>NZ_CP025223.1:1122500-3452500 GCF_002850555.1 Enterococcus sp. CR-Ec1
TCACTTGATTGTAGATTGCAACAATAGTATAATGGCGGTATAGCCAAGTGGTAAGGCAGAGGTCTGCAAAACCTTCATCACCGGTTCAAATCCGGTTACCGCCTTAGTACTAAATACTAACCTTTCAACATGCCGGCGTGGCGGAATTGGCAGACGCGCTGGACTCAAAATCCAGTGCCCGTTGAGGGCGTGCCGGTTCGACCCCGGCCGCCGGTATCATTGATGTATCAGTCTTTTATAAGATTGATACATTTTTTTGTTTATAAAAGTCTACAAATACGATTTTGGAGGACAACTCATATAGCAAAGATTTTTTTGTTTTGTTACTATTGAAAGCCTTTCCTTAATCTTGTATAGTTTTTACATGAATAGCTGCAAGGAACAGGAGAGGGGGGATCAAATTGAAATGGTATGAGAATAGAATCAAATCAGCGATAGATGGGACAAATCCAATGGTGATCAAAGAATTGTCTGGCAGTTTTGCTGTTTATGGCGATGTCCAATTTCTTCCTGGATATTGTGTATTATTACCTAAAAGAGAGGTGGCTTCTTTAAAATGATCTAGATTTAAATGAGCGACAGGTTTTCTTAACTGATATGACTCTTTTAGGAGATGCTATAATACAGGCTTGTTCTCCATTGAGAATCAATTATGAACTATTGGGAAATACCGATAACTTTCTTCATGCACATCTTTTTCCCCGTTATGAATGGGAAACCGGCGAAGCGAAAAAAATGCCTGTTTGGTTGTATGACAAATCCCATTGGACTAATCCAGAGTATCACTATTCAGAAAAAAGTGATGGAGAGCTAAGACAAAAGATAGCCTCTTGTTTAGAAAATGCCTATCGTTTGTCTAATGAACCTTTCTAATCTAGTAACCTCAATAAAAGAACCTCCATGAAGCGATCGCTTCATGGAGGTTCTTTCCTTAGATTAATCAATATACTTAAGAACTGCGACTTCTTTTGGTTTCAGAACTGCCAACTGTTTGGTTTCTTTGGTTAGAAGGTCTACTCCAGCGGCTTTCAGCTTCACTTCTGTTGTCTGCTCGGTATGGTTTAAGAAAAAGACGAGTGTATAGCCAGCACCTTTGCGACAGGTAACGGAGATTTCAGTAGGAGCAGCCAAGAAGTGCTGGGCATGAGTCGTTAATTTGTGATTTTCCAGAATGGTCGCTAAAAATGTAGTTAGTCCTTCAAGAGACAATTCTGTTCCCACGTAATACGCATACCCATCGTCGATCCGGTTCATGGTAATGGCGGGCTTATCGGTCAAATAACCGGATTGGAAGGTTGCCAAAGCTTTCGCACCTTTTAGATGAATGACTTCCTCCCATAGAGAATTGTCGTTCCGATGACCTTGAAAGTCAATCTGATGCTGGGTAGCTGCTTTCATTGGGTAAAACTCTTCTACAATGATCCCTAATGTGTCTCTAAACAAGCCTGGATAGCCCCCAAGATAGACTTGGTCATTTTCATTGACGATCCCACTAAAGAAATTGGTCAAGAAGATACCGCCTTGTTGCACGTAATCATGGATCTTCTTACCGAATGCTTCGGGTGCTGAATAGAGATTTGGGGCGATCACTAAAGGATAGCCATCTAGGGATTCGGAAGGATGGACAAAGTCTACGCTCAAATTTAACGCCCTTAGCGCGGCATACAGGCTGCGTAACTGATGAATGTACTTTAAGGTTCTTGGTTTGGCATCCAATTCCAGCGCCCACCAATTTTCCCAGTCGAAGACAACCGCGACATCAGCCAAGAAGCGCGTCCCAACGATTTCGGATAGTTGCGAAAATTCGTTGCCTAATTGTGCACATTCACGAAAGATACGGCTTGACTGAGGATCTCCGTGAGGCACCATCGCACTATGAAATTTTTCCGCACCGCCACGAGACTGTCGCCATTGGAAGAACATGATACCATCAGCACCATGAGCTAGCGATTCATAACTCCAAAGACGCAACTGGTTGGGTGTCTTGGCCCCGTTGATTTGTCGCCAATTAACAGCGCTTGTGGCTTGCTCCATGATCAAGAATGGCTTTTTCTTCAAACTGCGGGTTAAATCGTTAGCAAGAAATTGCGGGTAAGGGATTTTTTCAAAGGGATTCGGGTACGAATTCCAGCTGACCACATCTATTTCAGGTGCCCATTTAAATCCATCTACGTATTTGTGTAAGCCCATAAGATTGGTCATATAAGGAATGTCATGGGAATATTTTGCGATCGCCGCCTTTTCAATTTGATAAAGTTCCAGATTCATGTCGGAAAGAAACCGACGGTAGTCTAATTGCTGTGCAGGATTTTTGAAGGTTGGCATTGCCTCTGGTAAGAAAATTTCCTCCCAGCTGCCATAGGATTGACTCCAAAACTTCGTTGACCAAGCATCATTCAATCCAGCGATGGTCAGATATTTCTCTGCTAACCATGTCTGAAATCTTTTCCGACAATGATCGCAATAACACTCGTGGATGTGACAGGTATATTCATTATTGATATGCCACATGACCAGCCCTGGATGATTAGCATAACGGTTTGCGACTGCTTCAGACAAATCGGCGGCATATTGACGATAGATAGGGGAAGTCGGACAGTAGTGCTGGCGCGCACCATGAACCAGTCGATTGCCATGAATGGTCACAGGCAGCATCTCAGGGTGTTTTTGAACAAGCCAAGCGGGAGGAGAAGCTGTTCCATTGGCTAGGTCGATCATGATATTGTTTTCATATAAAAGATCCATCAGCCAATCCAGAAATTCAAAATCATAGGTGGATTCATCTGGCTGCAGATTGACCCAGCCAAAAATATTGATACTTACATAGTTCACACCTGCTTCTTTCATTAAGCGCATATCTTCAAGAATGACTTCTTTAGACCATTGTTCAGGATTGTAGTCGGCACCATAGTAAAGCTGACGTTGCGTTTTCATCAAATCGCTCCTTTATAGACGTTTCTTTAGTATCAAGATACTTGAATCATATCAAATATTCATCTGTTTGATAGCGGTATCATTTGAAAATCATGAAATGATCCAAAAAAACAAAGATAGTTCAATCTGGTTTCGCAACTAGGGCTATAGTCCGCCAGTTCTTTTGCCTTGCTGTTTTTTTAACAAAAATATACAATTGAAAAAGGCGGTAAATTAAAGTATCTAGAATTTATATTCTTTATTAGTTGTTTTTTTATCGGGGGTTTCTTTTTTTAAAATGCATGTTTATAACTATATGATCCGAAAAAACTTTGAATCACGAGTAGAAAAAACACGATGAGTCGAAGAAATGAATAATTATGTGATGTAGAATCAAAAAAAAGAATGACATAAGTTATTCTACAAAATTGCCAAGAAGGAGAGAAAAGTCCATGAACCAGCCAATACAGATCTTTTCTGAGATTGCACCCTTAAAGCGGGTGCTGTTGCATCGTCCAGGAGCAGAATTGGAAAACTTGATGCCGGATTATCTTGATCGCTTGTTGTTCGATGATATTCCTTTTCTAGACCAAGCACAAAAAGAGCATGATTTTTTTGCCGAGACTTTAAGAAACAGAGGGGTGGAAGTCCTTTATTTGGAAGATCTTGCTGCAGAGACATTGTCGACGACCGGTGCCAAAGAAGCTTTTTTAGAAGATTATTTAAATGAGACAACGATCCTTGATGAAGAGATTCGCAACGAAGTGCGCAATTTTTTCCTGTCGATCAAAGATAATCGCTCCTTTATCGATCATACGATGGCGGGCTTGAAAAAAAGTGAGGTAGAAATTCCAAGAGCTAGCAAGTTAACGGCGATCGTTGAAACGGAATATCCTTTTTTGATCGATCCAATGCCAAACTTGTATTTCACGAGAGATCCGTTTGCTACGATTGGTCATAGCGTTTCCTTGAATCGAATGTATTCTGCAACGAGAAGACGAGAAACCCTCTACGGAAAACAAATTTTTACGCACCACCCGATGTTTTCCCGCAATGAGACGAACTTTTTGTATCATCGGGACGAAACGACGCGGATGGAAGGTGGCGATCAGCTGATTTTATCTGATAAAATCGTGGCGATCGGTATCTCTCAACGAACCGAGGTTGCTTCTATCGAAAAAATTGCCGAAACGATTTTTGCTACAGAACCGAGTTTTGAACATATCTTGGCATTTAATATTGGTGAAGAACGAAAATTTATGCACTTAGATACGGTCTTTACGATGGTGGATCATGATAAGTTCACGATCCATCCAGAAATCGAGGGAGAACTTTCGCTGTATTCAATCACTAAACACAAGGACGGTGTGCGAGTATATGAGGAAAAAGATACGTTGGAAAACATTCTTTGCCGTTATTTAGATTTGCCTGAAGTACACTTGATTCGCTGTGGTGGTGACGACTTAGCGGCAGCAGCCAGAGAACAATGGAATGATGGTTCCAATACATTGGCGATCGCCCCAGGGGAAGTCGTGGTCTATGACCGCAATACCATCACCAACGGGTTGTTAAAAGAGGCAGGCGTCAAGTTGAATGAGATCTCAGGAAGTGAATTGGTTCGCGGACGTGGAGGTCCACGCTGTATGAGTATGCCATTTATTCGTGAGTAGGACGAATCTTTGTTATTTTAATTACGGATTTTTGCTTTGAAATTATGAAAGTTAAGAAATAGAAGAGAGAAAAATAAAAGAAAGATTTGAAACGGCATTCTGTTTCTAATCTTTCTTTTTTGTCATCATTTAACCCCCTATAAATTGAAAAGGATTTCTTTTTGTGAAAATGTGTAATTTTTGTGACTTTTATATGTAAAGACTATAAAAAAACGCTAGGAACCTTGTTCTATCGCTAAATTTATGGTACGGTTATATTAGAAAACGGAAATAGGTGAAGGTATTTGCCACTTATTGATTTTTGACACCCTACGATCAGCGAATGCCATATGCTTGATTTGTAGTGGTTTTTTTTGCGGAAAAAAAGGGAAAGCAGGTGAGAAAATGGCAGTAGATGCAATTCGATTATTACAAGAAGCAGAGCAATTTGCTGAAAATAAAAACCAAGAAGCGGAAGCAGAAAAAAAACAATTGGCACAAGAACGCGAAGAACGGTTGAAGGCGTTTAAAAAAGAGTTAGCAGAAAAAGAAGCCCAACAAAAAGAAGCAATCAATCAAAAAATCGCAGCTGAGTTAACACAGTCAAAAGAACCGCTCATGGCTAAAACGAAAGCAGAAGTGGAAACACTACGAACGATCCCTAATGAGTTAAAGGAAGAAGCATTGGCAATAATAATAAATAAGGTTGTGACATAAATGGCAATTGCAAAAATGCAAAAGTTCAGTCTGTTGACCTTTTACGATCAGAAAGAAGCTGTTTTAGAGCAGCTGCAAGACTTTCAGGGCGTAGAACTGCTTTCTTCGGAGAAATACTACGATTCTGAAGAAACGACGGGTGTTTTGACACCGGTTCGCGAGGAACAGTCTGAAGAAGAAATGGAGAACCAGTTTGGTCAAGTCAACTGGAGCTTAAATTTTTTAGAAGAATATGTACCCAAAAAAGGAATGCTGGCACAACTGCGGCAACCAATCAAAAAATATACCCTTCAAGAATTGGCTGAAACAGCCCACACCTATCCCTGGCAAGAATTATGCCAGACCCTTCGTAAACAAGACAAACGTCTTCGCTTGATCGATCAAGAAAAACGCGATGTATTAGCACAAGAAGCAGAGCTGTCGATTTGGAAGTATTTTAAAGAGCGTCCAGCGGTTTTAAAGGAATTAAAAAAATCAGGTGGCTTGCTAGGTTCGATTCCCACTTCTGAAATGGCTGACTTTACGACGAACAGTGAGAAGCTGCCGCTCGTCTATGTGGAAACTGTTTATCAATCACAAACAACCACTTATTTACTGGTCCTTTTCCACAAAGATGTAAAAGAAAAAGTAACTTCACTTCTTAAAAAAGTAGCCTTTGAGCAATACATCTACCCTTATGAGGGCATCCCAGAAGAAGATCTGCAAACGATGAAAGAAAAATCCCAACGTTTAATTGATGAAGAAAAAGAGATCAAATCCTCTCTTCGTGCAATGACAAACGAGCAAGAAACTTTGCGGATCGTTGCCGAGTATTTAGATGGAGCAATCACCCGCTTAAAAAGCAATAAGATGCTTTTACGTTCTACTCATGCGGTCTCGATTTCTGGCTGGGTTCCTGTTGATGGGACGGCCGAATTAGAAAAACGCATCAAAAAAGGAACCACGGATAACTATTACCTCGAATACCAAGAAGTGACGGAAAAAGAGATTAGTAATGTGCCGATTTTATTAGAAAACGCACGTTGGATCAAACCTTTTGAAGGACTTGTTCGGATGTACAGCTTGCCGCAATATGACGAGTTAGATCCGACACCATTTATGGCGCCTTTTTATATGGTGGCATTCGGGATGATGGTTGCCGATTTTGGCTATGGTTTGCTTTTGTTTCTGGCGACGTTTCTTGGGAAAAAGCTGTTCCACCTCAGCAAAGGGCTGGAACAAAACTTGACCCTCTTTCAGTTATGCTCGATCCCTACGATTATTTGGGGCTTGATCTATGGCAACTTCTTCGGATTTGAATTCTCATTCCAACTGTTGTCTGCCCAGGATGATGTCAACCAGATCTTAGTCTTATCCGTGATTTTTGGGTACATCCAGATCATGTTTGGTTTGGCACTGAAATTCTATATTCTATGGAAGAAAAAAGACCAGAAACTGGCCGCGATGTTCCAAGCCGGTTCATGGATCGTCTTTTTGATCAGTGTGGCTTTTGTTGCCGCAGGAATGCTGCTTTTCCCTGACACACCGTTACAAACGATTGGGATCGTAATGATCGCTGCCAGTCTATTAGCAGTGGCCATCGGAGGCAGTTTAGAAGGTAAAACCTTAGCCGGAAAAATCGGTTCTGGATTGTACGGATTGATGGATGTGACCAATTATGTTGGTGACTTGATCAGTTACACCCGTCTGATGGCGTTAGGGGTTGCCGGCGGAAGTATCGCCTCAGCCTTCAACTTGATCATCAGCTACCTGCCGCCAGCAGCCCGGTTTACGGTTGGTATCTTATTATTTGTGGCATTGCATGGCCTAAATATTTTCTTAAGTTACCTTAGTGCGTATGTTCATGGTATCCGTTTGCAGTATTTAGAGTATTTTGGAAAATTCTTTACGGGGGGCGGACGTGCCTTTGACCCGTTCAAATCAAATGAAAATTATGTAGAGATCATCTCAGAAGAAAAGTTACAGGAGGACAATAATGGAAAATTGGATTAGTTTCTTTTACGAAAATGGTGGAATTGTTTTTGCAGCTTTAGGTGTAGCGACCGCAACGATTTGCGGCGGTATCGGATCAACGATTGGTGTTGGGATGACCAGTGAAGCAGCGTCAGGCTTGATCTCAGAGCAGCCAGAGAAATTCGGACAAGCGTTGATCTTAGAGTTGCTGTCTAGTACTCAGGGGTTATACGGGTTCGTAATTTCCTTTATGATCTTTGGTCAAATCAGCGGTTCGCTCTCATTCGATCGCGGATTGTACTTGTTTATTGCTTCATTGCCAATCGCATTAACAGCGATCGTAGCCGGAAAATGGCAAGGACGTGCCGCATGTGCTGCGATGCAGATTTTAGCCAAAAAACCAGAACATGTGACCAAAGGAATTATCTTGGTAGCGATGATGGAAACGTATTGTATTTTAGGGTTCGTTATTTCCTTCTTGCTTGTCTTGAATTAAGAGGAGGGAAAAGTGAATGTCTGATATTACACGTTTAACTGACAAAATAACCGCTGATGCGGAAAAGAAATACCAGCTGCAAATCAAAGAAGCGAAAAAAGAAAGTGAAAATCAAGAAAACTTGAAGCGAACGCAATTAGAAAAAGAGCTTAGTGAGCGGTTAGCTTTTTATGAAAAAGAAAAACGTGCGGCGATGTATTTGGAAATCTCAGATGTGCATATTCAATCAAGAAACAAGGTCTTGGCAGCAAAGCAGTCGGTCTTAGATGAGCTGTTTACTGAGGCTTTGACCCGTTTAAATACGATGGATCAAGCAGCATTTTATGCGTTTATCGCTAATGGCTTGGCGAATGCAAGGTTAACTGGTGAGGTTGAGTTGCTTTTAGGTGAGAAGACCCGCCATTTAGTGGATGAGGAGCTCCTCGCTAAATTGCAGGCATCTGCCCCAGATGTTCAGCTGAAACTGGTAAATAAAACGATCCCTCGTAAGGGTGGCTTTTTGTTGCGACAAGAAGCGATCGAGTTGAATTTTACTTTTGATGCGCTACTAGAAGCCAACAAAGAAGAGTTAAGCAATACGTTACTGCAATTGATTTTTGAACAGTAAGCAGGTGCAAACAGATGAATGACATCAAATACAATACCTTAAATACGAGAATTCGGACGTATGAATCGCAATTATTCGATCGCAGCCGCTATGAGCGGATGCTCTCGGCTGCTAGCGCAGAAGAAATCTACGGTATGTTGCAAGAAACGGTTTATGGTGACTTCATCAACGAGGATGATCGTGTACACGACTTTGAACATGTGTTGATGGCGGAGTTGAAACGGGTATACGACACGATGTATCAGCTGACACCGGAAAAAGCGATCGTTGATTTCTTTGCTTTGAAATATGACTATCAAAATCTGAAAGTCTTGGTAAAAGCGGCGTACATGCAAGAAGATTTTTCTGAATATCTTGTCCCAATTGGTACCCAGCCGCTTTCCGTCCTTAAGGATCTGGTCAAGACCAGAAAAAGCAATCTTGTTGCCAAAGAGATGGTTGATTGTGTGGAAGAAGTCTTCTCTTATATTGAGAACTACCATGAGGTCCAATCGATCGACATCATCTTTGATAACCACTATTGGGAACAATTGTGGACGATTGGCAAAGAATACGACGACGATCTGCTGCAAAGCTTGATTCGTCGACAAATCGATATTTTCAACATTTCAACAACGTTGCGCAGTTACGCGATGAAACGCAAGCGCGGCTTTATCAGCGCAGTTTTAGCCGATCATGGAAACCTACCTGCAAAAGAATTGTTAGCTGAGATCACGACTTCCCTTGAGGCATTTGTGGCATATTTGCAAGGGACTCCTTATAAAGAACTGATCAATCACAGCTATGAAGAGTTGGTAGAGAAGAAGACCTTGAATACCTTTGATATACGCAAAGACAATTTTCTAATGGCGAAGCTCAAAGAACATAAAATTGTTCCTTTTGGCCCTTCAGCATTGGCAGGGTACTTGTACGCCAAGGAAATTGAAAGCAAGAACTTGCGTATTCTCCTGATTGGGAAAATCAATAAGGTGCCGGAAGAGATTTTAAGAAGTCGGGTGCGTGATAGTTATGCATAAAAAAATAGCAATGATGGGTGGTAAGAACTCGATCTTGCCTTTCAAAGGGCTAGGGATCGACATCTTTCCAGTCAGCGATTTGGATGAAGCCGCCCAACAACTAGAAGAAATGGCTGAAGCCTATGGGGTAATCTTTTTGACTGAGCGACTGATCGAACAATTAGAACCGATCGTTCGCCGCTATGAAGAAGTACCGACACCAGCGATCATTCCGATTCCAAGTAGTACGGGTAGTTTAGGGATCGGCATGGCACGAATTCAGCAAAATGTGGAAAAAGCGGTAGGAATGAATATATTAGATTCATAACAGACAAGTCAGCCAGCTAGGAGGAATAAATGTGGCATTTGGCACAATTGAAAAAGTATCGGGACCACTGGTCACCGCCTCAGGATTAAGTGGCGCAAAAATCCACGAAATCTGCAAAGTCAGTGACAAGGGCCTTATCGGTGAGATCATTGAGATCAAAAAAGGGCTGGTTTCGATCCAAGTATACGAAGAAACAGCGGGAATCGGACCAGGCGAGCCCGTGGAAACGACAGGCGCACCATTGTCTGTCGAACTAGCACCAGGTTTGTTGACTCAGATGTTTGATGGGATCCAACGACCATTAGATACGTTTATGTCGCAAACAGAAAGTGATTTTTTGGAACGAGGGGTTACCATCGATCCACTGAATCGCCAAAAGAAATGGACCTTTGTCCCTCAAGTACAAGTCGGTGATACCGTACAAGGTGGCGACATTTTAGGTTCAGTACAAGAAACATCGGTGATCGAGCATAAGATCATGGTGCCACCAAACTATGAAGGAACCGTCAAAGAAATCATGGTAGGGAATTTTGCTATTACTGAAGTGATCTGTGTCTTAGAAACCATTGAGGGTGAAAAAAACTTGACGATGGTTCAGAAATGGCCGGTTCGTCAACCACGTCCCGTTACTGCTAAATTAAATCCAGGCGAACCACTGGTCACTGGACAGCGAGTCATCGACACCTATTTTCCAGTGGCAAAAGGCGGCTCAGCTGCCGTTCCCGGACCATTTGGTGCCGGAAAAACGGTTGTTCAGCACCAAATTGCTAAATGGTCGGATGTGGATATCGTGGTCTATGTCGGCTGTGGCGAGCGAGGCAATGAAATGCGGGATGTTATGAATGAATTTCCTGAACTGATCGATCCAAATACCGGCAAGTCAATCATGGAACGAACGGTCTTGATCGCCAATACGTCGAATATGCCAGTTGCTGCTCGGGAAGCCTCAATCTATACAGGAATCACGATTGCAGAATATTACCGTGACATGGGCTATAGTGTTGCTATCATGGCAGACTCAACATCACGTTGGGCAGAAGCGCTGCGGGAAATGAGTGGACGATTGCAAGAGATCCCAGGAGATGAAGGCTATCCGGCGTACCTTGGAAGTCGAATTGCGGAATACTATGAGCGAGCAGGGCGTTTCCATTCATTAGGCACACAACCTCGGGAAGGAAGCATTACCGCAATTGGTGCGGTTTCACCTGCTGGTGGAGACATCTCAGAACCGGTCACCCAAAATACCTTACGAATCGTGAAAGTCTTCTGGGCATTGGATAGTATGCTGGCGCAAAAACGGCATTTTCCTTCCATCAACTGGATGAATTCCTATTCCCTTTACGAAGATCAAATCAATTCTTATTTAGATCAATTATTAGGCGATCGCTGGTCGGAGCTAGTCAATGAATCAATGGCGATTCTCCAAGAAGAAAGCCGTTTAGAAGAAATCGTTCAATTGGTAGGGATGGATTCTCTTTCTCAAAGAGACCGTTTGACAATGATGACAGCCCGTTCTTTGAGACAAGATTACTTGCAGCAAAACGCCTTTGATGACGTTGACACGTATACATCTCGCAATAAGCAGTTCAAAATGTTGGAGAATATTCTTTACTTTAATGAACAAGCCCAACGTGCACTGCAGCTAGGTGCTTACTTAGATGAGATCACAAAAGGAACGGTTGATCTGCGTGAGCGCATCGCCCGCAGCAAATACATTCCTGAAGAAGAATTGACCCGCTTGGATACGATCAAGCATGACATCAAAGAAAAGTTACAACGAATCATTGAAACTGGAGGTGTTCATTGATGTTAAAAGAATATCGTACAGTTTCCGAAATTGCCGGCCCTTTAATGGTGGTCGAAAATGTTCGAGGCGTTAAATTCGACGAACTCGTTGAGGTCCGCATGGACACAGGCGAGATCCGTCAAGGACAAGTACTGGAAGTCAGTGATGACAATGCTGTTGTCCAAGTATTTGAAGGTACCAGTAATTTGAGTGCTGAAGAAAGCAAAGCAAGGTTTCTAGGAACTGGTTTAACTTTAGGGGTTTCTCTAGATATGATGGGTCGGGTTTTTGACGGTTTAGGAAAACCAAAAGATAATGGCCCGAGAATCTTGCCCGAAAAACGCATCGATGTAAATGGTGAAGCCATCAATCCGATGGCACGGGACTTCCCGGATGAATTTATCCAAACTGGGATTTCAACGATCGATCATTTAAATACATTAGTTCGTGGACAAAAATTACCAATCTTTTCTGCTTCTGGTTTGCCTCATAAAGAGATCGCTGCTCAAATTGCACGACAAGCAACAGTACCCAGCCAAGAAGGCAATTTTGCGATCGTCTTCGCAGCAATTGGGATTCCGTTTGAAGAAGCTGAATTTTTCGTGGATGAATTCCGCAAAACCGGTGCATTAGATCGATCTGTTTTGTTTATGAACCTTGCCAACGATCCAGCAATCGAACGGATCGCTACTCCTAAGATGGCATTGACTGCAGCAGAGTATTTGGCTTTTGAAAAAGGCATGCACGTCTTAGTGATCATGACCGATATGACGAACTACTGCGAAGCATTGCGAGAAATCTCCGCTGCCCGCCGAGAAGTTCCGGGACGTCGCGGCTACCCAGGGTATCTATACACCAACTTAGCTACACTGTATGAACGGGCAGGACGTTTGATGGGCAAAGAAGGATCGGTCACACAGATTCCGATCTTAACGATGCCAGATGGCGATAAAACCCACCCGATTCCTGATTTGACTGGCTATATCACAGAAGGACAAATCATTTTGTCGCGAGACCTTTACAAACGCAATATCAATCCGCCAGTGGATATTTTGCCAAGTCTTTCTCGGTTGAAGGACAAAGGAACGGGAGAAGGTAAGACCCGTGCAGATCATGCGGCAACGATGAATCAAATTTATGCCGCCTATTCCGATGGGAAAGCTGCCAAAGAGTTATCGATCGTTTTAGGAGAGTCTGCCTTGTCTGATCTTGATAAAAAGTACGCGCGTTTTGCAGATCTTTTCGAAAAAGAGTATGTCAACCAGGGATTTGAAACCAACCGGACGATTGAAGAAACGTTAGATTTAGGCTGGAAGCTATTAGCTACCTTGCCAAAACAAGAGTTGAGCCGTATCAAAGAAGAATTTATCGACGCCTATTACCCAACGGACGAGGATGTGAGTTCTTAATGGCGATCTTAAATGTCAATCCAACTCGGATGGAACTAAGTCGTTTGAAAAAACGGCTGACGACGGCAACCCGTGGTCACAAATTATTGAAAGACAAGCAAGATGAGCTGGTGCGCCAATTCATTCAGCTAGTAAAGAAAAACCAGGAGCTTCGTAAAAAAATGGAAACTGCGCTGCAAGCAGGGATGGAAGAGTATGTGCTGGCTTCTAGTAGTATTCCCGATGTCGTTTTGCAAGAAGCATTTATGATCCCTTTAAATAAAGTGACCCTAGATGTACAAAGTCGGACCATCATGAATATGGATGTGCCAGTGTTAAATCCTGTTTACGAAGAAGAGAGCTCCGATGATGACTTTTCCTACGGTTTTGTAAGTACCACCAGTGAGCTGGATCTCTCGTTGTCTCATCTTGATCAGATGCTGCCAGTGATGCTTCAGTTGGCCGAAATCGAGAAAACCTGTCAACTGATGGCCAATGAGATCGAGCGGACGAGGCGAAGAGTCAATGCGTTAGAGTATATGACGATTCCCAAGCTGACGGAAACCATTCAATACATCGAAAGCAATCTGGCAGAAGACGAACGAGCAACATTGACCCGCTTGATGAAGGTCACAGATATCATTGCGGAAAATGAAGCAAAGTAAGGATTTTGCCAATCATTTGGAAGAATCAAAAAAGGCACGTAGAAGGGGGTTCCTTTCTACGTGTCTTTTTGCTTGTTAAGAGCGTAAGAGCAGTTGGTCATCTTTTAATTCAGCACCACTATTTTGATGGAACATTTCCATCAATTCAGGGACTGTTAAATGTTGCTTTTGCTCACCGGCAATATCCACGACGATCTTGCCTTGATGAAGCATGATCAGGCGATTGCCATAGCGAATGGCATCTTCCATATCATGAGTAACCATGAAGGCCGTCAACTGCTGTGAACGAATCAATTGATCGGTCAATGCCATGACAGTCAACGAGGTTTTTGGATCTAGGGCAGCGGTATGTTCATCTAATAAAATCAATTTAGGTTGTTGCAATGTTGCCATCAAGAGGGTAATCGCTTGACGCTGTCCGCCTGATAACAAACCGATCTCGGCAGAAAGACGATTTTCTAAGCCTAAGTTTAGACTGGCTAATTTTTCTTGGAAAAACGCGCGATTTTTTGCTTTGACGCCTGTCGCAAACCCTCGGACTTGGCCCCGTTTGTAAGCAAGTGCTAAGTTTTCTTCAACAGTCAAACGAACCGCTGTCCCCATACGTGGATCTTGAAAGACTCGGCTAATATCCTTTGAGCGTTTCGTAACGGATAAACGGGTGATGTCTTTCCCATCTAAGGTGATTTTTCCTTGTTCTGTTGGGATCGTTCCTGCAATACTGTTTAAAAGGGTCGATTTTCCGGCACCATTGCCACCGATGATCGTGATAAAATCTCCGGCATTCATCGTCAGGTCAATGCCTCGCAAGACATGGTTCTCATTGATCGTCCCTTTTTCAAAGGTTTGGTGTAGATTTTCGATTGTTAAGACTGAAGTCATTAGGATTGGCCTCCTTTGGTTTTTGGCAGCATCTTTTTAAGTCCTAGTTTTGAACGAAGCTGCGGTAACGAGAGGCAGATGACTAAGACGATTGCGGATGCCAGTTTGATATCATTGGCTTCGACATTGAACTCGAAAACGACGGCCAGGATAAAGCGATAAACGATCGCTCCAATCACGATGGTGATCAACCGCAAAAGCAAAGATTTATTGGCAAATAAAACTTCTGCAATAATGATCGATGCTAAGCCAATCACGATCGTACCGATTCCGGAGTTTAGGTCAGCAAAACCGTTGTTTTGGGCTAAAAGAGCACCTGAAAGGGCGATACAGCCATTAGAGATCATGTAACCGATGATCTTCATATTATCGGTGTTGATGCCGTTGGCTTCACTCATAGCTAAATTATCGCCTGTTGCGCGCAATGCTAAGCCGATCTCTGTACGGAAAAAGAGGAACAAGCACAAAATGACGATAGCTGCGAAGAGAAAGCCCGCAAGAATCACGGCATTGTTTTTGGTCAGACCCATTGCTTGAAATTGGGTGAAGACCGTGTCTTGTCCTAACAAGGCAATGTTGGGAGCACCCATCACACGATTTGTGATGGAATAAAGCCCAGTCATCGTGATGATCCCGGCCAACAAGGCTGGGATCTTTAGTTTTGTATGCAGTAGTCCGGATACCAAGCCGGCTAACATGCCACCGCCAAAGCCCATCAAACTGGCTAGTATGGGGGAGACGCCATTCGTAATACTGATTGCAGCGATCCCTGCACCTAATGGAAAACTTCCTTCTGCAGTTAAATCAGCGATATCCAGAATACGGAAGGTCAAAAATACTCCGATTGCCAGCAATGCCCAAAGGATCCCTTGAGAGGTGGCAGATTGTAGTAATAGTAAGAACGTGTCGACTAAATTCATATGATTTCCTCAAATCTAAAATAGTATGGTTATTCTGGGGCAGTGATGCTGGCAGGATCAATCCCTAAAGCTGCAGCCATTTCTTCATTGACGACTAACTCTAAATTCTCCGCTGTTTCAACGGGTGTGGTAGCTGGTTCTGCATCGCCATCCAAAATTTTTGCTGCTAGTTTTCCTGTTTGAATGCCTAGTGATTTATAGTCAATACCATAAGTTGCTAGAGCTCCATCATCGACTTGTTCCACGGAACCTGCGACGATCGGTGTTTTGGTTTCTTTCGCCACTTCACCGACGATTGCAGCAGCAGAGGCAAAGGTATTATCTGTTGGAATATAAATGCCATCGACATCTTTTGCCAGGCTAGTGGTCACTTGCTGCACATCATTGGTGGTATTGGCGGTCAATACTTTAACGTCGACTCCAGCAGCTTTTAAGGCTTCTTCTGCCAAGTCTGCTTGAATTTTCGAGTTAGCTTCACCTGCATTATACATAATGCCGATCGTCTTGGCGTCAGGGACGATGCTTAACAGCAAATTGATCTGCTGCTCAATGGGTACCATGTCTGACGTACCGGTGATGTTGCGACCGGGTTCTTCATTTGAGTCGGCTAATTTTGCCCCAACTAAGTCAGTAACTGCGGTAACCACGATTGGGGTATCAGTGGTTTCATTTGCTAACGAAACAGCAGCAGGAGTAGCGATGCCCAATAAAAGATCAGGGTTGGCATTCACTAGGCGTTCGCTCATGCTTTTTAAGTTGTCTTGACTGTTTTGCGCATTTTGGTATTCGATCGTCAGGTTTTCACCTTCTGTATAGCCCGCTTCTGCTAAGCCTTCTTTAAATCCTTCGTAGGCGGCATTCAAGGAGCCATGTTCCACGAGTTGCAAGACACCGACTGTTTTTGATCCGTCGTTTCCCTCAGAAGCATTGTTTGATTCCCCACAAGCTGCCAGTGCCAGTAGTGAAGCCGTTAATAATCCAGTTGTGATCCATTTTTTCATTTTCATTGTAACTCCTCCTATAAACGTTTCTTTTTTAATTGGGGTTTACCTGAACAAAAAAATCCATTCAGACAATCGTCTAAATGGATTCGATCCTATACCAAGCGTAAACGTATATTGGCAACCATTTAGAAGATTTTCTACATGGCTGCAAGTTCAAGTTAAAATGCTTTAGCCATCATAGATACAAACAAAACTCGTTTTGCGGTTTGCATCCATAATGTGTTATGAATACAAACTATCTAAAGTAGCTAAAGTAAAAGATATTCAGTTGTGGGGACACGGTCGTTTTTAACATAAAAAAGTTCCTCCATACTTGAATTGTTTTTAGTATAGACAAAAAAAAGCGGACTGTCAAATGTTTTTCCTGAATTATCTGAAAATTTTTGAATAACAATCAGAAAAAGTCTGAAAAAGATGCTTTGTTTCAACAAATTAAAAAGAAAGAAAAAAACTTTGTTTCATCAAGCTTTCTTGCTTGAAAATAAACAAAGTTTTTCTTAACATCACTCGTTTTCTTCTTTATAATAACGAATGGTATTTTTTATTTCACGAATACTGTAAAGCAGATCATCTTCAAAGGATTGATCTTGATCAATATCGATGGTCTCATTGAACATTGCTTCGTATTCAGCGATCGTTAGTTTTTGACGGGCATCAAGTAACGTTTGGTGAGCAGCTTGTGCTAACTGTTTTTCATAACCGGGTACCAATACGCCGCTGAAAAATTCAGCAACCGCTCCTGAGCCGTAACTAAACAGTCCTATCCGATCATTGGCTTGCAAGCTGGAGGAATTTTCCAATAAAGAGATCAAGCCTAGGTACAATGAACCCGTATACAAGTTGCCGGTACGACGACTGTAAACGATCGATTCTTCATAGCGAGCCATCAGGCGTTCTTGTTGCGTTTCTTCTTCTTCGGCAAAAACAGCCAATAAGGCTTTTTTTCCCATTTTTGTATAAGGAATATGGAAACTCAATGCAGCGTAATCTTTTGCTGTGCGTTGCGTTTTTTCGCAATGGGCTTGCCAAACTTGTTTAAAGGAATCGATATAGACGTCATTTGACAAGTGGCCATCTACCATTGGATATTGATGACCAACGGGACGCCAAAAATCATAAATGTCTTGCGTCAACATCAAATTATCGTTATCCAACTGCAAAATCGCTGGATCTGCAGAGATCAGCATAGCAACTGCACCTACGCCTTGAGTGGGCTCTCCACCGGAAGCTAAGCCATAACGGGCGATGTCTGAAGCCACCACCAAAACTTTGCTTTTTGGATTGGCTTGTACGTGGGCTTTAGCAAACTGTAAGCCTGCTGTTGCGCCATAACACGCTTCTTTGATTTCAAAGGAGCGGGCAAATGGTTGAATACCCAATAGGCGATGCAAAACCACTGCCGAAGCCTTTGATTCATCGATGCCGGATTCTGTGCCGACGATCACCATATCAATTGCTTGTAAATCTTCTTTTGTGAGGATATCTTTTGCCGCATGCATGGCAAAGGTGACGATATCTTGCGTTTTTTTATTGACCGCCATTTGATCTTGACCGATCCCGATCGTAAATTTATTTGGGTCGACCTCTCGGGCGTGAGCTAGATCAACCATATCTATAAAATAGGGGGGGACATAAAAATTTATTTTATCAATACCAACGTTCATTCCGTCGCTCCTTTATGTTCTACGTACTTAGTAGGCTACACGTTCTAAGGTATCATATTTTTTGAAAAAAATGAAAAAGAATTGATTAGAATTTAAACTTTATTAAAGAAAGTAGAAAAGGGCACAGCAAGCTGATGTGGGGTATTCTTTTTTGGAAGATTTAATGATATATTTCAAGAGGAGGTGACGTACGTGGAAGAAGTTGTCATTATCGACGCACTAAGAACGCCAATTGGCAAATACCATGGGTCATTAAAAGAATATTCAGCAGTAGAATTAGGAACAATTGCTGCGAAAGCCTTGTTGGCAAGAAACCAACAAGCAAAAGAACATATCGCACAAGTGATTATCGGAAATGTCCTGCAAGCAGGCAGTGGGCAAAATCCAAGTCGCCAAGTTTCCCTGCAAAGTGGGCTTTCTTCAGATATTCCAGCCTCAACGATCAACGAAGTTTGCGGTTCGGGAATGAAAGCGATTCTAATGGGCATGGAGCAAATTCAGTTAAACAAGGCATCAGTCGTCTTGACTGGTGGGATCGAAAGTATGACGAATGCGCCGCTATTCAGTTATTATAACAAGGCGGATGATCAGTATTCAAATCCAGTATCGACAATGATGCATGATGGCTTAACAGACGCTTTTAGCAGCAAACCGATGGGCTTAACGGCTGAAACTGTTGCAGAAAGATATGGCATCACTCGACAAGAACAAGATGAATTTGCCTACCACTCCCAAATGAAGGCTGCCAAAGCACAAGCGGAAAAGAAATTTGAGCAAGAGATCGTACCCGTGACCGAAAAGTCTGCTACCGTTTCCCAGGATGAAGGCATTCGCGCCGCTACGACAGTCGAAAAATTAGCTGAACTAAAAACGGTTTTCAAAAAGGACGGTACGGTGACTGCTGGGAATGCCTCAACCATCAATGATGGGGCTGCCATGGTCTTGATCGCCTCAAAAAGCTATTGTGAGGAGCATCAGATTCCTTATCTGGCAGTGATCAAAGAGATCGTTGAAGTTGGCTTTGCCCCAGAGATCATGGGAATCTCACCAATCAAAGCAATCGATACTTTGCTGAAAAAGCAAGCACTGTCGATTGAAGATATCGGTATTTTTGAAATCAATGAAGCCTTTGCAGCTTCCTCGATCGTAGTAGAACGTGAACTTGGTTTGGATCCCAAGAAAGTCAACCGTTACGGTGGGGGCATTTCCCTTGGCCATGCGATTGGAGCAACCGGTGCTCGGATCGCAACGACCGTCGCTTATCAGCTAAAAGACACACAAGAATGTTATGGGATCGCCTCTTTATGTGTCGGTGGCGGGTTAGGGCTAGCGATGCTGTTAGAAAACCCTTCGGCGGCAGCAAGTCAAACCGATTTTCATGAAGAGTCGGCATCAGAAAAAACAGAAAAAAAAAAGTTTTACGCCCTTACGCCTAACGAACGACTAACCTTTCTTGAAGCACAAGGGGCGATCACAGCAGCCGAATCCTTGGTTTTTCAAGAAATGGCATTAGACAAGGAAACTTCCAATCACTTGATCGAAAACCAGATCAGTGAAGTGGAGATTCCCTTAGGTGTGGGGTTGAATCTGCAAGTGAATGGCAAGAGATACAATGTCCCGTTAGCCACAGAAGAACCTTCTGTGATTGCAGCGATGAGCAATGGAGCAAAAATGGCTGGGCCCATTACAACGACCAGTCAAGAACGTTTGCTTCGAGGCCAGATCGTCTTTATGGATGTTCAGGATCCGGAAGCGATTTTGGCAAAAGTTGAATCCGAGCAAGCAACGATCTTTGCAATGGCGAATGAGACGTATCCTTCCATCGTGAAACGCGGCGGTGGATTGCGAAGAGTGATCGGTCGGAACTTTGTGCCAGCAGAATCTGAATTAGCAACAGCCTATGTCTCAATCGATTTGTTGGTTGATGTCAAAGATGCCATGGGCGCCAACATCATCAATTCGATTTTAGAAGGAGTGGCCGACCTCTTTCGGAAGTGGTTCCCAGAAGAAGAAATTCTCTTTAGTATTTTAAGCAATCTCGCTACGGAATCGTTAGTAACAGCCACTTGCTCGGTGCCTTTTGACAAATTGAGCAAGACCGGAAATGGCAGACAAGTTGCCGAAAAAATTGTTCATGCAGCTGATTTTGCCAAGATCGATCCATATCGTGCCGCTACCCATAACAAAGGGATCATGAATGGGGTTGAAGCGCTGATTTTGGCTACCGGAAACGACACTCGCGCCGTTTCTGCCGCTTGTCATGGCTATGCTGTCCGTAATGGCCGCGTGCAAGGGTTGACTTCCTGGACCATCATAGAAGACCGTTTGATTGGTAGTATCACACTGCCGTTGGCGATCGCCACAGTCGGGGGTGCCACAAAAATATTGCCAAAAGCCCAAGCTGCGTTGGCATTGACTGGTGTTGAAACGGCGAGTGAGTTAGCTTCGCTGGCGGCAAGTGTCGGGTTGGTTCAGAATCTGGCCGCTTTGCGAGCATTGGTTTCAGAAGGTATCCAGCAAGGCCATATGAGCATGCAAGCCCGTTCATTAGCTATTTCAGTTGGAGCAAAAGGAACCGAGATTGAACAGCTGGCAGCTAAGCTGCGAGCTGCGACTCAAATGAACCAAGAGCAAGCCCGTAAATTTTTAACCGAAATACGTAATTAAAAAAGGTTCTCTAGTTTTTAAAACTTTTTATCCTAAACAATAAATGGAAAGGACGAATCCCCTTACTAAAGGGAGTTCGTCCTTTTTTTGTTTTGGAGATAATAATGCAATAGATAAAAAATCTCGCTGTACTTTTGCTGATAGAGGACTTTTTTTATTTGTCGGTTCCAAGCAGCGATTTATCAAAACTAGTTTTACTAGGACAAAAAGAAAAAACAACTATGACAAAAAACGCTTTCAATTATACATCTTTTTACGAAGAATCAAAGCTATAATGATTTCATCAGGAGGGAATCAAATGAATGAACGGATCCGAAGAATTCTCACACGATTGGTAAAAAAACCCGAGATAAAGATGGCAGAGTTAACCACATCACTTTCTTTAACAAGAAGACAGATTAACTATTCCATTAAGCAATTTAATGAGGAGTTACTTGAAAACGGTTTGCCTCAAATCAGGCGTAACCATATGGGAGATTTTATTATTCCTTTAGAAGTGTTACGAATGATTTCTCTTGAACAAAATAAAGAAGATTCTTCTGCCATG
Source organism: Enterococcus sp. CR-Ec1 (assembly GCF_002850555.1). NCBI lineage: Bacteria > Bacillati > Bacillota > Bacilli > Lactobacillales > Enterococcaceae > Enterococcus > Enterococcus sp. CR-Ec1. The sequence continues at coordinate 1,143,682 of NZ_CP025223.1, forward strand.
GTTACAATTTTCTCTGAATATGAGCGGATTGCCATCATGTTAAGTTTTTTATGTACTAATACCGATTACATTGGTATGGATCATTTTACACAGCTCTTATCGGTAAGTCGCAATACGATTCAAGAAGATTTAAAGAAAGCGAAGCAGTTTGTTAGCAAATACGCCCTGTCCATTCACTATGATCGTCAAAGCGGTTATCAACTGCAAGGATTGGAAAGGAGAATCTTACAACTGCTCTCTGATTTAATTAAGCAGCATTCATTATTTCGTCTTGATGATATTAAAGGAAAATTGGCACCGACTATTCCTGAAGAAGAGGTTGTTCATTTGATACACAACATGGAGCAATTGCTTCATTTAAGGTACTCAGATGAATCTATTGATTATCTGCAATCAGCTGTAAGAATGACCTTGCAACGTGCAACTTCACCGATTGCTTCAAAAGATGAAATGGTACAAATAGAGATTCGAAAAACTCCAGAATATAAAGTTCTGACTATTTTGCTTCAAGATACACCTTGGTCCAGCATGTCTCCTAACTATCTTTCTTGGCTAGCTCTGCTATTTTTAACATCTAATATTTTTGAACGTAAGACGACTCAAGTATTTGATTCAGATAGTGAATTAAGATGTTTGATCAGTGAAATGGTTACAAGTTTTCAAAACCAAACACTAATTATGATTGAAGATAGAGAGGCATTTGAACGTCGGATTTTGGGCCATCTGCGTCCAGCGTGTTTTCGTATAAAATACAATTTGAGCTTGGGCATGTACTCCCTTGATAGCTTAGTTCAAGATAGCAACCATGCAATTTTGAAGGATCTTATGAAGGAGCTGATTGTTCCCACAGAAAACTGGTTAGGCCGAGCGTTTCCAAATGATGAGTTGGCACTTCTATCTTATTACTTTGGTTTTCAATTAATGAGTCCTCGTCAAATAGCAGCGCAATTACCAAGGGCAGTAGTTGTCTGTGCCAATGGGGTTATGGTTTCAAAACTGATGCGAGAAAATTTAAAAAAACTATTTCCCGAGTTGCATTTTTTAGCTTCATTTTCAGTAAGAGATTTTTATAAATTTGGAACGGATTATGACTTGGTTTTTACAACTACTGCATTAAACAGTGAATTACCGCAATTTATTATTGATCCTATCATGACTTATAAGCAACAGATAAGTCTGCGATATCGTGTATTAAAAGAGTTAGGATTAAATGAAGTAGACCGCTCAGTTGATGAGTTGTTTTCGGTGATTCGCACATATGCTCAAGTAAATGATACGAAGCAACTAAGGGAAGAGTTAGAGTACTTTTTATTGAAGCAAAAGCAAGATTCACCTTTAGAAAATTTTAAAGCGTTACCATCATTGACTGATTATTTGAAACCCGATTTTATAAGAAGAACGTCAGAGAAGCTAACTTGGCAACAAGCAGTGAAATTTGCTTGCCATCCTTTGTTAGAAGATCAGATGATTACAGAGCTGTTTATTCAAGATTGTTTGGATCAAATCGAAGAACAAGGATACGCTGGGTATTTAGGGAGTCAAACGTGTATCCCGCATACAGCACCACAAAATGGCGTATTAAAAGACGGGATAAGTCTATTGATTGCTGCTGAGCCAATCGCTTTTCCAAACGGTAAAAAAATCCATTTTATTTATCCATTATCGTTTTATGATTTGACGAAACATTTGAAAGCTGTGAATCAGTTAGCAGATATTAGTAATGATTCTACGTTTTTAAATCGTTTGAAGGAAAGCTCAGATACGAAAACAGCTTATCAGCTAATTAGACAAGTGACTTAGGAGGAATACGATGAAAGTAGAAGATTACCCACGCTTTACAATTATTATGAGGGGTTACACATATGAACAAGCTTATTCAGTTTTAACGGCAATGAGTGGGCTTGAGAAAGAGTTTGCAGTTGAAATCACATTAAATACTTTAGGGGCTCTAGAACATATCAACAAGTTAAGCAAATTATTTGGTGAAACTATTCTCATTGGGGCAGGAACAGTAAGAACGTTACCTGACGCCCAAAAAGCCGTCGCAGCTGGGGCTCGTTTTTTATTAGGTCCCCATCGTTTTACGAAGCAAATAATGGATTTTGCAAGGAAAGAGCAAGTGCTCTCAGTACCAGCGGCAATGAGCCCTTCTGAGATCAATGAGATGTTTACAGATGGAGCGGATATCGTTAAAGTTTTCCCCGCTGCAGTTGTGACACCACGCTTTTTCACAGATGTGCAAGCTCCATTGGGCAAGCTACCTTTGATGGGTGTTGGTGGAATTTCGATTTCTAACGCCAAGGAATATTTTGACCATGGAGCGAGTTATCTTGGTTTAGGTTCCAATCTTTTTCAATCGCAAGACTTGCAAGCTGCTGACCCAGCAAAACTAGCGCTATCACTACAGAAATTAGCAACAGAGATTTAAGGAGGAAAACAAATGGAATTGCAACTGAACGAAGAACTAGTATTTCGAAATATAAAAGCAGGCAGTGATAAAGAAGTCCTTGCTTTTTTAGCGAATGAACTATACCAACGAGGCTATGTCAAAGAAGATTATATCGAAGCAATACAGTTACGCGAGTCCGAATATCCAACCGGTTTACCTTCGACACAGCCCGGCGTAGCAATTCCTCATGCAAATTTTGATTTGGTCAATCAAACAACTTTGGCGATTGCAACCTTAGAAACAGCTGTAGGGTTTCGCAATATGGAAGATAATCAAGTCATTTTACCTACTAAAATCGTTATCATGATGGCCATCGGTGAACCGCACGGCCAAGTGGAGATGTTACAAAAGATTGTCAGTATTATTCAAGATGAGCCACTTCGTGAACAAATGACGGCGGCGAATTCGGATCTAAAATTGCTAACATTATTAAAAAAGGCGATAGCCTAAAAAATAGGAGGAAATGAAAATGAAAAGAATTTTAATTGCTTGTGGGAATGGGATTGCGACTTCAACCGTAGTAGCATCAAAAGTGAAGGATTATCTGAATGAACATGGAGTTGAGGCTTCCACAACCCAAACCAAACTGATGGAAGTACCTAGTAAAGTTCAAGACTATGACTTGTTAGTGACAACTGGTCAATTTGAAGGTCAGACTGGTGAAGTTCCTGTGGTAAAGGGAATGCCTATTTTAACGGGAATTGGTTCTGAACAAACTATGGAAGAAATTTTGAATTATTTAAAATAAAAAATTTAAGGAGAAAAAAGAATGAATTATGTAATGAATGTATTCAATTTCTTTATTGACGCTGGTCCTACAGTGATGCTTCCTGTCATTATTACAATTATCGGCATGATTTTCGGTTTGAAAATCTCAAGAGCATTTAAGTCTGGGCTAACACTAGGAATCGGATTTGCAGGGATTCGTCTGATTCTGGATTTTATGACAACCAATGTCGGACCAGCAGCCCGTGCTATGGTAGAGCGGACCGGCGTACAGCTGGATGCCTTGGACGTGGGATGGGGCTCAATCGCGGCGGTTACTTGGGCATCTCCAATTATTGCACTGCTTATATTTGCTATATTGATCGTTAATATCATCTTGTTGGTTCTCAAAAGAACTCAAACGTTGGATGTTGATATTTGGAATTATCATCATATGGCTATTGTTGGTGTAATGGTTTATTTTGTGACTAAGAACGTAGCGTTAGGTGTGGGCGCATCAGTTGTAATGGCAATTGTCACATTTAAAATGTCTGATTGGTCACAGCCTTTGGTTGAAGATTTTTTTGGAATTCCAGGGGTTTCATTACCCACGGTTTCAGCCTTATCTTCTTTAGTAATTGCATGGCCGTTAAACTGGCTTTTAGACCGCATTCCTCTTTTTCGAAATTCCAAGTTTACCATTAAGGATGCACAAAAATATTTGGGCTTCTTTGGGGACTCTATGATTATGGGCGGTGTCATAGGTATCGCAATCGGCTTTTTAGCTGGCTATGATATCACTCAGATTCTTCAATTAGGGGTTAGTATGTCTGCTGTCCTTGTTCTGATACCAAAAATGACCTCTCTTTTTATGGAAGGATTAATGCCTATTTCAGACGCAGCGCAAAAATGGTCTCAGAAGAAATTTAAAGGTCGCCGTTTATTTATTGGACTAGATGCAGCGGTTGTTGTGGGCAATCCAGATGTTATAACAACTGCACTGATTATTATTCCTTTAACAATTGCTATGGCTTTGGTTTTACCAGGAAATCGTGTGTTGCCATTTGCCGATCTAGCTGTAGTTCCATTTCGAGTAGCGATGGTTGTTGCATTGACTAGAGGAAACTTGCTGAAAAACATTATTATCGGTTTAGTTGTGACCGCCTCTTTACTTTGGTGTGGAACAGTTACTTCACCTATTCTAACCGAAATAGCCAAACAGGTAGGGATTGATCTTGGATCAAGTTCCATGCTTATTTCATCTTTTGCAGCAACTTCAATGATTCAAAGTTACCTGGTTTTCATTGCATTCACCTATGAACCGATGATTGGTATTCCAGTTCTTCTTCTAGGATTTGGCGGTGTATGGTATTTCTTTGAAGGAATCAAAAAAATTATTCGTGAAGCAGCAATTGAATAAAATATTGTCGAAAAAGAGGAGTAGATTGTTTTGAAAATTTCTAAAATTACAGTGTATAAAGTAAAGCCCCGCTGGATTTTTGTAAAATTATCAACAGATGAAGGAATCGATGGCTGGGGAGAGATGATTTCTGGAACAAAAACCGAAACAGTTGTTGCAGGAGCTTATGAGGTAGGGGAAAGATTTTTGTTAGGACAGAACCCGTTTGAGATTGAGCGCTTGTTCCAAGAAATGCACCGCTCTTTCTTTCGTGGCGGTCCCATACATGGAACAATAGTGTCTGGTCTAGAGATGGCTTTGTGGGATATTAAAGGAAAAGCATTGAGTGTTCCTATCTACGAACTATTAGGCGGCGCTGCTCGTGACAGAATCAAAGTATATTCTTGGATCGGTGGTGATCGTCCGGATGATGTCGCAGAGCAAGCACAAGATCGTGTTGACCGCGGGTTTACTGCAGTTAAAATGAACGCAACAGAGGAACTGCACTATATTGACTCCTATGTAAAGATAGAGGAAGTGGTGAAACGTGTCGCCTCGATTAGGGAACGCTTTGGTAGTAAATTGGATATTGGAATTGATTTTCATGGGAGAGTCCACAAGCCGATGGCAAAAGTTTTAGCGAAGGCATTAGAACCTTATCATCCAATGTTTTTAGAAGAAGTTGTTCTTCCTGAAAATGAGGAACATTTTAAAGAAGTTGCTCAGCTTGTGGCAACGCCTTTAGCCACTGGGGAGAGACTGTATACTCGCTGGCAGTTTAAAACACTTTTTCAGCAAGGAGCAATAGATGTGATCCAGCCTGATGTGGCATTATGTGGAGGGATCATGGAAATGCGAAAAATAGCTGCCATGGCTGAAGCTTATGACGTGGCTGTTGCCCCACACGCACCATATGGTCCCGTTGCTTTGGCAGCAACACTGCAAGTTGATTCTTGTACCCCAAATGTTTTTATTCAAGAGCAAAGTTTAGGAATCCATTACAATAAAGGCTTTGATCTGTTAGATTTTGTGAAAAACAAAGAAGTATTTCAGTATAGGGATGGCTATGTAGAATTACCAAGTAAGCCTGGTTTAGGGTTGGAGATGGATGAGGATAGAGTTAGAGATATTTCGCAAGAAGGGTTGATTTGGACCAACCCTAAATGGAAGAACTATGATGGCACTATTGCAGAATGGTAGTATGAAAGGAAGTTACTCATGGCGGAAGCAATTATGATCAACTTATTTTTACTCGTTCTGTTAGTGATGCAACTCAAAGAGCAGCGCAAAATTCTTTTGCAGGCAAAAGCGAACTCTATAAAAAAGGCAACTGCTTTAATTCTGTCTGCGCTTCTTTTCGTCATTTTTTGGCCAGATCAGTTGAGTGACCAATTGAAATTGTTTGCACTGATCGGCTTAGTCTGTTTAGTTGGTTTTTCAAAAGAAGGCTTAGGAGCAGATCAGCTGATCAAACTGGGTGTTTTAAAAGGTGAATATGATCAATATACGGCAATAGAGATTGAACAAACAGTAAATAATCAAACTTTTGTAACCTTTTATAAAAACAAAAATAGCCGCTTCTCGCTTTTATTTTCAGAGTCACCGCAAATTTTGGCAGAGTACTTCCGTTTATTGAAAAAGGAAGAGAAGCTAGTGTTTAAGGAAGAGGGATTGACGCAAAGGAAGCAAAAGAATACTAAAGTATCCCTTTAATTTTGTTTATGGAGAAGGATTGATTTTATAAATTTCTGAAAAGAAAGCTAACAAGCGTGGTAATTCTTACTGATTTTTAGCAAAGAGTAAAATTAGTCAGCTGTATTTTTATTCACTATCGTCGGGTTATAAAAAACTGGGAGAATGGTTCATTCTCCCAGTTTTTTTATCGTTTAGAAATCGCCGTGTGGGCATACGCCTCGATCAATGGAATGACTTCTAGTTTTACTTTGTATTTGCGTTCTAGAGCGGTTTCGATGGTAAAAGTATCACTTTCTGTTTCAGAAATTGTTGCTAGAACACGATCTTCTTTCGGGGAAGCTTCGATCACGGTCGTTTCTCCTGAAGATTGTTTTGCAGAAAATTTAGGGAATGCTGCGATTTTTTCGGCAAATGCTGAAAAAGTCATGGATTCGTCAGAATCATCAGCCGTTGATTTTTCCACTTCTTTAGTTTTAGTTGATGCAGGTATAGTTGGTGCCGTTTCTTCCTTCACTTCTGCTGGTTCTTTCACAGGAGCGGAGGTAGGTGCCGCACTTTCTTGCGGATTGGTCGGTAACCAGTAAGCAGCGATCTCATCGACTAAGTTATCGCTGAAACGATCAAGTAAGCCAGCTTCTAAGCGTTGAATTCGTTTCACGACGATTTTGAAGTTCTCATCTAAAGGAACAGCGATTTTTTGTTCTTTGGGTGTTTCCTTCAACAATTCAATCAATAATTCCTCTTGATTTTTAGGATTGATATAAACAGTTGTCGGAAGGTCGAACTTATCTGCTGTTTTGCGCTCGATCGCTGTAAACAACTGTTGTCGAGCTGTTTCATAAGACGGGCGGAATTGTTGTTTCAATTTTGCTAATTGTTTCTTTTTCATAATCTTCTCCTCTCGATCACTATCGATTATAAGGAAAATTTGCAGAAAAGAACAGTCATTCTCATGAAAAAATACAAAAAAAATTATATATTTCCTGAAAAAACGCCAGCGCTGCTAAAGAAGCGGCGTTGGCGTTTCTACTAGATCATTGATTTGATGGTACTTAGGCATTAGGATCAAAAGCTCCTTGTCTCCAGTGGCGACTAAGTAGTTTTCCCAAAGAAAAAAGCGTACTTCCCCAGTGAGTTTCTCAGCCAGCATCTGCTGATAGTCGCTAGACGACCATTGACGCGCCGGGAAATGTTGGACTTTGCCTGGCCATACAAGAAAAACAAAATCAGCATGTAAGGCTTTTTGAACAGCAGGGGAGAGGTGAATCAAATCAGTTGTCTTCATAGGCTTCTCCTTATAGAGAGTAAAATTAAAACCCTGTCGTATCTGGATTGGTCGCTTTCCCAACGACGCCATCTAATTGATCGATCGTATTCATGTCTTCTTCAGATAGCTCAAAATCAAAGACATGGATGTTTTCTTCGATCCGACTTGGTGTGACTGATTTTGGTAATGGCAAGAAACCATGTTGTAAAGACCAGCGTAATGCAACTTGAGCGATTGATTTTTGATGCTTTTCAGCTAATGCTTTCATTTCTGGTACATCAAATATCTTCCCGGTACCTAATGGGCTGTATGCTTCAAGCAATACATCGTGTTCTTGGCAATAAGTCACCACTTCTTCTTGTAACTCGCCAGGTGCAAGGAAAATCTGATTGACCATTGGGAAGATGGTCGCTGTTTTTTTCAATTCTTCAAAATGATGAGGCAAGAAGTTGCTGACCCCGATCGCTTTGATTTTGCCTGCTTGATACAATTCTTCAAAAGCGCGCCATGTTTCTGCATTCGCTGTTTGCCAGTTGTCACGAAAGGCTACTGGGTTTGGCCAATGGATTAAGAAAAGATCGATATAGTCTGTTTGTAGTTTCTCTAAGGACTCTTCAAAAGAAGACATCACAAGATCATAGGAATGGTTCGCATTCCACAATTTTGTAGTCAAAAAGAGTTCTTCGCGGGGAATGCCGCTTTCTTTGATCGCTTGACCAACACTGGCTTCATTTTTATAGCCTTGGGCTGTATCAATATGGCGGTAACCTACTTCCAGTGCTTTTTTGACTGATGCTACGGCAACGTCGCCGTCTGGTGTTTGCCATGTGCCAAAACCTAACTCAGGGATGGTTACATTGTTTGATAACGTATAGCTGTTCATGTTCATTCCTCCGTTTTCTGTGATACCTTTAGTTTAGCAGACGAGGACGGATTTTCCAATGAATGCATCTTTCAAAAAGGAAGTGGCCAATAAGAAAAATGACGTTTGGCTCTTGTCAGTTCGCCTATTTTTTTTGTACACTAGACAAATGGATAAGGAGCGTAACTAATGGATATTTATTTGAAACATGCGATATTACACATTATTGACCGTCAAACTGGTGATCCGGTTTTTTCTCAAGTTGAACTCGATTTGACCACGGAATACATCCGCGATTATTTGACGAAAAAAATACAGAAACTTGCAACACCGCAAACCAAAACAGGGCGTTTACTCGAAACATCAATGATCGCTCAACTGGTCAAACAAGCACCCGAAGACTTTGTCGCAGCCAGTGAAGCGATCGTCCAACGGTGGTATGAAGCGTACAAGGAAAGTGAAGATGCACCAAGTGCGGATGCCTTTGTGGTCTTGTATGAATTTGATACAAGAATGCAGTTGGCATTTTTGAAGGTCAACTATCAAGACGGCTATACGCACTTTATTGATAATGGGGAAGCTGGGATCGAAAACAATTTGATTTTGCATCGTGCCTTACTAGCAGGTAAAACTCAAAAGGCCGATGAAGGGATCACAATTGATGTGGAGAGCTTAGACTTTGAACTGATTGAAAAGAAATATAGCTTTTCAGGTGAAAAATATGCCTACTTTTCAACGAAAGTCATTGATGCCGAACCGATTCCCTCGTTAGAAGAAAACGTCAAAGTCATCAAAAAAGTAGCGGAAAAAATTGGTCAGAAATTTGAAACACCTACCTATAACGTTGTTGCCGATTTAAAAGAAGCGGTTTACGACACGATCGAAGAGTCAGGACACATTGATGTCAGTGAAGTGGCGCAAAAAGTCTTTAAAGACAATATTACCGCTCAGCTTTCTTTTCAAGAAGAAGTGGCTGAAAAAGGATTTGTCAATCAGGCACCAATGATGCGGGATGTCCGTGAGATCTCAGAGAAAAAATTCGGGAAACAAAAACTAAAATTATCTAACGGGATCGAATTGATCGTTCCTTTGGATGTTTACCGAGATCCAAATTTGATCGAATTTATCAATAATCCAGACGGAACGATTTCCGTAACGATCAAAAATGTAGAAGAAGTAATTAATCGGATGTAGGACAAAGGTCTTATGTGTGGATGATGCGGATCTAACAACATAGAACGAGCACAAAAAAGCAGAGATTCCTCTTTAAGTAATGAGGAGTCTCTGCTTTTTTTCTGGATATCTTTGATCAATATCAGCAATTATTGATCGGTCAGTTTCTCAAGGGCGGCTTTGGGAACGTCTTCTTCAGAAACTTCTTCCCAGTTCAGAACACCTTTATTAGGATTGACCAATAATTTCAAATAGGCACCTTCTCTTAAAGGCGCGGAACGGTGCTCATTCATTTTGACCGTTTTGACTTCTCCAGAGGAACTGTAAGCGTCTTGTGTGTAACGGTAGACATCTTCGGCAACTCCGTTATCACTAATTTCCGTGTCGTGCTCGCCGGCATCCCTGATGACTGTATAGTAGTCACTTCCACCATAGTAATAATGATAAGTAGCAAAACAGCCACCAAGGAAAATTGCTGCAAAAACCAGCGTTGCAATGATTTTTTTCACATTTCTCACCTCATCTTCTATTATTCATAAAAATTGTCCTACGTCCAATAGATCGAAAAAAGCAAAGAAATTCTTAGGGATTAGCAGACGAGACATCTCACTTGACTTTGACTAATTTTGACCTATAATAAGAGTAGATTTAAACTTACAAAAAATAAGTTGATACTTATGAATTTGGAAGCGTAAATCGCAAAATATGATTCGAGTCAAAGAACGACTCAACTTTCTCTAGGAGGGAAACAATATGGCAAAACAACATTATGATCGTAGCAAACCCCATGTTAATATCGGAACGATAGGACACGTCGACCATGGGAAAACAACCTTGACTGCTGCTATTACCACAGTTCTTGGGAAAAAAGGACTTGCCAATCCGCAAGATTACGCAAGTATCGACGCGGCTCCTGAGGAACGCGAACGTGGTATCACCATCAATACTGCCCATGTAGAATACGAAACAGAAAAACGGCACTATGCCCATATCGATGCACCAGGACACGCGGATTACGTGAAAAATATGATTACAGGGGCTGCCCAAATGGACGGCGCAATCTTGGTCGTATCAGCGACAGATGGCCCAATGCCGCAAACCCGTGAACATATTTTGCTTTCTCGTCAAGTGGGTGTGAAACATTTGATCGTCTTTTTAAATAAAACTGACCTTGTCGATGATGATGAGTTGATCGATTTAGTTGAAATGGAAGTCAGAGAATTGCTGACTGAATATGATTTTCCAGGTGATGACATTCCTGTGATCAAAGGCTCTGCCTTAAAAGCCTTGGAAGGTGACCCAGAGGCTGAAGCAGCGATCTTAACGCTGATGGATACGGTAGATGAATATATCCCAACACCTGAACGAGACACTGATAAACCATTATTATTACCAATCGAAGATGTCTTTTCAATTACTGGACGGGGAACCGTTGCTTCTGGTCGGATCGATCGCGGAACAGTAAAAGTCGGTGATGAAGTAGAAATCGTCGGAATCAAACCTGAAACACAAAAAGCAGTCGTGACAGGAGTAGAAATGTTCCGTAAGACGATGGACTTTGGGGAAGCTGGTGATAACGTAGGAGTATTATTACGGGGAATCACCCGGGATGAAATTGAACGGGGCCAAGTGTTAGCAAAACCAGGTTCCATCACACCACATACGAAATTCCAAGCAGAAGTCTATGTGTTGACAAAGGAAGAAGGCGGTCGCCATACCCCATTCTTTAATAACTATCGCCCACAATTTTACTTCCGTACAACGGACGTAACTGGGAATATCGTTTTACCAGAAGGAACGGAAATGGTTATGCCTGGTGACAACGTAACGATCGATGTGGAATTGATCCATCCAATCGCTGTGGAAAATGGAACGACTTTCTCCATTCGTGAAGGTGGACGAACAGTTGGTTCTGGTATCGTGACCACGATCGAAAAATAAAAATCAGTGAAACAGTGCTTCCATTATCTGAAGGAGCACTGTTTCCTTTTTCATGTCAGACCATCAACAATCCCTCCATCAGCTTAGGATTGCTTGTTTTTTTCTAAATAATCTTGTGATTTTATTAAGGATTTTTTAGGAGAGAAAAAATTCTAGTCAGCCTGTTCATTTCATAGTACGATAGATTCTGACTTAGAAAAGATGGGATGTATTTGATGAGAAAAATTCGACGTTTCCTAGGATTTGTACTGAAGCTTGCGCTCTTGCTGCTGCTGATTGGAGCAGGGGTTTGGGGCTATCGAAACTACACGGCATTGAAAGCTGTCTATGCGTATGAAGCGGAAATCGCACAGCAGACACAAGCCCACGACATCTCTGAATATCAGTCTTTAGCAATGAGTATCATGCTGACGGAGTCAAAAGGACAAGGCAATGATCCGATGCAAAGTTCTGAAAGTGTATATGGAAAACAAAACCAATTTGATACGCCAGAACAAAGCATCGAACAAGGGGTTTCTTATTTAGCCGAGTTGATCGAAAAAGCAGAGCAAATGAACTGTGATCTTTGGACCGCAGTCCAGGCTTATAATTTTGGTACAGATTATATTGATTATGTCGCTGAACGGGGTGGCGTGAACACCTTAGAATTAGCAGAAACATATTCCAGAGAGGTTTTATCCCCGTTATTAGGCAATGATACAGAACAAACCTATCGTTATTGGGGCATCCAATCGGTCTTTTATAATGGCGGTCATTTGTATCACAATGGCGGCAATATGTTCTATGCGGATCTAATAAAATTGAACCGATGGAAAATCGATGTTACGGCAGGGTTCTTTTCCTGATTGTCACAAAATAACTGAAGTAAAAAAGCTTGAAATACAAATAGAATATGGTAAAATCATTATGAGTGATTCCGTCTAATTATTCTTCGCACTGATACCTATTAGTGCGTTTTTTTACCTAATAAACGATGAATACTTACCAAATGGAGGTGAGTGGATGGCACGAATTCCTCAAACGATCATTGACGATATTCGCGAACGCAGCAATATTGTTGATATCGTGGGACAGTATGTCCAGTTAAAGAAATCTGGAAAGAATTATTTTGGTTTGTGTCCCTTCCATAATGAGAAATCACCTTCTTTTTCCGTTGCAGAAGACAAACAAATTTTTCATTGTTTTGGTTGCGGTCGTGGGGGCAATGTTTACGGTTTTTTGCAAGAGCTTGAAGGCATCAGTTTTCCTGAAGCAGTCGTCAAAGTAGCAGAAATGAACGATATTCCTCTTGATCCGCAATACCAGCAATCAGAAGGCATCAATGAAGCGACCTCACAAACGAGTCAATTGATTGCGCTGCATGAAAAAGCCGCCGAGGTCTATCATCACATGTTGGTGAATACGGCTGCTGGCCAAGAAGCGCTTGATTATTTATTGGATCGCGGATTGACGATGGCATTGATCGAAGAATTCAATATTGGTTTTGCGCCGAATGAACGCTCGTTTTTGGAGAAAGTCTTTTTGAATGAACAAGCCAAAGCTGAATTTTTTCCTGATACAGGGCTCTTTGTTCAACGAAACGATGGCTCATTGGCAGACCGCTTTTACCAACGAATCATGTTTCCGATCCGTAATCCTCAAGGAAAAACAATTGGTTTTTCTGGTCGTTGGCTAGCAAGCGAAAAAGTTGGTGATCAAGACCAGCCGAAATATTTAAATAGTCCAGAAACGATCCTTTTCAACAAGCGCGAGGTTCTGTTCAACTTTGACAAAGCACGCCGTGCGATGCGCAAAGATGGCCAAGTGTATTTATTTGAAGGATTTATGGACGTGATCGCCGCTTGGCAGGCAGGAATCGAAAATGGGATCGCCTCAATGGGGACCAGCTTGACCAATCAGCAGATCGCCCATATCGAGCGAGTGGCACAAGAAGTGATTCTTTGTTACGATGGAGATAGTGCAGGGGTTGAAGCGACAAACCGCGGGATCGAGCTTCTGCAAAACAATAGCCGTTTGAAATTATCTGTGGTGCGAGTGCCGGAACGGATGGACCCAGATGAGTATTTGCGCAAATATGGGACAGAAGCTTTTTATAAACTAGCTGTCCACGGCAAAGAAACCGTTTTTGCCTTCAAGATGGATTATCATCGGATGAATCGCAATTTAGCCAATGAGAAGGAGCAACTGGACTATGTCCAAGTTGTTTTAAATGAATTGCAGCGTGTGGATTCTTTGTTGGAGCAAGACCGCTATTTGACTCAGTTGTCTACAGAGTTCAATTTGAGTCGTGAGACCTTGCAGCAGCAGCTTAAGCAAAACCGGCAAGAGCAACGGACGATGCAAGATGTAGCGCCACCGCCGCCAACAGACACCCCTGTGGTCTTTACGCCGCCTACACGGCAGCAGCCCAAAACACAGGTGGAAAAAGCGCAAGAATTATTATTGTACCGTTTGTTTCATGACAGTACGTTAAACCATCGCTTCCGAGCGAGTGGTATATCCTTTATCCATGATCGTTATCAACAACTGTATCTGCTGTTTGATGCGTATATGGAAACAGAAGAACACTTTGTTTTAGCAAAGTTCTTAGATTTTTTAAAAGAAGATTCAATGAAAAAAATGGTGATCGATATTGCAGATCTTAAAGCTTCTGAGGAAGGGACTGAACAAGAATTTCAGGACATTCTGCAGGTCTTTCAAAAGTCGGGCATTGCTGAAGAAATCAATCAAAAACGAATCCAGCAGCAAGAAGCAAGACAAATAGGAAACCAGCAATTAGAACTTGAACTTGCAATCGAAATCATTGATTTGACCAAACGGTTGAAACAAGCTAAATAGCGAACTGAAAGGGGCTTTCTTTCATGGCAGAAGAAACAAAAAAAACGTATGACAAAGCAGTTGCCGAATACATCCGAGAAAACAAAACAAAGGGGCAAGTTGTTTACGATGACATTACCAATCGTTTAGCAACGCCTTATACTTTGGATGCTGATGCAATGGACAAACTAATTCAAAAACTGGAGGATTCCGGCATCAGTGTCGTGGATGAAAATGGAGAGCCTTCAGTCCATAGTTTAAAGAGTAATGAAAAACGACAAGAAACCCAACCTCAAGAAGATTTGTCTGCACCGACTGGTGTGAAAATCAATGACCCTGTGCGGATGTACTTGAAAGAGATCGGTCGGGTACCGCTTTTGACCGCAGAAGAAGAAGTGGCTCTCGCTCTGAAAATCGAAGAAGGCGACCAAGAAGCGAAACAGCGTTTGGCAGAAGCCAACTTACGTTTGGTAGTCAGCATCGCCAAACGTTATGTGGGTCGGGGAATGCAATTTCTTGATTTGATCCAAGAAGGAAACATGGGCTTGATGAAAGCCGTTGAGAAATTTGATTATCGCAAAGGGTTTAAATTCTCGACCTATGCGACCTGGTGGATCCGTCAAGCGATCACTCGTGCCATCGCTGACCAAGCTCGAACCATTCGGATCCCAGTGCATATGGTGGAAACCATCAACAAATTGATTCGTATCCAACGGCAATTATTGCAAGACTTAGGACGCGAACCGACACCAGAAGAAATCGGCGCAGAAATGGATTTGCCAACGGAAAAAGTTCGTGAAATCTTGAAGATCGCTCAAGAGCCCGTTTCATTAGAAACACCAATCGGTGAAGAAGATGATTCTCATCTAGGTGATTTTATTGAGGACCAAGATGCTACAAGTCCGGCAGAGCATGCGGCTTATGAGCTTTTGAAAGAGCAATTAGAAGATGTATTGGATACGTTAACTGACCGTGAAGAAAATGTGCTACGCTTGCGTTTCGGAATCGATGATGGCCGTACTCGGACCTTAGAAGAAGTCGGCAAAGTCTTTGGGGTAACCAGAGAACGGATTCGTCAGATTGAAGCAAAAGCGTTACGGAAACTACGCCACCCATCTCGTTCAAAACAATTGAAAGATTTCTTAGAATAATTAAGGTTTATTGACTTTCCAAAGGTCCCCTTTGGAAAGTCTTTTTTGTTCAGGTTTTGTCATCTCTCCATAGGATAAGTAAAGAACTTAATAAAAACGTAACCAAGCAAGTGTTGGCTAATTGCCTAGAATGTGATAAATTTAATTTTGTGCATCTGCACAATTGAGTAATAAAAAAGAAATGCGAAAAAAGACCCATTATTTGTCGGTCTTTGAAATAGGAAGCAGTGGGCGCGTCAAGCGTTTGATCTGGTAGGGTACTGCTTCATAGAAGGAAATGCAAAAAACAAAAGGAGTCAGTTTGAATCAATGAAGAAGACATGTCCTGAATGTGGATTTCAAGCAATAGAAGAAACACCCGTTTGTCCCAATTGCGGGTTTCAATGGAACCAAGCAAAGGAGAATGAACAGGAACCATCATCTGACTCTTCCGTTACGCCAGAAGAGCTACAAAACAAAAACGATGATATTCGCTGGTCTGACTTTAAAAATGTTCCGATTGGAAAAATGGAGGAGCACTTAGGCGATCGACCATCCTCGAATGAAGAAACGATCGACCTTGCACAGCAAGAGGCTTTTTCTGATGAGCAAAAAAAACCACTTGAATCAGAGTCTAAACAAGAACCAAAAACAGTGGAAAACTCTGAGTCTACAGAAGAACACACAATTTCAGCCAGTGAAGAAGTTAATGAGACCGATGCACTGAGTACGGATGAACAGCATGACTCTGAGATTTTGGCCGCTTATATCCGACAGCACAAACTTGATGAAGAAGCAAAGGCAGCAGCTGCTCTAGAAGCAGAAGAAACCGCCATTGATCTTTCCTCTGCTGAAGAGGAAAGTCAGATGCAAGCCAGCGAGGAACCTCTGCCGTCAAGCGAGGAGGAAGTGGTGACGGAGCCAGTTATTGAAGAAGCTGAGAAGCAGCCAGAACCAGTCATCGATCCAATTCCTGAACCAATCACCGCAGCGGATGAAACGCCACAAAAGGCGACTGCTGAAGAAGAAACGTCTTCTTCCAGTGAAAGCAAGAAGAGCCCTCGCAAAGCACTCTATATTACAGCGGCTTGTTTGTTAGTGGCAGCGGGTGGTGGTTGGGCTTATTACCATCAACAGCAGCAACAAGAAACTGCCCGACAAACGCAACAGGCGCAAGAGAACCGTACGTTAGATCAGATCGAAAATGAGTTGAATGATTTTTATACAAATGATGAGCGAGTGTTCATTAAAAGCGACAAAACAGCAGAACAGCTGACGGCTGTGACGAATCAGTTGGCAGATTTTCAAGACCACGAACGATATGATATCTTGTCACAAGAAGCAGAGACAATTGCTGATAAATTAGCAGCTTTGACAGAGATCAATAGCTATTTCAGCAGTCCTGCAATTGTGGAGGATCAGTTGGAAGAAGTCTCGTTGAAAGAAGCTGCTGCTGTCACAATGGCGAAGCGTGAGAACGGGGATGCCTTTGATGAGTTGATCAATCAAGCCATCGACATGGGACAAAAAGAGTTCAGCGCGATCGAGGAAGTTCAAAATGCAGTGAAGAGTATGGTGGCTTTAAGTGGTGACGGTGAAGCACCGGCGAGTGTCACTCGTGAGAACTACAATGCCTTGATGAAAAAAATCCAAGCTTTGCCAATCGATTCACTGGTTGAAAGTCTTACGACGGAACTACGTAAAGTCGATACTGCCTTGACGAAGCGTGAAACAGCTACCCAACAAGCAGCGGCGCAACAACAAGCTGCCCAAGAAGCAGCACAAGCGGCGGCTTCCGAGAACAACGCTTCCGCTTCGAGCAGCGGATCTACAAGCGCTGCGACGCCCGCGCAAAGTACTTCTGAAGAAGAGTATGTGCTTTCGCCGAATACACCAACAAATACCAACAATCAGCCAATTATTCCAGCCCGCCAAAGTGATTTGAATGATGTAAACAATAGCGCCTGGGTGTGGGCAGATGGTGTCCAAGAAAAAATCATCGCCACAGCGATTGCTCGCGGTTATGTGGTAGAAGGCGGCTATACTTTTGAACGTGTACGAATCGTCAATGGTGAAGGCTATTACAATTTTTATGCGACAAATGCCCAAGGCAGCTTGCTTAAAGGAACGGATGATTCAGCGTTCCCGCTATACTTATTTACGGTAAACGCCAAAACTGGCTATTTCAGAGGCAATGGGAACGATCACACCGTTCGCTAAGTCTCCTGAGTCACTAGAAAATTTTCAGAGTTATTACATGCACATGTGAAAAATACTTGTTTCCCCTCCTTGTTTTCGATATGATGAGAGATAATCGTTCAAACAAGGAGGGGTTTTTGTGCAGAAAATTGAGAGATATGATCGGTTTGAAGACGGGGTCATTGCTTGTGTACCAACGATTCTTGGGTACCTGGGCATTGGTTTTGCAATGGGGGTTGTGGGAAAAGGCGTTGGGTTGTCTATTCTAGAAATTATTTTAATGTCTATTATTGTCTATGCTGGCAGTGCTCAATTTATCATTTGCGCCTTACTAGCGATTCAAGCACCTTTCATGACAATCGTCGCAACAGTTTTTTTAGTGAATTTACGACACTTTTTAATGAGTTTGTCAGTAGCTTCCTATTTTAAAAAGACACCGTTGCTTTCTGCCATTGGTATCGGGACACTTTTGACTGATGAATCCTATGGCGTTTTGACGACGGCACTTCAACAAGACAAACCAGTCACAGCGAAATGGACCCACGGGTTGAACGTAATGGCTTATTTGAGTTGGATTTTTGCGACGTTTTTGGGTGGTTTATTGGGTTCATTTATTCCAGATCCAGAAGCGTTAGGCTTAGATTTTGCCTTAGTAGCTATGTTTGTTGGTCTTTTTTTATTTCAAGTAGAGCGACCGCTTAAGAAGAAAACCCAGCAAACGCTCTTGATACTAGGGACAGTTGTGGTGAACTTGATTTTATTTATGCGTTTTTCGACCGCAGAGATTGCGGTAATTGCGGCGACACTGGCAGGATGTTTGGTTGGGACGGTGACACACCATGACTAATTTTGTTATACTGATGCTAGTATGTGGATTGGTTACTTGGCTTCCGCGGATCGTTCCTTTTTTATTTTCGAAAAAGCTCATATTTCCGGAACCTTTCACCATCTTTTTGAGTTACTTACCGTTGTGTATTTTGGCGGCATTATTGGTGCAAAATTTGCTGATCTTTCGAGAAGGCCAATTCCCCATTTTGAAAGTTAAAGAAACCATTGCCTGTATCCCGGCATTATTGGTGGGGTATTATACCAAAGATTTGATGAAAATCGTTATCACAGGCGTTATTGCTATGGCGCTGTTGCGTTTCTTTTTATAGGAACGAGCAGTTTTAAAGAAAAAGGAGAGAATAGATGAAAGACTTATTAGCATCCGTATTCAGCGGATTGATCATTGATGAAAACGAACAGAATTATTTTGTTCAAAAAGGCGGGGTTACCTTCCGACTAGCCAAGGAAGAAGGCGAACATCATTTAGGTGAAGCCGTCGAAGGGTTTGGCTATCAAAATCAAAAGCAAGAAAATGTGCTCACTACGAATATTCCGAAAAGCCGCAAAGGGCATTATGCCTTTGGTACAGTCACAGGAAGCCGTCGCGACTTAGGCGTTTTCGTCGATATCGGTTTGAAAGACAAAGATATGGTGGTTTCATTAGATGAATTGCCAACAATGCGGGAACTTTGGCCCAAAAAAGGCGACCGTTTGATGGTCAGCTTGCGGGTCGATGACAAAGAGCGTATTTGGGCTTCATTAGCAGATGAGAAAATTTTTAAGGCATTGAGCAAAAATGGTACGGAGCAAATGAAGAATCAAGATGTTACAGGTAGCGTGTACCGTTTGAAGTTAGCGGGTACTTACTTGCTGACGGATGATTTTTATATTGGCTTCGTCCATCCATCAGAACGGTATCAAGAGCCGCGCCTTGGGGAAGTGGTCAAAGGGCGAGTGATTGGGATTCGTCCAGATGGTGTCTTGAACCTTTCATTGAAACCAAGAGCCCACGAGGCGATCTCAAATGATGCCGCCATGGTTCTAACCTTTTTAGAACGAGCGCCTGAGAACAAAATTCCTTTCACGGACAAATCAGCCCCAGAAGAGATTTTGCAAACATTTGGTATTAGTAAAGGCCAATTTAAACGGGCATTAGGAACCTTGATGAAACAGCGTTTGATTGAGCAAAAAGACGGCTTTACGATTCTTATCAAAAAACCTAATTGAGAATACTTGTTTCTTTTATCGTTCTAATTTATAATGATTACAATGTTTGTCTTGAGTGATTTTCACTCAGATTAGAATCGTTATAAATTAACGGCATACGGAGGCAACTATGAACACAACAGCAGCGTTAAAAAAGACCAAGAAACAATTGCACGAGTCGGGGTTTAAATTAACTCCTCAGCGAGAAGCGACGTTGTTGGTCTTATTAGAAAATGAGAAAGACCATTTATCCGCAGAAGAGATTTTCTTTTTTGTGCGAAAAAAAAATTCTGAGATTGGCTTGGCAACCGTCTATCGAACATTGGAGATCTTAACGGATCTGAAAATTGTCGATAAAGTCAGCTTTAATGACGGTGTCGCTCGCTATGATCTACGTAAAGAAGGTGCCAAACACTTTCATCATCACTTGTTGTGTTTGGAATGCGGCAATATTGAAGAAGTCGAAGAGGATCTGCTGGGCAGTGTCGAAGAGATCGTTGAACAAAAGTACCATTTTTTAGTAAAGGATCATCGGTTGACCTTTCATGGTGTCTGTCAAAAGTGCCAAAGCAAAGCCGAGTGATTGTACTTTGGCGATCTTAAATAAACGTTTGTTATCACCCGAATGATAGTCAGATGGTTTCCAATAGGAAGAGTGCTCTTTTTTCCGATTTGAAAGAAACCGAAAAATCTGCTATGATTCGGGTGTTTCCTTGGGCAAAAGATACGGGTAGATGCCTCTTTTTTATTGGCAAGCTACTATCTTAACGAGCCAGAATTTGATATGATAAAAAAGCTGAAAGTAGAGGAAGCCCATGAACGAACAAATCATTGATTATCTTCATTATTTGACCATTGAGCGCGGGCTATCCCAAAATACCCGTGCCAGCTACCAGCGAGATCTGCAACAGTATCTTGCGTTTTTACAAAAAAAACAAGTCACTCAGTGGCAGCAGATCGACCGAGTGATCGTTTTGTCTTTTTTGCAAAGTCTGCAAGAAGCGGGAAAATCCTCGGCAACCGTGATTCGGATGGTTTCCAGTTTGCGAAGGTTCCATCAATTTTTGCGTCAAGAACGGTTTACCGATCATGATCCAATGCAGCATATTGATTCACCAAAAAAACAGCAGAAGCTGCCTGATACCTTGAGTTTACAAGAAGTGGAGCGGTTGATCGAAACACCGGATACGCGAGCAGTTTTGGGCATCCGTGACCGAGCGATTTTGGAAGTGATGTATGCGACGGGCTTGCGCGTCAGTGAGTTGATCGGGTTAAAATTAAACGATCTGCATTTAAGTATGGGATTGTTGCAAACAACCGGAAAAGGCGACAAAGAACGGATCGTTCCATTAGGGGACTTAGCGATTCAATGGATCGAAACCTATCTCAGCGATGCGCGTCCGTATTTGACGAGAAAAACGCCGGATGAAAGCCATCTGTTTGTAAACAACCATGGTACGCAACTGTCTCGTCAAGGGATCTGGAAAAATTTAAAAGCCTTGGTTCGACAAGCTGGGATCACCAAGAATGTGACTCCCCATACGCTGCGCCATAGTTTTGCGACCCATCTATTAGAAAACGGGGCAGATCTACGAACGGTTCAAGAGTTGCTAGGGCACGCAGACATCTCGACCACTCAGATTTACACGCATATAACGAAGAAACGGATGACGGAAGTGTACAAGCAGCACTTTCCGCGCGCCTAGAAATCGAGGATGGAATGGAAGAAATCAAAATAAAATTAGCTGTCTTTGAAGGACCGTTGGATTTGCTGCTTCATTTGATCAAAAAACTGGAGATCGATGTTTATGATATTCCAGTTGCTACCATCACCGAACAATACATGCAGTACATCCATGCCATGAAAATTTTAGAATTAGAAGTCGCTGGAGAGTATTTAGTCATGGCGGCGACTTTGATGGCGATCAAAAGCCAGATGCTGTTGCCTAAACAAGAGTTGATTGCTGAAGTCGAAGAGTACGAAGAAGATCCGCGGGATATGCTGGTGGCACAACTGCTAGAATACCGAAAATTTAAGTACGCAGCCGAACAGCTTTCAGAAAAAGCGGAAGAGCGCAGTTTGTATTACACGAAAGATCCGATGGATGTCGATGAATACAAAGAGGAAGAAGATCAATTAAGAGCCAATCAATTCAACACGATCGATCTCTTTTTGGCTTTTCAAAAAATGATCGAGAAAAAGAAAAATCGCCAAGTACTAGAAACCAAGATTTCTCCTGATGAAAGCACCATCGATGAAAAGATGGCGGCGATTCAGTTGGAGATGCAACATGTGAGTGCTAAAAAAGGCCGCAGCTTTGATTCGTTTTTTACTTCTTACAATAAAACAGAAGTTGTGGTAACCTTTATGGCACTGTTAGAATTAATGAAAAAAGGAACGATTCGAGTAGAGCAATCAGACAATTATGCGTCGATTCTGCTCTATCCAACAGGTAAAGAAGATGAGTAAATATAGTGAATTAGAAGCGATCTTATTCGTCGTCGGTGATGAGGGGATCGGACTTGAAGAACTGAGTTATTTAGTCAAAAGTAATACTGCCAGTGTCTATCAGCATTTGCAGGAACTAAATCAGCAATATGAAGAAAATGAACATACCGCGTTGCATATTCTAGAAGTTGGCAATCATTTTATTTTAACCACTAAAAAGCAATTTGCCCCTTTATTGAAGAAATACGCCGAATCACCGATGGGGAGTTCATTGTCGCAAGCCGCTTTGGAAACTTTGTCGATCATTGCTTATAAGCAACCGATCACTCGGATGGAAGTAGAAGAGATTCGCGGCGTTCAATCCAGCGGTTCGGTCCAAAAACTGGTGGCAAAGCGGCTGATTGAAGAAAAGGGACGCGTGGACGGACCAGGACGAGCGATCCTATACGGTACGACGGAATACTTTATGGATTATTTTGGCTTAAAAAGTTTGGCTGAATTGCCTGACATCCAATCAATGGAAGATGAACTTGAAGAAGATACACCGTTTGATCTTTTTTACGACCGCTACAAACAAGCAGAAACAGAAGGAGAATGAAGATGGAACGTTTGCAAAAAGTGATTGCCCATGCCGGCATCACCTCAAGAAGAAAAGCTGAAGGACTGATAACCGAAGGCCGTGTGCGAGTCAATGGACAAGTAATCAAAGAATTAGGGGTCCAAGTCGGTTCAAAAGATGTCGTTGAAGTGGACGGCGTTCCGATCGAACAAGAACAACATGTCTATTATCTGTTCTATAAACCTCGTGGCGTGATCTCAGCTGTAACAGATGATAAAAAACGCAAAGTCGTTTTGGATTATTTTGCTGAAGTCCCTGAACGGGTGTATCCAGTCGGCCGCTTGGACTATGATACCTCCGGTTTGCTGCTACTGACAAATGATGGGGAATTGTCACAGACACTGATGCATCCAAAACACGAAGTCGAAAAAGTGTATGTTGCCAAGGTCAAAGGCATTGCGGATAAAAAGCAACTGCTCCCATTGACAAAAGGAATTCGGATCGAAGGGCGTAAGACCGCGCCTGCTCGCTTTGAAATCTTATCGACAGACCAAACGGCACAATCTAGTATTGTGCAATTGACGATCCACGAAGGTCGCAATCATCAAGTCAAAAACATGCTAAAAGCAGTTGGTTTGCCTGTGCAAAAACTAAAACGGGAAAACTATGGTCCGTTAGATTTAAAAGGTCTTCGTCCAGGGGAATACCGAGAGTTGTCGAAGAAAGAAGTCAGCCAGCTGAAAAACAGTGCAAAATAGTTGAAAAGTATCTGAAAACGTAACTATTGTTAATTTTTAGATTTTGTGTATAATAGAACATGTAATAAATAGAATAAAGGTTCGTCTTCAGGGGCAGGGTGCAATTCCCGACCGGTGGTTATAGTCCACGACCTATTTCTTCGGAAATAGCTGAATCGGTGAAATTCCGATACCGACAGTACAGTCTGGATAAAGAAGATAGAGCGTATTTGATTTGCTTATGGCTATTTCGAATGCCCTCTTTTTTCCCTGTGGAAAAAAGAGGGCATTTTTTGTCTGGCGCCGACAAGAAAGCCGAGGAAATTTAATAGGTTCGTTTGAAGAGGAATCCTGAACTTAGGAGGATTTATACTGATGAACAACAAAACAAGAAAAATGGTGACGATCGCCATGTGTGCTGCTATGGGAACAATTTTGCAATTTATCGCTTTTCCAATTTTTCCGGCATTCAGCTTTTTAAAGATCGATTTTAGTGATATTCCCGTGATGATCATGATGTTTTTATTTGGTCCTTGGAGTGGGGTAGTGACTGCCTTCATTCGTTCGGTCCTGCATTTGTTCTTATCTGGTTTTTCACCTGCTGATATGGTGGGAGATACGGCAAGCTTTTTAGCATCATGTGCCTTTACTTTGCCAATGTACTACTTTTTCCGCAAAGGTATCCACACCAAAAACAAAATGGTTGGTGTCATCAGCGGTATCTTGTCGGTAACGATTTTTATGAGTGTGGCGAACCTATTTGTGATCACACCGCTTTATCTACGCTTTTTCGGGGTCACAGCCGATCAATTTTTAGGGATGTCTTTGCCGCAATATGTGGCGATCGGGATTTTACCCTTCAATTTGGTTAAAGGAGCGATCGTCAGTGCCGTCTTTTTAGCACTACATGCCAAACTGCTCCCATGGTTGGCTCGTAAGCAGCCCCATCATTCTGCTATAGGAAAATAAAAAATGAGCCGACTTGCTGTGGCAGACGAAAGGTCTGTTAATGGCAGGTCGACTTTTTTATTTTTCTATAAGGATCGCTCTGGTGGGGCATTTGCGATAAGCAGTTTTGACTTTTTCTTGTTGTTCTTCTATGATAAACTGTTGCCGTGCACTCGGTTCTTGGGCAAATAAAACGATCCCATCTTCATCATAATCGAAGATCTCGGGAGCATAGATCGCACATAGTCCACAAGCAATGCAGCGCTCAGGAACAATTTTACAGCGTTGTGACATTTTTTAGTCCTTTCTGGGAGGAAGATATGGATTCTTTTATTTTAGCGCTGTTTTCTGATACTGACAAGTTGCGTCCATCGACACTTTATCAAATTCTCATTGGTAAGCGCACTAGCTCTGTCTTGAGTTATGCCTTTTTTTATGATCGATTAGGTCTTTTTCAAGCGTTGCCACAGTTGAATGAGAGGGAGTATCAACAGACGATCGCTGACTTGATCCAACAAGGGATGCTAAGTCGAGATTCAGATGGTCTGCTGCTCAAAAGGACCGCTGCAAATTATGAACAGTCAAGAGAAATGTTGTTGCATCATACGGATTATTTTCGGTATGGACGAACGACGGAGGAGGCGTGGCGTTTTGTCCGACTGCTGGTTCAAGCAGCTGCATATCAAGAGGTGACGAATCAGTATATTCCTGTTGAGAACACGCCTTTATATACAGAACCTGTGCGTCGACTGATCCATCAATACCCTGAAATCAAAAAGATCACTCATCGAGAACTTTCGGCAGTTTTTGCCCAACTTCCCGCAGAAGTCGCAGATTTTTTAGCGGGTACCTTATCTGGTCCTGATCTTCTGGGGCAGGCGTTTTTCCAACTTTTGCCAGAATCTGTACAAGGTAAGCCTTGGGACAATCTTTATGTAGGAGCTGCGATCCATCAATTTTTAGCCCTGGTTGAAAAAGAGTCTCAGATGGTTCTGTTTCAAGGATTGTCACCTTTTCTAAATAGGAATCTGAATCAAAGTATGCTGGAAAGTCGTGCATTGTTCTTGCAAGGAGCTTCTGTTGAGCAGATCATGGAAAAAAGAAGGATCAAACGAGGAACCGTTAATGATCATTTGATTGAGTGGGCACTGCTTGATCCGACATTTCCGTATCAGCGCTTTGATACATCATTGCTGAATAAGCTGCCAGAAACTTCTTGGAAAAACAGCTATCAAGAATTACAGGAGCTTCTTACGACTGATTTTTTGACGATCCGTTTGTTACAGATTGCTCAGAAACGGGGGATTCGATGTTAGAAAACGCACTGAATCAGTACTTTGGCTTCAAAACATTTCGTCAAGGACAAAAAGAAGTCATCGAAAGTGTTTTAGCGCAGCAAGATACGTTGGCGATTTTGCCTACCGGGAATGGCAAAAGTCTCTGTTATCAGCTGCCAGGGTACCTCATAGATGGCATCGTAATCATTATCTCACCGCTTGTTTCTTTAATGGAAGATCAAGTCTATGGCCTACAAAAGCAAGGGGAAAAACGCGCGATTGCGTTTAATAGTCAACTGGACCTTGCCGATCGTCACTATGTGATGCAGCATTTATCGCAGTACAAATTTTTGTTTTTAAGTCCAGAAATGATCGTGCAAGAAGCCATTTTGCAACAACTCGAACGAGCTAAGATCGCTATGCTCGTGGTGGATGAAGCTCATTGTGTTTCCCAATGGGGCATTGATTTTCGACCAGAGTACTTGCAGCTTGGTGAAGTAAAAAAACGGTTGAAGGCACCCGTCACATTAGCATTGACGGCTACTGCCACGGCGCAAGTCGAAGCAGATATTCGGCAAGTGTTGTTAGCAAAGAACGCCAATGTCTACCGTTATTCGATGAACCGCAGCAATATCGGCTTGTTCGTAGAGAAAACGTCAGACAAAGATGCGGCATTGGCAGACTATCTCAGCCGCTTAGGCGGGGCTGGGATCATCTATTGTTCCACAAGAAGCAAAGTCGAAGAAGTCTATAACAAACTGCGTCAGCGCTATTCGGTAGGCTATTATCATGGTGGTCTAGCGAGCGATCAAAGAAAAACGTTGCAGCAGCAGTTTTCTCAGAATAAACTAAAATTGCTCGTCGCAACCAATGCGTTTGGGATGGGGATCAATAAAGAAGATATTCGTTTTGTGATCCATTATGACTTGCCTGATTCGCTGGAAAACTACAGTCAGGAAATCGGTCGAGCAGGCCGCGATGGCAAACAAAGCAGTGCGATCTTGCTTTATCAGGAACACGATGAGCAGATTCACTACTTCTTTCAGCGAGAAAACAAAGAAGAACGCCGTGCTTTAGAACGAATGGATCAGGAAAAGATGAAAGGACCTTTGACACCGCTGCAAGAAAAATGGCAGCTGAAGATGAAGGAGTTGGGGGCTGCGTTTTGGCTGGAAACGCTAAAACAAAACGAACAGCAAAAGCAAGAACAATTACAAAAAATGTTGGCTTATATTCATTTTACCGGCTGTCGTCGCCAGTTTTTATTGGCGCACTTTGGGGAAGACGCACCAGCAAATCCTTATTGTTGCGACAATGACGGGATCGAATTGGCAGCGGAAGAAGAGCTTTTAGAAAAAAAAGTCATCCTTCATTGGCAAGAACGTTTAATAAAAATTTTTAAAGATATAAATTGAATCGTATTTTGCAGGACAGTTTTTATTTACCTATGGTATAATACATCGGAAGGAAACTAGGAGGGAATACGAGTGAGCAAGAAAGACAATGACTACAATTCAGAAAATCAAGAACCGTGGGAACAACCAATCTATGATACAGAATACGATGATTCTGCATCAAGATCCCAACAAAGAAAACAAAAGCGTGGGAATTCACTCTTTTTGACGATCGTTTTAGTTTTGCTTTTCTTGATCGTGGCAATTCCGGTTGGTGCCGGTATTTGGGTGTTGAATCATAACAGTGATGCCCCGACCGCAGCAAGTTCGAGCAGTACAGTAGAAAGTACGACAGAATCTTCGACAACTGAGTCATCAACAACGGAATCATCAACTGCTGAATCGACAAGTGAAACGAGTTCGTCAACAAGTGAATCAAGTTCTTCATCAAGCAGTAGCAGTTCTGCACCAGCTTCAACAACGCCATCAAGTAGTAGTGAGCCGGCTCAACAGGAAAACAATGCAGGGCAAGACACTACGCAAAATAATCAAGGGCAAGGAGCGACTGGTACCGAGGAATACACGACGGTGCAAGCAGGTGAAGGTCCTGAACAAGTGGCAGCCCGTACAGGCATCTCAGTTGAAACCCTATATCAATTAAATGGGATTGATCCAAACAACTACATGCTATACCCTGGCGACACATTACGAATTAAATAAAAAACCGCTTTGGCGGTTTTTTTTCTTGGTAGGAAGAAGCCAAGGTGAACGATAAGCAGAAACGATGAAGAATACACATCGTTGGGAAACGAGGAGTAAGAAAAATGAAAAAAATCAACATCGCTATTGATGGTCCGGCGTCATCTGGGAAAAGTACCGTGGCAAAAATCATCGCCAATGATTTAGGGTTTATTTATACAGATACCGGGGCCATGTACCGCAGCATCACGTATTTGGCCTTAAAAAGCGGCTGTTCATTAGAGGATGAAGCGGCGATCGCTGCTTTGATCGATCAATACCCCATCACTTTTGAACCGACTGAACACGGTCAAGAGGTCTTTGCAGGAGGAGAGCAAGTCACAGAAGCGATCCGTCAGCCAGAAGTAACCAACGCAGTTTCGAAGGTATCGGCATACCCTGCGATCCGCGAAAAACTAGTCCAACAACAGCAGATGATCGCTAAAGATGGCGGTGTCGTGATGGATGGCCGCGATATTGGTACGGCGGTTTTACCACAAGCAGAAGTCAAGATTTTTCTGGTAGCAAGTGTGGAAGAACGGGCGCAGCGCCGTTTCAAAGAAAATCAGCAAAAAGGGATCGGTACCGATTATGAAACTTTAAAAGAAGAGATTCAGCAAAGAGATTACTTGGATTCTCATCGGGAAGTCTCCCCTTTGAAACAAGCAACAGATGCCGTTCGAATTGACACCTCCGGTTTAACAATCGAGCAAGTCGTAGAAGCGATCAAAAAAACGATCCAAGAAAAGATCGACTAGCGAAAACAATGGGTGTTCCCCATTGTTTTTTTATTTTTCCTACGAAAAAGATGAAAGCAAGCAAGAAAACAGACGTGAAAAGACTTTTTCAACGAAAAAACCGTAGTTTTTTAGGAAAATAAGAGAAATCGCTTTATTTTTTTTTCATTCTATTTTAAACTAAAAGATGTAGTGCAATTATTGCAGAATTGTTGGTTAGGAGGACATGAGAGATGACAGAATTTGAAAATAATCAGGTTGAGAGTGGAAATGAATCAATGGAAGCCGCTTTAGACAATTTCCAAGAAGTAAAAGTTGGAGATATCGTTAAAGGCGAGGTATTGGCCATTGAGGATAAACAAGCGATCGTAGGGATCGAAGGCGCCGGTGTCGAAGGCGTTGTTCCTGCAAAAGAATTATCGACTTTACCTGTTGAAGACATCAACGAAGCAGTCAAAGTAGGGGATGTCTTAGAATTAGTTGTGATTTCAGCAATTGGGAAAGACAAAGAAAATGGCAGCTATCTCCTTTCTAAACGTCGCTTAGATGCGAAAAAAGTTTGGGAAGATATCGAAAAAGATTTCCAAGAAGGAAAAATCATCGAAGCACCAGTCACCAACGTCGTTAAAGGCGGATTAGTGGTTGACGTAGGGGTTCGTGGGTTTGTTCCAGCATCAATGGTCGAAGATCATTTTGTTGCGGATTTTGAAGATTACAAAGGGAAAACATTGACCTTTAAAATCGTTGAGATCGAGCCTTCTGAAAACCGCTTGATCCTTTCTCATAAAGCTGTTGTTGAAGCAGAAAAAGCAAAACAAAAAGAAGCTTTACTAGCTGATTTATATGAAGGACAAGAAGTAGAAGGAAAAGTAGCTCGTTTGACTGACTTTGGTGCCTTCGTGGACCTAGGAGGCATCGATGGACTTGTCCATGTCTCTGAAATTTCACATGGGCATGTTGGCAAACCGAGTGACGTTTTGTCTGTTGGAGATACCGTCAACGTCCGTATCTTATCTGTTGATGCAGACAAAGAACGTGTGTCTCTTTCAATCAAAGACACATTGCCTGGACCTTGGACCAATATTGAAGAGCAAGCGGCTGTTGGCAGTGTCTTAACTGGGACTGTTAAACGTTTGACAAGCTTCGGTGCGTTTGTGGAAGTCTTCCCAGGTGTTGAAGGGCTGATCCATATTTCACAAATCTCCCATAAACACATTGCGACACCACATGAAGTCTTACAAGAAGGCGATGAAGTGCAAGTGAAAGTGCTCGAAGTGAACCCTTCAGAACACCGAATCGCATTAAGTATCAAAGCATTAGAAAAAGCAGAAAATACCAATGAAACACAAGAAGTTTCAGAGGATGATTATCAATTGCCAGAAGAATCAACTGGGTTTACCATGGGTGATATCTTAGGTGATGCCTTAAAAGACAGCGACGAAGAGTAATTGTATGCCATCAGCTTATAACGATTCGATGTTTGAATTTGTTATAAGCTGATTTTTTGTTTGCCGAGAAAGCTTGCAACTTTCCATGGCTTTAGGTAAACTAAGTAAGATTGAATACAAGAAGCAGCGTACAAGGACTGCTTTTTTAAATGGAGGGTAAAAAATGTCAAATCCAACAATAGCGATCGTTGGACGTCCGAATGTGGGGAAATCGACCATTTTCAACCGGATAGCTGGAGAACGAATTTCGATCGTTGAGGATACTCCAGGAGTGACCAGAGATCGTATTTATGCCACTGGTGAATGGCTAGGCCGTGAGTTTAGTGTAATCGATACTGGTGGGATCGATTTAAGTGATGAGCCGTTTATGGATCAAATCAAGCATCAAGCAGAAATCGCCATCGATGAAGCAGATGTCATTGTTTTTATTACGAGTGCTCGTGAAGGAGTAACAGATGCTGACGAGCTTGTGGCTCGTTTGTTATACAAAAGCAACAAACCCGTGATTTTAGCGGTCAACAAAGTTGATAATCCCGAGATGCGCAACGATATCTATGAATTTTATGGTTTAGGTCTGGGCGATCCATACCCAATCTCAGGAAGTCATGGATTAGGGATCGGTGATGTCCTAGATGAAGCAGTCAAACACTTTACCAATGAAGCGGAAGAAGAAGACGATTCCATCATCAAGTTTAGTTTGATCGGTCGACCAAACGTCGGGAAATCCTCTTTGATCAATGCGATTCTTGGAGAAGAGCGAGTAATTGTTTCAGATATCGAAGGAACGACTCGTGATGCGATCGATACCCATTTTACCAGCGAAAGCGGTCAAGAATTTACCATGATCGATACCGCCGGCATGCGTAAAAAAGGGAAGGTCTACGAATCTACTGAAAAATACAGTGTCATGCGAGCAATGCGGGCCATTGAACGCTCAGACGTCGTCTTGATGGTCTTGAACGCCGAAGAAGGAATTCGCGAGCAAGACAAACGGATCGCTGGCTATGCCCATGAAGCAGGCCGTGGAATCATTATCGTTGTCAATAAATGGGATACATTGAAAAAAGAAACGAATACGATGCGTGATTTTGAAGAAGAAATCAGAGATGAATTCCAATATTTGGATTATGCACCAATCATTTTCGTTTCCGCAGTGACGAAACAGCGCTTGAATAAGTTGCCGCAGTTGATCGAAGAAGTCAGCATGAATCAAAACATGCGTATTCCATCTGCGTTGTTGAATGACGTCATTATGGATGCGGTGGCGATCAACCCAACACCAACAGACAAAGGCAAACGTTTGAAGATTTTTTATGCGACGCAAGTGGCTGTCAAACCGCCAACTTTTGTTATTTTTGTCAACGAAGAAGAACTGATGCATTTCTCTTATGCGCGTTTCTTAGAAAATCAAATCCGCAAGGCATTCACTTTTGAAGGAACGCCGATTCGGATCATTCCACGCAGAAGAAAATAGAGATTTTATCATACTTTGTTTCTTTTTACAAAGAAATCTGTCCTTTTCTAGAAAAATGGGAAAAAACCAAAAAAAAACCCCCTAAAAACGTTAAAATCCTTGATATTACAAGGTTCTTATGATAACGTTATATCAGAATATTGATGGTAATCAATATTTGACAAAAACCTTGGACCACTCAAGATTTTTGTTGATGCATGACATCAAAAAAAATATCAGGAGGTGAAACCATCCATGGCAAATAAAGCAGAATTAATCGAAAAAGTTGCAGCAGCTACTGACTTAACTAAGAAAGACGCAACTGCAGCAGTAGACGCTGTATTCTCAACAATTCAAGACGCTTTAGCTAACGGTGAAAAAGTTCAATTGATCGGCTTTGGTAACTTTGAAGTTCGTTCTCGTGCAGAACGCAAAGGACGCAACCCACAAACTGGTGAAGAAATCAAGATCCCTGCTAGCAAAGTACCTGCATTCAAACCAGGTAAAGCTCTTAAAGACGCAGTGAAATAATTGAGTCTTGTAGAAACCCTTGAGTAATCAAGGGTTTTTTCTTTTGTCTAACTAGGAACTGCCACTATGCAGGCGGATCGAATGGGAAAAGAAACGGTTATTATTGTCAGAAAATTCAAAAATATTTTTTGTTTTTCTTTTGGTCTAAAAAAAACAAGGGTTGCTGGCACACTTTAATTCTCAAGCAAGAATAAAGGTGATTTAAAAGTCATTCTTATCAAAAGAAGCAAGCGATTAAATGACATCTGATGTGAGAAAGGGTTCCTTGGAATTGTCATTATTGAAAAAAAATTCAGAAAATTCGTTGACAAGTGATTTTGCAAAGGGTATATTGGTAAACAATTACAAGAACGTTACTATTTCTAATGAAGGAGCCATTTTCTATGCGTAATTTTAATCAATATTTATTAGTCATTATTATTGATACCAGGACTTAGAACACGGAAGCAAAAATTATCCGTTTGTTTGAGTCCTATTTGCGTAAGTAAAATGGGATTCTGGCAAAGCATCCCAGTTTTTTATAACCGGGATGCTTTTTTTTATTCCAAAATGCAGGAGATGATGAGTGTGAGAAGTGATCAAATTAAAAAAGGGATCGATGCAGCGCCAGCTAGGAGTCTGCTCTATGCCACAGGACAAGTTAAAAATATCCATGATATGAACAAGCCATTTATTGCGATATGTAATTCCTATATCGATATCGTGCCTGGGCATGTGCATTTACGGGAGTTAGCAGATATCGCAAAAGAAGCGATTCGTGAAGCTGGCGGCATCCCTTTCGAGTTCAATACAATCGGCGTAGATGATGGCATTGCGATGGGACATATCGGTATGCGATATTCGCTACCTAGCCGAGAATTGATCGCTGATTCTGCAGAAACCGTCATCAATGCCCACTGGTTTGACGGCGTATTTTATATCCCAAATTGTGACAAGATCACTCCTGGCATGATCTTAGCAGCCATGCGGACCAACGTACCAGGAATTTTTTGTTCCGGCGGTCCTATGAAAGCCGGCATTGATCCTCGGGGACATCAAATAACCTTATCTTCCATGTTTGAAGCCGTTGGGACGTACAAGACGGGTAATATGACAAAAGAAGATTTTGAGTTTATGGAACAAAATGCCTGTCCGACTTGCGGCTCCTGCGCAGGGATGTTTACTGCCAATTCGATGAATTGCCTCTTAGAAATCTTAGGATTGGCAATGCCAGGCAATGGTACGATCCTCGCCGTGTCTGAAGAACGACGAGAACTAGTTAGACAAGCCGCCTTTAAGTTGATGGATCTTGTTGAAAAACAAGTGAAACCTCGAGACATCGTGACCAAAGAAGCTATCGATGATGCCTTCGCTTTAGACATGGCGATGGGGGGTTCCACCAACACAGTGCTGCATACCTTAGCGATCGCCAATGAAGCAGAGATCGATTATGACTTAAGACGGGTCAATGAAATCGCTAAAAGAGTGCCTTATCTCTCAAAAATCGCGCCATCATCAGCCTATTCGATGCATGATGTCCATGAAGCCGGTGGGGTTTCAGCAATCATTCGGGAGCTATGTGATATCGAAGGAGCGATTCATCCCGATCGACCGACTGTTACCGGTAAGACGTTACGAGAAAATGTCGCTGAAGCGAAGATCCACAACGAAGAAGTCATCCATCCGAAAGAAAACCCGTATAGTCCAGTTGGCGGCCTATCGATCTTGTACGGAAACATCGCCCCAGAAGGCAGTGTCATCAAAGTTGGCGGGGTCGATCCAAGTGTCCAAGTGTTCAAAGGGAAAGCGATCTGTTTTGATTCTCATGATGAAGCAGTCGCAGCAATCGACAATCATACCGTACAAAAAGGACATGTTGTAGTGATCCGCTATGAAGGCCCGAAAGGGGGGCCGGGAATGCCGGAAATGCTGGCGCCTACCTCAAGTATCGTTGGTCGTGGGTTAGGCAAAGATGTCGCCTTGATTACAGACGGCCGCTTTTCAGGAGCGACGCGGGGGATCGCAGTTGGACATATTTCTCCGGAAGCTGCAGCCGGTGGTCCATTAGGACTAGTCAACGATGGCGATGAGATCATTATTGATTTGCCAAATCGAACGCTAAATCTGCAAGTTTCAGAAGAAGAGCTTGCCAAGCGTGCGCAAGAACGACCGAAGTTTCGTTCAAAAGTAAAAAAAGGATGGCTTGCACGTTATACCGCTTTAGTGACCTCTGCGAATACGGGCGGGATTATGCGAGTACCTGATGAGGAGGAGTAGCAATGGAAAACATCGACTATCAAGCATCGCATCTAAGGACTGGCGCGCAAGTGTTAGTGGACAGCTTGCAAGAGCAAGGCGTCGAAATGATCTTTGGCTACCCGGGTGGCGCCGTCTTACCGTTATATGACCAATTATATGATGCAGCGATTCCGAATATTTTGACGCGTCACGAGCAAGGCGCGATCCACGCCGCTGAAGGCTATGCCAAAGCTACTGGCAATGTTGGGGTCGTTTTAGTGACAAGTGGTCCAGGTGCTACGAATGTCGTCACGGGCATTGCCGATGCTATGAGCGATTCCGTACCGTTGGTGGTTATCACGGGGCAAGTGGCCGTACCAGGAATTGGCAAAGACGCTTTTCAAGAAGCGGATATTCTAGGTATCACGTTGCCGATCACGAAACACAATTACCAAGTCCGTTGTGTGGATGACTTACCGAAAGTGATCGCTGAAGCCTTTCACATCGCTTCAACTGGGCGTAAGGGACCTGTTGTGATCGACCTTCCGAAAGATATTACATTGCAAGAAACCGCTGAAACCTGCTCATTGCCGATCACAAGGAAAAGTTATCAACCGAATGCAGAGCCTTCCCGTCTGCAAATTGAAAAATTGATGCACGTTTTAGAAAAAGCACAGCGACCAGTGGTACTGGCTGGTGCAGGCGTGATCGCGGCTGAAGCTGCGGCTGAATTAAATGCATTTATTGCCAAGTACAAGTTGCCGACAGTCACAACGTTGCTCGGCTTAGGCTTACTGCCAAATGATCATCAATTTTTCTTGGGCATGGGCGGTATGCATGGAACGTATGCGGCGAACATGGCTTTATCAGAAGCCGATTTGATTATCAATATCGGCTCTCGCTTCGATGATCGCTTAGCGACTGCCGGCAGTCAGTTCGGCAAGCAGGCCATCGTTGCTCATATCGACATCGACCCGGTGGAGATCGGCAAGATTGTAGAGACAAAGATCCCAATCGTCGGCGATGCCAAGGCTGCTTTGCAACAGATGCTACGGTATCCGCCAACTAGAGGAACGTGGTCTGCCTGGTCGGATCTATGCCAAAAACGGAAGATGGAAAAACCTTATCGCTATGATCGCACTCAAGCACAAGAAATCAAACCGCAAAAAGTCATCGAAGAAGTAGGGTGTTTGACCAAAGGAGAGGCTTACGTCATCACCGATGTTGGGCAGCATCAAATGTGGGTCGCGCAGTATTATCCGTTTCGCTTTCCTAAGCAGTTGATCACCAGTGGCGGACTAGGCACGATGGGCTATGGTATCCCTGCGGGAATTGGCGTCCAATTTGCTCATCCAGAAAAAATGGTCGTGGTGTTTGTTGGCGATGGCGGGTTCCAAATGACAAACCAGGAATTTGCTATTTTGAATGAGTATGGCTTGAATGTCAAATTTGTTTTGTTGAATAATCGTTCGTTAGGAATGGTCCGCCAATGGCAAGAAACATTTCATGGCAAACGACGCTCTGCCTCTGTTTTTGCACAGCAACCTGATTTTGTTAAACTAGCACAAGCTTATGGCATCGAAGGCTGTCGGATCGATGAACCCACTCAGCTTTCTGCTATGCTAGCGGAAGCTTTTGCACATACGGGGCCGCAACTGATCGAAGTAATGGTCTCGCCCTCAGAGCATGTGTTGCCGATGATCCCACCGGGGAAAGCCAATCATGAAATGATGGGGGTCTAAGGGGATGAAACGGGTATTAGCAGCAATCGTCCATAATGAAGCAGGTGTTTTGAGCCGCATCACGAGTGTCTTAAACCGCCGGCAGGTCAATATCGAGAGTATTTCTGTCGGCACAACGGAACGGCCAGAGTTTTCACGAATGACGATCATTGTCAACGTGAACGATTTGGCAGAAACAGAACAAGTGACCAAGCATTTAAATAAACAAATAGATGTCTTGAAGGTTTCTGATATTACAGAAGTTCCTCATATCGAACGAGAGCTGGTGCTGATCAAAGTCAATGCACCAACCACTAGCCGCTCGGAGATCCAAGCAGTGATTGATCCGTTTCGAGCGCACATTGTCGATGTCGCACTGAAAACGATCGTTGTGCAAGTTGCCGGTGATACGAAAAAGGTAGAAGCATGCATCGAAGTTTTGCGTCCCTACGGGATCAAACAGTTGGCACGAACGGGTGTCACTGGCTTTACAAGAGGGTAAGTGCAATTTTGAATTGCTTAAAATAAAGAAAGAATTCGGAGGAAACAAGTATGGTAAAAGTATATTACAACGAGGAAGTTACAGATAATCTAGGAGACAAGAAGATTGCGATCGTCGGCTACGGCTCTCAAGGGCACGCTCATGCGCAAAATTTACGGGACACAGGTCATGAAGTCTTTATCGGCATTCGTGAAGGAAAGTCAGCAGAAGCTGCAAGAAACGACGGATTTGAAGTCTTTCCAGTAGCCGAAGCCACTCAAAAAGCGGACGTAGTCATGATCTTGGCACCCGATGAGATCCAAGGATCGTTGTATAAAAATGAGATCGAACCGAATCTTTCTGCCGGCAATGCATTAGCATTTGCGCATGGTTTTAATATTCATTTTGATGTGATCGCGCCGCCAGAAGAGGTGGATGTGTTCCTAGTTGCGCCTAAAGGACCGGGCCACTTGGTGCGTCGAACCTTTACCGAAGGGTTTGCGGTGCCAGCCTTGTTTGCAGTCTATCAAGATGCGACTGGCAACGCACAAGCGACAGCTTTATCTTATGCAAAAGGCATTGGTGCCACACGGGTCGGCGTTTTGGAAACGACCTTTAAAGAAGAGACCGAGACCGATCTTTTCGGGGAACAAGCCGTACTTTGTGGCGGTTTGACCAGCATGATCGAAGCCGGCTTTGAAACATTGGTAGAAGCCGGGTACCAACCGGAATTGGCGTATTTTGAAGTTTGTCATGAATTGAAACTGATCGTTGACTTGATTTATGAAGGAGGATTCAAAAAAATGCGCTATTCGATCTCGAATACGGCAGAGTATGGCGACTACGTTTCCGGTGCTCGGGTGATCACCGCACAAGCCAAAGAAAACATGAAAGCCGTATTGACAGATATCCAAAATGGTCAATTCGCGAAAGGATTCATTGAAGACAATCAAAATGGCTTCCCTGAATTCTATAAAATGCGTGAAGAAAACGGCAACCATCAAATTGAAAAAGTCGGCAGCGAGTTACGGAAAATGATGCCGTTTGTTGCGAAAGATTAGAGGTGGCGCGTTTGTTGGTGACAGTTTCTGCAATCGAGCAAGCATATGAACGACTGCGGGGAGCAGTTAGTCATACACCGCTGCAGTATGATCGCTTTTTATCTGAAAAATACCAAGCGACGGTTTTGTTGAAGCGAGAGGACTTGCAAAAAGTCCGCTCCTTCAAATTACGAGGTGCCTACTATGCGATCACCCAGGCAGATCCTGTGCAGACCAGTCGTGGCGTCGTCTGTGCCAGTGCCGGAAATCATGCCCAAGGCGTTGCTTATACCTGCCAAGAACAGCAGATCCATGCGGTCATTTTCATGCCAACAACGACGCCGCAACAAAAAATCGCGCAAGTTCTCTTTTTCGGCGGCGACTACGTCAAAATCGAATTGGTGGGAGATACCTTTGATGCGGCGGCGCAGGCTGCCAAACAATTTGCAAAAGAAAAGCAAATGGCTTTCATTGCTCCTTTTGATGATCCCAATATTATCGCAGGACAAGGAACAGTAGCCGTGGAAATGTTGGCGGATGCTGAAAAAAAACAAGTATCGATCGATTTGGTGGTGGCAGCCATTGGTGGCGGTGGTTTGATCAGCGGGACCGCAGCCTATTTGAAAGAAAAGCAGCCAAATATAAAAGTTGTTGGAGCAGAACCTGTAGGGGCCGCCTCGATGCAAGCAGCCTTTGATCACCAAGGACCGGTGGCTTTAGAGCATATTGAAACCTTTGTCGATGGTGCGGCAGTCAAACAAGTCGGAGCTCAGACCTATGCCCATGCCAAACGCTATGTGGATCAATTGGTAACGGTGGAAGAAGGTGCAATCTGCCAAACGATTCTAGAATTATACAGCAAACAAGCGATCGTCGCTGAACCAGCTGGTGCCTTGAGCGTGGCAGCTCTGGATGAGATCAAAGAGCAAATCAAAGGCAAGACGGTCGTCTGTATTGTGAGTGGTGGTAACAATGATAGTTCCCGCATGGCAGAGATCGAAGAGAAATCACTGATTTATCAAGGATTGAAACATTATTTTATCGTCAATTTCCCACAACGTCCCGGTGCGTTGAAGGAATTTGTTAGCCATGTATTAGGGCCTGATGATGATATCACGAGGTTTGAATATACGAAAAAAATCAATCGTGGAACAGGACCAGTAATGCTGGGAATCTTGTTGAAACAAAAAAACGATCTACCCGCATTACTGTCACGAATTGAACAGTTTGATCAAGGCTACATCAACCTTCAGCAAAATCAATCACTTTACTCGCTTTTGGTTTAGAAAAAAACATGGTTTCCTTTGTAATACAGGAAACCATGTTTTTTGCTTTTTGGCATAGAATCATGGGACAAATCGGCGAAAATACTTCCTAATGGTTAGCGATTTAGTAGGTGTTTCAACGGCTTCTTGCTATAATAGTAAGTAGTAGCAACAAAGGAGTGAGCCGATGGAAGCTGTTTTTTACAGAAATGAGCAAGAAACCCAGATTTCTTACGGGGAAACATTGGCATCGGTCATGAAAGGACAGTCGATCGAGCCGCAGCAAGTGATCATTTTGACGAATCAGCGTTATTATGACCGCTTTTCAGAAAAAGTAACCCGCCTGTTTTTGCCGCGCGAGGTCAATTGGTATATTTGTACCAACCAAATGTATTGCAACAACTTTAGTGAATTTAAGGCCGCAATGGATTTCTTCGGTCGCTTTTCAAAGCAAGAGTCCTTGTTGATCGTCGGGTTTGGGAATGAAGGTGTATTGGCACTGAGCAGTTTTATCCATGCGACTTCGGTCCTATCGACACAGCTTTGGTTGATTCCTGTTTCCTTGCGGGCCTTAGCCAAAAGTGTCAAAGAAACAGCGATCGTTGTGAAAAAGCCAGATATCCCGATGCTGGAAAATCCTAATGCACCACAATTTGTTATTTTCGATCAGACGATTGCCGAAAAGCAAATCGATGGGAAACTTGTCGACTTTTTGACCCTGATCCGTGGTGGCGTGCTTGCCGATAGCGATTTTTTAAAGGAACTTTATCGAACGTACCCCAGTCATCAGGCATTGATGAGACACTCGTTGGCAGCTTATACCAATCAGCTGATCCAATTGTATCAGCAGTCGGGACGCGAATTAGAGGAGTTTGGGCAACTCTTTGCCGATGCTGCTTATCAAACAGAAAATGGTCACTTGCTGTCTGATGCGATGAAATTGTTCTTTGGCTTTTTGTTTCATTTTATTTGGACAGTCCAGCAGCAGCAGTTGACTGTCGATCTGCCAGTATTTTGCCAATGGCTTGCACGATTAGGCTTTCCTATCGAATTGCCCGAGTCTTTTTCCTTAAGCGAATATTTCAGCCGTGTACTAGAATTGCAGCAAAAAGAAAAAAAACTGTTATTTTTGGCAAAAGTTGGTACAATAGGGGGCAGAACGGAAATCGAGGAGAAAGATCTTGTCCAGACGATGGAGACTTATCAGCGATTAATCAATGAGATTCGAGGGGTCTAAATGGAAACTTATAGTGAAAAAATGTTAAAAGCACTAGCCGCAGAAGAGTTGGCTGAAGCACAATTGAATTTTACCGAAGCACTGCAAAAAGATGATGATGAGACACTTGGCGCTTTAGGCGATGAATTACTGCAGATCGGTTTTTTAGAAGAGGCGAAAACGTTATTTGAAACCTTGCAGCAGCGGCATCCTGAAAATGAAGCTTTGCTGCTTCCTTTAGCGGAAATTGCGATGGAAGAAGACCAGATTGAAACAGCCTTCACTTATATCGATCAAATACTACCAACGAGTGAAGCTTATCTGCAAGCCTTGTTATTGAGTGCGGATCTCTATCAACTGATCGGTATTCCGGAAGTCAGCGAAGCCAAATTAAAAGAAGCGCAAAGCCTTGTGCCAGAGGAACCCTTGATTCGTTTTGCCTTAGCTGAGTTAGCTTTTTCAACGGATCGCTATCAAGAAGCTGTTGACCTTTATCAAGGATTGCTGGAAGAAGATATTACGGATATTTCGGGGATTTCGATCGTTGAACGGACCGGAACGTCATTGAGTATGGCAGGTAAGTTTGAAGAGGCGTTGGAATATTTTGAAGCAAGCTTAGAAGACGAACAGACGGACGAGCGTCTCTTTCAAACGGCTTTAGTCTATTTGCAGCTGAAGGAAAATGAACAAGCGATTCGCTACTTGCAGCAGTTGCGGGTCATGAATCCCCAATACCGGGCCTTGTATCTTTATTTGGCTGAAGCATTGCAAGAAGAAGAACAGCTGGAAGAAGCGCAACGTGTGATCGAAGAAGGGATTCATGAAGATCCATATCAAGTGGATTTCTATCATTTTGCTGCCGAGAATGCTTACCGACTTCATGACAGTGAAGCAGCCGAGTCATTTTTACTTAAAGCACTGGAAACTGGTGAAAAAGAAGAGGATACATTACTGACTTTAAGTAATTTATACTTGAATGAAGAGCGTTGGCAAGAAGCGATCTTGGCGATCGAGCGAATGGAAGACAATGAACAGCCTCACGCTTTATGGAATCTAGCGCAAGCCTTCAATGCGTTAGAAGATTTTGACAAAGCAGCAAAATATTACGAAGAAGCCAATGCTGATTTGCACCATGAACCGGCGTTTATGAAGGAATATGGCATTTTCTTACGTGAAGAAGGGCGTTTACCTGAAGCTCTTCATTTGCTACAACATTATTTGGCACACGAACCAGGTGATTTAGAAGTACAGTCGATCGTGGAGGACTTATTAGAAAGATAGGTGAGAGAAATGAACATCAATGTACAAGAAAAGAAAAAGTTTCTTAATTGGTTAGTTTCGACCGTTTCCTTCAGCCGCCGAGAAGTCTCTTGGGTGT
The DNA here is from genome assembly GCF_002850555.1 of Enterococcus sp. CR-Ec1. Taxonomy (NCBI): domain Bacteria; kingdom Bacillati; phylum Bacillota; class Bacilli; order Lactobacillales; family Enterococcaceae; genus Enterococcus; species Enterococcus sp. CR-Ec1. The sequence continues at coordinate 1,184,942 of NZ_CP025223.1, forward strand.
TAAACTATCTGGCGAACCATGAAGCGATCTTGACCAATGTTCATTTTGTAGAAGGGGCAGCCGCAGCCAAACGGGGCTTAAGTGTCCGCAGTACGGAAGTTGGAGGCGAACCCTTTGTCTTGAGTATCGAAGGACAGACCTTTTATGACATTGATCAGATTTTTCACGAGATTCGCATGAATTGGAAACAACCCTTGTATCTTGAATGTCTCTTTCCAGATTCTTGGTCGCAATCCTTTTATTTAGCAGTTTTAGAAGACAATCCTTATGAACGTTGGAACGACCACTTGGATCAAGAAATGACCCAACATGTTACCCAGTACCTTGAAAAAGAAGAAGCAAAAACCAAAATTGATACCTTGTATCGGCAGATCGATCTAGCATTGGAAAATGGGGATCGTGATGCCTTCTTAGAACTTTCCGATGAAGTAAATCGGCACTTGCTCCAACAAAAAGAAAAAAGCCGCTGACAAATAAAAAAGCAGTCCTTTAACCGGGACTGCTTTTTTAGTCTTTATTTTGTTTTAGAGACCGCTGCTTTGCGCTGTAAGAACCGTGACTTAGGTCTTAAGTAAGTAAAGCCTTCGCCTTCGACTTCATGGACATTGATGACAGAAACAAACGCTTGCGGATCAAAGTCATGAACAATGCGCTTGACTTCAGAAATCTCCCGTCCGCTGACCACCATATAAATGATTTGTTTCGATACTCTTGAGTAAGCCCCTTCGCCCTGTAAAAACGTGACACCGCGTTCCAATTCATCCATTAAAACAGGAGCTATCTCTTCGCTATGATTGCTGATCACTAAAATCCCTTTGGCTGAATAGCCGCCGTCTAAGATCGAATCGATCACACGAGTGAAGACATAAGAAAAAATCAAGGTATACATCATGCGGTTCAAATCTATATAGGTCAAAGAAAGCAACAGGACGAACACATCAAAGATCAAAAGCGACCGCCCGATCGTCACCCCAAAGTTTTTCTCTAAAATGCGCGCCAGTACATCGACGCCACCTGTTGTTCCACCGACTTTGTAGACGATCCCACTACCGATCCCTGCAATCAAACCAGCCAAGAGTGCGACGATCAGTAGATCATGCTGTAGATCGATCAACAGGGGAACACTCTGCCAAAATGCCAACCAAAAAGACAAACCAAAGGTTCCTAAAATCGTATACACTAATGAGCGTCGACCAAGAATTTTGCCACCGATCAAAATGATCGGAATATTTAAGATCAATGTACTAATGGCAGGATTGATTCCCCATAAGGCTCGCAGGATCAAGGTGATCCCTGTCACACCGCCTTCTGCTAAGTCATTTGGGATATTTAAATAGACTAGACCGAAGCCATAAATACTCGTACCGAAAATAATCAAAACAATGTCGCGAATCGTTCGCCATGAAAAAAATGCCCGCATCCTGTTTCCTCCGTTATTCAACTTCCACAAGTATCAATGTAGCACGAAATCATTGAATGTACAACAAATCCTGAGGGGGCTCTATCTAGGCAGGCAGCCATTCTTTTGGTAAGATAAACGAGAAAGGGTGAAGAAGATGACAGATAAACGTTCCTTGGCATCGATGCAAGAAGAAGTCGACGCCTATATTCAACAATTTAAAACTGGCTATTTCAGCCCCCTCGCCCAAATGGCTCGTTTGACTGAAGAAGTTGGCGAATTGGCGCGAGAAGTAAATCACTATTACGGGGAAAAAAATAAAAAAAGCGATGAAGTTGAAAAGACCGTGGCAGAAGAACTGGGCGATGTACTCTTTGTGACGATGATCATGGCCAATTCACTAGACATCGACCTGACTGAAGTGTTTGAGGAAAATATGGCAAAATTCAATCAGCGGGATGCGTATCGTTTTGAAAGAAAAGATGGGAAAGTACATGAAGCTGACTAAACTACCAAAAGAATTTGCAGAAGCTGCGCCACTCCTAAAAAAAATCGAAGCCGCGGGCTATGAAGCATACTTTGTTGGCGGCAGCGTGCGGGATACGATTTTAGGCCAGCCGATCCATGATGTCGATATTGCTACCAGTGCGTTTCCAGCCGAAATCAAGGCGCTTTTTCCTCGAACCATTGACATTGGTATCGAGCATGGGACGGTGCTGGTCTTGTGGGAACAGGCGCAATATGAGATTACCACCTTTCGAACCGAAGCCGCCTATCAGGATTATCGCAGACCTGACAAAGTTGATTTTGTCAGGTCCTTGAAAGAAGATCTAAAGCGGCGGGATTTTACCATCAATGCATTGGCACTTCAAGAAGATGGGGTCATCATTGATCTTTTCGATGGTCTGGCAGATATCGACAATCAGATTTTACGAGCAGTGGGTCACCCACAGGAACGTTTCCATGAGGATGCCCTACGAATGATGCGGGGGCTGCGTTTTGTCAGTCAATTGGGCTTTGTTTTAGAAACAGAAACATTGGCTGCTATCCATGCGAATCATGCCTTGCTGGGGAAAATCTCTGTTGAACGGATCATGATTGAATTCGTGAAATTGCTGTTAGGCAATCATCGGAACCAAGCACTGCGGGCGCTAGTAGAAACCGAATGCTATATCTATTGCCCAGGCTTACGGGAATACGGTGAGGCGTTACTGCGGATGGCAGACCTGCCAGCGATCCCATTAGAAAACGAAACGACGGCTTGGGTATTGCTCATTGACCAAATCGGTTTAGCTCCTGAGGCAGTCCGCAGCTTTTTAAAAGCTTGGAAATGTTCGAATGACTGCATCCGCCAAGTACAAACGGTCTATCAAGCACTGCTAATGCGTCGAAACGGCGAATGGAACGATCTGCTGTTGTATCAGTTCGGTTTAGAAGCAACCTGTTTAGCTGAAGGATTATTGCGTTATGACAAGCTGCCCAATGATCCTGCAAAAATCAGTCAGCGCTATCAGCAGCTACCGATCCATTCACTGAAGGAGCTGGCGATCAATGGACGTGATTTACTGCAGACAGTTGATCGTTCTTCTGGTCCGTGGCTCAAAGAAGTCTTGGCCGCTGCCGAAGCTGCAGTCATCACACGAAAAATCCCTAATGAAAAAGAAGCACTATTGGCGTTTGCCCAAGCATATTTAGCGAAGGAGGGATAACTGAAGAATGGAAAGCAAAAAAGACTTTCTCGTTGACCTTCAAGACACTGCGGCTGTTTTGGGTTCTGGCGGTTTAGCGGTTTTAGCAACCCCTCGACTGGTCGCAATGGTGGAAAACACCTGTTGGGAAGCCCTTGAGCCTACTTTAGATAAAGGGTTTACCACCGTTGGTACAAAGTTTTCGATCGATCATTTGAAACCTTCGCCAGTCGGAGCGACAATCACAGTTCTTATACAATGGGAAAAAGAACAAGGATTCCAGTTTGATTATCAGGTGACCGATGGGGCGCAACAACTCATTGCCAAAGGGACTCATCAACGAGCGGCGGTGGAAATCTCTCGGTTTATGAAAAAAGTCAACGAAAACCAAAGTTAATTTGTGTCCCAGTAGCGACTATGTGTTAGAATTAAAATGTATTATTAATAAAAAGGAGCGTTTTGTCATGGCTAGAGAAATGAAAGCTTTAAAATTTTATTTCCGTAATGGAGAAACATGGACGATCGAGCGCCGTTACATCGGTGACTTATGGATCAAACAAATCACGACCAGTTTTGGCCGTATCCACGGAAGCGAATTCGTTGAGATTCATCCATGTGCTGGGTTCAAAATTGAAATCTTCCAAGAAGGCGATCATGTGGCAACACATGACATCAACTTAGGCGGACTTGAATTAGGGATGTTTGCTCGTGCGTTGAAATATGAAGATATTGAACGGATGGAAATTCTTTACCGTAACGGTACACCGGATCTTGTTTATTTCCCATACAAGGACAAAGATACGGAAGGATTGGATAATGTATACCAATCAACAAAAATCAGTGAAAAAACGAAGAGTCTGTATATCGTGATCGACCCAAATCAAACGGTTGATGATGTTTATCAAGAACATTTCGAAGAATAAGAAAAACGCAGAACCAGTTGGTTCTGCGTTTTTTTTAGAATGTTTCTTGGAACATATCCGTATACTTTTTTAATAAAAGATAATCTTCGGCATATTCATCCTTTAAAACGATTGTATCGCCAAAGAAACTCTTACGAGCATGTTGAATGATCCGATGCTGAATATCTTTTTCCAGAAGGTAATCGATCTCAGACTGTTTCAGGTTTTGTGCAGCAGTCGCCCGATTCTTTTCTAAATATTGCAGCAAATCGTACTCAAGGTGTCCCGCACCATTGATGACTCGTTTGTATTCGATTTTGTCAATTTTCATCTGCTCACACTCCTTGCTATTAAAGTACCTTAGAAAGAAGTAAAGGGGGAGATGGGGGCCTCGAAATTACATAAATCTTTAAAAAATGGATCGTTTGTTAATGTTATCTTAAGATTTGTCATCGAAAAGGAAAGAAAAACGAGTCAAGTGCCGGTATTTTTTGAACCATCAGCAAACGGTTCTTTTTGCTGATGGACAGGTCCTATGTTGGCGATCCCATCTAGACCACCAGCGTGACCACCGACTAATTTGCTGCGTGCAATGGCACGAGCGCCTTCCATTCGGCTTGTGGCATGAACGATCGAAGTGAAGCCGTATTTCTCACGAATCTTATCGATGATCAAATCTAATTTACGCTGGCGTAATTGCGTTTCTGCTTGCTCAAAAAGATCCAGCTGGACATTTTCTGTATAAACCAATTTTGAATAGGTGATACCGATGTGGCGAACGACTTGCCCGGTATAAAATTTTCGAAAGAGAAATAGGCAATGAGCAACAAGCTTACGTGTATTGTCAGTTGGCGGGATTTTCATTTGTCGGGAAAAGCCAGAGGCAGTTTCACCAAAGGCTACGCCGATGTAAACATTGATACAAGCGGTCTGACAATGATGGCGGCGAATTCGAGCGGCAACTTGCTCTGCCATTTCCTTGATGACGATCTCGATTTCTTCTTGTAAATAATAATTGCGATGTAGGACCTGACTATTGCCGTAGCTTTTTTCCATGACCTGCGGTGTCGGTTCGGCTAAAATGGTGCGGTCAATGCCGTGAGCGTGATGGTAGAGCTGCTCACCAATGATTCCCATGCGACTGCGCAAAAGATCAGGACTGGCATGAGCCAATTGTTCAATAGATTCAATCCCCATCAAGTGAAGTCGTTTTTCTGTGCGTCGACCGATTCCCCAAAACTCAGTCATGGGGCTGATTTGCCAAACTTTTGTCGGGACATCTTCGTAGGTCCATTCGGCAATCAAGGAACGGTTGTGTTTGGATTCGTTATCTAAAGCTAGTTTTGCTAACAAAGGATTGTCACCAATACCGATGGTGACATACAATTTCGTTGTTTCGTAAATGTCTTTTTGAATTTGCTGGGCAATCAGCCAACGTTTTTCTTCGCGAGAAATCGTGTTATCAGGAATGAAAAGATCCAGTGTACGGGTCAGATCCATCATCGTTTCGTCGATTGAATAGAGCAGCAAATCATCTTGTCCAACATATTTGCGAAAGACATCATTGACTTTGGTGTTTTCTTTGATATAAAAACTCATACGTGGCGATGCTTTGTACAAATCGGGATGCGTCGGCAGATTGTCATTGCGGGTCACATTTGAAATTCCTAAAGCCGATTTTGCCTTTGGGGAAGCCGCTAAGATTAAGCCGTTTCCAGTATTGTCAGAATGAGACATGACGACCAGCATCGCTTGGATAGGGTCTAAACCGCGCGAGATGCATTCGACAGAAGCATAAAAACTTTTGACATCGATAAATAAGATATCGCGTTTTGGCTCGAGCGCATAATTAAAACCACCCATTTTTATCACTCCTTACCGAGATTATACGAACGTTTGTTCTTTTTTGTCAAGCGAACAGGAGCGGATGGGTGGATTTGTTTTTTTATAGAGAGGTTATTTTTGGCTTATAATGATGGGAAACGTTGTTTTATAAGGGATACATTCATTTCAGGTTATCAGAATCCGATTGGACATAAAAACGTGATTTTGTCTTTTTACCCGAAGGTGTGATTAAAAAAACAGCCGATCCATTGGACCGACTGTCGTAGCTTAAATCAATTTTCGGCAGGTAGCATTGCAAACAAACTTAAGAGATTGCCGTCTATATCTTTGACGATGGCATAGCGTTGCCCCCAAAAGGCACACCAAGGTTCTTTGAAAGACTGATACCCGGCAGCTACGACTTTTGCATGAAGGGCATCAACCTCTTCAGGGGAATCACATAAAAAGGCTAATTCAATTGTGTCACCAACAGTCATTGGTGCATGTCCGTAGATCCCGGCAACCATCTGGCGGCTATTCAAAGAGATGCGAACCCCGTCGTTTGCTAATTCCATATAATCTTCTGAGTGCTGACCTAATGGCGTGAAGCCAAGTACTTGATAAAAAGCCAGTGCCTGTTCCATGTTTTTTGTGATAATACCAACCATATCTAGTTTCATTGTTTTCTTCCTTTCTTGTGGGAATTCTTTCCATAACAGTCAATGCAGTTGCTAGCAATGAAGATTACCTCGTTTCTGTCAGACGGTAATGGTGCAACCGTTCAGCCAACGTACCAGTATGTAGTTCAAACAAATGGTTGTCATCGTCGTAAAAGTAAATGGAAGCACCTTCGCCTTTGATACGAGAACGATCTTTTTCGATCTTCAATCCTAGTCCTTGGATGCGCGTAATCAAGGAATCGATTTGAGTTTGATCGATTTTAAAGGCAATATGGTTATACGTTTTCGGCAGCTTCTGGGAGGCATCCTCCATAACAGCAAGCCATAAGCCATCGATCAAAAAGAATTTTTCTGGGAAGTAAGAATGGGGCTGGTCTCGGCTATCATAAATTTCCTCTGCTTCAAACAATGTTTCCAGCATCGTTGTCGTCTTTGCTAAATTCTGTACGATCAACGTGATATGGGAAATCTCCATCGCATCAACACTCCTTCGTTATGACGAAATAGGGGGAAGAGAAAAAATTAGTATCAAAATAAGCATTATGTTAGTGATTGTAAAATACCAATAGGAAGAGCAGAACATAAAACAGTGCATCAGTTGTGCAAGGAATAACTTTCTTCTTGTATTTTGTCCAAAAGAAGACATTTATTAAGAAGAGGATAATCACTGTCGGTAAGCTAAAGGTCCAAGCAGGGTGTTTAATGAAAATGAAAAGCATATTTCCAATAAGAGCAAAAAGAAAAGCGCCATAAAACAGACGATAGTTACTAGGTAGATACGTAAAATTGCCAAGCATGGGTTCACCTCCTATAGGCAGTATAGCATGAAAGGATCGACTGGCACTCAAAGTATATTGAAAGGACAGCTAGAAGAAAAAGCTAGTTCATGTTCTATGTGCCGCCTTTGTTGAACATTAGTTTCTTTTTTACATTATACATTAAAATTTATTTATACGTCGCTTCAAAGAAAAAGTTGGCTCAAAAGTTCAAAGCAAATAAGTGAAAATAGGGGAGTGGTTGTGTAAATAGGGAAATAAAAATGCAGCAGCTATCATTGCAAAATGTCTGAAAAAAAAGAAGTTCGCAAACGCCTTGGTTATCAGCGTTTGCGAACTTCTTAAATAGTATTATTTTGTTTCGCGGTGTAAAGTAACTTTTCTTTCACGTGGGCAATATTTTTTCTTTTCCAAACGATCAGGATTGTTACGTTTGTTTTTGTTTGATAAGTAGTTGCGTTCTTTACAAGAAGTGCACTCTAATGTGATGTTTACGCGCATGATTTTCCCCCCTAACGATACAAGAATCCTCTAAGAAATCTCTCAGACTAAAATATAATAGCATGTTTTGTGCGGGAATGCTAGCTTTTTCCTGAAATTTGTTAAGTAGTTTTACTTGACGAATTACTTGAAACGCATTAGTCCAATTTGCTCTGGATATCTTCGATCATTTTGGTATAGGCGATCGGACCGTTGTAGAGCCAGCTTGATTCAGGACCGAATTCCCATAAATGATTGTTTTTGACTGCATCAAGATTTTGCCAGACTTGTTCGCTGAAAAAATCAGCGCCTTTATCACTATTCACTAAAATCAAGTAATCGGCATCCAATTCTGCCAATTTTTCCAGAGAAACGGCAGACCAGTCAGCAGTGGCACTTTCACTGATTTCTGAAACAAGCGAGGGAACTTCAAAACCGAGTTCGTGATACAGCAGTTGACCACTTGATTTTGTTTCTGAAACCATGAAGACAGAATTATTGACCACCCATAAAACAGCAATTGACTTGCCTTGGATTTGATCAGCGTACGTTTCCTTGGTAGTAGCGACTAAGTCATCATAATCAGCTTCTACTTGGGCAGCTTCCTCTTCTTTGTGTAAGACCTTTGCGATATCTGTCAGACGTTCACGCCAGGTTACTTCCTCGCCATTTGTGACCACATAGGTCGGCGCGATCTTACTGTACTGATCATATTTGTCGCCTTCCACCATGGAATTGCTATCCATCAGCAGCAGGTCTGGCTCAAAGCTCAAGACATCTTCATAGGGCAGATCATAGTTGATTCTTGGCACATCTGCTAGTTTGTCTTGCAAGTATGCTTGATCACTGTCATTGCCGACTGTCCATTGAGCAACCGGGGTTACCCCTAAAGCGACCAAATAATCTTCCAAGTAACTACCGATCACCCGTTGTGGGTTTTCGGGAACAGTGACTTCATTTCCCATCGCATCGGTAAAGGTTGTTGCTATTTCTGAAGAAGTAGTGGCTGATCCACTGCTATCCGTTGAGTCATTATTCGTACCGCAAGCACCCAGTAGAGTAAGGGAGCAGGCTGCTAGCAGGGTAAGCCAAGTACTTCTTTTTGACCATTGTTTCATAGAAAAACTTCCTCCTTTGTTAAAAGATGAGCACTTATCATTTTAATTGAGAATAATTCTCATTTGCTGATTGCTATTATTACGGAGAAACGCTGATTTGTCAATCTTATTTTTTTATTTCCTTTTTTTAGAACTATTGACGAATAGTAGGATTACATTCATAATTGATAAGCATTATCAATCAATTATTTTGGGGACGAATATGGCGAAATTACGAACAGTTGACTTGAGTGTCGGCTATCAAAAACAAAAAATTGTGCAAAATCTAACAATTGAGATTCCAGAAGGGAAAATCATCGGCTTGATTGGTCCGAACGGCAGTGGAAAATCGACATTTTTAAAGGCACTCGCCCGAATTTTACAGCCTTTGTCTGGTGAGGTCCTATTAGATACACAAAACCTCCAGAACATCAAAACCAAAGAAGTGGCTAAAAAGATTGCGCTGCTTTCACAAGTTAGCGACTCATCGATTGGCTTGACGATTCGCGAAATTGTTTCTTACGGTCGTTTTCCCTATCAAAAAGGACTGAATAGTCTATCGGAACAAGATCTTGCAGCGATCGACTGGTCTTTGCAGGCAACTGGTTTGACGGCACTGGCAGAAGAAGTGATCAGTACGCTGTCAGGGGGACAAAAGCAGCGCGTTTGGATCGCCATGGCACTGGCGCAAGATACGGATATCGTGATTTTAGATGAACCAACAACCTTTTTAGATCCTGCGCATCAATTAGAAATTTTGCTCTTATTACAGCAAATCAATAAAACCTATGGGAAAACGATCATTATGTCGATTCATGACCTGAATCATGCGTCACGTTTTTCTGATTATATTTACGCATTAAAAGGTGGAGAGCTTTTGGTTTCCGGTACACCGGAAACGGTGCTGACCAAAGAATGGCTGCAGCGTTTGTTTGAGATCGATGCCGTGTTAGGTACCTTTCCTAATAGTACAAAGCCGCTGGTCTTGACCTATGAGTTAGGAGCGCAGATATGAAAAAGTTTCCTTGGCTGCTGCTGCTTTTTAGTGGCTGCTTTATTATCTGTTTCTTTTTAGCGATCACTCAAGGAGCAGCGGACCTTTCTTTTGAAACGATCTGGGATGCCGTCTTTGCTTTTGATTATGAGAATCAGCTGCATCAAGTCTTGCGCAATATTCGGTTGCCACGTGTTTTGGCTGCTTTTCTAGTAGGAAGTTGTTTTGCTGTTACAGGAGCCATCATGCAGGGGATTACGAGAAATCCCTTGGCAGATGGTGGTCTTTTAGGTGTCAATAGTGGGGCTGCCTTGGGACTAGCGATCGCATTTATCCTCTTTCCTAGTGTGCAACCGAGTCAAGCGGCGCTGTTTTCCTTTTTTGGTGCGTTTGCGGCAACTGGGCTGCTTTTTTTACTGACCAGATACGCCAAACTAGGCATGTCGCCCACGGGACTGATTTTGGCTGGTGTGGCATTAAGTTCTTTTTTCTCAGCCATTAGTCAAACTCTGTCATTGCAATTTGATTTAAACCAAGAGATAGCCTTTTGGTTTATCGGTGGTGCGGCGAATGTGACTTGGCAGCAACTGCGTTTTGTGGGCCCCATCTATCTGATCGCCATCGTTTTTGTGCTACGGCTAGGAAAAGCCCTCAATCTGTTAGCACTAGGAGATGACACCGTCATTTCATTAGGCAAGCACCCGCATCTGATTCGGGCATCTGCCTTACTGTTAGTCGTAGTTTTGGCGGGAATGGCGGTTTCGCTTGTAGGACCGGTCAGCTTTGTCGGCTTAATGGTTCCTCATGTCGTGCGGGGGATGGTGGGCAAAAACTACCAATTAATTTTGCCTTTGACGATCATTGGAGGTGGGACCCTAGTGATGGCCGCTGATCTGGCAGGTCGCTTGATCAATCCCCCTTTTGAGACACCCTTTGGGATACTGATGGCATTGATCGGTGTGCCTTTTCTATTGGTCAAGATACGGAGGGAAGACTGATGAAAAAAACACTCTTTGTTTTTTTTCTACTGGTGATGGCCGCTTTTTTAGGAAGTGTCATGGTGGGAAAAACAATCTTAACCTTTCAGACATTAGGGGCAATCTTTCAAGGTACGGCTTCTTCGAGTCAGGTACTGACGTTTACTGAGTTTCGACTACCACGGGCTTGTCTGGCGCTGATCGCCGGCGGTGCCTTTGGTTTTTCTGGTTTTGTCTTGCAGGGGGTGACGAGAAACGAGCTGGCTGATGCAAGTATCGTAGGAATCAACAATGGCGCGGGTCTCTTTGTAATGATCTACTTAGGGGTTTATACCCAAGGATCGCAGCTTTTACCTGTCGTTGGGATCTTCGGTGGCTTGTTGGCTGCTGTACTGGTCTATTTGATTGCCTATAAACACCGCCAATTGTTGTCGATGGAGCGAGTGCTGCTTGCGGGAATCGCCGTCAATGCAGGGTTGGCCGCGGCTACTTTACTTTTTACGGTGGAATTATCAAAAGACCGCTATCGCTTTGTAACAGCATGGCTTTCTGGATCTATCTGGGGAACCTCGTGGCAGCAAATTACCAGTCTGCTTCCTTGGGTCATCGTATTGTCTGTCGCAGCTTTCTGGACCGTACCTAAACTTAATCTGCTTGGTTTTGGTGAGGAACAGGCAATTAGCTTAGGGGTTTCTTTGACACGGTTGCGGACGTGGTTTTTAGTGATTGCGGTTGGTTTGGCTGCCAGTACGGTTGGCTATACCGGTAATTTAGCCTTTGTGGGCTTATTGGCGCCTCATATCGCCAAGGGACTCATCGGCAGAGAATCTCGCAGTGCCTTTTTCTTAGCGGGAATGATCGGCAGTCTGCTGGTCTTAGTAAGTGATACGATCGGTCGTTTACTATTGACAAGCGGTGAGATCCCAGCTGGTATCATCATTTCTATCGTGGGGGCACCGTACTTTGTCTTTTTACTGATCCGGCGTAAAGAAGGATGAGCAGATAGTCATGATCTTGCCAAGAAATCTGCGATTCTAGTTTGCTATTTGGACACAGTTTTTGGTACTATTTCTGAGAGGAGTGATCCAATGGAAAAACCAGTCATTAGAGAGCACATGATCCAAACATTAAAAAAAATGCCGAGCAAACAAAAGCAGCAGAAAGAAACGGTGATTTTGCAGTTGCTGTTTTCTTCTCAGATTTGGCAAACGGCTAAGTCAGTAGGAGTGATCCGTTCGTTGCCATTTGAATTTGATACAGCGGCTATTTTTGCTAAAGGATTTGAACAAAACAAACGAATCGCAGTGCCGAAAGCACAACAAAAAAAATTGCAGTTTTATCATGTGGAGCCGGCAACGCGTTATGAAACGTCGGCATTTGGGGTTGAAGAGCCGATCAGTGAGCAAGAAGCCCATCACTTGGATTTACTCATTGTTCCCGGCTTGGCTTTTTCGAAAAAAGGCTATCGCATCGGCTTTGGCGGCGGCTATTATGATCGTTTCTTGTCAGCTTTTGATGGCAAGACCGTTTCTTTGGTCTTCGGAGAACAATTCAACGATCAATGGACACCAGATGTATTCGACATTCCAATCGATAAAATCTATACGGATTCGCTTATTCGCACGTAAAGGAGCACGTCAATGAATTCTCAAATGAAAAGATGGCTGAATCAGCCGATCTTCACGTATCTATTTTTAGCTATCCAAACTATTGTGTTTATCTTGGGTTATTTTAGTCCCTCTATTCAATCAGGCGGGGTGATGTTTGGTCCGTTTGTCGTCTATTTAAATGAATATTGGCGTTTCGTTACCCCAATCTTTCTGCATTTCGGGTTGGCACATTTTGCAATCAACTCTGTGATTCTCTATTATATGGGGCAACAAGTAGAAGCCATCTATGGTCATAGCCGTTTTTTTGCCTTGTATTTACTAAGCGGCATCATGGGCAATACCATGAGTTTTGCTTTCAACCAAATAGGGGTTCAATCAGCAGGCGCTAGTACTTCATTATTCGGGCTTTTCGGGGCATTTTTGATTTTAGGTTGGCATTTTAGAAATGATTACCGCATCCAAGCAATGGTACGGCAATTTGCCCTATTCGTTGGATTGAACCTGGTTTTTGGGGTGTTTGATCAAACGATTGATATGTGGGGACACATTGGCGGGATCCTCGGTGGGTTATTGTTAGGGAATCTTTTGGCATTGCCAAAGAACTATGGAAAATATTCGATCCACACCAGAATCCTCTCTGGCGGACTCTTTGTTTTCTTATTGGCTATTTTTGTGATATATGGTTTTAAAAAATATTAATTACTTGTATAATAAGCAGGAAGTGGTTAAATGGAAACGTTATATGACGTACAACAATTACTGAAACAATTTGGTGTTTACGTATATGTCGGCAAGCGGATCTACGATATAGAACTGATGCAAATCGAGTTGAAAAACTTTTATGACAGTCGCTTGATAGATCGGGATGTATATCTGACTGCCCGGCGAATTCTTACGCGGGAGCATCGAATTGAAGAAAGCCGGGAGGAAAACAAGTGATGGACAAAAAAATCATCGGAATTGATTTAGGCGGAACAACGGTGAAATTCGCTATTTTAACGAGCGAAGGCGAGATTCAGCAAAAATGGAGTATTGACACCAATATTCTTGATGAAGGCTCACATATCGTGCCAGAAATCGTGGCATCGATCAATCATCGCCTAGAATTATATGGCTTACAGCCGGAAGCATTTATCGGTATTGGTATGGGGACACCAGGAAGTGTCGACCGTGACAAAGGAACCGTCATAGGTGCCTACAATCTGAACTGGAAAACACTTCAGCCAGTCAAAGAACTGATTGAAAAAGGCACAAAAATCCCATTTGCCATCGATAACGATGCCAATGTAGCAGCTTTAGGTGAGCGTTGGAAAGGGGCAGGGGATAACAATCCTGATGTCATCTTTATCACACTAGGTACAGGTGTTGGCGGCGGTATCATCATGGAAGGGCAATTGCTTCATGGGGTTGCTGGTTGTGCCGGAGAAATCGGTCATATCACTGTTGATCCTGAAGGGTTCGAATGTACTTGCGGCAAACGTGGTTGTTTAGAAACGGTTTCTAGTGCGACGGGTGTTGTGCGAGTTGCTCGACAGTTGGCAGAAGAATATGCTGGCGACTCGGCATTGAAACAACAGCTGGACAATGGGGAAGATGTTTCAAGTAAAGATATTTTTGAAGCGGCTCAAGCAAACGATTCATTTGGCTTGATGGTCGTTGATAAAGTGTGCTTCTACCTTGGGTTGGCATGCGGAAACCTAGGAAACACATTAAATCCATCAAGTATCGTTTTAGGTGGAGGCGTATCGGCAGCCGGTGAATTTTTACGTGAACGGGTTGCTGCCTACTTTGCTCAATTTACCTTCCCACAGGTAACGGAAAGTACTGAAATCAAATTGGCCGAACTTGGGAATGATGCCGGTGTGATTGGGGCAGCATCATTAGCTTTGCAGTTTGCAGCAAAAGCATAGATGACAAGCTGCTAGGCAAGGATAGATTAAAGCAGCATAAATCAAAAAAGAATGTTTGTTACAATAGAGAGGAATAGAAGAAATGACACCAATTATGTGGCTAAACTTGGTTTTGGCATTAATAATCTTAGCAATCGCTTTGAACTGGGCGTATTTTCAAATTATGGGACGCCGTTCAGCAACGATCATCTCAGAAGATGAATTTAAAGCAGGAATGAAGAAAGCCCAAGTGATCGACGTTCGGGAAAAAAATGAATTTGACAGTGGGCATATTTTAGGGGCGCGTAATATTCCCTTTACGGTTTTAACCAATTCCTTCAGCGCATTTCGTAGAGATCAACCAATCTACTTATATGACACGCGTAAATCGTTGAGTATTCGCGCAGCAAATAAATTACGTAAAGAAGGCTTTACCAATGTCTATATCCTAAAAGAAGGGTATGAAGGTTGGAGCGGCAAGACGAAAAAGAAAAATAGTTTATAAAACAGAGAACTCAAGGCAAAAGAACACAAGCAAATTTGAATGAGTGACGAAACACCAAATGGAGTGTTTCAAGTAAGTCATTGTTCAATTTACATTGTGGGCTTTTGCCTTTATTTGAACTTAGGTCTATCGATAAGGAGAGTGTGCGTTGATCAAGCGAAAAAGAATTTATGAAGTGGCGGAAACGACAGATGGCTATCGAGTATTGGTGGATCGCATCTGGCCTAGAGGAATGAAAAAGGAGGCAGCCCAGATCGATCTATGGCTCAAAGCAGTCGCACCAAGTACTGAATTGCGCAAATGGTTTGGGCATGATCCTGAACGTTTTGATGCGTTTAAAGGCCGCTATCTACAAGAATTAGAGAAAGCGCCAGCTAAAGATGCCTTGGCACGGTTAAAAGCGTTGGTTGCTGAACAACAGACCGTGACCTTACTATACGGAGCGAAAAATGAAGAACAAAATCAAGCCGTGATTTTGCAGGACTTACTGGAGAAGGCAGAATGATTACCTAAAAGAGCCGCCAGCCTATTGAAGGCTGACGGCTCTTTGTAGCAAATGATTAGCGGGCAACGCTTTTACGCATCGCACGTTTCCGTTTTTCATCATGATCTGCTTGTTGTTCGTCAATTGGATCAATCACTTGTTTCTTGACCGTCATAACAACACTTGCAGCTGCAGCAACCGTTGCGACTGTTCCTACTAAAAATCCTGAAAGAAATCGTTTCATCATTAAACACCTCGCCTTTAGTTATAGGTTCATTATGAATGAAAACGGAAAAAATATCAAAAAAAATCACTTTTGGGATTGAAAACGCTTGAAATAATTTAGTAAATAATTTACAATAAGTTTACTAAAAAGAAAGTGGGAGTGAGAAAAATGGAGCAATTGCAACAGATATTTATTGATAAATTTGGAACAGCAGGCACAGGCATGTATTTTGCGCCAGGGAGAATCAACTTGATCGGTGAACACACAGATTACAATGGCGGTTATGTTTTCCCGGCGGCAATCACATTAGGGACGTATGCAGTAGCACGAAAACGTGAAGACCAGTTGATCCAACTCTATTCAGAGAATTTTCCAGAAAAAGGCGTGATCTCCTTTCAGTTAGATGAGCTAGATTACCGAAAAGAAGATGATTGGACAAACTATCCGAAAGGGGTCGTTCGTTTCCTAAAAGAAGCGGGGCAAGGGATCGATCGTGGCTTTGACATCGCTTTTTATGGCAACATTCCGAATGGCGCAGGTCTTTCTTCTTCGGCATCGATTGAATTGCTGACGGGGGTTTGTCTAAAAGATCTCTTTGATTTAACTTTGAAGACCTTGGACTTAGTTAAAATCGGCAAAAAAGTCGAAAATGAGTTTATTGGCGTTAACTCAGGGATCATGGATCAATTTGCGATCGGAATGGGTCAAAAAGACCATGCATTGCTTTTAGATACGAACACTTTAAATTATGAAGTCGTACCAGCGGCATTTGGTGATTATGTCGTAGCGATCATGAATACCAATAAGCGCCGCGAATTGGCTGACTCTAAATACAATGAACGACGTGCAGAATGTGAAGAAGCATTAGCTCGTTTGCAAAAATCATTAGCCGTTGATTCATTGGGTGCATTAGACGAAGCAACCTTTTTTGCAAATACAGCATTGATCGATGATCCACGCTTGATCAAACGGGCGAAACATGCAGTGACGGAAAACCAACGGACATTAAAAGCAAAAGCCGCTTTGACTGCTGGTGATCTTGAAGAATTCGGCCAGTTGTTAAATGCTTCGCATGCTTCATTGCGGGATGATTATGAAGTGACAGGGCGTGAACTAGATACATTAGTCGCAGCTGCTCAAGCGCATCCTGCTGTTTTAGGTGCGCGGATGACTGGTGCGGGCTTTGGCGGCTGCGGGATCGCATTGGTCAAAGCAAGTGAATGGGCTGATTTTGAAGCGTCCGTCAAAGCAACCTATTTAGCAGAAATCGGCTACGCAACCGACATTTATCAAGCAAGTATTGATGATGGTGCACGAAAACTGTAGAATAAGAAATGATGAAGGAATTTAGAAAGAAGGCTGAAAATATGGCGATTTTAGTATTAGGAGGAGCCGGCTATATCGGTTCTCATGCAGTCGATCAATTGATCGGACAAGGAAAACAAGTCGTTGTCGTTGACAATTTGCTGACAGGACATCGCCAAGCGATCCATCCAGCAGCAACCTTTTATGAAGGGGATATTCGCGACAAAGCATTTTTACAATCGGTATTTGAAAAAGAAACGATCGATGGCGTGATTCACTTTGCTGCTAGCTCTTTGGTGGGTGAATCCGTAGAAAAACCATTGAAATATTTCAACAATAATGTGTATGGGATGCAGGTCCTCTTAGAAGTGATGAAGGAACATCAAGTGAAACATATTGTCTTTTCTTCTACAGCAGCAACCTATGGGGAACCTGATCATAGTCCAATCACGGAAGAAACCCCAACAAATCCTAAAAATCCTTATGGCGAAAGCAAGTTGATCATGGAAAAAATGATGCGTTGGTGCGATGAAGCCTATGGTATGAAGTATGTCGCATTGCGTTATTTCAATGTGGCTGGCGCGAAGTCGGATGCTTCGATCGGTGAAGACCATGATCCAGAAACACACTTAGTACCGATCATCTTACAAGCTGCTTTAGGACAACGAAAAGAAGTCGCGATTTTTGGGGAGGATTACGATACTCCAGATGGGACTTGTGTTCGTGATTATGTCCATGTCGAAGATCTGATCGCTGCTCACCTGTTGGCATTAGAATATTTACAAAAAGGCAATGAGAGCAATGTCTTCAATTTAGGCAGCAATCATGGGTACTCTGTGAAAGAAATGGTGGAAGCGGCCCGCAATGTAACGAAAAAAGAGATCCCAGCCAGAGTGGCGCCTCGCCGTGCCGGTGATCCAAGTACCTTAGTGGCATCGAGTGAAAAAGCACGAAAGGTTTTAGGCTGGAAACCAGTCTATACCGACGTCGAAGCAATCATCGAGACTGCTTGGAATTGGCATGTCAGCCATCCAAATGGGTATCAAGGGCAGGAGGAATAACCAATGACGATCAGCCAAACAATCAGCGATTTCGTCACTTTAGCAATCAAGGCTGGCGGCTGGATGGAAATGGATCGTGTTTATTTGCAAAACCGAGTACTAGCTATGATCGGGGAAGCTGTTTTTGAGCCCAGCAAAATTCGTTCTGTTGCTCGTTCCTCGATTGAAATGATGGACGAACTGGTGGCATGTGCATTGAGCAATCAGCAAATTGGCGATTCTCACGCAGAAAGAGAAATCTTTGAAGCCCAGTTGATGGACTTTTTGACGCCACCACCTTCAGTAGTCAATGCTTTTTTTGCGCAACATTATGCCAATGATCCTAAAGAAGCGACGGATTATTTCTTTGAGCTGTGCCGTCAAAATGATTACATCAAGACTCGGGCTATCGCTAAAAATATCGTCTTTCCTGTTGATACGGAGTATGGGGAGATCGAGATCACGATCAATTTATCAAAACCTGAAAAAGATCCGAAGCAAATTGCCCAAGAAGGTACCGCTACTTCTGTAGATTATCCGAAATGTATGTTGTGTTTGGAAAATGAAGGCTACCAAGGAAGAGTCAATTACCCAGCGCGGACCAATCATCGGATCATTCGTATGAATTTGGATAATGAAGCGTGGGGCTTCCAATATTCTCCTTACGCCTATTACAATGAGCATTCGATTTTTCTTTCTTTAGACCATCGGCCTATGAAAATCAATTTGCAAACCTTCGCTCGCTTGTTGCAGATCATTGAAGTGATGCCGCATTATTTTGTCGGGTCCAATGCCGATCTGCCGATCGTTGGGGGTTCGATCTTGTCCCATGACCATTACCAAGGAGGGCGGCATACGTTTGCCATGGCAAAAGCGCCAATCGAACAACACTTTTCTTTGACTGGGTTTCCTGATGTCGCTGCGGGGATCGTGAAGTGGCCAATGTCGGTGATACGATTACAAGCGAAAAACAAACAAAAATTAGCCGCCGCTTGCCAATATGTGTTAGCCCAATGGCAACAGTACTCAGATCCAAGTGTTTCGATCCATGCTTTTTCAGAAGATGGGACGGCTCATCATACGGTGACACCGATCGCCCGCAAGCAAGGAGAGCTGTTTGAAATGGACTTAGTCTTGCGGGATAATAATGTTTCCAAAGAACATCCTGACGGCATTTTTCATCCACATCAAGAAGTGCAGCATATCAAAAAAGAAAATATCGGATTGATTGAAGTCATGGGTTTGGCAGTTCTCCCACCGCGTTTAGCTCCGGAACTAGAAGAAGTGACTGCTTATCTATTGGATCAGCCCAATCAGATCGCGGCTTACCATATACCGTGGGCAGATGCGATCAAAGCCCAGCACCCAGAATGCAATGCCGAAAACGTGTCGCAGATTTTGCGCAATGCATTAGGAGAAGTCTTTACGCAAGTATTGACGCATGCGGGCGTCTTTAAACGAGACCAGACAGGGCAAACGGCCTTTGCTCGCTTTATAGCTACTTTATAAAAAAGTTCCCCGCAAAAAAAGGAGGCTGGAAGATGGCAACGATCAAAGATATTGCACAACAGGCTGGCGTCTCGCCAGCCACTGTATCACGGGTGCTGAATTACGATTCAGAATTATCGGTCAGCTCTGAAACCAAAGAAAAAATTTTTAAAGCCGCAGAAGCACTCAATTACACAAAACATAAAAAAAAGAGTCAGCCAGAAACCAGTAGTATGCGCTTGATCCAATGGTTTGATACCGAGGAAGAATTAGCGGATCTTTACTATTTAGCGATCCGTATCGGGATTGAAAACAAAACCGAAGAATTAGGGATCCGTTTGCTGAAAGAACCCTATGAAGGATTGTCTGATACCGCCGTCGATGGAACGATCGCGCTAGGGAAATTCGATGATCACCAGATTCGTCAATTGAAAAAAAGCCAATCCAATTTGTTGATGGTCGATTTTGACGCATTGGCCCAGGGCGTCAATTCTCTGGTGGTGGACTTTCAACAAGCGGTCGATTTAGTGATCGATGACTTTATTGCAAAAGGCCACCAAAGGATCGGCTTGTTATCAGGCGTTGAGTTTACCAAGGACCATCACCAAGAAATCGAAGACCCTCGGCGCCGGATTTTTGAGGAACGGCTTCGTCGGTTGAAGTTGCACCACCCGCAATATCATCTTAGCGCACCGTTTACAGTAGAGGGCGGTTATGAGGCGATGAAAGAGTATTTGCAGCAAAACAAAGAGTTGCCAAGTGCCTTATTTTCTTCCAGTGATGCCTTAGCGATTGGCGCTATGCGTGCTTTGCAAGAAAAAAACATCAAGATTCCAGATGAGATCGCAATTATCGGCTTCAATGATGTCAGTGTCGCAAAGTACGTCTTTCCGACTCTGTCAACCATCAAAGTTCATACGGAATGGCTGGGGGAGCTGGCAGTGACGACCTTGCTGGATATCATTACGAATGCAGCACCCGTTCCTCGAAAAGTTACGATCGCAACGGAGCTGATTACGCGCCAATCTTCTTAGCAACCAGTTGAATCATCGGAGGATACCGTTACACACGTCAACTGAGTTTTAATGAAATAACAAAAAAATGAATATCGCCTTACCCGAACCTTTAAACAGCCCCGCTGGTTTGCAGCTGCAACCGCGCTTGCTTTTTTCAAAGGTTCGGGTATTGTTGTCCTATTGCTTTTTTTCTTAACACAGGCATCTTTTTGGAGACTTGGTTGGGCATTTGATTAGAATATGGTAGAATATGAGAGAGTTTTTTGAATGGGGAGAAGATAGATGAAAACATTAGCGATTGATACCTCAAACCAGACACTGGCGGTTGCGGTGGTCGATGGTCAAGAAGTGTTGGGACAAAGCCAGACGATGGCGATCAAAAACCACAGCACAGCATTGATGCCTGCCATCGATGGATTGATGCAAGCAGTGGGGATGGCCCCTAAAGAGCTGGAGCAAATCGTTGTTGCGAAAGGTCCTGGTTCGTATACGGGTTTGCGCATCGGTGTCACAACAGCAAAAACGCTGGCACAAACATTGAACATCCCGCTGATTGGTGTTTCTAGTTTGAAAGCAGTCGCTGCCAATTGCGTGGGCGTATCGCAAGTGATCGTCCCGTTGTTTGACGCTCGCCGTCAAAATGTCTACGCAGGTGCCTACCAATGGCATAATGGTACCTTAGAAACAAGGATCAAAGACCAGCATATCTCACTGTCTGAGTTATTGACCCAGCTAAAAGCAGTTGATGGTCAAGAAGTGCTATTTGTCGGCGCCGATACCGTCAAATTTAAAGACATGATCGAGGCGGAACTGCCGACAGCCCATATCAATCAAGTGTCGTTTTGGAATTACCCGAATGGCGTTGTTTTAGCTGCTATTGCGAAAGAAGAAGCGCCGGTGGCTTCGATCCATGATTTTGTACCGGACTATTTAAAATTAGTTGAAGCCGAAGAAAAATGGTTAGCCTCGCATGAACCGGGAGTGGATGCTTATGTTGAAAAAATTTAAAACGATGACGGGAAAGTTGGCTCTTTTCCGTCAGATTCAATATCCAGAGCGTAAAAAAGAGATACGAGGGGAAACGTATGTTGTTCGTGAATTAGTCGGTGATGACATTAAAGAGCTGCTGCAGGTGGAGCGTCTCGTGTATGCTGGGGAACTGCCTTGGACCAAGAGCGCCTTTTTGTCAGAACTTTATTCACGGGTCAAACATCTTTATTTGGGCATCTTGCATAATGAACGGATGATTGGGTTTATCGGGGTGCGGATTTTAGGCGCTGATGCCCATATCACCAATATCGCGATCATTCCTGATTATCAAGGAAAAGGGATCGGTTCTTTCTTGCTAGGAGAAATCGAACGTTATGCGAGGAAAAACAAATGCGACCGTTTGACATTAGAAGTTCGCCTGGGCAATCGTGATGCACAACGTTTGTATCGGACCCTCGGGTTTGTTTCACAGGCGATCAAAACGGCGTATTACACTGAAGGCAATGAAGACGCATTGGATATGGTGAAATTTTTAAATGACTAACGAACAAGCAGATCAAACGATCCCGACACCGCAAATGCTCTGGTCATTGGCGGATCAGAGCTATCCCTTTGGCTCGCCTTGGAATTTGCAGCAATTTCAGCAAGATTTGCAAAACAGCAACAGTCGCTATTTGTTTCGTTATGGAAAAACCAACCAAGAGCTGATTGGGTTTCTCTGTTTTCAGCAAGTGCTGGATGAAGCAGAGCTGTTTAATGTAGCGGTTTTACCAGCATATCAAGGGCATGGTTTGGCGAAAGAATTGTTGAAACAAATGGAATCGCTCGTGGAACAAACCGATGGTCGGCGGATCTATCTTGAAGTACGTGTGTCGAATTTACAAGCACAGGCCCTTTATTTGCGCATGGGCTATACGGTCATCGGTCGTAGAAAAAAATATTACAGTCATCCTGAAGAGGATGCGTTGATTATGGAAAAGAAAGTAGGCGGAAAAAAATCAAATGAATGAATTGATTTTAGCCATTGAAAGCAGTTGTGATGAAACCAGTGTGGCAGTGATTAAAAACGGCGACACCATTTTAAGTAACATTGTTGCTTCGCAGATCAAGAGCCACCAGCGCTTCGGCGGTGTCGTACCAGAAGTCGCTAGTCGTCACCATGTCGAACAGATTACTTTGTGCATCGACGAAGCATTGACCCAAGCCAACACACAACCAGAAGAATTATCAGCCGTGGCTGTCACCTATGGTCCAGGGTTGGTTGGGGCACTGTTGATTGGGCTTTCTGCAGCGAAAGCCTTTGCGTGGGCCCACAGCTTACCGCTGATTCCGGTCAATCACATGGCAGGACATATTTATGCAGCTCGCCTAGTGAAGCCATTGGTTTTTCCTTTAATGGCATTATTGGTCAGCGGCGGCCACACCGAATTGGTGTATATGGCAGAAGATGGCTCTTTTGAGATCATCGGAGAAACGAGAGATGATGCCGCTGGTGAAGCCTATGACAAAGTTGGTCGAGTTCTCGGTTTGCCTTATCCTAGTGGGAAAGAAATTGATCGCCTTGCACATCTAGGTAGTGATACGTATCACTTTCCTCGAGCAATGATGCAAGAAGATAATTTTGATTTTAGTTTCAGTGGCTTGAAGAGTTCCTTTATCAACTTTGTGCATAATGCACAGCAAAGAGAGGAAGCATTGTCAGTAGAAAATCTAGCAGCCAGTTTTCAAGCCAGCGTAGTCGAAGTATTGGTTCACAAAACAGTGCGGGCATGCCAAGCCTATCCGGTAAAACAACTGATCGTCGCCGGCGGGGTCGCCGCGAATCAAGGCTTGCGTGACGCTTTACAAAAAGCAATGCAGGAATTGCCGGAGGTAGAACTGTTGATTCCACCGTTGCGCCTTTGCGGAGATAATGCGGCCATGATTGGTGCCTATGCCCATGTTGCGTTGAAAAAGCAGCACCTAGCAGACCTTTCATTGAATGCTGATCCAAGTGTCAGCTTTGCCCATAGGATTTCTTAAGATGATTGCACCTAAGATCCGTTCTTAGGTGTTTTTTTTGTTTCATTTATGAGCAAACAGAAGATATAGTTGTATTATATTTCATTATTTGATATTCTGATGTATATTTATTAATTATTTGAGAGGCGGGTATGCAATGACATCAGTTTTTAAAGGACGCAGTTTTTTAGCAGAGAAAGATTTCACAAAAGAAGAACTGCAATATTTAATTGATTTTTCCCAGCACTTAAAAGGGATGAAAGCCAACAATCAACCACATCGCTACTTAGAAGGAAAAAATATTGCGCTTTTGTTTGAAAAGAATTCAACACGGACGCGAGCAGCCTTTACGGTTGCAGCGGTGGATTTGGGGGCGCATCCGGAATTTTTAGGGGCCAATGATATTCAGTTGGGGTCTAAAGAATCCGTTGAAGATACCGCCAAAGTATTCGGACGCATGTTTGACGGGATCGAGTTTCGCGGCTTTAGCCAACAGGTCGTCGAAGATCTGGCCAACTATTCAGGCGTGCCTGTTTGGAATGGCTTAACGGATGACTGGCATCCAACACAAATGATCGCTGACTTTTTAACCATTCAAGAAAACTTCGGTGAACTGACTGGCTTGACCATCGCATACTGTGGGGATGGGCGCAACAATGTCGCCAATTCTTTGTTAGTGACGAGTGCGATTTTAGGGGTCAATATTCATGTCGTCACCCCGAAGGCCTTGCAGCCAGAAGCAAACATTATCGAACAAGCACAAGCCTATGCTCAGCACTCTGGCGCAAAGATCCTGGTGACGGATGACGTGGATCAAGGTGTTTTAGGCGCTGATGTCGTGTATACCGATGTTTGGGTTTCAATGGGCGAAGAAGAAAAATTTCAAGAGCGGATCGAACAGCTGCTGCCTTATCAAGTAAACCAATCGTTGATGGAAAAAACGCAAAATGACCAAGTGATTTTTATGCACTGTTTACCGGCTTTTCATGATGAACAAACTATTTATGGCAAAAAAGCAGCGCAGGCGTATGGGATTTCTGAGATGGAAGTCACTGACGAGGTCTTTCGTAGCAAGTATGCTCGTCAATTTGATCAAGCCGAAAATCGTTTGCACTCAATCAAAGCGATCATGGCAGTGACTGCCGGGGATCTATTTATTCCTAAAGTATAAAAATAAAATTTTTGAAAAATGCCAGAATCTCGCTAGCCAAACAAACATTTCTTTGCTATACTTTCTGGGAAGTAAATAGCCTTGATTTGATGAAACAAGAGAAGTAGCGATTCGAGTATCAGTTAGCGAGTTCGGGGTGGTGGAAGCCGAATTGATCAGATTGTGAAACGCACTTGTGAGAATTTGCTAAGCAAACGGAATTCTGCCGTTATCAGAAAAAAGTGGGTCCGAAAAGGACAATCAGAGTGGTACCGCGGGAAATCTCGTCTCTAGTGCAAGTTATGCGCTAGAGGCTTTTTTGTTTTTATCAATCATTTCTTGCATGAAAAACATACAACTGTTTGCTTGCTTCAAACAACGTTTCATCAAAAAATGGGTTCAGTCATTATAGGAGGGATACTATGAATAACAAAGAAATCGTCGCACAAGCGATCCATCAAGTAGTAAAAGAAGATCTATCGATCGAACAAGTTCAGCAATTACTGGAAAATCCAAAGTCAGCCGACCATGGGGATGTGGCATTCCCAGCCTTCTCGCTAGCAAAAGTCTATCGGAAAGCGCCGCAGCAAATTGCCGCAGACTTAGCAGAAAAAATCGATCAAGCGTCTTTTGAAAAAATTGAAGTGGTCGGTCCGTATTTAAACTTCTTTATGGATAAAAAAGCAATCTCTGCCCATGTCTTAGAGCTGGTTCTCAAAGAAAAAAATCATTTTGGCGATCAAACCATCGGCAATCAGCAAGCAGTACCGATCGATATGTCTTCACCAAATATTGCCAAACCCATCTCAATGGGGCATTTGCGTTCCACTGTGATTGGTAACTCGATCGGCTTTATTTTAGAAAAAATCGGTTATCAGCCAATTCGCATCAACCATTTAGGCGACTGGGGCACACAATTTGGAAAATTGATCGTTGCCTATAAGAAGTGGGGGTCAGAAGAAGCGGTCAAAGCGGAACCAATCAACGAACTATTGCGTTTGTATGTTGATTTTCATGAAGCAGCCGAGACAGATAAGCAATTAGAAGATGATGCGAGAGCTTGGTTCAAGAAACTAGAAGATGGTGACCAAGAAGCAATGGATTTGTGGCAATGGTTCCGTGATGAATCATTAAAAGAATTCAATAAAATCTATGATATGTTGGAAGTTTCCTTTGATTCATTGAATGGCGAAGCTTTCTATAATGATAAAATGACAGAAGTCGTGGAATTATTAGAAGAAAAACACTTGCTAAAAGAAGACCAAGGGGCAGAAATCGTTGATTTGGCTGCCTATGACTTAAATCCGGCGTTGATCCGTAAGTCCGATGGTGCGACCCTTTACATCACACGGGATATGGCTGCAGCGCTTTACCGCAAACGGACCTACAATTTTGCAAAATCATTGTACGTGGTAGGGAATGAACAAAGTTATCACTTCAAACAATTAAAAGCTGTTTTGAAGGAAATGGGCTTTGAGTGGGCAGATGATATGACCCACGTACCATTTGGGTTGATCACCAAAGATGGGAAAAAACTGTCTACAAGAAAAGGCAAGATTGTTCTTTTGGAAGAAGTATTGAATGAAGCGATCGATTCAGCGAAAGAACAAATCACTGAAAAGAACCCAACACTTGAAAACAAAGAAGAAGTAGCAAAACAAGTCGGTGTCGGGGCAGTCGTTTTCCACGATTTGAAAAATGACCGTTTGAATAATTTCGACTTTACGCTAGAAGAAGTCGTCCGTTTTGAAGGAGAGACCGGACCATACGTGCAATACTCTCATGCCCGTGCCATGAGCATTCTTGAAAAAGCCAACTTTGATCCCGCTGCTGTCAGCAGTCTGGCGTTGGCAGACGCTGAGAGCTGGGAAGTTATCAAATTGATTCAGCGCTACCCAGAAACGGTCATGCAAGCGGCGGAAAAATATGAACCATCCGTCATTGCCAAACATGCCATCAAGTTGGCACAAGCCTTTAACAAGTATTATGCCAATGTCAAAATCTTAGCCGAAGATACGGAAAAAGACGCACGTCTGGCTCTGGTTTATGCAGTAACTACTCTATTGAAAGAAGATTTACGGTTGCTTGGTTTACATGCACCTGACAAAATGTAACAAAAAAAGCTGTGTCACTTGTTTCGACAAGGGCACAGCTTTTTTGTAGTGAAGAATGCAGCTAGATCCTATAGCTGTTTTTGCGCTATAAGACCGCGTGGTTTCTGATAAATTGATAAAAAGTTTCAGCGTCTTCGTCGCTGCGGGAAATCACCGCTACTGTATCAAAGCCCGCCAACGAGCAAACTTTTTCTGGCATGGTCACTTCATCGATCGCTGCCGAAAGCAAAGGCGCATTGTCCGCAACGGTATGGATTAAGGTCATGAATTGCACACGATCTACTTTAGTGACAACGTCTTCGATCATCTGTATCAAACGCTGCTCTTCTTCTTTTTCATCCTCAGAAGCTTGCATTCCTTGAAAAATGACAAACTTTGTCTGACCTGACTCATCGGGCACTTTCACGATTTTCAAATCACGAATATCGCGAGAAATAGTCGCTTGCGTGGCGGAGACGCCTTGGGCTTCCAATTGATGCAATAATTCTTCTTGCGTGCGTACAGTATGTTCAGTAATGATTTGTCTAATAAGTAAATGGCGATCAGCTTTTCGCATAGGTAAACTCCTTTAAGCATGATTGATTAAGTCAGCCTTATCATAGCAGATAACGCCGAAAAAACCTATATATTATAAGAAAAGATTTAGAGTGTTAAAAAAAGCTGGATCGCGAATCGTAGTTTTTCATTTGAATCAGTTGCATTTCTTTTTTAGCTACTGTATACTGTTTAAGGCGTGAGTTTTTCACGTCAATCCCACATCTTGTTCCATCTGCGAAGCGGTGCTGATCGATTCAGTTCTTCAAGGAGTAAAAGAGCAAGAGAGGAAAATAAAAAACCAAATTGGAGGAAACACAACATGGCAGTAATCTCAATGAAACAATTACTAGAAGCCGGCGTACACTTTGGTCACCAAACTCGTCGCTGGAACCCAAAAATGAAGAAATATATCTTCACAGAAAGAAACGGCATCTACATCATTGATTTGCAAAAAACAGTGAAATTAGTAGACGCAGCTTACGACTACATGAAAAATGTTGCTGAAGAAGGCGGCGTTGCATTGTTCGTAGGTACTAAAAAACAAGCACAAGAAGCAATCAAAGAAGAAGCAATCCGTTCAGGTCAATACTATGTTAACCATCGTTGGTTAGGTGGAACATTGACAAACTGGGAAACAATCCAAAAACGTGTTGCTCGTTTGAAACAAATCAACAAAATGGAAGAAGATGGTACATTTGCTGTTCTTCCTAAAAAAGAAGTCGTTGGCTTGAACAAAGAGCGCGAACGTCTTGAAAAATTCTTAGGCGGTATTGCTGATATGCCAAGAATTCCAGATGTAATGTACGTTGTTGACCCACGTAAAGAACGTATCGCGATCCAAGAAGCACGCAAATTAAATATCCCGATCGTAGCGATGGTCGATACAAACTGTGATCCAGACGAAATCGATGTTGTTATCCCATCAAATGATGACGCTATTCGTGCCGTTAAATTGATCACTGCGAAAATGGCAGATGCTTTCATCGAAGGTAACCAAGGCGAAGACCAAGTAGCAGAAGAAGATTTTGCTGCTGAATCAACAGAAAACGCAACTTCAATCGAAGAAATCGTTGATGTTGTCGAAGGCGACAACGCATCAGCTGAATAATAAATGATGGAGCTGTTTCAAAGGCTAGGCGCCAAGCCTCACTCTCCTTTGAAACAGCTTTTTTTAAAGACAAGCAATCTTGTTTAAAAACATTTAGGAGGAAACAAAAAATGGCAGAAGTAACAGCTAAATTAGTAAAAGAATTACGCGATATGACTGGTGTAGGAATGATGGACGCAAAACGTGCATTAGTTGAAGTAGAAGGCGACATCGAAAAAGCCGTTGACTTATTACGTGAAAAAGGTATGGCAAAAGCTGCGAAGAAAAACGACCGTATTGCTGCTGAAGGTTTAGCATCTGTAGCAATCAACGGCAACACAGCAGCAATCGTTGAAGTGAACTCAGAAACTGACTTCGTTTCTAAAAACGAAATGTTCCAAGACTTAGTAAAAGAAATCGCTGAAGTAATCGCAGCGAACAAACCAGCTGATATGGATGCTGCTTTAAAATTAGAAACCTCTAAAGGCACAATGGATGCTGCGTTGATCGAAGCAACACAAGTAATCGGAGAAAAAATCAGCTTCCGTCGTTTTGAAGTTGTTGAAAAAGATGACAATGCTGCTTTCGGCGGTTACCTACACATGGGCGGACGTATTGCGGTGTTGACTGTTCTTGAAGGAACAACTGACGAATCAGTTGCGAAAGATGTTGCAATGCACGTTGCAGCGATCAACCCTCGCTACGTGAACGAAGCACAAATCTCTCAAGAAGAATTGGATCATGAAAAACAAGTCTTGACAGAACAAGCATTGAACGAAGGCAAACCAGCGAACATCGTTGAAAAAATGGTTGAAGGACGCTTGAAGAAATTTAAAGCAGAAATCGCTTTGGTTGACCAACCATTCGTTAAAGACCCAGATATGACAGTTGAAAAATATGTTGCATCAAAAGGCGCAACTGTGAAATCTTTTGTCCGCTTTGAAGTCGGCGAAGGTATCGAAAAACGCGAAGACAACTTCGTTGAAGAAGTAATGAGCCAAGTGAAAAAATAATTCTGTTCCTCGAACAGATGGGAACGCATGGAAGTGCGCTCCCTTTTTTTAAGCAAAAACGGTTTTTGAAGAAATAGTGTAGATAATTTTCAACGAAAGAGCACCAATATGCTACAATAGTATTGGAGAATGTACGGAGGAATCATGATGGGCAAACCAAAATATCAACGTGTTGTATTAAAATTAAGTGGTGAAGCATTAGCGGGTGACGAAGGCTTTGGGATCAAACCACCGACCATCCAGGAGATCGTTAAAGAGATCAAGGAAGTCCACGAATTAGGTGTACAGATGGCGATCGTAGTCGGCGGCGGAAACATTTGGCGTGGACAAATCGGTGCGCAAATGGGGATGGAAAGAGCCCAAGCTGATTACATGGGCATGCTAGCGACTGTGATGAATGCTTTAGCATTACAAGATACACTAGAAAACGCTGGTGTACCAACGCGTGTCCAAACTTCAATCGAGATGCGTCAAATCGCTGAGCCTTATATTCGTCGTAGAGCAGAACGCCATTTAGAAAAAGGACGGGTCGTCATTTTTGCTGGCGGAACCGGGAATCCTTATTTCTCAACTGATACGACCGCAGCCTTACGGGCAGCTGAAATCAACGCCGATGTCATTTTGATGGCAAAAAACAATGTTGATGGCGTCTACTCAGCAGATCCTAAAACGGATCAAAGTGCTGTGAAATTTGAAGAATTGACTCATTTAGAAGTCATTTCCAAAGGATTGCAAGTAATGGATTCAACCGCAAGTTCATTAAGTATGGACAACGATATTCCATTAGTCGTATTCAACTTGAATGAGCATGGAAACATTCGCCGCGCCATTTTAGGTGAACATATTGGAACGACAGTAAGGGGGAAATAACATGGCTGACAAAATTTTAACAGAAGCAAAAGACAAAATGAAAAAAGCAGCAGAAAACTTGCAGCGGGAACTAGGACAAATCCGTGCTGGCCGCGCGAACGCGAGCATCTTAGACCGCGTAATGGTTACTTACTATGGTGTACCAACACCCTTGAACCAAATGGCTTCAATTACGATTCCAGAAGCAAGAATTTTGATGATCACACCTTTTGACAAAACAATGATCCAAGAAGTTGAAAAAGCCATCATGCAAAGTGATATTGGTATCACGCCTGCCAATGACGGAACAGTGATTCGTTTGGTGATTCCTCAATTAACGGAAGAACGCCGTAAAGAATTAGCAAAAGACGTGAAAAAAGAAGCTGAAAATGCGAAAATCGCCGTCCGTAACATTCGTCGGGATGCCATGGAAGCTTACAAGAAACAAGAAAAAGCTGGCGACATCACAGAAGATGATTTGCGGGAATCTGAAAAAGAAGTGCAGACTGCTACAGATAACAGCATCAAAGAAATCGATGCCATCGCAGCTGAAAAAGAACAAGAATTACTTGAAGTTTAAAAGGAATGACGAAGAGTCGCTTCAGCGGCTCTTTTTTTATGGGCGAAACTATCTCATGTACTTGAATATGACAGCTGTTTTTTTGTTTTTTCTTAATATGGAAATCTTTTCTTGGTTTTCATAGGCAAGAAATCTGATTATTGTTATAATGTAAAAGATGAATTTCAAGAATTGGAAGAGGAGCGAATACGATGCTGCGTTTTTTTCCACAAAAAGACAAATATATCAAAGAAGCGGCTGAACATGAATTTGATCCATCACTGCCGATTCCCCAACACATCGCGATCATTATGGATGGTAACGGCAGATGGGCGCAAAATCGGCGCTTGCCAAGAGTAGCTGGCCACAAAGAAGGCATGGAGACGGTAAAGAAAATCACGAAACACGCTTCACACTTAGGTGTGAAGGTATTGACGCTTTATGCATTTTCGACAGAGAATTGGAAACGGCCGAACGAGGAAGTAGACTTTTTGATGCAACTACCAGTCGACTTTTTCGACACCTTTGTTCCTGAGCTAATCAAAGAAAATGTTCAAGTCAAAGTGATGGGGTTCACGGATTCTTTACCCCTACACACGCAAGAAGCGGTCAAGCGAGCGATCGACCAAACCAAAGACAATACGGGAATGATCTTGAATTTTGCTTTGAATTATGGCAGCCGCGCAGAAATTTTGACAGCTGTCCAAGCGCTTTATGAAGAACTCTCGGCTTCCGGCGAAGTCCTACCAGAGCTCACGGAAGACATGCTGGGGACGCATTTGATGACTGGTTTTTTACCAAGCCCTTTGCGGGATCCTGAATTGGTGATTCGAACGAGTGGTGAGGAACGTGTCAGTAATTTCTTGTTATGGCAGATTGCATACAGCGAGTTATTCTTTACGAAGGCGCTCTGGCCTGATTTCGATGCTGCGTTATTAGAGGACGCAATTGGGAGCTTTCAACAACGAAACCGGCGTTTTGGCGGTTTGAAAACAGAGGAGGAAGAAGAGTGAGACAACGTGTAATCACTGCGGTCGTCGCATTAGCCTTTTTCCTGCCAATTATTTATGTTGACGGTATTGCCGTCGAATTGCTGGCAGCAGCAATGGCAGGAATTGGTGTTTATGAATTATTTCGGATGAAAGGACTAGCTATTTTCAGTTTTGAAGGAATTCTTTCAATCCTCGGGGCGGTGATCTTAGTTTTGCCTCAAGAACGCTGGTTTTTCTTTTTGCCAGAGGGGACAGATAAAAGTGCCTTGTACTATCTGATCGTTCTTTTGTTACTAGGGATCGCGGTTATTTCGAAAAATACGTATACCATCGATGAAGCTGGGTTTCCGGTGATCGTTAGCTTATATACCGGTGTCGGGTTTGAACGTTTCTTGACGGCACGGTCAGCAACGGATGGATTAGTTGTTTTAGTTTTCGGGCTGTTTATCGTGTGGGCAACGGATATTGGGGCTTACATGGTGGGACGGCGTTACGGCCAACGAAAATTATGGCCGGAGATTTCTCCTAATAAAACCATCGAAGGGGCCCTAGGCGGGATTGCTGCTGCGGTGGTCGTAGCTGGTTTGTATCTATTAGCATTTCCTGGGAAAGATTATTTTGGACACGGTAGTGCCATCATGATTTTATTGACGGTCCTCTTTTCGATCGCTGGGCAATTTGGTGATTTAGTGGAATCCGCGATCAAACGTCACTATGGCGTGAAGGATTCAGGGAATATCCTGCCAGGTCACGGAGGAATCTTAGATCGCTTCGACAGCATGTTGTTTGTGTTTCCAATCATGTATTTATTCGGTGTCTTTTAGAAAATTTTTAAGAAGTGCAGGCTTGGCTTGCGCTTCTTTTTTTAAATTCTTGTTACAACGGGAATGTGAGTTCCTCAACGGGAACCGGTGTGATAAAATAAGGAAAGGCTGCCCTGAATGAGAGGGATGCTGTGAAAGAGAGGAACGAGCATGAAAACGATACTTGTATTTATCATTATCTTTTCCGTGGTGGTAGTGATTCACGAA
Source organism: Enterococcus sp. CR-Ec1 (assembly GCF_002850555.1). Taxonomy (NCBI): domain Bacteria; kingdom Bacillati; phylum Bacillota; class Bacilli; order Lactobacillales; family Enterococcaceae; genus Enterococcus; species Enterococcus sp. CR-Ec1. The sequence continues at coordinate 1,217,645 of NZ_CP025223.1, forward strand.
TTTGGACACTACTTCTTTGCAAAACGGGCAGGTATTTTAGTAAGAGAGTTTGCCATCGGTATGGGGCCTAAATTGTTCGCGCATCAAGCGAAAGATGGGACGACCTACACGATTCGGATGCTGCCATTAGGCGGGTATGTCCAAATGGCAGGCTGGGGCGAAGATGAGACCGAATTAACGCCTGGCATGCCAGTCTCCTTGGTTCAAGATGCAACTGGCAAAGTCACCAAAATCAATACAAGCAAAAAGATCCAATTGCCGCAAGCGATCCCCATGGAAGTGACCGACTTTGACTTGGAGGAGAAGTTGACGATCACTGGCTTCATCAACGGCAATGAACAAGAAGCGGTTACGTACGCTGTGGATCATGACGCAACGATCATTCATGAAGATGGCGTTGAAGTTCGGATCGCACCAAAAGACGTTCAATTCCAGTCTGCAAAGCTGTGGCAACGAATGCTGACGAATTTTGCAGGACCGATGAATAACTTTATTTTATCCTTGGTTTTATTCACTGGGTTGGTGTTTGCGCAAGGTGGTGTCGCGAATCAAGATGCAACCGTCGTGACAGGAATCGAAGCAGGAACCCCGGCAGCTGAAGCCGGGCTGCAAAATGGCGACGAAATCCTAGCAGTTGAAGGCGTCGATGTTTCCAACTGGTCAGAATTGACGACAGAGATCCAAAAGTACCCAGCTACTAAGATTACTCTAGAAGTCAAACGAGGAGCGGAAACACTTGATTTAACAGCAACTCCTGCGAGTCAAGAATCAGGGGAGACCACGATCGGTTTCTTAGGGATCACGGCTTCGTTAAAAACTGGGATCGGAGACATCTTACTGGGTGGCTTACAAACGACCATTGACAATTCGCTGGTTATTTTTAGAGCAGTCGGCAACTTGATCGCCCAACCAGATATCAATAAATTGGGCGGACCGGTAGCGATTTTCCAACTGTCTTCTCAAGCCGCATCGCAAGGTGTCACAACGGTGATCGCCATGATGGCGATGATTTCCATCAATTTGGGGATCTTTAATTTATTGCCGATTCCTGGATTAGATGGTGGGAAACTGGTTTTAAATATTTTAGAAGGTGTGCGAGGCAAGCCAATCAGTCAAGAAAAAGAAGGCATCATTACCCTGATTGGGTTTGGGTTTTTGATGCTGCTGATGGTTCTCGTTACCTGGAATGATATCCAACGTTTCTTCTTTTAAAAATAAGACGCACAAGCAAATCAATTGTTGATCGGGTGAACATGATTTTTTGTAGCAAAGGAGAAAAAAATGAAACAGTCAAAATGTTTGATTCCGACATTGAGGGAAACCCCCAGCGATGCGGAGACGTTAAGTCATCAACTGTTAGTTAGGGCAGGGTATATTCGACAAGTGGCGGCAGGCATCTATGTCTACTTGCCATTAGCTCAAAGGGTGTTAGAAAAGATCAAACGGGTCATTCGTGAGGAGCTGGCAGAAATCGATGCTGTGGAGATGGCGATGCCTTCTTTGCTTCCGTATGAACCATGGAAGGAGTCTGGACGGGCCTCATTGTATGGTGAGTCTTTGTATCGGTTGACAGATCGAAACGAACGAGAGATCGTTTTAGGGCCCACTCACGAAGAGCCGTTCACGACATTGATCAAAAACGAGATCACGTCTTATAAGCGGCTGCCTTTGAGCTTATATCAGATCCAAACGAAATATCGGGACGAACAGCGGCCGCGTTTTGGATTGATTCGCAGCCGTGAATTTATCATGCAAGATGGCTATTCTTTTCACGCCGATGAAGCCAGCTTAGATCAAACCTATAATCGCTACGAAATGGCTTACCATGCCATATTGAAACGCTGTGGGATCGAGTATCGGGCAGTGGTCGGGGATAATGGCTTGATGGGTGGCCGAGATTCAAAAGAGTTTTTGGCATTGTCTGGAATCGGCGAAGAGCTGATCTGTTATTCGACTGAAAGCGACTATGTCGCCAATTGGAAACTAGCAACTAGTCAGTATATCGCTAAAAAATCTCATGAGACCTACTTAGAGTTACAAAAAGTCGTTCATAAAGAATCATTATCGTTAGAGGAACTGGCGAAAACACACGATACGGATTTGCAAAAAATCGTTCAAGTATTTTTGCTGCTCGTTGACGAGCAAGTCATTATGGTATTGCTTCGAGGTGATCACAGTCTCAATGAAACAAAAATCAAGCATTTTTTAGCGGCTGATCAAGTGAAGGTCCTGACTGCTGAAGAAGCCGAGTCCTATCTGACCAGTGACACACAACTTCGCAGCCCCATTGAGCTTGCTGATTCGATCCAATTGTATGCGGATCAGCATGTCCAAGATATGGCGAATCTGATCGTCCCAGCGGCAGAAAAACAGAGCTATTTTCTCAATGCAAATGTAGGCCGTGATTTTCAACCACTAGCCTTTGCCGATTTTCGCTTGGTTCAAGAAGGCGATCCTTCCCCAGATGGAAAAGGAACCTTAACCTTTACGCGAGGAATCGAAGTTGGGCATATCTTCAAGTTAGGAACCAAGTACAGCGAGGCCCAAGAAGCGACGGTTGTCGATGAAAATGGCGATGAACAACCAATCATCATGGGCTGTTATGGTCTGGGCGTTTCTCGGCTGCTTTCAACAATCGTCGAACAATACGGCAATGAGTTTGGGATCGATTGGCCCCAAGAAATTGCCCCATTTGATGTGCATATCATCCAAACGTCGATTGAAGATAGCTATCAAAATGCCTTAAGTGAAGAAGTAGAAGAAATGATGAACCAAGTCGGCTATCAAGTATTGGTGGATGACCGCAATGAACGTGCAGGGGTCAAATTTGCAGATGCCGATTTGATTGGTTGTCCGATTCGCTTGACCATCGGTAAAAAAGCCGTAGAAGGCATCGTGGAGATCAAAATCAAGCATACTGGCGCAACCGTTGAAGTGAGGAAAGAAGAAGTCGCTTCGACCTTGACGATTTTATTAGCCAACCAAGAATAAATCGGAACAAATGGTAGATCGAGAGAGGAAATCCTTTCTCGATTTTTTAATGAAAGTGAAGACAAAAAGAGGTATACTAGTGAGTACTGAGAAAAGGAGGATCTTCAATTGTCAAAAGAAAGAGAGACCTTTGAGATATTATTAGACCAAATTGCAGCTGCCCCAAATCTTCGGCAGCATCCATTGATGCAAACTGCCCAAATCAGACAAGTAACCGTGCATCGACAATCAAAAGCGTGGACGTTTTATTTCCAATTTGAACGTTTATTACCGGTGATGGTGTATCAATCCTTTAAACAACACATTGAACTAGCGTTTAAAGAGATCGCGGAAGTTCGCATTGTCATTGAAGCTCAAGATGGTTCCTTTGATGAGCAGTTCATTCAAGAATACTGGCCATTAGCGTTAGCCAATCAAAATTGTGATCGGCCGTTAGTTCATCAAGTGATTAAAAATCAAATGCCTATGATTCAAGAGAACAAAGTGATTTTACCCGTCAACAATGATGCGGTCATCACGATTTTGCAGCAACAGTACTTACCGATCATTGAGGAAAATTATGGGACTTTCGGGTTTCAAAAATTTCGGATCTTGCCGCAGCTAGACAAAGAACAGGCTGAGGCAGCCTTGAAAGAACTTGAAGCACGAAAAGAAGAACAAACGGCAGCCTTCCAATTGCAAGCCGCTGAGAACTTAATGGCCCACGAGCAACGCAAAAAAGAAGTCAAAACAGTCGAATTTGACGGACCAATTGCCTTGGGACGTAATATTCCTGCCGATGAACCTGTGACACCGATGATCAATATCATTGAGGAAGAACGCAGAGTTACGATCCAAGGGTATGTCTTTGATAAAGAAGTTCGAGAATTGCGTTCAAAACGGAAGATTTTGATTTTGAAAATCACCGACTATACGTCGTCGTTTAGTGTGAAAAAATTCTCCAATAATGAAAAAGATGAACAAGTCTTTGATGCCATTGCTAAAGGTAGTTGGGTCAAAGTGCGTGGTAGTGTTCAAGAAGATACTTTTATGCGAGATCTCGTTATGAATGCACAAGATTTGCTGGAAGTCAAACACGAGGCCCGCAAAGATTATGCACCTGAAGGCGAAAAACGGGTCGAACTTCACCTGCATTCAAATATGAGTACGATGGATGCAACCAACAATGTGGCAGACTTTGTCGCTCAAGCTGGCAAGTGGGGCCATAAGGCGATTGCGATCACCGATCATGGTGGCGCACAAGGGTTTCCTGATGCCCATCACGCCGGAGAAAAAGCCGGGGTAAAAATTCTTTACGGTGTGGAAGCCAATATCGTGGATGACGGGGTAGCGGTTGCCTATAATCCGAAGCCTGTCCCACTGACTGATGCCACTTATATCGTGTTTGACGTGGAGACCACCGGATTGTCTGCAGTGTACGACACCATCATTGAATTGGCCGCTGTGCGGATGCATAAAGGCAACGTGGAAGGCTCCTTTGATGAATTCATCGATCCTGGCCATCCTTTATCACGAACGACCGTAGAATTGACGGGGATCACCGATGAAATGGTTCGGGGGTCAAAATCGGAAGAAGAAGTCTTACGTTTGTTCCGTGAGTTTTCTGAAGGAGCCATTCTAGTTGCCCACAATGCGTCATTTGATATGGGCTTCTTAAATACAAGTTATCGAAAATACGGTATTCCAGAAGCAGAAAATCCCGTCATTGATACATTGGAACTCGCTCGTTATTTGTATCCAGAGTTTAAGCGATTCGGTTTAGGTGTCCTTTCCAAAAAATTCGGCGTTAGTTTGGAGCAACATCACCGAGCGATCTACGATGCCGAGGCAACCGGTCATTTAGCGTGGATCTTTGTCAAAGAAGCGATGGAAAAACATGACATGCTGCTGCACGAAGATTTGAACCGACACGTTGGGGGCGAGAACTCCTATAAAGCAGCTCGGCCTTTCCATGCCACGATCTTAGCCCGAACACAGGCGGGATTGAAGAATTTATTCAAGCTGATCTCGATGTCGAATGTGAAGTACTTCCATGATAAAGTCCCGCGGATCCCGCGCTCAGAATTGGTGAAATTGCGGGAAGGATTGTTAGTCGGAACCGCTTGTGATAAAGGGGAAGTCTTTGTCGCAATGATGCAAAAAGGGGTTGATGCAGCGCGGGAACTTGCTAAGTTTTATGACTATATCGAAGTCATGCCCAAAGCAGTTTATGCCCATCTCCTAGAAACGGAGCTCGTGAAAAGCGAAAAAGACCTAGAAGACATTATTCGGAATTTGATCCAAATGGGTGAAGAGTTAGGAAAAATCGTTGTTGCTACTGGGAATGCCCACTACCTGAACGAAGAAGATGCCATTTATCGTAAGGTCTTGATCAATTCGATGGGGGGCGCCAATCCCTTGAATCGACATAGTTTACCGGATGTACACTTCCGAACAACCGATGAGATGCTGACCGCTTTTCAGTTTTTAGGTCCGGAAGTAGCGAAAGAAATTGTGGTGACGAACCCAAATAAAATCGCTGATCTCTGTGAAAAAGTCATTCCGGTAAAAGATGATCTGTATACACCAAAGATTCCCGGATCTGAACAAGAGATCACCGACTTGAGTTACAACCGTGCCAAAGAGCTATACGGTGATCCATTACCAGAAATTGTGGAAAAACGTTTGAAAAAAGAGCTTGATTCGATCATTGGGAATGGGTTTTCCGTGATCTATTTGATCTCACAAAAACTGGTTCATAAAAGCAATCAAGACGGCTACTTAGTAGGGTCACGGGGATCAGTCGGTTCTAGTTTCGTAGCAACGATGACTGGGATCACTGAGGTCAATCCATTAGCCCCTCATTATTATTGTCCCGATTGCCAGTATTCTGAGTTTTACGAAGACGGCTCGTATGGTTCTGGTTATGATATGCCAGAGAAAAAATGTCCAAAATGCGGCACACGTCTGAACAAAGATGGCCATGATATTCCTTTTGAAACCTTCCTTGGTTTCCATGGCGATAAAGTCCCCGATATCGATTTGAACTTCTCTGGGGAATATCAGCCAGAGGCCCATAACTATACGAAAGTGCTCTTCGGCGAAGAATATGTCTATCGTGCCGGAACGATCGGTACAGTAGCCGATAAAACAGCCTTCGGTTTCGTAAAAGGCTTTGAGCGCGATCATAATCTCCATTATCGAGCAGCTGAAGTCGATCGATTGGCTAAGGGTGCAACTGGCGTCAAACGGACAACTGGTCAGCATCCGGGGGGAATCATCGTTATTCCAGACTATATGGATGTCTATGATTTCACGCCGATTCAATACCCAGCAGATGATCAAAATTCAGAATGGAAAACGACCCACTTTGATTTCCATTCCATTCATGACAATATTTTAAAACTGGATATCCTGGGACACGATGACCCAACGGTGATTCGGATGCTGCAGGATTTATCAGGAATCGATCCTAAAACGATCCCCACGGATGATCCGGAAGTGATGCGTATTTTTGGTGGTACGGACGTGCTAGGTGTGACTGAAGAGCAGATCTACTCAAAAACAGGTACATTAGGCATCCCAGAATTTGGGACCCGATTTGTGCGGGGGATGTTGGATCAAACCCATCCATCGACGTTTGCAGAGCTCTTGCAGATCTCTGGTCTTTCCCATGGTACCGATGTATGGTTGGGCAATGCCGAAGAACTGATTCGTCGCGGAGATGCCAGTCTAGCAGAAGTAATCGGCTGTCGGGATGATATCATGGTGTACTTGATCCATGCTGGCCTAGATGACGGGATGGCCTTTAAAATCATGGAGACGGTTCGTAAAGGGCAATGGAACAAGATCCCTGACGACTTGCGGGACACTTACTTGCAAGCGATGCGGGAGAACAATGTCCCTGAATGGTATATCGATTCTTGTTCGAAGATCAAGTACATGTTCCCGAAAGCCCATGCAGCGGCGTATGTTTTGATGGCGTTGCGGGTGGCTTACTTTAAAGTGTACTTCCCAATTCTCTATTACTGTGCTTATTTCTCTGTCCGGGCGGATGATTTTGATTTGATTGCCATGTCAAAAGGAAAAGACGCCGTAAAAGAACGGATGCAAGAAATCACTGACAAAGGATTGGATGCGTCAACGAAAGAAAAGAATCTGTTAACCGTTCTGGAGTTAGCCAATGAAATGTTAGAGCGCGGTTATGAATTTGGGATGATCGATCTGTATAAATCGGATGCGGAAAACTTCGTGATCGACGGAAAAAAATTGATCGCACCATTTCGAGCAGTGCCGAGTTTGGGACTAAACGTAGCGAAACAAATCGTGGAAGCACGGAAAAATGGTCCTTTCTTATCGAAAGAAGATCTCGCCAATCGCGGGAAAGTTTCTAAGACTTTGATTGAATACATGACGGATAACGGTGTTCTAAAAGATTTACCTGATGAAAATCAGTTGTCTTTGTTTGATATGTTGTAAACCACCGGCTGTTCACTTAAGATAAAAAATAAGCACATCATCATAATGGCTAGTATAGCTAGTTTCTGCATGATGTGCTTTTTTGTCTTGTTTGTGAAATCGATCTAAGCAGCCACAATCTGACGAAAATCAGTAAGATCGTGGTCTATTGTGGGAAATCATAGGGGCCAGCCTTGGTAGCGAATCAATCGAACCTTTACCATACAAAGAGGAGAAAAATACTCGTTACCGAAAGAAGCGAATGCCTTTGGTAACGAGTATTTTTCGACAAAGTTCGTTAAATAGCTAAAAAAAGAAAAAAAGCAAAACAGGCAAATACACCATGTACAGTAAGACGGAATAGCCTAGACATGAAGTTGCAAATTCTTCATCCCCTTGGTAGTTTCGTACAAGGATCGGGACAGAGTTTTGGACGGGCATAGAGGCTTGAATAATAAACACAGAAAGCATCAATTCAGGAACAGGGATGATTCTGCTTAACAGCCACACAACGAGGGGCGAAAGAACGAAACGACCAAACAAGACACCGACAATGTCTTTCGTCATTCGCAAATTTTTGAGTCCCCCAAAGTAGACGATGATTCCGATAATAAACATTGATAAGGGTGTCGTCAAATCTGCTAGATAGCTTCCAAGGCCATCAACAAATGAGGGCAGTGGTAAGGTGAATAGCATCCAGATCAAACCGATGATGAAACCAATCAAGGCTGGTGAAAAAATCTTTTTTAGCATGACCAATGGATGAAAGGAAATCCGGGCTTCACCAAAATCAGGATTGTCTTTTGCTAAATCAAAAATACCGATGGTCCAAAATAATGTCGTATTTACAATATAGTACAACAACACATAAGGAACGGCTTTTTCACCAAAAATAGCTAAATTGATCGGTAAGCCGATGAAGATCGTATTGGAAAAGGTAAACATGGCGGAAAATGCGCCTTGGTGTTTGGCTTCAACTTGCGCGAAACGTCGCCATAAATAACCAGCGAAGTAAGTGATCATCATGGAAAGTAATGGGATGATCATCCCCGAAACCAATGAAAGAAATTCATCTTTCGTAAAATTTTTAATAATCGTTAAAAACATATTGGCTGGTAATGAGACATTTAATACCAATTTTGAAAACGTATCGGCGGTTCGATTAGAAAACCATTGTTTGTAAGACAACCAATAACCGATAAACATGAGACTGAAAATGACAAAAATATTGATATATGCTTGAAACATGTGCTCACCTCTCATTTACTATAGCGAAAGGCAGAAGAAGAAGCAACTGATTCCCATTTGAAAACAACAAAAAACCAAACCACTCATTGAGCGATTTGGTCAAGAATTACTAACGTTGCTGCTTGCCTGCGTTACGACCTTTTCCACTAGGCTTTGTCGTGTTCAACGCTTTTTTGACAGCTTCTGTTTTTTCAGGAGTTACATCTTTGCGAGGCGTAACCACCGTTTTTGGCGGATTGGCTTTCATTTCTGCTTCGACTTGGGCACGAATTTTTGGTTTCATGATGACATTCGTGATAAATGTTTGGATACAACTGAAGACCCCACCGACTACCCAATAAAGTGTCACACCAGCTGGTGCACTCATTGACATGAAAACGATCATCAATGGAGAAACGATCAACATGGTTTTCATCGTTTTTTTCTGTTCTTCTGGAATCCCAATGGTTGAGATGTATCCTTGTGCCAGGTAGGAAATACCAGCAATCGCCACAAAGAGGATGCTTGGGTCACCTAATGATACGCCAAAGAACTCAGAGTTTTGGATTCCTTGTGTGTAACGGGCGGTGAAGTAGAGGGCAGAGAAGATCGGCATCTGAATCAGTAAAGGCAAGCAACCGATACCGCCAAACATACTGACGTTGTTTTCAGAATAGATTTTTTGCATCTCCGCTTGCGCTTGCATTTGTTCTTCCCGAGTGGTTGCTTTCTTCAAATTGGCTTGCGCAATATCCACTTGAGGTTTCAGAAACTGCATTTTTTCACTTTGAATCATCGTTTTTCGAGACTGATGGATCCCTAATGGTAAGATAATGACGCGGACAACGATCGTTACGGCGATGATCGCCCAGCCGTAAGACCAGTTGAAGTTTTCAACGAGCATCGTGATCATATCACCTAAAGGTTTCACCAAAAAGCGATAAATCATTCCTGTTTCTTTCGGCGTACCATCAGCATTGGTACTGACACAGCCTGATAATGCTAATAACAGGCCAAATAATCCTGATGAAAGCAGCCATTTATTCATTTTAGACATTCTATTCTTCCTCTTCACAATAAATTTAGACAAAAATAACTATACTAAAAAAGACCGACTATTTCAATGTACAAAGAGAAATTCATTGAAAAATCAATCTTTCGACTTAGAAAACATTCAATTATCAATAATAGACTACATCAAAGCTAGTACGTTCTTTAATGGTATCGTCTGGTTGGATGTCGATTTGGTTCACTTTTCCAGCGGGAGAAGGAGAATCTTTCACTCCGGCAACAAAGGCATCGATGATTTTTTCATCTCCCATCGCTTCAATCGAAACAGAACCATCTGCCTCATTTTTTACAGATCCTGTGACCCCTAATTGATCGGCAAGCATTTTCGTGGTATAACGAAAGCCGACACCTTGGACACGCCCTTGAACATGGATTCGTAGTTTCTTCATGGACAATCCCTCCTCTGCTTATAATGATAGCGTTTTTTCAGTAAAAGAACAAGTTAGATCGATTGACTCATGCTATAATAAATCGAGGTGACCACATGAAAGAAATTCAATCGAAAAAAAATACCTTTATCAAGGAAATCAAAAAACTAACACAAAAAAAACACCGTACACAGACCAATACGTATTTGATCGATGGCTGGCATTTAGTGCAAGAAGCGCTGCAGGCCAAAGTACCTATCAAAGCGTTGTTGGTGACACCGCGAGGGTTAAGCGAAGCCAACGGGCAGCTCGATGATTATCAGGAAGAAAGCTATTTGATCACAGAGGAGATCGCAGCGATGCTTTCTGATTTACCAACACCACAAGGAATTTTTGCCGTGGTGGAAAAGCAAGAGCAAAACTTACAGACACTGACGGGTAATTGGTTGATTTTAGATAATGTGCAAGATCCCGGGAACGTTGGTACCATGATTCGAACAGCGGATGCTGTTGGATTTAGCGGGGTGTTTCTCGGCGAAGGAACAGCAGATCTTTACAGCACAAAAGTCTTGCGCAGCATGCAAGGAAGCAACTATCATTTACCGATTTTAGAAGGAGCGATCCCGCCATTTCTAAAGCAGCTACGCTCAGCTGGCGTGACGATTTATGGCACCGAATTAAATAAAGAAGCCGTTCCTTATACCGAGCTTCCTAAAGAACAAACAGCTGCCTTCATTTTAGGTAACGAGGGACAAGGGGTTCACCCAGAACTGTTGGCTTTGACTGACAAAAATGTGTATATTCCCATCTATGGTCAGGCGGAATCATTGAACGTCGCCATTGCAGCCGGAATTTTGATGTATTTTTCTGTCAGTTAGATTTTTAAGGAACTGTTAAACTATTTGAATCTATTGCACCTCACCTAGAATCTTCGATGAATAGGTGCTATACTTTGTCTTGTAACAATCAAGCAGATCAAAAAAAGGTGGCAGACAAAAATTTATGACAGAAAAATGGCAAGAAGATAGCGAATATATGTCTTACGTGGCTGACCTGTTAGAAACAGAAGCTGTAAAAAAATTAGCCAACTTTGTGCAGCATATGAACTCCACACGTTTGGAACATTCGATCAGCGTCTCTTATTATAGTTACAAATTGGCCAAGAAATGGGGCGGCGATGCTCGTGCAACAGCTCGTGCAGGACTCCTTCATGATTTATTCTACTATGACTGGCGTACCACAAAGTTTGATGAAGGTACCCATGCGTATATGCATCCACGAATTGCAGTAAAAAATGCTGAAAAAATCACTGAACTAAGTGATCTAGAAAAAGATATCATCTTGAAACATATGTGGGGAGCAACGATTGCGCCGCCACGTTATAAAGAAAGCTATATTGTCACAATGGTTGACAAATATTGTGCGATCAAAGAAGCATCAGAACCACTTACAGAAAGTATGAAAGAAAAATGGCAACAACGTTTCTGGAAGAAACATCGTACGATTCAATAAGAAAAAAGTTCTTCGAACCAGCCGGTTCAAAGAACTTTTTTTGTTTGCTTAGCCAAAAATAAGTTGGAGGATCGCTGCGCCTACATAAAGGATCAGTAAGGTGATCAATACCATTAAGTGTCGTCTTTTGTGCATAAAAAGGATCGCTACGAATTCTCGTAAGAAGGCATTTGGTAAATAGTAAAAGGCGGTGGGTGCTCCGATACCATCCGCTTTAAGTTGTGCTTGATCTGCATAGAGACCGGCACGAAAAATATGGTAATTGTTGGAGGAAAAAATAACTTTGTAGCCATTTGGCTTTAAGGAATCCATGATTTCTTTCGAAAACTTCATGTTTTCATAAGTAGTCGTGGAATTTGTTTCTACTAAAATCTCTCCTTCGGGCACTCCTTGCGCAACTGCATATTCTTTCATCGCGACAGCTTCTGGCAGCTTTTCATCGCTTCCTTGGCCGCCTGACATCAGTAACCGAGGAGCGGTTTTTTTCGCTTTAAATTGCGCTTCGTAGAACGAGATTGCTTTATTGATACGCTTGGCCAATAAAGGGGAGACCGTGGTGCCATTCAAAAGACCTGCTCCTAAGACGATGATAAAATCTTGATTGTAACGAGGATGATTGAACTGATAAATGACTGAAATCGATAAAAAGTTCAAAAAGACCACAAATAGATACATCAGACTTAGGGGAACAACGCCGAATAAGGTTCGGATCCAATCCGGGAAAAAGTGCAAAAGGGTATCTGAAAATAATAAAACGGTCAAAACCACTGCTAAGATCAGGGTCAATAGATTGGCGATTGATCGCGACTCTCTTCGTAAAACAATAATGGAATTCCAGTAAAGAAAGACCACGAGAATGGCTAAGCCGAATAATAATACAGCAAAGAAGATCGCTAGCAAAACAGCCAATAGACCACCTACAAGAATATCTTGTGTTCGGTATAGATTAATGACTAGGTAGCCACCAAATGCTAAGACAAACAAATTAAAGAGCAAGCCATTTACGAGTCGGTGCTTGTTACGCCGATAAGAAAATAAAAAAAGGCCGGCGAAGGCAACTGGTATTAGAATAAAGAAACTGCCTGTCCGTAATTCTGAGACGGCTAAATAAATCAGCAGGGCTAAAATCGTCCAACAGCACTCAAAAAAGAAAATATCTGGCTCATCTTTATTCTTGCGCCACTTTTGAACGACGATCACACCCGTCAAATAGCTGATGGCAAAAATCAGCAATTGCGTAAAATCCATGTTTTTCACTCCTTTAACGATACACCTAGTATACCGAAAAATGACAAAAATTGCTTGTTGCTAAGGTCAAAGTTGCTGAATTTCTTGCAATTCGCTAAAATGAAGAAAAGAAGGAGGAAGGAACATGCAATTAGGTGAAGTGATTCGCGTTGAACGGCCCGCTTTTTATGTGATCGGAAAAGAAGGCAAGGGATTAGCGGAAGAAGGAGCTTCTTGGGTACCAGCGCTATGGGAACTTGCAACAAAGGATTTTGAAGAGATCGAATTTCTAGTGAGCGATCAAAAGGCAGAAGAACTGGAATTTTGGGGCTTAATGAGTGATGGCACCAATTGGTTAGAGCCTTGGCAAGAAACCGGCCGTTATTTGGCAGGCGTTCAAGTCCATACAGAAAATTTTCCTCCCGTCGGTTGGGTCCGTTGGGAAATGCCCGCAATGACCTATCTCGTTGTAAAAACGGATGAAAAAAACTTGACCATGATGACTGAAAAAATGTTGATGGAAGTTTTACCAGAAAATAACGTCCACTTGTCAGCAGCGATCCAAGAAAGATATCTTCCTCATTTTAAAGAAGGGGAAGTTGAATTGTTTTTCCCTGTTGAGCCTTTGGCAGCAGCAACGGTGGAAACGGTAGAATAAAAAAAATCTGTCCGAGAAGCAATCTTTGCTCAGGACAGATTTTTTCTTTGGTTTGGATTAAAAAAGATTCTCGAAAAAGGTAGACACACCGCGCCAAGCACGAACAAAGATGTTGGCTTTTTCTACCGTTTGTGTTGTGACCAATCCTGCAGTTTCGTCATGATCAGAAGCATCAATATAACCAAGCGTATCAGCTGGAATCGAAGCACTTACAGTACCGACTTCTGTGCCCTCAGTCAATGGCGCTTGCAGGGCAGAATCACGATAATGCTCATTAAAGTCAATGGTTGTTTCAAAGGCTGTTGCATCCATATCTCCACGTACCCATAAGGTCAAACCTTGATTTAAGGCAACGGGAACACTCAATTCTTTCCCATCTTTGACTGCCACCGTCTGTGTATCTTCTAACTGTGCATTTTCTGGTAGAATTTCTACTTGTTCCCAAGCATCGAAGGAGTAGTCCATCAACCGACCTGTTTCGATAAAACGTACGCTTGGATTTTCCGCATGACCATTGACGTTTAGCACGACGGTGATAATTCGTTGACCATCCTTGACGGCGGTTCCGACAAAGCAGGCGCCTGCCATATCTGTCGTACCAGTCTTAAGACCGTCAACACCATCTTTAGTATTCGTAAAACCTGGAAGCATCCAGTTCCAATTGACCATCTCGACAGGCGAATAGGAACCTTCGCCAAATTGTTTGGTGGAAAGACTTGTTACTTCTAAAACGTCTGGAAAGTCTTGCAGCAAATGGCGAGCAATCAGGGCGACATCTTTTGCGGATAGTTCGTTTTCGTCAGTGGAAGTTGACCCGGGATAGATATTGTCCCCTAAATAAGTATTGTTCAAGCCAGAAGCATTAACGATCTTTGCATCGGTAATGCCCCATGATTGCACTTTTTCTTGCATTTGATCAACAAAGGCACTTTCAGACCCAGCAATCAGCTCCGCGAGCGCTACGATTGCAGCATTTGCAGATTGGATATAACTGGCATCATACAAATCTTTTACTGTATAGGTAACGTCTTGATGCAAAGGGACATTCGATAAGTTTGGCGACACGCTGAGATTCGCGGCATAATCTGAAATAGGGACAGGATCATCCCAAGCGATGGTTCCTTGCTCTACTTGCTCAGCTACAAGGTAGAGACTGATGATCTTGGTGATGGAGGCGATGCCCATGGCGGTCTCACCATCTTGATCATACAACACTTTGCCTGTGTCAAAATCAATGGAGTAAGCGGCTTTTGCATCGACTGAAAAATCTTGGATCTCTTCGGCGCTCATAGCTGTATCATCAGCATACGAAACGACGGGTAAGCCGGCAGCAGCAAAGAGGATTGCCAAAGCAGCAACGATGGAATACCCGAACTTGGTTATTTTCTGCATATATGTAGTAGCTCCTTTAAAGTTGTATCTAAGCAAAAATTTTAACAAAGAGTATCCACCGTTGCAATACTCTAAGAGAAAACTTAGCATTTAATTGCGTAAGACCGATCCCTCAGTAGACAAACTGAGACGTTACGTGACTAAGGTTGTTTACTGTAAATAATAGCTAACAAAAAAACTTACCTTCCTATAAAATAGAAGGCAAGTTTTTGTGAATTGACATAGGATCAAACTGATTCACTTAGCGACGATTGGAATGGATTCTCGGGTTTTGGTTTTGGACTCTGACGGGAACTTTCACCGCCTTCGTTTCTTGTTGCATAGCCAATTTTGCTAAAAAGAATGTCCCAGCTAACAATGCAGCTAAAGCAAAGATGGAAAAGAGTGAAATAAAGGTCGTTAACATAAAAATCCCTTCTTTCTATTTAAAATAAATGTGGAAGGTAGGAATCGAACCTACACCTTAATCTATGAACGATCAAACATCACTCAACGGAACACCTTGTTCAACCACTTGTTAAGTTAATGATAGCATGGATTGCCAAGAAATGCTGATAAAAAGTCTGAGAATTGACCGAAGAAAATGTGAAGAAAACATGAACTTGGCTTTCTCAGCGATTTTAGATGATTTTTGTCAAAGAATAGTGGCAATCTTCTGCTTCATCATATAAAGTAATGACGGAGCCTTTTTGTTCAAGAACTAAATGATAGCCAAATGTGTCCAGTAAAACTAACCGCATCGGAGTCAATTCAACGATGGAAGCAGTCAAAGGCTTGCCTTCGATGGTCAATGAATAATCATTGGCTATTTCTATCGTGACATCTTCTTTTGTCTTGGAAGTAAAACGCCAATTACCAATGAAATTCTGGCGATTCTCATTTTTTTGTTTTTCTTTTCGCAACAGCAAGGAGCTGACCACGCCCGTTGCAAGAGATAAACCAATCAAAATAGACCTTTTCTTCATTTATACACGTCCTATCATTTACGATTCATCAAGTTGTGCCTTGTGGACAGGTGTCCACTTTTTCGCACTAGAAAATAATTGCCATAAGTATACCATGAGAAGGTAAAAAAGCATGGTACTTTAGTTTGAAGTTTAGAAGTTTTTATCAAAATATGCTATGATTCAAAAGAGCAGGTGAGAAAATGAATTATCCGAATACCCTTTTAGCCACGTTTCTCGTGCGAGACAACCGGTTCATTGCCCGATGTCTCGTTGACGGTCAAGAAGTAATCGTCCATGTAAAAAATACCGGACGAGGAAAAGAGCTCTTGCACAAAGGTGCGCTTGTTACCCTGCAATATTGGGACAATCCGAAACGCAAAACCAATTACGACTTGATCTCAGTCAAGAAACAAGACCAATGGATCAACATCGATAGTCAAGTACCGAATCGTTTAGGCTATGAAGGCCTCTTGGATGGCACGATCCAGTTGCCAAATATCAAAGGGAGAATCGCGCTTTTGCGAAGGGAAGTTGTCTATGGGACATCAAAATTCGACCTTTATTTTGAAACAGATGAACAAGAAAAAGGCTTTTTAGAAATCAAGGGAATGACCCTTGAAAACAAGCAAGTCGGTGCTTTTCCAGATGCACCAACCATTCGTGGCTTGAAACACGTCAATGAATTGATCCATGCCAAAGAAGCTGGCTATTATGCGGCGGTTTTGTTTATGATCCAATTTGAAGCGGTGCAAATCGCCACGATCCATCGACAGATGCAACCGGATCTGGCCACTAAAATCGCTGAAGCGCAAAGCAAGGGTGTCGAAGTGTTTGCCTATAATTGCCAAGTAAACCAAGGGATGATCACGGTCAAAGAACCAATCCCTTTTGATTTGAATGTCGTCTTTGACGACCCTAATCTATAGAAGAAAGAAGGAAAAAACATGATTCATTTAGGGATTATCGGCACAAATTGGATCACCGATCAATTTGTACAAGCAGCCCACGAAACCAAACGCTATCAATTGGTTGCCGTATACTCAAGAAAGTTAGCAACGGCACAACGTTTTGGAGAAAAATATGGGGATATCGAGTATGCGACCGATCTGGACACTTTTTTTGGCTTAGCTCATATGGACACGGTCTACATCGCGTCTCCGAATAGTTTGCACTTTGAACAAGCCAAGCAAGGTATTTTAGCAGGAAAAAATGTCATTGTGGAGAAGCCAGCCTTTTCAACGCCTGAGGAAATGGCGGAGATCATCGAATTGGCAAATCAGCAACAGGTATTATTCTTTGAAGCAGCTCGCAACATCCATGAAGCAAGTTTTTCTACTGTAGCCGAATTCTTACCGACACGCGGTGCCATTCTTGGGGCGAACTTTTCTTATATGAAATATTCGTCTCGTTATGACGCTGTACTAGCTGGGGAGGAACCAAATATTTTTTCTCCACATTTTTCTGGCGGTGCCTTAGCAGATTTGGGCGTCTATCCGATTTATGCGGCGGTCGCTTGGTTTGGCAAACCGCAAGATGTTCATTATTTTGCCCGTAAATTACCGACTGGTGTAGATGGTATCGGGACTGCAGTGTTGCGCTATGCTGACTTTGATGTCACAATCCAAACAGGAAAAATCGCTGATTCAGAGTTGCGTTCAGAAATCTATTTTGAAGACGGTACATTAGACCTAAATGCCGTCAATGCCATCGAAGAAGCCGCATTTTATGAGCGAAAAACAAAACAAACCCAGGCATTAGCAGTAAGTGCTTTAGAAAACCCGATGATCGAAGAAGCACAAGACTTTGCAGACATCATCGAAAACAAAAATGATCCCCAACAAGGACAACGGTATGAGGAATGGGTGGAACTTGCTCGCAGTGTCAATGAAACCATCGCTCTTATGCGTAAACAAGCAGGCATCATTTTTGATGCAGATAAAAAATAAGGAATGGAACATTTATGACAGTATTTGAATTGACACAATTGCCAGACATCTGGCAGGAAAAATGGCAGGCGGCAGGGTATCACGCACCGTCCTTGATACAAGAGAAAACCTTTGGCCCTTTAAAAGATGGTGAGTCTGTCATTGGAGTCTCACCGACCGGTTCTGGTAAAACTTTGGCGTACCTCTTGCCACTGTTAACAAAAGTCGAGGCAAAGCAAGGTAATCAGTTGCTGATTTTGACTTCTTCACAAGAATTAGCGATGCAAGTCACAGAAGTGGCCCGGGAATGGGCCCAAGCCATTGGTTTGACCGTTCTGCCGCTAATTGGTGGCGCAAGTACAAAACGCCAAGTGGAAAGACTGAAAGACAAGCCCGAGGTCTTGATTGGCACCCCAGGCCGAGTGTTAGAATTGATCAAAGCAAAAAAAATCAAGACCCAGCAGTTGCAATCGTTGGTATTAGATGAGGTTGACCAATTATTGAAAGAAGGGGCCTTCACACTGGCTGCCAAGATCAATCAAACATTGCCAAAACAAATCCAGCGTAGTTTCTTTTCAGCAACCGCTAACGAAGTGATTGATGAGATTCGACCATTGGTGACAAAAGAGCCGCTGATCATTGATGTTACCCAAGAAGATCAGAGCAAAGGCGTGATCCATCACTACTATTTGAATTATCCGCAACGACGAATCGTGGATGCTTTAAGGCGCTTTGCTCATTTACCAAGCTTTCAAGCCTTGGTTTTCTTCAATGAATTAAGCGCAATGGGAAATGCAGAAGAAAAACTGCTGTTTCACGGCTTGCCGGTGGCATCATTAGCATCTGACCAAAACAAACTTGCCCGAAAAGGCGCACTGGAGAGCTTCCGTCAAGGAAAACTAGTAGAATTATTGACGACCGATGTCGCCTCTCGCGGCTTAGATGTGGTGGATTTGCCTTATGTCATCAATACGGAAGTCCCGTTAGAAAAAGAATCCTATCTGCACCGGGCAGGACGTGTTGGACGAATGGGCAAAGAAGGAACCGTCGTCACGATCGTTCAAGACCATTCGTTGAAGGATTTGAAAAAAATCGCGAATCAATTGTCCATAGAACTCAAGGAAGTCTATCTGCATGGGGGACAATTACACACAGAAGCACCTGTTATCGAAAAGGAAAGCAAGAAAGAAACGAAAATAGTAAGTGTGCAGAAAATTTCCAAGAAAACATCTGAAAAATTACACACTCCTGTTAAAAAGACCAAGAAAAAGACGAAAAAGCAAAAAGACAAAGGAAAAAGACGCCATTGAGCGTCTTTTTGTGTTACCATTAACGTTGTTTATTATTAGTGTGTAAAAAAATGAGGAGGCTATCGAATGAATTCGCGAAAAGAAGAGATTTTTCAAACGATCGAACTGCATAAGCAAGGGTTGACCGCAGTTGACGTCGCTAAAATCTTACAAATCGATCGCAGCAATGCAAGCCGTTATCTCAGTGAGCTTTATAAAGAAAAGAAAATCGGCAAACGTTCCGGCCGTCCGGTCGTTTATGAGCCATTAGAAGAAACGGTGCATGTGGATGTTTCCTCTGAAGTGAGTTTTGAAAGTCTTGTTGGGGTTCAAGCTTCTTTAAAAGTAAGTATCCAGCAAGCCAAAGCAGCAATTTTATATCCGCCTAGAGGACTCCATACCATTATTTTTGGAGAGACAGGTACCGGTAAATCCCTATTTGCCGAATGTATGTATCACTTTGCGGTTGAATCAAATATGTTAGAAAAAGATGCTCCTTTCGTATCGTTTAATTGTGCGGATTATGCACAAAATCCGCAGTTGTTGTTTGGTCACATCTTTGGCATCAAAAAAGGGGCCTACACAGGTGCTGCAGAAGATAGTCCAGGACTTATGGCAAAAGCCGATGGCGGCATATTGTTCTTGGATGAGATCCATCGACTGCCGCCAGAAGGCCAAGAAATGCTCTTTACCTTCATTGACAAAGGGATCTACCGTCCTTTAGGGGAAAGTAATCAAGTTCATGAAGCCGCCGTGCAGATCATCGGTGCCACCACGGAATCATCAGAAACCTTTTTAACGACCTTCAATCGGCGAATTCCCATGGCTATTACTTTGCCAAATGTGGAAAGTCGTTCGCTAGATGAACGGTATGAAATCATTTCCTTGTTTATCAAGCAAGAGGCGACCCGTCTAAATCAGCGGATCGATGTCGAGCGAGATGCGATATTGGCCTTTATGCTCTATGATGCAGAAGGCAACATCGGTCAAATCAAGCGAGACCTGAAACTCGTCTGTGCGAAGGCATTCTTACATTATCGGACCTATGGGAAAAAACACCTCCTGATTCGAAAAGGCGATTGCTCACTGCAAGTTCAAAAAGGGCTGTTGAAGATCAAAGAAATGTCAGAACGCTTGGATCGGTTTTTAGATGGCAAAGGCGACTTTCTGAGTTTCGAACCCGGCGACCCAGATGTTGTCTGGTCTCGTGATCCGCAACGGAATATGCAGGTGTACAATGAGATCGAAGAAAAAGTCAGCACACTGATTGAAACCGGTGTAGCCAATGTTGATTTAGAAAACTTGATCTCTAAGGATGTGGATGCCTACTTTGAAAAATATGTCGAAGAATTGATCCAAAACCCTGTTCATAAAGAGTTGATTCCAGAAGACATTTGGAAACTGACCAATGTTCTTTATGACTTGGCAGGTCAGAGGTTAGATCGAACTTATAGTGAAAAAGCCCGTTTTGCCTTTGCGTTGCATTTGCAAAGTACGCTGGAACGTGTTAAAGAGGGACATATGATCGTTCATCCGGATTTGAACACGATTAGAAAAAACTTAAAATCCGAATTTCAAGTGGCAATGGATTTATCGACGATCATTGAAGAGGAACGTCATGTCGAGATCCCATTTGATGAAATCGGCTTTATCAGTATGTTTTTAGCGATTCAAGTCAAACAGCCTTCGCCATTGCCCCTTGAAAAAATCGAGATCATTGTCTTGATGCATGGCAAGGCAACTGCCAGCAGTATGCTGGAGACAGCCCAAGAGCTGCTGGAGACCGACCATGGCAAGGCAATGAATATGTCTTTGGATATGGAAGTCGGGCAAATGTATGACCAGCTGTTGAATTATATCAATGAAAACAAAGAGAAGATGAGCAATGGCTTATTGCTTTTAACCGATATGGGCTCCCTCAATTCATTTGCGAATTTGATTTCCGAAGAGACGGGGATTCGTACGAAAGCTATTTCGATGGTCAGCACGATGATTGTTTTAGAAGCTTTGCGGATGGCAGAGAGTGGGCGCAGTTTAGAAGATATCTACCAAAACATTCAGCGTTCTTTTGAAACCATCGTACAAGAACAGTTCCGTACGGTTCGTGAAGCAAAAGGAAATAAAAAGGCAGTCATCGTTACTTGCTTTACTGGGGAAGGTGTCGCTGCCAAACTTTATCAACGTATTTATCCCGTCGTCGATCAATCAAAAGTCGAGATCATCCAAATGCAATTTATTGAAAAAGAAACCTTCAAAAAACATATTGACGGCTTGCTAGAAGAATATGAGATCAAAGCTATTGCCGGCACCGTCGAGATCGATTATCAAAACATTCCGTTTTTCTCCGCCTATGATGTTTTTGATGACAATCGCTTGAATGTGCTAAAACGAATCGCTTCAGATGAAGTGCCGATCGAAAAGATCGTGCGTTCATTGGAAAATACGATAACTCATGTTGGGTCCGTCTATCATCTGATCGAAAGCCTGCAACGAATCGTTCATCAGATTCAAAATCAATTGCATGTGATTGTAGAACCAACCGTCGATGCAGGATTAGTCATTCATTTAGCCTTTTTGGTAGAAAGCTTATTGAAGAAGGAGCCTTCCCGTACTTTCGTCAACTTAGCTACTTTCCAAAAACGGTACCGAATTGAAATGGATGTTTTACGAACCCATTTATTACAAATTGAAAAAAATTATCAAATCAAATTTTCTGAAGATGAGATCGCCTATTTAACCCAAATGTTTTTAGAAAACAAAATCAAAAATTATGATGAATCCGCACACAATTTTAGTGTGTAATGAAAAAACTGCGAGTGTGTAAACGAGAAATTGATTCAGACCATTGATAAATAAAGGTCTGAACTTATTTTTTTTTGGCACGCTTTTTGCTTTATAGTAAAGTGTAACTTACAACAGAAAGGAGCAGATGCGCGATGGCGAAAAAAACGATTATGCTGGTTTGTTCAGCAGGAATGAGTACCAGTCTATTGGTGACAAAAATGCAAAAAGCAGCCGAAGCTAAAGGAATGGAAGCAGATATCTTTGCTGTTTCAGCTTCAGAAGCCGACCAACATTTGGAGTCAAAACCAGTCGATGTTCTATTGTTAGGACCACAAGTACGTTTCATGAAATCACAATTTGAACAAAAATTAGCACCAAAAGGCATTCCTTTGGACGTGATCAACATGGCAGACTATGGCATGATGAACGGCGAAAAAGTATTGCAACAAGCAGAAACATTAATGAACTAAGATTTTTTAGGATCGAAGTGTAAGGAGGATTTTTAAAGATGGATGAGCAAAATTTGGAAGCCATTATGGGATTGATCATGTATGGTGGTAATGCAAAAAGTGACGCAATGGAAGCAATCGCGGCAGCAAAAGAAGGGAACTTCGAATTAGCTGACCAAAAAATCAAAGATGCTGAAGCATCTCTTGTGGAAGCGCATCATTCGCAAACAGGATTGTTGACACAAGAAGCGCAAGGCAATCATATGACCGTGACATTGTTGACCGTGCATTCACAAGATCACCTAATGACGTCAATCGCATTTACCGATTTAGCGAAAGAAATCATTGATGTCTATCGACGTCTAAATAACGAATAATCTTTGAACGGATAGAAGTAGTTATTGTCGATGAATCAAAAAATCTTCTTTGACGAATAGAACTTATAGGAGGAATTAAGAATGGATGGATTAACAAGTTGGATGGAGAGACACATTCTCCCGGTTGCAGCTAAGATTGGTGCGCAAAAGCATTTGGTTGCCTTGCGGGATGCTTTTATCGGAATGATGCCAGCAACGATGGCTGGGGCAATTGCAGTATTACTGAACGCCTTCATGCGTGATTTTCCAAACACTTATCTTGGTGCGGACAATGCAATCACGAAATTTTTCACGCCAGTGATCGCAGTCAATGGTTTAGTTTGGACAGGTACCTTAGCAATTATGGCGGTTATCTTCTCAGCTTCATTCGGTTATAATTTAGCGAAGGCTTACAATGTTGATGCACTATCAGGTGCGTTGGTCTCTTTAGCAGCATTTATTATGGGTATTCCACAATCTGCTTCTCTTTCTTTAGCGTTAGAAGAAGCACTACCAGCAAACGTGGTAGACATGATCAACAGTACAAGTGCTACATCAGGATTTGCAGCAGATGGTTCAACGATCAGCGCTGCAGGCTGGGGCTACTTCCCATTTAGCGCCTATATGGGTGGCTCTGGATTGTTCACGGCAATCATCTTTGGTTTCGTTTCAGTTATTATCTTTGCAAAATTGATGCAAAAAAATATTATTATCAAAATGCCAGATTCAGTGCCACCAGCAGTTTCCCGTGCCTTTGCAGCGATTATCCCTGGGATTGCCGGACTATATGCTTCAGGTTTGATTTACTATCTATTTGAACGCTTTGTCGGTATGCCGATAATTGACTGGATCTCCGAATCGATCCAAAAACCATTATTGGGTCTCTCTCAAGGGTACTTTGCCGTATTTATCATTGTTTTACTTGTCCATGTCTTGTGGTTCTTTGGATTACATGGAACAAATATCATGGGACCTGTTCTACAATCGATCTACGGTGTGGCAATGGTTGAAAATACTAATGCTTATCAATTAGGGGAAGCTGTTCCTTATAAATGGGTAGCAGGTTCATTCGAAGCATTTGTTTGGCCTGGTGGAGCAGGTGTGACTTTAATGCTCTTGATCGCAATCTTGCTATTCTCTAAACGTGCCGACTATAAGACAGTTGGTAAACTAGGGATTGGACCTGGGTTGTTCAATATCAATGAACCAGTAATGTTTGGTCTACCAATCGTGTTAAACCCATTGTTTATCATTCCATTTATTGTTGCACCGTTAGTTACAGCAACGATTGCTTACTTTGCAACAACTTTAGGGTTAGTTGCACCAGTTGTGGTAAATGTGATTTGGGTAATGCCAACGATCCTAAGCGGCTTCTTAGCTACCGGTGGAGACTGGCGTGCGATCATCTTGACAATTATTAATTTGGCTGTAGCTTTATTGATCTGGGCACCATTTATTATTGCTGCCAACAAAATCAATCCAGCAGACCAAGAGAACTAATCAAATAAACTAGATGGGTGGCTTCACCCATCTAGCTATCTTTTTTAGGAGGAGAAAAAATGATTATTGTAAATTCCGCGATGCAACAAGACAACATCAAAGCATTACTTGAGTCTTTGACAGAAGGTGAGATCAAGTATACCTTTAAAGAAAAAAAAGGGATTCAGTTGATTTTTGAAACAACGGCAGAAGACAAAGAAAAAGCAGCGAAACTTGCCAAAGACGCAATCAAAAATACTGATTGGGGTCGAGTACTATACTTTAACGTCGTTAGTCAATAGTGAGGTGATATCATGTTTAAAAATGGATTGTTTTTTATAAGCATCGGTAGTATGTTATTTATATACAGCGCTAACGCGCAGTCAGGTGAATACCACTGGGTGAATCTCATCACGTCAGTCATTCTAATGGCTATTGGAGGAATCATGGCTTCAATTGGACACAAACGCAACAAGAAAGACAAGGAGGCGCAAGATGGAAATCACTAAAAAAATGAATGTACCCGCTGACTTTTTTTATAAGACGATCATCGATTCCGTTTTACATGATATTAAACAAGCGACAGATCAAACACTTACTGAAGAGCAATTAGAAGGATACAGCTATCTTAAACAGTTTTATAAAGATAGTAATGCCACCATAACAATCGAAACGGTCAAGAAGAATCAAGCCTATGCGTTCCAAACGGCGACGAAAAAAAATACCTTCCGTGTACACTATCAGATCGAAGCGATAGACGAGTCGCACTGCAACTTGCATTATGAAGAAAAAATGACTTCTGAAGGCATGATTCAGCAATTAAATGACATGCTCTTAGGTACGATTCTAGGATATTTCAAACGCAAGCAATTTAAAAAAATGTTGAGTATGATGGAAGAAGCATATTAAGGGGTCGACTGACGCCTTTTTTGCGTTTCTTGCGTGTTTTCAAGTAGAGGAGATGAAGGAATGACAGATGTCAAAAAAATGACCGAATTTGGTTCGCAAGAAGTACTGGACTTGGTTTCTTATGCCTTTCAGTGGGAATTGAATGAAACAAATATCAAGCGCTATCGCAAGCTTGCGGAAAATTCTTGGAATTATGGTTCCTACGATGGGAATGGAAAATTGGCGAGCCAAATCATGGCAACGATTTTTGATGTGAACTTTCATGGAACGAGTTATCCGATGGCAGGGATCGGTTTTGTGGCTTCGTATCCAGAGTATCGCAGCCAAGGTCGGATCGATCGGATCATGAAACAAATCATTAAGGACTGCTATGAACAAAAAATCGTTCTTTCCTATCTGGCACCTTTCTCCTTTGCTTTTTATCGCAGATATGGGTATGAGTATACTTTTGAACGGACGGTTTATGAAGTCGATGCGCATCAATGGCCCGATGGCAAGAAAGTGAATGGAACGATTCAACGCATGAATTGGGAGGAAGCACAGCCGATCATTCACGAGATTTATCATCAATTGCCGCGCCATCAAAAGGGCGGACTGATTCGCCAACCCTGGTGGGAAGAAATCAAGTTTGTTTTGCGCCGACCGTATACGTTTGCGATTTATCGCAATGAAGCAGGGGTCCCTGAAGGCTACTTGATTTACTTTATCGAGGGAGGACGTTTCGATATTCAAGAGTGGGGCTATTTGACCGCTGACGCGTATCAAGGATTTAATCGGTTTATCGTCTCTCATGCAGATTCAGTAGCACAGATTAACTATCGACCAGGGTTTGATGGGGAAGTCCTACAAGCAAACGCGGCCAAACCATTGGCTCACTACCAAGTGCGCCCGGACATGATGGCGCGCGTCATCGATGTGGAAGGGTTTCTAAAAAGTTATCCATTCACATTGAAAAAAGCCGGCGGTTTTGCCATAGAAATTCAAGGGGATGAATATGCCCCATGGAATAATGGCTGTTATGAAGTGACAATCGAAACCGCTCAGCATCAGGTAACGAAAACGACGGCCACCAAGCTGCCAAAAGCAACCTTGTCGATTCAGCGTTTTGTGCAGCTGTTCATGCAGGCACAATCCCTCGATTCTCTGGTCTTTTTCCAGCAAATGGAAACGGAGAAGGAAGCTGCAGTGATGATTCAGGAAAACTTACCAGACGGAAAGCCGATTCTGGAAGATTATTTCTAAGCAAATCGAGGCAGAGGTATTTACTTTCCAACAAAAAAAGATTCCTTAAAAATAAGGAATCTTTTTCTTCAAAAAACGTTCCCTGCCGGAATCGAACCAGCAACTAATCCTTAGGAGGGACTTGTTATATCCATTTAACTAAGGGAACACAATAGCTATATTTTACCTGTTATTCGTGTTTCTCGCAAGATGAGAAGGAAAAGAAAGGAAGAAAAACATGGTCAAACGATTGATAAGTGCAAACTATAGTGAAATCAAAGAAATGTCGGCGCAAGAATTGAAACAATCCATTAAAGCGAGCGAAGGACGAGTAATCGTCTGTGAAACGGTGGTTCAAACCATGCCGCAAGCTGGCGATATCACCAACGCAGAAGTCGCGGCAGCTTTTGGGGCTGACTTAATTTTGTTGAATGGGTTTGATTGTTATCGCCCAGCTATTTTTGGAATGCCAGATGTCACCGTGGATCAGCTACTGGATTCTACACAGCCGATTGAAAATCCGATTCCCCAATTAAAGCAACTGATTGGACGACCTGTCGGTATCAATCTTGAGCCGATCCCCGATACAACGGAAATGATGAGTGAAAAGATCAGCATCAGTCAAGGCCGAACAAGTTCGGTTGACACCATCAAAAAAGCCCAAGAACTCGGGGTGGACTTTCTCTGCTTTACAGGCAATCCTGGAACAGGTGTGACCAACCGAGAAATCGCTAAAGCAGTAAAATTGGCAAAAGAACATTTCTCTGGGTTGATTATCGCTGGAAAAATGCACAGTGCCGGCTCAGATGAGCCTGTGGTTGATCGAGAAGCCATCATTTCTTACGCTGAAGCTGGGGCAGATATTTTGTTACTGCCTTCCGTTGGATCGATTCAAGGCTTTCTAGAAAAGGATCTGATTGAAGCTGTTCAAATTGCCAAACAATATGACTTATTGACGATGTCAGCGATCGGAACGAGTCAAGAAAGCGCACGTCCAGAAACGTTGCGGCAATTAGCCATTATCAACAAAACCTGTGGGGTCGATCTGCAGCATATCGGTGATGCCGGCTATGGCGGCATGGCACCGACCGAAAATATTTTCGAAACATCGGTTGCAATTAGAGGCATGCGCCATACGATCAATCGTGTCGGGCGTTCAATTAATCGTTAAATCAGAAAAAATTACTAGCGAAGGAAAACGAAGAATCGTTCTGCTTCGCTTTTTGCATTTTTTTCGCTAAGTTAGAAAGAAAGGAGGGAACACAAAATGAAACAAGCATTGATCATTTATGGAGGTTGGGAAGGACACGCCCCAAAAGAGACCAGTCAGTTTTACCAAACGTTGCTGGAGTCAGAAGGATATCAGGTGACACTCGCCTCAGATTTTGAACCTCTCTATCATAAAGAAGAATTAAAAAGGCTGGATCTGTTGATCATGAATTGGACGCGAGGAGAATTGCCTGATGAGCCGCTGCAAAATGTCACTCAGGCTGTAGCAGAAGGATTAGGATTAGCAGGAGTTCATGGCGGCTTTGCTTCGGCTTTTCAAGCCAGTAAAGGCTGGTTGTTTCTGACTGGTGGCTGTTTTTTGGCACATCCTGGTGGCTTGGAAACGACCTATAGCATCGATCTTACGACAGATCACTATATTACGGCAAATACGCAATCGATCCCTCAGTTGACGACGGAGCAATACTATTGCTTGGTTGATCCAGCCGTCACTGTGTTAGCTACCTCAACATTTGCCGCTAAAGATCATCCGAATGCAGCTAACCAAGAAGTCATACTGCCAATGATGTGGATCAAAAAATGGGGCAAGGGCAGAGTCTTTTTCCAATCCGTTGGACACAGTCTAAAAGAGCTGAAAGAGCCGACCATTCAGACTTGGACCAAACGAGGCTTTCTATGGGCCACCAGAAATACATTGGCTGATCCGCTGAAAAATAGCCAGTATAGTGAGTCATCAGAAAAACGAATGAGGAAATAAACGCGTGCAATCGTTTTACTTTATGGAAGAAAATAAGCATGGTACACTTTATTTGTATTTGATTAAGCAGGAGGTAATGTGGAATGGGAAAATTTGGAAAAAGTTTTTTATCGCAGGTAATATCTGACGGAATCAAAGGACCATTTGTCACGATCATGCTCAATACGCATGTCGGCCACCAGAATGTCGAAAAGGATCAAATCAAATTTAAGAACTTTGCCAAAGATGCGAAGCGCCGCTTTGAAAAGAAATACCCAGAACATTCTTGGGATCTTTTTCAAACGAAAATTGATGAACTGCTTGCAGATCAATCATTTTGGCGCAACAGTACAACAAGTGTGGCGGTGATTATCACCCCAGAAGAGGTACTGGTCCATCGGTTAAGTATTCGTGTGGATGATCAATATTACGTAGGGGAAACCCCTTATGTATTAGCTGTCATCAAAAATGCACAATTTAATTACCCATTTTATCTCTTAGCGTTGAATCGCGATTCAATGCAAGTCTATCAAGTTGAAAACAATCAAGTGCGTGAAGTCGAGTTGCCAGAAGAGGCACCGACGACGATTGAAAAAGCGCTGGGGGAAGAAGTCACTGGTGGTGGTAACTTTAATTACAGTGCTCAAGGTGGCCCTAACTCAGGGGGAGAAGGCGTTGCTTATCACGGCTTTAGTGCCAAAGATGAAGAAGTCGAGATCGATCACGTCAACTACTACCAAGCAGTTGATGCATTTTTCAAGAATGATTTTTCAAATGAAGAGCATTTACCAATGTATCTGTTTGCATTACCAGAAAATCAAACGCTGTTTAAAAAAGTGGCAAAAACCAACTTTTTCAAAGCAGATCCAAGTATTTCTTCTTCACCAGCGTCGTTATCTTTGAAAGAGATCCAAACGTGTACGCAAAAGCTGATTGCGGAGTTGACACAAAAAGAAGTTGGGGAATACGGCAAGCTGTTGGATCGAAAATTTATTGACCAATTGGTTGATATCGTGCCTGCAGCCAAAGAAGGCCGGATCGCCAATCTGTTTGTGGCTACCTCAAATCTCGCCGATGGGTTTGGAGAAGATCCTGATACAGAGTATGATCGTCGCCAAGTGTTAAATACGCTGGCAATCGATGTTTTAGAAAACGGCGGTGAGGTATCTATCTTGGAACAAAAAGATGCCCCTGGAGAAAAAAGTTTGACGGCGATTTTGCGCTACTAAACGCAGTTGCGTCGTTAGCCAATAAATCGTTTCCAAAAAAGAGAAGGCTGTTGCAGATCTTTAATGCAGCAGTCTTTTTGCGAATTATAAAAAAATAAAGGCGTTTTCATTTTTTTTGATTTTCTATTAGTCATAATGAAGATAATGTGCTATAATACAAAGTGTAGTTTTTGTTACGGTAAATTATGGTAGCTTGTTTCATCTTAAACATCTTCCACATTTTCACCTTATACAAGTAATTGCAAAATATGTGTATAAACACAAGGAGGATTTTTATTATGGAAACAGGTACAGTTAAATGGTTTAACTCAGACAAAGGTTTTGGATTCATCACTGCAGAAAACGGTAACGATGTATTCGTTCATTTCTCAGCTATCCAAGGCGAAGGCTTCAAAACTTTAGAAGAAGGTCAAGCAGTGACTTTCGATATCGAAGACGGACAACGTGGCCCTCAAGCGACTAACGTTAACAAAGCATAATTAGTGAATGCCTTTTAAGAGCAGCTTAGCTGCTCTTTTTTTGTGCGCGAGATAGTTGCTTGCAGACAAAGGAGTTGTTATACTCTTAAAAAAAGGAGGCACATTTATGGGATTGAATGAATTTATTCTCGGATTGGCTAATTTAGAGAAGATCCAACGAGCGCCGGGTTTTTTTAAGTTTACTGAGCACAGTGTAGCTGCTCATTCATTTCGAGTAACGATGATTGCCCAGACCTTAGCTGATATCGAAGAAAAGGCGGGGAATCAAGTCAATTGGCAAATTCTCTACGAAAAAGCCTTGAATCATGATTACACTGAACGTTTCATCGGTGATATCAAAACGCCGGTCAAATATGCGAACAAAGAATTGCGGGCAATGTTATCAACCGTTGAAGAAAAAATGACCGATGCCTTCATCGAAGAAGAAATTCCAGGAAGCTTTCAAGAAACGTATCGCAGACGCTTAGCGGATGGCAAAGACAACAGCCTTGAAGGGCAGCTATTAGCAATTGCGGATAAGATCGATCTTTTGTATGAATCTTTTGAAGAGATCTCAAAAAGCAACCCAGATAAAGTATACAAAGAAATGTTTCGAGAGGCCGTTTTAACCGTCAAAGAGTTTCAGCATCGTCCGTGTGTCACTTATTTCTTTGAAGCCATTTTTCCAGAGTTACTAAATGCAGATTTTTATGGCAAGACTGCTTTTCTAGAAGAAATCGCGGCTTTGGTGGGAAAATAACCCAAACGAAAAAACGAAAAATCAAGAGATGATCCATCTCAAGGGCTTCAATGAAACAAGTGAGGGGATCATCTCTTGATTTTTCGTTTTTTTGTTGGATTAAAGTAAAGATTCCGCTCCATCAATATAGACTTCCGTTCCAGAAATATTGCCGGCAGCCTCTGAAGATAGAAAAAGCACAAGGTTGGCGACTTGTTCTGGCACGCCTGTTTCTTGCTTTAATGGTCGAGAACGTTCTGGATATTTGACGGGGATCTCAACGTGAGCAACCTCTTCTTCAATTTCTGTGCTGGCATCGATATTCGTCGCGATCGCCCCAGGGCAGATGGCATTGACCCGAATATTATAACCAGAAAGTTCCAGCGCAGCCATTTTTGTAAAGGCGACTTGACCTGCCTTAGACGTACTGTAAGCAGTCGCACCAAAATTGCTGAAGATGCGGTTTCCATTGACTGAACTCGTAATGACAATGCTGCCACCGTTCGTTTTCATAAAGGGAATGGCTGCTTTGACGGTAATAAAGGTACTACGTAAGTTAGTGTTGATCGTCTGATCCCATTCTGCCACTGTCAGCTCTTCGATCGGTGTCCAGGTACCGTTGATGCCGGCATTGACATGGAGTACATCGAGACCGCCTAGTTCTTCTACAAGACCACTCATTGCTTCTTGCAGCTTATCCGCTTCAGTGACGTCAACAGCTCGATAATGGGCTTGTGCTTGATAGTCAGCAAGAAACTCCTGCAGCTCTTCTTCGTTGCGATCAATTAACCCAACAAGTGCGCCCTGTGCTAGAAATTGTTCTGCCACCGCTTTTCCAATCCCTGAAGCAGCCCCCGTTACAATCACTCGTTTGTTTTTGAAATCATTCATTTTTTTCGCCTCCTTACAGTGAATTATAAAAAAGATCCCTTTTTTTGTCGAAAAAAGCGATCAGCGAACAGCAACAAACTTCTTCAGCTAGGAAACGCCAATGGTTGGTTTTCTAATTTTACCTCCCGAGAACCCTCTTATCTAGTGGGAAAACAGATGTAATCGCCATTGATTTTGTAGTATAATGCAGACAGTGTGCAAGGAGGAATACAATGAAACCCATATACGCTGTGGTGGATCTTGAAACAACAGGAACCGATTCGACGATTGATCGAATTATTCAATTTGGCTGTGTCTTAGTCCAAGATGGCAAGATCATCAATCGTTTTGCCGCAGATATCAACCCTGACCGCAGAATTTCTAAGCAAATTCAACGATTGACACACATCACAAACCAACAAGTAAGCAAAGCGCCATATTTCGAAGACGTAGCTGATACGATCTATAACTTACTCAGCAACACGATTTTTGTGGCGCATAATATTTATTTTGATTATCATTTTTTAAGCAATGAATTTGTGCGTTGCGGGCTACCGCCTTTATCACTTCCCGGAATCGATACGGTGGAATTGGCGCAAGTGTTTCTACCAACAGAAAGCAGCTTTCGTTTAGGCGATCTGGCAGATAGCATCGGCTTTCGTCATGATAACCCGCATCAAGCTGATAGTGATGCAGAAGTGACCGCAGCTTTATTTTTGTATATCGAAGCGATCATGCGAGAACTGCCCCGAACGACCCTTAAACAAATTGCGCTTTTAAGCGGTCAAATGGGCATGCAAACGAGTGACTATATCCATGGAATCTTAAAAGAAAAAGGCCCAGAGTTGGCAGAAGATTTAGAAGTGATCGACGGTATCGTCTTGCGGAAAAAGACCGTCCCGCTTTTTGAATCTACGCATTTTCAAGAAACGTATCCGAAAGTTAAAACGGAAAAAGAACAGCGCTTTGGCCAGCACTTAGTCTATCGGAAACAACAAGCACGCTTGATGAATGCAGTGTATACGCATTACACCCAGCCAGAGAAAAATCTGATCATTGAAGCAGAAACAGGCATGGGGAAAACCATTGGTTACTTGTTTCCAGCCGCCTATTTAGTGACACCAGAAAATCCGTTGATCGTTAGTACCTCTTCAATTCTATTGCAAAATCAAATCATCAACAAAGACATTCCTTTGGTAAACCAAGTACTGCAGCAACCTTTGCAAGCAGTTTTGGTCAAAAGTCATCGTCATTACATTGATTTGCAGCGTTTTAAAGCGACCCTTGATCAACCGATAGAGCAAAAGCAATATGCGCAATACCAAATGGGGATCTTAGTTTGGCTGACTAAAACAGAAACGGGGGATTTCGATGAATTGAACTTGGTTCGACTTGATCATCCTTTATTTACCGACATCCGCCATCGCGGCGTTGCTTTTTTAGCCAAAGATCAACCCTTCTATGAACAAGATTTTGTTCGACATTTATATAAGCGGATGGCGCAAAGCAATGTTTTGATCGTCAACCATGCCTTTTTGATGCAGGAAAACCGGCGAGCGCAGCCACTGTTGCCAACGAGTGATTACTTATTGATTGATGAAGCCCAACAGTTGCCGCAGCAAGCAGAAGGCTTTAGTCAACATGTCTTTGACTCTGCTCACTTCAAGCGGCAGTTTTTACAGCTAAATGAAGAAGGGCTACTTGAAGAAATTGCCCAAATCATTACCGAGGATGACTTTCTGCAACGGATGTTCTCGTTGTATCGAAACGCGTTGTCGATCTTGGTCGAAACACAAGAACAGTATTTTCGCAGTTTGTCGATCGATGCGCCAGAGCTACAAGTCGTGCACCATGACGACCTCTATGATGGCACGTTAGAACAAGACAAGCTGCATCAGAAATTGAGCCTTTACTATCAAGAAATCAATGAGATCCAACAACAGTTGCGTCAGCGATTCGAGTTGACCAATGATCGGTGGTATGCAAGACAACGAATCGTGATTGCTCGTTTGTTTGATTTCTTTGGTCAAATGGAAACCCAGGAACAAACGGTGACCGCATGGTTGACTTGGTGGCATCCTCGTTACGTTCATTGGTTGAAAAAGCATCCCCAGTCAGGAAATGCTGTGATTGAATTAGCTGATCTAGAAGGGCATTCGATCGTGGAAAGCACGTGGTATCAACGCTATCAGCACATCATTTATCTTGGGGGGACATTGAAGATTCCAGGAAATAAAGAATATTTTGCCCATCAGATTGGCTTGACCGATGTGCCAGTCAAAACGATTCCCGCTTTTTATGACTACAGCAAACAAACTCGACTCTATGTAGTTAAAAAAGGACTCTCGATCCAACAAGCATCAGCTGCCGAATACGCGGATTATTTAGTCGAAGCGTTAGTCCCAATTTTGTTTGACAATCCGCAACCAGCGCTTGTGTTGTTTACGGCGCACGAAACTTTGAAAAATGTCTATGATCGATTGAATAAAAAAGCCCTGCATTATGGCAGAGAAATCGTTGCTCAAGGAACTGGCGGAACCCGTGAGAAAATCTTAAAGAAATTTTTATTAGCGGAAAATGGCATCTTATTAGGGACTAGCAGTTTTTGGGAAGGGGTCGACCTACCAGGTCAGGCCTTGAAGATCGCTGTGGTGACTCGCTTACCTTTTGAGAATCCTAAGCAACCAATGGTCCAAGCACGGCATGCCTTCTTGGAAGCAGAAGGCATCGATTCTTTCAAAGAAGATGCCTTACCTAAAGCGATTCTACGGCTACGCCAAGCGTTGGGGCGCTTGATCCGTTCTGAAGAGGATACAGGCGTGATGGTCGTCCTTGATCGACGCTTGTTATCAACGAAGTATGGCAAACGGATGGTCAAAGGTCTACCTAAAAACTTACCTCTGATTGAAGCTAGTCCAACCGAAATTGCCGAAGATATTCAACATTTTTTTGCGCAAGAGGAAAAAGCGGCGGTTGATTTTGAAAAATGAGTCGAACATCTGATATAATGAGTTTTATTTAAGATTGGAGTACGAAGTGTGAAAACAAAAGACAAAGAACATCGGCGAGTGATTATTTTGCTGAGTGCGATCACGGTTTTACTGGTCGTTATTCTCTTCGCTTCTATTTTCTATCTCCGTTCTTCTCGTCCAATGCGGCAAGCAAGAAACGAAGCGATCGAAATAGCAGAAAGATACACCGATTTAGCAGAGGTCGAACAATTTTATTGGTTCACCCGTGAGGAAACATCTTTTAGCATTGTTGGAAAAGATACGAATAACAATGAGATCGTCGTGATCATTCCTAAAAGCGGCGAAAAGGTTTCCGTTTTTAATCAAGGGGATGGATTGACGGAAGCACAGGCCAAGGCCTTCGTTCGCGACAACCATCAAGGGCAGGAAATCCAAAAAGCAGCATTGGGTATTTTTAAAGGCGAGCCCGCTTGGGAAGTCATGACTAAAGACGACCAAGGCCGCTTGAACTATTATTTGATTGGTTTCAAAGATGGAGAAGAAATCAAAGCGGTCACTGAACTATAAAAAGGCGCTTTTGATAGACAGAAATTTGGATCGTAGGAAGGATGATAAACATGGTACTTTCAAAAAGAGCAGAAAAATTAGAACCCTCCGCTACGTTAGCGGCATCTGCTAAGGCAAAAGCATTAGCAGACCAAGGTGTAGACGTATTAAGTCTAACCGTCGGTGAGCCCGACTTTATTACCCCGAAGAACATTCGCCAAGCAGCGATTGCAGCGATTGAGAGCGGCAAAGCTAGTTTTTATACAGCAACTGCTGGGATTCCAGAGCTAAAACAGGCGATTCTTGCTTATATGAAAGAGTTTTATGGTGCTGACTATGATTCAAACCAAGTGATCGTGACAGATGGCGCGAAATTTGCTTTGTATACGTTGTTTCAAGCGCTTCTTGATGAAGAGGATGAAGTACTTATTCCAGTTCCTTACTGGGTCAGTTATGCGGAACAAGTCCGTTTAGCAGAAGGGACACCTGTGTTTGTTGAAGCTAAGCAATCAGCAGATTTTAAAGTTTCTGTTGCTCAATTAGAAGCCGCTCGTACAGAGCAAACGAAAGCCATCATTTTAAACTCGCCTGCCAACCCAACAGGGGCGATATACTCAAAAGAAGAATTAACGGCAATCGGCAACTGGGCAGTGGAAAATAATATTTGGATCATAGCGGATGATATCTATGGTCGTTTGGTTTATAACGGCAATACCTTTACATCAATCGCTAGTCTATCAGAAGAGATCCGCAAACAAACCATCGTGATCAACGGCGTTTCTAAAACCTATTCTATGACTGGGTGGCGGATCGGATTTGCTGTCGGCGATGCAAAAATCATCAAAGCGATGGTCGATATCGCTTCCCAAGCTACCAGCAACCCGCCGGCTGCTAGCCAATACGCTGCAGTTGAGGCACTGACTGGTAATCAAGAATCGATCGAAGTGATGCGTCAGGCCTTCGAAGAACGCTTGAACAAACTATATCCGCTAATTGCCGCTATTCCTGGTTTTCAGGTGACGAAACCCCAAGGCGCTTTTTACTTGTTCCCAAATGTCAAAGAAGCCATGACAATGTGCGGCTATCAAACCATTGATGCCTTCGTAGAAGCTTTACTAATGGAAGCCCACGTGGCAGTAGTGACTGGTGCTGGTTTTGGCACACCGGATTATTTACGGATCAGCTATGCAACTGATTGGGACACGTTAGCGGAAGCTACCAAACGAATCCATGATTTTGTTGAAAAGAAGCGCCAAAAAGCTTAAAATGCTCTATGGTGCCTTTATTAATTAGATAGGAGAGAATCAAGTGGAATCTATTCAAATTTTAGATGCAAAAAAACACGTTGGCGAAACCGTTCAAATCGGAGCATGGGTTGCTAACAAACGTTCTAGCGGCAAGATCGCCTTCTTACAACTTCGCGACGGAACAGCGTATTTCCAAGGAATCGTTGTAAAAAGTGAAGTAGGTGAGGAAGTTTTCCAATTAGCGAAAAATTTAAATCAGGAAACTGCCGTACTGGTCACGGGGGAAATCAGAGAAGACAGCCGCTCAAAATTTGGCTATGAAATTGGCATTTCTGGTTTAGAAGTTGTCGGTGAAAGCCACGATTACCCAATTACACCAAAAGAACACGGAACAGATTTCTTGATGGACCATCGTCATTTATGGTTGCGTTCCTCAAAACAACACGCCATCATGCAAATCAGAAACGAAATCATCCGGGCAACGTATGAATTCTTCAACAAGAATGGCTTCATCAAAATCGATCCACCGATCCTAACCGGATCAGCACCAGAAGGAACGACCGATTTATTTGAAACCAACTATTTCGATCAAAAAGCATATCTATCTCAGTCCGGTCAATTGTACATGGAAGCTGCCGCTATGGCGTTTGGCAAAGTCTTTTCTTTTGGACCAACCTTCCGTGCCGAAAAATCAAAGACACGTCGTCACTTGATTGAATTTTGGATGATTGAACCAGAAATGGCCTTTATGCACCAAGAAGAAAGTTTAGAAGTCCAAGAGCAGTACGTGGCATTCTTAGTGCAAAATGTGCTCGATAACTGTGACTATGCGTTAGACGTCTTAGGTCGTGACCGTGAAGTCTTGAAAAAATATACCAAATTACCATTCCCAAGAATCTCTTACGATGATGCAGTGGAATTATTACAAAAGAACGGCTTTGATGATATTCAATGGGGCGATGACTTTGGCTCACCACATGAGACTTTTATTGCCAATTCATTCGATCAGCCCGTCTTTATCTTAAACTATCCAAAAGCCATCAAACCTTTCTATATGAAGCCACATCCAACGAGAGAAGATGTCGTGATCTGTGCCGATATGATCGCACCAGAAGGCTATGGCGAGATCATAGGTGGTTCTGAACGTGCCATCGATCATGAATACCTCCTAGAGCAAATCCGCGCCCACGGCTTAGACGAAAACGAATACTCATGGTATTTAGACCTACGCAAGTACGGCTCAGTTCCTCACACCGGCTTTGGACTTGGACTAGAACGGACCGTTACCTGGTTATCAGGAATCGAGCACGTAAGAGAATCCATTCCGTTTCCACGGTTGTTGAATCGGATTTATCCGTAAAGAAATGATTTAATTTCTGTAGATTAATAGACCAGTTCTTTTTTATATTTGAGAACTGGTTTTAATTCTTTAATACTTTATACTAAAAAATATGTAGAAATTGTTGGTTAAAAATGTGAACGGCTAATATAAGCATCCTTTTTAATAAGATTGAAAATAGAAGAGTGGGGACATGGAAAAATTATATGTAAAAGCTGAGAATGGACGTTTTGTTCTTCAGACTGAAAACTCTGAGCTAACAAATTTAGTTCTAAAAAACAAAAAAGGAGTTACGACCTTTAATAAAATTGATAGTCTAACATGGTACGTTGAAGTAAATGATGTAGCCAACCTAATGACTATAAAGCAAGAAGACCGCGTTAATATTTATTATGGCGATAATTCAAAAGAAATATCCATAGATAATTTTGATATTCAATTTGTAAATTCGCCACAACTGCTTGCAGGTGATACTTTAATATATTTATATATTACTTTAGACAAAACGTTAAGATTTATTTGGAACCAAATTCCTTCAGCAAAAAGTTATGTGAAGAATTGTAAAATTACGAACTCGGATATTAAGAAAAATCACCTTTTTTCTTTTAAAGTAGATGTTGAATCATATGGAATTCCTATTAATACTATGGATTTTATTATCTCTAACCGTAAAGAAAAGCTTCAAATTGATTTGAAATCTAAATGGTTAGAAAGTATCAGAGTAGAACCTAATGTATTTTTAAATGTATTTGAAATTACAATAGACTTTCCTCAGGTATTAAAAACAATAATCACGAGAATTGACTACGATGACTATGATACAACCGTTATTGACTTTTTCATTACTACTAGCTCAGAAATGCTACCATTAACAAATTTTAAATCTAGAATAATTTATACCGATCTGTTTAATGATGAAACTTGGTTAGACTTTTCGGAGAGTATGAAAGTGTTAGTGCGATGGTATGAGACGGGGTTAGGGAATTTATCGTGTAGAATTGGTTTTTTAAAAAACGATATATATAGTTATTTTAAAGAGAAGGAAATTTCTGAAATAACAGATTCTGAAAATATAATTTTAATAACAGAATATCCATACAAAGCTCAGGAAAATGGATTAGC
Organism: Enterococcus sp. CR-Ec1; assembly: GCF_002850555.1. Lineage (NCBI taxonomy): Bacteria > Bacillati > Bacillota > Bacilli > Lactobacillales > Enterococcaceae > Enterococcus > Enterococcus sp. CR-Ec1. The sequence continues at coordinate 1,256,375 of NZ_CP025223.1, forward strand.
TTTTTTTAAATATTTAATGGAGGAACAGAATACTTTTAAACCTATTTATATTATCTCACGTGCTTCAAATGATGTACATCTTTTGAAAAAATACCTATCAAATGTTGTTTTTTATAAAAGCAAAGAGCATATAGATTATTTTTTTAAAGCCAATTTTTTAGCGCATACACATACCCCTAACTATGCAGTACCTGTTTTGTCTGCTTCTGCTGAACAGAAAATTAAAGACTTGTATAAGTTATTTTTACAGCATGGTATAATTGGAGTCAGAAATTTGGAATATATGTATGGAAGAAAAACACATCCTAACCTAATAAACAAATTCATTGTTTCTTCTGAGCGAGAAAAGAGCATTGTCAGAGATGAGCTATATTACCCTGAAGAAGATATAGCAGTAACTGGTTTAGCTAGATTTGATAGTTTGCTAAAAGATAATGGTTTTTTTGAGTCATATAAAGTACGAAAGAAAGTTTTAATTATGCCTTCGTGGCGAATGGGGCAAGAAAAACTTTCGGATGAAGATTTTACAGAAACAACGTTTTATAAGGCTTTTCATTCCTTAATTAATAATCCAAGACTAGAAAAACTGGTTATGGATAAAGGGATTACAATCGATTTGTATCTTCACAATAATTTTCAAAAATATAATCATCTGTTCACTTCTGATTTTGTTAATATCATTAAGGCATCGGATACTACAGTTCAAACATTATTAAAGGAACATGGGATTTTAATAACCGATTTTTCAAGTGTGGGTCTAGATTTTGCCATTCAAAGAAGACCTGTTCTTTACTATCAATTTGATGTTGAATTGAAGGAACAAAGAGCAGAAGAATCAAGTAAGAATTTTCTTCCCGGTAAAATTTTTCAGATTGAGGATGATTTAATAAACGAAATTGAACAAAAGATAAAACGATATAGAATGGACAAGGAATTTAAGAAATTGATACCTGAAAAAATTTATAAATATAATGATCGTAATGCTTGCAAAAGAATTTACGAAGTTTTAAAAAACTCAATTTAGATAAAAATACAATAAAAAATTTGATAAACAGCCATCAACTAATTTTCCAAGAGTAAGAAGTGCGGAATTTCTATAAGATGTGCTGTTTATTAATCTATCCGTTTTTGTGAACCTGAAAATATAGTATAATTAAATCAAATGTCAAAAAGTTAAAGAGGAACTATGATTACTAATTCAATTACTACATACCTTAAATCGTTTTATTTAATAGCGGTAAATATGGTAAGTAAGCTATCTAAAAAGAAACACAATAACATTATTTTTTTATTGAGCTTTGATTCTACAAGCTATTATATTTTAGAAGAATTATACAAAATTTATAAAAAAAGATTAATTGTGATTTATACAAGTAATTCTACTACCTTAGCAAAAAATTTGAGTCAAGAGGCTGCCAAGTGTATAGTCTCAGTTCGCTTAATAGTCTATTTACAAAAATTGTTCCATTATTAAAGGGATCAAAAGTAGTAATATGTGATAATTATTTTCCGATATTGGGTGGTATTGATTTTTGCAAAGAAACAAAAATACTTCAAATTTGGCATGCAAATGGAGCAATTAAGACATTTGGACTTGAAGCAAATTATGCCAAAAATGCTTCGGATAAAAACAAGGATAGATATAGACAAGTTTATAAGAAAATTACGGATATAGTAGTTAGTTCATCAAAAATGGCTGATATATTTAAGAGTAGCTACAAAATTGATCCAAATATTTTGAAATTTGGTTATCCTTTAACAGATTATTATCTCAATGAAGGAACAAAAATGAAAATGTTAAAAGTGAAAGAAACTATAAAGAAAAAAATCATTTTGTATGCTCCTACTTACAGAGAACATAGCCATAATTATATTGATTTAGGATATTTATCTTCAAATATCTCAGGTGATAGTTTATTGTTGGTGCATCCTCACCCAAGCGATAACGTACTTAAAGAGCAACTAAAAGTTTATCCCAGTATCATGACACATTTGAATAATTTTAGTTTGCAAGAAACTCTTTTTTTAACAGATGTTTTGATTACTGATTATTCGTCTATCCCATTCGAATATTCTCTTGCTAATCCTGAAGGGAACATTGTTTTTTTCTGTCCTGATTTGGATAACTATCAAAAAGAAGTAGGGTTACAAACTGATTTTATTATGAGTGAAGAGTATGAGATATTCGAGAACATTGAAGATGTTGTTGAAATTATTAATAAGAACGAAAATACTACTTTAAATCATTTTAATCTAATATGGAATGAATATGCAAATGGAAAAGCTATTAAGCAACTTATAGAATGGATTGAAGTCACTTATGAGATCTGAATTGATAATGGGAATTCCGGTTGATAATATATCTTATGATAATATAATTGAAGATGTTTCCAGTTACTTAGATAAACAAAATAAAATGACAATTGTTAGTATTAATCCACAAATTGTTACAGAATCAAAAAAATATCCTGATATCGTTGATTTTATTTGGAGAAGTACTCATAGAATACCGGATGGCATAGGAATTGTATTGGTATCAAGATTAACTGGAGGGAGTATATTTGATAGAGTAACGGGTTATGATTTGATGATTAGGATATTGGCTTTTGCAAATGAAAATAAAAAGCGAATTTTTTTATATGGGGCAAAACCGTGTATCTTAGAAGATACTGTAAAAAATATAAAACATTCATATCCAGATTTAATTGTTGCAGGAGCCATAGATGGATATAATCAATTGAAGGAAGAAGAAATTGTCAGTCATATTAATGAATCAAACTCTGATATGCTTTTTGTTGCATTAGGGTTTCCTCGTCAAGAACAATGGTTAGCGCGTAACATACGTGAACTTAATGTGTCCATTTTTCAAGATGTAGGCGGGAGCTTTGATGTGATTAGTGGACACGTTAAAAGAGCACCAAATATTTTTATTAAATTTCATTTGGAGTGGCTCTACCGATCTTTAAGTAACCCCAAACGATTAGGAAGAATTTTGCAACTTCCTATTTTCTTATGTAAAAGTATTGTTTGGAGTATGCGCAATCTTAAAAGAGATAGATAAAATTTATTTTAGTAAGTAAATTAAATAGTTGATCTTTTGGAGATTAATAAAAAATAAATGAAGTTAATTTACTAAACTATTGGAGGAACTAATTGTGGTTTTGAAGAAAATATATACAAAAGCTAATTCTGTTCAACGAATTATTTTTCCCGATTTACAACATCGTATGAGGCTATATTATGCAGATCATTATGAGAGCACACCAATCGAGTCTAAAACTATCTTATATGAAACAAGAGATGGCAAATCAATCGTAGATTCACCGTTGGCTATATTTAATTACTTGACATCAGATGAAAGATTTTCTGACTTTAATCATATTTGGGTTATTGATAAAGACGCTGAAGGTATCAAAAATACTATTTCAGAACCATCTAAAAAGAAAGTGAAATTTGTTTATCGTGACACATTAGATTACGTAGATGCACTCCTGAAAGCTAAGTATCTTATTTCAAATTCGACATTTGAATCATTTTTTGTTAAAAGATCAGATCAAATTTACATTAATACTTGGCACGGTACACCTCTCAAGTTTATGGGCTTTGACATACCGGGATCAGTTTCTCATTCTCAAAACGTCCTAAGAAATTTTTTAATGACAGATTATATTCTATCACCAAACGCACATACTTCTAATATTTTTATTGATAGTTATAAATTAAAGGGAATTTATTCAGGAGAGATATTGGAGGGGGGATATCCTAGAATTGACGCTACACTATCAAAAAATAAAGATTCAGTTTATGGAAAACTCAAGAGTGTTGGTGTGAATATACGAGGTGATAGAAAGAAAATACTCTATTGTCCTACTTGGAAAGGTCAAAATGTTCATCAGGCAACGGATGATATTGAACAAATAGTCAATGAAACGTTAAGATTAAAAGAAAAATTTTACGATGAATATGATGTGTTAGTAAAAGTTCATCCATTTATCTATAATGAGATAAAAAATGACAGTAGATTATTTGGTCTATTAATTTCAGATCTAATTGATGCCAACGAAGTGTTGTCTATCATTGACGTGCTCATTACGGATTATTCAAGCATTTTTTTCGACTTCTTAGTTACAAAAAAACCAATCATTTTTTATGCCTGGGACAAAGATTTATACAGTTTTGAAAGAGGAATGTATCTGACAAATGATGAGTTACCAGGTCCTACTGCAGAAAACTTTGATGAGTTACTAAAATTGATTCAATCGGTGGAAGTGAATCATACCAAATATCAAAAAAAATATGAAGAGCTGGCTCAGCGTATGGTTCCATATGAAGATGGAAATGTGACAAAAAAATATGTGGAATATATTTTTAAAAAACAAGATTCAAAAAATATCACAGTTCATACAGTTAATTCAAAAAAGAAAAAGCTGCTAATATTTCCTGGTGGTATGAGGAATAATGGAATAACATCAAGCTTTTTAAATCTGACCAATAATATTGATTATTCAAAGTATGATGTTACTGTTATTTGCAATCCTTCGAGCAATGATGAAATCAATAACAATCTAAAGGCAATGAATAAAAACATTAGGCCTCTTTTCCGATTTGGAATTGACATTCTTACAAGAAAAGAAAAACTAGTTAACAAGAAATTTGCTGATCAAGGTGTGGAAATAGATCAAAGAAGTAATTATCCGGAAAACGGGTATCGTCGAGAGATGAATAGGCTTGTTGGTAATTTAAAATTTGATGTAGCAATTGATTTTAGTGGTTATAGCTATTTTTGGGGAAGGCATATTTTAGGAGCAGATGCAAAAAAATATATAGTTTTTATGCATAATGATCTCTATTCCGATTCTCGTAGAGAAGTGAATGGGAAAATGCCAATGTTTAAAGATTTAAATGGTTTGTTCTCTATTTATTATAAGTTTGATAAACTATTGAGCGTTTCACCTATGACAAGAGACGTAAATTATAGTAATTTGAAGAAATATGTTAGTAAAGAGCAAATGAGTTATGTATATAATACAATTAACATCGAGAAAATTTTAGAGAAACAACCTTTAGCTGAAGATAAACAACAATTAATTGTGAAGAGAGGTTTCTTACAGTTTGAGAGTTCTGGAATAATTGAGTATGCATTAAACATTAACTGCCTGCGAAAAAAATTATTTTCTAAAAAAGAAGTATCAAAAGATTCAACAGTTGTTCAATATGCATCATTTTATGTTGATGATGAATTATTTTTGAAAATATCTGTTGACAATATGTATTTAGGTTGGATATCCCAAAAATATGTAATCCCCAAAGAAATTAGTACGCAAAGAATTGAAGACTTCCATGGTTTTGCGACAGTTTCAAGATTTTTAAACTATCCGATTTGGAAAGACATAAAGACTAATACAAAAAAAGACAAAATTATTAGTTATGTACGTCCATTTAAGAATCGGTATTTTGAGATTGAAAAAGTTGCATATACAGATGCAGGAAGATATTTCTATGTGAAATATAATCAGAAACCACTGGGATGGGTATCACCAAGACCTTTAATGAGAATACATGAAACGAGTCGTTATTCTCCTATAAACAGTTATTTCATGCGCCGCACAAAAAAGCTTGAAACAATTGAACCTGTTTATTTTACAGATCTCGTTGAGAGCACGAATTTTTATGGGAAAATCAAAAACATACCAAACATTGAATTATGGTCTGCGCCAAAAGGAATCACTGGTTCGGAGAGTATTCCTTTCTCGGAGGAGTATTTGGAACAGCCTTTTAAAATTAGTGAAATCAGTTATGTTGGAAGTAATAAATTTTATAAATTACTTTTAAATAACGATACATCAATTGGTTATATTGATTCAAAATTTATAATTGAAATTTCAGAAGAAGACTTTAAAGAAGCAGATGACAAAGCTGAAAAAAAATTAGATACAAATTTCGTATTACCCAAAGTTGATCTAGGTTTTCAAAAAGTTCCGTTTCTTGACAAAAATTACTTTAATATAGTGAATATGGGAAGGTTATCTCCAGAAAAGAATCAGAAAAATTTGATTGAAGCTTTTTCTGAATTTAGACTAGAGAATCCAAAGAGTCGACTTTACATTTTAGGAAAAGGGCCTTTAGAAAAAGAGTTGATTCAGTGTATTAAAGATACAAATCAAGAAGGATCGGTATTTATGTTAGGTCATCTGAGTTCTCCCTTTAATTTTATTAAAGAAACGGATCTATTTGTTTTACCATCGTATTATGAAGGGCAACCGATGGTATTATTGGAATCAATGACTTTAGGAATGAAAATACTGGCTTCTAATATACCTGCGAATATTAATGTACTTGGTAAAGAAGAAGAATATGGATTGCTCACAAAAGGAACTTCCACAGAAGATATTAAAGATGGCTTATTAAGAGCCTGGTCTTATAAAGGTGACTTCACTTCATTTGATCCATATAAGTACAACAAAGAAGCCATTAAAAGTTTTTATAATGAAATAAATTAAAAATCGTATACATTTAGCTATAATTGTTGATACGGCAAGTCGTGCTCATAATTATAGCTTTTTGTGTTACTATTTCTTATAGGGACAAAGAAAAAGGATATTGATTTGAGAAATATAGGAGCCGATGATGAAATTAATAGAAAAAATAAAAAAGAATGTGATGACTCCCAATGAGTTACGATATCTAAAGTTTAGAAACTTACCAATAAAAAAGAAAACGATTCTACTTGAAGGTTCCCATGGAAGGGAGTTTAGTGGACACATTTTTGCTTTAACTAAAAATATACTACAATTTTATCCGGAATATACTGTCAAAATTGTCACAAGAAAAAATGTATACTTACCTGCAGAGTTCGAGACTTTTAACGTTGAGCACTTAAGTAAGGAATACTTTGAATATTTGGCAACTGCTGAAATACTTATAAATGATACATCCTTTTGGTCTTTTTTTAATAAACGTGTTGAACAACAATATTATATATTTTGGCATGGAACACCGTTAAAATTTTTAGGTAAATCAACACAGATACAAGGATATGGAAATATACAAAGAAATTTAGCTTCTGCGGATAAAGTATTTGTCAGCAATGAGTTTACTAAAAAGGTTTTAATAAGTGACTTTGGCATCGAAAATATAGTGAAAAATGAAATTGTGATAGCTCCATCTCCAAGAAATTCTTATTTGTTTGAAAACAGAGTTGTACCAAAAAGATATTTGTATATGCCAACTTGGCGTGGTAAAAATACAAATAATGTAACGATTTCTGATAAGTTAATAAATAATTTGAAACGTTTAGATGATCTACTTCTTGATAATGAAGAGATGTTTGTAAAACTCCATCCTTACGAAGAAAATCTAATAAATTTTGATTCATATAAATTTAAACATTTGAAAAAGTTTCCCAAAGAAGAAACGTATACATTTATGCAAACAGTTGAAAAAATCATTACTGATTATTCTTCTATAATGTTTGATTTTTTAGTGACAAAGAGAGAAGTTCTACTATTTACTTTTGATGAAGAAGAGTATCAAGCAGAAAGAGGAATGTATTTAAAAATAAAAGACCTTCCATTTAAGAAAGTTACAGATCCTGAAAGTTTAATTTTAGCTTTGAGACAAAATTATATTTTTAGGAATGATGAATTCATAAAAACGTATTGTAATTCAGATAATGAAAATGGTGCATTACAAGTTATAGACTTTTTATTATCAGAAAAAAATTCCTCTAATATAATTGTTCAAAATAACTGGAATGGGAAGGAAAACGTTTTAATTTATGCCTATCAACTTGCTGAGAATGGAATAACTGCTTCTTTATTAAATTATTTTGAAACTGTTGATTTAACGAAACGAAACTATATATTGACATGGCAAGAAGGTATGATTCCAGAAAAATTAGAATATAAAATTAAAAATCTTCCCAAAGGAATTTTCACATTTATAAGTGCTGGCAAAGTGCAATCAACGATTAGTGAGTCATTTGCGACATTAAGTTATATGAATGAAAAACCAGCATCAAAAAAGTTGATCGAAGAAATGTATTTGAGAGATTTCAAAAGGCAGTATCCTAATTTGGCTCCCACATATTTTATTCATTATCCAGGATATGACCGCTCATATGCATCTTGGATGTGGATACTAAAAAAATTGGAATCAAGACAATTATTTTTGTGCATACAGACATAGAAAAAGAAATGGAACTAAATAAGTATTTAAAAAGGAATATTTTATTTGAAGCTTACAAGGAAGCAACCAAAGTTATTTGTGTAAGCGAGACAATAAAGAAAAAAATTGATTATCTAGTTCCCAAAGCTAATACTTTTGTTAGTAATGTCTTAATAAATAAGAAAAAAGTAGAAAAGTTATCTAATTTGCCTTTTACAGATACCATACCTTTAGAACTAATTGAGAAATTTGAAAATAAATCGAATAAGATTTTTATTAATATCGGTAGATTTTCAAAACAAAAAGGTTTAGATAGATTGATAAAAGCATTTGAAACTGTTGAAGAAAAAAATGTATACTTAGTTTTAATTGAGTCATATGGCCCTGAAAAGGAAACGATCATAAATAAAATTAATAGTAGTAACAAAAAGGAGTCTATCTATCTCTTGCAGAATTTAGGAAACCCTTATAATTTATTGAAAAAAGCATCATACTTTATTTTTAGTAGTAGATACGAAGGATTAGGAATGGTTGTATTAGAAGCACTAGCCGTAAATACACCAGTAATAATGACTGAAGTACCTGAAACATTAGAAATTTTAGATGGAGCAGATAAAACAATAGTAGTCGAAAATTCGATAGAGGGTTTGATAAAAGGGTTTGATCTAGGTATTAAAAATATTTTACCTAATGAAAAGTTTATGTTTTCATCGTATGAAGAAAGAGCATTAAGTACTTGGGAAAAAATTTTTAAAGATTAGTATTTTATGTAGGGAGTTGTAGTATGTATTTAAACAAAGTTACAGGATGGAAAAAAAGCATATCAATTTGGATGATATTTGCCATTTTATCGGTAATTATCCAAAGTCCACAAATATTTTCAAAAGGTTATGTTCTTGGCGTTGATTCTATTTTTCATATGAATAGAATATATGAGACTATGATGCAACTAAAAACTGGGGATTTTAATTATTTTATCTCTTTGTTTTCCTATCAACAATCTGCAAGAATTGTTAATGCATTTTATGGTCCTGGAATGTCATATATACTGGGAGCATTATTGCTGTTTTTGGGAAGTTGGGTTAAGTTTCAGTTAGTTACATCTTTTTTGGTTAACATTATCGGTGCATATGGAATCTATCGCATTGCAAAAAAATTATCAATGAGAGACAGTTTAGCAATTCTCTCTGGTGCTATCTATATGAGTACTTATTTTGTTGCCTCTTGGAATATCGCAGGATCTTTTACAGGGATTGGAAATATGCTCATACCTTATGTCATGTATTATGGTATTGAGATGTTAGTAGATAAAAAACATAATTTTTCAGTGCTAGGTTTAGGATTGAGTATGGGAGTCTTACTTCAAACGCATGTGTTTTCCTCACTCCTAGCAACTTTAGTCCTATTACCTTGTGTGATATATGCTTTTATAAAGACTACTTTAAAAAAAGAATTCTTGTTTAAAATGCTCTTTTCCATAGGTATAGCCATATTGTTAAGCTTAAACGTTTGGTTAGGAATGTTTTATCTTTTAAAGGATAATCAATTATTGCAAACAGTTCCGTTAGACTTACTAAAAAATGCAGTGTATTTCTTGCCTGAAAAGGGAAATGGACAAGCGAATATTGGAATTGTACTTAGTTCTTTGTTCTTTTTCCAAGTAATTAATTTAATTATAAATTGGAAAAATATAAACAATACAATAAAAATTTTAATGACTACTGGAAGTATATTCTTACTAGTATCAAGTCGTTTTTTTCCATGGAGTATCTTCTCAAAATTATTCCCAGCGTTGGAATCATTCTTACAGTTTCCATCAAGGCTTATTATCGTGCCGACAATTTTATTGTTAGTTACTTTTGAATATACCTGCAAATATTTAAAGAAAGAAATGGTATTAGTAGTGTTAGGCACAGCAACCTTTTTTTCAATTTCCATGGCTCAAGATAGAGTGATGTCTCGAATGACAGAATGGAACTCTGAAAATGTGTTAGCCTCACCAAATAAGAAACCGTCAAACATATCAGCCAAAGAATTAAGAAATATCATTAGGAGTAGTGATCTTGGGAAAATATTGGATGTTGTAAGAAAAGGGACTTCTGACTACTTACCATTAAAAGAACCGTTGAGTAACCAAGATTTTGAACTTTTTGATCCGTATTCCAAATACTGGGAATATGTAATTAATCCAAATCCAAATTTTGAGAAAAAAGTATCAGACGGAGATATCATCGTTTCTTGGGAATCAGGTGATGAGGAAATGATTAATGTACCTATATTTAAATACGAGGATACTGTAATTAAAGACCTTTCTTCAGGAAAAACCATTAGTGTACGCACAACCGATATTGGAACAATCCAGTTAAATGCAAATGAAGTAAGTGCAATAAGAATTTCGTATCCGATTCCTTTGACTATTAAAATTTCTATTTTTATTTCAGGAATTACTTTCATTATTTGTTTAAGCTACACTATTATTAATCAAGTTAAAAAAATATATAAAAATATTTTGTTATATAATCTTTTTAACTTTGGAATGAAACGAATTTGAAACTAATTCTATTCCACTCCTCCTAACTTTCGTGTATAATGGTACAAGCCAGTATTACGAAAGTTAGGAGGAGTTGTTTTGAGTAAACAACATCCAGAGGATAGATCCTTTAAAGACGAAGTATTAGGAGCTTTAAAGCAACCTCAATCAGATCAAACCCAGGAAAGCGATGGTTTGAACGAGCGTCCTATTCAACAACCTCAAGAAGAGGTGGGTTCGCGAACTGCAAGTGGAAAGACCAAAAATAAACAAGCAAAGCAAGCTGCTACAAGTCGTAGGGCAGCAGCGGAAGAAGTGCCCATAGCTGAAGGTGGGGAAACGCAATTGCGCAAGCAGCAACGCAAAAAAGAAGATCGGATTGTCAATCGGATCGTTTTGATCGTAGTCCTTGCTCTGCTCGTCATCGGTGGTGTTTTAGGATTTTCAATGTATCGTTATGTAACATCAGGATTGCAGCCGTTGAATCCAGAAGATACAGAAACGGTGGCAGTTGAGATTCCTAGTGGATCGTCCAACAAAGCAATTGGAGAAATATTGGAAGAAGACAATATCATTAAAAGTGGTATGATCTTTAACTATTATACGAAATTCAATAATTTAACTGGATTTCAAGCAGGAAATTATCATTTTTCTCCTAGTATGACTTTGGATCAAATCTCAAAGATGCTGCAAAATGGCGAAGGTTCGGTCACCTCTGATGCAAAAGTGACGATTCCAGAAGGGTTTGATGTGGATCAAATCGGTGATGCTCTAGCGGAAGCAACAAATATCTCGAAAGACGATTTCTTAGCTTTGATGGAAAGCGATGAGTTCTTTGAAAAAATGAAAGAAACCTATCCTGAGCTTTTAGCAAGTGCCGGCGATGCGCAAGGCGTGCGTTACCGACTAGAAGGATACTTGTTCCCAGCGACGTATGACTACTATACAGGGAATACCCTAGAAGAAGTCGTTACCCAAATGGTGGATAAATCAAATTCAGTCTTGTCCAAATATTTCGATCAAATTGCTCAAAAAGAAATGACGGTCCAAGAAGTCCTTACATTGGCTTCACTTGTTGAAAAAGAGGGTAGTAAGCTAGAAGATCGTAAAAATATCGCACAGGTATTCTTCAATCGTTTAGCGATTGATATGCCGCTGCAATCGGATATTTCGATTCTATACGCGTTAGGTGAGCACAAAGAGCTAGTCACTTATGAGGACACTCAAGTTGACTCTCCTTATAATCTCTATGTGCATACTGGCTACGGACCTGGACCATTCAACAATCCAAGCGAAGCAGCGATCCAAGCTGTCTTAGATCCAACACCGAACAACTACTATTATTTCGTTGCTGACATTCAAACCCAAGAAGTTTACTTTGCGGAAACCTATGAACAGCATATGCAATTAGTGGAACAATATGTAAACAATACCTCAAATTAAATTTTCATAGGTTTATAGTTTACATTTAAAAAAAAGCATGGTAATCTTTTGTGGACTCATCGCAAAAGATTACCTTTTGCGATTTATTAGAAGTTACTAAAAGGAGAAAAGAACTATGGTAGAAAAAGTTTACCCAATGACACTTGAAGGAAAAGAAAAGCTAGAACAAGAATTAGAAGAATTGAAAACGGTAAAACGCGGCGAGATCATTGAACGTATCAAGGTAGCCCGCAGTTTTGGCGATTTATCCGAAAACTCCGAGTATGAGTCTGCTAAAGATGAACAAGCGTTTGTCGAAGGCCGAATCACTACTTTAGAAAATATGATTCGTTTTGCAGAGATCATTGATAATGAGGGTGTAGACTCTGATGAAGTTTCCATCGGAAAAACTGTGATTTTTGTTGAGTTGCCTGATGGTGACGAAGAAGAGTACATGATCGTTGGTAGTGCTGAAGCAGATCCGTTTTCTGGTAAAATTTCCAATGATTCACCAATCGCTCGTGCTTTGATTGGGAAAAAAGTCAATGATGAAGTGACGATCTCAACGCCAGGCGGAGATATGCAAGTAAGAATCACAGAAGTAAAGAAAAGCTAGTCGCTTGATCACTAGGTAGATTTAGGTGACCCTGTTGTTCATTCTCCTTTAGGGAAATTGATCAAACAGGGTCTTTTTTCGGACCAGCGACGGATGGACAAACCATTTTTTTCAGGTATGATAAAGTAGAATTATTAGGAGGAGGAGCTTGAATGAAAAGTCCTTGGCGTTTTTTCTTTATTGTTGAAGCGCTCTTACTGCTTTTTGCGGTATGGCAAATTTTATCTAATCCGCCATTATTATTTTTATTAATACTTGGTGTGACGTGCTTGGTCCTTGTGAACCGAAGTGAGCGCAAGAGCAATTTTAAAAATTTCTTGATGGTCTCAAGTTCCATTGCTATTTTGATCAGTTTGTTAAATAGTCCAGCACTGTGGCTGATGCTGATTTTTGCGATTTTATTTATTGGTTTAAAAGGAGTCGAGATTACCGGAATCGACTTAACTAAAAATTCATTCTGGCGCAAAAAACAAATGATTATCGTTGAAACTGAAGAACCCAAAGTGGATCATCCGCTGAAACAAAAGCAGCAATGGTTAGGCAATGAACGGATCGGCAGTCAAGTCTATGAATGGGACGATATCAATTTAGATATCTTGACGGGAGACACTTTCATCGATCTAGGCAACACTTTATTGCCTAAGAAAGAAAACGTCGTGATCGTACGAAAAGGCTTTGGTAGAACTCGTATTTTAGTGCCTGCTGGCATAGCGATCAAATTAGAGCACAGTACTTTTATTGGCTCCGTTATCTTTGAAGGCGAAGAAACGAGCTTGAAAAATGAAAAAGTGACGATTTACAGCCCGGATTATGGCGAAAATAGTCGGCGTTTGAAAATCTTAACGAATACCCTTGTTGGTGATGTTGAGGTGATTCGGGTATGATTGGGAAATTTTCAAGAGGCATGATCGCTTTTTACGCAGGATTAGCAAGTTTTTTCACCATGATATTGATGCTGTTTTCCTATTTGTATGCCAGTGGGAAAAATAATTGGCTGATAGAAGTCTTTCAAATCAAACTCTTTTTTATCCCAATCGTCTTTCACTTACTTGTAATATCTGCATTGATTGCTTTAGCTGTCTTTTTACTGATTTCTTTTTTTCGCAACCGTCAATACGGTCCGGTGGAAGAAAAGCTAAGACTGTTAGCCAGCGGCTATATCGATAGCCCTTTATTGGAAACAAAGATCCCACATGCGTCTGAAAACCATTTGATTGCGAATGTGGATCGTGATATTGCCAGTATCCAATCGAAGATGAAACAGATGTCGATGGAATTACAGCAATTGAATGCGAAACCGCAGTTTGTTGATGGTCAGACGAAAGAAGAGATTTTAGAAGCAGAAAGGCAGCGTCTGGCTCGTGAACTGCACGACTCTGTTTCTCAACAGCTGTTTGCCGCCATGATGATGATGTCTGCACTGAATGAGCAAGCGATTCGAACAGATGCTCCAGAAAGCCAAAAGAAACAGTTAGCTATGGTCACAGACATTATCAATGCTTCGCAATCTGAAATGCGGGCGCTCTTGCTTCATCTACGACCTGTAACTTTGGAAGGGAAGAGTCTAAAGCAAGGAATCGAGCAATTGTTAAAGGAATTAGAGACCAAAATCAAAATTCTATTGACTTGGGATATTGAAGACTTTACGATGCCTAGTTCGATTGAAGATCAACTCTTTCGTGTGATCCAAGAACTCTTGTCTAATACCCTGCGTCACGCGAAAGCTGATGAGTTAGAAGTATACTTGCATCGCATCGATAATAACGTGTTATTGCGGGTGATCGATGACGGAGTTGGCTTTGATCCCCAAGATCAAAAGGCCGGCAGCTATGGCTTGATGAATATCCGAGAACGGGTAAGTGCTGTTGGCGGAACGTTGAAAATTATTAGTTTTAAAAATCAAGGAACCAGTATTGAAATCAAAGTTCCACTGTTGAAGGAGGCATAACGTATGATTAAAGTGTTGTTAGTTGATGACCATGAAATGGTTCGTCTGGGGGTCTCTTCTTATCTATCAATTCAAGACGATATAGAAGTAATTGGGGAAGCGGAAAATGGTCGAGTCGGGTATGAAAAGGCATTGGAATTACGTCCAGATGTGATTTTGATGGATTTGGTGATGGATGAAATGGATGGGATCGAATCTACGAAATTGATTTTAAATGATTGGCCAGAAGCAAAAATCATCATCGTCACTAGTTTTATTGATGACGAGAAAGTCTATCCTGCAATTGAAGCGGGTGCGGCCGGTTACCTGTTAAAGACGTCTACTGCTCATGAGATTGCGGAAGCCATTCGTGCAACCCAGCGAGGAGAGAGGGTCTTAGAACCCGAAGTCACCACGAAAATGATGGATCGTTTGACGAATCGGACACCAATCCTACATGAAGATTTGACCAATCGGGAACAAGAAGTGTTACTGTTGATCGCTGAAGGAAAGAGCAACCAAGAGATTGCGGATTCACTCTTCATTACGCTGAAAACAGTGAAGACACATGTGTCAAATATCTTATCAAAATTAGAAGTAGAAGATCGTACGCAAGCTACGATATATGCTTTTAAACATGGCTTGATAAAATAAAATCTTAATAATCATACCTCCTCATGGCAAGCAGGGGAGGTTTTTGTTATACTAAATAATGATCTGGCAAACAAAGGAGCGTTTGTGGTGAAGCAAAATTATGCAATTATTGGATTAGGTCGTTTCGGTGGAAGTATTTGTCGTACGTTGATTGAATCAGGTCAAGAAGTGTTGGCAATCGATAGCAACGAAGATCGTGTCAATGAATATATGAATATCGCCACCCATGCGGTGGTCGGCAACGCACAAGATGAGATGACGTTGCGTTCATTGGGTATCCGTAACTTTGACCATGTCATTGTTGCGATAGGTGAAGATATTCAAGCCAGTATATTGGTCACACTGATGGTTAAAGAAATGGGTGTTCCTAATATCTTAGCCAAAGCCCAAAACGAATACCATGCCCGTGTACTGGAAAAACTCGGCGCAGACCGTGTCGTCCATCCTGAACGTGATATGGGGATTCGCATCGCCCATAATCTAGTTTCCAAAAATATCTTAGATTATATTGAACTATCTGACGAATTTTCTCTAGCAGAGATTCGCGTGTCCAATCCACGCTTTTTCAATAAATCCCTGATTGAGCTGAATTTTCGACAAAAGTATGGTCTGACAGTCGTTGCGATTCGTCGTGGACCAGGACAAGTGATCGTTTCGCCTGATGCAGAGGCAATCGTGCGTGAAAATGACAATTTACTCGTGATCGGCAATACAGATGATGTAGATATACTCGATGAACATATGAATGATTAGGAGTGAAGAAAATGAACTTAACAATAAGTCCTGAAGCAATGCAATGGTTCAAAAAAGAGTTGGAGGTAGACCAAGGAAGCGGGATTCGTTTTTTTGGAAAAATTTATGGAAAGACACAAGTGCATGACGGATTTTCCGTGGGGATGTCAGTGGACAAACCAGAACGTCCGATCGTTGAACAAACCATTGACGGCTTGCTTTTTTTTATTGATGAAGCGGATGAGTGGTTTTTCAAAGGCTATAATCTGACAGTTGATTATGATCAAACGTTGGATGAACCGAAGTACGATTTTAGTGAAGATAAAAAATAATGTGGATTCGGTCATAGCTGACCGGCTTCCCACGATTGGCTCTAGGAGATGAAACCGATGTTATCAATTGTTGTACCTTGTTTTAATGAAGAGGCGAGCTTGCCGATATTCTTTGAGGAAACAGAAAAAGTGAAGAGACAATTAAATATGCCCTTTGAATATATTTTTGTCAATGATGGCTCTTCAGATCAAACACTACCTGTTTTAAGAGAGTTATATCGTGCCCGCCCCGACAGTGTTCGCTATTTATCTTTTTCGAGAAACTTTGGCAAAGAAGCGGCACTTTATGCAGGCTTACAAGCGGCGAAAGGCGATTTTGTCACTGTGATGGACGCAGATCTACAAGACCCGCCGACATTACTGCCAGAAATGTTTGCGATGCTGGAAGCAAAACCAGAGCTTGATTGTGTGGGGACTAGACGGGCGGATCGCAAAGGAGAACCGAAGATCCGTAGTTTTTTCTCAGATGCTTTTTATAATATTATCAACAAGATTGCCGATACCGAAATGGTAAATGGTGCTCGAGATTTTCGCTTGATGCGCCGTAATATGGTAGATGCCGTTTTACAACTGTCTGAATACAATCGCTTTTCCAAAGGGATCTTCAGTTGGGTCGGCTTTGATACAGAATACATCGCCTATGAGAACCGGGAACGAGTCGCTGGTGAGACATCGTGGTCATTTTGGAAACTATTTCAATATTCGATCGACGGTATCGTCAACTTTTCGGATACCCCTCTGAACATTGCTTCTTTTATTGGTGCGCTTTCCTGTTTTGGCTCTCTGATCGCATTGATCTTTATTGTGATCAGAACCTTTATCTTTGGTGATCCAACAACTGGTTGGCCATCGATGGTTAGCATTTTCTTATTTGTGGGCGGCTTGCAATTGCTTTGTTTGGGAATCATCGGGAAATATATTGGGAAAATTTTCTTAGAAACCAAAAATAGACCCTTATATTTCTTGAAAGAAACTGAAAAAGACCAAGAAAAACAACGATAAATTAAAAGTGTACAATCTGAAGGTTTCGCCTCCAACTGTACACTTTTTTTGCGGAAAGAATTTGTTAGTAGCCTTTATCCAAGTTTATCTCATTTTTTTCAAGTTCTTGTTTCGCCAAAAATTGTTGGAGATTCGCTAAGAAAATGGCCATAAATGCCTTTTGAAAATGGGGCGTATGCCCTGAGATATGGGGTGTTATCAAAAGGTTCTCGATGAGCCATAACGGATCATTCTCGGGCAAGGGCTCTTCTTCAAAAACATCCAGTGCGGCAAATGCTATCTGCTTTTTTTCTAGGGCTTTTGCTAATGCAGTGGTATCCACACTTGGCCCGCGGCCGACATTATAAAAGGAAGCACTAGGTTTCATTTGGGCAAAAAAAGCTGCATCATACAAGTGATTGGTTTCTTCCGTCAGAGGAAGGATGTTGATGACGCAATCGGCGGTTTTTGCGCAAGCGTGTAAGTCAGATAACGCAAACGTTTTTTCAAAACCTGTCACGTCATGCCCGCTAGTATTGATACCAATGGGACTTACACCAAAAAAGGTCAATGCTTGAGCTAACTTTTGGCCAATTTGTCCTGTACCAACGATCAAAATCTCTTGGTCCGACAATTTTGTATAGTGAATTGTATTCGGTGACCATTGCTGTTTTCTCTGTTGCTGAATTGCTTGGAAAATCCCGCGGTTTTCCATAAATAGTAGAGCCAACAAATGGTCTGTGATCGATTCGGCATGGATGCCGCTGCCGTTAGATAAGCGAATATTGTATTTCGCAAACTCTTTTAATGGTAAGGTGTCTACGCCAGCTGAAATCGCTTGGACCCATTTCAAATTTGTTTTCTCCGTTAGCAGGTAGTCCTTCCATTCCGACTTCCAACCAATGGTGATTTCTACTTGTGACCAATCAATTGCTTGGTCCTTTGTGTACACAAGAAATTGATAGTCTTTTTCGATTTGTTTCACATATGTGTCGCGAAACTCTCGAGTGGCTAAGATTATTTTTTTCATTGCCAAGCCTCCTTTTAACTTAAGTGTAGCAAAGAATGAGAAAAAAACCATGTTCAAGGAATTGAACATGGCCTAGATTAGGTTTTAAACTGAATTTTTGGAGAATGTTTGACCCCTTGTGTGAATAAGAATAAAGAACCAAACAAAATAAAGGTGGTTGCATCGAAGGAAGGCAATAGTAGTTGTACGATTACACTAATAAGCGTAGGCAATGCAGCACTTACGATCAGAATCTTTAAATTTTCAAAGAAAGTATAGGAGAATCGTTTTAATCTTGTATAGATTGTTGCAATAAAGGTCCCCATCACTAAGGTGATCAGCAAGCTGACAAATGATGGATACAATGCAACAAAAAAGACAATGAGTTTGATTAGCCATGGAATTGCTTGGTTTGATAGCGCTTCTCGAATCGCCTGACCGTTAAGATTGCGCAGCGCAGGCTCACTGTAATCAAATTCTAATTGATTAGAATCTAACATTGACGTCGATAAGCCAGAAGAGGGGATACGGATGACCAGCTGATCTTTTAACAAGCCAACAGCGATGACAGAGCCAGTAACATCAGATGCAATATCTGCTGGCGTACGGTTGCCATCTGGATCGAAAGTAAAGATGATCGAATCGGTTTGATAAATGAAACCTTGCGTATCCGGCGCTGTAGCAAGCTGCCCATTTTCGATCGTAAAATCTGGAATCGATTCTCCAATTTTTTGTCCGTCTGCTTGCACATCGCGAAAGACACCTAATACATTGATGGTCATCGGTACCGCGATAAGCACGGAGGCGCTTAATAGAAAAACGATTACTTTGGAAAATTCTGCTTTTTTGACAAATTTTAAATCAGGTATTCGGAAAAAAGCAATTTTAAATAGTTGGACGATAGTCATTTGCTGATGAACTCCTTTGTGGTATAACTAGAGTAATTGTAACGAAGGGTTCTTTGAATTACAAGGAATTCACAAAAAAAGAACCAATAATCGAATGAATGAATAAATAAAGAAATGAAAGTAGGCAAAAGAATGCAAAAGTACAACGAATACAAGCAGTTCTTGCAGCAAAAAAAGTTGTGGGAGCCGATTACGTATTTATTTTTTGGTGGATTAACGACTGTAGTCAACATTGTCGTCTATCTCATTTTTCGTGAAGGATTTGGTCTTTATTACCAGACAGCGAATGTGATTTCATGGATTGCTTCTGTTTTGTTCGCCTACTTTACAAATAAGTTATGGGTTTTTGAAGCAAAAACCGAGACAAAGCAAGAGTCATGGGCGGCATTTGGGAAGTTCATTTTCTTTCGTGTCTTATCATTAGGCTTAGATATGCTTTGTATGTATCTATTTATTTCAATTTTGGCAACCGGCGATCTAGTTGCCAAGCTGGTCACCCAAGTTGTTGTTGTTTTGGCAAACTATGTGTTTAGTAAATTTTTGATTTTCAATACGAAAAAAAGTGAGAAAAAGTAAGCATATTTTTTGAACAAAGTCTGA
Organism: Enterococcus sp. CR-Ec1; assembly: GCF_002850555.1. Taxonomy (NCBI): domain Bacteria; kingdom Bacillati; phylum Bacillota; class Bacilli; order Lactobacillales; family Enterococcaceae; genus Enterococcus; species Enterococcus sp. CR-Ec1. The sequence goes on from NZ_CP025223.1 coordinate 1,276,252, forward strand.
TAGTCTGATAATGTTACTTATGTAAACATTATCATTGAGGAGGAATTTTTTTATGACTTACACATTACCAGATTTACCTTACGCATACGATGCATTAGAACCATACATTGATGAAGAAACGATGCATTTGCATCATGATAAACACCATAACACTTATGTAACAAACTTAAACGCAGCGATTGAAAAACACCCTGAATTAGGTGAAAAAACAGTTGAAGAATTATTAGCTGACTTTTCTTCTGTGCCAGAAGATATTCAAACAGCGGTTCGTAACAATGGCGGCGGCCATGCTAACCACACGTTCTTCTGGGAAATCTTAGGCCCAAATGCTGGCGGTGAACCTACTGGAGCTATCAAAGAGGCAATTGACGAAGCTTTCGGCAGCTTTGAAGACTTCAAAGAAGAATTCAAAACGGCTGCAACCGGACGTTTTGGTTCAGGTTGGGCATGGTTAGTCGTTAAAGATGGCAAATTAGCAATCACCTCAACAGCGAATCAAGATTCACCATTGATGGATGGCCAAACACCTGTCTTAGGTTTAGATGTTTGGGAACATGCGTATTACTTGAAATACAAAAATGTTCGTCCAGATTACATCAATGCTTTCTGGAGTGTTGTTAACTGGGACAAAGTAAACGAATATTTCGCAAAAGCTTAAACAATTTACTAGAAAGAAGCCTGCTAAAAGGCTTCTTTTTTTGTGGATAGAAAGAATAGTTTTGATATTGCTAACGCTTACATAATCCGCTATAATAAAGGCGACGGAATCGTCGGATTATAATTATTGGAGGCTTTACACACTATGGAACATGGGAAAGTAAAATGGTTCAACAACGAAAAAGGGTTTGGTTTTATCACAGTTGACGGTGGCGATGATGTATTTGTTCACTTTTCTGCCATTCAAGGAGACGGTTTTAAGTCACTTGAAGAAGGTCAAGAAGTTGAATTTACGATCGTTGAAGGTGCCCGCGGACCTCAAGCAGCAGAAGTGACCAAAGTCTAAATCAGAACGGAAAAGCTGAGTAAGCCCTCAGCTTTTTTAATTTGCTATTTCTCGCCATATTTGGTATCTTCAATACATTAGTAAGACTAGGAAGCGAAGAGGGATAAGCATGAAACGAGTAATTACTTACGGAACATTTGATTTATTGCATTATGGACATATCAATCTTTTGCGTCGTGCAAAAGAGCAAGGCGATTATTTGATCGTGGCACTATCAACGGATGAATTTAATTGGAACGAAAAACAAAAAAAATGCTACTTTTCTTATGAGAAAAGAAAGCAATTATTAGAAGCGATTCGGTATGTGGATCTAGTGATTCCTGAAGAAGGGTGGGCACAAAAAGTTTCCGATGTCAAAGAATATCATGTGGATACCTTTGTTATGGGAGACGATTGGGCTGGCAAATTTGATTTTATTCAAGAAGAAACAGATGCTGAAGTGATCTATCTAGCACGGACCCCGGAAATATCAACTACTCAAATCAAAAAAGATTTGAAACTTAACAATTAAAAGGACTATTATAAAAAAGCATCTTTTACAGATGTTTTTTTTATTGAGCCCAACTTCAAGAAATTAAGATTTTATTACTAGTTTTTCATTGATTATTTGTTCAGAACACAAAATATGGTATGATGTTTTGTGAGTTGACTCGATCAATTAGAAATTCTATGAGAATGGATGAAGAAAGTGGAAAAAGAAATCAAAGTCCGTGCAACTTTAGTGACGAAAGAATACGACTTATATAAAAAGAAAGCGGATAAAGTAAAAGCGCTATTCAAGTTCTATCATCGCAATGTTCCTCGATTTTGGGCCTTAAAAGGGATCAGCTTCGATGTGAAAGCCGGCGAATCAGTAGGGATCATTGGAATCAATGGTTCTGGGAAATCAACTTTATCCAACGTGATCAGTGGGATTATCCCACCGACATCTGGTACGATGGAAGTAAATGGTGACACCTCGATTATCGCAATCGGTGCGGGGTTAAAATATCAGCTGACTGGGTTAGAAAATATTCGGCTCAAAGCATTGATGTCTGGAATGACTAATAAAGAAATTGATGAAAAAATGCCTGAGATCGTGGCCTTTGCTGATTTGGGTGACTTTATCAATCAACCGGTTAAAAGCTATTCCAGTGGGATGAAATCACGGTTAGGCTTTGCTATTGCTGTTCATAATGATCCAGATATTTTAGTTATTGATGAAGCTTTGTCTGTCGGTGATGAAACTTTTTATCAAAAATGTGTGGATAAAATCATGGAATTTAAAGCAGCCGGAAAAACCATCTTTTTTGTCAGTCATGCTTTAGGACAGGTAGAAAAACTTTGCGACCGAACGATTTGGATGCACTATGGTGATTTACGGATGTTTGGTCCTACTGAAGAAGTAATGGCTGAATATCGCAAATTCATTGATTGGTTCAAAAAGCAGCCAAAGAAAGAGCAAAAAGCGTATCAAGACAATTATAAAGAAGACCAGAAAGCCTTTAATTTGGAGAAATTAGCAGAAAAAAGCCGTGAAGATCACTTCTTGCAACAACAAAATCTTTCGGACCAAATGATCCAAAAAAACTTGAAACGTACACCTTTAGGGGAAAAAATGAGCTGGCCAACCAAAGGAATCCTAGGTTTGGTAGTAGCCGCAACGATATTTTGTTCGCTGGTTTCTTTTAGTGGGCGTTCGATTACTTACGCAATTAAGAATCCCGTTGAAACGATCAGTCAAGTTTTCAAATAAAGAAGATGTTTCTTTGTTTAGTTCATATAGAAAAGGAAGAAGTTTGTGAAAGAGATTGCTGCAGTTATAAAAGAACAATTTAAGCATGCGGGAATTATATTCCGGATGTCTCGATATGAGGATAAGGCTACTTATCAGAGCCATTATTTGGGATTAGCTTGGCAAATATTAAATCCTGCGATTCAAATCGGTATTTATTATTTGGTTTTCGGGTTAGGAGTGAACGGGAATAGAAAAATTGATGGCGTTCCTTTTATTATCTGGATGCTGATTGGGATCACTGCTTGGTTTTATATTAATGCATCTGTACTAGGCGCTTCTAATAGTATTCACCGACAAGTTGGAATGGTAGCAAAAATGAAGTTCCCAGTAAGCATTTTACCATCGATCAATATTATAAGTAATTTGTCATCCTACATTCCTATGGTGGCAATCGTCGTAGGTTCGTTATTCATAGCAGGTGTGACACCAAGCATCTATTGGTTACAATTTATTTATTACTTTCTTGCGATGGTCATATTCCTATTTGCTTTTGGTCTATTGAATGCGACCATAACAGTACTGATACGTGACTATCATATTTTTCTACAGTCTGTTTTGAGATTATTATTTTATGTTTCTGGTCCGATTTGGGATATTAATAACCGAAATATGCCTGTTTGGTTAATCAAGATTCTTCGCTTGAATCCATTTTACTATTTAATCGAAGGATTTCGTGATGCTTTCCTTTCCCGTGCATGGGTTTGGGAAAAAACGACTTACACACTTATATTCTGGTGTTTAACTTTGATGCTTCTTATTTTAGGAAGCCATCTGCATATGAAGTTTCGTGCTCGTTTTGTGGATTATATTTAAAAAAGTGACTATTTGCGGTGCACTCTCTAACTTAGAGGGTGCACTTTATTTTTGTTTTATTTTTGTTTATTTCAAAGAAGTTACGGAAGGATTAAATATGAAGTTGATGCATGATAGCGATTGCTGAAAGATGCGTTTTGTGGGAAAATTTATTTGATGAGTGAATTTTTATTGGCGAGGTGTAAGATGCGGAGATATCAAAAGGTAATTTTAGGTATTTTAGTCGTGTTAGTGGTTGGAATCATTGGAGTAACGATCTACGGGATGCAGGTTTATCAAGAGACGAATGCCACTTTTAATCAAATCTCTCACGCTGTTGATCGGAAAACAGACAAACGAGAGGAAGCGATCAGCATTGAAGATCGAGATCCGTTTTCCATTTTGCTAATGGGAATCGACACTGGGGCTTTAGGGCGAACCGAACAAGGTCGTTCGGATAGTATGATGGTGGTGACGGTAAATCCAGAAAAAAAACAGTCAACGATCATTAGCCTTGACCGTGATATTTATACACAAATCGTTGGGTACAATACGATCGATAAGCTGAATCATGCTTATGCTTTTGGTGGGGAGGCCATGGCCATGGACTCTGTTGAAAATCTCTTGGACATTCCTATCGATCACTATGTGACGATCAATATGCAGGGTATGCGGGATCTGATCGATGCAGTTGGGGGCATCGAGGTGACAAATGCTATCGATTTTACTTTAGAAGGTGTTCATGTCCCTGAAGGGCGAATTACTTTAGATGGTAAGACAGGTCTGGCTTATGCAAGAATGCGAAAACAAGATCCGGAAGGGGATATCGGTCGCCAAAGACGGCAAAGAGAAGTGGTTACGAAAATTCTTCAAAAAGTTATGAGTCTGGATGGTATCAGTAATTACCAAAAGATTCTTAAGGCGGTTGAAAAGAATTCGAAGACGGATCTTACGTGGGATGATATGATGGACATCGCTACCAATTATATCCCTGCTTTTACGACCATCAAACAAGAGCAACTCCAAGGAGAAGGGCAACTGATTGGTGGAGTGTATTATCAGTTATTGGGGACGAATCAGTTGTTACATACGCAAAATTTATTAAAGGAGCAGTTGCAACTTCCGACGAACGAGGGTTTGACCCAAGGCGACGAATTTACTAACGGATCGCCTAATTATCAGTTATACGACGACAGTCTGACCTTTTCAGAAGAAAACTCAACAACTGGAGAGTAGCTAGTTTCTTTAGAAGCCTAAAAAGCAGGATGACCGAAAGTCCTCCTGCTTTTTAGTTTTCCACAAAAGCACCAACGGAAATCTTGTTTCACGAAACCATCAAATGAAAAAACATAAGAAAGCTTAAAAAAACAATTTTTTCATGAAAGAATGAAAATGAAACAATCAAACTGTGAAACATTTACTCGGATTCACGCTAATTTTTATAGTTTTTTCTAAGGATTAATGGATATTTTTTGTTTTTTCTGTTTCGAATCGAATTTTTTGGTAAAATAGGACAGTAGTCATTATAGATTGGAAGGATAGATGAGATGAAGAATTTGAAAGATAAAGTTGTCCAAGGGATACGCAAGGGGCCAGAAGAACCAAAGGCTAAATCGTATCGCAAATCTCATGTTCCATTTCGATTGAACTTTTTGTTTTTTATTATTTTTGCTTTGTTTGTGTCCTTGATCGTTCAATTAGGCTATCTACAGATCGTCAATGGCGACAATATTGAGCAGCAGTTGAAAGCTTCATCTGTAGTGGAAGTCAAAGGAAGCGCCCCTCGGGGAATGATCTATGACGCTTCTGGAAAAGCGCTGGTGGAAAATCAAGCCAATGCAGCAATCACATTTACCCGCGGAAACAAAATGACCGCTCAAGATTTATTAGAAACGGCCAAAAAATTGAGCGAGTTGATCGAAGTACCTGTGGACAAAAACTTGTCTGATCGTGATCTTAAGGACTTTTGGCTGGCCGATGAAGAAAATCTTGAAGCAGCAACTGACCGATTGAGTGATGAAGAGCGTTCTTTAGGTACTTCTGAACAATATGCGGCAACCGTTGATAAAGTGACAGAAGATGAAATCAATTTCTCTGATGCAGAATTAGAAGCAGCCACGATTTTTAAGCGGATGAATAGCGCCCAATCTTTGAGTACGGTCTTTATTAAGACGTCGGATGTGTCTGACCGTGAATTAGCTGTTGTCGCTGAAAATATGGTTGATTTACCGGGAATCTCCACGGGGACTGATTGGACGAGAAACATCGTTGAAGGAAGTTCTCTGGCTAGTTTGATCGGAACGGTGACTAGTGAAGAACAAGGGATTCCGGAAGAAGTTTTGGATGAATTTTTAGAAAAAGGCTATGCTCGTAATGATCGAGTTGGACGTAGTTATTTAGAGCAGCAGTATGAAGAAGTCTTACAAGGCACAAAATCCATTTCCGAGATTTCCCTTGATAACAATAATAATATTGAAAGTCAAAAAGAAACCTTTGCTGGGGCAAAAGGGGATAACCTTGTATTAACATTAGATGCTGAGTTTCAAGCGAGAGTTGATAAAATCTTGCAAGACAATTTCCAAAAACTGATTGATTCTGGGGCAGCAGAATATTCTCCAGGGGTTTACGCAGTGGCGTTAAATCCAAAAACCGGCGGCGTTTTGTCAATGTCCGGCTATCATCATGATACAGGTTCAAATGAATTGCAGGAAAATGCCATTGGTACCTTCATTAATTCCTTTGTACCAGGGTCCGTTGTCAAAGCAGGGACTTTGGCTGCTGGCTGGGAAAATGGGGTCTTAAACGGCAATGAAGTGTTATTGGATCAACCAATCAGAATTGGCTCCGATGTAAAAGCCTCAATTTTCAACCCAACTGGGGCAAATAATCGTAACCTTTCTGCGGAGCAGGCGTTGGAAGTTTCTTCTAACTCCTATATGATGCAAGTCGCTTTACGTTTGATGGGCATCAATTATCAGTCAGGTATCTCGATTCCAACAGTGGATCGTCAAGGGGATGTCTATGAAAAACTACGTTCGTCTTTTGCCTCTTTTGGTATGGGAACTGAAACTGGGATCGATTTACCGGGAGAAGCGACTGGTATCAGCACATCGATCGATAACATGGACCCGGTCAGTGATGGTGGGAAGATCCTTGACTTGGCTTTTGGTCAGTTTGATACCTATACCACGTTGCAGCTGGCACAATATGCAGCAACCGTTGCTAATGGTGGCAAAAGATTGCAGCCTCATATCGTCGACGGTATTTACGGCAATGATGAAACTGGCGGTCTTGGCTCACTGATCGAAGAGATCGAACCAACGGTATTGAATGAAGTTGGTTTAACAGATGCTCAAATGCAAATTGTTCAAAATGGATTTTATGATGCAGTTCATGGAACGGATGCTTGGGCAACTGCCAAAGGCTTGGCTTCTGCGAAAATGGAGGTCTCTGCCAAAACAGGTACTGCCGAAACACCAATTGTGGATAGTAATGGCAATACCATCAGCTTAGTTAACCTAAACATCGTTGCCTACGGGCCAAGCAGTGATGCGGATATTGCGATTGCGATCGTAATGCCTCAATTAAAAGGCGACACAGATACCCATCCAAATATTCAAATCGCCAAAGAGATCATGGATGCTTACTACGACTTATATATGAAATAAGCATAAAAAATCGCAGTGAAGACTGCGGTTTTTTTGTTTTATAAGAAAACTGATAGAAAACCAACATTTAGTGAGAAAGACTTGCTATTTTTGAATGATTGGCTTAGAATACTAGCGGTCAAGAGATAATTTTGATTTGCACGTTAAATAAAAAGATAAACTGATGATAAAAGGGGTAAAAAACGTAATTATGAACAAGGAATGTTTAAGTAAGCAAGAACTAATGAAGCAGTTGGGACAATTTACACCATCTGAAAAAAAGGAGATTCGGGATTATTTACAACGGAAAAATCCATTGCTTTTCCGAAAATTTGAACGAATGAAACACGATTTATATCGCTTGGAATCACGGCGTGTCCAATGCGAGATTGAAAATAACGAAAAGGAGTTAGGTCTTCTAAACGACAAGATCCTTTTAAAAAAAGAAGATTTTCTTGAGCTGTTATTAGCCATTCGAAAGAAAAGAGGGTAATGGATGGAATTTATTGAACTCGTCATTATCATTGCAATTCTTGTCACATTATCAAATGTGGCGAGCAAAATATTGCCCTCAGTACCGATCTTTTTTATTCAAATCATCTTAGGAATTTTATTAGGTCTTACAGAAATGGGTCAAGAGATCGCCTTTGAACCGGAAATGTTTTTAGTAATGATCATTGGTCCATTGCTATTTCGAGAAGGGGAACGAGCAGATGTACCTGAGATCCTAAAAAACAGCAAGATCGTGCTGTTTTTGGCTTTTGGTGGCGTGTTAATGACGCTGTTTGCGGTCGGCGGAACCCTCCATTGGTTGATGCCGACGATACCTCTGGCTGCTTGCTTCGCTTTCGGGGCTGCGTTAGGACCAACTGATGCGGTGGCAGTCTCCTCATTAGCAAAGCGTTTGAAAATTTCCAAAAACATTATGCATATTCTTGAAGGCGAGGGCTTACTGAACGATGCTTCGGGGGTTACCGCATTACAGTTTGCTATCGTGGCTTTGACTACCGGGAGTTTTTCAGCAGCCAACGCAGGCTTCCAACTTCTTTTCTCTAGTATCGGTGGCGGGCTTGTCGGTTACTTGATCGTATGGCTGAAACGCCGGATTTTACGTTTTATTGAAAAAATCTCGGCACAAGATGTCACAGTATACTTATTGATTGAACTGCTCTTGCCATTTGCTGCCTATTTGCTGGCAGAAATGATTGGCGTCTCAGGGATTATCGCAGCAGTTGTGGCAGGTGTAGCCCAAGCCCAAAGAAAACGCCGGATCTCGTTGTTTGATGCAGAATTAGCGAACATTTCTGAAAGCACATGGTCGACCATTGTCTTTACATTGAACGCATTAGTGTTTCTCTTTCTAGGGATCGAGTTGTCACAAGTCTTTTCACCGATCTGGGAAAGCAAAAACTATGCAAACTGGCATCTAGTCATCACGATTTTAGTCGTCACAGCGGTGATTTTCCTCGTACGTTTTATCTTTTTACTATTTTATTATTGGTTCTTACAGTCAAAAAAACAAGTATCCATGAATCAAGTCGCCTTGTTGACCTTTGGTGGCGTCAAGGGAACAGTCAGTTTGGCAGCCATCTTCATTTTACCGGTGATGGTGCATGAGACACCGTTTCAGGAACGGAGCTTGCTCCTGTTTTTGACCGCCTGTGTAATTTTGCTGACATTGATCATCAGCGTGATGGTCTTACCTTATTTGGCAGATGGTGAAGCTGCCGAAAGTGTCGACTTCAATCACTTGCTGATCTTAGAAGACGTCATCGAACAATTGGAAGCAGAAGAAAAACAAGAGCTTTCTGATAAAGGTCGCTTAGCGATCGATGCTGTCATCAATTCCTATGAAAATCGTCGTTGGGAATTGTATCGCAATAGTTTGACTGATTCAGAAAAACAAGAAATCCAAGAAATTCAAGGATTGATCTTATCGATCGAACAAGACGGCTTGGATGAAGCTTATCGAAATGGGAAAGTCAGCCTAAATGGCTATCGTTTTTATTCACGCTTTATTTCTCAGCAGCAGCATTCCCTCGCAAAACAAATTCTCTCATTCTTTAGTTTTTGGCTCTTCTTTATTCAGCGTTTTATTCGTGTACTGATCCATCCACGTTTGTTTTTACAGCGGCAGCAGCAACTGAAAGATGCCTTGAAACAACGAGACATTTCTGAAGTACAAAAAATCTACTTAAAAAACAGTGAATACATTTTTCACAGTTTGAGCAATTTAGAAGATGTTTATGATTCTTCGCTGATCAATTTCTTTATTCGTCAACGAGAAATGAGCATCAAACGGTTTGAACATAGCAATTTCATTGAAACGATCATGATTGAGCAAGACCCGATTTTTGTTAAGAAAGTCCTTTGGGGCTATTATCTTGAGCGCAAGACGATCGATGAATATGAAGTGGCAGAGAAGATTTCAACGATTTCTGCAAATGAGTACCGACGCAATGTCAATCTGTTAGAATCGTATGCGATGTCTCGAGCGGAAGAACAACCGAAACAGCGGATGTTCCGCCGATAATATGTCTCAAAAGGCGCGCAACTTGATGCACGTTTTATGGAGTGTCTCCGTCAGGTTATTCCTAAAAGATGATCAACATCGATGATCAGAGGGAATAAACTGACGAAGGCATTCTTTTTTATTGCAAAAACTGCTCCTTTCTCTCATCGTTTCCTCGGATGAAATGTGGTACAATGAGCGAAGAAAAAACTCAGGAGGGATTCTGTGAAAGAATTAAAAGTAAGTGAATTAACCAAAACTTACGGTGAAAAAACACTGTTTGATCAGCTTTCTTTTCTGATACATGAAAAAGATCGGATCGGTTTGATCGGTGTCAATGGCACGGGGAAATCAAGTTTGCTGCGAATCTTAGCAGGTTTGGATCGTGGAGATGGTGATCGCCAAACTGTTTTTGCTAGTCAAGATTATCGAATTGGCTTTTTAGCGCAAGACAATCAGCTACAAGAAGAATTATCCGTTGTAGATGCTGTTTTTCAAGGGACCAGTCCGCTGATCCGCGTTGTTCGCGACTATGAAAAAGCGCTGATTGCTTTAGAAAATAATGGTATGGATCAACAAACGCAGCGCAATTATCAATTGGCAGAAGAAGCGATGAATAAAGCGGATGCTTGGAACACAGATACAACAGCCAAAATTATCCTCCAAAAACTTGGGATCAGTGATTTAAAGAAAAAGGTCAGTGAGTTATCTGGAGGTCAAAAGAAACGAGTGGCTATGGCTCAAGTATTGATCGATGAACCAGACCTGTTGTTATTGGATGAACCGACTAACCACTTAGATTATGATGCGATCCAATGGTTGGAAGGCTATCTAAAAAATTATCGGGGTGCGTTATTGATGGTGACCCACGATCGCTACTTTTTGGATCGAGTCGTTAACCGGATCTTTGAATTGTCCTTTGGCAAGCTGCATGAATATCAAGGCAATTACGAGACGTATCTTCATGCTCGAGCAGAACGAGAACGAGTGGAGGAGACGCAAGAAGACAAGCGCAAGCAGTTATACAAACATGAGTTGGCTTGGATTCGCACCGGAGCAAAGGCCCGTACAACGAAACAACAGGCACGGATCGATCGTTTCGATGATTTAAAAGAAAACCTACATCAAGTAAAACGTAACGGCGAAGTGGCCATTGATGTTGCTACGACACGCTTAGGCAAACAAGTCTTAGAGCTAAAAGATGCGAGTTTCCAAATTGAAAACAAAACGATTTTGTCTCACTTTGATTTGTTGATTCAATCAAGAGAACGCTTAGGGATCACAGGAGAAAACGGTGCGGGCAAATCTACGTTGCTCAATATTTTAGCTGGTCGCCTGCCTTTAGAAGAAGGGGAGCGGACGATTGGCGTGACTGTGAAAATGGCTTATTATACGCAAACGATTGAAGCGATGAACCCTGATCAGCGAATGATTGCTTATTTGCAAGAAGCAGCCGAGGAAGTGCAAAAAGTGGATGGCTCACAAGTCAGTGTCGCAGAAATGCTGGAACAGTTTTTGTTTCCGCGATCCATGCACGGCACTAAGATCGGCAAGCTGTCTGGCGGGGAAAAACGACGCCTATTTTTGCTCAAGCTATTGATTGGGCAGCCAAATGTTCTCTTGTTAGATGAACCGACCAACGATTTGGATATTGATACCCTGACGATTTTGGAAAATTATTTGGAAACATTCCCAGGTGCAGTAATCACTGTTTCCCATGACCGCTACTTTTTAGATAAAGTTGCCCAAAAATTGCTGATCTTTGAAGGAAACGGCAGGATTAAGTCCTACTTTGGTTCCATTAATGAGTATCTAGCAGCCAATACCAATAAAGCTAGTTCATGTGTACTAGAGCCAAAAGAATCAAAAACCGATTCCCTTTCTGCTGATAGTGAGGAGTCTGCTGCAACGCCTGTCAAAAAGAAACTGAGTTATATGGAACAAAAAGAGTGGGCGACAATTGAAGATGATATCGCGGCTTTAGAAGAAAAAGCAGCCGCTTTGACTGAAGAGATGAATCATCAAGGAGCTGACTTTACCAAGCTCCAAAAATTACAGCAAGAAATCAGCGAGGTTGAAACGCAACTTGCAGAAAAAATGGATCGTTGGGAATATTTGAGCGAATTTGTGTAGAGTAAAGGAGAGAACGATGGAACAAGCATATTTAGATCTAGGAAGAAAAATATTAGCAGAAGGCAATGATAAAAGTGATCGTACCGGAACGGGAACACGCAGTGTCTTTGGTCACCAAATGCGTTTTGATCTGTCCCAAGGCTTTCCATTGTTGACAACCAAGAGAGTTCCTTTTGGCTTGATCAAAAGCGAATTATTGTGGTTTCTAAAAGGAGATACCAACATTCGTTATCTCCTAGAACATAATAACCACATTTGGGATGAATGGGCGTTTGAGCGCTATATTAAAAGTGATGCTTACACAGGTCCTGACATGACGGACTTTGGCCGTCGTTCCCTAGTGGATGAAGCTTTCAATGAACAGTACCAACACGAGTTGAAACAGTTTTGTGAAAAAATCTTATCTGATGATACTTTTGCTGAAGCCTTCGGCGATTTGGGACACGTTTATGGGTACCAATGGCGCCATTGGGAAAAAAGTACGGGCGGGTTTATCGATCAAATCAAAGAAGTGATCGACATGATCAAGACGACGCCAGATTCTCGCCGCTTAATCGTCTCTGCTTGGAATCCAGAAGATGTACCGACGATGGCGTTGCCCCCTTGTCACACGATGTTTCAATTTTATGTTCATGATGGTCGCTTAAGCTGTCAGTTATATCAACGCAGTGCCGATGTCTTTTTAGGCATTCCCTTCAATATTGCTAGTTATGCGCTATTAACGCACCTGATTGCTCATGAAACTGGACTAGAAGTCGGAGATTTTGTCCATACATTAGGTGATGCTCATCTGTACAGTAATCATATAGAACAGATGAAGGAACAGTTGACTCGTTCGGTACGTCCGGCGCCAAGCTTACAGTTAAATCCTGAAAAACAGTCAATCTTTGATTTTGAAATGGAAGATATTACCCTGGCAGGGTATGATCCGCATCCAACAATCAAAGCACCGATCGCAGTTTAAGTGGTTGTTTGGTTTCATTTCATAAAGAAAGGAATGAGGCGTAATGGAAAATACCCACAAACGAGGCTTTGCGGCGACCTTCCATCAGAGACATGCCGGATCAATTACTCCAGTGCTCATTGAGCAAGTCATTGATTTCTTGGATCAGCACTATGATGCAGTTTGGCTATCCGTATCCGAAGAAACGGTGCCGGAGCTAAAAGCAGCCATTCGTTCAAATCAGCAGTGTACTGCCATTTTTATACCAGCAAAAGGGGCGGCGGATGCCCGCAGAAGGCTTATTTTTGCGGCACAGCATACTTTACCAATGCTGGATTCATTGCATATTTGTGATTTTGATCGCGTAGTGACGTGGATCGAGACGTATCCAGAAGAACTTGTGGCAATAAGCAAACAGCCGTTACCAGAGAATACGTATTGTATCCTAGGGCGAACTGCAAGGGCGTTTGCGAGTCATCCGCAAACGTGGCAAAGAACGGAGTGCTTGATCAACGAGATCGCTGCTGACTTTTTTCAAACACAAGAAATTGATGTCGCAGCTGGCAGTGCTCTCTTTCCTATCTCCCTGATACCGACCTTACTGAAAAACAACAACGCGCGTTTAAACGATGGGGAATGGCCGAGAAATGTCCAAAGAAGCGGCGGCACAATTGTTTACCAAGCCTGTGATGGCTTGCGCTTTGATGAGCGCAACAAAGATCCATTTGAGCATGAATCAGCTTTTCAGCTGATGCAGCGGCTGCAGGTTGCTGCTACTATTTCGGAATCATTTTATACAGAAGGGATGTAATTTTTATGTTGATCGCACTTTGGGCACAAGATCAAAAGGGTTTGATCGGAGCAGATGGCACGTTGCCGTGGCATTTGCCAAATGATTTGAAATTTTTTAAAGAGCAAACCATCAATAATACGATTATAATGGGGCGCAAAACCTTTGAAGGAATGGGAAAAAGATTACTGCCGCAGCGTACGACGATCGTTTTGACAAGTGATCCACACTATCAAGCCAACGGCGCGTTAGTGATGCATGACCGAGAGGAAATCTTAGCGTATGTGAAGCAACAAGAGCATCCCGTTTTTTTAACTGGTGGAGCGGGTGTTTTTGAAGCGATGATTGACGATTGCGATCAATTGTACCGTACAGTGATCGATGCGGAATTTAACGGAGATGTGTATTTCCCAGAGATTGATTGGACGCAATGGAAACTTGATCATGTGATCGATGGGATCGTCGATGAAAAGAACCGTTACCCCCATCAATTTGAATTTTATCATAGAAAATAAAAGAACAGGAAGCTTTCTGCAGCGAAAGTTTCCTGTTCTTTGTTTGTAAGCAATGCTTCATTTTTAGGTATACAACAAGACGGAGAAGTACATCAGTCCAGCACCTAACATAACGAATAAGTGCCAAACCACATGCATGAATCGAACGGATTTTAAACTATAGAATAGCGCACCTACAGTATAAGAAACACCACCGCTTGCTAGTAAAAATGTTCCCCAGTAGCCTAAATGTTCGATCAGAGGTTTGAAGGCGACGACACATAGCCAGCCCATGATGATGTAGATCAGGGTGGAGATTTTTGAGACAGTCTCTTTTTTATGAAGAGTCAGTGACTTATAAACGATGCCGCTAATTGCTAGTAGCCAAATCAAGACAAAGAGTGACCAGCCAAGCCAGCCTTGGATACTAAGCAAGCAAAAAGGTGTATAGCTTCCGGCGATCAGCAAGAAAATGGAGGCATGATCAAAGACTTGGAAGACCTTTTTTGCTTTGGTAAAAATCAAACTGTGAAATAAGGTAGAAAAGAGGAAGAGCAAAATCATCATCGACCCATAAATGGCATAGGAAACGATGTGGATAGGTGACCCTAGATTTGCCCCCTTGATTAAGAGGATGACCAGTCCTGCGATACTCAGTCCTAATCCGATCCCGTGGGTTACTGCATTTAATACTTCATTGACGATCAAATATCTGCGACTAAACTTCATGTGCTGCATTCGGCACCGTCCTTTCGAATCGAAATTAGATGAAAAAAAATTTTCTCTCTGTTATACTTAGTATAAATGGTCTGTGGTTATTTTACCACGAAAAAAGACTTGATTTAAAGAGAGAGTGAATATATGATGGCAAATCTTAAAATTGTGACAGATTCTTCCAGTACGATGGAACCAAGTGTCCGTGATGCTTTGGCTATCCATGTCGTGCCTTTATCTGTAATGATCGATGGTGTCGTTTATCCAGATGATGAAACGCTGCCGGGAGAAAAATTTATGCAAATGATGGCGCAAGCCAAAGAATTACCTAAAACTAGCCAGCCGCCAATCGGTCATTTTGTAGAACTATATGATGAATTAGGCAAAGATGGCAGTGAAATACTATCGATTCATATGACCAAAGGGCTTAGCGGAACCGTGGAAGCGGCTCGTCAAGCCAGTCATCTATCAAAAGCCAAAGTCACTGTGATCGATAGTGACACGACAGACCAAGCGTTGGCTTTTCAAGTGATTCGGGCAGCAGAATTGGCTAAAGCCGGTAAGACACTAGAAGAAGTTTTACCAGAGGTGGATTTGGTGCGGGAGCATACGAAATTATTTATCGGCGTTTCAACGTTAGAAAACTTAGTAAAAGGCGGTCGTATCAGTCGTGCCAAAGGTCTTTTATCGAGTTTGCTGAACATGAAAGTGATTATGGATTTTGATCATTCAGAACTGATTCCAGTCGTCAAAGGACGTGGTGTCAAGACCTTCAATAAATGGTTTGAAGAGTTAAAAGCTGAACTGAAGAGTATGCCTAAAGTGACGAAAATTGGTATTTCTCATGCTGAAGGGTTAGAAATCACAGAACGTTTCCAAAAGGAATTAGCGGAACTATTCCCCGAGTTGGATATCCCCTTGTTGCACACGACACCGATCATCGCCACTCACACAGGTAAAGGTGCCTTTGCGATTACTTATAGTACGGAATAAAAAAGCATGTTTTCTTTCAGCGATTCGTTTAATGACGAATCGCTTTTTGGCGTATGACAAGCTGTCAGGAAGAAAAAACAAAAAAAGAAGCTGCCTATGCTTGTCGACTCTTTGGCAGGTAGCTGTTTTCTTTCTTAAGTTTGAAGGATTGCGACTAGGAATTTTATGAGAATTTTGTTAAAATAGCAAAGATTACAAAGGAGTTTGAATACCTGTGAAATGGAAGAAATTAGTAACTTATCTACTCGTTGTGGGATTGATAGCTATTGGAACTAGCTTACTGTTTCATTTTACTGTTCCCAAAGCCCAACCATTGCTGACCCCTGTGGACAAGCTAGCAGCCAATGATTCGAAAAAATCCGCCATTGATTATCTCGCTCTTGGGGATTCCTTGACAGAAGGGGTTGGTGATGAAACAGCTCGTGGTGGCTTTGTGCCAATTTTGGCTGGGGATCTAGAGGATCGCTATGATTTGAGCAATTTGGTAACTAAAAATTATGGGGTCGCTGGTGAAAGAAGCGATCAGATTTTAAAGCGAGTGAAAAACGATGAAGACTTACGCCAAGATCTTAGTCAAGCGGATTTGATTACCTTGACTGTCGGCGGTAACGACGTACTAAAAGTGATTCAGAGCAATTTCTTCGGCTTGAGCATTGAGACGTTTACGGAACCGATGGAAGATTACCAGGAACGTTTAAAAGACTTATTTGCTCAAATCCGCGATTTGAATAGTGATGCACCAATCTATGTCTTGGGCATCTACAATCCATTTTATCTGAATTTCCCAGAAATCACGGATATGCAGACGATCATTGATAACTGGAATAAACAAACGGAAACGTTCGTCAATCAGCAAGACAATGCCTTTTTTATTCCTATCAACGATTTGCTCTATAAAGGGTTAAGTGATGAGGTCGGTATTGCTGATACAGAAGAAGGAGAATCAGAGAAAACTGCCGAATCATCGGACACAGAACGCTTATCTGATTCATCGACGACAGCTTCGGACGAATCACAAAGCAGTACTTCAACGACAACTGACTCATCGCAAACTGTCGGGAATAATATCACAAACAATGTTTTGTATGAAGGCGATCGCTTCCATCCCAATAATCTTGGGTATCAACTGATGGCGAATGCCGTTCGCGATGAAGTGATCAAAACGCAAAATTATTGGTTGCTAGAGGAGGAAGCAAAATGAAACCAAGCGAATCAACGAAGCAGCCGGAAAAAACAGCTGCAACGAAAAAAAAATCGATCAACTACTGGAAAATTGCTTTTCTAGTGTTGGTCGGTATCCTTTTAGGCACAACGGTTTTCTTTGCTTCAAGAATTTTTCAACAGCGAGAAACCGGCTTAAATGAAAGTGCTGAACTTGTTCAACGGGAGGGCAGTCCTGTTCTGACCGTTAACAGCAACAAGAGCCAGGTCAACCAATTGATTGATTTTTATCTGTCAGATTTTCAAAAAGATCAAGAGGTCAAGTATAATTTTGAGCTAAGAAATGAGGCATTGTTGACGGGAGAGTTTCAAGTATTAGGATTTCCTATCACCTTCTATCTCTATTTTGATCCTTACGTGACCGAAGAAGGTAACGTTCAATTGAAAGCCAAAAGCTTATCAATCGGCACCTTGGATCTGCCCACCAGTGAAGTAATGAAAATGATCAAACGTAGTTTTAAATTTCCTGACTGGATCGATGTCAATGCCGATGAACAAATCATTTTGATACGTTTGGATCAATTCCGTATGCAAAATGGCTTGTTTATCAAAGCCAACAAAATCAATCTTGTGGATGATGAAATTCAAATGAGTTTATATTTACCAGCTGAAACGGAGGATGAATAATGGAACGAGCAATTTTTGCCGGTGGGTGCTTTTGGTGTATGATCCAACCCTTTGATGAATTAGAAGGGGTGCATTCAATTTTTTCCGGCTATACCGCAGGACATACCGAAAATCCAACCTATGAAGAAGTCAAAAGCCATCAAACAGGGCATACTGAAGCAGTGGAAATCATTTTTGATCCTGAAAAAATCAGTTATGAAGACCTTTTGACGATCTATTGGCAGCAAACGGATCCGACAGATGCTTTTGGTCAATTTGAAGATCGCGGCGACAATTATCGTCCGGCTATCTTCTATTTTAATGAAGAGCAGCGGAAAAAAGCCGAAGCCAGCAAAGAGGCGCTTCAGGCTTCCGGTCGATTTACCGATCCGATCGTGACCACGATCGAACCAGCCCAACCTTTTTATTTAGCGGAAGAAGAGCACCAAGAGTATTATAAAAAGAATCCTGAGAATTTTGCTCGCAATCATGCCCGTAGAGCAGCCTTTTTAGAAAATCATTGGGAGCAAGAACATGCGTAAAAGTTTTTATACCTATTTAATGGCAGTCAAAGGACCGAGTCATACAGATGAGGCCCAGATCTTTGCTACTCATGCAAGTCATGATATCCAGTTTCCGAAGCACAGCGATGACTATGATGAAGTCTCTTCTTATCTGGAACTAAATGTTGATTATTTGCCATCCATGGATATTTTTGATCGTATCTGGGCAGAGTATCTCGAAAATAACAAATAAAAAAACGATTCTTCGTTTTGTATGGTTGCATAAAATCCGCAGAACGGAGCTGTTTTTTCTCAGAGAGGTGTTGTGAATGAAAGGTTTAACGACGAGCCGATATATCGTTTCTCTCGTTTGTGTCGCAATTTTGTCAGGAGGCGGTGTCTATTTATGGCAAACGGCTCAGCAAAATCAGCAGACGACGCAACCGGTGACAGAAACGACCACAGAAGCCAGCGGAATGGAGAAAATCCAGTCGCTATATGACCAAATCCTTGCGAATTATTACCAAGAAGTTGATGAGGATGCCTTGATAGAAGGTGCCCTTCAAGGGATGACTGATGCGCTAGATGATCCTTATACGACGTATTTGAACCAATCAGATGCGGATAACTTAGAACAATCACTTTCTGGAAGTTTTGAAGGGATTGGTGCTACCTTGTCAATCGTTGAAGACTATCCAGAAGTCGCACAAGCGCCGATAAAAAATACGCCTGCTGAAAAAAGTGGTCTGCGGATCAATGACCGAATCGTCAAGGTAGACGGTGAAGATACGCAAGGACAGGAATTATCTGAAGTTGTGGGAAAGATTCGTGGTGAAAAAGGGACGAAAGTCACCTTAACGATTCAACGTGATCAGGACACCTTTGATGTGGAGATCACTCGTGATGTGATCCCAATCGAAACAGTCCATGGAGAAATTGCTGAAAATAATGACACAATCGGTCGTATCGATATTACTTCCTTTGGTGAAAACACAGCAGCTGAGTTGAAAGAAACCATCACCGAACTGCGAGAAGCCGGCGCAAAGTCGTTTGTTTTGGATTTAAGACAAAATCCTGGCGGATTGCTGGACCAAGTACAGATCATGGCAAGTATGTTTTTAGAAAACGGCCAAACGATCGTGAAGTTTGCCAACAATCAAGGGGTGGTCAGTGAGACCAAAGCGAGCGAAGCATTGGATGAAGGATTCAAAGTCACAGAACCGGTCGTTGTTTTAGTCGACGGCGGCAGTGCCTCTGCATCGGAAATTTTTGCCGCAGCCTTGCAAGAATCAGCGGATATCCCAGTTGTTGGTACAGAAACCTTCGGCAAGGGAACCGTTCAGAACGTGAAGGATCTGGGGGATAATAGTGAATTAAAAATGACGGTCATGAAATGGCTGACACCGGATGAAAATTGGGTCAATGATCAAGGTGTGATGCCGGATTATGAAGAGGACTATCCAGAGTATGCGTATTTCCCGCCATTACCACGGGACAATGCCTTAAAAGCTGGACAATCATCAACGGCAGTCAATAACCTAAATCAATTTCTTAAAGCGTTAGGGTATGCCACTAGTGGTGATACCTTCAATGATGAGACGACAGCAGCAGTGAAGACTTTTCAAGAGGCTCATGATTTAAAAGTGACTGGGGAAGTCGATGCAGACACTGCCCAAGCGATCGAAAAAGAAGTAACGGAGAAACTCAAAGCAGAGGACCCAGCATATTTAAAAGCACTGTCCTTGCTTTCTGAAGAATAAACTAAGTGAAAAATTGGAGAGGAGGCAGACGTGTGGAGGCGAAAAAATTCTGGGTTGATCGTTTTTGGCTAGTAGTGAAATATGCGTTAATTGCTTTTGCAACAGCATTCTTGATTCGGGCATTCTTGTTGATCCCAGTTCCTGTTGAAGGAAATTCGATGGAAGGAACCTTAAAACAAGGAGACATGGTGGTCATTGAGAAGATTTCGCCAATCCAACGTTTTGATGTCGTTGTTTTCCAGTTGCCGGATGGTTCGACCTATATCAAGCGGGTGATTGGCTTACCGGGTGAGTCAGTGAAATATGTCAATGATCAGCTTTACATTGATGATGAACCGGTAGATGAAGATTTTCTAGTGAAGAACCGCAGCAATGATCACGAGTCTGTCTCTTACACCAATGACTTTGATTTGGAATCTTTATTAGGTGTTGAGAAATTAGGGAAAGATAGTTACTTTGTCATTGGAGACAATCGACGTGCCTCCAAAGATAGCCGTTCCTTTGGACCAATATCAGGAGAGGCCATTTTAGGCAATGCTCGTTTTGTTTATTATCCATTGACTCATATTCGATTGATTTAGTCTGTGTAAAATCAATAAATAATTAAATAATGAATCCCCCCTTGGAATTATCCGTTGATTCCAAGGGGGGATTTTGTCTAGCTTTTTATTCTTTTTCCAAAGGGAAATGGTTAGCATCGAAAGAAGCGTTTGTTTAGTCACTAATTGCTGTTAATTTTTTTATTTTTTCATTAAAAGCATTCGATAGTTTCTGACATAAATTCGTTTCAAAATCACGATAGCGACAAAAATCAATGATTGCCGAGTTTTCTTCGGTTGTAAAAGGGGGTAAAAGCTGTGGTGAGCTCAAAATATAAAAGTCAAAAGGTTCTTCAGTTGGCAGCGTGATCCGTTCAATTTCAACGTAGGGCAACCGTTCACATATATTAAAAACTTCCATGGAAACCAAGTAGTTAGATACATAGACAAAAGCAACTTTAAGTTTATATTTTTGTTCCTTTTCAATGTAAATGGGATAAAGCAAACAGGCTTGATAAAAAGCAAGATCGGTATAACAGGTTTTTAACCACTCATAACCTTTACGATTTGCTATTTTACGCCAAAAACTTTGAATGGTATTTGTCAAAATCGTATGTAATGGGTATTTATCCTTAATGACATTTGCTTCGAAAAAATTCGAAAGGGGGACTTTTTGCTTAAATATACAGAACTTCAACAACGTAAGATATGTATTCATATAAAGGAACGACTGATGGTCGAAGTCAAAATCACAGAGAAATTTTTGGCAATGTTCTTCAAACTCAGTCATCAGCTCTTTTAATTCTAGCTTTTCGTGATTGTAACAATCCGTTACAATCGGAAGACGCACATCTTTGGCAGAAGTCAGCATCGGCCAGTAATAAAAAAGAAAGAACAAAGAATTGATCTCAAGAATGTCTATTGCTGAATCAATGATCATAAAGAAAGCAGAGAAGAAATCAAGCTTTTCACCACTGGGGATAAATGATCGGTTCGTTAACTGATAAAGATTTGTCTTGTGACCATCCTTTAAACGAAACAGACAAATCTTGCAATGAAGTAAGGCTTCTTTTTTGCCAATTTCATACTTGCTTTTGTATTTCGTTCCTTCATAGGTAACAAAAAGCTCTTCGATCTCTTGGTCAAAGGCCTTCACCAAACTATCCCCTAAAGAAATGTGCCAGATAAAATTAAACAATAAGATGCGAATCACCATCTCTGAACCGATAAGCGTCATGGCGGATTGATTTAAGGTTACGTTGAATTCCTTTAAATGATCCTGAAGCTTTTTAGTTTGTCGGAAACAAGTCGAACGACTGATATAGTTTCTTTGGCAAAATGCCAGCAAACTTTCATCTTGATTGGTCAAGATACTTAACAACATTTTATAAGAAATACTTTCTTGGGCTAAAAACTGCTGATATTGATTGTATTCAATCAAATTTTTAGGGAGACTAAGGGTGTTTTTATGTAATGAAAGATTTACTGGGGAGAGGTTTTGCAGGTCCTCTTGGATCGAGGAAAGTAAACTTTTCAATCTCGTTGCACTTAAATGGGTCAGATTTTTCACGAACTCTATGTTGTATTCACCCGGAGCAATTGATAGTAGTTTTCCGTAGAGTCCGATTTTGTCTAATGCTCGGGTATCTAAGAGTATTTTTTCAATCAAATGATCACCTTCTTATTTTATTAATAACTTATTTATATTACTGTGTAAAGACACGTCTCAAAACTTTTGCTTTTTTTTAGAAAAACTGAGACAAATTTTTGCCAGAGCTGTCTCATAAAGAACAAAAATAGAAATCGCATGTGAAAAACGCTAGTTTTTTTTAGTTATTAAATAACGTTGGTTAATTGGTTCCGCTTTGAAATAAAAAACTTTTTTTATTTATGAATAACTACAGATGCGTAAATTTTTCCTGTTTTTCAGAAAATAAAAAAAAGAGGTGTCTTTCGCTTCTTTCTTGTATCATCAGCTTGTAATTTTTGATTCTTTGAAAGGAGGTCTTTTTATGTTTTTGACAAAGAGACACCACTGGTTCTCTTTCATTTTCTGTATGTTAGGGGGGATATTATTTTTCATTTATTCGAGTTTGCAAACAAATGGGACAGCAAGTGCACAAGAAGAAAATACGATCGCTATTACCGAAACGGAGCAGATCAAGCTGACAGGTCAACGGGAGGGCAATCAATTTACTTTACGATATCAGCTATCACAAAAAAACAAACAGCAACGCATCTGGCTGCAATTATATGCACTTGATGAAACAAAAGAACAACCGCTAACGAAAACGAACAACAAAGAGGTGGTTTTTATTGAGGATGAATCCGCGCAGTCTTGGCTAACAACACAAGACTTCTTGCAAACACCCTGTGAACAAGAAGTAACGTTTCAACTACCTAGTGAAACAAAAAAACTGAAGTTGGCGATTCAGATTGAAGAATATGATCACGAAAATCAAGAATCGCACAAATTGGCGTCTTTGGATGAATTGATAGTTGACATTCCGCTTGCGACAGAATCTGCTTCCTCAGATAGGGTGGAAGTCAGCTCAACTGATTCACAAGCTGCAGAAACCGGCACGGAGTCAACTTCGGAACAAGTGTCGAATGAAGACTCAAAAGGTGTTTCGAATGAAGAAACGCAGGAAGAGACAAAGGAAACAGGAACAACGACAAGTTCTTCTGAAGACGAAACACTCATTGAACCGTTTAAACAAGAACGTCTTTATCAAAAAACGACCGTTTCACAGGCTTTTGCTTCGATTGAACCAGATTATACGACAGACCAGAATGGAACCTATCCCACAGCTAGTTGGAAAATCGATGAAAAGAGCAATGTCTTAAATCATCAGGGGAACAAAGATGCAGGCGAAACCTGGGATGGCGTAGCTACATGGAATGGTGATCCAGAAAATTTGACCAACTCGTATATTGAGTATGGTGGTGTGGGAGATGAAGCGGATTTTGCTTTACGGAAATTTGCAAAAGAGACGAATACTCCAGGACTGTTTGATGTCTACCTAAATGTACGAGGGAATGTTCAACGCCAAATTGATCCGATCGATGTTGTGTTGGTAGTGGATTGGTCAGGGAGTATGAATGAGATGGGACGCATCACTGAAGTAAAAAAAGGTGTGGATCGCTTTTTGAATCAAATTGAAGGAAGCGGCATTCAAGACAGTGTCTACATGGGCTATGTCGGTTATTCCAGTGATGGTAACAATTACCAAAACAAAACCTGCCAGTTAGGAAAATTTTCTGAAGTCAAAGAGACGATCCGAACGATGACGCCAGAAACAGCAGCTGGGGGGACCTTTACCCAAAGAGGGCTACGCCAAGCTGGGGATATGCTATC
Organism: Enterococcus sp. CR-Ec1; assembly: GCF_002850555.1. Taxonomy (NCBI): domain Bacteria; kingdom Bacillati; phylum Bacillota; class Bacilli; order Lactobacillales; family Enterococcaceae; genus Enterococcus; species Enterococcus sp. CR-Ec1. Next base: position 1,300,037 of record NZ_CP025223.1, read on the forward strand.
AACGCAAAATGGACATAAGAAAGTCATCGTTTTGCTAACAGATGGCGTGCCGACCTACAGTTATCATGTGTCCAAAGTGCATACACAAGCAGATGGTAGTTATTATGGAACCGCCTTTTCTCTTTCTCAAGACCAGCCGATGAATACTTCACATCTCTACAACGGGTATTTTGCATCTGATCAGTACGGTAACTCTAAATGGATCAACAATACGTTTGTCGCCACGATCGGTGAGGCGATGGCGTTAAAAGAGCGCGGGATTGAGATTCACGGATTGGGGATTCAACTGCAAGGGGATCAAACAGCTGGGTATACAAAGGACGATGTTGAGAACAAAATGAGACAGATGGTTTCTGCTGATGAAGAGGGGCATCTTTATTATGAGTCAGCCAATGAAGCAGCGGATATTGCCGACTATCTCGAGAAAAAAGCCCTTCATATTTCGGCGACAGTCACTGATGGAGAGATTACTGACCCCATTTCGCAGCCATTTTTATACGAAGAAAATAGCTTGTCCATCAAAAGTGTCGGGTCTGCTGTTCTAACGGTGCAGCCTGAGGTCACGATATCTGACAATACACTCAATGCTTCTGGTCTTTATTTAGGCGAAGGACAGGAACTGCAAATTCATTATCAAGTGCGGATTCAAACGGAAGCAGCGGATTTTAAACCAGATACTTGGTATCAAATGAATGGAGAAACGGTGTTTTATCCGAATCATCAGTCCGATCAAAAGGCATTGTTTGGTGTGCCATCTGCCAAAGCAGCTGGGAAGGAGTTGACGATCAAAAAAGTCTGGGAGGAATACGATGGCGATACGTCAAGTCGCCCAGAATCTGTCTATTTTGAAATAAGCAGAAGCCCAGTTACTAGCAAGGAGAGCTGGCAAACAGGATATCTCAAACTTACTGAGACCGATGCACAAGATCAGACAAGTTGGGAACGAAGCAAGGTTTCCGCGGTTTCTGAAAAGGATGGAACGGATTACGAAGAAACCCGTCTACTGCCGCTTTATAACAATCAAGGAGAAACGTTTAATTATCAAGTCACAAATGAACTGGCAGTATCAGGCTACGAGTCGACAAGAGTGGACGTTTCTACATGGAAAAACACAAAGACGTTTGTGCCCCTCGCATTAAATCTGATCAAAAAATCCGCTGTAGGAGAGGTGAAGCTGACAGGTGCTGTTTTTGAATTGACGGGCGCTGGAAAGACAGTAACCCTTGTGGATCAAGGGGATGGAACGTACGGGCTGCCAGCAGATACTACGTTGCAAAAAAGTCAGACGTATCGTTTAAAGGAAGTCACTGCACCGGCGGGACATCATTTGGCTAAGCAAACAGAGTGGCTGATCCATATTGATGAGCAAGGGCATGCGACGATTGATGGACAACCTGTCACACTGGTCGAGCATACGATTATCCTGGAGATTACCAATCCGTTTACAGAAATTCCAGTCGCTATTCGAAAATATACGTTGCAAAATGAGCAGCAAGTATTGTTAGCAGGCGCTGTCTTTTCTCTTCAACAAAAAACAGCAGGAGGGGATTATCAAGAAATCGCCTCAGAAACGTCGGATGATGTTGGGATGGCTGAATTTACGATCCTTGAGCCTGGCGCTTATCGTATCTCAGAAACAGCCGGTCCGCTCGGATATGATACGGTTGCCGGTGACTATGAATTTGTCGTTGGTACAGACGGAAAAATCCAGTATCAAGGGGAAAATGTCGACGGGGATGCCAACTGTTGGACCCTTACCCATGGCAATCAGTTAAAACCTTTTGATTTGGTGGTCAATAAACAGGATGAACTGGGACAAGCACTTGAGGGGGCAAAATTCCGGCTAAGTGGAAACGGACGGACTGTCGAACTGCCTGAAAACGGAGAAGCACTAGCGGTATTTCACTTCCAAGATCTCACACCCGGCAGCTATACCTTGGAAGAAACTGGTACACCCGCAGGCTATGCAGGTTTAACAGCACCTGTCCAAATCAAGATTGAAGAGGATGGTCAGGTCTTTATCGATGAAGAACGACTACCGAATCTTCTTGTTTCTGGAGAAAAGAACAATCAAATAGAATTGATCGTAACCAATCAAGTGAAAGTGTCTCTTCCTGAAACCGGAGGGAATTGGCATGGATGGATGGTCATTCTTTCAGCAAGTCTGCTAGTCCTTTTAGCTGGTAGCTATTTGCACGTTAAGCGCAAAGATAAGTCTTCATTAAAGTAATTTTTCCATTAGCGAATGAAAAACGAAAAAAAATTTAGAAGAGAGGAAAGAACAATGAAAAAGATTTTTAATCATACGAAAATGGTTTGTCTCCTATTTTTACTTTTGCCATTTGTCTTTTTTGGAACAAAAAATCAGCAAGTGTCTGCAGAGAGCAATTTGGCACAGATCCATCTCCATAAAAAGAAAATGGTCAATCTGCCAGGTTCATTGATTCAAAATAGTGGGACTGAGATGGAAGAGTTTGATCAATACCAAGGCTTAGCCGATGTCACTTTTTCTGTCTATGATGTGACAGCAGCATTTTATGAAAAACGATCTGCAGGGGCATCCGTTGAAGAAGCCAAGCGTCAAGTTCAAACCTTGACGTCTGGTTCCCCTATAGCTAGCGGGAAAACAGATGCAGCCGGTGATTTGGTTTTTGAATTGCCGAAAAAACAAGCCGATCGGGATGCAGTTTACACCATTGTAGAAGCCCCTAAAGACGGCGTTACCACTGCTGAGAATATGGTGATCGCCTTTCCCGTATATGAAATGATCCAACAAGCTGATGGCTCATATGTTTATGGAGAAGAAGAGCTAGACACGATCCATCTTTATCCGAAAAATATCGTCACAAATGAAGGAATGCTCCTTGTGAATAAGCGAGGAACGGGGGAAAACGAACCACTGAATGATGCGGAATTTGTTGTTTCAAAGCAAGAAGGACGCGAAAATACCAAGAAATACATTTTAAGTGCAGCCGATGGACTTTATACATGGACAACTGACAAACAGGCAGCGTACCGTTTTTTGACAGGCAAACAATATGCTGCTGGAGACGCTGGTATCGATGTGAGTGAGAACCAAAAAGGACAGCTAAAGATTGCGCAACTAGAAACAGGCGCCTATCAATTAGAGGAAACGAAAGCCCCAAGTCAAGCCGCCTTAATCGAGGAAGAAAGAATCAAGGATTTCTCGATTGATTCAGGAAGTAACGTTACTGTTGAGCTAACAATCAAGAATGACACAACAAATGTTACAAAAACAACACCACAATTAGACGGCAAAGACGTAGAGATCGGCGAAAGAATCCAATATCACCTAACAGTCAATATCCCATCAGGTATTCAAGATAAAGTAGGATCAGAAAACAAATACAAACATTTTCAATTGATCGATGCCCATGATCCAGCATTAACTTTTGAAAATACAGCTGAAGGAGAAACGGGCTATGCGTTGTATGATGGAGAGCAGAAAATCGATGCGACGAATTACCAAGTAACGGAAAAAGAGCATGGCTTTACGGTAACTATCAATCCAGAATTCGTGCCGCAATTAACGCCGGGAAATCAATTGCGCTTTGTGTATTATATGTATTTAAATGAACAGGCTATGCCTATCAATGGCTTTACGAATGAAGCAAATGTAGAAACGGATTTCATGACGGATCAAACGCCTCCAAGCGTGGAAGTTTTGACAGGGGGCAAACGGTTCTTAAAAGTCGATGGGGCTGTGACCGCTACCGAAGCATTGGCAGATGCAGTTTTTGTTGTACGGGATCAAGACCGTGATGATGCCAACTACCTGAAAATCGAAGAAGGAACCAAACAGGTATCTTGGGTGCAAACAGCGGATGAAGCGACGAAATTTACCACAGGGACAGATGGATTAGTTGATATCATCGGGTTAAAATTTGGCACCTACTATTTGGAAGAAGTAAAAGCACCAAAAAATTATGTACTGCTAACAAATCGCATCGCTTTTGAAGTACATGAAACGTCTTATGGAACGAAAGAGCAATTGGGAGATCCAGAAAAAGTCCCTAACCGCCGCAAAGGAACCTTACCGGCAACTGGTGGTGCCGGCACGTATTTAATGGGCGCCATCGGAGTGGTGATCGTTGGTTTAGCTGGGTGTTATTTTGTTAAACGGAAAAAAGGGTAAGTAAATGAGATGAAAATGCACGATGACAATCAAAAGGAAAAGAAATGGCACGAAAGTACCTACTCAAAAAGTGACTTTGTTGGATGTTCTAATGGGTATTCTGCTGCTGCTAGGTGTTCTGATCATCAGTTATCCTTTTGTAAGTAATCAGCTCAACACCTTTTTGGATCAACAGTTGATCAGCTACTACCAAAGCCAAGCTAAAAAAATGAGTGAAATAGAAAAACAACAAAAAAGGAACCAGTTGGAACGAGTAAATCAAGAGCTGGCACAGCATCCCAGCAATCCTGGAATCAAAGAAACGCAAGATTTATCAGAAACAAGGGACTCAGAATCAGGCGATACACCTGATTACTATGAACGACATACGATCGGCGTTTTAAAGATCCCCGTGATTGGTGTCGCTCTCCCGATTTTTGATCAAACCACCGATACGTTGTTAAAAAGAGGAGCAACATTATTGGAGGGCGCTTCGTATCCAATAGGTGGTGAAGATACCCATGCAGTTCTGTGCGGACACCGTGGGTTAACGAGTGCAACCCTCTTTACGGATCTGCCTAAGCTGCAGATCGGCGATGAGTTTTATATCGAAACGTTTGATGATACGTTGGCGTATCAAATAGATCAGATTAAAACGGTCGCCCCTGATGATACCGAAGCACTAAAAATTGTCAAAGGCAGTGATTATGTCACCTTACTAACCTGCACACCCTATATGGTCAATAGCCATCGTTTATTGGTTCGCGGCAAAAGGGTTCCTTACAATGAAGAAAATGAAACAAATGCCGCAAAAAAAGCAAACCAGCAGGATTTGTGGGTGCTGCTAGTTGTAAGCACCACACTATTACTACTCCTGCTGGTGATTAGCAGAATCAAAAGAAAAAAACAGCATGATTTGATCACTCTCAGTGATAAGAAGCAAAGATAGCAGGTTTTCCTCTAGATCCACTAGAAAATGACTTGTTAACCTTACTCAGAACGAAACATGTCGTGTGAAATATGGTACAATAACGAAGATAAAAGGTAGTAAAAAACAGTCGGTCTAATGGTAAAGGTGTCAGAAAAAAGGAAGAATGAGTGGGTAGACAAGCTTTTTTTCAACCACTTCCCCAAAATTAAAAAGCGAGAAAGCGCGTATGACGCATGAGAATCGCGCTGAAAGCTTTACCTATGCACGAGGTTGGAACAAGAACATTGTCCTAAAGCAATTTTTGCAAAATGCCCAGTGTGACTAGTTTCTCTGATGGTTTTAGAGCAAATAGTCCTCGTTCTTGTTAGGTATATACTGCATGGATTTAGACACTACTGTCTTTTTTTACCAATTCGAAGAAGTACCAAGGAGGAAAACGTTCAAATGACCATTCAATGGTTTCCAGGCCATATGGCGAAAGCCAGACGTGAAGTAAGTGAGAAATTAAAATTCGTGGATATCGTTTTTGAACTCGTGGACGCACGCTTGCCGATCTCATCCCGCAACCCCATGCTGGACCAATTATTACAGCAAAAACCACGATTGATCTTGATCAATAAAGCGGATTTAGCAGATCCCGTTCAAACCAAAAAATGGGAGCATTATTTCCAAGCACAAGGCTATTTAGCCTTGGCGATCAACGCCCAAGACAATCAAGGCGTCAAAGCCATTGTCCCGACGGCTAAGCAAGTCTTGAAGGAAAAAATCGCTCGTGACAAAGCCAGAGGATTGAAGCCCCGTGCGATTCGAGCGATGGTGATTGGCATTCCGAATGTCGGAAAATCAACCTTGATGAACCGTTTAGTAGGGAAGAAAATTGCTCAGACGGGTAATAAACCCGGCGTGACCAAAGGACAGCAATGGCTGCGTTTTGGGACTGATCTAGAGCTGCTAGATACGCCTGGGATCTTATGGCCAAAATTTGAAGATCCTGAGATTGGTAAAAAATTGGCATTGACGGGGGCTATTAAAGATCAGCTGATCCATTTGGATGATATCGCATTGTATGGACTTGATTTTTTTGCCCGCTATTATCCTGAAAGAATCGCCAATCGTTACCAACTAAAGGCGGAGGAAGAGGCGTTGTTAGCGCCGGACCTGTTGATGAAAATCACTGAAAAACGTGGGTATAAAGATAACTATGATCGAGGAAGCGAGCTTGTTGTCTTTGACATTCGGCAAGGAAAATTAGGCCGTTATACACTAGATCGAGTGGAGGAAATGGAAAGCCAAGATGAAACAACCGATTAAGACAATCAAAGAGCGATTATTTGATCCAACCTTTAATGACCCGGCATTTTTGCAGGAATTGCTAGCAGATGAACGCGCAGGGGTCCAAAAGCTGTTGCAACGATATGAGAAACAATTAGTCAAACAGCAGCTATTGCAGGAAAAATACGAAGAAATGATGCGTTTTGAAAACGAAGCATTTCAACAAGGCGCCCGTTTTATCGCCGGTTTAGATGAAGTGGGGCGCGGACCTTTAGCAGGACCCGTGGTGTCAGCTGCGGTGATTCTGCCTAAAGAATGCCAGATTTTGGGGTTAAATGATTCAAAACAGCTTTCTGCGAAGAAAAGAGAAGAACTGTTTATCGAAATTCAAAATAAAGCCGTTGCTGTCGGTATCGGTGTGGTTAGTCCTGAAGAAATCGATCGGATAAATATCTATCAAGCGAGCCGCCTGGCGATGAAAGAAGCTTTGATCGACTTAGCGGTCAAGCCGGAACATTTGCTCATTGATGCGATGACCATCGAGACCGACATCCCTCAACAAAGCTTGATCAAAGGCGATGCCCGCTCCATTTCGATTGCCGCAGCAAGTATCATTGCCAAAGTCTATCGTGACAATTTAATGAAAGATTTTCATGATGTGTATCCTTTTTATGGGTTTGATCAAAATGCTGGGTATGGGACCAAAGTTCATTTAGAAGGGTTAGCTGCCCATGGAATTTGCCCTATTCATCGAAAAACCTTTGCCCCAGTTAAACAATACCTATAAATTTCATCCATCCCTCTTTTTTTAGCGAATCTTATAAGTAAGATCACTAAGAAAAGAGGGCTTTGTTTATGAAATATCAACAAGCAACAGATTTTGAAAAACAGTTGATAAAACTGTACTACTGTCAGGGAATCGGTCTGCAAGGTTGCTGGAAGATTATTTGGCATTGGCTGGAAACAAAAGAAATGCGTTGTTCGTTGGAAGAGATGATTGCCATCGGCGTCCTTCCACAGCATAGGACGGTCTTTCGCCGATCGTGGGAGCAAATGACAGAAGAGCATATCACACAAAAGATGGGGGGACAAAACTACCTCACCTTCTTTTCAGCGGAGTATCCGATGCTTTTAAGACAAATTGCGGACCCACCATTATTACTATTTTACGAAGGAAATCTGCAATTGTTGCAAACGCCCATGATTGGATTTGTCGGCGCAAGAACAGCTTCTCGCTACGCGCGTAAAGTTTGCGAAAAGCTGATCCCGCCTTTAGTGACAGAAAACTATACGATCGTCAGTGGATTAGCAAATGGCGTCGACAGTTTTGCCCATGAATCAGCCATCAGAAATCGGGGACAAACCATTGCCGTGATTGCTTCTGGTTTGGAACATTGTTATCCTACTTCTGCGTATCCGTTGTTCCAGCAGATTCGTCAAGAACATCTAGTACTGAGTGAATATTCTCACGACACCAAACCGCAAAGACATCACTTCCCCTTACGCAATCGCATCATTGCCGGTATTTCAAAAGCGATCTGTGTGATTGAAGCTAAAGAAAGAAGCGGTTCTTTGATTACGGCACAATTAGCAATGGAAAATGGCCGAGAAGTTTTTGCAGTGCCTGGTGAAATGATTTCCGATCAGTCAAAAGGTTGTCACCACTTGATTCAAGATGGCGCAAAATGTACGATTAGTGTGTCAGATATTTTACAGGAGTTAGCCTTTTTTTGATTTTTCCAATCAACCTTCCTTGACAAACCTTTTCTTGAAAGCTATGATAAGCTACGATTTGTATGTTTCATCTGCATACGATAGGTTCACTGATTGATAGAATATAATAGTAGGAAAAATTCAGGAAGGAGCCATTCTTTATATGGCATATAAATATTTAGTAATCGTGGAATCGCCGGCAAAGGCGAAAACCATTGAAAAATACCTTGGACGAAATTACAAAGTCGTCGCAAGTGTCGGTCATATTCGTGATCTTCCTAAAAGTAAAATGGGAATTGATGTCGAAAATGACTACGAACCGCATTACATTTCGATCCGTGGCAAGGGCGATGTGATCAAAAGTCTCCGCTCAGCTGCGAAAAAAGCCGAAAAAGTCTACCTCGCAAGTGACCCGGATAGAGAAGGAGAAGCTATTGCGTGGCATTTAGCTTTTCTACTAGGGTTAGATTTAAAAGATAAAAACCGAGTCGTCTTTAATGAGATCACTAAGGATGCGGTCAAGGCAGCTTTCAAAGAACCAAGAACGATCGATGTAGATCTCGTTGACGCTCAACAAGCGCGCCGGATTTTAGATCGATTGGTGGGGTATTCATTGAGCCCGATCCTTTGGCGTAAAGTGAAAAAAGGCTTGAGTGCTGGCCGTGTTCAATCGGTGGCGCTTAAGATTGTTATAGATCGTGAAAAAGAGATCCGTGATTTTGTTCCTGAAGAATATTGGAGCATCGATGGGAACTTTAAAAAAGCCACGAAAAAATTCAAAGCCAATTTTTGGGGCCTAGATGGCAAAAAGAAAAAATTACCGAATGCTGAAAGCATAAAAGAAATCACCGATCGTCTTTCTAGTAAAGAGTTTCAAGTGACGAAGGTTGAAAAGAAAGAACGCAAACGCAACCCGGCGGCACCGTTTACCACCAGTAGCTTGCAACAAGAAGCAGCCCGTAAACTGAACTTTCGAACGCGGAAAACCATGATGGTCGCACAGCAGCTCTATGAAGGGATCGCTCTTGGTAAACAAGGAACCGTTGGTTTGATCACCTATATGCGTACCGATTCGACCCGAATCGCAGACACAGCCAAAGGCGAAGCGGCCGAATTTATTGAAAGTACTTATGGTTCAGAGTTCTCGGCGCACGGTGGCAAAAAACGCGCGAATGCACAAGGGGCACAAGATGCCCATGAAGCGGTAAGACCAACAAGTGTGATGCGTACGCCAGAAGCCATGGAGAAATTCTTAGACAAAGACCAACTGAAACTGTATCGCTTGATCTGGTCTCGCTTTGTGGCTAGTCAAATGACGCCGGCGATTTTGGATACAATGAAAGTTACCTTGGATCAAAATGGTGTCATCTTTATTGCCAATGGTTCAAAGATCAAATTTAAAGGGTTTATGCAGGTCTATGTGGAAGGGCGCGATGATGGCAAAGAAGACAAAGAGAACATTTTGCCAGAGTTAGTTGAAGGAGATGTGGTCCAATCCGTATCGATCGAACCAAAACAGCATTTCACTCAACCACCTGCCCGCTACAGTGAGGCCACCTTGATCAAAACCCTTGAAGAGAACGGTGTGGGTCGTCCTTCAACTTATGCACCAACGTTGGAAACAATCCAACGACGTTATTATGTGAAATTGACACAAAAACGTTTTGAGCCAACTGAACTTGGTGAGATCGTCAATTCATTGATCGAGGAATTCTTCCCGCAAATCGTTGATATGCATTTTACTGCTGAAATGGAAAATAGCTTGGATAGCATTGAAGCTGGGAAAGAAGAATGGGTCAAAGTCGTCGATCAATTCTACCGTCCCTTTGAAAAAGAATTGACGACCGCAGAAGAAAGTATCGAAAAAATCCAAATCAAAGACGAACCTGCAGGCTTTGACTGTGACCTTTGTGGCCATCCAATGGTGATCAAATTAGGTCGCTACGGAAAATTTTATGCCTGCAGCAATTTCCCTGACTGTCGCAACACGAAACCAATCGTCAAAGAAATCGGCGTTGAGTGCCCGGTCTGTCACCAAGGCCAAGTTGTTGAACGCAAATCGAAAAAAAATCGGTTGTTTTATGGATGTACCCGCTATCCGGACTGTGACTTTACTTCTTGGGACAAACCTGTAGGCCGTAATTGTCCGAAATGTGATAATTACTTAGTCGAGAAGAAAGTCAAAGGCGGCAAGCAAGTCGTGTGTATCAATGGGGACTATGAAGAAAATGTGCAAAAATAACTAACAGGATTCCCTGTTAAAAAAAGAATCGGCGCATTCTTTTGAACGGTCAGCCTCGATGTTGGCTGACAAAAGAAAGTGCCGGTCCTTTTGATTAATACAAGCAGTTTCTTATGAGAAGAGGCGAGCTTTTGAAATAAAAGGAGAGCACTATGAAAGAAATCAATGTTATTGGTGCCGGTTTAGCCGGAAGCGAAGCTGCTTGGCAAGCAGCGCAAGCAGGTGTCGCAGTAAAGCTTTATGAAATGCGTCCTAAGAAATCGACAGAAGCCCATCATACAAATAATTTTGCTGAACTTGTTTGTACGAATTCACTTCGGGGCAACAACTTAACGAATGCGGTCGGTGTTTTGAAAGAAGAAATGCGCCGCTTAGATTCAGTCATTATTACCTCTGCAGACAAAACAGCTGTTCCAGCAGGTGGTGCTTTAGCTGTGGATCGTGATGATTTTTCAGAGTTAGTCACCAAACGTGTCAAAGAACATCCTTTAGTCACTGTCATCGAAGAGGAGATCACTGAAATTCCAGAAGGGATTACCGTGATTGCAACTGGACCTTTGACTTCTGAACCTTTATCAAAAGCGATCCAAGCTTTTAACGGATCAGAAGGATTTTATTTCTATGACGCAGCAGCACCGATTATCGATAAATCCACCATCAATATGGATAAAGTTTATTTGAAATCACGCTACGACAAAGGCGAAGCAGCCTATCTGAACTGTCCAATGAACGAAGAGGAGTTTTATGCGTTTCGTGAAGCTTTAGTCAATGCGGAAGTGGCCCCTTTGAAAGAATTCGAAAAAGAAAAATTTTTTGAAGGATGTATGCCAATCGAAGTTATGGCTGGCCGTGGACCGAAAACCATGTTGTTTGGTCCGATGAAACCAGTTGGATTGGAAGATCCGAAAACCGGCAAACGTCCCTACGCAGTGATTCAGTTGCGTCAAGACAATGCGGCTGCTTCTCTTTACAACATCGTTGGTTTTCAAACACATTTAAAATGGGGCGAGCAAAAACGGGTTTTCCGTATGATCCCTGGTTTGGAAGAGGCAGAATTTGTGCGCTACGGCGTGATGCATCGGAATAGTTTTATGAATTCACCAGAGTTGTTACAACAAACGTACCAATCGAAAAAACGTGAAGACCTCTTTTTTGCTGGTCAGATGACAGGCGTTGAAGGGTATGTTGAAAGTGCAGCCAGTGGATTGATGGCCGGGATCAACGCTGCCAAACTTGCAAAAGGGGAAGCGCCGATCATTATGCCACAAGAGACGACAATTGGCAGTATGGCGTATTATATCACTCATGCAGAAGGCAAACACTTCCAACCGATGAATGCCAACTTTGGTTTGCTGCCAGAACTTCCAGAACGAATCAGAGATAAAAAATCTCGTTATGAAGCATTGGCAAACCGGGCATTAACTGCCTTAGAAGAAGCCAAAGAACAACTATAAGAGCGATGAGTCATCACCTTCTTACTAATAAATGGTAAGAAGGTTTTTTTTTAATTTGTCTTGAAACTTTAATCAAGGTGACTTATGATAGACAGTAACAATGACAGAAGGTGGTGAAGATGGTGATTGGAGAATGGATTCATTTGATTCAAAACTATTTACAGCGTTTTCCTACAGTAATTCAATTTTTAGGATGGCTGATCCTTTTGGTCGGGGTCATTTTCGTTGTCTTTGTTTTATTTAGTTTGCTGTTAGGTCCCATTATGTGGCTTTACAATCGCATCACAGACAAAAACCGCAGCAATGTCATTAGTCGCAATGATTTTGTGATCGGTGAACTGACGGAAAAGATTGTCGGAGATACAATCGGCGAAGTCATGGAGATAGGGAGTCAAGGTGCACGTTCTGTTTATCCTGCACGTTTTTTTCGGGAAGAAGATCGTGAAAACAATGTTCGATTGCCAGTCGGAACCAAAGTCATCATTGTCGATTTTGATAAAAAAGGGATCGCGTTGGTGGTGGAAAGTAAAAATTTTATAGAATAGGAAGTGTTACGTTATGGTGGATACAGGATCAGCAGTAGATTTTTTAAGTAATCCGATTTTATGGGGTGTTGTCCTCGTTGTTTTATTGATCGCTTTTTTGATGATACGCTATCGCATTGGGAAACCCGATGAAGCATTGATTGTTACGGGGTCGTTTTTAGGAAAAGAAGGCATCAAAATCTTAAAAAACAGTGGGACGTTTGTGATTCCTATTGTTCAAAAAGCCCATAAATTAAGTTTATTGACCCACAAGTTAGAGATTGGGACACCAGAAGTTTATACGGAACAAGGCGTACCGATCAAAGCCAGTGCGACGGTGCTTGTAAAGGTCGGCAACAGTACCGAGTCGATCAAGACAGCTGCTGAGCAATACTTAGGCAAATCCACAGGTGAATTGGAAGATGAAGCCCAAGAAGTCTTAGAAGGTCACTTACGGGCGATTCTAGGAACGATGACGGTAGAAGCCATCTATAAAAACCGCGATGATTTTGCGGAACAAGTGCAAGAAGTTGCCTCTACGGACTTGAAGAAAATGGGGTTGGAGATCGTTTCGTTTACGATCAAAGATGTCAGCGACAGCAATGGCTACTTGGATGCGTTAGGACGCCCTCAGATTGCTGAAGTGAAAAAAAATGCCGAAGTAGCGGAATCCAATGCCTTAAGAGAAACTCGAATCAAGCAAGCTGAGAATGAGCAATTGGCACAGCATGAAGAGATCCGTCGCCAAACAGAAATCGCAGAAGCGACAAAAGATATGGCATTGAAACAAGCACAATACAAACAAGAACGCGAAGTTGCGGATGCGAAAGCGGAACAGATCGCGGTCGGCGAACAAATGAAAGTTCAATTGATCGAACAAGAAAAAAATATCGAGATTCAAGAAAAACAAGCGGAATTGACGGAAAAAGAATTGAATGCAACTGTCCGTAAAAAAGCCGAAGCGGATAAATATGTGGTTGAACAAAACGCTTTAGCAGACAAAGCAAGAGAAATCGCACGAGCACAAGCGGAAGCGGAAAAAGTCAAATTAGCTGCCCAAGCAGAAGCCGAACGAATTGAAAAACTAGGTAGTGCCGACGCGGAACGGATCGCAAAAGTCGGTCAAGCCGAAGCGGAAAGCCGTGAAAAGATGGCGATTGCTTTGACCAAACTGAACGAAGCTGGTATTTTGATGGAGTTCATCAAAGTGCTGCCTGAAATCGCGAAAGAGGTCAATGCACCACTGAGCAATATTGATAAAGTGGTTAGCTTTGGCGGCAATGATGGTCTTCAATCAATGGGGGAAGCTGGTTTAGCGCGAACCTTTGATACGATCAAAGAGACAACCGGATTAGACTTAGTTGGGTTAATCAATGACACGATGTCCACAAAACAAGGAAACAAAGAGCTAGTTCAGGCTGTATCTGAAAGCACTGGTTCGCATCAGCCAACAACTGATCCAATCGAATAAAAGCAAATAAGTGGAAACGTATCAGTCCCTCTTTCTTTTGAGGAGAGGGACTGGTACGTTTTTCTGGCGCATTTAACGGATCTTTCTGAACAAAGATAAGAATCTTACGTAGATTCTTAGAAAGTTTTCACAATTATGTCTAAACTTTGAAATATTGATTAAATTCTGACAATTCATTTGTTTTTTTTTGTGGTCTATGCTAAAGTTATTTCGAATCATGAAAAGGGGGGTTAATTTGCAAACAGATCAGTTTCAAGAAGAGTTTTTTCGTTATCTTATTGTTGAAAGAGGGTATTCGGAAAAGACAAAAAAAGCGTATAAAGAAGATATGGGCGATTTTTTTCACTTCTTAAAAGAGTCTGGCAATGAAGACCCATTAGCAGTGGAATACCGCGATGTTCGCGTCTATTTAAGCTATTTGACGGAACGAGAGTACAGCCGTAATTCCATCAGTCGTAAAATGGCTAGTTTGCGATCTTTTTATCAGTTTCTAACCAAGCATGAGATCGTCAAAGAGAATCCTTTCGCCTACATTCATTTAAAAAAGAAAAACGCCAAATTGCCGCGTTTTTTTTATGAGAAGGAAATGGATGCTCTCTTTCAAAGTGTTGCTGGCGATGAGCCACTACAACAGCGCAATCAAGCATTGTTAGAAGTCCTTTATGGTTCAGGTTTGCGGGTCAGTGAGTGCAGCAGTCTCACACTGGGGGCAATCGATTGGGAAAGCGGCGTATTACTGATCCATGGGAAGGGGAATAAGGATCGCTATGTTCCTTTCGGTAGTTACGCACAAGCAGCAGTCAAACGCTATCTTTCCTCAGGACGCAAACAGCTGATGGAAAAGCAGAACAAGGAACACGAGATCCTTTTCGTGAATCATCTTGGTGACGGGATCACTGCAACTGGGATCGAATATGTTTTGAATCAAATCATTCGAAAAAGCAGTTTAGACAGTAAAATCCATCCTCATATGCTTCGGCATACGTTTGCAACCCATTTATTAAACAACGGCGCCGATATGCGGACCGTTCAAGAACTGTTGGGGCATGCCAATCTATCGACGACACAGATTTATGCGCATGTCACCAAAGACAGTTTACAAAAAAATTATCGCCAATTTCATCCACGCGCGTAAAATTGGTACAGGAGGAACATAAATGAAGTCAGAATTTCATTCAACCACCATCTGTGCGGTTGAAAAAGATGGAAAATTTGCCATGGCCGGTGACGGACAAGTAACGATGGGAGAACAGGTCGTTATGAAAGGAACCGCTCGGAAAGTCCGTCGAATTTACAATGGTGAAGTGATCGTTGGTTTTGCCGGCAGTGTGGCAGATGCCTTTACCTTGGAAGAAAAATTTGAAGGAAAACTAAATGAATACAACGGAAATTTGCAGCGAGCTGCAGTAGAATTGGCACAAGAATGGCGGACTCAGCAATCGATGCAAAAATTAGAGGCGATGCTGATCGTCATGAATGATAAGGAGATGCTTTTGGTCTCTGGGACAGGCGAAGTCATTTCGCCAGATGAAGGGATCTTAGCCATCGGTTCAGGTGGAAACTATGCCTTGGCAGCAGCCCGCGCGATGAAACGTTATGGCGGTGAACTATCTGCCAAAGAAATTGCTGAAGGTGCCTTGAATATTGCCGCAGACATTTGTGTCTTTACGAATCACAATATCATTGTAGAAGAGTTTTAAAGAGGGATGACGATATGACAAACCAAAACAAATCACCACGAGAAATCGTGAAAGAATTAGATGAATACATCGTTGGACAAACCAACGCCAAAAAATCAGTGGCTGTTGCTTTGAGAAATCGCTACCGCCGGCTGCAATTAGATGAAAAGATGCAACAAGATGTCACACCAAAAAATATTTTGATGATCGGACCAACAGGGGTTGGTAAAACGGAAATTGCGCGACGCTTAGCAAAGATCGTTGATGCACCTTTCGTTAAGTTAGAAGCGACGAAATTCACGGAAGTCGGCTATGTCGGTCGAGACGTAGAATCGATGGTACGTGACCTCGTTGAGAATGCGATCCAAATCGTGAAAAAAGAACAATATAAAAACGTGCGGATCCAAGCAGAGAAAAAAGCCAACCGTCGTTTAGTAAAAGTCTTAGTTCCTGGTATTAAAAAGGAACAGAAAAAGAATACCAATCCTTATGAACAAATGATGAATATGTTCAACGCCGCACAACAACCAGAAGAGCCAAAAGAAGAATTGACGGATGAGATTCGCAGCAACCGTCAAGCCATTTTTGAGCAATTAGAAAAGGGCCTTTTAGACAACCGGGAAGTGACGATCCAAGTCGATGAGCCGAAAAATCAAGCACCGATGATGAACAATGGCTTAGAACAAATGGGGATCGATTTGAATGAAACCTTAGGAGCATTGAAACCGCAAAAGAAAATTGAACGCACAGTAACCGTAAAAGAAGCACGAGAATTGCTGATTCAAGAAGAATCTTCAAAACTGGTCAACGACGCGGATATTCATAGTGAAGCATTACGTTTAGCAGAATCTAGTGGCATCATTTTTCTAGATGAAATCGACAAAGTATCTTCGAAATCACAGCAGTCAGGAGAAGTTTCTCGTGAAGGGGTGCAAAGAGATATCTTGCCGATCGTTGAAGGATCGCAAGTCAATACGAAATACGGAACCCTACAAACAGACCATATCCTTTTTATTGCTTCTGGGGCATTCCACCTGTCGAAACCAAGCGATCTGATCCCTGAATTGCAAGGGCGTTTCCCGATTCGTGTGGAACTAGATGATTTGACAAAAGAAGACTTTGTTAAAATTTTAACGGAGCCCAACAATGCCTTAGTCAAGCAATACATTGCCTTGTTAGGAACCGAAAATGTCAAAGTAGTCTTTACGATGGAAGCTATCGAGAAAATTGCCGAAATTGCTTATCAAGTGAATCGCGATACCGACAATATCGGTGCTCGTCGTTTGCATACGATTCTAGAGAAACTACTTGAAGACTTATTGTTTGAAGCATCTGAGATGCAAATGGGTGAAATTACCATCACAGAAGCTTATGTGGAAGAAAAACTTGCGTCCATCGCAAAAGATGAAGACTTAAGCCGGTATATATTATAAAGGGAGCGGACTAATGAAAACATTATTAGAAAAGACAAGACAAATCAACGAATTATTGCAGCAAAAAAACACCTTTAATTTAGCTTCTGATTTGCCTTACGACAAGATGGCTGTCATTTTAGGAAACATCCTAGACAGCAATGCGTATATTATTAGCATTGACGGTAGCGTGTTAGGTTTTGTTGAGAACCATGATGTCAATAATGAACGCATCAAAAAAATGTTTGTTGAAAAACAGTTTCCTAAAAATTATACAGATTTAGTCGATCACCTGACTTCCACAGAAGCTAATGTGCCAATCAGTGATGATATGACCGCTTTTCCTGTAGAAGGCCGTGAGTTGTATCCCAACGGACTAACGACCATCGTACCGATTTACGGTGCAGGGGAACGTTTAGGTACGATCATTCTTTCCAGAATCGATAAGTCCTTTGATGACGACGATTTGGTATTAGCGGAATACAGTGCGACAGTTGTTGGTATGCAATTCTTGTACCAAAAATCCCGCAGTATCGAAGAAGATGTTCGCAGTACCACAGCTGTTCAAATGGCAATCAACACACTTTCTTATAGTGAGTTGAAAGCTGTTCAAGCGATCTTTGAGGCATTAGAAGGCGACGAAGGTCGTCTGACCGCGTCAAGTATCGCTGATCGCATTGGAATTACACGGTCGGTGATCGTAAATGCTTTGCGTAAACTAGAGTCTGCCGGCATTATAGAATCCCGCTCTTTGGGGATGAAAGGCACCTATTTAAAAGTGCTTAACAGCCGCTTTAAAGAGGAATTGACGAAACATCAATATTAGGAGATGAGACCATGACAGTTACCATCACGGCGGGTCATCTGCAAGCAAAAATTGCAGAAAAAGGGGCTGAGCTACAAAGCTTAGTTGATACAAGCAATGACCTTGAATATATTTGGCAAGCTGATCCAAACCACTGGGGAAAGCATGCGCCAATCTTATTTCCGATTGTTGGCGCCTTAAAAGAGGACACCTATCAGCATGAGGGCAAAAGTTATCATTTGCCCCGTCATGGGTTTGCCAGAGACATGGTGTTTACTGTCGTTGAAAAACGTACAGACTATGCCTTGTTTCTATTAGAAAGTTCAACTGAAACCAAAGCGAAGTATCCGTTTGATTTTCAGCTGTATGTCAGTTACGAATTAGGCGGTGATGGCTTAGTCGTCAAATATCAAGTAAAGAATAGCGGTCAAAAAGAACTATTCTTCTCCATTGGAGGACACCCTGCATTCAATGTCCCACTTGAAAAAGGGCTGACATTTGAAGACTACTACCTTTCTTTTTCTCCAAAGAAATCACGAGTGAAATTGCCATTAAAAGGCAATTATATTGATTATGAACAACGCACACTCGGTCAAACGAATACGGATTTGCGCTTGACCCACGATATGTTTGCAAATGATGCGCTGGTTTATGAAACGAAAGGATTACATTCCTACTCGATTCGCAGTGAGAAATCGCCTCATAGTGTTACGTTAAGCTACAATAATATGCCGTATGTCGGTTTTTGGTCCACGTATCCCGTAAAATCGCCGTTTCTATGTATAGAACCATGGTGCGGTATCGCAGATACACTGGAAGCTTCCGGTGAGCTTTCAGAAAAATTGGGTATTCAAGCACTTTCGCCTGAG
Source organism: Enterococcus sp. CR-Ec1 (assembly GCF_002850555.1). Lineage (NCBI taxonomy): Bacteria > Bacillati > Bacillota > Bacilli > Lactobacillales > Enterococcaceae > Enterococcus > Enterococcus sp. CR-Ec1. The sequence goes on from NZ_CP025223.1 coordinate 1,318,544, forward strand.
GAGTTATTTGAAACAAAGTACTCGATCACAGTCAAATAAAAGCAGGCAAAAAGAAGCTGAGAAAAGTCATTGCACTTTTCTCAGCTTCTGCTTATTTGTTCGCTTGACGCTTATTCAGACCAAACGGTACCCGACTTTCAGTCCCGTCTTTAATACGTGAAATATTTTCGCGATGGCGAATAAAGATAAAAATCGTTACGCCGATCGCGATGAAGGTCAGCAGCCAGTTTTGCTCAGGCAATATCGCAGGGGCGATAAAAGGCAAAACGACCGTCGATAAGGTGATCAAACACGCCGCGATCATACTGGTCAGGCTTACCATACTTGTCACATAAAGACAGATAACAAAAATCAATGAAGAATAAATGAAAAAGAGCGGATTGTATCCTAAGAGCATCCCAGCACTTGTCGCCACCGCTTTGCCGCCTTTAAACTTGGCAAAGATCGGAAAGGTATGACCTAAGATCGCGCAGACCCCAAACCAGAGCGGATTGACGGTATGGAGACCAAAGAGGACAGGCAAACTGGTTGCCAAAGTTCCTTTTAAGATATCCATCAATAAAACAACGATCCCGGCTTTCTTTCCTAAAACGCGAAATGTATTGGTCGTTCCCGTATTGCCGCTGCCGAATTGGCGAATATCTTTTTTGAAAAACAATTGGCCAATCCAAACACCCGAGGGGATCGAACCTAAAAGGTAAGCAACAATAAATAAAAGAATCGTATTCATAATAACCAACTTTCTTTGCAAGGCTAGGGCAATTTTAGCATGAAAACGCCTTTCCAACAATAAGAAAATCTTTCGCTAGTCAGGGAAAGAAGAAAAACAGCTTTCCTCGGAGCTGTGAAACACAAACAAGCCATTTTGTGACTCTAGCTTGTGCAAACAAAGGAAAAAGGATAAGATAGTTTAGAAAAATGTTCGCTTGAAAAAAGCGTATTTTGTGTTAAGATTTTTTTTGCAGTCCTTTCAGCAGTAAAAAAGGACTGATCAAGATTAAAGGAGCGGTGGGTTTGGCAAAGAAAACCACAGAATATAATGATGCTTCCATTCAGGTCTTAGAGGGCCTAGAAGCAGTAAGAAAACGGCCAGGAATGTATATCGGCTCGACCGATAGCCGCGGCTTACATCACTTAGTGTATGAAATCGTCGATAATGCGGTTGATGAGGCACTCTCTGGATACGGCAATGAAATCGATGTTACGATCCACAAAGACAATAGTATCAGTGTTCGAGACAATGGGCGAGGAATGCCGGTCGGGACACATGCATCGGGAATCCCTACTGTTGAAGTGATCTTCACAGTGCTACATGCCGGCGGGAAGTTTGGCCAAGGAGGCTACAAAACTTCTGGCGGCCTTCATGGGGTTGGTGCCAGTGTTGTAAATGCTCTATCCAGCTGGCTGGAAGTAGTCATCGTTCGTGATGGCATCGAATACAAACAGAGCTTCAAAGACGGTGGGAAACCAGCTGGTACTTTGAAAAAAATCGGCAAAACTCGTAAACCAACTGGAACCACAGTCACCTTTAAACCTGACGACACGATCTTTTCAACAACCAAATTCTCCTATGAAATTCTCGCAGAACGTTTAAGAGAATCGGCTTTCTTGCTAAAAGGGGTCAAAATCTCCCTGACGGATGAACGTGGGGAAGAACCAATTCATGAAGTTTTTTTATATGAAGAAGGCATCAAAGAATTCGTTGATTATTTAAATGAAGAAAAAGATACCTTGACCCAGGTGGTTTATTTTTCCGGTACCAAAGAAGCAATCGAGGTAGAACTTGCCTTTCAATACAATGATGGCTATTCGGAAAATGTCTTGTCCTTTGTCAACAATGTACGTACCAAAGATGGTGGTACCCATGAAGTTGGGATGAAAACATCAATGACGAAAGCTTTCAATGAATATGCCCGCAAGGTCAATTTGTTGAAGGAAAAAGATAAGAACCTTGAAGGTAGTGATTTTCGTGAAGGCTTAGCGGCCGTGCTGTCGATCCGTGTTCCAGAAAATCTTTTGCAATTTGAAGGACAGACCAAAGGGAAATTAGGAACACCCTTAGCAAGAAATGCTGTAGACAATGTGATTGGCGAGCAACTAGGCTATTACCTGCAAGAAAACAGTGAAATGAGTCAAATGCTGGTTCGTAAAGCGATCAAAGCAAGAGAGGCCCGTGAAGCTGCCAGAAAGGCGAGAGAAGAAAGCCGCACAGGAAAGAAACGCAAAAAAGGTGAGTCACTGCTTTCTGGAAAATTAACGCCTGCTCAGTCTCGTAATCCTAAGAAAAATGAATTGTATTTGGTGGAGGGGGACTCAGCCGGCGGGTCAGCGAAGCAAGGCCGTGACCGCAAGTTCCAAGCGATTTTACCGTTACGAGGCAAAGTTATCAATACAGAAAAAGCCAAGATGCAGGATATTTTGAAAAATGAAGAGATCAATACCATGATCTATACTATCGGTGCCGGTGTTGGCCCAGAGTTTTCGATTGAAGACTGCAATTATGACAAAGTCATTATCATGACCGATGCGGATACCGATGGGGCGCACATCCAAGTGCTGCTTTTAACGTTTTTCTACCGGTATATGAAACCTTTGATCGAAGCGGGAAAAGTATACATTGCTTTGCCACCTTTGTATAAAGTGTCTAAAGGGTTAGGGAAAAAGGCAGTAGTCGAATATGCTTGGACGGATGATGAACTAAGCAAACTGACCCAAAAAATCGGTAAAGGCTATATGCTTCAGCGCTACAAAGGGTTGGGGGAAATGAATGCCGATCAATTGTGGGAAACGACGATGGACCCAGAAACGCGGACGCTGATTCGGGTAAGAATCGATGATGCGGCTCAAGCAGAACGTCGCGTCACCACTTTGATGGGGGACAAGGTAGAACCTCGTCGGAAGTGGATCGAAAGCCATGTTCAATTCAGTTTAGAAGAAGATGGCAGTATTTTGGATAAAAAAGAAGATACGGTACCGGAATTAGTTGATGAAAAGTTAATGGATACCGAACAAGCAGAAAGCAAACATTTAGTTAAGGAATAGGAGGTGGTCTCTTGGAACACAGAAGCAATATACAAGAATTGACATTGGAAGAAGTGATGGGAGATCGCTTCGGTCGATATTCCAAATACATTATTCAAGAACGGGCATTGCCAGATATTCGTGATGGGTTAAAACCGGTTCAGCGGCGCATCTTGTTTGCCATGAACCAAGACGGCAATACGTATGACAAAGGCTTCCGCAAATCAGCGAAATCAGTCGGGAATATCATGGGGAACTTTCATCCCCATGGTGACTCGAGTATTTATGAAGCAATGGTCCGCATGAGCCAAGACTGGAAATTGCGTCAGATTTTGATTGAAATGCACGGAAACAACGGGAGTATGGATGGTGATCCGCCAGCTGCCATGCGTTATACCGAAGCACGACTTTCAGAATTAAGCGGTGAGCTGTTAAAAGATATCGAAAAAAACACCGTCGAATTGGTGTGGAATTTTGATGATACCGAAAAAGAACCAACGGTCTTACCAGCAAAATACCCAAATCTGTTAGTCAATGGCTCAACTGGGATCTCAGCTGGGTATGCAACGGAAATTCCCACCCATAATTTAGGGGAAATCATTGATGGAACGGTCTATTTGATCGACCATCCGCAAGCTTCTTTGGATCAGCTGATGAAGTATATTCCCGGCCCTGATTTTCCAACAGGAGGGATTTTACAAGGGAAAGAAGAAATCAAAAAAGCCTATGAAACAGGCAAAGGCAAAGTGATCCTGCGTTCGAAAACCAAGATCGAAGACATCAAAGGTGGCAAGCAGCAAATCGTTATCAATGAGATTCCCTATGAGGTCAATAAAGCCAATCTAGTCAAAAAAATGGATGAGATTCGTTTGAATAAACGGATCGACGGGATTGCTGAAGTGCGTGATGAAACTGACCGTACTGGTTTGCAGATCGTTGTCGAGCTGAAAAAAGAAGCAAATGCACAAGGAATTTTAAATTATTTATTTAAAAATACCGAATTGCAGATCAACTACAACTTCAACATGGTGGCTATCGACAATATGCGCCCCCAACAAGTCGGTTTGAAACGGATTTTAGAAAGCTACATCAAGCATCGGCGTGAAGTGATCGAAAAACGCAGTCGTTTTGAACTGCAAAAAGCCCAAAAGAGACAGCATATCGTCGATGGGTTAATCAAAGCTTTATCGATTCTTGATGAAGTGATCGCCACCATTCGCGGCAGTAAAGACAAAAAAGATGCCAAAAACAATCTGGTTGTTCAGCACGGTTTTACGGAAGAGCAAGCAGAAGCCATTGTGAACTTACAGTTGTACCGCTTGACCAATACGGATATCACACAATTGCAAGCAGAGGCGAAAGAACTTGCTGAAACGATCGCTGAATTGACAACGATTTTAAATGAGGAAAGTGAATTACTGAAAGTGATCAAAAAGGAATTGCGGGAGATCAAGAAAAAATATTCGACACCGCGATTGACTGAGATCGAAGCCGAAATTCAAGAAATCAAGATCGAAACACAAGTTTTAGTCGCGCAAGAAGAAGTCGTCGTGACAGTCACAAGAGACGGTTATGTCAAACGCAGCAGTTTGCGTTCTTACGGTGCCTCAAAACCAGAAGAGATCGGCATGAAAGAAGGCGACTCTTTACTTTACAGCAACCAAATGAATACGTTGGATCATCTGTTATTGGTAACCAATAAAGGAAACACGATCTATCGTCCGGTTCATGAATTGCCTGATTTAAAATGGAAAGATCTAGGCGAACATATTTCGCAAACGGTTATGACACTGGCTCAAGATGAAATGATCATTGGGGTCTTTGCCTACAAAGAGATCGATCCGTTGAAAAACTTTGTGCTGATCAGTAAAAACGGCATGATTAAACAAACACGAATGACGGAATTTGAACCTTGGCGCACCTATAAGACACGGCCAATGACGATCATGAAGCTGAAAGATGAATCAGATGAATTAGTCAATGTCTTTTTGACTGATCAAACAGAAGAAATGGATGTCTTTTTAGTCAGTCATCTTGCCTTTGGCTTACGGTATTCGCTTAATGAAGTGCCCGTTGTGGGACCAAAAGCAGCTGGGGTCAAAGCGATGAACCTTAAAGCGGATGATTATCTTATCAATGGGTTGTTAGTTTATTCAGAAGGGGATACACCGATCGTTCTGATTACCCAACGTGGCGCAGCAAAACGCATGCTAGCCCAAGAGATCACCCAATTAGGACGGGCGAAGCGTGGATTGATGGTCTTACGGGAATTGAAGAAAAACCCTCATCGCGTAGTCTATATGGGGAATGGAGAGAACCAGCAGCTACTGGTAACCAACCAAAAAGGACAAGCCTTTGAAGTCATCACGAATCAAATCCCGATCAATGATCGGACCTCCAACGGCTCATTTATCATGGATGAGAAAACAGGGGGGCAAATCTACGAAGTGAAAACACAAATCAGTCCTGCAATCGCAGAGGATTCTGTACTATAAATTATAACAAAGCAACCATTCTGTACCAGTACAGAATGGTTGCTTTTTTGCCTCTTAATTAATCTTTCACATTAATAAAAAACGCACTTTAATAAAAGATTCACATTTGATAAATGCTTATAAATCAACGTTTTTAATAATAAAAATCTTAAAAAAAACTAAATTGTTCAAAATAATTCTTGAAAACACTTGCAATCATTAGGGTGTGTGTTATACTGTTCACGTAAAGCTGTTACATTAGTGAACAGAAAATTTAAGGAGGTCCATCAGATGGAACAATGGAATGGATTTAAAGGAAAAACTTGGAAAGAAGAAGTAAACGTACGCGACTTCATCCAAGAAAACTACACACCTTATGACGGAACAGATGAATTCCTAGCAGATGCTACTGAAGCAACGACGAAGCTATGGGATCAAGTCATGGAACTGAACAAGCAAGAGCGTGAAGCTGGCGGCGTATTGGATATGGATACAAAAGTCGTTTCAACGATTACTTCTCATGGACCTGGCTACTTAGACAAAAACTTAGAAACAGTTGTTGGTTTCCAAACGGAAAAACCATTTAAACGCAGCTTGCAACCATTTGGCGGCATCCGCATGTCAGAACAAGCAGCAGAATCTTACGGCTATGAAATCGATGCGGAAGTTTCTCACATTTTCCGCGACTACCGTAAAACACATAACCAAGGGGTATTTGATGCCTATACACCTGAAATCAGAGCAGCTCGTCGTTCTGGTGTAATCACAGGTCTTCCTGATGCATACGGCCGTGGCCGGATCATTGGTGACTACCGTCGTGTTGCATTATACGGAGTGGATTTCTTGATCAAAGAAAAACAACAAGACCTATTGTATTGCGGAAACGGAACCATGTCTGAAGACATTATCCGCCAACGTGAAGAATTAAGTGAACAAATTCGCGCTTTAAGCGAATTGAAAGAATTAGGAAACATTTACGGATTTGATATTTCTAAACCAGCTCAAACGGCGAAAGAAGCATTCCAATGGTTATATCTTGGTTACTTAGCAGCCATCAAAGAGCAAAATGGTGCGGCAATGTCATTGGGACGTACGTCAACTTTCCTTGATATTTATGTTGAACGCGATTTAAAAAATGGCGTGATCACTGAAGAAGAAGCACAAGAAATCGTTGACCATTTTGTCATGAAACTACGTCTTGTGAAATTTGCTCGGACGCCTGATTACAACGCATTGTTCTCTGGTGACCCAACTTGGGTAACTGAGTCAATCGCTGGTATGGGTGAAGATGGACGCCACATGGTAACAAAAAACAGCTTCCGTTTCTTACACACGCTAGCAAACTTAGGTCCAGCACCAGAACCAAACTTGACTGTTTTATGGTCAACACGTTTGCCTCATAACTTCAAAACATTCTGTGCGAAAATGTCGATCCAAACATCAGCGATTCAATATGAAAACGATGATGTGATGCGTGGACATTGGGGCGATGATTACGGAATCGCTTGTTGTGTATCCGCAATGCGCATCGGGAAACAAATGCAATTCTTTGGTGCTCGTGCCAACTTAGCGAAAACATTGTTGTATGCAATCAACGGTGGGGTCGATGAAAAATCAAAAGCACAAGTTGGACCAAAATTCCAACCAATTACTTCTGAATACTTGGATTACAACGAAGTAATGGAAAAATATGACACAATGATGGACTGGATTTGTGATCTGTATGTGAACACATTGAACATCATTCATTACATGCATGACAAATATTCTTATGAACGCATTGAAATGGCGCTCCAAGATACAGATATTCTACGTACGATGGCTACTGGTATCGCTGGTTTCTCTGTTGCAGTTGATTCATTATCAGCGATTAAATATGCCAAAGTTCGTACGATTCGTGATGAAAACGGCATTGTTGAAGATTACGAAATCGAAGGCGATTATCCTAAATACGGAAACAATGATGACCGTGTAGATGATATCGCAGTCAACTTGTTGAAAGCTTTCATGAAGAAAGTAAAACGCACAAAAACATATCGTGATGCAAAACATACAACTTCGATCCTTACAATCACTTCTAATGTGGTTTATGGGAAGAAAACAGGGAACACGCCTGATGGACGTCGTGCAGGTGCACCATTTGCTCCAGGTGCAAACCCAATGCATGGCCGCGATACGCATGGTGCATTAGCAAGTCTTTCGTCAGTTGCGAAATTACCATATGATTACTCATTAGATGGTATTTCAAACACCTTCTCAATCGTACCTAAAGCATTAGGTCGTGACGATGAGACACAACAAGAAAACCTAGCAACAATGCTAGATGGCTATGCAGCAAAAGGTGGTCACCACTTAAATATCAACGTATTTAACCGTGATACATTACTTGATGCGCAAGCTCACCCAGAAAAATACCCACAATTAACGATTCGGGTTTCTGGTTATGCGGTTAATTTCATTAAATTAACCAAAGAACAACAAGATGATGTCATTGCTCGTACAATGCACGAAGCAATGTAATAAGCAACAACTTCAGGCGGCGGACGGGAAAATCCGCCGCCTCTTGTTTTGAGAGTATCAGACGGAGCATGGTTATCCGTCGTTTCGAAGAAAGGAAGAGCATTATGGCAGTAACAGGACAAGTACATTCAACAGAAAGTTTTGGATCAGTAGATGGACCAGGTATCCGTTTTATTGTATTCATGCAAGGATGCCGCATGCGTTGCCAGTTTTGTCATAATCCAGATACTTGGAAGATTGGCACGGGTATCGAACGAACGACCGATGACGTCTTAGAAGAGGCGTTGAAATATCGCGAATTCTGGGGACAAAAAGGTGGGATCACCGTTAGTGGTGGGGAACCGTTACTTCAAATGGACTTTCTGATCGATCTGTTTCGCAAAGCCAAAGCAGAAGGGGTCAGCACAACACTGGACACTTGCGGAAAACCATTTACACGAGAAGAGCCTTTTTTCAGTAAGTTTCAAGAGTTGATGACTGTGACTGATTTGCTGTTGTTTGATATCAAACATATCGATAACAAAGCCCATAAAGAGCTGACCACCCAATCCAATGATAATATTTTGGATATGGCAAATTATCTTTCAGAGATCAATCAGCCCGTCTGGATTCGTCATGTGCTGGTTCCTTTTAGAAGCGATTATGATGACTTCTTGATCCGTTTGGATGAATTTATCAAGACGTTGAAGAATGTCGATAAAGTTGAGATCTTACCTTATCACACGATGGGGAAATACAAGTGGGATGAGCTAGGCTTGAAATATCCCCTTGAAGGGATCGAACCACCAACCGAAGATCGGGTGAAAAATGCCAAACGTTTGCTCCATGTAGATGACTATAAAGGCTACTTAACCCGTTGATCAAAACAGGAAAGAAGAGATTGCTATTGCTTCTTTCCTGTTTTTTTACTATGATTAGAAAGTGAATATCAATTGAAATAGGAGCGATGAAGAAATGTCGAAAATATTAGTATTCGGTCACCAAAATCCTGATACCGACGCTATTGGTGCAGCGATTGCCTTTGCAAACTTACAAAATCAACTTGGGAAAGACTGTGAAGCGGTGGCGCTAGGTACACCGAATGAAGAAACACAATTTGCACTAGACACCTTTAGCCTGGCTGCTCCTCGTGTAATCGATTCAGTAACTAAGGAAACACAAGAAGTAATGCTGGTGGATCACAATGAGTTTCAGCAAAGTGCGGCAGATATTGCGGATGTTACAGTGTTGGCAGTGGTTGATCATCACCGTATTGCTAACTTTGAGACAGCCAATCCGTTGTATTATCGTGCAGAACCTGTTGGTTGTACCAGTACGATCGTATTGAAGTTATACAAAGAAAATCAAGTGGAAATTCCAAAAGCGATCGCAGGAATCATGCTTTCAGCGATCATCTCCGATACATTGTTGTTCAAATCGCCAACATGTACCGATGAAGATGTAGCGGCAGCAAAAGAATTAGCGGTTTTAGCAGGTGTTGAACTGGAAGCATACGGATTGGATATGTTGAAAGCCGGCACAAATCTTGGAACGAAATCAGCCGCAGAATTGCTGGATCTTGATGCAAAAAGCTTCCCAATGGGCGGGAAAAACATCCGTATCGGACAAGTCAATACAGTCGACCTAAAAGAGGTCTTTGACCGTCAAGCAGAATTGGAAGCTGCCATGAAAGAATCAATGTCAGCAAATGGCTATGATTTGTTCTTGCTTGTTGCTACTGATATCTTAGACAGTAATTCTGAGCTATTAGTTGTTGGTGAACCAATTGCCCCAGTAGAAGCAGCGTTTGAAACGACATTAACGAACCATCGTGCCTTTTTACCTGGCGTTGTTTCTCGTAAAAAACAAATCGTTCCTCAATTAACAGCGGTTTTCGAAGGATAATTAGGATAAATGTCAGAGTGCTGGTGAGATCTGTTTTGGTAGATCAAGCCAGCATTTTTCATGATTTTTTTAATAAGGAGTACACACAGTGAAATTTTTTTATAGTCCCCATTATCGTTCGTTGCAACCGATCCTGGCATCTTCTGAATTCCATGATTTGGTTCATGTGCTTTTAAGCTGTCAGGAACCGCCGACACTACGAGAGCTAAAAGCGAAGTTTCCAGAGGTGTCATTTGATAAAACCCTTGACCGTCTGATCGCATCAGCTTTGATCATCCGCCAAAATCGACGCTATTTTTTAGGTTTTCCTGTTTATACTGAAGAAGATCAAAAGCAGCTGCAAGAAAGTGACGGTTTTTATCAAGATGCCCTTGATTGGTCAACACAAGAAATCGCTGGTTTTCTCAAAAACTTTGCGACATTAAGTAATGAAAATAAATACTTCTATGGTTGTTTGCAGGAGGTGGAGCAGGGGATTGTTTATTCCTTGGCCCATGAAAGTTTTCAGATGATCTCATACGCAGAAGCGCCATGGCCACCAACGCTGCCGGCTTTTTTTGAAGCAAATCGCCAGCTGCAAAATCTATCGGTTTATGACGAACTAATGGATTTGATCGGTGATGTCGATCCGGTCTATTACTTAGATCAAGTAAGTGTCATCTTTGAACGTATCCGTAAAAACAAAAAAGTGCGTCCGAGTATTTTTCTAGAATCGCTTCAACAGTTGAAAATCGTTAGTTCCGAGCTAGATTTCTTGCTGGAAGAAATAAATTGTGATAATCTAAAAAACGGCCGTTATCCATCTGCTGAAAAGGATATTTTCTTGCAACGATCAGTGCTCGCTCACTTAGCGAAAAAAGCAGGTTCATACAACACGTTTTTTTTCAATGATAATTGAGATTTCTAATAATTATGTTATTTGTTTTAAATTTTCTGAATATTACAAAGCTGTTAGATGTTATTCTAATAGCTTTTTTTCTTGTTCACTAAAATGATAATTTGATGAATAAAAATTAAAATATAACGATCGTTTTGTTTGGAGATTTGATTTCTTGATGATATGATGATTTTAGAACGTTGAAAGGGGATATAAAAATGGAAGGATATAAAACGGTTGATTTTGAACAGTTGGAACGGAATAAAACGAAAGCAGAAATGATTACATTCGTATCAATGTCAGAGATAGAAGCGGCACGGCAAGCAATTACAAATGCGGGGATCGATGAAACGCGTTTTTCTGATGGAGATCTCATTCTCGCATTAAAGCAAAAGGAACGATTTGGGGCAAATACGATCGTTTCAGTGGTTATTGATTGGCTAGTGAATCAAAACTATTTAGTGAATCCCGCGAATGCCCTTCGTTATTTGGCGAAAAAAATGGCAGATGGTCCATTAACGAGTTATAAATTATTGAGTGAGGGAGAGTTTGACTGTGATGGCAATTATTACTTAATTGGTCACGCAGACAAGTCCTTGGCAGTAAATAAAGCCTATAAAGTTTACACCGATGGGCAAGTAAAAGAGCTTTGGCAAGCAAAATAATTGAAGGTGATTTCGGCTCTAGCGAAGAAGGGAAACGGCTGTAGAAGCAGTTATTTTCGTAAAAGGATCGAAGATTGAAGGTTGTGAAGGACGCGTGAAACTAAACATTCGAATCAGCTTAGCTGGCAGTCATCTTTTGATTGGTGCATTCAGTTTGATCGGTGCATTGCTGACGCTTTATAAAGTACCAACTAGTTTTGGTACGATCCAAGTCATGTTAGGTGAAATTTATTATACCGATACGGTATTTGACCGATTTACTCAGCTTTTCTTATTGGGGATTATTAGTCTTTATACCGTAGTGACGAGTTTTTACGGGTTTCGATTCTGGTGTTTTTGCTCCGCCTCTTCTGCATTTGGGACACTGCTGGCATATGTTGAATTAACTGAGACACTTCCGGTGATGATTGTTTTCATCCTGGTTTTGGCAAGTTTGTTTCAGTTAAGTGTAGTCACATACTTCATTTTCCAAAAGCTAAAAAGTAGAGCTGAAACAGGTTGAACAGATACGTTCAAGCTGTTTTTTTCTGTCCTGAATAATTCGTTCGTATCATAGGGTTATTAGGTTACTAGAATTTTATTTTATGCTATGCTAACAGTAGAGATCGTTTGATTGCAAATGCTTCTCTATGAAAAAATGGGACAATGATCGATCGTTAAAGAATAAGCGATCAAGATGAGTCGAAGGAGGACTGATGAGAGAGTGGTTACCAAACAACAGGTACTGACTGCAGAAAAGGACTTTCTGAGCGGTGAAAATTTTTATGTCCAACATTTCTTAGGAGCCCATCAAGCGGATGACGGCTATGTGTTTCGTGTTTGGGCACCAAACGCTCAACAAGTTTGGCTGGTTGGTGATTTCAACCAATGGACAGACACTTTGCCAATGAATAAAAGGGCAGAATCTGGGGTCTGGGAGATTGAGACCAACCAAGTAAAAGAAGGACAGCTTTACAAATACAAAGTCAAACAAGCAAATGGACGAGAAGTATTGAAGATTGATCCTTTTGCTGTCCATTTCGAAGCTCGACCAGGAACTGCTGCCGTGTTGCATTCGATCCCACAAAAAAAATGGCGGGACGGACTATGGCAAGGCCGCAAAAAAAGACAGAAAACATTTAATCGACCTCTAAATATTTATGAAGTTCATGCCAGCTCGTGGAAGCACCACGAAGACGGCACCCCTTATCGCTTCTCTGAATTAAAAGATGAACTTATTCCTTATGTGAAAAAAATGGGTTATACCCATATTGAATTTATGCCTTTGATGGAACATCCATTAGGTACCTCGTGGGGCTATCAGCTGACAGGTTATTTTGCGCTCAGTTCCTATTATGGGACACCAGAAGAATTTCAAGACTTTGTAGAGGCATGCCATTTAGAAAATATTGGTGTCTTTGTTGATTGGGTACCAGGACATTTTTGTGTCAATGATGACAGCTTAGCTTATTATGACGGCACGCCGACATTTGAATACATGGATGAAAACCGTGCCAAAAATGTTCGCTGGGGTGCGATCAACTTTGATCTCGGCAAACCACAAGTCCAAAGCTTTCTGATCTCAAGTGCCTTGTTCTGGATCGAATTTTACCACATTGATGGTATTCGGGTAGATGCCGTTTCCAACATGATCTATCGCGATTATGATGAAGGTCCATGGGAACCAAATCACGAAGGGGGCAATCGCAACTTTGAAGGCTATTACTTTTTACAGAAGCTTAATTCTGTTATCAAGTTAGCCCATCCAGCAGTGGTCATGATTGCAGAAGAAAGTACGTCTGAAACCAAAATAACAGGAATGGTCGAAGAAGGCGCGTTAGGATTTGATTATAAATGGAATATGGGCTGGATGAACGATGTCCTGCGTTTTTATGAAATGGACCCGATTTTCCGTAAAGATCATTTAAATCTGCTTTCTTTCTCTTTCATGTATCGGATGCAAGAAAATTATATCTTGCCACTTTCTCATGATGAAGTCGTTCATGGTAAAAAAAGTTTGATGCATAAAATGTGGGGGGACCGCTACAAACAGTTTTCACAACTACGAAATCTCTATACGTACATGATGATGCATCCAGGGAAAAAATTGTTATTCATGGGTAGTGAATGGGGACAGTTTTTAGAATGGAAATATGATCATGGGCTTGAATGGGTCGATTTAAACGACACATTAAATGCAAAAATGCAGTTCTTCACCCAGACCTTGAATGAACTATACAAAGAAGAACGAGCCCTTTGGGAATTGGATGATCAAGAAGATTCATTGATGGTGATCGATGCAGACAACTTAGATGAAACGACATTGACTTTCTTACGACAAGGAAAAACGAAAAAAGATTTCTTGATCGTTGTTGTCAATCTGACACCAGTGGAGCGTCACGATTTTGCGATCGGCGTGCCATACGAAGGAACGTATCGAGAGATTTTAAACACTGAACGGGATGTATTTGGTGGAACTTGGGTGGCTAATAACCAAGACTGCCAGACCAGTAATGCCCCTTTTAAACAATACGACTATCAAATCAAAACAATTTTGCCTGCACTTGGGGCTTTGATTATCAAACCAGAAAAAATCAAAATGACTCGTAAAAAAGCAGTAAAGAAAGCATAAAAAAAGAGTAGAGGGGGAACGGTGAGTAGATCACCAAACAAAATGAAAACAGAAATGTTAGCAATGATCCTCGCAGGAGGACAAGGGACTCGTTTAGGGAAACTAACAAAAAATATTGCCAAGCCAGCAGTTCCGTTTGGCGGCAGGTATCGGATCATCGATTTCACGTTGAGTAATTGTGTCAATTCTGGAATCAAAAATGTGGGTGTAGTCACGCAGTACCAACCTTTAGCACTGAACAACCATATCGGCAATGGCGCCAGTTGGGGATTGGATGGAATCAGTACCGGTGTGACGATTTTACAGCCATATTCAAATTCAGAAGGCGAAAAATGGTTTGAGGGAACTGCCCATGCCATCTATCAAAACATCGCCTATATCGATGAGATGGACCCGCAATATGTCTTGATTTTGTCCGGCGACCATATCTACAAAATGGATTACGAAGAAATGCTGGAAAAACACAAAGAAAATGATGCTTCATTGACGGTTGCAGTTCTCGAAGTTCCGATGAAAGATGCTTCTCGTTTCGGGATCATGAATACTGATAAAAATGACCGCATCATCGAATTTGATGAAAAACCAGCCGAACCAAAAAGCAATCTTGCTTCGATGGGGATCTATATATTTGATTGGAGTCGTCTACGCAGTATGCTATTGAGTAACTACACAAAAGACGGCGAAATGGTCGATTTTGGGAAACATGTGATTCCTTCTTATCTAGAAAGCGGCGACAACGTTTTTGCCTATCGCTTCTCTGGCTATTGGAAAGACGTAGGAACGATCGATTCATTGTGGGAAGCCAACATGGAATTTATTGATCCAGCTATGGAGTTGAATATCCGGGATAAAAGCTGGCAAGTGTTCTCCAAAAACCCAATCGCACCACCGCACTTTGTAACTGAAACCGGTGCTGCTAAAAATTCGCTTGTGATGGACGGCTGCTATGTTGCTGGGGAGATCGAGCACAGTATTTTATCAGAGAACGTGCAAGTGAAAGAAGGCTCGACTATCAAAGATAGCGTGATCATGCCTGGAGCGGTGATTGGCAGAAATGTCAAATTAAATCGAGTGATCGTTGGGGAAAATGCAGTGATTGGTGACGACGCAGAGATCGATGGAACAGACGAAATTGCCGTAGTCGGCTATTCTGAAATTTTAGGGGTGACGATTGATGAGAACTAATAAAATGTGTGCAATTTTAGGGAACCTACAGCGATACCAAGACTTGATGCCATTAACGGAGAATCGTCCGCTGTCGACCTTGTTGTTTGACTGCAAATATCGCTTGCTGGATTTCAATCTTTCAAGTATTGAAAATGCCAACATCAAACAAGTCTACATGATTTTCAATGAAGGAGAGACCCAGTCAGTTTTTGATCATATCGGTGGTGGAAAAGAGTGGAACTTGGACGGTGTTCAAAACCGGTTCTTTATCCACTTATTCCAAGACTCATTGAAAAAGCAAGCCGAAGGGCAAGAGTACTACTATAACGTCATTGACTATTTGGAAAAATCAAAATCAGATCACACTGTATTTATGGGCAGCAAAATCTTATGCAACATCGATTTGCGTGCTTTGCTGAAAATTCATCAACTACAAGGCAATGAAATGACTGTGGTGTATAAACGCATCGGCAGTGACAATGTTTCTGAAAGTGACTTGTTGTTTAATGTTGACAGTGAAGGACACTTAGAAGAAGCGATCCAAGCGAAAAAAGGGGAAGTTGGCTCCCTAGTCAACTTGTGTACGGATATTTTTATCATTCAAACGGATCGTCTGATCGCGGCTCTTAAAGAAGGGCAAAAAGTTGGCGCAACGGCAGATCTCGGTCAATTTTTACGAGAGATGATCTCTGTGGAGAACACTGGCCTATATGAGTACACTGGTTACTTAAGTAACATTTATGATATCTCTTCTTATTATCAAACAAATATGGACATGCTAGATGTGCATAAATTCACCTCATTGCTTTATTCGAATCAAAAAATCTATACCAAATTGAAGAATGAAGTACCAACCTATTATTCGGAAACGTCTGAGGTGAAAAATAGCCACTTTGCTTCTGGTTGCATCGTTGAAGGCTCTGTCGAGCAGTCACTGGTTGCTCGCCGTACGAAAATCCATCCTGAGGCAAAAGTCAAAGGCGCGATCATTTTCGGAAATAACGAAATCAAAGCAGGTGCCGAAGTCTCTTATGCGATCTTAGATAAAAATGTAACCATCGCAGAAGGTGTAAAAGTGCAGGGAACCAAAGAAACCCCGATTGTCATTAAGAAGAATTCTCATGTGACAGAAGATGTAATCGGAGGAGCAAGCGCATGAAGGTTTTGTTTACAGCAGCAGAGTGCGCTCCGTTTTTTAAAACAGGCGGGTTAGGGGATGTTGCAGGTGCATTGCCAAAAGAGTTGGTCAAAAAAGGCGTCGAGACAGTTGTCGTCTTACCTTATTTCACGAAAATGCCTGCCGAATACCAAGACCAAATGGAAGATTGTTTTTCCTTTGAAGTGGCGGTCGGCTGGCGCAAGCAATATTGTGGAATCAAAAAATTAGTTCTAGGCGCTGTGACTTATTATTTCATAGACAATCTTTACTATTTTGGTCGCGAACGGCTCTATGATTTTTATGATGATGGGGAACGCTTTGCTTTCTTCCAATTAGCCGTGATCGAAATGATGGAACGCATTGAATTTATTCCAGACATCGTACATGTCAATGATTACCATACGGCGATGATTCCGTTCTTGATCAAAGAAAAATATCATTGGATCCAAGCGTATCAAAACATACGCACCGTTTTGACGATCCATAACATTGGGTTTCAAGGGTGGTATAGTCGCGATATTTTACCGGATCTTTTTGGGATGGGTACGGAAAGATATGATGATGGAACCTTGCGTTTAAACGATTGCTTGAACTTTATGAAAGCAGGAATCTTGTATGCGGACCGCATCACGACCGTCAGTCCTTCCTATAGTGAAGAAATCAAAACAGCTGAGTTTGGTTGTGGTCTTGAAGTCATTTTACGCATGGAAAGTGGCAAGCTAAGCGGTATCTTGAATGGAATTGATTATGAAATGAATGATCCAGAAACCGATCCTCATTTGGACTATCCTTTCAGTGTCGATGATTTATCAGGAAAAGCTAAAAACAAGCGAGCGCTACAAGAACAGTTTGGCTTGCCAACTCGTAAAGAGGTTCCGCTGATTTCCGTTGTTAGTCGTTTGACCACTCAAAAGGGGTTCCATTTAGTTCTTGAAGAAATGGAAAACCTCTTGCAGTTTGATGTTCAGTTCATCTTACTAGGGACTGGCGAACATGATTTTGAAGAAGGCTTTCGCTACTTTGCGCAGAAATATCCTGACAAATGTGCTGCCGCGATTTCTTTTGATATTGCACTGGCGCAAAAGTTATACGCAGCAGCGGATCTCTTCTTGATGCCTTCGGCTTTTGAACCATGTGGACTATCGCAGATGATCGCGATGCGTTATGGTACATTACCGATCGTTCATGAAATCGGTGGCTTGAAAGATACGGTGGATTCCTATAATCCGATCACGAAACAAGGAACCGGCTTTGGCTTCCAAGAGTTTTCACCTTTTTACTTGATGAATGCCTTAAAACAGGGGATTGAATTATATGAATCGGATCCGACAACATGGACGGCATTAGTCAAGCAAGCAATGCAAAAAGATTTTAGCTGGAATCAAAGCTCAGATCTTTATGTTGAGTTGTATAATAATATCAAAGTTTGATTGTTTTAAGACAGAAGAATCCTTGTCTGCAACAGAACGGCTAGTTGTATGACTAGCCATTCTGGCGGCAAGAATTCTTCTTTTTTATAAACGGTTAGCATAAAGGAGTGTAACCCTATGACAAAAGAACGATTGCGTGATCTGTTAGAAACCAACGTGCACGAACTGTTTGCGATAGAGATCGATGAAGCATCACCGCAGGAATTGTTTCAGGCGCTAGCCAATGTCGTGAAGCAAATGTATTCAGAAGACTGGCGTCAGACCAGAAAAAATCTCTTGTTGGAGGATCAGAAACAAGCGTATTATTTTTCAATCGAATTTTTACCCGGCAAAATGTTAAAGAGTAATCTGTTAAATATGCAGCTGTTGGAGCAAGCGGAAGCCGTTTTTGAAGAGTTAGGGGTTTCACTTGACGATGTTGCAGAGACGGAAAAAGACATGGCTTTAGGCAACGGGGGACTCGGTCGCTTAGCGTCTTGTTTTATGGATTCATTGGCTTCTTTAGGTTTGCCGGGAAATGGCAATGGGATCCGCTATCGCTACGGATTATTTAAACAAAAATTTATTGACGGTCATCAAGTAGAGTTGCCCGATGACTGGTTGCGTTCGGGGAATGTTTGGGAAGTCCGCAAAGAAAGCAAGGCGGTGCCTATTCGTTTCGGGGGCCATGTCTATCTCGTTACCGGAGAGGACGGGAAATTAGCCCCAGTTTATGAAGGTGGCTTTACCTGGCGGGCGGTTCCTTATGATACAGCAATGGTTGGCTACCAAAATCACCATCTCAATACCTTGCGTTTATGGAGTGTTGAGGTTCCTGCCGAAGATGAGGCGCACTACGCGACACTAGAATCGCGGCAAGCATTGGAAAATCTGACAGCGGTCTTGTATCCCGATGATTCCAATGAGACAGGCAAACGGACCCGGCTGATGCAAGAATACTTTTTTGTGTCTGCAGGGATCCAAAGTATCGTCCGTTATTATAAAAAATTGAATTTACCTTTGGCCATGATGAGTGAACGAGTAGCGATCCACATCAATGATACGCACCCAGCCCTTTGCGTCCCAGAACTGATGCGCATTTTAGTTGATGAAGAAGGTCTTGCTTGGGAACAAGCGTGGTCGATCACCGTGAAAGTCATGAGTTATACGAACCATACGATCATGGCGGAAGCCTTAGAAAAATGGCCCGTGCGCATGATTGAAGAAGTTTTGCCGAGAATGGATCAGATCATCAAAGAAATTGATCGCCGTTTTGTGGAAACGATGCAAGGGGTCCATCCGCAAGCCTTACTGGAACGGACGCGAATCATTATTGATGATCAAGTCCATATGGCACATCTCGCGATCATCGGTAGCCACAGTGTCAATGGCGTAGCCAAGCTCCATTCTGATTTACTAAAATCAGTGGTACTCCATGACTTTTATCTTATTTATCCTGCCCGTTTCAACAATAAGACCAACGGCATCGCGCAACGGCGTTGGCTTCAGCTAGCCAATCAACCGTTAGCCAAAGTATTGGATCAGTCCATCGGTACAAGCTGGCGCAATGATCCATTAGACCTGCAACTACTCAAAAACTATTATGAGGACGAAACTGTTCTCCAACAAATTGCCGACGCAAAAATGAGTAACAAGCGTGCACTGGCACAGTACATTCAAAAAGCAACGGGCATCACAGTAGATCCGACGGCAATATTTGATGTGCAGATCAAGCGTCTGCATGCATACAAACGACAATTACTAAATCTTATGCATATTCTAAAGCTCTACTTTGAGGTCAAAGACGATCCAACTGCTGCGTTTCATCCAAGAGTCTTTCTCTTTGGTGCCAAAGCCGCACCAAGTTATCACTACGCAAAATCGATCATTAAAGTCATCAATGAAGTGGCGAATCTGATCAATCATGATGAAACCATCAATGATAAAATCAAGGTTGTTTTTTTAGAAAATTACAACGTTTCTTTAGCAGAAAAAATTATCCCAGCAGCGGATGTCAGTGAACAAATATCATTGGCCTCCAAAGAAGCTTCAGGGACAAGTAATATGAAGTTGATGCTAAATGGGGCAGTAACGATCGCCACTTTAGATGGTGCCAATATTGAGATTCGAGATGCAATCGGTGATGAAAACATCGCGATCTTTGGGCTAACCGAAGAAGAAGTGTATCAGTATTACGCCCAGCGTAATTATTCTGCCTATGCATATTATGAGTCAGATCCACTACTACAACGTGTAGTCAATGCCTTTATTGACGGGACAATCCCCAATATCCAAGTAGAAGGCCGCGAGATTTTTGATTCACTTTTGAAATACAATGATGAGTACTTTTTATTAAGAGATTTCCACGCCTATTGTGATGCACAGCATCGGGTGGATATTGCTTATCAAGATACTCATCGCTGGCAAAAAATCAGTTTAATGAATATTGCGAATGCTGGGAAGTTTTCGGCGGATGAAACGGTGCGAAATTATGCAGCAGATATTTGGCAGATCGATCCATTATTTGCCCATATCAAAGAACCAAATGCGGCAAGCTTGACGGAGTCAGTGCCTCCAAGGGGAGACAATTGAAGCGACTTCGGTTGAAATGGCGCAGTCTTTCGTGAAATTCTCTTTTATTTGTGGTATGATGAAAAAAATGCATGTAAGAGGATGAGTACAGTGGCAAATTATTTAGATGTGAAACGAAAACACTTCCGTTTTCCTGCTTATGATGATACAGACGGTGTGAAGCTTCAATCCGAGCATCGCCCCGCATTCAGTAAAGCAGATGATTGGATTTTAACCGAAATCAAAGATCCCGTGAGTCATTCTCACAAGGAAGAAAATCAATCTTTGCAGCGTAAAGTGCATTCCAGCCAACGCGATCGAGGGCACAATGTTCGTCAAAAAGAAGAGCTTGCCAATCACCGTGCCAACTTGCCTCAGTACGGAAAACGTCCGGTGAAAGAGCAGATGCCGACAGGAAAAACCAATTTTTTTGGCAAAGAAGCGAACCATTCTTCTTATCAAGTGACTAGTAAGAAGGAAAAAGCTGAGGTTCCTGTTTCTTCAAAAAAAGAATATTCGGGACGCTCTTACTTCGTGCCTAAATATATTCCTGCATCAATTATTCCTGATGAGCAAAAACCTGAAATTACGCCGAACGATTTGATGGATGCAATGGCAAAAAAACAAGAAAGTTATTTGTTATTTGACACTGAACCAGCAGCTTATCAAGTCAAAGAAGAAAGCGATCCAACCGTCAAAAAATTCAATCGCCACCCCTCTGTTGGGATGACACGCAGCGAGTTTCGGGCCAACAATAAAAAAAATGGTGAGAAAAAACGGTCCGTTTTAGATCGATCATTAAAAGGAATGATTGAAGACGATCAACAAGAAGAATCTTCAAATGGCTATTTTCGTTCTAAATAGTAGAGACAGTTACTCTTAATAGAAGTAGTCCTTTGAGCATAACGATGAATGATTTCAGCTAGATGGCGAACATCTAGCTGTTTTTTTTGTGTGCTGAAACTGCCGATTTCACAAAATACTTAGTCGAATTACATTTTTCACCGACTGAGGAATATTCTGATTTTACTAAGCAATAGCGTGGGCTATAGAATAAAGTGAAACGATCAAAACCATCGTTATTTATAATGTTTGTTATTTTAATTGGCGATTTCTTTTGTCATTTAAAATCGATGGCAGGATTGTGGTTTTCTGATCAGCCGTAATTGAAAAAAGGAAGCAAGCGTCCTGATGGTTATAGCTGCTCTTTGGGAAGGACTGATCCATGATCGATTTCAAGGGAAAGATACGCTGAAAGGTGGGGCATCAACAAATGAACAAAAAAAAGAGAATGGTATATTTCACCATCATTATTGGCTTACTTGGAGGACTCTACTTTTTTTCAACCATGAGTGTGTTTTCTTCAAACATTTTCTTTGCTGCACAGCTGGAGGAAGAAACGGTTGCGAGTGACCCATTCGAACCGATACGAGAGAAAGAGGCTGAGGGAAAAGTTGCCATTTATTTTGATGAATCAACGAAAGCCGGGACTGTAGGAGACATGTTACTAGTTGCGTTTCATACGGGCCGTCCCATTAGTGAAATAGCGATCCGGTTGCCGCAATCTGCGGTTTTTGTTGAAGAGGAGTTGCCAAAGGGAGTCAAAATTACGTCAACCACTGAAGAGAATGGTTGGAAACTAACGACTGATATCCCTAGAAGTGATTTTTTGGTTCCATTGGTAGTTGATACAGCAGGGGCGTTTCCATTTGAAGTAGCAGAATCAATGATAATACTTGAAATAAAGGAAGCACGGGAGACAAACCCTACGTATACACAAGAGGATGCGCTAACCGATTCGAGTGACTCCACTGATCAATTGGATCAATTGGATCAAGAGGATCAAGAAGATCAACTAGCAGAAGAGAAGGAAATAGAAAGCCAGCTTCCTGAGGCATCAGCATCTGATCCTGGCAATCTTTATCTTTTAGGCGACGATGTAAAAAAAAGAGGAGTTGCTAATTGGATCGAATTTATGGCTGCAATGGTCGATCCGACGGTCAATTATATTTATTTGACAGCCAGTTTTCAAACGAACGATAATCCTCGTTTAGGCATTACGGGAATTGACGGCTGGAGCAGCAGCGTCAATCCTAATGGCGGATTAGCCTATGTTTATATCAATGCCAGGGAAGTCTCAAGAACGTTAATCATCGATGGCCTCGACAAATATCAGATGGATCTTAGAGCCGTAGCGATCTGTTTCCGCGATTCCAGTGTCAATCCAGATTCTCCATGGGACATTACTTTGCAAAATTTGGAACTCTACCATGGAAACTTTTGGGGGGCAATTGAATACCATGATTTGAATATGTCAAATCAGCAGCGTTCAATCATTCGGTACCACAATCTCAACCATACGGGCAATCAGTTGTTTTACGGGTTGCACTCTCGAGCCAGCTTTTCTGGACATTCTGTTTCACACCAAACGCCTAGATATACATCAGACTTCAATGCTTCTTGGATGATTCACACAAATACTCAGGCGAATTTTGAAATCAACCAAATAGAGCTTCGTGAGGGAGCAAACGTCGAAATGTCGACGATCAGCTCAGGAAATCTTGATTTTTATAATACAAATGCGCGTCTCGTATTAGGGGATAATGCCCGACTATCATTAAATGCCAACGGTTCAGCTGGTGAAGCAGGCGGTGCTAATATTCGCTTTGTCGCTGGCAATGGACGCATTGAGTTAGGAAAAGGCGCGGAATTGACACTAAATACACAAAACAACAGCCCAGCAGTCATCACATCAGGCACGCCCCATGATATTCGATTAATGGAAAAAAGTCGCTTGTCGGTTGCTGCTGCAAACCGAACGTTGTACAGTCATATTTTCTGGTTAAGTGCCAATACGCATATCACCTTAGAAGACAGCAGCACCTTAGAGGTTGAAGCAACAAATCAAAATACAACCGCAAATCTTCCACTTCTCTGGCACGACTGGCAATCTCAACGTAGGCAAAGATGCTACCTTAGATATTCGTTCGGACAGCCCACAAGCTGTCCAACGGCTACTTTTCTTTACCGGTGCCAACAATCCCGCAAGATTGACGATCGACGATGCCAAGCGTGTCAATTTGCAAAGAACCCGCGCCATAACGACCACCACAAATGGTCTAATTGAAGGGGGAGGAATCACTGCAAAGAATCAGGCGATTCGCCAGTGGCGGCATGGAAATACAGGAGAGACAGTTGATTTTCAGTGGCAACCGATTCTGTCCATGACTGCGGCGATTTCAGGAACCAATACCAATGTGACCAATGTATCTTCGCTAAATGAGGAAACAAGTCGAGGGTTTGCCTCGCAGTTTGCTTCTCGTTCACAACGTCTATTATTTGAGAGAATCCCAGACATCACGGTGACCATCGATCCTTTGACAGAAGATAGAACCTTACCTAATGCCTATACGATTTCGGGAACCGCCAATCCTGGTAGCTACCTTCGATTCCAAAGAGAGGGACTGATGCCAGAACCGACGCTTGAAACGCCAGTCGATAGTGCTGGCAATAGCACGTATTTTCACACCCAAGCGGATGAAAACGGGCATTATTTACTTGATCTATCTGATTTAGAACCTTTCCAGTATTTTACTCAAGGTGAGGTGGTCACCGCTCAGGCATTTCTTGATGGCAAATGGGCAGAAGCATCAACCACTGTGGAACCCATTGGTGACGTAGACCCAAAAGATCCCCTTGATCCTGATCAACCGATTCTACCTGAAAATCCACCCTTGATACCAGAAAATCGCGGGTTTATCAGTATAGACTTTGTTTCACAATTCGATTTTGGTACAGTACCGATTCGCTCGTCGACAAGCCGCTATCCGGCGCGTCCGCAACGAATTTCTTTAGTGGATGATCATGAATCAACCGAACGACCAAACTACATTCAGGTTTCCGATCGTCGATTTCTCCCAAATGGCTGGACCTTGAGTGCCCGATTATCAGAGGAAGGGTTCGTTAGCACGGAAGCGTTTAAGCACCACTTAAAAGGAGCGAGTGTGCATTTGACGAATATTGAAATGGTTACCTCTAGAGAAAATCCCTCTGAAGCACCAGACTACGTTGATGCAATCGAGCTGGGACCGCAGAACCAAGTGATTGCACGTGCCAATGAAAAGCAAGGGGCGGGAACTTGGATTCAACGCTATGGAAACGAGGATACCATGCAAAAAAGTGTCGAGCTGGAAATCCCTATTGGCGCGAGGCCACAAGCAACAAGTTATCAAGGAACCATCCATTGGGAGCTGAGTTTCGTACCTGGTGCTGACGAATAACCCCTTGGAAAACAAGTAAGCATGTTCTGCAATCGTGAATATGATCGAACACTGTAAAAGTTGCTCAGACAAAAAGAAGTCCAGTTGCCATTGGACTTCTTTTTTGTCTGAAACAGACGAGCGGTGGTTTAAACTGCTTTTCCCACTTTGGTGGATATGCTTTTCGATCAATAGAAGAGAGTGAAACCACAGGCAATGGACCAATGAGCAAAATCATGACATGGTAGTGATCAATGAAATCACTTAAGCACTATATCTTCCCCAGTATAAATTTTATTTAGCTATTTTAGTAATTAAATCCTGCTCAAATATTTTAATTTTCTCTTGCCTTTTGATATGCTAAGAACAAGGGGGAATCAAAGATGGAAGTTGATCTACAAATGCTGGCGATGATTTTCTTTATCAATCTCGCCTATGTTACATTGAACACACTGCGATTTTTATTGACAATGAAAGGGTATCGCGTGATTGCCCCATTAGTGAGTATGATCGAAATCACGATCTATATTTTAGGCTTATCTATGGTATTGGATCGTTTGGATAACCCGCTGAATCTCTTATTCTATGCATTAGGTTATGCTGCAGGAGTCAGTATTGGTATCAAAATCGAAGATAAGCTGGCTCTGGGCTATACAATGGTCACAGTGATCCTACCTAGTAATACGGATGAGGAAAAAAGTTTGCCTAAGATCTTACGACAAGAAGGCTACGGAGTTACACAAAGTTATGGAGAAGGCTTAGAAGGGCCACGACTGATTTTAGAGATTCTTTCCCAAAGAAAAAGTGAGAAAAAGCTCTATCAAACCATCAAAGCGGTGGAAGAACGAGCGTTTATCATCAGCTATGAACCCAAGTATATCTCAGGTGGATTTTGGACCAAAAAAATCAGTCGCCGAGAAGCAAAGTTGAAAAAACAAGCACCTGTTGATTGAAGAAACTCAGTCAGCCGTGATTCATTTGAGAAGAATAGCAGAGTAAAAGACAGGGAATTTATTGATGAGAGGAAGCGTAAGGTGTGGAAAAGAAAGCAAATGGTATGATGGCGGTCATCGCTGCCCTGATCTCAAATATTTTGGTGGCTATTAGTAAGTTTGTCGGTTATGCACTAAGTGGCAGTGCAGCCATGTTGAATGAAAGCATTCATAGTGTCGTGGATTGTAGCAATCAAATCTTTTTATTGATCGGGGATAAACGGGCAACAAAGGGCCAAAGTGAACTGCATCAGTTTGGAGAAGGTCGGGCGAAATATTTTTTTAGCACGATCGTTGCGATGATGCTCTTCTTTGGTGGGGGCGCACTCGGTGTGATGGAAGCGGTAGAAAAGCTGCTGCATCCTGCCCATGAAGTTGGTAACGCTTGGTTGGTGATCGCTATTTTGATTTTCGGGATGATCGTTGAAGGAAGTTCGTTGTGGATCGCGATCAAGGAGATCCGCGAACTGAATGTGGAACGTCAACCAATCTATCGTTTTTTGAAAGAAAGTCGGCATATTGAGATTCTGATCATTTTCACAGAAGACTTTTGTGCAATGATCGGCCTAATGATCGCACTATTTGGTACGATTTTAACCATGATTACGGGTAACGCATTTTTTGATGCCTTCAGTGGTTTATTGATTGGTCTTTTATTGATGGTAGCAGCCATTTTCTTAGCCCGCGAATTTTACAGTCTACTGATTGGCGAAAGTGTCACAAAACGGGATCTAGCAGTGATCAAAAGAGCATTTGAACGGCCAGATGTTGATCGCTTGATTGATGTTAAAACGGTGCATTTAGGACCATCAGAAATTTTGATTGCGGCAAAAGTTGATATTGCCTCGAAACAAGAAGAGGTCGGCTATGAGATCATTAATGAGATTGAAGCCGAGATTCGACACCAGATGGCAGATAAAAAAGTCTATATTTATATTGAGACAGATGAGTATGACCCTCACTATATGGAGAAACGCCGTAAACTTGTGCGACCTTCCCACTGATTTAGCTAGAATAAAGCAGCTTTTTTTGATACAATAGACAAGGATTATCACATAGTGAAGGAGATTTCAAAATTATGATCAATGCAAGTGACTTAAGAGCTGGAATGACATTCGTTCAAGACGGCAAACTTATCAAAGTATTAGATGCTAGCCATCACAAACCAGGTAAGGGAAATACGGTTATGCGTATGAAATTACGGGACGTTCGGACTGGTTCGACTTATGATACAACCTTCCGTCCAGAAGAAAAATTTGAAAAAGCGCATATTGATACGAAAGCTGTACAATATCTATACACAATGGATGATACAGCATTCTTCATGGATCTGGAAACGTATGAACAATATGAAATTCCAGTTGAAGTGGTAGAAGAAGAAATGAAATTTATTCTTGAAAACATGGAAGTAAAAATCCAATTCTTCGGCAGCGAAGTAATCGGCGTTCAACTACCATCAAGCGTAATCTTAAAGGTTGTTGAAACACAGCCGTCGATCAAAGGGGCGACTGTGACTGGTTCAGGCAAGCCAGCAACGATGGAAACTGGCTTAGTTGTCAATGTTCCTGACTTTGTTGAAGAAGGCGAAATGCTAGAAATCAATACAGCTGAAGGTACCTACTTAAAACGTGCGAAATAAGAAAAAAACCGCGACTTGTTCGCGGTTTTTTCTTTTGCTCTGGAGGAGGGATCAAAAGTGAATCATTTCCCGTCTGCCAATGATTTTTGTAAGGGATAAATACTATAGGGTTTACTGATAAAGTAGGCGACGGAGCAGACGATCACAAACAAGGGCAGATTTTCAAAGCCAAAGACTTCCCCACCGATAAAGATCGGTGCAAATAAAGTGCTAGTAGCACTGCCAAAGACACTGGCATAGCCTAGGGCTGCCACCAGTTCGATAGGCAGTCCGAAGAGCGGTGCCAGCACGACGCCCAAAGAGGCGCCGATCGCAAACAAAGGGGTGACTTCTCCGCCCAAAAAACCAATACTGATAGTCAGTACAGTTAACACCATCTTAAG
Organism: Enterococcus sp. CR-Ec1; assembly: GCF_002850555.1. Classification (NCBI taxonomy): domain Bacteria; kingdom Bacillati; phylum Bacillota; class Bacilli; order Lactobacillales; family Enterococcaceae; genus Enterococcus; species Enterococcus sp. CR-Ec1. Next base: position 1,346,175 of record NZ_CP025223.1, read on the forward strand.
CAGCCAGTCATAAGAATAGATTGGTTGATTCGTGAAACTAGCGCTGATCAAATTCGTTCCTAAACCTGAATAACGACCATGATACAAAAGGACAAAAAGTAAGACTAGCACGAGTGAACCGATGCCAATGCGCCAGAGAGGATGAGGAAAGCGTCGTTTCATGATCCGTTTCATCGTTTCTAATAATCCCGCAAAGCTGCCACCAACAATACCAAATATTAAGCCAATCAAAAGTAATTTCAGAAAAACAGCCAAAGTCAAATCGGGGGACGGTGACAAAGCAAAACTAAATTTTTCTAATCCTAACAATTGAGAAGTCGTACTAGCGGTGAAAGCAGCCAGCAAAGTTGGTAAGAGTGCATGATGACTGAATTTACCGATGACAAGTACCTCCAGTGCGAAGAACGTCGCAGCGATCGGGGTTTCAAATAAACCAGCAAATCCCGCAGCCATCCCAATCATGATCAGGGTGCTGGCGTACTTTTCTAGTCGCAGCCATTTTCCTAAGCGATTGGCGATGGTGGCACCTAACTGAACCGCAACCCCTTCTCTGCCAGCGCTTCCTCCAAATAAATGCGTCAGCCAGGTTCCCACCATTACAAAAGGAATCAAGCGCAACGGAATGTCTTTTTCTTCTTCATGTCCGACTAAAAACACTAAATTCATTCCCTGAGGACTTCGGTCACCGTACTTTTGGAACAGGTAAGTAAAACAAATGCCGATAATGGGTAAAAAGAGAATCAAGGGCAAAAAATGACTATCACGAAAGGCGCTTAAGGAAAGTAGGATCTTCCCAAAGAAGGTGTCGACGGCTCCAGCGAATACGCCAATAACCAGACTGACCACACCTAAAGCAGTCAGTTCCCAATTAGTTGTTTTTTGTTTCATCATTTCTATCACGATCCTTTAAAAAGAATATAGGAACAATGCTCCTGCAAATACGACGACCTAGTGAAAATAAAAAAATGACTGCTACACACTAAAAAAAGTGGTAGAAGTCATTAGCAAAATTGCGGTTTCAGTAAGAACTGAGGGAGACATTCATTCCCGATTAGCATTAATATTATCTGATAAAACCCTCCTTTTGTCAATGGATGTTTGTTGTGAAAAGCAATTCATCTAACACTTATCTTTTCTACATAGTTATGGTAAAATTAATCTCATAAGAACTTATATGGGAATTGAGCGCCTTGAGGATAATTGGCATGAAAAGGGATGAAAGGACGATCCTTCTACTGTTTGACCAAAGGTAAGACAGTGAGTAGTGAGGAATCGAAGAGGAATAAAAAATGGTTGCATTTATGACGAGCGAAAAATGGCTGCAAAGTGAGCGTTTTTATTATGTGATCCTACCAATTCTCATGGTAGTTGGTCTGATTGCGTTATTAGGGTTCCTGATGGTTCTGCTTTATCGAGAAAACCGCAACCCAAAAGTGACGCTATTGCTTGGCGGCATAGTCGTTACGTGTCTATTAGGTTTTTTTATTGGGGATCAAGTGTATGGTGAATTCAAAACGTATAATGCGCTGATCACACCGAATATCCGAGATCGCGAAAAGATGTTTCTAGGCTATAAATATTACGAATCTGATACTACAGCAATTTATCAGCGCATCCAAAGCAATGAAGCGATTGAAACTTTAGGAATCTATCAAGCAATACCGGTGGAACGGGAGATTGAATTTCTTGGTTCTGCTCATAACTCCGTATATTTTAAAATGGGCGCCCAGGTTTACTATGCTCGCTATCAACCGACTTTTGTGGATGAGGAAACAACTGCTAAACTGCAGGGGGTTCAATATCATTTGACTGATCCTTCCTTTGAAATAATTGGTTTCTATTCCGAAACCAACAACTATTTAACGGCAATCACGATTCCAAAGTCCCAAGAAACCCTCGAATATCAATCCGTTGATTCTGTGATCCCGAAAGAATTTGGGAAAAGTCAAACCCAATGGGCGTTACCGAATAGGAATGAATAACGATAAAAAAACTACCTAAGTCACGAAAGAAAGCTCCCTCAAGAAGGAAACTTCCGTGCGCAGGTAGTTTTTTGCATGCTTGGTCAGAGAACATTGCTTTTCCTATGACTGATCAGGTAGTCCTCTTTCTTTTTGCGAGGCAATTTTTTGAAGGCGGCTTCTGCTTGAGTGGCTTTACTACGAGTGGAAAAGCTTTCCGCATGGATCATTTGCAAGGGTCTGCGACTAGCGGGACGGGTATATTTTGCCCCGATGCCTTTGTTATGCTCTAATAAGCGGCGACTCAAATCGGTAGTATAGCCGCCGTAAAAGGATTGGTCGTTGCAACGTAAGACATAAAAGTAATGGTTGTCAGCAGCCATAGAGCATCGCCTTCACTTCTGGACTATAAGAGCCCGTTTCATCATAGGTAATGAGAGGAGAATCAATTTTAAACCCTTCCGCCTTACCATCCTTGATTCCTTCAATCAATAAAATATTGGCCTCTTTGCCTACTTTCGGATAGACGAAGCGGACTCGTTTTGGCGCGATTCGATGGGTGCGCATATGGTCCAAAATATCGAGAAAGCGATCCGGGCGATGAACCATCGCAAACCTTCCATTCATTTTTAACGCTTTACTGGCGGTTTGGATCACTTCATCTAAATTTGTGGTGATCTCGTGCCGGGCGATCGCTAAATAGGGATTCGGGTTTTTGATCGCCGTCGGTATATTTTTAAAGTAAGGCGGATTGCAGACCAAAAGATCGACGGAATCAGGTTTGATTTTTTGAAAGAGATTCTTCAAATCCATAGGATAGACCGTCAGCTGTTCTTGCAAGTCATTTAATTCGATACTGCGCTGCGCCATATCCGCTAAGCGTTCCTGCAATTCGACCTGATAAATATGAGCAGTCGTTTTTCTGCTGATAAATAAACCGACTGCGCCATTCCCTGCACAAAGGTCAACGATCACACCTCTTTTTGGTACTCTAGCGTAATTGGCTAATAAGACAGCATCTAATGAAAAAGAAAAAACTTCGGAACTCTGAATAATCTTGATGTCATCGGCATACAATTGGTCAATGCGTTCGTTCGGTTGCAACATGAAGCATACTCCTGTTCTAAATTCATTTCAATGTATTATACTACGATTAAGAATAATGGGAAACGCTAAAAAAGGCTTGTCATTTAAACCGTTTTTTTGCATACTTGAATAGGAGAGAAATAGAAAGGAAAATGAGTATGTTTTTTCGCTTTATGCGCGGTGTGGTTCGCGTAGTATTATTTTTGATCAACGGCAATGCTCGTTATCAAAACAAAGAGGTTTTACCTAAAAATGAAAACTATATTTTAGTGGCTCCTCACCGAACCTGGTGGGATCCATTGTACCTAGCAGTGGCTGCTCGGCCAAAGAAATTCAGTTTTATGGCGAAAGAAGAGCTGTTCAAAAACCCGATTTTACGGTTCATTTTGATTCATGCCAATGCTTTTCCAGTCAAACGGGACAAGCCAGGACCGAGCGCGGTAAAGACGCCAGTCAAAATCTTGAAGGAAACCGATCTTAGCTTGATCATGTTCCCAAGTGGTACGAGACATGCAACGGCCTTAAAAGGTGGCATGGCGTTGATCGCGAAAATGGCCAAAGTCAAGATCGTTCCCTCTGTTTATCAAGGACCGCTGACATTAAAGGATTTATTTAAACGCAAGCGAGTGACTGTCCGTTTTGGGGAGCCAATCGATATCAGTGACATCAAAAAGATGGACAAAGAGGGCTTGGCGGAAGTGGAACGGCGCATCCAAGGTGCATTTGACACACTGGATCAAGCGATCGATCCGTCATTTGTTTATCAAATCGATGAGTCCAAAAGAGAAGATTAATACCTAATAAAAGCCGTTGATCCTTTTGTGATCAGCGGCTTTTTTCTAATGATTTAATCCAACAATTCGAAAGCAAATTTGGTCCATGGTTTCAAATATTCCAACAAAGGCAACTCCTCTTTTGGGATAGCACCGACTTTGTTTTTTCGGGCGTCTTGGTGAGGGGTCAAAACGATCTGCAATTCGTTTTTGTACTGACCAAAGGTATCATTGCCGATAACGATGTCCCCATAAGCAAACGGTTCTTGGTTTGTATGAGGGAGGTTTTCGATGGGACGGTATTTCACCCGTGATTGTGTGGAACGAGCGACTAACGCATTACTGTCACCGCGACGAAAATGATTGGTTTCAGCTAATATCCTCCGTTCGATTTCGCTGGCTTCTGCTTCTACGGAAACGCCAAAGGTCAGTTTGTAGCGATCGATCGCCGCCAGAGCTTTCAGTTCTGCATCCGACGCATAGGCATTGCCAATAATCACCGTATCGATCAACCCAGAAGCAAAAAGCAGCTTTCCTTGCAACGCCAAAGGTAAATCGCGACAAGATTCTAAGGTTGGCAGGCCATCATTGACTTCCCAAGGGCCAATTTTGGCTGATTGACTAGTGATGAAGGCGGCTGTTTTCAACCCATATTTTTTAAAACGTTGACTGCAGTTGCGGAAAAAAGCCTCCGTTAAGCCTGTGCCTCGTTGGGGGTAAAAATTGTGGCAGCCATATAAAAAAGGTTCATTGGCTTGATAAGAAAGGATATTTTCTAAATAGTTCACATCATTACTCATGTTTAATTCAATCGCCAAGCCGAATGGATTGAAGGTCAGTTGGGCTTCTTTGCTGCCATCAAACCCTTGATCCAAGCGGATACCGTCCGCACCTAATTCTGCAAAGAAGCTTAGATCGTCATAAGAGATCGCCAGATCACTAAAAACAGCTGGGGAAATATCTAAAATCGTTTCAAACCCAAGGTTCTTGGCAAACCCGATAATCGAAGAGAATTTTTTTCTGACGATCTCTTTGCCTTCACTGACTTCTAGCATACTCATAAATAAGCGAGAGTAACCAAGGGCAGCAGCTTTTTTTAAATAGTCTTGATCCAGTAAAGGATCGCTATGGTCGGGGTAAATCGAAAGGCCAATTTCTCGTTTCAATGGTTTTCCCTCTTTCTAAAAAAATCGTACGAAGCACCTCTTAGTATCGAAAAATGCTGCTGTGGAGCGCTTCTTCCGATTGTCTTGATGGGTGCTTCGTCCGACCTTTATCAACAAATTATTGTGTGACTGGTTGATTTTCTTTTTCCAATTCGTTTTTGTCATAGATTTTTACGAATGGGTAATAGATCAGAATCGATAAAAGAATCAAAAGAACATTCAGCACGATCGCACGCCAATCGCCGCCAGTCGCTAAGAAAGCACCAATTGGTCCAGGCAATGTCCAAGGGGCATTGACCGTGACGGCATTGACTAAACCTGCTGAGGTGGCGACCCATGCAATGACACCATTGATTAAAGGCGCAATGATGAATGGTGGGATCAAGATTGGATTCAAGACGATCGGTGTACCGAAAATCAGTGGTTCGTTGATGTTGAAAATAGCTGGAATTAAGGCTGTTTTTCCTAGTTTGGAACCGAATTCCGATTTTGTGCGAAAAGCTAACAAAATAGCCAAACCAATCGTTGAACCAGCCCCACCAATCCAGATGAACCATTGATAAAATGGTTCGGCTGCAATATTGGGAATCATATCTCCCGATGCAAGCGCTGTTGTATTTCCTTCTAACAACTGTAACCATAATGGACGAGCCAGTGAACCAACGATAGAAGCACCATGGATCCCGAATGACCAGAAGAAGGTCGTCAAGAAGGTGATCAAAAGCACACTTGGCAAGGTATCTGCGGCACTGACTAAAGGATCGACCACTTTTGCCACGATCGTGTGCCAGTCAAAACCGATATAGTAAGTGATCGCGCCCATTCCTAAAATGATCACTAAAGTGGGAGTCAAGGCTTCAAAAGAGCGAGCGACTGCAGGTGGGACTTGTTCTGGCATCGTGATTTTAAATTTCGATTTGTCCGTTAACCGATAGATTTCAACGGCAAGAATCGAGGTGATGATCGCCACGAACATACCAGCACTCCCTAAATTGGCCATTGGCAAGACAAAACCGACCGTTCCAGCTGCATCCAACGCTTCTGCTGGGATATTGACCGGGGTGAAGGTCAGTAAGAAGGCGGTCGTTGCTAAGATCCCGCCCGAAAGACCATCAAGCTTATAAGAGCGAGAAAGACTGTATCCGATCCCGAATGCAGCATACAAGCTCATAATGTACATCGTCATTCGATAAGGCAATAAGATGGTTGTGGCATTGCTAGACAAGAATTGATAGATGCCCCAACTTTGAGGCAGCGGTGGAAAGGCTAAAATCATAAAGAACGAACTGACGATAATCAATGGCAATGTTGAAACGATCCCGTCACGAACCGCTCGCAAATGACGCTGGCTGCCAAGTTTTTCCATCGGTCCTGCCAGATGGCGTTCGATGAACTGAGTGAATTTATCTAACATGGTTTATCCTCCTAAGATGTTTTACATTTTTGTTTCCCATGGATTCGAAATGATTTTTCCTAAAATCACGCCTTGGGCTGCCCCGGTTGCTGCAGGGGCATTGTTGACACGGCTGTGAAGGGTTTCATTTCCTAAGATGGCGAAAGCCACCGCTTCTTTGGCATCGTTCGAACCGCCAATGTCATCTTGTGTTACAACGGCTACTGTTTCGGGTAAATAGCCTTTGATCATCTCAATCAGCAGATGGTTATGGGCGCCACCACCTGAAAGAATCACTTCAATATCATTTGTTCCCAACTGAGGGAAAATGAACCTTTGGTAACTGTCAGCAATGGAAAATGCGGTGAAATCGGTTAAAGTCCTCACCAAGTCTTCCGATGCTACTTGGGGATATTCGGTCATTAGCTGCTGCACAAAATGTTTGCCAAATTGTTCACGTCCAGTGCTTTTCGGCGGTTGCTGGGACAAATAAAAATGAGTTCTTAATTCCTTTTGCAAGGTGGGTATAATTGCTCCCGCTCGGGCTGTTTCGCCAAACGCATCATAAGGCTGACCGAATAGCTGAACCATTAGTTCATCGATGACCATGTTTCCTGGACCTGTATCAAAAGCATATAATTCGCTTAAGCCACCATTTTTAGGCAGAACCGTAACGTTGCCGATGCCGCCAATATTTTGCAATAAACGATTTTTATCGTTTGATTGATAGAGCAGATAGTCCGTATAAGGTACAAGGGGCGCTCCTTGCCCGCCAGCAGCCATATCCATCACTCGGAAATCGGCGACGACTTTCGTTTGTAAGCCATAAGCAATAATCGAAGGTTCGCCAATTTGCAAGGTGCTGTTTTTCGCTGGATCAGCATCGGGGGAGTGCCAGATCGTTTGTCCGTGGCTGGCAACAAAATCAATGCTTTTTTCTTCAATACCGGCTTTTTGGCAGAGGATTTGACACGCTTTCAAAAATTGATACCCTAATTCAGTATTTAATTGGCAGATGAGGGGAACATTTGATTCCACCGGATCACAAGCAGTTTTTATTCGTTCCTTCAATTCTTCATCAATGGGCAGTGTGAGCATTTCCATCAGCTGGACGTCAGTTTCGATACCGCAGCCGTTGATTTTTACTAAAGCAGCGTCGATTCCATCCAAACTGGTTCCTGACATGAGTCCTATTGCAAGCATATCGTTTCTCCTTTCTTTTAGAATAGTGATGAAAGCGATTGTTGAATTCGATTTCACACTCATTGTAAATGAAGTGTAATTATATTTCAAGATATAAATTTATAATTGAAAAAACATTTCAACATAATGATGTTAGGTGTTCGCTATTTTTATCAAAAATGGGTGGTAAATGAAATTTCGCTGGAAGAGAGATGTCTAACGATCAGGGAAAGTGGTATAATGATTGGAAGGATATTTTTTAAGAAGGTGAAGAAATGCGCTTTATACATACAGCTGATTGGCACATCGGAAAAAAACTACATGGCTATGATCTGCTGGAAGACCAACGAGCAATCATTGATCAAATCATAGCGCTAGCAAGAGCAGAAAAGGTCGATGCCATCGTCATTGCGGGGGACCTTTATGATCGTTCGGTTCCTGCTGTTGATGCAGTCAAATTACTAAATGAAAAAATCGCTGAAATCAATTTAACGAATGAACTGCCATTATTGGCTATCTCAGGAAATCATGATAGTCCAACTCGTTTAGAAACCGGCAGTCAGTGGTTTCAACAAACACGCTTTTACCTGTCCACCAGCATCGAACAAAGTTTGCACCCGGTTGAGTTTGACGATACACAATTCTTTTTACTACCGTATTTCGAACCCATCGAGGCCCGCTTGTTTTTTGATGAACCATTAATGAAGATTTCTGATAGTGTCCAAAGAGTCATTGAGGAGATGACCAAGAACTTTGACTCGTCCAAAAAGCAAGTGCTAGTGACCCATTTTTTTGTGGCGGGTTCTAGCCAAACAGATTCAGAAACAAAAATTCAAGTTGGCGGATTGGACAGCGTACCGACCACCGCTTTTGCGCCTTTTGATCGGGTTGTTTTAGGCCATTTACATGCCAATACGGCTCTCAAACACCCAAAGATCGGGTACAGCGGCTCACCACTGAAATTTTCCCTTTCTGAACGGACGAACCAAAAAGGGATCTATCTTATTGATACCGTAAAAGATACCAATGAATTTATTCCACTGACACCAAAAAGGGATATCCAGCAGCTGACGGCGTCCTTTGAGGAGTTGATCGATCCGGTTTTTTACCGTGATCTGGATCGTGAGGCGTTTTGGCATTTTCTGCTGACGGATCGTGCTGTGATTCCAAATATGATGAATCAGTTGCGAAAAATCTATCCATTTATTTTGTCTGTCGAACGGTTGAATGGACGAGAACAGACGAAAAAAAGACAGCTAACGACACGAGAAACCGACCCGCAGACCTTGATCAGTCATTTTTTTCAAGAAATGACGGGAGATTCATTGCTCGATTCACAAACCAAATGGATCGAACAAGGATTAAATGAAGCATTTGTCGTGGAAAAGAGGGAATAGTCATGCAACCGAAGTCTTTACAAATGAAAAATTTTGGTCCATTCATTGATGAAAAATTGGATTTTAGTCAGCTGCAAGCTGGCGGGTTGTTTTTGATCAGCGGCAAAACTGGTGCAGGAAAAACGACGATTTTCGATGGAATGACGTTTGCCTTGTTCGGTGAAACATCGGGGAATCTGCGCTCAGGCAAAGAAATGCGATCGATGTTTGCTTCACCAACCGAAGAGACCAGCGTCACGTTTACTTTTGAACATCAGCGTTTTACCTACCAGATCCAACGGAAACCGGAACAGACGTTAGCAAAAAAACGTGGTGACGGTGTCACTAACCAAACGGCAAAAGTTCAATTGACGATTTTTGACGCCGATGGCAAAGAGAAAAAGCAGATCAGTAAACGGACAGAAGTTGATGCGTTTATCAAGGATCTGCTGCAGCTGGATGCAAAACAGTTTTTTCAAATCATGATGTTGCCGCAAGGAGAATTTCGTAATTTTCTGATTGCCAGTAGTAACGAGAAAGAACGGGTTTTACGAAATCTATTTGGTACAGAAATGTACCAGCAATTTAATGAATGGCTAAAAGAGCAAGTCAAAGCACAAAGTAGAAAGCTTGAACATCAGCAACTAGTCGCTTCGCAGATCATGGAGCGTTTTGAATGGGAAGAAGTGCAAGAAGTTTTAACGGTTGCGGAATGTCTGACTTTATGGGCGCAAGATTTAGAGAAACAACAGATTCAACTTCAAAAGTTATTGCAGAGAAAAGACCAGGCAACGCAAGAAATGAAAGCTGCGCAAGATGCCTTTTACCGTGCAAAAGAAATCGAAAATGCTCGGATCGAATGGCAAGAACTACAAGAAAAAGCACAACTGTTGAATGCCCAAAAAAACGAGATCGATCAAAAAAAAGCACGATTGACTCAACTTGTGTGGGCGCTTGAACATCAAGAAATCATGCAGCAAAAAGAAGAACGCGTAAATGAAGCGCAGCAAGCAGCACAGCAAATCGACGAAACGAAGCAGCTGTTGCAAGATGTTCAGCGGCAACAAGTAAGCTGGCAAGAACAAAGACCGTTGATCGAAGAGACTAAGAAAAAGCATGAAGCTGCCAATCAAAGAAGCCAACAGATCCAGCAGCAGATTCCATTGGCGCAACGCACAGAAAAGCAGCGAGAAGAAGTGGCACAGCAGGAAAAAGCAGCACAGCAGCAAACGAGCAAATTGACCAAAATTACTCAAGTGCTTGCTAACACCAAAACACAAGAGCAGCAACTGGTAGAAAAAATTGAAACGTTAAGAACATTTCAAACAGAAGCATTAAAACTAGCTGAAACACAATTGCTAATTGAAAAATGGCAGCAAGCAAAGGCACTGGTTCGTGAAGCAGAGCAAAAAACAGGGGAACAACAACAAATTCATTCGGATTTGGTCCTTGAAAAACAGCAACTAGAAACATCTTTGCTAGAGCTGCAAAAAACGCTAAAACAAGAAACCAGTCAAAATGCTCGGATGCAAATTGCGCGGCTTCGTCTTTTATTGGAAGAAAATGAACCTTGTCCCGTGTGTGGATCATTGGATCATCCGAATGCACAGGAGCATACGACCTATCCCATTGAGGACATTCTTGCGAGTGAGCAAAGACTTGAGCAAATGCAAGAAAAATTGACGATAGTCCAACAGCAGGTATCGGCAAATCAAACGCTTCAAGAACAAGCGTTATTGCGGATCAATGAATGGCAAGCGACAAGCGTTTCGGCGGAAAAGCAAGCGGCTGCTGCTTGGAACGACGTTCAGCAGGCATACGCTAGGTTACAGCCTTTCGAAACGCAAGAGAAGCTTACTGAAGAAACGATTGCACAGGAATTAAAAAAACGACAATCTATCAATCAGCAAAAAGCCTCCTCTTACGAAGCAGCGCAAAAAACATATCAGGCAGTAAAGGGGCAATTGACAAAGTTAGATGAATCCTATCAGCAAGTCAGTGAGCAAGCAAAAAAGGCCGAGGAAGCGCGCCAACTTGCGGCAGGAAAATTGGCCTCTTTGCAAGAACAACTTGGTGGTGCTACTTACCAACAACTACAAGCCGATTTAGCGTCAATTCATCTTTTACTAAGGGAATATACGCAACAAATCGAGGCGGATGCCCGGCAAGAAGCACAGATCAAAGAGCAGCAAGCGATCCTTTCAGAGAAGTTGAAGAATGTACAACAATTTTTCGAAGAAAAGCAAGCCGCCAAGGCGAAAGCAGAACAACGGCTGATGCAACGATTGCAAGAAGCAGCGATGACTGAAGAAGCAATGCGGGAATTGATTGCCCAAGCTCCTCAAACAACCCTTCTGACAGAAGAAATCAAAACCTATGAGCAAGAAACGGCGTTTGTTCAACAGCGTCTGATATTGCTAGATACCCAATTAAAAGAGCAGGCGACAATGGATTTAATCCAATTGGAAACGACCTACCTTCAGTTGCAGACTGTGATGGAGAAATTACAGCAAGAAACGGTTCGCAAACAGGAGAAGGTCAACAGCAATCAACGGTTATTTGACGAGTTGCAAGTCATTTATCAGAAAAATGTAGAAGAACTTGCCCAATTAGGCCAACTTCAACAGTTGGCAGAAACCATCAATGGCGAAAACACGAAGAAAACCAGCTTGGAACGGTATGTGTTGCAACAATTTTTGACGGAGATCTTAGAAGTCGCCAATGAACGCTTGTCCCGTTTGACCCGTGGCCGCTATCAATTTGAATTAGCGGATAAAGTTGGTAGCTATCGAAGCTCAACAGGCTTAGAAATTGACATCTATGACGATAATGCCGGTCAAGTCAGAAGAGCACATACACTGTCAGGCGGTGAAAGCTTTATTGCAGCCTTAGCGTTAGCAATCTCTTTAGCAGATGTGATCCAGCAACGAGCTGGCGGGATTGAGATCGAAGCACTTTTCATCGATGAAGGGTTTGGCTCGCTTGATGAAGAATCATTGGAAATGGCGATGGAAGCATTAGAAATGATCGAAAATGAAGGGCGCATGATTGGGATCATCAGTCATGTTCGAGAACTGCGGGCAAGGATCCTGCAGCAAGTTTTCGTAGAAACCAACGGCAGCGGGCAAAGCCGGATCCGAATAAAAGAATAAGGAGAGGAGGGCTCTTATGAAGTGGAGTATTCCAGAAAAAGTAATCGAGCGGGGGAGAACGTATCTTAATGAAGGCCGTGTCCTGTCTGTCACCCCGGATAAAGAAAAAAATGTGTGGCATGCAGAAGTACTCGGAACAGAATTGTATTTAGTTACTTTGGATGCTACTGCCAAAGAAGTGGATTATTGCCAATGTCCCTATTGGGAAGAACATCATTATTGCAAACATACGGTGGCCGTCGAACTCTATTTACGCCAACAAGGAAAAACACGAAAAATCAATGAACAAACCCCCATCAAAAAGGCCTTTTCTGCTTCAGAGATGTTTTCCAATGGTTTTGCTCGCTTAGACAGCGAAAAGGAAGCGAGTAAACCATTACAGATTGAATTTCGGGTAGATACGATTGCGACAAATCCTTATCACCAAGAGATGGATATTTTAGGGGTCTCTTTGAAGGTCGGGCATCGCGGCACGGCCAGGACCTATGTCGTCAAAAACATTTATAAATTTTTACAGATGTATCAAGAGAACAAGCAATATGCGGCCAATAAGCAACAGACCTTTTTGCTTTCTGCGGATGCCTTTGATGAGAAAAATCGAGCTTTATTGAATCGATTGACAGGAATCGCGCAAACCCAACAATTAATGGGGCAAGCGGGCATTCAAATCAATGGCAAACTTGATAAAAAATACTTGCTTCTGCCCGTTGAATTCGGCAAAGAACTGCTATTGCAATTCAATGATGTCTACACGCAAATCACCATTGGTGAAACCAAGGTCAGCCAAGTAGACTTCCAATCGGGGGAACCATTGACGTTTTCAGTTACAAAAGAAACGGATCATTTTCCGCTGCAGTTCGTAAAAGACTTCGACCACTTACTTAGTTATTATAACTGGGGGCTGTTGGACGGAACATTTTATGAATTGACTGTCGAGCAAAAGGAGATCTATGTCACGATGCAGCAGCTGTTTAAACGTTTTGAACAGCCAATCATTGATTATCCAAAAGAAGAGCTGGCGAATCTCTTTATGAAAGTTTTGCCTTATTTGCGAAAAATTGGGCGTGTCCAAGTGGCTCCTGAGGTTCAAAATGACATCGAAGAATCTGAATTGAAAGCAGTTTTCTCCTTGCGGAAAATCAAAGGTCAAGTAGATCTACAAGTTGATTTTACTTATGGAGAAGTCGTTTTTTCAAGTGATGAAAAACATCAATACATGCCAGAAAATCATCCAGAGATTTTACGTGATTTCCAACAAGAAGCACGGATCGAAGCCATTATTGAAACCTTTGGCTATCAAGCCAGCAGCAAAAATTGGCAAAAAAATCTACCACTAGGCGAGCAACTCTATACCTTTTTTACGAGAGAGATCCCGGTCTTGAGACAATTAGGGGAAGTGCGGATCGGCAAGAAGCTGCGGGAACTCTACCTTGATGCCCAGCATCATCGACCAGAAATCGTGATTGAAGAGAATGGTTCTTGGTTGGATATCAAGTTTGATGTTAGCGGCATTCAAGAATCAGAGATCAACGATGTTTTGCGGAGTCTGTTGCAATCTGCGCAATTTTATACCACAGAAAATGGTCAAGTTCTTTCGCTGGAGTCGGAAGAGTTTCAAGAAGCAAGTGCTGCCCTCAAAAAATTACGGCTCTCGTTAGATACGAAAAACGGGGCAATCCAAGTCCCATTGAATCAAGGGCTATTACTGCAAGAACAGTTTGCCGATCAAGCGAGTTTTAGTACAGGTTTTCAGCAAATGACGGAAGATTTGATCCATCCAGAAAACTTTGAGGCACAGTTGCCAGACAACTTGCATGCTGAGTTGCGGCAGTACCAAGAAGTTGGCTTTCGTTGGCTAAAAATGTTGAGCCATTATCAATTTGGCGGTATTCTTGCTGATGAAATGGGGTTAGGGAAGACCGTCCAAACCATTAGCTATTTGCTTTCTGAGAAACAAGAGCATCAAAAATTGAATGCATTGATCGTGGCACCAGCCAGTCTAACATTCAACTGGCAGCAAGAAATCAAACGGTTCGCACCTTCAATTTCAGCGACTGTCATCAGTGGAACGAAAGAAGAGCGAGAAGCGCAGATGGCGCAATCAGCGGATGTCCGAATTACTTCGTATGCAAGCTTGCGTCAGGACATTGATGCCTATCAAGCACTAGAGTTATCGTGTTTGATTTTAGATGAAGCACAGATGGTCAAAAACAGCGCGACCAAAACGGCACAGGCATTGCGATCCTTGGAAGTTCCGCAGCGGTTCGCCCTCAGTGGCACACCGATCGAGAACAATTTAGAAGAATTGTGGTCCTTGTTCCAAATGATTATGCCAGGCTTTTTCCCCAACAAGCAGAAATTTAAGGAACTGTCTACACAAGAAATTGCAAAAATGATCAAACCCTTCATTTTGCGAAGAGATAAAAAATCTGTGTTACATGATTTGCCGCAAAAGCTGGAAACAAATTATTACAGTGTCCTAACAGAGGAACAAAAGAAAATTTATTTGGCGTATTTGCGACAAATGCGAGAAGAAATCGCGCAAATGGATTCTACGTCTTTCCGCAAAAATCGGATCAGTATTTTAGCTGGCTTGACTCGTCTACGGCAAATCTGCTGTGACCCTCGATTATTCGTGGAGGACTACGAAGGGTCTTCTGGGAAACTTGAGCAGGTCAAAGATTTACTCTTAGCAGCCAAAGAAAATGGCCGTCGTGTCCTGCTATTTTCTCAGTTCACCAGTATGCTTTCGATTATTGAAGAAGAATTAGCCCAGGAAGGGTTTGAATCCTTCTATTTGCGTGGCAGCACACCGCCGCAAGATCGTTTGACGATGGTCAATGCTTTTAATAGTGGCGAAAAAGATGTCTTCTTGATCTCATTAAAAGCAGGAGGAACTGGACTAAATCTGACTGGTGCAGATACAGTGATTTTATACGATTTATGGTGGAACCCAGCAGTGGAAGAACAAGCCGCTGGACGAGCCCATCGGATTGGTCAAAAAAATGTAGTCGAAGTCTGGCGAATGATCGCCGAAGGAACCATTGAAGAACGAATGGATGCATTGCAACAAGAAAAACGTGAGCTTTTCCAAAAAGTGATCCAAGGCAATGAAACCCAGCTTCAACAAATGACCGAAGAAGATATTCGCTTAATTTTGAGTATCGGCGAAGAACATTAAGCATTCAAAAAAACATGGACCCGCTTGAAGCGAAGGTCCATGTTTTTTAGTTATAGGCGTATGCAGGAAGCTGCAAGAGGGCGTCAATACTTTCTTGGAGCTGCGAGAAAGCAGTGATCGACACATCGGGCAAATCTTCCAATCCATTAGGCGCCTGACGAAGACGATGATTGAACCACAAGGCTTGCCAACCGGCTTTTTTGCAGCCCACTACATCATTATCAAAGTTGTCACCTACGTACAGTGTTGTTTCTGGATCAAGAGCAAAGGCGGTTTCTGCCAATTGGTAAATTTCTAGCTCTGGTTTCTGATAACCGGTTGCTTGTGAAATGATCATATGCTCTGGTTTGATCCATCGAGTCAGTTGCAACTGATCCAATTTTTTTTGCTGGTGGTCAGTGGGACCGTTGGTAATAATTCCTAGTTTGACTGGCAATGTGGACAAATAGTTCAAAGTTGACTCAACTTCAGGATGCAGTGTGATGGCATCTAGTTCTTGTTCATAACACAGCTGAAACTTACAGCTTTCTTCTATTGTAATAGGTAAGTACCCTAAATCCGTTAATGAATGGGTCAGTCGAAAATAACGAAAATGATCTAGCGTCCATTCATTTGCCAATACCCGTCCAAACTGCTCATCACTGTGCACCCGAAACCGTAAGTAAAGAGCAGTTAAATCTTTGTGGGCTATTTGTGGGAAACATGAGGTTACGGCATTGTGAAATGGTTGTTGCTGGTCATATAAGGTATCATCGACATCAAAAAGAATACTAGTGATCAAAAAAGACACGCCTTTCAGAATTAGTGAAAATTTTCAGTTTGTTTTCGAATCAATCATAAGCCATTATTCCTGTAAAAAAAAGAGGAAAATCCCTGTAAAATAAAGGTTTTATTTACTGTTTTTAGAAATCCGCGTCTTTATAGGTTTTCAAAATTAAAGTGAATTTTACCCATTTTCACATGTTTCTCATTTTGCATTTCTACTGAGAGTTGCTTATAATGATAGCTATTGAGGAGGGGGAAATGTGTTAAAAAGGTTTTTTCGTTATTATCGACCGTATCGGTCACTATTTATGCTAGATTTTACTTGTGCGGTATTTGCTGGTTTATTAGAACTGGCCTTTCCCGTTGCCGTCAACCAAGTAATCGATAAGATCATGCCCCAGAACAACTTTCGCTTGATACTATTGGCTTGCTTAGGCTTGTTCTTGTTTTATGTGATCAATACTGTGTTGCAATATATCGTGGTTTTTTATGGTCATAAACTTGGGGTCAATATTGAGACAGATATGCGTCAAGAACTGTTTCGACATCTGCAGACCCAATCTTTTGAATATTATGACAATCAAAAGACCGGCAAGCTGATCAGTCGCTTGACCACGGATCTCTTTGAAATCTCTGAAGTCGCTCACCATGGGCCAGAAGATGTTTTTATTACCATTATGACTTTGGTGGGGGCATTCCTATTGATGTTGAATATGCACGTTCAATTAGCGGTAGCGACATTTGCGTTGATTCCATTGATTACGATTGCCTTGGTTTTTTTCAATAAGAAAATGACCAAAGTCAATACACAGATCTATGACAACCTCGGTGAGTTCAACGCCGGAGTGGAAGCATCTGTTAGCGGCATTCGAGTGACCCAATCGTTTGCTAATGAAACGTTCGAACATAAACGCTTTGATGGATTGAGCGAAATCTATCGGCAATCGAAGATCCTTTTTTATAAGGTAATGGCGATCAGTTCAGCGTATAATTACTTTCTGATTCGCTTGATCAACTTGTTTGCTCTGATTTTTGGTGCTTACTACGTGATTCGTGGTGAACTGACGAATGGCCAGTTTGTTGGGTTTATTTTATTATCGAATGTCTTTGTTAGACCAATTGAGAAGGTCAATACGATGATTGAAAGCTATCCGAAAGGCATCGCTGGCTTCAAACGATTGACCGAAGAATTGGATAAAGAACCGACGATCAAAGACAAACCAGGGGCACGGGCTGTTCAATCATTAAAAGGGGATATCGTCTACCAAGATGTTTCTTTTTCCTATGCGGATGCGACGAAAGTCTTGAATCACATCGATTTATCGATCAAAGCTGGCGAGACGATCGCCTTCGTCGGGCAAAGTGGCTCAGGGAAAACCACGTTATGCAACTTGTTGCCGCGTTTTTATGAAGTCACTGAAGGCGCCATTACGATTGACGGCATCAATATTCAGGAGATGACCCTGGCTTCTTTACGTCAGCAGATTGGGACTGTGCAGCAAGATGTCTTTCTTTTCCCGGGAACGATTCGAGAAAATATTGCTTATGGCAAACTTGATGCAACAGAAGAAGAGATTTTAAAGGCAGTCAAATTAGCACACTTAGAAAAGGTCATCGATCAAATGACGGATGGGTTAGATACGGTCATCGGTGAACGAGGAGTCAAATTATCCGGTGGTCAAAAGCAGCGGGTAGCGATTGCTCGGATGTTCTTAAAAAACCCGCCGATTTTGATATTAGATGAAGCAACATCAGCGTTGGATACGGAAACCGAGCAAGTGATTCAAGAGTCATTGAATTCTTTGGCAGATGGCCGTACAACCTTGATCATTGCCCATCGCCTCGCAACGATCAAACATGCGACACGCATCATTGTCGTTAGTGATAAAGGCATCTTAGAAGAGGGGACCCATGAAGATTTGATGGCGAAAAAGGGACATTATCGCGCATTGCATGATGCGCAATTCGCTCGTGATGGAGAACCTTCTCTCCCTTAGAAGAAAGAAATGAACGATCAATCCAAGAAAACACTAGTCTTTTTATACTTTGTCAGGAAAAAGCATAAAAGACGGGTTTCTTAGGTTGATCGTTTTTCACTAAATTTTTGTGAGAAACCCTTTTCATTTATAAGCAGATATTCATTTCTCCTACTGTTTTATTGTCGATTATGACAGAAATGCTTGTATGGTTTTCTGATTAAAAAGGAATGTGATACAATGGAATCAAGAATGAAGACATTGGTTGAGAATCTTCTCTGGAAAAAATAACATATATTTTTATTGTAGCCCTGTCGTTTCCAAGGCAACAAGGGATCGTGAAATTTTTCCTTTGAAAACGATTGAGCCATGGACTTGGTTTTTTTCTCCATTTTTTTGATTACACATGTAATTACAGAGGGGAAATTAAAAAACGCGGGATTCAACTAAAAGAGTATTTTAATATTCTGACATCTTTTTGATACACCTTTGACACACTGTTGTATAAAAGAAGTAATATTAAAAAAAATTTGATTTTTCTCATTTAAAAATAAACTTTTTGAGTGAAACCTTTTGCCTAAAAGGTTTCGCTTTTAATATAACTTTCGAGTTTTATTAAAAAATATGAGATTTAGACTAGATTTTTTTTAGTTAAACCTGTATAATTGAAATCAAGCGAGGGAACAGGACTTGCTTGATTGAAAATTAAAAAGGAGAGATGCACGTTGTTGACACTATACACTTCCCCAAGTTGCACATCTTGTCGCAAAGCTCGTGCGTGGTTACAAGAGCACGAAATCCCTTTTGTTGAAAGAAATATTTTTTCAGAACCGTTAAATATTTCTGAGCTTAAGGCAATTCTACAAATGACAGAAGATGGCACAGAAGAAATTATTTCCACCAGATCCAAAGTATTTCAAAAGTTGAATATGGATCTAGATGACCTGCCCCTAAAAGATTTATTGACACTTGTTCAAGAAAATCCAGGATTATTGCGTCGGCCAATTATGATCGATGAAAAACGATTGCAAGTTGGGTTTAACGAAGATGAAATTCGTCGGTTCTTACCTAGGGATGTTCGCCAACTGGAACTAAGACAAGCGCAATTAATGGCAGGCTTATAAATTTGACTTCATCGACTCGCTTTCTCGTAGAAAGTGAGTCTTTTTTTGAGTTTTTACGTTTTTCTTAAGAGGATATTCGTTTTCTCTTTACTTTTTATCAGGTTTCGATACAATGAACCTATAGTGAGTAGCAAAAGTGAGGTGTAGCTAATATGGAAATGGAACATATCAATGAGAACACCATTCGTGTATTGATCAAAAGTGAAGACTTAGCTGCGAGAGGCATCACTTTTCTTGACCTTCTAGGAAATCACAATGAAATTGAAAACTTCTTTTACAGTATTCTTGAAGAAGTTGATATTGACGAAGAATTTAAAGGCAGTGAAGCTGTAACTTTCCAAGTCTTGCCTAAAGGCGATGGGTTAGAATTGTTTATTAGCAAAAATCTTCCACCAGAAGGAATGGAAAATTTTGATGAGATGAACGATGAAGCGAATGAAGACATTACCGATATGTTGAAAAAACATGTGGCGGCTCAATTACAAGAGTCAGAGCAAGCAGAAGAAATCGGCAATCGTTTTGTATTCGAGTTGTTGCGATTCGAAGATATGATTCAATTGGCATCCGAAGTATATTTGGATTCCGTTGCAACCAATCTTTACCAAATGGGCAATCATTATTATATTGAAATTCGATTTATGGATGCAGATATTACTGATATTGAAGTGGAAAATGCACTTTCTTATTTGATGGAATTTGCCCAAAGGACTTCAGTGACGCCCGAAGTTTTATCAGAATACGGTGAGTTGATCATGGAAAACGATGCACTTGAATTGACTCGTTTCTATTTTAAGAATGATTAATGAATGAAAATCATTTCCAGCCAAGGACATTTTGACAATGTTTTTGGCTTTTTTAATTGTGTTTGACGAATCTGGCGTACCTCTTATTGAGGTGAGCCAGATGTTGAAAGCGTTGAACCAAAGAAAAGAAGTCATCCTAGCGAAAGGGGCAAAGAAATCCTCGGGCCCTTTTTATTGCCCAGGCTGTCAGAAAGAAGTGATTTTGAGGCAAGGACTTAAGCGACAGTCCCACTTTGCCCATCAAGCCACCACTGATTGTCAGACATACAGTGAAGGGGAGACGAAGGAGCACTTGGAAGCAAAACAACTTTTGTTTGAATGGTATCAAGAGATGGATATTGAACTTGAAGCCTACTTGCCGCAACTTCAGCAGCGACCTGATCTCTGTTACAAAAATATTGCCGTTGAAGTCCAGTGTTCTTCACTCAAGTTTTCACGATTTCTGGAACGAACCAGCACTTATTTAGCAAATGGTTATCAGCCTTGGTGGATCCTAGGGACCAAAATGTATCCGAAACGCCATTGGTCGCTTTTGGCAAAAGCCTGCTGTACTTATCAGTCTACTGGCTTTTGCTTGTGGCTCATTGATACGCGAAATCAGGCATTGGTGCGGCTGCACCAAATCAAATGGCACTATCAAGAAGGGGTAATCAGTCGACGAAGCGCTATACAAAAAGGGGAGCCATACAGGAAAGAGACACTTCGACCTTTGTACGAAGCAGATGAATCAGATACCCACCATTCTATTGAATGGGTAGCGGTCGATTATCGTTTGTGGGTGATTCGAAAACTGCGAAACAGACTGCCTAAAATCAGAGAGATTCAAGAAATAGTATACCCGTTGAATGGGAATGTCTCACAGTTGCCTCTTTGGTGCTATTGTGAAAGTCGGTTTGGCTTTTTATTTGAACACCACATACTGATTTTTCGCTTTCTCTATTTAAGTGAATGTCCCATTAGTTTTGAACAGTGGTTGATTCAGTTGAGGAAGCTGCATTGGCAATGGTGCTTTCCTTTGCTTGATCAAAGAGAAATATTGAGAGAAATCTTTCAAGAATGCCAATATTTAGAAAATTCGGTTTCTTTTTCAAGCCAATGATTTGGTTTCGTTGAAAAGTGTGATAAGATATTTTTAACCAATGAACAAGGAGTGAAGGGAATGTCAGAAACAAAACAATTACCAGCACGTGAATCGATTCCAGTCGAAAAAACGTGGGACTTAACGAAAATCTATGCCGATGATGCGGCTTTTGACATAGAATTTCAAGAAATCCAAGCACAGCTTAAAGAAGCTAGCAGTTACCAAGGCACTTTAGCAGATGGGCCACAAGCCTTCCTATCCGCTTTAGAATTTGTCTTAGATCTTTCTCGCCGTTTAGAGAAACTGTATGTTTACAGTCATTTGAAAAATGATCAAGATACCGCTAATACGACTTATCAAGGCTTATATGCGAAAGCCAGCAGTTTAGTTGCGCAAGTAAGTGAAGCCGTTGCTTGGTTTGATCCCGAATTATTGACGATGTCCGATGAAACGATTTGGGGCTATTTCGATCAAGAACCGAAACTAGCTGTTTATCGTCATATGATCGAAAAAACTATTAACGAGCGGCCCCATGTTTTGCCTGCCGATCAAGAAGCGCTATTGGCCGGAGCAGGCGAAATTTTTGGAGCATCCGGCAACATTTTTTCTGTTTTAAACAATGCTGATTTGGATTTTCCAGTAGTTGAAGACGAAAACGGGGAAAAAGTACAGCTATCTCATGGTGTATACGGTGAGTTGATGGAAAGCACGGATCGGTCTGTTCGGGAAGCGGCCTTTAAAGGTCTCTATGGCGTTTATGAGCAATTCCGCAATACCTTTGCCCAAACCTTAAGTACGAATATCAAAGCCCACAACTTTAAAGCCAAAGCCCGTAAATACGACTCGGCACGCCAAGCCGCTTTGAGTGCCAATCATATTCCTGAAAGTGTCTATGATACCTTAGTGGACGTCGTTAATCAGCATTTGCCATTATTACACCGATATATGGCATTAAGAAAACGCCTGTTGGCTGTCGACACGCTTCATATGTATGATGTGTACACGCCGATTTTAGGGGAAGCACCGATTCGCTATACCTATGAAGAAGCAGTCGAAAAAGCGAAAGAAGCGCTAAAACCATTAGGGGAAGAGTATCTAGCTGTAGTTGAAGAAGCCTTCAGCAATCGGTGGATCGATGTCGTTGAAAACAAAGGCAAACGCAGTGGTGCCTATTCTTCAGGTGCTTATGACACACTGCCTTATATCTTAATGAACTGGAATGATCGATTGGATCAACTCTTTACCCTCGTTCATGAAATGGGACACAGTGTGCATAGTTACTTCACACGGAATAACCAGCCTTATGCCTATGGGGATTACTCGATCTTCTTAGCAGAAATCGCTTCAACCACGAATGAAAATATTTTAACGGAATACATGCTTCGGACTGAGACTGATCCGCGGGTCAAAGCCTATGTCTTGAATCATTTTCTTGATGGATTCAAAGGAACGATTTTCCGTCAAACGCAATTTGCCGAGTTTGAACACTTCATGCACGTGGAAGATGCGAAAGGAACGCCGTTGACCAGTGAATTCTTAAGCGAGAACTATGCCGAGTTAAATGCAAAATACTACGGACCATCAGTTGAAAAAGATCCGGAGATTCGTCTTGAATGGTCACGCATTCCGCATTTCTATTACAATTACTATGTTTACCAATATTCAACTGGTTTTTCGGCAGCTTCTGCTTTGGCGAAGAAAATCTTAGCTGGCGAACCGGATGCCTTAACTAACTATTTGAACTATTTGAAAGCCGGACGTAGTGATTATCCAATCGAAGTCATGAAAAAAGCAGGCGTAGATATGACGAAAGCAGATTATATTGAAGATGCAATGAAAGTATTTGAGCAACGCTTGAATGAATTGGAAGAACTCGTAAAAGAAATCGAAGCATAATTGAAAAGAGTACAAACCAGTCCGAAAAGGATTGGTTTGTTTTTTTTTGTTCCTCCCGCAATGAAAAACGCTGCGCAGCGAGCCAAACACAAGATCATCGTTTGGCTCGCTGCGCAGCGTCGCTATTGAATAGGGTTTCATAAAAGAATCAACCCTCGATCAATTTCATGAATAGTGGAAAGTTTTGGTGCTTTCAAAGACTGAGCTTTTTGCATAAATGTATCGAGTTCTGTTGCTGTACCACAGACGAGAGGAAGACTTCTCAGTTCCTCTGATCCTTCTAAAAGGACCCCATATTCTTCTTCACTTGAAAAATCATACACCACAGCAGAAGGTGTGATCGTGATGCCCATGTCTTTCGCTACCCTCTGATCGGTGGCAAAGTTCTTTTTCACTAACTCAGATGTACGATCTTCTAGGAACATCTCTAAATCACCATTCGTTTCTGAAAATAGATCTTTCACTAAGGTGTCACAATATTCCTGTTTTTCGATCCCTATCCGTTGTTGCAATTTCAATAAGAAATCCCGAGCAATTTTTTTTCCTTGCAACTGGGCTGCTTTATAATCCAATGACGCAGCATAGATTTGGTTGGTCTGTTCATTTCGCAAGACCAAATCCGCCTTATTCATGGACAAATAGTCCATTGAAACACCTACGGAAAACAAGTTAACGAAAGGCAGGATCTGCAAATGGATTTTTTTGCGGCTCGTGTTTAATTTGTTGAGAATCTCTTTTTCGATATCATAACAAATAGGCCCAATCGGATTAATAAATAAAAAAAGTTCGATCATTTGAATCTCTCCCCAATTAAGATTCTTGAGTAACTTGAAAAACAAAATAAGTATGTTTTATTAAATATAGCAAAAAAACGCGAAAAAAGTAAGCAAAAGGGCATCCTACAATGATTTTTCTTCAACGGCTCGAATGATCTTGTTTTTTGCTGGTCGGTAAGGAACACCAAAAGAATGCAATAACGATTGAAAGGCAAATTTTCCTTGAATTGGCTCACTGACTTCTAGCTCTAACTCATAATCATGCTGTTGACCATACCAGCTTTCATCCAAAGCAAGTAATCCTTCATTGATCGGAAATTCCGCCCGTTTCGTTTTTAATGCTGCGATCATGTGTAATGAATCAGGTTCGATATTCGCTGCTTTTAAGCGTTGAGCAACCACACCTGTTTTTAAAATTTTTTCTGACGCGATCAATGACGCTGCGGTTTCGATTGTCAAAGGATCAGTCGTTTCTAACAGACCGTGTTCAATGGGGGTCTTTAGCGTTAATTCTGCATTGGTAGGAGTCGTGCGAATGCGTAAGCCAAAATGCTTTTCTCGCAGTTTAAAGTCTTGCGTATCAAAGTAATAATTGGTTTGCGTCTTGAAGGCTTTTTCTGACAATTTGTAATAAGCAAGCAACTGGTGGTATTCTTTTTCCGTCAACATTGTTTTATATTCAATCTCTACTTGTTCGACCATTGATTTTCACTCTCTTTCTATTGCAAACATAGTGTACGCTGTTTCAGCTATTCCGTCAAAGAAACTAAACAAAGAAAAGCGGAAACGATTGGGGCAGACAAAAAAATCTTTTGTTTCTGCACTTCTGTCCATTCAGTTTTATTCCAAGAGTATGGTAGAATAAGAGGTATGTTATGAACAGAATCGAGGGAGAAGAATGATTCGAGATTGGGAAGAATTCTTAGCGCCTTATGAACAGGCGGTTTCAGAATTAAAAGTAAAATTAAGAGGCATAAGAAAACAATATCGGGAACAAAACAAACATGTTCCCATTGAATTTGTCACGGGGCGTGTCAAGCCAGTAGATAGCATTTTAACAAAAAGCAAATTACGAGGAATCGCACTGGATCGTCTTGAAGAAGAAATGTCTGACATCGCCGGTTTGCGAATCATGTGTCAGTTTGTGGAAGACATTCACCAAGTCGTTGAACTGTTGCGGACACGTAAAGACATGAAAGTCATTATTGAACGTGACTATATTACCAATAAAAAAGTCAGTGGTTACCGCTCGTATCATCTGGTGATCGAGTATCCAGTTCAATTGATCGATGGAGAAAAAATTATCTTAGCAGAGGTACAAATTCGTACACTGGCGATGAACTTTTGGGCAACGATTGAACATTCATTGAACTACAAATACCAAGGGGAATTTCCCGATGAAATTAGCGAGCGACTACGACGTTCGGCAGAAGCAGCCTACCAGCTAGATGAAGAGATGTCTAATATTCGTGAAGAGATCCAAGAGGCACAGCGGTTGTTTTCTCATGGGAAAGGCAAACGCGGCGGACATGACACGCCCAAGTTGCCGAAGGAGGAATCAGAATGAAAGGCATCCGCGTGGCAATCGTCCATAATCAAGAAAGCAAGTCAGTAGAAGTGACGAAGCGTTTAACTGTCCTCCTGGAGCAGTCTGAAAACAAGATCGATCAAGAGAACCCTGAATTAGTGATCTCTGTTGGTGGAGATGGTACGCTTCTTTCTGCTTTTCACTTGTTCAACCATAAGTTAGACCAAGTACAATTTTTAGGGGTCCATACGGGACACCTCGGCTTTTATACAGATTGGCGTGACTATGAATTGGATGAATTGGTAGAGTCTTTATGCAATGACCATCAAAAGAGTGTCAGTTATCCTTTATTGGATGTCCGAATCACTTATGCAAATGGCAAACCAGACAAGCATTTCCTGGCATTGAACGAATCAACGATCAAACGCGGCAATCGCACCATGGTTGCCGATATTTCTATTAAAGAAGACCTCTTTGAAAAGTTTCGCGGGGATGGCCTCTCGATCTCAACGCCAACCGGCTCAACTGCCTATAACAAAAGTGTTGGTGGGGCAGTATTGCACCCAAGTATCAATGCGTTTCAATTAGCAGAGATTGCTTCTTTGAACAATCGCGTCTTTCGGACACTTGGATCACCGATCGTCGTGGGTCATCACGAGTGGGTCAAAGTGCAACTGCAACAAAGTACCGACTATTTAGTGACGATTGATCAATTTACCATCGAGCAAGAAGAAATCGACGCAATCTATTACCGGATTGCCGATGAACGGATTCATTTTGCGTCTTATCGGCATATGCATTTTTGGAATCGTGTCAAAGATTCCTTTATTGGAGAAGAATAAACTCATGGAATTTACGTATCAATATACCGGACAAGGGCAGCAAGTCAAATATTTTTTGAAGGAACAAGGAGTATCCAAAGGTCTGCTAGCGAAAATAAAATTTCAAGGCGGAAAGATATTTGTGAACGACCACGAGCAAAACGTCTTGTTTTCTTTGGCGCAAAATGATAGGGTAACTATTGTAATTCCTCCTGAAGGGGAACATGAAACGATGCTGGCTGATCCGACACCTATTGAGATTGTGTATGAAGATGCCCATCTGTTAATCGTGAATAAGCCGGCTGGCATCTCATCGATTCCTGCGCAATATCATCCGACTGGCACGATGGCCAATCGAGTCAAGGCCTACTATCAAGCGCTACACTATGAAGATCAAGTGATCCATGTAGTGACTCGCTTAGACCGTGACACATCAGGATTGATGCTTTTTGCAAAACACGGCTTTGCCCATGCGAAGCTGGATAGCCAGTTACGGAAGAAGCAAGTTGTTAAAAAATATCAAGCCCTCGTTGCGGGAGATCTTTCCGCATTATCCGCCCATAGCGAGATCGATTTGCCTATCGCTAGGGACCTGACCTCGCTTTTGAAACGCAAGGTCAGTGAAGAAGGAAAAGAGGCACGTACGGAGTATTGGCTAAAACAGCGCAATTCAGATTGCGCATTAGTCGACATTCAACTACACACAGGCCGGACACATCAAATAAGGGTCCATTTTTCTGCAATCGGTTGTCCCTTACTAGGAGACGAGATGTATGGGGGACCAATGGCTTTTGGGATCAGACGACAGGCACTTCATTGCTGTCAGCTGCAATTCCAGCATCCCTTTACGAATGAACCGTTGGCTTTTGAACTGCCTTTACCTGCAGACATGGCCGCTGTTTGTTCAGCTATCGATAAGCAATAACAAATGAGGTGAAGAGATTGGATGAAAATCAAGAATTAACCGAACGATTTGATCAACTGAATCAAGCACTAAAAGACAATGATATCCAGGGATTTCGTGAGGCATTCTTGGATCTGCATATCTACGAGCAGGGTCAATTCTACCAATCTCTAGAAGCAGACGATCGACAAATCGTCTATACGTATCTATCGCCGAAAGAATTGGCAGACATGTTTGACGTCATTGAAGAAGACGATGAAAACATGGTGGACTATCTTTCAGAAATGCGGCCGGCATATGCTGCAACGATGTTAGCAGAGATGTATACCGATAATGCTGTCGATCTACTGAATACATTGGACAAGAAACAAACGGCCAAATATTTGAGTCTGATGACTGCTGAAGCCGCTAGCGAGATCAAAGAACTATTGCATTATGAAGATGAAACAGCTGGATCATTGATGACAACCGAGTTTGTTTCCATTGTTGCCAACCAAACGGTTCGTTCAGCGATGTATGTCTTAAAAAATGCCGCAGATGTTGCTGAGACGATTTATTATATTTACGTCGTGGATACCGACAACAAACTTGTGGGCGTTATTTCTTTAAGAGACTTGATCATCAATGATGAAGATACCATGATTGCTGATATTTTGAACGAGCGGGTGATGTCGGTTCATGTTGGAGATGACCAAGAGGATGTCGCTCAGACCTTCCGGGATTATGACTTTCTCGCATTGCCAGTCACCGATTATGACGATCACCTATTAGGGATCGTGACCGTCGATGATATCATCGACGTTATCGATGATGAAGCAGCCAGTGATTACTCGGGTTTGGCAGGGGTCAATGTAGAAGAAGTCAGTGAAAACCCGATCAAAGCTTCTTCGAGAAGGTTACCTTGGCTCATCACCTTACTCTTTCTCGGAATGGCAACCGCCAGTTTAATCAGCCATTATGAAGAGTTAGTTAGTGAAGCAAGTATTCTCGCCGTCTTTATCTCACTGATCACCGGAACTGCCGGCAATGCCGGTACCCAATCTTTAGCGGTAGCCGTACGCCGCTTGGCGATCAATGATGATAAAGAAAATAGCTTTATGAAAACAGTGGTCGGTGAGGTGCTTACAGGACTTTTCACAGGAGCTATTACCGGATTGACGATTTTTGCTATTGTGGCTGTCTGGAAACAAAATCCGATTCTAGGGTTTGTGATCGGGATGGCTATGATGTGTGCCATCACAGTAGCCAACTTAGCGGGAAGTTTGATTCCGATGCTAATGGATAAGCTTGGGTTTGATCCGGCAGTGGCGAGCGGTCCGTTTATTACGACCCTCAGTGATTTGACCAGTGTTTTGATCTATTTCAATATTGCCAGTCTTTTTATGAACTATTTTATTCAATGAATAAAAAATAAAAGCAAGCCGATGATTTTTCTTCGAGTGAAGAATCATTGGCTTGCTTTTTAATTTTTTGGTTTTGGCAACACCCCAGAAGGAGAGACGCCATAAAGTTTTTTAAAAGACTTGCTAAAGTGATAGGCATCTTGATAGCCAACTGCAGAGGCGACTTCCTTGATCGTGAGGTTGTCATTTTTTAGCATGTCTTTGGCGCGTTTTAGGCGGATTTCTATCAAATAGTTAATGGGGCTGACCCCTGTCGCTTCTTTAAAAATCTTGGAAAGGTACGTCGGGCTGAGAAATTGATCTTGTGCCAGTTTTTCCAAGGTGATTTCTTCTTTATAATGATTTTCCAAATAATAGACGGTATAGTTGACGATTTGTTGTTGTCTTCTTTGGCTTTTGGAAAGGTAAGGAACGACATTGATGTGGTCTTCATTTAGTCCGCGTAAAATATAGACGAGCATCTCCATCAAGACAGCTTTTTGCATCAACTGAAACTCATCCCGCTCTTCACTGCTTTCTCGCACCAACTGCCACGCTTTTTCCAAAACTTGATGATGGTATTTGCCTAATTCTAACAATGGGTGCTTGTTGGGGAAAAAATTTCGCTTGAATCCTTCCAAGGAAATATTCTTCAGTCCAATATGCAACTGGTGGGAGCGAGTGCCTTTAGGCTGTAACTCGCAGTGGTCGACACCAGGATTAAAAAGCATGACACTGCCAGCACGAATTTTCTTCGCTGGTTCTTTTTCAAAATAATACGTACTTTCTCCTTCTAACAAGACGCTGATTTCTAAAAAGTCATGATGGTGCATTTCTCCATGACTTTCTGCTTGCGTCCATGGGTCAAAGAGATAGATGATTTCGGGATTGAAGGTTCGAGGGTTAACTAAATTCATGGCTGATTCACTCCAATTGGGTGCCCATCTCCGATAAAAAAAGGGAATGGTGCTTCTTACTAATATTTTACATCAAAATGAGTAAGAAAAACCATTCAAATCGCTTTTCAAAACGCTAAGCTTAACAACGAGAGGGGGAATTAGATGAGTAATACACAATGGATCTGGCGCTATGCCAAAAAGAACCGCGGAAAAATCATATTGGCGATCCTGTTTTTAGTGATCAATGCAGCGCTGATCATTGTTAATCCGTACTTGGGAGGAATGGTGATCGATGATGTCATCAATCAGCAAAAAACGCACTTATTGATTCCATTACTGTTGATCATGATCGCAACGACCGTCATTCGCACCATTGTCCGCTATAGTTATCAAATTTTATTTGAACGGGTCGGACAAAATACGCTATACGATTTACGGGAAGACTTGTATCAGAAACTGCAGGAATTGGATTTCGACTTTTTTAATCACACACGGGTTGGAGATATTATGGCACGAATGACCGGGGATACTGATGCCATACGCCACTTTGTTTCTTGGGTGACCTATAATATCGCTGAATGTATCTTGTGGTTCTTTTCTGCGGTGGTGGTCATGAGCTTTATTGATTGGAAATTGATGTTGACATTGGTGGCTGTCACACCGATCATTTTTCTGTTGACGAATCGCATGTCTAAAAAAGCACACCCACTGTTTTTTGATATTCGTGAGAGCTTTTCGCGCTTGAACTCAATGGTAGAAGAAAATATTGGCGGCAATCGGGTGGTGAAAGCTTTTGCTCGTGAAAATTTTGAGATCGAAAAATTTCGCTCGTACAACGAAGATTTTAAGACCCGCAACATGGCATCTGCCAAAGTTTCCCGCACTTATCTGCCATGGCTTGATGGCTTAGCAGGAAGTTTGTCAGTCATTGCCTTAGTCTTAGGCGGAATTTTCGTAATCAATGGGGAGATGACATTAGGTGATCTCGTTGCATTTAATGGCTATCTATGGATGTTGAATAACCCTATGCGTATGAGCGGTTGGTTGATCAACGATGTTCAGCGATTTTCTGCAGCTTGTATCAAAATTCGACAAATGCTAGCACAAGAATCGAAAATACCGGTTCACAAACAAGAAAAATTAGAACCGATCAATGGGTTTGTGGAATTCAAAGATGTCTCGTTCCACTTTTCAGATGACCCGGATCAAAATGTGTTGGAAAACATCAACTTCACCATCGGGCCGGGACAAACGTTAGGGATTTTAGGCGAAACCGGCTCAGGAAAAACGACCTTAGTGAATTTAGTCGGACGTTTTTATGACCCGACTGAAGGGGAAGTATTGATTGATGGAAAAAATGCCAAAGAGTATCCTGTGCGCCAAATGCGGGAAAACATTTCAATGGTGATGCAAGATGTCTTCTTGTTTTCTAATACCATCTCTGACAATATTGCTTTTGGAAATCCTTTAGCAGATGAAGGCTTTATTCGGCAAATGGCCGTAGTCGCCGATGCAGATACCTTTATTTCTCGAATGCCTCAAGGCTACGAGACGATTGTCGGTGAACGAGGCGTCGGACTTTCTGGCGGACAAAAACAACGGATCTCTCTTGCGAGGGCCTTAGCCAAAGATCCATCGATCTTGATTTTGGATGACACGACGTCTGCCGTCGATATGGAGACAGAATCGAAGATCCAACAAGAGCTGACAAAATTAACAGGAGAGAAAACGACGTTCATCATTGCGCATCGCATCTCCTCCGTTCGAGAAGCCGATCAGATCTTGATGATGGAAAAAGGGCGGGTCGTTGAACAAGGCACCCACGAAGAACTTGTCAAACTGCGAGGTAAATACTATGAAGTGTATCAAAAACAATTAGGTTTGTCAGGAGGTGAAGACGATGGCGAGAAATAAATTTGATGTGGATGAGGAATTAGACCAGGAATTTAGCTGGAAGGATTTCAAGCGTTTGTCCCAATACGTCGTACCGTATAAAAAAAGTATTGGAAAAGTACTATTTACGATCATCCTAGCAAACTTAGCAGGAATGCTGGCGCCCGTTTTCACGAAGATCGCTATCGACTCATCGATTCCTGAGAAAAATGTCAATCAATTGCTGCTTTTAGGAGCTGCCTTTTTAGTGACCTTGATCGTTATTGGCGTCTGCATGCGTTATCGTATTTACCATATCACGAATATTGGGCAAGATGTTTTGAAGGATATGCGCTTTGATATTTTTGAACATCTGCAGCGGCTGCCGTTTTCTTATTTTGATACAAGGCCCCATGGCAAGATCTTGATCCGCATCGTAAACTACATCAATACACTGAGTGACCTGTTGAGTAATGGCCTGATCAATTTGATTTCCGATGTTTTCAACGTCATCATCACCTTGATCTTTATGTTTGCGATCGACTTCAAATTGACCCTATATTCCCTTGCGTTGCTGCCAATTTTGTTCATCATGGTGATGGTAATCAAAAATAACCAGCGCAAAGCCTATCAGGAGTTGAGTAATAAACAGTCCAATTTAAATGCTTACATTCATGAAAGTATTGCCGGCATCAAGATTACCCAATCCTTCGCACGGGAAGAAGAAAATGCAGAGATTTTCCAAGAAGTCAGCAATGATTATCGGACTTCCTGGATGAAAGCTGTCAAAATTCAGTTTCTCATGTGGCCTGGGGTGCAAAACATTTCAGTCATTACGACTTGTTTGATTTATTTTGTCGGCATTCGCCAAATTGGTGTCGCTGTCAGCACAGGTACTCTGATCGCTTTTATCAGTTATATCAATAATTTCTGGAATCCAGTCATCAATATCGGGAATTTTTATAATTCTTTGATTACAGCAACAGCCTATCTTGAACGGATTTTTGAAACGATGGATGAAGTCCCAGATATCGAAGACAAACCAGATGCAAAAGTATTGCCGACGATGAAAGGGACCGTTGATTTTGAACACGTGACCTTCCGATACGAAGAAGGCAAAAACATTCTTTCTGATGTCAATTTCCACATCGAACCCGGGGAAAGCATTGCCTTGGTTGGCCCTACTGGTGCAGGGAAGACCACGATCATCAATTTGCTGAGCCGCTTTTATGATGTCAATGAAGGCAGTGTTAAAGTAGATGGGATGGACGTTCGTGACGTGACGCTGGAATCGCTGCGTTCACAAATGGGGGTCATGCTGCAAGATACTTTTATTTTCTCAGGAACGATCATAGAGAATATTCGCTATGGAAAATTAGATGCAACAGAAGAAGAGATCATCGAAGCAGCGAAAATCGTCCGTGCTCACGACTTTATCACGGAGTTGAAAGACGGCTATCAAACCGTCGTCGAAGAACGAGGAAGCACTTTATCTGCAGGGCAACGGCAACTGATTTCCTTTGCCCGAGCGTTGTTGGCTGATCCAAAAATTTTGATCTTAGATGAAGCGACCTCAAGTATCGATACGAAGACAGAAGAATTGCTGCAAGAAGGATTGTTGAAGCTGTTAGAAGGCAGAACCTCCTTTATCATTGCTCACCGGCTGTCCACGATCAAAAATTCTGATCGAATCTTTTACGTGGCGGGGGGAACGATCGCTGAATCTGGTAACCATGATCAGCTAATGGCACAAAAAGGCTTGTACCACCATTTGTATCAATCACAATACGACTTACTGCAAGCCATATAAAAAGAATCCCCACAAATGATGCGTTACCATCGTTTGTGGGGGTTTCTTTGCGTGATTCTTTTGTGTCCCTCAATCTCAATCGTTAAGGTCAACGATTCTGGTTCCATGAACTTCTTTTACACCTAGTATATCAGCAACTTGTTGGGCATTTTCATAGGAAATGCCACCGCCAGGTAAGATCGTTAAACGCTCACCAGCATAGGCGATCAATTCTTTCAGACGATCGAAATTTGCTTCGATAGGGGTGCCTGCAGTACCACCATGGGTCAAAATCCGCTGTACGCCATGCTCAGCTAACCAATCGATCGCCTTGAATTGACGCGCTGCAGGAATCGCGTCGAATGCCATGTGAAAAGTAACCTGCAAGCCTTCTGCAGTTTCTAACAATAGCTCCAATGCTTCTTCGTCCAACCAACCGCTAGGTGTTAAGCAACCTAGAACAACGCCGTCTGTTCCTAATTTTTTTGCTTCGATCAAGTCGGTATGCATGATTTTCAATTCTGTATCATTGTAAACAAAATCACCGCCTCGAGGTCGAATGATCGTCATAACGGGTATTCCTTTTTCGCCAGCATATTGCAGGACTTCTTCTTGCACGCCGGTACTTGGTGTTGTTCCGCCGACTGCTAAATTATCACAGAGTTCGATGCGTTGGGCACCTCGGGCGATTGCTAAGGGAATATTGGTATAATTTTCTGCACAAAATTCTTTTAACATGATTTACCTCCAATAGATGGGTGTTCAATTGATTTGTTATTCTATCCACTAGCATTCTACCACAAGAATATGCTAAAGTAGAGCAGAGATGAGGGAAGTTGAATGTTAAAAAAAATCGATCGCGGGCGCCTTTTTTTAAACGCCCATTATCACTTATTTGAATGTCCGTTGTGCCGCCAAGCATTTTTCCCGACCGAAAATGGCTTAGTTTGTCCAAATCGTCATCGATTTGACTTATCAAAGAAAGGCACACTTTTCTTTTTGGATCATCAAGTTAAAGCAGATTATGATCAAGCACTGTTTTTGCCGCGTCAACGTATGATCGCTAGCGGCATGTATGCACCAGTCCTTGAGACCATCAAAGCAGCTTTGGGGGATGCTGAGTATCTTTTAGATGTCGGTTGCGGTGAAGGCAGTTTCCTTGCACAGATGGTCAATGAAAAGACCCAAGCGGCTGTCGGTTTTGATATAGCCAAAGACGGGGTCTATCTAGCTACCAATCAAAACGTACCCGCTTTTTGGTGTGTGGCGGATCTGACTAAGTTACCGTTTGCTGAAGCGAGCTTTGATACGATTTTCAATCTGTTTTCACCGTCAAATTACGGGGAGTTCAACCGCATTCTAAAAAAGGGTGGCCAGTTGATCAAAGTCGTCCCAGCAGCGGATTATTTAAAAGAACTACGAGCCGCTTTTTATCCTGATGACGAAACAAAACAGCAGTATTCGAATGAACGGGTCGTTAGCAAATTTTTTGAACACTATCCCACCGCATCCCGTCAAAGAGTAACGCATGTTTTTGCGATTCCTGAAGAATATCGGCAAGATTTACTTGCCATGTCGCCGTTAGAGTGGGGGGCTTCGGAGGAAAGGAAAGAAAAGCTGCGTCAAACCCCTTTGGCACAGATAACTGTTGATGTTGAGGTGTTGATTGCGAAAATTTCCTGAAAATATTTTGAACTTTTTTGTTATTTACTCTTGCAATCATGCCATGGGAGTGATATATTGTTCTCAAGTCATTTTTCATTGGTTTTTATCAGGTTCCTGTTCTGATAAAAGTTAGTGAAAAGAGCTTCACTAACGTAACGACTCGCAGTGATCGACACCGAGTTGGTACGTTTTTTTTATGCCCAAAAAAGCACACAAAAAATGTTGTTTCTAGAAAAACAAGTGTGCCAAAATATGGTACTATAGAAGTTATTGAAGAAGCTATTGAGAATGAAATGGAAAACGTAAGGTGTAAAAACACAAATCAATGCGAGAACCGATCGGCAATATCCGATCGAAAGGAGTTTTTATCTATGAATCACATCGTTCTTTTTGAACCTCAGATCCCGGCCAATACGGGGAACATTGCACGTACTTGTGCAGCAACAAATACTCATTTACACTTAATAGAGCCACTAGGCTTTTCAACGGATGACAAGCAATTGAAGCGGGCAGGACTTGATTATTGGCATGATGTCAATATCACCTATCACAAAGATTTGGCTACTTTTATGGACTTTTTAGGAGAGCGTCCGTTGTACCTGATCTCGAAATTTGCCAATCGCGTGTATTCTGACGTCGATTACACCGCAGATGATGATCAGTTCTTTATTTTTGGGAAAGAAACGACGGGGCTTCCGGAAAGCTTTATGCGTGAGCATGCCGAAAAATGCCTACGCATTCCGATGAATGATGAGCATGTTCGTTCCCTAAATCTATCAAATACGGCTGCTTTGATCATTTATGAAGTTTTGCGGCAGCAAGGCTTCCCACATCTGGAATTGACACACCATTATGAGAACGACAAACTAGATTAAGAAACGAGGCTTGTTCGATGCAATTATACTTTACCCGTCACGGAAAAACAGAGTGGAACCAAGCGCGCCGCTTTCAAGGGATGCTAGGGGATTCACCGTTATTGCCGGAAAGTCATGAAGAGATCAAACTGCTCGGTGATCATCTGGCTGCTATTCCTTTTGAGAAGATTTATTCAAGCACGTCTTTACGAGCAAAAGTAACTGCCCAAGAGATCCAAACAAGGCTCCATCACCCTGTTGAAATTATTTATAATGAGAACCTGCGTGAGATCGGACTTGGTGAATTAGAAGGACGTTCTATCGATGAAATGCATGAGAAGTATCCTCAACAATTGACTGATCTGCGTAATCATCTTGATCGCTACGATCCCAGTGCCTTTAAGGGAGAGCCGATCCAAGAAACATTGAGCCGGATCGAGACCGTCGTCATGGATGCGGTGATGCAGCATGAAGGCCCATTATTGTTCGTCGGTCATGGGGCATCCTTTACGGCTGCTATCCAGTGGCTTGCAGGCAAACCATTAGCCGAATTAAGAGAGCAAGGTGGATTAGTCAATAACAGCGTTAGCTTATTAGAGACGAATGAACAAAAAGTATTGCCTTTTGAACTAAAAGTTTGGAATGAAGCAAGCTTTTTAAGCAATCAGGCAGGATTAGACGCTTTATTGTAAACCATGAAAGGAGCGGCACCATGATTCCAGAAAGAACGTTTTTTGTCGGCCATGTTGCCGCCATCTTTTTCCAGAATCCCAGCAATTTTTATAAAGTACTATTAGTTAAAGTCACTGAGAATAATGCCGACTACAAAGACTCGGAGATCGTCGTTACTGGTAGTTTCGGCGAAATCCAAGAAGAGGAAAAGTATCGGTTTTTTGGTGAGCTGGTCAATCATCCCAAGTATGGCGTCCAGTTGAAGGCCGAAAGCTACCAACAAGAACAACCGACCTCTGAACAAGGGTTGATCGCCTACCTTTCTGGAGAAAAATTTCCTGGGATCGGCAAGAAGACCGCTGAAAAAATCGTTGATCTTTTAGGAGAAGAAGCGATCGACCGGATGCTGGAAGAACCGGCATTGTTGGAGCAGATTCCAGGGTTAAATGAAAGTAAGCAAAAAATGATTTTAGATACCGTTCGGCAAAACCATGGGATGGATCAAGTAATCGTTGGCTTGAGTCGCTATGGCTTTGGTAGCCAGCTATCTTTTGCTATCTATCAAGCCTACAAAAATGAGGCGCTATCCATTATTGAGGAGAATCCATATCAGCTGGTGGAAGACATTGAAGGCATTGGCTTTAAACGCGCAGATGGCATCGCTGAACAGCTGGGTATCGAAGCTTCGTCACCGCAACGGTTTCGAGCGGCGGTCTTGCATCAAATCTTCGCCCAGTCCTTGCAGACGGGCAATACCTTTATCCACGCCCAAGATTTGTTAGAGCAGACACTGCGCCTATTAGAAACGAGCCGCCCCATTGAGATTGCGCCTGACGATTTGGCATCAACGATCATTCATCTAGTGGAAGAAGGAAAGATCCAACAAGAAGAAACCCGTTTATATGAAAATAGTTTGTACTTTTCTGAATGGGGAATTGCCAGTTCCATCGAACGCTTGCTTTCCCGCAAAAAAGAAATCGTCTATCCTGAGAAAAAAATCAGTAAAACGTTACGTAAAATAGAAAAGCACTTAGGCATCACCTATGGTTCCTCGCAAGAAGAAGCGATCAAAGAAGCAATCCGATCGCCATTGTTTATTTTGACAGGTGGCCCAGGTACTGGGAAAACAACAGTGATCAATGGGATCGTACAATTATTTGCTGAGTTGAACGATTTGGACTTAGAACCATCAAAATACAGCGACGAAACCTTTCCGATTCTCTTGGCAGCACCGACTGGTCGAGCCGCCAAACGGATGAACGAAACGACTGGTTTGCCAAGTGGTACGATCCATCGTTTGTTAGGATTGAATGGCCGTGAAAAAGCACCATCGATTAGTCCCAAAGAGTTAGAAGGCGGTTTACTGATCGTCGATGAGATGTCAATGGTCGATACGTGGTTGGCGAATACGCTCTTTAAGTCGATCCCTACAAACATGCAAGTGATTTTTGTGGGGGATAAAGATCAGCTTCCTTCTGTGGGACCAGGACAAGTCCTTCATGATTTGCTAGCGATCGATGCGATTCCGAAACAAGAATTGACGGAAATCTATCGTCAAGGAGATGGATCAAGTATTATTCCACTGGCCCACGCCATCAAAAACGGGCAGCTGCCTGCTGATTTTACACAAAACCAAAAAGATCGTTCTTTCTTTGCGTGTGATGCGTACAAGATCGAACCGTTGATCGCTCAGATCGTGAAACGGGCGAAAGACAAAGGTTATACGCCGCAAGATATTCAAGTGTTGGCGCCGATGTATCGTGGGGCAGCTGGGATCGATGCTCTGAATAAAATGATGCAAGAGATTTTTAACCCCAACGATGGAACCAAAAAAGAGGTCACCTTCAATGATACGGTGTATCGTATCGGCGATAAGGTCTTGCAGTTGGTAAACTCTCCTGAAGATAACGTGTTTAATGGCGATATGGGCCAAATCGTTGGGATCACTCTAGCCAAACAGTCGGAAGACAAGGTTGACGAACTGGTCATTCAATTTGATGCCAATGAAGTGACCTATAAGCGTAATGAATGGAACAAGATCACATTATCCTACTGTTGTTCGATCCATAAATCCCAAGGTAGTGAATTTCAAATGGTTATTTTGCCGATGGTTCATCAATACCAGCGTATGCTGCAGCGCAATTTGCTATATACCGCTGTGACTCGCAGCAAAGAGATGCTGATTTTACTTGGTGAACTGCAAGCCTACCAAACCTGTGTCAGTCACGAATCTGCCACTCGCTTAACGACATTAAAAGAACGTATCAATGGCACGGAAGAAATGACGCCGCTGCAACGGGCGAAATTGGCTCAGTTTGAGGAAGCCGATGATCCGTTTTATAATGATTCCTCTGAGAACACGAAGGCAAAAATGGTAGCTTCGAAGCCAAAGGAAAATCCCAGCACTGAAGCTGCTGCTAACCAGCAAGCGACAGAAAAGTCACCAGATAGTGGGTTGGACTTGTTTGCTTTTGCCGAGCCTGAGCCGTCGGCATCAAATCAGACAGAAACGGCCAAGCCTCTGTCAGGGGATAAGGTCCTAAGTGAAGGGACTACGGGGGAAGAAGCACTCATCGAAGAAACGCAAAACGATGGTGTGCTGACCTTAACGATGGTCAAAAAGCATTTAGTAGATCCAATGATTGGGATGAAGGACTGTTCTCCGTACGACTTTATGCCCGTAAAAAACGAGGGATTATAACGATGAGAAAATGCTAAAAATGGGTTGTTAGTGAGCGCTTTCTTTTGGTTTTTCAGCTTCTTATGCTAAGCTGAAATCAAAAGGAGGCGTTACATTATGGCGAAAGAAACTGAAGATAAATTAGCAAAACTCGCAAAAGAATCTGGCAACGACTTTAAGAAATTGGATGAGATGGAAAAAGAATTTAAATTAGATGAAAGCCCTGATGCAGAAC
This sequence comes from Enterococcus sp. CR-Ec1, assembly GCF_002850555.1. Lineage (NCBI taxonomy): Bacteria > Bacillati > Bacillota > Bacilli > Lactobacillales > Enterococcaceae > Enterococcus > Enterococcus sp. CR-Ec1. The sequence continues at coordinate 1,385,167 of NZ_CP025223.1, forward strand.
GAGGCGAACGGGAAGAATCAGGATTAGAAAAAACGTTAGATAAGGCGCCGATTTTCCCGCCTAACACACCAAATAACCCAACGAATCCTGGCAGTCCTGGAAATCCATGATTTTCTACCAAGAAGAAACCAACTGTTGAATAATCGAATAGAAAGAAACCTGAAGAATGCAAAGGCGCATTTCTTCAGGTTTTTTGTGTCTAACGAGACTCACTGTAAATGGTGATAAAAATAGATTGCTAATTGCGTGCGATCCCGTAACCCCAGCTTTTCTAGTAATTGGCTGATGTAATTACGAACGGTTCCATCACTCAAATACAAGGCATCGGCGATTTCTTTATTGTTTTTACCCGCTGCTACTTCTTTGATGATCGCAAATTCACGTTCGCTAAAGGAAGTTTGATTGTCAATTGATGGTTCGTTCTTCATTAGCTGCGTGAAGGTCTCAACGATTTCATTCCCAAAGACAACTTGGCCATTATAAGAGGCTTTGACAGAAGGGATGATTGCCTGTAAATTCTGTTTGATCAAATAACCTTTCACACCGATGGAAAAGGCTTCTCGAATGTATTCTTCATCTTTGAAGGTAGTCAATAGCAAAAGGATCGCGTGGGGAAATTTAGCCAGTATTTCTTTAGCAGCATCGATCCCAGTTTGTTCCGGCATGCGGATGTCCGTCAGCAAAACGTCAGGACGATGAGTTTCATAGAGGTCAATGGCGTCTTTGGCACAATGACCGATGCCTAATACACGAATTTCTTCTGTGCTTTCTAAAATGGTTTGCAACGAGGTCGTCACAAACGGATCATCGTCAATAATAACTACAGTAATCATTGGTGTTCCTCCTTTGGTAAAATGATCGTCAACTGAAAGCGTTGGTTTTCTTGTAAGATATGAACTTGTCCTTGTTGTTCTTGGACCCGTTGACGCATCGTTTTCAGACCGATTCCAGTTTTAGCAATTTGAGATCCGCGGACGCCATCATTGGTGATTTGCAAGCGGAAAAAAGCAGGCAGTGTCCGAAAATGCAAGACAACGGTTTTGGCATGACTGTGTTTGATGCTGTTGGTCAAGGCTTCTTTGATCACCATTAAGAAACAATTTTGCTGGGCTTCGTTCAATCCTTCAAATAAGGTTCCTTCAATCGTGACTGAAGATGGAAAATCAGCAATCAGAAACTCTAAGGACTGTTGGAAAGTAATCGATGTCTCATGGAGATCATGAACGCTTTGGCGGATACGATCCATCCCAGTGTGAACCGTAGCACTCAAATTTGCTAAGGGATCATTCAGTTTTGGTTCTTGATTGATCATTTCAAGTGCGCCAATCTGCAAAATGGCACTCGACAGCAGATGGCCAACATTGTCATGGATATCTCGCGCGATTCGATTTCGTTCTTCGGCAATTTGTAAGGCCAATTTTGTTTCTTGTGATAAGGCTAGTACTTTGTTTTGCTGCGATAATTGCTGCTGTTTTTCCCAATGAGTATCTTTTGAAGCGATGTACTTTTTCTCAAGAGCAGACATTCGCTGTTCTTTTTTACGTAAGTAAAAAGCAAAAAGCAACAAAAGGATGACAAAGGCGATCTTGGAGGGGGATTGATTGCCAACTGTTGCGATCAATAAAAATCCTAATAAAGATAGAATGTCATCTTTTCTTTCTTCAGGAGCGATCACCCGCATCATTGCAGGCAGAAAGAGGGCAAGCTCTGGCCAAAAAGTACATAGAAGCAATAGAATAACTTGAAAAAACCAGCTTGCTTTCCTAGGCAATAAATAACTGACACCAGTGAAGAAAATAGCGATCAGCAAAAAAATGACTTGTACGGCAACAAATCCTTGATTTACCAATAGAAGCAATGAGATAGCGAGTAGAAAGCCAGCTTCGCTGAGTAGTCGAGATTTGGACATGGCAGACTCCTTCATTGTGACAAATGTCATGGTTGTTTTGGTCAATCGTCACTAGTTTCTTTTCTTAAACTTTATTATAGTCAGATTAACAAGAAATTTGGAAGGAGTTTTTCATCATGATTATTGAAATTGATAAATTAGTTAAACGCTATGGGGATTTTGTGGCATTGAATCATTTTGATCTGCAAGTACAAGAAGGGGAAGTTTTAGGATTATTGGGACCAAACGGTAGTGGGAAATCGACTGCTATCAATTGTATGCTCTCTTTGCTAAATTATGACAAAGGCACCATTAAACTGTTTGGATCAACCATGACCCCTGAAAACTATGCCGTTAAAGCAATGATCGGCGTCGTTCCTCAAGATGTTGCCGTCTTTGAAGAACTAAGTGTACAAGAAAATATCGATTATTTTTGTGGTTTATATGTTGCTGACAAAGAGAAACGGCAAGCATTGATCGAAGAAGTCATACAATTAGTGGGATTGGAAAATTTCGTGACCTTTCATCCAGGAGAGCTGAGTGGTGGCTTGAAACGACGGTTGAATATTGCCTGTGGGATCGCTCATAAGCCACGCTTGATTTTTTTAGATGAACCAACAGTCGCCGTCGATCCCCAAAGTCGTAATAAAATTTTGGAAAGCATCAAAGAGCTGAATCGTCAAGGAGCAACGATCGTTTATACGACCCATTACATGGAAGAAGTGGAAATTCTTTGTGACCAGATCGTGATTATGGATCAGGGACAGGTGATTGCCAAAGGGACCAAGGAATCTCTGAAAGACATGGTACGCACGGCAGATCGTTTGACCATCGACATCCCCTTACTGCCAGACCATGTATTGGCTACAATTCAAACCACCATTACTGCTGACGGGATCGTTTATAAAGAGGGACAGCTCCAAGTAACAACGACGGAACTCAATACGGTCTTGCTCCCCATTTTGACGCTCTTACAAGCAGAGAAAATCAGTTACGGAAAAATTGCAACCAAAGAAGCGACCTTAAATGATGTCTTTTTAGAGATCACGGGCAAGGAATTGAGAGACTAAAGGAGGGGAAAACATGTTTTGGCATTTTTACAAATATCGCACAAAAGTGCTGTTGCGAAATAAATCCATGCTGTTTTGGACGTTGGCGTTTCCCATTCTCTTAGGCCTAATGTTTATGGCGGCCTTTGGGGAGATCGATCAAGCAGGAAATTTAGAGACAATCACGACGGGAATCGTAAAAAACGGGGATCAATCAGCGCTTTCGGAAAATTTTTCCGCGGTCCTTGAACAAGTGGAAATCAATGAAAAACCATTATTTGACCTTAAGGAACTATCAGAAGCAGAGGCAGTTGAAGAGCTGAATGTGGGTGATTTAGCTGGGTTTTATCTGATAGCTGACGAAACGATTTCACTCCATGTGGGGCAAGCGGGCATGAGTCAGACGTTGATGAAAAATGTAATGGATCAATTTTTACAACGTACAGCGATTATTTCTAGTAAAGCAGCAGAACTTGAAACGCTTGATCTTGCACCAATTATGGCCGCGTTTGAACAGGAAGCGACTTTTCAAGAAGTGAATGCTGATCGTGACATGAGTGTTAAAAGTTTTTATTTCTTTACTTTGATTGGGATGGCGATCCTCTATGGGACGATGTGGGGTGTTCGCAATGTTCAGGATCAGCAAGCCAATCAATCCGCGAATGGGATTCGGCTTTCCTTGATACCAAGAAAACGCACATTGGTTTCAAGTGCGAATTTAGCGGCGAGTTTTACGATTGTGTTAGTAGAAGTCTACATTATTTTAGCGGTTTTTCGTTTTGTCTATCAAGTAGACTTTGGTGAACGATGGCAGTGGCTACTACTGGTTGCCGCGTTGGGATCATTGTGTGCGATTTTGCTAGGAACATTGATTGGAAATCTGACGCCAAAAATGAATCTGGTGCAAAAGGATGGCATTTTGATTTCCGTGACGATGGCGATGAGCTTTTTTGCCGGGATGATGGGCTCGGAACAAATCAAGTATTGGCTTGATCTACATGTGCCGATACTGGGGCAAATAAATCTCGTCAATTTGATCAGTGAAAGTCTCTATCAATTATACTACTATACAGATCTGGCTAGCTTTTATACCAATCTTTTATGGTTGACTGGCTTTATCGTCCTTTTCGCAATTGGAAATACTTGGATCGAAAGAGGGGTGCGCTATGACGCTTTATAAAACGATTTGGACTTTACTGAAGGCCAATAAGTCGAACTTACTAATTGGAGTACTGATCACTGTGGGAGTTACATTCTTTTATGCACAAAGCATCGACGTCGAAAACACCTCTTTACAAGAAGCCAACATTGCTTTGATCAGTGAAGAGGAGTCGCCAGTCGTTGACGGTCTTCGGGACTACTTGAAGGAGAAGCAGACCTTGGTCACTTTGGAGGGTACCTCACAAAAAGAAATTGATGATGCCCTTTATTTTAATCGCATAAACATCGTCTTGCATTTACCAGTAGATTTCAAGGAACAGGTGGAGGCCGGCCAGATGCCAGCAATCGAGATTCAAAGCCGGCCAGATGCTTTCTCTAAAACCATTGTCACCCAGCAAGTGAACACGTACTTACAGACGCTTTTGCTTTTTAAAGAAGAAGGTAAAACAGTTAGTGAGGCGATAGAACAAGCACAAACAGCGCTAGCCGTCACTGGGCAAGTTGAACTCAGTACAGAATATAGTCAACGAATGAAAAAAATGTTAACAGGCATGACCTTTAACTTATTGTCATATGGTCTCTTTCTATCAATATTTAGCGGGTTTGGCGTGATCAATATGGCCTTTAATCGCAAAGCAATCAGCAAGCGAAACCAGAGCGCCCCTCTTGCTAAACGTGTCTTACAGCGGAAAATCCTGTTAAGCTTGATCAGTTATTCGCTGCTCTTAACTTTCGGCTTTTTATTACTGATGGTGTTATTAGTGATCCGCACGTCTTGGGATACAGCAGCTTGGTACCACATTTTGAACACGTTCTTGTTTTTATTACCAGTCATCAGCGTCTCGGCGTGTGTCACTTCCCTGGTGAAAAATTCAGAAGCAATCGGCGGGATCAGCAATATCTTTATAACCGGCAGCTGTTTTATCGGTGGTGTCTTTGTATCAGCTAATTTCCTGCCAGATATCGTCAATAAAATCGCGGCGTTTACACCAACGTATTGGTTTGTTCAAAACAATACCTTGATTAGCGAGACCCTCACGTACAATCAAGGGTTTACTGAATCGTTTTGGTTCAATGGCTTTGTCTTGGTTGCATTTGCAGCAGTATTTTCAATGATTCATTTTGTTTTGGGAAAAGAAGGCAGTCCTCGTTGGCAGTACAACTCAGCGAAAAACTAACAGGTACACAGAAAAAAACGATACAAATCGTTGCTGATTTGTATCGTTTTCTTTATGGGCACCAAAATAATTGATTGGCAGTAGTAAAGGTAATATCAAAGGGACGTTGGCCCATTTCTTCGCCATCTTCTTGTCCATGTTGGGGCACGGTAGAGATAATTCTCAGCTTCGACGTGGAGAGATGATGAAAGTAGCGTGAATTCATGTGTTTCTTACGCATCAGTAAACCGATCAGCCAGAAAATCTTGAAAATCGACACACGCTCAACGAGTACGAAATCAAACTTTTTCTCTCTGACTGAAGCGGTTGGGGCGATTGCAACACCGCCGCCAAAGTAAGGATGATTGGTCGTGGTGCACAAAAAAGCTTTTTTATAACTGAATTGTTGCCCATTACACTCGACTAAGATCGGAAAACCTCTTTGAAGAAACAAAACGCGGATAATTGCAGCGATATAGGAAAAGGAGCCGAGGTTGAACTTATTAAGACTGCTTTTTGCCACAGAGTGATTGGTGGTATAGACGATTGCCGCATCAAGACCAATACCCACATTATTAAGAGCGATGCCGTTTTCCTCTTGGATCTGCTCTTCATAGCGGATAATGGCCAATTCTTGGGGCTTAGTAGTACCGGCAATTTTCCAAAACGCTTTTTCCGGCTCTCGTGGCAGATCGATACTTCGCGCAAAATCGTTTCCCGAGCCAGCGGGGATGTAAGCAACGGGAATTTGTTGTTGTTCAAGTTGTAACTCTGATACTACTTGGTGCAGCGTTCCATCACCGCCGATAACCACCAATAATGGATAAAGCATCTCGCCATTTTCTAAATAGACATCATCCCAAGGCAAAAGGCGTTCTTTTAAGAGTTTTCTGGTGATGTACCGTTCGTCGCCGGGTGATTTGGTTAGGTAGATTTGATGGGGGAAACGATGTTTTTTTACGATTCTTTGCACACGTTCCGCCGCTTTTTTTCCTCGTCCACTACCTGAAGCAGGGTTTACGAGGAAGTGATAATAATAGTTCATTTTATGAATAGCTCCATATCGTTTTTTCGTTCAATGCGGTTAATTATAGCATGTTTCGACAGAAGGCGGGGAGACGATGCCTGAAAAAAGAGCAAAAAAATAGATTCGACGATTGTGCTTTCTGGGTTTTCAAAGGTTCTTATGTCCACTTTGATCCTCAGGTAATGATGCCCATCGCCGAATCCTATTCAATTAGTAAGGAGTAACTCAAATTCCCACATCCTTTGTCTTTTATTCTAAGTTGACAACAATTCTTTTCTTGCAGAACCTGCTTCGTCTGCTTTACTGGGAATCCTTGCTCCTTACACTTATAGTATAGCACATTTTTCTCTTTTGGCAATCGCTTACATGATTTGGTAGTTGTCTTTTAGATAAATTTAAATAGTTTAAATAAAAGATAAAGGAAAAGCAAAACCGAGTTTTCATTCGATTTTGCTTTTATGTCTTTTAGAAAGTAGCAGTCATTCTTTTTTTGGATTTTTCACAAAAATTAAAATCAAAATTGGAACCACTAAAAATATAATCGCATTATTGATTATCAGCACATCGTAATTACTAAAATTAAACGGATTATTTTGCCATGTTTGAAACATAAATCCCAGTAAATTTTGAGTATGGGCAAGATAAAACAAAGCAGAGGTGCCTAGTATGTTAAGGATTATTGTGATCACACATAAAATCCGTACTAGCTTAATTAGTACTTTTTTCATAGGAGAGCTCCTTTAGTTATTGCTGCATTTCTGGTAGATTGGCGAAGGCTTCAGTTAGTTTCACAGATTCTTCTAAAATATCCATATAGATATCGTAGTAAGCCCAGCCGTCACCTAGATCAGCCGCTTCAATTGTCTCAGTGGTTGTTTGAAATTCTCTCATCAAATCAGTGTAGCTACGCATAACAGAAGTGTAAGCGGACAAATCATAAGTTTCAGGATTGGCAATATACCCTTCAACTTCTGCGATCAGATCAGCGTACGTATCAGATAATTTTTCAAGTTGTGCTTCCAATTCATCAGAAGCTTGCTCATTCGCTTGGCTGTCAATTTCTTCTTCTGAGCTCTCATTAGTTTCAATCTCTTCTTCTTCAGAAGCAGCGACATCCTCAGAATCTTCGGAGCTTTCCATTGTTGTTTCAGTTGTTTGTTGTGACGATTCGACAGTATCACTTTCCACATCTTCACTAGAGCAACCAGCCAGGAATAAAGTGGATACTAGTACAAAACCAAATAAAATCTTTTTCATTTTTAAACCCCTTTTTTTCAAAATAAATTGTAATATTTTGCTTATATTATAATTTATGAAGAAATATTTTTTTGTATCTAAAAAAGAACATATCCTTTCTTTTTTAGATACTTTATTTATTTTACCTTGAAAAGCCTCACGAATAAAGAAGTATCTGGTTATTTTAACCATTATTTAACTATGTTTATGCATATTGTTATAAATAGTGATAAAAAAAGCGTTTTTTTTATTTTGTGTAAAAATTCAAAAGGTTTGCATTTTATGGAGAAAAGATATTAAAATAACTATAATATATCTAATTATTTTTTTATTATTATTTATTGCTTTTTCCTTGTTAAAAAAAAGCGATAGGAGTAAATTAGAAGTGTAAAAAACTTATTTTAGGAGGAAGTATTATGTGTACTGCGTTAACTTATGTAACGAAAGATCATTATTTTGGCAGAAATTTTGATTATGATGTTTCTTATAAAGAAGTAGTGACCATTACTCCGAGAAATTATCCATTCAAATTTCGCAAAGTAAGTGAAATAGATCACCATTACGCAATGATTGGGATTGCTGCTGGTGTCGCTGAGTATCCACTGTATTATGATGCGGTCAATGAAAAAGGTTTAGGTATCGCTGGATTGAATTTTCCAGAAAATGCTGTCTACAATGAATTTCAAGAAGGAAAAGAGAATGTTACGCCTTTTGAGTTCATCCCATGGCTCTTAGGACAATGCGCTACTGTCGAAGAGGTAAAAGGGCTATTAGCCAATGTCAATCTCGTTCGGATCAATTTTAGTGAAGATTTGCCTCTATCGCCTTTGCATTGGATGATTGCTGATAAAAAAAGTGCCATCGTTGTGGAAAGTATGAGTGATGGCCTTCATATTCATGAAAATCCGGTGGGAGTTTTGACAAATAATCCACCATTTGACTATCAATTGTTCAATTTGAATAATTACCGTGTGTTATCATCGAAAACTCCGGAAACTCATTTTTCTGACAAGGTGGATTTTGATGAATATAGTCGTGGAATGGGCGGCTTAGGTCTGCCAGGAGATCTTTCTTCGATGTCTCGCTTTGTCAAAGTAGCTTTTACCCGATTGAATTCCGTTTCTGGAGAATCTGAATCCGAAAGCATTAGTCAGTTCTTCCATATTTTAGGTTCGGTTGAGCAACAAAAAGGACTTTGTGACATAGGCAATGAGCGCTATGAGTACACGATTTATTCTTCTTGCTGCAATACAGATAAAGGAATCTATTACTATCGTACGTATGAAAATAGTCAAATCGTTGCAGTTGATATGAATAAAGAAGATTTGGAAGGTAATGTACCGATTTCTTATCCATTAATTGAAGACCAACAAGTTCTTTTCAGTAACTGATCCATTCTTAAAAAGCCATCTCAAAGCTGTTTTGAGATGGTTTTTTTCTTTTTCATTTTTAAAATGAATCACTCTCATTTGTTGTCGTCTTCGTCCCTGCGGTACTTTTATTCGGAAATGGAAAAAAGCGGTTCACCAATATTGCAATCGTCATGCCGATAAAACTATCAACAATTCGATTAAAAGCATACAAGTAAGATTCAGTTTGAGGAATCATAAATAAAATCGTCAATAGTGTGGCACAAGCACCAACTGTTCCCTCGGAGTAATCAAATTTGACCAATAAAGCGATCATTAACATGATCACTAAAGGGATTGCAATCATTTGAATAAAGGACGAATGTCCGAAAAAGTTAAATATCGCAATACAAAATACAGAAGCGATTGCGCCGAAGCTGTTACCGGCAATCCGATGTTTCCCGTATTTGACGGTATTCTCATGATCTTCTCTTAATGTGAAAACAGCTGTGATCGTTGATACGACGTAGGTTTCACGATTCAAAAGAACACTAATCAAAATACAGAGGAATACACTGATTCCAGTTTTTACATTTCTTAAGCCAAAGGTCAATCCAAATAAGTTCAATCATGCCATCCTCTCAAAACAAATTTCAACGAAGTCGATTATACCACATTGCAGACGGTCAATTGCTTAGATTTTCAGAAAAATGAACAACGATTCTTTCATCGTACGTTGACAGGCAAATTTTATCAGTCGTCGAGAAGCTAGCTTGATACCATGCAATTTTCAACTTTGAGTGTTGAAAGGAATACAATAAGTGACCCCAACCCTAAATGAATTGACTTTCGTTGCCATCGCTTAAGACTCCTTTTTTTATTTCTCAGTCTGTTCAACGTTTAAATAAGTGTTTTGATAAAAAAATATTTATTGTTCATAAAAAGTTTGTTTTTTAGATATTATATTGAGATAATCAAAATAAGGAGGGTTTAAAATGAAAAAAGTGTCAATACTATTTGTTCTTTTACTTGGCTTTGTTGTTTTTCCGATGACAGTTTTTGCTGCATCTTCACCAAGTGTGAGCTATCAAACAAATATCCAGTCTCAAGGGTGGCAATCATGGAAAACAAACGGTCAGACGTCAGGGACCACAGGGAAAGCCAAGCGACTTGAAGCAATCAAGATAAAAATTACTAACGAAAAATACAAAGGGAATATTGAATATAAAACCTCCATTCAGAAACAAGGATGGGAAAAATCGTTTAGAAAAAATGGGACTCTATCTGGTACAAGTGGAAAAGGGCAACGGTTGGAGGCGATCCAAATCAAACTCACCGGTGAGATCGCTAAGTATTACGATGTCTATTATCGAGTCAATTCACAACAATTTGGCTGGATGGGGTGGGCGAAAAACGGACAGTCTTCAGGAACGTCTGGCTTTGGTTTTCAACTGGAAGCAATCCAGGTCAAACTGGTGAAAAAAGGTGGGAAAGCACCTGGAACGACGAATGATGCATTTAGAGATGGACTGAAAAAATATGTAGACAAACGGGGCAAAGGGCTGATCAAAGGCTCCAAACAAAAGATTTATCATATACCGGGGAGTCAATATTATAATAAAACGACCAGTCCAATTCGGATGTTCAAGACAGAGGTGGAAGCCTACAAAGCGGGCTTTCGACCAGCTAAATAGAGGTGTGGCAGGCATTCGCTGAGTAAACATCTATGAGAAATTGCTTTACCAAAAAGGTAACGAGGCAACGAGAAGAAAGCTATTTTTGATCAAAAAGTAACTGAATCGTCTGATTCATTCTAAACATCCCTTTCCGTTAGCGAAAAGGGATGTTTTACGTATTCAAGATGATTTCTGTGCGTAGATCCGACGAATCTTAAAGTAATTCAGCACTTAACCTTTCATCACGAGATGCGCCTTGATTTAGCGAGGTTTCAACACAAAGCCACCATCTTCATCGTTCATTTCTTCGGTAGGCGTAAAAATAATATTTTTGCCATCTCTTTCAAGGTTAAAGATTGAATCACAAGCTATTAGGAAATCTGACGATGGATGATTCATTGATAGTCGAATAGGGCTAGAAAATGAAAGCTGCGAAGTGTTTCTTTGAATCAACGAATGAAGGAACAGAGGGAGCAATTCCATCTGCATAAAGTTTTGTCAGGTGATTTCGAGATGATTTGATGATTAAATGGCCGGTTTAACATTGATATATGGCTATTAATGTGTATAATAAGTACTTGTGCGAAGCGCACCGCGGTTCATCAACCATCCCGCGTAATCAAAACTCGGAGAAAGTAGGGATCAAATGGAAAAATCAACAAATCTAACCAATCAACGTTTGCGTGTCGTCGCAGCCAATGGGATCATTATGGCACTTTATGTTGCTGTAACGGTTCTAGTCTCACCCGTTGCCTCAGGAGCGATTCAATTTAGGATATCTGAAGGATTGAATCACTTGGTCGTTTTCAACAGAAAATTGATGTGGGGTGTCGTTGGCGGGGTTGTAGTGTATAACATGTTCTTTGGAATGGGGATCTTGGATGTCGTATTCGGCGGTTTCGGAAGCTTCTTGGCTTTAGGAGCAACTGCATTGGTATATAAGAAGATTCCAAATGTTTTCGTAAGACTGGCATTTAATACCATTGTTTTTTCATTAAGTATGTTCCTGATTGCGATTATGCTAAATATCACCTTAGCATTGCCTTTCTGGCCAACATTTGCAACAACGGCATTGAGTGAATTTATTGTAATGACGATTACGGCACCGGTGATGTATATCATCAATCGTGCCGTTCGCTTCGATAAGCGCGTGTAAAAAAAGCTTGTTTTTTGCTTTGATGGTTCTCAAAAAACAAGAAAAAAGATCATTCCTTTCTTTTTTAGGAATGATCTTTTGTTTTATTCTGCTTTTAGGTCTTCGATCTCCACAACTTTGAAATTTTTTGCTTCCAGTTGAGAAACGATCTTGTCGCATAATTCTTTTGATGTGTTCGCTGGTAAAGTGATCATCGTACGACGAATAAATTCGTCTTTACCGATGTCGAGAGTGATACAGCTAGCGATACTGCTGTATTTTGCGATTATTTTTGAGATAACCGCTAAGTCGCCTTGTTGACCTGTTGATGCGATCGTCAACACATAGCTTCCTTGTTCGACGCTCCATGATTGTGACAACATATTCAATAAGGAACTATGAGTCAAGATGCCGTAAAATTGATTGTTTTCATCTAGTACCGCAATATAAGGCAATTCTTTGATTGTAAAGAAAACCTTAAAAAATGAAGAGTTGACATAAATGAACTTCGTCGCATTTTTTAGCAGATAGGTGACGGGTAAAGTCATGTCACCGCCATTTGCTTTATGGCGATAGATGTGCATTTTATAAATATTTCCTCTAAAAATCTTTCCTGATTCATCTAGGATAGGCACACAACGATAACCAGACTCTTCTAAAATTGCCAGCGCTTCTTCTAAGGTAGCTGTTTCCTTTACCGTTGTTAAATCGCGTTTTTTGTAAACCATTGTTTTTAATAACATAATTTTCCCTCCCAAATACCCATTTATCACCATTATCATACCACAAAATCAGCAGAAACTATATTTATACGACAGAAAATCAAAAATTGACACAATCTTAAATAAATGGTATTTTTAGTGTTGGAAAACTTTATAAAAAGGGGGAGGACACTAAGATGGCAACGAAAAAAGCTGCTTTGGCTTGTTCTGTCTGCGGATCCCGCAACTATTCAAAATCAGTCAGTGAAGGTAAAAAAGGCGAACGCCTTGAAATCAACAAATTTTGCAAGTATTGCAATCAATATACTTTGCATCGTGAAACGAAGTAAGGAGGGAATCGAATGAAATTTTTGAAAAATGTTGTTGAAGAAATGAAAAACGTTTCTTGGCCATCAAAAAAACAATTACGCAAAGATACATTTGTGGTGATTCAAACAACCATTATTTTTGCATTGATGTTCTTTGTGATGGACACACTGATTCAAACGGTCTTCAATTGGATCCTAAAGTAACACTTCTTACTGATAGCGCTAGTCATTTATCACAAATCGTGCTATAATCGCTTTGAGGAAAAACTTCGGTGCAGCTGAGGTTTTTTTATTTTACAAAAAAGATGGGGAGTCCGAAAAAAATGGAATCTTTTGAAAAAAATTGGTATGTACTGCATACGTATTCTGGCTATGAAAACAAAGTAAAAGCGAACCTAGAGTCACGTGCACAAAGCATGGGGATGGGTGATTATATTTTCCGTGTCGTCGTTCCCGAAGAAGTAGAAACAGAAGAAAAAAACGGCAAAACCAAAGAAATCGTTCATAAAACATTTCCTGGCTATGTATTAGTTGAAATGGTCATGACGGATGAATCTTGGTACGTTGTACGTAATACTCCTGGGGTAACAGGTTTCGTTGGCTCTCATGGTGCAGGAAGCAAGCCAGCGCCTTTATTACAAGAAGAAATCAATTCAATTTTACGTTCGATCGGTATGAGTACTCGGACAGTTGAACTGGAAGTCGAAATTGGCGAAACCGTCAAAATCATCGAAGGTGCGTTTTCTGGTCTAGAAGGACAAGTAGCAGAAATCGATGAAGAAAAACAAAAACTAAAAGTGAACATCGATATGTTCGGTCGTGAAACCAGTACAGAACTTGATTTTGAGCAAGTAGATAAAATTTAACTGCTGGATAGACTAGCATGAACGGCTCATTTACGGTAAAATAACAGTAATGAGAATAAAGTGGACCAATTCGTTGGCCCACTTTTTTTCTCAAAATGAGTAAGCGCTTTATAAGAGGAAGGGGTCTTATGTCAAAATTATTTGCTTTTTTTAGAGTAAAGTTTCACAATGATTTTCATCCCCATACTAAAGGGATGATCTCTGTACATAATGGGTATAGCTTGTTGTTTCTTTTTAATTTGCTGCTGTTTTTCTTTGCCATGTTGTTTTTCGATCCAAGGGTGGCAGTCGAAGAGCTCAAGTTGATTTTATTTTCGGAAAGTCATCTTGTGACAGATTATATTGCTATGACTTCTGTAGGGTCGGCTTTATTAAACAGCAGTTTGATGACGATTGTAGCGATCTCGATTTGCTATCATTATCGGGTGCCGATCACAGGAGGCGCGGTGTCTGCTATCTTTATGGTGACTGGGTATGGTTTTTTTGGGAAAAATCTACTAAATTTTATCCCGATATTTTTAGGCGTCCGTCTGTATTCGTATTTTATGAATGAACCATTGAAAAAATTTCTGTTGATTGCCTTGTATGGATCGTCGGTTTCTCCAATCGTCAGCTATTTTGCATTCAATGACTCACTACCGCCTTATTTTAGCTTGGTGATGGGGTACGGTATTGGAATTTTTACCGGTTTTTTGATGGTTCCCATGGCCTTATATTTTCAAGGACTATTTCAAAGCGTCAGTTTATACAGTGCTGGATTCACTTCAGGAATGTTGTGTACATTAGTCGCCGCTATCTGTCGGATGTTTGGCCTAACGATTGAGCTAAGAACATTGGTGTCGCAAGAACAGCAGCCGCGTTTGATTCTCATGATGCTGGTTTTAGGAAGTGTGTTCGTAGGCTATGGGTCACTGATGGCAATCAAGAAAAAACGATTGAATATGCGAGCGATTTGGTCTCATAGTGGCAAAATCGAACGAGATATCTTACGTGATACCGGCGTTTATAATACGATGATCAACATGGGATTGATGACGTTTTTGCTTGTGGCATATGTCGTCAGTATTGGTGCGGTTTTAAATGGACCAGTTATCGGTGCGATCTTTTGCGTCATCGGCTTTTCTGCTTGTGGCTCTCATGTCTTTAACTCGCTGCCTTTATTGGCAGGGGTGACGATTGCCAATCTATTGAGCGTATACACCATCAACGAGACGGTTACAGTCACGTCAGCGATTTTTGCGATGATGCTCTGTGCAGTAACAAATGCCTATGGCTGGAAAGGCGGCTTGGTGGTCGGTTTTGTGCACGCCTCAATGGTACTGAATATTGATTTCTTACATGGAGGTTTGAATCTGTATAACAATGGTTTTTCTGGCGGGCTAGTCGCCATGATGATCATTCCCTTATTGGATCTCAGCAAACAGCTTTGGCAAAAATCAGCCGATCAGGCGCAAGCTACCAAGGATGAAAAACCACAAATGGACTTGAAAGCACAAGAAAGCGAGCAGCCATTGGTCCCATTGGATCAAACAGAAGGAAAACCTAAATTTTCCGAGCCTGTGAAGGTATTAAAACCCGTTGCCCAAAAGAAACACTATAGGGTAGGCGAGTGGGAGTAGAAAAACCGCCAATGTCATTTGTTACTTGTTTAACAAGTAGGGAGTGCTTGCCTTTTCGTCGTTGGAAATAATGGGAAAATGAAGGCTCTTTGTCAATAAGGACTGATGAGTTGTGCAAAATCAAATCTGGGTCAGAATGAACCGCATTCTGGCTCAGATTTTTTGTTATCTTACATTGATTAATTGATTGATCAAAAAGATTCTAATTCTCATGTTCTCGAATGATTTAAATCCGTAGGATACTCGTTTCATTGTCTTTATGTGGGTATTCTTCGCTTCTATTTTTCCATTGGAATAAGGATAGATCATTGCGTTGGTGATGCCTTCTTCATAGGTCAGAAGGTTTTGAAGCTTCTCCCGAAAGCCGTCATCTAACGTTTCGGGAAGTTCTGCCAATATGCAGAAAAATAAGTCAGGGTCTTTGTCTCGAAAGGCTTCAACTAATTCATGAAAAAAGGGATACGCCTCCTTCAGGGGCGTAGAAAACTCAAGCAATCGATCAATCATCATTGCTTCAGTAAGAAATGGGTATTTTGGTGCTCGGAAACTTTTCCATGTTTTGTATTCATAATGGTTGATGTTTGCACGATTTTTTAGCAAAAAGCGCCAGTTCTTTTTCAGTTTTTCTGCCTGGCTTTTCTGTCCTACTTTACGAAGTTCATTCATTTCACGGATACGCAACTCATTGAACGCTTGATTCATGTGTTTGACAATATGAAACCGATCAATCACTATTTTCGCATTTGGCAGAACACGTTTGGTGAGCTGGAAGTAGGCAGCGTTCATGTCTGTAACCAAGAATTCTACTTCTTCTGGATTGGTACAACCTAAGAAATAGCTTGTTAATCGAGGTAATTTACGCGTAGGCAAAACATCTATTAATTTTCCTGTTTCGCCATCTGCGCAAATAAAGCTCATTTTATCTTCTATGGAAGCATGCGAACGAAATTCATCAACCATCAATACTCTGGGGAGAATCTTCTTAGATTGCTTTGGTAAATAGCTTTTAAACTCTTTCAATGTACGAATAACGGTGGTCAAAGATACCTGACAGCTTTTCGCAATAAAAGATAAAGATACTTTTTCAGTCAGTAAAGAAGCAATTTTATATCTAACATGATTTGCGATTGAATGTCTGGGTTGGACAAAATAACTTTGAGCAGTCCAATGGGTTCGGCAGTTTTTACAGGTATAGCGCTGTTTTTTTAGGCGCATAACCAAAGGCATATGATTGTATTGTTCAAAACGGACAATCGTTTCCTTCTTCCCATTTTTCACTATAATTGCTTTCCCGTTTCCATCTACCACAGTAGAACCACAACTTCTACAAGCACGAGGAGCAGGCGAGAGAACAGCATCGACGACCAACGTCTTTTTCTTCTGAAGGGTCTCGTAAGAGACCTCTATAATCATCAAATCTTTCTCTATTATTCTCAGCATTTTTTTGATAGAATCATTCATATAGCATATCGTCCTCTCAGTTGTTTATTTTGTGGTGATTTAATCATACTAGAGAACGATATGTTTTTTAATACCTAAAATGAAAATGGGACTGAAGAATCAATTCTGATTCATCAGTCCCATAAATTATAGAGCCAAAATGAAAACCAACCAAGAACAAGCAACGATTGGTTGTTCTTGGTTGGTTTTTATTCGTGTTCATTTCTAAAAAAACATCAACGATTGGCTTCTAAGATTTCTGCCTGTAGGCGTTGGGCAGTCGGCGTCATGGCTAGACCACCTTCAGCCGTTTCTTTGAAAATGCTAGGCATTTGTCGTCCGACTTGATACATCGCTAAGACCACTTCATCAGGTGGGATGACACTTTCGATTCCTGCTAATGCCATGTCGGCAGAGATAAAGGCCTGGGAAGATCCCAAGGCATTGCGCTTCACGCAGGGGACCTCGACTAAGCCCGCGACAGGGTCACAAATCAAGCCCATCATATTCTTGAGGGTGATCGCCACCGCTTGAGCCGCTTGGTGGGGGGTGCCACCTTTTGCACAAACCAAAGCCGCCGCTGCCATTGCGCTAGCAGAACCGATCTCTGCTTGACAACCGCCTTCGGCACCGGAAATCGAGGCATTGTTGGCAATCACCAGGCCAAAGGCGCCGGCTGTAAACAAAAAGTCGACTTGTTGCGCTCGAGTCAGTGCCAAACGCTCACGTACGGCCATCAATACACCAGAAACAACACCCGCACTACCGGCAGTCGGTGTTGCACAGATCAAGCCCATTTTCGCATTGACTTCGTTGACTGCAATGGCATTTTGGACCGCTTGTAGAATGGTTTCTCCGCTTAAAAAATCACCGGCAGCAAGGTAGTCGTTCATGCGAGTCGCATCGCCGCCGGTCAATCCCGTCACCGATTTTACACCAGCGACACCTTCAGCGACTGATTGTTCCATAACAACTAAATTCTTTTCCATGATTGCAAGGATTTGTTCGCGACTACGACCAGTATTTTCTGCTTCGATCGCAATCATCATCTCTGCAACGGAAGGATAATTTTTACTTTCTATTACTAACTCTTCTATTGTATAGAACATGTGCTTATCTCCTTTAATCAAAATACGCAGCGCTGTAAACGTGCGGCAAAACTTTGATTTGTTGCGCCAGCTGATCATTGCGCTGATCGACTTCGATGATCATGATTGCTTTATCACCGACAGCTTCTCTCGTAACGGTCATCGTACCGATATTGATTTGAGCCTCTGATAGTAAATTGGTTACTTTCGCAATCATTCCCGGAACATCTTGATGGACGATCACATAAGTAGGGGTACCCAGTGTCAGAGAAATTTTGAAGCCGTTAAGCTCTGAGATTTGAATGTTGCCACCACCTATCGAGATGCCAGTGACAGATAGTTTGTGGCTACCTTTTGTCAAAATCATCTTGACCATATTCGGATGTTCCGCTTTTTCTTTTTTAGGGACGAATAAGACTTCGATCCCTTTCTCATAAGCGATTTTTAAAGAGTCCGCTAGGCGAGCATCATCTGGCTCCATGCCTAAGAGACCGCCAACTAACGCAATATCGGTTCCATGACCGCGATAGGTTTTAGCAAACGATTCATACAACAGGATATCTACACTGTCTGGCTGTTCGCCAAAAATACTGCGAACGATTTTTCCGATCCGGGCAGCACCGGCGGTATGAGAACTGCTGGGACCCACCATGATGGGTCCGATTATGTCAAATACACTGCGGTATTTTAATTGTTCCATTTTTTTCACCTCGATAGTAGTAAACGAATAGGGAAGAATTCCAGTAGTAGTGTAGCATAAAAAAATGAGAGAATGAAAAAAGCAGACCAAAAGCAAGTGATTTTTATTTCTTTTTTTAGCGATGGACTAACGAAAAGCGCTGGTGAGCATTTTTTCAAAAAAATCAGCTGAAAAACCTTGAATTATTCCATAAAGATGCTATAATATTCCAGTGTGCTTTCGTCACACGTTTTTTGTGTGTGCACATGAATCACCAAAGTGGGAGGAGAAATTTGGATCTCCAATTAACCACATCACGGACTCAAGGAGGTATGTCTCGTGGCAAAAAAAGTAGAAAAAATCGTTAAATTGCAAATTCCTGCAGGTAAAGCAACACCAGCTCCGCCGGTAGGTCCTGCGCTAGGTCAAGCGGGTATCAACATCATGGGATTCACTAAAGAATTCAATGCTCGTACAGCTGATCAAGCAGGTTTGATCATTCCAGTAGTGATCTCTGTATACGAAGACCGTTCATTTACTTTCGTTACAAAAACACCACCAGCAGCAGTATTGTTGAAAAAAGCAGCAAACGTTGAAAAAGGTTCAGGCGAACCAAACAAAACAAAAGTTGCAAAAGTTTCACGCGATCAAGTAAAAGAAATCGCTGAATTGAAAATGGAAGACCTAAACGCAGCTGACGTTGAAGCAGCAATGCGCATGGTTGAAGGAACTGCACGAAGCATGGGGATCACTGTAGAATAATTACAGCCCTAAGGAAGTAGCTTCTCAGTCGGCTTCATATTGAAAAATATGGGACACGTGGGAGGTTCTACCGTTATAACCACATCAAGGAGGAAACAAAATGGCTAAAAAAAGCAAAAAAATGCAAGAAGCATTGAAAAAAGTTGATGCTACAAAAGCTTATTCAGTTGAAGAAGCAGTAGCTTTGGCAAAAGAAACAAATATTGCAAAATTCGACGCAACGGTTGAAGTTGCTTACAAATTAAACGTAGACCCTAAAAAAGCGGATCAACAAATCCGTGGCGCGGTTGTATTACCAAACGGTACTGGTAAAACACAAACAGTTTTAGTTTTTGCTAAAGGCGATAAAGCCAAAGAAGCAGAAGCAGCTGGTGCTGATTTCGTTGGTGACGACGATATGGTTCAAAAAATCCAAGGTGGCTGGTTCGATTTTGACGTTGTTGTTGCAACGCCTGACATGATGGCTACTGTTGGTAAATTAGGTCGTGTATTAGGCCCTAAAGGTTTGATGCCTAACCCTAAAACTGGTACAGTAACAATGGACGTAACAAAAGCAGTTAACGAAGTAAAAGCTGGTAAAGTTACTTACCGTGTTGACAAAGCTGGAAACATCCACGTACCAATCGGAAAAGTTTCTTTTGAAGATGACAAATTGATTGAAAACTTCAAAACGATCCATGAAACATTGTTGAAAGCTAAACCTTCAGCAGCAAAAGGTCAATACATGAAAAATATCTCAGTTACAACAACATTTGGTCCTGGGATCCATGTAGAACAAGCTTCTTTCTAATTTAATACAAAAATTCAAAACTTTTATTGACTTGACTACCTTATCTATGGTAAAGTAGTCAAGGTTAAAAGTTTAACTGTACCGAAGACAGTAGGTGGCATTTGCCTTAATTTCCTACCGAGGACGTTTATTGAGAATCTTCAATAGTCCCTCTATGTCTACGGTGGCATAGAGTTTTTTTATTGTCCTTTATAGGACAAAGGAACAGTTTGTTTCGAAGAAACTCTTCCATCAAAATCAGGAGGTGAAATATAAATGAGTGAAGCAGCTATCGCTAAAAAATCCGCGATCGTTGATGAAGTGAGTGCAAAATTCTCTGCAGCCGCATCTGTAGTCGTTGTTGACTACCGTGGACTAACTGTTGATGAAGTAACTCGCTTACGTAAACAATTGCGTGATGCAAACGTTGAGATGAAAGTTATCAAAAACTCAATTCTTTCTCGTGCTGCTGAAAAAGCTGGTCTAGAAGGTTTAGGTGAAGTATTCACTGGCCCTACTGCCGTAGCATTCAGTAACGAAGACGTTGTTGCACCTGCAAAAATCATTAACGATTTCGCAAAAGACGCAAAAGCTTTAGAAATCAAAGGCGGTATCATCGAAGGCAAAGTTTCTTCATTGGAAGAAATTACTGCATTGGCGAAATTGCCAAACCGCGAAGGACTTCTTTCTATGTTGCTATCTGTGCTACAAGCACCTATCCGCAACGTGGCTTACGCTGTCAAAGCAGTGGCAGAAAAAGAAGAAGATGCAGCATAATTGCCGCATAATTTTTCAGTATTAAAAACTAAACTACTTACTTAAATGGAGGAAAACAAAATGGCATTGAACATTGAAAACATTGTCGAAGAGCTAAAAGGCGCGACAATCTTAGAATTAAACGATTTAATTAAAGCTATCGAAGAAGAATTTGGCGTATCTGCTGCAGCTCCTGTAGCTGTAGCTGGTGGAGCTGGCGATGCTGGTGCTGCTGAAGAACAAACTGAATTCACTGTAGAATTGACTGCAGCTGGCGATCAAAAAGTTAAAGTTATCAAAGCAGTTCGTGAAGCAACTGGCTTAGGCTTGAAAGAAGCGAAAGCAGTCGTTGACGGAGCTCCTTCAGCAGTTAAAGAAGGCATCTCTAAAGACGAAGCTGAAGCATTGAAAGCAGCTTTAGAAGAAGTTGGCGCTTCAGTAACAGTTAAATAATTTTTCTTAGTGTCAAATCCTTTTGTATGAAGGGATTTGGCGCTTTTTTTGTTAGAGGCTGAGATTCCTAAAAAGTAATAAGCAGCGATCCTCGTTTTTTTATGAGCGAGGATCGCTGCTTATTTTTTTCGAAATTGTTGGAATAAGAACACGAAAATAAAAAAGAAAAATGCTTCCCACAACGTTGTGGTCCAACTAAAGCTGCGGTTAATACCAAAAACGAGATTACCAATATTGGAAACCACCAAATACAAGGCTGTTGCTAGCAAAGAATAGCCGAATCGTTTGCCCATCATTACGCCTCCCTTTGCTATGATTGTAACAAGTCAAAAGAGTTGTGGCAATCAATTCTGATGCAGTGATGATAAATTGATCGATAGTAAGAGAAAAACCGAACGGTCCGTAGTGATCGTTCGGTTGAAGAGGATGTAGCCCGGTTCGCTTAATCCAATGGAACATCAAAGATCCAACCGGTTGGTGCCGAAATATCGCCGAATTGAATGCCGGTCAATTGGTCATACAATGCTTTTGTTTGTGGACCAACTTCCGTTTCGCTATAGAACACATGGAAATCCTCGCCGTTTTGGATCCCGCCGATCGGGGAAATAACAGCAGCTGTTCCGCAGGCACCCACTTCGACAAAACGATCCAGCTCATTGAGATAAACATCACCTTCCACAGGGGTCAATCCTAATGAATGTTGCGCTAGATGCAGCAATGAATATTTTGTGATACTTGGTAAAATAGAAGGAGATTTTGGTGTCACAAATTCATTAGCAGCCGTGATCCCGAAAAAGTTGGCAGAACCGACTTCTTCGATTTTGGTATGCGTTTCTGGATCAAGGTAGATGCAATCGGAAAATTTCCGTTGATGGGCTTCGTATCCAGGTAACAAACTCGCCGCATAATTTCCACCAACTTTGGCTGCGCCAGTACCATTTGGTGCCGCGCGATCATAATCAGAAACAATGAAATTGGTTGGTGTCAATCCGCCCTTAAAGTAAGGTCCGACCGGCATACAAAAAACCGTAAAAATATACTCTGGTGCTGGGCTTACACCGATATTTTCTCCGACGCCAATCAATAGAGGACGAATATACAAGGTGGCGCCGCTGCCATAAGGCGGAACATATTCCTGATTTGCTTTTACTACTTGTTTTACCGCATCTAAGAAAAAGGCCTCAGGAACCTCTGGCATACGCAGGCGATAGGCACTGCGTTTCATCCGTTTGCTATTTTCGTCTGGACGGAACAAATTGATGCCGCCATCTTTTCTTCGGTAGGCTTTTAGTCCTTCAAAACATTGCTGTCCATAATGAAGAGCGGTTGATCCCTCGTGGATATGCAGATAATTATCCTCGGTAAGTTCGCCTTCATTCCAAGAACCGTCTTTCCATGTTGCCAAAAAACGCCATGGCGTTTTGATATAAGAAAACCCTAAATTTGACCAATCGATTGTCATTCGTTCACACCCTTTTTTAATTTTTCTAAGTATAGCACTTCAGAAAAGAAATGTCATTATTTTCTGAAAATTCTTCTGTAAGAATATTTGGTGACAGTGACGTGTAAAGAAAGGGGAACCGATCTTTGCTTGTACGAGTTCCCCAGATTGTTTTTCTACAAGTTCTGTGCTTCAATGAGAGTATAAAAAAACAAAAAAGGGGGAACGTTTGTGATTGAGGAAGTGTTGACGGACAGTCTGGGGATCGCTGCTGCGTATCGACGATTGAAACCAATCATGATCCATACACCACTTGCACCAAGTAATATTTTAGGCAAAGAAAAAGAGGGCACGATATTTTTGAAATTAGAAAATCTACAGCGTACCGGCTCCTTTAAAGCGCGGGGGGCGTATAACAAACTCGCGTCATTGACTGATGCAGAAAAACTTCGCGGTGTCATTGCCTGTTCTGCAGGAAATCATGCGCAAGGTGTTGCTCTCGCCGGATCGTTACTGGGGATCAATGTCCGAATCTTTATGCCATTAACGGCTGCCAAAACAAAAATAGAGGCGACAAGAAGTTATGGCGCACAAGTCGTTTTAGCAGGAGAGACGTTTGATGAAACCAAACAACTGACACTAGACGCCATGAAAGATAGTGGCGAAGTATTTGTCTCTCCCTTTGATGATCGTGCAGTAATGGAGGGGCAAGGAACGATTGCGATCGAACTGTTGGAGGATCTTCCAGATGTTGATAATGTCATTATTCCCATCGGCGGTGGTGGGTTGATTGCTGGGATTGCTTTAGCCTTAAAAGAACTTCGTCCAGAAGTCAAAATCATCGGCGTTCAATCCTATGGCGTTTATGGCATGATCGCCTCACTTTGGCAGCAAAAGCTAGTAGCCAATCGCCGCAGTAGAACGATCGCCGATGGCTGTGATGTTGCTTTGGCAGGGGAACTGACCTATGATGTTTTAAAGACCCGTATCGATGAAACGGTCTTAGTTGAAGAATCCGATATCGAACAAGCGATCCATTACTTAGCATTGAGGGAAAAAGTCATCGCAGAAGGGGCTGGTGCATTAAGTACGGCGGCGATTTTAAGCGGACAGATCGATCATTTGCTTCGAGGAAAGAAAACTGTGGCATTGGTCTCCGGCGGCAATATTGATTTCTCTGTGTTTAAGGAAATCATCTGAGTGCAACAAGCCTTCCAAAAAAGAAAGAAGAGACCTGATTAGACATTCTCCTAATTGGGTCTCTTCTTTTAAATTCAAAGCAGGCGCTCAGATGATTACTTTGGGAGAGAAAGTATTGTTTCGATCCACTGTCCAAAGGTTGTTACATATTTCAACGGTCCGACCAATGTAAATCGTGCCATCGTTGGGTTGATTTTTTCAAAGTAAAAACGCCGACTTTCCCCTGAGTAAAGTGCATTGAACTCATCAATAACGATTTTTTTTTGCTGTTGTAGCAATTCCTCTGATTCAATAAAGAAATCAATGGCAAGTAAGCTTTCGGGTATCTGTTTTTCTGAACGTATTGAAGCAAAAGAAAGCAGGGGATCTTCAAATGGTTCGCCCATAAACGAAGCCACATCTTTGTAAGAAAAGCGCCACTGCCCGCCAATTTTTGTCCCTTTAAGTTGGTTGGTCTTTTGATAATTTCGGATGGTTCGAGTCGTTACGCCCAGTTTTTCAGCGACTTCTTCAACGGTATAATAATCTTTCATCGGTTCCTCCTACAAAGCGATTGTACGATCACAAAAGCGTTGCTCCTCTTTCTTATGACTAGTATAGATGATCATGCGTTTTTCTGCATGTTTTTTTAAACACTTCATAATCTTTTCGGCAGCTTCATCATCAAGGCTGCTGGTAGCTTCGTCTAAAAGAATGATTTCGGCATCACTTAATAATATGCGAGCTAGAGCGATTCTTTGCTTTTCTCCTCCAGACAAGTCGGCACCATTTTCCGCAAGCCTGCTAGTCCATGAGCGCTGTTGAAAAATGGGCGCTAAAATACCAGAGGTTTCGATAATTGTTTTTTCTTCTCCCGTCATTTTTCTTCCCCATACAAGATTTTCTTCAATTGTCCGAGAGAGAATCGTAGGGTCTTGAGCAAGGTAGAGGGTTTTATCTGTTTCAGGGTTTCTTGGCTTGATGCGTTTACTCTTCGTTGAAAGCGAAATTCCTTCTGATGGATAAAGGCCAGCAATTGCCTTTAAAAACGTTGATTTTCCTTTTCCTGAAGCGCCAGCCAAGTAAATATGTTCACCAGGTTTCAAGGTTTCTTCAATGGGAAAGGAAAAGCTGTGGTTGCCAATGGATACGACAGGGTGGTCGAAAGTAAGACTCAGAGTAGCTTCACACGTTTGGTTCCAGCGGTCATCGGGAGCAGCCAATTCTTCGTTAACAAAACGTTGATTGGTCCTCAGAGTAGCTGTATCAAGATTGATTTTCGTTAAACCACTTAATGCAGAAAAGTAAATGGGTAATAGCACGCCAATCAAAATCAACGCAGAGGTTGGCAGTTCATCTTGTAATATTCCTTGAATCATAAACAAATAGACGCCGATCTGGGCGATCTGATTGATCGCATTAAGGACTAAACTAGTCGTTTGGGCAAAAGTATTGGTGTTTGCTAATGTTTGATACATCGATGTCAATTGAGAGGAAAACAGCTGCTCAAGAACAGCGTCACTCCATTGCTTCATTGTATCAATATGGGACAATGTTGTTAACATTTCCTTATTGCTAAGAGCAAATGCTTCTTGCATATTTTTCATCTTAATACTCAACTGTTGATTGATCCATCGAAACCCAAAAACATTGATGGGAAATAGCGATAGTAAAATGAAACCCAGTAAATAATGCAATTGGAAACACAAAAAAAGTGGGATCAGCAATAAGAAAAAGCAGCGAATGGCTTCGCTAAAACTACCGCAAATAAACAAGTATAAGGAATCAACAACGCCAAAGATGCGGTTTAATAGATAAGTGGGCTCCTTTTCAGAGAGTTCTACATAACTCTTCCTTTTCATTTTTTTTAACAATTCTAAGAGATGGCGAACATTCATCGAAGCTGCATAGCGCTCTTTCATCACAATCAATAAGAATTGCGCGCAATAAGTAATACTTAATATGAACGCTAATAAGCCGACGAGATGATCAAAGCGCAGTGCGTGATCTTCTTGTAGAAGCAAAGGGAAAGCGAGGTTTGTCAGGACAGTCAAAAAAACTAGCAAACTACTCAAACTGATAAAAAGTTTATTGTTTCTAATAATTTCAAACATATAATCAACTCATTTCCTATATTTTCCTAAATAGTAGATGTTTTTATGAAAATTGTCAACAAAAAAAGAGTTCCTGATTAAAGGAACTCTTGAAAAATTAAAAGCTGCGTCCGCCGCCGCCGAATGTTCCGCCACCAGAAGAGTGGGTCGTACTGCCACCGCCGCCGCCAGAAAAACCGCCACCACCGCCTCCACCATTATTCGAAGGACGGGGGATGCGTCTGGTTGTGACAAAGGAATTGACTAAGCGATCTTCTTTTTGGGTCAGATCAATACTTGATTTTTCTAGATAGTTAAATTTGTAGCCGCCCATTTTTAATTGGTAACGGGATTTAACAATGATGAAAAAAGCGATACTGATCACTGCCGCGATCGCTAAGCAAATAGCAATTTCTAGTGGCGTTATCACTTTGTAATAAGTAATTTTTCCGGTATCACGATCGATACGATAATGATCGGCAGGAACACCTGCTTCCACAAAACCCTCTGCTTTTTGCAGATAGACCAATGCAGCTTGATAATAATTTCCCTCTGCCATCTGGTCAAATACCGCATCAAGTAGCTTATCTAGACGTGAATCGGTAAGATAATCGATCATATTTCCGGAAGTCGAAACGTGAAATTTCCGTTGCGCCATATCGATCACCAATGCCGAACCGTTGTTGTCGTTGCCGATCCGTCTTGAAAGATATCGATCAGTGTACAACTCGATATCTCCCGTATTGCTGTTTGTTGTTTGAATAAAAACTTCGCCTTTGATCTTTGCATTCAGCGCTTCTGCTTCTTCGTTCAACTTCTGGATCTCTTGTTCGGTAAAGAGTCCAGCGTGGTCTGCGACTGTCTCTTCGGCTGCGAAGGCGGGCAGGGCGGTTAAGAAAAAACCAACCAGCAGTAACAACAAATAAGATAGTTTTTTCATAAGAAATACGCTCCAATCAATGCGAGGATGGTCGTTGCCGCGAAAATTGCGCCACTGACGATTCCCAAGCGCTTGTAACTAATCGGTAAAACACCGCTGACTTTTCCGGTTTGCCCATTCATCGCATAATAAAAGGCACTCTTGTTTTCATCATCGGCTCGATAGGTCACTAGCCATACAGGAAGCAAAACGTAGTTGTTTTCTTCTTTTGTTAGATTGATGGAACGATTGTTGCGTTTAAAACTAGTATAGCCATTGACGGTACCTGCTAGCAGATTTTCAGCATAACCCGATAATTCGTTTTTGACTTCGTCAGAAAGATCAATGTATTCAATGTCTCTTTTTTCTGCTTGGAAGCCGGCTAAATATTGACTGCGAAAATTAACAGCTTTTTCAAGGGGAAACGGCTGAACGCCAGTCACCATTTTTTGCTGAACGTTTTTTGACAGCGCATGCTTGAGCAATTCATTCACCTTGATTTTTCCTCGTCGCAAGACATCGTATTGTTTGTGCTCAGTATATTCAATATCACCAACGCGCCAAATACGCAAAGAGGTACCCATACCTGAAAGCGAGCCATTCATCTCAGCATCGACGACCCAATAAGGGAAGTACACACCAGTCAATTTCTCTACTTGTGCTTGATCGAAGAAATCCCGTGGCACAAATTTTTTCTTTTGCGCCCATTCTAAGAATTTCGCAGTTGCTTCTTCCTTTTCGATGGCAAAAGGGAGGACTTTGTTAGGTAAAAATTCTCCTGAAAGCCGTCCCGACAAAACGACCGGGTTATGGCAAAAGTAGCAATAGGTTGCGGCTGTAGTCGCATCCGTCACGATTTCAGCACCGCAGCTGGGGCAGGTGAAAAGGTCCATCTGCCCCGCTTGTGCATCGGCTTGCTCTCTAACTTCTTCTTGAAGGGACGGTTCAGTCTCGGTCGCTGCAGAAGGATCTGAGACAGGAGTATCGGCCATCTGCGCTTCTTTTTGCTTTTCTTCGAAGGCAGTGACTTCGTCTTCAGTAAAAATACTCAGACAAAATGGACAATGAAATTTTTGATCACCAGGTTCAAAGGTTAAAGCGCCCCCACAATTGGGGCACTTATGTGTGATAACATCCATCAGCAATCCTCCTCAATTAGTCTACTGGGACACCTTTGAAAGGTTTGCCGCAATTCGGACAGAATTTTGGAATGCCGTTGGCTAAATCGATCACTTCACCACAATCGCTGCATTTCATTTTCAGGCTTGGTCCATCGCTCGTTGGTTTTGGCGTCCCGCAATTGCTGCAGAATTTACCAGTATTAGAGGTGCCGCATTGTGGACAGTCCCAATGATCTGCGCTGTTTTGTGCGGAAGCCTGTTGCTGCTGCATCTGCTGCTGGTTGTTTTGAGACGCTTGGTTCAAATAACCGCCGCCAGCGTTCATCCCCATGCCCATGCCAACAAACCCAGTCGTAGCCCCAGCGGCATTGCTACCGGCAGATTCCATACCACGAGCAACCGAACCTTGAACATAGCCTTCACGAATCGAAGGGTCGCCTAACATTGCCCCTTGGTTCCGCATGTTGATCAGTTTTACGGAATCATCCGTATAAGAGATGCTCGCTACGGCAACAGAAACGATTTCCATGCCGCGGAGTTCTCGCCAGCTGTCATCAAGAACTGTTCCCATATATTTGCTTAATTCCATGCTCTTAGATGGAACGTAAGAAATTCGTTCGCCATCAGCGGACATTTTGTTGATCGCGGTTTGTAGGGCGGTCAAAAATTCAGCTAAGTACTGCTCATTGATGTCGTTGATATCGACTTGACTTTTGTTTTTTGGGATCGCATTCGTATAGAACAAAATTGGATCGGTAATTCGTAAGGAATAGTTTCCGTGCGCCCGTAAGAATAGCTCTGCGTTATAAAAGTTGTCAAAATAGTTCAAAGGCGATGAAGTACCGAAGCGAATTCCTTTGATTTCTTGAAGATTGATATAAAAAACTTGTTGTTTTTGTGGTGTAACGCCGCCAAACTTAAAGCGGTCGAAGGTTTCAGAAATCGCATCTTTCAATGAACCATTCAACATCGAAGGCGCTAATTCATTTTTGACGGTATAGTAGCCTTCTTCAGCGGTATAATCGATGATTCGCCCGCCATCAACCAATAACATCATCATATTCGGATAGACATGGATCACTGACCCATCAGTGATGACATCTTCCGTGCCTTTTCTGTTAGAACCGCGTTTGTCATTACGCCGCACTTTGACACCTTTTGTCATTACTGTCGAATCGCTCATATTGTCAGGCTCGATCACCTCTAGCCATTGATCTGCTAATCCGCCGCCAATTGCGCTTGTTGCCGCTTTGATAATACCCATTTTCAGTCCTCCTTTAAATTGTTTTCATCACAATAGATGAACGTAGATTCATTATACCATAGGAGGTGAGATTTACGTTATCAGTCTAAAGTTGGAGAAGAGGAATGGTCTTTTTTCTTGAAAATAGGGAGGAATAAAAGGATATAGTGAGTGAAAGCGCGCGGAATGGCTCTTCGAATTAAATTTCCATTTCTTTTAAGATTCCACCACGCAAACGGTGGTTTTTTTAGCTGATATTACGTATAATAGAAGGTAGCGAATTTTGAAATGAGTGTGGAAAACTATGGCCTATCAAGCATTATATCGTGTTTGGCGTTCTCAGCGTTTTGATGATGTTGTCGGACAAAAAGCAATTACCCAAAC
The DNA here is from genome assembly GCF_002850555.1 of Enterococcus sp. CR-Ec1. Classification (NCBI taxonomy): domain Bacteria; kingdom Bacillati; phylum Bacillota; class Bacilli; order Lactobacillales; family Enterococcaceae; genus Enterococcus; species Enterococcus sp. CR-Ec1. Next base: position 1,414,687 of record NZ_CP025223.1, read on the forward strand.
CTTAAAAAATGCAATCGATCAAAATCAAATCTCGCATGCTTACTTGTTTACGGGCCCTCGAGGAACCGGGAAAACAAGTGCAGCGAAAATTTTTGCCAAAGCCATCAATTGTCCGAACCAAGTCAATGGCGAGCCTTGCAATGAGTGTGACATGTGTCGCTCAATCACAGCAGGAACGCAAGAAGACGTGATCGAAATCGATGCGGCAAGTAACAACGGTGTAGAAGAAATTCGCTTTATTCGTGATCGTGCGAACTATGCACCGACCCAAGCAGAATACAAAGTTTATATCATTGATGAAGTGCACATGCTGTCAACAGGCGCATTTAATGCATTACTAAAAACATTGGAAGAACCACGGAAAAATGTTGTCTTTATTTTGGCAACAACAGAGCCCCATAAGATTCCAGCAACGATTATTTCCCGAACCCAACGATTTGATTTCAAACGGATCAATACGCAAGACATCGTGGGTCATTTGGAAACGGTCCTTACTACTAGCGAGATCAATTACGAAGCAGAAGCTTTACAGATCATTGCGCGAGCCGCAGAAGGCGGTATGCGGGATGCCTTGAGTATCACCGACCAGGCGATCGCTTTTAGTGATGGAACCGTAACGACCCAAGATGCTTTAGAAGTGACGGGCAGCTTGTCCTATGAAATGATGGACCGTCTGATGCAGGCTTGTGGGGAAAAAGAAGTTGCCGATGCGTTAGCGACCTTGCGGGAGTTATTAGCCTCTGGTAAAGAAGCCCGCCGTTTATTGGAAAACTTGTTGGTTTATTGTCGAGACTTGCTGATGTATCAACAAGCGCCGCAGCTGCTATCTGAAAAGTCTCTGCAGTTGACTGAAGCGTTTCAAACACTGGCAAAAATTACCCCGCCAGCAAAAATCTATCACTGGATCACGGTCTTAAACGATACGCAAAATGAAGTACGATTTACGAACAATCCTACGATCTATTTGGAAGTGGCTGTGGTCAAATTAGCCAATGATCCAGAAAGTGCTGCTGTTGCCAGCAATTCAGCTGACAATAGTCAAGAAGTGGCGCAGTTACGTCAAGCACTGCAAAAACTTCAGGCAGAGGTGCAACGACTGCAAGAGAATCGACCGACAGGTGCCGTTGCTGAAACCACCGCGCCAGTGAAGAAAACCAAGGCGACCACTACGTTCCGTTTACCAAAGGAACGCGTGTTCCAAGTGCTGAAAAGTGCAACGAAGAAAGACTTGGCAAATGTTCGTAATGTTTGGGACGATCTTTTGATGTCTCTTTCCGTGACGCAAAGAGCTATGCTGCACTCCAGTGAAGCAAAAGCTGCCAGCGAATCGGGCGTCGTGATCGCTTTTGACTATGAGATCTTATGTCAGCGAGCAAGTAACGACCAAGAGTTTCAATTGATGATCCATAATCAATTGTCCCGTATGATCAAAGACTACGCCCCACAGGCTGTCTTTATTACAAAAGAAAGTTGGCCGACGCTACGACAAGAGTTTTTGGCTGGCGGTCAAGCAACGGAAGAGTCAGAAATTGAAGTAGAGCAAGAAGAGACCGAAGCCGCTCCTGTCGAACCAGAAAATGACGACTTAGTAACAAAAGCGCAAGAGTTATTTGGTGAATTAACCAGCATTGAAGAAAATTAATGAATATGGAGTGATGAATAATGATGCGAGGCATGGGAAATATGCAAGGCATGATGAAACAAATGCAAAAAATGCAAAAAGAAATGATGAAAGAACAAGAAGCACTAAACAGCAAAGAATTTATCGGCGAATCGACAAATGGCTATGTCAAAGCGACCTTTACTGGCGATAAGACGTTACAAGACATTGCTATCAATGAAGCAATCGTTGATGCTGACGATGTGGAAATGCTGCAAGATATGATCATTTTAGCCATCAATGACGGATTAAAGAAAATTGAAAAAGAATCGGAACAAACAATGGGCAAATATACAAGAAACATTCCGGGTCTATAAAAGGAGAAATGACGGTGCAATATCCTGAACCGATCGCCCGATTGATCGACAGTTACATGAAACTGCCGGGAATTGGACAAAAAACCGCAACACGTTTGGCATTTTATACGATTGATATGAAAGAAGAAGTCGTCAATGAGTTTGCTAAATCGTTGCTTAGTGTTAAACGAGATTTGCACTTTTGCAGTATTTGCGGAAATATAACGGAAGAAGATCCTTGTGAAATCTGCAGTGATCCCACAAGAGACAAAGAAACGATTTTAGTAGTTGAAGAGCCTAAAGATGTCATGGCATTAGAAAAAGTCCGCGAGTATCATGGACTTTATCATGTGCTGCATGGCGTGTTATCCCCGATGGAAGGGACAGGTCCAGAAGATATCAACATTGCATCCCTGATACAGCGGCTGCATGATGATCAGGTCAAAGAAGTGATCATTGCGACCAATGCGACCACGGAAGGCGAAGCGACGGCGATGTATATGTCGCGTTTGATCAAGCCTGCCGGTATTAAAGTCACGCGTTTGGCTCATGGCTTATCTGTGGGCAGCGATATTGAATACGCGGATGAAGTGACCTTGCTAAAAGCAGTAGAAGGTCGCCGAGAATTATAAAGATATTGGAGGCAATTAGGGTGAATGGATTGTTTATAACCATCGAAGGACCGGATGGTGCTGGAAAAACCAGTGTGATCGAAGAATTGTATCCTCGGTTACAGCTTGAAGCAACAAGAAAAATCGTTAAAACAAGAGAACCTGGCGGAGTTAAAATCGCTGAAAAAATTCGTAAAATTATTTTAGATCCGCGAAATGAAGAAATGGATGAGCGGACCGAAGCTTTACTTTATGCAGCGGCACGCCGCCAACACTTGATTGAGGTTGTCCTGCCGGCATTGAACGCCGGACACATCGTGATCTGTGACCGCTTTGTTGACAGTTCGCTTGCCTATCAAGGAGCTGGACGTCGCATCGGGATTCCTGAGATCGCACGGATCAACGAGTTTGCGACGGAAGGAACGACCCCTGATTTTACCTTGTATCTAGATGTTGACTCTGATACTGGCTTGCGTCGCATCCAAGAAAATCGTGCACATCAATATGACCGACTAGATTCGGAAGGATTGGAGTTTCATCAACGGGTTCGTCATGCGTATCTAAAGCTAGCGGAAGAAAATCCTGTACGCATTCATAAGATTGATGCTAGAATGGGGTTACAAGAAGTTGTTGAATCCAGCTATTCAGCAATCGTTGAATCGTATCCTGCTTACTTCAAATCAATCTAGGGTAGGTTGGATAACACAAAGGAGATGGTCCCATGAAATTAATTATGGCAATCGTACAAGACAAAGACAGTAATCGTTTGGCAAATGAGTTTATTGATGCCAATATCCGTGCTACAAAATTGTCATCAACGGGTGGTTTTTTAAAGGCTGGTAATAGTACGTTTATCATTGGTATTGAAGATGACCGTGTGCAAGATGCGTTAGAATTGATTAAAAAAACCTGTCAATCAAGAAAGCAATATGTCTCGACACCGATGTCACTAGATATATCCTTAGATGGTCAAGTTCCTTATCCAGTCGAAGTCGAAGTCGGTGGCGCCACCGTATTCGTGCTGCCAGTTGACGGATTCCATCAATATTAAAAAAGGAGCATTTCATGGAGGAGTTATTTCTACAAGAATACCAGCCTCTTGTTTTTGCCCAACTAAAAAAAAGTATCAAGCATGGGCGCATTGCTCATGCTTATCTTTTTGAAGGGGACAAGGGGACTGGCAAGCATGAACTAAGTCTATGGCTCGCAAAACGCCTTTTTTGTGCCAATGTACAAGAAGAAGCGCCATGTGGTGCATGCAGCAATTGTCTACGGATCGCCCAAGGAGAGCATCCTGACGTTATCCAAATTGAACCTGATGGGCAGATGATCAAAGTCGACCAGATTCGACAGCTGCAAGAGGAGTTCTCAAAAAGCGGCTTTGAAAGCCGTTTGAAAATCTTTATTTTGTCTCAAGCTGACAAAATGAACAACAGCGCTGCCAACAGTTTACTAAAGTTTTTAGAAGAACCAGTGGGAAACTTTCTGGCGATCTTAGAAACGGAGAGCCTTGGTCGTATTTTGCCAACCATCCAGTCTCGCTGTCAGATCATTCATTTCTCTCCTTTGTCAAAAGAAAAACTGCAAGAAAAGTTACAAGAAGAGGGACTTTCTAAAGAGACAAGCCGACTTCTAAGCCACTTGACCAATAGTTATCATAAAGCAGTTGAAATCTCGCAAGATGAATGGTTTAATGAAACTAAGGATGCTGTTAAGCGTTGGGTGAATTACCTTTTGAAGAAAGACCCGCAAGCATTTATTTTTGTTCAGAAAAAATTATTGGGTCTAGCAAAAGAAAAAAATCAGCAATCAGAAATCTTTTTGCTCTTGTTATTTTACTTTCAAGAGGAGCGGGATCGATTGTTGGGGCAAGGTTTATGGGGAAAAGAGATCAATCGTGCCATTGAAGCCGCATTGCAAGCACAAAAAAAGTTGCAAGCCAATGTGTCTTTCCAAGGTGTGGCAGAACAATTTTCCGTGAAAATCATCTATGGATAAAACGCAGCAGCCGGAAAAGGAGACCAGAGATGATCGAAGTTGTCGGAGTGCGTTATCATGACGTAGGCCAGATTTATTTTTACACACCGAAAAAACAGACCTATACTATAAATGACCAAGTCATCGTGGAATCACAAGATGCTAAATGTCTTGCCACAGTCGTCACCAAAAGCAGAGAAATGAATGAGAGCGATTTGCCTCAGGTAGTCAAACCTATCTTACGTCGGGCGACGAAGAAAGATTTGGAACAGGCAGCAGCCAATCAAAAGGCGGCAGATGAAGCGTTAAAAATTGGAAAAGAAAAAATCCGCGCACATCAGTTGCCAATGAAACTGATTCGAGTAGCCTATACCTTTGAGCGGACAAAACTGATTTTTTCGTTTACTGCAGAAAGCCGTGTTGACTTTCGCGAATTAGTCAAAGACTTGGCAAGTGAATTTCATACCCGGATTGAACTGCGCCAAATCGGTGTCAGGGATGAAGCGAAGGCACTAGGCGGAGTTGGGCCCTGTGGTCGCAAACTATGCTGTGCGACGTTTTTAGGGGATTTTATCCCTGTATCCATCAAGATGGCTAAAGATCAAGGACTTTCCTTGAATCCTGCGAAAATCTCAGGATTATGCGGTCGTTTGATGTGCTGTCTTAAGTATGAAAGTGAAGAATATGAGCGGGCGAAAAAAGAATTGCCGGATCGCGGCAAGGAAGTTGAAACGCCAGATGGCAAAGGACGTGTGGTTGGGCTGGACCTGTTGAGCCGAGTGATCAAAGTCCGTTTGCATGATCGGCAAACACCAATCGAATATGATTATGAAGAACTAGTGACAAAATAAGTAGGTGACCATAATGAGCATGGACAAACGATCAATATATGACGGATTGAATCAGTTAGAATCGGAGTTGCAAAATTCCTTAAATAATCTAGCGGAAATGAAGCAGTCTTTGCAAGAAATCGTCGAAAAAAATACGACATTAGAATTGGAAAATCAACGCTTACGTGAACACATTCGTGAGTTGAACCAAGTGGCAGATGCACCCGCTGAATCGGTCAAACAAGAACTTTCTAAATCACGAATGAATTTAGAAAAGATTTACGAAGAAGGATTTCATGTTTGTTATGACTTATACGGTTCTCGCAGAGAACATGATGAACCTTGTGCATTTTGTCTAGAAGTGATCTATCGTGAAAGCGGCAAATAACTGACTGACAGTCTAATAGGTTCGTTAGAAAAAAGATCAGTTTCCACTGGTCTTTTTTTCGAAAGGAGCAGTACATGCAAAAGCAACAAAGTTATAAACAAGACACTGGAAAACTGTATCTTGTTCCGACACCGATCGGGAACTTGGAAGATATGACGGTCCGTTGTGTCAAAATTTTAAAAGAAGCGGACCTGATCGCAAGTGAAGATACTCGCAATACCCAGAAATTGTTGAATCATTTTGAGATCTCGACACCGCAAAAAAGCTTACATGAACACAATTATAAAGAGCGAGTTCCGCATTTGGTAGAACAGCTGCAGATGGGCAAGACCATTGCCCAATGCAGCGATGCTGGTATGCCCTCCATCAGTGATCCGGGGCATGAATTAGTCAAGGCCTGTCTAGCTGAAGGAATCGCGGTGATTGCGCTTCCGGGACCTACGGCAGGTTTGACAGCGTTGATTGCTTCAGGCTTATCGCCGCAACCAAATCTTTTTTATGGCTTTTTACCTCGTAAGAAAAAAGAACAAAAACAAGCCTTGAGTGAATTAGCGACCCAGAAAGCAACGATGATTTTTTATGAGTCACCCTATCGAATCGCAGCGACGATTGAAACAATGCTAGAGGTATTTGGTGAACGTCAGGCAGTCATTTGCCGAGAATTGACAAAAATCCATGAAGAATACTTGCGAGGGACCTTTTCTGAATTGATCGACTATTTAGAGCAGCAGCCAATCAAAGGAGAATGCTGTCTGTTGGTGGAAGGCTCTTCTGAAATACATGAAATTGTTTATGAAGGAAGTTACGCAGAACAAGTAGCTGCCTTGATGGAAGAGGCCGAAATGTCCTCAAAAGAAGCAATCAAAGAAGTGGCTAAACGTAATCAAGTAAAGAAACAGCTTGTCTATCAAGCGTATCACCAAATAGAAGAGTAATCATACCGAGACTTCTCTCGGTATTTTTTTGTACCACACGCTCACTTATGTGATATTACCTAACATATAAAGTCAGCTATTTTCAGAAAATTCATGTTTTTCTCAGAAAAATCTAGCTTATTCGAAAATATGGTGTTAGGATAGCTAACATATAGAAAGGGAGGCGTGTAAAATGGATACAGGGAATATTGCATTTATTTTAATTTGTAGCGGTATGGTTTTTCTAATGACTCCAGCATTGGCATTTTTTTATGGAGGATTGGAACGACGCAAAAACATCCTCAATACCATGATGATGGTGATTTGTACGATGGGCTTGGCGTCCGTCCTCTGGGTCGCTCTAGGGTATACATTATCCTTTAGCGGGACAGGATCATTTATTGGCAATTTAGACAAAGTCTTTTTCAATCATGTTTCGATGTCAGAAGGAGAGGGAATTCCAGAAGGGTTGTTTGCTGCCTTTCAAATGATGTTTGCTTTGATCACAACGGCGATTATCACTGGATCAGTCGTTGGAAGAATGCGGTTCTCTGCTATTTTTCTATTTATTGGCTTCTGGCTGGTTTTCGTGTATTTTCCAATGGCGCATATGGTGTGGGGCGGTGGCTTCTTAGATGCGATCGGCTCGATCGACTTTGCAGGAGGCAATGTCGTTCACATCAGTTCGGGAATCAGTGGGCTAGTCTTAGCGATCGTTGTCGGTAAGCGACGAGAATTTCATCAAACCGAATATCGTCCTCATAATATTCCCTTTGTTGTACTAGGTGCCGGTCTTTTATGGTTTGGCTGGTTTGGCTTTAATGCTGGCTCTGCGTTAGCAGCTGATGGTCTAGCGATCCACGCCCTAATGACCACGAATACAGCAGCAGCCAGTGCGATGCTTTCTTGGATGCTGATCGAAAAAATCGTCGTGGGAAAACCGACAATCGTCGGTGCTTGTACAGGTGCAGTGGTGGGCTTAGTTGCCATCACACCAGGGGCGGGGTTTGTCTCCCTTTGGTCTTCCTTTATCATTGGCGCTTTAGTCAGTCCGTTTTGTTACTTCTTTATTTCCGTCATCAAACATCGATTAGGGTTAGATGATGCATTGGATGCCTTTGGTTGTCACGGGGTAGGCGGAATCTTCGGTGGTTTGATGACCGGGATCTTTGCCGATCCCGCTGTTGGTGGACATTCAGGATTGCTTTATGGCGGTGTTGATCTTTTTATCGCACAAGCCGAAAGTATCGTATTTACGATTTTGTTCGCTGGTATCCTATCCTTTGTCATAATTACCTTGATCAAATGGGTGATGCCGATTCGCGTATCTCAGCAAGAAGAAGCGGTGGGGATGGATCGGATCGAACATGATGAAACGGCCTATCCTACCTTTATGGGGTTAGATTCTTAAGAGTGGAGGAGCAGTCATGAAAAAAGTTGAAGCGATTATTCGCCAAGAAAAATTAGAGGAGCTAAAAGCCGCTTTGGATCAATCGGATCTGATCAGTGGGATGACGGTCAGTCAAGTTCTCGGGTGTGGCAATCAAAAAGGGTTAAAAGAGTTTATTCGTGGCCAAGAAGTGATCACGACTCTCTTACCGAAAGTAAATGTCCGCTTTGTTTTGGCAGATGAAAAAGTCGATGCCGTGATTGAGCTGATTGTATCGATCTGTCGGACAGATGAAGTCGGTGATGGCAAAATATTCGTCTACCCTTTGGAAGAAGCGATTCGGATTCGCACCAATGAACGAGGAGAAGCTGCCTTATAGCAGAACTTCTTGGGTCATGAACCGTGCAGCAAAAGTAGCGAACGTATAGGGAAGGGCCAATGAAAATTGGTCCTTTTTGCGTCTTTGTCTTGATTCCTTGCTTGATAGGGAACTTCTGTTCGTTTATAATAAGAAGCGAGGTGAGCAACGATGTCGGAACTGCAATTTCCCTTAAAAAATGATACGAGCCGCAAAATTATTCATATTGATATGGATGCTTTTTTTGCTTCGGTGGAAGAACGGGATGATCCTGAGCTGGCCAAGCATCCCCTTGTCATTGCCCGTCACCCAAGTGATACCGGCGGCCGAGGAGTGGTCACGACAGCGAATTATCTGGCGCGACAATATGGCATCCATTCGGCAATGAGCGCACAAAAAGCCTACGAGCTTTGTCCGCAAGCGATTTTTAAACCGGGGAATCATCAAAAGTATCGTGAAGTGTCCCAGCAAGTCAGAGAAATTTTTCACCGATACACCGACATCATCGAACCAGTTTCAATTGATGAAGCGTATCTGGACGTCACAGTGAACAAAATCAACTGTCCTTCAGCAATTAAGATCGCTCGTCTGATTCAGCGAGACATCTGGCATGAGACCCATTTGACTTGTTCGGCAGGCGTCAGTTACAACAAATTTTTGGCAAAATTGTCCTCGGATTATCATAAACCACGAGGGTTAACAGTGGTGATGCCGGATGAGGCAGTGGCCTTTTTACAACAACTACCCATCGATAAATTTCATGGGATCGGGAAGAAAACTGTCCCCAGGATGCATGAGTTAGGCATTTTTACAGGAGCAGATCTATACACTTGGAGTGAGATGGCGTTGATCCGCGAATTTGGCAAAATGGGGTATTCTTTGTATCGTAAAGTTAGAGGAATCCATGATTCACCAGTCAGTGTGACCAGAGAACGAAAATCAGTCGGTAAGGAGCATACATACGGCAATCCATTAACGAGTGAAGAACAAGTCTTAAGTCAATTACGCGCCATCGCAGAAGAAGTTGAGAGATCACTAAAGCGCACACAGAAACATGGCAAAACAGTCGTGTTGAAAGTCCGTTACAGTGATTACTCTACGATCACTAAACGAGTGACTTTGCCGATTTACGTTCATAAAAAAGAACAGTTATTTTCGGAAGCCAGTCTCATTTGGGAAGAGATTTTAGGTCTTGAAAAAGGCATTCGTCTTTTGGGAATCACCGTCACAAATCTCGATCCTCTGACCTATGAAAATATCGTACTGCCTTTATGGCAAACATCTGACGATCAGTAGACCTAAAAAGGAGGACCAATATGACGATCTATCAAGTATATGAAACGATGATTGCTTTGGCTGATGAAGAACGAAGGGAAAAAATGGCCGCCTATATGCGGCATCAGTTTGAGTTTTTAGGCATCCCTACACCGTTGCGCCGTCAGCAGGAAAAAGCAGCCTTTAAAGTAGCAAAACAAATGAAACGAATCGATTGGGAATTTATCGATCAATGTTGGCAAAGCAGCTATCGGGAACACCAGTACCTTGCGATTGATTATTTAGTGGCGCTGGAGCCCTTTTTATCAGCCGTTGATCTAGCAAAAATTGAACAGTTAGTCATAACGAAATCTTGGTGGGATAGCGTGGACGCACTAAGTGAGGTCGTCAGAAAGCTTGTTCGCCGACTGCCAGCGTTAAAGGTTGAGATGCTTCGTTGGAGTCTTGAGGATAATCTTTGGCTACGGCGAGTGGCGATTCTTCACCAATTGTTGCAAAAAGAACAGATGGATCGACCATTACTTGAAGAGATCCTTGTCAACAATTTGGGGAGTTCTGAATTCTTTATCAACAAAGCCATTGGCTGGAGCTTGCGAGACTATGCCAAGACGAATCCTCAGTGGGTCCAAGATTTTCTTCTACGCCATCAAAAAAGTCTGGCGCCTTTGACGGTTCGTGAAGCAAGTAAGTACCTTTAAAAAGCTTGGTCACTGATTTTTATATAACAAAAAAAACACCGTGCATCATCTTTGAAGGAAGATGTGGTGACCCCAAAAGTTCGATTTTTTGGTCTAACTTTTGGGGTCATCTCAAGATGCACGGTGTTTTGAGTCGTTAAATTTGTTTTTTGATTTGTTCGTAGCTTGCTTCAGCATCTTTGCACTTTGCCCAGATAACCGCTTTTCCTTGTTCTCGAGATGCAGCAAGATCAATGATTCGTTGATTGCTGCTACCACGAAACTGCAAGTTTAGGTTTCGCTTGCTGAGTTCAAAACGGCCGTCCACCAAAATATCAATTTTGGATAAAAGTTCTAGTTTGTCAGGGGTTTCCAAGAGCAGTTCTTCGTAAGTGTAGCCTGACCAGCTCCAAATGTCCTTGCTATGACCAAATTCGGCGCGAACGCGATCAACAACTTTCAGACAGACCGTCGTGTTCAAGAAAGGTTCGCCGCCTAGGAGGGTCAGTCCTTGAACATAGTCATGTCGCAGATCCTCAATGATTCGATCCTCTAGCTCTTGGGTAAAAGGTGTGCCGTAGCGAAAGTTTTGGACGGCTTTGTTGAAACAGCCTTCACAAGCAAACAGGCAGCCGCTCACATATAAACTATTTCGGATGCCTTCACCGTCCACAAAGTTGAAGGCTTTGTAATCAGCAATATAATTTTGACTGTACTCGTTTGCTTTCCATTCTTGGGGCTTAGGATTTCTCATACGAAAACTTCTTTCTATTGTGAATTACAGGGGTTGTTCGATAAAAGGAGTGTAGAAGAAATCTAACACTCCTTTTATGATTATTCTTGCAAATGTTTGACCCGAGCAGAGATTTCTTTGTGACGACCGTTGACCATCGGGCGAGCTTGAGGATTTCCAAGATACCCGCAGGTTCTTTTGACAACATCACAACTTTTTGGATCGTGATTGCCACATTGTGGACATTCAAAGCCTCGTTCGGTTGGATTAAAGTCTCCTTCATATCCGCACTCGTAACAGTGATCGATAGGGGTATTTGTTCCAAGATAAGCGACCCGATCATATGCGTAATCCCAAACTGCTTCTAACGCTTTTGGATTTTGCTGCAAGACTGGATATTCACAGTAATGAATAAAGCCACCAGAACAGTATTTTGGATAGTCCTTTTCAAAATCAAGTTTCTCAAATGGTGTCGGATTTTTCCGCACATCATAGTGGAAGCTATTGGTATAATATTCTTTGTCGGTAATATTTTCAACTTCACCGAATTTTTCGGTATCTAAGCGACAGAAACGATCGGTCAAGCTTTCACTAGGGGTCGAGTACACACTGAAATGATAGCCGTATTCATCGCCCCAGGCATCGGCATGAGCTTTCAATTCTTTCACGATCGCCATCGTAAAGGCCTTTGCTTCTGGGTCTTGTTCCCAAGTTCCACCGTAAAAAGCCGAAGCAGCTTCGTATAAACCAATGTAACCAAGCGAAACAGTGGCACGTTTGTTTTTGAATAATTCGTTGACATTGTCTTTGCGATCCAAACGTTCACCGAAAGCCCCATACATATAAAGGATCGGCGCATTGGCGGGACTCGCTTCTTTACAGCGTTCCACTCGATAGACAAGGGCATCTTTAACGATTTGCAGACGGTCCTCCAGCAGTGACCAGAATTTTTCTTGATCGCCATTTGCTTCTAAGGCGATCCGTGGAATATTCAATGTCACGACACCTAGATTCATCCGACCGACATTGATTTCTTCACCACGTTCGTTTTTCCAGCCTTGCAAGAAAGAACGACAGCCCATCGGCACTTTAAAGCTGCCAGTCAATTCAACCAATTTATCATAATTCAAAATATCCGGATACATCCGTTTAGTGGCACATTCTAAAGCCAGTTCTTTAATATCATAGTTCGGATCGGTAGGTGCCAAGTTGACCCCACGGCGAATACTAAAAATCAATTTCGGGAAAATAGCAGTACGCTTTTCACTGCCTAACCCGTTGATGCGAATTTGGAGAATCGCTCGTTGAATTTCCCGTTCGAACCAGTTGGTTCCTAAACCAAAGCCAAGGGAAGTAAACGGCGTTTGTCCGTTAGAGGTGAATAACGTATTGATTTCGTATTCTAGACTTTGCATTGCATCGTAGATATCTTTGCGGGTTTTGCTCTTCGCGTAAGCTTCCCGACGTTCGGGTGTCTCAATCCATTCTTCGGCATCTTTTAAATGTTTTTGGTAATTCAACTCAGCAAAAGGAGCCAATAATTCATCTGTTCGATCAGCAGAACAGCCACCATATTGACTCGATGCTACATTTGCAATGATTTGTGAGATTTGAGCGGTGGCCGTTTGGATCGATTTTGGCGATTCCACTTCGGCGTTCCCAATTTTAAATCCATTATTTAGCATGCCTTTAAAATCGATTAGGCAGCAGTTAGTCATTGGGGTATATGGATGATAATCCAAGTCATGGTAATGAATGTCGCCTTTTTGGTGGGCATTTGCCACGTGAGGAGGCAGCATTTTCAAACCAATCGATTTTCCTACGATCCCAGCGGTCAAATCACGTTGTGTGTTGAACACGTTACTATCCTTATTGGCATTTTCATTGACGACCGATTGATCTTTATTCATCAATTTATTGATCGTAAAGTTGATGTCTGTTGCTTTGCTGCGTTCGAAATCACGATGGGTCCGGTAGTTGATATATTCTTCAGCCAAGGCATACTCGTTTTTTGCTAACAAGATATGCTCGACGATATTTTGGATCTCATAGATTTTTACATTTGTACGAAAACGTTCCGCGATCTCGTGATCGACACTGTCAACGATCTCGGTGATTTTTTCGTGGTCGATGGGAGAAAGCTCACCGTTGATTTTTCTCAGGGCTTTCACTAACGCATCATAAATTTTTTGATCATCAAAATCGACAAGCCGTCCATCACGTTTTACGATTTTTAACTGACGCAAAGCGGACTGTCTTTCCAACCCTTGCTCAGGATTTCTCTTAATGTTCATCATTTCTACCACTCCTTATCTTCCACAATATAATAAAACAAATTGTAGAAATGAGCAACTATATATAGTAGTCGAAAAGGGTTTGTGTTTTGGATATACACAATATATGGTGTATATTCATTGAGGTGTTTTCGAGAAAACTTGATAAGATTAAGGATTTGGTTGTTCCATGTTTCACATAATGAATAAAAACTTTTTTAAATATATTTTTTCTCTGTTTTGAAGCAGAAGTATTCAATGATAAAGTATGCTACCATAAGGAGAGAATTTTTTTAAAGGAGGGTTCTGTGTGAAAAATATGATCGATGTGAAGCATCTGACAAAAAGTTACGGCACCCGTTTCAATCAAACCAAAGTATTAGATAACCTTTCTTTTGCAGTGGATCAAGGAGAATTTGTTGGGGTCATGGGGCCAAGCGGTGCTGGGAAAACGACCTTGATGAATCTTTTGTCTTCAATCATGCGACCTAGCTTAGGCTCGATCTATATCGATGGCAAAGACATTACCCGAATGTCGGAAAAAGCCCTCAGCGATTTTCGCCGTCAGCAGATTGGCTTCATCTTTCAAGATTTTAATCTTTTAGAGACATTGACAGCCAGAGACAATATTTTGCTGCCTTTAGCGATTGATCGTTTGCCCGTGAAGGAAACCCAAGTACGTATCGAGGAGACGGCCAATTTGTTAGGGATCGAACACTTGTTGGATCGCTACCCAGAAGAATTGTCTGTAGGGCAAAAACAAAGGGTCGCTGCTGCTCGGGCGATCATCAGTCGTCCGGCGGTCCTTTTTGCTGATGAACCCACGGGAGCCCTTGATTCAAAAGCGGCAACAGAATTGTTACGGTATTTAGCGCAGATCAATCAACAAGAAAAAACGACGATCTTGATGGTCACCCACGATCCTTTTACCGCCAGCTACTGCAATCGGATTCTGTTCATTCGCGATGGTGTCTTCTTTGCGGAAGTTGTCAAAAAAGGCAGCCGTCAGGAATTTTTCGAAAAAATCATCGATATGCAGGCTACGATTGGAGGCGGTCCGCGCCATGTTGTTTAAAATCGGCTGGCGGAGTTTTTTGCGGCAGTTTCGCAATTATATGGTGTATTTTATTTGTATGATGACCGCCGTGATGATTTTTTATTCCTTTAACGCCTTGATGAATGATCGTCTGCTGAATCAACGGGTCCAGCAAGACATCCGCATTGAAGGGGTTTTAGGATTCGGCAGCAGTGTGGTTGCCTTTGTCGTCTTGTTTTTTATGCTGAGTGCCAATCATTTTTTTCTTAGTCAGCGACAAAAAGAAATCAGTGTTTACCAGCTTTTGGGGTTGCGGCAAGGTCGTCTTGCTTGGCTGTTGCTACGGGAAACGTTTTTACTAAATTTTTTCTCTCTAGTGACCGGTATCTTTATGGGAATTATTTTTTCAAAATTCTTCTCAATGATTTTGATTCGGGCAATGGGCCTAAATTTGACCAGTCATTTCTTTAATTCACCGCAATCGATTTTTTCGACGGTCTTTGTCTTTATCGCCGCAATGATTATATTGAGTATTCAAGTGATCCTTTTTGTTTGGCGTACCCCAATGAGTGAATTGATCAAGACCGAATACCGCTTACCGATCAAAAAAATGAAAATGACTCCGTTTCGTACATTGATGGGGGTCCTAGGTCTGATTTTACTTGGGGTAGGGTATTATCTGTCATTGACCCTAAGGGAAACATGGACCAACTATATCACGTATACGCAAGATTTTTCAGCGATTCTATGGATCCCTTTACTGATTCTATTTTGCTGTATAACGGCAACCTATCTCTTTTTTGATTGTTCCTTGCCAGCACTGTTGTATTTTTTGAGTAAACCAAAAAAACGCCTTATCAAAGGGGCGAAGTTGATTGCTTACAATAACGTGCGTGCTTACTTGCAAAGGACGTGGAAAAGCTACGCCCTTTTGACGATTATCACTGCAATCGCGATTTCATTGATAGGGGGAACAATGGGGGTCATCTCTTTGAATTACCAAGCAACGAACCGTATCTATCCAACTTCCTTTCAGGTGTCAGGAGAGCAGGCAGGGGCCTTGCGTACCCTTTTAGAAAAGTCGGATGTGCCAATTACAGCGGAACAAGCAATTCCCTACAAAATGACCAATATGACGGTGCAGACACGCTACCTAGGAGAATTGCAAGATGAAAGTGTCGAAAATATGATGGTGAATCTGGTGGCACTTTCGGATTATCAGCGTCTGCGAAAACTGGTTCCGGGTGCTCCTGAGATTCGACTGAGTACTGATAAGCAAGCTGTACTTTTTGACAGTCAATACGACGTAACTCGTTCATTTATCACATATCGCGATGAAGTCAAAGTCGGCAGTCAGCATAATTTTAAACTCATTCAAGCCGAACAAGATTATTTTGGTGATAGTGCTTTACGCTATTCTTTACCCAATGTCCTTGTCATTCAAGATGAGGCGTACCAACAAATCAAAGGATTCACCTATACCATTGCTTATTTACAGACCGAAAAGGTGCAAACAGACGCGCTGACACAGTTGTTGGATGAAGAGCTGCCAATCGAGTGGGCGCATCCATTGACCTATGAATTTAGCGACGACCAAAAAAACGTACGCTTTTATCCAGAGACCGCTCGGGATTCAAGTAGTGATAGTGGTCAGACGACCGCATATCGGCTAACGTTAGCCAATCGCTTTACAACAATGCGCGGGGTGCGACGACAAGCAGGAATCATTTTGTTCGTATCGCTATTTGTTGGGGTGATCGTTTTGATCACCACGTCTAGTAGTTTGATCGTTCGGCAATTTTCTAACACGGAGCGGGAAAAGTACAATTACCGACTATTGACAAAATTAGGCTACACCCGTAATGAAGTGCGCAAGTTGGTGTACTGGCAAAACATTTGGATTTTTATGCCTGGCACCTTATTGGCGATTTTGCATGCGGTATTTGCCATCAATACTTTCACACAGATCATCGATAGTCCCGGGTATTGGGTTGCTCATTTGTTTGCAGCAGTGGCAGCAGTCGTCTATCTGTTTGCCTATTTGATTACCGTCAAGCTGTGTCTGCGGATTATTGAAACTTGATCTATTTATACGATAAAACGATTCTAGGAAACTAGGAGCGTTTTTTTCATTTAACCAATCTTTTTGTATTTCCCTCTGGTACCAGATTAAGAGAATGGTATAATCATAATCAACGAGACAAAGGAGGAAGCGAAATGGAGAAAAAAGAAGAACAGCTTTTAATAGACCTAACGACTGCACGTGGGGTTCCTGGGAATGAGGAGGAAGTGCGTGAAGTCTTTAAAGAATATGCCAAAGACTTTGCTGAAGATATCTTTTTTGATGGTTTAGGAAGTGTCATTGCCAAACATGTTGGTGATGGCGGCGGTCCGAAAATTTTTATTTCGGGACATATGGATGAAGTCGGCTTTATGGTAACAAAAATCACAGAAAAAGGCTTTATTGAATTTCAAACCCTTGGGGGCTGGTGGGGGCAAGTGATGCTGGCACAGCAAGTGGAGATCAAAACCAATGAAGGCAAAGTGATCCACGGTGTCGTCGGCTCAAAACCACCCCATGTGTTGAGTCCAGAGACTCGAAACAAACCTTACGATATCAAAGATATGTTCATCGATATTGGCGCGTCAAGCGAAGAGGAAGCCAAAGGCTGGGGCATCCGTCCTGGAGACATGATCACCCCTTATATCCAATACAAACGGATGAACGACAGCAAATTTTTGCTAGCAAAAGCTTGGGACAATCGAATCGGTACGGCGGTATCACTGCGGGTATTAGAAACCTTGGCAGCAGAAGGACATCCAAACTGCTTGTTTGCCGGCAGTGACGTGATGGAAGAAGTTGGCCTAAGAGGTGCGCGAACAAGCACTCATTTAGTGAATCCTGATATCGCTATCGCCCTAGATACTGGTACTGCTGGGGACACACCTGGAATGACGCCAAAAGAAGCGGATTCTGTGTTAGGGAAAGGCCCACAAGTCTTGATTTTCGATGCTTCCATGATTCCTCACAAGAAATTATTGAATTTTGTGATCGATGTCGCCGAAGAGATGGAAATTCCTTTCCAATATACCGTGATCACTGGTGGAGGAACCGATGCTGGTCAAATGCATTTGACTCGTGATGGGGTCCCTTCGATCGCTATTACCGTGCCCGTTCGTTACCTGCATTCTCATACTTCTGTCATTCATGAGGATGACTACTTCAATACAGTCAAGCTTGTAACGGAAGTGGTTCGCCGCTTAGACGATAAAACCGTTAAAGCATTGCGCAGTTATTAAGGTGAGCTTATGAGATCAAACACAATGATTCGTGAGACGGCTAAAAACTCCTTGCGCGGATTCTGGGGAACGTTCGTCTTAAGTATTTTAGCGACGGTTGCCGTACAAGCGGTGGTCAGCTCGCTTTTTAGTAGTATTGGGACTTCTTTTGGTGCAAACAATGCAGAGAGCTGGATCGATCTGATCTTGGACAATTTTGTCTTCTTTGCGTTTTCGGTAGCATTGAGTATTATGGCACTCTATCTGGTTCGTGGCAGAGGAATCCAGGTGGCGGATATTTTTCTCGTCTTTGATAAGCGTCTGTATGTACCGTTTTTGTTATTAAACTTAGTGAGCGCGCTTTTAAATTATCTTTTGAGTTTTGCGATTTTCTTACCGCAATTTGTCTTATCAGGCCTTAATCAATATTTGGGCTTGGTATTCAATTTTAATCGGGGAATTTCTATTGATGTATCGATGTTTAACGGTTCGATCGCTTTTGTGGTTGGGACGATTCTCTCCATCATCTTGTTCTTCTTTTTGTCGCAAGTTGTTACCGGTGTGATCCAATTAGCAATCTATCTGCGCTATGATCAGCCTGAATTAGGAGTCCTTCAATCAATTAAAGCAGCTTTCGCTCTCTTGCGACCGCATCTGGGCCAATACATTTGGCTGCAATTATCATTGATTGGCTGGTTTATTCTGGGTTTCTTGGCGCTTATGATTGGGATGTTGTGGGCAAACGCCTATGCGTATGCGGTCAACGCAGCATTCTATGAAGAATTGATCAATGAACAACGAGCGCTGATCAGATAAGTAAAAAAAGACGACGTACCATTGGAATGGTTCCTTAAGGATAGAGTAGAACACTCATTCAAGGGATTCATCAATAGACGTCGTTTTTTTCTCATTTTCTTGATCCTTTTTCGCAAAAAAAAATGGTCAGATTTTAGTCAAATCAGCTGAGATGTGATAGCATAAAAGAAGTAGAAAATCAGCTGGAGCCAAAGAGGAGGAAACACATGTGAAAATAACTGTCTTAGGTTGTTTAGGTGCCTATCCGTATAATGGTGAAGGGACTACTGGCTATTTAGTAGAGTCAGATGGCTTTCATTTGCTGCTTGATGCGGGAAGTACCACCTTGGTCCAATTAGAAAAGATCCTTGATCCCTTAGACTTAGATGCAGTGATTTTGACACATTACCATCACGATCATATTGCGGATCTGGGGGTATTACAATACTATTGGCAATTATATCCCGAAAACGAAGAACGGCAGGTTTTGCCGATCTACGGTCATGGGGAGGACAGGGTTCATTTTGAAAGTCTGACGATGCCGGGAGTGACCCAAGGATTTGATTACCTTCAGTCTGAGTCGTTGGAATTGGGCCCGTTCACCATTACCTTTATGAAAACGATTCATCCAGTCACTTGCTATGCCATGCGATTTGTTGAGAAAAGTACGGGCAAGGTCTTTGTTTTTACTGGAGACTCTGGCTATTTAGAATCTTTCGTTCCGTTTGCTGAAGGGGCTGACTTATTCTTGGCAGATACTTATCTTTTTGCAGGAAATGAGCGGCACAAGGCTCATTTTACTTCAAAAGAAGCAGGGGAGATCGCCCATGCAGCGCAGGTGAAAAAATTAATGTTGACGCATTTGCCGCAACACGGTGACTTAGAACAGTTACGAGAAGAGGCTGCGCTAGCTGCCAATGGAATCCCTGTTGAGTTGGCGGCTGTTCAAAAAATAGTAGAAATCATCTAATTAGGAGGAACGAATAGTATGCTTTTTGTACCGAATGAACTGAACGACCCACGCATCAATTTAGCCATCGAGATTTTTCTTCTTCAAGAAATGAAAGTGGATGAACCAATCTTACTTTTTTACATTAATGAACCATCGATTATCATTGGACGCAATCAAAATACGATCGAAGAGATCAATAAGGAATATGTGGATGAACATGGGATTCATGTCGTTCGTCGTTTCAGCGGCGGCGGTGCAGTCTATCATGATTTCGGAAACTTGAATTTCAGCTTTATTATGCCTGACGATGGCAATTCTTTCAGAGATTTTGAAAAACTGACCAAACCAATCGTCCAAGCCTTGCATGAGATGGGTGTTGAAGGGGCGCAACTAAAAGGGCGCAACGACCTTGTGATCAATGACATGAAGTTTTCTGGGAATGCGATGTACGCAACGAATGGCCGGATGTTTGCTCATGGGACGATCATGTTTGACAGTGACATCAATGAAGTGGTCAACGCCTTGAAAGTCCGCAAAGACAAAATCGAATCAAAAGGCATCAAATCGATCCGCTCAAGAGTGACCAACATCAAACCATTCTTGCCAAAAGAGAAGCAAGACATGACGACTGAAGAGTTCCGTCAAGAAATCTTATTGAAGATTTTTGGTGTCGATTCCGTGGAAGAAGTCAAAACCTATGAACTGACTGAAGAGGATTGGGTCAAGATCAATGAGATTTCCGATAAGTATTATCGCAACTGGGATTGGAATTACGGTAAATCTCCAGCTTTTGATATTGAACGCCGTCATCGCTTCCCAATCGGCTCCATCGAAGTTCGTTTGAATGTGGCAGAAGGAAAAATCACGGATGCCAAAATCTTTGGCGACTTTTTCGGACTAGGGGACATTGCAGATGTCGAACAAGCCCTGATCGGTACTCGTTATGCCAAGGAAGATTTGGCACAAGTCATCGCCAACATTGATGTCAAAAAATATTTTGGCAACATCACGCCTGAAGATTTTCTTTCATTGATTTATTAATCAAAAACGAAGCAGCCTTTTCAATCTGGCTGCTTCGTTTTTTCTATTAGTATGCGCGGGCGATCCAAACGGTATGCTTGGCAGGTTTGCCACTGACGATATCGACTGTTTTTTCCATTGGTGCTTCAAACGGAATGTTTCGGGTAGTAAAGCCGGTTTCTTCTTTGATTTTCGCTTCCGTTTCTTCCGAGCCGTCCCAACCGATCAAAACAAAGCCAGTCACTTTGTCTTCTTGTTTGCACGTTTCGATATGGGCTTTTAGTTCATCCAATGTATCGATGTTGGTGTACTCATTATCTTTGTTACGTTCCTTCGCAGCTGCCAATAAGCGTGGGGTCATTGCTTGCAGTTCTTGATCAACGAAGGCTTCCAAGTCCTCAAGAGCGACTGTTTGCTTGTCAGTCAAGTCGCGGACTTTGACCATCACTTTGCCAGCTTCTAAATCTCTTGGGCCACATTCGATTCGCAAGCAAGCGCCTTTTAGTTCCCATTCATTGAACTTATAGCCAGGTGAGTTATCAGAATCATCCAATCGAACACGAATGCCCTTGGCTTTAAAGTTGGCATACAGTTCTTCTAATTTTTCTAAGATGGCTGGATTCTTTTTCCATGGACCGACTGGTAACAACACAACTTGGGTTGGTGCAATGGTTGGTGGGAAAACTAACCCATTTTCATCGCCATGGGTCATGATCAAGGCCCCCAACAAGCGGGTAGAGACACCCCAAGAGGTTGTGTGGGCATGGACATGCTTGTTTTCTTTCGTTAAATACGTAATATCAAATGCTTCAGCAAATTTTGTCCCCATGTAGTGGCTGGTTCCTGCTTGGACTGCTTTGCCGTCTTTCATCATCGCTTCGATCGAATAAGTATCAACTGCTCCAGCAAAACGCTCAGAAGGGGTTTTTTGTCCGCGATAAACAGGGATCGCTAGGAATTCTTCGCAAAGGCGGGCATATTCATCCAAGATTTTCATGGTGCGTTGACGTGCATCTTCTTCGTTTTCATGAGCGGTATGACCTTCTTGCCATAAAAACTCTGAGGTACGCAAGAAAGGCAATGTTTTCTTTTCCCAACGAAAGACGTTTGCCCATTGATTGATTTCGTAAGGTAGGTCACGATAGGAGTTGATCCAATCAGAAAAGGCAGAGCCAATCATGGTTTCTGAGGTTGGACGCAAGGCCAAAGGTTCTTCCAATTTTTCATTGCCGACTTCTGTGACCCATGGCAATTCAGGCGCAAAACCTTCAATATGATCGGCTTCTTTCATAAAGAAATTTTGCGGAATCAGCATTGGGAAGTACGCATTGCGAATGCCCTCTTTTTTCAAGAATCGATTGAACTCTTCTTGGATATGCTCCCAAAGTTCGAAGCCGTCAGGACGGAAAATAATGGAGCCTTTCACTGGGGAGTAAGCCATCAATTCGGCTTTTTGGATCGTTTGGATATACCATTCTGTAAAATCATTTTTTTGTGTCATTCTTTTTCCTCCTTAAAAAAATAAAAAAGCATCTCGTCCTAAAAAAGGACGAAATGCTTGGATTTCGCGGTACCACCTTTGTTGATTATCTATCGGGATAATCCAACTCGTAAAGGATAAGGCCTTTCCACCGACCGTTTTGCGGTCATTGCCATTGGGTAGGTTCATTTTATCAGTGGGTGTCGATTTTTCAGCTGCCATCGACTCTCTAAGACCATCATAAAACTACTATTCCAATGCTTGTTGCTGTTCTTTATCATGCTAAAGCGAAAAAGCGAAAAAAGCAAGAGTTTTTTCGCTTTTTCTTAAAATCGCTCCTTTAAAACTAATGTAGCAAGACGGTCAGTCGAAAGACAGCGGATCTATTTTCGCCCTAAGTGTCAAATGCAAGAGGTGAAGCCCGTCAGTTTCTTCAATCCGGATACTTCCTTGGTAGGCTAAACAAAGTTGTTCTAGCATTTGCATGTCAGCCTGCATCGCCTGTCGTTTGGTTTCATTGTTCTGTAGTTTTTCTGCTTCTTCATTTGAGAGAAGCGGCATTTGGCAGTCGATATGCAACTGGCCGTTCGTGTCATTCACCCTCAACGCGAGTCTTCGCTTTTGAGGATCAGTGACCGCACAAGTGTATCGGATGGCGTACTCTAGGCAATGAGCGATCAAGGATAGACGATCATTTTCCGCCAATTGTTCCAGTGGTTCTATGATGCCATCACAGGCAAAGGTGATCCTTTTTTGAGCAGCTGTGTGTTTATAATTAGCAAGCAGCATCGTCGTGAGTGATTCTTTTTCAACGGAAGGACTCGTTAACTGCTGCTTGATCTGTTCTTCAATCTCACTAAGGCCTTCATAGGCCGCTGCCAACTGCTGATCTTCTAACATATCCTTGACCGTATGGGTTCTTTGTTTGATGGTCCGTAAAACTTGCTGCCATTTTAACGTTTGTTCAGGGCTGATCGCTTGTTGGTTCTCATATAAACGCACTTTGATGTCTGCTGTATCGATCTGCTTATTTTTACCCTCGCTGGCAAAAAAGAGTTCAAGGAAGCCGTAGCAAGTAAAAATGATAATTAATAAGAAAAAGATGATCGAACGCCAATTGATATCAGATTGTGGCAAAACTAAAATATCCTGAATATACAAGAAACAATGACCAATAGCCGCAATCACGATCCAAGGCGCACAAATGACATAAAAAGGATTTTTTTTCAATGCTTCATAGATTGCTGCAAAAGAAGTAACGAAGGTACTGGTAATATTCAACAAGAACATATAATTCATGATGACGGGCAAACTTTGTGCTTGGAAAAGTGCGAAAAGTATCGCTAACAGACCGAATGAATAGTGGAAGTATAACCATTTCTGGTAGTACTTGCGAATAAAATGCATATTCGTGCAGTAAAAGCCGATCAAAAACATTGGTGTAATAATAGAAAGAATATTTAACATTACAGAGTTGACGATTGGGGGAAACAGTAGTCCACCAAGCATATCGCTGAAGCCCGCTTCCAAGCCTGCTGTTAAGGCAAAGCCGCTGAATAAGAGAGAAGATGTTTTCAGCCTTCGTTGATTGATAAAAGAAACTAAGACATAAAATAAATTGATGATACAAATAAAACCAGTAAATAAAAGAATGTAAATATTTAAAATTGACAGACTGAAGACATAGCCGATCAGTGCATTTGCAGGGCCAAAAAAGACTTCTGCTGGGAAGCCAGAATAGGTGTCAAAAGGACTAGTCACGTATATTTTCAAGGTTTTACCAACATAATCCTCAGGCAAGGTGATAAAAGACAATGTTTTGCCTGGATGATTGAGAGTCAGTGGATCATTGGGCTCATCGTTGGTGTAAATTTCTTGGTCATCGAGATAGACAGTCATGTGTTGATGATCGCCAATTAGTAACATTGTAGGGTATTTATAATCGTTGGTCATTTTTCGCTTCATCACAAAACGATCATTCGCTTTTACACTAGGTAAATGTTTCACATAACGACTAATAAAAGTAGATTCGGGATTGTCCTCAGCATAGAAAATCCAGTCTTCCTTTTTCTCCACTGCATGGATATCAGAAGTTGGGAATAAAAAAAGAACGAGAAAAAAGACAATACTTCCCAGTAAAAATAGGACCAGAAGGATGAAGGGAATCCAACGCTTTTAAAAAAACTTGTTATTTAAAAAAGGCATACTTTTTCTCCTCTGTTTTTTAATCGCCTTTAGCATAATATAAATAATTAAATAAAGTCAAATAATAATCGAGTAATCTTCGTATAAAAATTCAATGAAACGTTTTTAAATATTTGAAAAAAATAGAGTTATGTTATAGAATCATAAAAGAAACTGAGGTTTAGAAGGAGAATAGAAAATGAAGCTTTTTCCAAAACAAAGTATCATGCTCTCACTTTTTGTACTGATGTTCATGCTGCTGTCTGTACTAATTGTGGTGATCCCACATGCGTTTGGTTTCACAATGGCTATTGTTGCTAGTGATGCAATGGAACCGACATATTCTGAAGGGACACTCCTTTTTGTAAAAAAAGCTTCTGAAGATAATTTAGTGGTTGGCAACGAAGTAACGTATTATGTTGATCAAGGTAGACAGATGCGGACGCGGCGAATCGTTGCGGTTGGGGAAAATCAATCGGTGCTCTATACCATTGGCGACAATCAAAATCAGATGGAACCAAACGAAATTCAAAAAAGTCAATTGATTGGCCAGCCGATATTTTATATTCCCAAAGTAGGGGCCTGGTTGAACCAAACGACGATCCAGCTGTTTAAAAACATGTATCTTCTTTTCGCCTTGTATATATTAGCAACGACGATGTTTGTTACGTTTTACCAAATCAAATCTGGCTCAGTAAAAAAGACGATCACTTCTTAATAAATCAATGAAAAAAGACAAAGAAACCCTTACGTTTCTTTGTCTTTTTGTCTCTTTCCCCTTTATAGGATGAGTGTTCCGCCAAGTCCCACCATCAAACATAAGGATAAAAACAGCGTATCCATAAAAGTGATTCGAAATGTCTTGGCATAAGTTCGCTTTCCTTCACCGTCGAAACCTCTTGAAAGCATTGCCGTCGCCAAAAGTTCGGACCAGCGAATGGATTTGACGAGTAAAGGAATCAACATTTTGAAAGAAAACGAATTGACTGAGATTCCTCTGGAACGCATGCTATTGCGGATGTTTTGATACTCTGCTGGAATGATCGGAGCAATTTGAAACGCAGCGAGCAGACCGTACGCAAAAACGGCAGGTAGATGCAGCTGTTGCTGCAGCGAATAAATCAATTCATTGATCGTGGTCGTCACACTGAAGGAACTGCCCAGAATACCGAAGCAGTAGATACGGCTCGCCATGTCAAGCCCATAGTGAATAGCTGTCGTTGAGGAGGGATCGCCTTGATGGTCTTGATAGTAAAGGAGACCAGTGAAAAAGACCCCTACAGCTGCCAATGTCAATGCAGAAAAGAGCAAAAGACTTTTTTTCAAGGAGCGCTCTTTTACAGTAATAACGAAGAATAGGACAGAGAGCAATAAATTCAATCTGAAATTATTTTGAAAAGAAACCACTAAGGCGAGTCCTAAAATGGCGAATAACTTGACTGTGGGATTGAGTGTACGCATCTGCGACCTCCTTTTGATAGCAATTGAAATCAATGATTTGCGAGCAAAACTGTTGCAACAATAAAACATCGTGACTAACGATCAAAACTAACGTGCCAGTGGTTGCTTTAGCAGCTAATAGCTCCATGATCTGCCAAGCTTGTGTGACATCTTGACCATATGTCGGCTCGTCTACTAGCAGTAGGTCGACCGGGCGCTGCAGTAAGGAGGCAACAGCCAAGCGTCGTTGCTGTCCTTGACTCAGTAGAAAAGGCGACTGGGCACTCTTGTTTTGCAGACGCAATTTTTCGAGTAGTTTTTCGCTCTCGGTCGGGGCGCTTCCTTGGCTAAGCTCTTGCGCAACGGTAGCTGCCAAAAATTGGTCTTGCGGATTTTGCATGATCCAACTGATGGAGCGAAAAGGTGACGGATACTTCTTGATTGGTTTACCTGCCAAAAGAATATCCCCCTTATAGGCCTGCTGCTGTAAAATAGCTTTTAAAAACGAAGACTTGCCGCTGCCGCTACGTCCAGTGATTCCAATCAGTGAGCCCTTATCAAAGGCAAGATCTGGGAAAACAATTTCATGGTTTCGGATGGGTAATCGGAAATTTTGAAATGAAAGCCGTTTTTCGTTAGAAGTCGATTTAATGTTCACAAGCGGCAGCGACTTGCGTAGGTGCTGATCAAGTTGGCGGAGCGCTGCTTGATTGATCGTTCTGAATTCCTCTTCAATCAGCAGCCACTCATCGACCCAGTTAGCGGTCTCTTTGATTTGATGATCGATCAATAAAATACCAAGAGCATTTTTGTGTTGGATTTGCTGCAGCTTTCGTATGACTTTTTGACTTGTGTCCGAATCCAAATTGGCAAAGGGTTCGTCCAAAAGCAAGTAACGACTTTTTAATATCAGACAACAAGCCAATGCGGCTAGCTGTTTTTCACCACCAGACAAGGTCGTGAAAGGTTGATCAGCAAGGTGGGTAATCTCGCAAAATGCCAAAGCTTCAGCCACTTTGTTTGGCATGTCTTTTTGGGGAATACATTGATTCTCTAAACAGAAAAGCAACTCTTCGCGAGGTGTTGCCATGCAAAATTGCATATCAGGATTTTGAAACAATAAGCTGACGGACGTGCTTCTTTCCCGGATGGAAAGCTGGTTCATCGTTTGGCCGTCAATCGTATACGTCCCTCCATCAAACCCCTTCTCATTTAGTCCCGCTAAGAGATGGAAAAGGGTGCTTTTTCCTGTTCCTGAAGCACCATAAATCCCTTTTGTTTCACCAGGGGCCAAAGACAGAGTCAATTTAAGTCGCTTTTGATCCACCAAAAAACTGCCGTTTTTTACCGACAGGCTCATGCGGTTTTCCGTTTGACGATGACCGTTTGATCTTCAGCAATGGGGTAACTGTTGAGAACCCCCATCCGTGTCAGGTGGTCACAGACGATCTTCACTAAAAAGGCTGAAAAGAATAACGAAGAAAGCAAGCGAATAAGAAAGATCGCCAACAGCAACTGCCATTGTAGGTTAATGAAATTTGACCGAATGATTCCCCAAAGAAAACTCGTGATCGTGGCGCCCACGGCTCCAGTAACTAAAGGGAACCACCCGTATCGTCGGTAGCGGCCTAATGCAAAGCCGGCTTCTGTTCCGATCCCCTGTACAAAACCGCTAATAAAAATGATAGGTCCATAAAAATTTCCCATAAACACTTCTAAAAGAGCCGCAATCATTTCAGTGATCGTAGCTGCTCCCGGCTTACGTAGCACATATCCGGCAAAAGCTGCCGCCATGAACCAAACACCAAAGATAAACTCATTGGCTAAGACAGATAAACCAAAGGGCGTTAGAAGCGTACCTAACAACAATCCGAAATGGACAGCCCCAAGATAGATCACGCCAAAAATCAACGAAGCAATTCCTACCATGATGACATCTTTCAAAGCCCACTTAGTCATGTGGCATCGCCTCCTTTTTTGAAGGGCTATTGACCGAAACAGTCGCTTCCAGAACATAGTGGGGGAGATGGTCATGGGCATAAGCTAATGCGGCTTCAAAATACGCAAAGAGTTGGCTTGCTGATCCGGTCAGCATCGTCACATAGTGAGCGGAACGAGGGCTCAAGCCATGAGTCTCTGCCAGTTGGACGATCGTGGCGATTTCTTCCATATAATGATTTTCGCCAAATACGTAAAACGAATATTTGCAATCAACCAAAAAGTCACCATTCGCAAGGTTCTTTCCTTTATTGGGTTGCGCCTGTTCGCCATTCAAGAATGTGTCACCCGCAGTGTCTCCGGGACAGCCTTTGGAAAAAGTAAACTCACCCACGAGGTGTGTCTTTGATTCGTAGGCGTTGATAAATAGCGCCTCTGCTGCGTCTATGACACTAGGCGCTTCCCCTCGAAAAAGGGTACTGAACAGATCGGTCTGCTGCCAAACAGCGCTCGTATTCGTTTTTTCGATACTTGTTAAAATTTGTTGCGCGAAATGGTCTTTCATTGGGTACAAGCTAACTCGGCACCCCGTGATATCGATCCCATCTGCCGCACAGGCGATTGGTTCATTTGTCATTTTTCTCTTCTCCTCTCGATGGTTTTTCTGTCTACAAAAAAAGCGTTCCTCCTTTTTCTATCCACACGTAGACAGAAAAAATGGGAACGCGAAAAATCATGCGCTGCCACTTCCCTACGTTGGTACTAACCAAATCAGGTTCTAAGGGACCAGACATACGTCTATCTCAGCATAAAGCGCCCCTAGTGGATAATCTTCTATTCAATTACCCCCCGAGTGTAGCACAGGAGGCGACAAAGGACAATAGATAGCGATTTTCGTCATTTGCCAATTGTTGCCGAATCAACCGATCCATTCAGTAAGTTAATAATGATATCAGCAGTGGTACATATGAAAGTTTTTACATATAAAAAAACATCTTGAAAAGCTATTGACAAGGAGTAAATAGTTGTGTAAAGTAGAAAACCGATGGTAAAACGTAAACGTTACGTTTTGTTTTTGTAAATCGTAATTGATTTATCAGTGTTTTGCCGAGGAAAAGGAAATATGGAAAAATAAAAAGGAGTGTATTTTGAAAATGAAGAAGTTTTTTAAAATAACGATGTTATCAACAGTAGCCCTAGCTTTGGCGGCCTGTGGACAAGGAGGCTCTGATGCAACTGAACAATCAGGCAACGCTGCTTCTGATAATGAACAAATCCAGGTCATGGCTACGTTTTATCCGATGTATGATTTTACTCGTCAAGTTGTAGGGGATGAAGGGGAGGTTGAATTATTGATGCCCGCGGGCACTGATTCCCACGATTATGAACCTTCTGCAAAAGATATGGCAAAGATCCAAGATGCGGATGTTTTCGTCTACAACAATGAGAACATGGAAATGTGGGTTCCTTCGATTGAAGCCACGTTAAATGACGGGGATGTGACAGTGGTTAAAGCCACAGAAGGAATGGTCCTGTTACCCGGTGACGATGACCACGACCACGATCACGATCATGACCACGGCGATGATGGTCATTCTCATGAATTAGATCCCCATGTCTGGTTAGCCCCAAGCTTAGCCATGAAACAAGTAGAGGCTATCCGTGACCAGCTGAGTGAGGCTTATCCAGCGAAAGCGACAGCCTTTGCTGAAAATGCTGCAAATTATTTAGCACAGTTACAAGATCTTCATGAATCGTATGAAGAAGCATTTAGCAATCCGGCGCAAAATCATTTTGTAACGCAGCACGCCGCTTTTGGTTATTTAGCTTTAGAATACGGATTGACCCAAGTTCCGATCTCCGGTCTTTCACCAAGTGAAGAGCCTTCCGCTTCACGGATCGCAGAACTAAAAGAGTTCGTTCAAGAAACAGGCATTCAGACGATCTATTTTGAAGAAAATGCCAAAGACAGCATTGCCCGGACGTTAGCGTCAGAAGCAGGAGTCGAACTGGCTGTTTTGAATCCATTAGAAGGCTTGACCCAAGAGCAGATGGATAACGGGGAAGACTACATTTCAATTATGGAGCAAAACCGCGATGCCTTGAGAAAAACCACCGATGTAGCAAATGACAAAGAAATGGCTGAAGCCGAAAAAGAAAAAACAGTTTATAACGGCTACTTTGAGGATGCCGATGTACAAGACCGTCCTTTATCTGACTGGGCAGGAGACTGGCAATCCGTTTACCCATTTTTACAAGACGGAACATTGGATCAAGTGTTTGATTATAAAGCAAAAATGGACAAGAAAATGACAGCTGACGAATACAAAGAGTATTATACGACAGGGTATCAAACGGATGTTGCTCAGATCAAGATCACAGACAATACAATGACATTTATTTTTGATGATGGTACAGAGAAAGAAGCTAAGTATGTGTATACTGGCAAAGAGGTTTTGAACTACTCAGCTGGTAATCGTGGCGTACGCTTCTTATTTGAAAGCACCGATGAAGATGCGGCGTTCAAATATATCCAATTTAGCGACCATATGATCGCACCAGGTGCTTCACATCATTTCCATATCTACTTTGGCAACGAGAGTCATGAAGCGTTACTAGAGGAAATGGAGCATTGGCCGACCTATTACCCAACGGGGATGAGCGGATTAGAAATTGCACAGGAAATGCTCTCCCATTAAAAAAAAGATTGACAATCTTCGCTCTTTTCGTCAAAGTAAACTTGATAGGAAGGAGCGAGATTTTTTTGGAAAAAACATTGAAGAAATTAGCGAAAGTGATTGACCGGATGATGGATCACGTTGATTTGTATGGCGGACCCAGTGTGGTTAGTGACGACGATCTTGAGCATTACTTAGATCCTGTTTTTTACTTGATCTTTTGCGCGGAAACAGATGGCGGCATGACCAAACTAAAAGACAAAGTCTTTGTTGAATGGGTATATACTGAAATGCTGCCTCAAGAAGTACCGTACAGTCTAAATTTTCTTCCGTTTGCCAAAACAGCCATTGAAGACTTTTATTACTGCATGTATAAAGAAAAGCATATTACCAAATCGCAATACCTAGAAATTGCCTTTGTATTGGCTGAAAAACAACCTATCTTTTTCGCTCGGATGTCCAAACCACAGTTTTGGTCAGCTGAAAAGAAAGAAGCGATGTTAGCAATGATTAAAGACACCGATCCCGAAGAACATGATCTATTGCCCGTTGATGACCCACGGATTGCTGCAATCTCGCCAAAAATCGTCCCATTTCCAACAAAACATACGGCCTTTGATGACGCAGCAGATACGCCGGTCGCCTATCAGGTCCGTATTGATTTAGAAGGATACCGTCCGCCAATTTGGCGTCGTTTGATTATTCCTGCAGGGCTGACCTATGAACAGCTACATATTTTGATCCAGATTGCCTTTGAGTGGATGAATCAACATTTGTATTTGTTTATTGCCGGCTCGAAATCGATCGGCTTAGGCAATTCCGTTCCAACGGATGCGTCCGCTATTGACCAAGATTTTCAGTATTGTAAGTCCATGACCTATATTTATGATATGGGGGCAGATTGGACACATAAGATCAAGATTGAAAAAGTGTTGACAGCAGAGGATCATCCGAATCCGGTCGTCCCGGTTTGTATCAAAGCTGTGGGCGATGTCCCGATCGAAGATGCCTTTGATGATGATATCCGTGAACCACTGGATCGTGAGATCATCAATGAAGTTTTACTCGATTATTGGGAAACAGGAGAATATGTTTAACTAGTAGTTAGGAAATTGTCCGTAATTTTACAAGAATCAAACAGCACAACCACCAGACCGTAACGGTTCTGGTGGTTTTTTAGTGGTTTCCTATCAAAGGCGCTTCTTGATATACTCTGTCATCGGTTTGGTGTAGCACGAGAAGTCTGTTGGTTGCGCATGTACCTCATTGATCCGATTTGCTAGAAGATAACCGATGTAAGGTCCCGTCGTTAAACCGGAAGAACCTAGCCCGCTGGCGGCGAACAAATTCGTTTCATCAGGCACTTCCCCAAAGAAAGGCGCAAAATCAGAGGTGTAAGCGCGTGTGCCGACTCGCATAGTCATTGGGGCAGCAAAGAGTGCTTCGGGGTCTTCAAGAAAAGCACCGATTCCTGTCATCAATTGCTGTTGGGCTGCTTCAGTAGGTGTCAAATCCCAACCAGCATCATTTTCATGAGTAGCGCCTAATAAAATTTGACCATTAGAGAAGGGAATCAAGTCGCCTTCGCCTTCTAGCATGGCGACCGGCCAACTGTTTGTCGGCAGGTTGGTGGCAAAAGAGAGCAACTGGCCTTTTTGCGGACGGATATCAACCTGATACCCTAAAGGTGATAACAAGTCTAGTAATCCCGGTCCAGCTGTCAGGCAAAGAATCTCGGTTTCAAGAAAGTGATCCTTGGTTTTGATTTGCCAATGGTTGTCGGTTCTGACGATCTCAGCTTTTTCTTCAATAAAAGTCACTTGCTGCTGCTGAGCGTTTGCTTTTAAGTGGGCAAGATAAGCCTGACCATCTAAGCGGCCACCGCCTGTGATTCGTAAAGAGGGCATTTCTTTTAGTAATGGCAATACCTCTTTGGTTTGTGAGCCCGTCAGTAAGTCGATTTCGCCGATTCCTGGTGCCGCCTTACGTCGATTTTCAGCTAATTCTGCCAGTTCTTGAAGCGCCTTTTCTGGTCGCACTACCAAAGTGCCACATGGGGCATAGATGGATTCATCTAAAGCAAAATCCCGTACCAATTTCGGGAAGAAAGCGGCTCCGTCTTGTGCTAACTGGTACCATTTTTTATTGCGGCGTTTGGATAACCAAGGGGAAATGATGCCAGCGCTGGCAGATGTTGCTTGACCGATGAGGGAATCAATGACAGTCACGTCAAATTTGGTTTTATCAAGATAATTGGCGAGGGTCAAACCGATGATCCCACTGCCGATAATCATAACTTTTTTCATAGTAGAAGACTCCTTTGTTTGATTTCATTGAAAAGCGAATAAAAAGCGAAAGTTCTCTTAATGCCGTTTTCTTTGCGTACTTAATTGCGTATAATAAGGAAATGGAAAAGAGGGTATTATGCAAACTATTCAAACAGTCTTAAAAGAACATTTTGGCTATTCACAGTTTCGTGAAGGTCAAGAGACGATTATTCAATCTATTTTAACACAACAAAATGTTTTGGGAATCATGCCCACAGGTGGAGGGAAATCCATTTGTTATCAATTGCCAGCGCTCTTGCTGGATGGAGTGACCTTGGTCATCTCCCCTTTGATTTCATTAATGAAAGACCAAGTAGATAGCCTCGTTGATATGGGGATCCCAGCAGCGTATATCAATTCTTCCTTGACAGGAGCACAGATCAATCAACGCTTGCAAGAAGCACGCCAAGGGCGAATCAAACTGCTTTATGTTTCGCCAGAACGCTTAGACTCAGAATCTTTCCGCTACTCATTGCGGCAGATGCCGATCGCTTTATTGGCCGTTGATGAAGCCCACTGTATTTCCCAATGGGGACATGATTTTCGCCCGAGCTATCTGCGACTCGCCGAAACGATCGAAAACTGGGAGCAGAAGCCAACGATCGTTGCCCTTACCGCGACAGCTACACCCAAAGTTGCCGAAGACATCGAAAACTTACTTTCAATTCCGGCAGAAAATCAAGTCAAAACCGGGTTTGCTCGGGAAAATTTGGCTTTTCAAGTCGTCAAGGATCAAAAAGATACCTACATCACAACGTATTTGAAAATGAACCAAGGACAATCAGGTATCATTTACGCCAGTACCCGCAAGGAAGTGGAACGGATCTATCACCTGTTGAAACATGAACGCGTGTCCGTCGGGTATTACCATGGCGGACTTTCAGAAGAAGAGCGCTCATTTTTCCAAGAAGAATTTCTTTATGACCGCCTGCAAGTGATGGTAGCGACCAATGCATTCGGGATGGGAATCAACAAAAGCAATGTCCGTTTCGTGATCCATGCCCAGATACCTGGAAATTTGGAGTCTTATTATCAGGAAGCCGGGCGTGCCGGACGAGACGGCGAACCCAGTGATGCGATCTTACTTTATGCTCCACAAGACATGCAGATTCAGCAATTCTTTATCGATCAATCCGAATCAGATATTCTTTATCGCCAAAACGAATACTTGAAATTGCGGGAGATGAGCCAATACGGACATACCCAACTGTGCTTACAGCGCTATATTTTGCGTTATTTTGGAGAAGATGGTTCCGATTGCGGTCGTTGCAGCAATTGCCTTGATGAAAGAGAACAAGTGGATATCACAGTGGATACACAAAAAGTGTTGTCATGTGTGAAACGAATGGGCGAACGCTTCGGGAAAGCCTTGGTGGGGAAAGTGCTAACGGGCTCTGGCGACCAAAAAGTCAAACAGTGGGGCTTTGAAAAGTTACCAACTTATGGATTAATGAAAGATTGGTCTCAAAAGGAAGTCAATCAGCTGATCGATTATTTAACAGCATCAGGGTATCTTTTGCCGTCAGAAGGGCAATACCCTTTGTTAAGTGTGACCAATGCGGGGATTGATGTGTTGCTTGGAAAAGCAAAAGTTTATAGAAAACAAACCAAAGTCAAACAGTTAGTGGTTGATGATGAACTGTTCGATCAACTGCGCACCTTACGATTGAATCTCGCACAAGAACAAAATTTGCCGCCGTATGTCGTTTTTTCTGATAAAACACTGCGAGAATTGGCGGAAGTTCAGCCAAAAACGCCGATCGATTTTTTACAGATCAAAGGGGTTGGCCAAAACAAATTGGATAAGTATGGCGATGCCTTTTTAGCATTGCTTTCTGAATACGAAAAGACGGAAAGTGACTAAAATAGACCATTTTCTCTACGATAAGACAAAAAAACAGCAGGAAGGGACGAAAAATCAGTGATTACGATTCGACCGGCAATAGCTGCAGATCAAGCGTTTTGGTTTTCTTTGGATACTCACTTACCAAAGGAAGTCTTCGCCAAAAAGATAATGGAAAAAACTGCTTATGTGATAGTTGCAGACGAACAGCCAGTAGGGTTACTGCGCTACAATTTTTTCTGGGACACGATTCCTTTTTGTACCATGTTAGTGATCGCAGAAGCGCATCAAGGCAAGGGACTTGGGAAACGGTTGGTTACTTATTGGGAACAACAGCAAAAAGCAGCCGGCCATGCTCTTTGTTTGACTTCCACGCAAGTCGACGAGCAAGCACAGCATTTCTATCGCAACCTTGGTTACCAAGATGCCGGTGGGTTACTTTTGACAAGTCCTGGATTTGAACAGCCGATGGAATTATTTCTTATCAAACAGTTGTGATGTTTTTGCTAGCTTGTGGTACATTGATAGGAGAATGAGAAAATAGGAGCGTTTACTATGTCTTTTTTTGGAAAAATCGATTTCAATGAGTTATCAGAGACCGATCGTGCGATTTATCATTATATGTCGAGCCAAAGTGATAAGATTCCCTATATGCGGGTTCGTGAGATCGCGCTTGAATCCCACACCTCAGCTTCTTCTGTTATGCGCTTTATCCGTAAATTAGGGTATGAGAGCTTTACAGAATTTCGTACCCAGTTCAAAGCACCTGAGTTAGATGCTGTCAGTTTTTTTAGCAGTATGACCGTTTTGGATCCGGAACGCTTCCCGCGAGACATCGAAGGAAAAATCCGGCGAATCGCTGAACGAATGCTGGAATGTGAGAATATTATTTTTTATGGCATCGGTGCGTCAGGTTCAATGTGTGAATATGCTGCCCGCCGTTTTGCCACAATCGGATTTAACAGTTATGCTTTGGTGGATAATACCTATCCAATCTTTGCGAAGCTGAAACATACGTCAGACAATATGATCGTGGTCCTTTCAATCACCGGAACGACCACCGAGATCATTGAAGTGGTCAATGGCTTTCGTAATAATCCTGACTTCACCACTGTAGCAATCACCAGTGACGCCAACAGCACACTGGGGCGAATGTCCGATTATGTCTTAGACTATTCAGTTGATGTGAAACGCATCAACAAGTATGAAGATTTGACGACGCAAATTCCTTGCCTTTTCTTAGTCGAAGCGTTGTCGGAGACGGTTCGTCAGTTTTCTTTATCCGCAGGGGAATAAGCTACATTTTTCCTTTAATAAATGAAAAAAACAAACAGGTTTAATGGATCAAGAGACTTTTCTTTTGATGACTTTTGGACCTGTTTGTTTTTTTGCATTTTAGCAAGCTAATTACGGTTCAGTCTTGTTGATAGAAAATGAGAGGGACGCCTGACATGAAGCGTCGATTCAAGGTGTCGAGGATTAAAGGAATAACGTAATCTAAGATCATTGAGCTTTTTGTTGTATAAAAGGGAGATGGCAAGTTTCTAAAATAGTTGCAACAATAACATATGAATGAAACGTATGTTTTTTTTAACTTCATGCAGGATATTCATCGATCGAGGAATATCGTGAATTTTATTCTAAGTAGAACATCGATATAATTAGTATGACATGTTTGAAAACCATGGTTTTTGAGATATCAAGTACGACTACGATCAAGATAGAATGAATTCCATATAAACAGTACTATTTAGGCTTTTGTAAAGAGATTGGCTTTAATAAAATAACACGTCTCAAAAACGATCGTTTTCGAAATGAACAACTCACAAGGAGGAGGGAGAATGGATATCAACGGTGCATCTATTAGAGGAAGGGCTTTGAAAGTATGTTTGGTCTTATTGTTCGCTTTCGGGTTTACAAGAACGAGTTTTGGCGAGGAGAGACGTTCAACGGAAACGGAGGGGACAGTGGGGTTTACCGGGATTTATGAGCCTTTGGATCAACCAGAACCATCTCCACCAACCGGTCCTGTTCCGCGTCCACCGCAAGACACGGGTAAACCCGGCGGGCAGCTGCCCCAGACAAACTTCATTCAACGGTTGGATTGGGTGATTCTTGGAAGTCTCTTGCTGATCACCGCACTTAACATATACGTAGTAAAACAACTTATCAAAAAAGGGAAATCAACATTCCCTAAGTGGGGCTAGATCCCATGGGGAAAATAAGAGAAATGACATTTAGGAGTGAATGCGATGAACTCATTTTTTCGCAAAAAAAATAAGTGGTTGCTGGTTCTACTTGCCTTACTCCCACTGATTACAACATTAACAATCATGAATGCCGAGACGATTTTTTCGTGGACACCAGAGGAAGAACACGAGGAGAAGGCCGACGATGAAGTGAGTGGAGAAATCTCCTTTGCGGAGGAACTGATCCAAGGAGAGGTCGAGCACGTAATAGATTTTATTTTCTACTCAGAAGTTGCCCTCGAAACGGTGGACATCGCGTTGCCTCAGGAAATAATCATTGATCAGGAAGCTTTGAACGATGAACTAACGGTGGTAGCAACAGACCACGAAGGTGTGTGGCAGCTGAACAGCGAGACCCCACAAACGACTTTTGTCTTACCGATTCTTGTGGATACGATCGGAGAATATGAGATCATCGTTGCCGAGACTGCTACGCAGCGCCTGCTGATCTTAGATCATACGGATGCCGAAGACACTGATTCGACGGAAGAAGAGAATGACTCTGCGGAAGTAGATCAAGCAGATGAGGCTGCGGATGAAGTAGGAAGAGAGGCAGAAGTAGATGATAGAAGTGATACTACAGCTAAAATTCGAATTGAGCGAGCAGATTTCTTAGATCATTTTGATTTGCAAGGACACCCTATCGATGCTACTTATAACGAGCAAACAGGAGAAGTGCTGTTAACGCCCAATCTATCAGATCACGTTGGTAATGTTACTTTAAAAGAAAGGCTCAGTTTGGATCGTCCATTTACGCTAAAAGGCAAAGCAAATATCGGAACGAGATTAGACGGAGCCGATGGCATTGCTTTTGGCTTTCACAATTCGGCTACAGATGAAGTCGGGTATCCAGGAAATGCGTTTGGTATTGGCGGTTTGATCGATGGCTTTGGGTTTAAATTGGACAATAATTATAACACTACACCTAGTGTTTTTGAAGAATTCACGAATCGATTTGAGGTGATTAGAGATCCAATGTCTGTTGGCGGTGCGCCATTCGCTGGATTCATCTATCATACAGGTCCGCGAACGATGGCGACCTATACCGGCAATGATGCATTACCGCAAAGAGCTGGAAATCGCTTGGGACATGATTTGGATGTACTTATTCAATATCAGCCGGATGAAAATGGGAGATGGTTTCAAGTCGATTATGACAATCGGACATGGCGTAGAGATATTAGTGATTGGCAACCTGAGGATGTTTCTGCGATGGCTTTTCTTATTACTGGAAGTACAGGTGCAAGGAGTGATCGCCATACCTTTACTTTTGATTGGATGGAATATCACATTGGTACTGGAACCGTCCATGTAAACTATCTGGATCGAGAGACAGGGGAGGATATTCTACCAACTGAAACATTAGAACTACCATTACGTTTCCTTCATACCCTTGACCCCAAGAACCGAGAGAGCGATGAACCCTATCAGTTAGGGTATGACTATTACGGGGTTGAGTATGTCACAGAACACTTTGACCCAGGTACATTTGCTATTATGCCGCAGCCTTTCCATCAGAATGTTACTTTTTTATTTGATCGCGTGCCATCGAACATCAAGATCAATCACATAGATGAAGAAGGGGTAGCATTGAGGGAACCAACCTATCAAGGAGAATTCGTAAATGAATCGGTCGATATCCTTCCTGAGGAGATTCCTTATTACCAATATCTTTACGAGCGGGACGGTCAGCCGCTGGAAACAAGAGTCACCCGAGATGAACAAGAATACTGGCTGGTTTATGGTTTGGAAAGTACTCCGCAACCAGTAGACCCTCTTGATCCGGATACGCAAGTAAATCCTGAGAATCCGCCTGAGATTGATGCAGAACAAGGGTTTGTCAGCTTGGATTTTGTTTCCCAATTCCAGTTTGGGACAGTTGGCATTCGGTCAGAAACGACGACCTACGATGCCCTGCCGCAGAAACTGCTTCAGCCGGCTGATCCAAATGATAATCTACGCCCTAATTATGTGCAGGTTTCAGATCGGAGGCGGGAAAATTCCGGTTGGACCCTCCGTGCAACCTTACGAGAGCCTTTTGAA
The DNA here is from genome assembly GCF_002850555.1 of Enterococcus sp. CR-Ec1. NCBI lineage: Bacteria > Bacillati > Bacillota > Bacilli > Lactobacillales > Enterococcaceae > Enterococcus > Enterococcus sp. CR-Ec1. The sequence continues at coordinate 1,453,333 of NZ_CP025223.1, forward strand.
AGTGATGAAGGGCATCAACTGACTGGTGCTAGAATTTTATTAGACAATATCGATGTAGTAACGACTCGAGAAAACGTGTCTGAGCCACCTACTCACAAACAGCAAGCAGCACTGACTGTTGGAAATGCGGAGATAATCGCACAAGCAGGTGCCAACCAAGGCAGAGGCACTTGGGTCCAGCGCTTTGGCGATCGAGAAACAATGGATCAAAGTGTCAAACTTGAGGTGCCAATTAGTGCGACTCCTCAAGCCACGAGATATTCAGCAACCATTCTTTGGGAACTTTCATTTGTTCCTTAACAATAAACAAAAAGAAGCTGCAGCGATTTGCAGCTTCTTTTTGTTAGCATCGGAGAAGACACAATGTCGGATGTATCAGGGGATTTGGTGTTATCCATTATTTATGGTACACCTTGTACCATGATGAAGATTTTTCCTTTTTGCCATGAGTTGCACCAAAGTATGAAGATCGTCTTTTTTTGAAAACGTTTTTAATTATACTGAATGAAAGGAATCGGCAACATGTTGCTTCTGCTAAGAAGGAGCAAATGCCGCAAGTTCGATAAGCAAAAGAAGAGAGCCTAATGATTGGAGAGAATAATAGTGGAAACCGTAAAACTAAAAGAACTGATTGACCAAATGACTGTAGCTGAAAAAGTGGGCCAGTTGGTCCAATTGACGCCAGATTTTTTTGCGCAAGGAGGAGAAATCACCGGTCCGATGCAACAATGGCACATGAGTGAAGACCAATTATTTTCGATTGGTTCTGTGTTGGGCACTCATACTGCGGAACAAGTGTATGCCATCCAAACGTCTTATCTTGAGAAAAGTCGCTTAAAGATTCCTCTTGTTTTTATGGCAGATGTTATCCATGGGTATGAAACGATTTTCCCAATTCCACTGGCCTTAGCATCTTCCTTTGATGCGCAGTTAGTGGAAGAGGTTGCTAAAGCTTCAGCAAAAGAAGCGGCAGAAGCTGGTGTCCATGTCACGTTTTCACCGATGGCGGATCATGTTAAAGACGCGCGCTGGGGAAGGGTCTTGGAAAGTAATGGGGAAGATCCGACCTTATCTGCGGTGTTGACGGCTGCTTATGTACGAGGGTATCAAGGAACTGCTTCCCTTGCAGAAAATAAACAGCGAATTGCTGCTTGTGTCAAACACTTTATCGGCTATGGCGCTGCAGAAGGCGGCCGGGATTACCATACTGTCGATTTGTCTGATCTGGAGCTCTACCAAAATTATCTGCCCGCGTTTCAGGCGGCGATTGAAGCTGGTGCAGAATTGGTCATGACTTCTTTTAATACGATCCATGGTGTGCCGGCCACAGCCAATCAACCATTGTTGCAGGAAGTATTGCGAGAAAAGCTTGGGTTTGATGGCTTGATCATCTCAGATTGGGCAGCGGTGGCGGAATTGATGGCGCATCGTGTAGCTGCTGATCGAAAGGAAGCCGCACAGAAAGCTTTTACTGCAGGTGTCGAAATGGATATGATGAGTGATTGCTATTTGAACGCACTAGAGCAAATCATTCAGGCAGATCCTGCTATGAAAGAGCAGTTGAATAAGGCGGTTTTTCATGTGCTACATTTAAAGAACAAGCTAGGCCTTTTTGAAGACCCTTATAGAGGGTTAGCACCGGAAAACTTAACGCCTAGACTCCTAAAGGAAACCCGTCTTCTTTCACGAGAAGCAGCAAAGCAAACAACGGTTCTTCTGAAAAACCAGGCACTGTTGCCTTTGCAGAAAAAACAAAAGGTCGCGCTGATCGGTCCCAAAGCAGATTCAAAGGATCTTTTGGGGGCTTGGTCGTGGATCGGCAAACCAGAGGCTGCGGTCTCCTTAGCGGAAGGTCTTTCTCAAAAAGAAATTGACTTAACTGTCTTACCGTACCCTGATGGGGAAATGTTGACGAGCGCCTTTCTTGATGAGGCGTGTAAAGTCGCTAAAGGAGCTGAGGTCGTTTTATTGGCTCTGGGGGAAACCAGCGAGGAAGCGGGAGAAGCGGCAAGTCTGACCAAACTTTCTTTATCAAGAAAGCAAGAAACATTGATTGAAGCAGTAAGTCAGGTCAATCCTAGGATCGCAACGATTCTTTTCTGTGGCAGACCACTGGTTTTGACCGCCATCGAGCCTCTTTGTCAAGCAATCATGATTGCCTGGTTCCCTGGATCAGAAGGCGGTAATGCATTGGCAGATTTGTTGATGGGCGAATCTGAACCGCAAGGACGTTTAGCTATGAGTTTTCCAAGGGCAGAAGGACAGTTGCCGTTGACTTATGCTCAACTCTCTACAGGTCGGCCACTGACAGAAGAGAATAGTGATCAAAAATATATTTCGCGCTATATGGATGAAAAAAATGAGCCGTTGTTTTCTTTTGGCTCGGGGATAGGCTATAGTAAATGCACGATTACCCACACCCAAATCATTATTCCTCAGGAAAAGGGTGCGCCATTTGAGATCAGTTGCACACTGAAAAATGAGGGCGATGTGCCGCATACAACGACATTGCAACTCTATAGCAGAGACGATGTTACGGAAGTAGCACGACCGATGAGGGAATTGAAACAATGGCAAAAAATCCATCTTGCTGCAGCCGAAGAAAGGCAGCATTCATTCTATGTTACACCAGAGGATTTTGCTTATGTTCATTCCGATTTCTCGACAGAAAGTGATCCTGGTACGATTTCCTTATACCTTGGCTTTGCTGCTGCCTCAGCGAAGTTGATTGGTACGCTCACGATTTAAAAGCCTTTCGAGGCTTTTTTTTTCGGGTACAACTTGTACCAAAGTGGCACAGGTTTCAAGGTGCTGGTACATGCGCCAACTAGTCCTAGAACCATTGTGGGTGAAAACGTTTTTATATATAGTTGGTTTATCGGATGGCCAACCTTAGAGTGGTCGTTGATTTTTTCAGAAAAATAAAAACGTTTTTATTTTTGGGAAGAATCCTTCAGGAGGGGAGAATCATTTGACAAATCGAATCACGATTCGGGAAGTGGCAAAGGAGGCAAACGTGTCGATTGCGACCGTGTCTAAAGCATTAAACGGTGTCGATGTTGTTCGGCCCGCAACGAAAGAACGTGTGATGGCTGCCGCGCAGCGGTTGCATTATGTCCCAAATTTGATGGGCAAACAATTAAAAAACACGAAAACCAAGATGCTTGGTTTTTACACCACCAGCATTAAGGGCCCCTACTTTAGCGTACTAGTTGAAGCCATTGCCAGAGAGGCAGAAAAACATGGGTATGCAGTCAACGTGTTTTTATCTGCAGATAAGCGCGTTGTCCTCAATAGTATTTTAGGTGGTGTTGTTGATGGCATTATTGGATTTGAAGATTTTTTAACGAAGCAGGATTTGGCTGCGATGGAACGAGAACAAATCAAAGCCGTCTTTATCGATCGAAACATTCAAGAGAAGAACTTCGGCAGTGTAGTCTTTGATTCTTTCGAAAAAGGGAAAGCAGCCACCGAGTATCTTTTGTCACTTGGCCACAAAAAAATTGCCTTTATCAGTGGTATTACTGGTGTTTATGATAGTGATGAGCGTTTAAGAGGGTATTTAGAAGCATTAAACGAGGCAGGGGTTTCTAAACGGTCGGACTATCAATTGCAGGGGTTCTTTGAAGAAGAACGAACGAGAGTCCGCGTGCAACAGTTTTTGCTAGAGCAGAAAGATTTACCCACAGCGTTTCTGGCGGGAAATGATCTTAGTGCGATAGGAACGGTCAAGGCGATCCATGAGACCAAGTGGCGGGTGCCGGATGATTTCAGCGTAATTGGCTTTGATGGCATCGATCTCTTGGACTATTTCATGCCTCGGTTGACGACTGTGAAAAATCCAATCCAATTGCAAGGGGTCACGGCAGTAAACCACTTGATCGAAATGATTGAGGAAAATGCATGTGGTGTCTCCTACGTTTTACCAGGAGAATTGAGTATTAAGCAATCGACAAAACAAGTAAATGAATAATGAGGGTGAAGCAATGTTTATTGGAATTGATGTTGGAGGAACGGCTATCAAATATGGTGTGATTTTGAGAACGGGTGAAATTGTGAAGAAAGGACAGATGCCAACCATTCATGAAAAAGAAAAATTTTTGCAATCCATCACAGCATTGATCGAATCGCTGCAGCAAGATGCAGTGATCGAAGGTGTCGGTATTAGCGCACCGGGCATCATCCAAAAAGATGGCACGATGATCACGGCAGGATCAATCAAACCGCTTTATGGAATCAACCTAAAGTTGGAATTAGAGAAACGTGTCAAGCTGCCAGTCCTTGTTGAAAATGATGCCAATGCTGCAGCGATTGCTGAAAAATGGCTTGGGCATGCACAGGCTTGTGAGAACTATCTTTGTCTTGTTGTGGGAACTGGTATTGGTGGCGGGATCATCGTCAACAATCAGCTCTATCGAGGCAGTCATGGCATGGCAGGTGAATTTGGGTGGATGCTGATCGACACATTGCCTGAACAGGGAAATCTAGAGTCAGTTTCCTTGAATCAACGAGCAGCCATCGTGGGTGGTCTTTGCCATCAGTATCAACTGGCACTTCAGCAACAAGGGCGAAGTGATCTGCCTCAAGATGCAGTCGAGATCTTCCAGAGAGGAGAACAAGGAGAAGTAGTAGCGAACCAAGTGATTGCTCAATTTTTCCAAGATTTATCAGTGGGCTTACTGAATTTGATCAGTACATTTGATCCCGAGCTGATTTTGGTTGGTGGTGGGGTCAGTGAAAATGATGGTTTCATGACAAGGCTTGAAGAGACCATGAGCCAGCTAAAAGCTCGCCATGAAAGTATTGGTTATTTAGAAGGTCGCACGATTGCACCGATTCAACGAGCAAAATTAAAAAATGATGCTGGTATGATTGGTGCGGTCTATCAATTGATGAACTAATAAAGGAAAGCATGTATTTCCTTTGGGTGAAAAAGTAAGCGTTTTAGAAAGGGTGGAAAAATGGAATCAAAAGGTGTCATGCTAAAAGCAACCCCACAGAAAAGGTCATTTTTGCAAAAACTAAAAAGCCAAAGCTTTTATCAAGCGATGGTTTGGCCAGGTATTATCTTGATGATTATTTTTAATTTTATCCCATTGTATGGGATCGTTATCGCGTTTAAAGATTACTCAGTTCTTGATTCGATCGCAAATGCGGAGTGGGTCGGTACTCAATATTTTCAAGAATTTTTTAGTGATTCAATGTTTTGGACGGTGATGAGTAATACATTGGGCATCAGCTTTTTTAAACTACTGATTGGCTTTCCAGCGGCGATTGGTTTAGCGGTATTGATCAATGAAATCGTTCATGTGCGCTTGAAGAAGGTCGTTCAAACGGTGTCTTATTTGCCGCACTTTCTTTCTTGGGTCATCTTAGGTGGCATGTTTATTACGTGGTTGTCTGATACCGGTCTGGTCAATAATTTACTGTTAGGTTTTGGGTTGATCGATGAACCGATCCGCTTCTTGACCGATCCCGAAAAATATTGGGCGATTGCAGTCATTTCCGATATTTGGAAAGAAGTTGGCTGGAATACGATTTTATACATCGCTGCTATGACGGGGATCAATCCAGCTCTTTATGAAGCAGCTAGAATGGATGGCGCCACGAAGTTCCAGCAGATCACGCGGATCACGATTCCTTCGATCCGTCATATTATCGCCTTGACATTTGTTTTGTCAGTGGGTGGGTTATTGGGTTCAAACCTCGATCAGACACTCGTCTTACAAAACCCTGTCAATTATCAGTCCAGTGAAGTCATTAATTCATTTGTCTATAAAATGGGGATCCAACAAGGAGACTTCTCCTATGCGACCGCCGTTGGCCTGTTTGTGTCGGTTGTTTCTTTGATCCTCGTAGTAGGAAGTCATCTTTTGACCAAAAAAATCAGTGATGAATCAGTCTTTTAGAGGAGGAAAAGTATGAAACAAACATTTTCAAAAGATGAGAAGATCTTCAATACCGCCAATGTGATTTTCATGGTATTCTTTTTAGCCATCATTGCGTTGCCATTATGGAATATCGTCGCTTTGTCGTTCAATGATGCAACCGATGCCGCAAGAGGGGGGATCTATTTCTGGCCACGGGAATTTTCACTAGAAAGTTACTACACCGTTTTTGAAGATTCTGCGATCTATAAAGCTTTTGTTATCTCAGTTGCAAAAACAGTGATTGGCGTTGTTTTGCATACGGCATTAACGGCGATGGTCGCCTATGGGATGAGTCGCAGAAACTTAATGGGACGGAAAATCTACATGAACATGGGGATTTTAACGATGTTCGTTTCCGGAGGAATGATCCCAACCTTTCTCTTATTCAAAGAATTAGGATTGTTAAATAATTTTTGGGTTTACATCATTCCTGTCTTATTTTCTTTTTACGATATGGTGATTTTGATGAATTTTTTCCGGAGCATTCCATTTTCGCTGGAAGAATCTGCCATGATGGATGGCGCCAATCCTTTTATTATTTTCGTGAAAATCATTTTGCCATTGTCCCTTCCAGTTTTGGCAACCATTGCATTATTCCACGGCGTCTTTCAGTGGAACGACTACATGACCGCCAATATCTATGTGGATGATCGTAGTTTATATCCTTTACAAATGCTACTATTTCGGATCGTTTCGGAAAATCTATCGCCCGCAGTGGCGACCGGAACCAATGTTGTCAGAAATACAACTTCACAGTCATTGCAATTAGCAACCATGGTGGTAACGACGGTTCCTGTCGTCGTGATCTACCCATTTTTACAAAAGTACTTTATTCAAGGGATGACTCTTGGATCAGTAAAAGAATAGACAAAAGGAGAGAAAAAAATGAAAGCAAGCAAATTATTTTTAGGGATCGGTCTCGTATGTACATCAGTCATGGTATTAGGTGCCTGTGGTAATTCCAGCAGCGAGTCAAAAGGAGCTGCTGAGGTAGAAGATCTGCCAGAAGCTCGCTTTGAAGCAGACAAAGATATACCAAGCTGGCAAAAAGACACCGACCATGAAGCTACCTTAAAATGGTATGTCAATTTTGATTGGTATGCTCAGCCGGGGTGGGGCAAAGACACTGTGACGCGAAAAATCAAAGAAGACATGAATATCAATGTCGAATTTATTTCAGGAAATGACGAGAACCTTAATACGATGCTAGCTGGTGGCGATCTTCCAGATATCATGACCTTCGATAAAAACCTGTTTGCTGCAAATGAAGCGACAAAATTTGCCTTGCCATTGAATCTTTTGGCAGAAAAATATGACCCTTACTTCTTAGAACATGCAGCGAAACCGGAATCTGTTCAATGGTTTACTTTAGAAGATGGCAACATTTATGGATACCCGAGCTTTTCCACGACTGCACAAGATTATGAGGACGGCAATGTAGTGGGAGACCAAGTTTTCATTGTCCGCAAAGATATTTACGAAGCGTTAGGTGAACCCGATATGTCGACGCCAGAAGGATTTTTAGATGCGTTAAAACGGGCAAAAGAAGCATTTCCGACAGCAGATGATGGTGCAGCTCTAGTCCCATTTGCTTCGACTGCACTAGATATTTCCAATGGTGGGGATGGCGCCTATGGTGGTACTTTGCAAGACTTTCTCAGTATCGCACCAAGTGTAGACGGTCAATTCAATGATCGTGACGCTGATGAGGAATACATCACTTGGATCGAGACATTTAGAAAAGCGTACAATGAGGGATACATCAACAATGACCAGTTTTCAGACAATGACAACACGATGAAGGAAAAACTAGGACAAGGGCGTTATTTTGCTTACCTGCATACGAATACGAAGGGACTCAATGAGTTTATGTCCGATAATAATGCCCGTAATCCTGAGCAAACCTATATTGCCGTCGATGGTCCGAAAAATTCGAATGGCGATGATTCCACTTTTACTGGCGGAAATATTGGTGGATGGACACAAACCTTCATCACGACGTCGACAAAAGAACCCCAAAAAGCCATGGAACTTTTGACCTATTTAGCAAGTGAGTATGGCACGATGGTCACTACCTTTGGTATCGAAGGGGAAACATACAATCTTGTGGATGGCGTGGTTGAGTACTCAGAAGAAACAGAAGCGTTACGAAATTCTGATATTGCTCGCTTTGATAAGGAAATTGGTTTAGGTTCTTATTGGTTTGTTGGCAATGACAATTACGCCATTCAAATGGGACAAAAACCAGCAACATCGATTCGGCAGATGGTGGAATGGTCGCAAGACAAATTGGCGCCGCGTTTTGAGATCGAAGACATTGATCCTCGCACCGGTTCTGAAGCAAGAAACCTCACTTCCATCAACACAGCAAGAGTGCAAGCGTTGGTCAACTTTATTCAGGCAGACTCGGAAGAAACGGGACGTCAGATTTGGGAAGATTACTTACAAGAACGAGAAAATAATGGTTGGTCAGCAATCGTTGATTATCGAAATGAGAAAATCGCTGAAAATATTGAAAAATTAAACTAAAGGTGTGTGAGTGTGATGTTTGCTTTAGAGAGTCGTTTTTATCGTCTTTGCGAAATCGTTTTTCGTATGCTGGTATTGAATCTCTTGTTTTTAGTGGTATCGTTTCCGATCATCACGTTTCCAGCCGCTTTGCGAGCAGTGGTCGATGCTTACGAACATCCTGAAGCAAAACTGCTAAAACCCTTTTTGAAAAATAGCAAAAGCGCGTTATTGAAGACTCTGCCACTAGGGGTCTTCAATCTCTTCTCATTTTTATGCGGACTCAGCTTGTGGCGTTCTGCTACTTTGACGAATTCATTGTTTTTCTCTTTTTTGACCATCATTTTTCTTACTTTTTTGTTGTCCTACAACATTAACCTGTATGTGATGCAATCAAAAATGCAAGATCGGCAAAACCTGTTTGACCTTTTTCGTAGTAGTTTTTTCTTTACGATGATGCACTACCATAAAGGGATCGGAATCTTAGTCCTAGCAGCGATCGGCTATTTCTTCACATGGCAATCAGCACCAGGTATCTTCTATCTGTTTTGTCTGTCTGGGCCCTTGTATTTCTATCAAAAAGTGTTGCATCTAAACAGAGTGGATCAATCTTGATTCACTCTTTTTTTGTTGCTTGTAATCGCCACTAGCAAGGAAGTAAACAGGATGAAACACATTCCAATCTTTGAAACGCATTGAATTGAAAACGTTTGCTATTCTATTAGTAACAAATGTTTCCTATAATGAACCTACAAATCAATTACAAAGGAGTTTCCTCAATGAAAGAAAAAGTGATGGATGCGATGCAGAAATTCTCCAAGGCAATGTTTGTGCCCGTCTTGATTTTGCCGATCGCAGGGATATTGATTGCCGTTGGGAATGTGTTTACAAATGTCCGCTTGCTTGAGCAGTTTCCCTTTTTGGATAATCCGATAACCACCGGTTTTGGTAGTATCTTGTCCGCTTCCTTATTACCGATTTTAACCAATTTGGGCATTATTTTTTGTGTCGGGATTGCTCTAGGGTTAGCTAATAAGAAAAAAGCTGAAGCGGGATTTACCGCGTTGTTAGGTTATTTCGTCTTCTTGAATGCCATGAATAAATTCATGGAACTTCGGGGGATGTTGGTTCCAGCCGATGCCCTTCAAGGTTCAGGACAAGCGATCGTTTTAGGAATCCAAGTGTTGGATATGGGGATCTTTCTGGGTATCATTTTAGGGATCGTCGTAGCATTGATCCATAATCGTTTTATCGATACGACCTTTAACAACGCCTTTCAAGTTTATGGCGGCGCGCGCTTCGTCTTTATTGTCTTGATTCCGGTCGTCGTGTTATTAGCCATCGTTTTCACGTTTATATGGCCAGTAATACAAACTGGCATCGACGGTTTAGGCGGCATCATTCAACAAACGGGCAACTTTGGCATCTTCTTGTACGGTATGTTGGAACGCTTATTGATTCCAACTGGCTTGCATCACTTGATCTACACGCCGTTTTTGTATACCTCATTAGGCGGTGTCGCAGAAGTTGGCGGTCAAGTCTTTGAAGGGGCACGAAACATTTATTTTGCGGAAATTGCTGACCCAGCAGTCCGCGTATTATCGCAAAGTGTCATTTGGGACGCTCGTGGGATCTCAAAAATGTTTGGACTGATCGGTGCCTGTTTGGCGATGTATCAAACGGCAAAACCAGAAAATAAAGTCAAAGTCAAAGCCATTTTGATTCCAGCTGTCGTCACTTCCTTTATTGCAGGTGTGACTGAACCAATCGAATTTTCTTTTATGTTCGTGGCACCTGTTTTGTTCGTCATTCATTCTGCACTTAGCGGCTTGAGCATGGTGGCGTTAAATCTCTTTGGTTCTCGCGCCATCGGACCGAATGGCTTCATCGACTTTCTTTTGTACAACTTGCCCTTAGGGATCGAGAAAACTCGCTGGCCAGTGTACTTGATCGTCGGAGTCGTCTTCTTCTTTCTTTATTACTTCTTGTTCCGCTTTTTGATCACGAAACTGAATTTGAAAACGGTCGGGCGTGAAGAAGATGGGACAGAGACCAAACTGTATTCGAAGAAAGAGTACAAAGAAAAACAACTTGCTGGAGCAGGTGTCGGGGTCATGGCGAGTGACCAAGCCGCCACTAGTCCGACTGGTGAAACAAGTATCTCAGCAATCATCACTAAAGCGCTAGGTGGCGATGACAATATCAAAACCATCGACAACTGCTATACCCGCTTACGTTTAAAACTAAAGGATCCTGAACTCGTGGATGAAGCGCTACTAAAAGACGAAACACAAGCCAAAGGCGTGATCAAAAATGGTGAAAATGTCCATGTCGTTTACGGGTTGACTGTGCCGAAAGTGCGGGAAGAATTAGAAAATTATCTTGGAAGAGAAGGAGAGATTGAATGATGAAAAATTTTTCAGTAGTGATCGCAGGGGGCGGCAGTACCTTTACCCCGGGAATCGTTATGATGCTGCTTGATAATCAAGAACGCTTTCCTTTAAGAAAGCTGAAACTATACGACAATGATGAAGCACGCCAAGCGATCCTCGGTGAAGCCCTAGCGATCTTATTAAAAGAACAAGCACCGCAAATCGAATTTTCATTTACGACGGATCCTGAGGAAGCCTTCAGCGATGTCGATTTCTGTATGGCGCATATCCGAGTAGGAAAGTATGATATGCGGGAAAAAGATGAAAAAGTTCCCTTGCGTCATGGCGTCTTTGGTCAAGAAACCTGTGGTCCAGGAGGGATCGCTTATGGGATGCGCAGCATCACTGGTATGCTGGAGATCATTGATTACATGGAAAAGTATTCCCCCGATTGTTGGATGCTGAATTATTCCAATCCGGCTGCAATCGTAGCTGAAGCATGTCGAGTCTTGCGTCCTAAATCAAAAGTTCTGAATATCTGTGACATGCCCGTGGGCACGTTGCGTCGCATGTCGCAAATCATTGGCAAACAGCCAGAGGAGTTAGAAGTTCGCTACTTTGGCTTGAATCATTTTGGCTGGTGGACTAGTGTCAAAGACAAAGAAGGCACGGAGTACATTCAAACCATACGTGACTATGTTGCAGAACATGGCTATTTGACGCAGATCGAAGTGGATACCCAACATACAGACCCAAGTTGGCAAGACACCCACAAAAAAGCCAAAGACCTCTTGGCTCTCACACCAGAATATCTGCCAAATACGTACTTGAAGTATTATTTATACCCAGATTACGTCTACGAACACATGAAAGAACACCCAGAGTATACGCGTTCCAATGAAGTGATGGAAGGACGGGAAAGACGAGTGTTCGATCATGCCAAAAAGATCACTGCACAAGGATCTGCTGAAGGGATCGCTTTTGAGATTGATGCCCATGCAACCTTTATCGTTGATTTGGCACGCGCCATCGCTTTTAATACTCATGAGCGAATGGTCATGATTGTGGAAAACAACGGCGCGATTGCGAACTTCCCGGATGATGCCATGGTGGAAGTGCCATGTATCGTCGGTTCTGATGGACCAGAAGCCCTCGCTCAAGGAAAAATTCCTGCCTTCCAACAAGCGCTCATGTTCCAACAGGTGACTGTGGAAAAATTAGTGGTCGAAGCATATGTGGAAAAGAGCTATCAAAAAATGTGGCAAGCGTTAAGCCTTTCCAAAACGATTCCTAGCGCAAAAGTAGCCAAAGAGTTACTCGATGATTTGGTCTCGGAAAATGGTGATTACTGGCCAGGATTGTCTTGATTTGTTTCACATTTGCGAAACATTCGCTAGTTGGATAACGAAAGAGGAAGATTCTCCAAGAATCTTTCTTTTTTTTGATTTTTGCTGTGGAAGAATACTTCTCTGAAGAAAATCATCACTAAACGTCTTCTCAACAAAACGATCAGACAGGTATGCTAGAATATGCCACTAACTATGGTAGAATAAAGCTAATTGAATCAGATGAGAGGGAGCAATGCGATGTTTTTAGGGATTGATATCGGCACAACAGCCATAAAATTTGGGGTCATTGAAGATCGGAAAATCATTTACTCACAGTCATTACCAATCAAAACCCATAGCCACGGGTTAAAACAGACCCAATCAGCGACCCAGATCAGTAGCCAATTAATCAGTGGTGTCACAACGATTCCCGCTCAATTAAAAGCGGCAATCACAGTGATCGGGTTCAGTACCGCCATGCACAGTTTGATGCCAGTGGCTGGTGAGACAGCAGAAGAGATTTACATTTGGTCAGACAATCAAGCGAATCAAACGATGACGGCCTTTCGTCAAACGGATCTGGCAGCAACGTTTTATGAAGAGACAGGGACACCGATCCATGCGATGTCTCCCTTTGCGAAACTGGCTTATTTTCAAACAAGTGGTTCATATTCCAAAGAGACGAAATGGTTAGGCTTAAAAGAACTAGCAATGGCGTTGTTTACTGGACAAGCACGGATCGATTATAGTACCGCATCAGCGACCGGTCTTTTTTCTTTGAAAGAAAAGCAATGGAGTCAAAAGATTCTCAACTATTTATCCCTTTCAAAAGCCCAATTAGCGCCTTTATGTGCACCGACTGATCGTTTTTTGATTACCAAGGAGATGGCGCAGCGGTGTGGCTTGAAGCCTGAGGTAGAAGTGATGTGTGGGGCTAGCGATGGGTGTTTGGCAGCATATGCTGGCTATATTTCTACAGGGATCCGCAACAGCTTGACGATCGGAACCAGTGCGGCGGTTCGTAAAGTAAGTGAGACCACGGTCTTTGATCGCCAAAAACAAAATTTTTGCTACTATCTGCAAGAAGACCTCTATGTCGTAGGGGCACCTTCGAATAATGGCGGTTGTGTGCTTGCTTGGGCAAAAGAGACCTTATCAGAAGATCCTGATGGGTTTTATCATTATCTGCCGCAAGTCATGGAGGAATCACCGATCGGCAGCAACGGTTTACGTTTTTTCCCCTATTTAAATGGCGAGCGGGCACCCTTTTGGACGAATGAAATCACAGGTGGCTTTTCTGGCTTGACCCTGAAACACAATCGCTCAGATATGTTACGGGCAGTCCTCGAAGGCATGCTGATGAACATCGATTTATTAAAGCAAATGGCGCAGTTGGAAGGGGCAGTCACTGTAAGTGGTGGTTTCTTTCAAACAAAACTATTAGGTCAAATGACCGCGGATGTGTTGGGGCTAACCTGTTATCTTTCCGATGAAAATGAACCGATATTCGGCTTGTATGATTTGTACAAAAGCTCTGTTGTGCGGCAAGATCAGCCAGATGAAAAATTTGTTCCTGATCTGCAGAACCACGCGCTTTATCAAGAACTGGCAAAAACGTATTTTCATGCATAAGCAAAAACCAGCAATCCACTAGGGTTGCTGGTTTTCTTTTTCAACACACGTGAAAGCGTCAACGATATATTCCATCAATAAGAGCAGTTTGCCAAAGAAACTGGTGTACTGGATGTTTTGGGTGTCGTAGGGACGTTCATCTGTCACTTCAAAGGAAAAGGTCGCTAGTTGATTGGCGCGATGCTCACCGTTACCACAAAACAAAACAGTTGGTATGTGATGTTCATTGGCTAATGCCATCTTTTCCAGCACTTTTTGTGTTTCGCCAGATTTAGAAATGGTGATCAACATACTGATGTTCTCAATGTTGTTACTAATGATCCCACCTGAGTCAGAAGCACTGACTAATAAGGTTTTGATGCCGTTGACAAGCATTTTTTTGTGGAGGTATTCTGCCACGATCCCCGAAAAACCTGTGGCATAAATCGTAATAAACTTGTTCTTGTTTTGTCCATAGATTTCTTTGATCGCTTCGATCGTATCTGCAATACTGGCAGCGTCAATTTGGTAATCGATGGCGGCTTCAGTGATCGTCTGATTTTTCAAGCGATTCTTTAAGAAGTAAAGCAGCTCTAGATAGCCAGAAAAACCTAGTTTTTGCGCAAGCCGCACGATGGTTGCTGGGGAAGTGTAGATCGTTTTAGCGATTTCTCTTAAGGGCAGTCCATCGATCGCAGCGGTATTTGCAAGCAAATAATCAAGAATTTGCAGCTCATTGTCAGTCAATTTTTTTCCTTTGATCAATACATTTAAGTCCATTGTTCGGCACTCCTTTGTCTTGCCTTCATCATACAATGAATAACGACAGAAAGTAAAATAGGAATCGCGTCATGCTTTTATAGAGGAAAAAGATTGTGCATTTCCTAAAAAGATATTATAATTTCTTATATAGAAAATAAAGGTGGAGAAATGATGACACAAAAACCATATGGAACCGTACTACTAAAAGCAGCAACCATTTTAGATTACCTCGCAGAAGCGCCAAGTAAACCATTGCAAGAAATTTCAGAAGCAACGAAACTGACCCCATCCACAGCTTTGAAAATATTGGAAACGCTACAAATGATCGGCTATGTCAAACGCGACAAAGAGAAGAATTATCGCTTAGGGTCTAAGCTGATCAAGTATGCGAATCAAAACATTCAAGAGCTTGATTTAGTGGAAATCAGCTTGCCATACTTGGAAGCATTGCAGAAAACGGCGGATGAAACGATCCACTTAGGGGTCTTGACCGCCAATGAGATTCTTTATGTCAATAAATTGGAGCCTCAGAATCAAACGATCCGCATGTCTTCAAAAGTAGGAATCACAAGACCGTTGTATAGCTCTGCCATGGGGAAAGCCGTTTTAGCGGAGTTTGATGCCCCTCAAGTAGAGGAGTACTTGGCAGCAACGCCTTTAACCGCTTATACCGAAAATACCATTACAAATCAGTTGAAGTTGAAGAAAGAATTGGAACAGGCAAAAGCGAACCAAGTAGCCTTTGATGATGAAGAAATGGAACAAGAAATCTATTGCATCGGCGCCTCACTGACAAAAGATCAGGAGATCGTTGGGGCGTTTTCTATCAGCCTACCGAAATACCGCTTGACCCCAAAATACAAAACGACATTGATCGATGCGATTATTGCGACAAAACAACAAATTGAGCAAGCGTTGTAAACTTTTTAATGGAAAGCCCTTGCAAATAAAAACGAGAACGGTATAATGAACGTGTAAGTTTCTTTATAATAAATACCATTTTCCAAATAGGAAATAAGTGGAGGGTCTTAATGAAAAAAGTAGCGAATTTAATGAAACTAAAGGAAAGCGGTGTGATCGCTGTTGTACGTGGCGCTTCAAAAGAAGAAGCACTACAAGCAAGTAAAGCGATCGTTGCAGGGGGGATCACCGGCATTGAGTTGACTTTTACAGTGCCTCAAGCGGCGGATGTAATCGCTGAATTAGTAGCAATCTTCAAAGAGAATCCAGAGGTAGTTGTTGGTGCGGGGACCGTTCTTGATGCAGTGACCGCCCGCTTAGCGATCATGGCAGGAGCAGAATATGTCGTCAGCCCAACCTTTGATCAAGAAACGGCTGAATTATGTAATTTATATCAAATCCCGTATCTGCCTGGTTGCATGACCATTTCAGAAATGAAGGACGCCTTAAAAGCAGGCGCAGATATCATTAAACTATTCCCGGGTAGTGCGTATGGACCAAGTATCATCTCGGCCTTCAAAGCGCCATTGCCACAATTAAACATTATGCCGACCGGTGGTGTCAGCTTAGACAACATGCAAGAATGGTTTGCAGCGGGTGTTGTAGCCGTTGGTGTAGGGGGGAATTTGTTAGCGCCAGCAGCAAGTGGGGATTTTGACAAAGTAACAGAAGTAGCGAAACAATATGCGGCAAAATTAAAAGAGATTCGAGGAAAGTAAGATGGCAAACATTCTGACACTAGGAGAAATCATGTTGCGTCTATCGACAACGTTAGGCGAACGAATCGCCCATAGTTCGATGTTTGCTGCCCATTATGGCGGTGGAGAAGCCAATGTTGCGATCTCCTTAGCGAATTTTGGTCATCGCGTTTCTTTTGCTAGTAAAGTGCCTGAGAATGCTTTAGGAGATGCCGTTTTTCATCATTTACGAAGCTATGGCGTCGATTGTCGCCACGTGCTTCGTGGCGGTTCCCGACTAGGTACTTACTATATTGAAACCGGTATCGGGGAACGAGCAGCGCGAGTGGTTTATGATCGCGCAGGCTCTAGCTTTGCTCAAATGAAAGAAAATGAGTGGCAATCTGACCTTTTTGATGGGGTTGATATTGTTCACCTTTCAGGGATCACGCCCGCTCTTTCAACGACTTGGAAGACACTTTTGCTGACGTTGATCAAAGAAGCGAAAGCAGCTGGTTGTAAAATCAGTTTCGATATCAATTATCGTGGAAAGCTGTGGACGACCGCTGAAGCACGCGTCTTTTTGCAAGAAGTGCTCCCCTATGTCGATTATTGCTCGGCAGGACAGTTAGATGCCCAAGTCTTTATGGATGTATCAGCTCCAACAGAGGAAGTCGAAGATGACTACTATTATCAAGAAATGCATCGGAAATACCCAAATATCCAGCTCTTTTATTCAACTAGTCGTCAGGTGCTCTCAGCAAGTCACAATCAATTGACAGGAAGCCTATGGCATAACGGCAATTATGTCGTTTCTGCTACCCATGAGATCAATCCAATCGTTGATCGCGTCGGAGGTGGCGATGCCTTTTCAGCTGGTATCCTACATGGTCTTGTCACGAAGAAACAAGACCAAGAAATCATTGATTTTGCAACTGCCGCATCTGCTTTGAAACATACGATCCATGGCGACTGTAATCAGTTTAGCGCCAATGAGATACAAGAATTTATTGCAACAGGTTCAGGAAAAATTATCCGATAGGAGGAATAAAACATGCAACACATGGAAACACGCTATACCCATAGTCCACTTGATATTCGTCACTATAGTACCGAGGAATTACGCAGAGAATTTTTGGTAGAGAAAATTTTCACACCAGGACAAATCATGCTGACCTATACCCACAATGATCGGATGATCTTTGGCGGAGTGACACCGACAGAAGAAGCGTTAGAAGTGCAATTAAGCAGCGAATTAGGGGTGGAATACTTCTTAGAACGTCGCGAATTAGGCGTCATCAATATTGGAGGACCTGGTGCGATCACGATCGATGGCCAAAAAGAACCAATGAAAAAACAAGACGGTTACTATATCGGCAAGGAAACCAAACAAGTTTTGTTCCACTCAGATGATCCAGCAAATCCAGCGAAATTCTATCTATCTTGCGTGCCAGCACATAAGAAATACCCAAATGTAAAAATCAGTATCGATCAAGTCACACCAATGGAGACTGGCGAAGGCTTGACATTAAATGAACGGAAAATTTATCAATATATTCACCCAAACGTTTGCGAAAGCTGTCAATTACAAATGGGGTATACGATCTTAGAACCAGGCAGTGCTTGGAATACGATGCCAAGTCATACCCATGAACGTCGGATGGAAGCATATGTGTATTTTGATTTTGCCAACGAAGACACAAAAGTGTTCCATATGATGGGCAAACCAGATGAAACGAAGCATTTAGTCGTTAGTGGAGAACAAGCCGTTATTTCTCCAAGCTGGTCGATCCATTCGGGTGTTGGAACAAGTAACTACTCCTTTATCTGGGCAATGTGTGGCGAAAATATCACCTATACCGACATGGATATGGTGGCAATGGACGACTTAAAATAAAAAGAAAGAGGGTTTATCAATTATGGATTTTTCAATGGATCAATTTCGTTTAGATGGTAAGATAGCCTTAGTGACAGGAGCTGTCTATGGGATCGGTTTTACGATCGCTCGTTCATTAGCAGCAGCAGGAGCAACGATCGTTTTTAACAACTTGGATCAAGAATCAGTGGATAAAGGATTAGCAAACTATCGTGAAGCAGGGATCGAAGCCCACGGCTATGTCTGTGATGTAACGGATGAAAAAGCAGTCAACGAAATGGTCAAGCAGATCGAAGAAGAAGTTGGCGTGATCGATATCTTAGTCAATAATGCTGGGATCATCAAACGAATCCCGATGTTGGAGATGTCTGCTGAAGACTTCCGCCAAGTCGTTGACGTGGACTTGAACGCTCCATTTATCGTTTCAAAAGCAGTCTTACCGTCAATGATCAAAAAAGGACATGGAAAAATCATCAACATTTGCTCAATGATGAGTGAATTGGGAAGAGAAACGGTAGCTGGATACGCAGCGGCTAAAGGCGGCTTGAAAATGTTGACGAAAAACATTTGTGCCGAATTTGGTTCAGCAAACATCCAATGTAATGGGATCGGACCTGGTTATATTGCAACACCGCAAACTGCACCATTACGAGAGATCCAACCAGACGGTTCTCGTCACCCCTTTGATCAATTTATCGTAGCGAAAACACCTGCTGCCCGTTGGGGTGAGCCAGAAGATTTAGCAGGACCAACTGTTTTCTTAGCTTCTGAGGCATCAAACTTTGTCAATGGCCATGTCTTATATGTAGACGGCGGTATCTTGGCGTATATCGGGAAACAACCTGAATAAAACAATCGTAAGGAGGCAGAATTCTTTTTGAATTGCTGTCTCCTTTGTTGTAGACTGTAAGGGCTACAAGAAGATAATAGAACACGTAGCAAAGAAGAATAAAGACTATTGTAAAAAGTTTTGAATAGAGGGGAAAAGATGTCAAAAGAAAGAGTTTTGACTGTTTTGAAGGAGCATACGAATCAAGTTGAAAAAATTGCACCAAGTGAGACCTTAACGACAGAAGGGATTTCCGAAAAAGTCGGTATTCAAAGAAATACCACGAGCCAATACTTGAACGAATTAGTAAAAGAAGAACGGGTCCTTAAGATTCGTAGTAGACCGGCAATCTTTTATGACAAAACAGTTTTTTCTGAACGCTTTTTTACACCAAAACAGACCGTCTACGATACCTATGAAGAGCTTCTAAATGAAACAAAAAATCAAGAGCAGGGAAATGATGTTTTTTCGACATTGATCGGAAATCGTTCAAGTTTGCAGCGAGTGATTGATCAAATCAAAGCTGCCTCATTTTATCCCGACACAGGACTGCCAATCATGCTTCATGGAGAAACCGGTGTTGGTAAGAGTTTACTCGCAAAAAAGATGCATGAATTTTGCGTTGAAAAAAAGCTCATTGGAGAAACTGCCCCCTTTTTAGAATTAAATTGTGCGCAGTACTATCATAATCAAGAGTTATTGAGTAGTATCTTATTTGGCTATAAAAAAGGTGCATTCACTGGAGCAAACGAAGAACAAGTAGGCCTTTTGGAAGCTGCTGACGGGGGAATCTTATTTTTAGATGAATGCCATCGTTTACCAGCAGAAAGCCAAGAGAAATTATTTACCTTTATGGATAATCAAACCTTTTCGAGAATAGGTGAAAGTAATAATACCAGAAAAGCGCAGGTCCGTTTGATTTTTGCAACAACGGACAAAAAAAGAAATTTCTGAATATATGTATACGTTTTTGATTCATGAAAGTCAAAAATTTGCAAAAGAAATCGTCATTACGTCATGGGTCTTGAATCGGTTGTTGTATTTAAATTATCGCGACAATGTCGGTGAATTGAAAAACTTGATCAAGATCATCTGTGCAAATGCGTATAGTCGTCAAAAAAATCACCCCTATGTTTTGATCAATTCCGAGTCAATCGAAAATAGTTTGTTGTCTCGATTTCTTTCTTTGAAAGAAATCGATAATCTAGAAAACAAAGATATCCACATCACACCCCAAAGCCAAGCCGGTGATTTCGTGCACCTAGAAACAGCGGATAGTACGATCATTCATGCAATCTTTAAAGTTTTTGAGAAATTGTTTCAGCAATATGAAAGCGGTGGAATCACTGAAGATTATTTAGTCAAACAGCTTTCTAGAGAAGCCAGCACAGTCGTGGAGATGTTGGTTTACGAGGATGCAGAAGAAAAACCAACCTTGAAGTTATTGCGTAATACAGTCAAGGAACTAGTAAATTTCTTAGAAGCTAGTTTTTTTATTAAAATTCGTGGCAACTCGATTATCGCCCTGACAAGTTATTTGTATAAACGGAATAATTTTATTTTCAATATTCCCAAAATTGACGAAAAGACCATTGATTCGATCGAATCGTTTATGAATGTGCATTTATTGATGGAATCAAAGCTCCTCAATTCTTTATTGGAATTAGTAGAGACAAAGCTTGATGTTACTTTGATGAGAATGGAGAAAATCTTACTGGCTTTTTACTTCAAAGGATTAGGTTTAGAAAGTCAACAAGACGCGATCCGAGGCGTCATTTTGGCCCACGGATTTTCCACTGCTAGCAGTATCGCTGATGTCGTGAATCGTTTTATGAAGGAACACATTTTTGATGCCTTTGATATGCCTTTTAATGTCAGCGTGGATAAAGTCAAAGAATTTATGACGCATTATATAAAAGCCAATGATTGCTCAAAAGGATTGATCGTTTTAGCGGACATGGGTTCACTTATGTTCTTAGCAGATACGTTAGAACCATTGTTAGATGGGCCATTATTGATTATCAATAACGTCACGACACAGCAAGCATTATTCGTGGGTGAAATGATGCAAAATAATTACGACCTTAAGATTATTGGCGATAAAATCAAGGAAGGTCTCTCGATCGAATACAAAGTTACTTATCCGAGAAAGCAAAAGCAGCCACTGCTGATCACTGTTTGTCAGACTGGTCTTGGAACAGCACAGCAGCTGCAATCATTTTTGAAAGCGAGTATCCCTGAAGAAACGAAGTTTGAGATCGAAGCGGTAGATTACCATTACTTGAAAAAGTATGGAAAGAAGAATGGTCTATTTCAACAATATGATGTGCAAGGAATCGTGGGAACAGCTGATCCAGAAATTGATGGTGTCCCATACATCGCTTTAGAAGACTTGATTTCTGGTAAAGGACAAGAAATCATTGATGATATTTTTGTTCTTGTCAAAGATCCGGCCATTCGTAAAGCGATCAATGACAATCTTGTGCGAAATCTATCGATCGAACGGCTGCTTTCGGCGGTGACGATCTTAGATGTCAATAAAGTCATTTCCTATATTGACCAAGGATTTGTTAGTTTGGAGCGGTACTTACAGCTTCAATTATCCAACAGTAAAAAAGCGATATTATATGTACATATCGCAAGCTTAGTAGAACGTCTGATCCGAAATCAAGAAGTCCCAATTTATCAAGGAGATCCGAGCAAGTTTATGGAAGAAAAAGCAACTATCGCCAAAGCATTAGAGGGCTTAGAGGTGGCTTACAATATCAAAATCAGCGAATACGAGCTAAATTATCTCTGTGAGATTATTTTCGACTGATAAAAATTCTTCTTCGACACTAAAACAATCCATTCCGACAGATGATCAAGTGTTTCGTTTTCACTTTTTTTGCTGGAAAGAATGGATTTTTTTTGTTTTTAAACTAGGAACAATTTTTTATATCAGTAAATAGAAAGCCTTTTATGATAGCGTTTTTATTTATTCTTGTGAGAAGATGAGCGAAATATTTGTTATCGCCAGAAACTTGGCACAGAAATTGCTTGTTAGTAATACGACAAAACAAAAAATGGAGGAAACAATATGATCTCAATGATAAGAATCGATGACCGTCTTGTGCATGGTCAAGTAGCTGTGAAATGGTCGAAGGAGTTGGGGATTAGTCGCATCGTCGTCGTTAGTGATAGTATCGCACAAAACGAAATTCAAGTAAGTGCGTTAAAAATGGCAGGGCCTTCAGGGGTGAAAGTTGCAGTGCTCTCATTAGAAAAAGCGATTGCTATTTTGAATGATCCACGCTCGGAACAATTAAAAATCTTAGTTGTTACAAATGAACCGAAATATGTCGCTGGTCTTGTGCCAAAACTTAAAGAGAAACCAATGTTGAATATGGCAAATTATGGACGGATCGGCGGTAGTCTGTCAGACAAAGAAAAAATCACAGAGACTGTCTATTTATCAGAAGAAGACAAAGAAACACTGAAAGAGATCTTTGATGCTGGGTATGATTTTAGCTATCAACCGTTACCAGATGATACCCCACAATCTTTGAAATCATTAATAGGAGGTTAAACTTATGTTAGTCAATGCGTTAATCGTTGGATTTGTCGTCGCTTTAGCAAAATTTTTGGATTGGTGGGGGTCCACTCAGCTAGCTAGACCTATTTTTATCGTTGCCTTATTAGGAATGCTTCTCGGTCATCCGACCGAAGGAATTATTATGGGTGCTCAGCTGGAATTGATTTTCTTAGGAAATGTTAGTTTAGGAGGCGTTATGCCTTCGGATATTACTTTAGGATCCATTTTTGGTGCTGCATTTGCCATGATCGTTGGTTCGGATTTAAATGTAGCGATCGCACTAGCTGTACCGATCTCCATGTTAGGTACCTTGCTATATTCCGTTATGAAGATGGTTGTCACTTCATTAGTTCCTCGATTTGAAAAACATATTAAGGATCACAATTATCGAGCATTCAGCCGGTTATGGCATATTCAGTTTTGGGGATTTGAACTGTGCTATTTCTTATTAGGTTTTGTCGTTATCCTTTTGTGCCGATGCAGTAAAAACGTTTGTTGACTGGTTACCCGAGTGGGTTCAAAGTTCTATGACCGTCGCTTCAACCATGTTACCAGCAATTGGTCTTGCTCTGCTACTAAAAATGCTATGGCAAAAATCTTTGGCTCCCTATTACTTTTTAGGATTTGCTTTAGGTGCATTCTTTTTCTATCAACGTGCGACCGAAGTCAAAGATGGTGTGATCACAACCCAATCAAGTAGTATCTTGTCTTTAGTACAGATTGCATTTATCGGATTTATCGTTGCAGCATTAGTTGTGATGGCAGAGTTGAGAGCAGCGAAGAATCCAGCTGTCAGCAGTGGTCCAACTGTATCGACCGCAAGTGAAGACGAAGGAGATGACTTTTTCAATGACTAAAAATGATATGCTTAAATTAAACAAAGAAGAACGAAAAATCGTTTCGAAAATGTTCTGGAGAAACCAATATTTAATGTTTTGTACAAGTTATACAAAGCAACAAGGAATTACCTATGGGTGGTTAATGGCACCTTTTTTACAAAAAGTATATGGAAAAGATACCGATGAGTTTTATGAAGCAATGAATCGTAATTTGGATTTCTATAACACCACACCTGCAATGAATGGCTTTATCTCTGCTTTAGGGTTATCGATGGAAGAAGAGAATAAGGCAATGAAAGACAAAGGAGAGTTTTTTGATGCTACTTCGATCTCTGCATTAAAAACTTCTTTGATGGGTCCATTAGCTGGAATCGGTGATGCGATTTATCTTTCTGTCTTACGAGTCATTGCAACCGGGATCGCATTAGGGCTCAGTGAACAAGGAAACATTTTAGGACCGATCTTGTTCTTATTAGTCGTAAATGTACCAAACATGCTGATTCGTTGGTTTACAACGGTGTTAGGCTATAAAGCAGGCGTCAGTTCATCTCAGAGGCACTCAAATCAGGTACCTTTGCGGCAATTACAAAAGGTTCTGCAGTGTTAGGATTGATCATGACGGGAGCAATGACGGCTCAATTTGTAACGTTTAGAACAACTTTTGTTGCAGAATTGTCAGGAACGACCTTCAACCTGCAAAATGTGTTTGACTCGATCATGCCAGGTTTATTACCGTTAGCGATCACTATGGGTTGCTTTGCCTACTTGCGTAAACACAATCGTCCTGTTTTAGCATTAGTCGTGATGTTTTTAGCATCAGTCGTTTTGACGATTCTAGGTATTGCAGGATAAGTTGATAGAGAACTTTTCTGGTTGATTCAGAGAAGTTCTCTTAGCTTTTGATCGACATAAATACGTTTGGTCCTCGTTCGAGACAGTTGCAGGCATCATTTTCGAAAAGGAAAAACAAACAGTTCGCCACTTTCGACAGAAAGTTGGCATACATATTGCTTATAACTAAGCGAATAGCAAAATCGAACAAGGAGTGAACAAAGTGAAGAAAAAATATTTTTTGATCTCACATAACGAATTAGCCAATGGCTTGAAAAAAGCATTAGAAATGATTATCGGCACTCAGGAAAATTTATATGCCTTTGGACTGATGCCAGGAGGCCATCCAGATTTGATCACCAATCAAATCGAAGCGCTGATCGATGAGGAAACACAAGTTGTTATTCTAGGTGATATTGCTGGTGGCAGTGTTTGTAATTCAGCCATGCGTTTGACCCAGCAACCGAACGTCGTATTAGTTACCGGTATGAATCTCCCTCTTGCTATGGAAATTATAGTTAGTCAAAGCACATCAGAACAGCAGATCGCAGCAATTATTGAAGAGGTGCGCAAGGGGATGACTGTTCAAAACTTACGTCCTTCTATCAAAGAATCAATCGAGGATTTCTTTTAATGATGATTTCTAAAAAAGACTTGCAGATGTGGATGGAAAGGATGTTGCCCAACGATCACTCATATCTGGCACAAAGCGGTAGCAGCTATACCAAAGAAATTCGATCGTTTGAAGCAATAATGAGGAGTTTTTGGGGGATTTTCCCAGCGTATGGTGACCAACCTCAGAAGCTCAAGACATTCGACACTGTCCAAGATTTTATTGATTGTGTCGAAGAAGGAAATTTGCCTAAACTCTCAACAGAAAATCGCCAGATTGCAGTGGAATTAGGTGTATTAGGTTTTATATTGGGTCGTTATCCATCCTCCTTCTTTCAACTATTTTCGAACAAAGGTAAAAAAGAACTCCTCGCATGGTTATATCAAATCAACGAGATTGATCTGCCCAAGGGCAATTGGTTTTTCTTTTTGCTATTGGTCAATCTTGGGTTGAAGAAAAATAATAGTCCTTATTCTCAAGAAAAAATAGAGGAAGCATTGGCAATAATTGAAGAATGTTATTTAGGTGAAGGATGGTACTCAGATGGGGTCAATCGCCAAAGAGATTATTATGTTGCTTTTGCTTTTCACTTTTATGGGTTACTGATCGATTATTGCTTTCCTGAAGAGATCAAAACGCGCTACAAAAAGCGAGCCATCATTTTTGCAGAATCGTTTAAACACTGGTTTGACGCAGAGGGTCGATCGATTCCTTTTGGTCGTAGTTTGACCTATCGTTTTGCACATTGTTCGTTTTGGAGTGCGCTTTTGCTTACAGAGGCCTATCGAGAAACGAGTTTGTCTGTGTCCGAAATAAAAGGACTAATGGAAAAAAATATTTCTGATTGGCAAAAAAGACCTATCGTTTTACCTAAAGAACAAAACCTCTCGATCGGATATGGATACAATCAGCAATTATTATCGGAAGATTACAATGCCCCCGGGTCACCTATGTGGGCATTTAAAACCTTTGTTGTGCTCGCACTCCCTGAAGAGCATGAGTTTTGGCAGGCGATCAGCGCCATGAACATCCAACGAAGAGATAAAACTGTTCAAGCACATGCTGGATTTCATATCAATCACGACTTACATCAGACAACCGCGTTAAGTAGTTTGCAATGTAGCAATAATCCACTTTTGTACCATCATTTTGAAAAGTACAGCAAGTTTGCTTATTCAAGCTATTTTGGCTTTAATGTCACGCGGGATATCCAAGGAATCGAGCAATTTGCAATCGATTCGACGTTAGCAGTTTCAATACCCGGTCATCAGCAGTATATGACCCGTGGGAAAATTGAAAAAACAAAGATGTATGATTCCTATGGGGTTAGTTTTTGGCATGTCTGGCAAGAGGTTTCGATCACGACGTATTTGGTTCCAATCGATGCTGCCAATCATATCCGCATCCATGAGATTCATACAAACCAACCGTTGGAAGTGGTTGAAGGTGGTTTTCCTTTGGCAAATTGGAACCGCAAATACAATCAGGCGATCATTCAGGAGAATTCTTGCGCTATTGAAAACGAACAAGGGGAATCGATCATTCGTAATCTTGGTGATGTGCGAACTGCCAGAGTGATTCCTCAAGGACCTAACACCAATATTTATTCTAGTGAAAAAAATGCAGTTCCGACGTTAACGACTGTGATCGAAGCTGGGCGGACTGTTTTGGTTGCGCATATCATTGGTCAAAAAACCAAGCAGCTGCTTCCAAAAGTTACTTTTCATGAAACGAATAATGCGTTTCAACTTAGGGGAAACGTTGATTTAACAATTAAAAAGGAGCGATTTGCGAAATGAATGATGAAATCAAACAATGGGCACTAAAAATTTTTGAAAAAATCGACCACAAATTAGAAGTACAAGTAGCGCGGGTGGGGGAAAAAATCCCGTACATTCCTAATGAGATGACAGGTTTATATGAAGAAGATAAAGGTGTAACAGATCCCGTGTGGTGGACCAATGGGTTTTGGGCTGGGATGTTGTGGCAGATGTATCACGCAACTGGGAAAACAGCCTATAAAGAAACAGCAGAAATAAATGAAGTTCGGTTGGATAAAGCTTTCGATCAATACACCGGACTGCATCATGATGTTGGGTTTATGTGGCTGCATACAGCGGTCGCTAATTACCGTTTGACGGAAAATGAGCGTTCAAAAGCAAGAGGATTACATGC
The DNA here is from genome assembly GCF_002850555.1 of Enterococcus sp. CR-Ec1. Classification (NCBI taxonomy): domain Bacteria; kingdom Bacillati; phylum Bacillota; class Bacilli; order Lactobacillales; family Enterococcaceae; genus Enterococcus; species Enterococcus sp. CR-Ec1. The sequence continues at coordinate 1,480,218 of NZ_CP025223.1, forward strand.
TGCACATCTATTAGCGGGTCGCTACAATCCAAGAGGAGGTTTTATTCGCTCTTGGAATCGCGATCGTTCCGGTTGGGTCATTATTGATTCGATGCTAAATATTCCCTTGTTGTATTGGGCAGAAGAAGCAATCGGTGATCCACGTTTTCGTTATATGGCAGAAGACCATGCCGACAAAGTAATGAATCACATCGTTCGACCAGATGGTTCAGTCAATCATATCGGTGTATTTGATCCAACAAACGGTGAACTAGTTGAAACACCAGCCGGACAAGGCTATGCCTCAGGTTCTGCTTGGTCTCGTGGCCAATCGTGGGCAATCTATGGATTTGCATTAAGTTATCTGCATACGGGGAAAAAGGAATATTTAGAAACAGCCAAAAAAGTTGCTCACTATTTTATTGCGGAAGTCTCGAAAACAGACTGGGTACCAGTTGTTGATTTTCGTTCACCTAAAAATCCCGTGATGATCGATACTTCTGCTGGATTATGTGCTGCCTGTGGCCTATTGGAAATCGCAAAACACGTAGACGATTTAGAAAAAGATCTTTACACAGATGCGGCGATCAATATTTTAAAAGCGACAGAGGCCAACTATGCGATTTGGGATGAGGAAAAAGACGGTTTGATTGATTGCGCAACAGGCAGTTATCACGATGAACCGTGGTCAGAAGTGCCGATCATTTACAGTGATTATTATTTTGTCGAAGCGATTTTACGCTTGCTAGATAAAGATTTTTTGATTTGGTAAAAGGAGCGACCAATGAACTGTTCAGGCAAAGAAACGATCACGCTTACAACAAAGCACAGCCAACTCAGCTTTATAGTTACAGAGAATGGCTATCTAACTTTGGCTTATTTTGGAAAAAAACTACCTAAAAGTGATCTATCCTATGTGATCATGGAGATTCCAAGGGCAAGCTATCTGGCTGATACCGACAGTATTGAAAACTTTAAGCTGGAACAGCTACCTGTAGGCTATCCTGCATTTGGCAATTCTGATCTAAGAAGTCCAGCTCATCAAGAAATTTACGTTGACGGCAGCCGTCTTTCGGATTTTAGATACGTTGATCATTCATTTAGTAAAATCAAACAGCCGCTTAATGGATTGCCTTACGCAAATACTGAAAGGCTTGATTATCTAATTATTGAATTAAGCGATCGTTATACAGGAGTGAGTCTCCACCTAAAGATCACTGCGTTTCAGGAGCAAGATGTCTTTACACAATCGGTCACCTTTAGTAATCCTTCAGATCAGGAGGTCGTATTGACCAAAGCGATGTCTCTCAATCTTGACTTTTTAACGGATGATTTTGAGTTATTACTTTTATCAGGGGCTTGGGGTAGAGAAATGCATCTTTCAAGACGCAAACTTGTCCAGGGGCTGCAGGGAATCGATAGTAAACGTGGGGCGAGTGGTCATGGACAAAATCCTTTTATAGCGTTAGTTTCCCCAGATACCACAGAAGCAGCTGGTGCGGTCATCGCTTGTCAATTAATGTACAGTGGGAATTTTGTTGCAAGCGCCGAGGTCGACATGCATCAAAACACCCGGATGCAAATCGGGATCAATCCTTTCGACTTTAGTTGGACATTAGCTCCGAGTGAATCATTTGATACGCCAGAAGCGATTTTCTTGTATGCAGATGGTTTGAATCAAATGAGTCAGAAATTTCATGCTTTTTATGAGGACTGTGTCGTACCTCGTGCTTTTAAAAACAAAGAGCGTCCGATTTTATTGAATAATTGGGAGGCAACCTATTTTGACTTTGATCAAGAACGCATTTTGCGATTAGCTAATGAGGGCGCTAAAATCGGTATCGAATGCTTTGTTTTAGATGATGGTTGGTTTGGTAAGCGAGAAAATGAACGAACGTCGTTAGGTGACTGGACACCAAATCAAGAAAAATTGGGGGGCAGTTTGCAACAACTGATTTCGGCCATCAAAGAGCTAGGACTCGATTTCGGTTTATGGATCGAACCAGAGATGGTATCGAAAAAAAGCCTTCTCTACCAGCAGCATCCCGAATGGATCGTACGTGTACCAAATCGTCGACCACAGCAAGTCCGATATCAGTATGTTTTAGACTTGTCTTTAAATGAAGTCAAAAAATATTTGATTGAACAGATAACCTGGTTGTTAGACACCCATGAGATCAATTATTTGAAATGGGATATGAATCGCAATATCACTGACAGCTTTTCTAGTGGATTGAAAAAAGAACATCAGCAAGAATTTTCTCATCGCTATATTTTAGGCTTATATCATGTCTTAGAAACGATCACTAAGCGATTTCCTAATGTTTTGATAGAAAGCTGTGCTGGAGGTGGCGGTCGTTTTGATCCGGGCATGCTATATTACACGCCTCAAATCTGGACAAGTGATGACTCTGATGCCATCGCAAGATTAGAAATCCAAAAAGGGACCTCACTGCTTTATCCGCCCAGCACGATGGGCTGCCATGTCACAGCATCGCCGAATCACCAAGTAGGCAGAGTGACCTCCCTTCACACACGAGCACTTGTGGCTCAACAAGGCAATTTTGGATATGAATTGAATCTTTTAGCATTATCTGAAGCAGAAAAAGATTGTTTGGCACAGCAGATCAAGCAGTACAAGCTAGAAAGGCAAACACTCCAATTTGGTCAACAGACGAGACTCGCTGTCTATGATTCACAAAATGAATACGCATGGCAAAAACAGAACTTAATGACGAGTGAAGTGATCGTTACTCATATCAATATTTTAAATAAACCAAACACAGTTCCAAAGCGCTTAAAGCTGAAATCCTTAAAGAATGACCAACTATATCAAGTCAATGACACGGTACGATCCGGCGCTGAGTTGATGGAAATCGGACTAATGATTCCCAAACCGTCGGAAGATTTTTTTGCAACAAGATGGAAAATTATGCCGATAAAGGAGACATAATATGCTGACACTAAAACTAATTGATCATGAAGGGCACACGATCGAGGAACATACCCACTCAGAAGAAGTTTATCTTGCATTTAAAGATCGGACTTATCAAGCCGGTGAGAAAATTATGCTTACAACGACGAAAGCGCCACTATTCGTCTGGCTGCAAGTGGATGAGGCACTTGCACCAAGTCTGGTTTATTTGAAAGAAAGTGAATGGATTTTTCCAATCATTACAGAAGACACGCTACGGCGAGCGTATTCGCCTAAATTATTTTCAGGAAAACGCCATTATCTACACGCCTGGTTAGCAAAAGAATACGAAATCAACGCCTATCGAAATTTGGCAGTGAATGCCCATGATCAAAAGAATCATAGTGGCGCCTATCCTCATGCTTATGCCAATGTTGAAACTAGAAATGATTCGACATTTTTTGCAAGAAATGCGATCGATGGCATGATCGCCAACGAGAACCACGGGTCTTTTCCATATCAATCATGGGGTATCAATCAACAAGCGGATGCGCAATTGACGATCGATTTTGGTCGCAACGTTGAGATCGACAAAATCGCTTTGGTTCTTAGAGGAGACTATCCTCATGATAGTTACTGGACGCAAGTGACACTCGAATTTTCCAACGGACAACAAGAAATCCTGAAACCAACGAATCAACTCGATCGTCAATATTTCAGCTTTACCAAAATCCGTACTTCCTCAATTTTATTAAAGGAATTGATTAAGCATCATGATGAATCACCCTTTCCAGCGCTAACACAAATTGAAATTTATGGCACTGAATGTCACCAGGAGGAAAGCAAATGATAGAAAATCCAATTCTTAGAGGATTTAATCCTGACGCCAGTGTAGTCAAAGTCGGATCTGATTATTATCTAGCAACCTCAACGTTTGAATGGATGCCCGGTGTTGAAATCTATCATTCATCTGATTTAGTAAATTGGACGCTAGTTGCTCGGCCGTTACAAGGCGAGACCACTGTTAGCTTAGTAGGCAATCTAAATTCCGGTAGTATTTGGGCGCCACACTTAAGCTACTCCGAAGGGCAATTTTGGTTGTTGATCACTGATGTGAAAACAGGAACGGCATTCAAAGACACACTGAATTATGTGCTGTCGGCAAAAGAAATTACTGGACCTTGGAGTGAACCTGTCTTTGTCACTGCCAGTGGATTTGATCCGGCATTTTTTCATGATGATGATGGAAAACATTATCTAATGAGTATGCTTTTTGACCATCGTTTGGAAAAGAAACGGTTTGCTGGTCTTGTGATGCAGGAATTCGATTTAGCTACAAAATCTTTGGTGGGGGAAAGAAAAAAATTCTTTGAAGGAACAGATCTGGGGGTCTGTGAGGGGCCACAGATCCTAAAAAAAGATGGTTGGTATTATTTACTAGCAGCTGCTGGTGGAACCGATTATAGTCACGCTGCGACAGTATGTCGAGCAAAACAGGTGATGGGTCCATATGAGCTTTCACCGTATCATCCTTTTTTAACAACTAAAAATGATCCGAAAAATCCGTTACAAAAAAGTGGTCATGCTTCTTTTGTTCAAGTATCGGCTGATGAATGGTATATCGTTCACATTTGTGCACGCCCATTGACGGAGCGTGGCTATTGTCCATTAGGTCGGGAAACCGCCCTTCAAAAAATAGAATGGATCGATGGCTGGCCTCGTTTAGCTACTGGTACCTCTGCGCCAGAACGTTTGATTGATGAACCAAGTATCGCAAAAGAAGTCATTCAAAAAAAAGACCATAGTTCTCGGACAGATTTTGATGAGCCGACTTTGCCAAGTTACTTTAAAAGTCTTCGACAGCCAATTGGCAGCCAGTGCTCACTTTCAGAAAGAAAAGGGTATTTACGTCTTTACGGTCAACAAAGTATAACGAGTTTGCATCGTCAGACGTTGATTGCCAGACGTTGGCAGCATTTTGCCTTTCGCGTAGAAACCAAAATGGAATTTGAACCACAGTCGTTTCAACAATTAGCAGGTTTGACCTTATTTTTTGATACAGATAATTGGCATTACCTGCATGTTTCCTACGATGAGGAAACCAAAGAAAAATATATCCAATTAGAAACAGATGCGATCAATCAGTTTCAATATGCTTCAGAACGATTAGTTATCCAACCGAATCTTGCCATTCATTTAGCAGTGGAAGTGGATCATGAATGGGCACAGTTTTCATATGCTGTCGGGGATGAACCATGGCAAATGATTGGTGATCCGGTCTCAGCTGCCCAATTAAGTAGTGATTTTATCAAAGAAAACGGGAAACTAGCTTTTACCGGTGCAATGGTAGGTATCTGTGCACAAGACATGGATAATCATCGATCCTACGCAGATTTTGATTTCTTTACTTACACGGAAAGCCATTCGTGAGAGGGCGTAAAGTGAATCAGCCATTTTAGAAACTAAGACAACTTATGTTGCGAATGAATACGGAAGTGGAAAAGACGTGCCTTTGCCTGCAGTGTTTTGGGGTGAAGGAGTCATCAAGACCCACGCAGGGGAGAGAATTCCTATTAATCAACTGCCACGAGTGACAGAAGGTATCAAACAATCCCCATATGAGAACCGAGATTACTTTGGCGGTCCTATCGAATTTGGAACCCAAGTGATCCAATCCGCTTTGCCAGCCACGCCAATTGCAGAAGCGATTTCTGGAATGATAACGATCGATCTCAGCGGCGTTGATGCAGCATCATTAGAGATTGTGATAGGTGGCGATTATCCGTTAGGAGATGAATCCGATCATCGGCGAGTAGTTGGTATTCGCAAAGAGGGACGAACAGCCCAGTTTGCAACGATTCTCGAGCAGTACGATCAAGAAAGCAAAGTTGAGTCGGCAACGATTTCAGAAAACACCTTGACTGTAAGGCTAAAAGATGGACGTAAAGATGAATTGAATGTAGCCGATTGGCATTTAGAACAAGCACAATTGCGTTTTAGATCTGGAAAAGCATAAATAGCTTTTTTGTGAAAAGAGACAAGACATAGCTGATAACGTTGGTCGATTATTTTGACTATTTTTTAAAAAAAGGAGGCAGAAAATGGGGATCGCAAAAGTTTGGTTTTTGTTGCTTGGTAGTCTGTTTCTTAGTATTTTAAGTGTTCAAGTAGGATTTGCTAGCGAAAGAGAGGAAATCATCATTGTTGATGATGCGTTTGTCTCAAACTTTAATGGTCAACATGGAGAAGTGATGAAAGAACGAAACAGAGAAAAATTAATTGTAGGAAAATTAAGAGAAGCTTATATGAAATTAGCTATCAGTGATTTGACAGACATAGAAACGATCAAACAGATCCAATTGGAAATGGTGACTACTCATGGCGGCAACCAGTTGTTTTTCCAAGAGGCTTCCAATGAATTGACTAGTGGAGGACAAGCCGGGAGTCAGTGGGATTCTGATACGATCACTTACGACAACAAGCCTAGCGTATTGAAGGATACGAAAACGTATGAAGTCACGCTGCCAAATGGAGAGGCAGTAGTTACGTTAGATATCACTGATTTGATCAAAGAAGCCAAAGCTGCGAATCGTCAAGAAGTGACCATCCACTTTTATACAGAAAAAAGTCTTGATGAATCGATTGCTGCATCCGAACTTTTTTCAATTCGTTCGACAAGAGCGCCCTATGTCAAGATTATACGGACAACTGATGAAGTACCCCAAACCATAGAGGGACATAAGATTGGTAATTATTTCACCAACGCTTCATTACCAGTGAAGTACATGAAAATCAAAACTGATTCGGGGAGTTACTTTGCCGTTAGGGAAAATGGGGCAATTTACACAGTAGGGAATGAACAAGAAGCAGAGACGTTTGCTTTGTATGTGGCAGAACCGATCCACAAAATAACTGGTTCTTTAAAACCGACAGCTCAAATTCAATCAACCACCACTGGTAAATTTCTGACCTTTCAAAACTATTTTTCAGAATCAGATGAACAAAAAAACTATTATCAAAAGAAAGACGAACGCTTTTTATTCAACTTTACCGCCGCATCCGTCAATGATAATGAACGGTTATCCATTCATTATTATCCTGAGTCAAACCTTTATACGATCGCTTCAGATCTAGATACTTTACGAGACGAACCCTCCGTTACTCATTGGTTTTTACATTGGCAGGAAGGAAGCTTAACTGCTAGTCGACAACAAAATCGACCAGCGTACTTTGTTTTTGAAGAAACTGAGTTCTCAGGAGCGCTGATTGTTGACCATGAAATACGTGCAAATCAAGTGTTTGTTCGATGGTTGCCGATCACAAGTGATGATCTGCCAGATGATTATCAATTAAATGTTTCAGCTAAAGTTCAGAAAACAAGCGACTATTTTCAAGCTGTTTTCCCAGTAGCGGATTTGCCTGAAAGCATCGAAGTTACTTATCAGCAGGCAACGTATACGGTAAAAGGAGTAAGTGAAGCTAGATCCTTTACCCATCCAGGTATCCAACTGACCACTGAACATCTCGATCAGATGAAACAACGAATCGCTGAGAAAAAAGAACCCTGGTATAGTGATTATTTAAAACTTAAACAAGGGGTCTCCAATGATCAAAGTGCATTGACATTTATAGATACGCCTTTAGAAGGAGTGGGACGCGGTGCTCCAGAAGGTCATGGCAATATCGGCAAATTTGAAAGCGCCAGCAATGCTGCGTACTTTTTAGCCCTACAATGGGTCATCACAGAAGAGGATGACTATGCACAAAAAGCTACAGAAATCATTAATGGCTGGTCGCAAACCTTAAAGGTGATTGATGGCCGTGATCGCATTTTGGGCGCTGCGATCAGTAGTTCGAAATTAATAGAAGCAGCAGAGATACTTGCGCATTATCAAGGTGGTTATTCTGGATATACTGCCGAAGATATCAGCCAAACACAAGAAATGCTAATTAATACTGTGTATCCAGTAATTGAAGATCTAGGGGTTCCGATGTTAGCAAACGGCAACTGGGATACGGCGGCTATGAATGCGATGATGGCGATTGGTCTTTTTACAGATAGTCAACCGATCGTTGAGCGGGCGATCAATCTGTATCAGTCGATTCATATCAATGGATCGATTGCTGTCTATGTTAGTGATACGGGGCAATCGGTTGAAAGTGGACGTGACCAAGCACATGCTCAGTTAGGGATCAGCTATTTGGCATCTGTGGCTGAAGCCGCTGCGAATCAAGGGATCGATCTTTATTCATTACATGATTATCGCTTAGTGAAAGCCTTTGAATGGGCTGCCAAGTACAATTTATTTGAAGAGGTACCATTCACCCCCCTCATGAACGTTTTCCAAAACCCGAATCGAGGGTATTGGACCCGGCTAGATAGTGAACGCATCAATCGCGGAGAGTTGCGTCCAATATATGAACAAGTGGCAGCACGCTTTCACGATAGTCCCGTTGATACGACCTGGACAAGCAAAGCTGCTGCAGCAATGCGCGCCCAAGGGTACATCCATAATGATCATTTGAATTTTTCAACGTTGACTTTTTACAATGGCCCGATTTATGAGACTGCGCCAAGCTTAACTTTGCGAATAAGAACACGCTTAGAACCTTGGTATGAAAGAACCTTAACCAAAGTAGGCGACGAGTATGTTTATGAGACACGAAATTCTTATTTATCCACTAACGATGAAAGTCTTCTACAAATCAGTAAAAAATATGTTGAAGCTGATCTTTTCCAACTAATACCTCTGGATGGAGGGAAGGTTGCACTGTGGAACCAATCGGCAAACTGTTACTTGTCAATTACAGATGAAAAAAATGCTGCGGGTGATCAGTTGATCAAAGCAAATCAAACAGAAATTACTGAAAGCGAGACGTTTTCTGTCATGGGAACGGGACGAGGATTTGTTTTTCTGACCGCTCCGTTTTATGAGGATCGAATCATAAAAATCGATCTTTCAGCAGTTGCAAAAGAGCAAGACCCTGAATTGACACTCGTCTTAGGACAAAAACAAACAACTGATGCAAATGCACTTGCAGAAGAAGAAAAATTGCTTTTTTATTACGATTTCTAAATAAAAGAACAAAAAACATTTGTATCCACCTTGAACAAGTTCCGTTAAAACGGACCAAAGGTGGACAAATGTTTTTTTATTGATGATTTTCTTTCAAAATCTGATAGATAAGCTTCTTTAGTGCCTCATTGCCTAATTGCTGTGGTAACGGGGCGGAAAGATTCATTTGACTAGAATTTAGGTTGGTTTGCGCATTTTCTGCTCGATAGTCAGAAGGGGTTAAGCCATTTTTCTGTTTAAAGGTCCTCATAAAATGCTTTGCATCGGAAAAGAAAGCTTGATCAGCTACTTCATTGACCGATAAATTGGTTGTTGCTAAAAGTGTTTTTGCATAATCAATTTTGATGTTTACCATATACTCTTTGATACCAATTCCCTGTTCCTTTTTGAACAGCCTGCTAAGATAATTGGGATTCAAGCCAAAATGGTTAGCAATATCAGATAAGTGGAGTTCACTTGTAAGGTTGACCCGAATCCACTCGGCAATCAATGCAGTTTTTTTGACATGATTTTTCGCGGTATGTGCCAATTGATTTAGGTAATCATCACAAAGAGCGATCAGTAATAAGGTTAAAGAAAAATCATTCCCCCGTTGTGTGTATTGTTGTCTTTTTCCGTTTGTAAGCAATTGATTAAGCAAAACAACGATTCGTTCGGGATACTTTAACTGGAAACGTTGTGGGAGAAAGATAAAATTATTTAGCTCTGTTGGCATCGTTAGTGTTGCTAGATCCTGTAGGCCTTTTTGTAACATAGGCTCTTTTAAAGAAATCGTTTGGTAAGAAGCAATGAAATGTAGCCAGTAAAAATGAACTTCATGTTCAATTGTAGCAGCAGCTTTGATTTTCGCATATGGCGGTATCAAAAAGCATTCGTTTTCTTTGATCAATACCTCTTTTTCGTTGATGGTCAAGGAAACATCGTTTTTTATTGGCAAGATAAGTTCAAAATTTTCGGAATGATGGGTTTCTTTGTGGCGCCATGTTTGATTATTATTGTTCGAAAACAACCCACTCCATAAATTGAAAATTGGTAGATTTAAATGAATCTGATAGATCATTCGATACTCCTTCATAGCAAAGACATTAGAAAGGTAACTTTCTGACACCAATTATATCGTTTTTTCAGTTATTCAACAATTAGATCCGCATTATAATTGAATTGTATTCATTTTTGAGAAATGATTGGGTGGAAAAAAATGATTATTGGACAGGAGGAAATGAAAAATGGAAGACCAAAGGAACACGTTTATTATCACTGATTACGGGGTGTCAACAAATTCAGAAAAAAATCAAACAAAGGCGATTCAATCATGCATCGATGCTTGTCGAAAGGCTGGAGGAGGAGAAGTAATCATACCAGAGGGGGACTATTTGATTGGCTCTTTACGTCTTTATTCAAATATCACCTTACGTTTAAAATCTGGGGCAATCTTAAGGGGAAGCCAAAACTTAGCGGACTATTGTGATTTTCAAGTACCAAGTACGATCAACTACTTGCAGGATGAATACTACAAAAAAATTTGGCATTTACCTGAGTATTATTTTTATGCCATGATCACGGCTTTTAAAGAAGAAAATGTGAAGATCATCGGGGAACCTGGATCGTTGATCGATGGTCAAGATACTTTCGACGAAAATGGAGAAGAAGGCTTTCGTGGACCGATGGGGATCATCCTTTCCCAAATCACGGGGGTTCAATTAGCTGGTTATTGTTTTAAAAATAGTGCTAACTGGAGTCATACGATCGATGGCTGTCAAAATGTCCAAATAAACAATGTAACCATCGAAGCGGGGCATGACGGATTCAATTTACATCATTCCACCAACATTTATGTCAGTGATTGTCATTTAGCTTGTGGAGATGACTGCTTTGCTGGGTATGACATTGAGCAGCTGATGGTAGAAGATTGTTTTTTAAATACAGCTTGCAACGCAATGAGGATCGGTGGCGATACGATTACCTTTAAAAACTGTAGGTTTCAAGGTCCAGGGCGTTATCCTCACCTTTCAGAAAATACGTATTATACCCATGCCATTTTTAAATACTATGCGATTGAGGCAGATACGATTCAAAAAGATGCCCAAAACATTCGCTTAATTGATAGTAAAATCGCTGACGCAGATAAGTTTCTTGTTTACGAGTATGGCGAAAAGAAACTAATGCAAAATAATCGACCTTTGCGCCAGTTATTGATAGAGAATTGCTCGATTTCTGGGATTCGCAAGACATCAAACTTTTTTGGGAACGGTGAACAGGTCCGATTACAATTTAAGAATCTCAAGATTGATTATACAGGGGAAGCTTGTTTTCTTCGGGTGGACGAAAGTGTTCAACTGGAACTTCAACAAGTGGAATTTTTGAATCCGACGAAGATTGAAATTGGGAAAAACCAGGTGATTGAATTGCAAGGACTTATTACGCAGAGCTTTTTTTAAAGGAATCGATTAGTAGGCAGTATACAAATGAAAGGAGGCCGTTATATGCAAAAGTTACGCACGGTCGTGTTTGGCGATATGACGATCGACTACTATCAATCCGCCGAATCTGTGGAATGGCTCCTTAGCCCAACTTCTTTGCATCATGAAGTACAGCTACCTAAAAAGACCAAATTTGATTCCTTGATTCAAGCAAAACTGATAGGTGATGATTACCCAAAAGGGTTCAGCACAGGGAGTACGATGCGGAATAGTGCAACAGTCAAAAGCCTTCGATTAGTGAAACAAATCGATAAACAGGAATCGAATAAAAAAGAAATTGCTACCATCTTAGCTGATGATAGAGGAAATCACTATACCCATAATGTAAGCTGGCAGATAGGGTTTCCAGTAATAGAAACTTATGTGACCTTTGAAAATCGGACGAAGATTCCCCAGATGCTTGAAATGTTGGCAAGCTTCTCATTGAGTAATCTTAGTCCATTTTATGACGAGAATCCAATAGGCAATTTGAGCTTGATCCGCTATCAAAGCAAGTGGAGTTTTGAAGGGCGTAAAACCATACAATTGCTTGAAGACTTACAGCTTGAGCCCTCATGGAAGCCTTCTGGTGTAGGATTAGAAAAATTTGGGCAAGTGGGTTCGATGCCAGTTAGAGGGTGGTTTCCGCAAGCGGCAATCTATGACAAACAAAAGGATATTACATGGGCAGTTAGTCTTGCGCAACCAGGATCATGGCAGTTTGATGCGTATCGTCTTGATGAGGATTTTTGTTTGTCGGGTGGATTAGCAGACCGAGATTATGGCCATTGGCTAAAAGCTGTTATGCCGGGTGAAGTTTTTGTCACTCCAAAAGCATACCTAACCGTCACTTGCGGGAATGAAGCAAGTGCCGCCCAAAGATTAACAAAGATATTGACGTTACCTTTGGCACAAAAACAGCATCCTACGGAAGAGGATTTGGCAATCCAATTCAACGAATTTTGTACATCTTGGGGACGACCAACAGAAGCTATGACTTTGAAAAATTTGGCTGCCTTAAAAGGGAAAGCGATTCAATATTATGTCATTGATGCTGGCTGGTATGCCAATCAACATGGATGGGAACGTAGTCATGTTGATTGGCAAGTAAGTTCGTCACAGTTTCCCAATGGATTAGAGACGGTGATCGCTGCTATCAAGCAGCATGATCTGATTCCGGGCATTTGGTTTGAAATTGAAACAGTCGGAGATCAGTCAGTTGCCAGTACGTTTTTTGAACATCTATTGAATAAAGATGGACAGCCTCTAACCGTCGGCAATCGACGCTTTTGGAATATGCGAGATCCTTGGGTCATTGACTATTTACAAGAGAGAGTAATCAATTTTTTAACGTACTATGATATCGGATATTTGAAAATCGATTATAATGAAAATTTTGGGATCGGTTTTGATGGGAAGGAATCTTTTGGCGAAGAAAGTCGCTTACAGCTGTTGGCAACACAGGCATTTATTAAGCGTATTCAGCAGCAATTGCCTGATTTAATCATCGAAAACTGTTCGTCAGGCGGTCATCGCTTAGAGTATTCAATGATCCAACTGACGGATCTGTCGAGCTTTTCTGATGCTCATGAGGCAATCAGTGTCCCAATCATAGCAGCAAATTTGCATGACCATCTTTTACCGAGACAAAGCCTGATTTGGGCGGTCATTAGAAAGCGAGATTCACCCCAACGGTTGTTTTATTCTTTGATCAGTACCTTTTTAGGAAGAATATGTCTATCCGGCGATATCAATGAGCTTTCCAAAGAGCAGTGGAAAGTGATTGATGATTGTTTCGTCTTTTACGATCACTGTCGTCCTTTGATCAAGGATGGAACGACAACTGTCGTCCGAAGTCAGATTCTTTCCTATCGAAAACCAACTGGTTATCAAATCGTTCAACGGGAACTTGGTGATCAAGCCTTGCTCATCATTCATAACTTTGACCAAACAATGGTTGAACTACCTATGGATTTTCGTACGATTCTTCATACCTGTGGATTTGAATGCCAGGGAATCCAGCTTCAAAAGAAGAAAAATAAGTGGTACCTTTCTTTTCCTTCTCCCTTAATGGGGTGTGCGATGCTCATTAAGCTTCGTTAGCATTTTCTTTCTATCAAAATTCAATCATTAAATAGCCTTTTAAACTAAGTAGAATAGAGGAAGTGACCGCTCAAAGTTAGACGAAAAATGCTAACTTTAAGCGGTCACTTTCAAATTCTGAAACGAACCAGTTTGGGGGATACATGGTTTCTTCTAATCTAAATGGGGAAGATTCAACACGAACAATGAGTTTCAATCTAACAAAACTTGTTGTGCAAGCGGTAATGGAGCATTTGTCAAACATTTGGCAACTAATTTGGCGACGGCTGTAGCACCTTGGTTATTCAAATGCGTGTTATCCGTAATGCCGGCTGGATAATTGGGGTGCTGGTTTTTTTCTAAATGAAGAAAATAGGTTTTCGCCTGTTGTGGTTCCAGTGCTGAAAAGAACCGTTGTGTTGCGGCAAAAAGATCCAGACAGACCACATCCAAGGAGGTAGCCAAAGCACGCATTGCTTCTGGGTAAGGACCGACTGCCAAAGGATCAAGTTGCTGTTGGTCCACGTAATGCAAACGAGTGATCGAGGTCAATAGGATCGGTGTCGCTTGCTGCTGGCGTGCCGTTTGCACGAAGGTTGCTAAATTATGCTGATATTCTACAGGTGTCGTACCACGACTATCTGTTTTTTGATCGTTGTGTCCAAATTGAATCAAGAGATAATCACCAGCATATAGTTCTTTTTTTGCCTGCAACAAGCGTCCTTCTTCAATGAAGCTTTTGGAGGAACGCCCATTTTTTGCCAAGTTGACGATTTGATGCTGGGGGAGATAGCGTGAGATCTTTTCACCCCAGCCCGTTTCTGGACGAGCGCTAGGCTCTTTGATCGATGCGGTGGAATCACCGACGATGACGATTTTTTCCATTGTCTTTCTCCTAAAATTTGAAGTAGTTGTTGGCGTTTTGATAACAGACATTTTCTACTAATGGTTTTAGCTGACGAAGATCAGCAGGTGCTTCACCACGTACAACGATCTCAGCAAGCCATTCACAAAAGACGCGTCGGAAATATTCATGACGGGTGTAAGACAAAAAGCTTCTTGAATCCGTCAGCATGCCGACAAAGTTAAAGATCACACTGCCATCTGCGAATTTCGTCAATTGGTGACGCATGCCTGCGCGGGTGTCGTTATACCACCAGCCAGATCCTAACTGCAATTTATTATTGCCTTCTTGCTGGAAGCACCCCATCAAAGCGACGAGTGCATCATAGTCATTGGGATTTAAGGAGTAGAGAATCGTTTGAGGCAAATGGTCCTGCGCATCAGCAGCGTTCAATAATTTCTGCAAGTTTTGAGTCAGTGGTTGATCATTGATGCCATCGTAGCCCGTATCTGGTCCCAAGTGCTCAAACATTCGTTGATTGCAGTTACGGTACGCATGGACATGCAATTGCATCGTCCAACCATGTTCGTGATACAGCTTCATCAGTTCAACTAGAACATTGGTTTTGAAGAACGAGACTTCGTTTTCCTCCAAAGATTCTCCAGCTAATGCTTTGGCAAAAATTGCTTCAAGAGATAACTGTTCGTCCGCAGCATACACTAAAGTATCCAGCGCATGGTCAGACAAGCGGCAGTGATGCTGGTGAAAGTAGGTTACACGGTCCCGCAAGGCTGTCAAGAAAGCATCGTAGGTAGTGATCGCGTTTTCGACACTCTTTTCGAGTTTGGTAACATAGGTAAGAAAATTCGGATGGTCGATTTGTAACGCTTTGTCAGGTCGAAAGGTCGGCAAGACCCGAAAACGTTGCTCTGTTTGGCTTAATTGGTGATGATAGTGAAGATCATCGACTGGATCATCTGTGGTGCAAACGATCTCGACTTTACTGCGAGCAATCAAAGCTCTTCGGGTAAAGTCTTTTTGCTGCAATTTTTCGTTGCATAGCCTCCACAAAGTTTCGGCATTTTCTTCAGTAACGGGAAGATCGATCGCAAAAAATCGCTTTAACTCTAAATGGGTCCAACTGTAAAGGGGGTTTCCCACCAATTTTGGCACTGTTTGACACCATGCCAAAAATTTTTCATAATCACTGGCATTGCCCGTAATCGCTTCTTCGGGTACGCCACAAGCGCGCATCAATCTCCACTTGTAATGATCGCCACTTAGCCATGCCTCGGTGATAGTTTTAAAGGGCCGATCCTCATAGATTTCTTTCGGGTCTAGGTGGCAGTGGTAATCAATAATCGGCAGCTCTTTGGCATAGTCATGGTAAAGGGTTTGAGCAATTTCATTTGGCAGTAAATAGTTTTCATTTAAAAACATGTCGAACCTCTTTTCTTTGGTTATAGTGTCACACCATTTTTAAAGATGGCGATCTCACGAACGTTGTTGGCTTCATTACGAGTCGGTTTTCCACTGGCAGTATCGATGATCGCTTGAATAAAGTCTTCCAGCACGACCTCCATCGGCTCTTCCAACAAGCGACCAGCGTTGAAATCCATCCAGTGGGGTTTCTTATGATAAATCTCTTGATTCGTGGCAACTTTCATGGTCGGCACATAGGCACCAAATGGCGTGCCGCGACCAGTAGTAAATAAGACGAGTTGGCAATCGGCAGAAGCCAGTGCAGAAGCGGCAACAAGGTCGTTTCCTGGACCTTCCAGCAGGCTCAAGCCTGGCTTACGGAGTTTTTCCCCATATTTTAAGACATCGACGACAGCGGAAGTCCCAGATTTTTGGGTACAGCCTAATGACTTATCTTCTAGCGTAGTGATACCGCCTGCCTTATTGCCAGGAGAAGGATTTTCATAGACCGGTTCACCGTAAGCAAGGAAATAATCTTTAAAGTCGTTGATTAGATGGAGAATTTTTTCAAAGGTTGCTTCATCTTGTGCACGCGCCATCAAGACTTGTTCAGCGCCAAACATTTCGGGTACTTCCGTCAAGACCGTGCTGCCACCTTGAGAAACTAAAAAGTCAGAAAATGCCCCTAACAAAGGGTTGGCGGTGATCCCAGAAAACCCGTCAGAACCCCCACATTTTAACCCGATCTTTAGCTCACTCAAGGGAACGGCTTCTCGTTGATCCTCTTTTGCTGCTTCCAGTAATTCTTCTAATAAGCTTTCGCCGACCGCAATTTCATCGTCACTTTCCTGTGCCACCATAAATTTGACGCGCTTTGGATCGTAGTCACCCAGGTTTTTCTTAAACTCGGGAACGGTGTTGTTCTCACAACCTAAGCCAAAGACCAAGACGCCACCGGCATTTGGATGATGCACCGCATCAATTAAAATTTGACGGGTGTTTTGATGATCTTGGCCTAACTGGGAGCAGCCGTAGGGATGTTTAAGGATCGTAATATGATCAAAGGTGCCAAGATCTGGATGATTCTTCTTGAAGTTTTCAACAATGATCTCAGCGATACCATTGATACAACCAACTGTTGGCACGATCAGTAAATCATTACGAATTCCAACTTTGCCGTTTGCTCGACGGTACCCTTGGAACGTCGCAGCCCTTTTTGGATAACGGACGGGATGCAAATCGGGGGCATAGGTGTATGCTAAGGTACCAGAAAGGTTGGTTTTGACATTGTGGGTATGCAACCATTGGCCAGTTTTCACGTCAGCTAAAAGATGTCCAATGGGATAGCCATATTTGATCACGTCTTGTGATTGTGCTAGATCTTTGAGGGCGATTTTGTGTCCTTGTGGAATATCCTCAAAAAGGGTGATCGTTTGGTCTTCAAATGAAAGGGTCGTTTTAGCAGCTAGTGGTTTTAATGCGACTGCGACATTATCATTAGGGTGCAATTTCAATAGTTGCGCGGGTGTTTCTGTTAATGTGCTGGACATAAAGATTCTCCTTTATTTCAAACTTGGCTCAGGGGTGTCAATCGACGCAAGTAACTGGCGGGGTCCGTCTTGTTTTAGACATGCGCACATTTCATTGATTGTCGCTGTCATAAAGCTCAGGTCTGCATGCCAGAGTTGCTCATTTTTTAATAGAGCGGCGATCTGTTCTTCTGCTGGTAATTGTTTCACTTGCTGAAATATGGTTGTCACTAGGTCATCATCTTGAAAAGGTCGAGTGAGATAGAAAGTCAGCAACCCTGCCAGTGCGGCAGTGATTCGTTTTGGTAACTGCTGGTTTTGTTGGACATAACGAGTTAAGACTGGTTGAAGACGCGCACGGAATTTTGAGACGCTGTTTAAAGCGATCGATTGCAGCTGATGCTTCACATAAGGATTT
The DNA here is from genome assembly GCF_002850555.1 of Enterococcus sp. CR-Ec1. Lineage (NCBI taxonomy): Bacteria > Bacillati > Bacillota > Bacilli > Lactobacillales > Enterococcaceae > Enterococcus > Enterococcus sp. CR-Ec1. The sequence goes on from NZ_CP025223.1 coordinate 1,497,942, forward strand.
CTGAAGCGCTCTTTGATTTGTTCCGCATAAGCTGCAAGCTGCGCTTTAGGCAAATCAAGCATTGGAATCAACTCTTCCAGAAAAAGACCATCCAAAAAGGCTGCAAAATCACGGTCGTTCATTACTTCTTCAACGGTTTCTAAACCAGCTAAAAGACCGAGTGGAACCATCGCCGTATGAGGACCATTTAATAAATGTACTTTTTGTTCACGATAGGGGGTCATATCTTCTGTCACGATCACATTCAACCCAGCTTCTTGCAAGGGAAGCTTTTCGGCTACGCCGCTTCCTTCGATCACCCAGAGCATAAAGGGTTCCGCAGTGACCATTACGGCATCCTCATAGCCAAGAATCTCTTGGTATTGTGCCACTTTATCGCGAGGATATCCTGGAACGATCCGATCGACTAAGCTGCAGCAGAAGGTGTTTTCTTTTTCTAACCAGTTGACGAAGTCTGACTCCAAAGACCATAATGCGGCATATTGTAAGACGATCTCTTTTAGTTTTTCACCATTCCGATCGATTAATTCACAAGGAATGATCAAAAATCCCGGTTTTTGTCGTTGAAAACGACGATACAAAAGAGCGGTCAGTTTTGCAGGGAAACTGTGGGGAGGGGTATCGTATAAGGTATCCTCTGGGTGAAACGCAATACCTGCTTCCGTCGTATTAGAAACGATGATCTCGAGTTGCTCATCTTCGGCTAAAGCAAGATAGTCTTCCCATTGCTGATAAGGATTCAGCACTTGATCAATGGTGGAGACGACTTCAAATGTTTGAGAAGGAGCGCCATCGACAAGTCCTTCTAAGATAACGGTGTAGAGATTTTCTTGTTGTGCCAACAGCTCTTTCAAGCCGTGATCAATCGGCTGTACCACAATGGCACTGCCATTAAAAAGACCTTGCTTGTTCATTTGCTGCAGCTGCCAGTTAAAAAAGCCCCGCATAAAATTGCCTTCCCCGAATTGAATCACTCGGGCTGGATAGGTTTGATGGGGTTGTTCGGTAATTTTTTTCATAGAATCCTCCTTAAAAAATAGTTATGCACACGTTAACATTTTTGCGTAAGCGCTCTTGAAAACAAGAGGCTTACAGCGATTGACGAATGATTAACGAGGTATCAAAGAAATGTTGTTTCTCAACTACTTGATTGGCAAATGCTTGCAACAGCAGAGTTGCTGCCAATTGACTCATTTCATAGACTGGTTTGCGGATCGTTGTTAAAGGGGGATACGTATAGGGAGAAAAAGAACTATCATCAAAACCGATGATACCGATCTCCTCTGGGATCTTTCGTCCTGCTTGATGACAGGCATTGATCGCCCCGATCGCCATATCATCATTGGCGCAAAAAATCACTTCAGGTGGTTCAGGTAAAGCGAGTAGTTGCTGGGCACCCAGCTGACCACTTTCCAACGAGTAGTCGCCAGCTACGAAGTATTCTTTCGGGCAGACAAGCTGCTTTTCTTGAATCGCTTTCATAAATCCTTTGCGACGCTCTCTAGCGGAACCAAAGGAAGCGATCCCTTCGATCATGGCGATCTTTCGAAAGCCTTGTTCAAGCACATAGGTCATCATTTGATAGACCCCTTGGGCATCATTACTAGTGACATTCATCAAGGTTGCATCCTGCAATTGACGATTCAAAACGACGATGGGAATGTTTTTCTTTGAAAGAGCAGCGATAAAGCCGTCATCACGATCACTTTGACTCATCACGATCGCTCCATCTAGGCGATTCGGCTCTTCATCAAATGTATCGGATTGCAATAATTCATGAACCGCCAAAGTATATTCGGATGGTAGGGTATCACTGATTCCTTTGATCACTTCGACTAAAAAGCTATCGGAAGTACCAATGGATAGATGAGAAAAATAAAGACCAATGATATAAGATTTCTGATTCACCAGACTTTTGGCATTGACATTGGGCACATAGTGTAAAGATTCAGCGATGGCTGCGATCTTCTTTTTTGTTTCTGGCTTGATTAATGGGCTATCGTTTAACGCACGAGAAACAGTTGTATGTGAAACACCAGCGACTTTGGCGATATCTTTGATCGTGACCATAGAAAACCTTCTTCCTTTTTGCTTGATTCAAGCATAGCTTGTTCCCACGAGAATGTCAATACACCAAGGATGCACACGTGAAACATTTTTCGAAATAACATAGGAACTTTTTCTGGGATGTGCTAGTATAAAAGAAGATAGTTAGGTAATGGGAGGGAGTCTATGAAATTCTTTTTAAGCTATCATCAAACATCCAACTTGTTTTATAAAATATTTATTTTGATTTTTCTAATTGGTAGCGCTTTAATCATTGGGTTTAGTGGGGTCATTTATCATCGAACGTATCAAAACATTCAAGAAACGTTTTTGCAAAGTCAACATAATTTGGTCAACCAAGTCAAAGAAAATCTGGATCAAAAAATTCAGATGGTAGAGTATGCCTTTTCTACATATAGCAGTACTCAAAGCTTTTCCGATACGATGGAACAGCCATTTTCCGTGACGAATTATCGACAAGTGCGAGAGATCAATTCGCAACTTGCTTACATTGGTGTGATGGGGATCGAAAACGCCAGCTACCAATTGGTGAATTTGAATCAGCATTGGAAAATCGAAGAAGGCTCCTTAAAACAGATCGATGATACTGAATTCGCTGCTTTTCAAGCGTTGATTGACAACCAACGCTACTTGTATTGGTTGCCAGAAGATGGCTATTTAAAAATGGTGATGACGCTGCCTGTTTTTCGACAGGAAACCACTGCTTTGGGGATCGCTGAAATCCAAGACCATACCATTGCACAGTTGGTGGCAGATCATGACGATTCCTTTTTGAATATATTTCATGCGGACGGACAACTACTTTTCGATAATGGTGAAGTGATCGATTCTGACTTACACGAAACAATGATCGCAGCTGCCCACGACGATGGCATCTTCACTGACAAAGAAAACAATAAGTATGTGGTCACACAATCGGATTACAATCAGTGGTATCATGTGATCCGGCTGGCACCTGCCAGTGTTTCGCAAGCAATCCGTGAATTAAGAAGCGGTTTGATCGTGATTGGCAGTCTTTTGATCATCCTCTTTTTATTAGTATCCTATCGCATTGCGATCGTGGCTACCTCACCCATCAATCGGATCGGAGAGCTTTTAAAGCCCAAAAAACAAGGTCAGAAATTAGAAGTTAATCAGTTGATTTCCGATATCGACCAGGTCTTACATCAAAACCACGATCTCGCCGTCAAAGTTGAACACCAAAAGCCCGAGTTAGAATCCTTGTTTCTATTAAATTTGTTCCGCGGCTGTATCTCAGAAGCAGATAGTCACTTAAAACTGTCACAATTTGGGTATGAAGTATCCGAAACGGAACACTTTGCCGTATTACTGATTCAAATCGATGATTTGTGTGGACGAGAAACAGCGACTATTGATATTTTCTTGCTTGCCATCGAGAATCTCGTTTCTGAAATCATTCCGGCGAATTTGCGTTTTCAGCCAATCATCTCCAGTCAAGAAACCCAAGGAACAATTTTAAAGCTTCCTGAATCAGTTGACCAAAAACAAGTATTGACCTATTGTCAAAAGATCCATCAAGCAGCAAAAGATTACTTGAAAATCAAAATAAGTTGTGGGGTCTCACAATCCTACGACCGCCTCGTAGAAACCAAATTAGCGGTTGATAACGCCAAAGAAGCCTTGCACTATCGAATGAATTTAGGGGAAGAAGTCATTATCTTTTTTGACGACATTGCGGCACAATTAGACAATAACGTGATCGTTCAGTACCCTAGAGAAGAAGAAAGCACCTTTTTGGATGCAATGCGTAGTGGGGATCTAGCGACCATCAAAACGAGTTACACAGAAGTCGTACGCGAAATCATTCATGAAAACAAAAATCCGTTGACGATTGAAAGTGCCTTGTTTAAGTTGATCAACAGTATCGTTCAGCTAGGACAACTCTTAGGAGCAGATCATACTAGCTTGCAGAATAGTCGTAAAGTTTATCAATCCGTGCTCAACCAAACCAGTTTGTTCAAAGTTGAGCAAATCATCTATCAAGAGTTAGTTTTACCTATCGTTGAAACGACACAAGCCAAAACAGATCGAGAAATTCGCTCCTTGTCTGAAAAGATGGTCTTGATCGTACACCAACAATACGACCAAGATCTCTCCTTAGATAGCATTGCTGAACAGTTGCATTATAATGCCAATTACTTAAGTAATGTGTTTAAAAAGGAATTATCCATCAATTTTGCCGATTACTTACAAAACTATCGATTGCAAGTCGCGAAAAAGTGGTTAAGAGAAACCGATTTGACCATCAAAGAAATCGCCGCCAACCTACAATATACCAACTCTCAAAACTTCATCCGCTTTTTCAAAAAGAAAGAACAGATGACACCCGGAGAGTATCGCAAACGATCCAAAGACTAAAAGAAAAAAAGCGTTTTTGATCAACGATCAAAAAACGCTTTTTTTCTTTGCTGCCTGTTGGTTACCCTTTGACGGAACCAACCATGGCACCTTTCACGAAATACTTCTGGACAAATGGATAGGCGATCAACATTGGCAAAGTCGCAACGACGATCACGGCCATTTTCACGGATTGTGCTGGGGGGACAACATCGACACTAGCGGCATCGGCGTTCATCCCGCTGGAGACAATCACGATTTGTCGAAGGAGCACTTGGATCGGCCATTTCGCTGAATCATTGATGTACAAAATCGCTGATTGATAAGTATTCCAATAACTAACAGCGTAGAACAAAGAGATCGTCGCAATCGATGGTAAGGAAAGAGGTAAGATGATACGGAAAAAGACGCCCCAATCAGAGCAACCATCCATTTTTGCGGATTCCTCTAAACTATCAGGAATCCCTTGGAAAAAGTTTCTCATAATGATCATATTATATGCACTGATGGCGCTCGGTAAGATCAGTGCCCAGAGAGAATCGATCAAGCCGAGGCTTTGTACCAAAATAAAACTTGGGATCATCCCTCCGCTAAACAACATCGTAAATACGACAATAAAATTGAAGATGCCACGTCCATGCAAATATTTTCTTGAAAGAGCATAGGCCATAAAAGAGGTCAAGATCATTGAAAGAACCGTTCCGACGATGGTCACAAAAAGGGAAACACCAATACTCGTAAAAATCGTGGGAGTCGAGAGAATATACCGGTAAGCATTTAAGCTAAATTCACGTGGGATAATGATAAATGTTCGTGTCGCAATCTCAGAAGAAGAAGCAAAGGAGCTTCCGAGAATGTTCAGAAAAGGCAAGAGACACATTAAGGTAAAGAGTAGTAGAAAACCGATAATAAATCCTTGAACAACCCGTTCACTCTTCGGGCGGTTCGTTTTTTTTAGGGTTTGTTGCATAGGAAAAACCTCCATCTTTTTTTACTTAAATAGGTATTTCCAACGTATCATGAGGCGGGGACAACGTATATAATCACTTTTACATGTTAAAAAAATCACAATCATGACAAACGTTGATAAATCAATGGTTTTCCAATTCGACCGAGAAATAATCCTAAAAAATGTATGCCTTTCCAATGCTGAGAAAATGATTATATACGTTATCTTTCTTACACGCTACCATGGGACTATCAAATCAAAAAAACTCGGAGGAACAAGTATGGAAACAAAAGTTGATAATTACTTCTCGCCACTTACTGAAGAAGAACAGCGACTGCGGTTGAAAAAGAAAAAATGGGCGCAAATCAGAAAAAATCGTGCGCTCTATATTATGGTATTGCCAGGTATTTTATATTTTATTATCTTTCGTTACATTCCAATGGGCGGTTTAGTCATCGCTTTTCAAGACTACCAGCCATTCTTAGGGATCTTAGGCAGTCCCTTTGTTGGGTTTACTCATTTTATTCGGCTCTTTACTGAAGATACTTTTGTGATGTTGATGCGCAACACGCTGATCATGTTTTTCTTAAATATCACGATTTCCTTCCCTTTTCCTATTTTATTGGCGCTTATGTTAAATGAAGTAAATAACCGTCGCTTGAAAAAAAGTATCCAGACGATTATTTATTTGCCTCATTTTATGTCGTGGGTGATCGTAGTTTCAATCTTCTACGTCCTGTTGACGACTGAAGGCGGTGTGATCAATAACATGATCGAAAGTCTTGGTGGGGAACGTATCCCATTCTTAACTAGCCGTACTTGGCTACGTCCAATGTACATTTTCCAAGATCTTTGGAAAGGTGCCGGTTGGGGGACGATCGTCTATCTAGCCGCTATTACCAATGTTGATGAACAGCTTTATGAAGCTGCGGATATGGATGGGGCTGGCAAACTACGTAAAATGTGGCACATCACGTTGCCGTGTATTCGTCCGACGATTGTGACCTTAATGATTTTAAAAATCGGTTCGATCTTAGATATGGGCTTTGAGCATATGTTCCTATTAATGAACTCAATGAACCGTGAGGTTGCCCAAATCTTTGATACCTTTGTCTATACCGCCGGGATTCAAAATGGTCAATTGAGTTACTCGACAGCTGTTGGGCTGTTTAAAGGTCTTGTAGGTTTGATCCTCGTTGTTTTTGCGAATCGTTTGGCGAAAAAAATTGGGGAAGATGGTATCTATTAAGAAAGAGGGGATCATATGACGATTGAGAAAATCACGAAAATCAACGATGGGCTAACCGCGTTTTTGACCCTGATCGCCCTTCATTTTCTTTGGCTAAGTGTGACACTTCTGGGGGGAATCTTTTTGGGAATCGGACCAGCCTCGTATGCCATGATGAAATATTATGATCGCTGGCTTCGTCTTCACGAACGACCGCCTTTGATCAAAAGTTTTTTCTACTATAGTAAAGAACGGTTCCGACAATCGGTGCTGATCAGTTGGTTGTTTCTCATCATTGCAGCGATCGTGATCACCAACATATTTGCGCCATTTCCATGGTTTATCCAAGTAGCGAATGTCCTCTTTTTGATTGCGTTTCTCTTTTTATTCATGCACGTGTATACCGTCATGGCAGCCACTAACTTTGTGACCGTGTTTGAGATCCTGCGAGGGAGTGCGTTGTTAGGTTTAGGCTATCTGCATTATTCGATCATTAGTTGGTCGATTTTGATCGTTGGCTATTTAGTTCTTGGCAGCTATTTCTTGATCGGCCTCATTTTGATGGGGAGCAGCTTAGTTGGTGGTGTTTTTGCCCTTGCTGGTAAAAAAATTCTTCAAGATATCCACCCAATTGAAACAGATCAGGTGGTTTCAAAAACGGCATCGACTACGGAGCAAACCGTTGCCAGTAAAGGAGATGAGGTCATTATCTAAAGAAAACGGCTCAAAGACTTTTACTGGTCCGTGAACAAAACGGTCACTAGAAAACACCTGAAAAATAGCAAAACAAGTTGAACCCTCATGAAATACAGCCAGTAAAACGGATTCATTGAAACAGCTCTATGAATTGAGGAGACTACAATAAAAGGAAGTATCGTACATGAAGAACTATTCGGAAATTGCTTTGAACACATTATTTGAGCGCTATGACTACTTATGCAAAGAAAAAATTTATCACGGAAAATGGTCCTATGACATCGGGGTCGTTTTGCAAGGCGTGAAAGAAGCCTATGAACAGACTGGTGACAAACGCTATTTCGACTATATCCAAAACACGATGGATGTTTATATTGACGAAGACGGTCGTATCAAAAACTATCAGATGGATGCGATGAATATCGATTACATCAATAATGGCAAATGTTTATTCTTGCTATACAAAGAAACAGGAGCGTCAAAATACAAGATCGCCTTGGACACGCTGTATCAACAATTACAGCAGATGCCAAGAACGAGCGAAGGCGGGTTCTGGCATAAAAAAATCTATCCGTATCAAATGTGGTTAGATGGCTTATATATGGGGGCCCCATTTTTGACAGAATACGCACTGACATTTGATAAAGAAGAAGCATTGGCAGATGTAATCAAGCAATTCACCTTATGCTTTACGCATACCCTAGATCCAAAAACGGGTCTTTTGTATCACGCGTGGGATGAACAAAAAGTCCAGCCGTGGGCAGATCCCAAGACCGGTTGTTCAAAAAATTTCTGGGGACGGTCAATGGGATGGTTCATGATGGCTCTCACAGATACGATGGTGCTATTAGGGGAATCAGAGCTGAAGAATCCATTAGAAAACATGTTTGTCTCCTGTCTAGAACCTCTTGCTAAAGTAAGAGATCCCCAGAAAAAAGTGTGGTATCAAGTCTTAGATAAAGGCAGGGAGCGTGGGAATTATTTAGAAGCATCCGCTTCTTCAATGATTTGTTACGCAACAGCGAAAGCGGTCAAAGCAGGGATCATCGATCAAAAATGGCAAGTGTTTGCCCAAGAGACCTATCAAGGATTGCTGGATGAGTTTGTCTTTTTAACAAAAGAAGGTTGGTTGAATCTGATCAGAAACTGTGAAGTTGCTGGTCTTGGTGGACCAGATAATCGGGATGGTACGTTTGTTTACTATATCAGTGAACCCGTTATCACGAATGATTTCAAAGGATACGGTGCCTTTTTACAAGCGAGTTTACTGCTGCAACCATTAACGGAGGAAGGAAGCAAGAAATGAATATCCAATTGACTACAGCTGATTTACAAGGAAAAGAAGGTCTGTTGACAGAAGCGATTCAAGAAAAAATTGATGAATTGCATCAACAAGGAGGAGGCAGAATCACTTTTTCAGCAGGACGCTATCCGACGGGTGCGCTCTTTTTAAAAAGTAACATTGAACTGCACCTACTATTGGGGGCGACCTTAGTATTTTCTGATGATCCCAAAGACTATCCCGTCGTCGTGTCTCGCTGGGAAGGGGTCAAACGGGAAGTTTATGCCTCTTGTTTATATGCCGAGAATGCGGAAAATATCGCTGTCACAGGACTAGGAATGCTTGATGGGCAAGGGCAAAGATGGTGGAAGACCTTTCGGGAAAATCGTGAACAGCTTGCTTATCCACGACCAAAATTAATCAGTTTTGACTCTTGCCAGCAAATTACGTTGAAAGATATCCGTCTTGTCGATTCACCCAGTTGGACCGTCAATCCGATTCTTTGTCAAAATCTAACGATCGATAATCTTCGCATCAAAAATCCAGCGGATTCGCCAAATACGGATGGGATCGATCCTGAATCTTGTAAAAATGTCCGCATCAGTAACTGTCATATCGATGTTGGTGATGATTGCATCGCCATCAAATCAGGAACGGAGGACACTAAAGAACGGGTCGCTTGTGAGAATATCACGATCGTAAATTGCCATATGCTTCATGGGCATGGGGCCGTCGTTCTAGGGAGTGAAATGAGCGGCGATATTCGTAATGTCACTATTAGTAATTGTATTTTTCAAGATACCGATCGTGGGGTTCGTTTGAAATCACGTCGTGGACGTGGCGGAACGATCGAAGATATTCGAGTGAATAACATTGTGATGGATAATGTCATCTGTCCATTCACTTTAAATCTTTACTATTTCTGTGGACCGAAAGGCAAAGAAAAGTATGTTTGGGATAAAAATCCGTACCCGATCACCGAGGAAACCCCTCATTTCCGGAGAATTCATTTTGCAAATATCTCGGCTCGGAATGTCCATGCGGCCGCTGGGTTTGTTTATGGCTTGGCTGAACAATTTATTTCAGATATCACTTTCCAAGATATTGCCGTCTCTATGGCTGAGCACCCAATTCCAGGAAAGCCTGCGATGATGACAGGTATCGAAGAGATGACAAAACAAGGTTTTTATATTGGCTGTGGACGGAATATTCAGTTTGATCGTATCAATTTGGAAGGTGTAACTGAAGCGTTCCATATCGAGAATAGCCGGGAAATCACCGTCACACAGTCATTTGAGAATCGTCAGCCTCTGGCATTTCAAGGAGATTTTTTGTGAGGGATCCTCAGTTACTTCAGCTGCTAGGTCCTGATATGAAAGTTGCACCACAAGTGGTTCAGCAAACAAAAGAGCAGGTGCAAAATTATACCTTGGAACATTTACTTCTACGATTAAATCAAGAAGAGGATGTCCCTGCATACTTTGCTTATCCCAGCTCTCAGCAACCTGCTCCACTCGTTTTGTTCAATCATTCTCATGGCGGCGACTTCACGATGGGGAAAGAAGAACTGCGACAAAGTCCACCGTATATGCAAAAAGAAAGCCTATTCGCTGCATTTATGAAGCTGGGCGTCACCGTTGGAGTGATCGACATGTGGGGCTTTGGCGAACGAAAAAACGGTGAGAATGATAGCTACAAGCGGTTTCTGTTGCAAGGCAAAACATTATGGGGACAACGAATCTATGACAATCAACAGTTTTTAACCTATCTTGCTTCCCGTAAAGAAGTGAAACGTTCCGCTATCGCCACATTGGGACTTTCTATGGGGGGCTTGATGAGCTGGTGGTTGGCAGCGCTAGATGAACGGATATCAGTGGTGGTGGACATGGCAGCACAAGTGGACTATCAAGCATTGATCGAAGAGGACCGTCTAAGCAAACATGGGTTTTACTATTATGTTCCTAATGTGTTGAAAGACTTTACGACTGCGGCGATCCAAAAACAGATCGCACCACGCCCGCGTTTAAGTTTGGTTGGCAAAGAGGATCGTGGCTGCCCCTCAAGCGGCGTCGCTCGTTTGGATCAGCAGGTCGGGCAGCATTATGAAGCAATAGGCTACAAGGAGCATTGGCAGGCGTGTTGCTTGCCAGGTGGTCATGAAGAAACCAAGGAGATGAGAGCGCAGTGGATCGAATTTCTAAAACAACACCTCCTATCAAGCTAAAGGTTAGTAAAGAGCCGCAAAAGGGTGATTTTACGAGTATCCAAGCAGCCGTGTTGGCTGCTGAAGCCTTAAACGCACCTTGTGAGATCACGATCGCCTCTGGCGTGTATCAAGAACAGGTGAAAATCTATAAAAACCAGCTTACGTTGATCGGGGAACCTAACACGTTCTTATGCTACCACTTGGCTGCCGAGCAAACCGATGAAAATGGGCAAAAAAGAGGAACCTTTCAAACAGCGACGCTCTTTATCAATAGCCGAGAAGTCTTTGTAAAAAACCTGACCATCATCAATGACGCAGGGTATGGGCAAGCAGTCGGGCAAGCAGTTGCCGTCTATATCGAAGGGGATGACATTCGCTTCGAACGCTGTCATCTCGATGCTTTTCAAGATACCTTGTGTCTGGGTCCATTGCCAAAATATACCAAAGAAGGCGAACCAATGATCAGTCCTTGGCGAAAAACAATCTTTGACCAACAACAGAGTTTGTTTTTGCATTGCAGGATTAGTGGAACAGTCGATTTTATTTTTGGCGGTGGGTCCGCCACCTTTGAAGAGTGTCGCTTGCATTGTAAAAATACACCACAAACGAACTACGTTACTGCTGCCTCAACTAGCAAACAAGCAAGCGGGTTAACCTTCGATCGGTGTCGGGTGACAGGGGACAAAGCCTATTATCTAGGCCGCCCTTGGCGCAATGAAGCCAAAGTAACCTTTTTATCCTGCTGCTTTGATCAACAGCTCGCCCCTTGCGGATGGTCTGATTGGGGAAAAACAGCAAACCACCAAACGGTCGCGTTCACGGAGCGAATGTGTTGTTATCAATCAAGCCCCAAACGTCCTGAATGGGTGACTATCGAAGGAGTGATAGAAAAATGAGCAAGGCAAAATGGTCTGGCTGGATCGGGATGGTTCTCGCTCTGGTGTTGATGGGCGGCTTTTCCTTGGCGATCAATCAAATGACTGTCCAGCAGTTCGAAGAGATCTTTCAACGTGCGTTTCCCACTGTACTGAATCAAATGACGGCAGAAGCAGCATTGGCGCAATTTCAAACACTCGGTGCTTGGTTTGGCTTCACGCTGTTGGCACTCCTGATATTGGTTTCAGTGGCGACGATGCTGGTTCGCTATCGTAATTATCGAAAGCAATCTTGTGCTATTTATTTTTTGACTGGTGTCGTGACATTGATTGGTAGTCAAATGATCGCTTTTCCGATTGCCTTTTGTTTCTTTTTAGCGGCGGGTTTTTGTTTTCTCCATCGCGATGATCGACACAACAAAAAAACAACGGACACAGTCAGCAAACAAGGAGGGGTTGCATGAAGGCAGTGATCAATAATCCGATTTTAAGAGGGTTTCATCCTGATCCGAGTATTTTAAAAGTCGAGGATACTTATTATTTAGCGGTTTCTTCCTTTGAGTGGTTGCCAGGAATTCGGGTCTACTGTTCTCGAGATCTAGTCAATTGGTCCCATGAAACAGATATTCTGACCAATCAGGTGGATTTATTAGGTAACACAGCAAATTGCAGCATTTGGGCACCGCAAATCAGTTACGCAAACGGACAATACTATTGTGTCTATACAAATGTTCGCAACACGACACGCCCCTTCAAAGACTGTCGAAACTATCTCATCACGGCTCCTACGATTCATGGGCCATGGAGTGAGCCCATTTACTTAAATGGTAGTGGCTTTGATCCGTCCTTGTTTCATGATCAAGAGGGGCGTATCTGGTTACTGAATGCGCTTTGGGATTATCGTAAGGATACACCAAATAAATCGGTGGGGATCGTGCTCCAAGAATACTCTGAAGTACAAGGCCGCTTGATCGGTGACAGAGTGCCAATTTTTTCTGGAAGCCAGCTGGCGAAGACTGAAGCACCGCATCTTTATTACCACAATGAGTGTTATTACTTACTGACGGCAGAAGGAGGAACGGGTGCAGGTCATGCGGTAACGGTTTGTCGTAGTAAAACCATCACTGGGCCTTATGAAGTAGATCCGCATTTTCCCATGATGCGTGCCTATCAGCGCGAAGATTCCCCTTTTCAATGTACAGGTCATGGCAGTTTGACGATTGCACCATCAGGAGAATGGGTCATGAGCTATTTGATGACTCGGCCAGTAGAAGAGGCAGCGATCCTTGGACGAGAGACGGCACTCCAAACCGTCTATTGGGATCACGAAGGATGGCTGCGTCTTAGCAATGATGATACGATCCCAGATCAAACCATCAGACTCGCTAGCGACGCTCAGAAGCAAAGGGCATCACCTGCTGTTTTTATGGATGATTTTAAAGGATCATTGCAAAAAGCATGGAACGGTAGGCGATTGCTGCCCAATGAAGAGTGGTGCAATCTGAGTAAGCGACCAGGGTTTTTGCGATTGATCGGCGGAGAATCGATGCAATCGAACTTTCATAAGCACTTATTGGCGATTCGTCAACAAGACTTTTGTTTTGAAGCTGAAACAGTGATGGAATACCACCCCCAATCGTTTAATCAGATGGCTGGATTGTCGCTGTTCTTAAACGAAGAAAACTATTTGTTTTTCTATGGGACTTATGATGAAAAAGACGGCAAGATCCTTCGTCTGATTCGGTGTTGTGAAGGAGAATTTCACTTGTTCCCAGATAAATTGCCCCTCGCTGCTTCAAGTGAGCCGATCGGATTGAAAGTAGTCGGTTCTTATCTAGAAGCAGAATGGTTCTATCGGCAATCACAAACGTGGCATCCCTTTAAAAAGCAAAACATCCAGTTCTTGTCTGGTGGTTTTACAGGGAATTTCATTGGAATCAGTGCCCATGATCTAGATCACTTTGCTGGAAGCTATGCCGATTTTACGTACTTTAAGTATCAAGGGAAAGATCCGCTCGATGATGATTCCCTAAAAATAGAGAAAGAAGGGTAACGAATGAAAAAGTTGAAAGTAGCAAGTTTATTATTATGTGCAGGACTGTTTTTAGCAGGCTGCGGCGATGGCGGAGGTTCATCTGATGGACCAGAAAGTGATGAAAAAACAAGTATTTCTTGGATGGCAATGCTGCATACCGCTTCACCTCCGTCTGGGGATGTAACACAAAAGTTAGAAGAATATACAGGGGTCGAGATCGACTTTACATGGGTGCCGGACGCATCAAAAACAGAACGCTTGAATGCAGCATTAGCGTCAAATTCTTTAGCAGATATCGTAAGTTTGACAGAAATCAATAACACAACCGTCCGTAGTTCGCTAGCATCTGGAATGTTCTGGGATGTGGAACCCTATTTAGAAGAGTTTCCGAATCTGGCAGAAATTTCTGAGGATCGCTTAGAATCTTCTCGGATCGATGGTCATATCTATGGTGTACCGTTTCTAAAACCGATCGCTCGTTATGGTGTCCTCGTAAGAAAAGATTGGTTAGACAATTTAGGGTTGGACGTGCCATCGACTTTAGAAGAATTATCAGCTGTGGCACAAGCCTTTACAGAAGGAGACCCAGATGGCAATGGGGTAGATGACACGGTCGGATTCGTTGAACGTGATGAGTCCTTTAATGTTGGGTTCCGTTCACTTTCAGGTTACTTTGGTGCAGACAATTGGTTTACGATCACGGATGATGATGAAGTGATGCCATCCTTTATGCAACCAGAATACAAAGAAGCAATGGAATGGTTCCGTAATATCTATGATAACGGCTGGATGAATTCTGATTTTGCGGTAATGGCGAAAAATGATCAGAAGAACTATATCGTTCAAGGTCGTGGTGGGATTGTATTGAGTGGTTTGCAAGAAGTACGTAACTACATTGATGATGCAGCTGGTACTGATGAAGAGCATATGGAATGGGTCTTGATCAATGATATCGTCCATGAAAATGTGGAACGTCGTATCCTTTCTGATACCAATGGTGGAATGGGCGGTTGGTTAGCCATTCCGAAAAACAATGTTGAAACCGAAGAAGACTTACGTGTTGTTTTGAAATTTATCAACGATTTGATGGACGAAGAGCCGTTTACCTTGATGACGCAAGGGATCGAAGGGGTCCATTATGAAATTGATGATGAGGGTGTCTATGTCCGTTTAGATGATACGAAGTGGCAACAAGAAGTACAACCATTTTCTTCGTCTCGTCCATCAGAATTAGTAACAGTTTTCCCTTCAAGCAACCCATATGTCAACTTAGCCAATGAAAAGATTCGGGAAAATGAAGAATTTGCGGTGATCAATCCTGCACAATCGCTGACCTCTGAAACCTATGATCGTTCATGGTCAAGCTTGATTGAAGGAATCTCAGACGCTTACTACCAATATATGACTGGGGAAATCGAGATCGATGGGTTTGATACAGCGATCGAAACCTTCTTAAGAAATGGTGGACAGCAAATCATTGATGAGTTCACGGAAGATTATCGTTCACAACAATAAAGGTCACAAAAGGTTCTGATCATCTGTTGAGAAGGAATGGATGAAGTGAGGAGCCGCTACTGCTGAATGATTGGAAGACCAAGACCAGTTGAAGTGATTCGCTGCTTGGTCTTCTTTTTGCTTCAAAAGCAGTGAAGAAAGGAGAAGCTATGTTTCAACTAACTGTTCGGGGGCATGATTTAAAGAATTATGGGTCCCCAGAAGAATTAGCGCAAAAAATTGCCGCCAAAAACATTCATAACATTCAATTTGCATTAAATAAATCCTTCCCGCAATGGGCAGAGCCAGAGCAATTAAGCCCTGGTTTAGGCCGCTTTTTCAAACGTGTTTTTGGTCAATCTTATGTTCAGGTCGCTTTATTGAGTTGTTATAGTAATCTGATCCATCCTGATCTGGAAAAACGGGAAGCGATTTTATCCAGATTCGAGACCTATCTCGCACATGCCAAATACTTTGATGCAGCTATGGTTGCAAGTGAAACTGGTTCGGTTTTGCCAAATATGGGGTATACCGAGGAAAATTTCAGTGACGTCGTTTTAGATGATTTGGTTCAGGTGATCAAGCGTTTGGTCCAAGTGGCTAAGAGACATCAAGTGATGCTAGGGATTGAAGCGGGCTTGAATCATCCACTATCATCGATCGATCGAATCGAAGAATTGCTGGAACGAGTACCGTCTGACTATTTAGGGATCATCTTTGATCCAACCAATCTGATTACGGCGAAGAACTATCAAGAGCAAGTCGCTTTGACAAGGGAAGCTTTTTCCCGCTTTGGTGATGCCATCGTTTGCTTGCACTTGAAGGACTATCAAGTAATCGATGGTAAAATCAAGGTAGTGCCATTGGGAGAAGGAAGGATTGATTATCAACAACTATTGGCCATCACCGCTGAATACAAGCCATTTTGTTATGTTGTGTTAGAAGGGACGACCGAAGAAGCGATGCAGCCGACCATTTCACTGATTGAAGCATTGCAAAAGTGAGCGAGCTGTCTTTGATTGTGACTGATGAGGAAAAGCTTTGTTACAAGGAGTCACGGGAGATCAAGGAATCCTTTCCTCAACAAGCAGATTTATTTACTTACTAAAAGTTAGTGTTATACTTAAAGGTACAAGTGAACTTAACTGTTTAGAAAAGAGGAAATAGCGATGACAATGATTCAATCAACCTATCAAATCGATGCAACAGCCGCAATTGGCAAAGTCGTTTTAAAAGTAGCGAATATGGAAAAAATGAGCCAGTTTTATTCGGACGTGATCGGCCTGACTTTATTGGAGCAAAGTGCCGATCACGCGCGATTAGGCGTGGGGACACAAGAGCTTTTAGTTCTAGAGAAGGTGAGTGATCCGTTGCCTTTGACACGGAAAACAGGCCTTTTCCATACGGCGTTTCTTTTGCCTAGCCGTAAAGACCTAGGAAATATGCTGATTCATTATTTGGAGGCCAAAGCCCCTCTGGATGGTGCTAGCGATCATGGGTATAGTGAAGCGTTATACCTGACCGATCCAGAAGGAAACGGGATCGAAGTGTATCGTGACAAACCGAAGAGTGACTGGGATATTCGAGCAGACGGTGAGATCGTGGGCGTTACTATCGAAATGGACGCGCAAGGCGTGCTGGGAGCCGCTGACCGATCACAAACGACTTTTCCAGTTGGCACCACGGTGGGGCATGTCCATTTGAAAGTGGCGGATCTGGCAAAAACAGAAGAATTCTACACCGAAGTTTTAGGCATGCGTTTGACTTCAGATTTTGGTAGCCAAGCAAAGTTTTTTGCTGCTGGTTCGTATCATCACCATATCGGATCGAATATTTGGATGGGAAGAAATGTTCCAGCTATGGAGGAAAAGGATCTAGGCTTAGCGTACTTTACGATCGTTTTGCCAGCTTTTGCTTTTTCTACGTTACGAAGTCATCTAAAGGCAAGTGGCGTTTCTTATGAGTTAGAAACAGACAGCCGCTTGCATTTGACTGATCCGAATGGGATCAATCTGATCATCGAAAGAAAGAATCAGCCTTAAGATGGAGGTTTTTTCATTCATGAAATGAGAGAATAACCTATAATCAAGTAAAAGGAGAGCAAGCATGAAAAAAAACGGGGCGGGACAATCACTATTTCTAGCATTATTGATCAGCATGGGCTTATTTTTCTTTGTCCAAGGGAAACAATTAATAGAAAGTGGGGCGTCTCCTGTGATTTTTATTGCTTTTTCGGCTTTTGCAGGAATTATCGGAGTTGGTGTCTATGGTCTTCAAGCAATAATGAAACAGCATCGGCGCAAAGCCATGGTACCAATCAAAACCAAAAAATAAAGAAACCGGCCAATCTTAAACAGGAAGATTGGTCGGTTTTTTGTTTACGCTAAGAAAAAATGGGGAATGGGATCTGTCTCGTCCACTACATACTAATTTTCCATGTTTTCAATCGCAAATTCGATCTCATCAGGTAAGAAGCCGTTCCCTTCAAGATGAGCGGCCATATTTCTTTGACGGATCCCTAACACCCGGCGGGATTGATTGGCGCGCCCTAAAGCATGGCGATACCAATCTACGTCAAGGGTCTCTAGTGCCCATTGTGTTTCCTCCGCAGTGAAACCTTCTGTTTCTAACAGTTCTGCCATCTCTTGTTTTGAATAAAAGCGACGATTTCCTTGCGCTCTAACGAGGAAAAAGGCTTCACGTTCTCGTTCTGTCGCATTGTTTTCGCGCTCATAGCGTGCTGCTACAGTCGGGGCGAAATGAAACCCTGCTAAAATCGTTTCCTCGGTCACTTCGTTATCAAACACGTAGGTTCTAAATTGAAAACGATTGTCGTTTTCCAGTTCAAGCCATAGTGATTCAACCAGAAATCGATAACCGACTGTAATCGTTTCATAAACTGCATCGGCAATTTCGTAAAAATAAGCGGAAACGGCTTCGTAAGGAGTCATTATCTCGGGAACGATTTCCGTCGTTTGCCCATTAAACAAAGTGATTGCGGCAGGGTATTTTTCGCCAGCATTCGTAAATGTGAGAATCTCCACTGGCTCATGTTTTGTTGAAAAGACATTCATGGTCACGCCGTTCGCCAAATCAATAGCACTCTGCCACTCGATTTCTTGGTCATCGCTTTGTTGGTGTAAGTGTTCAAGTGTATCAGGTGTCAAACCAAGCTTTTCTCGTGTATCTTCATTAATTCCTTCTTCATCGGCAAGAGGATTGTTTGCTCCAGCGGTCACTAGTGCTAAATCCTCTTCGTATTCGTTGAATAATTCTTGCAATTTTGCTCGTCTACTGACGATGATCGGGCTCTCTTCATGGATGGCAAGTAAGGCTTCGATACGGCCATTGCGAGCGGCAACCCAACTGGGCATATCCAGATAGCGAGCTTCGATCGCTTCTTGAGCGAGTGCGATCATTGTTTCCGTGTTTTCAATGAATGCCGCCTTGTGTTTTGAGTTGCTATTGACCTGGTCTAGAAAGGCCAATTCTGCTTCTTTGCCTCGAATCATCAGTTCGAGATTTTCAATACTTAAATCATAAGTAAGATTTTCTGCATGATAGGTATGTTCCCAACCAGCATCTAAAGCTGCACCGATGCGCTCAGAAAGTTCCTCAGGGCTTGCTAAATTTATCGTCCCACATCCTGAAATCAGGGATAGTATCAGTAATAATGGCAACAAAACTTGTTTTTTCATTTTTCTCCTCCTCGTGAGACTCTAGTAAACCTCGCCAATTTGTACGAATGAACGCATCAGTACGAGCACTTTCTTGGGTATAAACATAGTCACAGTATAAGGGACATCAACTGACCCCCAAAGTTAGACCAAAAAACCAAATTTTTTGGGGTCACTACAACAGCATATGGCATCGCGATGCCCTTTTCTTCGCTAGTTTTTAGTTACCCATGTTTGTCATCGCGTAGTCGATTTGTTCTTCTGAAAAGTCTTCGGAAGCCAATAACCGGCGAATGTTGTCTGGAGGAAGACTCATCAAGGAATGGTAACTATTTGCTTTCTTCAACGCCTGCTCGTTCCAATCAATCGTGAGCTGATCAACTGCCCATTGCGCATCATTATGGGTAAACCCTTCAAATTCTAATTGTTGGATCAATCGTGCACGTGAGAAAGCCATGAGGTTCGTATAGGATTCGGCACGTGCGATCGCTCGTCTTTGTTCTGAAGCTCCTTCATTCTCGGTCTGAGTTTGTTCGTCCTGGTTTTGCTGGCTTTGCTCTTGCTGCAAAGCCGTAGCTGCTTCTTGTTTTGCGTTTGCTTCTTGAAGCTGTTGATACACGGTAGTGACCATGTCTTGATCAATGTCATGATCAAAGCCATAGGTCATCACCGCCAGCTGATGTTCATCTGAAGATTGATCGAATCGATTCATAAACATTAACGATTCACGAGGAATATTTACGACCAGCCCTCGTAAAATCGTTTCATAGAATGCAGCTTTTTGCTCGTCGGCAGTTTCCCGATTAAGAACAGTAAATCCAGATGCGTACTCCTCTTCGGGCTTCGAAAAAACGAAGACGTCAACATTCGTTTCACTTGTGTGGTAAACAGTGGCGGTGAGTTCGTCGTCAAGTTTGATTCTGCGATGAAGAGTTAGCTCATCTTCGGTGAGCTGCTGAAGCTGCGCAATATCGTCTGCCAAAAGCCCCAGCTTTTGACGCGGGTCGGCTTCAGGAATCGTTTCGTTTGCTACCTCCAGTAGACGGTTGAGGTTGTCATGATTACTGAGAATGATAGGGCTCCGTTCATGAATCGCAGCCAGAGCCTGGCTATAACCAATGCGGGCAGCAAACCAAGCAGGGACATCGATCCGACGCTCCACTAACGCTCGTTCAGCGGTTGCAATCAAATCAATTGTGTGGCTGATTAACTGATAAAGATCTTCGTCGGAAGAATCAAGCTCTTCCAAAATAGCCAATTCGGCTTGACTGCCGGCAATCAACAACTCTAAGGTTGCTGGGTGATAATAGGCCCAGCCCGTTCCGGATTGGTTTGTATATTCCAGTCGTGCGTCGATGCCAAGTGCAACGGTCTCTGACAGTTCTTCATCTGCCTTTGCGCAACCGATAAGCAAAATAACGAATGACAATAGGGTGATCAGTACTCTTTTTTTCATTAGGCTCCTTCTTTCTATCGAAAGTAACTGAGAAAACGGTCGGAAGAGGTTTGTTTATCTGGGGGAAGGAGGAGAGAAGGTGAATGGGAAAAATGCTGAAAAGATTTTTCATCACCAGTAAATTCAGGCAACTGTTTCTGATCCGCCAATAAGAAAAAGCGGAGCATCGAACCAGCTTTTGAGAATAATCGTTATATTATTCATTTTATATGAAAAATAGTGTGAAATGCAATGATAAAAGAGTTTTTATCGATTTTTACATTTGGGAAAGGAAGCTTCGTATCAACTTTCTAGGAGTAGACGCTCAAGATCAAAGCGATCGAAAGAATTCATCGAAGGATCGCCATGGGGAATCTTTTGAGCAAACAAAAAAACAGCTTCCCATAATGGGGAAGCTGTAAGGATGCGGAAAATGGGATTTGAACCCACACGAGCGATTGCTCACAAGACCCTCAATCTTGCACGTCTGCCATTCCGTCATTTCCGCAAATACTATAGAAGGAAACGCAGGCTGAGGTAGTTCTGTCACGCCGCGTCTAGAAAATATCTTACCTGATTTTCAACAGGTTTGTCAATAACTTTTACTAATGCTATTTGAAAGAATTTTCAGACTTTAGATTGCATTTTTTTCCATAAAAGGTATGCTAAAAGAATGAATAATTATTTTTTTGAGAGGAGAGCAAATGAACTACTTTAAAAACCAGTTAGCTAAATCTGTCAAACAGAAAACGTTCCTCTTCCTGCTCATTGGTGCCTTTAGTTTAGGTTGCTGTTTTTCCATTTATTTGAAGCTGATGGAACCCATCAACTTACCCGCCACGATCACTGCAGAAAAAGCGGAAGCCTCACGGCTTGTTGATCGCTACCAAGCCAATCAGTCGGGTTCACCTGCTGAACAAGAGGTGTATCAACTTTTGCTTGAAAACAATACACTGACTTCGCGACAGTTATCCAACTTGATTATGGAAGAATACGAACGATTTAATCAAACGAGTATTCAAATTGCAGAACTAAAAAAGCAGATTTGGGCGTCAGAAGTTGATGACAAAGGATTTTTGCCACCTTTATGGGCAATCGAACAAGATCAGAAGGTCTATCAAGCTTTAGTCGAGCAAGAAAAAGAGCCGGTCCTCACGGCTGCCAATGCCCAGACCGCTGTCGCTTTGGCAATAACCTTTTTGCTTAATTTTGGCTTCTTCTTTTGGGCTTTTTTTGCCAGTGACAATTTGATAGAAGAAAGAGAACACTTCTCTTTGATTCGCTCGTACCCGCAGATTTTTCCGATTCGGATGTTAAGTAAAATTGTGGTTAAAGGGATTACAAATTTAGGCGTTTTGATTGTGTTCTTCTTAGGCGTCTTTCTTTCAATGAGCCTTCTGGGGGAGTTCGGGGATTGGCAGTATCCAGTAGCCGTCTATCACAATGGGGATTGGGTAGCCTTACCTTTTTGGCAGAGCGTTTTATATAGCCTGGTTTCTTTTGGCTTGCTGATTGGTTTGATCGAATGCTTAGGTTTTGTCATGAACATGATCGCAGCCAATCGATACGTCTCTTTCTTTTTGCTGGTGCTTTTTTATGGGCTCGGCTTGATTCCGATGCTTCAAAAGATCCCACTGTTACCAGTTCATATAGCTGCTATGGATAAATTTTATTCGGGCGCCTTTGCATTGGGTTCTGGTACTTCTTGGGGAGTCTATGCTAGTTGGCTGCTGACGGTGGTGTGGATCTTCCTTTGTATAGCTTTGATGCTCGTTGCGGATAAACAGAATCGCTTGTTGAGAGGAGGCAAAGGATGAAAGACTATTTTTTATTTGAATTACGACAACTCTTAAAGAGCAAGAAAACTATTGGTCTTTTTTGCTTGCTTCTTATCTATAGCGGCGTTTACAGTTTTTGGCAAAAAGATTTTCGCCCGATTGAACGAGTAGATAAAACAGAAATGCAACAACGCTATACTGTGCGACAAGATTTTCTTGATCAACAAGCAGCCAATCCTTCTGACCATTGGTCGGCAAGCTTAGCAGTTGAAATGTTTACCCCATGGAACGAAGCGGAAAAACAACGATTAGATGCACTAGCTGATGAAAACTGGCAAGCTTATGCACGAGGAACAACTACGTGGTACCAGTTGGCGTTGCAGTTTACCGATGAACGAAATGTTTTTTATACACCGGATTATTATACGTTTCAAAATTACTACGCTGCCTATGACGGTCGCTTTGGTTATGCTTCAACCGCTAAGCTTATGGAAGCCTTCAGCCAGTTGCCGAATAAGAAACTCTCGCAAGCAGTCATGGAGCAAAAAACGGGGATACAGGCATTGCAGCGAAGTTTTACTGGATATTTACCGATTCTATTGCTTGCTGTTTCTTTATTTTTGGCGATCGATTGTTTGCCAAAAGAACGAAGACATAAATCCCTATTTCTTTCACTGCCATTATCGGCAGAAGAGATCCTTTGGAGCAAAACGGCAGTATTGATGGTCGGTTCTGCAATTGCAACGCTTGGGACCATGTTCTTTCTCTGGTTGGGTTCTGGCATTCAATTCGGCTTTGGTTCCCTGGAACTACCGGTCACGATTTTATCACCGACCTTTGATGCTCGCTACCCGATCACAGATTTCAACGCTTTTGAAACACAAGCCATCGGTCTTTTTATAGGCCAATGTTTTCTTGCGACGCTTTTTTTGCAGTTTATTTATTGTCGCGGCATCTTGTTGTTCAGTGCCCTGTTTCGCTCAGAACTGGTTAATTTGCTTTTGGCTGGTTTTTGCTTGCTTTCACCCTATATTTTCCAAAGACGTTGGTTCAGTGCTTACCTTGATAAAACGCTGTATGTCTATCTGTATCAAAATGTGGGACAAGTCCTTTCAGGCTGGACACGTTTTTATTTTGGTTCTGCAGGGTTTACGATGGAAAAAGGGTTGCTTTTATTAGGAGGCGTTTGGCTTCTGATCGAAATGTGTTTCTTCGTGACGATCCAACGCAAAAAATTTCATTTGGCATAGGAGGAACGATATGTTAGAACTGAAAAATGTGACGGTCACGTATACGAGAAAAGTATTGGATCAGCTTTCCATTGCCTTTTCTCCCGGGGAAATCGTCGGGTTAGTCGCCCCTAACGGCACCGGGAAATCCACGCTATTGAATGTGGCGATGAATTTCATCCAGCCGAATGAAGGCGCAGTATTTTTGAATGGCAGTCAAGTATATGTGACCAAAAAATCAGAAGTGGCAGCGCATCAACAAATTTCGTTTTTTCCTGACCAAAATGATTTGTACAATGATTTGAGTGGTTTCGAGCATCTCAAGCTGTATCAGCGAATGTGGCGTTCAGAGGAACACTTAGTGGAAGAAACGATTGATCGTTTGCGGATGAGTGACTATATCAAACGTCCTGTGGGTACCTATTCGCTGGGCATGCGGCAACGTCTTTGTTTTGCGATGCAGATCGTGACGGATACGCCTTATATGCTGATGGATGAAGTCATGAATGGCTTGGATCCGACCAATGTGGAATTGATCTCTAACGTATTAAAAGCCTTGCGAGCGCAAAAGAAAGCGATCGTGATTGCTTCGCATATTTTGACGAATTTGGATTCCTACGCGGATCGGGTCTTGTTTTTAAAAGACGGCAAGATCATTCACGAATACTTTGGTCGCAAGTCGTTAGTCAATCAACCGTTGTACTTAAAAACGGACTCGGTAGATTTTTTGGTGGCTTTTCCAGAATTAACGACGGTGACCATCGATCTGCAAGGACGGATCTATCTGATAGAAATCAGCGATCCTCAGCTACCGCAACGGTTTATCGCTGCAGGGATCACTGATTTTTCTGTGGGGCACTTGGCACTAAATGAATTGTATTTGACGTATTTTCCTGAAAATTACTGACTGTCGCACTATTTACGAGATGAGAGCGGGACAAGCACAGATGAAGGAGAAGCAAAAAAATTTCGCCATAGGTAAAAGTTTTTTGCTATAATAGGTTCAATCTGAAAAGAGATCAACGACGAGAACCAATAACCTGACGTTGACCTATGGTTAAAGGAGAAATGGAATATGAAGAAATTTTCGAAGTCGTCAAAACTTGAAGGGGTCAGTTATGATGTGCGCGGCCCAGTTTTAGAAGAAGCCGATCGGATGCAAGAAGAAGGCATCAGTATCTTGAAATTAAATACGGGGAATCCCGCGCCTTTTGGGTTCGAAGCCCCAAATGAGATCGTTAGAGACCTGATTATGAACGTGCGAGAATCGGAAGGATATTCTGATTCGAAAGGGATTTTTTCTGCCCGTAAAGCGATCGAACAATATTATCAATTACAGAAATTTCCTGATGTGACCATCAATGATATTTACACAGGTAATGGTGTTTCCGAGCTGATCACGATGTGCATGCAAGGTTTGTGCAACAATGGGGACGAAGTGCTCGTGCCGATGCCTGACTATCCTTTGTGGACTGCTTCGATCTCATTAGCTGGCGGAAAGCCCGTCCATTATATTTGTGATGAACAAGCAGATTGGAATCCTGATATCGAGGACATCAAAGCCAAGGTCACCAGCAAAACCAAAGCGATCGTCATTATTAATCCGAACAATCCAACAGGAGCCGTTTATCCAAAAGAAATTTTGGAGCAAATCGTCGACGTTGCTCGTGAGCATGACTTGATCATTTTCTCTGATGAGATCTATGACCGATTAGTCATGGATGATTATGTCCATGTGCCGATTGCTACATTAGCGCCAGATCGATTCGTTGTGACGCTAGGTGGCTTGTCTAAGTCTCATCGAGTGGCAGGTTTCCGTGTGGGCTGGATGGTCCTCAGTGGCGACAAGTCCCATGTGAAAGACTATATCGAAGGCTTGAATATGCTATCTTCGATGCGACTGTGTTCGAATGTCTTATCGCAACAAATCGTTCAGACCGCATTAGGAGGCTATCAAAGTTCTGATGAGTTACTATTACCAGGTGGTCGTATTTATGAACAAAGAGCGTTTATCCACAAGGCAATCAATGACATTCCGGGATTGTCAGCGGTGAAACCGAAAGCCGCCTTTTATATTTTCCCTAAAATTGATATTCAACGCTTTAATATCACCAATGATGAACAATTTGTTTTAGACTTTTTACACGAGCACCACATCTTGCTGGTTCACGGCGGTGGGTTCAACTGGCAACAGCCAGATCATTTCCGAATCGTTTATCTTCCTAATATGGAAGACTTAAAAACGACTGCTGAAAAAATGACAGAATTTTTGGCGTCCTATCGTCAGAAATAAGAATATAAAAAAGCACCGCTCCTTCAACAACCGTGAGGGAGTGGTGCTTATGTTTTTATTCGGCAACTGGTTGACAAATTTTTTTGCTCACAATCATTCGATTGGTAAATTTATCCAGCATTTCAGCACTAGGATCGGTGACTTGAACCAGAACAGAGTTCTCATATTCTCGTTCGATGATCCCTTGATACTTCTTGCCATCCCATGTAAAAAAGATCGTACTGTCGATCGTCATCTTAACACCTCATTTGAAATTGTGGAAAAATAACAAGACATTCTTGAAATTGCTTTCCTTTTTGTCATTATGTGCTAAAATAAAGAAAATTAAAAATGCGAATTCGCATTTTTGACAAGAAACGTTCGGTTTTTATAAGAATTCCCCCTGGAGGACGATTATGAAGAAAAAAGAAGAATCTTTTGGTCAAAATATCCGTTCGATTCGGTTGAAACGAAAGATGACACAGAAGATGTTAGCGGAAGATATTTGTTCGCAAAGTGTTTTAAGCCGTATTGAAAACAACGAAGAGTTGCCGAATGTCTGGGTGATGTACCAAATCTGCCAACGCTTAGGAGTCACCTTAGATCAAGTAATGATGCTTCATTCGGAAGAGATCAACAAAACCAATCAAATCTTTGCCGAAATCGAATCACATTTTGTCCATAAGCAGTTTCAAGAAATGCGGGAAAAAATGGAAGATAAGGCGATCAAGGATTATTTGTATTTGGATTCAGATATGCAAATGTATTACTACTATCTAGGCAGCTGTGATTATTTCCTCGATCAAAACTATGATGCCGCCCTTGAGGCGCTGAAAAAAGGACTGGCCTACTCCTATCAACAGGATAAGACCAATGTTTCGGTGATGGAAATTCGTATCCTGAGCTGCATGGGCCGCGTCTATAGTGATTTGCTGCAACTGGGTGAGGCTCGTTTTTACTTAGAAAAAGCTTACGATGCCATGCACGCACTGCCGCCGGAACGTCTCTCCACATCATTGACCAAAATTTACTACAATTATGCGGTCTTTTTAAAGGAGCAACAAGAAGATTGCCTCGCGCTAAAGGTAACGAACGAAGGCATTTCCTTAGCCAGAGAAAAAAACAGTTTGTATTTTCTAGAAGAATTGTTTGAACTGAAGGGACACTTACTTTATAGACTGAAAGAAGAAAATGCAGCCGAAAAAAGTTTTCAGCTGTATCGTGCTGTCATGGATATTCGCCAATCTGACAAAGTGGTGTAGACCTTTCTTGACTTCTTCCCTAAATAAGAGTACTTTTAAGGAAGAAAAGAAATAGAGGAGCGATCAAGATGAATAAATATATTTACGCAGACAAATTCTTTCTAAAATCAGCGGTTCATGGCCCTGGTTACCTGGAGGTCAAAGAGGGGAAATTCGGAGCGATCGTCGATGAAGTCCCTTCTGGTGCAGACGTAGAAGATTATTCAGGCAAATGGGTAGCACCGGGTCTTGTGGATACTCATATCCACGGATTTATGAACCATGATGTGATGGACAACGATGCAGAAGGCATTAAAGCCATGTCGGAAGGCCTTTTATCATGTGGTGTGACTTCCTTCTTGCCAACAACCTTAACATCCAGCAAAGAACGGTTGCGGGATGTTGCTGAAACCGTTGGGAAAGTCAAAGACGAAGTTACAGGAGCAAAAATCCAAGGGATCTATTTTGAAGGCCCATTCTTTACTGAAGAACATAAAGGTGCACAAAATCCAATTTATTTTGGTGATCCTGATATCGATACCTTCCATGAATGGCAAGAAGCTTCTGGTGGAATTATCAAAAAAATCGCCTTGGCTCCTGAGCGAGAAGGTGTGAGTGAGTTTGTTTCGCAAGTGACGGAAGAAGGCGTAGTGGTTGCTCTAGGCCATAGTAACGGTACATTACAAGAAGCGCAAACAGCAGTTGAAGCTGGTGCTAGCGTTTTTGTTCATGCATTCAACGGTATGCGCGGATTAAACCATCGCGAGCCTGGAATGGTTGGTGCCCTACTTTCATTAAAAGAAGTTTTTTCAGAGTTGATTTGTGATGGCCACCATGTGCATCCTCAAGCAGCTGAGATTTTGATGGAAAAAGCTGGTCACGACCATGTTGCCTTGATCACTGACTGTATGATGGCTGGCGGCATGCCAGATGGTGATTATATTTTAGGTGAATTTCCAGTAGTGGTGAAAGACGGAACGGCTCGAATGGAAACTGGCAATCTTGCTGGTAGTATTTTGAAACTAAAAGAAGCTGTGAAAAATGTAGTAGACTGGGGAATCGCTACCCCTCAAGAAGCGGTCATGATGGCCAGCTTGATTCCAGCAATCAGCTGTAAAATTGACCATGCTTGCGGCATGATCAAACAAGGTCGCCCAGCTGACTTTATTGTTTTGGATCAAGAAATGAATGTAACAGCCACCTATTTAGATGGCGTCTGCCGCTACCAGGCGTAAAATAAAACAATCTGCTTAAAGAAACAAGAAGAGAGCTTCTCTTGATCTGTTTTTTGAGCAGATTTTTTTGTTTTCAGTTATGATGAAAGAAAACGACATCCTATGAAGGAGATGATGGGGATTTGAAGACGATTTTAGTTACCGGCGCCAATGCCGGTATGGGCTTTGCAACAGCCAAACAATTGGCAGAATTGGGGATGCATGTGATTTTGTATTGCCGTTCTGCCGAACGAGGGCAGGCAGCACAGCAACGTTTGAAGGAAGAGACAGGCAATCCAAGCATCGATCTAGTGATCGGTGATTTGGGGTCGTTGGCTAGCGTACGCAAGTCAGCCGCTGAAATCAACGCCCGCTTTGAGAAATTGGATGTACTGATCAATAATGCGGGCATCGTCAATTTAAAAAAAGAGCGAACAGCCGATGGATTTGAACAAATGCTGGGCGTAAACTACGTGGGGCATTTTGAACTGACCCGTCAGTTATTGCCGCTAATAAAACGTGCCGATGCCGGCAGGATCGTCAATGTGTCATCCGGCGCCTACAAATTTGTAAAGAAAAAGGATCAGCGCTTTTTCGATGTACCGGATTTTTTCCCTTGGCGGGAATATGGCCGCTCAAAAAAAGCCCTGATTTTATTTACGGATGCGCTTGCGTTCCAGCTACGCAATACGACCGTTACTGCTAATTCCTTGCATCCGGGAGCTGTGGCGACCAGCTTAGGTGTCAGTCGACAAACAGGATTTGGTCAATCTATTTATAAAATGTTGACGCCTTTTTTTAAAACAGCCGAAGAAGGGGCAGATACAGCGATTTACTTAGCGCTAAGTCCAGACGTTGCGGGTATCAGTGGCCGCTACTTTGTTGATCGTCAAGCAGTCCTAACCGAGATCCCGAAGGAGCAGCAACAAGCACAGAAACTATGGCAAGAAACGCAACAAAGAATTGCGGACCACACAAAATGATTTGTTTTGCTTTTGCCAATCTGGATCACTTTGAATAAATGACTTGTTTTTTAGCAGCACGACCTTGTGCTGCTTTTTTGCGGTTTCTTTCAAGGGAAAAAGTGTGATACACTGTTAAGCGAGAAAGCGCATGCGGCGCTGGAATTCTTGGAGGAATAAAATGAGTTATATTGAAGTAGTGAAAGAAGTGAAGAAATACACAATGGGCGATACGGTGATTGCTGCCAATGATGGCGTCTCTTTTTCCGTAGAGAAAGGCGAGATCGCGCTGATCCTTGGTCCTAGTGGCGCCGGTAAGTCCACCGTTTTGAACATACTAGGCGGGATGGATCAATGTGACAGCGGCCAAGTGATTGTCGATGGAACGGATATTGCTGGTTTTGATGCTAAACAACTAACGACCTATCGTCGCAAAGACGTCGGATTTGTCTTTCAATTTTACAATTTGGTGCCGAACTTGACGGCTAGAGAAAATGTGGAACTGTCGGCACAAATCGTACCCGAAGCACTTGATGCAGCTGAGATTTTGACCCAAGTTGGATTAGGTGATCGCTTGGATCACTTTCCTGCACAATTGTCTGGCGGTGAACAGCAAAGGGTCACGATCGCTCGTGCCATAGCCAAGAAGCCCAAAATGCTGCTTTGTGATGAACCAACTGGGGCACTTGACTATGAAACGGGAAAACAGATTTTGGCTATTTTAGAAAAAACAGCTCGCGAGACTGGGACGACCGTTTTGATCATTACACACAACAGTGCATTGGCTCCCATGGCGGATCGCGTGATCCATATCAATGACGCAAAGGTTCGCAAGATGGAAAAAAATACTCATCCGATTCCAATTGCCTCTATTTCTTGGTAAATGCCTATGAAAAAAACATTATTACGTTCCAGTTTACGTGAAATTAGGCAAGCACCCGGGCGGTTTTTGTCCATTTTAGGCATTATCTTTTTAGGAGTCGCTTTTTTTGTCGGGATCAGCGCCACCGGCCCTAATATGAAACAAGCTGCTGAAGATTACTTTTCTCGCCAACAATTAGCCGACCTTACAATTGCTTCAACTTTGGGGTTGTCGGATACCGATCGGCAAATCATTGAGGAAATGCCTGGTGTCACAGCGGTTGAGACGGAGCAGATCGCTGATATCAATGCCGAAAATCATCGTGCTGTGATTCGTGTCTTCTCTCTTTCAACAGATCGATCTGTCAATCAATATGAGGTGACTTCTGGTCGATTGCCGCAAAAATCAGGGGAAATCGCCTTAGATCAAGCGGCACAAAATAGTGGTGGTTTCGAATTAGATGAATCCTTTGAGTTTCCAGAAAGTGGCGAAAATCAATTAAAAAACCATACCTTCACGATCGTGGGCTTTGTCAATAGTCCTGAATATATTGAGAACTTTCATCGGGGGAACAGTACCGTTGGTAATGGGACAGTGGATTACTTTGCGGTGATTCCTGAGGAGGATTTTAAAGAAAGTGCGTACGCCCGATTTTTAGTTCGCTTTGATGACTTATCTCAAATGGAAAGCTATTCAGTGGCGTATCAGACGAAAAGAGATCAAATAAGTGCTGAAGTTGAGAAAAAGTTGGCTCCTCGGGCGCAAGGACGCAGACAAGAGCTGATCGATGAAGCACAACCAGCCATTGACGAAGCCAAAGAACAGATCCGCAACGGAGAAACGGCTCTGCAAGAAGCACAAAGGGAACTCGACGACGCACAAGAAAAATTAGCGCAGGCGCACCGGGAACTGACGGAACAAGAAGCAGCATTCCAAACAGAAATTCAAGCTGCCCAAGAGCAGTTGAATAGTGAAGCACAAAAAATAGCTGAGGGTAAGCAAGCGTTGGCGGAAAACCAACGACTGCTGGATCAAAGCGAACAAGCGTTGCTTCAGCAAGAAGCCCAAGTAAAATCAGCCCAAGCCCAGTTAGCGCCCATTTCGGCACAAAAGTCAGAACTACAAAGTGGCATCCAACAAGTGGAGGAGCAACTTGCGCTGGCATACCAAGGCATGGATCAAATCAGAAGTGTGGGTCAACTTTCTGCAGAGGAGCAAATGGCCCAGCTGCCTACCGTCTATGCACAAGTAACAGCCGCTCTGGCACAGTTGAACCTACCGACAGATGTCCTTGGTCCGATTCCTGATCTGGAGGAAATCGATGAAACGATGATTGCTACTATGCTGACGGCAGCTGAAGATACATTGAATCCACTCATTGCTGAAGGTGAGCAACAACGTGCCCAATTAAGCGGACAACTGGCTGCAATCAATGAACAAGAAGTGCAACTTCAACGGGCGCAACAGCAAGTCAACGCTGGCTGGAGCCAGGTCAGTGCCGGACGCCAAGAATTGGCACAGGCTCAGACCCAGATCACTCAAGGAGAATCGCAGCTGAGTGTTGCTCGTGAGACTTTAGCTTCTGAGCAAGCTAATGGTCAGTCTTTGCTAGACAAGGGCTGGCTGGAATACCGAGAAAACGAAGCAACCCTTCAAGAAAAGCTTGCCGAATTTAAAGAAAGAGCACCAAAAGAACGCGAAAAGCTTGAAGATGTCAAAAAAGAAGTTGCGGAAAAAGAGCAGGAATTGTTGGAGCTAAAACCGGCAGTTTATCGTGTCGCGAACCGCGATGCGAATCCTGGTTATTCAGAATACCAAGACAATGCGGAACGCGTTTCTTCGTTAGCGACGATTTTTCCAGTCATTTTCTTTTTGATCGCAGCCTTAGTGAGTCTAACCACTATGACGCGGATGATCGATGAAAAACGCAGTGAGATCGGAACGTTGAAAGCACTAGGCTATCGCAACTGGGAGATTGGACAGAAATTTTTGCTTTATTCCTCTGCAGCAGGCATCACAGGTGCTGTATTGGGCCTAGCAGTAGGCTTTTCCTTTTTTCCAGCAATCATCATTCAAGCTTATGGACCGCTTTACAATCTCACGGAGTATGACACCCCATGGTATTTGCGGCTTTCATTGATTGCTGTGGGAGTCAGCTTGCTTTGCACCATCGGTATCGCGTTGCTGGTTTTACGTTTTGATTTAAGACAGTCATCGGCTTCATTGTTACGACCAAAGGCACCCAAAACAGGAAAACGAATTCTCTTAGAAAGAATCACTTTTTTATGGCGGCACTTAAGTTTTATTCAAAAAGTTACAATGCGAAACCTGTTTCGCTACAAGTCCAGAATGCTCATGACCATCTTAGGGATCGCGGGATGTACCTCCATGATCTTGACTGGATTTGGTCTAAGAGATTCTATCAGCAATATCATTCCTTTACAGTTTGAGAAAATCTGGCAGTATCAGGCGGTGATCACCTTTGATGATGAGGATTCGGAAGCAATGAGTGAAACAAAAGCCGCCGCAGAAGATATTGAAGGCTTTGAAGCAGGGTTATTCTTGCATACGGAAAGTCTGACGTTGGCTCAATCGGGGGTCACGCAGCAAGAAGTAACCGTCACCGTGCCAGAAGATCCTGCGGCTTTATCGAGATTTGTCCACTTGAATGATCGGGTTTCAGGAGAAGCTTACGAGCTAGAAGGAGAGGGTGCCATCATCAATGAAAAGCTTGCTAAGTTGTTTGGATTATCGGTGGGTGATACGATAACGTTGACGAATGAAAGCGGCGAGGAATTTCAACTGAAGGTAGCTGCCATCGCAGAAAACTACACGGGCCATTTTGCTTATTTGACACCTGAAACGTACGAAAAGATCTTTCAGGAAACGCCTGCTTACAATAGTGAGTTATTGAAATTCAATCAGCGCTTAAGCAAAACAGATGAAGAAGCGATCGCAGCTGACCTGATGGCACAAGATAATGTCATCAATGTTTCCTTCCTCTCAGCTTCAGCGGATGCCTTAGATGACACGACAGCAACCTTGAACATCGTCATTTGGATCTTGATCACGTCAGCAGGGGCATTAGCCTTTATCGTGTTGTACAACTTGAACAATATCAATATAGCGGAACGGATCCGCGAGTTGTCGACTATCAAAGTATTAGGCTTTTATGATCGAGAAGTGACGATGTACGTCTTTCGTGAGAATATCTTTTTAACGATTTTCGGTATTGGTTTTGGCTTGTTATTAGGGGTGCTTCAGCATCAATTTGTCTTACAGACCATCGAAGTTGATATCGCCATGTTTTCACCGACAGTCGAACCAATGAGCTATGTGTATGCAGCGGGATTGACCTGCTTGTTTTCAGGCGTGGTAGGGATCGCGATGTATTTCAAGTTGAAACATGTCAATATGATCGATGCCTTGAAAGCCAATGAGTAACAAAAACAGCCTTTTTTCAGAAGCATTCTGGAAAAAGGCTGTTTTTATTTTTCTTGTTTTTCTTGCTCAGAGATTTCCCCTTGGACTTCTTCTAGCATGGCTTTTAGTTCAAGCTCTTTTTGCCTTAGCACGACCAAATCTTCTTGAATCTCATCCTTTTTCTCTTCCTCAGGTGGTCGAATAACAAAATTGATTGACAGGGCAACTAAGGTACCGATAAAGGTATCAAGCACACGGTCCAATGCAAAGATGATCGATTCCCCTTGTGGAACACTGGAAGTGATCAACAGCATCGTCGCAATGGCAGAGATGATGCCAGAATTGTTATTGATGCCATCTGAAAAAACGATGACAAAGATGACCAGTGCGGGCAGGACAAACAATTCGATCAGAAAATCATTTTGAAAATATTGCTTCGTCAAAAAATAAAAAATGGCTGTACCGCCGCCGATCGTATTTCCTAATACCCGTGATTTCCCAAAAGAGATTGTTGTTGTCAGGTCTTGTCGCAATGAAAAGACAGCAGACAAGGCAGCAATCAAAGGCTGGCCGCGATCAAGGAAATGAAAGAGCAGAATACAAAGCATGACAGCGATGGCTGTTTTTATCGTTCGCATACCTAAGCGAAAACGCCCCAGTTTCATGGTAGAATGCCCCCTTTACTTAATCATACCCAATGCTGTTGAGAAATTCTAGTCTTATTCCTCACAATTTAGTATACTTTTCAAAGGAGGTGACAAAAATGAAAATTGGATTGAGAACAGTGAAGACAGCAGTTGCTTCCGGTTTGTCCATGTTTCTTGCTCAGCAGATCGGTCTATTGTATGCACCAGCCGCAGGGATCATCGCAATTTTGAGTGTTGGGAATACAAAGAAAACCTCGCTCTTTACAGGAATCGGTCGCTTGGTTTCCTTGGCGATCGCGACGCTCCTAGCTTTTGTCAGCTTTCATCTTTTAGGCTTTGGTCCGCTGGGCTTTGTTCTTTTTCTCTTCCTATTTATTCCGACGGCAGTCTATTTCAAATTAATCGATGGGATCGTGGTCAATTCGGTCCTGGTGACCCATTATATGATGGAACGTTCTTTTGCTTGGCCATTGATTGGAAATGCTTTTTTGTTGATGAGTATTGGCATCGGCTTTGCAC
This sequence comes from Enterococcus sp. CR-Ec1, assembly GCF_002850555.1. Classification (NCBI taxonomy): domain Bacteria; kingdom Bacillati; phylum Bacillota; class Bacilli; order Lactobacillales; family Enterococcaceae; genus Enterococcus; species Enterococcus sp. CR-Ec1. Next base: position 1,532,391 of record NZ_CP025223.1, read on the forward strand.
TTTTATTTAACTTGTATATGCCAGACGGCGAACGGGCATTGAAAGAAAAACAGCAGTTGGTGGAAGAAACGTTTAAAAGTCTTTTAAAAGACATGTCGATCGCGTTAACAGAAAAAGAAAAGGCGACGCTCCCTCATGTTTGCCAAGCATTGTTAGGAGAAATCAAGCAAGGCAAACAGCAAGCGATGGTTCATAGTGAAAACCAGTGGCGAGGAGAAGCCTCTTATTATGAAGAGTATTTCACCATGCGGCAAAGTCAAGCGCGCTTACTCTTGGAAATGGTTGATCTATTACAATTGTTTTGGGTAGAAGAAGCCTATACAAATGCGTTTCAAGAGCTGCTATCCTTTACCGCCCAGTCCTTTCATGAAAATAACGATGGAAAAGAGATCTTGGCAAAAATTGCAGCTTTATACGAAGATTATCGACAAAAACCATTGCCGCAAACAAGAGCAGAATTTGAAAATCGGGCCCAGCTGTTTCAGTTTCTGCAAACCTTTAAAAGTTTTATTGAAATCAAAGCCGACTTTTCTGATCAAATGCAAACAATGGCACGCTAAAAAAGGCTCCCAAAAAGGCAGCCGTAATATACCAATATAGGAAGCAGAACTTGAGCGCTTCATTGGCGGTAATATCCCAACGAGAGCATAGCAATGCGAAGAATCTACCTGCTCTTCTCAACCATCTTGCTAACAACATGGTTGAGAAGAGCAGGCATCAATTCGACCCGTTCAGAAAACTGCTTATACTTAGAGATAAATTCCTTCACCTGTATAGTCTGTTATTCCTGTTGATCTATTTCTTTTTCCAGTCTTGTAATCAGTTTTAGACATTCTTTTTGTTGAGTATCATATCCATTCGATAGCTGTAGGAAAAGTTTCTCAGTCAGCGAGCCAGTCACATGGTTTTCATACACCCATTGGAAAAATAGCTACAATTTTTCGTTCAGCTTTATCGTGTGGTCACCCCAAAAGTTTGACTTTTATGGATTGAAAAAATTTGGAGTTGTCAATAAAAACTGGACACTTAGTAAAGAGAGTAAGTGGAATTTTTTTCAAAGACATTAGGAAATTGATAGCTCGGAGCAGAGCGGTTGAATTTTGTGTTTAGTAAGTTTCAAACTATTTAGATATCTCCATTTGAGCCTGATCAAATCCTCTAAATTGAGCGTCATTGATCAGCTCTCTTTTTTTCTTATAGACATCAATAAAAACAGATACATAAAGCGTTTCTTCCTTCAGAGGGATTTAGGTAATGTCCCCTAGCCAAATTTTATTTTTTACTGTTGACTTGATGCTGTTGGATAGCCACTTCCATTGCATGTTCTTCTTCCAATTCCATGTAATTAGATAGGATAACTCCCGAAGATCGGTTCCTCTTACAGATAAACATATTGATGGCGGGAGTTTCGTATGGTATAATTTTTTTAGTGACCACCTGGTCACTAAAATTTCGAAAACAAATGACCATGTGGTCACTGAACGGAGGACCTTATGCCTAAAAAGTTGTTTCATGAACTGCATGAAGATAAAAAGAAAAGAATCATTTCTGTTAGTATTTCAGAATTTGCAAAATACGGGTATGCAGATAGTTCCACCAACCGTATTGTAAAGGCCTCTGAAATTAGTAAAGGAAGTTTGTTTAAATACTTTGAAAACAAAGAAGATTTGTATTTTTATTTGCTTGATTTTGTCACAGGCGAGCTAAACGCAAACCTATATCAAAAATTAGGCACCCTTTCAACCAACTTGTTTGAGCGTATAATTCAATACTCGGAATTGGAATTTTTATGGTATATCCAAAACCCAGAAAAATATAAGCTTATTATCAAAGCATTTAGCAAAAATGATACAGAAATTTATCGAAAGGTTGAAGCAAGATTTAATTATGCTGGTCAGAATGTTTATTATAGCGTATTAGAAAACGTTGATACGAAATCGTTGAATTGGGATAAAAGAAAAGTTCTTCATGTGCTTAAATGGTTTTTACAAGGTTTTAATGCCGACTTTATCGAAAGAATAGAAGTGCAAAACGGAAATAAATCCGAAATTAACCAAATTAGGAATGAGTATGTAACCCACCTTACCGACTATATAGATATACTTAAAAAGGGGATTATAGACTAGAAGGAGTTGAAGATCTTGTTTTATGGTGCCAAAGGAAGTTCATTAACTATCAATGGATCAAAAATGGATTATGTGGAATTTGGACTGGGGAAATCTCCATTGATAATTTTGCCTGGGTTATCAGATGGATTAAAAACTGTAGAGGGGCAAGCAATCAAATTGGCGTATTACTTTAGGGCTTTTTTGAACGATTTTAAGGTGTATGTGTTTAGTAGAAAAACAAATATTGAAAATGGGTACACCACCAGGGAGATGGCAAAAGACCTTAAAGCAGCACTTGACCAACTTGGAATAAAAAGTGCTTGCCTAATGGGTATATCACAGGGTGGTATGATAGCCCAGCACTTTGCTATCGACTATCCTATGATGGTAAAAAAGCTTATTCTTGCTGTTACCACTTCCCGTGCAAACGAAACTCTTCATCGAGCTATCAACGGATGGGTGAATTACGCGGAAAATAATGATTATAAATCACTGATGATTGATACAATGGAGAAAACATACTCATCCCAAAAACTGAAAACATATCGGCTGATGTATCCACTTCTATGTAGGGTTGGAAAGCCGAAAAGCTTTGAGAGGTTCATACTTCAGGCAAAAGCTGTATTGGCACACGATACTTTCAGTAAACTTGAAAACATAATTTGTCCTACCATCATAATTGGCGGTGATAGCGATAAAATAGTTGGATCAAATTCTTCAGCGGAGATGGCTGATAAAATCCCAAACGGTCGTTTGCTTCTCTATAAAGGGCTGGGACACGCGAGCTATGAAGAAGGGAAAGATTTCAATAAACATGTTAAAGATTTTCTTTTAAGTTAGTTCGAAGCCTCACATATGCAGATTAGTAAAAGCAGGAATTGTCTTTATGCTAAATTCAAACAATAGCCGCGAACGCACTGTAAAATAGCTATATGTATGCAATTCGAACGCTATATTTTACCGCGTTAGCTGCCTACAGTGAACGGCTCCGACTTTGGAAAAGAAATACCTTTTTCCCAACTACCTAGATCAGATGACGTAGGCACAAAGGTCCATATCAGCATACACCTGCTAAAAATCTTTACTGTCTTTGATTTCAAAATTGGCTTGCAAAATAAAGAACTAGCTGACACGCAAAGCCAGCTAACAGAACACCATCGGAATAGTTAACCTTCTCAAATCTTACTTAAAATGGACAGGAAAATTGCCGAAGTCACTTTAAGATCGTACACACGGTAATCTTCCACAGTTAGGGTGTAAAGTAATGGGCAGATACGTTTTAAAGAATTGGTGCTATTATCAGCTTTTTTACAGCCTATAGGTAGTGTTAAATCTTCTTATGACCGTATTTTCTTCTGCGTGTATTTTCGCCAAAACTGTGGTGGTTTGGAACAGAAAAAAGGTAGCAACGGAATTTCGCTTCCGTTGCTACCTTTTCTTTTGACAATCCTATTGGTGAATGATTAGGTATTATGTGTTTTGATTCCTGTTATATCTGGCATCAGCGTAAAGGAGTCTTTTTCATTTTACTGCTGTTCCCAAAAAGCTTGCATTTGATCAAGAACGTCAATGACATCGGTGGTCAAATGGATCGATCCTTCGATCTCGCCATCGATGGCTTTGATCATATTGGCAATTTCATAATTAAGGGCTTGACTGCTGTCGCCAGCTTCAATCACTTCATTTGTTCCATCTCGGAAATGGATCACGGCTTTGTCCGCACGAGGGTATTCATCTACGGTAATGTATCCTTCTTCGAAAGCGACGATACCGGTTTTAGGCATTTTCGCTTGAAAAGTCAGCGTGACACTAGCCATTTCATCGGCTGGATTTTGTAGGATCGTGACTGATTGTTCATCCACACCTGTAGAGAAGTGCTTCATGCTGCTAAACGTCACTTCTGGTGTATCCGTCATGAAAAAGCGGGCAAATGAAACAGCATACGTACCGATATCCAATAAAGCACCGCCGCCTAAATCTGGATTGAAGAAACGATTGCTTGGGTCTGGATCTTTGTAGCTGCCAAATGGTGCTTGGATCATTTTTAATTTTCCTAAGCGTCCAGCATCGATCTCTTCTTTCAAACGTGCATAAACCGGCATATTGAAGATCGTCATAGCTTCTTCTAAGATCAGATTTTTTTCTTTGGCTAAGGTCAATTCTTCAGCTAATTCATCGGCACTGGTCGTAATGGCTTTTTCACAGAGGACATGTTTTCCGGCCATTAGAGCTTTCATAATAAATTCGTGATGAAGATCATTAGGTACTGCAATGTACACAATATCAATTTGCGGATCTTCCAGCATAGCATCTGTGCTTTCATAAGCATGGGGGATAGCGTATTTTTCGGCAAAGGCATGGACTTTTGGCAAACTGCGGGCGCTGACTCCATACAGTTCACTTGCTTCATTGGAAAAACCAGCGGCAAATTGCGTCGCGATGTCTCCAAGTCCAATCATTCCCCAACGGTATTTTTTCATCATTGATCATCTCCTTCATATTTAGTATAACAAAAGAAATGAATTCTTTAAAATAATCAAAAACAATCGCAAAAAGTTTCCATTACGGCTGACTTTCAGTAAAATATAGAAGAGGAGGGATAACATATGCATAATGTATCAATAGCCATTATTTTAAATACGATTATCGAGCAATACACATCAGAAAAACAGTTTTATGAGACACATTTAGGAATCACTGAGGAGCAATGGGAAGCTTGGAAAAACGGCACAATGAGTTTATCGCCTGCTGAAAATCAGAAAGTGAAACTGCTGTTTTCGGATTATGAATGGATGCTGATCCAAAAAATCATTCGCCAGACCGTCATTTATCCAGAAAAACGCAATCAAGCGGTCGTCGAGTTCAAAAAAATGAAAACCCAAATCGCCAGAACGTGGCTAGCTAGCGATTTAGCAAAAGTCGAATTGTTAACAGAATCTGAAGAAACAGCCCAATACCTTGATTTGAGAGTCAGTATTACGTATGATGAGTGGGGTTATGATGATATATTAAACTTCCGATTGCCCGCTGTTGTTCAGCAGCAGATCCGCAATGAAAAAATCGAGTTGTTAGAGTGGGTTAAAGAAAATCTGGAAGAAACTTATAATTAAAGGTAGGGTATTTTTTGAAAAAGTATTATGGAATGGCTGCGGCAGCAGGATTCTTGTTTTTGGTTCTCCTAACCATACAAGTGAATCGAGTGACCGCAGTCACCCCAATAAAGAATCTAAGTATCGCTCGTTCTACTACTCAAACAGTGACGAGCGCAACAACTGAATCCAGCAGTCAAACTTCGACGGAATACTCAGAGGATGCGCAAGAACAAGCAGCTGTTAGTGATGAAGTGAACGAAGATGATTTCCCAACTGTCTCATTGAATGATTGGTCGTTGGCTCTGGTAGGACCAAAAAATAAAATCGTCAGCGAAATCGCGCAAGAAGATTTGGGGAAATTATCAAATGGCTACCTTGTGGACAAGCGAATCGTTTCGGCATACGAAGAACTAGCTGAGGCAGCAAAGGTGGCTGGACATCCTTTAGTCATGGTCTCTGCTTACCGTTCGGTAGAGTATCAACAGGAAATATTCGATGCCAATGTCAATAGCTTGATCCGCCAAGGGAATACAAAAGAAGAAGCAATTCGTATCACGAAACTGACCTTTACTGAACCGGGATATAGTGAGCACCATACCGGTCTTGCGATTGACGTAATCGATGAAGACTGGTATCAAAATCATACAGGCGAACTTCTCAATGAGGGGTTCGGCGTTACAGACGGTGGAAAATGGCTACAAGCCCATGCGAGAGAGTATGGGTTCATCATCCGTTATCCGAAAGGGAAACATGACATTACCCAAATCGATTATGAACCATGGCATTTACGCTATGTAGGCGTCGAAGTGGCGACATATATTGAAGAACATGAGGTAACATTCGAAGAGTTTCTTGATGAGGCAAAAGAACACATCACTCGTAAAGAAGCAGAACTGTCGTATCACGAATTGGCAGATCCTTTGCAGGAGGACTGGATCTTTACTAATTCTCTTACTAGAAATCAAGAAAATAGTCAACGAGCACAAGAAGAGTTGTTGATGAGTGGAGGCGATTTGTTCGCTAAGAACGTGTTTAGTCAGACAAAGGAAGTGAAAAAATGAGCGCAAGACGAAAAAAACAGAAGACTCGTTTCCCATTAGTCTTTCTAGGGTTATTCTTAATTGGGATTGCTTTTATTTTTTCCTTAAATAGTTTGGCGGATCCTCTTCCGAAAGAGGAAGAAACAAATACTGAAGCGATCTCTCATGAAGAATTTATCGATCGCATTGCTCCTTACGCGCAAGAACTGCAAAAAGGCTATGGGATTTTACCAAGTATCATTATAGGTCAGGCGATTCTTGAATCAGATTGGGGCCAGAGTTCTCTAGCCAGCAAATACAATAATTTATTTGGCATCAAGTCATTTGGTCATTCAAAAAAGGTGACATTAGATACCCAAGAGTTTTATAATGGAGAATGGGTCACGATTCAAGGAGATTTTCGTGTCTATGATACTTGGGAAGAATCAATGGATGATCATACGATGTTGTTTGTAAATGGTGTTGATTGGAATCCTGCGCTTTATGTAGATGTCTTGACAGCAAACGACTACCGCAGTGCCGCACAAGCCTTACAAGATGCAGGATATGCAACGGATCCAGATTATGCCAGCAAAATCATTCAAGTCATTGAAACCTACCAATTGAATCGATTTGATCAATAAGAAAAGAGAGTTGGCTGCTTATGGAAGAAAAATATATGCCAAAAATCACCACTGATTTACGCAAAGATATCGTCAAAGTGCCTAAAGTTATTCGAGAGGCTAGCGGCATTCAAATATTTGGGAAACAAATCCGCTCCATTATTTTTACTACGGATATTGCGATCATCCGTAATACAAATGCGGACGCTGTGATAGCGGTCTATCCTTTTACACCGCACCCAGCAATTACGAAAGCAATTATCGAAGCAGCGGATATTCCAGTGTTTTCTGGTGTCGGCGGCGGCTTGACCCAAGGATTCCGCTCTTCTTATATGAGCATGTTTGCTGAAGCTCAGGGATCGATCGGGGTCGTCTTAAACGGACCCACGCCATTGAAAACTGTGGAGCAAGTATGTAAAGTCGTGGATATTCCCGTTATCAGTACCGTAACGAGTAAGTATACTGAAATTGATGCCAAACTTGAAGCTGGTGTGAAGGTCATCAATATCAGTGCCGGCAAGGACACAGCGGATACCGTGGCTTTCTTCCGTAAAAAATATCCGAAGCTGCCGATCATTGCAACGGGTGGTCCAACTGAGGAGAGCATCTTAGAAACGATTGAAGCAGGTGCGAATGCGATCACTTACACGCCGCCTTCCAACGGGGAGCTTTTCAGTAAAAAGATGGAGCACTATCGTGATATGGAGAAACCAGAGTAGCAAATGATCCACAAATGAGAATATTTTTATTTATAAAGGGCATTCCATGCTTGTGTTTTTAATCAAAGACAGGCATAATCGAATCTATCATTTAAAAATTACTTGTATATCGTCGAAATATGGTCGACAGTCTCTACCCGATACCGTAAATATCGGACTATAAGTAAAAATCGTGCCTGTTAGACACTTTTTTTGCTTTGGCAAAAAGAGTGTCTTTTTTTTCAGGATGGAATAGAAAGGAACGAGGAGAGCTAGGATGGATAAATTAGTTGAGCGTATCAAAACACACGGGAACGTCTTGGGTGAAGGGGTTCTCAAAGTGGACCAGTTTTTGACCCACCAAGTGGATTATGAGTTGATGAGAGAAATCGGTACAGTTTTTGCAGAACGATTTCAAGAAAGTGGGATCACCAAAGTAGTGACCATCGAAGCTTCAGGGATCGCACCAGCACTTTATACTGCAGAAAAGTTGCAGGTACCAATGATCTTTGCTCGAAAAGCAAAGAGTCTGACGATGGATGAAGAGTTGTTGACCGCATCCGTCTATTCCTTTACTAAGCAAGTGACCAGCCAAGTATCGATTTCTAAGAAATTCTTATCTTCAGATGATACGGTATTAATAATTGATGATTTCTTAGCAAACGGACAAGCTGCAAAAGGATTGATCGAATTGTGTCAGCAAGCAGGCGCAAAAGTCGTTGGCATTGGGATCGTCATTGAAAAATCATTCCAAACTGGTCGACAATTGCTTGAAGAAATGGGAATCCCCGTTGTTTCCTTAGCACGAATCGCCTCATTGTCGGAAGGCCAAGTTAGCTTTTTAGAAGGAGATGCCTAATGAAAGAGACGAATAGCCGTTCAGCAGTTTTGGGCTTGCAGCATTTGCTAGCGATGTATGCAGGAGCTGTTGCCGTCCCTTTGTTGATTGGAACAGGCCTCGGCTTTAATGAAGCGCAGATGACGTATTTGATCTCGATCGATATTTTCATGTGCGGAATCGCTACGCTTTTGCAATTAGTCGTCACCCGCTTTTTTGGGATCGGCCTACCAGTCGTTTTAGGTTGTGCCATCCAAGCTGTCTCCCCATTGATTTTGATTGGCACCAAATCAGGAATCAGTGCGATTTACGGAGCGATCATTGCCGCTGGGATTTTCATTGTCTTGATCGCCGGCATTTTTTCGAAAATCAAAGTTTTGTTCCCTCCATTGGTGACGGGAACGGTGATTACCGTCATCGGTTTGACCTTGATTCCAGTCGCCATCACCAAAATCGGTGGAGGGGATGCCGCAGCTGCTAACTTTGGTGATCCAACGAATTTATTGTTAGGCTTTGTGACGATTGCCCTGATCATTGGCGTGCAAGTGTTTGGCAAAGGCTTTATTCGCTCGATTGCCGTACTGATCGGTTTGATCGGTGGGACTATTTTAGCAGCATTATTAGGCTTGGTTGATCTTTCTGCCATCACTCATGCACCTGTGTTTCATTTGCCTCAGCCTTTTTATTTCGGTTTACCAACCTTTGATCTGTGGTCGATCGTCTTGATGATCATTATTTCCATCGTTAGTTTGGTAGAATCCACAGGCGTTTATTTTGCACTGGGAGACATTACTGAAAAACCGATTACAGGCAATGACTTAAAGCGCGGCTATCGTGCGGAGGGCTTGGCGGTGATCCTTGGTGGGATCTTCAATACGTTTCCTTATACTGGATTTTCACAAAACGTAGGTTTGGTTCAACTTTCAGGCATTAAGACGCGCCGTCCGATTTTCTTTTCAGCAATCTTTTTGATCGTATTAGGGTTGTTTCCAAAAGTCGGTGCCATCGCACAGATCATTCCAGAGGCAGTGCTTGGCGGCGGCATGTTAGTGATGTTTGGCATGGTGGCTGTTCAAGGGATGAGAATGCTGAGCAAAGTTGATTTTATGAATGACAAGAACTTGTTAGTGATTGCAGTATCAATCGGTTTTGGTTTAGGGTTCAATATGATGCCCACTTTATTCAGTCAAATGCCTGAAACCGTTCAAATGTTTACAGGCAATGGGATCGTCATGAGTAGTTTGACTGCCATTGTTTTGAATCTGTTCTTTAATGGACTGCCGAAAGAAACAGACGAAGTGACGGAATTGCGCTTGCAACAGTAAGTTTATTTGATCCAGACGAGGATTCGTCTGGATTTTTTGTATTGTTCCTTTATTTGTCTTATTATCGGATATCTGACGTGTTGAATACATATCTTTGAGATAAAAGCGAACAATGAAAAGTAAAATTTGTTAATAGTTCGAAAATATTTTGACATTGCTCGGGCAACTCGTTACTATTTAGAGGTGAAAGTGAATGTTAGCAGAGCCATGTGCCTTTGGGATATCTCAGACGTAGCTTCAAAAGGTTGCTAACAAAATGATTTTCGTAAGAAAAATACTTCTGAGGTTTATTCAGAAGAGAATCGTAAAAATTCAGTGGAGGGAAAATTGAATGAAACCAGCAGTTGCAGTGATTATGGGAAGTCAATCAGATTGGGAAACAATGAAGGAGTGCTGCTTGATTTTAGATGAGTTAGCGATACCTTATCAGAAAAAAGTCGTTTCGGCACATCGTACACCAGATTTGATGTTCGAATTTGCAGAAACAGCCCGAGAAAAAGGGATTAAAGTCATTGTTGCAGGAGCGGGTGGCGCTGCCCATTTGCCGGGAATGGTGGCAGCTAAAACAACATTGCCGGTCATTGGTGTTCCCGTCCAATCACGCGCATTAAACGGTTTGGATTCCCTTTTATCGATCGTGCAAATGCCGGGTGGTGTACCAGTAGCAACAACGGCGATCGGAAAAGCTGGCGCAACTAACGCAGGACTACTTGCAGCCCAGATGCTTTCCATGTATGATTTAGAGATAGCGGAGAAATTAGACGCACGAAGAAATACATTAAAAGAAATCGTATTGGAAAGTAGTGATCAACTTGATTAAACCTTTAATGCCCAACGCAACGATCGGAATCGTTGGCGGAGGACAGCTAGGTCGTATGATGGCAATGAGTGCCAAAGAAATGGGCTTTCGGGTTGGCGTTTTAGACCCTACTGCCAATTGTCCAACAGCCCAAGTCGCTGATTGGCATATTGTTGCTGCCTATGATGATGTGTTTGCTTTAGAAGAAATGGCTCGACGTGCCGATGTAATCACCTATGAATTTGAAAATGTCAGTGTTGAAGCATTGAACTCTATTTTGCCTTACTCACATATCCCTCAAGGCACCGATCTGTTAGCAATCACTCAAGATCGTTTGTTAGAGAAGTCATTTTTAGAGGCAAACAATATCGTGATTGCACCTTATGCCACGATCATCAGCCCGACAGACATCCAAGATGCCATCGATAGCATTGGTTACCCTTGTGTATTAAAAACCACCAGAGGCGGCTATGACGGAAAAGGACAGCACGTGCTTTACAGTACGGCTGATTTGGCGCCTTCCATGAATTTACTTCGCGAAGGAACTTGCGAATTAGAAGCATGGATTCCTTTTGAAAAAGAATTATCGATTTTAGTTGCCGGTAATGGAGAAACCTTTACCACTTTCCCAGTGGTAGAAAACATCCACCGTAACAATATTTTGCATCAAACGATCGCTCCTGCGCACATTGATCCAGAAGTTGCCGAAGAAGCCAAACGGATCGCTCACATTATTGCAAAAGCTTTGGATCTGCAAGGCGTTTTAGCCATCGAAATGTTCCTGACCAAAAGCGGCGGCTTGTATGTCAATGAATTGGCGCCACGTCCGCATAATTCGGGTCACTATTCGATCGAAGCTTGCTCCATGAGTCAGTTTGACGCTCATATCCGCGGCATCTGTGGCTGGCCGTTGCCGGAAGTTTCTTTGCTTTCACCAGCAGTCATGGTCAATGTCTTAGGAGATGAATTGACAGAAACCTATGATCTGATTGCCACAAAACCTGCTTGGCAATTTCATTACTATGGCAAAGAAGAAGCAAAAACCGGTCGCAAAATGGGACATATCACTATTTTGACGGAAGACATTGCAGAAACCACTGAAGAAATCTATCAAACCAATATTTGGGATTAAAGGAGATAAAAACATGTTAGAGCGTTATACAAGACCAGAAATGGGTGCTATTTGGACCGATCAAAATCGCTACCAAGCGTGGCTAGAAGTCGAGATTTTAGCTGACGAAGCTTGGGCGGAATTAGGAGAGATACCGAAAGAGGATGTTGCATTGATTCGTGAAAAAGCATCCTTTGATATCGACCGTATCTTAGAGATCGAAGCGCAAACGCGACATGATGTGGTTGCTTTTACCCGAGCAGTCTCTGAATCTTTGGGTGATGAAAGTAAATGGGTCCACTACGGCTTGACGTCAACGGATGTTGTTGATACGGCGTATGGCTACTTGATGAAACAAGCCAACGATTTGATTCGTGAAGATTTGAACCGTTTCGTGACGATCATTGGCGAAAAAGCCAAAGAATACAAGCATACCGTGATGATGGGACGTACCCATGGTGTTCATGCGGAACCAACGACCTTTGGCTTGAAATTAGCCTTGTGGTATTCAGAAATGAAACGCAATGTTGAACGTTTTGAGCGGGCAGCAAAAGGGGTCGAAGCTGGAAAGATCAGTGGTGCTGTTGGAACCTTTGCAAATATCCCTCCATTTGTCGAAGAGTATGTCTGTGAAAAACTAGGGATTCGTGCGCAAGATATTTCCACGCAAGTATTGCCTCGTGACCTACATGCAGAATATTTTTCAGCAATGGCATTGATCGCAACCAGCATTGAGAAATTCGCCACCGAGATCCGTGGACTACAAAAATCAGAAACGCGGGAAGTTGAAGAATTCTTCGCCAAAGGACAAAAAGGTTCTTCTGCCATGCCCCATAAGCGTAACCCAATCGGTTCTGAAAATATGGCCGGACTTGCAAGAGTCGTTCGCGGTCATATGGTGACGGCTTATGAAAATGTCTCCCTTTGGCATGAACGGGATATCTCACATTCATCGGCAGAACGGATCATTATTCCGGATACGACGATTTTGATCGATTACATGCTGAATCGCTTTGGCAATATCGTCAAAAATCTGACCGTTTTCCCAGAGAATATGAAGCGCAATATGAATGCGACCTTTGGATTGATCTACAGCCAACGGGTGATGTTGAAATTGATCGATCACGGAATGACCAGAGAGCAAGCCTATGACTTGGTTCAGCCGAAAACAGCGCAAGCTTGGGATGAACAAACGGATTTCCGCCCATTGTTAGAAGCTGATCCAGCAATCACGGATGTTTTGACCAAAGCTGATTTGGACGATGCCTTTGATTACAACCATCATTTAAAACAAGTTGACACGATCTTTGAACGTGTCGGTTTAGCCGAATAAAAAAAGCTGCAACCTTGAGACCTCCGTCTTAAGGTTGCGGCTTTTTTAATAATTTTCAGCTAAGTAGGTCAATAGATCAGGTGCTAAACCAGTTGCTGATTGGTTTTCCTGGCGATCTTCTAACATGGAAACCATCAGAAATCCTTGATCTTGCGAATCGAAGGTGAATAAGAAGCTGTTTTCTTGGCCTTTTTCATCTTGCTTTTCTTTGATTTCAGCAGTTCCTGTTTTGGCAGCTAGCGGAATGTTCAGCGCTGCCAAAGAGTGTGCCGTTCCGTTGGCATCTGAGACAACAGCTGTCAAATCTTGATTGATTTGCTCAATCGTCTCTGGTTTAAAGACTTCTTTGTCTTTTTGCTCTGCCTCTTTCACTAAACGGGGATAGACCAGCTTCCCTTGATTGGCAAAGACCGAGTAAGCAGCAGCTTGTTGAATGGGATTCAGTAACAGTTCTCCCTGCCCATAGCCGGTATCTGCCAGTAAAATCTCTGAGTTGAAGGACTCTTCATTGGAAATTTGAGCAGGATTCATCGCAATCGGTAAATCCAACGTCTCACCAAAAATCAATTTCGACAAACCGTTACGAAAAGCATCTTCACCCATAGCTAAGGTTTGTTGTGCCATATAGATGTTATCAGAGTAAACCAGTGCATCTTTTAGATTGACAGAAGCTACATCGCTGACTCTGGTGACAAAGTAGTCTCCCCACGAGCTGTCTTTTTGCCACTTCAATCCATCGATCGCAATACTTTGGGTAGGGTCGATCGTACCGTTTTCTAAGCCAATCGCTGCCGTGATGGTCTTAAAGGTCGAACCTGGCGCATAGGCCGTAGCAAAGCGGCTGATGAAAGGCAAGGCTTCATTTTGTTCATACGCATCATAGTCTTCTTGTGAGATTCCTTGGGTCATTTTATTGGGATCATAACTTGGTGAGCTGGCTAATACTAGCAGATCACCGGTTTTTGGTTCTGTGACGACCGTGGAGCCCGCCTGATTTTGTAAGGCGTCAAAAGCTGTCTTTTGGGCTTGTGCGTCAATGGTCAGTTGGATATCTTTACCATCTGCCCGTTCTTTTTCTAAAAGAACCGATTTTTCAGCACCGTCTTCATCAGTGATGGCGATTTTTCCGCCATTTTCGCCCCGCAACTCTTTGTCAAAGGCAGCTTCCAGACCACTACGACCAATTTGTCCGTTACTTGCTAGTGTTTCATCTTTTTCGATATCTTCTGCAGTCACGTTCCCTAGATAACCAATCAACTGGGCAGCGGCTTCTCCAAGAGGATAAGTCCGTCCCGTCGTTTCTTTTAAACTTGTTCCAGTTGGCATTTCATCGGTTGGTTCGATAATCTTTAAGGGAACGAACAACTCATCTTGGACCCACGATTGAGCCAATGCTTGATCGATCGCATCTTCTGTTAGGTCAAAACGCTCCGCGATTGCTTTGATATTGGCGGTTTTTTCGTCTCCCGTACCCAGCTGCCCAGGAATGACGCCTAGTTGATAGAGCGTGCCATTTTCTGCTAGCGGTTCATTATTTCGGTCGAGGATTTCTCCACGTGTGGCATTATCTACAGAGATACTGATTTTGTCTTGTCCTTCCATTCCCGGAAAAATCAATTGAGGCGACCAATCGATCTTGGCTTGGTCATCAGTCAGAGTAATCGTGCCACTATAAGACAGCTCTGTTAATTCACCTAACGAGGTGGTTAAGGAACCGTTGTATTGGAAATTGAATTGATCGGAATCCTTATCATCGGGCGTTACCTCAATTCCTGAAGCTTTAAATGATTCGGCACCGATACCAGTGAAAATCGCTTCGTATTTTGCTGAGACTTCGTCTGCGGTAAAGCCGTTTGATTCCAAACTTTCTTCGGTCAGTAAAGCAGATAGATCGCTGTACTTCTGATCAGATATAGCATCGATAAAGGAATTGAGGACTTTTTTTGCTGCTGCTTCTTCTTGTCGATTTTGATAGACTGTATAGCCATAATAACCGCCACCAAGTACTAATAAGGCGGCAGGGAGTGCCAGCCAGACGAAACGCTTAGGTTTTTTCGCTGGTTTTTCTTTGCGAGAGCGCCGGTTTTCTGACATATTATTGTTCCTCCTTTAGTGCCGACAAACGGGCGTGATAAAGCGGCAACAGCGTTTGATAAACTGCTAAAATATCCGCCATTTCAACGTCTTCGATCATTTCTTTTGGAAAGATCTTGCCAATTTGAAGTTCACTTTTTTTGACTTTCTGTAATCGTTCTAAGTAGGTTGGCCATTTAGCGATTGGAGAGTGGTCATACTTGGTATGATCAGGAGATAGCGTAAAGTCTGCTGGCAATTGATCAAATAATTCTTTTTGAGCCAGCCAAGATTCCGCGATCGTTGCTTGATTTTTCGGTTGATCGATCACACTGAGCCAAACAAAGACATACTCTTGATTGATCCCAATTTGAAAGTGGGCATCCATTTTATAACCACGCTTGTTAGGGCCGATCCCCGCCCACGTTTCGGCAGGAGGGTAGACGGTTCTACGCCGATGCTGTGCGATATGCAAATAAAAAGGGTCTTGACAGCTTTCTTCAAATAATGGGATCGCTGCCTCGCCGATGGTTTGGAAAACCGGCTGGATCTCTGAACGGATTTTTTCCATTCTTTCTTCTAATGTTTCTAAAGCAAAAGCATCAAATGACTGTTTTGTAAATAGCATAATCGTGTCCTTTCTTTTGTCTGAAAACAGTATAACAAAAAAAGCCCGTAAAATTTCGGGCTTTTGTTTTTTTTATCTTATTTTTATTTAGTGATCACCCGTCAGTGCGTAGCGTGACTTAAGTTAAAGGTAGGGGCTTGACTTTGTTCCTTCAAAAGATGCAAAAGATCGTCTAAAAAAGAAAAGTCCATTTCTTCTAAATTAAAATAAATACGGAAAGAATACGTATGTTTAAATAAGCTTTGACGATGTATCTGGTGAATGATCAATTCGTCATTGCGGCCATTTTGAAATTGTAGAACTCTTTTTTGTTCTTCTGCATAGTGAGGACGTGCCCCTTTTTTGAAGGGACTGAATACATAGAAACTCGTTTGTTGGTTAATGGAAAGGATTTGCTGCACGGCCAATAATTCGTTATGGAGATGTTGTTTTTCTTTGTCTGTTAGATGAGCTAAAAAAAGTTCAGCACGATTCTTTAGCGACCACATATAGTACTCCTCCTTGAATGTAGCTACAATACGACCTAAATATAGCATGAAAATAGAATGTTGTAAACGCTTTATAAAACCCTTCGCCAGTCAAACGGGAGAGGTAAACTTACTTGACGGGATAAAAGGCGAACATTCGTGTTTATTAATGTGTAAATGTACAGATAATCGTTGACCCGCTTTTTCAGCGTTGTTAGAATAATAAACAAATAAAGATGTGTGTCATCGCTATGTGAAAAATAATACTTAACTGAGGTGGAATATGGAATCAGAAGTGCTTCTTTATGAAGGAAAAGCCAAGAAATTGTTTAAAACCAACGAAGAAGATGTGTTGAGAGTCCTTTATCTGGACCAAGCAACTGCGCTGAACGGTTTAAAGAAAGATGCAGTCGCAGGGAAGGGTGCCCTAAACAATCAGATCACTGCGCATCTTTTTCAGCGTTTAGCTGATAAAAATGTCCCAAGTCACTTTCTTCAATTAGTGTCTAAACACGAACAATTAATTCGAGCTGTCACCATGATTCCTTTAGAAGTCGTTGTTCGCAATACGGCTGCTGGTAGTTTTTCAAAGCGCTTGGGCATCGAAGAAGGAACCAAACTGCCAAAGCCGATCGTGGAGTTTTACTACAAAGAGGATCGCTTAGATGATCCGTTTATCAATGACGATCATGTGTTCTATCTGGGTCTTGCTACAAAAGAGGAACTGGACCAGATCAAAAAACTGGCGCTACAAGTCAACGCTGCGTTACTGGAAATCTTTGCAAGTATCCAGATTCAACTGATCGATTTTAAAATCGAGATCGGCAAAACCAAGAAGGGCGAGTTGCTCCTGGCTGATGAGATCTCACCAGATACTTGCCGCTTATGGGATATGGGTACAAATGAACATCTTGATAAAGATGTCTATCGTCGTGATTTAGGGGACATCGTTCCTGTTTATGAAGAAGTTTTAAATCGTTTAGAAAAGGAGAATTCAACATGTATTTAGTCAAAGTTTACGTCACTTATAAGGAATCTGTTTTGGACCCTCAAGGAGAAGCCGTCAAAGGAGCTGTTCATCGCTTAGGATATCAAGATGTCAGTGATATTCGCATCGGGAAATACTTTGAAATCAAAGTGACACCTTCCAACAATCAAACACAAGCAGCAGTAGCAGAGGAGATTGAAGCGATCTGTGACAAACTTTTAGCAAACGTCAATATGGAAACCTACCGTTATGAAATAGTTCAAATGGAGGAAGCAGCCCTATGAAATTTGCAGTGATCGTCTTTCCTGGATCAAATTGTGATGTTGATTTGATGTGGGCAATCAAAGATATCATGGGGGCAGAAGCAGAATATGTGCGCCATGATGCAGAAAGCTTAGCCGGTTTTGACGGTGTTTTGCTTCCAGGAGGATTTTCTTATGGTGATTACTTAAGATGCGGAGCGATTGCCCGTTTTTCTACGATCATGTCAGAGGTCATTCGTTTGGCAAATGAAGGCAAACCTGTCTTTGGTACCTGCAATGGGTTTCAAATTTTAACGGAAGCGGGCTTGTTACCAGGGGTTTTACAAAGAAATGAATCATTGCATTTTATTTGCAAGCCGGTCCGTCTGCAAGTGAATAATCGAACAGCTTTTACTTCTGAATATGAAACGGATCAAGTCATTACGCTTCCTGTCGCTCATGGTGAGGGCAATTATTATTGTGATGAAACGACTTATCAGGAATTGGTTGCCAACAATCAAATCGTTTTCCGTTATGAAGATAACGTCAACGGCAGTCTACACAATATCGCTGGTATCTGCAACAAAGCAGGCAATGTCCTAGGCATGATGCCTCATCCAGAACGAGCGATGGAAAGTTTATTAGGCTCAGAAGATGGCAAGAAGTTTTTTGCTTCATTATTGAAAAATTTTGGGAAGGTGCCGGTAAATGGATAAAATGATCGTAAAAGAACCTACACCACAAGAAATCAAAGATACGAAATTATACGAGCAATGGGGATTGACCCAAGAAGAATATCGGATGATCTCAGAAGATATTTTGGGACGTTTACCAAACTATACCGAAACTGGACTCTTTTCAGTGATGTGGAGTGAACATTGTTCTTACAAAAATTCCAAACCTGTTTTGCGGAAATTCCCGACAGATGGGCCGCAAGTACTGCAAGGTCCGGGAGAAGGTGCGGGCATCGTGGATATCGGCGATGATCTAGCTGTCGTATTTAAAGCGGAAAGCCATAATCATCCTTCTGCGGTGGAACCTTATGAAGGAGCAGCAACTGGTGTTGGTGGGATCATCCGCGACATCTTTAGTATGGGAGCAAGACCGATTGCTGTTTTAGACTCCTTACGATTTGGTGAGTTAGATAATCCAAGAACGAAATATCTTTTGGAAGAAGTCGTTGCTGGGATCAGTGGCTATGGCAACTGTATCGGGATTCCGACCGTCGGTGGTGAAGTGGCATTTGATCCTTGTTATGAAGGCAATCCGTTAGTCAATGCCATGTGTGTAGGGATCATTGCCCACAAGGATATTCAAAAAGGGCAGGCCAAAGGTGTTGGGAACACCATCATGTATGTCGGCGCAAAAACAGGACGCGACGGGATACATGGGGCGACTTTTGCATCGGAAGAATTTGTCGAAGGAGAAGAACAACAACGTTCCGCCGTACAAGTCGGTGATCCTTTTATGGAAAAACTTTTGTTGGAAGCTTGTTTGGAATTGATCGTGGATCATTCGGACATTTTAGTCGGAATTCAAGATATGGGTGCTGCTGGATTGGTTTCTTCTAGTGCCGAGATGGCATCAAAATCCGGATCAGGTTTGCGCTTAACATTAGATGATGTTCCACAACGAGAAACCAATATGACGCCTTATGAAATGATGTTGTCAGAATCCCAAGAGCGGATGCTGATCTGTGTCAAAAAAGGGCATGAAGCTGAAGTGGAAGCTCTCTTTAAGAAATACGATCTAGAAGCAGTCGTGATCGGTGAAGTGACGGATGATGGCAACTATCGTTTGTTCCATCATGGACAGAAAGTCGCTAATTTACCAGTGGATGCTTTAGCTGAAGATGCACCGACTTACTACAAAGAGATGGCAGAACCAGCACGGATCAAAGTGTTTAAGGAAACACCGGACTTTGTTCCAGTGATTCATTCAGCAACGTCTGTATTTGCGGATCTGCTGCAGCAGCCGACGATCGCTTCGAAACGCTCGATTTTTGAAACCTACGATTCGCAAGTTCGTACCAATACCGTGGTAGGACCCGGCAGTGATGCGGCCGTTTTACGAATCAAGGGAACCAATAAAGCCTTGGCGATGACGACTGACTGTAATGCTCGTTACCTTTACTTAGATCCTGAAGTCGGCGGACAGATCGCAGTTGCAGAAGCTGCTCGAAATATCGTCGCTTCCGGTGGGCGTCCATTGGCGATCACTGACTGCCTTAACTTCGGCTCGCCAGATAAACCAGAAGGATTCTGGGAGTTATCTACGGCTGCTGACGGGATCTCAGAAGCTTGTCGTGTACTAGAGACACCAGTAATCTCTGGGAACGTCTCCTTATACAACGAAACGGACGGACAATCGGTCTATCCAACGCCTGTAATTGGGATGGTCGGATTGATCGAAGAGCTGGCGCATATCACGACGCAGCATTTCCAAGCAGCAGGGGATGTGATCTATGTCCTAGGGGAAACCCATGCTGATTTCAATGGGTCTGAATTGCAAAAACTGCAGACAGGAAAGATCGCTGGGCGTTTAATGTCCTTTGATCTTGAAACAGAAAAAACGAACCAACATTTGGTTACCGCAGCGATCCAAGCAGGTCTTGTTCAAAGTGCCCACGACTGTGCCGAAGGTGGTTTAGCGATCGCTTTAGCCGAATCCGCTTTTGACAAGGGCTTTGGTCTAAATGTGACCGTGTCATTGCCAGCAGCACAATTGTTTTCAGAAACCCAATCCCGTTTTGTGCTTTCAGTCGCACCTGATAAGCAAGCAGCTTTTGAAGCACTGGTAGGTGCTGCTGCAATAGCGATCGGGGAAGTGACTGCTGATGGCCAGATTCGCATGCAAGCACAAGATGATACGATCGAGATGCCCCTTACTGAGGCGAAATTGAAATGGGAGGAAGCCATTCCATGTTTAATGAAGTAAAGAGCCTCAACGAGGAATGTGGGGTTTTTGGTGTTTGGGGTCATCCAGATGCCGCTCGTGTCACCTACTTCGGACTACACAGTTTGCAACATCGCGGCCAAGAAGGTGCTGGGATCGTCACGAATGATGCGGGAAAACTCAATGGTCACCGTGATTTAGGTTTGCTAGCGGAAGTGTTTTCGGATGAACGTGTCCTCCAGCGTCTGACAGGAGATGCTGCCATTGGTCACGTTCGTTACGCAACTGCTGGTAATGGTAGCGTTGATAATATTCAACCATTTTTATTCAAATTTTTTGATCAGCAGATTGGCTTAGCTCATAACGGCAACTTGACGAATGCGAAAAGTCTACGGAAATCATTAGAAGAGGCTGGTGCGATTTTCCACTCGAATTCCGATACAGAGATTCTCATGCACTTGATCCGTCGCAGCGAAGAACCGCTTTTTATGGATCGGGTCAAGGAGGCATTAAATCAAGTTAAAGGTGGATTTGCGTACCTTTTACTGACGGAAAATGCCATGATCGCAGCACTAGACCCCAATGGCTTTCGGCCATTGTCAATCGGGAAAATGGTCAATGGTGCTTATGTGGTGGCTTCAGAAACCTGTGCGTTGGAAGTCATCGGTGCGGAATTTATTCGTGATGTCCGACCGGGCGAAGTCGTGATCATTGATGATGCAGGCATTCAAATCGAGCAGTATACCCAAGAAGTACAACCGGCGATTTGTTCGATGGAGTTTATTTATTTTGCCCGTCCTGATTCCAACATCGCTGGCGTCAATGTTCATCGTGCCCGTAAAAATATGGGCCGTCGCTTGGCAAAAGAGGCGCCGATCGAAGCGGATATGGTCATTGGTGTACCGAATTCATCCTTATCTGCTGCCAGCGGGTACGCAGAAGCTTCAGGTATTCCTTATGAATTGGGCTTAGTAAAAAATCAATACATTGCACGAACGTTTATTCAACCGACACAGGAGTTAAGAGAGCAAGGCGTGCGAATGAAGCTCTCAGCTGTTCGTGGCGTAGTCGAAGGCAAACGAGTGATTCTAGTCGACGATTCGATCGTCCGAGGAACCACCAGCCGCCGTATCGTGCAACTGCTAAAAGAAGCAGGTGCCAAAGAAGTTCATGTGCGTATCGGTTCGCCACCTTTGCGCTATCCGTGTTTTTACGGGATCGACATTCAAACAAGAAAAGAATTGATCGCAGCCAAATATACGGAAGCTGAGATTTGTGAAAAAATCGAAGCAGATTCTTTGGCCTTTTTAAGTGAAGACGGGTTGATCGAAGCGATCGGTTTAGATTTCGACGCACCTTACTCAGGATTGTGTATGGCCTATTTCAATGGCGATTATCCAACCCCTTTGTATGATTATGAAGAAAACTATCTCGCGTCTTTAGCTGAATAAATTGTAGGCAAAAATGGCTTTTCAAACGAAGCAGTGAAGGACCGCTGGTTTACTTGCGTTAACGACGAATGAGCTGAATGAAGAAAAGCGGATGAATGATTGAGGAGGAACGAACGTGGCAAATGCATATGCAAAAGCCGGTGTCGATGTCGAAGCCGGTTATGAAGTAGTCGAACGGATCAAAAAGCATGTGAAACGAACAGAACGACTAGGCGTGATGGGGGCAATCGGGGGCTTTGGCGGCTGTTTTGACTTATCATCGTACCAATTGAAAGAACCGGTACTCGTTTCTGGGACTGATGGTGTAGGAACCAAGCTTTTGTTGGCGATCCAACAAGAACAGCACACAACGATCGGCATTGATTGCGTCGCGATGTGCGTGAATGATATCGTCGCTCAAGGGGCAGAACCTATCTACTTCCTTGACTATGTTGCAGTTGGTAAAAACGATCCGGCAAAGATCGAACAAATCATTGCTGGTGTCGCAGAGGGCTGTGTGCAAGCGGGGGCTGCCCTGATTGGTGGAGAAACCGCTGAAATGCCGGGGATGTATCAGCCGGAAGAATATGATCTTGCTGGTTTCGCCGTAGGGATCGTCGAAAAAAGTCGGTTGATCACTGGAGAAACCATCAAAGAGGGCGATGAGCTGATTGGTTTGCCTTCTTCAGGCATTCATTCCAATGGGTACTCTTTAGTCAGAAAAATCTTTTTTGAACAGCATGGCTATACAGGAGCAGAAACGTTTGCGGAACTTGGCAACCAAACGCTTGCAGAAAGTTTTTTGACGCCAACGAGAATTTACGTTGATGCACTGAAACCTTTATTGACAGAAGGATTGTTAGCTGGAATTTCTCATATCACAGGTGGCGGCTTTGTTGAAAATATTCCACGGATGCTGCCTGAAGGACTTGCGGCAGAAATCGCCTTAGACACTTGGCCGCAGTTGCCAATATTTGATATGATCGCTACTCATGGCGCGATTCCTCATCAAGAAATGTTCGAGATTTTCAATATGGGTATCGGTATGGTCTTAGCCGTTGCGCCAGAAAATGTTGCGGCTGTGATGGCACTTCTATCCGCCAATGAAGAACAAGCATACCGGATCGGTAAAGTGACCAAACGTAACAACGAAGCCGTTTGCTTCAAAGAGGCAGTCCGATGAGGATCGCTGTCTTTGCTTCTGGAACGGGCAGCAATTTTACAGCAATCGCCGATGCGATCCAAGCAAATAAAATCAAAGGAGCGCAGATCGGGTTGGTCTTTTCCGATAAACCTACAGCGCCAGTAATAGAAAAAGCCCGCGCGAGAGACTATGAAACGCTTGTCATAGAGCCAGCGGCATTTGCATCAAAAGCAGCCTTTGAAAATAAACTGATCGAAGAATTGCAGGATCATGCCATCGATTTTATTGTTTTAGCAGGGTATATGCGAATCATCGGCAACACTCTATTATCCGCTTATGAAGGCAGAGTCATCAATATCCATCCCTCCTTGTTGCCGAGTTTCCCAGGTAAATCTGGGATCGCCGATGCCTTCGCTTACGGCGTGAAAGTGACGGGAGTGACGGTTCATTATGTCGATGCCGGCATTGACACAGGGCCAATCATTGCCCAAGAAATCGTTCGGATCGACACCGACGATACATTAGCAAATGTGACAGAAAAAATTCATCAAGTAGAACATCAAATCTATCCAGCTGTTTTAGCTGAAATCGTGGAAAAGGGGCTATCGAATCGTGAATAAACGTGCATTAATCAGTGTGTCTGACAAAGAAGGACTCGTACCATTTGTCCAAGAATTGACCAATTTAGGATTTGAGATTATCTCAACTGGCGGGACAAAAATGGCCTTGGAACAAGCGGGGCTTCAACCGATCGGCATCGAAGCGGTCACAGAATTTCCTGAAATGATGGATGGTAGGGTCAAGACGCTACATCCACGGGTGCATGGTGGTCTGTTAGGACGGCGTGATCTGCCTTCTCATATGGAGGCAATGGCTGAGCATGGCATTTTACCGATCGACCTTGTTGTCGTCAATCTTTATCCATTTAAAGAAACCATCAGTAAGCTTGACGTCACAGAAGCCGACGCAATCGAAAATATCGACATCGGCGGACCAAGTATGCTGCGTTCTGCGGCGAAAAATCATGCCTCAGTAACTGTTGTCGTTGATCCCAAGGATTACGACTGGGTTTTAACTGAGCTGAAGGAAGGCAATACGACGTTGGCATCAAGAAAGAAATTAGCTGCCAAAGTCTTCCGCCATACCGCAGCTTACGATGCCTTGATTGGTGAATACTTGACCAAAGCGGTGGCTGAAACAGAAACAGAGACCTTGACGAAAACCTATGTTTTGAAACAAACATTGCGTTATGGTGAAAATAGTCATCAGAAAGCTTCCTTCTATCAAGACGCATTACCCGTGCCATATTCGATTGCCAGCGCAAAACAAATCCACGGCAAAGAATTGTCTTACAACAACATTAAAGATGCTGACGCTGCCTTGCGGATCGCAGAAGAATTTACAGAGCCAACTGCAGTAGCCCTCAAGCACATGAATCCCTGTGGGATCGGAAGTGGAGAAACGATTGCTGAAGCTTTCCAAGAAGCTTACGAAGCAGACCCAGTGTCGATTTTTGGCGGGATCATTGTTTTGAATCGTCCAGTTGATGTGGCAACTGCGGAGCAACTGCAGCGAATTTTTCTTGAGATCATCATTGCACCTGCATTTGAAGAAGAAGCACTAGAAATCTTAACGAAGAAAAAAAATCTGCGCCTGCTGGTTGTTGATTTCGAAAAAGCAGCCAAACAGCCAGAAGTTGTCTCTGTCCTTGGGGGCTTATTGGTGCAAGAACCAGATGATCAAATGGAAACACCAGAAGATTGGACCGTGGTGACAAAGAGAAAGCCGACACCAGAAGAAATCGCAGCTTTGGCATTTGCTTGGAAAGCGGTGAAACACGTGAAATCTAATGCCATCGTTTTAGCCAATCAACAGCAAACCGTCGGGATCGGCGCTGGTCAAATGAACCGCGTGGGTTCGGTGAAAATCGCCGTCGAACAAGCCCGTGAAAACAATAAATTGGCCGGTTCAGTGCTGGCAAGCGACGCCTTTTTCCCAATGGATGACAGTGTTGAATATGCAGCGCAACAAGGAATCAAAGCGATTATTCAACCTGGTGGCAGTATCAAAGATCAAGAGTCGATCGACATGGCAGATAAATACGGTGTGGCGATGGTCTTTACTGGTGTTCGTCATTTCAAACACTAAGAAATAGGAGAAGACGATGAAAATACTTGTTATTGGTAGTGGCGGTAGAGAGCATGCCGTCGCAAAAAAGTTTCTGCAGGATCCTCAAGTGGAAACAGTCTTTTGTGCGAAGGGTAATCCCGGTATGCGAAAAGACGGGATCAAGACAGTCGCAATTGAAGAGTCCGATCATGAAAGTCTAATTGCTTTTGCTCAAGAGCAGGAGGTTGATTGGACCTTCGTTGGTCCGGAAGTTCCGTTGCTAAATGGCATCGTAGATGATTTTCAGGGGGCGGGCTTGGAAATTTTTGGCCCCAATCGACAAGCAGCGATGATCGAAGGATCAAAAGAGTTTGCCAAAGAATTGATGCGGGACAATCAGATTCCGACAGCAGACTACCAAAGTTTTACAGATAGTGCGCAAGCAAAAGCATATATCCAGCTTAAAGGTGCACCAATCGTTATCAAAGCGGATGGCTTAGCTGCGGGCAAAGGCGTAGTCGTCGCTGAAACCGTTGATGAGGCGAATGCGGCTGTCGAAGCGATGCTAGAGCAAAATGCTTTCGATGAAAGTGGTGCAAAAGTGGTGATCGAAGAGTTTTTGGCTGGAGAAGAGTTTTCGCTATTGGCATTTGTGAAGGGCGAAGCCGTCTATCCAATGGTCATTGCCCAAGACCATAAACGTGCCTTCGATGGCGATTTAGGTCCGAATACAGGAGGTATGGGGGCTTATACGCCGGTACCGCAGATTCCGCAAGAAATGGTCGATCAAGCGGTAGCAGAAGTTTTACTTCCTGCAGCGAAAGGGATGATTCGCAACAATACACCGTTTACGGGGATTCTCTATGCAGGTCTGATTGCTACCAATGATGGACCGAAAGTCATCGAATTCAATGCGCGTTTTGGCGATCCAGAAACACAAGTCGTGCTAAGTCGCTTAGAAAGCAGTCTAGCCCAGATCATTGATGATCTCTTACAGGACCAAGTACCTACGATCCAATGGAATCAATCGGCTTCGATCGGTGTCGTGATTGCCTCTCAAGGATATCCAGGCAAGTATCAGCAAGGAATGCCTGTCCCAAGCCCAGAAGGAGAAGGAACGCAATTCTTTTATGCAGGAGTGGAGGAGACTGCTGATCAAGGCGATTTGACGGCAGCTGGTGGTCGTGTTTTTCTTGTGGAAGCTTCAGCTGAGGATTTAGCTACTGCCCAAAAGAACGTCTATGAAGCAATCAATAAATTGCCTTTGTCGGGTTTGTTTTATCGAAATGACATTGGTGACAAAGCCTTACACTATAGCAACTCATCAAAGGCGATGAAGTAAAGAACGTTTCAATGCGTAATGCAAATTGAAAGTAAAGGAGGACTGCCAGTAGAACCGATCGGTTGTGCTGGTGGTTTTCGTTTTATGGGAGGTTTTTTTGACATTGGTATAGCGTTTTCATCTTGTTGTGCTAAAATAGGAGTGTAGCTTAAATAAGGAGGAACTTTACGTGAAAAAAATTAAATTCGGTCCCACTGATTTAGAAGTATCTAGCGTGATTTTAGGCTTGATGCGAATCAACAATGCCAAAGATCCTGTGAAGGTCTTGACGACTGCGATTGAAAATGACATTACCTTTTTTGACCATGCCGATATCTATGGACGCGGGGAGTGTGAAACGATTTTTGCGGAAGCATTAGCAAAAACGGATGCCAAAAGAGAAGAGTTGTTCATTCAATCAAAATGTGGCATCGTTCCTGGTGAAATGTTTGATTTTTCGAAAGAGCATATTATCTCTTCTGTGGAAGGCAGTTTGCAACGATTGAAAACCGATCATTTGGATGCGCTATTGCTGCATCGTCCTGATACTTTGTTTGAACCAGAAGAAGTGGCAGCTGCCTTTGATCAATTAGAAAAAGACGGCAAAGTGAAATACTTCGGTGTCAGCAATCAAAAACCTGGTCAAATCGAGCTATTGAAAAAATATGTTTCCCAACCTTTAGTAGCGAATCAGCTGCAATTCGGGATCATGCATACGGGAATGATCGATCAAGGAATTCATGTCAACATGACGGATGCTGGTAGTGTCGATCATGATGGAGAAATTCTTGAATATTCTCGCTTGCATGAGATGACGATCCAAGCTTGGTCTCCGTATCAGTATGGTTTCTTCGAAGGGGTCTTTATCGGTAACGAGAAATTCCCAGAGTTAAACGAAAAATTGACCGAACTAGCGGACAAGTATCAAACGACACCGACAGGTATTGCCTCTGCGTGGATCTTACGTCATCCAGCAAATATGCAAGTGATTGCCGGAACAATGACCCCGCATCGAATCGAAGAAATCGCGCAAGCTTCTTCGATCGTATTGACCCGCCATGAATGGTATGAAGTGTATAAAGCAGCAGGGAACATCTTGCCTTAATTTATACGTAAATTCCGTTTTATTCAGTTGTTATAAGGATGAATGTTCGCGAAAGACGAACATTCATCCTTTTTTTTCAAAAAGTATTTCTAAAAAGCTTGTATTTCATTTCCAGGTGGTTTAAATTGTTGTGGGCGTTAAAAATAGGCTGATGCCATTTGATGCTTGCTTCACTCTTAGTAAGATTTGGAGGATATTTTTTATGTTTGACATGAAAGTTTTTGATTACGAAGATATACAACTGATTCCTAACAAGTGTATCGTGAACAGCCGTTCAGAATGTGATACCACGGTGACATTAGGCGGACACTCGTTTAAAATGCCTGTTGTTCCTGCAAATATGCAAACAATTATTGATGATTCAATCGCAGAATTTTTAGCTGAAAATGGCTATTTTTATATTATGCACCGCTTTGATGAAGAAGCACGGATTCCATTCATCAAAAAAATGAAAAGCCGCGGCTTGATTGCTTCTATCAGCGTAGGTGTCAAAGAAAATGAATATGCCTTTGTAGAAGAACTAGCTGAGAAAGAGCTTGTTCCTGATTTTATCACGATCGATATTGCCCATGGTCACTCAAACGCCGTGATCAATATGATTCAACACATCAAGAAGCATTTACCAGCAACGTTTGTGATCGCTGGAAATGTTGGAACGCCAGAAGCAGTTCGTGAATTGGAAAACGCTGGCGCAGATGCAACAAAAGTCGGTATTGGACCAGGGAAAGTTTGTATTACAAAAATCAAAACTGGTTTCGGGACTGGCGGCTGGCAATTGGCAGCATTACGCTGGTGTGCCAAAGCTGCTCGCAAACCAATCATTGCAGATGGTGGCATTCGGACACACGGCGATATCGCTAAATCTGTCCGTTTTGGTGCAACCATGGTCATGATCGGTTCATTGTTTGCTGGGCATGAAGAATCACCAGGGGAAACCAAGGTAGAAAATGGCGTTGTAATGAAAGAATACTTTGGTTCTGCATCAGAATTTCAAAAAGGTGAAAAGAAAAACGTAGAAGGAAAGAAAATTTGGATTCAATACAAAGGTTCTTTAAAAGATACGTTAGTTGAAATGCAGCAAGACTTGCAGTCATCGATCTCTTATGCAGGTGGAAAAGATTTAGAATCGATTCGTAAAGTGGATTACGTAATCGTGAAAAATTCGATTTTCAATGGAGATACTATTTAAGCTGGATACTGAAGAAACGGCCTTTTAGCGGTCGTTTCTTTTTTTTGTTGGAACAACCATTTTGTTTTTCTGTTTTCTTCGTTATAATAGAAGCAATGAGAAGTAGAGGAGCGGGTGACCAAATGACAATCAAAGTGATGTCTGTGTTCGGTACCAGACCGGAAGCCATCAAAATGGCGCCACTAGTAAAGGAATTGGAAAACGACCCGCGTTTTGAATCGATCGTTGTGGTGACGGCGCAGCATCGAGAAATGTTGGATCAAGTTTTAACGGTTTTTGAAATCATACCAGATTATGATCTGGATATTATGACTTTAGGGCAAACTTTGACAGGAATCACTACCAAAGTTTTGCTGGATCTGGAACCTATCTTGCAAAAAGAAACCCCTGATATCGTACTCGTTCACGGGGATACGACCACAGCTTATGCAGCCGCGACGGCAGCTTTCTATCAGCAGATTCCTGTGGGGCATGTGGAAGCCGGTTTGCGTACATGGAACAAAAAATCTCCTTATCCGGAGGAAGCCAATCGTCAGCTGATCGATGTATTAGCGGATTTTTATTTTGCGCCAACTGTCCAAAGCAAAGAAAATTTATTAGCGGAAAATCGCAATAAAGCTGCAATTTTTGTAACGGGAAATACCGCCATTGATGCGATGCGTTATACGATCTCGGAGGACTATCAGCATCCAGAACTTTCTGCAGCAGATCAAACCATGATTCTTCTGACAATGCACCGTCGCGAGAACTTAGGTGTTCCGATGAAGCAAGTCTTCCGCGCTTTAGCGAAGATCGCTAAGGAGAAACCAACCATCAAAGTGGTTTTTCCTATGCATAAAAATCCTCAAGTTCGAGGGATTGCTATGGAGATACTTGGGGAACTAGAAAATGTCACGCTGATTGAGCCTTTAGATGTCATTGATTTTCACAATGTTGCCAATCAAAGCACATTGATTTTGACGGATTCTGGTGGTGTCCAAGAAGAAGCACCGTCGTTAGGCGTTCCTGTTTTGGTCTTGCGAGATACAACAGAGCGCCCAGAAGGAATTGCTGCAGGTACGTTAAAACTGATCGGTACGTCTGAAGCTGCGGTTTATCAAGAAACGAAGCGACTACTAGAGGATCCAGAAGCTTACAATGCCATGGCACATGCAGAAAATCCCTATGGCGATGGGAAAGCTAGTCGGCGAATCTTGAAAATTTTAGCAGATCATTTTTCGTGAGAGCTAGATCGAAAGAATACCGAAAAAATCATTTTTCAGAATCGGATGTGAAAGAGAAATAGGCAGCTGTTTATTTAAATGGCTGTCTATTTTTTATTCGAGTTCGGAAATTTATTACATTCTCTCCTTCAATGGGATAGCCGAAGTGACTTGATGAATTCTGGGTTTTGCCCTGAGAGGATTTCTCTCTATCTGTTCGTGTAAAAAAAGTTTTGTCACATATAAAATCACACCAGTTCTTTAACGTTGTTATTTTATTGTAAGACCTTTCATTTGAAAACCAACGAAAATCTATGAAAAAAGGGTGCTTTTTTCCATTGTTGCGGTTGACATTGGCTAGGATAGCAGTTATTATGTGGGTAGTTGGAAGATAGACTTCCGGCGAACTGACATTTTATACAAATAATTGTTAGGTGAGGCTCCTATATGGACACAAGCTGCTGCCGCAAAAGTATCGAGAGATACTTAGTTGGTAGGACAGGTCTAATCGTGAAGGTTAAACCCAAAGTAGCTGATAGCAGATTTGCTATCTACGCCCTATAGTGCTAAAGCTCTACAATGATCATGAGTTTTTTACGCATGCTTATTGGGAGCGTGCGTTTTTTTGTGTCTTTTACGCATGTTCCACAGTGACTTACCTAATAAAAAGAAAGGAAGATTCACATGGAATACCCCAGTCCCCAGATGAAACAGCGGAGTAATTATCGAATCGCTAGGGGTGGCGTAAGCAACTCCTAAGTGCTAGGAGGAAAAAAAGATGTTAAAAAAACTATCGAAAGATCAAGAACTAAAATTACTGGCAAAATTGACCGAAAGAGAACTGCTGATGGAAATGCGGACATCCTTCCAAGGGCTATCGGAAGAAGATGCTGCAGAACGTTTGGCAGAGTACGGTCCAAACAAAGTGGATGCGCAAAAACCAACACCTGCTTGGTTGATGATCCTAGGTGCTTTCAAAGATCCTTTTGTGTTAGTTTTGGCATTATTAATGGTTATTTCTTTTGTAACAGGCGATATTGAAGCAGTGATCGTGATGGGAATCATGATTTTAGCCAGTGTCATGATTACTTTCGTCCAAGAATACCGTTCCCAAAAAGCAAGCTTAGCGTTAAAAGAACTTATTGAAAATACTTGTTCCGTAACCCGAGATGGAATCACGAGAGAAATTCCGATGGATGAAGTCGTTCCAGGAGACATCGTCACCTTAGCAACCGGCGACATGATTCCTGCGGATGCGATCTTGATTTGGACCAAAGATTTATTTATCAATCAATCTTCATTAACAGGCGAATCAATGCCAGTTGAAAAATTTGTCGATGCTGGGATCAAAGAAAGCGATGAACAAATTTCTGCACTAGATATGCAAGATCTTGTTTTCATGGGTACCGATGTCTTAAGTGGTCAAGGAAAAGCCATTATTTTGAAAACCGGTCAAAGTACTTTCTTCGGTGATATTGCCAAAAATGCGACCACGAAACGGGGCAAAACAACCTTTGAAGATGGCTTAACAAAAGTCAGCAAGCTATTGTTGCGAATGGTCATGGTTCTTTTCCCAATCGTTTTATTGATCAATGGTTTGACCAAGGGTGATTGGGGCGAAGCGTTGTTCTTCGCGATTGCAGTAGCAGTTGGTTTGACGCCAGAAATGCTACCAATGATCGTCACCAGTAACTTAGCCAAAGGGGCGATCTCTTTATCAAAAGAAAAAGTGATCGTCAAAGAATTGCCTTCGATTCAAAACTTAGGTGCAATGGATGTACTATGTACCGATAAAACGGGTACGATCACCGAAGATCGTGTTGTACTGGTACAGCATTTAAACCCATTTGGCGTAGAAGATAAACAAGTCCTTGATATGACGTATTTAAATTCTTACTATCAAACAGGGTGGAAAAACCTGATGGATATTGCTGTCTTAAACTACTATGAAGAAGAAGGCTTGGCAGCGCCATTTAACGATGTGACAAAAATCGATGAGATTCCGTTTGACTTCTCACGTCGCCGCTTGACGGTTGTTGTCAATGCAGATGGTCATCAACTGATGGTCACTAAAGGTGCCGCCGAGGAAATGGAACAAGTCTGCAAGTACGTAGAAGTTGATGGCAAAGTGATGGAATTGACTCCTCAATTGAGAAAACAATTGCGTCAAGTGAATTTGCGCTTGAATAAACAAGGAATGCGCGTGTTGACTGTTGCTGTAAAACGAGATGCCCACGCAGATGCCGTTTATTCTGTAGAAGATGAACAAGATATGATCATGATTGGCTTTATGGGCTTCTTAGATCCAGCAAAAGAAACAGCAAAAACAGCGATTGCTTCTTTACACGGTCATGGCATCAATGTCAAAGTGTTAACGGGAGATAATGCGATCGTTGCGCAAAAAGTTTGTCGAGATGTTGGTATTGATGCAGATGAATACTTGTTAGGAACCGATATAGATCATCTGTCAGATGAAGAGTTAGCAGAGAAAGCTGCAAAAACTAATCTGTTTGCAAAATTAAATCCAATGCAAAAATCCCGAATCATTGAAACCATTCAAGCGGCAGGCCATACGGTCGGCTTTATGGGAGATGGCATCAACGACGCGCCTGCTTTACGTACAGCAGATGTTGGTATCTCGGTTGATACCGCAGCAGATATCACCAAAGATGCCAGCTCGATCATTTTATTAGAAAAAAGTTTGAATGTCCTTGATAAAGGGGTCATCGAAGGCCGCAAAGTATTTACCAATATGATGAAGTACATCAAAATGACGTTGAGTTCGAATTTCGGGAATGTGTTCTCGATCTTAGTTGCTAGTGCCTTTTTACCTTTCTTACCAATGTTGTCCATTCAACTGTTGGTTCAAAACTTGGTGTACGATATGGCCCAATTGACGATCCCATGGGACAACGTAGATAAAGAAGAGTTAGAAAAACCAGTTAAATGGCAAGTGGGTGGACTATTGAAGTTTACCGTCGGCATTGGACCTGTCAGCAGCATCTTCGATATTTTGACTTTCTTTATGATGTGGCATGTCTTTAGTGCAAATACCATCCAAGAGCAAGCCTTGTTCCAAGCAGGATGGTTTATGATTGGCTTGACGACACAAACCTTAGTCGTTCACATGATCAGAACGAGAAAATTACCATTTATCAAAAGTATCGCATCACCTGCAGTTTTGATTTCAAGTGTTCTAGCGATTGCAGTTGGCTTCTTGGTCATCTTGACGCCATTGCATACCGTCTTTGATTTTGCAGCACTGCCATCAAGTTACTGGCCATGGTATGTCGGTATCAATCTAGCTTATTTAGTAACAGTTGAGTTTGCGAAACGCATTTACATTCATGTCACGAGAGAATGGATTTAAAAAAACAGGTCGGCGTTCTTCCTAACAGGGGGAGAATCGCCGATCTGTTTCTTTTTATCCGTTCTCTGTATTATTTTTTTCTCATATTAAGAAATTTCGCTTTGATTCAAGTCGAATCCTTCACAAGTGATAAAAGGAGGTTAATGATAAATCTGTTTAGCGGAATGGTGGATGCTGTACTATTCTTAAATAAAAAAAAGAATCTGAAAAGAAAAAATTGAAGAAAGCGATTGCTTTAATGTGATTAATTTCACTAATGTTTTCTTAAGAGTTGCTACAGTGGGAATTCTTTTATTAAAAAAAATACCCTTTTCACTTGTCATTTTCGAAGTTAAATGATAATTTATAAGAGTAAATGAAATTTCGATAGTACAGATTTAAACCCTGTTACATACGAAAGTGAATTTTTATATCAGAGAGGAAAGTGTGTCAAGATGGCAAAAAAACAAAAAGCACTTGATTTCCAAGCGATTTTGGAGCAAGTCAATGCGGATTTTCCAACTTACCAAGCTTTGGACAAAGACGGGAAAATTGTAAATCAAGAGTTAGTACCAGATTTAAGTGACGACGAATTAGTTGAATTGATGACTCGTATGGTATGGTCTCGTGTATTAGACCAACGCTCAACTGCGTTAAACCGTCAAGGTCGTCTAGGTTTCTTCGCGCCAACTGCTGGACAAGAAGCAAGCCAATTAGCAAGTCAATTTGCTTTTGAAAAAGAAGACGTTTTATTACCTGGTTACCGTGATGTACCACAATTGATCCAACACGGTCTGCCATTGAAAGAAGCTTTCTTATGGTCACGTGGCCACGTTGCTGGGAACCTTTATCCAGAAGATTTAAAAGCATTGCCACCACAAATCATTATTGGTGCACAATACGTCCAAGCAGCCGGCGTTGCTTTAGGATTGAAAAAACGCAACAAGAAAAATGTTGTATTCACTTATACAGGTGATGGCGGTTCTTCACAAGGGGACTTCTATGAAGCAATCAACTTTGCAGGGGCTTACCATGCAAACGCTGTATTCTATATCCAAAACAATGGTTTTGCGATCTCTACACCTCGTGAAGTACAAAGTGCGGCACCAACATTGGCACAAAAAGCTGCAGCAGCTGGGATCCCTGGTATCCAAGTTGACGGTATGGATCCATTGGCAGTGTACTATGTTTCTAAAGCAGCTCGTGAATGGGCAGCAAACGGCAACGGTCCTGTATTGATTGAAACCTTGACTTACCGTTACGGTCCACATACATTGTCTGGTGATGATCCAACCCGTTACCGTTCAAAAGACATGGACAGCGAATGGCAACAAAAAGATCCATTGGTACGTTTCCGTACTTACCTAACTGAAAAAGGACTTTGGTCTGAAGAAAAAGAAGAACAAGTCATTGAACAAACAAAAGAAGAAATCAAAGCAGCGATCGCTGAAGCGGACCGCGTGCCAAAACAAAAAGTTTCAGATTTCTTGAAAAACATGTTTGAAGTACAACCACAAAACATTAAAGAACAAATTGCAACTTACGAAGCGAAGGAGTCGAAATAGTCATGGCACAAAAAACAATGATTCAAGCAATTACAGATGCCTTAGCTGTTGAAATGGAAAATGACAAAGAGATTTTAGTCTTTGGTGAAGATGTCGGTAAAAACGGCGGGGTTTTCCGTGCAACAGAAGGTTTACAAGAAAAATTCGGCGAAGATCGTGTCTTCGATACCCCTCTTGCTG
Source organism: Enterococcus sp. CR-Ec1 (assembly GCF_002850555.1). NCBI lineage: Bacteria > Bacillati > Bacillota > Bacilli > Lactobacillales > Enterococcaceae > Enterococcus > Enterococcus sp. CR-Ec1. Next base: position 1,567,224 of record NZ_CP025223.1, read on the forward strand.
AATCTGGTATCGGCGGCTTGGCTTTCGGTTTAGCATTAGAAGGTTTCCGTCCAGTTCCAGAAATCCAATTCTTTGGTTTCGTATTTGAAACATTTGACGAAATCGTTGGTCAAATGGCGCGTACTCGTTACCGTATGGGTGGTACACGTAATTTACCAATCACTATTCGTTCACCATTTGGTGGCGGTGTGCACACACCAGAATTGCACTCAGATAACTTGGAAGGATTGATCGCTCAATCACCTGGTATCCGTGTCGTTATTCCATCAAACCCATATGATGCAAAAGGATTATTGATTGCTTCTATCCGCAGCAATGACCCAGTTGTTTTCTTAGAGCACATGAAACTTTACCGTTCATTCCGTGAAGAAGTGCCAGAAGAAGCATACGAAGTTCCTTTAGACAAAGCAGCAGTAACTCGTGAAGGTTCTGATGTTTCAATCATCACTTATGGTGCAATGGTTCGTGAAGCAATCAAAGCTGCTGACAACTTAGCGAAAGAAAACATCAACGCTGAAATTATCGACTTGCGTACAGTTGCTCCTCTTGATGTTGAAACGATCATCAAATCAGTTGAAAAAACTGGTCGTGTGGTTGTCGTTCAAGAAGCACAAAAACAAGCAGGTGTTGGCGCTCAAGTCGTTTCTGAAATTTCTGAACGTGCGGTTCTATCACTAGAAGCTCCAATCGGACGCGTGTCTGCACCAGATACGATCTTCCCATTCGGTCAAGCTGAAAACATTTGGTTGCCAAATGCAAAAGACATCGAAGACAAAGTGAAAGAAATCGTGAACTTTTAATAGTTGAAGAAGGGAAGAATAGAAAATGGCATTTCAATTTAAATTACCGGATATCGGTGAAGGAATTGCAGAAGGCGAAATCGTAAAATGGTTCGTCAAAGCAGGGGATACCATCAATGAAGATGATACCTTACTAGAAGTTCAAAATGATAAATCAGTGGAAGAAATTCCATCTCCAGTAACAGGAACAGTGAAAAACATCGTTGTCCCTGAAGGTACAGTCGCAAACGTTGGAGATGTCCTTGTTGAGATCGATGCACCAGGACATGAAGACAACGAAGGCGATGCAGGTGTAGCAGCAGAGTCTCAAACACCAGCAAAACCAGCAGCAGAACCTACAACGGAAACGGCTGAAGCATCAGCTGGTTCTTCTGAAGGCGCAGGCGTTTTCCAATTCAAATTACCAGATATCGGTGAAGGAATTGCAGAAGGCGAAATCGTAAAATGGTTCGTTAAAGCAGGAGATACCATCAATGAAGACGATACGTTGCTTGAAGTTCAAAACGACAAATCAGTCGAAGAAATCCCATCTCCAGTAACAGGAACAGTGAAAAACATCGTTGTTGCTGAAGGAACAGTTGCAAATGTTGGTGATGTTTTAGTTGAAATCGACGCACCTGGTCACAACAGTGCGCCTGTTTCATCAAGCGCACCTGCAGAAGCACCAAAAGAAAAAGTGGAAACTTCTGGTTCAGCAAGTGTTGTTGAAGCAGCAGATCCTAACAAACGTGTCTTGGCTATGCCTTCTGTCCGTCAATTCGCACGCGAAAAAGATGTGGATATTTCCCAAGTATCTGCAACAGGTAAAGGCGGACGTGTAACAAAAGAAGACATCGAAAACTTCCTATCAGGTGGCGGACAAGCTGCAAAAGCTGAAACTCAAGCTCCTGCGAAAGAAGAAACAAAAGCTGCAGCAACTGAAAGCAAACCAGCAGCTCCAGCAAAAGCCTTCAAATCAAACTTAGGTGATTTAGAAGAACGTGTTGCCTTAACACCTACACGTAAAGCAATCGCTAAAGCGATGGTAAACAGCAAACAAACAGCACCTCATGTAACCTTGCATGATGAAGTTGAAGTAACAAACCTATGGGATAATCGTAAGAAATTCAAAGAAGTTGCTGCTGCAAACGGCACAAAACTTACTTTCTTACCATATGTTGTAAAAGCATTGACTGCAACAGTGAAAAAATTCCCTATCTTGAATGCGTCGATCGATGATGCAAAACAAGAGATCGTATACAAAAACTATTACAACATCGGTATCGCAACAGATACTGACCATGGGTTGTATGTACCAAACGTAAAAGATGCAGATCGTAAAGGCATGTTTGCTATCGCTGATGAAATCAACGAAAAAGCAAAACTTGCTCATGACGGCAAATTGGCTGCAGATGATATGCGTAATGGTACCATCACAATCAGTAACATCGGTTCAGTTGGTGGCGGCTGGTTCACTCCAGTAATCAACTACCCTGAAGTAGCTATTTTGGGTGTAGGTACAATCGCGCAACAACCAATCGTAAACGCTGAAGGCGAAATCGTTGTCGGACGTGTGATGAAACTTTCATTAAGCTTCGACCACCGTATCGTTGATGGCGCAACAGCGCAACAAGCAATGAATAATATCAAACGTCTATTAGCTGATCCAGAGCTATTAATGATGGAAGGATGATTAACAAATGGTAGTTGGAGATTTTGCTGTTGAATTAGATACAGTTGTAATCGGTGCGGGACCTGGCGGCTATGTAGCTGCCATCCGCGCTGCTGAAATGGGACAAAAAGTAGCAATCATTGAAAGAGAATACATCGGCGGCGTTTGTTTGAACGTTGGTTGTATTCCTTCAAAAGCCTTGATCGCTGCAGGTCATCATTATCAAGAATCTTTGGATTCAACAATGTTTGGTGTAACAAGTGAAAATGTTTCCCTTGATTTTACCAAAACACAAGAATGGAAAGACAACAAAGTCGTTAAAACGTTAACTTCAGGTGTTGGTTTCCTATTGAAAAAACACAAAGTAGAAACGATTGAAGGAGAAGCTTTCTTCGTTGATGATCACACATTGCGTGTCATCCACCCAGATTCAGCACAAACATACTCTTTCAACAATGCAATCATCGCAACAGGTTCTCGCCCAATTGAAATCCCTGGTTTCAAATTCGGCGGACGTGTTCTTGATTCAACTGGCGGATTGGCATTAAAAGAAGTTCCTAAAAAATTCGTTGTTATCGGTGGCGGTGTCATCGGTTCTGAACTAGGTGCAGCTTATGCAAACCTAGGGGCAGAAGTAACGATCCTTGAAGGCTCTCCTCAAATCTTGCCAACCTATGAAAAAGACATGGTCAAATTGGTTGAAGAAGACTTTGCGAAAAAAGGTGTAACAGTCGTTACGAACGCAATGGCGAAAGAAGCAATTGACAATGGCGATAGCGTAACTGTCAAATATGCCGTAGATGGTAAAGAAGAATCAGTTACTGCTGATTACGTGATGGTTACTGTTGGTCGTCGTCCAAATACTGATGACATGGGCTTAGAACAAGCAGGTGTTGAAGTAGGCGAACGCGGATTGATCACGGTTGACAAACAAGGCCGTACCAACGTATCAAACATCTACGCAATTGGTGATATCGTACCTGGTGCTGCATTAGCACATAAAGCTAGCTATGAAGCAAAAATCGCTGCTGAAGCAATCTCTGGTAAAAAAGTTTCCGTTGATTACAAAGCAATGCCAGCAGTTGCCTTTACTGATCCAGAATTGGCTTCTGTCGGTATGACGATTAAAGATGCCAAAGATGCTGGAATTGAAGCAAAAGCATTCAAATTCCCATTCTCAGGTAACGGTCGTGCGTTATCTCTAGGAAAAACTGAAGGATTCATCCGCTTAGTAACAACGGTTGAAGACAATGTGATCATCGGTGCGCAAATTGCTGGTCTAGGAGCAAGCGATATGGTTTCAGAACTTGCTCTTGCTATTGAATCTGGCATGAACGCAGAAGATATCGCGCTAACGATCCATCCACATCCATCTCTAGGTGAGATCACAATGGATGCTGCTGAGTTAGCTCTAGGATTACCAATCCACATTTAAGCTTTGTGAAACTCGTTCATCATTTGGTGAACGAGTTTTTTTATCACCAAAAATAAAACGATCTGGCCTATTGACAGAATCTTCTGGAAATGATACGATGCTCTTAATATTTCAACCGTTGATGAGGAAAGTAAATTGATTTGGCAAGCGTAGAGAGTCTTCGTAAGGTGCAAGAAGAACTTGTAGGATCAATCGAAAATGGCCTCAGAGGTGATCTTCTGAACTTGTACGAAAGATAAGGAGATCCGGGTGCGCCCGCTATCGCGTCAGAGTATAACGACGTTAATTTGTCGCGTACTTGCTGAGAAGCATGCTGGAAAGTCTGCTTGAATAAAGGTGGTAACACGTAAACACGTCCTTTGATATCTCGATATCAGAGGGCTTTTTTATTTGCATTATTAAGGAGGAATAGTATGACAGAAAGATTTGAGACGATTCAATTACACGGAGGACAAATACCAGATCCTACCACAGGAAGTCGCGCCGTACCCATTTATCAAACCACATCCTATGTGTTTGATGATGCTGACCAAGCGGCAGCGAGATTTAGTCTTAGTGAGAGCGGCAATATCTATACCCGTATTACCAATCCGACGACCGCGGTTCTAGAAGAACGATTAGCCCTATTAGAAGGTGGTGTCGGTGCGTTAGCTACGGCTTCTGGCTCAGCAGCGATCACCTATGCAATTTTAAATCTCGCGCAAGCAGGAGATCATATCGTTTCTGCCGCTTCAATTTATGGCGGTACCTATAATTTGTTCGCCCATACATTGCCAGATTTTGGCATCACCACAAGCTTTGTCGATAGTGAAGATCTGGCAGCACTAAAAGCAGCCATCCAAGAAAATACCAAAGCAGTTTTTCTAGAGTCTTTAGGCAATCCAGATATTGATATTGCCGACTTTAAAAAGATTGCAGCGATCGCTCATGAAGCCGGGATTCCCCTCATCATTGACAACACCTTTGCGACTCCCTATCTTTTTCGAGGGTTTGAGCATGGTGCGGACATCATCGTTTATTCCACGACAAAATACCTCGGTGGTCACGGGGCTGCTTTAGGAGGGGCTATTATTGATAGTGGCAACTTTGATTGGACAAACGGCAAATTTCCCAAGCTGGTCGATCCCGATCATAGTTACCATGGGATCTCATGGGTAGAAGCCGCTGGTAACGCTGCCTATATCACTCGGGCCCGAACGATTCTTTTACGGGATACAGGTGCTGCGATTTCTCCCTTCAATTCATGGGTGTTGCTTTTAGGCATCGAGACCCTCTCGTTGCGGATGGAACGTCATGTAGAAAATGCGCAACAAGTTGCTGAATTTTTAGCCAAGCACCCGGAAGTTTCTTGGGTTCATTTCCCAACCCTGCCGGACAGTCCTTATTTTAAGCGGGCGCAGGAGTATTTCCCCAAAGGGACCAGTTCGGTCTTTTCCTTCGGATTAAAGGGTGGGGCAGAAGCAAGCAAAACCTTTTGTGGCGCAACTAAGCTATTCTCGCTACTGGCGAACGTTGGCGATGCAAAGTCCTTGATCATCCATCCAGCTTCGACGACCCATTCTCAGCTTAGCGTAGAAGAACTTGCAGCAGCCAAAATTCGTCCAGAGACGATTCGCCTATCCATTGGATTGGAAAACATCGACGATCTATTGGAAGATCTCACGCAAGCCTTCCAACAGCTCTAAATAGTTGAAGCAGTAGGAAAAGCGCAGGATACTATGCTGCGCTTTTTTGTTGTGGGTTAGTGTTTCAAATAAAACTGCGGTTTCTGTTTATAGAAGGATAGTAAATCCATCGGTTCTATGCTATATTTAGTTGCTAAGGAATATGGATAAGGTGGGGGATGTATGCGTAATCATGCAAGTGACAAGAGGATTCGGTTTTACTACACAAGTTTGCAATTTCTTTATTGGATGATGTTTTGCTCAATCTATGGCTTTGCGACACTCTTTTTGATTTATTTCAAGGTCGATCCAGCAAAAATTGGCGGTATTTTAGCCCTAGTCAATATTGCGTCTACGATTTTGCAGCCCTTCATCAGTCAAGTCATTATCAAAAAAAGCAAAGTACCACTGATCGTTGTCTTGAAAACGATGACAATCGGCGTGGTCGCGGTGCTCTTAGCAGGTGTGATGGTCCCTGGATTATCAATACTGACCTATGTTTTAGGAGGGATTTTGCTCGTTTCCATGCAGTCCTTTCTCAACGCCTTGGCGTTTGAATACACAAATAGCGGCAACAAAATCAATTTTGGCTTTTCCCGTGCCGGTGGGTCACTAGGATTTGCGGGTACCTCCTTTTTACTGGGGCAGCTCTTAGAGGAGTTTTCGGCAGCCCTTTTACCAATGATCGCTATCGGGCAAGCCGTTTTGTTTCTCATTATTTTGCTTTTGCTGCCAGCGATCAAGAAGCCAGAAATGCCCGTGATGCATACAGAACAAAGTCATTCAGGTGCCTTTTTGAAAAAATATCCTTTTTTACTCTTTCTCTTTGTCGGATTTAGCTTTCTCTTCAGCTTCCACACGATGATCAACAGTTTTTTGGCACAAATTTTTGCCGATATTGGCGGTGGCAGTAAGGAAGTTGGCATCGCCCTGATGATTGCGGCGTTATGCGAATTGCCGGGCATGATTTTCTTTGAACAGTTAGTGAGGATACGGTCTAGCCGTTTTTGGCTGTTGCTGTCCAGTGTTGCCTTTGCCATTCGTGGGGTGCTGATGCTGTTGATCAGCTCCATCATCCTGATGGAAATGAGCCATTTGATGCAAGGGGTTAGTTTTGCCTTGTTTATTCCTGCTTCTGCTTATTTGTTCAACCATAGTTTGGCAGATGAAGACCGGGTTTTTGGACAAACGATTATCATTATCGCTACCACGATCGGTGGCGTGATCGGCAACCTTTTAGGGGGGATGCTGATCCAAAGCTTTGGTGTCTGGGAAATGCTTTTGATTGGGACTGGGTTTGCCGTTCTGGGTGCTGCATTGACCTTTATCGGTGTGAAAAAAATCCCTAAAAGCAACAAAAAATTAGCGATCATAAGCGAATGATCGATAGGTAGAAAAAAGAGTTGCGGCCGTATTTCCTTCGGTCGCAACTCTTTTGAATCTGATCAATGGGTACTATTTCTTTTCTAAAACAGCAATAAATTCCCGCATATAGTCTGGTAGATCTGGGGGACGGCGGCTGGAAACGATATGACCATCCGTAACCACAGGTGTATCGACCCATGTGGCTCCAGCATTTGTCATATCATCTTTGATGCCTGGTGTACTGGTAACCGTCTTACCTTGCAGGATATTCGCAGAAATCAAGACCCAGCCTGCATGACAGATTTGTCCAATGATTTTTTGGTCTTTGTCCATCGTTCGCACGAAAGAGATGACCTCTGGGAAACGCCGTAATTTATCAGGTGCCCAACCACCCGGAACTAAGATGGCATCGTAGTCATCGGCGTGAATATCAGAAAAAGCATAGGCTGATTCTGCGGGTACACCATATTTGCCAATATACGTTTTATGCGCTTCTTCACCGACTAAATCGACTTGTGCGCCTTCTTCCCGTAACCGATGGACCGGATACCAAAGTTCTAAATCTTCGAAATCATTGTCGACTAAGGCAATGATTTTTTTGTTTTCTAAACGCAAGAGAATTCCTCCTTTTTCTTGTTATTCTTACTGTAACATCATGCCAAGGGAAACACCAAAAGTATGCTTCCTGAAAAATGCCAAGAAGCTATTCTGAGAATGGTCGTTCAGAGAAATGATATTGATGTAAGCGTTGTAATCATTAGGGGAGTAAGCGATAATAAAAGAAAGCCAAAGGAGGCGAAGATATGGAAGCATTCGAAAAAGCACGAAAATTTATTTACAAAAACGCGCGCCCTTTAGACCTTGCTCGTTGGCAGTACCATTTTGAAAATGGATCTCGCGAGGCTGTATTACAGGCGTTACAAGTCTACCAAAATGAAGATGGTGGTTATGGGCATGGTTTGGAACCTGATTATTGGAATCCCAATAGTACACCGATTGCAGTGTGGGAGGCATGTCGAATTTTACGAGAGCTTGAATGCCTTCATTCGTCAAATCCACAAGTCCAAGGGATTCTAAGGTATTTAGCTAGTGGAAAAGAATTTTCTGAAGGGAAATGGCTCAACCAAGTGCCGTCAACGGTATCCTATCCGCATGCGATTTGGTGGGAGAGTCCTGTGGGCGTGCCAGCAGACAACCCAACGGTCAGTCTAGCTGGTACGATCTTAAGAACAGGGGAAACGACCCTCTATCAAAAAGCACAAGAAATCGCCGAAACAGCAGTTGCAAGTTTTCTTAAGGAGCCAACCAGTGAAATGCACACATTAGTCGTCTATCTAGAATTATTACAAGACTGTGAAGAAATCCAGTATCAGCCTGTTTTAGCAAATGAACGCTTTCGCGAGATCTTATTCTGGCAAATTCGCCATGCAGTCTCAAATGAGCCAGAAGAGTGGTTCACATCTTATGTCAGCAAACCTTCAAATTTTTTCTTTACAAGAGAGCAGCTGCTTGGGATTTTTAGTGAAGAAATATGTAAAAAAGAAGCCGAAGAAATTTTAGAACACCAACAAGCAGACGGATCATTTGTCATTCCATGGCAATGGGGAACAGATTACCCAGAGTTTTTCATTAGTAAACAGTGGTGGAAATCAATTGCTATCATTAAAAATTTTTTGTTTTTGCGGGCTTTTCTAGACGAACCTTTTTGAAATCGGTCATCTTTTAATAAGCGATCTCGTTGAAAGAACAAAGGAATTTCCTTCTTATTTGAGATTCATGGAGTTCAGCTTCTAGAAATCCAAATAGTTTGTAAACCAGAGGTACATTCATTGCCAGAATGTACCTTTTTTGCAGCGGAGGCTCTGACCTATTTTCAATTTTGTGGTACACTGAATAAGATGAATAGGAGTGGTAATATGCGGGATTATCAATATCCTCTGGACTTAGATTGGTCGACGGATGAAATGGTCGTCGTCATGAAGATGTGGGAACGGTTAGAACAAGCCTATGAAAAAGGCCTTCCTAGCAGCACGTTTCTTGAGGCGTATCAAGCCTTTAAGAAAGTCGTTCCCAGCATTGGCGAGGAACGCCGTTTAGGTAGAGAATTTGAAGAACTATCAGGCTATTCGTTATACCATGCCGTGCAGGCAGCGAAAAAGACTGAGGGAAAACTAAAAATGAAAGGGTAGATCAACGAATGCATGAAATCGTTAATGAAGTTCGCCAGTGGATGATCGCTGCAGGCGAAAGGATCAAAGGCAATTTAAATAAAGAAGACTTGGTGGTCGAGACAAAATCAGGACGGAAAGACTTAGTGACAGAATTGGATAAAGCCACGCAAGATTTTCTGATTGGTAAGATCCAATCCTATGATCCGGATGCCAAAATTTTAGGTGAAGAAAACGGACTGGACACACTTGCCGACATGAGTGGACGGGTCTTCATCATTGATCCGATCGATGGAACCATGAATTTCGTGTTGGAAAAAGAAAACTTTTGTATCATGATCGCGATCTACGAAGAGGGCAAAGGGCGCTTTGGTTTTGTCTATAATGTCATGAAAGATGAATTCTTATGGGGGGGTCCAGAGATTGGTGTTTATAACAATGGCAAGAAGATCGAACCGCCGAAAGATATTGCCTTATCCGAGGGTCTCGTTGGCTTGAATTCACCCATGTTGATCCATAACCGCCACCACGAAACTGAAGTCAGTGCCAAAGCATTAGGCATTCGTATGACTGGATGTGCTGGGGTAGAGTTGATCGCCCTCGCTAAAGGACAAAGAGCAGGCTATCTTTCTCATCTTGCGCCATGGGATTATGCGCCAGGGGGCGTTTTGTTAGAAACCCTTGGATTAAAAATGGCAAACATCAAAGGAGAGCCGCTATCCTTGAATGGACGGGAATTGTTTATCGGCGGTACACCGAAAGCTTTTGAAGAATTATTGGCGATCGTCAATCAATAAGAAAGCATGCCTACTATCTGATAACCGATGAACTGACGCTCATAGAAAAAAAGGCTGGCTCCGTTTCCCACTAGTTGGACCTGGTGGTAGTCAACGCTGTCCCTAAGTAGCGAAAACGGCAGCCCAGCCTTTTTAGTTCGCAGTAAGTTCTTTTTGTGCTAGCTTTAATGCTTCACTGACGATTTGATCCATATCTAAATACCGATACGAGCCGAGACGTCCTCCGAACAGGACTTGCGGCTGTTTCGCAGCCAGCTGTTTGTATTTTTTATACAGCTGGTTATTTTTTTCGTCATTGATAGGATAATAGGGTTCAGCACCAATCGTGAATGGGGCTGGATATTCTTTGGTAAGAATGGTTGTATCTGACTCACCTTGCTTATCGAAGTGTTTCCATTCCATGCTGCGGGTAAAGGGAATCTTTTCATCCGTGTAATTGATTACGGGATTTCCTTGAAGGTTTGGTGATGGATGTTTGGTTGTTTCAAAACGTAACGAACGATATTCTAGAGGACCGTATCTTTGGTCGAAAAAGGCATCGATCGGTCCTGTATAGATTATTTTAGGAAAACGTGCTAAATAGGCTGCTTTTTCAGCTTCAAAGTCCGTTTTCAAACAAACATCGATCCGATCATCATCTAATAATTTCTGGAAAATCGGCGTATAGCCACCTTCGGGAATTCCTTGAAACCGATGGTTGAAATAATTGTTATCATAGGTGAAACGAATCGGCAGTCGACGAATGATAAAGCTCGGCAACTCGCTAGGGGGCTTTCCCCATTGCTTCTGCGTATAACCGGCTATCAGCTTACGATAAATATCGGTTCCCACTAATTGGATCGCCTGTTCTTCAAGGTTTTTAGGCTTTCCTGTTATACCGGCACTTTCAATTTGCTGTTTAATCTCTTCTTGCGCTTCTGCAGGCGTTCGCACGCCCCACAGTTGATAAAAGGTATTCATATTAAAAGGCAAGTTATAGAGTTGGTCTTGGTAGTTCGCCAAGACTTGATTGGTAAAAGGAATGAAGTCAGCAAAGCGATTCATATAAGCCCAAATCTCTTTGCTATCCGTGTGGAAAATATGGGCGCCGTATTGATGAACCGTGATGCCGTCTTCTTGATAAGTATACAAGTTGCCTCCGATGTGGTCACGCTTATCGATCACCAGACAACGATGCCCTTTTCTGGCTGCTTCATGGGCAAAGATCGACCCGAATAAGCCCGCACCAACGATCAAGTACTGGTAGTTGCCAGTCTTCATGTGTTCGCTCCTCTCAGCTTTTGTTTATGATATACAAATTCTAAGATAAAGGCTGCCACCGAGCAAAGCAAGCGTTTTCTAAAAGAGTCAAAGAATCTTTATAATTGGCTGGTTATTCATGAGCAAAAAGCGACCGTTCATGAAAGGACGCTCATTGCTTGGCGTTTCCATGATAAACTACTGCTAGTAGATTTATAGACTTATGATTTATACATAGCAGAAAGTTGGGTTTAGATGAATAGCCAAGAAAAAATTGCAGAATTAACACTTTTACAAAAGGCATTGTTTGTTTCAGGAAAAAATACTTGGGAGACACATGAGCTACCAGCGATCTGTCCATCGATTTTTATGGCAGATGGTCCGCACGGTATTCGTAAGCAAGTGGGAGAAGCAGATCACCTGGGGCTGAATGAAAGCGTTCCAGCAACTTGTTTTCCGCCGGCGGCAACAATTGCAAACAGCTGGGACTGTGAACTTGCTGCGAAGGTTGGTGAATGTATTGGATCAGAAGCAAAAGCGTTAGAGGTTGATGTCGTTTTGGGTCCAGGTCTGAACATCAAGCGAAATCCTAAAGGCGGGCGCAATTTTGAGTATTTCAGTGAGGACCCTTATTTGTCAGGGAAAATGGCGGCTGCAAATATCAGAGGTATTCAAGAAAACGGGACGATTGCCTGCCCGAAGCATTTTGCTGTCAATAGTCAAGAAACGAGACGAATGGCCTCGGATTCCATCGTTGATGAGCGGACATTACGAGAAATGTATTTAACAAATTTTGAAATCGCCGTCACTGAAGGAAAACCGAAAAGTATCATGAGCGCCTATAATTTGATCAATGGCATTTACGCCAATGAAAACAAACGCTTATTACAAGAGATTCTCCGAGATGAATGGGGATTTGCTGGCTTTGTTGTCTCCGACTGGGGCGGGGATAATGACCATGTCGAAGGGGTCAGAAATGGCTGCCATTTGGCGATGCCAGGGCAAGGGATCGCTGGCGCACAAGAAATTATTGATGCAATTGAAAGGAATCGTTTGGCTGAGGCGGAGCTTGATGTACGGGTTGCTGAGCTAGCAGTGGTCTTCTCAGAGACGAAGAAACAAACTGGGAAAGATGCGATCGATTGGGCACAGCATCATACAGTCGCAAGAGAAGCAGCCAGAAGCAGCGTGGTTCTGCTTAAAAATGATGACAACTGCTTGCCTTTAAATCCTAAGCAAAAGGTCGGAATTATTGGAGATTTTGCTCAAACACCTCGGTACCAAGGTGCGGGGTCTTCGATGGTAAATGCGAAACAAGTCGAGTCGATTTTAGAAAAGATTGGAGATTATACTCCTGAAATGGCAGGTTATGCACAAGGCTATGTCCGAAAAAGTAGTAGTAAAACAGCAACAGAACAAGCAGCATTGATCGAAGAAGCTGTTTCTTTAGCAGCTGACTGTGAGGTTGTGCTGGTTTTTGCCGGACTTGATGAGAGCTATGAAAGCGAAGGGATCGACCGTGAGACGTTGGCGATGCCCGCAAATCAAAATCAGTTGATCGAAAAACTTTGTCAGACGACTGCAAAAGTAATCGTTGTTTTGTCTGCGGGAGGGGTTGTTGAAATGCCCTGGCTAGATAAAGCTGTTGGTGTGCTTCATGGCTACTTAGGTGGACAAGCCGGTGCTTCCGCGATGCTGGATGTGATCTTCGGTCGGTATAATCCGAGCGGAAAACTAGCAGAAAGTTATCCCTCTTCCTATGATGATGTTTTGTTTGGTGAAGAATTCCCAGCAAGAGGTCGTTTTGCTTATTACAAAGAGCGACTGTTTGTCGGTTATCGCTATTATGACACGTTTAAAAAACCAGTTTTGTTTCCATTTGGCTACGGTCTAAGTTATACGGAATTTGCTTATAGTGGTTTAATCATTGAAGAAAATCAAGTAAAATTTACAATTGAAAATGTTGGGAATCGAGACGGTGAAGAAGTGGTCCAGTTGTATGTTGGTTTGAAAGACAGTCAACTGATGCGACCGAAAAAAGAATTAAAAGGATTCAAAAAAGTAGCCTTAGCCAGTGGTGAAAAACGCACGATCAGATTGCCTTTTGATGATAAGACCTTTCGTGTTTATGACAGCCAACAAAATTGCTGGGCAGTTGAGGCAGGAGAATATACCCTGTTTATTGGTGGGAATTGTGAAGAGAGCCAACTTCAAGGCACGCTTTTGATCGATCAGAAAGCCGCCACTTTACGACCAAGAACGGTAAGCGAACAAGTTATTTATCCTGAGCGGATCGAACAAGCAACGTTACATGATTTTGCACAGTTTTTGAACCAGCCATTACCGCAAGAATCAAGCGGTCAGCCATTAGCCAAAAACAGTACCATTGCAGAGTTGCAGCAGGCAAAAAGTCCTCTAGGTCGTTTGGTTTTTCTTGTCTTGAATACCATGAGGAAGCGCAACGAAAAAAAAGGAAAATTGGATCTAAACTTATTGTTCATTTGGAACATGCCGTTTCGTGGCATCGCCAAAATGACCAATGGGATGGTCAGCATGGCAATGATCGACCAATTGTTGGTTATGTGTAATGGGCATTTCTTCAAAGGAAGCTTCGGGCTTTGTCGGGCATTTATCCGCAACAAAAAGCTTCAAAGAAAGTACAATAAACAACTATCGCAGCTTCACTGATCGTTACATGTTTTTCAAAAGACAAAAATAAATCTGCTGCAACACTTTGGGGAAAGAAGCAGAAAAGTTAAATGTGGGGAAGGGATCAAGTGTGAAAACTTTAAGTATAATTGTTCCATGCTACAATTCGCAAGATTATATGGAACGCTGTATTGATTCATTATTAGTAGGGGGAGAGACCGTTGAGATCATTATTGTAAATGACGGGTCCCATGATCAAACCGGAGCGATCGCTGAACGCTATCAGCGATCTTACCCAAGGCAAATCAAAGCAGTCCATCAAGAAAACGGCGGTCATGGTCAAGCGATCAATACGGGCTTACAAGCTGCTAGTGGGACCTTCATCAAAATCGTAGATAGCGACGATTGGGTAGATGAAAAGGCCTATCAACAAATTTTGATCTTTTTGACAAGCGATCCACAGGCAAATTCGGTCGATATGGTTATTAGTAATTACGTCTATGAAACCCAGTGGAAGAAAAACAAGCGTTGCATTCATTATCAGCGCTTCTTGCCAGAAAATGAACCATTCGGCTGGGGGGACGTGCGATTTCCGTTCAGTAAGTACCTATTGATGCACTCGGTGATCTATCGCAAAAGCGTATTAGAAAAAGCAAACTTGCAGTTGCCCAAACATACCTTTTATGTAGATAATCTGTATGTCTATGAACCATTGCCCTACGTCAAAAAAATGGTCTACTTAAATGTCGATTTTTATCGCTATTATATTGGTCGATCGGATCAGTCCGTCAATGAAAAAGTGATGATCAGTCGTATCGACCAGCAATTGAAAGTCAACCGGACAATGATCGATTACTATCTTTCACTGGATCAAACCGGCAAAGAACTCACTCGTTATATGCGTCGATATTTAGAAGCAATCACAACTGTTTCAACGATTTTGTTGATCAAAGAAGGGTCGAAAGAAAGCTTGCTAAAGAAAAAGGAGCTGTGGAAGTTGATTCGCTCTCGTGATCAGCTGCTGTATTTTCGTTTACGGTTCGGTCTCTTAGGACACGGCGTCCATTTCCCAGGTGCCATCGGGCGAAAAGCTTCGTTAGGCTTTTACCACCTTGCTCAAAAATTTTATGGCTTTAATTGAAGGAAATCAATTCAGATAAGATTATTTCAAGACAGTGGACAAACCTTATGAATCAATGAGGTTTGTCTTTTTTTTGGAGATCATAACCGTTCGTGCAAAAAAGTCGACCATTCGTGAGAAAGCGTTTTTTTGCGTGTTGTGCACGCTATAATTGGTTTCGTAAAGAATTGAGGAAGAAAGAGGGATTCTTTTGGAGATCATAAATTTTAATGAAGGTTGGGTCTGTGGTGTTTTAGGCACAAACAATCAGAAACCTGTTTCCATCCCACATGATGCAATGCGCGAAGAGCCACGAAGCGAATCGAGTTTAGGCGCTGCCAACATCGGCTGGTATGAAGGACTTGATTACCTCTATAAGAAAACATTTTTCGTGCCTGAGGACTACCAAGATAAAAAAGTCGTTTTTGAATTTGAAGGAGTCTATCGCAACGCCGAAGTGATCATCAATGGAAAAAAGGCTGGTTTTCGTCCATACGGATACACCAACTTTTATGTCGAAGCGGATGCGTTTTTGCACTTTGGATCGGAAAATACCATTGAGGTCATTGCCCGAAATGCCGATCAGCCAAATAGTCGCTGGTACACTGGCACAGGGATTTACCGTCCCGTCAATCTGCTGGTTTTACCGAAAAAGCATCTTTTGCTAAATGGCATAAAAATCACTACTGTATCAACAAAACCACCAGTGATTTCATTGACTTTAAAATCCAACAGTAACGGCGAAGCGCGGGTCTCGATTGTCGATGGGGAGGAAGTGATCGCAAGGACGAATGTCTCGATCGACGGATCAGCACAGATCAACCTACCGCTGCCCAATGCAAAGGCATGGTCACCAGAAGAGCCGAACTTATACGAGTGTCAAGTTGAGTACGAAGGGAGTCAATACCAGACACGTTTTGGTCTGAGGACCTTGACTTGGGATTCGGAAGCGGGGCTTTTGATCAATGGGGTTCGTCGCATCTTAAAAGGGGCCTGTATACATCATGACAACGGCTTGTTAGGCGCCGCTGCTTTTCCAGATGCCGAAAGACGAAAAGTCAAGCTCTTGCAAGAAGCTGGCTATAATGCGATTCGTTCAGCCCATAATCCTTGCTCAAAAGCACTACTTGATGCTTGTGACGAGTTGGGAATGCTGGTCATGGATGAATATGTCGACATGTGGTACACCCATAAAACCCGTTACGATTATGCCAATGATTTTAGTGATTGGTGGCGTCAGGATCTTGCTGATATGGTGGACAAAGATTTTAATCATCCTAGCGTGATCCTCTATTCGACGGGGAATGAAGTCTCGGAAACAGCCGAACCACGGGGGATCGAGCTGACGAAAGAGTTAACGGAACACTTGCATGGGTTGGACCCAACGCGACCGGTAACATGTGGTGTCAACATCTTTTTCAATTATCTAAGCTCATTAGGCTTTGGGGTCTATACTGATGAAAAAGCCCAAAAAGAAAAGAAAAAAGCTGTCGGAAGTGAGTTTTATAATAAGCTGGCTGGTTTGTTGGGCGATAAAACCATGAAGTTGGGGGCCACCCTCAGAGGAAGTGACCGCACGACCTATGAATCATTTGCCAATATGGACATAGCCGGCTACAATTACGGCATTTTACGCTATAAAAAAGACCTGAAAAAATATCCAAAGCGCCTGATTTTAGGCACAGAAACTTTCTGTAAGGATGCTTTTTATTTCTTGGAACTGGCAAAAAAACACCCTCGTATTATTGGGGATTTCGTGTGGGCAGGCATGGACTATATCGGTGAAGCCGGTATTGGTTCGTGGGTTTATGAAGATGCCTATCCTAAAAATGCCAGTCCAGCTGGTTGGTTGACCGCTGGAAGCGGTCGCTTGGATATCACCGGTGCAGCAGGTGGCGAAACCCTTTACACAAAAGTGGCATTCGAAAAAACCACAACGCCCCTTTTAGCGGTGAAGCCTGTTTATCAAAAAGGCAAACATTCACCATCCGCATGGAAATTGACGGATGCGATGCCTTCTTGGACATGGCCGGGCTGCGAAGGTCAGAAAGCCGAAGTAGAAGTCTATGCTCGAGCGGCTCAAATCGCTCTTTATTTGAATGATCAGCTCGTCGTTAAGAAAAAAATGAAAAATGATTGTCGAACCGTCGTCAAGACCACTTATCAAAGTGGCACATTGACCGTTGTTTCCTATGACGAAAATGAGCAAGAAATTGGCCGTAGTTCTTTAGTGACCGCACAAAAAGAAACTCAGTTAACGCTTGAACCTGAAAGTAGTACTGTTTCTCCTCGAGGGCTGGCCTTTATTCGTTTGCGGTATACCGATCGCAACGGCATTTTAAAGCCGATGGAAAACCATGAAGTCGCGGTTTCTGTCAAAGGCGGTAAGCTATTAGGGTTAGGTCATGCTTGTCCTTACAACCCAGAAGGCTATACTGGTTCGAAAACGAAAACCTATTATGGCGAAGCACTAGCGATCGTGCAAGCTGATTCTGAAGCAAACGAAATCGAACTGATGGCAGCTGACGGAAGTAGGTCTGAGCGTACAGCCATTCAGATAAACGAAGTAGTGAAAAAAAGCAATGACACGAAATGAAGGAGGATGTATGCTAGAGATTACGCGTTTTACTGTTGAAGATTTAGAAAAAGAATGCGTCACTGATAAGTCCAATCCTTGTTTTTCCTATACCGTTGCCAGTCAAAGACAAAATACAACGATCAAAAAAGCAGTCTTAACGCTGGGGGAATGGACGTGCGATGCGACCAGTGGGAACCATCATTATTACGATGGTCCGCCATTGGAGCCTTTCGCCACCTATACCGTCCATTTGACAGTAGAAGATGATCAAGGAAATCAAGCAGCAGCCAGTTGCGATTTTGAGACGGGGAAGATGGACGGTTCATTTTTAGCATCATGGATCACCAATGGAAGTTATCGTTTTACGGAGAAGAAAGCATCGCCAAAACCGATGTACTTCAAACATACCTTTTCCTGTGAAAAGTCAGTTGTTAAGGCACGGATTTATGCCACAGCGTTAGGGATCTATGAGATGACCCTGAATGGAGAAAAAATTGGTCGCGACTATTTTGCTCCAGGTTTCACCTCTTATAAACATCAGTTGCAGTATCAAACGTATGACATCACAAAACAGTTGGCAAAGAGCAACGAAATGGAAGTTGTCGTGGCAGGAGGATGGGCTTCTGGTGCGTTTACCTACGCACGACGCAACCGCGTCTATGCCAAAAGACAAGCCTTTTTAGCGGAGGTTCACATTGAATACAGTGATGGGTCTTTTGAGAAGATCGTTACTGATACAAACTGGCAAACAGCAATGGAGGGTCCGTTAAAAGAGGCGGAATTTTACAACGGCGAAATTTACGATGCACGGTTCCATGAAACGCAACGCTCGTGGCAACCAGCTTCCCTTGAAACAGTCAAAATCAAGCCGCGGATCATTGCCCAAATTGGTGTACCTGTGCGAGAGCATGAGGTTTTTGAGCCAACGTCAATGACACGATCACCGAGTGGAAAATGGCTCTATGACATGGGGCAAAATTTTGCCGGTATTGTCAAGCTGACCATTCAAGGAAATGAAGGTCAGAAACTAACGATCAGACATGCTGAAATTTTGATGGATGGCGAACTGTTTACCGAACCGCTCAGGACTGCGAAGCAAGCAATTATTTACACCTGCAAGGAGGGAAAGCAAGTCTATCAGCCACGGTTGACCTACATGGGCTTTCGCTATCTGAGTGTCGAAGGAATCGATCCAGAAGCAATCACCATTGAAGGAATCGCTTTGTATTCTGACGTAAGGGAAACCGGCTCTTTTACTTGTTCTAATCCTCAGTTGAATCAGTTGCAAAGCAACATTTTGTGGGGAGCAAAATCTAATTTTGTCGATATTCCCACCGATTGCCCCCAACGGGATGAACGAATGGGCTGGACCGGGGATATTGCTTTGTTTGCTCGAACGGCTTCTACTAACTTTGATATGCGTCGTTTTTATGAGAAGTGGCTTCAAGATGTCCGTTCAGAACAAAGAAAAAGTGGCGGAATTCCAGTAACCGTACCGCTGGTGGTCGTGCCTTTTCAATGGGAGATCATGATCCCAATGGCCGTTGATCACTGGGGAGATGCCGTGATTTTGGTTCCATGGGCGGAGTACTTAAGTAGTGGTGATCCAGAAATCCTGCGCACCACATACCATGCGATGAAGAAATACCACAAAGCGTGTCTGTTTTGGGCACAACTGTTTTCCTTTGGCAAGCACCGACGAATTTGGCGTTTGCTGCATCATTATGGCGATTGGGTCGCCCCTGAAGGCAAACTTTGGACGTGGATGCTGCGGGGCAAATGGACAGGCACGGCTAGCCTTGCCAACACCAGCAATCTTTTAGCACAGATTGCAACGATCTTGGGCTATTCTGAAGATAGCACGTACTATCAGAAAATTTTTCATGAAACATCCACTGCTTATCGCCAATTACTGATGGACAAAGATGCCCGTGTGAAAAAAGAATTTCAAACTGCGTATGTCTTACCGCTTTATTACCAAATGCTTTCAGAGACAGATGCGAAAAAAGCGGCAGCCAACCTGGCACGTTTGGTACGAGAAAACGAATATCATATCGGCACCGGTTTTCCTGGTACCCCGTATATTTTGTTTGCATTGGCAGATAATGGGTATGTAGAAGAAGCCTATCGAATGCTTTTAACAGATACCTGCCCATCTTGGCTTTTTCAAGTAAAAGCTGGCGGCACAACGATTTGGGAACGCTGGGATGCCTTGAGAGAAGACGGTACTAGTAATACGGGTGCCGATGATGGAACCAATGGAATGGTTTCCTTCAATCATTATGCCAGCGGGGCAGTCGGCGACTTTTTCTATCGGCGGATCGCCGGGATCGAACCGATCAAAGGCGGCTATCAAGCGTTCACTGTGCGACCGATCATTGGTGGTGATCTGACCTTTGCCAAGACGAAAGTAAGGTGTAGTTATGGCGAAATTATCAGCAATTGGCAGATCGCTGATGGTTACTTTTCGATTGAAGTGCAGGTACCTATCGGGACGACCGCTTATTTACAAATGCCTAGTGGTCAGCGCCATCAGTTGACCAACGGACAGTATCATTTTTCAGAAGCAATAGGAGGAAGCAGCGCATGAAAGTCAAAACACTCTTTGAAGCGCCCGCCTTCAAGACTAAAATCACCACCGCAAAAGTCGAAAAGAAAGAAGTTTTTCTAGGATATTTTATTGGGCCTTTTTTGGCATTGCTTTCCAATGCGATCTTCGGTGCCTATTTGAACCGTTATTATTCAGATGTGATTGGTTGGACAGATACAAATCAGTTCGGGCATTTTTCAGCCTTATTACCATTAATCTCAGTGGTCTTTGTCATTTTGGGTAACTTATTCGTTGGTCGATTAATCGATAATACGCGAACCAGCCAGGGAAAAGCTCGACCGTATATGTTGATTTCTGCACCGTTATTGGTGATAGCGATCGTATTTCTATTCATTACACCAACGAACGCATCCCCGACGTTACAGATGATCTGGCTGGCGTTTTCCTATAATTTTTATTACGCCGTAGCCTATCCATTCTTTTACACAGCACATAGTTCCATGGTCGCCTTATCCACACGAGATAGTAATCAGCGCGGCAAATTAGCGACATTTTCTAATGCCTCGGGTGTAGCGGCTGTCGGGTTAGGCGGAAGTATCTTAGTGCCGATCTTGTTACAAAGCTATCTTTTCGTTTCGACGGAGGGTGTGATCGATCGAGCAGCTAGCTATAACAACTGGCGCGTGATGATGATCTTTTTATGTGTCACGACGTTTCTAGCCATTTTCTTAGAGTATTACTTTACCCGAGAACGAATCACTGAAGAAAACGCCAAACTAGCGATCAAAGAAGAGAAGATTTCTTTGAAAAAGCAGTTCTCCGCCTGTATTTCGGATAAGTATTGGTGGTTGATCATCTCTTACTTCTTCTTGTTCCAGTTCGGTGGGCTCGTAAAAAACGGATCGATGGGGTATTACGCTCGCTGGATGTTTAGTTCCGTGGTCGACGAAGCCTCTGCCGGTGTCGCAATGGGCTCACTAGGTTTGATCGCTGGTTTACCGACCGCAATTGGGATGTTGGTGGCATGGCCGCTGGCAAACAAACTGGGTAAACGCAATTCCGTTTTGCTAGGGATCGTTTTTGCTGTGGTAGGTGGCCTGATCAGTTTTATCGATGTCCATGATTTCACAACGGTTGCCATCGGTTTGGTTTTAAAAGGGATCGGTGCTGTGCCTGCGATGTTTGTGACACTAGCGCTACTTTCAGATGTGCTGGATCACTTAGAAGCCAAAAATGGCTTTCGTAGCGATGGGTTTACGATGTCTGTTTACGGTTCGATCATGGTAGGTCTGACAGGGGTTGGGAATGCCTTAGTCAACAGTTTGCTGACGCTCAGCGGCTATGACCCGACTGCTGTCACCCAAAACGCACAAGTTTCGTCCGTTCTTGTTTGGGCATTTTTAGGGTTTGAGTTGATTTGTTATGCGGGTATTGCGATCTTGCTCCTTTTTCTAACCGTAGAAAAGCACACGAAAGAAGATCAGGCGCTGATCTTAGCTAGTCAGAAGGAAAAGGTTCTCCAATCTGGCGGAGAATGGATCGATCCCCAAGAACGATTGATTTTAGAAGAACAACGGGCAAAACAATCGCAAGAAGCGATGAAAACCTAAAGGAGGGAGTAGATAAGAAAATACCATTCAAGAAACATATCCAAAGGGAAAACATGAGTTGAAAAAAGGAGGAAATCTACATGAATCAAAATCTATCACGACTATGCAGAGGGATGACTGCACTGTCATTATCGATGTCAGGTGCTTTGATGGGCTTGACCGGCGTTGCAGATCAGTGGCGCCCGATCATTGATGGTGCCCTTGGGACTTCAAGTACCAAAATCATCAATGATGACAAATTCACTTCTGATTACGAAACTAGTGCGGAGCTGATCCAAGCACATCGTGACCTGGGTGAACGAATGTCAGCAGAAGGGACCGTTTTATTAAAAAATCAAAATCAAGCGTTGCCCCTAGCGGAAACAGAGAATCGGGTCACCTTGTTGGGGATGGGGAGTGCTTATCCATTTTTAGGTGGGACAATGGGGAGTACCGTTGTTGGCGATTCCCAAATCAATCTGCAAGAAGCTTTAGAGGAACGAGGATTTGAATTAAATCCTACGATGACGGAGATCTACAATGGTCTGGGGGAGATCCAGACCGGCTCTTTTGAGCGTTTTGGGAATACCGTTCCGATCTACGGGCATCGTCCAGCTAATTTTTCAACCCCTTATGAACCATCTGAACCAGCAACAGATCTTTATGAGACGGCACAAAATGATGATTCCGACTTTACAGAAAGCTTTGCTGAGTATAATGATGCCGCCATTGTGGTGATTTCACGACCAGGCTCTGAGGGCAGTGATTACTATCCTGGAGAAAAAGGCATCGATCAAGAAGTTTATGGTACGGATACGCCGCTAGGTCTAGTTGAAAATGAGAAAGCCTTGATTGAGCTTGCGAAAGAAAACTTCGATCGCGTGATCGTTATGATCAACAGCAGTTCGACGATGGAAATCGACGAGCTGGAAAAAGACGATGCCATCGATGCTATTTTGTACGTTGGGTTCCCTGGTGCTTATGGCTTCTTAGGTGTTGCCGATATTTTGACGGGAGCAGTCAATCCTTCAGGACGCTTGACGGACACCTATGCTGTTGCAACTGCGAATTCCCCTGCGATGCAGAATTTTGGTAAAATTGAGTTGGATGATCTATCTCAAATTCGTTTTGAGGAATCCTTGATGGGGGAACTGCCAGCAACTTCTCCTTTAGGAAGCTTTGGTGGGGATGCGTCATTAGCTGCCGACCACTACTTGATCCAAGCCGAAGGAATTTATACCGGTTATAAATATTATGAAACCCGCTATTATGATACAGTGGTCGGTGCTGGACAAGCCGATAGCAACGTCGGTGCGATCGATGGGGCAGACGTTTGGGATTATGCCAATGAAGTGACCTATGATTTTGGGTTTGGTCTTTCTTATACGACCTTTGACCAGCGTTTAGATGCGATCGATATCGACGAAGAAAACAATAAAGTAACTGCGACAGTGACTGTTACCAATACAGGAAATGTAAGCGGTAAATTTGCTAGTCAGCTATACTTTAATGCGCCATACACGGACTATAATCGTGAGCAAAACATCGAAAAGGCAGCTGTCAATCTCATCGGATTTGAGAAAACAGAGCTATTAGAGCCTTCTGAATCGCAAACAGTTACGATCGAAGTTGACATGAAATATATGGCTAGCTGGGATTCGACAGCGAAAGACGGATTAGGCGGGTATATTTTAGATGGCGGCGATTATTATTTTGCTGTTGGTGATGGAGCACACGAAGCCGTCAATGCAGTATTGGCAGCTAAAGGGCATGATACCGATGGAAATGAAGCTCAGGTAGTGAGTGTGGCGATCGGTGAAGAAGGAACCGTTGACGAAGAAACATTTGCTTATTCTGAAAATGGCACGGCGATCGTGAATCAGCTGGAAGATGCCGACATCAACTACTACAAACCAGACTATGCCACCTATCTTACTCGACAAGATTGGGCAGGAACTTTTCCTCGAACCTATGACGATTTGACGATCGACGGTGACAAAGTGGAAGAATGGGTCCAAAACCTTGCGAATGAAAACTATCAATTTACGGAAAATGGGGAAGCCAATGTAGATGGAATCGAAGACCCATTGATGTTTTCTGATATGGCAGGGGTCACTGACATCGATGATATTCGTTGGGATCAGCTAGTCAATCAGATTCCTTTAGACATTTTGATACCGCGAATCGCTAAAGGTGGAAGTACGAGTGATGTCATTGAAGAAATCAATTCGCCACTCGTTTATCAAAATGACGGTCCGAATGGTTTCGGCACAACGCTAAGTGGTCGAGGGTTAAATGAAGATGATGAAAATGCTGATTACCATCTAGGAACGATGGCAAATGCTACGATCATCGGCAGCACCTTTAGTCATGAGCTGGCAGAAGAATGGGGCAACTTACTTGGTAATGACGGTCTATGGAGTGGAAATTACTTGATTTGGGGGACAGCAGCTAATATTCATCGGACCCCTTACAACGGAAGAAACCATGAATACTATTCGGAAGACCCAATGTTGTCTAATTATATGTCGGAAAATACAGTCAAAGGTGCCTTGGACTACGGAATCATAATCGGTCCAAAACATCTGGCATTTAATGATCAAGAAACACAACGAAGTGGCATCGCGCCTTATATGACGGAGCAAAAAGCCCGTGAAGGCGATTTACGTGCCTTCCAAGGATCATTTGAGGATGCGGGCGCGTTAGGTGCAATGGTGACCTTCAGTCGGATCGGAGCAACGAATGGGAATAATTCTGTCCCAATGTTGATCAATATTTTACGAGAAGAGTGGGGCTTTAATGGCTTATTGACGACAGATATGGTCAACAACAACGGCTACTTCCGTCCAGAATCCATTATTATGGCAGGCGTTACGATGATGGCAGATTTTGCCTCAAATGAGACGATGGCGAATGTCTTAGAGGCTTGGCCTTATCTGACCGTTGATTTGGCAGCCCAAGATGCGCAATTTGTTGAACAAGCGAGAGAAAACATGAAGTATCAATTATATGCCTATGCCCAAAGTGCCGCCCAAAATGTTCAGACGATCCGAATTACGCCATGGTGGGAGACAGCCATGACCGTCGGAATCTATGGCGGCCTTGCAGTAGCAGTTATTAGCTTTGGTGGCTATGTCTTTATTTCAATGAAGAAGAAGGGAGCGGAACAATGATGACAATGCTAAAGAAACAAAAAATCAGTTTGTATATCTATCTGCTGGTTTTCGTCCTTACGACGAGTTTGGTCTTCTTGTATATCTCCAACGTTAATAAAGCGTATTATCAAGACATGCAAGTCAATGTTTTGTATTTGTTAGCAGCAGCGCTAGTATTCCTGCTTTTGACGATTGGGTTATCCTTTCATGCAAAAACCAAATCACTGTTAATGGCAGCTGATATCAGCCGTATCGTAGCTAGTTTATTGATTATCTTAGGTGGAGTGCGCTTCATCAGCATGCGACTTGAATCCTTTGGCTATATTTTCGGCTCTAACCTTGAAATGAACAATGAAGCGGCGTTCGATGCGGGCTCACAAGCCATCATGATCATCGTTATCTTCGTAGCCACTTGGTTGATCTCTGTCATCGCAGCCTTTTTCGATGTTGGACAGAAGAAAACAGTTACTGGTTAAAGCGATAAAAAATAAAGCATAGAGATGACGTGAAAGCGTTCGTTCTCTATGCTTTTCCTGCGTAAAAACAATCGATTCACAAATAACGAACTATGTTAAAATAAAAAAAGAAAAACGACAAAAAAAACGCTTTACTTTTTATGAGGAGGGAGATTGAATACTATGACTATAAAAAAACGCAGCGGGCTGGTGAGCGCATGATCCGTGTTGGAATCGTGGAAGATCAAGAAGAATATCGGCAACAGCTCTTGTCTTATTTACAAACTTTTCAAGAAAAAGAAGGAGTCGTTTTTCAAGTAGAAACCTTTCATGATGGGTATGATTTCGTAGAGCGTTATGACTCGGAATTTGATTTGCTGTTGATGGATATCCATCTACCATTGATCGATGGAATGTCAGCGATCGAGGAAATTCGCAAGCGGGATTCCGATGTCTTCGTCATTTTTATTACCAGTACGGCGCAATATGCAGTCAAAGGCTATGATGTCAATGCAATTGGCTATATCCTTAAACCCTTTAATTATTATTCGTTGTCGGAGTATTTAAAAAAAACAATCAAGCGACTGAAGATGAAAGAAGACAGTTTTCTGCGTATTAAAGCCGGACAGAATTATTATCGCGTCAATCAAGACGCGATTCAGTACGTGGAAAGCCAAGGACATAAATTGATTTTTAAATTAACGGATCAAGAATTAGAATCGATCGGTGTCATGCGGGAATTGGAACAGCAGTTACAACCAGATCGTTTTTTACGGATCCATCGTGGGTTTATTGTCAATCTGAGGCATATCACGGGTATTAATCATTCGACTGTGATCGTTGGAGAAGCAGAGTTGCCTATCAGCCGAGGAAAACGCAAATTGATCATGGATACACTGGCGAAACAATGGCATGTCTAAATGACTATTAGATGAGGTGAAGCAATTTTGTCCCCGTATCAACTATCAGAAACTCCAGGTATTTTTTATGCGATCGCTTATTGGATGAGTACCTTACTTTTCGTATTACTGACGAAAACAGAGAAGCTAACCAAGAAAAAAATTGGGCGGGTCTTTGTATTCCTTTTGATCTTGTATCTGCATATGGAAATCATCAATGCCGATGTCTCACAAGTCTATTTTATTCCGATCATTATAATTTCAGCACTTATAATGTTTCTATTTCTTTTTACCACTGCTGAGATTCCGTGGAAAAATGCCTTGTATTTCACTGCACGGGCATTTATCGTAGGTGAATTTGCTGCATCACTCACGTATCAAATCTACTATTTCCTTGTACTGGATTTCAAAGTTTCCTTCGATTATATCGGGACCTATGCGTTTATTTTTTTGGGATGCAGTATGCTGTTAGGCCTTTTGTACAAATTGGAAAAACGATTTGTGATCGAAAGTGCCGAACAAGTGATCACCTATCGAGAAATCACTTCGGTGATGATTATCGTGATCGTTGTTTTCACCATGAGCAATATCAGCTATGTGTATCAAAATACTCCTTTTAGTGGCAGCATGGCTAGAGATATTTTTAATATTCGAACGATGGTGGATTTTGGGGGAGTGGCGCTGCTGTTTGCCTACCACGTTCAATTGAATGAAATGAAACAAAAATTTGAGGTTCAGAAGTTAGAAAGCTTGCTAAAAAATCAAATGATCAATTATCAAACCTCGGAAAGAAGCATTGAGATCATTAATCAAAAGTATCACGACCTGAAACACTTGATCAATATTTTGAAAAATGATCCTCTCTCGCAGGAGACACAGGATTATTTGGCTGTCATGGAAAAAGAAATCAACTCGTATGACTTAAGGATGGACACTGGCAATAGTGTGTTAGATATTGTTTTGACAGGAAAACAAATCTTTTGTCAGAAAGAAAAAATCACCTTCACCGTGATTGCAGATGGGGCAAGCCTTTCTTTTATGAATTCAGTGGATATCAGTACGCTTTTTGGTAATATTATCGACAATGCCATTGAAAGTGTCCGCAAAATCACCAAAGAAGATAATCGCTTGATTCAATTGAAAATCAGCCGTAAAGGGGAGATGCTTTTGATCTGCCTAGAAAATCGCTACGAAGAACCCTTAACGTTTGAAAACGGCTTGCCGATCACTACCAAGAAAGACAAACATTTTCATGGGTATGGATTAAAAAGTGTCCGCGAAACGGTGAATAAATACAAAGGAACGATGGTGATCCAAACAGAAGATGGCTGGTTTGAA
This sequence comes from Enterococcus sp. CR-Ec1, assembly GCF_002850555.1. NCBI lineage: Bacteria > Bacillati > Bacillota > Bacilli > Lactobacillales > Enterococcaceae > Enterococcus > Enterococcus sp. CR-Ec1. The sequence continues at coordinate 1,594,677 of NZ_CP025223.1, forward strand.
CTGAAATTGCTGTTTCCCGTAAGGCATTCTATGCCAAAACGAGGATAAATTGGAGCAGATATCGCTAAGATGTCTGCTTTTTCTGTAAAAATGAAAACTTTGCACTATATTTCAGAAAGAAATTCTGGTATAATGGCTTGTCGAGTGCAATGTCACCAAAAAAGGAGTTTATAAATTGAATATTAGAAATGATATCCGCAACGTCGCTATTATTGCCCACGTTGACCACGGAAAAACTACATTAGTTGATGAATTATTGAAACAATCCCAAACGTTAGATAGCCATACCCAATTACAAGAACGGGCGATGGATTCAAATGCGATCGAAAAAGAACGTGGCATCACGATCTTAGCGAAAAATACAGCGGTTGAATACAACGGTACAAAAATCAATATCATGGATACCCCAGGACACGCGGACTTTGGTGGTGAAGTAGAGCGGATCATGAAAATGGTCGATGGTGTTGTTTTGGTTGTTGATGCTTATGAAGGAACGATGCCTCAAACACGTTTCGTATTGAAAAAAGCGTTGGAACAACACTTAGTGCCAATCGTAGTTGTCAACAAAATCGACAAACCATCTGCTCGTCCTGAGCATGTTGTCGATGAAGTCTTAGAACTATTTATCGAATTAGGTGCCGACGATGACCAATTGGACTTCCCAGTGATCTACGCTTCTGCGATTAACGGAACTTCAAGTGAATCAGATGATCCTGCTGATCAACAAAAAACGATGGCACCATTGTTTGATACGATCATCGAACATATTCCAGCGCCAATCGACAACAGCGACGAACCATTGCAATTCCAAGTATCATTGCTTGATTACAATGACTACGTTGGACGTATCGGTATTGGCCGTGTCTTCCGCGGATCAATCAAAGTCGGCGACCAAGTTGCATTGATGAAATTAAACGGAGAAGTTAAAAAATTCCGTGTGACGAAACTTTTCGGTTTCTTCGGTTTGAAACGTTTAGAAATCCAAGAAGCCAAAGCCGGTGATTTGATTGCCGTTTCTGGGATGGAAGATATCTTCGTTGGTGAAACTGTTACACCAATCGATCATCAAGATTCATTACCTGTTTTACACATTGATGAACCAACTTTGCAAATGACCTTTATCGTGAACAATTCACCATTTGCGGGTCGCGAAGGAAAATTCGTAACCGCTCGTAAAATTGAAGAACGCTTAATGGCGCAATTGCAAACAGACGTTTCATTGCGTGTGGATCCAATCGGACCTGATTCATGGATCGTTTCTGGACGTGGCGAACTTCATTTGTCAATTTTGATCGAAAATATGCGTCGTGAAGGCTTTGAATTGCAAGTTTCTCGTCCAGAAGTTATCGAACGCGAAATCGATGGCGTGAAATGCGAACCATTTGAACGGGTGCAAATCGATACCCCAGAAGAATACATGGGATCAGTAATCGAATCATTGGGAATGCGTAAAGCAGAAATGCAAGATATGATCAATACAGGGAATGGACAAGTACGGATCATTTTCTTGGCACCAGCTCGTGGCTTAATCGGTTACACGACAGAATTCCTATCAATGACTCGCGGCTACGGCATCATGCACCACACCTTCGATCAATATTTGCCAATGATCCAAGGACAAATTGGTGGCCGTCATCAAGGTGCACTTGTATCGATCGATACAGGAAAAGCAACGACTTACTCGATCATGAGTATTGAAGAACGTGGAACGGTCTTCGTTGAACCAGGTACCGAAGTGTACGAAGGAATGATCATTGGTGAAAACTCTCGTGACAAAGACTTAACGGTCAATATCACGAAAGCAAAACAAATGACCAACGTCCGTTCAGCAAACAAAGACCAAACCTCAGTTATCAAGAAACCTCGTATTCTTTCTTTGGAAGAATCACTGGAATTCTTGAATGATGATGAATACTGTGAAGTAACACCAGAAAGCATTCGTTTAAGAAAACAAATCTTGAACAAGAGCGAACGGGAAAAATCACAGAAAAAGAAAAATAACTGATAACTAAAACAGTGATCAAAAGTTTTAAACACTTCTGATCTGTTCGATTTTCCGAAGGATGGAAAAGGGATTGCTCCTGTGTTGCAGCGGCTCTTCGCCGCAGGACCCAGAAAAAGCAATCAGCCGATTTCCCTCCTTCGGTTCTTTTTTGCTCGAAGTCAAGTTGAACCGTTAGAATAAGCACCGCTTGCAATTTCGGCCATTCCTTTTTAAAATGAAGAAAGCAAGCACAAAGGAGAAATCTATGAAAAATTATCCTGTTAAAAAGAATCAGGAACTTGAAGTTGATATTTTGGATCTTTCCCATGAAGGAAATGGGATCGCCAAAGTCGATGGGTACTTATTATTTATTGAAAACACCCTGCCAAATGAACGTGCCTTAGTCAAAGTGTTGAAAGTCGGCAACAAATTTGGTTTTGCCAAAGTGATGAAATTGTTGCAAGCAAGTCCTGATCGGCAAGAATTGCCGAATGAAGCATTGTTGCGCACCGGGATCGCTCCATTGAGTCATTTGAGCTATGACAAACAATTAGCCTTCAAACAGCAGCAAGTAGAGAATGTTTTGGCTAAAATCGCCAAATTGCCTGAAATCACAGTCAATGCGCCAATCGGAATGGAAAAACCATTTGGTTACCGCAACAAAGCGCAAATCCCTGTGCAAAAAATCCATGGGGAATTAACGACTGGATTTTACCGCAAAAACAGCCATACTCTGGTACCGATCGAAGACTTTTATATTCAAGATCCAAACATCGATCAAGCAATCATCAAAGTCAGAGATATTTTGCAGCGGTTCAACGTCAAAGCCTACAATGAAGAAGCCCATGAAGGGTTCTTACGCCACATTGTCGTTCGTCGTGGGCATCACTCAGGTGAAATGATGGTCGTATTAGTGACACGTAAACCGAAATTCTTCAAAGGAGAAGAAATCGCGGAAGTGATCCACGAAGAGATTCCAGAAGTTGTTTCTGTCATTCAAAACATCAATGAAGAAAAAACCAATGTGATCATGGGGGAATTCGAGCGTGTGTTGTATGGCAAGTCATCGATCGATGATCAATTATTAGGTAAAACCTTCCAAATCTCAGCGAAATCTTTCTACCAAGTCAACACAGCGCAAACAGAAGTCTTGTATCAAACCGCCTTCGAGATGGCGCAACTGTCTGAAAATGATGTCGTTGTGGATGCTTATGCAGGAATCGGAACGATCGGGATTAGTTTGGCTGATCGCGTGAAAGAAGTGTTAGGGATGGAAGTCATTCCTGAAGCAGTGAACGATGCCAAAGCCAATGCCAAAAGAAATGGTGTCGAAAACGTGCATTACTTTATCGGTAAAGCCGAAAAAATCATGCCGCAATGGCTACGCGAAGGCATTCAACCGACAGTCGTCTTCGTTGATCCACCTCGCAAAGGTTTAGATGCTAGCTTTATCGAAACGACTGCTGCGGTTAAACCAGAGCGCATCGTTTACATTTCCTGCAATCCAGCAACCTTGGCTCGTGATCTCGCGTTGTTTGCGGAAGAAGGGTATGTGACAAAAGAAGTTCAACCTGTAGATTTGTTCCCACAAACGACCCATGTGGAGTGTGTCGTGTTGTTAGAACGTGGTTAAGAAACAACAAGTTTTTTTCAGCAATTTTGATTTTGAATTCTTTTTATGGTAAATGTCATAAAATCTTACGATAGCAAAGTTACTAGAGAAAGCAAGTCAATTGAGAAATAAGCAACTAAAACCCATCTGTCTATCTAGTTACGTCGATTGTGACGTTTAGAATGGATGAAATATAAAACCAGAAACTGGAACAGAAAGACATTCTTTTTTGTTCCAGTTTTTTTGTTCTTTCTCACTAATGATGAGCGGGGACAAAATCAATGCAAAAAGCAGTGAAGCTACAAATATGCAGACAGCCAAATCCTTTAACAAAATGGTTTGTCGGCAATTTATAGTTAATGTGTATAAAAATATGGCGTGTGGTGATTAGAAAGTATTATAATAAACGTAGTGAATAGAAAATTTTTGTTAGGAGGGATTACACATGGCAACGATTCGTGCATTTTCACACAAAGAGATTACACCGCAGAATACGCATTTGTCGAGTTTTAAAGTGTTGATAGAGTCAGCTTTTTATGGGAACAATGTCACTTGGATTCATGATCTAGCCACGGCCTATTGCTTAGCAAAAGAATCTTCTGGTGCTATTCTTACGGATATGCGGGTCACACACACCAAGGAGTTAGGACTACCAGAGGATGCTAAAGTCATCGTGTTTAATGACGGAAAAGTTGTTGGACGGACAGCGGCAGCTCGACGCATCATCGGACATCCCGGGATTGATCGAAAATTGTATGAAGGGATTTTAAGAGATGCTTTATTTCAAGGGACACGTAAAAAATTCTATGGCGGTGAAGTTGTTGTAGGGTTAGACGAAGCGTTTATGGTCAAAGCACACCTGTTGCTACCAGAGTACTATGAAACCAATTTTTATTCTTATTTGTTGAATTTTCAAATGCTGACGAAATCATGGCAGGAAAGGTATCAACACTCCAAGAACTATCCAGAGACAGATATATTCTTGTACGCTGATCCGGACTGGACACATCCTGATTTTCCCTATGGGCTATCTCTCTTTGATCCTGAACACAATGTTGCGGCAGTCTTAGGCTTAAACTATTTTGGTGAATTGAAAAAAGCGACATTAACTTTGGCTTGGGCTACCGCGCATCGCAATGGCTTTGTGGCGTGTCATGGAGGAATGAAGCAATATCAGCTACCGAATCGAACATTTACGATGGCTGCTTTTGGTCTTTCAGGATCAGGAAAATCGACCATTACATTGGCAGAACATGATGGCAAATATGATATCAAGGTTCTGCATGACGATGCGTTTGTGATCAATCAAACAAACGGTGCGTCCACTGCTCTGGAGCCTTCTTATTTTGATAAAACGCAGGATTATCCATTAACCAACCCAAATGTCCGCTACTTTATCACCTGTCAAAATGTTGGGGTTACTTTAGACGAGGAAGGAAAGAAGGTGCTTGTGACCCAAGATATTCGTAACGGGAATGGTCGAACCGTCAAGTCACGGTATGTCACACCTAACCGGGTGGATCATTTAGATTCGCCGATCGATGCAGTATTTTGGATCATGAAAGATGACACGCTACCTCCTGTAGTAAAAATTGACGATCCGATTTTAGCCGCTGTTTTTGGTTTGACCTTAGCTACGAAGCGCACGACAGCTGAACATGTTGTCGAGACCACGGATATAGATAAACTGGTCATCGAGCCTTATGCCAATCCATTTAGAGTCTATCCTTTAAAAGAAGATTTTGCCCATTTCATGAACTTATTCAAAGAAAACCAAACGGCTTGTTATATTCTAAATACAGGCTTTTACAAAGACAAGAAGGTCACACCTGAAGTCACGCTGACATCGATTGAAAAAATTGTGAAAGGCGAGGCCAATTTTAAGAGGTTTGGTGAAATCACAGAAATGAGTTACCTGCCAGTAACAGGGTTCGAAGTCGATTTTCAAGATGCCTCCTATGTTGCTCATTTAAGAGAGCGGATGCAAGGACGGCTGGACTTTATTTTGGCTCAAGAAACAGAAAATGATGGCTATAATAAGTTGCCTAAAGAGGTAGCAAAGGCAATGGGAAATGTGATTTCTACATTAAATGAGCTTCCTGGCTAATCCCATTGAATCAAACTTCCGCAAGCGGCTTTTCTTCCTGAAACACTTATTTTGTTAGCCAGAAAGGAGCGATTATGAACATTCAGTTTCACCATATCCAAATCACAGTCAATGATGTAAAAAAAGCAGAAGGTTTTTATGATCAATTATTTGCACTATTAGGTTTCGACCTTCAGAAGAAATATTCTGGGTATTTAGAACATGCCGATATGGAAGTAGTAGAATATATAGGGGATTCATTTGATTTCGGTATTTGTTCCCCACGAAAAGAATGGAAGAAGGAGAAAATCGATTCAAGAAAACCTGGCTCGGTTCAGCACATGGCGTTTAAGGCGGAAAGCCGCGAAGTAGTAGATGCGATCTTTCCCAAAATAAAAGCCTTAGGGGTAAAGATCCTTCACGATCGACCAATGGAGTACAAAGAGCGCATCGCTCCTAACTACTATGCCTTATTCTTTGAAAGCCCAGAAGGCATTCGTTTTGAACTATTTCATTATGCCTGATTCCTTTAACTAGAAGAGTGTGGCATTAAATTATTGCGTGAGCGCGTTCTTATTAAGGTGATCTTTCATTAAGGGGCTAGCATAATCAGGCGAGTTTAGAGAGAAACTTTTTTAGAACCTGTCATCAGGAAAATCTGAACACTCTTGTTTTAAGTACGTCCATCCTGAAAAACTCGTTGGTTCCTAAAATTTATTTGGACAATTCGAATACAAAAATCTAACTCATGTGTTGAAAAACGTCGATTTTATCTTTCTAGAAGCTGTTGCATTGTGGGTCAATAAGGATTGTTGCGTTGATTGCAGGGCACTTAAGAAATGGAGGAGGAACAATATGGATCAGACGGTTCAGCAAGATATCGAAGCGATCATTTCCCGTCAATATGATCTTGGCGCCGATTTATGGTCGACGCCAGACCATAAATTACTGAAAGGAGCACCCTTTACAACCTTAGAGTGTCCTCATTATTTGCTTGAACTTGGTATGTCGCCTGAGGAGAACTTATTAAAAGAGACCGCTGCATTGATCTTTCAAGGATGGAGAGAAGATGGCAGATTTAAAATTTCGCCATCAGGGGGGATTTATCCCTGTCATACAGCGCTGGCTTTGCGAACGCTGTGTGCTCTTGGTTACGCAAGGGACCCGCGGCTACAACAGACCTTTCACTATTTTCTTGCTACTCAGGAAACAGATGGCGGCTGGAAGTGCAATAAATACAGTTTTGGTCGCGGCCCGGAGACCCGCTATTCAACCCCGATGACGACGTTAACGGTCCTTGATGCCTTTCGATATACTCATGATCGTGAACAGATGGAAACACTTAATCAAGCAATCGAATGCTTGCTTGCTCATTGGGAGATTCGTCAGCCAATCAGTCCCTGTCATTACGGAATGGGCACATTGTTTATGCAGACAGAATACCCCTTTAGAGGGTACAATCTTTTTTATTATCTGTATGTCTTGTCTTTTTATCCTTCTGCCAGAAAAGACGCACGGTTTCTGGAGGCTTTGCAGCAGTTTGAATCGAAAGTTAAAAATGGCAATGTTATTGTAGAACGGGTTGTACCAAAACTGGGGAAACTGAATTTTTGTAAAAAAGGACAAATTAGTTCCTTCGCCACCCGACGGTACCAAGAAATCCTTGCTCACTTAGCAGAAGATTAAGGAAAAAACAGTCCTTTGGAATGTTCCTCCATCTAGACGATTCTTTTTCTTTTCTGGTACACTGTCTCTAAAGAACCGACCGAATAATCAACAGAGGGGAGAAAGACATGCAAAAAATCTATCTGGTTGAAGATGATGCGACGATCGTCTCTGTTTTAGCCGATTATTTGCAGCAGTGGGGATACGAATGCCATTCGGCCAAGAATTTTGCTGAACTCTTGCAAGAGTTTCACGACATCAAACCTGATCTCGTTCTTTTAGATATCTCCTTGCCTTATTACAATGGGTATCATTGGTGCCAAGAAATTCGCAAGGCGTCAGAAGTACCGATCATTTTTCTTTCGTCGATGGATCAGCAGATGAATCAAATCATGGCGATGAACATGGGGGCGGATGATTATTTAACAAAACCCTTTGATTTAGCCTTCGTTTTGGCAAAAATCCAAGCGTTGCTGCGGCGCAGCTATCAGTATAGCCACCAACAAGCGCTGACCTTTGACATAGGGCAAGTAACCTTTTATCCAACAGAAAATATATTAAAAAATCAGGGGGAACAGTTGCCGCTTTCTCCAAATGAAGCTCGGATTCTTTCCTTGCTTTTGCAGCATCGAGGGAAGATCGTAGCCAAAGAGACCATCATTGAAATGCTCTGGAATAGTGAAGAGTTCATCGATAACAATACATTAGCAGTCAATATGACTCGTTTGCGAAAAAAATTGAGCCAGATCGAACTATCCGATTTGATCCAAACGGTAAAGAATAAAGGCTATTTGATAGAAAAGGAACACGCCTATGACTAATGTGAAAGAATATTTCGTGTTGTATGGAAAGTTTTATCTCGTTTACCTGCTATTTAGTGCGGGTCTACTAGGGTTATTCTTTCTTCACAGCCTTCCATTAGAACCCTTCATTGACTATGCGGTTTTTTCAGGGGTGATTTTAGGAGGTCTTTCCCTTTTTCATTATTTTCGTTACGCACAAAAAAGAAAGCAGCTACAGCATTTATTAAGAAAAGAATGTATGACGGAAGCGGCGTTGGCGTTCTTGCCTGCCACTCGAAATCGTTTAGAAGACGAATACCAAGCCCTTCTAAGGCAGCTGGCAAAAGAAAAAACGCTGTCCGATTACAAAGCAACCATGAAAAATGAAGAAATTTATGAAGATTTCGGTTTGTGGCTTCATCAAATCAAAACACCTCTAGCGGCGCTAGATCTTTTGGTGCAAAGCGATTCGTTGTCACCGACGGAGGTCAAAGCGGAATTATTTAAGGTGAATGATTACTTGCAAATGATGTTGAATTATTTACGACAAAATTTAGCCAATGAAGATTTTGTCTTTGAGTCGATTGCTTTAGCGCCCCTTGTTCGTCAAACGATCAAAAAGTATGCCTTGTTTTTCTCGAAAAAGAATCTGCAACTGGACATGGCGGTGGATTTGACGGTGACATCCGATCGAAAGTGGCTCGTTTTTATTTTTGAACAGGTTCTTTTCAACAGCTTGAAGTATACCGAAACCGGTGGCATCAACGTTTTCACTAAAGACAATGCCTTGGTGATCCAAGATAGCGGCATTGGTATTCGTAAGGAAGACTTGCCGCGGGTTTTTGAGAAAGGATATACGGGACAAAATGGTCGCTTTCAGCAACGAGCGAGCGGGCTAGGCTTATATATGAGTCAACAAGCGGCTGAAAAAATCGGCTGCCGTTTAGCGATTGATTCTGAAGTGGGACAGGGAACCATCGTCACACTTCATTTTCCCACCACAAATAACCGATAGCCGCAAACTTTCAACACTGTAAGTTTGCGGTTTTTATTGTAAGTCGCTTTTTTCTGCCAGTCAGCTTATTCTAAAAAGGAAGGAGGGAACAAGATGACACTTTTAAACATTCAACAAGTAAAAAAAATCTATCAAAGCCAGCTGAATGGGCAACCCGTCGAAGCGTTGAAGAATATAACCTTTAAGGTAGAAGAAGGGGAATATGTAGCCATCATGGGGGAATCAGGTTCGCGGAAGAGTACGCTACTGAACTTGATGGCGACGTTAGACCAACCGACAGCGGGTGAGATGCAGCTGAATGGCATCGATTTGACCACCATCAAAGAAAAAGATGCAGCAAGTTTTCGACGGGATCACTTAGGCTTTGTCTTTCAAGACTTTAATTTATTGGACACTTTTACGGTAAAGGACAATATTTTATTGCCATTAGTTTTATCGAAAGTTTCCGTCAAACAAATGGAATTGCAGCTTCAGCCTATTGTACAAACTTTAGGGATCGCCGATTTATTGCAGCATTACCCGTATGAATTGTCTGGCGGACAAAAGCAACGTGTTGCCGTCGCACGAGCGATCATCACAAAACCAGAACTGCTATTAGCAGATGAGCCAACCGGAGCGCTGGATTCGAAAACCTCTGATCAACTACTGACATTATTTCAGCAGATCAATCAAAACGGACAGACGATCGTGATGGTCACCCACAGTTCGATCGCAGCCAGTCGCGCACAACGCGTCTTGTTTATCAAAGACGGGTATGTATTTCACCAGTTGTATCGAGGAGAACGGAGTGATACCGCTTTTCTAGAAGCAATCGCCGAAACAATGACTGCTGTTTTTGCGAAGGAGGAGTAACGAATGTTCTTTCAAAAAATCGCCTTCTCCAATTTACGTAAAAATGCCAAAGCCTACACACCCTTTTTAGTATCCATGAGTTTCTTGGTAGCTGTTTTGATGATGACGCAAATCATCGTGAACAATCCGGGGATGAAGGAACTTCCTAGTAGTCAAAGCGCCATTTTCATGTTTCATTTAGGAAATATCATCCTGATGATCTTTGCGGCGATCTTTTCCTTTTACACCAATAACTTTTTGATCAAGCAGCGAAAAAAAGAATTTGGTCTCTACAATGTTTTGGGACTAGGAAAACGCGAGATAGCCTTCGTGGTCTTTTGGGAACTCTTTTACAGTTTTCTTATTAGTCTTGCGGCCGGGTTGATCAGCGGCTTATTGTTTGCACGATTAGGATTTTTGATTCTGAAGAAAATCTTAGCCGTAGGTGAATTCTTTGTTTTTAAACTTTCATTTGAGAGCATTGGATTTGTGATCCTCTATTTTATGTGCGTGTTTGGTTGTCTATTTTTATTTGACCTGTTGCAAGTACGCAAAACCAATCCACTTCAATTACTACAGGGAAGCAAGCGTAATGAAAAAGAGCCTCGCGCGAAAGGCATTTTAGCACTATTAGGTGTCCTTTGTTTAGTGGCGGGCTATACGATCTCTGTGACGATCAAGTCTCCCATCAGTGCCTTAGGCCTGTTCTTTGTCGCCGTCATCCTCGTAATCTTGGCTACCTATCTGTTGTTTATTGCTGGTAGTATCAAAGCATTGCAGTTTTTAAGAAAACGAACGACCTATTATTATCAAACGACCCATTTTATCAATATCTCTACCATGCTGTATCGGATGAAGCAAAATGCGGCTGGTTTAGCAAGTATTTGTATTTTATCAACGATGGTGTTAGTGACAGTTGCTACGACCGCCAGTCTTTACTTTGGACAAAAGAATGTGATCGAAACTCGTTTTCCATACGATGTTCAAATTGAGTCAGCGGCTGATTCCCAGCAAATCAACACAGTGATTGATGGACTTGAAGAGAAGCTAACGATCAAAGAGCGCCAGCAAGTCACTACAACAAGACCATTGCTTTTTACCTTTGAGGGCCTAAACTTTGTTCCTTCAACCACTTTTGAAGAAAATAGTGATAGTTTAGATAAAGCCGTGTACCTTACTTTTCTTACCAGGTCTGAATACCATGAAATCAGTGGGAAAACAGGACCTGCTGAAGGTGAATTATTTGTTTTTCCCGCAACTTGGACCCAACAAGCATTACCAGAAAAGACCACGATCGATGATCGTCAATTTCGTTTGCGGGAATTGAAGGAACTGCCAACATTCACGAAAACAGAAAACCCGGTTCAGCATCTTGTTCTTGTGGCGGATGATCAGTGGCTTACTGAAAAGCTAAGCTCTTGGTATCAAAAAGAAGATTTTCAACTTTACCAGCAACCAATGACAACAACAGTCTTTAATTTTCAAGCAGCAGAAGCAAGCGATCGCGAAGCGATCGCAAAAGAGATTCGCAGCGAACTTCTGGCAGCAGATGCTCATGCGAGCGTTCAGTCAAAAGATCTTTTTGAAGGTGAGACCAAAACCTTTACCGGCGGCTTCTTCTTCTTAGGCTTGATTTTTGGTGTGGTCTTTATTTTAGCTGCCGCATTGATCATTTATTATAAACAAGTTTCCGAAGGGATGGAGGACAAAGAACGCTTCGAGATCTTGCAAAAAGTTGGGTTAAGCCATAAGGAAGTCAAACAAGTGATCCAGCAGCAAGTCTTGATGATTTTCTCATTTCCATTGGCGGCAGCGATCATCCATCTCGCATTTGCTTTGCCGATGATTCGGAAGTTGTTGCTTCTTTTTGGTCTGACAGATCGCAACTTATTGATCACGGTATCGATTATCTCTGTTCTGCTGTTTACAATGATCTATTTAATGGTGTATTTCATCACTGCAAGAGTCTACTACCGATTTGTGGAGCGAAAACAATAGCCGTTAAAAAAAGTTAGTCGAACGAGTCGTCACCGACAGGACCTACAGTAAAATAGAATGTGAGAACGCCTCATCCATGAAGCGACTTCTAGAAGTTAGAATTTTTGATCTAACTTTTTGGAATCACTATATGATTGAGGTGTTTTTTTTTAGCTACTCCTATTAGCCCACTTTTTTAGAGTTGAAAAAAAGGCTTAGGTGACCTATAGTGAAAAGGAGTAAAGCACAGGTATAGATTGCCGCGAGGCTGATAGTCATTTCCAAATAAAAGAGATCATTTGATCCAAAAAGGAGAAAGTCCTATGAAAGAGCAGTCGATAACCATTGAATTTCCCTTAAGAGGTGAGTGGCTTGCGCCGACTACACCGGCCAAGAAGATTCCTAGTCATGGCACCGATCGAATGGGGTTACGTTATGCGTTTGATTTTTTACAAGTCGATTTTGAGGGTAAAACAAAAGCTTTTCACGACCGAAGCTTTCTGCGCTATTTCTTCTTAGGAGTTCCCCTTGAGAACTGTTATTGTTGGGGCAAAGAAATCTATGCGCCCTGTGATGGTGAAGTGATTGTTGTAAGAGAGGGCTATCAGGAACGCAAAGTCGTTCATTGGGTTGTCGATTTTTCGATCGCTTTAAAAAATGGCTTGTTTTTTAATGAACAAAAAGATGAGTATCAACAAATAGCTGGCAACTACATTGTGATAAAAGCTTCTGAGGGCGTATATATGGCATTCGTCCATTTGCAAAAAGGATCCATCAAAGTTTCCGTAGGACAAAAAATCACCAAAGGGATGGTGATTGGCAATGTCGGGCATTCCGGCAATTCGACTTCGCCTCATCTGCATTTTCAAGTGATGGACAGTAACGATATCGCCCATGCAAAAGGGCTGCCTTGCCGCTTTGAAGAATACGAGGTTTACCGAGCAGGACGATGGATAAAAGTTCGGAATCAGATACCAGATAGTACAGAACGGATACGATTTTTATAGGAGCATTAGGGACTAGCTGTGAGACTTTGATAGGGGGCATCGCCGAAATGCTTAGAAGAAAGAACATTTTAATGTTTCTGAGCTTCTTTAAAAAACTTGCAACAATCTTAGGTATTCAGAAAATGTATTTCAGGGGGAACAAATGAAGCAATTACCCAATATCATTACTACTTCTCGACTGATTCTAGCACCACTTTTACTATTCCTTCAGCCAATGTCTGGCTGGTTTTGGCTGCTTTATTCCTATTGTTTTTTAAGTGACCTTGTCGATGGGCTACTAGCAAGAAGGATGAACCTCACGAGTGAGGTCGGTGCCTTACTAGATAGTTTCGCAGATGTAAGCTTTTTTCTCGCTGTCTTTCTTTCTTTTCTACCGCAGCTTTTGGAAACCCAAACGATCATGGTTTGGATCTTGGTGATCGCTATCATCCGCTTCGTCAGTTATCTGATTGGCTATGTAAAATTTCAGTCTTTTAGCAGTCTGCATACATGGCTCAACAAAGCAGTCGGATTTCTTTTATGTATTTTTCCATTGCTGCTCATAATATTCCATGAAAGAATTGTTGTCTTGATTTTGGGAGTCATCGGCACTATTTCAGCATTAGAAGAATTGCTGATAACGATACTCGCAAAAAAACTGGATAGAAATCAAAAATCGATATTCGAAAGTTTTATGTAAGGTACCTCTATCATTGAGGGCCTTTTTTGTTTGTTCCTCTGAAGTAGTCTTTTAAAAGTCCTTTCAAAAACAATTTTAAAAATAACATTGAAAACAATTTTTAATGGTACTATGCTTATCTTTGAAGGGAGGCTTCACAAATGAACAGACAAGAACTGCATGCATGTATCAGTAAAAAACAGCCCAATATTTGCCAAATTTCTGCCTACCAAAATGGAAAGGAAGTTTACTCGGATGAATGGCATGAGTATAAGCCAGACGATACTTGCCACCTTATGTCCGCTACGAAAAGTATCGTTTCTCTACTAGTCGGAATAGCGATAGATCAAGGCCTCATCAGGAGTGTCAATGACAAAGTACTCGATTATTTTCCAGACTATTCCGTAAAACGGGGCGAAAAAACGATTCACGATATTACCATCAAACACCTATTAACGATGCGAGCCCCGTATAAATGCAAAGGTGATCCATGGACAAAAGTTTGTTCGAGTGACGACTGGACCAGCGCCTCCCTTGATTTATTGGGAGGAAGAAAAGGAGTGACAAATGAATTCAATTATCAAACCGTTTGTCTGCAGATCCTCACTGGTTTGTTAGCGAAAGCTTCTGGAATGACGACCGTTGATTATGCGAACCATTATTTATTTCGCCCTCTTGGTGTAGCCGAAATAACCAATTATTATGCGAAAACGGCACAAGAACATAAGCACTTTACAATGAGCAAGGCACCAAAAAAACCAGTTTGGTTTTGCGATCCTTTAAATATTGGGGCGGCAGGTTACGGGCTATGCCTTTCAGCAAAAGATTTAGCCAAAATCGGTGAGCTATGCTTGAACCAAGGCATCCATCAAGGGAAACAAGTGATTTCCTCACAATGGCTCACTGAAATGGTCAATCCGCTAGAGACAAACATAGAGAAATTTCAAAACATGAGTTATGGATATTTGTGGTGGATTTTGGATACTGAGAAAAGCACCTATGCCGCCATCGGTAATAGCGGAAATGTCCTTTATATTGATCCCGAATCAGATTGCGTCATTGCTATTACGGCTTATTTTAAGCCAACTGTCTTTGATCGAATCGACTTTATCGAGACAGAGCTAAAACCGTTCCTTTTGCAATAATGAGCGTTAAGAAAAAGCAGTCTACTGTCAAAAGTTGATTGCTTTTTTTGTAGGCGAAAGCTTTATGATCCTTTTAATGACTATGGCAAGCAGGTGACTACGGATAAAGCTTGGCTGCTAGTCTTTTATGAATTTAAAATCTAGCAATTTGATCCCGCATATAGGAGGCCAAATCAATAATAAACGGAAGATAAATGAGAAATGAATAAAATGACCAAACTATCAACGGCGTAAACTTGGTATACTATAATTGAGAAGAAAATCACAAGTGAAAGGAGCGGTCGGAGTGTTTTCAGAAATCAGTATTTATCAAGTAAAACCAAGTGAAGTCGATACCTTTGAAGCAATCATGCAGGAAGCAACAGAGGCAATGAAGGCCATGGAGGGGGCTTTGTTCTTTCGATTAATGAAACGAACCCATTACATTAAAGAAATGAGCACCATCAAGGAAGGACGCCTGCCTGATCCATTGACAAGAGTCATAAAATGTGTGAAATATGCCCACTATTGGGAGTTTGATACCGAAGAAAACTATGGCAAAGCCCAAAAAAGGCTGTATGAAAGCTATTGGAAAGCAATCGAGAAATGTTTGATCGTTCCCCACGACAAGCTTTTAGGGGAAGTGATTGAGTGATCGTTTTAGTATCGGATGCTCTTCAGATGAACGGACTTTTTGTTGCAACTGTTTAGAAATTATAGGGAAAAATACAACGGGATGTTAAAAAGTCATTCGAATGTTGAATCGACGACTATTAGTTGTTTAAATGCTCTGTTTCTTGAGGGAATCGGAAAGGAGGAACACACGATGGGACAGGTTGCATTTCATAACTTATACAAATTAATAAAAGGTGCTTCAACAGCAGAATTTGTTCCAGTCGTTGAACAATTCAACCGTGAATACATTTTCAAACAAAGAGGATACCTTTCTTTTGAATGATTAGTAGATTGAGAAATTTGGGCTGACATCACCAAGTTCGAAACGAAAGAAGATGCGGAAACATTTGACCAATGCGGTATCCCAGATGCCTTTGCACAAATGTTTTTATTCATTCATCAATCGAAACAGTTGCAGCTCTCACCTATACACGATTGAAAAAATGTTCCAATAACCATTCAGCATGGAATGGACAACGCTAAAAAACAATTCATATGAAAAGAGGAACTTCTTATGACAAAAACAGCAGAATGGTATCAAGGAAAAGCTGGGCGGGCAGAACATTTGGTCTATTTAAATAAGGAAGCCAAAGAGCTTGAGAAACTGATTCATGGCGACAAAACAATGATCATTCGGGGGGCAGCTGGCAGAAAATCACCCTTAGGAGGAAGAGCCAAAATCAACGATCTTGTTTATTTTGTGGAGACCGGCGGCGATTTGACCATCGCTCATCGGGGCATCATTGCCAATGTGACTGAATCTGAAAAGATGACGAAAGAAGAATCCATAGATTTTGTAGAACGCTATGAAAAAGAGTTGAATCTATCGAAAAAGCAAGTCGATCGTTGGGCAGGGAAAAAGTATCTAGCGGTCTATGAAATCGCTGAATTAGAAGAAATAACGCCATTTCAGTACAATCGTGAAAAAAATATGGATGATTGGGTCATCACTGATGATATCAACAAAATTAAATTGTAACGTAGCAAAAACCTAAAAAAAGCGCAAGGAGTTGAGCGAAAGGATGGAAGGCAAAGAGCAATTGTTTCGAGACAAAAACGTGAAACCAACAGAGCAACTGATTGCGGAATCACTGGGTGAGGGATATGCCATTTATCAACGTTTTGTCGAAACGCTTGAAAACGAGGGCATCTCTCTTATGGATTGGCGCTATTACCAAGATGGAAAAGCGTGGTTGTCCAAAGGTGAATACAAATGGACAACGACTCGTGGGACGAATAAAGTGAAACCAATTTTTTGGCTTTCGATGTGGGAGGGCTTCTTCAAAGTCTCCTTTCACTTTAGCGAGAAAGTCCGAACACAGTTATTGTCTCTACCAATCAGTGATGACACAAAAGAAAGGATTCATAAAGCGCCGACCAATGGCACGAAAATGAAGTTTTTTTCTGTGATTTTTGATGTCGCTAATCCATCACTCTTTGAAGATATCACCGAATTGATCGTGTTCAAAAAAAATAAATAAAGTAAGAGTAAGATTTATTTAACTTGGCTAGTCTGATTTTATTGCATCTATCAAAAAGGAATCTTTGTTATAGTTTACCCATTTTTAGGTTTAGAAAAGTAAAAGTCAATCAGAAGACTTTAAGTTTATTACATTTCATCTGATTGATTTTTAATATAAGTAACTATTGGGAAAACCAACGCTAATTTTGATTAGATTGTCGAATGGAATTCACAATACAATAAATTTTATTCGATAAATATGCTATTATGGTTAACATATGCTTTAATTACTTTAAATAGATAAAAGACACATTCGAAAAGGAGAAAAGACAAATTGACCATTCAACGAATCACAGCTTGCGTTCAAGTCAAAGGAGACTATCAGAAGTGTTATGAATTTTATACGGAAAAAGTCGGCTTGGTACCAACTTATGGCGATGAGTCAGGTCCTTATACAAGCTTTGCATCGAAGAAAGAGGAGGCGCCTTTTTTTGGTATGTTCCAAGTGGATGCCGTGATCGATCAAATGGAGGGCTACCCGATTTCAGAGAATCGGATTTCATCTGATACGCTTTCGGCAACATTTCATACTACGGATTTTGAAGAAGATTATACGAGAATGAACAATGCTGGTGTAGTGTTTGAAGTAAGTAAAACCGTTTTGGGGGAAGGGGACCAAGCTTTTCATGTTGCTTATTTCCGCGATCCAGAAGGAAATTTGCTAAGCTTGGAGGATGGCGGTGTCTAAAGAGTTCACATCCAAAATGAATCAGAAAAAACGTAAAGAAAGATTTATCTCATAGTTGTTTTGAGATAAATCTTTTTTTATTTGAAATCATTCTACTGTAAAGCGTTCCTTCATCCGCTCCAAGAAAAGTCCAGAAGCTTTTGAAAAAACTTGGGTGTTTTTCCAAATGACGTCAAGGTTTGATTCCAGTGCTGGGCTCAATTTTCTAAAACACAATTGGCTATCTGGGGCGAAGTTGACTAGTTTATCTAGAGTCAATCCGTAACCGACACCTTCTTCTACCAGCTTTGATGCATTGTAAACAAGGTTATATGTGGCGACGACCGTCAATTTTTTCAGGTCTTTTTTCAACCATTTAGAAAGTTCACTGCTGACCAAACTTTGTCGCGAAGTAATCAAGGGAACGTCCCAGAGATCTTTTGGGGTAATGACTTCTTTGACAGCTAGAGGACTGTCTTTTCGCATCAACACGCCCCAGGTATCTTTGGCAGGTAAGCGTAAGGAATGGTACTTTTTGACGTCTGCTGGACTGATTACGACACCAAAATCCAACAATCCTTTATCCAATCGTTCTTTGACCTCATCGGCGTTGCCGCTATAAAAGTGAAATTTGATGTTGGGGTATTCAGCTTGGATTTCTTTGATGATTGCTCCTAGCAACTGAATCACATAAGTTTCTCCAGCTCCGATCGATACATTGCCGGCGATCGTATCTCGAGGCGACAAAAATTCTGAGCGGGTCTTTTCTAATAATTCTACGATTTCTTCCGCCCGTTTACGAAACAACAGTCCGTCTTCTGTTAGTGTGATTTTGCGATTGCCTCGGGTGAACAACGTCACGCCTAATTCTTTTTCTAGCTCCATCAATTGTCGGGACAAGGAAGGTTGAGAAAGATGCAGATGTTTTGCGGCAGCCGAAATTGTCTCTTTTTCTGCAACTGCTAAAAAGGTGGTCAGATTTTTTAATTCCATTTAAAATGCTCCTCTTGCTATTCGTATAATGAATAGTTAGGTATTTGATATTGATATTTTACATGGAAAAGACCGCGAAGTACAATAGATTTAATCCGAGAATCACTCTTTTGATCTATGAGTTACCGGTAATCAACAAAAGATCAAAAGAGAAAAGGAGTTGTATATGTCGCCCTAAGGTACAGGATGATTGACCATGAAAGAAGGCGAATGAAATGAAAAATTGGCAAAAAAAGACACTTGTATCACTATTGATGCTAGCACCACTTATTTTAGGTGCTTGCAGCAGCAATAACGAGGCGGCAAACGAAGCAACACAAGCCAGTTCAGGAGGAGAAACGATGACAGAAAATGTTTCATTTACAGATGAATGGGACAAAGTTTTCCCAGAAAGTGACACGGTGAATCACCGAAAAGTAACTTTTGAAAATCGCTACGGCATCACTTTAGTTGCTGATCTTTATGAACCAATTGATGCGCAAGGATCACTTCCAGCAATCGCGGTTAGCGGACCCTTTGGGGCAGTCAAAGAACAGACATCTGGTCTATATGCCCAAACGATGGCTGAACGAGGTTTTGTTACGATCGCTTTTGATCCTTCATACACAGGCGAAAGCGGTGGGGAACCACGCTATGTGGCATCACCAGATATCAATACAGAAGACTTTCAGGCAGCAGTCGATTTTTTGTCAGTCCAAGAAAATGTAGATGAAGAAAGAATCAGCTTGATCGGAATTTGCGGTTGGGGCGGGATGGCATTGAATGCCGCAGCCATTGATACCCGTGTGAAAGCGACGGTTTCCGCCACGATGTATGACATGTCGAGAGTCAATGCTCAGGGGTATTTTGATGAGATGGGGGCTGAAGGACGTCATGAATTGCGCCAACAGCTGAACGCCCAGCGGACCGTTGATTTTGCTAACGGTAGCTACGAAAGAGCAGGTGGAGTGCCAGATACACTACCGGAGGATGCACCGGTCTTTATGCAAGATTATTTTGATTACTACAAAACGGAACGCGGCTATCATGAACGTTCGTTAAATTCCAATGACGGTTGGAACATGACATCATCGCTGTCGTTCTTAAATATGCCGCTCTTGTCGTATATCGATGAGATCCAAAGCGCCGTTTTATTACTCCATGGAGAAGAAGCCCACTCTCTTTACTTCAGTCAAGACGCCTTTGAGCAATTACAAGGCGATAACAAAGAGTTGACGGTCATTCCTAATGCTTCGCACGTTGATCTATATGATCAAACAGACGTAATTCCTTTTGATCAAATGACCCAATTCTTCCAAGAACATTTGAACTAAATAGCCACAACGATCTTCACGACTGTTCGGTCACTCTGCCTCTGCTGAGCAGTCGTGTTTTTTTGAAAATACGCATTCAGTTGCCCGCTTCTACATAGAATCATCACCAGAAAGGAGCGAAGAGATGCTTATAAAATTGATATCCGCTATTTTGCTGTTCTTATTAAGTGCCTGTGGGACAAGCGAAACAGAGAGAACCAATATGCAATCCGCTAACGAAACTTCATCGGAAGCTAGCCAAGAGAATGTCCAGCAGTTTTCAGCAGCAACAGCTGTCGTCATTACGGTTGGTCAACAGAATTTTCTAGCGAAGTTTTATGAAAATGAGGTGTCTGAGCACCTAATGAATCAAATGCCCTTTACGGTGACAATGAGTGATTTGAACAACAACGAGAAATATTATCGTTTTTCTGAGAATTTGCCAGAAATGACTACAGAACGGCCGGAGATCATTCACGAAGGAGAAATCATGAGCTGGAATAGTCATACGTTGGTGCTGTTTTATCAGACCTTTACCAATTCTTATGGTGGCTATAATCGTATCGGTGTCATTGAAGATCCGACGGGGTTAAAAGAAGTACTTGGGGCGGAAGACGTAGAGGTTATTTTTTCGTTAAGAAATCCTCGTGAATAACAAATGAATAGGAGAAAAACACATGACGATCGATCAATTAAACAAACTCATGGCAAGTGGCGAACCCTTACTTGCCGGTTCGCAAGCTTCCAAACAAATGGTAGCTCTGAGTGCTAAGGCGAGAAAAATCACGATGAAAATCAATACAGTCTACCATGAGTCTGATGAGTTACAAGAACTTTTTGCCCAATTAACAGGAAAACCAGTTGAGCCGACTTTTTCGCTGTTTCCACCCTTTTATACAGATTATGGCAAGAATATCAGCATTGGCAAAGATGTCTTTATCAATGCGGGTTGTCATTTTCAAGACCAAGGAGGGATCACGATCGGTGATGATACCCTAATTGGGCATAACGTTGTTCTAGCTACCTTGAATCATGGCCTTCACCCTGAAGATCGTAGCACGCTTTATCCAGCCCCCATTACGATTGGGAAGAATGTCTGGATTGGCTCAAATGCAACGATCGTTGCCGGTGTGACCATCGGTGACCATGCGATCATTGCTGCTGGGTCGGTGGTGACCAAAGATGTCGCTGAGCGCACGATCGTGGCTGGTGTACCTGCAAAATATGTCAAAGAGGTTACTGAGTAAGCATAATAGCAATGAGTAAGAAAAAAACTGCTGTTCGCCTTGTCGCTTGTAAAGCGATGAAGACGAACAGCAGTTTTCTTATTAATGACTTTAGTCAGTTTCGTTCGCGTAGCGTACGAAACAAAAAAACCGCGCGTTTCTACGCGTGGACGAAATAGCTTTAGCGATAAAAAACTCCTTTCGATATACTAATAGTGGCTACCAACCGCATATCAGATCTAAAGGAGTTTTTTTATGTCTAACGACGATAAAAGTTTAGCACATACCAGATGGAATTGTAAGTATCACATAGTCTTCACCCCGAAGTATCGACGAAAAGTGATTTATGGAAAGTTAAGAGTAAGTATTGGTCAGATATTAAGAAAATTGTGTGAGATGAAGGATGTTGAAATCATTGAAGCTCATGCCATGCCTGACCATATTCATATGTTAGTAAGAATACCACCAAAGATTAGTATTTCTAGTTTTATGGGCTACTTAAAAGGACGAAGTGCAACCTTAATCCATGAAAAACATGCGAATTTGAAATATAAGTATGGGAATAAAAGCTTTTGGTCCAAAGGATACTACGTGAGTACGGTTGGGTTAAATCAAAAAACAATCGAAAAATATATTCGAGAACAAGAAGCAGATGATCGAATAAGAGATAGTATAAGTAAACAAGAGTATGTAGATCCATTTAAATAGTTAAAGAGAGATAGGGCTGTGAGCGGTTGGTGGTCATTTAAAAAGCCCCTTTTAAGGGGCTAGCGAGTGGTGAGCCCTTCTAGGGCTGTTAAAAAGCCACCCGTTTCACGGGTGGATATTTACTCTTGAGGCGGCTCGCTCGTAGTGGAACCGGCGAAGTTTTCAATCAACGATTTCACATCAAGACCGAGGGTTTCTTTCAACGTTTCTTGTGTGGTCGATAAGAGATTGGTGGCGTAATTGGTGACACGATTGGCACCGCCACCTTCACCTGATCCTGTATCAACGACTGAAATTTTATCGATATTGCCTAATGGTGCGGCTGCTTCTTTGACTAATTGTGGCAGGATCTCGACGATCATGCTCAGAATGGCTGCTTCATCGTATTTCTTGAAGGCTTCAGCGACTTTTTCTTTCGTTTCGGCTTCTGCCGTTCCTTTCGCCAAAGTGGTTTCGGCTTCTGCCAAACCGATCAAACGAATCTTATCGGCTTCGGCTTTTGCCAAGGACTCTGTTCGAAATTGCTCGGCTTCAGTGGTAGCTAAGGCAGATGCTTTTTTGGCTAGCGCTTCTTGTTCAAGCGCATAACGATCCGCATCGGCTTTTTTCTTGATCTCTGAATCAAATTGCTTCTCACGACGCAAGATTTCTTTTTCTTCCAATTCGATTTGTTTTTGTCGTTCAACGACTTCGACTTCAATCTCTTGTTCTCGGACTTTTTGTTTCATGATGGCACTTTGTAGATGATAGGCTTGATCGGCATCGGCTTTGGCGATGTCTTGTTCTTTCTTATAAAGCGCCAGCTTCAATTCTTTTTCCTTCAATGCTTCAGCGATTTCGGTCATGCGTTTTGATTCCGCTGTTTGCGATTCTTGTTCCGATTGGGCTTTTTTGATGCGGGTTTCTTTCAGTGCTTCAGCTTCCGCAATTTCAGCATCCCGTTTGACTTGGGCGATTCTAGGCTTTCCAAGAGAATCCAAATAGCCGTTTTTGTCTCGTACTTCTTTGATCGTAAAGGAGACAATGATCAAGCCCATTTTCGCTAGATCGACAGAGGCTACTTCTTGCACACTTTGGCTGAATTTGTCGCGATTTTGATAAATTTCTTCCACAGTCATCGAACCAAGGATCGAACGCAAATGGCCTTCTAGCACTTCCCGCGCTTCATTTTCTAATTCTTCACGGGTTTTTCCTAGAAATTGTTCCGCTGCCGTTGCAATTTCTTCCACGGATGAGCCGATCTTAATAATGGAAGTTCCGTCACACATCACGGGAACCCCTTGTTCAGTGTAGACTTCCGGCGTTGAGACATCCAGCTTGCTGGAGAGCAAACTGATTCGATTCGATCGTTGAAACACTGGCAAAACAAAGGCTCCGCCACCACGCACGATTTTGATTTTGTTGTTGCTTTCATCGGCGTGTACATTTTTGCTACCTAGATAGCTTCCGCTGATGATCAATGCTTCATCGGGCTTGGCTGTTTGATATTTCGTGACAAAGACGATCAAAAGCATTAATAAAATGAATGCCACGATGGCGATCGGGAAAACGATTGGTGATAATAGAATATCCATAGATACACCTCTTTAGTGATTTAGTTTAGTTATCCAAAAATTTTTTTTTGTAAGGAACGACGTAGCAAACTCGTTCTTTGACTTCAATAATCAAAACCTTCGATCCAGCTGCTAATGGTTCATCGATTGGTTGGAAAGCCGTAGCTGGTCGATTGCTTGAACCAGTGACACTTGTGAGTTGAATTTCGCCCATTCCTTCACAAGGAATCGGCGTCAGCACCGTTGCGATGCGACCTTCAAAATCTTTCTCAGAACTTGACAGTGTCGCTTCCGCATTTCGCATGGGAATCAGCACGTAAAAATTCAAGAGAAAAACGAGCCCTGTAGCAAGGCAGCCGCTAATGACGAAAAGTAGGAGCGAATAGCCAGACAGAAAAGTTTCTCCTAAGTAACCGAAGAGACTTGTAAAGGCAAACCATGGAATAATTAACATCGGATCGACTGGTCCGTCGAAATCGAAGATATCCCCAAACAGAAGCAGCAAAAAGGCTAAAATAGCACAGCCAATCAAAACATACAAATAAATTTGCTCAGGTGCATAAGTGTGCAGCACATATCCACCTCCTTTCAAATAGCGTGATTTGTGAGAACGACGAAAGTTAGGAGACAATCGGAAGAAGAACGAAGGAAGCAAAAGAAAGGAACAGAGATTCTGTTATAATTATACCAATAAATAATAAAAATATTCGATTTAATTAGATAAAATGATCAAATAATATAATAAATGGTGGTTTATTATTTGGGAGAAGGCAACAAAAGCACATGATTTTTTCAAGAGCCATTGACAAACAATCAAAATCAAAGTAGATTAAATCAGGGTAGTAAAAATGTCAAAAGGAACTGCTGACTCTAGACACGTAAATAGGCAGCGTTTGTTTTCTAACCCAATCGAAATAAAGTAGTTGTTCGCAAACATAAAAGAAGTCAGGAACACTTCTTTTCAACCGACAGATCGTATTGCTAAGAAATAGAGGTGGAATCGATGGATCAAAAAGAAAAAATGTTAGAACTAATCAAGAAAAAACAAGGCGGCGGCCGTTCAAAAAAGATGGAATCCCCAAAAAATGATCGGAAAAACATGCGTAAAGGCCCGAAAATTTATAATAAGTAAGGCGATGGATTATTAACACGAAATGAGCGATTAAAAAAAGAGAGAAGGACAGGGTTGCTGTCTTTCTCTCTTTTTTTTTATTCCTCAGAATTCACGTACAACTCACTCAAAGCTGGCAGATCATGGACTTGGTATTTTGCTTTAAACGCTGCGATTTCTTCAGCACTGAAGCGTTTAGGATCCAGTTTCAATTCTTCGACGGGAAGAGGTCGTTCGTTAGCGATCTTGACATCGATCACGACGGGGCCGTGGCTTTCTTTAGCTTGTGTAAAGACGGATGCTAATTCTTCTGCCTTCGTTACCGTGAAGCCTTTCGCACCTAATGCTTCCCCAACTTTACCAAAATCAGCACCGGCTAGTTGCACACCGAACTTGGTTTGCTCGGTATCTTCTTGCTCCGCTTCGATGAAGCCGAATGAGTCATTGGAAAAGACCACGTTGATGATTGGCAAATCATATTTCACTTGAGTAAGGATGTCTTGCATTTGCATCGCAAAACCGCCATCCCCACTAAAGGTAAATACTTGGCGATTCGGATAGCTCAATTGAGCGGCGATCCCACCAGGTACACCATTGCCCATTGTCGCAAACCAGCCAGACGTTGTGAAACGCTGTTCACCCGTCATTTCTAAATGACGGATACTGTGGATCGTCACATTACCAACATCTGTGACAAACAGGGCATCAGGAGCTGCGATACGGTTGATTTCTCGATAGACAGGTTCAGGACGCAAGGGCTCTTGCGCATCATGGTCAAAACTATGGCGCCATGCATGCCAATTCCGAGCGTTTTCTTGATTGGCTTTTATCCAGGCATCTGCAGGACGAGGGGCTGCCATCTCTGTCCATTTTCTAAGAGCGGTCGCACCATCTCCTAAAACGGAGACATCCGTCTGATGACGACGACCAAATTTCGAGGCGTCGATATCAACTTGGACAAAGTTGGCATCAGGATTGAAAAAGCGGCGGCCAAAAGGGAAGTCACTGCCGACAAAAACGATGAGATCAGCTTCTGCCAAAGCTTCATTGGCTGGTTTTGTCGCAACCCGTCCGGCAAATCCAAGAAAGTTTTCATAAAGATCAGGCACGATGCCTTTGGCTAAGACAGAAGCCGCTACAGGCATTGAGAAATGCTTCGAGAAAGCATCGATGGCATCAAAATGACCAAAGAGACCTTGTCCGATATAAAGGACAGGTTTTTTTGCTTGTTCAAAATAAGAAAGGGCAGCTCGTAAATCGTCTTCATCCGGCTGGAGAACACCCGTCTTATGATTTTTGGCGGTTGCAATCTCGTGTTCGTCGATTTCTGCAAACCCGTAATCGACCGGGATCGTTACTACAGCAACGCCTTTAAATTTATAGGCGGCTTTAATGGCTTCATCCACCACGTGGGGCAAACTTTCAGGAGACATGACCGTGCGATTGTAAATACTGACATCTGCGAACATCGGATTTTCATTCATTTCTTGAAAATCATTGTAGTTCATCGAACTTGAAGCCACTTGTCCTAATAAGGCAACGACAGGCACATTATCCATTTGGGCATCATATAAGCCATTGATCAAGTGGGTGGCACCTGGACCAGCAGAACCGAAAACCGCACCGACTTTTCCCGTTAGTTTGGCATCAGCCGCCGCTGCCAGCGCACCCGCTTCTTCATGACGTACTTGAACATATTTGACCGATTGCCGTTCATGGTACAAAGCATCCATCGTTGAGTTGAAAGATCCACCGGGGATTCCATAGATATGGTCGATGCCCCACGCTTCAAAAATCTTGATCATTGCTGTACCAGCATTGATTTTTGTCATTTTCTTCACTCGCTTTCTCTGTTGTCATTCGTTCTCTTTTAAGTATAAACGTTTCTCAAAAAGACAACAAAGAATGCGCCTTCTGTCACAAGGCGCATAGAAAGACTTATTTTAGGAAATGAACGACTCAGTTGCGAAGCTCTTGCACGAATCGACTGGCGATCTCTTTTGGTCGGGTGATGGCACCACCAACCACGATACCGGTCACACCCATATCCTGAATTTTTTTTGCTTGTTCCGGGGTGTGGATCTTGCCTTCGGCTATTACCGGAACCTTCGCCGCAACCAATTGCTGGATCAACTGATAGTCCGGTTCGTCATTGGTAGGACTGTTCGCCGTGTAGCCGGACAAAGTTGTACCAACAAAATCGACACCCGCTTCAAAGGCATTGATGCCTTCCTCATAGGTGGCGATATCTGCCATGAGTAGTTGATGGGGATAAAGAGTTTTGATTTGCTTGATAAAGGCATTGACTGTCAAGCCATCATGACGTTTGCGCAAGGTGCAGTCCAAGGCGATCACCGCAATATGTAAAGCTGCTAATTCGTGTACCTCTTTGATGGTTGCTGTGATAAATGGTTCTTCCGGTGGATAGTCTTTTTTGATGATTCCGATGATCGGCAAATCAACAGCGGCTTGGATCTCGCGAATATCGCGAACGGAATTGGCACGGATGCCAACAGCACCAGCTTCTTGAGCTGCTTTTGCCAATAGGGGCATGACACCGCCGTTTTCGGTATATAGGGGTTCTCCAGGCAATGCTTGACAAGAAACGATCACTCCGTCCTTGATTTGTTGGATAAAAACTTCTTTTTCCATGTATATGACACTTCCCATTCTTGTAAAGGTTCGTTTCTCCCTTCGACTATATCATGAGGCTTTTTCCTTGTAAATGAAACGACACCTTCTTTAAGAGGAAAGCGAACACCAAAAAAGAAGCAAGCACCGTCATCAAGGGTGCTTGCTTCATTAGGAGGTGAGGATAGGGAATCCTTTATTCCGCTTGTTTTGACGTGCATTGCTTGAACTTCTCAAAATCGATCGTTTGATTAGCAGACAGCACTTCGTATTGCAATCGTTCTGTTTCTTCATCGTGAATGATATGGAGGATTTTTCCGTCTTCGTCTACTGGTCCCAGACTGATGATCGTAAACCGTTCATTGATGACTTCTAAATTCTGTAAAACCCCAGAAAACACTTTGCGAATATGATGGGCGGTCTTGATTTTTTTGTCTGCTTTTTCAACAGCCTTGGCTAACGTAAAGCCTTCATCTAAAAACGTTTTGATCATTTCCACTTTGACGACCGTGGGCAGTCGGTATTTTCGTGGGGCATTTTCTTCTTGTGGGACCGATTGAATAAATCCTTTTTGTTCCCAATAACGCAATTGGCGAGGGGAGATATCACACATTTGGCTAAGTTCGCTGATGCCGACCAACAAGTTTTCATTATCAACGAGTTTTCGAAAAAGATGAGACATACGGACTCCATTCTTGTAAAGGTATTTGTTAACATTGTAACTTGTTTTACTTTTATGTCAAGTAGGTTGACAAATGTTAGGGAAAGATTTAAAGTAAAGAAGGTTTTATGAAAAATATACTGAAAAGAGTGTGAAATATGTCAACGAGTCGTCCTTTAGATATCTACGGCAAACCTTACAATCGTTCCTTACTGGTTATGGTTTTGCTGATCGGTACGTTTTGTACTGTTTTGAACCAAACATTGTTAACAACGGCTTTTCCAACCTTGATGGATGCCTTTGACATCTCTGCATCTGATGTCCAATGGCTAACCACCGGTTTCTTGCTGGTCAATGGGATCATGATCCCGATCACCGCATGGCTGATCAACAAGTTCAGCTCAAGAAATCTTTACTTAACGGCAATGAGCATCTTCCTGGCTGGAACGATCGCTTGTTTTGCAGCACCGAACTTTTCTACATTATTGATTGGCCGCTTAGTGCAAGCTGCTGGTGTAGGGATCTCCATGCCGCTTTTGCAAAATATCATGTTGTCGATCTTCCCACCAGAAAAACGCGGTTCAGCTATGGGCATGTCTGGAATCGTTATTGGGTTGGCACCAGCCTTAGGCCCAACGTTATCTGGTTGGATCATTGATCATTATGACTGGCGTTATTTGTTCGGAATGGTCATTCCGATCGTCGTTTTAGTCTTAGTCTTAGCGCTCTTTCTAATGAAGAGTGTGATTGAATTGTCGCATCCGAAAATCGATCTGTTCTCAGCGATTTTATCAACGCTTGGTTTTGGTACATTGCTCTATGGCTTTTCAAGTGTCGGTGACAAAGGGTGGGGCAGTATTGAAGTAATCGGTTTTCTAGCAGCCGGTGTCTTTTTCATTGCTTTCTTTGCATGGCGTCAATTGCACATCGAGCATCCTTTCTTAGAGTTGCGCGTGTTCAAATCAACAACCTTTACCTTGGCATCGATCCTTTCCGGGGTCACGAATATGGCGATGATCGGTGCTGAAATGGTTCTCCCATTGTATATCCAAAACATTCGTGGTGAATCAGCGTTCCATTCAGGATTGATGTTATTACCAGGTGCGTTGATCATGGGAATCATGATGCCGATCACTGGTGCGATCTTTGATAAGTATGGTGCAAAACGTTTAGCTATCACCGGGATGTTTATCTTGACCGCCGCAACCTTACCATTTGCTTTCTTAACAAAAGATACACCGATTTTGCATATCATCATTCTTTATGGGATTCGGATGTTCGGGATCTCAATGGTGATGATGCCAGTAACGACTTCAGGAATGAATGCATTGCCTGGTAATCTGATCAGTCACGGTACCGCAGTAAACAATACGTTCCGTCAAGTAGCCAGCTCAATTGGTACGGCTATCTTGATCAGTGTCTTGACAAACGTCACCAAAGGCAACTTGCCAAGTGATTCTTTGCTGGATGCAACACCTTTGGCATACAAAGAACAAGCAATCGAAGCGACTTTATCTGGCTACCATGCCGCTTTTTATGTGGCAGCGGTCTTTAGTTTCTTAGGTTTCTTGATCGCCTTCTCCTTAAAGAAAAAAGAACCACGATTGACGGTTCTTGAAGGAGGTGCGGACAAATGATCTTGCTTTTGATCGTTCTTAGCGTGTTAGGGTTTGCGGTACTGAATGTTTTTGCCAAAAACAAGCGGCAAACAGGTTTATCATTGGTCTTAGGTCTAGTCTTCGTAGCAAGTGTCGCCGCATTGATGGCCAATTTGACTTACCATTTTGGAATGGAAAAAGAAACGACTGCTAAAACAACAGCACTGGTTTCTAGTGCCGATAACGAGAATTTTGATTTACTATTGTATCAGCCATTAGGAGATGGTACGGAAAAAATCTACCTGTATAAAACGGATGCTGATCAAGAGGAACCAAAACAAACCGGTACTGATAAAGTGACCAATGTCGTGGAAACAGGGGCTGATTCAGCTCAATTAGAAACAAAAACGACGCGCTGGGTTTATAAAAGTGACCTATCACGCTTCTTGTTCGGAATCGCTGATAACGATGGCCAATATGTCAGCCGTACCAATACGTTCTCATTACCAGATTCATGGGAAGTCTTGAGTGTGGATCAAGCAAAAAAACTGGCTTCTTTAGCGAAAGAACAAGCGGACACCATGAAAACACAAGGACAAGCGTATGTCCAAGAAAAAATGCAAGCTGCATTAATGGCTGATCCAACTATGGACGAGGCAGCCCAAAAAGCAAAAATCGCTGAATTGACAGAAGCTTATCAAAAAGAAGCGATGGCAAAACTGCTTGAAGAAGCAAAAAAGTAAAAACGAGTAGATAGTCATGGGATGGAAGAATCAAATCGGATTCTTCTGTCCCTTTTTCTACATGAAACTTGTGATTTAGCGAAACAGCTGCTAAATGTTGGTCGTGTCCATCAACAATAAAAATCCCACACACTAGTAGTGAGTGGGATTTTCTTTATTCAAATGAGCACGCGGCAATTCGGTCGAAAGCTTCTTTTAACAAGTTCAACGATTGGGTGGCAGCTAAGCGAACATAGCCATCACCGGTCGTTTCTCCAAAGGCTTTCCCAGGGATCATCAGCACACTGGTTTCCTTTAATAATTTCTCTACAAAGCTGACAGAGTCCAACCCTGTTTGTTCAATGTTGATGAAGGCATACATGCTTCCTTTGACAGGGGATAAGGAAAGGAATGGGATCTCAGCAACCCGTTGTTCAATGTAAGTCAGTCGTTCCTTAAAGACAGCAACCACTTGCGGCACGAGGGTATCATAGTGATTCAATGCGTAAATACCTGCCCGTTGTGAAGGGGTTGGTGCCGAATAGGCGATCGCCTCATTGATCAGTTTTGCCGTAAGATTGATCGATTCAAGTGCGATCATGTAGCCGATCCGCCAGCCAGTCATGGCAAAGGCTTTTGAGAAACTGCTGAATGTGATGGTGTTCTCAGGTGCGAAGGCTGCCATCGGTACAAAGGTATCATCAAAGCAAAAGGCTTCATAGACTTCATCCGAGAGGACCAGCAAGTCATGGTCAATGGCAACTGCTGCGATTTTTTCAAAAGTTTCTGGAGAAAAAACAGCACCAGTAGGATTGTTTGGTGAATTGATGATGATCGCCCGAGTTTTCTCAGTGATGGCGGATTTTAAGACCTCGACATCGATTTGAAAGCCATCTTTTTCAAAGGTCGGGATAAAGACCGGCACACCACCGACTAGTTCGACTTGTTGTTTATAAGGTGAAAAGTATGGTTCATGAATAATCACTTCATCACCAGGATCAATGATGGCAGCCAAAGCTAAGTACATGCCATGCAATGCACCGACAGTTCCTCGTACTTGGCTAGGAGAAAAAGTAAGCTGGTATTGCTTTTGATAAAAATCAACGACAGTTTGGATAAAATCAGCACTACCGTCTGAAGCGGTGTATTTTGTATGACCCGCTTTGACGTCAGCAAAAGCTGCTTCAATGATCGTCGCATCTGTAATCAAATCAGGATCACCAATCGACAAATCAATCAAATTTGGGGTTTTCTTCGCAAGAGTGGCGATCTCCATTAAAAGATTTTCTTCTGGTTGTAAAAAACGTTCTGCAATCAACGGACGGTTCATTTTGTCATCTCCAATTTCTATAAAACTTTGCTTAAAAAATCCTGTGTCCGCGCATTTTGCGGATGCTCAAAGATTTGTTCGGGTGTTCCTTGTTCTTGAATGATACCGTCAGCCATAAAGATGACACGATCGGCAACTTCTTTAGCGAAGCCCATTTCGTGGGTAACGACCACCATCGTCATGCCTTTTTCTGCTAAAGCTTGCATGACCGTCAACACTTCTCCGACCATTTCTGGGTCCAAAGCCGATGTTGGTTCGTCAAAGAGCATTACATCAGGATCCATTGCCAACGCTCTAGCAATAGCGACCCGTTGCTGCTGCCCGCCAGAAAGGCTAGAGGGGTAACTATCCGCTTTTTCAGCTAAGCCAACTTGCTCCAGCAATCCTTTCGCTGTCTCTTCGGCAGCGGCTTGCTCTTGCTGTTTGACTTTGATCGGGCTGATAGTCAGATTTTCTAACACCGTTTTATGAGGGAATAGATTGAAGCTTTGAAAAACCATTCCCATTTTTTGACGAATCTGATCGATTTTCACACCTTTTGCCAATAAATCATTGCCTTCGAAGGTGATTTTCCCGCCGGTCGGCTGTTCAAGAAGGTTCAAGCAGCGTAAGAAAGTACTTTTTCCACTTCCTGATGGTCCGATGATCACAACGACTTCACCAGGTGTCACTTCAAGATCGATTTCTTTTAAGACGGTATTCTCGCCAAATGTTTTCACTAATTTTTCAACTTTAATCACTAGTTTTCATTCTCCTTTCAGCAACACCCAAGAGACGTGAGAGGGCGAAGGTCAATACAAAGTAGATCAATGATACGATAACGTATGGTAAAAACGGTTTGAAGCTGGCCCCTTGAACGACGCCTGTTTGGAAAATCAGTTCAGACACACCGATCACCGATACGACCGAAGACTCTTTAATGACCGTGACAAATTCATTTCCTAGAGCAGGCAAGATGTTTTTGATGGCTTGCGGGAAAATGATGAAGCGCATCGCTTGGATCTGATTCATTCCTAATGAACGAGCGGCTTCCAGCTGTCCTTTGTTGACGGCATTGATCCCGGCACGAATGATTTCTGCCACATAGGCGGCACTGTTTAGTGCTAAGGCAATACAGCCGGCAGCTAATTTCGAAAGCTCTAAGCCTAACACGCCTGTTCCAAAGTATACAATAAATATTTGTACTAACAAAGGTGTTCCTCGAACATATTCAATATAGACAGCGGCAATGACTTTCAGTGCTTTTGATTTAGAAAGCTTCATAAAGGCTAACAAACTGCCACCGATAGAGCCGAATAATACCCCAACCAAGGCTAGGAAGATGGTATAGCCAGTTCCGGTGATGTAAAAAGGCAGATATTTTTCCCAAAAGCTTTGCTCTTCATCGATCGTGCCATCTTCGGTAAACATCAATCGATAGGCATCTTCTTTGTATTGGCTTAAAAGATCATTACTAATAATGGTTTCAATGGAGGAATTGAGTTTTTCCAGTAAAACTGGCGCTTCTTTCGAGATGGCGATCGCGGTCTCCTTCACGCCGTTTTCAAACGTGACATTTTCGGCTAATGCCAAGGTATCATTCGCCATCACATAAGCTTCGGCGACGGGACCTTCCATCACGATCGCATCGATCTTGCGTGATTTTAGATTGGTGATCAAATCAGGCACCCTTTGCAAAGAGGTGACGGTCGAGCCAGTCAATTCTGTATTTGCCAGCTCTTCTTGGGTGGTTTGTCGTTGTGCACCGACAGCTACACCATCAAAATCAGCCGTCGATTGGAAACGATCCGCATCTTCTGCTCGAACCAGGACGGTCTGTTGGACTTCCATATAGGTGTCAGTGAAATTGACTTCTTTGCGGCGCTCATCCGTAGCAGCCATCCCAGAGATGACGACATCAATTTTGCCTGTTTTTAACGCCCCTAACAACGCATCAAACCCAAGTTCCTCGATTTTCAGATCGACCCCTAAGTCATCTGCAATCTTTTGGGCAATGGAAATATCGATTCCCACGATTTCATTTTTTCCGTCAACATTGGCACGGAATTCATAAGGTGCATAATCGGCAGATAAACCCACGACTAATACACCATTTTCTTTGACTTTTTCATAGATTGGATCAGTTTCTTCTGCATGTGCTTGTCCGACAAAGAAAAACGGCAGCAATGCTGTGATGATCCCTAATAAAACAGTACCCTTACTAAACCTTTTCATGTAAACGCCCCTTTAACTTTTTCTGCGCATCTATTAAAAATGCAAATAATAACTAATAAATGTATAAAAATACATATAAGTGATAGAAACTATCATAGCATAACATCAGTTGAAGTCAATAAGTCAGAGAAAAAAAGTCAAAAAATGTTGTAGAGCGTAAAACCATTTATTCAATTTTTTTGCAATCCAACCAAGAGCAATGTGAAGAAGGCACAGCGTCTTTTTTCTAAACATATATATTCGATCTTTCACTTTGAAAATAACCGATAATAAAGAAATGTGACCACACTGAATGAACAAATGGAAAATGGTCTCAGAAGAAGCCAAAAAAAACGAAACATAAGACATTTTTTTGATTTCTTGCGATAATAAAAGTGAAGAGGAGGCGGTAGGATGAAGGTCGTATTGATTCGACACGGAGAAAGTGAAGCAAATTTCGAAAATTATTGGACAGGATGGCTGGATGTTTCGCTGACCGAGAAAGGCCGGCAACAAGCATGGGTAGCAGGGGAACAGATCAAAGCAATGGGGATTACTTTTGATTTTGCCTTTGCATCTGTGCTTCAACGAACGATCATCACGTGTGATGCCGTTTTGGAAGCTAGCAATCAGCTTTGGGTCCCTGTACACAAAACATGGCGCTTAAACGAGCGTCATTATGGGCAACTGGTTGGGGTCAATAAAGATGTGATGGTGGCACAATATGGAAAAGAACAGGTGCAAAAATGGCGTCGAGGATATGATGAACCGCCTTTATATGTGGAGGAAAATGATTTCGATCGACGCTACGATTCTTTGGATCCTCGCTTGATTCCTAAGGGAGAAAATCTGGGAATGGTCGTGGCCCGAGTGGTTCCATTTTGGCAAGATCAGGTGGTTCCGTTACTTAAAGATCATAAGAATATTCTCATTACTGGTCATGGGAACAGTTTGCGGGCGTTAGTCAAATACTTGGAGGACGTGCCCAAAGATGACATGGATACGATCGATATTCCTAACGCACAGCCGATCATTTATGAGTTTGATAGCCAAGCAAACTTGATTGAACGGGCGTAATAACGAACATTTAAAGAATAAACCACATTTTCGTTTGATGTTACATCGAAAATGTGGTTTTGTTGTGCTATAATAAGAAAAATTTAATGAAAGGCGGGAGAATATGAAAGCCGTATTAACCGTTATTGGAAAAGACAAGGTTGGGATCATCGCTGGTGTCAGCCAGAAATTAGCAGAATTAGAAATCAATATTTTAGATGTGTCCCAAACGATCATGGAAGATTACTTCACGATGATGATGCTTTTAAACATGGATGCCAATCAGGATTTTGACGGTGTTCGTGAGGAGCTTCACCAAATAGGTCAGGCATTAGGTGTGAAAATCAGCATTCAAAATCAAGAGATTTTTGATACCATGCATAAATTATAGGAGGCACTATGGAGACGAATCAAATACTTGAAACCATTCGTATGGTGGAAGAAGAAAACTTAGATATTCGTACGATCACGATGGGGATTTCATTATTGGATTGTATCGACGCCGATATTGATCGTACCTGTGAGAAAATTTTTCAAAAAATCACGACAAAAGCCAAAGACCTCGTCAAAGTTGGTGAAGAAATCGAAAGTGAGTATGGTATTCCGATCATAAACAAGCGGATTTCGGTTACGCCTGTAGCGATCGTAGTAGCAGCTTGCCAGCCGACACCTCGAGACTGTATCAAAGTTGCGAAGACATTGGATCGAGCGGCGCAAGAAGTCGGGGTCAATTTCATCGGCGGCTATAGTGCGCTAGTAGAAAAAGGCTATCAAGGCGGTGACCTTGCATTGATCGAATCGATTCCAGAAGCCTTGGCACAAACCAATTTTGTCTGTTCGTCGGTCAATATTGGATCAACGAAAGCTGGGATCAACATGGATGCAGTGCGTCTGATGGGAGAAACAGTCAAGAAGACTGCCGAAGCATCAGATATGGGCTGTGCGAAGCTGGTCGTTTTTGCCAATGCTGTGGAAGACAATCCCTTTATGGCGGGGGCTTTTCATGGGGTCGGTGAAGCTGATGTGGAAATTAACGTCGGTGTCAGCGGACCTGGTGTCGTCAAACGTGCCTTGGAAAAAGTCAAAGGCGAGTCCTTTGATGTCGTGGCGGAAACAGTCAAAAAAACAGCTTTCAAGATCACGCGGATGGGGCAATTAGTCGGGCGCGTGGCTTCAGAGCGCTTGGGCGTTCCATTTGGGATCGTCGATCTTTCGCTGGCACCAACTCCTGCAGTCGGCGATAGTGTGGCATTGATTTTAGAAGAAATGGGCTTAGAATCTGTCGGTACCCACGGAACGACAGCTGCTTTGGCCTTGTTAAATGATGCAGTCAAAAAAGGCGGCGTAATGGCCTGCAACCATGTTGGTGGTCTGTCGGGTGCTTTTATCCCCGTTTCTGAAGATGCAGGAATGATCAAAGCAGTAGAAGCTGGTTTATTGAATTTAGAAAAACTTGAAGCCATGACGGCGATCTGCTCTGTCGGTTTAGATATGATTGCGATTCCGGGAGATACTTCGGCTGAGACGATCGCCGCAATGATCGCGGATGAAGCAGCGATCGGTGTCATCAACCACAAGACGACAGCTGTCCGAATCATTCCAGCGAAAGGCAAAGAAATCGGCGATCGCATCGAGTTTGGTGGTTTATTAGGGACAGCGCCAGTGATGAAAACCAATCCTGCGAAGTCTACTGATTTCATTTTGCGTGGCGGCCGTATTCCCGCACCGATCCATTCATTTAAAAACTAGCTCGTGTTCATTTTGTAAGAAAATATGATAAAGTGACCTTTAAAAGACTAATCAGAATGCTGTCTTTTAAAGGTTTTTTGGTCCTGTTACTATTTTTTTCATTCCTAAGGCGGATGTTTTTTTGTTTGGAATCGAATACAATGAAAGATAACACGATAAAAAGGGGTGGTAAAATGAAGAAAATCTTCCAACTTGGGATGTTGGTTTTTGTTGGTTTGATGGGATTTTTTGTCCTTCAACCATCAATTGCCTTTGGACAGACATTTGTTCGCGATGATGCCGGGGTCCTTTCACAAGAGACGATCGAACAGATCGATGCCTTGAATAAAGAGGGGTTCCAATCATTGACTGGCGCGCCAGAATATGCTGTGATCACGATCCCTTCCTTAGATGGGCAATCGATTGAAGAGCGTAATTTGGAACTGTTCAATGAATATGGTTTAGGGAATCCAGAGGACAATAATGGACTATTGTTTCTCTTTGCCATTGATGATCGTGAGTTTCGTCTGGGTTATGGCGATGGACTATCCTATGTCTTCAGTGAGCTATCGGAAGATGATTTAGTGGATGAAGATGCCAAAGACGCATTACGAGATGAAGATTATGATACAGCGATATTGGCAGCTTCTAATGAAGTCTATCAGCGAATGAAAGAAGCGGATGAAACGATTGGATTAGGGACGATTTATCAAGATGGCAATCAAATGTTAGCAGAAAAACAGGCACAAGAAGCAGAAGCCACTAAGCAAATGTGGTTCACTATTGGAAAAATCGTCAGTGGTGTCGTAGCGGCAGCAGCTGCAAGCCTTGTCGGGTTCATCAGTTTTCGCCATCTTAAAACCAAACGGCGATTTGAAGAGCACCTGCCGTTGCCGAAACATCTGTTAGAAGATAGTCACTTCCAACAGAAAGATTTCTTGAAATGGGCTAGCAATAGAAAGAACTATCAGCGTTACCATCAGTATCAGACAGCAAAAGATTGTCAACAAGCATTTACGCAGTATGTGACGAGTACTTACGTGCCAGCGAAATTGAGCTCGATCACCGGATTGTCGACTGCGGATAAACGAGTTATCCAACATGCCTTGACGAATCCAGCAATTGGATCTTATTTTTCAAACTTGCTGATGAAGAAAAAAACCACGGTCAAACATTTCGGTCAGGTGATCCTTACACAACATGACACCTTAAAAACCTATGAAGCCCAATTAGGCAGGGAAGTGACTGAACGGATGGCAGACTACGATTTGACTGATGCGGTGTTACCCGAAAATCTGCCTTTAGCAGATGCTTATCGAGCAGAAATAGCCAAGCAAGCTAAAGAAGAGATCAGAAGACGCAATGAGCAAGGGCGATACTTAGCTCAACTTGTGACGGAAAAAGCGACCTATCCTGAGATGGTACAAGCCATTCCGAAAGAAGTTTCTAATGTTCTAGCGGAAGTGAAAACAGATGCCTTGTTCCAAGTTGACTTGAAACAGGTTTATCAAAATCACCCAGATTTAGCAAACAAATTATCCTCATTTGATGCTTCTGATCGAGCAGCAGTTTTAAATAATGCTCGCCAAGAGTATGACCCGCATGGGATGAATATGGCGTTGTTCTTTGTGATGATGAATAATCACGTGTCCCATCAAGAACAAGTCATTGCCGATACACAAAGTTCTTCGAATGATTTTGGCGGTTTTAGCGGAGGAAGTAGCAGCGGTGGCGGTGTTTCTGGTAGCTGGTAATTATTTCAAATGCTTTTTTAGTAAAGATGAACGTTCATTAACCTGTAACATATTCCTTTGTATTTTGGTTTGTGCAAATGGAATTGTTACAAGGTTAATGGCTTTTTTCTTGTGGAGGAAATCCCTTGATAAATAAGACAAACCAAACAAAGTGTGGTAAACTTTTTAGAGTTACAGAAAATGAATGGAACTTTCATTCATTTGAAAAAGGGAGAAAACGAGGGATATCATGTACCAATCTTACATATGGGATTTTGACGGAACACTTTACGACAGCTACCCAATCATGTTAAAAGCTTTTATTAAGACATTGAAGGAGTATGGCTTCGATCCAGATCCAGCAGAGATTTATTATATATTGAAAGATTCATCTTCCAAAAAAGTTGCTGAAAAATACAACTTAGATTTTCAAGAGTTCACTAAAGCATTCAAAGCAAATGAAGCGCTGGATGATCGTTTGCCGCTTTCCTTTGTAGGAACCAAAGAAACATTAGAAGCCGTGGTTGCTGCTGGTGGCAAGAACTACATTTTGACCCACCGCGATGTCGTTTCAACAAAAGAGCTGTTAGAAAAAGAACAGATGGCAGACCTGATCGTTGAGATCGTAGGACCGGAAAACAACTTTCCCCGTAAACCTGATCCAACTTCATTGATTTATCTTGTCGAAAAATATCATTTAGACAAAGATCAGACCGTCATGATCGGCGATCGTACGATGGATGTTTTTGCAGGACAAGGAGCAGGTGTCAAGACGATATTTTATGATATAGAAGGTCTCTTAAAAGATGTATCCGCCGACCATACCGTCCAATCCATGGCTGAAATACAAGAAATCATTAAGTCTTGAGAAATCAAGGCTTTTTTTGTGCAAAGAAAGTAAGACATTCATTACTTATGATGAACGGTATAAACGTGGTTCTCATTGGTCTTCTAGTCTCGGCACAACAAACCAAAAAGAAGTCACGCCATTTTTCGACTCAGCGCCATAATCGAAGGCGTGAGAAGTCAAAATGGTTTTCACGATCGCTAAGCCGATGCCGGTTCCTTCTTTATGTCCTGCTTGATGTTGGACGCGTTGGTATCTTTCCCAAATGAGTTCGAGTTGTTCTGGAGGGATATCTTTTCCGGGATTGATGACAGCAACTTTTGTTCTTGTAGATGTATTCGTTAATTTGATCAAAAGACGCTCGTTTTTAGGTGTATGGTTGATGCCATTGTTTATTAAATTACGCAAAACCTGTTCCATTTTGATGCGATCAAAAAGAGCAATTCCATTCTTACTATCTGCTTCAAAATCGACAGTGATGTCATATTGATTGGCGATCCCTCTTGCGTAGGCAACGACGGAGGAAACCACCTCGTATGTATTCCAGATTTCATTTTTAAGTTGTGTGTAGCCTGCTTGCATGATAGAGAAATCCATGATGTCATCAACCATGGCACTCATACGGTGGGCTTCGCTGATAATTAGTTCCATATGTTCTTTTCGAAGGCGTTCGTCACTTCCAGAAACATCACGTACCATCTCCCCATAACCCGTGATCAACGCGAGGGGGGATCGTAGTTCATGAGAAACATTGGCAATCACTTCTTTTCGCAACACGTCTACTCGCTGAAGTTCTGTGCTTAAGTCCGCAACAGATTCAGAAAGTGTACCTAATTCATCGCCACGGTTTAGTTTGGGTACGGAATAAAGCTCTCCGTTGGTTAAGCGGATGATGGCTTCTTTGATGGTTTTGATCGGGCGAATAAAATGCTGTGCTAAAAAAAAGGAGATCGTTGATGCAAAAATTGTTAATATGATGGTGAATAGAAAGAGTTGCTGTCGATTCATGCTTTGAAGCGCTTCGATTTGAGTGATCGTATTGGAGAGCAAAAGGGCAGCTGGGCGTTGGAAAAGAGTCGTAGGAACGCCAATAAGAATGGCAGAAGACTTTTCAAAGTCTTCTACAGCACTAAGGCTCTCACCGTTAAGGACAGTGGGTGCATGAGATAACAACCAGCTGTATTCGTTGCTCAACCCATCTATGTTTAATTGTTGTCCATTGTTAAATGCCGCCAGAATTTCGCCATACTCGTCGACTAAAAAAAGAGTCCCAACGATCGTTTTACTGAGGAAAAGCAATGGATCTTCTGGTAAATCATCTGGATCTACTGCCATTTCTTCAACAGCGGCAGCTGTTTCTTGAACTATTTCTAAAAGTGATTCTTTTGTTACATTGATATAATTTGGTTCAAAGAGCAAAATTTGAACAGTCCATAAAAAAGCAATGCCAATGACGACCAGCAGCATATTGGCGGACCAAAGCCGCACGAGTAATTTACTTTTGATGTAAGTAAAACCTAACCGACTAGTCTTCATAATCAAATTTATACCCAACGCCCCAAACCGTTTGGATCAACTCTCGGTAATCCCCTAGACGCTCTCGCAAGGACTTGATGTGTGTATCCACTGTTCTGGTATCACCGAAATAATCGAAGCCCCAGACACCTTCTAAAATTGATTCTCGGCTCAAAGCAATATGATTATTTTTTGTCAAATAGACCAGCAGATCGAATTCTTTTGGCGTAAGCGGCAGAGGATTCCCTTTGATCGTTACAGTATGAGAAAAAACATTGACTTCGAGATCGCCATAAACGATCTTTTCGAACTGAAATTGACTACTTCGTTTCAGCACAGCTTTGATGCGAGCCATCAGCTCTTTAGGGCTAAATGGCTTGGCGATGTAATCATCGGCACCAAGATTGAAGCCAAAGAGTTTGTCATACTCTTCCTTTCGAGCGGTAATCATGATGACTGGCGTGTTACAGCTACCTCTGATTTCCGAAAGCGTCTGAAAGCCATCTTTTCCCGGCATCATGACATCTAGGAGAATCAAATCGAATGAATGATTGGTTAATTTTTCCAAAGTTTCTTTTCCATCTGATGCTTCAAAACATAGATACCCTTCGATCTCCGCATAAGTTTTCACTAGGGCACGCATATGAGTGTCATCATCGACAATCAATATTTTTTGCAATTTTATTCACATCCTTAAAAATAATTTATATTTTTTAAAGTATATCACAGCATAATCGCTGAATTAATAAGAAAATGACTCTTTGAAAAATAATTGTTCTTTCCCTCACAAGATCATCACAAATACCCAATACTATAGAGGTATATTCGATCGAAAGGGGCGCTTTGGCGATGTATGACTATCATATAGTCAAAAAGAAAAAAGCGAAGAAAAATCGTAAGCTAGTCGGTCATTGGTTATACATAATCAGTCTTGCGCTTTTTATGGGGTTTTCTGCACGTTTGATTTACATTGTTCAAGTCGGCGTGATTGCTGGCGTCTCTTTGTCTGAAAGAATAGAAAATTTGTATTATAGTTCACGATCCATCGAAACAAGTCGAGGGGCAATTTTTGATCGGCAGGGGACAGTGATCGCACAGGATATTCTTTCCTATACTGTTCGAGCGGTTCTTTCTGAAGATTACATTGATAATGGACGACCCATGTATTTAGACAGAGCGCGCTTTGAGGAGACCGCAACGATTCTTTCGGAGTATTTACCTATTTCTAACGAGCAAGTTTTGTCTATCTTGACAGACGGTGCGAATCAAATAGACCCGCCTGTCTTTCAAGTGGAATTTGGCAATGTTGGCAGTGGTCTAAGTGTGACCACTCGAAATCAAATCGAAGCGGCGTTTGATGCAGCTGGAATCAATGGTATCTATTTCGATGCTCGTTCAAGTCGCAGCTATCCGAATGGCATCTTTTCTTCACATTTGATAGGGACAACGTCAGATGATGATGAAATTCGAGTCGGAGTTTCTGGATTAGAATATGTACTGAACGACTTTTTGAAGAATCAAAATGGGCGAGAGTCTTTTCAAGTCAATGCTTCAGGGAATCCTGTTCCTGCAACCAATCAAATGGTAGAAGAAGGCGTAGATGGGAACGATGTTTGGACGACATTAGATGCTCATCTGCAGTTATTCACTGAATCAGTGATGGATGAAGTTATGGAACAAACACGACCAGAGAATCTGACGGCTTTATTAATGGATGCGAAAACTGGAGAGATTTTAACGATGGCTCAAAGACCTAGTTTTCATCCAGAGACCCAAGAAGGAATTGCGGATGAGCACTTTATTTGGCGTAATCTTTTTACGGAAGAGATGTATGAACCAGGTTCGACCTTGAAGCTGGCAACCGTTGCGGCAGCGATTGATGAAGGTGTTTTTGATCCGACGGAACGCTACAATCCTGTGAGTATGCAGATTGAAGATCGAATCATCAACGACCACGACTCAGGAGCAAATGGTGAGTTGACGATGCGACAAGCGTTAGCTTGGTCAAGCAACACTGGGATGGTTCGACTTCAGCAACGGATCGGTTTTGATGCATGGGCGCAGTATTTAACTGATTTTGGACTAGGGAAAGTTACAGGAAGTGAGCTTCCCGGTGAGGTGCCTGGTATCTTACCTTCAAGAAATCGGGTGGATTATGCCATGAGTTCTTATGGCCATGCGATTGGGGTCAATCAGATGCAGATGATGCAGTTATTTAGCGCATTTGCCAATGGTGGCGAGATGATTCGTCCGCAATTGATTCGGCAAGTGGGAGAAGAGACCCAAGTTTTTCCAGAAGTCGTTTCTCAGCCTATTTCACAAACAGCGGCTGATGCTGTATTGGAATACATGACCGATGTAGTGACGGATGAACGCTATGGAACCGCTTATGATGTATACCAACTGACGAACCATGAGATTTCTGTCAAAACTGGGACTGCTCAGATCGCCAATGAGAATGGTCAAGGTTACATGACAGGAGAGTTTGATTATATTTATTCGGCGGTCTCGATCTATCCAACGGATGATCCACAGTTTATTCTTTACCTCACTATCAAGCGACCAGAAGAATACGATCGTCATACCTTAGCTAAAATTGCCAATCCTTTGATGGAGCGTTCGATGGCGCTGCAAAGTTTTCGTGAGTAAAA
The DNA here is from genome assembly GCF_002850555.1 of Enterococcus sp. CR-Ec1. NCBI lineage: Bacteria > Bacillati > Bacillota > Bacilli > Lactobacillales > Enterococcaceae > Enterococcus > Enterococcus sp. CR-Ec1. The sequence goes on from NZ_CP025223.1 coordinate 1,637,830, forward strand.
AAGTTTCTTAACAGGAGCTTAAAAAGACATAGACCATCTAAGAAGTTTCATGCTGCAGCTGGTCAATTTTCCACAGGAATGATAGTCTTTAGAAAAGGCAGGACGGTTTATCAGCGATCCAATCTAGGGATGAATGAGTGGATAAACGATCGCGCTACAGCTAACACATAATGATTCATTGACGGAGGTGTCATATGAAAAAAATAAAATTCTTAATCAAAAGCATTTTTCTCATCGGGCTTCTTTATTTTGTAAGCCAGATGATTACATGGCAAGACGGGCGCTTGGCATTTTGGGATGCTCGACTCAACGAGATCACTCAATCTCTCTCGTCCCAATTTTCTCCTTCACAAGACACTTCAGCCAGGCCATCGGCAGAAACACCTGCCCAGACATATTTATATAATGAATCACGACAAGTGATCGAAGAAACCTTTGGAGAAGCGATCAATGAATCAGCGAATCGATATGGACTGAACTGGACTTCCTATCACGATGATTTTCGTAACTTCATGATGGTGATGTACGATGAACATGATATTGCGCAAGGGATCTATACGAATCAAGACACGATTCTTATCGATGACACGCTAGGTATCGGGTCTTCAAAAGCCAGCGTTCGTAATCAGATGGGTACGCGCCAAGAAAGTCTACAACGAGGATCAAGACGGTATCGCATCGATTCCGATGCCGACTATGATCTGTTCCTACAAGACGATCAATTGATTACTTTTTTCTATGATGTTCATGCCGAAGATACAGTGACTGCGATTCAAATCATCAATCGCTCGTTAGAAACACGCCATGCGAATGATTTTCGCCAAAATCAAGCCGCCATTTTAAGCGGCTTACGAACACAGTTATTTGAATTAACGAATGCCACCCGAGTGAAATTTGGTTTGTCGCCCCTTGGATTCAGTGAAGCAACCAGTGAGACTGCCGTGAAGCATAGCCAAGACATGGCAGAACATCGATATTTTGACCATATTGGGTTAGATGGATCGACTCCATTTGATCGGATGCAAGAAGACGGGATCAGCTTCACTGCTGCAGGGGAGAATTTGGCATTTGGCCAAGCCAGCAGTATTTACGCCCATCAAGGTTTAATGAATTCAGAGGGACATCGGGCAACGATTCTAAACGATGAGTATCAATTTCTCGGGATCGGTATTGCGATCGATACCAGCGAACAGCCATATTATACAACGTTGTATCACCGAGGATCGGCGTCGTGAATTCCTGAATTGCTTGAAACTGATTAGTTAAAAAACACTGCTCATTTGAGATTGTTGCGTTAGCAGCATCAAGCTCAATCTTTACTTCATACGTCGTATGGACAATACGATTTGCTGACACAATCCCATAAATCAAGTAGCTTATGATTAAAACGATCGACCCTATACCAATCAGCAGCTTTCCTTTTTCAGAAATGTTGATCGTTCCTATATTCCCAGATATCCGAATGAGACTGTCAATGACGAAAAAAATTAGTGATGAGTCACAAATTAGTCCGAGCCAGTACATACCGAAAGTACCAAAGAGACCCCAATTCACTTTTTCGATTAAAAAAGCAGCAATCGTGGTCAATGAACAGAGAAGAAAAAAGAGATGCAGAAAACTGAAGTGCTATAAATACCGATACCTCCAAAAAAACTTTAAATAGGTTAGAAAGACGGTGTAATCGTAGAAACCAATCATAGATGTGCCTCCTTTTGCAGAGAATCAATCAACATTTTTCAATGCAGAAACCAAGTCTAGTTTTTTAAGCCGTTGGCTGACAAGAAATGTTGTACTTAACGAACTAAGCCAAACAATCATAGAGGCGATTGCGACATTAATCCAGGTGAAGTGGGCGGTGTATTCAATCGTAATGGTTGAAAAGGTGCTTACATACTGTGAAAGGAACCAACTTCCTGCAGGAATTCCAATCAGCCAGCCAACCATCGTTGTTGCAGCATTTTCAATCATGGTGATTCGGCGAAGTTCTTTTTTTCTAAAGCCAAGGACGCTTAATGTCGTATAGTCACGAGTTCGTTCAACAAAATTTAGCGTCCCTAAATTGTATAGGACAACGATGACTAACAAAACTGCAAAAGCAATGATCATTGTAAAGATCCCTCCTAGACTATCAACAAATTCATACGCATTGTCCATTTGATCTTGTCGCGCAATCGTTGATGTGATTGCAGGATTGCCGGACAATGCTTCAGCAGTTTCCTCGTCTACTAAAAGCGTCTGAGGCAGAAAAGTCCCACCAGCTTCCAGCCAAGTTTTTTTTAACAAATAAGCACCTTGGTTCGTTTCACTAGTTATGATCCCAGATACTTCAAAGCGAAATGAGCTTTCATGAAATGCAGGAAAGACTTCTATTTGATCGCCTTTTTGAATGCCCGCTCTGTTAGCAAAACCTTCTGTTAGATAAATACCGCCAGGAGTGATCAACTCATTGTCAGTTGTTTTCATATGAACAAAATCCCCTTGATCAATGATCATCAGTAAGCGATTGTAGCCGTCATCAGGTGCAAAACGGGTAGGCAAAATTTGCACCTCTTGTCCAAAGGATTCTTCCAAAAATGCTGAATCACTAGTATTTATTCGTTGATGATAAGTAAAATCCTCTGTATAAGCTTTGTTAACTAAGTGGTTGATGGATTGGGGCATGCCTAGTCCGGCTGTGATCAGCATCATACCACCAGCAACTCCGATGATCCCCATTAAAACTCTCATTTTGTTAGAAGCAGCATCGCGAAACCCCCATTTGGCTTCATAACTTAACGGGTTCCAGAAGAACGAAAGCTTTTCTAGTAACAAATGGGCACTCTTGCCTTTTGTATTCCCTCTAAGGAAGTCCGCTGGCAGGCTAGTACATGCTTGATCAGAAGCAAAATAAGCAGAAGCCATACAAATGATTAACACGAGCAGACAAACGATTAATGAAAGGGAATTGTAGGAAACTGTCCAGTGTGGGAGAGATAGAATATTCTTTTGCGTTTCTAAAACAAAATGCGAAAGCAAGGGCGCTGCTGCCAAGCCAGCGGCGATGCCAAAGCTGCCGATGATCAAGCCGAAGCTAGTGAAATGAAACCCGATTGTTCTATTTGAAAACCCCAACGCTTGAAGGACTGCGATTTCTTTTGTTTGGGTATCAATCAACCGTTTGATCGTTGTATACATTGCAAGAATTGCTAGTAAGATAAACAAGAACGAAAACATAAAGGATAGATTTCGAATTTGAGTGACGCGGCCCAAGGCTTCAGAAACTTCCGTCAAGGTTGCTTGATCATAGTACGCAATATGGCGTTCCCCCATAATCGATTCAATTTCGGTTCTTAAGCGAGAGTTAGTCCCAGAGACTTCGACGACGTTAGGTAAAACGGATGTCTCCAGCATCATTTCTAAAGTCGCTTCTGATAAAATCCCGTAGCCATAGCGTTTCGGGTCGGGGGCAATATACTCTTGTGTACCAGTGAAGAAAAGCTTATCAGTTGTTAAAATCATCCCTGCTATGGTCAATTCAATTTCGCGACCGTCAACCATAATCCTCAGTGATTGATTTAAGGTAAGATCATTCGCCTGTGCGTAGTCGTGATTGATCCAAACAAAGCCAGGGGATTCATGGAATGTAGTACCTTGAACGAAATAAGGCTCTGCGATAGGTTTTCCAAGTGGTGCACTAAGAGTCAAAGTGCGTTCTGATGATGAGGAAGGCGCTTGATTAATCAAATCAGAAACTGTAAATTCGTACTGAGAGAATGTCTTTTCTATCCCATCTAGTGCTTGGATTGATTGGATATCGTTTTCAGTAAAGCCAGTACCATAAACCCAAGCATCTGCCAGACCATTTGCATCAATAAAGTTGTCCAGGCTTTTTTCCAAACCGCCCCAAACACCTTGTAACCCAACAAATACAAGGACACTTAGAAACGCCATTAAGAAGACGGAGAAGAATTGCGTCCAATTTCTTTTAAGATCTCTAACCAGTTTTATAGACAGAAATTTCATATCAAGACTCCTTTGTTTTTACCTTCAGAGGCTTATTTTGTTCAATCGACTTGATTTTTCCGTCATGCAAATGAATAATTTTATCCGCATATTGAGCGAACTCTGCATTATGTGTGACCATCACCACAGCAGTATCCACATTCACCGCAGCTTTTTTTAATAAAAATAATATTTTTTTCCCTGTATGTGAATCTAAAGCGCCAGTTGGTTCGTCGCAAAGTAAGAGTTTTGGGGCTTTTGCCAAAGCACGTGCAATCGATACTCGCTGCATTTCTCCGCCAGATAATTGGTTAGGGAAGTTATTTTTTCTATGGGATAACCCTACAGATTCAAGGTAGTGAGAGGCTGGTTCATTATTTGTACTCAGTTGTTGTGCAATGCCGACATTTTCTAAAGCGGCTAAGCTAGGAATCAAGTTGTAGAACTGGAAGACAAAACCGACGACGTCACGCCGATAATCTGAAAGCTGTTCATCAGAAAGATGAGAGATTTCTTTTTCTCCCATGCGAAACTCTCCTTGGCTTGGACGATCCATACCGCCTAATAGGTTTAAAAGAGTGCTTTTTCCTGAGCCTGATGGCCCTAAAATGATGGTGAATTCACCCTTATTGATCGTGAGGCTCACATCATTTAATGCAATGATTTTACGATTATTTTCACCATAAAATTTATTGATATGTTTCAATTCGATCATTTTGATCCTCCTAAAGTTTTCTTGTATGTACTGTTATCTTAATAAAGCAAAAACAAAAAAACATCCGTATTATCCGAATGTTTTTTTGCGGAGTTCATCATTTGATTAAATTCAGTTTGATTCCTTCTCGAACAGCACCGATCCTTGTTTGTACGTTCAACTTATTGCAGATAGATGAAACGTGGTTTTCGACGGTTCTGCGACTGATAAATAGTTTTTTTGCGATTTTTTCATTGGTTTGTTCCTGCGAAATCAATTCTAATACTTGCCGTTCTATCTCACTTAAGAGACGCATGTCTTTTTCAAGAAAAAGGTGTTCAGGGGAAACTTTATTGCCATGGTAGACCGTTTTTATCGTTGTGATCAATTCATCATACGAAGCTTCTTTTCTCAAAAAAGCCCATATACCAAGTTCAAAGGCACGCTTATGAAGAAGTGGTTCATAAAAACCCGACAGCATAATTATTTTTGGCAAAGTATCATCAGTTAAGGTATGAATACGAGGAATCAGCTCAAAGGCATGCGTGCCCTTTAGCATCATATCGAGGAGGACAATATCAATTGACTGGTTTGCCATAGCTTGAAAAAAATCTGTTGGTTTTGTAAATGCGCCTATAATCGAAAATGAGGGCTCTTTTTGCAGCGTATTTTTGATTCCTTCAAGGACGAGTTCGTGGTCGTCTAACAATGCAAGTTTAATCGGCATAGTTTGCTCCTTCGAAAATATTTTTTGGAATTCTAAGCTGAATGGTTGTAGGTGAGTAGTGAATGAAAAATCTACCCGACAATAACGAAAGCTTTTCTTTAATTACATTTAATCCGAAATGAGGACCTTTACTAAGAGAGTCTTGTCCAAAAGTTCCGTTATCACTAATTTCGAATACTACTGTATCATCCTCAACTGCATTTGTGATTATCAGTTCTGTTGCATGTCCATGCAAAATACTGTTATTGAGCAATTCTTTGACTGAGCGCAAGATGAAGTTGTTGATTTCAGGTGAATCTGAATGGATGGTTCGGTCATAGGCAAAATGTATGAGCACAGGGTGGTTTTGCTGTATTTGAACGAAAAGAGAAGCCAATGTTTTTTCTAATCCTATTTCTTGCAGAAGCAGAGGATATATATCTGAGCAAAGTTCTCTTAAATCATAAATCAATTCATCAAGCTGCTGGATGATTTTTTCTTTTGGCACTGTTTGTCTATCATTTTCAATTTGACGTAACAAGTGGATGATCTCTTGAATGATCCCATCGTGAATATAGCTTGAAATTGTCTCTCGTTCTTTTTCAACTGCTAAAAATACATCTAGTGAATTGATTGGTTCATTATGGCGACTTGCTAAATAGAATAATTCTTGTAGAAGCGGCAAAAGAGTATATATTAAAAGGAAGAGATAAAGAATAATTAGTAGATTAGGAACGTAAGCGTTAAGTTGGCTGATAAAAATGACGATTACCGTTAAAAATAGTGAGAGTATCAGATAGATCGATCTGGTTGTGATACGGTACCGAAATTTCAAGACGCGATCAATTGCTAAGCGATGGAAAATTCCTATAAAAGGCAGAAAGATAAAAAATACCAGCATATAGTAAGGTGCACTCCATCCAATAGGGAATGCATATAAATAAAGAAAAGGGGCAATACTTACAAATAGAATTACTGGAAGGTTGACTTTGGTAGCTGTTCTATGTTTTTTGTGACTTTTATTAAAAAAAGAGAAGCAATATTCGCCAAGCATCAGTAGCATCAAGCTGTAAACAAAACCGACTGCTAAATATTCAGCGAGTACATAGCCAATCTGAAAAAAAGCGGCATAACAGGTTGCTGCTAGATTTAATAGGAGGAGCAGTGCTGGAAAGATTCCTATATTGCTTATTTTATATGAGCTGTTGATCTTCAAAAATGAATTCAAGAAAAATGGAAAAGTGGATAAGGAGATAATCAAAATCACTCTACCTAACGTATTCCCAATACTTGAAGGAAACGCCGCTAAAAAAATAAACGCAAATACAAAGAGCCATAAATAAAAAAGCCGTGATCTTTTTGAAAGAAGCTGTTTTCGATAAAAAAAGAGCAAGAATAAAACTAACGATCCACTAAAAGCTAAAAGTGTAAAAAATATCGGCAGAAATGTTTTGGGCGAATCAAAGCGATAAGTGATTCGTTGCTGCTCTCTTTGGATCGTGAGTGAATTGATTTGCTCGACAACTAGCCAATTTGTTAATTGTTTATTCTCTTTTGGCAAATTTCCATCGAGCTCTACTAGCTGATCATTGATTTGCAGCGAAGTATCCGCTCCCAGACCACCATCATAAATACGTTTTATAAACCATTCGTCATTTATTTGGTAAGCCCGAATGCCTAAATATGTAGTTTGATAAATAGTGTGAGTGAAATAAATCATCAAGATTAGGTAGAAACTCCCCAGTAAGATATGCATCATTTGCCATCTATACGATTTAATCAAGTCGGCCTCCTTTTTTTGTGGAAAATTTCAAATGAAATGTTCAATTTATCACAAGGGTGATTATCATTGGCAGCATTCTTATCCATGGACTTTGAGACGCTGGGTTACTTTAGACATCCAACATTTCCCTGTGATTTTTTATCAAATAGTGTATCAATAGTTTCAATCTGATTCAAGCGCTTTTTGAAGATTTGCCTTAACAGCACCCTAATTCTGCAATACATTGTCATTTTGTCTAAGAATTTGCATTCTATGAAAATGGCACTATGATTGGTTCCGTCATTTTTTTGCTGCAAAAAGATCGTCTTTATTTTTCCGTTTTCCAAATAATACTGAATTATCTGCGTATTTCATCTATGAGGTGGTGAAAATGGATCGATGGAAGCTGTTCAAAGACTATTGGCGATTTGCAGTTGGTGGTGCTGTTTTGATGGTGTTGCTGATCATCTGGTTTGTACCGTTCTCGCAAAAAAAAGAAACAAACTGGCATTCAATGGCAGATGCAGCAGGTCAATCGTCTGAAATGGGGGAAGGTGGAGCCCTTCAAGAAGATAGTCTTCACGATGAAGAGTATGAGATCGTTATCGATGTCAAAGGGGAAGTGCACCAACCGGGAATTTATCGCTTGAAATCAGGTGCGCGGATGTATGAATTGATCGAACAAGCAGGTGGTCTGACAGAAGAGGCGTTAGAAACAGCCATAAACTTAGCACAAGTGCTACAAGATCAACAGATGGTGATCGTCCCTCATAAAGAGGATCAAGCGTTTATGGAGATGAATGCTTCAGGAGTAGGTGGCAGCCAAACAGCAGTGACACAAATCAATCTGAATCAAGCCAATGCACAGCAACTGCAAGAACTGCCAGGTGTGGGTGCCAAAAAAGCAGAAGCAATCATCGCTTACCGAGAAGAATATGGCTTTTTTAAACAGATTGATGACCTAAAAAAGATCACAGGCATCGGAGAGAAGACCTTTGAGTCCTTGAAAGAGATGATTACAGTGGCGGACTGAACCAAATAAATGTAAGAAATACTAAGAAATGACGGTTGAAAATTCAAGAAATTCGATTAGAATAGAACTAATCAATGACAAAGGAGCAAACGAATGAGCAATACGAGAATCCCATGGGACCAGTATTTTATGGCACAAGCTGTATTACTGTCTTTACGCAGTACGTGTTCCCGACTTGAAGTCGGCGCTACATTAGTCAAAGATCGCCGAATCATCGCTGGAGGCTACAACGGGTCCGTCAGTGGCGATGTACACTGCATTGACGATGGCTGTTATGTTGTCGATGACCATTGTATTCGGACGATTCATGCAGAAATGAATGCCTTATTGCAATGTGCAAAATTAGGGGTGTCAACAGACAATGCGGAAATCTATGTGACGCATTTTCCCTGTCTTCCCTGTACGAAAGCAATTTTGCAAGCAGGGGTCAAAAAGATCCATTATTTGAATGACTATCGCAACAATCAGTATGCAATGGAACTGATTCAACAAGTAGGTGCTTCCGTCCACCAAGTTGAACTCGATCCGGTGTATTTTGAAAAACTTTCGTTTGGTGTGCTGAATGATGCACAACCAACAAAAAAGAACTGATTCATTTTTATTTCTTAGTATTATTTTTGCTTGTTCGGTGACTGCTTACTATCGGCAGTCCATCTTACTGGGACTCATTGCACTTTATTATTTCGGGATGCTTGTCTTAAAACGACAAGCATTTTTGTGCATGATTTGTTTTGTCGGACTGTTGCTGTTAAGTGTCCGCGTTTCTCTTTCTCGGACTGGGAACATACAAGAAGGTGAGTATCAAGGGGTAGTCAATGTGCTGCCAGACACGATCAAAGTCAATGGCGATCTACTTACATTTGAAGCAAAATCCTCTGCAGGTAAAGTGATTGGCCGTTACACGGTTTATTCAGAGACTGAAAAACAGCAATGGCAGGATCGATCCGTTTGGGGAAGAAAGCTGCTGGTGAAAGGATTTTTTTCTCTTCCTGAAAAACCACGAAATCGCCATAGCTTTGACTATTCTGCCTATTTGGCCAGTCGATCGATTATTGGCACAGTCCATATTGAGAAAATTGTAGGAATGGAAGAAGCAGACTCAGGCTTTTCGCTTGCAAAAGTTCGAGCAGAGGTTATTTCTTCTGTGCAACGAATCTTTCCTGAACGCTCAGCAGCCTATATCAATGCGTTGCTCTTTGGTTTTAAAGACCATGACTTTCAAGAAGTACGTCAAATGTATCGTGCGAGTGGCTTATTGCATTTTTTTACGATCTCAGGAATGCATGTTGTCTTATTTTTCAAATGGTTTCGCGGATGCTTCTGCCGATTGGGGTTTACGCAAAAAGAAATGCTGTTGCCAATGGGGGTCTTTTTCTTGGTCGTAATTGGGATTTGTGGCGGCGGCATTAGTGTCTGGCGTGCTGTCTTGGCATTGTCGGTTACTCAAGTGACCACTCTTTATCAACAACGGCTATCGGCAAGTGATCATTATGGGATCGTCTTAACGGCTCTTTTATTCGTTGATCCCAAAGTATTGCTTCAAACATCGGGGCAACTAAGTCTTTTGATGACCTTCTTGATAGTAATGCAGCGACCAATCGGATTGACGTGGTTTTGGCGCTGTCAGTTCCTCACGGTGCTGGCTGCGCCTGTCATTGTCTCGCTCTTTTATGAATTCCCATTATTTGGGGGCTTTTTGACGTTTGTCTTTTTACCGTTTTTTCAATTGGTTTTGCTACCAGCCTGTTTCGTAATGTTCATTGCTGGGACACTTTTCCCAACCATCAGTGGGCTGATTGCCCTTTTTGAAGGGCTTTTGCTGCTTATGGAAGTTGTCGTGGGCGCTGTAGGAGGCGTGTCGATAACGGTGGGTGCCGTTCCTGCAGGATTGGCTGCTAGTTGTTGTTTGCTCAGCTTGCTCTGTTACCAAAAGAAACGGTGGCTGCTGGTGATCTGTTTTTCGCTTGTTGTACCAATCGTCTTTCAGAAGAATCGCGTTTTACCCACCATTAGTTATGTCGACGTTGGTCAAGGCGATAGTATCGTTTTACAGGCAGAAAAAAATCGCGAAGTTTATGTGATCGATACTGGAGGTTCTCTGTCTTTTCCGAAAGAAAACTGGCAAGAGCGCAAACGACAAGCTGCCGCGGAATCTACATTGATTCCTTTTTTGAAAGGGGAGGGAGTCAGGAAAATCACCGGGTTGTTTCTAACTCATGGGGACACGGACCATATGGGAGATGCGCTAGCATTGATGAAGGCGATCCCCGTTGAAACGTTATATCTCGTACCAGGAAGTGAACAAGATCACCGCATCGCCAAGCTTTTAAACGAACTGCCTAAGCAGACAAGCGTTGTTTGGACGACGGTTGGCCAAGTAGTGGGTGATTTCCTTCAGTTGCAAGTATTGGCACCAGAATCAGGTGCAGGGCAAAACGAAGATTCGCTGGTGATTAAAACCAAGGTAGGGGATAAAACATTTTTATTTACTGGCGATCTCGAACAAGCAGGGGAAAAAAAAGTTGATTCATGATTATCCGAATCTTAAAGTTGATGTATTGAAACTAGGGCATCATGGCAGTCGAACCTCGACGGCACCTGAGTTTGTTGCGGCAATCGATCCCCAATTCGGGATCGTTTCAAGTGGACGGAACAATCGGTACGGGCATCCTCATGAAGAGGTGCTTGAAACGTTGGTAAATCAGACCGTTTTGCGAACCGATCAGCAAGGCATGATCCAATTTATTTGGTCTGAAAAACAACAATCATTTTTGATAAAAACGCTGCTAGACTATCCGATTGACTAATGGTAGGATAAGAATGAAAGCGGGGGGAACGATGGAATTACAAAAAGCGTTGCAAGCAATTCGAACCAAGGAGTTGCAATCGATTTATCTAGTCATCGGCAGTGAAATGTTTTTACAAGAGCAAGTTCGCACGGCCTTTTTGGAGCGTTTTTCCGTTGGGAAAGATGATCTGAATTTTGCTTCCTTTGACATGGAGAAAGATCCCCTTGATATGGTGATCCAAGAAGCCCAATCGTTGCCTTTTTTTGGCGATCAGCGATTACTTTTCGTTGAGCGGCCATTTTTCTTAACGGCTGAAAAAAAGAGCAATGCACCTGAGCATGACCTAGATGATTTTTTGAATTACATCAAAGACCCATTGGAATCATCGGTAATGGTGATTTTTGCAGATGTCGATAAATTAGATGAACGGAAAAAAATTACTAAGCAGCTGAAGAAAGCCGCAGTTGTGATTGATGTCGCACCTATGAAAGAAGCCGACGTGCGTCAGTATCTCCAACAGTCGTTGGCCAATGATGGCATCGAGATGAGCCGAGAGGCGTTTGATTTGTTTTTACGGTTAACGGATCTGCAACTATCAAAAGCGATGCAGGAGTTACAGAAACTACGATTGTATGCAGGAAACGGCAATAAAATCACGAAAGAGATCGTCTTGCAGTTGATCCCTAAGACGTTGGAACATAATGTCTTTGAATTAACCAGTGATGTCTTAAAGGGGAACGTATCGGATGCGTTGCGCTTGTATGACGATCTATTATTGCAAGGGGAAGAGACGATCAAGATCAATGCTATTTTGATCAGCCAAGTCCGTCTACTGTTACAGGCAGCGATTTTGATGAAAATTGGCTACCAGCAAGCCAATATCGCAGAAACGTTGGGGATTCATCCGTACCGAGTGAAGTTAGCGATGCAGCAAGCGCGAGGCTTTGGAGAAAAGCAATTAGCGGCACTCTATAACGAATTGATCGAAAATGATTACTTAGTAAAAAGTGGCCAGATGGACAAAGAGTATTTGTTCCAGCTATTTGTTTTAAAACATGGCAAACAGTAAGTCAAAAAGAAAGGCGCAGCAATCGATAATTGCTGCGCCTTTCTTAATTTGCTTATTTTGCAATTTTTTTACTTAAACGAGATTTGTCGCGACTAGCTTTGTTCTTGTGGATCAATCCTTTAGTCTCAGCCATATCGATTGCTTTAACAGCATCTTTATATAACGCATCTACGTTATCAGCACCAGCTTCAACAGCTTGATCAAATTTTTTGATTGCTGTACGCATTGTGCTTACTTGAGATGAATTCTTAGCATTAGCCGCTTCGCTTGTGCGAACACGTTTGATTGCAGATTCAATGTTTGGCATGTATTTCACCTCCGAAAAAAAAGTTCAATTACGTTTAGAAAACGTATAAATCAACACTAGTCATTATACCTAATGCCAAGAGTGATTGCAATAAAAGTTGTAAAGAAATTTTACTTAACACAAAAATTTGTTTTTTGACCGTGCTATTTTTTGCTTTATGGTTTTAAAAAATGCTTCTTTGCACATTTTTTACTGAATAGTTATAAAAAGTTTACACAGAAAGAGCTTTCTATGCTATGATTACTTCGGAATTTTTAAATGGGGGAATCTATGTGAATATCGCTTTATTTCTAACGATTGTCTTGTCATTAGGGGTGATTTTCGTCAACGGGTGGACGGATGCGCCGAATGCTATTGCAACCGCTGTCTCCACGAGAGTCTTACGCCCGAATATCGCCATTGGCATGGCAGTCGTCATGAATTTCTTAGGTGTGCTGGTGATGACGTATTTTAATGCGCAAGTTGCAGAAACCATCAGTAATATTGTGACTTTTGACTCAGGCGGGAGTTTTCGGGTCTCACAGATCGCATTAGCCGCTGCCTTGTTTTCAATTGTTGTTTGGACGGTCGCAGCTTGGTATTTTGGGATCCCAACCAGTGAATCTCACGCATTGATTGCGGGATTGACAGGGGCTGCCATGGCTCTGGGTGGTTTACATGCAGTCAACGGTGAAGAATGGATGAAAGTCTTAATCGGTCTCGTTGTGTCTACGTTAATGGGGTTTATTGGTGGATTTTTGATCACGAAACTGATCGTATGGCTCTTTCGCGATACCCAACGGCGAAAAGCCAACAAAATTTTTACGGTTGGTCAAGCCATCGCGGCTGGTGCCAATGCCTTCTTGCATGGTGCCCAAGATGGACAAAAATTCATGGGTGTGTTCATGTTAGGCCTTTTTTACAACAATCTTGCTGAAAAGACCGGCAATGGCTTTGCCATCCCACTGTGGGTGATGGTTCTTTGTTCCTTGACCATGGGGATCGGTACATCGGTCGGTGGGATGAAGATCATTAAATCAGTGGGGATGGATATGGTAAAACTGGAAAAATACCAAGGCTTTTCTGCAGATGTTACTGCAGCAATCTGTTTGTTCTTGTCTTCCGTATTTGGTATCCCAGTTTCAACAACGCACACGAAAACGACCGCTATCATGGGCGTTGGAGCGTCTCGGCGTTTTTCTAGCGTTGATTGGCGCATTGTAAAAGAAATGATCTATGCTTGGATTTTAACCTTTCCTGGCTGTGGATTGATTGCGTTTCTAATGGTCAAATTTTTATTGCTAATTTTGTGAGGAGAGAAAGTAATGGCACGAAAAAAAGGATTCGATTATTTTGCAGCAATGGAGCAGTTGGCGACGAACGGCCATTTAGCTGCCAAACGTTTTTCGCTTTTGATCAACGATTATTCTGAACGAGCATTGACCGAAGCAGCAGCTGAGATTCATGCTTTGGAAAAAGAAGGGGATAAAGTGATCGCTGAGCTAACCAATGAGTTATATGATTCATTTATCACCCCTATCGATCGCGAGGACATCCTAGTCATTTCAGAGCGTCTAGATGATATTTTGGATGGCATTATGGGACTGACTTATTTATTTGAGAATTTGGTCATTACGAAGATCCGCCCTGAAACCAACTTATTTGCTGGAATGATCGTTCAAGCGACACAAGGCGTTGAAACGGCCTTAAAAGAATTTCCTAAGTTCAAAAATTCAAAAACATTGCGTCAAATGATTAATGATGTGAATACGATTGAATCAGAAGCAGACCGTTTGTATTCAAAAATGAAAAAAGCGTTATTCACAGACGAAACGGACGTTCTTGAAATCATTAAATGGAAAGATGTTTATGATCGTTTTGAATCAATTATCAACGACACCGAAAGTGCGGTGGATATTATTGACGGTATGGTAATCAAAAACACGTGAGGAACTAGAGACCTTTCAAACAAAAAAAGAGCAACTCTTGGGCAGGTAAGTGCCACAAGAGTTGCTCTTTTTGCTTATAATTGGATCAGCCAATAGCCGATCAAAATGATTCCTAAAACGATACGATACCATCCAAATACGGTAAAATCGTTACGCTTGATGTAGTTCATCAAGAAACGGATCGCGATGATCGAAACGATGAATGAGACGATGGTTCCTGTTAATAAGATGACGGTTCCTTGGAAATCAAAGGCATTGCCATCTTTCAAAAACTTGAAGATTTTCAAGGCACTGGCACCAAACATGGTGGGAATACCTAAGAAAAATGAAAATTCAGCAGCAACATAACGAGAAGCGCCGATCATGATAGCACCTAAGATAGTAGCACCAGAACGAGAAGTTCCTGGGATCAATGCCAATACCTGGAACATGCCGACAATCAAGGCCGCTTTGTAGGTGAATTTGTTCAAATCGGTACATTTCGGTGCTTTATTCTTGTTTCGTTTTTCAACTACGATAAAGCCGATCCCATAAACGATCAAGACGATCGAAACGGAGAAAAAGTTGTAGAAGTGCGCATCTAACCAATCATCTAACGGCAATCCGATAATAACCGATGGCAAGACCGCAACAATAACTTTAAACCATAACGTCCACGTATCTTTTTTCTCTATTTCATTTTTTTGTGGGGAAAAAGGGTTCAGTTTATGGAAATATAAGTAGACGACTGCTAGTATCGCGCCCAATTGAATGACAACATTGAACATCGTCATAAATTCGGGGGTAACATTCAAACCGATAAATTCGTCGGCAAGAATCAAGTGACCAGTGCTGCTAATTGGCAGCCATTCCGTGATCCCTTCAATGATCCCAAATAAAATCGCTTTTATAAAATTTGTAAAAAACATTGGTCCAGTCCTTTCTATGACAAAATACAACTCTTAGTATACCGTTTCCTGATTCGAATACCAATCTTTTTCCTAAAAAAAGAGGGCAGTTTTTAAAACAAAAACTGCTCCTTTCTTGAAGAAATTGATTAGCCGTCAGAGGTTTCTCTTAGGACAAAAGCTCTTGAGAGAGCGCTAAGCCTTTTTTGATGTATTCTGTGTTACCAACTTCGGCGATGGTAAAGCTGCCGTCTTCGTAGATCAGTCGAGTGACCGAACCATTTTCAATATCCATACGAACATTGTTCTCATCATTGATCAGATGCAAAAGAAAAGCGATCGTTAAGCCGTGAGACACAACTAACGCATTGCCGCCGCCTTTTTTCTCAACGCGATAGGCGATATCTTCAAACCCTGTTTTGACACGTTCGGTCAAAACATCAAAGGTTTCCGCCCAATTGGCTGTATCGGCGTGGTAGATCGCATTGGCGATCGCCTCAAACGTGACATGATTAGCAATCATCTCATCATAATCAGGAAAATCAAGAATCCGCGGCAGAACGCCCCACATTTCTGCATCATAGGCCCCTTCAAGGGAGCCAAAGCACCATTCACGAATCCGTTTGTCGATGTGATAAGGGATCTCCGGTCCTCTGACATGTTCACCCAGTATCAGACGCATGGTTTCAATCGCTCGACCGCTGTCACTGGATACTGCTTCTACAAAATCCACATCGCGTAACCCAAGGCCTAAATAGTGGATGCCTTGTTCACCGGTTCGAGTCAATGGTGTGTCACACCAGCCTTGCACCCGCTGCAATGTGTTAAACATTGTTTTTCCGTGACGCACGACATACAATTCCGTCTTTGCCATAACTAGTTATTCCTCCTTTTGATTCGTCATACGTTTATGCGTTAAAAAACGGATTGGTCCGTTTCTCAATTTCGATCGTTGTTGGTTCTCCGTGGCCAGGATAGACCGCCATTTGATTCGGTAAAACAAAGAGTTGCGTTTGGATGCTGGTCAACAATTGTTCCAAATTTCCGGTTGGCAGGTCTGTCCGACCAATGCTACCTTTAAATAAGGCGTCTCCGGAAACGACAAAATTGTCAAAAATAAAACTGACGCTGCCAATGGAATGACCCGGGGTTGCAACAACCTTAAAGGACATGCCAGCTATCTCGTACTCTTTCAACTCTAGCTCGAATTCAGCTGGACGTGCGGTGATGGTTCCTAATTCAGGATGACGGCCAGAAAGGTTTTTCATAGGATCACTTAGCCATCCTTGCTCAAGCGGACTCACGTAAACGGGGATCTGATAATAATCCCGCAAATGGTCAACTGCGCCGATATGGTCATAATGAGTGTGGGTCAATAAAATCGCTGCTGGTTTTGCGCCTGTTTTTTCGATCTCAGCGATCAATCTCGCTGCTTCTGCTCCAGGATCAATAATCAACAAAACATCTTCTTTCCAAATTAGGTAACAATTTTCTTGAACGGGTCCTGTCACTAAACCAATGATTTTCATGCTAAAACCTCCTAGGATCACAAATACTTGTGTCTGACTATAAGTATAGCTTAAAGTATAAGAGGAAACAAAGAAAGGTTTTTAGGAGTGAAAAATTAATGATAAAAACGATAAACGCAGAAGACAATCGTCAGGCAGTCTGTCAATGGCTAAATCATTCAACGAAAAAAACAGAGGCAGTGAGTGCCTTTTCCGATCAAGAGCAGCTTTCATTTGCTTTTTTTGACAATCAGGATCAACTTGGTGGGGTGATTGGAAAACGGACAGGCAATACGATCCATATTCAATTGTTAGCAGTTGATCCAAGCCATCAGAATCAGGGGATCGGGAAACAATTGATAAAAGCACTTTTTGATCACGGTAAAAAAGCGGGGTGTCGTTCCGTGACGGTTACCACCCAAGACTACCAAGCGCCGCAATTCTACCAAGCAGTCGGCTTCGAACCGTTTGCTGTGCTTACGGATACACCTGTGCTTGGCACGGATAGGCTTTACTTCGTGAAGATGCTGTGATCAACCTTTGGCAGGCAGGTGATAAGGATAACCAATAGTTTGATGAGAGAAAAGCTTAGAATTATTGTGGGAATTCGAAAATTTTTCTAAGAAACTGCATTAGCAAAAAACTGCTGTTATACTAATTAAAATAAGAAAGCGTTGATTCGTTTGAAACGGGTCTAGTTTTTGACGAAAGCATGAACATTCTTCGTGACCAACTTCGAGGAAAGTGTGTGATCTGTATCTTGCGTTAGTTTTGATTGGTATACCTCAACTCTTTGTAAGAAGGTGTTTTTATGAAAAAATCCCTGCAATTTTTTTTCACTCTATGCTTCGCCGCGCTCGCTTTAGTGAGCTGTGGCCAAGAGGAGCTAACCATCAACGATTCGAAAGAAGTTTCTGAAACTGTTACTTCCGCCTCAAAAACGGTTGAAAATGGCGACCTTGATTTGATGCTGATCCAAGATGAGAGTGTCATCTTTCCGCAAAGCCAAGGGGTTTATGATTTTCATGAGAATGAGTTGACGATCGTTAAGCAGTATTTGCCGATGGCAGATTTAGAAGATAGTTCAGCCAGCTTTAGTGATGTTGCCTTGTATGAAGGACAAATCGAAAGTGATTTTCAGCGTCATTTTTCCCATTCAGAGGTACAGTTGTCCAACGACCCTTATCAAATTTATGAGATCACCTATCAAGATGCATCATACACGGTTGAAGGGAAGCATTTGACGATCAAAGCAGATGGACGGACCTTTGAGTTCACCTTAGATCTAGACAATCAACAAGCTTTTGACCAAAATGGTGTCAGTTATGATATTCAAGTCGATCAATAAATATCTTTCAAAAAATAGCCCTGCTTTACTTGCTTAGGTGAGTAGAGTAGGCTTTTTTGTAAATCCTTCGCCAAACCCATTTTCTGGAAGAAAAAATGAAGTCAATTATCTGATGAGTAGGTGTTTTGTTGCAAGTGGTTTTTTCATGGTGATAAAACCTGTTTGAATAGGATACTCTCCGCAGAGGATGAAAAGCTGTTTCTGTTCGCTTTTCCAAAAGTAATCTATCCGCTATAATGGCAAACGAGAAGGTGAACACGTGTATAAAGGAAAAGTTGCGGTTAGAAAAATCGTAGAATTTATTTTGCGCCGAGGCGATATTGATAGCCGTAAAGTCAGTAATCATACCGCGCAAGAAGGCGCCCGTATCCATCGCCAACTACAAAAAGAGGCTGGGGATGCGTATCAAAAAGAAGTCTTTTTCAAACGAGAAAGCCAAATTGAGAAAGATTCGATCACTGTCGAAGGACGTGCCGATGGTCTCTTTTTTGATGCAACTGTTAATTCTTGGGTGATCGATGAGATCAAAACTTCAGAACCAGCGTTCGAAGATATCCCTGAAGATCAAATCGATTTGTTTTTTGCCCAGGGAATGGTTTATGCTTATTTGTTTTTACTACAAGAAAATGAACAAGCAGCGCTTAGTGACAGTGAAAATCAAGAGAAACCAGAAGCAGAACCTACTGCTGAAGGTAATGATCCGAAGAGACCCATCGATCGAATCGCCGTACAATTGACTTATTATCAAACCACTGAAAAGCTGACCACCCGTACGAGAAGAACATTTCAGTTTTCAGAATTAGCTGTTTTTTATGAAGAATTACTTCAGGAATATCATAAATGGTTAGTTTTTCAAGAGAATTGGCGCCGTGTCCGCAATACGTCTTTGCAGCTGCTGTCTTTTCCCTTTGAAACCTTTCGCAAAGGGCAGCGAGAGTTAGCAGCAGCGGCGTATAAAACACTAAAAAATGGCAAGCGACTTTTTGCGGAAGCGCCAACTGGAACTGGAAAAACCATGTCAACGCTGTTTCCCGCATTAAAAGTGCTAGGGGAAGAAGGGGCTGATCGGGTCTTTTATCTGACGGCGAAGACGATCACCAGACAAGTGGCCGAAGATGCACTGAGCAAGTTAGCAGACAACGGTAGTGAAACCAAAAGTGTCACGATTACCGCCAAAGACAAAATCTGTTTTTTAGATGAACGAAACTGTACGCCAGAACACTGTGCGTATGCGCAAGGCTATTACAATCGAATCAATGAAACATTATGGGATCTGTTGCATCACGAGAACCAAATAACCCGAGAAGTGATCGAGACCTACGGAAAGAAACATACGGTCTGTCCCTTCGAGCTTTCACTGGATGTCAGTGTCTTTTGCGATGTCATTATTGGTGATTATAATTATTTGTTTGATCCCACCGTTTATTTGCGAAGATTTTTTGAGGAGCCGGATGAAGAATATTTCTTTCTAGTGGATGAGGCCCATAACTTAGTCAACCGTTCCAAAGAAATGTATTCGGCAACCATTACCCGGCAGCCATTTAAGGAATTAAAGAAGAAACTATCCAATGACCAGCAAAAATTAAAACGCGCCCTAAACAAAGTTGACAAAGAATTTGCGGCTATTGCTCAAATAGCAAAAGAGGAAGAGTGGGAATACCACCATCAAGCAGCTCCCCATGAAACGATGGTCAATCAGCTCTACAAAGTAGCTGAATTGATGAAGGAATGGTTGCCGGCAAATCCTGAGCATGAATTGCAAGAAGAAGTGCTGCAAGTGTATTTTGAAGCTAATCATTATTTGAAGATCAGTGAATTTTATGATGATCACTACGAAACGACGGTGGAGATCGACCGCTATGATATCAAACTACGGCAATTTTGCATCGAACCAGCGCCGTTTTTGGAATCTGTGTTAGATAAGGGCAAGGCCAGCCTGTTGTTTTCTGCGAGCTTTACTCCTTTGTCCTATTATCAAGAGGTGTTAGGAGGCGGCAATGAAGCTTTGCGCTATCGCCTGCCAAGTCCTTTTGATCCGAAAAATCAGGGGATTTTTATTGCAGACTATATCCAAACAACGTATCGCCAACGTGAAGCCAGCATTCCTGCAATCGTTGATGCAATCCAGCAAATGACTGCAGCGAAAGCGGGAAACTATATGGTCTTTTTCCCTTCTTATCGTTACTTGGATGATGTGGCGGCAGCATTTTCCCAACAGGCGCCAGAGGTGGAGGTCTTGATTCAGGGGACAGCCATGAACGAAGTAGAGCGCGAGGCGTTTCTTGCACAGTTTCAATCTCTTGAGCGGCAACGATCATCCTTGCTAGAAACAAGTCAAGACGGACAAGAGAGCCAGCCAAAAACATTAGTGGCATTTTGTGTCCTTGGTGGAATTTTTTCTGAAGGGATCGACTTGAAAGGCGATCGCTTGATCGGTGCGGCAGTGGTAGGAGTCGGACTGCCGCAAATCAATCACGAGCAAGAATTGATTCGGGAATATTACGATGAGAAAAAGGCAGCTGGCTTTGCGTATGCCTATCAGCTGCCCGGGATGAATAAAGTCCTGCAAGCAGCCGGTCGAGTGATCCGGGATGTCAGCGATCGCGGCGTGGTGTTATTGCTGGATCAACGTTTTCGGACACCGCGTTACCAAGAACTTTTCCCACTGCACTGGCAGCATGCCTTAAACATTCGTCGGCCGCAAGAGTTATCAAAGGCATTGACTCATTTTTGGCAAGAAAAAAACTAGAAGCAGAGCTTTCAGGAGAGGTTGTGCAAAATCAGCGGGTAAGGCCGATTTTGCCTAACCATCACGTTAGACTCTGTTCTAGTTTTTTTTGATTAGCGATAATTTGTAAACTGTAAATCGATCGTCAGGGGCAGTTTACGCAACAATTGGATCACTTCTTGCAGATCGTCACGACTTTTGCCGGTTACCCGAATTTGATTGTCTTGAATTTGAGTTTTAACTTTTAGCTTGGCGTTTTTGATCGCTGTCGTTATTTTTTTGGCGTTTTCTTTATCGATCCCATTGATCAATTCTGCCGTTTGACGAGCTTTTGCCCCCAAGGCATGCTCCGTTTCGCCAAATTGAATATTTTTCGTTGGTACATTCCGTTTGATCAGCTTCGCAAAGAGCACATCTTTGATTTGCTCCAACTTAAATTCGTCATCTCCAACGATCGTCAGTTTGCCCTCAGTCATCTTGATTTCTACCGTGGAGCCTTTAAAATCAAATCGGTTTTTCAATTCTTTTTCCGCCTGTTGAATGGCGTTTTTCACTTCTTCCGTGTTGATCTCAGATACGACATCAAAACTTGCTTCTTTTGCCAAAATCAATCACTCCTCTCATCTCTTACCTATGATTTTAACATGGAGGCGAACGATGCGGGAATCAAAAGTAAATTTTTGCAAATAATTGTTTCATTTTTTCACACAAACTGCTATTCTTTGGAAGGAGATTTTTAGTGAAGGAGCTAGATCATTGTGAGTAAGTTATTAACGAAGCACGAACAATCAGAACGATTGAAAAAAATAGGGGTTATTTTGCTGTCAGGTATCACCGCAGCCATTGCTTTAAATTTCTTTTTGATTCCCGCAAACGTTCTTTCTGCTGGGATGAACGGGGTCGCCCAATTGATCGTGGCACTTGCCTTGGAACATTTTGGCGTTCACCTTAGTACAGGGCTGTTTATTTTCCTCTTAAACTTGCCTATCTTTGTTCTCGGGTTCATCAAACTCGGGAAATCATCGACACTATTGAGCTTTATCAATGTCGTTGTCGTTTCTGTCTTAACGATAATCCTTCCACAAGGAGCAATCACTGACAATATTTTGGTTAACGCTTTGCTCGGTGGCGTACTGTTAGGCGTCGGCGTTGCGTTTTCACTGAAAATGGGTTTTACCACCGGCGGAATGGATATCCTTTCGTTGATATTATCAAAAACGACTGGAAAAACGGTCGGTAAATATATGTTTATTTTAAACGGCATCATTGTCATGGTCTCAGGTTTCGTCTTTTCTTGGGAAAGTGCCTTGTACACGATCATTTCGATTTTCGCAATGAGCTACGTGGTGGACATGCTGCACACAAGTCATCAAAAGGTAACGGCGATGATTATTACGACCAATGCGGAAGCTGTTGGGAAAAATATTTCTAAGCATGTGTTTCGTGGCATGACTTTGTTCCCCTCAGTCGGAGGGTATTCAGGCGTACCAGGCAATATGATCATGATGGTCGTGACCCGCTACGAGATCTACGATTTAGAACAAGCCGTTTTAGAAGCAGACGGCAATGCGTTTATTAACTTTGTGCCGACCCAATCGATCACAGGTCGTTTTGCGACAGATGATGAACAACGGACCTTTAAAACGACAGGGGTCTTCCCAGAACTTAAAATACACAAGAAAAGCCGTCCATAATCCAGGATCGTCCATTTACAAATCTTGCAAAAGAAGGTATTATTTGAAACAAGAATTAAAGGAGGTCTTCAACCGTGGCATATACTGAAGTAGAAGCAGAAGCAATCAAAGAGCGTGTCTTGGCTGCCTTGGAAACCGTGATTGACCCTGAGTTGGGGATTGATATAGTGAATCTAGGCTTAGTTTATGAAGTCGAATTTGATGCAGAAACAGGCAATACCGTAATCAAAATGACCTTAACAACAATGGGCTGTCCCTTAGCCGACGTATTGACTGAATCGATACACGAAGCATTAAGCGATATTCCAGAAGTCAAAAATCCAGAAGTAAAACTAGTCTGGTATCCCGCATGGACGACTGATAAAATGAGTCGTTATGCACGGATTGCTTTGGGGATTCGTTAAGGATTTTATCGTAGAAAATAAATGTCTTAGACTCTTTTATCAGCTGAATAAAGTTGATAGAAGAGTCTTTTTGGATTTAAGTTGGATGCGTGTCTTTAACTATCTTGCTTTTAGTCAGTGCTTGCAGAAAGTTTGCGAAGATTGCATTGCATTTTCAGAAATGAAACGGTAAACTAGTTGAAAAGATTGGAGGAATGAATCAATGTTAGCTACGAATTTTGGGAAATATACATACAAAAATCCGTTTATGAACGCCTCAGGAGTCCATTGTATGACGATCGAGGAATTAGATGAATTAGCGGCATCAGCAGCTGGGGCATTTGTCACGAAGAGTGCAACGCTAGAAGCACGTGCGGGAAATCCAGAACCACGTTATACCGATTTACCGTTAGGAAGCATCAATTCGATGGGATTACCAAATCTAGGGGTGGACTACTACTTAGACTATGCTATCAAAAAACAGCAGGAAATGACCCAGCAAGCGCCCTTCTTTTTCTCTGTCGCTGGTATGAGCGTGGCTGAAAACATTGAGTTATTGAAGAAAATCCAAGAAAGTGATTTTGAAGGAATCACAGAGTTAAATCTTTCTTGTCCAAACGTGCCAGGAAAACCCCAAGTTGCCTATGATTTTCCTTTGACCGATCAAATTCTGGAAACAGTCTTTGGTTTTTTCACAAAACCTTTAGGTGTAAAATTGCCGCCATACTTTGATTTGGCGCACTTTGATGAGATGGCTAAGATATTGAACAAGTATCCGTTAACTTATATCAATTCAATCAATAGTATTGGGAATGCTTTATTCATTGATCCTGCTACTGACTCAGTAGTTATCAAACCAAAAGATGGTTTTGGCGGTTTGGGAGGCGAATATGTGAAACCAACGGCATTAGCCAATGTGCGGGCTTTCTATACACGTCTCAAGCCAGAAATCAAAATTATCGGTACTGGTGGGATTCGTAATGGTCAAGATGCGTACGAACATTTGTTATGTGGCGCTTCTATGTTGCAGATCGGCACAGAGCTGCAAAAAGAAGGACCGGTGATCTTTGAACGATTGACGAAAGAATTAGCAGCGATCATGAAAGAAAAAGGGTATCAATCAATCAGTGAGTTCCAGGGGAAATTAAAAACGATTGATTAAGAACGACTTTGAATGCTTTACTATCCGCTTCTTTTTATAGAAGAAAGGTGGTTTTTAATGGAGAAGTTTCGTAAAACAACGGAGGATGATCTGGTTGAGTTGATGGCGCTTTTTGAAGAAGGCATTGCTTTCTTAAAAGCACAAGGATCTCCGCAATGGCAAGATGGATACGGTCCTAAAGAAAATCAAATCAAAGCAGATATTGCAAACGATGAGAGCTATGTGTTGGTGATAGATGGAAAAATTGCGGCATCGGCAGCGTTAGTATCCGGTGAAGATCCTGTCTACAACGCAATTACCGGCGCAGGGTGGGATGGAAACGGTCCATATCTATCCATTCATCGCGTCGTTGTCAGTTCTCATTTTAAAGGGCAAAAGTTAAGCGCCAAATTGCTGCAAGCTCTTGAAGTGGTTGCATTAGAGCAAGGAATCGTTGATTTACGTATCGATACGTATAAAGCCAATATTGGTATGCAAAAGAATATCCAAGCAGCTGGCTATCAATACAAAGGAGAGGTAACATTCCCTTTTCCGAACGGAGAGCGATTGGCTTTTCAAAAACGTTTGACCGCAAGCTGAACATTCTATTCCATGAGTGTCACTTGGCTGAATTAATGGAATAGTTGTGTCAAAGTGAATTTTTGGTATGAAAATGCGGATAATGGTTGTCAGAATCCTTTCGGCTTGCTAAGATAAGCACGTAAAGGACGGTGCCAAATGAAGAAAAGAGTCAAAAAGAAAAAAGCGTATAAAAAATATATCCATGATATTTTTGCGGGTTATGAAGAAATGCTTGAGAATCCAGCGATCAATGAGAAGAAGTTTTCTTATCTGAAAGAAGAAACAACCTTAAAACGAGACGATCAAAACCAGATCCGTTTTCGTACGATCGATATTGATTAAACTACCTATTTTGGGTAGTTTTTTTGTTTATCTCGACTTAGTTGAAAATATTTCAGAAAAAAGCTTGCTCTTTCATTCTTAGAATGATAAAGTATTCAACGTTGGCAATTGAGCCAGCAGGTCAAAAAAGCTTTTGAAAAAACTTCAAAAAAGACTTGACCAAAAATGAAACAGATGATATTATAACAAGGTCGCAATAATAAAACGGTTAATCGATGTTGATAAATCAACAAAATTAATTAAAAAAGTTGTTGACAAATAACAAATCATTTGTTATTCTAATGAAGTCGCTGAGACAGCCGCTACGAAGTTGAAAAACAACGAGCGGAAAAAACTTTTAAAAAAGAGTTGACAATCAATTGTCGCTCTGATATGATATAAAAGTTGCTAACGCAGCACTGTAGACCTTTGAAAACTGAACAAAGCAAGCAAACGAACCAATGTGTAGGACGTTTCAATTTATTGAAACAAATACATGCAAGCAATAGCTAGCAAAGTTAATTTTTATGAGCTTAATGACCGTATGGTCATTCAAACAAATCATTATGAGAGTTTGATCCTGGCTCAGGACGAACGCTGGCGGCGTGCCTAATACATGCAAGTCGAACGCTTTTTCTTTCACCGGAGCTTGCTCCACCGAAAGAAAAAGAGTGGCGAACGGGTGAGTAACACGTGGGTAACCTGCCCATCAGAAGGGGATAACACTTGGAAACAGGTGCTAATACCGTATAACACTATTTTCCGCATGGAAGAAAGTTGAAAGGCGCTTTTGCGTCACTGATGGATGGACCCGCGGTGCATTAGCTAGTTGGTGAGGTAACGGCTCACCAAGGCAACGATGCATAGCCGACCTGAGAGGGTGATCGGCCACACTGGGACTGAGACACGGCCCAGACTCCTACGGGAGGCAGCAGTAGGGAATCTTCGGCAATGGACGAAAGTCTGACCGAGCAACGCCGCGTGAGTGAAGAAGGTTTTCGGATCGTAAAACTCTGTTGTTAGAGAAGAACAAGGATGAGAGTAAAACGTTCATCCCTTGACGGTATCTAACCAGAAAGCCACGGCTAACTACGTGCCAGCAGCCGCGGTAATACGTAGGTGGCAAGCGTTGTCCGGATTTATTGGGCGTAAAGCGAGCGCAGGCGGTTTCTTAAGTCTGATGTGAAAGCCCCCGGCTCAACCGGGGAGGGTCATTGGAAACTGGGAGACTTGAGTGCAGAAGAGGAGAGTGGAATTCCATGTGTAGCGGTGAAATGCGTAGATATATGGAGGAACACCAGTGGCGAAGGCGGCTCTCTGGTCTGTAACTGACGCTGAGGCTCGAAAGCGTGGGGAGCGAACAGGATTAGATACCCTGGTAGTCCACGCCGTAAACGATGAGTGCTAAGTGTTGGAGGGTTTCCGCCCTTCAGTGCTGCAGCAAACGCATTAAGCACTCCGCCTGGGGAGTA
Organism: Enterococcus sp. CR-Ec1; assembly: GCF_002850555.1. Taxonomy (NCBI): domain Bacteria; kingdom Bacillati; phylum Bacillota; class Bacilli; order Lactobacillales; family Enterococcaceae; genus Enterococcus; species Enterococcus sp. CR-Ec1. The sequence continues at coordinate 1,664,163 of NZ_CP025223.1, forward strand.
CGACCGCAAGGTTGAAACTCAAAGGAATTGACGGGGGCCCGCACAAGCGGTGGAGCATGTGGTTTAATTCGAAGCAACGCGAAGAACCTTACCAGGTCTTGACATCCTTTGACCACTCTAGAGATAGAGCTTCCCCTTCGGGGGCAAAGTGACAGGTGGTGCATGGTTGTCGTCAGCTCGTGTCGTGAGATGTTGGGTTAAGTCCCGCAACGAGCGCAACCCTTATTGTTAGTTGCCATCATTTAGTTGGGCACTCTAGCGAGACTGCCGGTGACAAACCGGAGGAAGGTGGGGATGACGTCAAATCATCATGCCCCTTATGACCTGGGCTACACACGTGCTACAATGGGAAGTACAACGAGTTGCGAAGTCGCGAGGCTAAGCTAATCTCTTAAAGCTTCTCTCAGTTCGGATTGTAGGCTGCAACTCGCCTACATGAAGCCGGAATCGCTAGTAATCGCGGATCAGCACGCCGCGGTGAATACGTTCCCGGGCCTTGTACACACCGCCCGTCACACCACGAGAGTTTGTAACACCCGAAGTCGGTGAGGTAACCTTTTTGGAGCCAGCCGCCTAAGGTGGGATAGATGATTGGGGTGAAGTCGTAACAAGGTAGCCGTATCGGAAGGTGCGGCTGGATCACCTCCTTTCTAAGGAATATTTCGGAAGACTACACATCGTTTGCCTTTGTTCAGTTTTGAGAGGTTTACTCTCAAACAAAATTTGTTCATTGAAAACTGGATATCGAAGAAAAAAATCAAAACAAGTAACACACACCGAGTTGAAATGTTAAAAGAGTTTTTTAATAAGTTCAACGCTTATTTTCTTGAGCAACCTTCTATCGCTAGAAGAAGTACTCAAAACCGACCATAAGGTCAAAGGTTAAGTGAATAAGGGCGCACGGTGGATGCCTTGGCACTAGGAGCCGATGAAGGACGGGACTAACACCGATATGCTTTGGGGAGCTGTAAGTAAGCTATGATCCAGAGATTTCCGAATGGGGAAACCCAGCATCTTTTATAGGATGTTACGTCTGCGTGAATACATAGCGCAGTCGAGGTAGACGCAGAGAACTGAAACATCTAAGTACCTGCAGGAAGAGAAAGAAAATTCGATTCCCTGAGTAGCGGCGAGCGAAACGGGAAAAGCCCAAACCAACAAGCTTGCTTGTTGGGGTTGTAGGACTCCGATATGGTAGTCTATTCAGATAGTCGAAATACTTGGAAAAGTATGTCAAAGAGGGTAAAAACCCCGTAGGCGAAATTTGGATAACACCTAGGAGGATCCTGAGTACGGCGGAACACGAGGAATTCCGTCGGAATCCGGGAGGACCATCTCCCAAGGCTAAATACTCCCTAGTGACCGATAGTGAACCAGTACCGTGAGGGAAAGGTGAAAAGCACCCCGGAAGGGGAGTGAAATAGATCCTGAAACCGTGTGCCTACAACAAGTTAGAGCCCGTTAATGGGTGATAGCGTGCCTTTTGTAGAATGAACCGGCGAGTTACGATAGCATGCGAGGTTAAGTTGAAGAGACGGAGCCGTAGCGAAAGCGAGTCTGAATAGGGCGAATGAGTATGTTGTCGTAGACCCGAAACCATGTGATCTACCCATGTCCAGGTTGAAGGTGCGGTAAAACGCACTGGAGGACCGAACCCACGTACGTTGAAAAGTGCGGGGATGAGGTGTGGGTAGCGGAGAAATTCCAAACGAACTTGGAGATAGCTGGTTCTCTCCGAAATAGCTTTAGGGCTAGCCTCGGAATTGAGAATGATGGAGGTAGAGCACTGTTTGGACTAGGGGCCCATCTCGGGTTACCGAATTCAGATAAACTCCGAATGCCATTCATTCATATCCGGGAGTCAGACTGTGAGTGATAAGATCCATAGTCGAAAGGGAAACAGCCCAGACCACCAGCTAAGGTCCCCAAATAACTATTAAGTGGAAAAGGATGTGGGGTTGCACAGACAACTAGGATGTTGGCTTAGAAGCAGCCACCATTTAAAGAGTGCGTAATAGCTCACTAGTCGAGTGACCCTGCGCCGAAAATGTACCGGGGCTAAATAGTTTACCGAAGCTGTGGAGTGCACCATGAGGTGCATTGGTAGGAGAGCGTTCTAAGGGCGTTGAAGGCAGATCGTGAGGACTGCTGGAGCGCTTAGAAGTGAGAATGCCGGTATGAGTAGCGAAAGACAGGTGAGAATCCTGTCCACCGAATGACTAAGGTTTCCTGGGGAAGGCTCGTCCGCCCAGGGTTAGTCGGGACCTAAGCCGAGGCCGACAGGCGTAGGCGATGGACAACAGGTTGATATTCCTGTACCCGTTGTTTTTGTTTGAGCAATGGAGGGACGCAGGAGGCTAAGAAGTGCAGACTGATGGATATGTCTGTTCAAGCAGTAAGTCTTGGTAGGAGTCAAATGCTTCTACCTATACGGACAAGCTGTGATGAGGAGGGAAATAATAGTACCGAAGCTTCTGATGTCACACTGCCAAGAAAAGCTTCTAGTGAGAAAACAACGGCCCGTACCGCAAACCGACACAGGTAGTCGAGGAGAGAATCCTAAGGTGAGCGAGAGAACTCTCGTTAAGGAACTCGGCAAAATGACCCCGTAACTTCGGGAGAAGGGGTGCTGCTCTAACGAGCAGCCGCAGTGAATAGGCCCAAGCGACTGTTTATCAAAAACACAGGTCTCTGCAAAATCGAAAGATGACGTATAGGGGCTGACGCCTGCCCGGTGCTGGAAGGTTAAGAGGAGTGCTTAGCGTAAGCGAAGGTACGAATTGAAGCCCCAGTAAACGGCGGCCGTAACTATAACGGTCCTAAGGTAGCGAAATTCCTTGTCGGGTAAGTTCCGACCCGCACGAAAGGCGTAACGATTTGGGCACTGTCTCAACGAGAGACTCGGTGAAATTTTAGTACCTGTGAAGATGCAGGTTACCCGCGACAGGACGGAAAGACCCCATGGAGCTTTACTGTAGTTTGATATTGAGTGTCTGTACCGCATGTACAGGATAGGTAGGAGCCGTAGAGATCGGGACGCCAGTTTCGATGGAGGCAATGGTGGGATACTACCCTTGCGTTATGGCCACTCTAACCCGCAGCCCTTATCGGGCTGGGAGACAGTGTCAGATGGGCAGTTTGACTGGGGCGGTCGCCTCCTAAAAGGTAACGGAGGCGCCCAAAGGTTCCCTCAGAATGGTTGGAAATCATTCGAAGAGTGTAAAGGCAGAAGGGAGCTTGACTGCGAGAGCTACAACTCGAGCAGGGACGAAAGTCGGGCTTAGTGATCCGGTGGTTCCGCATGGAAGGGCCATCGCTCAACGGATAAAAGCTACCCTGGGGATAACAGGCTTATCTCCCCCAAGAGTCCACATCGACGGGGAGGTTTGGCACCTCGATGTCGGCTCGTCGCATCCTGGGGCTGTAGTCGGTCCCAAGGGTTGGGCTGTTCGCCCATTAAAGCGGCACGCGAGCTGGGTTCAGAACGTCGTGAGACAGTTCGGTCCCTATCCGTCGCGGGCGTTGGAAATTTGAGAGGAGCTGTCCTTAGTACGAGAGGACCGGGATGGACTTACCGCTGGTGTACCAGTTGTCTCGCCAGAGGCATCGCTGGGTAGCTATGTAGGGAAGGGATAAACGCTGAAAGCATCTAAGTGTGAAGCCCACCTCAAGATGAGATTTCCCATTTCTTTAAGAAAGTAAGATCCCTGAGAGATGATCAGGTAGATAGGTCAGAAGTGGAAGGCCAGTGATGGTTGGAGCGGACTGATACTAATCGATCGAGGACTTAACCAAAAAGAAAAAGCACGTAAACTCGTAGCGTTTTGATTTCTTCGATCCAGTTTTGAGTGAGCAACACTTACTCAATTGAATAGTGTGGTGGCGATAGCAAGAAGGATACACCTGTAACCATGCCGAACACAGAAGTTAAGCTTCTTAGCGCCGATTGTAGTGAAGGGTTTCCCTTTGTGAGAGTAGGACGTCGCCACGCAGTCAAACACATGTCTTCATTGACATGTGTTTTTTTGTTATTACAACGATGTATCATTTTACTAAAAACAATCACTTAAAATAACTTTTTATGGAAAAAAATGATACACTAGTAGTGAAGTATTTTTAGGAGGGATCATATGACTGACGATGCCAAAAAAGAACAAAATGTTGTTCAAGATCAAGACGTTGTTTCAGTTTCAACGAATGAAGAAGTATCCTTTGGCGATATAAAACAAGTGGCCTCAAAAAATATAGGTCAGATGCTGCAAGACCTGCAAGATTTTGAAGTCGCGATCGAAAAAGAGGATATTCCTGAAATTTATCGTATATATAATGGTCGATTACACAAACAGTTAAAAGAAACATCAAATCAAAATCATGAGATTGATGAATTGTTATCAAGGAAGTTCCACGATAACTTTACCCAAGCTTTCCCATTTATGATGCATTGTGCCAAAATATCTCCTACGGTGCATTACTATAAGTTAGGAACCTATTATCATGAGCGAGCGACGATTGGTATCGATGCGAGTATTCCCGAAATTTTTGTTATCCCTGAGATAGATGAAGAATGGGAAAAGTTCCAACGAGGCAATCGTGAGATGCTGACAGCAATCGAACAGCAGATGGACAAGCTGGAAGCCAAACGGATCACTGCGTTATCAGAAGTGAAGGAAATCCAAAATCAGATCGATAAACTTACGGAAGCCGAAAATGAATTGACGGAATCAAAGGGCTTTTTCAATCGGACAAAAATCGATGAAGAACTAGAGCGTTTGACTTCTGACCGGAAAGCTCTAGAAGCCAAACGTAGAGAATGGGAAAGATATTCAAATAATAATGAAGAAGTTTTTGCTGAAAAAGAACGCCTGCAGCAGCAATATCAAACATTGCGTTTAAAGAAAGCAATCGTAGAAAAAGAATTCCGACAAATTGATACTTTTTTTGGTTCTTTTGAAGAATTCAATACTAAATTATTGGCTTTCTTAGCTCAGTATACGGGAAAGGAGCTGATTGAAATTGACGAAAGAAACACAGAAAAATCCTCTTGAACCACAACTGATGGATCAGGAAGAGACTCTAGAAGTTCAACCAGAAGAAGTCAATGAGGTCGACGAAAATTCAGCAACCAATGCGTCTACCACAGTTGATGATCGCTCTTTAGTAGAAGACAATGTAGAGGATGATTCTTTCAAATTAGTGGAAGAGGAAGAGGAAGCGAAATATGAAGATGATTACTATGCTGTAAAAGCACAAGATCATCAGCGCATCGAGTCCCTTATTGAACAAGCCGAAAATGAACTAGCTGATTTAAAATTGCGAAAATCAATCATGGAGGCTGATTTCTCCGGGTTGCTCAACCATTATCGTCATTTGATCTTAACAGAACAAGAAATCTCTGTCATTGCAAAAAAAAACTTGCTTGAGTACTATGCCTATGAATTCTTGAAACCATTAAAAGTGATTCATTTAACAGCTACCGACAATTACGATACCTGGAAGACAAAGCACTTCAATGTCCGCTTTCGTTTAACAGAAACAAAAGAACTAGAGTTTAGTTTTAAGTTAAATCCGGTCAATTCAAGTTACCAATCAAACTATTTGCCGTTGTTGACAATCAATTCAAATTCCCAGTCGGTGGTGGTCAACGATGAACAGATTTTACATCTGATCAGTCAATGGCATGCCGATAATATTTTCTCAGTCAATCAACTTTCACTGTTTAATTACGATGTAAATTTGATACTGGCTCATTTAAAAGAATTGGATTTTACTGTCTCGCCAAGTTTGATCGACAATACCCAAACCTTAGCTGTCGATATGGAAACAGATTTTCCTGTTGCAGCGGAAGTCCTTGACCAAATTTTCATCATCACGATGGAGAATCAGTCGTATGATTTTATCACAGAAAACAAAGGCGAGATCCTTGTTCTGCTTGATAAAAATCAGCGTTTGACGATTCATTTGTACACAGAATCAACGTTACTCACGATTGACTCGGATCAATGGAAGCGATCTTTATTGGATTTCTTCACAAGTTATCCGTTTTTGGTTCCGCTTGTCGTTCAAGGTGAAGAATAAATGTTCTAAATTGGTTAAAAGTGCTAGAATGGTTTTTATAACTATTCAGCACTTTTTTTGGAAGGAGCAGTATGATGATAAATAAAGCACTAGGTTTTTATGAAGGACGATCTTTAGATGATCCAGAAGTATTTATTGAAAAGGAATTTCCAATGCCAACTTGTCAGGCAAACGATCTATTGGTGGAAGTGCAAGCTGTTTCTGTGAATCCAATTGACACGAAACGCCGCCAAACAACCACTTTAAGTGAGAAATTCCATATCCAGGGATATGATGCAGTAGGTATAGTACATGAAATCGGCTCAGCAGTTAATGGCTTTGCCGTTGGTGATCGGGTGTTTTATGCTGGAACCACACAACGACCTGGTGCGAATCAAAGGTTTCAAGTCGTTGATTTTCGAATCGCAGCAAAGGCGCCAGCCGGCTTTTCTGACGGTGATCTTGCAGCTATGCCATTAACGAGTATTACGGCATGGGAATTGCTTTTTGAAAAATTTGGGTATGTGCCTGAAGAGAACGCGAATGAAGGATCAATTTTATTGGTCAATGCCAGCGGTGGTGTTGGCTCGATTGCGGCGCAACTAGCAAAATGGGCAGGATTGACAGTCTATGGCACTGCGAGTCCTAAGAACGATCAGTGGCTTAAAGACAATCAAGTGGATCAGGTACTGAATCACCGCTTGCCGTTAGCTGAACAAATCACTGAACCTTTTTCAGCCGTTGCACTTTTTTATGACGCATCTGCCTATTTGCCACAATTAACAAAAGCAATCTTGCCATTTGGCAAAGTCGGAATGATCGTGAATACGAAAGAAGCGCTAGATTTAAATCCATTTAAAAACCTCGGCATCGATTTTTATTGGGAGTATATGTTCACAAAAACAGATGCTCAGTTGATGATTGAAACACAAGGGGGCATTTTGCAACGGATCGCCTCGTTGCTCGCTGACAAAAAGATCCATACGACTGCGGTCCAAACGTTTGATGGAGGAATTACCATCGAGACCTTAAAGCACGCTACAAAAGCGGTTGAGCAAGGAACGAAAGGAAAGACAGTGATCACTGGAGGCGTCCGCTAAATGGAAGAAGAGGAAGCGATGCTGTTTTGGGATGAATTCGCGCAAGAATATGCGCAAATTCAAAGAGAATCCCAATTGAAAATCGCCGAAGAGGCAGCAGCTTTTTTGGTGGAGCAGAAAGTGTTTCCGATATCGACCTTCGTTGACTTTGCTGCGGGCACTGGTCGCTACATTTCAGCTTTTTATCCTTTTGTAGATGAGTATTACGCAATTGATTTTTCAAAAGAAATGTTAAAAATCATCGAAGAAACGATGGAAGATCCGATGAGCAAGCTCCATCTGGTTCAGCAGAGCCAAAAAGACTTTTTATCTGCAGACCAGCACTGGCCCTGTATTTTTATGGCAATGAATCCAGCAGTCAGAGACAAAGAAACTTTGCTTCAGTTTCAAAGAAAGGCCCATCAATTAATTATTCTAAGAATGATCGCAGAAGAAGAGAACGTGTTTCAGCCTTATGAAAAAAATCATTCAGCGAAGAACGATCTGAACCTAAATACTTGTTACAAGAAGTGGTTTACAGAAGAAGCGATCGATTGGCAGAGTCGGCAATTCGAGTATATTTTGAAGGAAGAGATCGATCAAGAATTATTTCATCTTTATTTTGAGGAGGAGTATTCATTGGAACAGCGGCAAGAAATGGTTCAACATGTCTTTGGTGAGGCATTGACTGTCGAAAGCCAAACGAAAATCACCTTTGAGCTTCTCTTAGCCTAGGAGAAATCACACAATAGACATCAAAAAACGAGATTCTGACATAAGATCAAGAAACAGGTACAGCAAGTAGGGTTCTGTTGACTGCTGACTGGAAACATCTTATGCTGGAATCTCGTTTTACAGTGAATTTACTACAATAAAAGGTAGACGATACTGCCTAATAACAGTAAAAAAACGACGTTAACGATAAAAAATAGCTTTTGAAACATTCCCGCTTCTTTGGGTCTGGCTTGTTTCAGTAATTTGTACCCAATCAAATTCGCCAAAGAAGCAATCAATGTACCCAAACCACCCACATTGACGCCCAAAAGAACGGCTTTTTCTAAATCGGTGAAAGGAGCAATCAAAATCGCTGCAGGAACGTTAGATATTCCTTGAGAGAGTAAAATACTACCTAAAAAAGCGCGATGTGTTTCTTGAAAATATGGTCGAATGTGATCGGTGACCAGAGGTTGGTCTTGAATATTCCCAACGATCAAGAAGAAGCAGAGGAAGGTAAGTAGTAACCGATAATCAACTTTTGCGAATAATCGTTTGTTGCTAAACCAAACCACGGCTGCGACGACGAGCACAGCGATTGAAATAGGTAGAACACTAAAAATACCAAGAATCATAAGGACAAATAATCCTGCATTGAGCAGCGCTGGCTTTTTTTCAAAGGGCTCTTCTTGCAGGGCGATTTCCAATGGAGTCTTTGGGATGAGCTGGATCGAAACAAGGAGTAATAGCAAAGAAAGTCCCACAAAGGTGCCGGTAGTCCACATGAATTGTGGCAGCGAAATCTGATAGTAAGAAAATAAAAATAGATTTTGCGGATTTCCAAATGGAAACAGGCTGCTTCCTAAATTGGCTGCCACGATCAAATAGACAGCGCCTAATAAGACACTGGTGCGCTGTTGTTCTTTCCTCGTTAAGAGTAAGTAGATGGGCAATAATGTTAAGATAGCCACGTCGTTTGTTAAAAACATCGAACTGAAGAAGCTTAGCAAGACGATTGAACGGATCAAGTCACGCAGATTGCGACTTTTTTCCACTAATTTTTGTCCAAATGCTCGTAAAAGACCAGCTTCTTCTAACCCATTGATTACTAACATCAACCCAAACAGTGATAAAATCACTTTAAAGTCAATAAATGACCAACGGAAGGTGCCGAAAAAACACGCAATGAGTGCTAGTAACAGGGAAATCGAAAATAATCGATCCGTTCGAAAAAATGCTAACATTCGTTTTCCCATAGTTCACCACCTTTCTTCTCAAGAATTTTACCATTCCCGCGCTTTAGGAACAATAAATAACGCTTTTTCCATATAACTCAAAGGCATTCAGGCAATTTTTATAGTTGACAAACGACCCATTAATTGGGAAATTAGTATGTGAAAGGTGAAGGAGGTTCAAAAATGAATGTTATGCAGCTGCTTGAAAAAAATCAGCAGGTTCATTTTCAAATTTTAGCTGTTTTTTTTCAGAACGGCTCAGAAATCTCTTACAAGAAACTTGCAAAAACATTATCCATTTCCGCACCCACTTTGCAAAAAGAACTTCAAAATCTTCATCAAAATTTAGTCGCTTTCCATGAGGATGCGGCATTGACTTATTTAGAAAATGATCAAGTACAGTTAACACTTCCGCTTGATTTCTCACTAAAAAAATTCTTTTATGCGTATCTTTCAGAAGCAATCGATTTTCAGATATTGTCGTATTTGTTTTTTCATCGAGATGAGTCAACGACGAAAATGATGTTAGAACTGATGTTGAGTGAAGCTTCATTGTTTCGTCGATTCAAAGCCATCAATCAGTTATTGAAAGAATTCGACATCCAATTAAAAAATAAAAAATTGCTTGGGGATGAAAAACAGATTCGCTTTTTCTATTATCAGTTTTTTTCACAAAGTTATCCCAATGAAGAATTGATCGCTCGCTTGAATGCACCAGCCATCAACAATTTGATTCGAGTAATCGAAAAACAGCTACAGACAACGTTTAGTCAATCCGAACGCTGGAAAGTCGGGCTGTGGTTAGGTATTATGGAAGCCCGTTTTGATTATCGTGGCTCGCAGCAGCATGAAGCATCGTATCCATTGTTGAAGTCATTGGAAAATGAAGCGATGTTCCAGCTTTTGCGGAATATATTAGGACGCTATCTCAGTCGTTTTGCCGTATCCTGGAGCGATTATGAAACGGTTTATTTCTATTTATTTTTATTAGCTGAAGGCTTGATTCGCCCTTCACTGGATGACTCCTTGCAAAAATCACTTTTCTTCCAAGAGATCGATGCGTTAAATGGGGAGTTGCTGCAGGCAATTGGTGATAGTGAGAGAAAGACTACAGAAACTTCTACGGAATTATGCGTCTTCTTGACGAGTGTGACGATCCAAGCGTTGTATATTCATGGCGGCATTATTGCCTTTGCTGAATTTCAGCCTCAAAGTGTTGCGAATGAGAGCTTGATTGAAGTGGCACAGCAAGCAATCGAACAGTTGGAGAAAAACGTAAACCAGTCCTTTTCTCTTGAGAAAAAGCAGCATTTGACCAATGAATTGCTTTTGATCCGTCAATGGATTCAAGTAAAACAGGAAAAAGCATTTACGGTCGGCATTTTGTTGACTCAATCACGATTACGCAGTGGCTTTTTGCGGCGTTTTTTGATCAAAGAATTGGCTGGCTATCCGAATATTCATTTTGAGGGGACGAAGGAGAAGGATTATGATTTATTGATCGTTGATCATTCTGAGATCTCGGAAGGCTATCGTTATAAAAAACGATTGATTTTAACAGGTGGGGCAACCCCATTTGAAGAAGAGCGGCTTCATCAAATCGTGGATGAAATACGCAATGAGAACCTTGAAAGCGAGTTGGAAAAGATATGAGAATAGTGATTATTGGAGGCTCTCATGCAGGAATTGCTGCTGCCCGTCATTTAAAAAAAGTTGACCCAAAAGTCGATGTGATAATTATTGAAAAATCAAGCGTTCTGGGTTATGTTGCTAGCAGTTTGAATTTAGTGCTGGAAGGCTACATTCAACGATTGGAAGATTCCCGAACGGCAACTGCGAGTGAGCTTCTTTCTGAAGGAATCAATGTGATGTTAAACAGTGAAGTCACAAAAATCTTTCCGCAAGAACAAACGGTTCATTTTGTCACATCAACGGAATCTTATCAGCAAGAAGACGAAGTGAGTTATGATGGCTTGATTTTGGCGATGGGATCGAGTACTTTCCGTTCGGAGTTTGCCTCAGATGTCGAAGCACATATAACGACCTACAAAACCATTGGTCAATCAAAGCAAGCGTTAGAAAAAATCGAAAGTGCGCAAACCGTGGCGATCGTTGGCGCGGGTCTGATTGGGTTTGAATTGGCTGAATCTTTAAGTGGCCAGCAAAAAGCCGTTCATTTGATTGATCGAATGGATACCCTTTTGTTCCGTTATTTTGATCAAGAAATTGCTGAAATTTTGATGGCGCGCTTTCCAGAGAACTTACAAATCTATCTTAACAGCAATGTCGCCCATACGATCAAAGACGAGAAGGGTGAATATCAGGGAATCGAGCTTTCAAACGGAACCAAGATTCGAGCTGACGTGGTCGTTTATGCCGTAAATCCGCGACCGAATGTCGCATTGGTTGAAGACTTTTTAAAACTAAATCTCGATGGCACGGTATTTACAAATGAATATTTACAAACGTCTGACCCAGCGATTTATGCAATTGGTGACCTGGTTTCGATTCCTTTCAATCATTCGGATAGCTCTTTGTATATCCCTTTAGTGACTAATGCTTATCGGACGGGGATCGTAGCTGCCACCAATTTATTGGCAAATGAACGGGGAACGACGAAAATTCCTTTTCCAAAAATGCAACGGACCGTCGTTAGTAAACTGTTTGGCTATTTCGTCAGCAGTTCAGGTATTAATGAGACCGAGGCACCGTATTACGGCTTTGAAGTAGATTCAGTGACGCAGACATTTCATTCTCGGACATTTTTCGCGACAGATGAGGATTTTGAAGTAACGTTAAAACTGATTTTTGATCAGCAAACGAAAGTGATTATGGGGGGACAAATCATTACGAGTGATCGTGGAAGTTTGGAGATCATCAATACGATCTCAACCTTGATCAATAGCAAGACGACCTTGCACCAACTAGCGACAATGGATTACTTTTTCAATCCAACCATTTCTTTCCCTTTGCACTTTTTGAATCAATTAGCCCTTGATGGCTTGTTAAAGTAAAATAATAACTCTTGATAAACCTGCGATGATCGTAGGTTTATTTTTTTTAATTACAGATAATCGGGAAAGACTATCGATTACAATCAGTGACTGGTATCGCGTATTGAAAACAGGTAGGCTTTTGTCGGAGATTGAATTCAACTGGTATCATGATTTTTTGGAAGAAGAAACTCAAAACGAAAACTATAAAACTCGTTCCACGACTAAACTGTTTTTACTCACAATTTCTTATCGATAGACGAATGGTGTTTAGGTGGAGGAGACGGCGCGTCATTTGCTTTTATCTGAAAAGTTACATCACCATTGCATCAGTAAGTGCTGGCTTTACAAGGGTTTCAATAGATGAAAATAATTGCAAATCTAAGTGATCTGTTATTGAATGATCCTCATAAAATGAATATAGTATGAGCGAGCATTTTATAATTAAAGCAATAAAATAGACAATATTGAGATAAAAATAAGTTTTCTCGCAAGGATATAAGAGAAAAACATCACATAATCCTTTTCTTTACACACTCATTTTTTCGAAATTGCGATAGGAAAGGGATTTTTTAAAAAAAATTCTTGTGATTTTAAGTGAAATACGTTACCCTATTAAAGAGAGTGAGAATCATTCTCAATAAGGGGGGCGGGGCATGTTTAAAAAAATCGGATTACTGCTGATCTTTGTTCTTCTAGTGGGTTGCTCCTTGTTGGCAGGCACCCATGAATTGTCTTTATCAGGTTTACAGCAGGGTGATCCGAATCATTGGCTTGTTTTGGTAAAAGTTAGGCTTCCACGGACGATCAGTTTGATCATTGCAGGTGGGATCATTAGTATCTGTGGAAAAATTATGCAACACATGATGCAAAATAAATTTGTGGCCTCGGAGTCGATTGGACTGACGGATAGCGCCCGTTTAGGAATTTTGCTGGTTATGCTCTTTCTACCAAATGCCTCAAATTTGATTCGCACTACAGCAGCATTTGTGTTTGCCTACGCAGGTGTGTTGTTCTTTTTATTTTTAAGCCAATTTCTACCAAAGAAAGATCCAATGATGCTGCCGTTAACAGGGGTGATGTTCGGTAATATCATCGGGGCTATCAGTAGCTTCTTAGCCTATCGCTTCCAATTGGTTCAAAATGTTTCTTCTTGGCTGCAAGGAAATTTTGCCACCATTATGGTTGGACAGTATGAACTTTTGTATTTGACGATTCCCGTTTTCGGTCTATTGTATTTCTTGGCTTATGAGATCACGATCGCCGGTTTAGGAGAAAGTGCGGCTAAGAGTCTGGGAATCAATTACTTGTTCTTGCGTTTTGCTGTATTTGCGCTGGTGGCGTTTGCTAGCAGTATCGTTTTATTGACTGTGGGGCAAATTCCTTTTTTAGGGATCGTTATCCCAAATATGATCGGCATGGTTTTTGGGGATCACTTGAAAAACAATCTGCTTTTGATCAGCTTTGCCGGAAGCGCGTTCTTGCTATTGTGTGATGTATTGGCGAGAATCGTCATCGCACCTTATGAAATGCCGGTCAGTGTTGTTGCCGGCGTACTGGGTGGCTGCTGTTTCTTGATTTTGCTTCTGGGGAGGAAATTTCGATGAAGAAAAAACTTTTTCTTTTGTTGTTTCTGATCCTTTGTGCATGTGGTGCCTATCTGACCTATAACACCTATGGAAACTGGTCATTTGCTTTTGCATTAAGGGGACGCCGAATCTTGGCTTTTGCCTTAGTTGCAATCGCCATCTCCTTTAGTACCATCACCTTACAGACACTGACAAGCAATCGCTATCTGACCCCTGGAATTTTAGGCTTGGACCAACTGTATGTTCTTGTTCAAACCCTTTGTTTCTTTTTTATCGGCGGAATTCAGATGCTGAGCCAAGAAACAGCAACGATGTTTTTGTTTTCTGTCGGCTTAACTGCCGTTCTAGGTAGCTTCTTAATTGGCTTTTTCTATCAAAAATCAGTCGCTGGGTTGTTTTTGTTATTGATGGCAGGGATGGTCTGTGGCACGATGTTCGGTAGTCTCAGCACCTTTCTGCAAGTGTTGATGGATCCAAATGAATATGATTTACTACAAGGTCGTTTGTTTGCCAGCTTTGGCAATATCAATACCCAGCATCTACTGATTGCTGCCGCGATCATTTTGCTAGGGAGTATCTGTCTGGTTCTGCTGATTCCAGAATTGAATTTGCTCCATTTAGGAAGTGGGCAAGCCAAAAGTTTAGGTGTATCTGTTCAATGGCTTCATAAAGGTGTTTTATTTTTGATTGCTTTACTGACAGGCACCGCCACTGCTTTAGTTGGTCCAGCAGTTTTTCTAGGCTTTGTGGTGGCGACGATCACCTATCAGCTTTTCCCAACTTATCGTCACGGCTGGTTGTTTTTCGGTGGGAGTTTGATTGGTTTTCTCCTGTTGGTAGGAGGTCAATTCCTAGTGGAACAGGTCTTTCAATGGCAAACGACCATCGGCACCGTGATCCAATTATTAGGCGGTATCTTCTTTATAAGCAAATTGCTGCTGGAAAGGAAAAAATCATGATCGAAACCAAAAATGTATCCAAGAATTATGCAAAAACACAAGTTTTGACGGAATGTTCTATAGCGTTGCCGGAACAGAAAATGATTGCCTTCATCGGGCCCAATGGTGCCGGAAAAAGTACCTTGCTTTCTTTAGTCAGTCGGATGTTGGATCAACGCACCGGTGATATTTATCTGGATGGAACGGAGATTCGTCAATGGAAGTCCAAAGAGCTAGCAAAAAAAATGGCTTTTTTGCAGCAAAGCAATCGCTATGCCGTCAATCTGACTGTAAGAGAGCTGGTGGCATTTGGTCGCTATCCGTATAACCGGGGGCGACAATCGGCAGCAGATGATGGGATCATTGATGACGCTTTGTCTAAGTTATCTCTAACCGAATATAGTGATCAATCGATTCATGAACTTTCTGGTGGTCAGTTACAACGAGTTTACTTGGCGATGATTTTAGCCCAAGATACAGATTATCTACTCTTGGACGAACCGTTAAACAATTTAGATTTAAAACACGCCAACCAGCTGATGAAGCTATTGACAACCTTGGTGGAAGACTATCAGAAAACTGTTGTGATCGTTTTGCACGACATTAATTTTGCAGCACGGTATGCCGATCACATCGTCGCGATGAAAGATGGTCAGATTTTTAAAGCGGCTGACACAGAGGCAGTGATTCAAGAACAATTATTAGAATCATTGTATGAGATTCCAATCAAACTGGTACAAGTGGATGGGCGGCAATTTTGCTACACCTTCCAATAAAAAATATGTTTCAAAGGAGGAAAAAATGAAAAAAATAGCAGTAAGTTTTATGAGTATTTTCGTATTAGCGGGGTTGACCGCTTGCGGCTCGAATAATACAGGGACAACAGATTCAACGGGTACAGCTCAAACCCAAGTAGAAGAAAGTACACAAACGCCGACAGAAGTCGAGATTACGGACAGCAATGGGACTGTCACTGTTCCTTATGCGCCGGAAAAAGTTGTTGTCTTTGACAACAGTGCATTAGATACGATGGATGCACTTGGTCTTGGGGATCGAATCGTTGCTGCCGCAACCAGCAATTTGCCAGATTATTTATCAGCGTATGCGGATGTTGAATCAGCAGGGGGAATCAAAGAGCCTGATTTAGAAAAAATCAATCAACTGCAGCCAGACCTAATCATTATTTCTGGTCGACAACGTGATTTCCAAGAGGAATTGTCTGCAATCGCGCCAACCGTTTTCTTAAGCGTTGACAATAGTGATACTTGGGCATCGATCGAAGCCAACATTACGACCATTGGTCAAATTTTTGGTAAGGAAGAGGAAGCGCAAGAACAACTAGCATCGTTACAAGGTCAGATTGATACCTTGAAGGAGCAAGCGCAAAATGCTGACGAGAAAGCCTTGGTTGTTATGGTAAATGAAGGCAATCTTTCTGCTTTTGGTCCAGGTTCTCGTTACAGTATCTTGTATGACACGTTTGGTTTCCCAGCAGTAGATGAGGAATTAGAGGCGTCGACACATGGACAAAGTATTTCTTATGAGTACTTGCTTGAAAAAAATCCTGATGTCATTTTCGTGATCGATCGGACAAAAGCGATCGGTGGCAATGAAAGCGAAAGTGAATTTGTTGCAAATGAAATTGTTCAAGAAACAAATGCAGGGCAAAACGATCAAGTGATTGAATTAGATGCTGCGGTTTGGTATTTAGCTGGTTCCGGATTGGAGTCGATCCAATTGATGATGGATGATGTCAAGCCAGCCGTTGAATAAATAGGTGAAAAAAATTAAGTAATAAGGGACACGCTTATCAGTTTACTGAGAAAGCGTGTCTTTTTATTCGAACTGTTTCTAGGACCTGCGACTGATTTTTGACAAGTTATCCAGCTTTACTTTACCTGTCGTAGTAATTGATTTATAATTAGTACGACAGATGAAGTAATTTAGGAGGCGATTGCGTGATCTCGAGTGACGGAATTCGCGGCTATAACGACGCAATCATTTTATCCATTCTTTCGAAAGAAGACTCTTATGGATATGAAATATCCAAGCGTATTCGTGAAGGAACAGATGCTTTATATGTGATCAAAGAAACGACGTTGTATTCCGCTTTTACTCGGTTAGAAAAACAAGGATTGATCCGTTCGTATCCCGGAGAAGTGACACATGGCAAAAAGCGGACCTATTACCAGATAACTGTAGACGGAAAAGCAAGCCTTTCGGAGAAACTATTGGAGTGGCAGCAGACGAAGATCGTCGTTGACCAGTTCTTACAAGGAGGAGACAAATGAAAACCATTCATGACTATCTAGACAGCTTATTTTTATCAGTACCCATCACACCGGAAACGAAGAAGGCAAAAGAAGATCTTTTAGCGATTATGGAAGACCATTACTTGGAACTGATTCACCAAGGGAAAAGTGAGCATGAAGCCATCGGTGCGGTGATCAGCGAGTTTGGTTCGGTGGATGAACTGCTGCAAGAGTTAGATGTTTCAAAAGAAGAAGAGCCGATTGATGATTGGTCCGATGCCATCACAGAAGACGATGCGTTTGATTATTGGGGAACTGTGCGGCACTTTGCTTTTTCGTTGTCGATAGGAATCGGCTTTTGTATCGCCTCCCTAGCAGCCCTAATGCTCTTTGTTAGTGTTTATGCTGAGACCTTTGGAATAATGGTGATGTTTCTTTTCATCGCCATCGGGGTTGGTTTTATCATCTCTAGCAGTTTGCACTTTTCCGGTGCTCGTAAGCAGTTAGATGATCGACCAATCAAAAGGGATGCCAAACGAGAAGCCGCTCAGCAACTAGCAAATTATGAAAAAAGTTTTCGTATTGGTCTTGTTTTAGGAATTGGTGCCTGTATTTTATCAATTGCGCCTGTACTTTTAAGTGAATTGTTTTATTATTCTGTTGAGTTTGGTATTTCCTTGTTTTTCTTGACAGTTGCAGTGGGTGTGTTCTTTATTATTTATGTAAGTATTATTCGTACAGGCTTTGCGAAGCTGGCAACTGAGACGTATTTTATTCGTGACGAAGAGAATCTTGGTGATCGAGCAACACGTCATAAATATGGCGAATCCGCTGGTAGAGTTACCTTTTTTCGAACAGTCTACTGGCCAGTGATTTTGGTCGTTTATATGCTTTGGTCCTTCATGTTTCATGCCTGGGCATACTCTTGGGTCATTTTTGTGATTGGTGGTGTCTTAGAGGACTACTTTATCGGTCAGACAAAAGCCAAAAAATAAGAGATGTTTCAACCGAGAGTGGTTTCTTTACTTTTAAAAAAAGGAAGACTATAATACGGCTTGTAACTGAACCAAGCAAAAAGAACAGCGAGAAATAAGATCCTCTCAATGCTTTTTCAAAAGTTCAGAATACAAGAAAAGAGGCAATGGATATGTTAGAAATTCATTATCTGAAAAATGGTAGCAAAGAAATAACAACAATTGAATCCCCAGAGCGCTTTCTCGCAAGTCAATACTTGGAAGTTCCACCTTTTCAAGATCATTACCCAGTCGAAGAAGTTTTTCTAGACGGCAAGCGGATTACATTGAAGGAGCGAACGATCGGTGGATTGTTCAACTATTTCAATACTAAATAAAAAAATTGTCTTTTTTTATGACTCACTTTCCATTGTGAGGAATCATAGGAAGAGGCAATCTTTTTTTGTTTAATTGAGAATAAGAGATGTAATTGAGAATCTAACAGGTAGGAACTTTGCTTAGAAATGATTAGCCAAACTTATTACTATACTCCATTTGCTTTCGATAAAAAATAAATATGCTCATTTCTGAGGATGATAACATTTTTTTTGACTATTTCTGAATAAACTATTGCATTTTGTAGTTAGATATACTAATAATTAATAGAGATTATTCTCAAATAATTATTCTAATTGGAGGAAATGATATGTCATTAATTGGAAAAGAGATTGGTTCATTCGAAGCGAAAGCTTACCACAATGGAAAATTTATCGATGTTTCATCAGAAGATTTTAAAGGAAAATGGAACGTTGTTTGTTTTTATCCTGCAGATTTCTCATTTGTTTGTCCGACAGAACTTGAGGATTTGCAAGACCAATATGCATCATTAAAAGAATTAGGCGCAGAAGTTTATTCTGTATCAACTGACACCCACTACACACATAAAGCGTGGCATGACCACTCTGATGCTATCAATAAAATCGAATATATCATGATTGCAGATCCTTCTCATGTGATCTCAGAAATCTTTGATGTATTAGACGAAGCATCAGGTTTGTCTCAACGTGGTACATTTATCATCGATCCGGATGGTGTGGTACAAACGGTTGAAATCAATGCGGATGGTATCGGTCGTGATGCTAGTGGTTTGATCGATAAAATCCGTGCCGCACAATATGTCCGTACCCATCCAGGTGAAGTATGTCCTGCAAAATGGAAAGAAGGCGAAGAAACTTTAACGCCAAGCTTAGACCTTGTAGGCAAGATTTAGGAGGCTCTCATGGCATTAGATAAGGCAATCAAAGACCAACTGACGCAATATCTAGCGATGCTAGAATCAGAGGTTGTTTTTGCGGCGACTTTAGGTGAGGATGATTCTTCAACGAAAGTACGTGAATTCTTAGAAGAAATCGCAGAAATGTCGTCAAAAATCACGATTCAAGCTGTAGCAAGTGAACGGACACCAAGCTTTTCGATCAATCGTCCCAGTGAAGAAAGCGGCATCGCTTTTGCTGGTTTACCGTTAGGACATGAGTTCACTTCATTTATTTTAGCGTTGCTTCAAGTAAGCGGTCGTCCGCCGAAAATTGATGAAGCACTTCAAAAGCGCATCAAAGCGATCGATAAGCCATTACATTTTGAAACCTATGTCAGTTTGACCTGCCATAACTGTCCTGATGTTGTTCAAGCGTTAAACATTATGGCAGTGCTAAATCCTTCCATCAGTCACACCATGATCGAAGGTGGGATGTTCAAAGAAGAAATTGACAAGAAAAAAATTATGGCTGTGCCAACAGTCTTTCTAGATGGGGAAGAATTTGCAAGCGGCCGTCAAACGATCGAACAATTATTGGAAAAAGCAGCTGGTCCAACGAGTAAAGATGATTTTGCTGAAAAAGAGCTTTTCGATGTTTTGGTCGTCGGTGGCGGACCTGCAGGTGGAAGTGCAGCGATTTATGCGGCGCGTAAAGGTATCAATACTGGGATGGTTGTCGAAACAATGGGTGGCCAAGTGATGGAAACCCTTGGTATCGAAAACATGATCGGTACTCCTTATACCGAAGGACCAAAATTAATGCGTCAGGTAGAAGAGCACATCAACGAATATAAAGTCGATGTCATGAAAGGGCAGCGTGCCAAGGATATTCGTCGCAATGATGTCATCGAAATTGAATTAGAAAATGGCGCAGTATTAAAAACCAAAACGGCTATTTTAGCAACCGGTGCTCGCTGGCGCAACATCAATGTTCCGGGAGAAAAAGAATTCAAAAATAAAGGTGTTGCCTATTGTCCACATTGTGACGGCCCGTTATTTGCTGGGAAAGAGGTTGCTGTCATTGGCGGCGGAAACTCTGGGATCGAAGCAGCGATCGATTTAGCTGGCATGGCAAAACATGTCTACGTTCTTGAATTTTTACCAGAACTAAAAGCGGACCTTGTGCTACAAAACCGTTTGAACACGTTAGAAAATGTGACTGTTATTACGAATGCCGCAACGAAGGAAATTGCTGGATCCGATCATGTCGAACAATTGACCTACGTTGATCGCGAAACGAATGGCGAATTCACATTAGCTGTGGAGGGTGTCTTCATTTTGATTGGCTTAATGCCGAATACTGAATGGTTAAAAGACCGCATCGTTTTAAACGAGCGTAATGAGATCGTGGTGGACAAACATGGCACAACCAACATTGAAGGGGTCTTTGCAGCGGGAGATTGTACCGATAGTGTATACAAACAGATCATCACTTCAATGGGTTCAGGTGCCACTGCTGCATTAGGTGCGTTTGATTACCTGATTCGATCGTAAGTAGGTAAGTAGCTTATTATTTGATCTAGATCAGAAACGTTTCAGGAGCTTCTAGCAGCTTCTGAGACGTTTTTTCTTTGAGGGGAAGGAGATTTGAGGGGAGTTGACAGAAGGACAGTTTCTATATTACAATGAAAAAAACTCGTTCAAAAAAGAAAGAGGTATATTAATGAGTGTCGTAGGTATCTAATCAGCTAATTAAAACAAATAAGCAAAAACAGACTGTTTATTTGTTGTGCCTGTAGATACCGATAAAAATCGTTATTGATGAATCAGGTGATGGGAGACTATCGCTTTTTTTGTACACTTTTTTGGACGGGGATGTTACCGGGATCCTCAGGCACAAGAAAGGATCACTCATGAAGATACCTCAAGCAACTGAATTTGAACAAATTAAAGAACAAGTAAGTAAAAAAATAATCAGCGATTATGGTAAAGCACGTTTTGCCAATGAAAAACCAGCAGCTACGATCCATTCCGCCCAAAAACGAGTGTCTGAGACAACTGAAGCGATGGCGCTATTAGACGCCGGACGTCAAGTCCCTTTCATGGGGCTTCAGCATGTCTTACATCATACGGAGAAGATTGAAAAAGGCTTTGTATTGGAGCCGCAGGAATTGATTGAATACGGAGACTTTTTACGGTCTTTTCGAATCATCCGTCAATTGTTTGAAAAAAATCAATCAATTGCCCCAAGATTGCATCACTATGCTCAGGGGTTGGCCGACTTTTCTGAAATCGCCGAAATGATTTTCCAAAAAATTCGCAATGGTCAGGTAGATAGTAACTCCAGCCGAGAATTACGGAAAATTCGTGGCACAATTGAGAAATATGAGGCCGATTTAAAAAAAGTTTTTGCAAAGTTTTTTAAAGAAAGTCGCTATCTGCAAGAAAACCGTGTGATCAAAAAGAACGACCGTTATACGCTGCCGGTACGTGCCGAATTTCAACAGCAAATTAAAGGGACGATCATCGAACGTTCTAATAAACGCGCGACTGTTTTTATTGAACCAGAGGCAGCTGCCCGTCTGAATGATCGATTGATTTTGGCACAGGCGGAAGAAACGGCCGCCCAATACCAAGTTTTATCAGAATTGACCGGGGCAATCGCCGAACAAATGAATGCAGTATTTGCCTGTCTTGATATTTTAGTGGTACTAGATATTATTTTTGCTCGCGGAAAGTATTGTCGGGAAATCAATGGTCAACCGATAGCAATCACTGAAGAAGAAGTTTTGCTTCTTGATCAAGTCCGGCATCCTTTACTGGGCACTAATGCTGTTCCTCTATCTTTAAAACTAGGAGAAGAGAACCGATGTATGGTCATCACAGGGCCGAATGCTGGTGGTAAGACGGTTGTCTTAAAAACCGTCGGACTCGTTTGTGCGATGGCACATTACGGCTTGTTTCCAGCGCATAATGGCAACAGCAGCGTGCCGTTTTTAAAAAGTCTTTGGATGGATATCGGGGATCAGCAAAGTCTAGAAAATTCTTTAAGTACCTTTTCTGGACACATGTCGAATATTGCACAGATCATGACGAATGCCAGCCGGAACAGTATCGTTTTGTTAGATGAAATTGGCAGCGGGACTGAACCAAATGAAGGAGCAGCTTTAGCGATCGCCATTATGGAATCGATCTATCGATCGGGGGCGTTAATGATCGCCACGACTCATTATGGTGAAATCAAGCAGTTTGCTCTTGATCACCAAGATTTTGAAACAGCGGCGATGGCTTTTGATGCCAAGACCCTGACGCCGAAATACCGCTTGTTGACCAATGCGGTCGGTGAAAGTAATGCGTTTTGGATCGCCGAAAAAATGGCGATTCCTGCTGAGGTCGTGCAAACGGCAAAGGACTATTTAAAGAATAAATCTTATTCTTTTGAGAAGCAGCCTTTTGAGACGTCCAGAAAACGAACCGATCCTCAGGAAACAAAGTCTGAGCACATTTTTCAAAAGGGAGACCAGGTCTTTTCAGCAGAGCATGAAAAACGGGGAGTCTTTTATGAATACTTGGAACAGGGACAAGCGAAGATTTATATTGAGAAACAATGTTTCGTTGTTGCTGCTCGGCGATTGCAACTGCTCACCAAACGAGAAGCACTCTATCCAGCCGGCTATGATCTAGATCAATTATTTTCCGATTTTGCCCAACGTAAATTTACCCGAGATATTGAACGTGGGTCTAAAAAAGCGCAAAAGCAGTTACGAAAAGCAGCGCAAGAGCGTCAGGCCAAACGATCATTGGATTGATCGGCACAGATATATTTAGAGCGGGAGTATAAAATCAAGAAAGCAGCTCTTTTTCGAGTTTTAGAAAAAGAGCTGTCTTTTTTTGAAAATGACCGTTTTTTAATAACGCGTATGATTGAAGGGAATCCAATGATGGTCGAATGATTTCCATTGATTTTTCTTTAAATGTCGGAAATTACTCGAAATATCTAAATTCTTTAAGAAAAGTTAAAGAAAAATAAAAATAACAAAGAATGGGTTGTATCTTTATACGAGGAAGGGTACCATTCATAGTGGATTGAAAATAACATATAACCTTGTTAGGTGAGGCTCCTATACAAACATAAGCTATTGCGCAGAAACGTCGAAAGACGCCAATGTGTAAAACAGGAATTGTCGGATTAAGGCTTTTCATAAAATAGCTAAGAAAGGGAACAACTTTCTTTACGTTGTATAGTGCTAAAACTCGGACGATGAGATTGCTAGCAAAGTCTGACGTCCTAAGAGAAGTGAGACTTTTTTGCTTTTCTCTTTGATGGATGACTAAGCTCAAAGGGCATAATAACTGGTACCGTCTGAACACCTACTCCAAGGCAAGAGGAGTGGAAGCAATGATAGAAAAAAAGAAGATCGATTGGCTGCTGATCATAGCTTATTTGCTATTGAGCCTTATCGGTCTTTTAATGATTTATAGTGCAAGTTCTTATCGTTTATTAACGAGAGATCAGCCGCCAGCAAGCTTATTTATGCGTCAGCTTGTCTTTCTGTTACTCAGCTGGGTGCTCCTTTTCATTATTCAGCGAACACGGCGTGAGATTCTGCTCAGTAAATATTTAGCGATCGGTCTGTTGGCATTTGGCGTCTTTACTTTACTATTGGCACGTTTGCCGTTTTTCGGTGTTTCTGTCAATGGAGCGCAACGATGGGTCTCGATTGTAGGGATACAATTTCAGCCCTCAGAGATCGTGAATGTGGGCATGGTCTTATACCTTGCTCATTACTTTCAATCAGCAAAAACTACCTTGCAGGAAATGAAACGTCCGCTTTTCGTTTTATTTTTGTGCTGTGTGTTGATCCTCATTCAACCAAAAGTAGCCGGCGTGATGATTTTACTTTTCTTGGCTTTTATCATGATTACCACGGTTCAGGTACCCGTTAAACTCACGGCTCTTTTGTTTGGCGGGTTATTAATCAGTCTGTTCTTGGTTGCTATGTTGATCCTCTTTTTAGGAAACAATGATTTATTGCCCCACATGTTTATGCATGTGTATAACCGAATTCGATTAGTGGGAGATCCATTTTCCGACCCATATAATCAAGGATTCCAAATGATCCATTCCTACTATGCTTTGTTCAATGGTGGTCTTACGGGCCTTGGTTTAGGAAATAGCATCACCAAGAAAGGCTTTTTACCAGTAGCAGAGACTGATTTTATTTTCTCCGTTTTAGTAGAGGAATTAGGGTTGATTTTCGGCATTTTTGTCATCGCTTTATTATTCGTAATTATTTTACGTCTGTTTATACGATCAGCGGCAATCGCAAATCCTCAGATTGGCTTAATATTATTGGGAACCAGCACGTTGCTGTTATTACAAACAAGTATCAATATTGCCAGTATTTTAGGGTTGATGCCGATGACGGGGGTACCTTTGCCATTCATTAGTTATGGTGGCTCCAGTTACTTTATTCTTTCATTTGCCTTCAGTTTATGCCTGAAACTAGAACGAGAGGAGGGTATACTTAATGAAGTTCCTCAAACGACATGAAGCAAACTATGCTTTATTGCTGCCGATTTTCCTGCTGTTTTTGTTAAGTATCTGGGTACAACATCAGGCTTCTGTGATGGATGGCAATGATCCTTCAGGGATTGTTTTTCGGCAGATCCTCTTTTGTATCCTTTCGGCGATTGCTCTTTTTGTAACGAGTTTGATTCCTACGAATTTACTCCTCCGCTTTTCTGGTCTTTTGTACTTACTATCACTTGGTTTGATGGCCTCTCTTCATTGGTTTTACGATCAAACGATGTTTGAACAAACGCACACCAAACGGTGGATCAGATTTGGTGCGTTTACGATTCAGCCTTCTGAGTTTATGAAAGTGGCCTTTATGCTCTTTATGGTCTATCTCACTTTAGTCTATGAGAAACGTAAAGCAGAACGAACAATCAAATCCGATTTGATCTATGTTACTAAGATCCTGCTATACAGCTTACCCACATTTTTATTGATGTTTATGCAGCGGGACTTTGGAACGAGTTTGGTGTTTATCGTGATGTTAGGTGCCTTATTCATCATTTCCGGTGTTCATTGGAAAATACTGACCGTCGTGATCGGTTTGATTGCCGCTCTTGGTGCTATTTTGTTGCTACTCGTATTCACGGAATGGGGCAATCGTGTGTTGTTTCGCCTTCACTTTTCACAATATCAATTGGATCGGGTGAGAGCCTGGGCAGATCCACTCGCGTACCAAGATTCCATCGCTTTCCAACAAGTCCGCAGTATGTGGGCGATTGGTTCTGGCGGCTTATTGGGGGCACCTGATACCCATACAACGGTGTATGTGCCGGTTCGGGAGTCAGATATGATCTTTACAGTCATTGGAGAAACGTATGGCTTTTTAGGAAGTACTTTAGTCATCTTCCTTTATTTCTATCTGATCTATCAAATCATTTTTGCTGCTTTAAAAACAAATAACAAAGCATCGGTCTATATTGCGATTACCTATGTGTTTGGTTTGGTTTTTCAAATTTTTGAAAACATCGGAGCGGCGATCGGTTTGCTGCCTTTAACCGGCATCCCCTTACCATTCTTAAGTCAAGGAGGAACCTCTCTGATTGCGATCAGCATTGCTATGGGAATTATCTTTGGGTTAGACAAATTTCCGATAAAAGCCAAAAATAGGTCGTATACATTAAAAGAAAGTAGGGGCTTAACATGAGTAAAACAGCAAAAAAAGGAGTGATAGGCGGAATACTCTGCAGCTGTTTTGCATGGCTGTTTTTCCTCGTTGCATTAGAACCACGCTGGTTCCAAAGCATCGACAACCTTTTTTCCCAGTTGCCTCAATGGCGGACACCTGCTGTGGAATCGCTTTTTCTCCCACTTGCCAGTACGGCCACGATCATTCCCATAGCTTTCGTTCATTTCCTGTTAGCAAGTTTTTTATTTATGCGCAAGCAGCGGTTAGAAAGTCTTTGGTTGATGGGGAATATGATTGTGATCAGTGGTGTTGGTCAAGTGATCAAGAAAGTAGTTGATCGACCGAGACCGGATTTTGCTGACAGTATGGAACGGGCATCAGCAAGTTTTCCGAGTGGACATACATTATTAGCGACCACGTTGATTATTTCTCTCCTCTTTTTCTTGGGGCAAACAGTTCCTGCCAAAAGAGGCAAGCGTCACTTTATCCAAAACATGGCCCTATTTCTAGGATTGATCTATTTGTTGCTGATTATGATGAGTCGGTTGCTATTTGGGGTTCACTATCCCAGCGACTTGCTAGCAAGTATTTTATTGGCAAGTGGGATCAGTTATATCACCTATGCTTTCGTCTTTTCAATCAAAAAATATGTACTTAGGGGGAGATAAATTGAGTACAGCAAAAAAACTAATAATCATTTTCCTGATATTGCTGACCGGAATTATCTCAGCAGGAACTGTCTATGCGGTTAGGGTGTATTTTCAAGTAGAGGATGTTGCCCACTCGATCCATCGTCCAATCGAAGGACGAGAAGAGGCGGAAGTCATCGAAAATGCCGAGCCTCTAAGCCTTCTTTTGTTAGGGATCGCCAATGACTCTCGTCGCAAAACCGATTTTCGCGCCAACACCATTATGGTAGCAACGTTGAACCCTGCCACAAGAAAAACCACCCTCACGAGTATTCCTAGAGATGCTTATGTGGAAATCGTGGGACAAGGGTACCATGATAAAATCAATCATGCCCATTCTTTTGGTGGGGCAAAGATGATGATTGAAACCGTCGAACAATATCTTGATATACCGATCCATCATTATTTCTCCTTAAACATGGATGGGATGGCAGATCTTGTTGATGCAATTGGTGGCATCACGGTTGAAAATGAATTTGCTTTTACTGCTGAGAAAATCGATTACCCAGAGGGGATCCTCGATTTAGATGGCTGGGAGGCGCTTCAGTATACTCGTATGCGAAAGGATGATCCAGAAGGTGACTATGGCCGTCAGCGCCGTCAGAGAGAAGTGACTGAGATTCTGGCAAAAGAGTTAGTTTCACTTTCCAGCGTGATGCGGATTCAGGATCTGCTAACGATCATTGGAGAAAATGGCGAAACCGATCTAACTTTTTCGCAAATGAGTCAATTATTTATCCAATATCAATCAGCATTAGGGACTGTCGAGTCTTACCAAATGGCTGGCAGTGGGTTCACCGGCGATGGCTTCAGAGGAGAATATGGAATTTCCTATCAAGAAGTAACGCCTGAAGAGCAACAGACGACGAGCCAACGTTTAAAAAATGAGTTGTTGATTGATTAACGTCCTGGCTTAGAAACAGAACCAGTTCAATTTTGTTCTTCAAGTATTTCGTAATTAGAGTTGACAGCCGCTTTTCCTCAGGATACTCTTTAGTCAAGCAATGCATTACGGCTTAATAACAAGAGTTTGTTTGGAAAAGAGCTGTCAACTCTATTTCTATTGTTCCACCCTGTCGCTAAGTTATTACAAGGAGGAAAAGTATGAAGATCGTCTTTAAAGACCAATTACCATCTGATTCAAATCAAGTACTCGCTTTGTATGAGGGAGTTGGCTGGAGCGCCTATACTAAAGATCCCGAGCGTCTTTTAAAAGCGTTAGCCCACTCAGAGGTGATCACGGCCTATGTTGAAGAGCAGCTAGTGGGGCTTATCCGTTGCATAACCGATGGACAAACCATTCTTTATATTCAAGATCTATTAGTAGCATCTGAGTTTCAAGGTCAAAAAATTGGTCAGCGATTACTCAAAAAAATGCTGGCGAATCATCCATCAATACGGCAAAAGGTTTTGATTACGGACAACACAGAAAAAACGCGTCATTTTTATGAGGCGTGTGGCTTTTCCTCTGTGGAAGAGCAGCAAATTGCCGCTTTTATCTATTCAGTAAAAAGCGAATAAGGAATAAGAAAATCGATGTGTCACTGAGAATATTTTTTTAGTTGCGTTGGGTTTTAAGAAGGAGTGGAGAAAAATGAAGATGCGCTTTGCGTTACTTTTTTTGTGTCTCTTTATTGGTGTTGGCGCTTGTGGAGGAAGTCTATTGGCGTTTAAAAGCATTGAGCCGTTAAGCAAAGGGGAGACATTTGCTGGTTTGGAAGCGGCCATGCTGCAAGGAACACCCTTCACGACCTTCTTAATTCCCGGCTTGTTTTTGTTCGCTATCTTAGGTTTGGGTAATCTGATTGTTGTTTTCCTCTTGCGGCTTAACAAAGGGTACCACGGGGTAATGCTTTTAGGCATGAGTTTAGTTGTCTGGATCATCGTGCAGGTCATCTTATTACAAGAATGGAATGTCTTGCATGTGATTTTCTTTTTGCTAGGGTTGCTCCAGTTTGCTTCAGCAGTCTACTTTGTCAGACGGTTGCATATTCCGTTGCCGTTTTCAGCTCATCAAAATTGATTAGATTCGAGATGTAGAGATGAAAAAAATTAAATTAATTGAAAGTTTGCTATGAAAAACATGGATTTTTGAAAAATTCTTCTTGAAATCATCCTTCGTTTTTAAAATTATGCTAAACTGAAAGAAGTTGAATTACTTTCTAGAATCAGGAGGATTTATTATTGGAGTTTCTTAAAAAATCAAAAATTTTTGCAGGTCTAGTGATCGTCTGTCTCTTAGGGATCGCGGTCTGGATCTATTCAAATATACTGTTTGTCTTTCGACCGCTGGAAGCCATCTTTTCTAGTGTCTTTTTACCAGTATTGATTTCAATTTTTATTTTTTACATCTTTTTACCTTTCTTTAATTGGGTAAAAAAAAGAACGAAAAAGAAAAGCATTGCGCTATATTCGACATTGCTGCTGATCGTTTTTGCAGCGTATTTGATCGTTCAGGTGATTGGACCAGCATTAGCCTATGAGATGGGGCGTTTTATCAATCAAATTCCCATCATCATCAATTTGGTGATCGATACTATTGATCATTCTTATTTAGAAGAATTATTTGGTCCTTTTATTGATTCGATTGATATTTCCCAAGCTAGCAACTTTGCCTTACAGTTTATTACCGGGGCAACCAATAGTCTGACGAGTTTGATCTCCATCGTTTCTCATTCAGCGATCGTCTTGTTTACGATCCCACTGTTATTAGTGTATATGTTTAAAGACGGTGAGAAAGTTCCTGATTTTTTGGCAAGTAAGACACCGAAAAACTATCAAGGCTTAATGCGACAACTTTGTAGTGATTTTCATCAAGCAGCGTCAGCGTACATCGGTGGAAAATTGCTGGTTTGTTCTTATGTTGCGGTTTCAAGCTATTTCATTTTTTCTTTGCTAGGCTTACAAAATGCCTTACTATTAGGATTAATTTGCGGCGTTCTGGACATTATTCCTTATTTCGGCCCCTTTATCGGAGCAGCACCAGCCTTTTTATTTGCGTTAAGTCAAGACATTCGAACAGCTATTTTTCTGATTGTCGGAATCACGATCATTCAGTTAGGTGAATCATATCTTGTTTCACCATTAGTGATGAAAAAAGTATTGCATATCCATCCAATCATTGCGGTTTTCTTATTATTGATTGCCGGCAACTTGCTTGGATTTGTAGGCATGATTGTGGCACTGCCAGTGTATTCGATCGTGATGGCAATGTCTGGTACATTGTTGCGTTTTTTTCAAGAACGAAAATTAGAACGATCTGTAATTGATAAAGATTCATTATAACGAAAATGTTCTACCTTGCTGTTGGAGCGGTCTCCATCAGCAGGTTTTTTTGTTTTTAAGCACTACGTAGCAAGGCCTAAAGACAAATGCTATACTTATTGAAACGAGAAGGACGATAGGAGTGAGGAAATGAAGGTTTTATGGAACGATCAAATCGTTGATCGAGAAGCGGTGAAAATTGACATTGAAGATCGCGGTTATCAGTATGGTGACGGAATCTATGAAGTGATTCGAATCTATAATGGTCGCTGCTTTATGTTAGGGGAGCATATGACTCGCTTAGAAAGTAGTGCGCAAAAAATTAAACTGACGTTGCCTTATACAATTCCCCAATTAACTGAAAACCTTAAGTTACTGGTTAAAACCGAAGGAATCACAGAAGGAGAGATCTATATTCAAATCACCAGAGGAATCGCCTCTCCCCGCAATCACGAGTTTCCGTCTGCTGGAGCAGTCAAAGGAGTCGTGACCGCAAATGTGATCCCCTTTGAACGACCTCTGGAAATGCAGCATGCAGGGCTATCTGCGACCGTTCTTCCAGATGAGCGTTGGTTGCATTGTGATATCAAATCATTGAGCTTGTTAGGAAATCTGTTAGCGCTAGATCAAGCGATCGAAGCGGGGTTCGATGATGCACTCCTGCAACGAGATGGATGTTTCACGGAAGCTTCGGCATCAAATCTCTGGTTTGTCATTGATGGTATCGTCTATACACATCCGGATGGACGCTTGGTATTACCAGGTATCACGAAAATGAAGGTGCTACAGTTGTGTCAGCAATTAGAAATTCCTTATCGAGAAGAACCTGTCCCTGTTGAGGCACTAAACAACGCGCAAGAATGTTTTTTGACCAATTCTGTCTGGGAAATTGTGCCTATCGTCAAAGTAGATGGGAAATCAGTTGGCAATGGTACATTGGGTTCGATCACGAAACGTTTGCAAGCAGCCTATATCGCTGCTACAAAGAGTATGTGCGAATCCTAGTTAACAAGCAAAAGAAACGATTCAAAAAAACTTTGGCCCACCCAGCATGTTTTATAGCTAGGTGGAACAAAGTTTTTTCTTGGATACAAGTGCAGATTTTACCATTCACTAGGATTCCACAATTTTCCGTCAAGTTCTCCTTGTTTCAATTCGATTCGAATTTCTTGCTGATGAAGCAACTTCTCTAGTTCTTGCAAAAATGCTTTTTCGTGATAGTCAGCTGTTTCTTTTATTGACTGCTCTATCAGTGGCTTCAGCCATTCGTGATCCATCACAGCACCTCCAATTCAGTTAAAGCGTCATCTAATTCGATCAACGTTTCATGGTTTTCCTGCAACAAGGATAGCAAAGGAGCAAGCTGCGGTTTTTCAGAAACCAAACGCGCCAGCTTTTCGCTAAACCATTGTTGCTTTTGATCAAATGTAAAGGGAGCCGGCATTAATAAAAGTTGCTGATAGGCAATGACAAAGGCTCGTTTCTCTTGTTCTGATTTATACATCAGTTGATCGAGGACAACGATGGGGAGTACCGTCATTTGGTGTTTTTTTGCCATGAGTACCAGTGGGTGCAAAATTTCATTGAAGGTCGTATTTTCTCGGCCGCCTAGCTGAAATTCTTTGGCGGCAACGCCGGTAGAAACGGCGAAACTGATTTCCTTGCCCACCAATGCAGGGGCACATTTTTCCCAAACCGTATCGATCCAAGCTTTCATTTTTGCTGGAACGCTGTACCAATATAGGGGGAATTGTAGAATCAAACGATCGCATGTTTGCAACAGCATCCGTTCATTGGCGAGAGAAAAATCAGAAAGATCATCAAGGAAATGCATGGTGACGTTAGGAAGCTTGGCACTTTCACTAAAGAATCGTTGGGAAAGCGAATTGTGGAAATCCGGATGGCTGGCTACCACTAAAGTTTTTATCATGAGACTGATCATCCTTTCCTATTACATTTACCATATTTTACCAAAAAGAGAAACTAGTCTGCTTTTCTTTTTGTCGAAGTTCTTCTCTTTTAGTTTCGTTTAAGGTACTTCTTTTATACTTGTTATAAGAAAAAGCCAGTAGCGGCTTAAGCGTGATAGAAATGGGGGAATAGAGGATGGAATCAAATGATCCCTTGATGAAAGGTCTAGCAACTATAATAAGGATCGTTGCAAATACAGTGAACTATGTCGAAAATGGACTTGCCAGTTGCAAACAACGAATTGATGGAAAGCGTCAAACGAAAGAAAATGATTACGGCAACGGGCAAGAGTTTACTGAAGTGACTGTCTACAGATGACCGATGCAAAGAAAATAACAAAGATGGCTCACTCCTCAAAGGGTGAGTCCTTTTTTTATTTCAAGCCATTCATCATCAGTTTGTACTTTTGTTGAGGGAAGGTATAATGAGTAAATGAAGCATAGTGGAGACGGAAGAATGAAGCAATAGTAGGGAGGAGAAGCAGGTGATGAATCATTTATATAAACGAATCCAATACAAAATTCCAGAGCTGAACCGAGTAGAAAGAACGGTCCTTAACTATTGTTTAAGGGCGCCCGAGAAAGTTTCAGAAATGACGGCCGATGAGTTAGCTTCCCAAACGTACACCAGTCAAGCGACGATCAGCAGAATGGCAAAAAAGCTTGGCTTTACCGGTTTTCAAGAATTCAAATTTTCACTGAAGAATTATCAAACTCTTGAAAGAAAATCATCTACTCAAGCTTCTCTTGGCTTATCCCCACTGATCAAGCAAATGATTGACCAGCTGACGACATCCTTATCAATGATTGAAGAGGCTGACTTTCAGCGTGCTGTGGAAATGTTGCAGCAAGCACAACGAATCGAATTTTTTGCTTTAGGGCAAAGTGCGCCGGTTGCATTATCTGCGAGTCGAAAGTTGCGGTTCTTAGGAAAAACGGTTGGCGCTTCAACGGATTGGGATGAATTGACAACCATCGCTAATCAACTATCAAAAAAAGATATGGCTATTTTTATTAGTCATAGTGGGGAAACAATCGGGATGCTAAATTATGCTAACCGGTTGAAACAAAGAGGTGTGCCGATTTTAGCCTGTATTGGTCAATCAACAAGCACGTTGGAAAAGCTTGCCACCTTCTCTTTTTCTGTTGAAATGACAACGATTTATCATCATGAAGTCGATTTGAGCCCACGGATCTCTTTAGCAGCGTTACTGGATATTTTAATTATTCAATACGCCAATCAAATCGAACCAGGACTTGATCCTGAATGACCATTCCATTTTGTGAATGGTCATTCTTGTTTTGGTAACTGTATTGTAAGCCTTCTTGATATCGTTTACATTTTAAGAGATAAAAGTGTTAGGAGGAAATGATATGCAAAAAGGAAAGAAAGCAAGCTGGATGGAAATTTTTCAAGGACTTGGGAAAACATTTATGTTGCCAGTCGCTTTACTCGCATTCATGGGTTTATTTTTAGGGATTGGTAGTTCATTTTCATCTTCTTCAACGATCGACGTTTTCCCATTTTTAGGTGCCTCTTGGCTTCAAGTGGTTTTTCGTTTCATGTCAACGATCGGTGGGTTTGCCTTTAGTTACTTACCCGTCATGTTTGCGATGGCGATTCCTTTAGGTCTAGCACGAAAAGAGAAGGGAGTTGCGGCATTTTCAGGCTTTGTGGGCTATGTCGTGATGCATTTATCCATCAATTTTTATTTACAAGAAACGAATCAATTAGCTACTGCAGATCAACTTCGAGAAGCAGGACAAGAGATCGTTTTTGGCATTCAAACATTATCAATGGGTGTTCTAGGTGGTATTATCGCAGGATTGATCGTTTATAAATTGCATACGCGCTTCTACCATTTTCAATTGCCAGATAGTTTTGCCTTCTTTTCAGGAGCCCGGTTTGTTCCAATCATCACCTCGCTTACTTTAGCTGTGGTCGGGGTGATCATTCCGATGATTTGGCCATTGTTTGCTATGATCATCACAGGAATCGGACATTTGATCCAACAAGCTGGTCCTTTCGGTCCGTTCTTATTTGGTTCAGGTGAGCGCTTATTACTGCCATTTGGGTTACACCATATTTTGGTTTCCATGATTCGCTTTACCGAAGCAGGGGGAAGTCAGCTGATCGATGGTCAGCAAGTCTTTGGGGCGTTAAATATTTTTTATGCGGAATTACAAAACGGTTTAAGCATCTCACCAAGTGCAACGGCGTTCTTGTCTCAAGGGAAAATGCCAACCTTTATGTTTGGCTTACCGGCAGCAGCATTAGCTATGTACCAGACAGCAAAACCTGAGAATCGTTCAAAGATAAAAGGCTTGTTGATTTCAGGCGTCATTGCAACTTTTGTGACAGGAATTACTGAACCAATCGAATTTTTATTCTTATTCATCAGCCCTTTATTATGGATTTTTCATGTCATCATGACAGGTGCTGGATTTATGGTAATGAGTCTATTGGGTGTCACGATTGGAAATACCGATGGGGGCGTGCTTGATTTTCTTATCTTTGGCGTGATGCAAGGCGCATATACAAAATGGTGGCTCGTTCTGATCGTAGGAGCTTGCTGGTTTGCCCTGTATTACTTTGTTTTTAAAACAGTGATCCTTCGCAAGAACTTGAAGACACCTGGTAGAGAAGAGAACAATGATCAAACGAATGAGTTGGAAGAGGAAATGACCTATTCTGGAAAGAGTGGCTACGATGCCCATGGTATTTTGGCAGCTTTAGGGGGAGCAAGCAATATTGATTCTTTAGACAATTGCATTACACGGCTACGCCTCGTTCTAAACGATGGTACATTGGTTGATGATGAACGGCTAAAAAAACTAGGTGCGCTTGGGGTCGTTCACTTAGATGATACGAACGTTCAAGTAATCATTGGAACGAAAGTAACAACAGTCAGAAATCAACTTGATGCGATTCTTTAGCAAAATTGTCAAGTAGTAGGAGTGAAGAAAATGTTTTTTGATGAGCCAATCAATCGTAAAGGAACCCATTGTACCCAGTGGGATTATGTGGAAGACCGTTTTGGTGAAAAAAACTTGTTGCCATTTACGATTTCCGATACGGATTTCAAGGTGCCAGCTGCAGTTGAAGCGGCACTTATCAAGCGGATGCAGCACCCGGTATTTGGGTATACACGTTGGAATCATAATGAATTCAAGCAAGCGGTCTGCAAATGGTATTCTGAACGCTTTAAAAGTAGGATCGACAGCGATTGGCTGGTCTACAGTCCTTCCGTCATGTATAGCATCAAACTACTCGTCACCTTACTCAGCAATCCAGGAGATGGGATTATTATTCAGACGCCAGCGTATGATGCGTTTTATAAAATGATCAAAGAGAACAAAAGAAAAATCGTACCTAATGCACTCATCTATGATGCCAACTCGTATCGCATTGATTTTGAAGAGCTAACAAGATTGATGGCACAGCCTGAAAACAAAGTTCTTCTCTTATGTAGTCCTCATAACCCAACTGGGAGAGTCTGGCAAAAAGATGAGTTGCAACGAATGATCGAATTGGCGAAAACCCATGATGTATTTATCATCTCTGATGAGATTCATATGGATATTGTAAGAAAAGGACAAAGGCATCAACCAATCATTGATTTGTTGCAAAAAAAAGTAGCCCTTGTTACTTCGGGTAGCAAAACGTTTAATTTCCCAGGGTTGATTTATTCTTATGGAATCATTCCTGACTCCAAATTGCGTGATCGCTTCTTAACTCAGTTAAAAGAAGCCGATGGGTTGAGCTCCACCAGTATTTTTGGCATGACCGCAACGATTGCTGCCTACGATAATGAAAGTAAGTGGGTGGATCAGCTCAATGACTATCTGGATGATAACATTGCTTATGTGATTGCTTATTTACAGGAATATCATCCAGAACTCGTGGTCACGAAAAGCGAAGCCACGTATCTTATGTGGATTGATTGTACAGCACTGGATTTAACGATGGTGGAATTGCAGCAACGAATGATTCGTAAGGGAAAAGTCGCGATTATGTCAGGGGAAATCTATGGGAATGAAGGGAGAAATTTTTTACGCCTAAACGTTGGCTGTTCGCGAGAAAAACTCATTGATGGATTGAACCGATTCACATTGAGTTTGACATAACAAAAAAGAACCCACTGAGCAATCAGAAAGATCCTGTATTCTTTCTGATCGCCAGTGGATTTTTTAGTCTTTCGTCCTGTGGGGAGTTGATGTAGTAGTAGCGGGGATTGGTTCAACGACATGGAAATAGCCTTTTTTGTCTTGAATGATCAGCATATCTTGCTGACTCTGGCTTTTGATGATTTCACCTTTAACAATTTCGTTGGTGACAGTCCGATAAATACTTGCAGTCATGCTCATTCCTCCCAAC
Organism: Enterococcus sp. CR-Ec1; assembly: GCF_002850555.1. Taxonomy (NCBI): domain Bacteria; kingdom Bacillati; phylum Bacillota; class Bacilli; order Lactobacillales; family Enterococcaceae; genus Enterococcus; species Enterococcus sp. CR-Ec1. Next base: position 1,700,233 of record NZ_CP025223.1, read on the forward strand.
GTTTTTTCCCAACTGGTCTTCAATAGGGGGACCAGTACAAATCAATTGCTTGATTTGTACCAGCAAGGAAAAAGAAAACGAATTGGTATCTTTAGTATAGGAGAGCAATGTTTAGATTGCTGCAATTCCATGTAAAGTTTTTGTTAATCCTTTTATTTTCAACGATTGACTAATCGGCTAAAGAAAAACGCAAGGCCATTTTATTACTGCCAGACTCCACCATTTTTCCTAGTAACGTTGTTGCATTTTTTAAATACAGTTCGGCCATCTCAGCGTTGGCTTCTTCAAGCAGACGAGTAGGCTCCTTTTCAGCGGAAGCTTTACGATCAGTTTCTTGTTGGATGCGGCGACAAGCCGCCATCGTTTCCATTTCAAAACGGTTGGCAAGATCACTATAGCGATCGTAGTCGCTGTCCCCAATCAACGCCAAGGTGCGTCCTAACCAATAGCTATTTGTTGGATCGTAGGTCTTTGTCGTATCACAATAGCCAAGTGGGGTCTTAGTGATAGCTGCATAAAAGGGCACAACGCCGTTGAAGGTATTGGGGCCAAAGGCGAGCCAATGAATGCCAGCGATTGCTGCAGGCACGTGGTTGCGGATCTGCAAAATATGGACTTGCTGGTTGCGATTAAGAGCAATCGATCGAAATTGTGTTTTTTGTGTCTCGGTCCCTGTACCGTAAGGGTCAAAAGGCGTATTTTGGAAGTGGGAGCTCAATGCCCATTTTACATCTTCCACGGATAGCTTTTGTTTTGGGTAGCATACAAACGGGAGCTCTTGATCGATCGGTTCAGCAACTGTTCCGCTAAAGTGTTTTTGAATGTACCATGCCCGCGGGTTGTTGTAACGGGTATCTTTTTCTGAGGAGCTGCCAAAAATATGGCGTAGATTAATGCCTTCAAAATCAGGATTTAATTGATAGTCTTCAATCAACTGTTCGAGATCCTGCGAACACAACGTCATTTCTGAGGCGAAATCGAAGTGATCAATGTTTAAGCGATTGGGTGCCACGACATAGGCATCATCTGGTATGCGAACAGCTGCCCAGTGATGTCCACCGATGGTTTCCATATACCAAATTTCCTCGGCATCAGAAAACGCGATCCCGTTGGCTTCGTAGGTCCCATAGGTTTCTAAGAGTTCCCCTAGGCGAAGAACACCTTCTTTAGCGGAATGAATGTAAGGCAGTACAATGCTGACGAAATCAGCTTCCCCGATACCATCTTCCACATATGGATCAATGGCCAAAACGCGTGAATTGGTCGTAATCGTTTCTGTCGCAGTCATGGCGATATTTACTTCATTGATTCCTGAAGCTGCCCAGACTCCTTGGGATTCATCTGCTTCAGGTGTCGAAGTATAACGTAAGGGATCCTTAGGTAAACGGATTCGACAGCCGCTTAAAACGGCGTAAAATTCATTTCCTTGCTGTTCTGGAGTGATGACGACGAATTTTTGCGGTTCCGAACCGCTCCCTGAATCTTCATTACGGGCAATCATGGTCGAGCCGTCAATCGATGCTTTTTTTCCTACTAGTAAAGTGGTACAGGACGCTTTTTTTCTATCCATCTTTCCAACACTCCTTCATTTCTTCTTACGAATGATTGAAGCTAGTATACCCATAGTCACATGGATTTACAATGCTTTCTATAGAGGGGAACAAAAAAATTTCGCCTTTTTTATTTATTTTTAGTACAATAAGGTGTTGTAAAAAAAATCAAAGGAGCCATTATTATGAAGAAAACAGTAATTTTTAGTTATATTTTTTTACTAAGTCTGGTTTTTGCCGGATGTGCCAAACCATCGATGGATGCGGGTAACTCCTCTAGTGACTCTTCGTCAGTCCAACAAAATGCCGAAGAGCGCACTGCCCAAATCAGCTTCAATAATAAAAGTGAAGAGCAAGACCAGGAGATCGAAACCAAAACGGTCACTTTTAAAGAAGGGGTTTCTTTGATGACTATCATGAAAGAGAACTTTGACTTGGAAGAAAATCAAGGGATGATCACCAGCATCGACGGTTTAGCCCAAGATGAAAAAGCTGGCTATTATTGGACATATACGATCAATGATGAAATGATTACGACTGGGGCAGATGATACCTTTTTAGGAAACAACGATAAAGTGGTTTTCACCTATGAAAAATTCGAATAAACCACTTGTATTTGCTGGAAAAGAAATTGCTTATTTAGGGTTGCTTGTAGCAGCAGCCGTCGTCGGCAGGACACTTTTTCAACCTTTACCCAATGTTCAACCAATGACGGTGATCTTTTTATTAGTAACCATCCATTTAGGTCTTAGTCGTGGATTGATCGTTTGTCTGCTCTCGATGCTGATTACCAATTTTTACATGGGAATGGGGGTATGGACGATTGCCCAATTGATTAGCTATGCCGTCGTAATTTTTGGAATGTATCTATTATCAAAAAGCAAACTGTTTATGAAAAAGTTGTATTTACAAGTCATTTATAGTGTATTTGCAGGTTTTGCGTATGGCTTTGTGATATCTTGGATCAGTGTCAAGCTTTATGGGTTTCCTAGCTTTGGGGCTTACTATTTTCAAGGAGTGAGCTTTGATGCGTTGCATGCAGCGGGGAATGGCATCTTTTATTTGATGCTGGCACCGATTTTTCTGCGACTTTTCCAACACTACTATCCAAATAAAGACAGCGAAGGGCACTAAGCGCCTCGCTGTCTTTTTGCGGCTCTATAATTTATGGGACTGATGAATCAGAATTGATTCTTCAGTCCCATTTTCATTTTAGGTATTAAAAAACATATCGTTCTCTAGTATGATTAAATCACCACAAAATAAACAACTGAGAGGACGATATGCTATATGAATGATTCTATCAAAAAAATGCTGAGAATAATAGAGAAAGATTTGATGATTATAGAGGTCTCTTACGAGACCCTTCAGAAGAAAAAGACGTTGGTCGTCGATGCTGTTCTCTCGCCTGCTCCTCGTGCTTGTAGAAGTTGTGGTTCTACTGTGGTAGATGGAAACGGGAAAGCAATTATAGTGAAAAATGGGAAGAAGGAAACGATTGTCCGTTTTGAACAATACAATCATATGCCTTTGGTTATGCGCCTAAAAAAACAGCGCTATACCTGTAAAAACTGCCGAACCCATTGGACTGCTCAAAGTTATTTTGTCCAACCCAGACATTCAATCGCAAATCATGTTAGATATAAAATTGCTTCTTTACTGACTGAAAAAGTATCTTTATCTTTTATTGCGAAAAGCTGTCAGGTATCTTTGACCACCGTTATTCGTACATTGAAAGAGTTTAAAAGCTATTTACCAAAGCAATCTAAGAAGATTCTCCCCAGAGTATTGATGGTTGATGAATTTCGTTCGCATGCTTCCATAGAAGATAAAATGAGCTTTATTTGCGCAGATGGCGAAACAGGAAAATTAATAGATGTTTTGCCTACGCGTAAATTACCTCGATTAACAAGCTATTTCTTAGGTTGTACCAATCCAGAAGAAGTAGAATTCTTGGTTACAGACATGAACGCTGCCTACTTCCAGCTCACCAAACGTGTTCTGCCAAATGCGAAAATAGTGATTGATCGGTTTCATATTGTCAAACACATGAATCAAGCGTTCAATGAGTTGCGTATCCGTGAAATGAATGAACTTCGTAAAGTAGGACAGAAAAGCCAGGCAGAAAAACTGAAAAAGAACTGGCGCTTTTTGCTAAAAAATCGTGCAAACATCAACCATTATGAATACAAAACATGGAAAAGTTTCCGAGCACCAAAATACCCATTTCTTACTGAAGCAATGATGATTGATCGATTGCTTGAGTTTTCTACGCCCCTGAAGGAGGCGTATCCCTTTTTTCATGAATTAGTTGAAGCCTTTCGAGACAAAGACCCTGACTTATTTTTCTGCATATTGGCAGAACTTCCCGAAACGTTAGATGACGGCTTTCGGGAGAAGCTTCAAAACCTTCTGACCTATGAAGAAGGCATCACCAACGCAATGATCTATCCTTATTCCAATGGAAAAATAGAAGCGAAGAATACCCACATAAAGACAATGAAACGAGTATCCTACGGATTTAAATCATTCGAGAACATGAGAATTAGAATCTTTTTGATCAATCAATTAATCAATGTAAGATAACAAAAAATCTGAGCCAGAATGCGGTTCATTCTGACCCAGATTTGATTTTGCACAACTCATCAGTCCTTATTGACAAAGAGCCCTTTTTGCTTGACTCAGCAGTCGTGGTGACAAAAACGTCTATGTCTAGAGGAAAAGTCTTTGATAATCAAACGTGTTGAATGGGGCTATGTGAGGAAACAAGCAGGCATATTGTTGTGCAAAAGCGTTTTCTGCAGGTATCCTTAAGGTAGCTAAGGAAGGATGTGGCTTTTGATGAAATGGATCGTGAAAAAAGATGATTTAGAAAGCTACCGTGCGAAGTTCCATGGAAAACTGGCTGGTTATGCCGAGGAAGCCAAAATGATTGCCCTGCCAACACCAAAGTATTTTATCGTGGTGGTTGAAGAAGAAAAAATCCACTTGATTCAGTTAGATCTGCAATTTCATGAAAAAGGGATGCAGACAATTATGATCCATGAGATCACAAAATTACAACTAGGCGGTGTGGTAAATAAAAAAGTTCAGATTCAGACACCTTCGTCCACTGTCAAATTAATGATCAAACCGTTGGCGATCGGTATCAAAGAGGAGCAAAAAGCCTTGATCGATCGGTTTACCAGAATGTCGCGATAAACATCGGAGGAACACGCGGGAAAAATCAGCTGGATTTTTTCAGAAAAAAAGCAAGGGCAGTTGTCTGCACTTGCTTTTCGTGAGTCCTGTTATTCTGGCGTACCGACGATTTTAATAAATTCATCGATATTCTTGATCTTCATATGTTTGATCACTAACTGTTCCCGCTTGTTCCATTTTCCTTCAACTTCTAATTGGTATTTATTTAATGGAAGGCGTAAGACATAGCTGGCTAAGTAGCGATCCTTAATAATGCAATTTACGATTTTGTGGTCTTCTAAAAGTTGGATACCTGTCAGCATCATTGGCGTTTCTTGAAAAACGCGGCTATTGACTAACAATCCAGTGTGGGTTTCGTTCATGGGATCTTCCTTTCTGATAAACCTGGGATAAATCATCTTTCTGTCTGTTATGTTACCTGATTTGCATCAGAAAGGCAATTCCTATAATAAATCCTCGTTATTATAGGTCAAGCACAAAGAAAGGAGGGAAACGACATGGTTGGGTATAATCGTTTCTCAAATGAGTTTCAAAAGGCTTCGAAAGAACTCCGTGAAGGGAAGAAGTCCAAAAATGCCAATAAGGGGCTGCGAACCCGACAAAAAATCGCTGCTGAAAAAGAGCAAAAAGCACAAAATGCTTTTTCGACTGGTTTTTTGATCGGTTCCTTCAGAGAGTTATTCCGCAAAAAATAAGCAAGTTCCGCTGCCAAAGCGGGACTTGCTTTTTGTTTAGAATAAATAATTGAAGAAGACACCATTGAGAAAGGAAAAGCTTAGATAGAATAGAAAAAGTGTTACGATATCCAGTGGTAAACCTTTTAGAATTGGCGGAATCGTGGCAATTTGATTCCGTGTATGAACCCCTGACAAAGCACAAGAAAAGAGGAAATACATGCCTACAGCAACAAATAAATTGGTTAAATAATCGGTATAGGGAAATTGGGTCACGGTGGCGATCGTCAGCAAGAAGACACTGACTAGGGTCGTCTTTTTTAGATCATTCGTCAAGAAACGTTTTTTTGCAGGAACGATCAGTAAACACAAGCCCCCCGCAATCAAGGCGATGATGGCAGCACTTACCAAGTTGGTGACCACTTGATTGCCATAGACGAAACGATTTTGAAGTAAAAGATAAAAGCTTAACCCACTGAACAAGTAAGCGACCGCAATGATCCCTGAGAGGAAAACCACCCGTGTCGTCACGTTCGGTTTTTTCTCTTTGACGGTTGGTGCCAAATTTTGACAGGCGTAATTTGTGAGTAGAATGACTAGAAAGACCACTAGCCGATTGGCGATCATCATAAGGAACCCTCCTTTTTTACGATTTAGCTCATGATTTTAAGGTTGAACGGGGTCTTTTTTCCTTCCCCTAATATGCGAAGGCGTAAGAAGCGATCAATAAGTGGGGTGAAACAATTCATGATCAAGATGGCATAGCTCATGCCTTCATTTGTAAAACCAAAGAAACGGAAGAGCACAACGAGGAGGCCAACGCCTAAGGCAAAAAGATTTTCTCCTGCTTTTGTTCCTGGTGTCGAAGAATAATCAGTCGCCATATAAATCGCACCCAACATGGCACCACCACTGATGATATGACCGATGACCGTTTGCCAACTGCCAGTAAAAAGTCCTTCTGGACCAAGGATAAAAGCAAAGAGCCCGATCGTCGCAAAGATAATCAGTGGGATACGAGGGGAGATGATTTTCTTGTAAACGAGAAAAATCCCACCCAACAGTAAAAGTAAGGCACTGGTTTCACCGATTCGTCCTCCGGTAAATCCTAAAAAGGCATCCACTAGTTCAGAGCCACTCAACGTTTCTCCTGCTTTCATGACAGCTAATGGTGTGGCACCAGAAACAACATCGTTCGCTGTAGCCTGCGAAACGACATCAGGTGCGATGCTGCCAAAAGGTGGATCAGGCCAACTGATTAGAAACATTTGGTTATAAAACAAGCCAATCAACAGGGCTCGACCGCCGAGGGCTGGATTTAGAAAATTATAACCAATACCGCCAAAAAATTCTTTGACGATGATTACGGCAAACGCCACCCCAATCACGGGAAAATACCAAGGTGCGGTTGGTGGGAGGTTCATCGTTAAAAGCAAGGCCGTCACGACGATGCTTAAATCGAAGCGAAACGGCCGTTTGACAAGATAGGACCAAAGTCCGTCGGCAGCAAACGCCGTGGCTAGTGCAATGAAAAACAAGCCATAAACTTTCAATCCAAAAAGGTAGCCAGAGAATAAAACTGCTGGCAGCAAGGCTAATACCACACACCCCATGATTTTAATGGTCTCGTCATTGCTGCGAATATGGGGGCTTGGGGGTGTTTCTTGATTTTTCCTTTGCTGAAAGAGACGTTCGCTATCGGAATCCTTGTAATAATCAGGCACTTTCCTTCGCCTCCTTTTGCAACTGGGCAACTTTGCCTTTTGCGGCAGTGATATTGGCAGCTAAGGAACGTTTAGCTGGGCAGACGAAGGTACAGGCACCACAATTGATACATGCTTCTGCCAATAATTCTTCACACTTTTGATAATCCCCCGCTCGATAAAACTGATCGATCTCCATTGGCATGAGGCGCATTGGACAAGCTTCGACACATTTGTTGCAGCGAATACAGGGATTTTCGGCATAGAGCCAATCGGTTTCTTCATTAAAAACAACGATGCCGTTGCTGCCTTTGGTGACCGGAACTTTCAAGGTTTTGACGGATTTTCCCATCATTGGTCCACCAAGAATCAATTTGCTGGGGGCTCCTTGAAAGCCGCCGGCAAAGTCGATCAATTCTCCTGCGAGTGTTCCTAACGGATTTTTGACGATGCAGGGATTTTGAACATCGCCGGTAACGGTTGTATAGCGTTCAATCAACGGTTTGTCATAACAGACCGCTTCGGCGATGGCAAAGCTGGTGGCAACATTGATCAAGACGATACCGATATCGGCAGTCAAACCACCTAACGGCACCTCTTGATCGGTCAATAACTCTACTAACTGCTTTTCACCACCGGTTGGATAAACAGTTGGGACAGTAACGACTTCTATCGTGTCATCCTCTGCACTTGCGGCTTGCATGGCTGAAATGGCTCTTGGTTTGTCATCTTCGATGCCTATTATGATTTTTGGACCATCCAGTAACTTTTGGGCGATCTTTGCACCGTGAATGATTTTCTGGGCTTCTTTTTGCATTAAGAAAGCATCACTGCGTAAGAACGGCTCACATTCAGAACCATTTAAGATCAAAGTATGGATTTTTTGGGTTTCATCAATACTGAATTTGACATGGGTGGGAAACGTTGCACCGCCTTTGCCGGCGACGCCGCCTTGACGGATTTTGTTGAGGATGGTTTCGTTAGCAGCAGATTGCCAGTCGAAGGGGGCTGACAAAAAATCATTTTGATAAGCATAATCATTTTCAATGATGATGGTTTTTCCTTCTTCATTGTTTTGATTCGGCCAATCGACCATGTCGACGATTTTACCCGAAACAGATGCATGAATTTTGGCAGATACAAACGCATCAGACTCAGCGATCACTTGCCCTTGCTTGACGTAATCACCAACGGAAACAATCGGTTCCACCGGAGCACCAATATGTTGTGCTAAAGGGATAAAGACCATCGTGGGTGAAAAGGTAAGAATTTCATCTTGTTCGATCATTAATTTTTCTTTTAACATTTTTAATGGGGGACTTAGTGAAATACCGCCAGTAAATGTTCTCATAACCAACACTCCTTTCTCTCCTAAGTTTATTCTAGCATGCCATAAGGAATCACAAAACCCAAAACGCTTACATTTCACAAGAAAAACTTCTTTCGGTTGACATATGATTGTTTATTCATATATAATAAGTCTATAAATATGATTGATCGTTCATATGATAGATGGACTAGAGGAGGTTTTACTGATGGCTGAACATACTTGTCAACATGATCACACAAAAACGGAGGGGCATTCTCATACTCACGATCATGGGACTCTCCCACGTAACATTTATTTTGTAGGCTTACTGCTCTTTATACTGGCACTTTTTGTTCCGAACCAATGGGTGAAAGATGGGTTTTATTTTGCTGCGGTTTTATTAGCAGGTTATCACATTTCGTGGGAAGGAATCGAGGATACCATAAAGAGTACCAGAGCCAATCGGCGATTCACACCGAATGTACATCTTTTGATGTTGTTGGCAGCGATTGGTTCCATGGTCATAGGAAATTTTAATGAAGCAGCTTTGTTGATTTTGATTTTTGCAGGCGCTCACTTCTTAGAAGAATACGCCGAGGGACAAAGTCGAAGAGAAATCACCAATCTTCTCAAATTGAATCCCACGGAAGCCCGTTTGATGGGTCCGGATGGGAAAACCAAAAAAATTGCCGCTTCTGAGATAAAAAAAGGAGATATTTTGCAAGTGCTACCTGGTGATCAGTTAGCAACAGATGGCGTAATCCTTTCTGGAACGAGTGCCATCAATGAAGCTTCGATCAATGGGGAAAGTATTCCTCGAGAAAAGACTACAGGAGACGAAGTCTATGGGAGTACGATTAATGGAAACGGCACATTTTTGATGGAAGTCACGAAAGACAGCTCTGAAACAGTCTTCGCAAAAATTCTTTCAGTGGTGGAAGCGGCGCAATCAAATCAATCACCGACCGAAACACGAATCAAAAAAATCGAACCAATCTATGTAACAGTTGTTTTCATTGCAGTTCCTTTGTTCATTTTGACTGCACCGTTTCTCTTTGGTTGGGATTGGTATACAAGTTTTTATCGTGGGATCGTAATGATGATTGCGGCTTCTCCTTGTGCTTTAGCGGCAAGCGCCGTCCCTGCTAGTTTATCGGCGATCTCGAATCTAGCGAAAAAAGGGATTCTTTTTAAAGGGAGCAATTACTTGACCAATTTCGCTCAGATCAAAGCGGTGGCTTTTGACAAAACGGGAACTTTGACCGTCGGAAAACCTACAGTCACGGAAGCCGTTTTCGCTGATACGATCGATCGAGCAGAGGCAGCAGCGGTCATCGTTTCGATGGAAAAGCAAGCCAACCACCCATTAGCAGATGCGATCGTTACTTATTTCGAGAAGACAGAGAAAATACGAGAAATCGAACAGTTGACTGTCACAAACGAGATTGGTTCCGGTTTAGGTGCCGTCGCAGGAACAAAAACCTATCGATTAGGAAAAAGAACCGAAAACACCCAGTTAACAGGTTTGATGGAGCAACAGTACCGTCAATTGGAAGCGCAAGGAAAAACAATGGTCGTGTTTTCCATCAACGAAGAGGTTACGGCGATCATCGCATTGATGGATGAGCCGAACGAACAGGCAGCTTCTGTGATTCATTATTTGAAAAATGAAGGTATCCATACTGTTATGATTACCGGAGACAGTGCTTCTGCTGGTGAAGCAATCGGTCAGCGCTTAAAGGTTGACCAAGTGGCTGCCAATGTTTTGCCTGAGAACAAAGCGGAAGCGGTACGAGCACTCCAAGAAGCATACGGACAAACCGCCATGGTGGGTGATGGTATCAATGATGCCCCTGCACTTGTTCAAGCAGACATCGGCTTTGCGATGGGGGAAGGGTCAGATGTTGCGATTGAAGTAGGAGACGCAGTGATCATGAAGAATGATCTTTCGCGTTTTGCATATGCCTATCGCTTAGCGAAGAAGATGGATCGGATCATTTGGCAAAATATTTTTTTCTCCATGTTTATCGTCGCGTTATTAGTCGGCTTGAATCTATTCGGCATGATGAACATTGGGTTGGGGGTATTTGCCCATGAAGGCAGTACATTGATCGTATTGTTTAACGGGTTACGTCTTTTGCGTAAACTGCCAGAAGCATAAAAAAAGCGGCTATCGAAAGATAGCTGCTTTTTTAATGACTGAATTGTGTCGAAGTTGGAAAATCAAAGGCATCGATTTTTTGTAATCGATTTTCGATCCTTCTTAGAATTCCTTCAGAGGATTCTAACGGTTTGATTGCATGATAAGCAGTCAGCAATAGGACTTTTTCTTTAGCAGGACGATTTTCGATGCGATAGATATTGGCTAATCGTTCAACATATTCGTAATGACTATAGTCCGTTTTATTGATCAAGAAGTGCAAGAGATCTTTTGCTTTCGCATAGTCTTCTTGAAGATAGAAACTGATCGCTTCACGATACAATTTGATATCGAGTTCTTCGATTTGTTCTGGATTCGCTTTTAACGCACGCCACTCATTGATCGAGATTTTTCGTACGACTTTGCCAGTTGCATCGGTCAAAAAAATTACCGGTACATCGTTTGGATGTTTTGCTTCTTGCTTGATTTTCTTCATGTCGCACCTCCCGCGTGTCAATGGACTGACTGTTTGATATCTCCTATTTTAAAAGGAATAGCGGGAAAAGTCTACATGTAGATGTTAGATTCGTAGGAAATTTTAAAACATTCTCATTTATTAGGCTCTTTTTCGTTGAAAATGGTTGACCGCATCGGAGGCACCCATGAAAATCAAGATCCCGCCAAAAATTTGGAAGAATAACAACCAAGTGGCGAAGGGATTCAATACTAGGATGATCCCTGCAGCAATGATCAATAGACTGATGATCAAGCTAGTGATATAAGGTAAGCCAATGCGTTTTTGGTTAAAGCTTGCCATCAATCGGGTGCAACCGCTGATGGTGATCATGATTCCTAAGAAAAATGGCACGATGGCAAGTAATCCTTTGGCAAAAACTAAAATCGCAGCTGCCGCAATCAACAGTAAGATACCAGAGACGGATTGCACATTGCGATAGCCCTTTTGTTTTTCTTTGTAGCTCGTATACAAGCTGATAATCCCTAGACATGCGATGTATCCGGCAACGAGATAAACGATCGTGTTGAAAACAGATCGTGGTGCAATCAAGATAATGAAGCCGAAGACGATATATACGACGGCACGAAGCAAGTCATAGCGTTGTAATTTATCAAAAAATGCATTCATGATAATTCCTCCTTTTTTTCTTATTGTACCGAATTCTGGTGAAAATAGATATCAAAAAACCTAGGAAATAGACTAAGCCTTTTGTAACAGATCATTTTTTGGTAAAATAGGGAAAAGAAAACAGAACGGAGAGTTTTATGAGTGGGTTAACGCTATTGATGTGTGCCTTTACGATCGTTTTGTACCTCTATTTATTGGTGGTACGCAAAGAGATTCACTTTATTGCTGTTGAGCGCAAACTAAGCAAAATCGCTATTACGATCTTTTCAGTAATGATTATCCTATCCATGTTGATGATGGATGACCAATTGGATAATCAGGTGCGAGGAATCGTTTCAGGTTTTGTCTTTTTAAGCTTTGTGCTAGACAGCCGCGGGTTAGCCCTAGATCGAATTATTGTCCATCCAATGAGTATTAAAGGGGTACTGTACCAAGACATTGATCGGGTCGTATTATTTCAAGAAAAGGAAGGGCAGCCCATCAAGATGAACTATTTTCGAAAAGGGATGCGGGGACCATTAATGAAATTCAAACAACCGTTAGCTGAATTGGTGGTTTTTTTGTCGGAGCACTTGAATGAAGGAACACCGATCGATATTCTGGTCGATCATGATCAAGGAAAAAATGACTAAAAGACCCTTGATTGCTGCCGTATGTGGCCGTAATCAAGGGTCTTTTTTTTAAAATCGGGAATCGTTTTTAATGGAAAACGCGGAAACGTTCGTCATCATTTAAAAATTCTTTTTCATTTGGTTCGCTTTGTTTTGAACCAAAAACTAATTGGGCCCGCAGCTGCCAATTTTCAGGAATTGACCATTCAGCTACAACAGCATCATCAATTACTGGATTATAATGTTGTAAGTTGGCGCCTAATCCGGCTTCTTCTAAAGCTACCCAAACATTCGCTTGGGCAATCCCATTCGATTGTTCTGCCCAGACCGGGAAGTTATCTGCATAAAGGGCAAATTGGTCTTGCAAGTTCTTAACGGTATCTGTGTGAATAAAGAATAGAACGGTCCCATAACCTGCTTTAAAGCCAGCAAGTTTTTGTTTCGTTGCTTCAAACGCCTCCGGTGGTGTCAATGGTTCTAAAGCAACCTCCGTTAACGTCCATAATTTTTCGTGGGCATCGCCAAATAAAATCACGGCACGTGGCGATTGTGCGTTAAAAGCAGTTGGGCTGTTTTTTACTGCTTCTTTCACGATGGCTTCGATTTCTGTATCTGAGAGTGAAACATCTTTGCCTAATCCATAGATTGAACGGCGCTGTTTGATCGTATCAAGAAATTTTGTCATAGTATTCCACCTTTTCTATTGTCATAGAATGAAGTATACATTCTTACTTAATGTTAGTAAAACAAAATGCTTTGTAAGAAAAAAGTCAGGCAAACGCGCCTGACTTTTTTTCTTACTGGGCATCAATGGCGATAAATTTGACAGTCACGTATTCTTCAGGACCATATTTGCCGTTTTCACGACCAAAACCGGAATGTTTGACGCCGCCGAAGGGAGCCGCCGGGTTTGAGATCGCAATGTCATTGACCCCAACCATCCCATATTGGAGGTTTTGGGCTACATCCGAGATTGTTTGCAGATTCGTTGAAAAGAAGTAAGAGGCTAATCCAAATTCCGTATCATTTGCCGCAGCGATGACTGCTTGTCGATCCGTAAATGAGATCAATGGAATCACGGGTCCAAAGGTTTCTTCATAGTAAATAGTCATGTCAGGAGTGATGCCGTCGATGACCGTTGGTGCAAAGAAGTTGCCTTTTTCGTATTCACCTTCAGTAAGCTTCTTCCCACCGAATAAGACTTTAGCCCCTTTATTTACCGCGTCTTCCAGCTGGTCGATGATTTTTTTAACGCTTGCTTGATTGATCAAAGGACCAACGGTGGGGTTCTCTAAACCATTACCAACAGTTACGGCTTCCATTTGCCCTAATAGCTTTTTAGTAAAGGCTTCTTTGATGGATTCTTCGACAAAAATTCGATTGGGGGATGTACAGACCTGACCGTTGTTGCGGAATTTTGCTGCAATTAATTTTTCAGCAGCTAAATCTAAATCAGCATCAGCAAAAACAAGAAACGGGGCATGGCCGCCTAACTCCAATGAAACTTTTTTCAGAGTTGGTGCAGCTTGTTCGTATAATTTCATCCCAACTTTCGTGGAGCCGGTAAAGGTGATTTTTTTGACTTGTTTGTTCTCAGTCAATTCTTTCCCGATTTCAGAAGAATCCCCTAAGACGATATTGACGACTCCGTCAGGAAGGCCCGCTTGTTGAAAAAGTTCACCTAAAGCCAATGCTGATAGGGGTGTTTCTTTAGATGGTTTCATAACAAGGGTACAGCCAACTGCCATGGCAGGAGCGATTTTTCGAGCAATCATATTGGAAGGAAAGTTCCAAGGCGTGATCGCACCAACAACACCGATGGCTTCTTTTCGCACCAGCCAATGATTGTGTGCAGGAGCTGGAATCACTTCGCCGTAGACCCGTTGTGCTTCGGCGGCATTCCAACGGAAATTGTCTACGTTGGATTGGATTTCTGCCTCTGCCTCCTTTAATGGTTTTCCTTGTTCCATGCTCATAATTTTTGCCAAACGGTCGCTTTCTTGTTCCATTAAATCAGCAATCTTGTTCATCAAATCGGCTCGTTCTCGAGGCGAACGTTTTGACCAATCTGTGAAGGCTTTCGCGGCGGCATCGATCGCTTGTTTTGTTTCATCGATGCCTCCTTGGCTGACTTTTACCAGTTCTTCATTAGTGGCAGGATTGGTAACCGAAACCGACTCTTTTGTTCCTTCAAGCCATTTTCCGTCAATCAATAACTTCGTGGGCACTTGTGGTAACTGTTGGTTCATTTTGGCACTTCCTTTCAATAATGGGTTCTATTTCAACCGTAGCACGGATTAGATAAGATGACAATTCATACGCAAGTCCAATGATTCCCCAAATTTTCATAAAGAACCAGAGAGGAGATGTCCTGCTCCTTTCATTTTATGGTAGAATAGAAAAATAAGAATGTTTGTTCGATTCTTGGAAAATATAGTTAAAACATTCAAGGAGTGAGGGACGCGTGCAACAAGTAAAAGAGCTTTTAAAAACAGTAGGATTTGTCGTGATCTTTACTTTATTCCTCTTGTTATTAAGACAGTATGTCTTTACCCCTGTGATCGTAAAAGGAGATTCGATGGACCCCACATTACATGATGGTGAGCGGGTGATTGCTTTGAAAAATACCGAGATCGAACGTTTCGATATCATAACGTTTGAAGCACCGGATGAAGCAGGCAAAAACTATATCAAACGCGTAATCGGATTACCTGGCGACCAGGTTTCCTATCAAAACGATACCCTTTATATCAATGGACAAGCATATGATGAACCCTACTTGGATGAATTCAAAGCAGCTGTCGCAGATGGCTTTCCGTTGACTAGTGATTTTGATATGGGGTTATTTGGTGTTGAAGTCATTCCTGAAGGTCAAATTTTAGTGTTAGGGGATAACCGTCGAATTTCCAAAGATAGTCGTCAATTAGGTCTGATCGATGAATCAACAATTTTGGGGGATGTAAAATTTGTTTTCTGGCCAATTGCCGATTTTGGTATGGTAGGCAAAGAATGAAATTCTGCGATTGTTATTTTGTTTTTAAGGAGAGTCTCTTAAAAATAAAGACGCATTCGAAAAAGCGTGTCGCTGATTTTTTAGTGGATTTTTTTAAAAGACGATGGAGAGAAGGAGTCCTTTCATGAGTTTACGATTTATTCTTGGCGATGGCCGTTGTCGTCATGATCAAGCAGTGATAGAAAATGCAAAAAGCTGGTTAGAAAAAGACCATCAAGAAGTATTTTTCCTGGTACCTAACTACAACAAATTTGAACGAGAGCGCGAGATCCTTCAATTACTGAAAGAGGATCGCGTAGAAGATTTTGCTTCTATTCGCGCGCAAGTGTATAGTTTTCACCGTTTGGCTTGGTTTTATCTGCAGCAAACCGGCTTGCTTTCTCAAAATGCCATCACTGAAAATGGTGCCTCCATGATCATGCGTAAGCTGCTTTTGGAACTAGAAGAAGAACTCGTCTTATACCGTGGTGAGATCAACAAAGCGGGTTTTATCCAACAATTGTTGGCTTTCTATCAAGAAATGCATACAAGTCGATTGGGGATCGAAGATTTATTAGCAGGTGGTGCTGCACCAAGCGCAACCCAAGACGAAGAAAAAAAATACAGTGAATTAGCGATAATTTTTCAACGATTTGAACAAGAACTTCTAGAGCGTGCCTTGCAAGTCGAACAACCGATCACCTTACTGACACGCTTTCTGGAAGGTTCCTTGCTGGGTGATTCCTCGGTGGATCATGCAATGCCAACCACTGTTTCTTTGAACAAAGCGCCAGATCTTTCCCACGCCTTATTTATTATCAGCGGTTTCTCCGCTTTTTCAACACAAGAGCAACAGTTGATTCAAGTACTGATGAAGAGAAGTCATGTAGTGATTGATCTTATTTTGGATCGCGGGTACCCACAAGAGATGCCCACGCCATTGAATTTATTTTACGAAGCAGGACGGACCTATTATCAGTTGATCAGTTCTGCTCGTGACAATCAAGTGAACATTTACTTAGATCAGAAACTTTCCGTCAACCAAGAGGTGGACAAAGAAGACGAGGGATCGATCCCGCAGGCATACAAGGAAGTAGAAACTTTTTGGCGGCAGACCCAATCACAAGCCAATTATCATCAGCAGACGTCCGTCAAAGACTTCTTGGCTGTCTGGAAAGTTGGGAATCCCGAAGAAGAGATTCGTCAAATCGCAGCGTCGATCCGCGGGATGATGAGTGATAAGAAACGGTACCCAACATTACGGTATCGTGATATCCAATTACTGATCGCCGAACCAGAAGTCTATCATCAGTATATTCCTAAAATTTTTACTGAGTTTGAGATTCCTTTTTATATCGATGAAGAGCAGATGATGGCGCAACATCCATTGGTTGAGTTTTTGAATGCTTTTTTTGCTTGTCAATCCTATGGCTTTCGCTTAAATGATATTTTACGGTTGCTTAGAACGGAACTTTACTTACCGGCAGCCTATCGCTCCGAAGCAGATTGGCTTGTTGGGCGTGACCAGTTTCGTAAGTTGGTGGATATTACCGAGAACAAAGCGCTGGCTCATGATTTCCAAGGAGCGAGTTGGACGAGAAACGAAGATTGGGAACTGATCGAGTATTTACAATCGGAAGAAGAAGCAGTGGACAAAGTGGATTTGACGGCGTACACCAATCAGCTTCGCAGGGCTTTCAAGCAAGATGTCGTGGATACACTCGATTGGCTGACAGCAGCTAGAACAAATCGAGATGCCGTAGAACTGCTGTATCGCTTTTTACTGAATGCGGGTGTCGAGCAACAGCTGAGGCATTGGCGAGACCAGGCAATCCAACAAGGAAAATTAGATCAAGCCCGCAATCATGAACAAGCATGGCAAGCTTTAATGGATCTGCTGGATGAGTATGCCACGATCTATGGAGATGAGCCCTTTGATTTTGCGCTCTTTGAAGATGTCTTATTGACTGGCTTAGAAAATGTCACATTCGGAAAGATCCCAACAGCGATCGACCAAGTCAACATCAACCGCCTTGATTTGGCGCGTCCGAAACAAGCGAAGATCACATTTGCACCGGGATTGAATGAAACGGCTTTGCCAAGAAAAATGGAAAATAAAACATTGTTGACGAATGAAGAACGTCAGCATTTCAATCAGTTATTCAATGGTGAGAAATACCTTAGAGACACAGTGGTGGAAGGCAGTGTCAAAGAACCATTTGCCTTTTATTCTGTCTTGCTTTCAGCGACAGAGCACTTATCACTGTCCTATGCCGTTAATTTTGATACACAGCAAAACATCAAGATGTCGCCTTATTTAGACCGCGTGGTCAAGCATTTGGATGTACCACTGCAAGAGCGGGGGATCTTGACGCTAGTCAGTGACCCGAGAGACTATGTTGGCAGTTATCGTGGCCTGATCTACCAAATCAATAATCTCAGTCAGCAAGCGCAAAAAAACAAAGAGAATTTGCCTCGAGTGTGGGAGCAACTGAAACAAGCGCTGTTACGTTCGGAATGGACAGATTTAGCTGCCCAAGTATTTGAAAGCCAAACCCATCAAAATATTCCGATTCCTTTGTCTCAAGCACAAGCTGCGGCGCTATATGGCCCGTCGATCTACAGCTCCATTTCTCAGATGGAGACGTTCTATCAGTGTGAATACAAGTATTTCGTCAGCTACGGATTACGGTTAAAAGAACGGGAAGTTTATGGCTTAAATCCAGCAATGACCGGTGAGTTTTTCCATGATGCGTTGGACCGCTTTGTCAAAGTCCTAATTGCTGAAAATATTTCCTTGACCCAGTTAACTGCTGACCAACGCGTGCAATTTGTGGAAGTCGTTTTGCAGGAAATTTTTGGCGAAAGCCGTTATCGCTTACTGACGAGTTCTGCTCGGATGAATTTTATTCGGTATCAATTAGGCAAGACGATTCAGCGAGTAGCGTGGGCATTAGCGAAACAAGGACAAAAAATGCATTTTAGTCCTGAAAAGACGGAGGTGCTATTCGGCCAGATCGCTGGCTCAAATGGGATCAACGGGATCGAATTACCATTAAGTTCTGGCGGGAAACTACATGTGCGGGGGAAGATTGATCGTGTCGATACGGCGAAAACGGAAGAAGAACAATGGCTTTCCGTTGTTGACTATAAATCTAGCAGCCGAGATTTTGACCTTTCTGAAGCCTACTACGGACTTGCGATGCAGTTGATCACGTATCTCGACGTCGCATTGACGGATGCTGTCCAACTGGTTGGTTCGCCAAAGGTTCGACCAGCGGGGGCATATTATCTGCATGTGCATAATCCGCTTTTGGACGGACAAGAAGCCAGTGAAGAAGAACGTTTAAAACGTTTCAAGTATGACGGGTTGTTTATTGACGAACCGGCTGTTTTCCCGTTACTCGATGAGGAAGTTGAAGCCAGCAAAAATTCGCCGGTATTTCCTGTTCGGAAAGACAAAAACGGCAATTATCAAAAAACAACACAGGCGAAAAACAAGTTTTATACAGAAGAAGAGCTTGAACTATTAAGAAAACACAATCGGAAAAATATGCAACAAAGTGGTGAGAAGCTGTTGAGCGGTGAAATCGCCTTAAACCCGTCTTATAAATTAAAAGACAAAAAAAGGGCGTGTGAGTTTTGTCCGTTTCGCAGCATCTGTGACTTTGATGTATTATTGAAAGAAAATGAGTACCACCGTTTAGAAAACTTATCTAAAGATGAGATTATCCATCGCTTAAGGGAGGAAGAAGATGAGTAAGATCCCTTTAAAACCGCAAAATGAAACCTTTACGGATACCCAATGGCAAGCCATTTTTGATAAAGGGGATAATATCCTCGTTTCCGCTTCAGCGGGTTCAGGTAAAACCACCGTTTTGGTTCGGCGAGTGATTGAAAAGCTAAAAGCAGGAACGACGATCGATTCTTTACTGATCGTGACCTTTACCGAAGCAGCTGCTCGAGAAATGAAAGAACGGATTCAAGCGGCATTGCAGCAGGCCATCAATCAAGAAAGTGACGAGCAAAAGCGCCAGCACTTCGTCCGTCAGCTGCAGCTATTGCCGACAGCTAACATTTCTACCTTGCATGCGTTTTGTTTAACTGTGATTCGGCGTTTTTATTATTTGATCGATTTAGATCCAAATTTCCGCATGATGACTGATGAAACCGAAATTTTATTGATGAAAGAAGAAATCTGGACACAGCTGAGAGATCAACAATATGAAGCCAATGATGAAGCGTTCTTTCGTTTGACGGAAAATTTTTCTAGTGATCGTTCCGATGAAGGCGTCGGGGATCTGATCCTGTCTCTTTATGACTTTGCCCGAGCAAATCCGGATCCAGTAAACTGGTTAGCTCATCTAAGTGATCACTATATCGGCAAAGAAACCTTTGCTGAAAATACCCTGTACCAATCGCAAATCAAGCCGACTTTGCAAGAAAACTTGAAGACAGCGGCGCATTTGCTGCAGGCGGCGCAAGACTATGCCCGTTCTGATGAAGCGATGGAAAAAGCGGCACTATTGATCGATACCGAATTAGGAATGGTGGAAACCTTAAAGGCTCTGCTTGATTCAGACGATGTTGATGGCTTCTATGAGCAAATCCAAGTGTTGCGTTTTGCTCGCTACCCAGCTTTTCGCAAACCAGAACAAAAGGAACTCTCTCAAGAAATTAAACCTTTGCGAGATGATGCGAAAAAATTGGTTGAGCAATTGAAAGCGGCCTTTCCATACCCACCGGCTGAAATGATGGAGCTGCTTCATCGGTCCGCACCTGTCGTTGAAAAAATGGCAGCTATGACCGAAGCGTTTATGAAAGCATTCCAAGAAAGGAAACTTTCAAAAGGCCGTTTAGACTTTAATGATTTGGAACATTTCACCTTGCAGATTTTACAAGGAGACGGTAGTGGAAGTGAAGCGTCGACCTATTATCGTGATCGCTTTGAAGAAGTTTTAGTCGATGAATATCAAGACGTCAATCGGCTGCAAGAGGCAATTTTATATTGGGTGAGACAAGTCGATCATAACCCCGGCAATATGTTTATGGTGGGGGATGTAAAGCAGTCGATCTATTCGTTTCGACTAGCAGATCCGACGCTATTTATCGAAAAATACTTGGCATTTGAAACGGAGAATGGTGGGCGGAGAATCGTCTTAGCAGAAAATTTCCGTTCTCGCTCCGACGTATTGGATTTTACGAATCTAGTTTTTCAACAGCTGATGGATGAACGGGTTGGACAAATCCCTTATGATGAGGCGGCAGCCTTGATTACCGGTTTTCCTCATTTTCCAGAAAGCGACGCCTTTGCCACAGAGCTCTTGTTATATGAAAAAGAGCATGAATCCGAAGAACAATTGATCGATGACAAAACAGAGGGTGAAATGCAGATTACTGCATTGAAGATTCGAGAGTTGATTGAATCAAAATTCATGATCTATGACAAAAAAGCCAAAACAAATCGACCAATCACTTACAACGATATCGTCTTATTGACCCCTACACGTAAAAACAATCTTGTCATTTTAGATGTCTTTAAGCAGTTTGGGATTCCGATGGCGGTCAATGATGCTCAAAACTATTTTCAGGCAACGGAAATCCAAACCGTCGTTTCTTTGCTGCAAATCATTGACAATCCGTACCAAGATATCCCCCTTGTGGCGGTCTTGCGTTCGCCAATCGTCGGCCTAACAGAAGATCAATTGGCTGAGATCCGTTTAGCGAATCGTTCCAGCGACTACTATGATGCAGTATTGGATTATCATGTTCAACAAGAAGAGTCACCCTTGTGGCAAACGTTGGATGGGTTTTTAGCCAAACTAAATCAATGGCGCGAAGAAGCACGCAGATTACCGATCCCAACCTTATTATGGCAAATCTATGAAGATACTGCTTACTTGGATTATGTTGTGGGACTTCCTGCAGGACAGCAGCGTTATGCAAATTTAGTGGCATTGATCCACAGAGCTGAAAAATACGAAAAGAGCAGTTTCCGTGGTTTGTACCAATTCATTCGCTTCATCGAAAAAATGCAAGAAAAAAACAAAGATTTGGCGGAGCCTGTGGCTACTCCTGTAGAAGATGCCGTTCGAGTGATGACCGTTCATGCAAGTAAAGGCTTGGAATTCCCTGTTGTGTTCTTACTGGATACAACAAAATTCTTTAACTACCAAGATTTTCAAAAGCGCTATATCTTTGAAGAACAGCTGGGGGCTGGGATCCAATATGTGAATCCAGCAGAAAACCTTAAATTTGAGACACTGCCGTTTCAAGCCATCAAGCAAGTTCGTTTGAAAAAAGCCTTGTCAGAAGAAATGCGAAAATTATACGTAGCATTGACACGAGCAGAGCAGAAGCTTTTTTTAGTGGGCTCCTATAAAAATCAAGCGGATGCCTTTAAGACTTGGCAATCTGGCCTGACACAAGCCGAGATGGTTCTTGATCCTGCATTACGGCTTGTTGCCCGGGGGAGCTTGATGGATTGGGTCGGACGGACCCTGATGCGCCATCCAGATATGGAAGCAGTATTCTCTGAAGCGTCAGAGCGCAAGCGGACGATCGATCATCCTGCTCATTTTCGTCTGTCATGGTGGAATCAAGAAACGATCACGCAACAAGTCCAAGAGACCCTTGTGCCAGTCGAGGAGTCTAAACGATTGCTTGCGCCAGATAGCAATATCGATGATCTTTTGAAACGCCTAGCATATCGCTATCCTTATCAAAAAGCGACCCAAACGACTAGTTATCAATCTGTATCAGAATTGAAAAGACTCTATAACGATCCCGATGATCAACAGACCACTTTGTTGGAATGGCGGTCGGTTTCCGAGAAGACGAATCCTCAGCAATATCGCTACGTACAGGATGAATTGGCGAAACCGAAATTTCTGCAAGAAACGAAGCCTCTCGCCAGCAGTATCGGGACAGCAACACATACGGTTTTGCAAATGATCCCATTAGGAATGACGCCAACACAAGATACTTTGGAGCTCCTGATTGCTGAACTCGTGAAAAAGCAATTTTTTTCTGAAGAAATCGCCAAAAAAATTGACCGATCGAGCATTTTGTGGTTTTATCAAACTGAACTAGGTGAACTGCTGAACCGATCCTCTGATGTGGTGAAGCGGGAGCAGCCGTTTTCGATGCTAAAAGAGGCTGATACGATCTTTGAAGGGTTTGACGAACCAGATGCGCCGCTTTTGATCCATGGTATTATCGACGGCTATATTGAATTGGCGGATGAAATCATTTTATATGACTTTAAAACAGATGATGTTTTCGGCAGTCAGGCTCAGATTGAAAAGAAAATGCGCGAACGATATTATGGTCAATTGAAACTCTACTGCCAAGCATTGGAGAAAGCATTGAACAAATCAGTGAAACAGACCTATTTAGTGCTGTTAAAACCTAAAATGATCGTGGCATTCTAGCTGATCGATCCTAGTTTCTTACAATTCGTAAGTCATATGCTATAATAGGTAAAAGAGGTGATGGAGAATGATAAAAGTAGAATCGGATTACGCCCTTTGTCCTAAATTTGAAAAAGCTTTTTCTATTTTAGGCAAAAAGTGGAACGGCTTGATCATTGATGTCCTTCTTGAAGACGGCAAACAAAGATTTGTTGAGTTAGCAAACAAGATTCCTCAAGTGAGTGATCGGGTGTTAGTCGAACGCTTGAAAGAATTAGAGCGGGAAGAAATTGTCTGCAAAGAAAACAATCTTTACTGCTTGACGCCAAGAGGTATTGCTCTTGAAAAGAGTATGATGAGTGTGAAGCGTTGGGCAGAAACCTGGGTGCGTGAGGAAGAATGCAGTTGATTTCTCACCGGAAATTAGGTAAACTAAGCTTAAATGAATAGATAAAAAGCGTTGATAGAAACTAGTAATTTGGCTGAATCAGAAAAAGGGAGACTTGTCACAGACTGAAAGCAAGTCCTGTATTCGAAAAATGAATTTCACTTCTGGAGCTTGCTGATTACAGTCAGTCGGCAGTTTTGCTGTCGTTAGCCGAAGTGAGTGCGCGGTTTTTTTCGCGAATGAGGATGGTAACACGAGACGTCGTTCCTTTTTTTAAGGGATGATGTCTTTTTTTGTCTTTATACGAATGATACTCACTTTATTCAGTCAATCCAGTCTTTTTATTCTTACACTATTCACAGCATAGAAGGAGGAAATACATGTCTTTACAAGAGAAATTAGAAGCATTGAAGGAAACGACATTGCTTAAAATCAAAGAAAGTCCAACCATGAATGACTTAAATCAGATTCGAGTGGAAGTGCTTGGAAAAAAAGGTCCCATAACAGAAGTTCTGCGGGGAGTGAAAGATCTTTCTGCGGAAGAACGGCCGAAGGTGGGGAGCTATGCCAACGAGATTCGTGATATCTTGACAGAAGCGATTGAAGAAGCCAAGACGTCTATCGAAGCAGCAAACTTGGAAAAAGCTCTTGCTGAAGAATCCATCGACGTGACGTTGCCTGGTAAAAAGATGGACCGAGGAACACGCCATGTGCTAACGCAAATCATGGAAGAAATCGAAGATATCTTTGTTGGTATGGGCTACCAAGTAGTCGAAGGTTACGAAGTGGAAAAAGATCATTACAACTTCGAACGGATGAATCTGCCAAAGGATCATCCAGCCAGAGACATGCAAGATACTTTTTATATTTCAGAGGAAGTGCTGATTCGAACCCATACGTCACCAGTGCAAGCGAGAACAATGGAGACTCATGATTTTTCTAAAGGGCCGCTGCGGATGATCTCACCCGGGAAAGTTTTCCGTCGTGACACAGATGATGCGACCCATAGCCACCAATTCCATCAAATTGAAGGTTTGGTAATCGATAAGAATATTACGATGGGTGACTTAAAAGGAACCTTAGAAGTCATGATGCAAAAAATGTTTGGGGAAGATCGCCAAATTCGCTTGCGACCAAGCTATTTCCCTTTCACAGAACCATCGGTCGAAGTCGATGTCAGCTGCTTCAAGTGCGGTGGTGCCGGTTGTAATGTTTGTAAACAAACTGGCTGGATCGAGATCCTCGGTGCTGGAATGGTGCATCCTAACGTCTTAGAAATGTCAGGGATCGATCCAACCCAATATTCAGGATTTGCTTTTGGTTTAGGTCCTGATCGAGTGGCAATGCTGCGCTACGGCGTGAACGACATTCGCCAATTCTATCAAAATGATGTGCGTTTCATTCGCCAGTTCAAGGGGGAACAATAAATGTTAGTATCATACAAATGGTTAAATGAATACCTTGATCTGTCTGAGATCACACCCAAAGAGCTGGCGGATAAAATGTCAGTGACGGGGATCGAAGTCGAAGGTATTGACGTGCCTGAAGAGGGTTTAAAAAAAATCGTTGTCGGAGAAGTGACCGACTGCCGACCACATCCAGATTCTGATCATCTATCAATTTGCCAAGTAAATATTGGCGAGGATGAAGACTCACAGATCGTTTGTGGTGCGCCGAATGTCAAAAGCGGCATCAAAGTCATCGTGGCATTACCAGGCTCTCGAATCGCGGGCAACGTAAAAATCAAAAAGGGCAAGATGCGGGGAGAAGTTTCCAACGGCATGATTTGTTCGTTGCAAGAGTTGGGATATGCAGATAGCGTGATTCCCAAAGAATACGCAGAAGGAATCTATTATTTACCAGCAGAAGCAGAAGTAGGAACACCAGTTTTTCCTTATCTTGATATGGATGATCACATTATCGAATTATCGATCACTCCGAATCGTGCGGATGCGTTGAGCATGCGGGGGGTTGCTTATGAAGTCGGTGCAATCTATCGGCAAACACCGAAGTTTCCTGAAATTGCGCTTACCGAAAGTGAAGTAGCTGCTGCCGATAAAATTCAGGTGAAGGTCACTGAAGTAACGGATGCACCCGCCTACCAAATTCGAATCATTGATGGCGTAACGATCGCCCCAAGTCCACAATGGCTGCAAAATCGCTTGATGAATGAAGGCATTCGTCCAATCAATAATGTCGTGGACGTGACGAATTATATCTTACTGTTATTTGGTCAACCATTGCATGCTTTTGATTATCAAAAGCTAGACAGCAAGGAAATACTGGTACGTCGCGGCAAAGAAAATGAAAGCCTGGTTACCTTAGATGGAGAAACTCGTCAGCTTTCCCCAGAAGACATCGTTATCACCAACGGAACGACACCCGTTGCGCTCGCAGGCGTCATGGGAGGTCTTGATTCTGAAATCACGGAAACGACGACCACAGTCGCTTTAGAAGCGGCCTTGTTCGATCCATTAGCGATTCGTTTGACTTCGAAAAAATTCAATTTAAGAAGCGAATCATCCGCTCGTTTTGAAAAAGGGATCAACCAAGCAACGGTTGCAAAAGCTTGTGATGCAGCAGCAGCACTGATTGCGGAACTTGCTGGCGGAACGGTCTTGAAAGAGGCAGTAATAGGTTCCCAAGTAGCAGTAGAACCTGTGGAGGTTGCGATTACTTTAGCACGGATCAATAGCTATTTAGGCACAGAAATCACTGATGAAGAAGTGCAAGAAATCTTTGATGCATTAGGCTTTGGTCATCGTCAAGAAGCAGACAGCTATATTGTTTCAGTCCCACCTCGTCGTTGGGATATTACGATCGAAGCAGATATCATTGAAGAAGTGGCGCGTATTTACGGTTATGATCGTTTGCCATCGACTTTACCGCAAGGAGAAACGGTTGCCGGTCATTTAACCAAAGCGCAACGTCTGACTAGAGAAGTTCGGACTCTTTTGGAAGGCAACGGGGTCAGTGAAGCCATCAGCTATGCTTTGACAACGGAAGAGAAGGCGCAACAATTTACGGATAAATCGAGCCAAGTGACTCGATTGGATTGGCCAATGACCGAAGAGCGTGCCGTCTTGCGCTTGAATCTGATTTCAGGTTTGTTAGACGACGTTGCGTACAATTTGGCACGTAAAAACAATCGTGTTGCTTTATATGAAATTGGTCGCGTCTTCTATCAAACGGGCGACAGTAAACACGAACTGCCAACAGAAGTCAATCACTTAGGGCTAGCATTGACGGGAAATATCCATGAGAAAGACTGGCAAACCCAAGCTCAAAAAGTTGATTTCTTCCATTTGAAAGGCATTTTAGAAAATCTTTTTGATTCGTTGGCATTAACCGACCGTATTCGTTATCAAAAAACGGCAGCTATCAAAGAGATGCATCCTGGGCGTACGGCAAGGATCTTGCTAGATGACCTAGAAATCGGCTTCTTGGGACAAGTCCACCCATCGATCACCAAAGCCTACGAAGTGAGTGAAACCTATGTTGCTGAATTGAACTTAGATCAGTTGTTAGCAGCTAAAACAGAACAATTGGTCTATCAACCAGTTTCTAAGTTCCCATCAGTGACCCGAGATATGGCACTCTTGCTCGATGAAACGATCGATAACCAATCCGTGATGGAAATCATTCGTGAAAGTGCAGGTCGCTTCTTAAGTGATATTCGTTTATTCGATGTTTATCAAGGGAAAAACATTGAAGCAGGTAAAAAATCTCTAGGGTACAGTCTGACCTTTAGCAATCCGGAAGCTACCCTGACGGATGAAGAGATCAATCAAGCAATAGCGAAAATTACTCGTAACTTAGAAGAAAACGTTCAAGCAGAAATCCGCTAATCAAATAAGTAGAAAAACGTTCTCCACCATACAAAGAAGTTGGGTGGGGAACGTTTTCTACTATTATAATAGATGCTCAGATGACACAAGAATGTTAGGAGTTGAGTGAAAGCCGTAAAAGATTTCTCTATAGAAGGCAATCCAGTTTTTTTGGTACAACCTTTTTTAAACACTGGCTAGGCTGAAAAAATACATTTTCTAATCAGCGTTTTATGAAGTTATTTTTTAGGACAGCTCTCTTGGTTATTGCGCAAGAAACAGCATCAAATCAAAATACACAAAGTGTCAGTCTGGGGAGGAAGTGTTCTCGTGAAATCTAACACAGAGTTTGTACATATGTTTTGCATGAAAGAATTCATTCCGATTTGTAAACAAAAAAACAAGCCGTAAAGGCTTGTTTTTTAAGCAAAGTAATTGATGCCCATTGAATTTTTGACTTCAGCTAACGTCTGAGCGGCAACTTGTTCAGCTTTTTCACTACCAAGTTTTAGTAAGTTCATCACTTCACCGGGATCTTTGGCAAAAGCTTCACGGCGCTCACGAATGGGTGCAAATTCGGCTTCCAGAACATCAATCAAATAGCGTTTGATTTTGACATCGCCTAATCCACCACGGGTGTAATGTTCTTTTAATTCAGCAATTTTTTCTTTTTCGGTACCAAATACATCAAGATAAGTGAAGACCATATTGCCTTCAACTTGTCCGGGGTCGTTGACATGAATGTGATTTGGGTCCGTGTACATGCTCATCACTTTCTTTTGTAATACATCGGCTGGATCAGCTAAGTAAATACCGTTGTTCAATGATTTGCTCATTTTCCCGTTCCCATCGATCCCCGCTAAACGTCCCATGCCTTTTGGCGGTAAAACCGCTTTTGGTTCGACTAATACTTCACTATACGTAGAATTAAAACTATGCACGATTTCTTGCGTTTGTTCCAGCATTGGTTTTTGATCTTCGCCGACTGGGACTAAATTTGCTTTAAAAGCGGTGATATCCGCTGCTTGAGAGACAGGATAGATGAAGAAACCAGAAGGAACGCCTTCACCAAATTTTTTTTGTTCAATTTCGGCTTTAACGGTTGGATTGCGTCGTACTCGAGCAACACTGACTAGATTGAGATAATACATCGTCAATTCAGAGAGCTGAGGGATTTGCGATTGAATAAACATCGTTGTTTTTGCTGGATCCAATCCAACGGCTAAATAATCCAAAGCAACTTCTAAAATATTCGCTGAGACCTTTTCAGGTGTTTTCGCATTATCTGTTAGTGCCTGCATGTCAGCGACCATGATATAAAGCTGATTTTCAGGGTCAGCTTGCATTTCGACCCGTTTTTTTAAAGACCCCACATAATGGCCAAGATGCAATTTGCCAGTTGGGCGGTCGCCAGTTAAAATCGTATTCACTTTTTTTCCACCTTTTCCTTTGTTATATGGTTTATCTTACCTTTTTTTAGCAAAAGAAACAACCGGTTCTCCTTGTGATCTGATGGGGTGAGAAAAATTTTCATGGACAAAAACCTCACATCAAAGTAAAATAGCACTTGTCTTTTCAGAAATAAGGGGGGAACATTGGAAAAGAACCTTTACAAATGAAAAAAGATTGAGCTATAATATGAATCAAATCTTTCCAATTACTCATTTAATTTTAAAAAAAGCTAGGAGTGTGAATCAATGGCAATGATCGAATTTAAGAACGTAGAGAAATATTACGGAAAGTTCCATGCATTAAAAAACATCAACCTTGAATTTGAAAAAGGTGAGGTCGTTGTTGTTATCGGGCCTTCAGGATCTGGTAAAAGTACAATGCTCCGTACGATTAATGGTCTAGAAACCATTTCAGGTGGTCAATTATTGGTCAATGGTAAGAACTTGTTTGACAAAGATGTCAAAATGACAGAAATTAGAAAAAACATCGGCATGGTGTTTCAACATTTCAACTTGTATCCAAATAAAACCGTGTTAGAAAATATTACGTTGGCACCGATTAAAGTATTAAAACAAAATGAGCAAGAAGCCATCAATTTGGCGGAAAAACTTCTTGATCGGGTAGGGATGTTAGATAAAAAAGATTCCTATCCTTCCATGTTATCCGGCGGACAACAGCAGCGGGTCGCAATTGCCAGAGGGCTTGCGATGAAACCAGAGATGCTGCTTTTTGATGAGCCAACGTCAGCATTGGATCCAGAAATGATTGGTGATGTATTGGATGTCATGAAGAAAATTGCCAGTGAAGGTATGTCCATGATCGTTGTTACCCATGAAATGAGCTTTGCCCGTGAAGTAGCAGATCGAATCGTCTTTATGGCGGAAGGACAAGTCTTAGAAGACCGGCGCGATGTTGATGGATTCTTTGATGCACCCAGAGACGAACGTGCAAAACAATTCTTGAGTAAAGTCACAAATCATTAAGCAATAGGAGGAACCCTTATGAGAAAGAAAATATTTTCCTTTCTAGTCTTAGCCTTTGCCCTTGTGACTTTCTCAGGTTGTAAAGGACAAAGTGCCGCAGATATCGATATTTTAGAAAACAGCAAAGAGACGAATCAGATCGTTTGGGGCGTAAAAAACGATACCCGTCTTTTTGGATTGATGGATATCGCGACTAGAGAAGTACGGGGATTCGATATTGATATCGCTCGTGCAATCACTGAGAAAATTTTAGGTCGTGATGGCAATGCCATCTTTGTTGAAGTTACCTCAAAAACCCGGATTCCTCTTTTGAAAAACGGCAACATCGATGCAATCATCGCCACGATGACTATCACGGAAGAACGTAAAAAACAGGTCGATTTTTCCGATGTCTACTTTGATGCAGGTCAATCTTTATTAGTTGCCAAAGACAGTCTTATTCAAGGGATCGAAGATTTGACCGCAGACACCACTGTATTGGTCGTTAAAGGCTCTACCTCAGCTGTGAACATCCGTGAAGCAGCACCAGAAGCGCAAATTTTAGAACTTGAGAATTATGCGGAAGCCTTTACTGCTTTACAATCTGGTCAAGGGGATGCTATGACCACGGATAATGCGATCTTATTAGGGATGGCGAGTGAAAATCCCAATTACCATTTAGTTGGCGAAACTTTTACAGAAGAACCTTATGGGATTGCCATCAATAAAGGACAAAAGCCGTTTCTTGATGCAGTGAATCAAGCCTTGCGGGAAATGCGTGAAGATGGAACCTATGATGAGATATACAACAAGTGGTTCCCTGAAGACGAATCAGGAAAAGTAGAGTAGGAGGAAACTGAATGGTTGAATTATTTCAAACGTATACCGGTCAGTTTATTGAAGGCTTTAAATACACAGTCATGGCGAGTTTGATCGCACTGTTTTTTAGTCTTTTGATCGGAACCTTAATGGCAATTTTTCAGTTGTCAGACAATCGCCTCATCAAAGGGATTGCCAAAGCGTATGTTGAGTTTTTTAGAAATATTCCCTTATTGATCATCGTGATGTTCTTTTATGTCGTTGTGCCAATGTATTGGGTTTCTTTTGACGGTTTTCAAGCGGGAACGATTGGCTTAACGATCTATACATCGGCATTTATCGCTGAGACGATCCGGTCAGGGATTCAAACGGTTCCTAAAGGCCAGATGGAAGCTTCCTTGTCTTCTGGTTTTACGTACAGCCAAGCGATGCGTTACATTATTTTGCCTCAGGCTTTTAAGATCGTCGTACCGCCGTTAGGCAATCAATTTATCAATCTTGTTAAAAACTCATCAATTTTGGCGATGGTCGCAGGATTAGATATTATGTATCAAGGGGATTTGATCGCAAGTGAGACCTTCAATACATTCGATACGTATATCATTGTTGGTCTTTTCTATTTGATCATTACCCTACCATTGTCTTATTTGATGGTTTACTTGGAACGGCGTTGGGCTGTCCGCTCATAGAAAGGAGCTAACGAACTATGGATTTTTTTGAAGCTTTTTCAGCGATTAACATTCGCTTCTTGATCGATGGCTTGCGGGTAACAGTTGAAGTGTCGATCCTATCGATTTTATTTAGCTTTATTATCGGAGGGATCGCCGGCATTTTGCGCTTCAGCTCGATCCCGGTCTTTTCTAAAGTATTAGGTGTCGTGATCGATGTTATTCGTAACTTGCCTTTGCTCTTGATCATCTTTTTCACTTACTTTGCATTGCCGCAGATCGGTATCCGCTTTAATATTTTTTGGTCAGCGGTTGTGGCGTTGACGATTTTTGAATCAGCGATGCTCTCTGAAATCTTTCGTGCTGGTTTGAATGCTGTGCCAAAAGGGCAGATGGAAGCTGGTTTGTCAACAGGGCTAAGCTATGTCGAAGTATTGCGGAGTATCGTCGTGCCACAGGCATTTAAAGCGATGTTGCCAGCGATCGTCAGTCAGTTGATCTCTTTGATCAAAGATACGTCATTAGCCGTGATTATTTCTTTACCAGAGCTGACTCATCATGCTCGAATCATTTATGGTCAAAATACAAACTATGTTTTGCCTATGTTTTTGGCAATGACTGTTTTATACTTTTTGGTTTGTTATGCATTGTCATTGCTTTCTGGCTTTTTGGAAAAACGTCAGTACGATTACTAAAAAGAATAATCGACAAAAACATCCCCACGATCGGTCTTTTACCCATGCAAGTGCAACTTGTGGGTTGTGAGCCAATCGTTGGGGCTTTTTTCTTTTTGACCGTTTCGTATTTTTTGGGAAAGCTTTTTTAGCAAACGAAAGGAATACTTGAAAAATAGACAAAAAAAGTCCAAAATGAATAAGAGAGAAAAACGCACCAAACTCTTTTTTTCATGTAAAGGATGGAAACTATGACAAACAACAGACCAATTGGTTTTATCGATTCTGGTGTTGGTGGGTTGACGGTCGTCAAAGAAGCAATCAAGCAATTACCCAACGAATCGATTCTTTATCTGGGAGATACAGCCAGATGCCCGTATGGTCCGAGACCTGCTGAGCAAGTTATCGCGTATACGTGGCAAATGACCCGTTTTTTATTAGAAAAAAACATTAAAATGTTGGTGATCGCTTGTAATACAGCGACAGCGGTCGCCCTTGAAGAAATCAAAGAAAAACTAGCGATCCCGGTGATTGGCGTGATCCTGCCCGGTAGTCGAGCAGCAGTCAAAGCAAGCAAAAACCAGCGAATCGGTGTCATCGGAACAAATGGAACGATCAAAAGCGACTCTTACAAGCGCGCTCTTCATGGCAAAGCGCCCCATGCGTCAGTCGTCAGTTTGGCTTGCCCAAAGTTTGTGCCGATCGTAGAAAGCAAACAATACCATAGCTCGGTCGCCAAGAAAATCGTGGCAGAAACGTTGCGTCCATTGAAAAACAAGCGGTTAGATACAGTGATTCTGGGCTGTACTCATTATCCTTTATTGCGCCCTTTGATCCAAAATGAATTAGGCGCCCATATCCAGCTGATTGATTCAGGGGCAGAAACGGTGGGGGAAGTCAGTACCTTGTTGGACTATTTTTCCATTGCAGCAACGAGTCAGGACGATCCGCATCCGCAACATGCATTTTTTACTACTGGTTCACCGAAAATATTTGATGAGATTGCCAATGATTGGCTTGATTTAGACACGATCTCATCGATTCACACTGATTTAGGAGGCTTTTAAATGCGACATGATGGCAGAAAAGAAACAATGTTAAGACCAGTCAACATTCAAACCAACGTCTACAAACACCCCGAAGGATCGGTTGTGATCTCTTTTGGTGACACAACCGTGATTTGTTCGGCAACGATTGAAGATCGGGTCCCTCCGTTTTTACGAGATACGGGAAAAGGCTGGGTCACAGCCGAATACAGTATGCTCCCACGAGCGACCAACACTCGTAATCGTCGAGAAAGTGCCAAAGGCAAGCTTTCTGGTCGTACGATGGAGATCCAACGGCTGATCGCTCGTTCCTTACGAGCCGTAGTCGATTTAGAAAAATTAGGGGAACGTAGTATCGTCGTCGATTGTGATGTCGTCCAAGCGGATGGCGGTACCAGAACAGCCAGTATTACCGGCGCTTTTGTCGCGTTGCGTTTAGCTATCGATACCTTGTTGCGTGACAAAGCATTGACGGAAGATCCAATCAAGGAGCATTTGGCAGCAATTAGTGTCGGGATCTTACCAGATGGTACCTGTGTGACTGATCTCGATTATCAAGAAGATTCTTCAGCTGCTGTTGACATGAATTTGGTGATGACGGAATCTGGTCGATTTGTCGAATTGCAAGGAACTGGGGAAGAAGCAACCTTTGATGGCCAGCAGTTGAATGAGATGCTGATCTACGGAAAAACAGCTATCGAAGAATTGATTGCCTATCAAAAAGAGGCACTGTTTTTACCAGATGAACCCCCTTATGAGATTCCCGAAAAAACGATTGTCATTGCTACAGGCAATCCAGGAAAAGCCAAGGAGTTTAAAGCCGTATTTGGCGCAGCAGGTTACGATGTCCGCACCTTAAAAGACTATCCTTCCTTGCCAGATGTTGAAGAAACCGGCACCACCTTTGAAGAAAATGCCCGCCTTAAAGCGGAAACCATCGCCAGAATTTTGGGAAGACCGGTGTTAGCTGATGACTCAGGACTGAAAGTCGATGCATTAGGGGGTCGACCAGGGGTGTACTCTGCTCGATTTGCTGGTGAGCAAAAAAGTGACGCTGCCAATAATGCAAAATTACTTTACGAATTGACGGATGTCGAAGATGACAAGCGCAGTGCTCAATTTCACTGTACGTTAGTTTTCGCAGCGCCAGGAAAAGATAGTTTGGTGGTTGAAGCTCAATGGCCGGGAAGAATCGGCCGTATCCCTCGTGGAGAAAATGGGTTCGGTTACGATCCATTGTTTATTCCTGATGGTTCAGAGCAAAGCGCAGCCCAAATGAGTCAAGAAGAAAAGAACCGAGTGAGCCACCGTGGTCTAGCAATCAAAAAGCTGCAGGAACAGTGGCAGGAGTGGTTAGAAGGAGAAAATGTATGAAATATTTAGTTGTCAGTGACAATCATTCAGATCGTGAGATTCTTGATGATCTTAAAAATGAATTCGAAAATCAAGTCGATTTATTCCTGCACTGTGGGGACTCCGAACTACCTGACACAGACCCTTTGTGGGATACTTTTCAAGTCGTTTGCGGCAATTGCGATTATGGCGGTGGTTTTCCCAATGAGCGTATCATCAAAACGCCGCTGGACACCATCTATATGACTCATGGCCACTTAGCAGATGTCCGTTTTGGTGTAACGAAATTAGGGCTGCAAGCGCAACAAGCCGATGCCTCGGTCGCACTGTTTGGTCACACGCATCAAATTGCTTGTGAGAAAGTCGGGAATCGACTTTTCCTGAATCCCGGCAGTATTTCCCAACCGCGAGGGCAAATTCAAATCAAAAGCTTTGCGATTATCGAAAGTACGCCAGAACAATGGGCAATCCAATACTATGATCGTTCCTTTCATAAAGTCCCTGAGCTAGCTTTTGTTTTCACACGCTAAGTAAGCGGAATCAAAAAGTAAAAATTTCATTATAATTTTGCAGGTTTCTACTTTCTATTCTCATTTTCAAGTAAAATAGAAGAGTAGCTGTGAAATGGAGGCAATTAGATTGATAGGACAGACCGTAGAAAAAATATTACTCGAGAACCAAGAAAATTTCTTGGTGCCGGCAGAAAATGTGGCATCGGTATTTTATAACCACCCTTTGAGTCACGCATTGCTTGTTTTATCAAAAGTGGGCTATTCAAAGATCCCTGTACTAGATAGTGAGGACCATTTAGTCGGCTTAATCAGCCTCTCAAACATCGTAGAACGCATGATGGATCTCACTGGCTTCAGTATGGAAAATATTGAAGGGCTGACTGTGGCAGATGTCATGGAAGTCAATGTGAATTGCATCAAAGAAAACGATGAGTTGGAAAGTATGCTGCATTTGTTAGTAGATCAAGCATTCTTGCCGATCGTTGATGATGACAATGTCTTTGTTGGGATTATCACCCGCAAAGAGATTTTAAAATCCGTCAATCATTTGGCGCACGAAATTGAAAGACGCTATTTGCTGATTTCTAAAGAAGATGCCCCAAAGATGACAGATGAACTGCATGTGGTATAGAAAAAAGGTTATCCCAGCTTCGGGATAACCTTTTTTAAATACCGACGATCGGCGCATTGGGGATCGTATAGCCTTTGGCAGTTAAAGCATCGATCGATGCGGCCAAAAATTCCTCTTTGATTTTCCATTGCGTACCGTTGGTCACATACATGGTCGTACGAATTGCAAAGTTGTTGTTCCCCAGATCCACTAAACCGAAGACCGTAGGGGCCGTTTGAATCTCTTCTTCATGCTGCTGAGCAATCTGTTCATTGACTTCTTCAATGATGGCACGTATTTCATCTAAGCCTTCAGATGGTAAGATTCGTACGTCGACCACGACTTGCATATTGGCTCTTGATGTATTACTGATGGTCGTGATGTTACGATTTGGGATATAATGAACGGTTCCATCAACGGATTTTAATTGAACAGTCCGAATACCGACTGCCGTCACCGTACCTTCAAGCGTCAGATTGGTCAAGCGGACGTAATCACCAACATTGATTTGTTGCTCGGTAATAATAAAGAAGCCAGTAATCAAGTCGTTCATAAAACCTTGGGCGCCTAAACCAAGGGCGACACCGACGACTCCGGCACCGGCTAGTAGCGAGCCTACAGGTACGCCGATGGTTGAAAGGAGTGCATAGACAAAAAAGAAGCCTAATGTGTAATGAACCGTATTGCGGATCAGGGTATGGATCGTGTTGATTCGACTCACATTGAAACTGGCTTTTTTTTCATAGGAACGATAGATCCGATCGATGATCATATTGCTTATTTTCAATAAAATACCGAATAGGATACATAAAAAAAGCAACATCAATGCTTTTTGAATCAGTAGGCCAATGATCGATTCCCAGTCGATGGACGCCCACCATTTTTGCAATGCATTGAGCTGAGCAGCTGCTGGTTCAGTAATGCTGGAACCACTTGAATCGGTCGTGCTAGCTGCGAGTAGCAGTTGTTTCATAAAATCCCTCCAAGTCTTACTGCATCTATTTTAACGAAGATAAAATAGAAATGCAAAGGAGGTTTTCTGAAATACCTGTTTTTTTCAGAAAAAGCCTGCTCAGCCAACGGGTAGGCAAATAGCAGACTTTTCTATGACAATTATTGATTAAGATAAATGAACGCCTTTATCAACAAAAATCACTTCGCCGACAATCCCGCTTGATAAAGGACTGATCAAGAAGGCACAAGCATTGCCGACTTCTTCGATCGTTACACCAATATGATCTGGTGTTCGATCCTCTGACAATTGGATCAGTTTTTGATAGTCTTTTACACCAGTTACTGCCAGCGTCTTGATGGCGCCAGCTGAAATCGCATTGACACGGATCTTTTGCGGTGAAAGTTCGGCAGCTAAATAGCGAACACTTGATTCCAAAGCAGCTTTCGCAATACCCATCATGTTGTAGTTTGGTACTGCCCGTTCGGCACCTAAGTAGGAAAGGGTAACGATTCCAGCATTTTCAGCTAAGATTGGTTTGGCATATTTAGTGACGGCAATCAATGAATAACTGCTGATGTCTTGCGCCAAAGCATAACCGTCACGAGAAATATTCAAAATGTCGCCAGAAAGATCTTCTTTATTAGCATAAGCGACGGCATGGACGACACCATGGATCTCTCCAGCATATTCTTTGATTGTATCAAAGGCGGCAGCAATGCTTTCGTCATTAGCGACGTCACACTCCACTACAAATTCATCAGATTCCAATAAGCGCTCTAAAGGCTTCTTCATGCGGTCGTTTTGATACGTGTAGATCACTTCGGCTCCTTGTGCTTTTAATGCTTGTGCACAGCCCCAAGCGATACTGCGTTTGTTGGCAACGCCCATGACGACAACTTTTTTACCGGTTAAAAAACTCATAATTCCACTCCTTAATAAATTCAACAATAATAAAATACGTATAATGACAAATAGTAAATCAAACTATCTTGATTTCTAATTATTAAGCATAATTGTTTGATTGTCAAACTATTTTTTTCTTAATAAATATTTAGTTGCGAATTCCGCTGAACTATGATACTTTGATAATCAAACTATAATAAATTCTTAAGCAAGGAAGGGAAACCATGAAAAAACTATTGACTGAAACAGAAGTCATGGATTTGATTCCAAATCGCTACCCAATTATATATATTGATTATGTCGATGAAATCGAGTCTGGCAAAAAGATTATCGCAACGAAAAATGTTACTATCAACGAAGACTTTTTCCAAGGTCATTTTCCGGGAAATCCAGTAATGCCGGGTGCCTTGATTTTAGAAACATTGGCACAAGCAGGATCGATCCTGATCTTGAAATCCGAGGAATTCCAAGGTAGAACGGCGTATATCGGCGGCATCAACAAAGCCAAATTCCGTCAAAAAGTTGTTCCGGGAGATACTATGAAACTTGTTTTTGAGATCACCAAAATCAAAGGCTCCGTTGGAACTGCTGATGCGGTAGCGACAGTGGATGGCAAAAAAGCTGCTGAGTGCGAATTTACCTTTATTGTAGGCGACCAAAAGTAAAAAACGATTTAATTTGTTTGTTTATCGATAGCCAAGAATGCTTATAAAATAGTATTCTTGGCTATTTGGTGATTGTAACAACGATAAATGTGAAAGTAGATGGTGATTGTTTTGGTGATTGATAGGAGTTAGTGAACTAAAGCGTTTTGTTTAGATATTAGATATGTTTCGAGCTTATCTACAGCTCGCTCCTTTATTTCTGGGGTTATATGAGCGTATATGCGGGTAGTTTTGGCGTCTGTGTGTCCTAGAAGCTCTCCTATATCATCAAGGCTAACACCAGCTTCTCTGAGCCTCACAGCATAGGTATGTCGACCGTCGTGTACTTTTATTTTAGGGAGATCTTGTGATTCAATTATTCTGTTCATTGCTGGATTAATCGCTTGCCCACGGAATGGCGTACCGATTTCGTTGTTATAAGCGGTTTTGAGAAATATAAACTGGTTTTCACCGGTATAAGGCAAGTGACCAAAGATTCCTATTACATAGTTCCGATAGGAGAGGAGAGCTTGCTTCATCCTATTAGTCATAGGAAGATCACGTATACTAGAAATTGTTTTAGGATCATCCACTACGTAGGTCCATTTCTTTTTGTTTTCGGCTGCAAAAATTCGAGTACGACGTATATGCATAACGTTTTTGCTGAAGTCGATATCTTTCCATTCCAAACCTAGCGTTTCGCCTTTTCTTAAACCTTGATCGAAAATAGTTAGAAAAATAGGATACCAAGCAGGATCTTTCTGATTCCGTGCTTCTTCCAAAAATATTTCTGTTTCCTGGTAGGTGAAATAATGTAGGGTGTCATCTTGTTTCTTTTTTGGAAACGAAACACCTTTTGCTGGATTATTTTTCATTATTCCCAACACTACAGCCTGATTAAAGGCACTAGAGATTAAGTCATGTACTTTTTTGACTGAACCTAATGATAAGCCATTTTTGTCTTTCCCGATATTCTTATCGCACATAAGTGAATTTATGTACTTTTGATGGATGCGTGTATTGTATTCGCTTAAAACATAATTTCCAATATAAGGTATTACATAAAAGTCGATAGTTTGCCTATAGTTGATTTTTGCACCCAATTTCAAGTTAGGTTTATAGACATTTAACCATTCATTTAGGTAATCTTTGATTTTTACTCTGCTCGGGTTGTGATGAATGTATTCCTCATCCGCAAATTCACCTTCAGTAACTCTTTTCCATTTTTTTGCATCTGTATAAGTAAGGAATCCTTTTTTGTGCTTTTTTGATTGTTTTCCTGTGCCTTTATCAACACCATTAAAAGCATAGGCTTCGTATCTTAATTTGCCATTTTTTAGATAGTAAGGGTATATCCCATCACCGGATGTGGTTTTATTCTTGACCATATGAAATTAAATCCTTTCATACAAGATTATTTTTTTTTAATATTAAAGAT
Organism: Enterococcus sp. CR-Ec1; assembly: GCF_002850555.1. NCBI lineage: Bacteria > Bacillati > Bacillota > Bacilli > Lactobacillales > Enterococcaceae > Enterococcus > Enterococcus sp. CR-Ec1. The sequence continues at coordinate 1,739,220 of NZ_CP025223.1, forward strand.
ACTAAACAATTATTTTACAGTACAAGTTTTTATGAAATTCGAATGTACGTTCTTTTAGCGTTAAGAAGAAAAGCCCGAAGGCTAATCTAATTTATTAAATTGCTTTTTCTTAAATAAGATGTATGCACCAGCAGCGAAAATTCCTAATCCAATAATGGAAATAGTTGCTGACTGTTGGGAACCTGTAGCCGGTAACTTAGATTGTTTCGAATTACTTCTAGTCTGTTTGTTTGTGTTTATATTTTTAGAGCCATTAATAGAACCGTTATTAGATCCACTAGCTGATTTATTATCATCATTTGTAACATCATCGGGTTCAGTAGAGTCGTCTGGATCGCGATCTTTTACCGTTTGACCAGTTATTAGTATTTCTCCTGTAACTGAGATTCTTCTTCCTTCTTCTTCACTAAAATCATAGCTCACTTCAAAAGTATACTTCCCAGGCAAGCTTCGATTGATTAATGAAACTGCTGATCCATTTTCATCTGAGGAAGTTAATCCTTTTGAAATAGCATCTTTTTCAGTGTAAACTGTTATGTCATCAACCTTGCTAGTTTTTAAAAGTTCATCTAGATCAAAATGATAATTTTTACTATCTTTAGGAACGTAAACCATATCCGAGAATATAACAAATTCCAAGTCCTTTTTATTGTTGTCAAATTCAACAAGTTCTTGTAATTCCTTCATGGAAATTGTTGAGTAAGGTTTTACAGAAAAATTATTACGTTGATTAATAAATTTTAGATTTGGTAGTTTTTCAGGTTCTTCTACTATAGGAGGCTCAGGCTCTGGTTCAGGATCGATCACTATAGGTGGTTCCGGTTCAACCGGTGTCTCAGGTTCGGGATCGGGATCAATAACAGGGGGCTCAGGCTCTACCGGTGTCTCAGGTTCAGGAACCCACCTATTGTGAACTTGTAGAAAGGAGTAGGATGATCCATGCTCATTAGACACAGTAAGTGAATAATAAGTTCCTCCACCGTGTGTTAAGTTAATCATGTCGATAAAAGGCGAGCTTCCGTTAGCTGCAGTGAAGCCAAGTCGCTTTGCATATTCTTCATCAAAACTGTAAAGATCATCAAAGTTTGCTTTTTTTAGTACTCTGTTAAGATCATGATAGTAATACGAATTTTCACCTTTAATCACATAAACTGAGTGCGATTCAATTGTGAGTTCGAGCTCATTTTTATTCCCATCATATTCAACATAGTCTAGTAATTCTGCTTTCGTTAACAAACCATCGTCTTCTTGCCATATCCATATACGATCTTCTTTAAACTCAGGAATCGGGATCTGTATTTCCTTAACCTGATCATTGCTATCAATTAAAGAGACAGTTGCAGCATTCGTAATCACGGGTGGGGGAAGCGTGAGCATTGCTGAAAACATTAGAGCGGTAATCTTTTTCATTTTGTTAAAATCCTCCTATCTTACTTCCCTTTCAATAAACGTGCGATATTTGTGAAATATCTTCAAAAAACTTTTATGGTTTTCTCCTTTCTGGTAAAATTGTGTTTGTAAGGTTAAAAAAATTTCCTCCTTGAAGTGTGCAGCTTCTGTGGGGGATTTTTGCGTTTATCGGTAGTTGTTTTTACTCATAGCCATTAGTGACTGCAGGTGAGTTATGCCATCGTTACCATATACTTCATCTTTATAGGGTAATAAATAGTTAAAGAATGCTACTTTTGGATTTAAACCAACATCATATATTAGGTAATTATTTATTCTGTTGTGTAGAGCTTTACGACTAATACAGTGTTTAACTAAAATTCGATCAAATGATAAACCTTCATCTAGGTACTCAATCAATTTTTCATTGTTTAGATAAAGAATCGATGCGATTACGTTTGCCTCATCTTCAAAGGGGAGTATTTCATCTGGATAAAACCTGTCTACATCCACAGATGCAAATATCTGCATATAATCTCTATCTGAGCAATGAAAATATATATGAACTAGTTCATGTAAAAGAGTAAAAATCATACGTTGCTTGCTATTATATTTGCGAAGAAATAATTTAAATCGTGAGCCCGAAGCACTAGAGACAGTAAAGCCTGATACTCTCTTACTAAAGGCTTTGGTTACTTCAATTACTTCAGGATGGATGAAATCGTGTTTAGAATTAATTGGGCAGGGTTTGTTATCAAAATAAACGACTCCAATATCAAATTTGTTACTAAAATAATCAATGATTGTCAGATAGGTAATTTCAGATATGGGCGTTTGTGCCCAATCTGAAATACTATTTAGTAAATCGTAAGCATGCGTGGAATATAAGTTATAGTCTAGATAATCAATCTCTCTGTACTCATAAGTTTCGTGATTATACATAAGCAGCAGTCCTTACTTCTTTTTCTTATCTCTCTCGAAGAGATCTCTAGCTACAGACATAAGTTTGTCTAGGGATTCATTGAATTCTTTTTTTTCTTCTGAATCCATATCTGCGGTATTTTTCCGGAACATTACGATTAGTTCATCTTCCTCAGGATCTAACTCTACTTTTTTGGAATCATCTCTTCCCAATAGGTAATCTGTAGTGACGTTGAAGTAATCAGCTACTTCTTTTAGTTTATCTGCATTGGGAGTACTCTTTTTCCAAGTATAAAAAAGATTCTCTCCATAACCAAGTTCTAAAGCGACTTGCTTAAGGTTTTTCCCCCTTTTTTTTGAAAGCTCTTTTAGGCGATCAAACAAGGTCATTTAAAGCCCTCCATGCTAACTTCGAGAAAAAAAGTATCGAAAACAGTTGAAATTAATTTGACAAAAGTACTGTTTGCGGTTATAGTTATCTCGTAAGCAAGAATATTTACAAAATAAATTACTAAATAGAACCCATTAAAACCGCTCCCCAGCAAGTATTAATGTGTGAATTAGGTTTATTCTGTATGTTTATATTGTACTGTAAACAATACTTTTTTGCAATAAAATTTGTAAATATTCTTGCCAATAACTGTAAGTGAGGTGAATCAAGTGAAGAAAAATGACGTAAGAGTAGGGTGTGAGGTAATGACCTTAAAAAAAGAGGTTGATGTTTTTCTTGCTTTAAAAAGTAAGACACGATCGTGGTTAGCAAACAAGTTAGAAATTAATGAAGGTTATCTTTCTCGTATCTTAAACGGTCGAGATGAACCAAAGCATCAAATTGAAAGAATCAAAGAATACATTGAAAAAAATTGAAAGTTTGAGAGGAGGATATTGAATGGGAGTGCAGATTTCCAAAGCAAAGCCTATTCAAATTATTAATACTCAAGGGAAACCTAAAAGTAAACAAACCAAAGTTGATTGGAAAAAAGCTAAATTCGTAGCTAGCTATCTTGGTGTGAGCTTAGCTACAGTTTCGAGGTGGACTAACCAAAAAGATGATCCACTACCTAGTAGAAGGCTCCGTGGTGTCTTGCAATATGATTTGGACGAAGTTAAGAAGTGGGAAATTAAAAATTCTCAATAACTTATTGGAGGGAGTAACTGTGCCAAGGAAAAAGCAAAACAAGAAAAATGTAACAACTGATAGTCCATATACTTTTGAGCAAGAAGTTAGTTGCAGAAGCTATTCAAACTTGCAACACCTTGTCCATGAAAAAAGAGGCTTGATAAGCGATTGGCAACTTGTAGCGTCTCGTTGTGAACTTGAACAATACCAAAATCTGCAGTATCAAAATAGGCTTAATCGCCAAATAAACATGAGGTGAAATAATGAAAGAGTTAGTCAAAGTTACAATTGATGCAAACAATGATCAGTTAGTTAGCGGTCGAGAATTGCATGGATTTTTAGAGGTAAAGGACAACTACACGGATTGGTTTAAGCGAATGATTAAATATGGATTTGAAGAAAATATCGATTTTGTTAGTTTCTCGGAAAAATCCGATAAACCTTTTGGAGGTCGTCCGCAAATTAACCATTCTCTGAAATTAGACATGGCGAAAGAAGTTTCAATGATTCAGCGAACAGAGAAAGGAAAGCAGGCTAGACAGTATTTTATTCAAGTCGAAAAAGAATATACGCAGCACCAACTTGATACTTCGAAACTTAGTCCAGAGCTGCAAATGTTCAACGGACTGTTCCAAGCTGTCGCTAGTCAAGAAATGGCAACAAAGCGTCTTTCGACAAAAGTAGATAGTATCTCTGAGATCGTTGCTCTTAATTCTACTGATTGGCGGAAGGATTCTAGACAATTGATCAACCAGATTGCAAAAACCCAAGGCGGATACGATGCTTATCGGGAGATCCAATCTGACATTTATCAAGAACTTGATCGGCGCGCTGGTTCTTCTTTAAAAATCCGTTTGACAAATCTACGGAATCGAATGGCTGGAGAAGGTGCCACAAAGTCACAACGAGATAAAACAAGCCGTTTAGACGTTATTGCACAGGACAAACGTTTGTTGGAAATCTACTTGGCAATTGTTAAAGAATTTGCGATTAAGTATGGCGTTTGGAATAACGAATTTTAGGAGGATCATCATGATTAAAAAGCTATGCATTTGGTATCTGAGAATCACAGAAACACCCGTATTCCTCAATTTAGAAACGGTGGATGGGGACATCAATCTTGCCGCAAAAAAAGGACCGGTTTTCCTAAGTGCGGATACTGGCCCCTATGGAGTATTCCTTAATTACAAAAGCAAAAGGAAGGTGAGACGGTATGACTAGAACAGAAGCTTTGCGCATCGGTAAAGTCATTGCTGATCGCATGTATGAGGTTGAAAAGCCATCTATTTTAGCTAAACAACATATTGAACGAATGAAACAAAAAAAGTGACTCAGCCGACCAAAGCATTGAGTCACAAACAAAATGTATTTAAGGAGAGTGTAACATGGATCAATTTGACAGTCTAGGGGCAAAACAGTTGCCAACTGATGAACCGGATCCGATTGCGTTTGATTGGCGTGGAAATCCTCTTTTCCAAGGTGAACTAGTCTATTCCATTGATGATCAATTCATCCATGAGGATGATCTGTTGGAGTATTGCAAATCAAAACTAGGAAAGCCGGTGCCGCTATGAGGGAATTAGAACTGACTTTTAATCAGAAACTGCTAAAAATCCAAGCGGAATTAAAGGTCCCAAAAAGTAATTATAGCGACTTTGGAGGATACAACTTCCGAAATGCAGAAGATATTTTGAAAGCAGTAAAGCCACATAATTTAAACAATGGACTTTTGCTGACTTTGACAGATATACCTATTTTTATGGATGGTCGCTTTTATATTAAAGCTACTGCAACACTAACTGATGGAAAGGATTCGCTAAAAGTGGAAGCTTACGCCCGAGAAGCTGATTCGAAACCTAAAATGGATGATAGCCAAGTGACTGGATCGGCATCTTCATATGCTCGTAAATACGCGCTACAGGGCATGTACCTGATCGATGATGGAATTGATTCGGATTCATTAAATGATGGTGAGAATGAACCAGAAAAGTCCGAGCAAGAAGTCTTTTTCGATTACTTTAAGTTTTATGCCAACGGAGTTGCGGAATTGACTAATAAGCCGTATGAAGAAATCGAGGCGAATGTCTTAGGTGTCAATACTTTTGCTCGATTGGAGGATGTGAGTCCTGATATGTATGCACAGGTAATCGGCACTGTCAAAGCAATGGGCAAAAGAGCTGAGTTGCAGTTAAAGGAGAACGAAACAGCTGCAAAAGTGACTGAGAAACCAACTTCGGCACCACAAACGACAAACTTTACATGGGGGAAATGATAAATGAATGAATTAATCAAATCTGATACAAAGATTCAGATTGATTTCAAACCAAGTGCGATTGAAATCAAAAATGAAGCTGAGTTAACTGAACTCGTTACTAATACTGTTAAACATTACAAAAGCCTTGTTTTTTCCGAGGGAGATATCGAAGGTGCAAAGCATGCACAAAAATCTTTGACAGACAAAATCAAGCTTCTTGAAACCAAGCGCAAAGAAATAAAGAGCGAATACTCAGCGCCCTTAGAAGCTTTTGAAAAGAAAATCAAAGGGTATGTCAATCAAATGGGAGAAGCTAAAGAGGGTATTTCCGAAAGTTTAAAACAATTCGAATCAACGGAACGAGATGCACGTCTTGAAAAGGTGCAAGCGAAAATTAATGAATTGTGCGCCGTTGTCGGAGTTGATCCAAAAGATATTCAAATCCCTGATAAATGGACTAATAAGGGAGCTTATACAACAACCAAAGGAGAGTTGAAAAAAGCAATTATCGATGAAATCACAGGAACGATCAACGGAATTGTCGAGAAGCGTCAACAAGCAGCTGTCAATAAACGAATCGTAGAGGGGTATGCGAAAGCAGCTCAATTAGATCCTGTTTCATGGGTAATTCTACTTGATCAGGGACTTACTGTTGATGACATCATGTCGAAAATTGACCAAGTGGTCGCAGAACAAAAAGCTCGTCTTGCCAAAGCAGAAGAAGTCGTTCAAGTAGTCAGACAAAAAGAGCACGTTCCCTCGGTACCAATTGATAAGGATACAGGTGAAATCCAAGAAAGCCCAATTGAAGAAAAGGAAACTTCGAGTATCGGAAAGGTCGTAACTTTAAAACTAAAAGGAACCGACGATCAATTCTTTTTGCTAAATAAAACAATTGTCAAATTAGGAATTGAAGTCGTCAATGTGAGCGAATAATGCTAGGCAAGGTCATTTATCACGAAGGTAATCGATTAATGATTGAGTTTGAAGAGGAAATCAACCCAGAGTTTTTAAAGTTACTTGCACGAGACAAAGAAAATCTTACGGATGTGAAGTTGATTGATAATGAGCCAAAGTCTGCAAGACAAAATGCTTTGGCACACGCATTGATCAAAGATATCGCAAAGCATCAGGAATGGCCATTGCACAAGGCAAAACAAATGTTGAAAGACTTGTACAAAGAAGGTCAGGGCATTGAATTCAGCCATGCTGAAGCATCAATGACTGAAATGAACACTTGGGTCGAGTTTCTGATTGAACATGTCCTAAGCGAAGGAATTTCTCTTCCTAAACGATATAGCTATTTATTAGAGTACGAGAAGTTCTTTTATTATTGCTGTAAGTACCGCAGGTGCTGTATATGTGGGAAGCCACATGCCCAGATTCACCACGTGAAGGCAGTGGGTAAACGAAACAGGAACAAGGTAAATCACCGATTATTCCCATTCGCAAGCTTGTGCTGGGTGCATCACAATATCGCTCATGCGATTGGGGAAATCCAGTTAATTAATGAATTTTTGATTACGCCTGTCTATTTGGACAAGGAAGCGCTGATTAAGATTGGAATTATGAACAATGCTCAGATCTTACGATTTGATAAAGAATATGAAACAGAAGAAATTTTCAAGAAAGCTATAGAGGGTTGAGGCATGGCGGATAACAAAAAATATTATTACTTGAAATTAAAGGATAACTTTTTTGATAGTGACGAAATGATTATTTTGGAAAGTATGCCTGACGGATATATCTATTCAAATATTTTGTTAAAGCTATATCTAAGAAGTCTGAAATATCAAGGAAGATTAATGTTTAACGATAAAATCCCCTTTAACTCTACAATGTTGGCTCAGGTAACAAGGCACTCAGTTGGAGATGTTGAAAAAGGAATACAAGTTTTCAGTGATCTCAGATTGATAGAGGTTTTGGACAATGGAGCGATCTATCTAGCGGACATTCAGAATTTTATTGGTGAATCGTCAACAGAAGCTGACAGAAAAAGAGGATACAGACAACGAATAGAGTTGGAAAAACAAGCTTTGTCAACCAATGGACAAATGTCGGACAAATGTCCGGACAAAAATCCACCAGAGATAGAGATAGAGTTAGAGAAAGATATAGAGATAGATAAAGAGATAAAGAGAAAGAAAAAAAAGCCAGTCCGTCATAAATACGGTGAATATAAAAATGTTCTCTTGAGTGATGACCAAATGGAAAAGCTCAAATCTGAATTTCCAAACGATTGGGATCAAAGAATCGATCGAGTTTCTGAATACTGTGAAGTCACAGGAAAGTCTTACAAGAATTATTTAGCCACAATCAGAGCGTGGGCGAAGAAGGACAAACAGCCCAACAATCAAGCTGTTCGGAAACAACAAATATTTACGAGAAATGAAACATTGCCGGAATGGGCGACCGAACCAATCGATTATTCTACGAATAAGCCGAAAGTGACCGAAGAAGATCGGAGGAGATTCTTAAATGTCTCAGACAGAGAAGAGGGATTTTAGTAAGCCGGTCAAATTAATTCATAATCTCTTGCCCAAAGAGCAGCAGAAGCTAATGGAGTTTCCTTTGGATTCTATGATTGGGTACGTAGAAGAGACTGGTGATACTGAGGGGAAAGGTGCTGAAGCAAAATTTCGAACATTTATGTTGCTATACCGCCACTGGCTAATTTCAGAAAAAAAAGTCCCCGCGGATTATTTTGGCAATAGTTTTATTCAAGCGACAACTGATGAATTGTGGGATGAGGCTCAGCGATTGTATAAGAAATTAAAGGGGGAGAAAATCGATAGAAAAGGAAAATCGTAAGCGACGGCGTGAGGAACTCTATCGTTTAGTTGCTTTAGCCGAACATCCGGATTTTGAAACGAACCCAAACATAAGAGCGGAGTGGGAACGACTCAAGGGAGGCAACGAGTATCCCACTCCCAACATGGCAAATGTTCAGGTAGAAGTGCTATACGAAGGAAATGTTATTTTCACTGGTTATAGGGAAGAGGTCCGCAAAGAATTTGGAATCAGTCACTCGAATATGAGCAGGAAGTTGCGATGGAATCGACCTGACCGAAAAAAGCGGTATTACCGGATAAAGGATTAAATCAGAAGGTGTCCCACCCTAACATAGGAGGTGTCCCACCTAGTGCCGACAAAGAAAAAACGCCCTAGATATGCGCTGGATGATGACACAATAAAGAAGCTTGAGTGGTTATGCAAGCAGCATCAGAAGCGGGCAGGAAAACAGAAAGTGTATCCAAAGGATACGTTGACGGAACTCATAAACAACGATTTTCAAATCAGGAAACGGTTTGGATAGGAGGAGCGTATGTTAACCAAACAGCAAAAATTATTTTATCGACGTAGAATGATTTTTATCATCGGGGATCGAACTGTTGAGGAGATCCCAAAAAACGAGTTGCAAAAAGTCCAACAGATCGGCAAATTAATAGGATCGCCGATCATGGATCATTCAAGGCCACTAAAGCCAATCGATTTATACACATTTACCTACGAAGATTATATGGATTTAATTGATGAGGGCTATAGTGTGAAAGCAATTATCAATGCATTAGGGATCAGTAATTACCGATGGATGAAATGGCGATTAGAGAATGTGCCAAAGGAGGAAAAAAGTGAATGTCACAAGTAGTGGATGATATGCTTGAAGGATTTATCTGTCAGACATGTGGCAGTTTTGTCGACGGAGAAGCGCCTGGATATCCAAGAGACTGTAAGGACTGTGAAAGTGAGGCGGATGAATGAATCTATTTTTATTCTTCTTAGGAATCATTGTTCTAACGAGTGTTACCAATCTTGCGGAAGAACGAGAACATCGTAACAAAGCAATTCATGCCATCGTGATATTAGTTACGTTGGTAATAATGTGGAGCATGATCAGGTAGAAAGATTCGTTTTGGAGTAAATAAGATGGAAGTAGAAAATCTAGAAACGCTGGCAGCAATTTCGGCACGAGCAGAGGAAAAAGCGTTGGCAGTTTGGGATTAAAAACTGGAGGCAGGGCTATGAGAACCGTGATTCAAGGAAAAGAAATAACAGTGACATTAAAAACTGCAGGTAGAGATTTGTCGACACAAGAGATTGTGATGGGCCATCAGCTGGCCACCGGAAATTTCGAAGCGTTGTTTGTTAATGACGATTCGGATGATCTGAATCGTTCTGATCAAGAGCCAGAGCCTTTGGCAAATGAGACGAAAAATAGTAGTGATTCTGGTAGCAAACCAGCATGGATTGAAAAAGGGGAAACTGTATCAGTGGAAATCACGTGTCCTTTTTGCGGCTTTTATGGGAAGGCTCACACTAGATGGGGAAATTCATTTTCGAAATGCAAACATTGTCAAGAGAAACTCCATAACAAATTTGCGACAGGTGTAGCTGGCGAAAAAAATTCATGGGGATGCGTTTATACTGCTAGTGAACCGATGATTTTCAAAAATGAAGGCAATCCTTTCGAGGAAATTTTTGAAGAGCCAGATAGTAAATCAGCGGAGATAAGTGAATGAACAGACTATCAGTAATCGGTTTTGTTTTTTGCGTGATCATCATTTTCGTTGGTGTAATTACATGTAAAAAAGCTTTGGGTGATGATTGCCCTTTTTTTAGGGGAGACACAGCAGGCTAGAAAGGATGTTTTTTGAAAGTGACTACTTTTAATATCAGCTGGGAACGAAGACAACAAGTGTCATTAGAAATTGAAGCTGAAAGTATTGAAGAAGCGTATCAGAAATGGTCCAACGGTGAGTATCCCGATAATGTAGATGTTGATGATGAGGATATACTTTCAAATTACGTTGATATTGATAGTGAGTCCTATTATCTGGATCACGTTGCAAAAATAGAATCGGGGAGTTAACTATCATACGAGATAAGAATCTATAAGTTTTTTAAAGGATCACACATGAATGTAACTAATTTAAAAAAAGTTCTTTTGAAAGTCTGTTTAGCAGGGACATCTTCACCAACTAACTTATACAAACTATTAAAAAGTGACAATAATATGCATATCATCAGGCAAATTAATACCAAAAAAAAGATAAAAAGAAGAGATAAAATCATAACTTTTAGGGCTTGCATAGGTACTCCTTAACTAATTGTTGTTAAGGGGAATATTATCATAGTATCTATTTACTTGTCGTGACACTAATATAACAAATTTGAAAGATAGCCGCTTACAGTTAAAACAACAAATCAACCTTTTTTGATTTTCTTTTCATAAGCTTGAGTAAAGAGGATAGTAAAAAAATAGCCAAAAAAAAGACCGGAAAATATAAAAAGATGTTTCAAGAATGTAGAAAAAATCAAGGTGATTTCAGTGAACAAACTAACCACACCAACCATAGGTAGAAAACAAAATAAAGATAAAAAAAATTTTTTAAAATAATTTCACAATGCTACTCCTCTAAAAATATTTTGAAGAAACTTTCATCGTATAATCATTTTCAAAAATATCACATATCTTTATATTTTTGTAAGGAAAAATTATTTCATACCATACAATATACATTTCTCTATCATAGATACCTTGAAGCAATAAGTCGTTTATATCTGTGCTATTTGAATCAAATAAATCACATATATCAATTCTCTTACAGTTATCCATAAAAGCACCTTCGAAGTAAAGGATAACAGAACAAAGTGTGTAAGTAAAAAAATTATATATATGCGAAAAAAACCAGTACCTTGGAGCATCCGGGTACTGGAAAGGCTAAATTTAAAATGAATCGGGCCTCAATTTCATTTGGTTAGGAGTGGCCTTTTTTAAATATTACTTTAATCAGTCTTTTTGAGCAAATAAAAAAACCAACAGCTATATAGCTGCTGGCGATGCCTAAAAACTTGAAAGGGTTAATTAAAAGAATATAAAGGCATTGCAGACATTCTAAAGTAAGTGTTGCGTATCCGTCAAGAAAAATGCTATTTACAAAAAAAGAGATGGCAAACCACTCGCCACCTCAAACAATGAACTGCCAGTTTTCCACATTAAAGCTATTTTGTATCAGATCAATGTATAAAAATACTAATAGTAAGGAATGGAAAAGTGATTAAGATGAAAAATAAAACTTTTATAGTATTAATACTATCGGCAATAACCGCTGCAAGTTAGTTATCTATACATTAGTCAACTAGATTTAAATAATTGATTGATATTAATAGGTTGGTGAGTGAATGCGTTACAAAATAACTCAACAAAACCGCAATCTCTACAAACTGCCATATCAACCAAAATTATTTTACCTTTATCAGGATTGCAAAAATCTTCATCAACAGTTAAACAAACGAATTTTAATTTTTGCGGTGGATGAATAAAAGACATCTTGAAACAATAACAATTTAGGCACTGCATTTCAACCAACCTCATTTTTTAGAAATTAATTATGTATCCTAGTGAGAAACTTTAGGAGTAGCATTTAACCTAAGTGGCTATTGCTTATCTCACTAGGAGAAGGCTGAAGAATCTAAACTTAATCTATTCTTATCGTGACAAGCTTTAAAGGAAAAATAAACATTGTATGTCAGCCTTCATAAATAGAGTACTCCTATGGAAAATAGAATTCAATCAGATTAAGCTTTCTTAATCTATAACTTTTGTTTTTATGGTGAATTAGTTGAAGTAGGCTTTGACAAGTTAGGAACAGGTGCCAATGTATTTGCCAACAAGTCTTTAAACAAGGGTTTTAATTCTTGCAAGGTCAACATATTTAGTAAATGAAAGTGATAATTAAGTAGACGAAGTAAGTACTCTGAAAAGCATAAAACAGTTTTTAAAGGTTAGTAAGTTATTCAAATTATGAAAGATATTAATAGTTATGATATCGAGTGTCAATCAGATGGAATAGGGAAGATACAAAAAATGTCTTTTCTTTAAATTGTTATTAATTGAACGATATAGCTATAAATTAATTTAATGTTTGTTCGAAATTAATTGAAACAATTTAAGTAAAATAAAAAGTGCCTACTATTTATAGAAGTGCACTCTTTATTATCCAGTACTATTCAATTTTCTTTACTCTCCCACCTATCTTGGATGCAAATTCTTCTGCATCAGCTTTACACTTAAACAATCGTGCTTTACTTTTTAGACGTGTTCGACATCCAGTAGAGGTGATGTAGCCATGCAATACTTTCACAACATACATTTGGAATCAACTCCTTATAGTTTTGTAGTATAAAAAGTAAAAGTAAAGAGATAATAAAGTAAGTTAGAAGAATTGAATAATATTTTCTAATGGTCAATATCTTATTTGAAAATACAAAAAGACACTTAATTTAAACTAGCTATGTACCCTAGCGAGGCGCGATGGATACAGCAGAGCCTTAGTTGGATGAGGCAACCTCGCTAGGAGAAGGCTAGCAATTTATCGAATAGATGTTCTAATTTAAATACCCATATCATTAAAAGGAGATTCGATACTAGCCTTCGAAAACAGACTACTATATTTAAATAACATTTATCAAACAGATTAAGAAAGCTTAATCTATAACAGGTTATTTCTTAAGATCTCAAAGTAACAAAAAAATTGGATTTCTCTGACTATCATTAATCGTATGCTTCTGGAATAATTATGTATCCTAGCGAGGATTTAAAAAGCGTAGCTGCGTTATTATGTTAGATTATTATCTCTCGCTAGGAGAGGGCGGAGGCATATCTTTGAAAGCAACCATTAGCAGAATATTCATTTTTGAAGATATGATCGCTCTGACCCTCAAGTTCAAAATACACCTATGAATAATGGATTGCAAACCAGGTTAAGGAGAGTTAATTAATAACTTAGAATATTTATTTCCATAATATGTAGAATAAACAAAAACAGATTCATCTCAAAATTATTGATACTAGAGGTAGATTAATTACACCAAATCGGAGGGATATGCGCTATGACTTTATTACAGGAAATAGATGAGAATAAAACACGCGCTAACGCAAGAAAGCTTCTGATGACATACAGAAGAAAGAAACGGCGTTTAGTGGGTGCCAGTATAGATCCATATTCATTGATCCGTTCTCCGGAAATAACCGATGATCCTGCTCATCGAAGTAATACGAACGGTACAGAGAAAGTCATGCTGCATCAATTAAGTTTAGTTGGACTTATGGAAAATTATTCAAGAGAGATTATACTGATTGATCAAGCGATTGACAGCCTATCGGATATCTCTAAAAAAATCCTTCGTTTCAGTTATTGTGATCCCAACAAACTTACAATTCGAGACATTGCATATAAACTTGATATCTACCAGGTTACGCCATCTGGGAAATTTGAGCGTATTCTATATAGTGAAAAGAATATCGAGCGTCTTCGATCGCTGGCTTTATTTGAATTTGCAGAAGCATATTCAGGTGGTGTGTTAATAGCTCAAAAAAAATAGGGATTTTATAGGGAAATGTTAGGGGTTTTTTAGGGGGTTCGTTCGATTCAAGGTGATATTATGTTAGTGTCGAAAGATTAAGAGATGTGGTTGGTGGGCTACTCACAAAATAACTCATAAACCGAAAGGGGGCTAATCCCTCATCGCGTTAATTCTTTGACGAATATAGAAAGACAGCACAATTTTTTGAAAGAGGTGGATTACCTCATTTCAGAATTTGCTCGTGTTGTCTTTTTAGTACTAAACTGCAGGTTTGTTGATATTCAGATAAAATGAGATGGTCTATAATGTCCGCGGGAAACTTTATAGATAAGATTAGGCCGTTAGAGCCCACCTGATCATCTTACTACTTAACGAAGTCACTTATTGCGAGTGGCTTTTTATTTTGGAGGTGGCTATTTTGACGGCGTTAGTTGATCTAGTATTAAACGATATTGTTTGTTGCGCAAAAGGGATGCCGCTGCATTTTTTATAAGCGTCAATTTATTTGGAATGAAATACGCAGAAGTTGAAAAAAAGTGCTCCAAGCTATTGAAGGTAGCAAGGAGCACGGTAGATTGATGGATCTGATTCCGATTATCTAAATTATTTTGGATGAATATTGAATTAGCCTAATAAACTTATATCACCAGTTTTTGATGCAAACAAAACCGTCACTTTCTCAATTGAATTTTTAGTGACAGCAATTTCTCCGGCTAGCTTCGTATCTATCGGGTAGGTAACTAATCTGTTTAGTGTAGATAAATAGTTGCTTAACGCTGTATGCATAGCAGCTAGTTCCAAGGCATTGAATTCTTCCATTATAAATAACTCCCCTTATTGTAAGTATTTCAGTTTGCGCGCTGATAACAAGATTATATCAAAATCAAGGGATTGTTTAACGAAAGAAAATAGGTCTTATAACAAAAATAAAAAACTGACGCGAGCGATCCCGACAGCTTTAGGCTGATAACGACTCTATTAGATAGTTAGCTGTTTTGTTTTGAGTAAAGCGGATCTGCTTAGCTAAATGGTAACAAAATAGCACATAAAAAACCACCGAGAGTTAGGAACCCGGTGGCTTGGCAGATTGATTTGTATTTTGTGCATTCATCATGAAAGGTTCTTCTGCCAAAATTTAGTATAACATATGGAAATTAATCTTTTTATTTTTTTAATATACGAGTTTTACAACAGAGATTGCATAATACAAATTTGTTTGATGATCTTTTTAGTCTTAGGTGTCGAAGCGCAGCTTGATGTTCTGTATGAAACCCAATTTCTAAAATGCGTATTCTGTCTTTAACTTGCGGGCATTCACAGTCGTGTAGCATAAAAACATTCTTATTTTCTGACAACATTTTTATTACATAAACAGGGATAGAAGCTCACCTCTCGTTTTTATTTATTATACCAATGAAAGAAATGGATTTCATGCATAAATTATGTGAATCGGAAAAAAGAAGGATGGTCAGAAAGTATCAGATAAAGACGCGTAAGCAATTCAAGCGTCAATTGTTTGTACAACGTTTTGTAAAAACATATCTTCCTTATAAAACTTGGTATACTAGTCCATCACTTAGAATGTGCGAAATAAACTTGGATGTTACAGAGTCTTTCTATCCTCATATTAATAGGAAGTTATATCATGATGAAGAAAATTAGCCGAAAGAATTCCGTTATTTAGGAAGCAGTAAATGATTTCTTGAAATTCATTATATTTTTTATGTTTTACAAGTTATTTGGTTTTGAAGTGGTTATTATCTTTACATTAGCAGATATTGCCACTTCAGTATTTCGAATGGAGTATAGAAGTAGAAAATGATACGAGGCAAAATAAAAACTGTCGGAAGCAATTCCGACAGCTTTAGGCTGATAACGACTTTAAGATAGTTAGCTGTTTTGTTTTGAGTAAAGTGGAACTGCCTGTTTAAATTGTATCAAAAAAACTATAATCTTTAATTAAAATTAAAAATTATCGCTTTTTTGAAAAAATTCTTATGTTTGAACAATGTACAAAACTTGATTCGTTGTTAGCGTAAATCAATTCAATGATCCATGGGCCGGTTGCTTTAATACTTACAATCTCATTTTCTGTCTCATCTGTCAGATAGAATCCATCTGGTAACTTTTTCAAGACGTAATTCAAGTCTTCAGTAATAGCACTCGACTGTGAGTTAATCATGTGGAAACAGCTCCGTTTAAATAAAATTTCAGAAAAAAATTCCGATAATTTATTTTACCAGATTATGTACTATTACTGGTACTAAATACTTTGAGGAAAATTTTAGAGTATAAGAAAAAAATAACCACCGAGAGTTAGGAACTCGGTGGTTAGGCAGATTGATTTGTATTTTGTACATTCATCTGGAAAGGTTCTTATGTCTGAGTTTAGTATAGCATAAATGGATCATCATTCTTTTAGAATCGTGTTTTACAACAAAACTTGCATAAGAAAAACTTGTCGGGAGGCCTTTTTAAACTAATGTGAAGAAGTGCCCCGTTATGCTCCGTATGAAATCAAATATCTGTTACTACATCGCTATTTTGAATTTGTGGACAATCACGATCGTGAATTACGAATCGATTGTTCGAAACTTTTAATTTTTTCTTCTTGATTACATAGCAAGGAATATTAACCCGCCCTTTTTTTCTTCAATTATATCAAATAATAGTCATTAATCATGGGAGTAGTGATAATTTTAAATGATTTTATTTATTAGAAGATGTAGTCTTTGAAAAGAATCAAGAAGTTATTAAGAAATAAATGTACAGTATTTACGGTAGAATGTTTTCGAAACGAAACTCAACCAATAAAGAATGTGAGGTGGTGTGTAATGGATGGCAAGACAACGTGATCCCAAACGTGATCAGGCGTTTAAATTATTTGAAAAGTCAAAAGGGACAATTACGAATAGAGAAATCGCAAAACAATTAGAGGTTCAGGAAAAGACAATTTCAGCTTGGAAGTCTCGTGATAAATGGAATGCAGTACTACAAAGCGGAAAATGTAGTACTGCAAAAGATGATTGTAGTACTACAAATAAAGGTGGGGCACCTCCGCGAAACAAAAACGCTGTTGGCAACAAAGGCAATAAGAATGCCTCGCCACCAAAAAGAAACAGTAATGCGTTTAAGCATGGTTTATATGCAAAGTATCTTCCTAGTGAAACGTATGAGCTTGCTAAGGCCTTCGATACAGAGGACCCAGCAGACTTACTGTGGAGGCAAATCACAACAACGCATGCATTAATCTTACAAACACACAAAATCATGTATGTCGCCGACAACGAAGATCATTCGAAAGAAGTGTCTGGATGGTCATCCGGCGAGGGTGGAACCTCCGAAACATATGCCCTTCAATACGCTTGGGATAAACATGCGAACTATATCAATACAATTACAAGAGCGACTTCTACTTTATCGAACCTTATCAAGCAGTTTGTCTCATTGGCTGATGAACAAGACGAGCGCCATAAGAAATTGAATATTATGGATGCGCAAATTCGTAAAGTTCATTCCGAGGCGGATATTATTGAAAATAAGGCATCAAAACTTGTGTTAAATGAAAAAGAACAGAGTAAAGTGCAAGGTCTCATTGATATTGGCCAAGCACTTATTGGTCCAATAGAAGAAGATGAGGAGAGTGATACCGATGAATCAATTGAAATTATCGACTAAGCAACAAGACAATATTTTTCAATCGCTCAAGGGATTCGGATGGAACTGAACGAGGGAACGATTCGGTCAGGTAAGACGATGTCGGATGCTCAGAAGATGGCTTTAATCTACGCAGGACATCCCGATACAAATCATCTTGTACTCGCTTATAACCAAGAACAAGCATATCGAATGTTTATGGATTGCGAAGGATTTGGACTTGAACATATCTTTGCCAGCTGTGCTGAGATTCGACACGATGAGCACGGCGACCACTTATGGATCAATCTCCCGACAGGAGAGAAGCGGATCTATTACAAAGGTGGCGGGAAAGTGAATGCTGTCGGTGCTATCACTGGGATGTCCTTTGGTACGGTCACTTTTTTAGAGTTTAATCTTCTGAATAAGGCGGTTATCGAAGAAGCTTTTCGCCGGACCAAGGCTTCTAGTTTTCGTTACCATCTTGCAGAACAAAACCCACCGGCTCCAAATCATCCGAATCTTGAAACGCTGAAGCCGTTCATTGAAACGGGTTCTTACAAGTTTCGTCATTGGCGGCCACAAGATAATCCTATTTTAACGAAAAGATCATTAAAAGAATGGGAAGCAGAGTGTAAGGTCTCTGACTATCTCTACAAACGAGATTGGCTAGGCGATCGAGTGATGCCCGAAGGCGTGATCTATTCAATGTTTAATGAAGATACCCATATGACAAAAGAAATCATAGGCAAGCCTGTAGAAGCGTTCTTTAGTGCTGATGGTGGTCAAAGTGATGCGACCACTTGTTCGTTGAATCTCGTGACGTGGAAAGATAAAAAGTATTATCTTTATCGAATGGCAAATTTTTATCATAGCGGCGCTGATACTGGTGTCACAAAAGCAATGAGTGAATATGCCAAGGAAATCAAGCAGTTCAAAGAATGGTGTTATAAAGAGTGGTCGTGGTTGCCTAAGCATTCGAAATTTTTTGTCGATCCGGCGTGTAAGTCGTTGAGTGAGGAGTTGCGTGTATTGGGGATTGTCACTACAAAAGCAGATAACAATTCAAAAGATAAAGTAACGAGTAACGGCACCAAAATTGAAATAGGGATTGAACGCATGCAAAGCGCCTTGTCAAAAGGACGCTTTTTTCTTTACGATCATGAAGGCAAATATGGCCATTATTATTTTATCAAGGAGCTAGGGATGTATGTCCGTAATGATAATGGCTACCCAGTTGATAAAAACAACCACGCTCTTGATGAATGTCGGTACGCAATCAATTACTTTACGAAACGCTATGTTCTCTAATAGGAGGTGGTTCAGTGTCAATTTGGCAGTCAATAAAAAGAGTATTTGGAAAGGGGGCGGTTGCGATAGGTGCGAAAAAAGAGCTACAAAGTATTTTAGATCATCCTAAAATCCAAATGAGCAGAGAAGAGTATGATCGTATTCAAAACAGCTTGCTTTATTACCAAGGGTACACGCATTGTAATTCTGATCAAAGAACAAAGGCTAATATCAATATGGCCCGCAAGGTTGCTTCTGAGTACGCGAAGGTAATGTTCAATGAACAGGCAGAAATCACGATCGGGAAAGAGGATAAATCTAAAAAGTATGATGAAGCTAGTGCTTGGATAGAATCTGTTTTTCGACATAATGACTTCAAGCGCAATCTCAGCAAGTACCTTGAGCCAGCAATGGCACTAGGAGGCTTAGTTGTACGCCCTTATTTCAATGACCAATCAGGGCAAATTGAGTTCTCGTGGGCGCTGCCTGATGCATTTTATCCATTGGAGAGTAGCACCAATAAAATCAGTCAGTGTGCGATTGCGTTTAAAACCATCAAAACTGAAGGCTCCAAAACATTCTTTTACACGCTTCTTGAGTTTCATCAGTGGATCGACGGAGAATATTGGGTGCTCAATGAGCTTTGTGAAAGTGAAAAATTTAATGTTCTAGGGATGCAGGTATCGTTGGACACTTTGGAACAATATGCAGAGTTGGATCCATCGAGACATGGGGAAGAAATTGAACGTCCTATCTTCTCTTATTTCAAAACAGCTGGTTTTAATAATATCCATCCGTACTCACCACTTGGTGTTGGTGTTTACGACAACTGCAAGCGGACGCTCGATCGACTAAACAAAGCTCTAGATGCATTTGATCATGAAATAGATGTGGGAAAGAGACGCACGGCTTTTCCTGAATCTATGCTTGATGGTGTCTCTAACAAAGAAACAGGAACAGTTGACTTGACCTTTGATCCCAACGATGATTTCTATGTCATTGTTCCTGGTACTAACCCTGATGAGTTTAAAATTACTGATTTGACACAAGATATACGAACAGAACAGTACATCGGGGCGATCAATCACCGCTTACGGCTTCTAGAAATGGAAGTGGGTCTTTCTACCGGGACTTTTGTTTTTGATGGTGCTGGTGTACGTACTACAAATAAGACAGCAACCGAAGTTATTAGCGAGAACTCGCAAACGTATCAATCAAGAAACCAACAAACAACCGAACTAGAAGAATTTATTCAGGATGTGGTGCTAGCGCTGTGTGAGCTTGGCCGAGCCACAGAAGTTGATGGCAAACCATTGTTTGGCGGAGAACCTCCAAATCGTGAGGATATTGGCGTTAACTTTGATGATGGCATCTTCTTAGATAAAAAGTCAGAATCTGATTATTATCGTGAACTGAAAAATGATGGGCTGATTCCAGGGTGGTTAACCATTGCTAAAATAATGAAGTTGCCTGAAAGTAAAGCTAGGGATCTTTATCGCCAAGCGCAATTGGATGTGGTCGATGAAACTACTGGGAAAATACTTGATTCTGGATACGAAGACTTTGAGGAGTGATTGAATGACAATTACGTCAAAACAATTAGAGATTGAGGCTTCTTACGTTCAAGATGCTTATATGGCGATGGAAGACGAAATCATGAAGATGCTTGTCCGCCAGTTAAACATGCCGATAAGAACGCCGCTCACAGAAGAAAACGCATTTCGGTGGAAGATCGAGAAGATGCAGCAATTAAATTTGTTGAATCAGCAATCGCTGCAGCAACTAGTAAACGAAACAAGTCAGTATTCTTATGATCAACTACGTAAGATCGTCGTGGACACGGGTTTTGACGTCGTTTCTGATCTGGACAAGAATTTGTCTAAGCAAAAAGGAACAGAACCGCCTCCAAGGACTGAAATCGATAATGTGATGGAGTCATATTTCAACCAACAGTGGCGTGATCTCGACAACCATGTCAATCAAACACTGATCGACACCAATTACCCTGACAATCCTTTAGCGAAAATGTATCAGCAAGTTCTTAACGATACAGTAGCTAAAATCATCGGTGGTGTTAAAACGCCGCAACAGGCACTTAGAGAATCAATCTATGCGATGGTGGAAAAAGGGGTGATGACGACCTTTGTCGATAAAGCAGGTCGTGAATGGAGCCTTGAGCGCTACGTTCGGATGGTTTTAAAAGCAACCACTCACCGTGTTTATCAGGATCTGCGACTTAAGCGAGGCTTAGATCATGGCATCGTCACAGCTTTAATGAGTAGCCATGTGGCTGCACGACCACAATGTGCCCATATTCAAGGTGGATGGGTGTTGCTTGTCCGCACTGAAGATGCACCGGAAGAATTACGACACATTTCATCGATTTATGATCATGGATACGGTGAGCCTGATGGCACACAGGGGATAAACTGCAGGCATCGATTGTACATTCAAATTTATGATCCTGATTTAGATGTTCATATGAAGCAGTACGATCCCAAAGAAGCGATTGACAATGCGGACCTAGTTGCCAAACAGCGACGCATGGAAGTAGCTATTCGTCGTGCCAAAAGACAACTGAATGCCGCAATAACGATTGAAAATAAAGAAGATGTCCAGCATTTCAAACAGTTGATTAGACGACGACAAGGAGCATTGCGAATATTTATCAATGAGCATGATCAATTGTTACGCCGAGATTATTCAAGAGAACAAGTCTATACCTAAACTCAAAAACTGAAAGGTAGTTGTGGAAGCTTATCATCTGTATGTGTTTTTTGAAAGTATTAATTGCAATGCTTCTTCTGAATCATCTAATCCTTGCCAAGTTACAAATCCTTTTGATAAGGAAAAAATGTATATTTTATCAGTCTTATTTGTCTTGCTAACAAGCTGGCTCTTTAGGTCATTTACTCTAAGAGACGTAGCAATTATGAAACTCGTTTTTGTTATGGCGAAATAATCGTCCCCGAAAGAATCTAAATAATTATATAGACTTTCATAATTTTGTTTATCATCTAATACTAAAGAAATGTTGTAGACATAGGTAATCATAGTCTCACCGTCCTTTTTTCACTATACCTAAATGATATACGAAAATAAATAAAAGTTAAATGAAAAATATACTGTGAATTAGAGTCATCATAGCGATGGCTATTTATTTTGTCCTGAACATGACATAAAACTATTCGATTTACCGAGTGAGCGGTACAACTCGCACTCTAACTGGTACCAACCAGAATAAAAAGGAACGGAGAATGAATTATGGAATGGATCAAAGAAATTTTGTCAAAACACGTCGGAGAGGATGGGAAGTTTGATTTAGACGGGGCAACAAAGGAAATCAAATCAGAATTTCCAAAGAATGCAGTGCCAAAAGCTGATTTTAACGATAAGTCTCAAAAGTTGAAAACGGCAAATGAGGATTTAATTGCCGCAAATGCGCTTGTTGAGCAGTTGAAAGCATCGAACAGTGGCAACGAAGATTTGCAAAAGCAAATTGATGACTATAAAAAACAGTTAGCAACCGTGACCGCTGAACGACTAGCAGATCGTAAGAACGCTGCGATCGAATTAGCTTTAACGCAAGCTGGAGCTAAGAACATTAAAGCTGTGAAAGCTTTGTTGAAGACAGATGAGTTGGAAATTACTGACGAAGGTGTCAAAGGATTAGATGAAAAAGTAGCCACATTGAAAAAAGATGAAGGCTATTTGTTTCAAACGAATGATCCTACACCGCAGCCAAAGAAAAAGCAATTTGTGGCTGCTGGGAATACAGGTGGTGGCGAACCACCTAAAGAAAAAAGCTGGAAAGATAATCTAGCCGAGAATATCGCAAAAACAAAAAATAATTAGGAGAGTGGTTTAAATGCCAGTAATTTTAGACAGTAAAGATTTAGCGAAAATCGACAAGGAATTTGCTGCCGAGTCGCAAGTATGGGAAGTATTAACGCAAGGGGCAAAAGATATCACAGAAGAGGATTTTGTGGGGACTCATGAAGTACGTGTAAATGAAATGCAAGGATTTACTGCTGCTGATTATAAGCGGAATAAAGAAAACGAACGGAACAATATTTCAGTTGAGAAATCAACTTTAAAATTGGAAAAGGAACGTTGGATGGGCTACGATATGGATCGCTTGGATCAATCGGAAAATGCAGCGTATCAAGTAGGTGCTGTCATTGAAGAGCACACTCGACTGGTTACTATTCCAGAGAAAGATCAAACCGCTGTTGCTCGTTTACTTGAAGCCGGATTTGACACTTCTGACAATGTTTACAAAGGAAAAACGGTCAAAGAAACAATCACTAAATCTAACATTTTAGATAGTTTCGATGATGCTGAAGCGTACATGACTGATACAGAAGTCATTGGGCAGTTTGTGGCGTTTATGTCTAGTGATGCATACAAAGCATTGAAGAATGCAGATGGCGTTTCTAAGACTTTTACTACCAATACTGTTCAATTCAACGGTATCGATCGACGTGTTGAAATGCTGGACGGCACGAATATCATCATTCAAAAGGTTGCAAAAAATCGATTGCAGGTCGATGAAGACAAGCATATTAACTTCATTATGACACCTATCACCGTTGCTAAGCCAATCGAGAAGTACAATACGATTGATTTGGTTCCTGCTGACCAGGATCGTGGCGGTTACCGTGACACCATCAAAGGGTTGGACTATTACGACTGCTTGGTACTTAAGAAGGCACGTCCTGCGATCTATATCTCTTATGACGACCCAAAAGCGTAACCCCGGAAGAACCGGGGAAGTCTGGGGTAGAAGGTAAATCAATTGTTATCGATGACATGAAAGTTGATGAGCTTAAAGCCGAGTTAGACCGTCTCGGGATTGAGTACCCGGCTGCTGCCAAGAAACCAGAATTAATAGAGCTGTTAAAAGAGAGTGAATAATCGCTCTCTTTTTTCATGGAGGTGAAACCATGGAGAGATTACGTAGAAAGCCGTTGAATGAAATCTTTGACGATCAGGAAAGCATCGAGTCTTGTGGCTACCTATCTCTTAAAGAGTACAAACGTTTGGTTGACAAAGAACCGGAACTGACAGAAAAAGATTTCCGAAAGCTTCTTAGGAGAGCCAGTGCATTGTTGGACATCCAAACGAGACGTTTCTATCAACGCAATGATCTCGAATCAGATATTCCAATGCGGCGCAACGCTTTTAAATTGGCTGTTGCCTATCAAATCGAGTACATGCATGAAGCAGATGCCACTACCTCATTTGGCATGCAGGAGCCTGACAGTTGGTCCATTAATCGGATGAGTGTTTCTAGTTCAAAGGGGAGTGCTTTAAAGGAAGAAACTCCTTTACTCTCTGGCGACGCTATGATGCAGCTTTCGGGAACTGGATTATTGTACAGAGGAGTGAGCCGATGAGAATGAGATTACCACCAAAAAAGTTCTTTCCCCATGAAGTGATTTATCGTAAGAAAACGGGGATTTCACCGATTGGTGAAACTCTATTTGAAGAAGAGGAACAAGTGATCCGAAATGTTCGCTTTGATTTTTCTGTCAAATTCTCACCAAGAGATATTAATGGTGAGGTTCAAATACCTAATGCTTTGATTTCGATGGTAAGCAAGTACACTGGACCATTGCTAGATTTTTTTGTTGCTGATCAAATCGAATTCGGAGGAAAGCAGTACACGATTGCTCATGTAATCCCATTACTTGCTGATTCACCTGAACCGTTTGGCTATGAAATTGAGGTGGTTTGATGGCTGGAATCAAGATTGACATCGATCTTTCAGGTGTCCGCTCCAAACTAAGCGAAGACAATTTAGGGCGTGGACAATTGAACATGGCCAATCGTATGCTCCAAACAATAAATGAGACAGTCGTCCCTTGGGACACCGAGCATTTGCGAGATAGCGGTCATGTATCAGGGGTGGGAAGTCAGTTGGTTTGGGATGTTCCTTATGCAGGCCCTCAGTACTATGGTGGTCGAAAACATCCAACGACAGGTGTCTGGATTCCGTTTGTTAATAAACAACCGGGGACGGGTCCCTATTGGGATGAAACTACGAAGCCCATTTTTATCAATGATTGGCTACAAGCCTTTAAGAAAGGAGCGAACCTCTAATGGATTTTATTCATCGACTACAAGAAGTAGCAAGTCAGATCGATGTACCAGTGATTGCCCATGCGATGGATCAGGAAGATTCAATCAGATTGTCAACGCAAGCTGGTGGACGTACGGAAAAATCTTACATGAACGGTGACAAAATCAAAGTTATCCCGTTCGAATTTGTTTTGAAGACAAAAGAAGCGACTGGTGATCAGGTGATGGCGAGACTAGCAAGTATTATCGAAAATGCCAGATCAATTCCTTCGCAGGATGATTCTTATAGCTTTATGGGACTAACGATCGTCAACGAGCCGTTCTTTGCAGGTCGTGACAATCAACAGTATCTATACTATCGCTTAGTTGTACAAGCAAAACTTTATATCAAAAAACGAAAACAGGAGAGTGAAGACTAAATGAAAAATGTAAACAGCGAGCGTGGCCATTTCATTGCACCATTTACGAGTATCAACACAGCACCTACGGAATCAGCGTGGGTAGAATTGGCTGACGGAATTGAAGACATTTCGGACGCAAGTACGGAGGCTACAGAAGAAAAGTCTTACTACAATGGCGTAACAACAAACTTAGTTAACCGTGTATCTGGTGCCTACAATATCAGCGGAGATTACGATTCTGAAGATCCAGCGCAGAAAATTGTCGCAGATATGAAATACAAAACGGGTGTTGGTCGAAAAGTTTGGCATCGAGTGGTAAGTGCCGACAAGACGAAACAATGGACTGGGCATGCGACAGTTACTGACATCGTGGCAGGATCTGGTGCAGCAGATACTACGGAGGACTTTTCTTGTACGATTACCTATGACGCAACCCCAACGGAAGGTGTCCCGGGTTCTGGGGGGAATAATGCAGATGCGGCGTTGAATTCGGCGCCAGTTAATGCCAAGGCAAATAAGAAGGAAGAAACCAAGTAAGAGAGGCGTTTATCGCTTCTCTTTTTTACATACAAACGAATGGAGGCAACAACAATGGTAAAAATCCAAGTAAAACTAACACAGTTACCAATTGAAATTGGCGAACATACATTTTACGTCGACACATCGGAAAAAGGTGCAGAAGCCTTTTGGAAGTTAGTTTCAGGGTATGCGTCCAAGTCAGCAAAGATTACTGAAAAAGTGGAAAAAGAGACGATCACACCTGAAAGAGCGGATAAGCAAGCAAAAAAAGAGCTTGAAAGAGTGATTGATCAACTTTTAGGTGATGGCGCATTTGAAAAGCTGTACGAGCTTTCCCCAGAGTATATCTTCATTTCTGAGTATTATATGGAGATTTGTTCAGCGGTAGGAGAAGAGCTTGGTGGTCGAAAGAAGCAGTATTTTGAAAAAATGCAGCACTACTTAGAAGGTTAAATCAATGAAATTACAGTATCGATTAGAAGACACGGTGGAAATCGAAGGTGTAAGTTATCCGATCGATCTTTCTTTCGATACGGTACTTCGCCTTTTCGATTTATTAAAAGACCCGGTTCTATCGGAGTCAGAAAAAATACTTTTAGGCATCAATCTGTTGCTGGGTGTTTCCTTTTTATATGACATCGAAACGCAAAATACGATTTTTTTGTCGATCTTGGAGACTTTTGATATTTGGGAAAAGCCGAAACCACGATACGACAAGAAAGGCAAAAAATTAAAACCAAAAATGAAAGAGATCGCGGACCAGCATTTTTCTTTCGATTATGATGCGCCAAATATCTACGCAGCCTTTTACCAAGCTTACGGAATTGATTTGTTTGATCAGCGAGGAAAAATGAGGTGGGAGAAGTTTATTGCTTTGTTTGGTGGATTGCCGGATGAAACAAGATTCCGCCAAATCGTATCCATTCGGACGAAAAAAATGCCAACAGGAAAAGGGAACAATGAAGCAAAGGATGAGCTTCGGAAATTGAAGAAACTCTATGCACTACCGAAAGAAGGTGAAGAAGATGAGCAGAAGTGATGGCAAGGTAACGATCGACATTATTGTCAATGGGAAACAAGTCACGAAAGAAATCGACACAGTCGAACAAGGTTTTTCCCGACTAGGTAAAAATGCCGACGATGTGATGAAAAAAGTCGGTTCTGATATGGGAACAAACACCGAATCAGGTGCCAAGTCCGCTAATAAAGCGGTGGATTCGGTGGAAAAGACGGTTTCAGATCTAGGTAAGACGACTGAATCATCAACGTCCAAAGCAGGTAAATCAATCGGTGATAACTTTGATTCAGGATCAAAGGAAGCCAATCAAGCGACTGATAGTGTGGCCAAGACTGTCGCAGATCTTGCATCATCTGTCGAATCTTCTGCACCAATTATGGGGCGCAGCATTAGTGAAACTTTCTTAAGCGCTGCGAAAGATTCAGAAGCATCTACGTACAAGATCTCAAATGCGACAGGGGAAATGAGTGGAGCTGTTGAAGCCCATGCGACTCGAGCATCCAATTCAATAGCCAAAGGCTTCGAATCAGGTGCCAAAGATGCAAGCAACTCCACAGATGGAATCACTAAATCTGTATCGAATATGGTTGGTTCAGTAGAAATAGCCATGCCAGGTCTCGGTGGAGCAATCAGCGAGCCGTTTATTATCGGTTCGAAACATGCCACCGCATCAATGGATGCGATCAAACAATCCTCTGCTAAAATGGTGCCAGAAGTAAATCTGGCGGCAACAGCAGCTGGAAATAGCTTGTATCGACACCTAGAGGCTGCTGGGAAAGATGGCGCACGATCGATTGCAGATGCAGTTGCTATCATGAAAAAGGATCTGGGAGATCTCGGAGATAGTGCAGAACAGGTAGGAAATCAAACAGGCAATGCCTTTCATATTCCAGAACCGAAGGCGCAAAAACTAACCGGAACGATCGGACAATTAAGTGCCGCAATGTTAATCACGAAAGGTGCAACAGCAGCATTGTCTATGGCTAAAGGGTCATTGGACAGTGCTTTTGGTCGAATCGATACCTTGAATAACTTTGAAAACACGATGACACGCTTGACTGGAAGCTCAGAAGAAGCGGCTGAAGGGATGGAGGGTGTTCGTGATGCGGTAGTAGGAACGAACTACATGCTAGATAGTGCGGCTCAAACTGTCCAGAGACTGGTTATGCAGAATAAGGATCTTGAAAAATCCACAGAGAGTTACAAAATTTGGGGAGATGCCGTAGCTTTCTATGGTGATGGATCCGCCGATGCGATGGATAACGTCATGGATGCGATGATCCAGATGCGTGCCACTGGCACGGTCAACATGTCACAAATGGATCGGATGGTCCGACGTGGCGTTGATCCTTGGGAAATCTATGCAGATGCTACAGGTCGTAGTGTCGGCGAAGTTAGAGATGCCATGCGCGATGGCGAGATGGGAGCAAACGAGTTTTTCGATGCTGTGGAGCATGCGATGCGTGAAGGGGGTAACGAACTCGCTTCTGTTACCGGGATGGCCCAACAAGCAGGAGATACGTGGAAAGGCTCATTTGCGAACATGGCCACCGCCACTGCAAGGGGAACCGCAAGCATTATTCAATCTACTGATGAAGCATTTGGAGAAACTCGCTTTGGATCCATGAAAGAAAATGTCCAAGGATTTGGGAAAACCTTTGAAGGTGTGTTAAACGGTGTAGCAGGTGTTATTCCGCCAGTTGTTTCAGCAATCGATACGATGGTAGGCGGGGTTATTGACCTTAAAGAATCATCGGTTATCTTGGCACCAGCGATTATTGGGGTAACCACAGCAATCGCTGGTTATATGGTCATCAAGAAAGCAGAATTGTACACTCGTGGTTTTATTGCGTCAATCAAAACCTTAACAGGTGCTAAGACAGCTGCGGCTGCAGTGACTAAAACATTAACTGTTGCGGAGAAAACACATTTAAGTGAAACAGCCAAAACAAAGGCTCTTATGGCAGGGTCGGCAGCTGGAACCAAAGCTTATACATTGGCTACCGGAGCCCTTACTGCGGCGAAGATGGCGCTAAAAATGGTTATGAATCCGCTTGGAGGGACATTAACCTTGCTTGCTGGTGGGGCAGCGTGGTTAACCAAAAAATGGAATGATAATCGAAAAGCAGCCAAAGAATTGGCAAGTGAAATTGATGGTTTAGGTGATGAATTTGATGGCCTAAATGATGCAACGGAATCCAACGCAAAAGCATTTGAAGCACAAGGAAAAGTCATTGATTCCAATGCCGAACGAAACAAAGACTTAGCTGCAGAATTAGAGCGATTGACCGCAATAGAAGGCAAGTCAGCTGCTGAAAAGCAATTGATGGCTGATACCGTCGAAGAGTTAAATAGTTCAGTTGCTGGGTTGAATCTTGCCTATGATGAAGAATCTGGCCTTTTAAATGCCACAACCGAAGAAATTCAAAAACGCATTGAAGCCTCTAAAGGCATGGAAAAAGTCAATAGTCTGGTGGAACGTCAAAACCAATTGACACAAGAAGCCGCTGATTATGAGACTACCCTTAAGGAAGTTGCGAAAGAACGAGCGATGCTTGAATATGATGCTGCTGTATCAGGGGTCGATGGCAAGAAAGCTGTTCAGGAATCCCTAGCAGAATTGGATGCTAAAGAAGCAGAGGCTATGGGGAATCTCGAAGGCATTTATGCCGAAAAAGACCGACTTTCGGATGAAGAGCAAGCGAAAAGACAAGAAACATCTGAAGCTACCGCAGAAGCAAACGAAATGATGATCGTTTCTTATGCGAATTTGAGTGACAGTCAAAAGGCAGTAGTCGACGAGTTAAATAGTCAGCTAGATAGTTTTCAAAAGAAGAACGAGGATGTTTTCAAAGATGTCCCTGAAAAAGTAGAGTACGGCATGGGGCAGGCTAGGCAACATCTGAAAGATCACCTCACCTATCAAGCCGAACACGCCGACAATATGGAGAAATTGTGGGCTAGAGCCGGGGATGGTATGGATACAGGTTTGCTTGAGAAGATGGCAGAAGGCACACCGGAGATGCGCGCTTTAGCTGCAGACATGGTGAATGCTTCTGAAGAGGAAATGTCGAAATTATTAGAGGAATACGCCAAAATTGGTGAAAATGCACCGAAACAATTCGCCAAAACCCATGGTCTTGGGGAAGAAGATGTGCGACTCGCTTCAAGAGAGTTAGCCAATGTATCCGTGGGTACTCTTCGGGATGAGTTGGATAAAGCAGATTTGACCTCCGTCGGCAAAAAAATTCCTGAAGAAACTGCAGAAGGAATGGCTGAAGGTGAAGCCCAAGTTGCAGAAGCAGCAGAGAATATCGCACAAGTTCCGGGTCAAGTGATTGAAGAAACGATCGCTAATACCAATTACGCAGAAATTACAGATCCACTTGCCAAGGGGACATCAGACGGCATTTTGGCAGGGATCCAACCTGTAGGAGATGCATCGAAAGAGCTAGCTGAAACACCTGAGAAACTATTTGGTGAAGTGATCGATCAAGATGTTTTTGTCGCTCACGGTGAGACGCCGGGTAAAGGATACGTGGAAGGCATCGATCGAAGTAAGGAAGCAGTTCAGGCAAGTGCCGCCGAATTATCAGGTGTGCCACGAGAAGTCTTTGAAAAAGAAATGGATCCAGAAACGTTTAAAGGATTCGGCGTAAATATTGGAGAAGGTGCAGCTGGAGGGATAGATCAATCTGCACCGCAAGTTGAAAATGCCACGAAACAGATGGCTGAGTTGGCAAACAAAGCTTTCCGTAAGGAAAATGATATCAACTCACCGTCCGGTGTTTACCGAGAATATGGGGGTAACATTACGACCGGTCTTGCCCAAGGGATCGAGCAAAATAGCAGCGCACCTGAACGAGCGATCGTACAGTTGGCCAAGAAGCTCATGTCTTTATTAGATAAGGAATTAAATGCCAATCAGATGGGCAAACAAATCGGGCAGCCGATGGTAGAAGGAATCGCCCAAGGGATTGATCAGAATTCTTCCAAAGTCCTGGCATCGATTGCAAAAATGACAGATGAGATGATTAAAAAGTCCAAAAAGGCTGCAGAAGACGTAGTCAAGGAATTTGAAAAAATGGATCGTGATGTTGATCGAACCTTGCAGAACATGCCAAGAATTGCCGCAGCCACTATGCGTGAATCAAATCAAGCCTACCGTGAGGGGATGCGAGAGGCGAACGACACAATCCGTGAAGGTGCTCAACTCATGCCAGATCAGATGAGTCATTTGCCTGATCAGTTTTATCACATCGGACAAAACTCCATGATTGGGCTCAACAATGGCTTAATCGCAGGTCAAGCACAAGTATTGAATACTGCAGCTACGATTGCCAATCAAGTGGCTCAAACGATGCAGCGCGCCTTAGATATCAATTCACCATCGAAAGTGATGATGATGGATGTAGGACGTTGGATCCCTGCCGGAATAGGTGAAGGGATTGAACGATTCAAGCATTTTGCACTAGATGCCATTGAGGATTTAGGTGCGCAACTTGTCTTACCGAATATCCAAGCTGAATCGGTAGCCATTGCTGGTAATTCTGGTTTTGGGTTATCACTGCCAGCGGTTAAGAGTGAATCGAAAACCACCAACCAAACGATCCATAATACACCGCATATCGATATTCATTTTGATGAAATCACAATCAATGACAATCGTGATATTGCTGAAATATCGGAGCTTCTGGCGGAACACACGGCAGATGAAATAAGGAGGAGATTAGAGTGACAAGTGGAGAACCTTATTTTGAATTTAACGGCCATAAGTCGATCGACAAGAACCTCTATCTCCTGAATGAGATGGAGTTGACGATTCCTGAATCAGATCTTCGATTTGACGAGGTGGATGGTCGACAAGGCGCAATCATTTATGACAATGAGCGAGAAAAAGATATCATCAAAACATTTCCCATGGAACTTAGAAAAGAAGCAGGCAAGTCGCTTTTCCAACAAGTCAGAGAGATCACTCACTGGCTGAAGGAACCCAAGCGATATAGTCGGCTTCTTTTTTCTGAGGATCCGGAATACTTCTACGAGGGCATCTTTCACTCGCAAGTTCGTATTCTCGATCGATGGCGTGATCACTTTGACGTGGCCTTGCCTTTTCGATGCAAGCCAGTAATGTTTCGACTAGATGGCCAAACTGCAACTGCTCATGTGTCCGGGCGAACCTTGGAGAACCCCGAACCAATTGAATCATTGCCGGTGATCCAATTTAGATATAGCGGCACGGCTGATGCGACCTTGACCATCAATGGAAAGCAGTTCCGCATTTTAAGAGCTGCCGGAGCTGGGGTGATTACGATTGACAGCGAACTAGGCACCGCTTATCGGGATGGTATAGCCAATATATCCAATGCAATTCTAATGCAATCTGATGGCTATCATGTGCCACAGTTGCGAGCAGGTAATAATACTATTTCATTTACTACACAAATCACACAAATGATGATTACACCAAGATGGAGGTCGATAGCGATATGAGTGTGCCAATTCTTTACAATGAATCGAATAACGATTACAGCACGCTCGGTTTAGGTCTTTTGAATGAGGCAAGCAGCGTGTTGGCTGTAAGGCATAGAAATCAATTTCCATATCTTACCTTCAACTATCCGATCAACGGCCAGCTGTTTTCTCAGTTGAAGGAAGGCAAGAAAGTAGTAGTTGATGTAGGACCGGGTACTCGATCGAAGAGGCAACGATTTGAAATCACTAAGATTACTAAACCTCAACACGGCATTATTTCTATTAAATGTGATCATATTTCACTTTTAACTGAAAAAACAGCGTTAAATAAAGGACAGAAGCACTCCGCTATTTCAGCGCAAGAAGCGTTGAATCAGTGGCGTGCTCTTTTAGTTCCTCAACGTGATTTCAACGTATTCACAGATCTGACAACCGTCACTGCCATGGACTTTTCCGAAGTTGGCCATTTCGAAAGTGCCGCCGAAGCTTTGGGAGGAAAGGAAGGCTCTATTCTTCAAAAGTATAACGGTGGGTATATTTTTGATAACAACGAAATCCGCTTGATGCGAGAAGGTGGCAAGGAGACTGGAGTGGTCATTGCTTATGGCAAGAATCTAGTGGATCTCGTACAAGAGAAAACGATCGAGAGCACTTATACATCGATTCGGCCATATGCTCGAGCGAATGAAGAGGGGGCAAGTGAGTTAGTTCTTCCAGAAGTCATTTTAGATAGTTCCCATGTCGACAAGTTTCCGGAACGTCGGGTGCAGACGGTGGATCTAAGCAGTCGAAACCCTCAAACAGTCGCAGAACTTCGTCAGTTTGGTCAGTATTACATTTCAAGCAATCAGGTCGGGTTGCCTCGTGTGAATCTGAAAGTAAAGTTTGCGGATCTATACAGCGCAACTGGTGAAGAACAACATCGGCTGCTCGAGCAGTTGGAACTCTATGACACAGTCACCGTGGCTTTTAACAAGCTAGGTGTCAACGTCAATGCAAAGATCAATCAGACGGTTTGGAACGTGCTGTTAGATAAGTACGAATCGATTGAGATTGGCGACCCAAGAGCGACATTGGGGTCCAACCAAAAAGAACAGGATCGCGATCGTGAGGAACAGATCAATCGACCACCAGTGATTGGACCCGGAAACATAGCCAACGTTCGACCTGGCACGATTACAAATCTAGTCGCCTATGGCGGTTTTAGTCAAGTACTGCTTCATTGGGATATGCAGGGCCTGACGGTAAGGGAGTACGAGATTTATGGTTCGCAAGAAAAAGGCTTCGTTCCGGGTCCAAGTAATTTACTTGGAAAAACAAACGTCAACGCGTATAGCCACGGAACAGAAACAAAATTGCAATGGTACTACCGAGTAAGGGCGGTCAACCATCATGATGTTGCTGGTCCTTTTAGTGCGGAAGTGTTTGGCCAAACGGCAAATACCAAAGATCTCGACGAGCTAGAAGGCATCTTGGACGATTTAAACAATCGGATTCTTCCGGAATTAGATGAACGTCTGACAGAAAACGATCAGGCACTTTATGATCTGAAGCAAAACATTTTGCCGGATCTCGAAGGACGGCTGAAAGACCTCGAAGTTGAAATGGACATACTCACCACGGTAAAGTTACCGGGACTTGAGCAGAAATTACTTGATAACGAGCTTGCGTTGAATGAATTGAATAATGTTTCTCTGCCATTATTGGATGAGCGCTTGAAGTCAGCGGAACAAAACTTCCTTGATGCACAAAAACGAATCTATGATGCAATGGCAGATATTCGAGAAGTTGAGGATCTCCTTTCGGATTGGCAGTGGCAAGATACGGTGGAAATTGATGGCGGCAAAATTCGTGCCAACACGATCCAAGCGTTATCGATAATTGCTGGAAGTATCACAACTACTCAAATTCAAGCAGGAAGCATCGTTGGTAATGATTTGGCGGTAAATACAATCACAGCAAGAGAAATCAATGCTCAAACCATTACGGCTAATGAGATAGCCACAAATGCGATTATTACAAGGCATATTGCAACTAACGCAGTTACTGCCAATGAGATTGCGGCACGAACAATCACAGCGACGGAAATCGCAGCAGGAACGATCACAGGAACTCAGATTGCGGCGGATACGATTCGAGGAAGTCACATCTTTGCTGGAACAATTACAGCAACAGAAATCTCTTCCGGAGCGATCACTGCAGTGAAAATCGCTTCAAATGCTGTGACAACAGTGACGTTGGATGCTGAAGCTGTTACTGCAGCAAAAATTTCTGCTAACACTATTACAGCAGCGCAGATTGCAGCGAATACAATCACTGCAAATGAAATTCGTGCGCAGACGATCGTTGGAGACAGTATTGCCTCTAACGCTATTATTGCTCGTCATATTACTGCTAATTCAATTGTTGCTGGGAAAATAGCGAGTGGGGCTGTTACGACAGCTAAACTTGCAGCAGGCGCAGTCACCGCTACTACGATTGCAGCACGTGCTGTTTCTGCGGATAAGTTAGCTACGAATGCCATTCAAGTTGGGTTCAACTCAATGGGAAATAGCCTTAGATTGACTCCTACTTCGTTGGCATTTTGGCAAAGTTCGACTGTTCGATTTATGGAAATGACCGGTACGCGACTTGAATTTTATACAGGGCAAAGCACAGCAATTGGCGGTTTTGAACGTAGTAGCATTAGCGGACGAACCTGTGTTGCATATTTTGCAAGAAATGCTTATAGCCTTGTATTGGGGAGGATCACTAGCTCAACAGGATCTAGCGAGCAGCGAATACCTTTGATGGAGATTCGAGGGAATACTGCAGCAATTCAAATGCATGCCAACATAAATATGAATAATTGGAGCATCACCAATCAGTCAGATATTCGATTGAAAGAAAATATCGAACAAACCTCTGTTGAAGGAATCAAAGAAACGAAGCGGATTCGTATGGTTGATTTTGACTGGAAACGGAACTATCGTCCGATAGACAAGGAAAATCCCCCATCTACTGAACGTCAATTTGGCATGATTGCTCAAGAGGTGCCTTTCTTACAAGCAAAAGTTGATGGAGAAAACCATTATTTGTCTATCGACTTGAACAAGCAAGTGAATCTTAATACGAAGACAAATCAAGAGTTAATCGCCATCGTTGAAAAACAAGAAAAGCGTATTCAAAAATTAGAACGAGAAATGGAGAAAATCGCATGAAAATCACACTAAAGAATTATGAATTAGGGGCTGCTCTTTTATTTATCCAAAATATGGAACTTAAAGCTGCGGATAGTCGCCATCGTTCGAAGTTTAAAAAAGCTCTGATGGAAGCCGTTCAAGGACTGCAGGAGTCAGAGTTGGAATTGTATGATCTCTACGGAAGGAAAGATGATGAGGGACAATTGATTGTCAATGAAGAAAAAACTGGCTATGAAGTTAAACCGGAAAATCGCAATCAGTTCTACCAAGAAATGAATGTTCTTCTAGATGAAGAAATCGTGATCAAGAGTGGGCTATACGCTAGAAATTTCGAGAAGTTTGGAGAAGTGCTTGCCGATTACAATGGTGTGATTTCAGGAAAAGAAGCTGACATTTACGATCGACTAATGGATGAATTTGAAAAGGAGGAGAATCAAGATGTTAAAGACTAATACAAGTAGCACATTTACAGGACAGGTCATGATCGACGAAAAGATGGTTGTCTACCTCTCTGCATCGATTGATGGAGATCAAGACGTTTCAACCTCACCTAGTATCAGTATCCAAGATCCAGAATTGTACCAAAAGAACAAAAAAACTTGCCGTGAAGGAATTCAAGAATTTTTGAAAGAACTGTGGGCGTTAGAAGACAAAGCTTGAAGGGGGACGAACGATGGAAAATCTCTACGTAACCAGTGAGATCACGTTAAACAAAACGGCGGAAAAACGTTCTTCTCCAGTACCAACTAACACAGAGTTTTTCAGTTATGATCAGCGTGTTGCAAAAAAGACGATCAACTTTCAGTTTAAAGGAGAGCCGTTGGACCTATCAGAAGCCAATGTCATTCTGGGTTTTGATTTCGTG
Organism: Enterococcus sp. CR-Ec1; assembly: GCF_002850555.1. NCBI lineage: Bacteria > Bacillati > Bacillota > Bacilli > Lactobacillales > Enterococcaceae > Enterococcus > Enterococcus sp. CR-Ec1. The sequence continues at coordinate 1,775,741 of NZ_CP025223.1, forward strand.
ACTGCAGGTCAGTCAGTCATTTTTGAAAGTGCTGATGAATCAATCGTAATTGAAGATCCTACCGCCGGAAAAGTGAATGTGATGTTGCCAAATGACATCTATGCGTACTCTGGCTCAGTGATTATTTATGTCTTTGTCGAATTTTCCAACGGTCAATCATTGGACTATCCAGCATTTAGTACGGAGTTCCAAGAATCTTGGATTGATCAAGATCTGGAAGAAATGGCGCAGTTTTATGTGAAGCGATTCGAGGACCTACGAAACCTCGTTCTAGAACAAGCAGCGGGAATCGATCGTGATTTAACCGAGTTTGAGAACCGAATCAATCAAATTGAATCGGGCCTCGCTGCATTTGATATCGAGGCACTGGCAAAAGAAATCGAAGCAGAGATACGAACAACTGTCGAAGAACGGTTAAGTGATATTGAGAAACGGCTGGATGATGCTGATTTTGTTACTGAAGAAAGTGTGGATCAAACAGTAGGTAAATTTATGTTTGGCGAGCCTCTGATTCGGAACCCGTCAATTGATTATACTGGCAAAATCAGAGGAAGCTTTGTTGAAAATCTTCATAGAGCCTCGGGGAATCTGACTACATCAGTACCGAGTTCTTCGGTTGCAGGAACAGAAATCACGCAAGCCCAATACAATGCAATTGCACGTGATGATGAATCAGTTTCTGCTATCAGCAGCACTACATCTAATGGGCGTATGTATGTCTTATTTGCATGGGATATTTTAGAAGATATGAAGCGACGATTTCCGGAGTTGTTTGCTTTTTTCTCGCCACAAACGAGAGAAGAAGAGCTGCAGATCATTCAACGAGTAGTCACAAAAATCCAGTTCACGGCCTATGCTTTTATCAATTCGACGACCGCTCACCCGATTATCGGCTATAGAAGACCGCCGGCAAATACAAGTACTTCTTGGGAAGAAATGGCCACTCATGAGGCGACAACGCCAGAAGCGCTCTCTTTTCCTGTAGAACTTGTTATTAAGCGAGGGAATGAAACAACGAACGCTAGTTTAGGGAAAGCTGTTGTGTATTTAAGAGGACCGGATCGTCAAACTACAAGTCAGAACACGATACGAGTGCGTTATGCAAAAGTGGAGTATACGGTTGAATTTCGTCTGTCAGATCTCTATGTATCAAAAAGAATCGATCAGATGTCGAGCCCAACTATTGATATGTTTAATCAATTAGCCCAACGCGTCAACGAATTAGAAAAGAAAGGATGATTGAAGTGAATTAGACAAGATTGAAAATGAAAAAGCCTGGAAAGGAAAACCAATCCAGGCTAAAGAAACAGAGTTAAAAAACATTTACCGTTAAAAACAACGTTATTTACTCTCTTTCTCCATTTCCAAGAAACCTAGTTCTATAAAAATCTCTATCATGATTTCTATGGTAGCGAGAGATGTAGCTTTTGATTGTAACAAGATAGCGTTAGATAGTGCATCTGCCTCATAGTCGGTCCATGTTCTATCTGGGAACAAGATTCCAATCTGGTCCCAGATTGCATTCAAGGACTTATCAAACGTAGGATGTTGGATATCAACTATCTTTTTGTTAACTAAATCCAATATATCTTTAGTATCGACTGCCGCCATAAGTAACCCCCACTTTCAAAATTTCAGCATGCAATAACTGATAAAAAAAGTATAAAGTTTTTTATGACGAACAGAAAGAGAACAGTTAAATCTGTTAAAACAAGTAGGAGGATGATACAAATGGAAGAACACAAAGCAATTTATGATACAAGGGACTTACAAGATCTGCGAGCGCTATATACGCCGGAAGATAGAAAAGTGTTCCATCCCTATACGGAAGTCGCACCACCAATTGATCCGCACGTGGTGGTTATTGGTTTTGATTTTAATCGCCAAGGTTGGAATGTGGTAAGTGCTGCAACACCAGAAGAGGTTGAGGAGTTACAAGAAACAACTGATACATTGGGCAGACAAGTTGTACAGCTGACGTTACAAAACCTTCAACTGTCACAGCAAGTAAGAGAATTGACTCAAGGAGGGCAAGAACATGCTTAATTTTGAGACGATTCAAGATTGGTACAATCGTGGCTGGATGACAGAAGAGGATGTCAATCAGTTTCTGGCACTTGGTGCGATCACAGAGGAACAGGCAAATACTATTTTAGGAATTGACGGATAGGTAGGTGACTTATGGATGTATTGATTAAAAGCATTGCAGAGCATCCAGAACAAACAATCATGGGACTGCTTTTTTCTGGCTTACTTGTTTGGGTGATGTATCAAAATAATTCACGTGAGAAACGGTATCAGGATACGATCGAACGATTAACGAAGTCTCTTGGTGACATGGATCACATCAAATTATTATTGGACAAGATCAACGATAAAATTAAGTAGGAGGAAAGAAATGAGTATAACAGATTTTATTATGGATGAGGGGCTAGTAATGATCATTATTTTGTGGATCATGGGCTATTTCATCAAACACTTAGGAATTACTCGCACTGAGTGGATTCCTTTTTTGTTGTTAGGGATTAGTTTCGTATTTACTCCACTTTTTCTGGGAGGATACACGGCCGAACATCTCGTGCAAGCAGTTCTAGTGACTGGTGCTGCAGTATTAGGGCATCAATTTGTGATTCAGGGAGATCACTTGATTCACAGTGATGATCCACCAGATTATGGCGATGGTCAATCAGAAACAGAAAACACAATCTATGAGAATCAAGATCAGTCGAAGGGCTGATCTTTTTCTATACGAAAAATTAGGAGGGAAGAATTATGAGAAACAAAGAGCAGTTTATCAAAGATTTTGAGTTAGTAGCAACACCAGAAATTGTGAAGGAAGTAGATCCGGTAGAAGATGCGGCACACACTATGCACCATATCGGCGGCACCATTTATCAATTAATTGCGCCTTTCACCAAAGAAAATAAACTAGTTTCATTTAAGTTCGAGATCAAACAACGTGAAAAGACGGATGATCCAACTGAAAAAATCGATGATTTTTATTATGTAGGGATGGAGGAATAAGAAATGACAAAATACAATAACTCAACCTCACACCGTGGTCATAATGCTCGCACACCAGGGGCTGCCGGCAACGGATTAAGAGAGCACGAAGTGGCCCAAACGATCCACGAAAAATTTATCAAAGAAACGAGGGCAGTTGATTGTACTGATGATGCCGGAACTACTGCAAATGCGAATCTAGTAAATATTGTTGCAAAAATGAATCGTGTAGGTATTAGCTTTCATGTCAGTCACCATTTGAATGCATTCAATGGCCAAGCGAATGGTTTTGAAGTTTGGTACTTCGCAGGAAACGAAACTGCTCGGAAACTAGCGCAGGCGATTTGCGATGAGGTTTGTAAAGCAACAGGATGGGCAAACCGAGGAGCAAAAGCTACCACGTCTTTTTACGTGATCCGCGTTTCTGTGGGTACCGCAGTGCTGATTGAGTGGGGCTTTATTGATAGCAAGCGGGACATGGATATTCTAAGCGAAAAAATGGACGATGCGGTAAATGCAACCTTGAAAGCGATGGGCTATTCCACTTCTAGCGGAGGATCAAGCAATGATGGTGGATCTACAGTAGCAACACCAACACCACAGCCAACTCCTAGCCCTACGCCAACACCAACCCAACCGAAACAGCTTGCAGTAGATGGATCCCTTGGACCTTTGACGGCGAGACGTTGGCAAGAAGTAACTAAGATGCAGATTCAAGATGGACGTATCAGTCACCAATGGCGACAGACTCAGAATCAAAATATTCATGCGGCTATTTTCGATAACTCGTTGAAAGGATCCAACCTCATCCGAGACACACAAAGACGTCTTGGGATTAAGCAAGATGGGTTATGCGGTCCACAAACAATTACTGCGATGCAGCGTGCCAAAGGCACAACTGCAGATGGATTTATCAGTGCACCGCAAAGTCAGTTAGTCATGGCAATTCAGCGTGATCTAAATGCTGGTCGCTCACCGTTTTAATAACAAAAATTCCCGCCTTATTAAGTAGGGCGAGTGTAAATAAATATTGCTATTGAATCTTTTGTGATTTGTGTTAAATTGAACTTACCTTAGTAAAAATAACTTGTTTATTTTTCTTTTAACCATTCCGCCCCACGGAATGGTTTTTTTGTAACTTTAGCTCAGCTGGTTAGAGCAGACGGCTCATAACCGTCCGGTCGTAAGTTCGAGTCCTATAAGGTACATAGTAAATCCCGCATGCTCAGAATCGAGTATGCGGGATTTTTTGGCTTACTTTAACGAAAAGATCTTAGATACAAAACATCAATCACACAGATGTTAGACTTTCCATATACTCTGCGGTTAACTCTGTTGCCCCATACTTGGCATCTTCCTCGTCAAAATCTAAATCATCAACCCATTGATAATAGTGTTGAACCTCATGGGAGATAGTTTCCAGTATATAGAAGATAGCGTCTTCTTTTCCATGTAACTTCATCAATTGAGCAAAGTCGCCTGTTGAAATTTTTATTCTTGATCTTTTTTCTTTATCAAAAGGTGCATAGAAAGTTCCAAGTACTTTTTCAACAGTTATGCTATTATATACAAATTTAGCCCCTGTAATATTTATATCTACTGGCAACGGAAAATCGTAATTTTTTGAAAGCCAATCAATATAGTTGGTTATTTTTTTTGCTATTAGCTTATTGACTGTAGGTCTTACAGATAATTTTATCACTATTTTCCCCCATTGTGTTTTTTACTAGGTGTATGTTTTTTCATAGGCCTATTTGGATTCTTATTTGATCTTGATTTGAAATTTTTATTATTTCTAGCTTTATTATTCAACTCGCGTCCCTGTTTTTTTAGATTGGGTTTGCCAACTGGACCACTTCCTTTATTGGAGAAATAATTTTTAATGGTCTTATATGCCCAGTGACCAGCACCAATTGTTACCCCGCCAAGGATGATGGCCCCAGTAGCGGCCAGTGCAACTTCGCCCACACCAGGAATCAAATAGACTCCAGCTGCTGCAGCAAAACGGGCCTGACGATTACTGCTACTTGTGGGGGATGTCTCATAAGCAGTGTTTAGTAAATTAATTAACTTTGATTCGTTATATGGTACGCCATTTATGATGAGCTTGTTTTTTGTTACTTCAACTGTAGCTGATGTTCCTTTATTATCATACTGAACTTCGTTCTCTTCCTCAATGTCCCACAATGTAACTTGCCCATTTCGTTCCTCATCAGCCAATGCATTGATCCCTGGGCAAACTAAGCCGAAGAGTAGTGACGAAACGCTAATTAAAACGATTGATTTAAATTTTCCATTCATGATATTCCCTCCTTAATTTTAGTTGTGAATAGTAGATCAGAATATCATGTTGTGGGGAAAATGTATGCTAACGATTTTGTAAGGCTTTTATTTTTAGTCTATACAATTTTCATATACCAAGTTCCTTGATTGTATCATCTGGATTAAAAGTTTGAAATTGAGTGACAATAAGTTGATTACGACTGTTGAAATTCCCACTGACAGTAGCAATATATTTATTTTCTCCAATCATTAGGATATTTTCAATGATATTTGGGTTTAGTGTTAAACAATTGAGCATTAGGTCCGGCGATTCTAAAGTAAATTTTACAAGGGCAGGATACATGTTTATCACACTGATTCTTATTAACTTTCCTGTAAATTTTTCCATAATCACACCTGCTTTTTAATTGATTTTAACAGATGGATACTTAAGTTTCAAAGAAATATCTTTAGGCTATTTTTATATTTACATGTTTGTTGCTATACCAATAAATATTAGTAACAATGTAGGAGCAGAAACGATAAGATTTAGAGCTAGAAGCCAACTTGAAAAGTGTCGTTCAATATTTTTGATAAAACAATAAAGCGGTATGCTGAGAGAAGCTAAAATAATTGTTATTACGATTCCAAAGTACAATGATTCTGTCATTAAAGGAAGGAATTTTGAAAGATTAATAGAAAATTGATTAATAAAATCAAAACCTGGTATTGTAGGATCCGCTATTCCTTGGTTTAAAATGAAAATGCCCATTATTTGCATTAATGATAAATAGAATCCTATTCCATAGAAGATTAGTAGAATAGGATAAAACCAGTAAAAGTGTTTCTCTGAATTTGTCATAGATAAAACCTCCTCAAGATGAATTAAAGAATATACAGATAACAAGTGTTTTGAAATTTGATAAGCTAACAAAATTCTTTCGTTTTTGTAAGTATCGATTCAAACTTCTAAAATTGCTTCATTTGGATTGAAAATTATAAGAATTATTTAATCCTCTTTAGTAATTCGAGAGATTGCTTTAGTATTCAAATGTAGGTTACGGTAATAACCTACATATTTGGCCAAGCTCTGTCCTGTCATTGGGGGCAGAGTTTTTTGTAAAAACTATCTTATCAAGCAAAGAGAGAGCACATAAATCTCTTTATTGAAATACAAACTGATGTTTGCTATAATTAGCACATAATCCTCAAGAGATTATATCTGCTTTAGGAAGTCTTAGAAAACGCTTGTTTTCGAGGCTTCCTTTTGTTTTAATTTAATTAGCAGATATAATTGAAAAGTAAGTATTATTTTATGGCAAAATATAATGAAAAAGTAGTATCAGAAGAATTACCTGTAAAGTATATTGAAGATATTCAAATTAGGATATCCGGACAGCAAATGAACAAAGCAGAAGGGTATAATCTAAGTGAGGTCTTAGCTACATTAAGTTCATTTGAGAGTGCTTCGAAAAAGGTTTATTTGAGTCTGGTTGGAAAAAGTAAATTTTCGTATGAGGATAATGAAGATTTTACAATAAGACTAATGGATGTAAGTGAAGGGTCATTTTTGTCTGAGTGTAAAATAATATATAGTAGTGTGATTATTCCTTTGGTTCCTGTAGTTGTAGAAAATAAAGAAGTAATCTGGAATACTGTCAAAGCCTCGTATGATTTTTTAAAAGCAAAATTATCGGCAAAGAGGGAGGGGAAGGAAGTGAGCGTAAATCAAACGGCTTCAGAACAAGGCGTTAATGTTTATGTTGATCGAAATACAGGTGATAATCTAACTATAAATGTATATCCCGGAATCCCTGAACAAGCATTAAAACTTGTTCCTGAATTTACTAGAATTTCTAAGCAGATTGATGGTCAAAAAGTTAATTCTATTGAGATTTCAAGTAGTGAAAAATCAGAACAAAAAGATGTAATCTTCTTTGATTAGCAAGATAAAGAAATCTTCTCTAAAAAGAACTTTTACTGAAGATCGTATTTTCTCGTTAAAGGGAAAGATAATTGACGGAGCGTATAGTAAGTTAAGTGGTCGGATTGAGGTCACAGAAACTGAAACAGATTTAGTTCAAGTTGGTAATTCTTATAGATTCACTGTAAATTCTAACTTAAGGTCAGAAGAAATTTGGAAACAAATGTTTCTTGAAGAAAGACCTTATTATTGTAAAAAAAAAAGTCGAATATGATCCTTCATGCGAAGAGGTTTTAAAAATTTTGGAAATAATAATAGTTGATTGGGATGAAAACAAGTGGGGTTCTTAATTGAAAAATAGTAATTGCTATATTTATCAATCGAAAAAAAAGTTTATCGAGTGGAGAAATCCACTCTTTTTTTGTTTAATATTGTTTCTTTTAAAAAAAGCACAGCGTAATTTCGAACGCTGTGCAAATAAAAATATACTTAGGCTTAAAACTCGAACTGATTGATGATGACCTATTGTTTTAATTGAGATCGAAACATAAAGTATCCAATGACTTCTAGAATTCCCATTGCAATTAATGTATAGCCAAATACTTGTAGAAGAATCAACAAACTTGCGAATGGATTAAATAGCAAAAATGCACCACCTATAACTAAAATTACACTATAAATAATCCAAACCATAGATTTAGTATTAAGACCCAGTACTAATTGAAAGGCCCCATTAGAAATGATAGATAAACCTAATAGGATCGGGAGAATAGATGCAATGGTAGTGGCAAATAGAAGGACGACAAGGGCTAATACAAGTAAAAATATTCCACTGAATAGTCCTAATCCCCAGTGTCCAGATTCTTTTCTCGATTTAAAATCTTCTAGAATATTAATTAGGCCGATCAAAGTTAAGTAACCAGCAAGTACATACCCAATAAAATTGAAGAAACCAGCTGGATTAATTGTAATAGCTATCCCAAAAATTATATAGATAATAGCTCTGAGAATTGCGTGACTCTTAAAATTTCTTTTTAATATAACTAACATAATAAACACCTCCTTTATATTTTGTTTAATTTTACATTTTATTAAGTCAGAAAGCGAGTATTTAGCTAATTTCAGCATCCAATTAATCGGAGTAAACTGTTTAAATACTTCAAATATATGAAAGAAGATTTTATATAAAATAGAGTTGAATAATTATTTATAAGCAAAAAAATCATATTGGGACCATATTTGTGTAATAAAAGAATATTTTATTAAGAACGATTGTTTTTAAATGTGGTAAAGACTTTGTTTATTCAAACTTAATTTTCGAACAATTGTTACCTTTCGTTAATGTAAGCTTAACTTAAATGATAATTAAAGAAATGAAATAAAAATATTCCTTCCTATCGTTTAAATTAAAAGTGTGTCTAGGACACAAAAAAATAGATTGGAAGTGGATTTTATGAAAAAAGTTTTTTTGGTATTAACAGCGGCATTGGCAGTCATTGGTTTAGCAGCATGTGGTCCTGGAGCTTCAAAAAAAAACCCAGAAAAATCACCACAAATCGAGCAAAAGCAAAAAAACAAATCCAGTACCGAGCAATCGTCGAAGAAACCGGCTCAAAGAAAACAGACACCCAAAAAACAAACGCCTAAAAAACAGACACCTAAGAAACAATCGCCTAAGAAACAAGAACCTAATAAAAATAATGAACAAAGAGATGAATCAAAGTCAAAGGAAACAAATAATCGGAAAACGCAAGAATAAATTTGTCTATCAATTATAGATAATGGTTAAAGAAGTCCCGGTTCAAACAGGAGAACCAGGACTTCTTTAAGTGAAAATACGTATTTGATTATCAAACATTCATAAAAATGGAGGATCGGTAAGATGAGAAAAAAGCTTTTATTTGTAGCTATGTCAGTAGGATTGCTTTTGTTTTCTGCATGCTCTAAGAGTGATGAAAAAGAAACTGCAGTAAGTTTTAAAGGTGGTACGATAACACAAAAAGACATTAATGATCAATTAAAAAAAATTAAAGGTGCTGATTCAGCTATTCAGCAGATGGTAATTAAACGAGTCTATGAGAATAAGTATGGAGAGGAAATAACTGAGAAGGATATTGAGAAAGAGTTTAATAAAATCAAAGAGCAAGCTGGTAAATCATTTAATTCTCAATTAGCTAAGTCTGGCGATACGGAAGCAGAATTGAAGCGGAAGATAAAGCAACAACTAGCCTTTAAAAAGGGGCTTGAAACCAATGTAGAAGTAAATCAAGAGAAAATACAAAAAATATGGGAGACCTTCCATCCAGAAGTAAAAGTGCAGCAAATTAAATTTAAAAATGAAGAGGATGCAAAAAAAGCAAAGCAATCTTTAGATGAGGGAGAAGATTTCTCGAAGTTGGTGAAGGAAAAATCAATAGATCAAAAATCAAATTCCAATGATGGGAAAGTGACATTTCATTCACATACATCATCTGTACCAGAAGAAGTGAAAGAAGCGAGCTTCAAACTAAATAACAAAGATATTTCTGATATTATTCCGGTGAAGAATCTCATGACAAAACAAACGAGCTACTATATAGTTAAAATGATTCAGAATCAGGAAAAAGGAGATGATATTGAAAAATATTCTGACGAGTTAAAGAAAATTGCAATTGAAAAGCAATTAGCTGATCAAGAATTTGTAAAACAATCAATAAGTCAGGAATTAAAAGCTGCAAATGTGAAAATCAAAGATGCAACATTAAACAATATTATGGATTCTTTAATACATCAGGAGAAGAAACAAGTGCCTAATAAAGATAACAAAAAAGAGGAAGAGTCAAAATCTAAAGAGTAACTGTTTTGTGAAATCCAGAGAGTACTTAAATAAGCCCCGCTCATGTAGGCGAACCGGGGCTTATTTAAACGAAAGATGCAGTTTTTTTTCTTGTGAATTTTTATTAATGATAAGCATGTCTGCAAGGTATGGTTTGTATTTCTCTTCAACTTCAATAGGATAAGACTTTCAAATATTAGCTATAGATTTTGACATCATTGAATTGCATTGTTCAAACGTATTTTGAGAATAGAACTTTTGCTTTAATAGAAAATGAGAGATATTTTGTGTTATTCCAGAAAATACCAATCGAATTTAGATAAGACCTATTGTTTGCGATAACATTATTTTTAACATACCATCACTATGTAGCATGTGCAAAAAGAAGAGTATTTGGCGGAGAAGCTTGGGGAAGTGTGCCTAATACTCTTCTTTTTTATTTTATCATTTTATAGGTTCAATTGATATGACAGATCTAAATTTTATTTATATGATGTAAATTTACGATAAGCTATAGGATCAACGGATACTTTTTAAAATACAAATAAACTTTATAAAAAATGTAAGCACCCTAATTTATTTTAACAAAAGAAATAATGATTTTCCGAGTACTTCTAATCTAGTTAAATTTTTCTCTCAGAATTATATATTCATAGCAACACCAATAAATATTAATAGTAACGTAGGTGCTGAAATAATCAGATTTAGGACAAAAAGCCAACCTGAAAAGTGACGATAAATATTTTTTGTGAAAAGGTAAAGTGGTGTGATGAGTGACGCTAAGATTGTTACTATTATGATACCCAAATATAGTAAATCCGTTGTTAAAGGAAGAAAATTTGAAATAGTAATAGAAAGTGAGTTAATTAAATTAAAACCAGGTATTGTGGGGTCAGCTATACCTTTATTTGTGACGAAAAAACCTGCTATTTGCATCAATGACAGGTAAAAACCCAATCCGTAGGGAATTAGTAGTATTGAAGAAAGCCAGCAATTTTTTTTCTCTGAATATGTCATAGATAAAACCTCCTTTAGTATTCTTAAAGAATATATGGAAAACAAGTGTTTTGAAATTTAATAAGCTAACAAACCTCTTTCGGTTTTGTAAGTATCAGTCACTATTTATCAATTAAACGAATTTTCACTTAAATTTTTGAGGTATAATAAGGATCAGTGTTTTCAGAGAGGGAGGACCGCTATGAGTTATTATGTGCTGAAAAAAAAAGACTCTAAATGGTTGTCAGTAGCTGCAGAAATAAACAAGGCTGATTGGAAAGCTGCTAAGTATTTAGCAAAAAAGATGAAAAATTATGACTTTAAAGAATGGGAAGGACTTGTTATATCAGAAAATAATGATCAGATTGTTGGTTTTTGTTCGTTTGTTCTTAAAGATATTGTTGATTTAGCATATAGCCCATATATAGCAATTGTATATGTTGATCCAACTTTTAGAGGGAAGGGAATAAGTAAAGAGTTAGTTGAGATTGCCGAACAACAATTGATAACAGAGGGATTTCAAGATGTTTATATTGTAACGCAACACGTTGGTCTTTATGAAAAATGGGGTTATTCTCAAATTGATGAAGCAGAGGATAAGTTTGGAAGAAGTATGAGAGTATTAGAAAAAAATTTTAATACGATATCTGTTGTTGAGTAAGTACAATCTACTTTACTTAGATCTTAAATACTAGCTTATTTAAATATGGGATTTCAATTATGAAGTAAAAGAACCTCTTACTCAGATTCGAGCAAGAGGTTCTTTCGATTTTTCATATGAAAAGAATAGATTAGATTATTCTGTCTTAAATAACTTAGATACCTAAACCAGGTGTAATATTCGCATCAATCACATTATAGAATGCATTTTGAGTATCAGCGATATCCCAAACTGCTAAGATTACATGATATCCAATTCGATCTTCAGGTATTGTTATACTGTGCGTATCACCAACTACAGGCAATGTACCGTCGTGTGATACTTCTGCTATTTTTTCAAATGATGCACGATTCAGGGGTTCATTTGGATTCCAACCAGGTTTTGTAATATAGTAGTGCCATTTAGTTGTACGATGCAAAGCAGTATAGGTCCACTTCAAATCCAAGTTGCCAGTTTTAACTGATTGCTTTGTCCAACGATCTGCATCCTGATTATCCAGAACGAAATCGTTAATCTGACCTAATCCACCTTCTGCAGATGCAATTCTTCCATCTCGAGGACCAGCTTCTGGGAAACCTTTTCTATACTCTAAAGATTGCGGATTTGAAATTACGTTTCCATAAACTTGATGCGCAGCATTCCAACCCCATTCCCTATTGTGTAATTGACCTTGATATCCTCGACTGATTGGCGTACTTACATATCCATGAGCATGTGACTCTTTCGGAAAGGCCAAAAATACAACGGAACTAATAAGCGTGAAACAGGCAGCAGTTAAAACAGATTTCTTTGACAACATATGAAAACCTCCTTAATATTTGGTTACGGTTACATTGTAATGTTTAAGTTGTCTGTAAGTCGAATCGATTAATTCTTATCTATACGAATTAATCGATTTTCAATAACTTTTGTTTTGGTGTATAATTTAAAAAATATGGTATTTTCTTAACGATAAAAACTATCTTTAATAGAGTCGTGCAGGAGAGAGATTACTACTACTATTGTTATTGGTTGTGATTTGTACACAAATGAATGTATCTAAAACTTCTTTAGAGCATGCCCACTTCACTACATGGAGAGGGCTTTTTATTTGCACAAAATTCGAATAAAAAGTAACCTTAAACTACCCTTAGCTAACACTTTTTCATTTTTAACCTTCTTTACAATGCCACTCCTCTCCGGGAGTGGTTATTTTTTTGCGAAAAAAAGCACAGCATATTCTCATACGCCGCGCAGGTGGAACTATATTCCGTCATCAATGTAATTATACACCAAACTATCGATTGGGCAAGAAAACCTGCTTACCTAGCAATTACGATTGAGAAATATTAATAGTGTTGGACCGGACAAAATATCATCTTGCTCACATTAGATCAGAGATAAAATTTTGTTAATCCCAAAGATACAAATCGTTTTTTTATAAGAGATACTTAAGATAGGACGTATTGTTTGTGATAACATTCCCTTTAGCATACCATAATTATGTAACGTGCATAAAAAGAAGAGTATTAGGCGGAGAGGCTTGGGAAGTGTGCATGGTACTCTTCTTTTCTATTTTATAATCAATCAGCACTATTAGACACGATTGTTCAGAATATCGATCTAGGTTTCTTTTTTAGATACAATTTATTGACAAGTATCAGTACCCGATACAAGATTAAATTATCCTATAAAATATCTTTTTCAAAGTTCTATTTGCCCGCTTCTCCCCAAGAAGTGGGCATTTTATTTGCACAAAAAGGATCCGGGGTGTAGCATTAAGATACCCGTATCAGTTAAAACTTTGTTTCATTTTTACTTCTTTATAAAAGCCCGTTCTTTAATTAGAATGGGCTTTTTGCGTACTTTAATCAATTGTTTAGATTACTTGAGATTGTCTTATGTTGCTTTGTTATTTATGAATGATCTCGGAGAGGGCTTTCAATATAGATAGTTGCAATGATCGTTGAACAACTGTCTTTAGTGTAAATAAATAGCCCGCTATGACAGGCTTATATATAAATCATATTCGTTTTACTTGCATTAACAGAGTTTATACTTTAGATTAGGAGATGCGTGCAATACTCTACGAAGAGTATTAGGCGGCAATGCTTGGGGAAGTGTGCCTGCTACTCTTCGATTTTTATATTTTATCATGAATTACTATTTAATAGATATTATTGATTAGTAAACCGTCATAAATAGATTCAGTTTAAATTAGTATAGAGTCACAATTTGGACTCATACCAAGCAATTTAATTTTCCTCATTCTCATTTGGGACTTACTTTATGTTTAATAAGGCAGATCTTTCTCTGTTGCAATAAGTATTTTAATCGAATATCATATTAATGGTGCATATGCACTAATGTAGAGTACTAGGCTTAAATTGGGGAATTTAGAGACAAGGCCTAGTACTCTTATTATTATTCTATATAAATTAAACTATAGAATATCTTTGTGAGAGCAACTTAATTGAAATATTATAATAATTAACCTAACATTTAAGTATGGTCTCTCAGTAACACTTAGAGCAATGGCAAAAGCGGCTTGGGGAAGTCTTCTTTTGGCCATTGCTCGTTTTTGATTGTAGCACTAAAAAATTCAAATAGATATAAATAAAGCTTGGATAATTTTGCCTGAAAAAGTAAATTGCTTGAATTACTTTGAGAAAGATTTTAGAATAGTATTCATAGCGGTAATATAGGCAAACATCTTTAGTTTTTTGTGCGGAGCCAATTTTTTTCTGAGTGGCTATTTTTGAGCAAAAAGTTTGAACAACTTGTAAATAACTCATATACTTAATTTACCTTATAAAAAACTTTTTTATCTAATTGTGCCACTCCTCCCCGGGAGTGGTTGTTTTTTTGCAAAAAAATAGCACAGCATATTCTCATATGCCGTGCAAGTGGAACTATGTTCCGTCATCATAATAATCATATAGTAATTTACTGAATAGGCAAAGTAATACGCTTAGCGAACATTGATATTTTCAAATTCAATCATAATCCTCGTTTTGCCAATCACCGAATACTTCCTAACAACAAATTGTTTCCTACTATTATATTCACCAGCTACCAAGATCTGCATTCCTTCATGCACATCGGCTAAAAAGTTCAAACTATGCGAAGCAATCAAACAGTTCACTCTATCAAGCGAAAACCGCACCAAAGGGATCTTGCTCATCTTCAACACTCGCATCTTCGATACATAGTCTTTCATCTATTTCATAACAATCGCCTCCATAGTGTTGTATATAATAGCAGCAATCCGTTTTACCTAAAGTGACAGCAACATAGAAATCGACACATTTTGAGCCGTATAAAGCTTCCTGTGCTTCAGAAATTGAGTCCGGGAAAATTCATTTATAAACTAATAAAGAGATAGGTACCCTTGCTCATATTGAGTAATAAGATTCATACTTCAAACCATTTTACATCATTATAATAGTCAACATTTCGAATTTCATCATAATGGACAAGAGTGTCGTCTAAATAAATTCCTATATCATCGTAACCTTTCAGTGTTCCTGTAACAACAGGCATGAATTTGTCATCGACAGTATAGTTGAGCTGTATAGCTAGCTTCTTACTTTTTGTGATTGCTGCTTGTAAGAATTCATTTATTTCTTCTTCTGCCATTTCCGGCTTAGCAGGGCAGGTGTACTTCAACTCTTTATCTATTCTTGCGATGTCGGCTGTATGCTCTGACAAAAAAGAATCCTATCCACTTCAATTTTTTTCTGTCTTCATATGGTTTTAGAACGCTCATATTTTGTCCCCCCCTCAAGGAAATTATACGAACGTTTGTTCTTGTGGTAAAGCGAACACGGAATTAAATTTCTGGTGATTGTTTTGGTGATTGCTAAATGAAAGACAAGAATAGTGAGAAAACTTTGAAAACCTCTTTAGGTGTAAATCATGTTGTAAATTCTTGATTTAACGGGAATTTGAAACAATAAGTAAATAGGGAAAGATAGAAAAATAATATTAAATAGTTGGCGACCAAAAGTAAAAGAAAACCGCTGAAATTCCCGAGTATCGGAGACTTCAGCGGTTTTTTTATTTATTCTTTGGCTTCTTGTAAGACCTTGATCGTTTCGATCTTCACTGGCTCAACCGGTTGAGAATTCTCACCATTGCCAGAGTCTTGGGTTTCTGCTTGCGCAATTTTATCTACGACATCCATGCCTTCGATCACTTGACCAAAAACGGTATAGCTACCGTCCAATTGTGGTGTTCCACCATTTTTGTAGGCTTCGATGATTTTTTCAGGATAGTGTTGGATCGCTAGACCGTCGGATACGTCTTGATCATTTTGAACGATGTAGAATTGACTGCCTTGGCTGTTTGGCGCACTTGATTTTGCCATTGCCAATGCGCCTCGCAAGTGATAAAGCTGGTTCGAGTATTCTTCGCCGAATCCTTCGCCCCATATGCTTTCTCCGCCAGTGCCATCACCATTAGGGTCGCCCCCTTGGATCATAAACTCTTCTACGACACGATGGAAAGTCAAGCCGTCATAATAACCATCTTTGGCATGGGTCAAAAAGTTTTCGACTGCTTTGGGTGCAATCTCTGGGAAAAGTTTGATTTTGATCGAGCCTTCCTCCGTCACCATTTCAACTAAAGCTTCATTCTCTTGCACATCCGTTGATAATTGCGGCAATTCCAGGGCATTCAAGTCAACGGATTCTGAGGTCGACGTGCTTTCTGCCGAATTGCTTGATGAGGGATCGGTGGTACTTGAACCTGTACAAGCAGCTAATAATAAAAGGCTAGCAGCTGCTGTCAGTGTGAATAGGATTTTTTTCATTCTTTCATTCCTTCCAGTTTTCTTAATGATAATCATAACAAAAAAGAGACATAGAAGAAAGCGCAGATTTTGTGGAATGAGAAAGAAACAGGCGGAAAGGTGTAGACCACTTTTTAGATGTTTGCTATAATGAAAGAGGATTCATTATAATAAACGGATAGAATTTACAGGAGGTTTTTTTGATGGGAAAATTAGGGATATCGATTTATCCAGAGCGCTCAACGTTTGAAAAGGACAAAGCGTATTTAGACTTGGCACACAAATACGGCTTTAAACGGGTATTTACCAGTTTGCTGCAAATCAACGATGACAAAGAAAAAGTCTTGGCAGACTTTAAACAAGTCGTGGATTATGCCAATCAGTTAGGAATGGAAGTCATGGTAGATATCAATCCTGGTTTATTCGAACAGCTAGGTATTTCTTATGATGATTTATCCTTCTTTGATGAGATGGGCGCTTACGGTGTTCGGTTAGATATTGGTTTTACTGGTTCAGAAGAAGCCAAAATGACGCGTAATCCTTACGGGATTAAAATCGAAATCAATATGAGCAGTGGTACGAGCTACGTGGATAACATCATGAGTTATTCACCTAATACTGAAAATTTACTCGGCTCGCATAACTTCTATCCTCATCGCTATTCAGGGTTGGGCTACGACCATTTCGTTTTTTGTTCGGAAAAATTCCGCAAATACAATTTAAATACGATGGCTTTCGTGAATTCTCACGAAGCTGATTTCGGTCCATGGCCAACACAAGATGGTTTATGCTCTTTGGAAGATCATCGTGATCTGCCACTAGCTACGCAAGTCAAACATTTAGTGTTGACGGGTTTGATCGATGATATCTCTGTTGGAAATGCCTATGCTTCAGAAGCAGAATTGGCAGCAATGGCTGAAGCGTTTCACGCGGATTATCCGACATTAAGAGTCGATGTCGTTGACGGAATCACTGAAGATGAACGAATTTGTCTCTTCGATAATCTGCACAGCTATCGAGGAGATCGTTCGGAATACATCTTGCGTTCAACGATGACGCGGATCTATTATAAAGACAAGGAATTTCCACCTCATGATACCCGTGATATGGTAAGAGGGGATGTCTTGATCGATAATGCTGGCTATGGACAATACAAAGGGGAGACGCAAATCGCCTTGAAAGCAATGAAAAATGATGGTCGAGTCAATGTCGTTGGTAAGATCGCTGATGAGGAACTATTCTTATTAGAATTTTTGAAACCTTGGTCAAGTTTTAAATTGGTCGAAAATAACTAATTACCACGAAAATCAGCCATTGCCAACAAAGATTGTTGGCAATGGTTTTCTTTTTGGGCGCTTGCGATTGACAAACATGGGCAAAAAACGGTAATTTAAGTAGTGGGTTCTTTCCTTGAGGAATGACGAAACCATAATAATATTATGTAAACTATATAACAAGAGGACGTGACAAGTGTGAAATTGCGCTGGAAGATTGCCATCGGAGTGGCTGTATTAGCGATTGCGGGGTTAGGATATGCTGGAAATTATTTTTATGATTATGCGGTGGTTCCTTCAGAAAAAGATTTTTTGGAAGGAGATACCCCGGGGACTGATGAAAATCAGACGGGAAATGAATCGCAAAATTGGTTTACAGATCCAACAAATCGTGAGATGTGGCAGCTAACTTCTGAAGATGATTTAAAATTATCCGCCATTTATCTACCGGCGGAGGAGAAGAATCGCGGGAAAACGGCGATCATCGCGCATGGCTATATGGGGAACGCAGAAACGATGGCGGACTACGCTAAGATGTATCATGATTTAGGCTATAATGTCTTGGTTCCAGACGCTCGAGGGCATGGTCAAAGCGAAGGAGATTATATTGGTTTTGGGTGGCACGAACGTAAGGATTATTTGCAATGGATCGATGAGGTACTCGCAAAAAATGGTTCTGAAGAAACGATCACTTTGTATGGCATCAGTATGGGGGCTGCCACGGTAATGATGACCAGTGGGGAAGACTTGCCGAAAAATGTCACTTCTATTATTGAAGATTGTGGGTATACCAACGTCAATGAAGAATTGGGTTATCAACTCGATCAATTGTTTGGTCTACCGGCCTTTCCATTGATGAATGTCACTAGTCTTGTCACAAAAATCCGAGCGGGGTATTTCTTCGGTGAAGCAGATGCAGTCAAACAACTGCAAAGGAATACGCGTCCGATCTTTTTTATCCATGGCGATGCGGATACGTTTGTTCCTTATTCGATGCTGGATATTTTGTATAACGCGACCGATGCACCAAAAGAAAAGTGGGTTGTTTCAGGTGCCGAGCATGCGAAAAGCTACAAAACAGATCCAGACCTTTATAAAGAAAACATTGCAGCTTTTTTGGACAAATACGATCATCCAGCAAGTGAATAAAAAAGTGCCGGTTCTAAAAAAGAACCGGCACTTTTTGCTTGACCTTTAGCTTATAAACGAGCAAATTCTTCTAGCAAGCGAATCATTTGGCAAGTAAAGCCGTATTCATTATCATACCAAGCGACGGTTTTCACCAGTTGGAAATCGCCAGCAGTGGTTACTTCTGTTTGTGTCGGATCAAAGATAGACCCTTGAGTGGTACCAATCACATCTCCAGAGACGATTTCACGGTCATCGTAACCGAATGACGGATTATCGACGGTGTGTTTTCTGATCGCTTCATTGACTTCATCGGCGGTTACTTTGGTTTTCAAAATTGAGACTAACTCTGTTAAAGAACCATCGACGACCGGAACCCGTTGGGCGTGGCCTTGTAATTTGCCATTTAATTCTGGGATAACCAAACCGATTGCTTTGGCGGCACCCGTTGAGTGAGGGATCGTGTTGTCAGCAGCGGAACGAGCGGCTCTTAAGTTTCCGCCTTTTACAGGACCATCCAATAGCATTTGAGTAGAAGTATACGCATGAACCGTCGTCATCGTACCAACTTCGATCCCGAATTCCTCATTTAAAAAGTAGGCCATTGGAGCTAAGCAGTTGGTCGTACAAGAACCTGCGGATATGATAGTATCATCCGGTGTTAACGTGTCTGAGTTGACATTGTAAACGATCGTTTTCATATTACCAGCTGGTGCGGAGATAACGACTCGTTTGACACCTGCATCAAGATGGGCCTGGGCTTTTTCTGCGGAAGTGTAAAAACCCGTACATTCTAATACGATATCGACGCCATTTTCTTTTGCCCAGGGGATTTTGCTTGCGTCTGGTTCAGCGTACACTCGGGTCTCTTTGCCATCGACAACGATAGCATTATCCGTTGCAGTAACAGTTCCAGGGTACGTGCCGTGGGTCGAGTCAAATTGCAATAGATGTGCTAACATTACGGGGCTTGTTAAATCATTGATTGCCACAACTTCAATATCGGCAGAAACTTCTCTGATCCTACGAAAAGCTAAACGTCCAATTCGTCCAAAACCATTGATTCCAACTTTTACTGTCATTTCTTGTTTCCTCCTTTGATTGTGTACTGGTACACTTAAAAGTTTGCTACGATTTCCTGTGACTGTCAAAGAATAACCCTTAAGAATTCGCGATTTCTTACGGAAACCCATGAGAAAAGATAGACAAAAGGCGTTTCGGTCGTTACAATAAAATAGACTTTCTTATTAGAGAAATAGTAACCACTTAAAGTGAGATAACTGATAATCAAAAAGTATAGAAGGTAGTAAAAAAAGAATGGAGGACAAATAATGTCCATGTTTTTAGATCAAGTGACAATCGATGTCAAAGCAGGAAAAGGCGGCGACGGGATGGTTGCTTTTCGCCGAGAGAAATATGTCCCAGACGGCGGACCCGCAGGTGGGGACGGGGGACGTGGCGGTGATGTCATTTTAGTCGTAGACGAAGGTTTGCGTACATTAATGGATTTCCGCTTTAATCGTCATTTTAAAGCGCAACCCGGGGAAAATGGTATGAGTAAAGGAATGCACGGCCGTGGCTCAGATGATACTTACATCAAAGTACCCCAAGGCACCACCGTTCGTGATGCTGAAACAGGTGCCTTATTAGGTGATTTGATTGAGCAAGGTCAAACATTAGTAATCGCAAAAGGCGGGCGGGGCGGCCGTGGGAACATTCGGTTTGCTTCTCCAAAAAATCCAGCCCCAGAATTAGCAGAGAACGGAGAACCCGGTCAAGAAAGAAAGATCGAGCTCGAACTAAAAGTCTTAGCAGATGTTGGTTTAGTTGGTTTCCCTTCAGTTGGGAAGTCAACATTACTCTCTGTGATTTCGTCTGCTCGTCCAAAAATCGGCGCGTATCATTTTACAACACTGGTACCAAATTTAGGCATGGTAACGACCACTGATGGTCGTAGTTTTGCAGTAGCCGATCTGCCTGGCTTGATCGAAGGTGCTTCGCAAGGTGTTGGTTTAGGGACTCAGTTTTTACGTCATATCGAACGGACGCGGGTTATTTTACATGTGATCGATATGAGCGGCATGGAAGGGCGCGATCCATATGAAGACTATTTATCCATCAACAATGAATTGTCGACCCATAACTTGCGCTTACTAGAACGCCCACAGATCATCGTTGCCAATAAGATGGATATGCCGGATGCTGAAGAAAACCTAGCCCTTTTCAAAGAGCAGCTGGCAAAAGAAAAAACGGATGAGTTCGCGGATGAACCAATGATTTTCCCAATCTCTGGTGTCACTCGTAAGGGAATCGATGCCTTGCTGAATGCGACAGCGGATCTATTGGAAGTCACTCCTGAGTTCCTCTTGTACGATGAAGAAATCGAAGAAGATGTGGTTCATTACGGCTTCCAATCGGATGAACCGGAGTTTGCAATCGATCGCGATCCTGATGCAACTTGGATCTTGAGCGGTGAGAAAATCGAAAAACTATTCCAAATGACGAACTTTGATCACGATGAGACTGTAATGCGTTTTGCTCGTCAATTACGTGGATTGGGTGTCGATGAAGCATTGCGTGCGAGAGGTGCCAAAGACGGTGATATTGTGCGTATCGGTAATTTTGAATTTGAGTTTGTCGAATAAGCGTTTAAAAGAACATCATTTTTTTAAAAAAATCCTTCATAGTTGAATTGGTTTTGACTGCCGATCATTGATTTTCTCTAAGAAATCAATGATCGGCAGTCTTTTTGGTTTCTTTTTTCATTTAAATGATTTACTGTTAAAATAAAGAAAAAAACAAATAAACCAAAGGGAGCGATTTTTATGTCAAAACGAGTCATTGTAATGAACTTTGATGCTAGTGCCAAAGCGTATCAAGCCTTTTCTGAAGTGAAACGGATGCATATGGAACGAAAGATCAAAGGAGAGCAAATGGCGGTTCTTACCCATACCAATGAAGGCGTACATCAATTTAAAGTCGAGGATTTTCTTGATTTTACTGGAAACAATAAGACATCAACTGGTGGTTTGATCGGGATGCTCGTTGGTGTGTTAGGTGGGCCTTTGGGAATCATGCTGGGCTGGTTTGGCGGTAGTATGATCGGTGCTACTCGTGACGCAAAAGAGATCCAAAATGCGCAAATGCTCTTCGAACACGTCGGAAACCAAATTGGTGTAGGCGATACGGGGTTATTATTGATTGCCGATGAAGAGGACAATCGTCCTTTGAACCAACAGATCATGAATGAATTAGGCGGTGACATCACTCGTTTTGACTACGATGATGTCGAGGCAGAGATCGAGACGGCCAAAAAAGTCGAAGAATCCACCAAGGCACGTGTTCAAGAGGATTGGAAAAATTCCCATAACGATGAATCCGATAGCCAATCCGAGAAATAAAAACCGCAAGCTTCAATTGCAACTTGATTTCTTTTCCGCTAAAATTGGAAAGAGATGAAAGGAAAGAAGCTTATGGAATTAGAATTTTTAGGAACAGGTGCTGGAGTGCCTGCGAAACATCGAAATGTGACCAGCACTGCGTTACGATTATTAGATGAACGCAATGCCGTTTGGCTTTTTGATTGTGGCGAAGGGACACAAATGCAGATCTTGCATTCTACGATTAGACCGAGAAAGATTGAAAAAATCTTTATTACCCATCTTCATGGTGATCATATTTATGGATTGCCAGGATTGATCAGCAGCCGCTCCTTTCAAGGCGGAGACACACCTCTAGAGATTTATGGACCCAAGGGGATCAAAGCATACATTCAAACCGTTTTGCGGATTTCTCAGACGAAAGTCAGCTATCCATTGCATTTTTTTGAGATTGAAGAAGAAGGGATTCTTTTTAAAGATCAGCAATTTGAAGTATCTTGTCTGCGCCTTGATCACGGGATTGATAGTTTTGGCTATCGTATTGTCGAAGCAAGCCATCAAGGGGAGTTGCAAGTGCAAGCATTGCTTGAACTTGGGCTGAAACCTGGTCCTGTCTTCGGACGTTTGAAAAAAGGTGAAGTAGTTACCCTCGATGATGGTCGTCAAATCAATGGGGCTGATTTTTTAGGTCAAGCCAAAAAAGGACGGATCGTGACAATATTAGGTGACACCCGTAAATGTCAAAACGCCGTGCTTTTAGCGAAAGATGCGGATGTTTTGGTACATGAAAGTACCTTCAACAAAGAAGAAGCCAAGTTGGCTCGCGCTTATTTTCATTCGACGACGCGACAAGCTGCTGAAGTTGCCCAAGAAGCTCACGCCAAGCGTTTGCTATTGACCCATATCAGCGCGCGCTATGTTGGCAAAGATATTACAAATTTAGTAAATGAAGCAAAAGAAGTATTTCCGAATACGTTGATCGTCAAAGATTTTGATGTTGTCGAGATCCCTTTTGCCGGAGAGGAAGAATCAGATGAACTTGGAGAATAAAGTTGTCGTTGTAACAGGAGGTTCTGCCGGACTTGGAGAACAAATCTGTTATGAAGCCGCAAAACGTGGTGCGATCGTCGTGACTTGTGCCCGGAGGACGAATTTGATTGGGAAAGTCAAAGAGCAATGTATGGAATTAAGCGGCAAAGAAGCGTATGCGTTTCAATTGGACGTAGCAAATCCTGAAAGCGTGGAGCGCTTATTAGAAAAAATTAGTGAGAAAGTCGGAAAGATCGATGTCTTTGTCAATAATGCTGGCTATGGGATCTTTCAAGAGTTTACAGAGATGGATCCTGCGGTCATCCGTAATATGTTTGAAGTCAATGTACTTGGGATGATGGTTTTGACTCAGCAAGTTGCGATTCAAATGGCTGAACAAAAGCATGGTCATATCATAAACGTTGCTTCAATTGCGGGTAAGATCGCTACGCCGAAGACCGCAGTTTACTCTGCAACGAAATTTGCTGTACTTGGTTTTTCTAACGCCTTACGTTTAGAACTAAAACCACTGGGGATCAACGTAACAACGGTCAACCCAGGGCCGATCGAAACGGCATTCTTTGACCAAGCAGATCCTAGCGGTAGTTACTTATCATCGGTGGGCAGCCTTGTCCTTGAACCAAACAAATTGGCACAAACGATCGTCAAAGCCATGATTCATCCAAAACGAGAAATCAATCGCCCACATATTTTAGGGGCGGCAGCAAAACTGTATACACTGTTTCCTGCAATCGGGGATTATATGGCAGGAACGATGTTCAACAAAAAATAGGAGTTGAAACCCATGAAAAATCAATGGCGTGTTATCGTTGGTATTTTACTGATTTTAGTGATCGTTTTATTTGCGGTTGCAAACAATATGACTGTTCCGATCAATTTTGGCTTCACAACGATTCAATCGCCACTGATCTTAGTCATTATTGGTTCTGCTTTGTTAGGCGCATTGATTTTGTTGCTGGTTTCCACAAGTGCAATGTTCCGTCAAAAAAAAGAACTAAAACAATTGAGAAAAGAGCTCTCGGATTATCGCACGAATAACGAGAAAGTTCTGCAAGATGAACGAGAAGCCTTGGAACGAGAATATACCAACAAGCAGGCGGAGTTAGCAGCTAGGCAGCAACAACTCGACGATCAAGAAGCGCAACTTTCGTCACGTGCTGCAGGCGCCTCAACGCCGCCAACGATTGATGAAGAAATGAAGTCTTTTGAATCGCAAGCCTAGAATACATGAGAGCAATTAAGAAAAGAGTTTGCCGGCGCATCGTTCGCTGCAAGCTCTTTTTTGTGATATGAAAAAATAAATTGTTTCTTTCGTTGTTTTTCCTTTTTACATAAACTTTGCTATAATAACCTAGTTAGGAGTGATTTGGTGAAACGTGCAAATTTTCATTGGGTGCGACCGCAAGATAGCGAAGCTACCCCTGTATTTAAAGAATTGATCCAAGCAAGAAAGATTCCTGAGCGCATCGGCGCGTTGCTATGGCAAAGAAATATTCGAACAGCAGAAGCGCTAGACGCTTTTTTATCAACGGATCTGCAATACCTTCATGATCCGTTTCTCTTTCATGATATGGATAAGGCCGTGGAACGGATCCATGAAGCCATTTTAAATGGTGAGCGGATCTTGATTTATGGCGACTATGACGCAGATGGGATTACGAGCACCACCGTATTAAAAGAAACACTGGAGTTGCTAGGGACTGAAGCTGAATATTATCTGCCCAATCGCTTTTCAGATGGGTATGGTCCCAACATAACTGTCTATCAAGATAAAATTGCGGCAGGGACTCAATTGATCATCACCGTTGATAATGGGGTATCTGGACATGAGGCAATTGCTTATGCTCAAGGGCAAGGGGTCGATGTGATCGTGACGGATCACCATGAACTTCCTGCAGAACTCCCAGAAGCCTTTGCCATCGTTCATCCCCGTCACCCTGAAGGAAACTATCCGTTTGGTGATTTAGCGGGAGTCGGTGTCGCATTTAAAGTGGCTTGTGCCCTATTAGAAGAAGTGCCCGTCGAACTGCTGGACCTTGTTGCAATTGGGACGATTGCTGATATGGTTTCTTTGACAGATGAGAATCGACTACTAGTCAGCAATGGCCTGAAAATGATCCAACAAACTGATCGGCTTGGTTTGAATGAGTTGTTGACGGTCAGTGGATTGAAAAAACGAACAGTCAACGAAATCGATATTGGTTTTGCTGTTGGCCCCCGCCTCAATGCAATTGGTCGGTTGGAAGATCCTAATCCTGCTGTTCGTTTGTTAACCACATTTGATGAAGAAGAAGCAGTAACCTTAGCCAAGACATTAGATACGATCAATCAGCAGCGAAAAACTTTCGTTGAAGAAATCATGAAAGAAGCGCAAGAAAAAATCGACCCTGCCAATCATGTTCATCTGGTCGTAGGTGATAACTGGCACGAAGGGGTTTTAGGAATCGTAGCTGGACGTATCATGCAAAGTACCGGACAGCCCGTGATTGTTTTGACCAAAAAAGAAAATGGGTTAGCAAAAGGGTCAGGTAGAAGTGTCGCTGCGTTGAATCTATTTGAAATGTTGGCTACGATGAAAGACATGTTTACCAGTTTTGGTGGTCATCATGCGGCGGTTGGCTTAAGTATCCCGATTGATCATTTGGACATGCTACAAGCTCAGATGAATCGCTATGTGGAAGAAAATGGAATTGATCTTAGTCAGGGAATCCCCTTAGCGATCGATGAGGAACTGCCATTGGCGGAAGTATCGATCAACTTTATTGAGTCTTTAAACGTTTTAGCGCCTTTCGGAACGGACAATCCGTTACCGAAATTTCTGTTTTCCAATTTATCGACTCAAAATGCCCGCCAGATTGGTACCGAAAACCAGCACTTGAAGTTAGTGATGACAGATGAGTCCAATCTACAGCTAGATGTGATTGGCTTTGGTTTTGGAAAAGACTCAGTAGAGTTTGAAAATGATCGACTATCGATCGTCGGTCAGCTTTCAATCAATGAATGGAATGGCAACAAAAAACCGCAGCTGATGTTGGATGACTTTGCAGTGGAAGGGCTGCAGTTGTTTGATTATCGTTCGAAAAGGAGTCGGCAAGGTGTCTCTCTGGGAAATGAAACATTAGGGGTCGTTTTCAATAAGAAACTGCCTCGAGAGCTGCAAGGATTTTGTGGACAAACGATCTTATTCGACTCGGTGGCTGCTGTGAAAGATACATTTTGTGCTGGTCCGTTCCAAGAGATCGCGTTTTTAGATTGTCCTGCTGATATTGCTGTGATCAAAGAGGTCGTTCAAGCGCTTCATGCTTCAAGAATTGCGTTTGTGTTTTACTCGACGGAAGATGCCTATTTAGACGGGGTAGGAACCAGAGAGCAATATGGTCGGCTTTTTCAATTGATCAAGCAGCAGCCTCGTTTGGATATTCGCTACAAATTAAAGATGGTCGCTAACTATCTAAAAATTCCAGAAAAATTACTTATTTTTATGATTCAGGTGTTTTCTGAGCTGGAATTTGTTACAATACAAGATGGTGTTTTGAATAAAACGGCTGATCCTGTTTCTCGTCCGCTGACAGAGAGTCATTTGTATCAGCAACGACAAAAAATGATCAAAACAGAAGAATTTTTATTAATGAGTGATTTATCAACCCTACGTCAGTGGTTGACAGTCTAGGAGGAAAAAAAATGGATTTAAAAGAGTATATTGCTAGTATTCCGGATTATCCCCAAGAGGGAATTATTTTTCGGGACATCTCGCCGCTAATGGCTGATGGAGAAGCGTATCGTTATGCGACACAGCAGATCGTTGAGTATGCACAAGAAAAAGGCATCGATATGGTGGTAGGACCAGAAGCCCGCGGATTTATCGTTGGTTGCCCAGTTGCGTACCAGTTAGGTGTCGGCTTTGCCCCAGTACGTAAAAAAGGCAAATTGCCACGGGAAACCATTGAAGCAGAGTATGAAAAAGAGTATGGCGTGGATGTTTTGACGTTGCATGCCGATGCTATCAAACCAGGACAACGTGTCTTGATTTGTGACGATCTACTAGCAACTGGCGGAACGATCAAAGCAACGATTGAACTCGTAGAAAAACTAGGCGGTATCGTTGTGGGCTGTGCCTTTTTGATCGAACTAATGGATTTACATGGAAGAGATAAAATCCAAGGTGTTGAAATCAAGACGTTAATGGAATACTAAAAAAGAAGAAACAAAAAAGGACTCGCAGGAGTCCTTTTTTGTTTCTTCTGCCTTATGGCGTATGTAGGGGAAGGATCATGGTTCGTAACGATAAAAATCATGATCGTGATAATAATGGCGGTTACGTTTGCGCTCTGCTTGGCGGAATTTCTTTTCATCCCATAGCATGAACCAAAGCATCATTAGAGGACAAAAAATCAGAACAGCACTTAGAACGCCAAAATAGCCAATAACAATACCCATCAATAAAACCCATAACATAAAACCAAATCGACGAACTGCTTTCATCTCATTCACTCCTTAAATAATACGAACTTATGTTTGTATACTTATTATACGAATGTTTGTTCGGTTTGTAAAGAGGAAAGAAAAAAAATCTTCGTAAAAACGAAGATTTCCTAGTCAGCTCGTTGAGCATCAAAGCAGATGTCGATACAACCCAACAACCAATCCTAAAATCGTTACGTCAGGCAAAATGATTGGTTCTAAGTAATCATTTTCCGGTTGTAAACGAATGTAATTCTTTTCTTTATAGAATCGTTTGCAAGTAGCTTCATCTTCATCTGTCATAGCGATCACAATATCACCATTTTGCGCACTTTGTTGTTTGCGAACGATCACTTGATCGCCGTCAAGGATGCCAGCATTGATCATACTTTCTCCTCGGATCGTCAACATAAACAAACTACCGGTACTATTTGCTAAATCTGGCGGAATTGGAAAGAAATCGGATGCATCTTCCACTGCTAAAATCGGTTCTCCCGCAGTTACGACACCAAGCATCGGAATGGATGCTGGCTGAACATCGATTTTTTCAAGACCGGAAGAAGTTAATTCAATGGCTCTGGGTTTTGTAGGATCTCGCAAGATCAACCCCTTTTTTTCAAGTCGGGACAAATGGCCATGAACAGTTGAGGTAGAAGATAACTGAACGGCTTCGCCAATTTCGCGAACAGTCGGCGGATAGCCTTTTTCAGTGACACGGGTATGAATGAACTTAAGAATTTCGATTTGTCGATTTTCTGTTCGTTTTGCCAAAACTGACACCTTCTTTCATTTGATAACATTAGTGTACCATAGGTATATCGAATATTCAAACAAATGTTCGCTTTTTACACTATTGTTTTTATTCGCTAGTTTGTAGTAAAATCAAGAGGGAAAAGGAGGAACGAATATGCTATCTCAAGAAAAATTAGCTCGAATCAATGAACTTGCCAACAAGAAAAAAACAGAGGGTTTGACTGAGGCAGAAACGAACGAACAAAAAGTTCTACGTGACGAGTATTTAACCGCCTTTCGTGGAGGAATGCGTCACCATATCGAAGGAATGAAGATCGTTGATCCTGAAGGTGCTGATGTGACACCAGAGAAATTAAAAGAGATTCAAAAGAAAAAAGGTCTCCACGGCAGATAATTGTGAATTCCTTTTCATTGCTATTGAAATAAGCATCTGAATCACGTATAATAAAAGATGTAATAAAGGTAAAAAAAACCTAAATTAGGAGGAACTACCATTGTTTGATAAAATCGATCAATTAGGAGTGAACACCCTTCGTACATTAAGTATCGAAGCCGTACAAAAAGCCAATTCAGGACATCCAGGATTACCGATGGGGGCAGCACCCATGGCCTATGCCTTGTGGACCAAACACTTGAAAGTCAATCCAACGACTTCTCGCAACTGGGTGGATCGTGACCGTTTTGTTTTGTCTGCTGGACACGGTTCGGCGTTATTGTACAGCTTGTTGCATGTGTCTGGTTACGATGTGACCATTGAGGATCTAAAAAACTTCCGTCAATGGGATAGCCGCACGCCAGGACATCCAGAAGTCGATCACACAGACGGCGTGGAAGCAACCACTGGACCTTTAGGACAAGGGATCGCCATGGCAGTCGGTATGGCAATGGCCGAAGCCCACTTGGCTGCAACCTACAATCGCGACAAGTATCAAGTCATCGATCACTATACCTATGCCTTATGTGGCGATGGGGATTTGATGGAAGGTGTTTCGCAAGAAGCTGCATCCATGGCGGGTCACATGAAATTAGATAAACTGATCGTCTTGTACGATTCAAATGACATTTCCCTAGATGGTCCGACTTCAAAAGCCTTTACAGAAAATGTCGGTGCGCGTTTTGAAGCGTATGGCTGGCAACACATTCTCGTTGAAGACGGCAATGATTTAGAAGCAATCTCAAAAGCGATCGACGAAGCAAAAGCTGAAAGCGACAAACCAACCTTGATCGAAATCAAGACTGTGATCGGATACGGTGCGCCAAATCAAGGCACCTCTGCCGTTCATGGTGCGCCGATCGGTGCCGAAGGCATTTCTGCAGCTAAAGCGATTTATGGTTGGGAATACCCAGAATTTACCGTACCTGAAGAAGTTGCCGCGCGCTTCAAAGAAACCATGATCGATGAAGGGCAAAAAGCTGAAGCCGCTTGGAACGAAACCTTCCGTGCCTATGAAGCAGCCTACCCAGAACTTGCTGCGCAATTCAAACAAGCCTTTGCGGGTGAATTGCCAGCAGATTGGGATGCAACATTACCAAGCTACGAAGTTGGCAGCTCACAAGCTAGTCGGGTTTCTAGCAAAGAGATGATCCAAGCCTTATCCAAAGCCGTCCCTAGTCTCTGGGGTGGATCGGCTGACCTTTCTGGCTCCAACAACACGATGGTGGCAGCAGAAAAAGACTTTGAACCTGGCCAATACGAAGGCCGCAACATTTGGTTTGGTGTCCGAGAATTTGCGATGGCGGCAGCCATGAACGGCATCCAATTGCATGGCGGTACCCGAATCTATGGCGGGACCTTCTTCGTCTTCGTTGATTACTTGCGTCCAGCGGTGCGCTTGTCTGCGATCCAGCATGCACCTGTGATCTATGTCTTGACACATGACTCCGTGGCGGTTGGGGAAGATGGACCGACCCACGAGCCAATCGAGCAATTAGCTAGCGTCCGTTGCATGCCAAATGTCCAAGTGATTCGTCCAGCAGACGGCAACGAAACCCGTGCTGCTTGGAAACTGGCTATGACAACAACGGATAAACCAACGGTCTTAGTCTTAAGCCGACAAAATCTACCAGTGATCGAAGGCACGCAAACCGGTGCGGATGAAAATGTCGCAAAAGGTGGTTACGTGATTTCAAAACAAGCTGGTGAAACACCAGCGGGTATTTTGATCGCCACAGGTTCTGAAGTGAATCTTGCGGTCCAAGCACAAGCTAAATTGGCAGAAGAAGGCATCGATGTATCGGTGGTCTCCTTACCAAGCTTTGATTTGTTTGAAGCACAAAGCTCAGAATACAAAGAAAGCGTCTTGCCAAAAGCAGTGAAGAAACGGGTAGCGATTGAAGCGGCTTCCCCATTTGGTTGGGAACGTTACACCGGTTGCCATGGAAAAGTGATCGCGATCGATCACTTCGGTGCATCAGCACCTGGCGACAAAGTATTAGCAGAATTCGGCTTTAGTGTTGAAAATGTTGTGAATACTTTTAAATCAATCGATTAATTGATCGACAATCAATCAAAGCTAGCACGTTCGAGAATCTTTTCGATTTTCGAGCGTGTTTTTTTCGAGTACTGCTCACTCTGAAAGTGCCAGAGTGACTTATTTAAGGTAGTAGTGGCTAAGATTTCTGAAAAATGGTTTCACCACAAGATATAGACTTTTTTAAATAGTAAGAGAGAAGCAATACAACCCCATTCTAATAGTTTTTTTAAAAACTTCTCAGTGATTAACAAACTGAGAGGGATGTCCAGGAAGTTTTTTAAAAGTCTTTTGTCGGGTCGGAAGTGAACATTGTTTGCACTGCTAGGCATTTTTCCGTATAATAGCTGTATTGATTTATTTGAAAAAACGTACAGTTACTGGAGGAAAAAGATGGGAAGTTATCAAACAAGAAGTGAAAGACATCATCAACCAAAGAAGACGATGAAAAGACCTAGTAAAAAGGCGGTGGTCTCTTTGATGGGTGCAGGAATGATGTTAGCGCCAATGACGGTCACTTTCGTTCCTCAACAGGTACAAGCTGCTGAGAATCAATATGCGACGCAGGACATCTCAGGGTTCATCGAACAAATTGGCTGGTCAGCACAAGATGTTGCTGCCAACAATGATCTATATGCTTCTGTGATGATCGCTCAAGCGATTTTGGAAAGCGGCTATGGTTCTTCCGCATTATCCAATGCCCCCTATTACAATTTATTTGGGGTCAAAGGCAGTTACAACGGACAAAGTGTGTATATGCCTACCCAAGAGTATTTGAATGGTCAGTGGGTAGAGATGAATGAACCGTTTCGTCAATATAACTCTTATTGGGAATCGTTTCAGGATCATGCGAACGTCTTGCGAAGTACAAGTTTCGCGACAGGGACTGCTCATTACAGTGGTGTCTGGAAAAGCCAAACAACCTCATTTTATGATGCAACGAATTACTTGACGGGACGTTATGCTACCGATCCAGGTTACGCACAAAAACTGAACTGGTTGATCGAAACCTATCAGCTTACACGGTTCGATACAGGAACGACACAAAATACAGCCTGGACAAACACAACTAGCACAACGACCAGCGAAACAACGACGACCACGTATTCAGGTAGTACATCTTCAGCACAGAGCTATCAAGTTGCTTCTGGGGATACGCTTTGGGATATCGCCAACCGATTTGGCACAACCGTTGATGCGTTGATGGCATCGAATGGATTATCCAGTGAGATCATCGTTATCGGACAAGAGTTGATCGTATAAGTAAGTTAAAAACCTTAAGATGGATTGCTACAATTGCAGCCAATCTTAAGGTTTTTTTGACGTGGCAATCAAACTCTGGTCAGTGGAAATAGAACAAAGTATAAAACTATATGAAAAAAAATTTGAAATTGCTTACTTTTTATTCGCAACTCCGAGGTATTTTAGGTAGAATGGAAGAATAAGAACGGGAGGGATTTTCAATGACAAAAATCTATCAATCGGTCAATGAATTAGTTGGTCATACGCCAATCGTCAAATTAAATCATATCGTAGAAGAAGGTTCTGCTGATGTGTATGTGAAATTAGAGTTTTTCAATCCTGGGGGTAGCGTAAAGGATAGAATTGCTTTAGCCATGATTGAAAAAGCCGAAAAAAGCGGCTTATTGAAAGCCGGCGATACGATTATCGAGCCAACCTCAGGAAATACGGGGATCGGTTTAGCCATGATCGGTACGGCAAAAGGCTATCGGGTTGTGTTGGTTATGCCAGAAACGATGAGTATCGAAAGACGGAAAATCGTACAAGCTTATGGTGCAGAGTTGATTTTGACGCCTGGGTCTGAAGGGATCACAGGATCCATTAACAAAGCAAAAGAATTAGCGGAGCAAGACGGCTACTATATGCCATTACAATTTGAAAATCCAGCTAACCCAGAAATTCATGAAAAAACGACAGGAAAAGAAATTGAGGATGCATTTGAATCAAAAGGTTTAGATGCTTTTGTCGCTGGAATCGGCACTGGTGGAACGATCACTGGAGCGGGCAAAGAACTGAAGCGCGTCTATCCTAATTTGAAAATAGTTGGTGTTGAGCCTGCTGAATCTGCGATTTTAGAAGGTGGTAAGCCAGGACCGCATAAGATTCAAGGGATCGGTACTGGATTTGTCCCTAAAGTATTAGATACCGAAATTTATGATCAAGTCATTGCAATTGCCAGTGACGATGCGATGAAAACTGCACGGCAAGTTGGGATGAAAGAAGGGATTTTAGTTGGAATCTCTTCAGGGGCTGCGATCCAAGCTGCTTTACAGGTAGCAAAAGAACTAGGCAAAGGCAAAAAAGTTTTAGCAATCGTGCCTGACAATGGCGAACGTTATTTGTCCACAGCACTGTATCAGTTTGAAGACTAACAATCGAGAGAAAGCAGGCATTGAAATGTCTGCTTTTCTTTCTCGAAAAAAGGGGACGGAAGCGGGCTGAAAAAAGCGTTTTGCCTTTGAAAAAATAAGGAAAGCTGTTTGAATTTTTAGGTTTTACATAGTATGATAGGTGAGATAAGAGAAATGGAGGAACTCCTGTGAGTACGATCTACGATGAAGCGATCAAACGATTAAAACATGAAAATATTCGTATTACACCGCAGCGAGTAGCGATATTAGAGTTTTTAGCCAGTCACGATGCCCATCCGACCGCTGAAGAGATTTATCGAGCGATTGAAGTTCATTTTCCTGGTATTAGTGTCGCAACGGTATACAATAACTTACGTTTGTTCACAGAAATTGGCTTTGTAAAAGAAATGAATTATGGAGATGCCTCCAGTCGTTTTGATTTTACAACGGAGCCTCATTATCATGCTATCTGCCAAAAGTGTGGAAAGATCGCTGATTTTTACTATCCAGGATTGGAAGATGTCGAAATGGCGGCTTCGAAATTAACTGGGTATCAAATAAATAACCATCGACTAGAAGTTTATGGTCTATGTCCCGAATGCCAAGTGAAAGAGGAGGAAACAAAATGAAGATAATTTCTACAGATCAAGCACCACAAGCAATCGGTCCTTATGTTCAAGCAAAAATCGCAAACGGCTTTTTGTTTGCTTCTGGTCAAGTGCCATTAGATCCTGTTTCGGGGGAAGTTGTCGGTACGACGATTGAAGTACAGACTCAGCAAGTATTGAAAAATATCAACGCGATTCTTGAAGCGGCGGAACTTACGCCAGATGACATCGTTAAGACGACATGTTTTTTAAAAAATATGAATGATTTCGTTCCTTTCAATAATACCTATAGCACATTGTTCAATGAAGAGTTACCTGCACGTTCTGCTGTAGAAGTTGCCCGCTTGCCAAAAGATGTTTTGGTTGAAGTTGAGATCATCGCAGCAGTCAAAGAAAAAGCGTAACCAAGAATGAATCGTGGGACGTCCGCCTTTGCGTCGTCCCCTTTTTATTGGATCGATCTTGGACCAAAGGATCATAGAGTTTCAGGTGAATCAAGGAGAAGAGGATACAGTATGGTTTCGTTAAAGGACTATTTAGCAAAAGGGCAAACAACGATATCAAATTTGCTTTTAGAAAATTACCATCATCTTGGATTGACAAATGACGAATTTTTGTTATGGCTGCAGTTGTATCGCAGTCATGAGCAAGGAAATGATTTCCCCGATTTACGTGAGATTGCCTCTGTGATGGGGAGTGATCAAAAAGAAATTTACCATTGGTTAAATCAATTACTTAAAAAAGATGTATTGCGAATGGAATCAAAAAAAGATGCTGCCGGAAAAATGGTTGATTATTATGATTTCACAGGAATCTATGACCGTTTAGAATTTCTCTTGACACAGCAATCGAAAAATGAGGCAGTAGAATCAAATGAAGAAAAAATCCGTGGGTTATATCGCTTGTTTGAAGGCGAGTTTGGTCGGCCATTGTCAGCAATCGAATACCAGCGGATCGGGCAGTGGTTGGATGAGGACCATTACGATCCGGAACTGATTCAGTTTGCTTTGCGAGAAGCGGTTTTGAATCAGGCTTATAGCTTAAATTACATCGATCGTATCTTACTTTCTTGGGAACGTAAGAATATCACGTCGAAAGCGCAAGTTGAGGAAGAACAAAAAAGAAGAAAAAAACAATTTCTTCAAAATGAGAGTATTTCACAGGAAGAAGGGCCAATGCCTAAAATCCCTATGCATAATTGGTTAGAAGGAGAGTAATAGACAAGGAGTTCAAATAGTCCTATGATCAGCAAAGAAAAAACTATGATCGCCATCGAAACAATGTACGAGATGTTTCCCGAAGCGCATGGTGAATTAGTATCCAAAAATGCGTTTGAATTATTGATCGCAGTCATTTTAAGTGCGCAAGCAACAGATGTCTCGGTAAATAAAGTCACCCCGGCACTTTTTGAGGCTTATCCTACACCGCAAGCTTTGAGCGAAGCACCTTTAGAAGATGTGATTGCAAAAATCAAGTCGATCGGTCTGTATCGAAACAAGGCAAAAAATATCAAAGCTTGTGCTTCGGAACTATTGCTACGTTTTGGTGGTGAAGTGCCGAAAACAAGAGAAGATTTGGTTTCTTTGCCAGGTGTCGGCAGAAAAACTGCGAATGTGGTACTTGGTGATGCCTATGGGATACCGGCAATCGCTGTCGATACCCACGTCGAACGGGTGTCAAAAAGATTGCGCATTTGTAAATTAGATGCCAATGTACTAGAAGTTGAACAAACGTTGATGAAAAAGATTCCCGAACCATTATGGGTCAAAACCCACCATACGATGATTTTCTTTGGCCGTTATCATTGCACAGCACGGGCGCCAAAGTGTGAGATTTGCCCGTTGTTGGCGATGTGCCAAGAAGGAAAGCTTCGCATGAAGGGGAAGAAAACCATTTAATGGTGAACATAGACCAAAAGTAACTAGGATCAAGACGCTAAGCGAAATCGCTTAGCGTTTTTTTGCATAAATTGATAAAAGAACAGGTGATTAACGTAATACCCTTTATTGAAGCCCTTTCAAGTAACTGGAAAAACATAAGCTTACTGAATTTTTTTTTTACACCACTCAAAATCAGGTGTTTTTTCACAAAGAGATCGTGTGGGGGGGATGCTCGATGCGAAATGAACCTTCCAATACGCCTTTTTTTGAAACTATTTGTAAGCTTAGTATGATGGGCTTCTTTCGCAAAATTTTTACCCTTTCTTTTTATAAAAATGCTTATTTTTGGTCAATAAAACGTAAAATTAATAAGAAAATTCACCCATTGGTGAAAAATAATATTTCAAATCTGTGAAAATCATCAGTATAGTGAACTTTGTCAAAAGTTATAAGTCTTTCTCTGCTATTTTACGAATGACAGAAAAAGCGTTGCACATCTCAAATGATTCTGAAACGATCTCAAAATCATTTTTGTTAACGGGTCTTAGGCAAACGCTGTTTTGAAAAGATCACTTATAAGACGTGGCAAGTATAGAGGAGGAGGGAGAATGAAAGGAGAAAAGGTATGGAAATTAGTTCGTATGGTTCTGTTTTGCACTCTTTTTTATGGGATAACTATTTCTACGGCAGCGGTGAATGCTCAGGAAGTGCAGTCGGTTGAAACAGAAAGCTCTGTGCTCTTTACCGGTGTTTATGAGCCTATTGGGCAACCCGAACCAGGACCGCCAGCAGGCCCTACAGAGAATATATCGCCACCAAACAAGGTAGCAAAACCAGGTGGTATTTTACCAAAGACCAACGAGACAAGAACTTACGGCGTAATCTTTCTTGGATTACTGCTTGTACTGGTTGTATTGTATGTGCAATATACCAAACATCGATCAAAATTTGTGATGGTTAAAAAGAAAAGACAAATAATTTGAAAGCAGGGATGAATTTGAAATTCGTACGATTTGCATCGGCAGCTGTTTTAGCTGCAACTTTATTTACTATTAGCGCGGAAGCCTTCGCTACTGAGAGTGTAACAAACCATGATACAGAAGGGAAAGTTCTCTTTGTACCAAACGATAGCGAAGCGACAGTAGTTCAACCACCAAATCCTGGTCCTAATGGTCCAGATGTAGAGATCAATCCAGTCGGCCCGGAAGGACAAACGGGACCATTGACCATTTCTTACGCACCTACGCTTAATTTCGGTGAGCAAGTGATTTCTAATACAGATCAAGAATATAAGCTAGTGGCTGAATTACACAAGCTAAAAGACGCGGAAGATAGTGAAGAAAGAGTTCCTTATGTTTCATTTGCCCAAGTCCAAGATACGCGTGGGACAAATGCTGGTTGGGATTTAAAAGTTTCCTTAAGTGCTTTTGAATCAGGAACACAGAATAATGAACTGACTGGAGCAAGAATTCGTTTTAATTCGCCAAAATTGGAATATAACGGAAGCAACCAAGAAAATGAGCCACAAATTCATGCGGATGGATTGATTTTAGATGCTACAAATAGTGAACGTTCGGTTCTGACCGCTGCTCAAACAAAAGGTGCTGGCGTATCGTCAGTCGTTTGGGGCGATCAGGAAGAAATCAATCGACAAGTAGAAGCAGGTGCAGAGGTTGTTGAAAATGCTGGAATTGAGTTACTTGTTCCTGGATCAACAGCAAAAGACGCTGCTCTTTATGAAGCAACTCTTACTTGGACTTTGGCTGCAACAGCTGGACCGGACGGAGAAACGGTTCAGTAACTTGGTTTTGTACTGAATAAAAAAAGAAAGAAGGAACTAGAAATGAAAAAGATTCGTTTAGCTACGGTCGCTGTATTATCCACCACTTTACTAGCAGGAGGCGTTCAAGCCTTTGCCCAATCTTCATTAGAAACGACTACCGATAACGTTGTAGGGTTTACCTCAGACGGAAGCGATCTAACAGTGGTACAACCGCCAGTCGTGCACCCAGAAGTAGAAACAATCGAACCAACACCGCCAGGACAAACGGGCCCATTTACCATTGCTTATGCACCACAAACATTCGATTTTGGTCAGAATGCTATTTCTACCAGTGATCGTTGGTATTCAATCGTTGCTGACG
This sequence comes from Enterococcus sp. CR-Ec1, assembly GCF_002850555.1. Lineage (NCBI taxonomy): Bacteria > Bacillati > Bacillota > Bacilli > Lactobacillales > Enterococcaceae > Enterococcus > Enterococcus sp. CR-Ec1. The sequence goes on from NZ_CP025223.1 coordinate 1,813,694, forward strand.
AACGTAATTTGGCTGATCAATCAGGGACGACACCGTACGTATCGTTTGCCCAAGTGCAAGATACCCGAGGAACGCATGCTGGTTGGACATTAAATGTTAGTCTAACTGATTTTACTTCTGAATCAGGAGATGTCTTGACTGGGGCAAAAATCAAGTTGGCAAACCCTGAAATCGTGTTCAACAAAGGCGAGGGTGATCGAGACTTACAGCCAAGTGCCGTTATCAATAATGAAGAACAAAATGCGTTGATCCTAGATGTCAACGATCAAGACATTCCTGTCATGCGTGCTTCGGTCGGTCAAGGCGCGGGCGCTTCATCGATTTACTGGGGAGATCAGGAAAAATTGACGGAACAAAATCTTAATAAACAAGAAGGCGAAATGATCAGAAATGATGATATTCAACTATTTGTACCAGGCTCTACCACGCAGCTAGCAACTAACTATACTGCTGAAATGACATGGACGCTAACTGCTTCTGTTGATAGTGGCGGCGAAACAGTAAATCCGTAAGAAGGATCATAGCTTGCAACAAGAAACAACTGGCAGGAATAGTAAATTATTCCTGCCTTTTTTGGAAGGAGAACCACTTTTGACTGAACAACGTATGAGAATGAAATGGATAAAAACGGTTACCTGTGCGGTCATCCTACTATCATTCTTTTTTTCACCAAGAATGAGCTATGCTCAGACAGAATCAGAATTAAACTTTTATGTGACGCCTATCTTACCGGAAAGTCAGCTGGAAGGAGGGGCGTTGGGGTATTTCGATTTAAATCTTGGGGCAGGAGAACGTGATGAATTGGCTTTAGAGATCGAAAATGGTTCTGATCAAGCGATCGAAATAGAAATTTCTGCCCATACGGCATTTACGAATGTGAATGGTGTTGTGGAATATGGCAGGGATGCAGAATCCCCTGATCCGACTTTACCTGCATCAATTGATGAACTGGTAGAGGTGCCTGAAACCGTATTGTTAGATCCATTAGAAAAACGAATCATTTCTTTACCGATTACGATGCCAGAAGAGGAATTCAAAGGGGTTTTGGCAGGTGGCATTCGAATCAAAGAGGTTATTTCGGAAGAGGAGCAAACACAATCTGCTGAAGAAGGATTAGGCATTCGGAACGCATTTTCCTATGTCATTGGTGTGGTAGTAAGCAACAATCGGTCCGCAACGGATCCGGGATTGGAACTGCTTGATGTTTTTGCCGATCAAGTAAACTACCGAAACGTATTTAGTGCTGTTATCCAAAATTATACAGCAACATTTGTCAATCAATTGGAAGTAACAGCTGAAATTCGTTCTGTTGATGGTGAGACGATCTTATATGAAACAAGTCAATCATCTATGCAAATGGCTCCTAATTCACATATGCATTTCCCAATTCCCTTGGATGGCGATCGTTTTCGTAATGGGGAGTATGTATTGAATCTTACTGCGCGGTCAGGAGAGGAAGAGTGGTCTTGGGAACAGATATTTAGCGTAGAGGCAGAAGATGCTCGCCGCTTAAATGAACTCGATGTCACTGTAGATACGTCACTCAATTGGTGGATGATCGCCACGGCTGGTCTAATCAGCTTGCTTCTAATTATTGCGATCATCCTAATTGTTCATAAGAAAAAAAATGCAAAGGAAGGTGGGAAAAGTTGAAATGAAGAATACCCCGCACAAGGTAATAATTGCGATCATTATTGGATTACTAAGTGTGCAAACTTTTTTTCCAAGTCTGAGCAGTATCCTATTGCCGGAAATCCACGCCATCGATCACACGATTGAACCGTTGGACGAAACGCAGAATATGTCCTTGCTTGATAAAGCAACACAACCGATCCAAACAAAAGAATTTGACATCCATCAACCTTTTTTTCAGTTTCCAGTTAGTGTGATTGAAGGTGTCGTGGATCAACCGATCGACGTTTTCGTCGTATCAAGCCAACCTTTAAATGAGATTACGCTAGTTGTAGCGAAAGAAGCAGCGATCGTGGAAGAAGAATTTGCTGCAGAAGTGAAGAATAAGAAGCTGTCTGAAGAAGAACGGGAATGGACGCTTACCTTTGATGAAGAGCTAATGGAGTTCGAGATTCCTATCGTCTTTAATAAAATAGGCGATTATCGACTTTTTATAGGTGAAGCGGAACTAACGATCGAAGTACAGGCAGAAGATGACGGGGAAGAGGACTCGGATGATGATGCAGATAATGAAACGATCGAGACAGAGGTCTCACCATCAGATACGCCTCAGGAAGGGAAACGAACCACGCAACCTTCTAATGACGCGAACCTAAATGAGAATCAGCAAGACACAGAAGCTGACCAAGCAGAAGCAATTGCCCAATTGACAGAACCTGTCACACCGTTAGACGAAATCAGTCACCGGGATGTTTCCAACTGGCAAGAGTTTATGGCGGCAATCGTGAATAGAGAAGTAAATTATATCAATATCGTAAATGACTTTGAATCATCAAACAATCCTACTCAAGGAGTTTCCGGAGTGGCTGCGGGAAGTGCAACTTCCAACCCGTCGAATGGGGTAGCCTATATTTGGACCAATGCTTCTGGAATTTCGCGAACGCTTGTGATCGAAGGCAATGGGTATCAAATCGACTTTAGAGCTGTTGCTGTCGGATTTTATGATAGTACCGTCAATAGTGCAACGCCGTGGGATATCACGTACCAAAATATCGATATCGTTCATGGCAACTATTATGGCTTCATGAATTTTACGAATATGAGTATTCCGCAACAAAATCTATCCAGAATGCGTTACCACAATTTAACCAACGCGGGCAATCAGTTGATCCACTCGTTAGCGACACCTGTTATTATGTCTGGCGAAGTAATATCGCATCAAACTCCGACATATACTTCCAGATCTGGACGTGTGCAAACGATCAATGCAACCAACCAAGCGAATATGGAAGTAACACAATTAGAAATTCTTGATAACGCAACAGTTGACATGTCGACAATAAATTCCGGCAATATCTATTTATATTATGCAACGGGGCGTATGACTATTGGCAATGATGCAAAGATGTCCCTGCGTGCTGCTGGAACAGCCGGTGAGGCTTTTGGAGCAAATATTTATATTGCGAATGGACGGATCAATATCGGTAATCGATCAGAGCTTCATTTGACTGCCCGAGCCAACTCCCCCGCAATCAGTATGTATGCTAGCGGCGCCCACTTTGAAATGTCTGAGGATAGCAAAGTGGTAATCAAAGCTGATGGACGTACCACAAGCCTCAATGGATGGGGCTATAACATTATCTACATGGGTGCTGGAAGCACGATGCTTATTGGAAATAAAAGCAGTGTCGAAATTGATGCAGTGAATCAAGGGACCACCACCTCCGGAGTGATCCATGTAGCCGGTGCCGCCACATTTATTGTTGCTAAAGAAGGAGTCTTGGATATTAAGTCGGACGGAACCAATCCCTCTCATTCCTTGATGACATTTTTGAGCTCGGCCTCAACCTTCACTTTTGCGGATGCACAACGCATCAATTTAGAGAAAACAAGGGCGGTTACCGGAAATGCAGCAAATAGTAGCCTTATTTCGATTTCCGGCAGCGGCGGGCTATTAGATGTGGATATTCAAGCTGCGAAGCAATGGCGGCATGGAAACTTGACGGAGGAACCAGACTTCAGTTGGAGTCCAATCTTCAATTTAAAAGTGAATTTTGCCTCTACCTTGTCATCGATTTCGAATGTTTCTTCCATCTCACAAGAGATCGTTGATCATTTTCGCGCGAATTTTACCACAAGAGCACAACGTATCCTATTTGAATATATTCCAGATGTCGAGGTTCATTTAGAACCATTAACGGAAGACCCGGCACTGGAAGGCTCAAGAATCATTAAGGGAAAAGCCACACCTTATAGTGTGATTCGTTTTGACGGAGATCCAGCGATTCCCGCACCGCAACTGCAATCACCCTCTTTTGATGATAACAGCTTGTTTCATCTTCAAGCAGATGCAAATGGTGATTTCAGCTTGACCTTAGCCGAGGGGGATCGGTTTACAAAACATAATACGGTGACGGCTTACGCTTTCTTAAATGGAAAATTCGATACAGCTGAAACAGTTGTTCAAGAGATTGCCACAATGAATCCACGAGATCCGATCGCGCCAGATATTGAAGTGAATCCAGAAAATAAACCGGATATACCAGAACATTTAGGGTTTATCAGTATCGATTTCATCTCCCAGTATAGCTTTGGAGATGTATCGATAAGTGCAGATACCAAACAGTACAAGGCATTGCCACAACGTCTTAGCAGTGCAGATGGCTCAGTAACTGAGGAACGGCCAAATTACGTGCAGATTTCTGACCGTCGCGCTCAATTTACCGGCTGGGAACTAAACGCGACATTATCTGCTGCAGGATTTCGTAATGATCGAGGAGAAGAACTTCGGGGTGCACGAATTATTTTAGAAAATGCAGTTATGCTGACGAATGCCGCCAATTCAGCAATTCCTCCCACTTATAGTGAATCAATGATCCTTGATCCTGGGGTACCCGCTTTGATCGCTGAAGCGGATGCAAATGAAGGAAGCGGTACCTGGATTCAGCGCTACGGGGATATGGGGACGATGGGGGATAGTGTCAAACTTGAAGTACCCATTGGATCAAATCCGCGTAATATGACCTATCAAGCAACGATTGAATGGGAGTTAAGTTTTGTCCCATCTACCGAATGATCGATGCTCAATCTTATCAAATGGAAGCTGTTGACGCCTATGACAGCTTCCATTCTTGATAGGAAGACAGTGAATAAATCGGTTGAAAAGCAGTGGATTTTAACGCTTTTTTATGGTAGATCACGCTGCTGAGCAAAATCTGCTTAAGCTGGCTAAATCAATCGTTTGCTTCAAAAATAATCGCGAAGATACAGAGTTCACCTAAACTCGTGCAAAAACTATTCAAGCAACTTTGAATCAGTTCGTCAGGTTTTGATCAAAACCAATGATGCCGGCTGAAACAAGAGAAAGGAAACTGTATGAAGAGTAGAAAAAAGAAGTCATATTTAACATTATTCAGTGCTGGGATTTTAGCAAGCCAACTTTTTGTTTCTCCCGTATTACTGGCGAAAGAAAGCCCTCAGCCTGATAACTATTCAGAAAATACAAATGTCGAACAGCAACTTGATGACCAAGATTCATCGGCAGCAGAAGCCCAAGAGAGTCAAGAAGACGTCAGCAAAGAGCAAACGGAGGGCTCGACCGAGTTATCCTCCGAATCAAATGAGCCGCTTATGGATTCAGAAACAGCAGATACCGTTGTAGAATCTCTTGATTCGTCTGAAGAAGCAGACTCAACGCAAACGACCGAGTCATCGGAAACGACCGAACTAGAGGAATCAGAGTCCGCGGAACCTTCCGAGGAAGAGGAAAAAATAGATGCTGAAACGGACGATCTAGAAGTAGAAACAGAGAACAAGCCAAAAGAGACCGACTTGATTGATGAGTCATTGGCACCAAAAGAAAATGAAATTTCAACTGAGAGCAACGAAAATACTGAAAATGCAAAAAAAGAGGAGCCGAAAACACCTCCGATTATTGCACCTGAGCAAGTAATAAACCCTGTCGTTCAATCACCAGATGCTACTTCTCACTTGAAAAATTCTTTTTATGATGGACGTACCATTGATTTACCAGAGAGTTTTCGGGCAGCAAAGATCGCAGATTCGAATCTGTTAGATTTCACCTTGCCGATATTAGCTGATTATGATGCGCAATGGCAAGCGGCATTCGTCTACGAGATCATCGGGCAAATTGGTGAACTAGAAGAACCATTGACGATGGACGAATGGATCAATGAACGGATCAAAGCGGTTATAAAAGGAGAAGCTAGCTGGATAGAAAAAGAACAGCCGGTTGAACAATTACAACCGGGGGATCTTTTATATGACGCAAATAAGTTAATCGGTATCTACCTCGCAGATGGTTACCAAGCAAGTTTAGTGACAAATCAAGAAGAGCCAACGAAAACTGCCATCGAAGTTCAGCGGGTTTCTATCGAAGAGCCGCTATCGATCAGACGGCTATCAAATCCTGAATTGGCTACATATGGCAAAAAGCTAGTTACTGAATATCCAGCCCCTTACGAATTTACAGTGAATCAAAAGACCCAGACGTTTATTGAAACATTGGCACAAGAAGCCCAAAGCTTAGGGCAAGAATACGATGTCTTTGCTTCTGTATTGATCGCGCAAGCGATCCTTGAAAGCGGCAGTGGCGACAGCGGGCTTTCCAGCAGTCCCCATTATAACCTTTTTGGGATCAAAGGCAGTTATCAAGGAAACAGCGTGACTTTACCAACAATGGAAGATAAAGGCAACGGAGAACTATTCCAAATTCAAGCCGCCTTTCGTTCCTATTCAAGTTATCGAGATTCCATGGCTGATTATGTCAAATTGATTCGCGGAGGAATCACTGGAAATCCAACCTTTTATCAAGACGTGTGGCGCTCTGAATCAAAAAACTATCTTCGGGCAGCAGATGCTTTGACGGGCACTTATGCGACCGATGTTAATTATAGTAAAAAAATCAATTCACTGATTGCAGTCTATGGATTGACGCAATATGACCAAGTGATCGCAACAGAAACAGGCTTGTTTATCCAAGGAAAAGAACAAATTCCAGAAGAGTATCGCTCCCTCATGACATTTCGAGAATACAACGGTCGTGACTACAATCTTTCTGGTTCGTATCCTGTTGGACAATGTACTTGGTATGTGTTCAATCGCGTGAGTCAATTAGGCGGTCAAGTAGATGACTACATGGGAAATGGTGGTCAATGGGGCAATACCGGACGACGTTTAGGTTACAACGTCAGTCAAACGCCTAAAGCAGGCAGTATGATCTCTTTTGCACCTGGAACAGCTGGATCTGATCCTCGTTATGGGCATGTCGCTTTTGTTGAAGCCGTTGGTCCAAATGGTATTTTGGTTTCAGAAGGAAATGTCTATGGTGGAACCACAATCTCTTATCGCGTGATCAGCAATGAATTGGCGCACTCATCAAGTGTTTCATATATTATGCCAAAATAAGGATGGAGGGCTGGCAATATGAGTAAAAGGCATAGACAAATAGGTCTTCCTATCAGCGGTATCTTTTTGATGGTCCTTTTGCTTATTGCGTTTCTTCAGCCGTATCGACTGGCGTTAGTCAGAGGAACGTCCATGCTGCCGACGATCGAGGATCGACAAGTTGTGCTGATCCATAAAAAGCGCCAGCCAAATCGCTATCAGCTGATCGCTTTCGAACAGGAAGGGAAATTTTTGATCAAGAGAGTGATTGGTGTGCCGGGGGATTCCTTCGTTCGTACACAGGAGCGTTTGTTGATTGGGGCGGAGGATACTGACTTTGATTTTTCATTTATGATCACTGTGAAGGATGAAGCCGTTGAGGCGTTGCCGATTCGGGGGTACCTCAAAGAAGATGAGTACTTTGTCGTTGGCGATGCACTGCTCACTTCAAGTGATAGTAGAGAATTTGGAATCATTTCAAGTAAAACCTTTTATGGTGTGGTGACCACGTTCTTCTGACACATCAGCTTCTTGAAAGGAAGTTTGCGATGATTCATTTCTTGCAACATATCAACGAGACTAAGTTTGTATCAAAAGGGATGAATAAAACGAATTTTAGTTTTGATGGAAGGAAGAGACTGTGATTTTTATCTATATTGGGATGATACTGCTTGCCATTGGAGCAGGTAGTATCATCGGTTGGCGATTGTATCGAGAATATTTATTAAGAAAAGTTGAAAAGCAGCTGTCGTCAGATGCTTTAGCCAAAAGGAAACTGCGTTTATTTAAGCACAACCTGCGCAGTGGGCACCTGCTAATTGTATTGGGCTGCAGTAGTGCCATAATCGTAAGTGTCTTGCTACTAACAGTTTTTCAGCTGACAGGCGGCATTCATTTGCAAAGGCTGCAAGAAGAAACCAGTCAATTGAAAGAGGAAGTCTTCGCGCTAAGAACTGAGCAAACGGAATGGATGCGTATGCCGATTTTTGCTTATCCTGAGAACGGCTTTGCTTTTGAAGCGATTGATTGGGAGCATTTACTCGTATCCAATGATCGTGAAGCACAGTTTGCAGCTGAATATGAGTTGGCCTATCAGTTATCACCATATCTAGGCCGCACTGTAGCGATGATTTTTGTTGATCAGCCCTTGCAAGAAATCTCGATTGTTCTATCTAGCAAATTACCATCAATTGATGACCTAAACGGATGGGAAGAAAATTTTTCTCGTCTACTACATGATATGCAGAACGTTCCCTTGATCACCCAAGGAACCTTCTCTGTTCAATTTTCCAAGGATTCTGATCAGTCCTTTGAGCAGACGATCATTCGTGACGAGAATGGAGTTTGGACCCTTTTAGAACGCAGCTTTCCAAACACTGACGCTCAAGAAGTAGCTAATAACGAGGGGAGCGAAAGCATATCCTCTACTCCTCGAACGGATCAAAGTGAAACGATCAATACAAATGAACAAAAAGGCAGTGTGAAAAATTAATGATGAAAAAGAAAAACAAAGGTTTGTTTTCTGTCCAAAAGCTAATGGATGAAGTAAATCAATTATCCATAGAAGAGTTGAATGAATTTGAGGAGACAAATCAAGAAGAGGGAAGCATTGAGGATCAAGGGTTCGCAAAGGCTACGCCTGAAAAAAAAGAGAAAGGAACCAATCGACAAGCGGACAATGAACCCCCTAAAACCCAGAAAGAAACAGCGAAACCTGTCGCACAGACTTTAGCAAAACCGATTTCTCAGCAAAGAGTGTCTGTTGATCAACAGACAGATCAAAGTGTCAAAAAGATAGCAGTGCAGCAAAAATCCTCTGGGAACCGTGATAACCACGCCAAAGATAGTCAACTCGTTGAAGACAAAGGAGAACGTGAGTATAAACCAGACACATAAGCAAGAGTCAGAAGAACAAGAAAAGGATCATATGATTGAAAATTTATCTTTTGAAATTAAAGAATTGATTTTAGAAAATGAGCAACTACAGGAAGAAAAAAAACAGTTAAAAAAACAGCAGAAGGTAGTGGCTCAACAAGAAGCAGAGGCAAAAGAATTAAAAGCTTCGCTAGTAGAAGCGAATAAGAAAGTCAAAGACCTAGAAGAACAGCTTACAAAAGTAGATACAGAAAAACTTGAAGCAAAGATCCAGCAATTAGAAGCTAAGTTAGCTGTTCAGCAAGAAAAAGAGCAAAAAGAGAAACAAAATTACGAAAAGGAACGCGCTGAATGGACGTTGAAGCGGCAAGAAATCCAGCAGTTGCAAGAAGTAATTGCTGATTTGAAACAGCAATTGGCAGAAAAAGAAGAGCTTGCAGCAAAAGTTTCAGCTAGCGAATCAAATGAAGAAGTCGCAGAGCTTCAGGCGAAGATCGAAGCACTAAGGGAAGAAAATGCAACCCTACAAATCGAAAACGAGCAGTTCCAAACAGAAATCAGTGAGGTTTTAGTCTTTGCTAGAAGAAAAGCAAATCGCACGATTCAAGAAGCGAAGATCGAATCTGAACGAATGATCCGTACGACAGAAATGCGAATCGATGGCATTCATGATCGTGCCAAGGAGATTCTTTTTGAAGTGAACGAGACAAAAGAAAATGTGATTCATTTGTTTGACGATCTGCATAATCAAGTTTATCAGCTTTCAGATAAAAAATTGCTTTTTGAAGAGCTTGAAAAGTAAGCTTCTACATTTATATGGTCGTTAGTAAAAAAACAGTAGATCAAAATCTGATCTACTGTTTTTCACTATTCTCAGTTATTCGGAGTTACCATCATTTGGTTCTGGTGGATCCGGCGGTGAGGAAGGATTTTCTTCACTGCTGGAAGGCGTTGTTGAGCCAGGATCCTGACTAGAAGCAGGAGGTGTAACGACCGAAGATGAATCATCCTCATCAGGTGTTGTCACTGGGGGTGTCACTTCGCTTGATGATTCTGTTGTACTTGATGGTGTTGCTTCACTACTTTCTGTAGAAGGTGTCGTCGGTTCAACGTACGAACTACTGCTGGACGAACTTGGTGCTGAATAGCTTGGCTGCGTGTATGTCCCTTCAAGATAAAGCTCTCTTCCGATCCGTGTCAGTCCATCTGGCATTGTCCAGTCCGTGTTTTCTACAGAAGCAGAAACATAGCGCATCAATTCACGATAGACATCTGAAGCCACATGGGTACTGCTATCAGTGATCGGTGTCATTTTGTCGTTGTATCCGGTCCATACCGCCAATGAATAGGAGGGAGTATAGCCGGCAAAAGTAATATCCGGATAAGCACCGTTTGATGTATCCAGTTGTGCTAGCTGGTCATCGGTGTAATTGGAAGTTCCCGTTTTCCCTGCTTGGTATAACCCATCGATTTGCGCATTGGTCCCAGTACCGACAGAAATAACATCTTTCAAAATATCGGTCACCATATAAGCCGTCGTATCATCCATTGCTTCTTGACCATCAACTTTAAAGGATTCTTCATCTTCGGTCCCATCTTGCATGACGATTTTGTTGACGTACTGAGGTTCATAATAGGTTCCACCGTTTGAAAAAGCAGCATAAGCAGCGGCCATTTTCAGGCTGGAGATCCCATATTTTGTGCCATCTAATTTATCCGTATTGCTAGAAATCGCATTAGATTGAGTAATCGTGTGGTATTCGATACCCAACCCGCTAAGAAAGTCGGCGATATTATCCGCGCCAACTTCATCAAACAATTTCACTGCTGGTACATTTCTGGATTCTGCTAAAGCAGTTCGAAGCGTGATATTGCCCATATATTGGCGATCCCAGTTGTACACAGGAATATCGGTTCCTTTATAAGTATAAGGTTCATCTAAAATCATTCTACCGGTAGAGTCTTGTAGAAATTGGAAGGCAGGGCCGTAGTCTGTGATCGGTTTAACGGTCGATCCAAAGTCCCGAGCGACGTTGACAGCCAGGTTGTTTGCTAGAACGTCATCAACGTTGCGGGCACCAATTTGAGCCGTGACTTTGCCCGTATTGACATCAACTAAAGTAGCGGCAACCTGCATCTTATCGTCTGGATAATTAACATAATCATCGCTGTTGACGATGTCATATAACCGTTTTTGCGCATCGATATCGACATTGGTGTAAATATCTAAGCCATCGGTATAAACATCTTTGCCGGTTTTTTCTTTGACTTCTGCGATCACTTCGTTGAAGTAATTATCAAAGTACTTCCACTCTTGGTTTTCTCGCGGGTTTTCTTGCAATCCTTCTTGAATATCTTCGGCAACGGCCGCATCATATTCCGCTTGCGTGATTTTCTCGTTTTCAAGCATTGCGCCTAAAACCACATCTCGACGACTTTTCGCATTATCCGGATGAGCGAAAGGATCAAACGCAGAAGGGGCATTTGGTAAACCCGCAATCAAAGCGGTTTGCGCTAGGTCTAGTTCAGCCAAAGGTTTGCCGTAAAACTTCATAGCAGCTGTTTGCATTCCATAAACCCCGTTGGACATATATACCTTATTAATATAGTAAGTCAAAATTTCCTGCTTTGATTTGGTTTGTTCAAGCCGAACCGCCATCCAAGCTTCTTGTGCTTTTCTTCGTAACGTTTGATCTTCGGCGCTGGTAGAAAAGAAGGACAGCTTGATCAATTGCTGAGTCAACGTACTTCCGCCTTGCATACCGCCGGTTGTGGCATTGGATAATGCAGAACCAACGATTCGGATCGGGTCGACCCCGATATGCTGATAGAACCGACGATCTTCGACAGAGACGATCGCATCTTCCAGCAGTTGGGGAATCTCACTTGCGGTGATTTTTTCTCTCGTTTCACTTCCGAATTCAGTGATCAATTCACCATTGGAGGCATAAAAGCGCGAAGAAACAGTCGAATCCAAACGTGTTTCATCAAGTGCTGGTGCATCTTTGGCGTACCACCAAAACAGCCCCATTCCTGATAAAATCCCGATACAGCCTAAGAAAAATAGGCCCATAAACACTTTTAAAATAATACTCCCAATACTTCGTTTGCCTTTGGCTTTAGGGGGCTTTGGTGCTTTTTTAGCAGTGCCTTTCTTAGAATCATGCCGAGAGGTCCTCGATTGTGATTCATTTGCCATACTCATCATTCTCCTTCATCGTTAAAAATTGATCAACTGCTTTTAAATAGGGAATACGCGGCGCAATAGTGGGGATGATTTCGATCCCATTGGTTTCGATATAGGCCAACGTCATTGATTTTTTTCCAGTTTCCTTTTGCAGGTGCCACTGAGAAACTAAGCACTTGCTATCTAGAAAAAAGCAGCGTTGTAGACTAGAAAACCATAAAAGAACAAAACATAATCCCGCTTGTTCCAAACAGTCTTCCATATGCTTGATTTGGTGTGGATGAAAATTTTTAAAGGGAAATGACGTTTTGTTTTGAGTCTCTTTCGCTTCAAAGTCGATATATTGCCCTTGATAAACCCCATTGTAATCGGTGGTAGAGGCCTCTCGAAAGTAGGCTTCTTTAATTACGGCGGCGCTTCTTCTCGGATAATCTACCTTGACGATTTGAACTGGTGTCGGTTTCTTATGAATGACCGCAAGTTTGCGATTTAAATAATAAAGGTTGCTTTCATTGATCGCTTCTTCAAAACGCATCCCACGATTGGCATACGTTTTTGGCTTTATTAGTTTTTCTTGCATTTTTTGTTTTTTGCCGTCATCATAGGTAGTAGATTGTCCATTCGGGTAACGAATAACCATGTTGTTCACACTCCTAGGCAACATTATACCAAAAAGTCGTTTGGAAAGAAAAGAGATGACCAGAGAAACAATGAAAACCTTATACTTTACTGGCTATCGTAATTATGAATTAGGTGTCTTTCAAGCAAAAGATCCCAAGATTGCAGTTATTAAGAAAGTAATAATGTCGGCATTGACCAATTATGTCGAAGAAGGGCTAGAATGGCTCTTGATCAGCGGGAATCTTGGAGCAGAGCTGTGGTGTGCCGAAGCCATTGAACAATTAAAACAAACATACCCGGAACTGAAACTAGGAATTATTTTTCCTTTTGAAGGGTTTGGTGAAAATTGGAACGAAACGAATCAACAGGCACTGCAAACAGCGAAGTCATTTGCCGATTATGTCAATGCCACCAGCCATAAGCCTTACCAAGACCCCAGTCAATTAAGAAATCACACAGCGTTTTTACTGGAGCATACTGAAGGTGCACTTGTGTTATATGATGACGAATTTCCAGGAAAACCTAATTATTTCTTAAGAGATGCGAAAGCCTATAGTGAGCAAAATCCCTACTTTATTCATCAAATAACAATGGATGATTTACAAAACGCAACATTTGATAGTAATTTACTTTGATTTTCGTATATTTTTTGATAGAATGGTCTAGAAAGTGAAAACCATTTGGAATAAACAATGAGGTGTAAATAATGGCAAATTTAATTTATAGTCCAAAAGATATTCTGCAACAAGAATTCAAAACAAAAATGCGTGGATATGATCCAGTGGAAGTGGACGAGTTTTTAGATAATATCATTAAAGACTACGAAAGCTACAATAAAGAGATCTTAGCCCTGCAAGAAGAAAACGATCGTCTGACAGCGAAAATCGATCAATTGTCGAAAAACCAAGCAATCGCTTCTCGTGTTCAACAAGAAGCACCGAAAAGCCAAACAGTCACAAATTTTGATATTTTAAAACGTTTGTCTAATCTTGAAAAAGAAGTGTTTGGCAAAAAGCTTGATCGTGAATCAGAACCTGTCACTCGTTCTTCTTCATACAACAGCAACTATACAAATGCTGATTTTGAAGACGACAACGAAAAAACCCGTCAATTCTAATGTAGAAAAGATAGTTGTGATTTTCGGGTAATTGCGGCATAACTCGATTATGCTGAGGAAAGTCCATGCTCGCACAAGCTGAGACGCTTGTAGTGTTCGTGCCTAGCGAAACCATAAGCTAGGGTACTTGAGAAAGTAACGGCAGGAAAAATGGCTAAGGTGCAAGCTATGCCAAAGTATCCTTGAAAGTGCCACAGTGACGAAGCAAGCCGGGAAACCGTCTTGGTGGAACGCGGTAAACCCCTCGAGCGAGCAACCCAAACAATGGTAGGGGCACTTTTTGCACGGAAATGAACGGAGCAAGAAGGCAAGTAATTGCAGATAGATAATTACCCAGTGTTTTCTTCTCCCTGAGGAAAATACGGACAAAACATGGCTTATAGAAAATCACAACCTATCAGGGAATCCTTCCAGCAACGGAAGGTTTTTTTATACCAAGAAGGAGAGCGTTATGACTGAAAAAACATTTAATTGTATTGCCACCGCTGCGAGCGGTTTAGAAGCACTAGTGGGCAAAGAATTACGGGATTTAGGGATCGAGTGTGAGGTTGAAAACGGCCGAGCGCGCTTTAAAGGGACAATGGAGACCATTGCTACCGCGAACTTGTGGCTCCGTACAGCCGACCGTATCAAAATCGTCGTTGGGGAATTTGACGTATTGACTTTCGATCAGCTGTTTGAAGAAGTTAAAGCGTTACCGTGGGAAGACTTTTTACCGTTAGACGCTGAATTTCCAGTAGCCGGAAAATCAATCAAATCAAAATTGTATAGTGTACCTGACTGCCAAGCGATTACCAAAAAAGCAATCGTCAATCGCTTAAGAGAAGTATATCATCGTCCGGCAAGTGTGCCGCTGACTGAAACTGGCGCTTTTTTCCAATTAGAAGTCGCTTTATTGAAAGACCATGCGATGATCACATTGGATACGACTGGCCCTAGTTTGTTTAAACGCGGCTATCGTTTAGAAAAAGGGGGCGCACCTCTGAAAGAAAACATGGCTGCGGCTTTAGTGATGCTGACAAATTGGTACAAAGACAAGCCTTTTGTCGATCCCGTTTGTGGATCAGGCACATTGTGTATTGAAGCAGCTTTGATCGGCCATAATATCGCCCCTGGATTTAATCGGGAATTTGTTTGCGAAACGTGGGATTGGTTCCCAGCAGAAGTATTTGAAAAAGTACGGAAAGAAGCAGATGAAGCAGCAGATTATGATGTCGAATTAGATATTACCGGTTCGGATATCAATGGTCGAATGATTGAGATCGCCCGCCGGAATGCGGAAGAAATCGGTCTAGGAGACTCGATCACCTTCAAACAACAAGCTGTTAAAGACTTTAAAACAGAAAAAGAGTATGGTGTCGTTGTGGCTAACCCTCCTTATGGCGAACGCTTAGGAGAAGAAGAGTCTGTTCAGCGACTGTATCAAGAAATGGGCCAAGTGTTTCGACCGCTTAAAACATGGAGTAAATACTTTTTGACCAGTGACTTGACTTTTGAGACCCATTACGGCGAAAAAGCGACAAAAAAACGCAAATTATACAACGGTGCGATTCGTACCGATCTCTTCCAATACTGGGGACAACGTCCGCCACGCAAAAAGGAGTTTGCTTAATGAAAGAACAAGAATTTCTGAAAGAATTAAAAGAAATCGATCTATTACAACAAGCAATGGGGATCTTAGGCTGGGACAATCAAACGGGGATGCCAGAAAAAGCCAGTGATTACCGGGCGGAAGTTGACAGCTATTTATATGGCCTCTATTTTGACAAAAAAATTGGAGAGCCGATCCAAGAAGCAATCAGCTATTTTGGGAAACACCCAGAAGAATTATCAGAAGTTGGGAAAGCGGCTTATCAGCTAGTCAAAGAAGAGTATGAATTGCAAAAAGATGTACCAAATGAGTTGGCGATGGCGGCTTCCGCAGCAACGTCAAAAGCACATACTGCTTGGCTCAAAGCCCGTAAAGAAAAAGATTTTTCTTTATTTAAAGACGCACTTTCTGAAAATATTCGCTTGACGAAAGAATTGATTCCTTATTGGAAGAAGAATGAGCTGACAAACTATGATGTGTTGTTAAACCAATACGAACCAAATATGACGGTTGAGATCTTGGATAATGTTTTCTCACAAGTGAGAGACGGTATCATGGATATTCGTCGTCAATTGGCTGAAAAAGGAACAGCACCAGATACTTCGATCCTGTCACGTAAGATGACCGAAGCGCAGCAACGTAAATTTATCTCAAAAGTGATTGCCGACTTAGGCTATGACTTTTCTCGCGGCCGCTTGGATAATACGGTCCACCCATTTGCTACGGGGATCAATCACAACGATGTGCGTTTGACTACTCGTTGGAGCGAAAACGATTTTTCAATGGGACTATTCGGTGTAATTCATGAAGCCGGACATGGAATGTACGAGCAAAATATTGACGAAAAATACGAAGGAACACCGGTTCATGAAGGAGCGTCTATGGGGATCCACGAATCTCAATCGCTTTTTAATGAAATCATTATCGGCAGTAATCGCAATTTCTGGGCCAAGCAATACCCATTTTTCCAAGAATGTGCGGAAGGCTCGTTTGATGATGTGTCTTTTGACACCTTCTATGATTCTTTGAAGCATTCTAAAGCCAGCTTGATCCGTATTGAAGCTGACAGTTTGACTTACGTAATCCATATCATTATTCGTTACGAGATCGAAAAAATGATCTTTAACGAAACAGTATCGATCGATGAACTGCCGAAAATCTGGAATGACAAATACGAGGAATATTTAGGGATTCGTCCAGAGAATGACCTTGAAGGAATCTTACAAGATGTTCATTGGTCAGGTTCCAGCTTTGGTTACTTCCCATCCTATGCGTTAGGGTATATGTATGCCGCGCAATTACTGCATGCGATGGAAAAAGAAATCAATGTCGATGAAGTGTTGGCTTCAGATGATTATTCACCGATTCGTAAATGGCTGACTGAAAATATCCATCAATATGGGGCATCAAAGAAACCAAATGAATTGATTTTAGATGCAACGGATGAATTATTGAATCCTCAATATCTATTAGACTATTTACGTAAGATCTATTATAGTGTCTATAAAATCAGCGAGACGCAAGATTTCGCTTAAAAGAAACGAGTGAAAAGAAGCTTCGCAAGACGTTGCCGCCCTAACTGTTTCGTGGGGTGCTCGTTTTGTTAAACTTCTTTTCCTTTTGTATCGATAACCACTGAAAAAAGGAAGGCTTGCTGCTTTCGTATCGAAAGAAGGAGAAAGATGAAGGAAGAAAACAATGTTACCGATATTAGCAAAGTAATTGCCTATGCCGAAAGTATTTTGGGGAATGATTACACAGGACATGGGTTTGATCATGTCAAACGGGTGGCGGGCTTAAGTCAAGCTATCATCGATGCCGACGAATTGGCGGTTGATCGTTTTGTCGTACAGGCAGCAGCTTACTTGCATGATACGGTGGATGACAAAGTTGTGGCGGATGTCACAGCGGCTTATGCCGAAGTGCGAGTTTGTTTGACTGCAGCAGGGGCAAGTGAAGCACAAACGAAAGAAATTTTTTCTATTATCGAAAATCTGTCTTTTTCAAAAGAACTTTTGCAAGGCGCACAAGTTGTCTCAGTAGAAGGCCGCGTCGTTCGTGATGCAGATCGTCTCGATGCTTTAGGTGCGATCGGTATTTTACGGACGAGCTATTTTGGTGGCAGTCATCAACACCCGATCCATGTCAGTGACTTAGCCCCAAAGACGTTTCAAAATCATGAGGATTACCGAAAAGGGACGACGGTGATCAATCATTTTTATGAAAAACTATTTTTGCTTCCTGAAAAGATGACCACGGATTATGGCAAAAAAGAAGCTCAGCGACGTGTGGTTTTCATGAAGGATTTTTTAGAAGAATTCTATGCAGAATGGGATGTCTAACTTTGTTTAGAGTTTTTTAAACTGCAATTCGATTATTTCCTTTTTCCTTTATTGTTCTTTATAATAGTAAGTACAAAGGAGGGATGGAAATGTACTACCAACAGGCATTACAACCGAGTGAACTATTGCCAGCGATTTCCAATTCAGGGGAATGCTTTTTTGTCATTCGGGCTGAGCTACCCATCCGGCAATATCAAATCGCAGTCTATCTTTACGACGATCAATTCTTTTTGTTGCAAGATGATCGCTTGTTTGATCAAATCGAACAAATCTCTAGTGAGACATTAGGGGACGAGGAAGAGATTTTACCATTTATCGAAGAAGCGTTGGAAGAAAACCATTATTTATTAGTGGAAAAAGCGTTTATTCGTTTAGATCTATCTACTTTACAAAAGATGACCGATCTTACTAGTTTCGATATCTTGTTTTATGAATTTTTTGATTCATGGGGGGAAGAAGAATGAAACGGACTGAATACGTAACACTCCAAGACAAAACATTGATTGACCTATTCCAGCAGTTAGGAGAGGATGTTTCGAATCTCGAGCTGATCGATGAAGAAAAGAATATCGATGTGGTGGTTGTGTCGAATAGTGACTGGCAATATTTATTGGAACAAGTCAATGATGATGTAAAAGAATCTTTTGCTGATACGTCAGAGACAGACCTGGATGAAGAACTAGCCGACGAATAAACGCTTTTTGTGGTTGATAAACTGTTTTACTACGGGAGTGGTGGTTGGATCTTTTGAAGGGGTTTAGCAATCTAGGCAGCTTACCAAAAAAAATACGAAGCGATCTCATTTCCCATTAAGAGGAACAGGATCATTTCGTATTTCTAGGTAGGTTGCTTTTATTTTGTCCGCAGACGAACGTTTTTGACTTTTAGATAGCCGCGAATCAAGTTGAGAATAAGTAAAAGAATGCCCACAATCAATGGAATCGCTAATAAGTAGGGCGAGTAAAGGTGGGTTTCTTGCACGTGTTCAAGAGAAGTTTTCTCCACTTCATTGATGGCTTGTTGAATGACTTGTAAACTAAATCCAGTCAGAAAACCAGCAATGATGAATAGGGCAAATCCTAAGTAGGGTATATCGGAAGACCGGCGAAAAAGAGCAAAAGCTACATATAAAACCAAAAGGAATGCCGGTACGCCAAAGGCAAAATAGGGATTTAACATGGTTTTTTAACCTCCTTTTCTTTTATGATACTCCAAAATTTACGTTTTGGGAAATAGCGTGTAAGATAAAAAGAAAACGTGAAGGAGTTCTTTATGTCCGCTTATATTACCCCAATAAAGGTTGCTCTGCTGGTTTTTCCATTTCTAGCATTGGCGATATCAATGATTTTTTTTGTTATCCAATATCGAAAATACGGTCGTTTTATCTTTTCTCGTGCACTGGTTCTTTATTCGTTTGTCTTCTATTTATTATGCGCCTATTTTTTAGTTATTTTGCCATTGCCCTCGATTGAAGAGGTAGCTCATATGACTGGTCCTAAGATGGAATTGCAGCTAGGAGCATCCTGGCACCATTTTGTCCAACAGACGGTCTTAAATATCCACGACCCGCAAACCTATCTTCCTGCCATGAAGCAGGGGGTCTTTCTCGAACCACTCTTTAATTTATTGTTGACCTTGCCTTTCGGCGTTTACTTACGTTATTACTTCAAGTGTTCTTTTCTGAAAACGCTGGCGATTACGTTTTGTCTGACGTTGTTTTTTGAATTGACTCAGCTGACAGGACTTTATTTTATTTATCCCCGTCCTTATCGCTTATTTGATGTTAATGATCTCTTTGTCAATACACTAGGAGGATTGTTGGGGTGGAGCATTGCCCCGCTATTTACGTTCTTATTGCCATCAAGAGAAGAGATGGATGCCGATTCATACGCCAAAGGTACTCGGGTAACCGTAACACGAAGGATATTTGCTTGGTTGATCGATTGGGGAATACTGAATGTGGTCAGTTTCATTGTGGTGCTCGCTGTTCGTTTGCTTACTCAACAGACGGTAAGGGACTTTAGTGGGGACTATTGGTACTTTGCTCTTGAAGTATTACTGTACTTTGTGTTGTTTGCTTATCTTGCCAAAGGACAAACGATTGGAAAAAAACTCGTACGAATCAAAATCATGCAAGAAGCCCGTCAGAGGGTCAGCTTGGCTGCGTTATTGAAACGTTATGGTTTGTTTTATCTGATTTATGCCAGCATCAGTCGGGTCAACATCTTTTTTGCACCGTTTCTTGATTCGGATAATACGCTGCTTCTGGTCGTCAGTTTATTGATGGTGGTCATTTTTGGCTTGATCCAGTTTGGCTTTTACATGAATCTCTTTTGGGCTGCAATAAAAAAAGAAAGCCGCTTTTTCTATGAACGCCGCAGTGCAACGTATACAATTAGCACGATTGATCCAAAACCCGTGACAAAAGAAAGTTAGGAAATCAAGGCAACATATGCTATAATCCAAAGGATGCTAAAAGAAAGAAGGTGTTTGAATGTCTTTTGAGTCATTTAAATTTCAACCATTTATTTATGAAGCACTTGCTGATAAAAAGTTCTCTAATCCAACAGAAGTGCAAGAAAAATTGATACCTGTTATCCAAAAAGGCCGTAGTGTTGTTGGACAATCTCAGACTGGGAGTGGTAAGACCCATACATTTTTACTGCCATTGATGGATAAAATTGATGCCGAAAAAGATGAAGTGCAAGTCGTGATTACTGCACCGAGTCGTGAATTAGCCACACAAATTTATCAAGCCGCAAAACAGATCGGCGGGTTTCATGATCCGGAGATTCGTGTGTCAAATTTTGTTGGAGGAACGGATAAACAGCGCCAATTGAGCCGTCTGCAAAATCAACAGCCCCATGTCGTGATTGGGACACCTGGTCGTATCTTGGATATGATCAACGAACAAGCCTTAGGGGTTCACACTGCCAATGTATTTGTCGTGGATGAAGCAGACATGACCTTGGATATGGGCTTTTTGGAAGAAGTCGATCAAATTGCGGGGCGTTTGCCTGAGAAACTACAAATGCTGGTTTTCTCCGCAACGATTCCAGAGAAATTGCGCCCATTCTTGAAAAAATACATGGCCAATCCATTGATCGAAGAAATCAAATCGAAAGCAGTCATCTCTGATACGATCGAGAATTGGTTGATTTCTACCAAAGGGAAAAATACCAATAAATTGATCTATCAATTATTGACTACAGGCCATCCCTATCTTGCCATCGTTTTTGCCAACACGAAGAGCCGTGTGGATGAAATTACGGATTACTTAAAGGAACAAGGCTTAAAAGTAGCGAAGATCCACGGCGACATCAGTCCTCGTGAAAGAAAACGGATCATGCGCCAAGTGCAAAATTTGGACTACCAATATGTTGTCGCAACAGATTTAGCTGCGCGAGGAATTGATATTGAAGGGGTTTCTCATGTCATCAATGCCGAGATTCCAGCTGATTTGGATTTCTTTATCCACCGTGTTGGTCGGACCGGTCGAAATCAAATGGATGGGACCGCGATCACTTTATATGATCCAAGCGATGAAGGGGCAATCCAAGCCATCGAAGATCTAGGGGTTGTTTTCCAACCGAAGGAAATCAAAAATGGCGAGATCGTTGCGACTTACGATCGGAATCGTCGGCAAAAGCGGGAAAAATCTCGTGACGAATTAGACCCAACCTTGATTGGCTTAGTCAAGAAAAAGAAGAAAAAAATCAAGCCTGGCTACAAGAAAAAAATTCAATGGGCCGTTGATAAGAAGAACAAAGAAAAACGGAAGATCGAACGTCGTCAAACGACTCGAACCGCCCGCAAAAACAAGAAAAATTCGAATAGCTAATGCTTACCAAAACAGCAGTCAAGGAAGAGAACTACTCTTCCTTGACTGCTGTTTTTAATTGTTTAGTCATTTCTACACACAATACGCCATCTTCAGCATAGGGTTCAGATGTTTTTTGATACCCACAGGATTCATAAAACGCACAAGCGTCGATCTCTGCGGATAACACTGATTGGAGGGCACCCTCTTGGACACCACGCATTTCGAGGTAATGCAATAATTTGGTGCCGTATCCTTGGTGCCGAAAGGCCTTAGCTACGCAAAAGCGATCAGGTTGCAGAGTGTTCGGTGTAGAGAATTGATAGCGAATGGTAGCGATCGGTGTGTTTCCATCAAGCCAAAGAAAGTATGGACAGGTTTGGTCTTTTTCATCAAATTCCCATTCTGCCGGAATGTGCTGTTCTTCTACAAAAACGGCTTGCCGCAAGGCGAAAACCGCTTGTAGCATCCACGGACTGCGTCCAAAATAAAGCATCAGTCGTTTTCCTCCTTTTTCGTGGTATACTCGTTATATAGTAATTGTAGCAGATGAGAGGAGAAATGACGTGGATTTTTTTGAGGCGTTACAATGGTCAAATTGGAAGACACTGTCCTTTGAAATCAAAGAACAGCTGATCCAGCAAATTTTAATGTATTTTGTCAGTCCTTTAAAGGAGATCACCGATGTCCATTTTAGTCAGTTGACGTATGCAGGATTGAAATGTGCTACCTTTGAATTAACGATCGATGGCGAAGACTTTGTCTTTATACCAGGGAATTCTGAGGCGATCTTAGGTTGGGATCTCGGTGTGCAAGGATTACCGGCTACTTGCTGGAGTAAAAATTGGCAGTCACCACCCAATGAGATCATTCGCCAACTGGAAACAATCTATGAGTTAGAAACCAGCCAGGATTGGGGGATTTTTGTCAATGAGTCGACGAGCCCTTTGCGTAAAGCTGTGATTGATCCCATGCTAGTCCAAAAAAGTTCTCTGCCTGCTGGCGCAAGGTATATCGGGCAGTTAAATACGATCACTGGGGAGTTTCACGGGTTAGTCGATCAATTCAGTGTTTTCGAAAAAGAGCTAAAGGCACAATTCACAGCACCAGCGTCCTTTGAGGAAAGCTTGCGTTGGGAATTACCCGCTTTTTATCACGAAGAGAATCGCTATTTTGCTGCACTAGAGCCGTTATCGGAAACCTATCAGTTATTTACCCACGAATCCGTCAGTCAAACAGAATTGAAACAGCAGTTAGATAAACAAGGCTTTCAGCTGCTTTCAGAGGATCAATGGGAATATGTCTGCGGTGCTGCTACTCGGCGACTTTTTCGCTGGGGCAATGAAAAGTCTTGCGACGATGGTGTCTCTTTGCCAACCGCTGAATTGCTTGAACCGAATTTATTTGGCTGCACCTATGGGCTTGCGGATGCGTGGGAGCTGACAGATGGCTTGTCTTTAAAAATGGAGAACTGGCAAATTTGTGGGCATCCCTTATTCGATGCATTGCCTTATGCCAGTTATTACCGTTCACGGAAAATGCTACAGCCAGATCAAAAGCTTTCTCCGCAGAGCTATCGTTACCGCAAAGCGATTCTGATCAATAAAGACCGGATTTGAGGATTGACTTTTTCGACACATTTCCTTATACTTTGAATGACGAAGGATATGGTCGGTTTGATGATTCATTACAGAAAGTTTTTCACTGCTGAGAGAAAAACATGAATTCAGACGGATTGCTCCCTTTGGTGCTCAACTGCAGCAGAAATGTTGCCGTCCACTCCGCGTTAACGAGTCTAAGAGGTAATGAGTCACATCATTGCAAGCAAGGTGGTACCGCGTATCGACGTCCTTGCTCTGCAATGGTGTTTTTTTATCGTCAAAACGACTCTACAGGCATAAGAGCGCCTTACCAGCAATTTTGTCAGCCCCTGTATCTTAAGCGAACACAGAAGAAAGTAGGAGAATAACGTGAAACAATTATCCAGTGCAGAAGTACGCCAAATGTTTTTGGACTTCTTTCAATCAAAAGGTCATTCAATTGAACCAAGTGCGTCCCTTGTCCCAGTCAACGATCCAACCCTATTATGGATCAATTCAGGGGTGGCAACGCTAAAAAAATATTTTGACGGCAGTGTTGTTCCTGAAAACCCAAGAATGACCAATGCGCAAAAATCAATTCGGACCAACGACATCGAAAACGTTGGGAAAACAGCAAGACACCATACGATGTTTGAAATGCTAGGAAACTTTTCGATCGGCGATTATTTCAAAAATGAAGCGATTCATTGGGCATGGGAGTTTTTGACTTCCCCAGAATGGATGGCTTTTGATCCAGAAAAGTTATATGTCACGGTTTATCCAAAAGACACAGAAGCAAAACGGATCTGGGCAGAAGAAGTCGGCTTGACACCAGAGCATATCGTTGAGATTGAAGACAACTTTTGGGACATTGGTGCAGGACCATGTGGACCGGATTCGGAGATTTTCTATGACCGTGGCCCTGAGTTTAATGACGTAGCGGAAGATGATCCCGAAAACTATCCTGGTGGCGAAAACGAGCGCTATTTGGAAATCTGGAATCTGGTCTTTTCAGAATTCAATCATCAACCAGATGGCTCCTATGAACCACTACCACATAAAAACATTGATACGGGGATGGGGCTGGAACGAATGGTTTCCATCGTTCAAAATGCACCAACCAATTTTGAAACAGACTTGTTTCTGCCGATCATCAATGCAGTGGCAGATTTAAGCGGTCGTGTGAACTACGGCGACAGCAAAACGACAGATATCTCCTTTAAAGTGATTGCAGACCATATCCGCGCGCTTTCTTTTGCGATCGGCGATGGGGCACTTCCTTCAAATGAAGGCCGTGGCTATGTTTTACGTCGTTTATTACGTCGTGCAGTCATGCATGGGAAAAAATTAGGGATCGATGCTGCCTTCTTATACAAATTAGTACCGATCGTTGGCGAGATCATGGAAAGCTACTATCCTGAAGTACTAGAGCAGCAAGAATTTATTGAAAAAGTGATCCGCAACGAGGAAGAACGTTTCCATGAAACCATCAATGAAGGGTTAGATATTTTAAATCAAGTGATCGCCCAAGTAAAAGCAGACAACCAAGATACGTTAGCTGGTCAAGATATTTTCAAATTGTATGATACTTACGGCTTCCCAGTTGAATTGACAGAAGAAGTGGCGGAAGACGAAGGGTTGAAAGTGGACCATCAAGGATTTGAACAAGAAATGGATGCACAACGTGCCCGCGCTCGTGCGGCTCGACAAACAGAGCTTTCAATGGGCGTACAATCCGCTTTATTGACGGATATCAAAGTAGACAGCCGTTTCGTTGGCTATGATTCACTTGAAGCTAACAGTGAATTATTAGTGATCATCCAAGACGAAGCATTACACGATTCTGTTTCGACAGGTGAAGCAAAACTGATTTTTGCTGAAACACCATTTTACGCAGAAATGGGTGGACAAGTTGCGGATACAGGCACGATCGTAGCAGAAGATGGTACGATCGTAGCGGAAGTGACGGATGTCAAAAAAGCACCGAACGGTCAGTTCTTGCATACTGCTACAGTCAAAGCGCCACTACAAGAAGGCGTGAACTATTTCTTACAAGTGGATCAGCATCGTCGCAATAAGATCATCAAAAATCATACGGCGACTCACTTATTGCATAAAGCGTTAAAAGAAGTATTAGGTAGCCATGCGAACCAAGCAGGTTCATTAGTTGCTCCAGGACATTTGCGCTTTGACTTTAGTCATTTCGGGCAAGTGACCAGCGAAGAACTGAGCCAAATGGAACAAATCGTCAACCAAAAAATTTGGGAAGCCCTCCCTGTTGTGACAATCGAAACGGATATCGATACCGCAAAAGGCATGGGAGCGATGGCACTCTTTGGTGAAAAATATGGGCATGACGTTCGCGTCGTCAATGTTGCCGATTGGTCGATCGAATTATGTGGGGGAACCCATGTGGCAAATACGGAGGATATCGGTATTTTCAAAATCGTTTCTGAATCAGGGATCGGTGCTGGTGTTCGTCGGATCGAAGCCGTGACTAGTCAAGAGGCCTATACGTTATTGCATGAAGAAGAAACGCAATTAAAAGCAATCGCAGGAATCGTTAAATCTGCCCAATTAAAAGAAGTCGTTGCCAAAACAGAACAACTGCAAGCGCAGCTACGTGAATTGCAAAAAGAAAACGAAGCTCTTGCCAGCAAGTTAGCAAATCAGCAAGCAGGGGATGTTTTCAAAGATGTCAAAGAAGTAAATGGTCTGCGTCTAATCACAGCGAAAGTGACTGTTAAGGACATGAACCAATTACGTCAACTAGCCGATCAATGGAAACAAAAAGACCATTCTGATATTTTAGTGTTAGCTACCGCGAATGATGGCAAAGTGAATCTTTTAGCTGCTATGAACAAAGTAGCCAATGAAAAAGGATTGAAAGCGGGCGATTTGATCAAAGAGATCGCACCTAAAGTTGGTGGCGGCGGTGGCGGCCGTCCTGATATGGCACAAGCCGGCGGGAAGAATCCTGAAGGAATCACAGCAGCACTTGAGACCGCAGCAGCGTGGTTAGCTGCCAAGTAAGCACACTATGGTTGAATCTGTACCCGCAAGTTCCTTTCCTTCTAAGAAGATAGGTGAAAGAGGAGCGCAGGTCTTTAGCACAGTCCTTTTTTGAACGAAGATGACGGAGGGGGAGACCCTTCCGTTATCTTTTTCCTTTTTTCCTACGTGTTATCTGAAAATGCGTTTGATAATTGAAGGGAATTCGCTTTTTTTTCGAAAAAACGATACGAATAGTTGTTTAATTGAATTCCTTCGGGGTAAAATAAGAAAGATGGTTTTTTGAGAGGGTGATGATTTGCTAAACTTTTTTTTAAATCGTAGCAAAAAAAATGGTGTCTACGAACGTACAGCCATCGGGAAGTTAGCAGGTAGCCTCGGGTTGCTTTCCAACCTCCTATTATTTGCCGGAAAATTTATCATTGGCTTATCTGCACAATCTGTTTCGATTATGGCCGATGCCATCAACAGTCTTTCAGATACAGCCTCGTCTATTTTAACATTGATCGGTTTTCGGATCTCGGCGAAACCAGCCGACAGTGAACATCCATATGGACATGAGCGATTTGAAGCCATCAGTGGGTTTGTGGTATCTTTGATCATCACGTTTGTTGGCGGTCAATTTCTCATCAGCTCTGTGCAACGCATCATGGAACCGACGAGTATCCGTCTTTCACCACTATTGTTTATCGTTTTGTTTTTATCGATTTTGATCAAAATCTGGCAGGGAGCGATGTACCGCAAACTGGCGAACCTGATTGGCTCTCAAACACTTAAAGCCAGTGGGCAAGACAGTCTCAACGATGTGTATACAACGGGTGCGGTTTTGTTTTCAGCGACGATCGAGTGGTTGACTGGCCTACGTATCGATGGCTTTGTCGGCTGTCTGATTGCCTTGTATATTTTGATTAGCGGAATCAAAATGATTCGTTCCTTTATCAACGAATTATTAGGGGCACGCCCAACGCAAGAAGAAGTAGCTGCCATGGAGCAGCGCTTGGATCACTATCCGACGATTCTCGGTTACCATGATTTACTGGTTCATAATTATGGACCGAAAAATCGCTTTGCCAGTGTGCATATCGAAGTGGATGAAACGTGGTCTTTACGAGAAGCGCATGAGGTGATTGATGCTATTGAACAAGATTTTCGCCAATCTTTAAAGGTCGACCTTGTCTGTCATCTTGATCCAGTACCAATTCAAGATCAGCAGTATCGGTATTTAAAAAAAGAAGTGTCAAAGATCATTCGCTTCGTTGATCCGCAGTTACGGATGCATGATTTTCAGGTCAAAGGAGATCTGTTGGCGTTTGATTTAGTGATTCCCGCAAAATCGGCGTATAGTGATCAAGAAATCGAAGAAATGCTGAAACAAAAAATCAAAGAAACACTAGGGGACTATGAATTGAAGCTTGCTTTCGATCATAGTTACCTATTATAGGGTTACAGGATATAGGAGGAAACTATGATAAAAATGGATATGAGCATGATTTCCACGGTATTATTGGCACTTTTGTTTATTAATACGATTGCTGCCTTTATTACTGTTTTTCGGAAACCACGCTCGATTGCAAGTGTCTTTGCTTGGATGATGACGTTGGTATTCATCCCCGGCATCGGGTTTTTGTTGTACTTGTTTTGTGGTCGGGGGATCGACGGAGAAATTATTTATAAATTTAGTGAGCACCACCAAAGTAGGATCAATGAGTTGAATCAAATCATCAAAGTGCACAATTATTCTTTTCCTGAACATCCTTACTCAGATGACAATCATCTATTAGAGCGCTATTTTAAGAACCTTGATGAATCGCCCTTGACTAAAGGAAACAAAGTAGAATTTTATACAGATGGAAAAGAAAAATTTGCAGCATTGTTTGAAGACATGAAGCAAGCAGAAGATAATCTGCATGTGGAATATTATTCGTTTTTTAATGATGAGATCGGTGGCCAATTTCTGTCTATCTTGATCGATAAAGCCCGTGAAGGTGTTGAAGTGCGTTTGGTCTATGATCCATGGGGGTCACCGAAAGCCAATCGGAAATTCTTTCAACCGTTGATTGATGCCGGTGGAAAAGTCGTGCCTTTCATCACTTCGAAGAACCTGATCCGTAACACACGATTGAACTATCATCTACATCGAAAAATCGTTGTGATCGATGGTCAAATTGGGTGGACTGGCGGCTTTAATGTCGGCGATCAATATTTAGGGAAAAAGGCCAAATTTGGCTATTGGCGAGACACCCATGCAAGAATCGTAGGTACTGCCAGTTTTACACTACAAGAGATTTTTATTCGTGACTGGAACGCATCTGTAAAAAAAGAAGAGGATCAACTGGAATACGAGGATCGCTACTTTATTCTACCGCCGAAAGAGCTCTCTGGAAATGTTGATTTGCAGATTGTCGCTGATGGTCCTGAAAGTGAGACCCAAATTCTCAAAGGCGGTTTTGTAAAAATGATCTTAGCTGCCAAAGAATCGATTTGGATCCAAACGCCTTATTTGATTCCTGATGACAGTATGATGAACGCATTGGAAATTGCCATCCACTCAGGTGTAGACGTCCGAATCATGATCCCATGTATGCCTGACCACCCATTCATTTACCGGGCAACACAGCATTATGCCAATTATTTGCATCGTCGTGGTGCAAAAATCTACATCTATAACAATGGTTTCCTCCATGCGAAGACGGTCATGATGGATGATACCATTAGTTCCTTTGGGACGACAAATCAAGACATTCGGAGTTATGCCTTGAATTTTGAAGTCAATGCTTTTGCCTACGATCACGATGTCACGCAAACGTTGAAAGGCTTCTTTGAAGAGGATATGGCGCAATCAACATTACTGACGGATGAAATTTTAGCTAAGCAGTCTTACTGGTTGCGCTTCAAACAAAACTTCTCTCGGTTATTGTCTCCGATCCTTTAATTTCAAAGCCTTTGCTAATCCTTGGCGTGCCAAATGGTCGGCACCTTTGTTTTGGCTCTCAGGGATCCATTGGATGATCGCTAAAGGGAACTGTTTCAACAAGCATTGAATTTCCGTTAAATAATCAGAAAAAGCAGGGTTTTTGGTATAATTCTTGTCGATAGTCTGCGCAACGACTTTGCTGTCGGTATAGAGCATAATCGTCTGTTCCTGTAACCCTTTGTCAATCAGCAGCTGCAACGCGTTTACCATCACAGCGAACTCTGCTTGGTGGTTGGTTGAATCAGGTAGCGGAAACGCAATTTGCTCATGCAGATCAGTACCGACAATGACGATTCCACCGCCACTAGGGCCGGGGTTGCCTTTCGTGGAAGCATCAAGATAAACTTTTAACATTGTCTCACCCTTTTTTGATATGATAAAGATAGTATACTAGAAATTTTATGTTGTGAGGAACTTTTATGAAGCGTAAATTGTATTGGCAACCGGAAGCTGCTACAGCGATCATTTATTGGTCGTTTACTATGATGATATTATTTATCAGTTTGATTCTTTCGTTGGAAAATACCAGACCTTATTGGAAAAGCAACCTCGTTTTAGCCGTCTTTTTCTTTTTTGTATGGTTAGGTATTCACCGAAGCATGCTCATCAGAAATGATTTGCTCCTTATTCGCTATGCCCGCTTATGGAAGAAACGCCTTATTTCTTTACCTGAGATAGAAAAATGGCAAATTAAAAACCGTTTAATCAGCATTACCGATCATCAAAAAACGTATACCTTCACGTTGCGTAAAAAAGATGTGGCATGGTTAGAAACTTTTTTTCAAGAAAAAATCCCTGAAAAAAGGGTGCAGGTCGAAACCAACGAGTAATTCATAGGAATCTAGAAAACAGCGATCACTCCTTTTGGCGGTACAGCCTTAGGAAGGACGTTGTTTTTTGTTTACATAGAGGATTCGGCAAACTTCTTGTAAAAGTGTGGAAAATCTCTCTTTCTTTCTGAATAAAATCAAGTATAATAAGAGCATAGCAAACAAAATACATTTTAAAGTGCTAAATAGTTCGTGAATTGAGGGTAAAAATGAAATCAGATATCGAAATTGCACAAGAATCAACGCCTAAACCGATTATTGAAATTGCTGAACCACTTGGTTTAACAGGGGATGACCTGGAACTTTATGGCAAATATAAAGCAAAAATCGAATGGTCGGCAATCAAAGAAAAAGCAAACAAGCCGTTAGGTAAGCTTATTTTAGTCACAGCCATCAGCCCGACACCAGCAGGGGAAGGTAAATCAACGGTGACCATCGGACTTGCGGATGCCCTGAATCAAATCGGGAAACAAACCGTCATTGCTTTGCGGGAGCCATCATTGGGCCCAGTAATGGGCATCAAAGGCGGCGCCACCGGCGGCGGCAAAGCACAAGTTCTACCGATGGAAGACATCAACTTACATTTCACAGGTGATATGCATGCGATCACGGCTGCCAATAACGCCTTGTCTGCGTTGATCGACAATCATATCCAACAAGGCAACGAATTAGGGATCGACGGACGTCGGGTCACATGGAAACGCGTTGTCGATTTGAATGATCGAGCGTTACGACAAGTGATCGTCGGTCTAGGGGGACCGTTACAAGGCGTTCCCCGAGAAGACGGTTTTGACATTACCGTTGCTAGTGAGATCATGGCGATTTTGTGCTTGGCAACAAGTATTGATAATTTAAAAGAGCGATTAGGAAAGATTTTAATTGGTTATTCTTTTGGGAAACAACCGATTTACGTAAAAGATCTGGCGGTCCAAGGTGCTTTAGCCTTACTTTTAAAAGATGCCCTCAAACCGAATCTCGTTCAAACGATTGAAGGAACCCCTGCGCTGATCCATGGCGGTCCTTTTGCGAATATCGCCCATGGGTGTAATAGTGTCATCGCAACCGAGACGGCTTTGCACGTAGGCGAATACACGGTGACCGAAGCTGGGTTTGGTGCTGACTTAGGCGCAGAGAAATTTCTTGATATCAAAACACCGAATTTATCAAAGGCACCAGATGCGATCGTAGTGGTAGCAACGATCAGAGCACTGAAGATGCATGGTGGGGTCGCTGTCGCTGATTTAGGGACAGAAAACTTAAAAGCATTAGAGCGAGGCTTCAGTAATTTAAAGCGTCATGTTGAAAACATGCGTAAATATGGTATTCCAGTTGTCGTTGCCCTTAATGAGTTCTCACAAGACACAGAAGCAGAGCGGAAATTAGTTGAAACCATGTGTCAGCAAATCGACGTCACCATCGCACGGACAGCCGTTTGGGCAGAAGGTGGCGCCGGTGGAACGGATCTAGCAAAAGCGCTGGTACAAGTAATTGAGGAAAAAACCGCCAACTATCATCGCTTGTATACCGACGATTTGCCTTTAGCGGATAAAGCTTCTTTGATTGTGCGTGAGATCTACGGCGGGGCAGAGGTTGAGTTTGCGCCTAAAGCCAAGGCACAGTTGCAAAGCTTCAAAGAGCAAGGCTGGGATCAGCTGCCGATTTGTATGGCAAAAACCCAGTATTCATTCAGTGATGATCCAAAGCGATTGGGCGCACCAGATGACTTCACAGTAACGATTCGCGAATTCGTGCCAAAATTAGGTGCTGGTTTTATCGTTGCCTTGACTGGTGCCGTGATGACAATGCCTGGATTACCGAAGAAACCTGCGGCTATCAATATGGACGTGACTTCTGATGGCCAAGCGATCGGTCTTTTCTAAAAGAGTGATCACAAGCAAAGAAGACATTCGCTGCATTTGAAACGAAAAAACGGAAAGAGATGATTTGAAAGGACGGATGCAAGCGGCATTCGTCTTTTTCTCGTTCATTAGACGTGATGGAAGATAAAAGTAGGGATTCTTGTTATAATAATCAAGGAAGCAAGCAAAAGTCTATTTTCTTTCTTTTGATAATCAAGTATACTTAACCAATTGAGGTGATCTTTGTCAATGGAGCTACAACTAACTAGGAGGACTGGTTTTTATGGAATGGGCAGTCCCTTAGAGGTCATGCAAGGGAAAAAAAGAATCGCTGCCATCAATCATCAGCAAACGATTTTTTTAGAGTTAGCTGAGCAGACACCGATTCGTGTGCGCATGTTTTTTTTAGAAAGTCAGCCTTTTCAGCTACCACAAGGCCAATCAGCGCTCAAGCTGGAGATCGTGATGAATCCTACGCTTAAAAGATTATATATCGGCTTTTATTTAAGCCTTTTTCTCATGATGGGGGTATTGGGCTTATTCTCTATCTCCCTTTACTCGTTGCTTTTTGTCGGGGTGTATTTGGTGGCATATTTTGTCTTTGTTTTGATTTATTTGAAAAAAGCGTATCTTATCAAGGAGGTTCCTCATGGCTAGTGGTGCAGATCAATTTTTGAGTAGTTTTAATCGAATCGAAAAGCGGCTTCGTGACGAATTGGATAATCCACGGAATATGGGTTTTTCTGAAATGGTTCGTCGCTTGTCAAAAAGCAAAAATATCAATGTTAGAAGAGCAGAAGATGATTTATTACAAATGGCTCAGCTGCGCAATGCCATCGTACATGAAAAAATCGGAGAAAACTTTGTCATTGCTGAACCGAATGAATGGGTCGTCAATCGCATTCAAGAAATTGAACGCTCTTTACTGGCACCTGAAAAAGTCATGCCGCGTTTTGCGAAACGAGTGACTGGTTTTGAAAAGCACCTGCCATTACCAGAGTTATTGAAAATCGTTGCCCAAAAGCGCTATTCACAATTTCCGATCTATGATAATGGTCGATTTTTGGGCTTGATCACTTTGCGGATGCTGGGATACTGGTTAGCGAAAGAAAGCCTCCATGGTGAAATCAAGTTGACAGGCAGAACGGCAGATGAATTATTAGCAGGAGATGGGAAACGATCAAATTATTGTTTCGTGTCGGCTGAAACGACCATCGTAGAAGTGGAAGAATTGTTTCAAAAAAATGCCCTGCTTGAGGCGGTTTTGATCACCAAGGATAAAAATCCGAATGGAAATCTCTTGGGCATCATCCGTCCACGAGATATTTTTAAAGAAGAAAGAGTGGAAAATTTATGATCGCGTTGTTTTTTTTGTTAAGTGCTGTTGTCATTGGCTTGGATCAATGGCTGAAAATTTGGATCGTTGCCAATTATCAACTAGGTGAAACACATTCTCTGATCGACAATGTGTTGTCCCTGACCTATCTTCAGAATACCGGTGCAGCTTGGAGTATTCTAGAAGGAAAAATCACTTTTTTTGCGATCATCACCGTTATCGCGGTTGCCGTCGTTGTTTACCTATTGTTTCGTTACCAAAAAAGCAGTTTGTGGTTTCGCTTTGGATTGGCATTTGTTCTAGGTGGCGCTATCGGAAACTTCATCGATCGCTTGCAGCATGGCTTTGTGGTGGACATGTTCCAGCTTGATTTTATCAATTTCCCAATTTTCAATATCGCTGATATGTCATTAGTGTTTGGGGTAATCTTGATTTTTATTTATGCACTGGTAGATGACGAAGCAAAAGGGAAACAAGGAGAATCAAATGGAAAAGCAAATTGAAGTAATCATTAAAGAAGAAAAAGGGCGGGTCGACAAAGTGTTGGCTGAACGCTTGCCTGACCATAGCCGTTCACAAGTTCAACAATGGCTGAAAGAAGATGCCGTTACTTTAGAAGGTGAAACGGTTCGGGCTAATTATAAAGTAAAAGCAGGCGATCACTTGGTCATCCAAGTGCCAGAGCCGGAAGTAGTAGATTTAGAGCCAGAAAATATTCCTTTGACGATCGTCTATCAAGATGCTGATGTGGCAGTCATCAACAAGCCGCAAGGGATGGTGGTTCATCCATCCGCTGGGCATCCAAATGGCACCTTGGTCAATGCGTTATTGTACCATATGGATGATTTATCCACGATCAATGATGTTGTTCGGCCAGGAATCGTTCATCGAATCGACAAAGATACGTCGGGTCTGTTAATGATCGCCAAAAATGATCAGGCACATGAGTCGTTAGCGAAACAATTGAAAGACAAAACATCGTTACGCAAGTACGTAGCATTGGTTCATGGTACGATCAGCCACGAAAAAGGCACCATCAATGCACCAATCGGTCGATCAAAAGTCAATCGCAAAATGCAAGCCGTGATCGAAAATGGCAAACCCGCTGTCACTCACTTCACCGTGTTGGAGCGCTTCGAGCAGTTCACCTTAGTAGAACTACAGCTGGAAACAGGAAGAACCCATCAAATAAGAGTCCACATGCAGTACATCGGTTTTCCGCTAGCTGGCGATCCGCTATATGGACCTAAACGCACGCTAAAAGGCAATGGGCAGTTTTTACATGCCAAGCTTCTAGGCTTCACCCACCCAACAACAGGCGAGTCGCTGGTCTTTGAAGCGCCATTACCAGAGCTGTTCACGGACACGTTAAAAAAATTGCGAAAAAATGATTGATTTTTTTGTGTGAGAACTGTATAGTAATTGTAACAACTAAATAGCTCCTTTAAATGTAGTCCCGTGAGGCTAAGAAGGAATGAGTAAGCAGACGACTCCCGCGTTGGAGATTCGAACCCTTACTAGATGATAACGTGTACCCAAAATCCACAGAATGGGATTTTAGGCAACGATCGGAAAACATGACTCCTACCTCAAGCAGGTAGGAGTTTTTTTATGTTCAAAATTAGGAGGGAATAACATATGGCAGCGAAAGAAGTAGTAGATGCAGTAACAATGAAACGAGCGTTAACGCGGATCACCTATGAAATTATAGAAAGAAATCGCGGCATTGATAACTTGGTGCTGGTAGGGATCAAAACCCGCGGCATCTATATCGCGCAACGAATAGCAGAACGTTTAAAACAACTAGAAGGCGTAGAAGTACCTGTCGGTGAATTGGACATCACCTTGTACCGAGATGACAAAAAGACAGAAGATGATCCAGAGATCCATTCATCAGACATCCCGACTGCCATTGATGGCAAAGAAGTCATCTTGATCGATGATGTCTTGTTTACAGGACGGACGATTCGGGCAGCTTTGGATGCCATCATGGATATTGGTCGACCAAAAAGAATCTCACTCGCCGTTTTAGTTGACCGCGGTCATCGTGAACTGCCGATTCGGGCAGATTTTGTTGGAAAAAATATTCCAACTGCTTTAAGTGAAGAAATTATCGTGGAGATGGAAGAATCCGATGGTTCTGACCGGATCATGATCAATAAAGAAAACGACTAGGAAGAAGAGTGACAGCAACATGCAGAAGCAAGAATTTCGTAATCCAGACGCAGTTTTAGACATCAAAGATCGGCCCAAAGCACTGCCTTGGTTAGGTCTAAGCTTACAACATCTTTTCACGATGTTTGGGGCAACCGTTTTAGTTCCGATCCTCGTTGGGATCAACCCAAGCATCGCTTTAGTTAGTTCAGGTATTGGAACATTGGTTTACTTGGTCACGACGAAAGGGAAGATTCCAGCGTATCTAGGCAGCAGCTTTGCGTTTATCGCAGCGATGCAGATGCTGATGAAATCTGATGGCTACCCAGCTATCGCACAAGGCGCCATCACGACTGGGTTGGTTTACGTGATCGTTTCGATGATCATTAAACGTGCCGGTGCAGCTTGGTTGGATAAAATTTTACCACCGATCATTGTCGGTCCTGTGATTATGGTGATTGGATTAGGGTTAGCCGCTAACGCCGCCCAGAATGCAATGTACAATGACTCAGTCTACGATTTCAAGTACATTCTGGTAGCTTTGGCTACCTTAGGATTAACGATTTTCTTCAATATGTTTCTGCGAGGGTTTTTAGGATTGATCCCGATCCTTCTGGGGATCGTGGGCGGCTACTTGATCGCCTTAGCAGCGGGGATCGTCGATGTGCAGCCCATCATTGACGCCAACTGGTTTGGCATGCCAAGCTTCGAGATTCCCTTCATTAACTATGAACCAAAACTGTATCTGAATGCAATCACTACGATGGCGCCGATCGCTTTTGTTACCATGACCGAACACATCGGTCATCTGATGGTCTTGAACAAATTAACCAAGCGGAACTTTTTTGAAGAGCCAGGCTTGAACCGAACACTATTGGGAGATGGGTTTGCTCAAATTGCAGCCGGTCTCGTTGGGGGCCCCCCAGTGACAAGTTACGGAGAAAACATTGGGGTTTTAGCAATTACACGGGTCCACAGTGTGTTCGTCATCGGTGGAGCAGCAGTTCTAGCCATCGTACTAGGCTTCGTTGGAAAACTAAGCGCATTGATCTTAAGTATTCCTGGTCCAGTCATCTCAGGGATCAGCTTCCTGCTCTTTGGCGTCATCGCTGCCAGCGGGTTGAAAATTTTGATCGACAACAAAATCGATTTTGATCGTAAGAAGAATTTGATCATTGCGTCAGTGATCCTTGTGGTAGGAATCGGCGGTCTTGTCTTCACGGTCGGTACCTTCACATTATCCGCAATGGCGTTAGCAACTGTCCTAGGGATCTTCTTGAATCTTATTTTACCTGACAGCTCTCGCAGCGAAGAAAAATAACTTGTGCCAACTCATCGTTTAAACAGAATCAAAGGAGGAATTCATTCATGATTATTCAATCCGAAAGAATCAGCTTAAAGCATCTTTTGACGGTAGAAGCATTGACGGACCGTGAAGTGATGGGACTCATCCGCAGAGGACAAGAATTCAAAAGAGGGGCGAAATGGATGCCCCAAAAAGAACAATATTTCGCAACAAATCTCTTTTTTGAGAACAGTACCAGAACCCACAAAAGCTTCGATGTTGCTGAGAAAAAACTAGGGATCGAAGTCATCGAATTTGAAGCCTCCACCAGTTCTGTTCAAAAAGGCGAGACCTTGTATGACACGGTCTTGACGATGTCGGCTTTAGGTGTAGACGTTGCGGTCATTCGCCACGGCGATGAAAATTACTACGACGCTTTGATCCAAAGCAAAACGATCCAGTGCAGTATCATCAATGGCGGGGACGGCAGCGGGCAACACCCAACGCAATGCTTGCTAGATCTGATGACGATCTATGAAGAGTTTGGGCATTTTGACGACTTGAAAGTCGCAATCGTAGGTGACATCACCCACTCACGGGTCGCAAAATCAAACATGCAAATGTTGAAGCGTCTCGGAGCGAAAGTCTTCTTCTCAGGTCCAAAGGAATGGTATGACGAAGAATTTGAAGTATACGGTCATTGGCTACCATTAGACGAATTGGTCGCAGAAGTCGATGTTATGATGATGCTTCGTGTCCAGCACGAGCGCCATGATGGAACGGAAAGCTTTTCAAAAGAAGAATACTTAAAAAATCACGGGTTGACCGTCGAACGCGCCGCAAGAATGAAAGAGCATGCGATCATAATGCACCCAGCGCCGGTCAATCGCGATGTGGAATTGGCTGATGCCTTAGTTGAAAGCTTACGCTCACGAATCATCACACAGATGTCCAATGGCGTCTTTGTTCGAATGGCGATTCTTGAAGCGGTGTTGAACGGTAAGGCCTAACAGGCAAAAAGGAAAGAATTAGAGGAGGAAGTTTACATGAAAACACTCATTAAAAACGGTAAAATCATCAAAAAAGACAATCACTGTGTTCCTGCAGCAATTTGGATCGAAGAAGGAATCATTCGCGGGATCGGTACAGCATTTCCCGAAACAGATTTTGACGAAGTCATCGATGCCAAAGAGCAATTGATCACGCCAGGTTTAGTGGATGTTCATGTACACTTCAGAGAACCAGGCTTTGAGTACAAAGAAACAATTGAAACGGGCAGCATCGCAGCAGCTCGCGGTGGGTTCACGACAGTTTGCGCAATGCCAAACCTTGACCCAGTTCCCGATACACCGGAAAAATTAACAGCTGTTTACGAAAAAATCAACGCAGATGCGTCAATCAATGTCTTACAATACGCCCCGATCACAGAAAACTTACGCAGTGAAACGTTGACGGATGCAGCTGGAATGAAAGCTGCTGGCGCTTTCGCCTTGACGAACGATGGCGTGGGTGTTCAGACTGCTGGCACAATGTATCTGGCCATGAAGCAAGCAGCCGAAAATGACTTGGCCTTGGTTGCCCATACAGAAGATGACTCCTTACTCTTTGACGGCGTGATGCATGCTGGTAAAAAAGCAGAAGAACTTGGACTACCGGGGATCTTGAGTGTAACGGAAGCTTCTCAAATCGCTCGTGATGTACTTTTGGCGGAAGCAACAGGTGCTCATTACCATGTCTGCCATGTCTCGACCAAAGAAAGTGTTCGAGTGATCCGAGATGCCAAAAAAGCTGGTATCCATGTGACAGCTGAAGTTTCTCCTCATCATTTGCTTCTAATCGATGAAGATATTCCTGCCGATGAAGGCTTTTGGAAAATGAACCCACCGTTACGTGGGCAAGAAGACCGTGAAGCGTTGATCGAAGGTCTGCTGGATGGCACGATCGATTGTATCGCGACGGATCATGCCCCACATGGCTATGAAGAAAAAATGAAAAGCTTTTTAAAAGCACCATTTGGCATCGTCGGATCAGAATATGCCTTCCAATTGTTGTACACTCATTTTGTCAAAACAGGACGCTTTACCTTGCAGCAACTAGTGGATTGGATGACCGTGAAACCAGCATCAATCTTTGGTCTAAGCGCCGGAACGATGATGGTCGGAGACAAAGCCGATCTCGCGATTTTTGACTTAGAATCAGCTTATAACGTGGATCCTAAGCAATTTCTATCAAAAGGAGTCAATACGCCTTTCGGTGGATGGACGTTATATGGGGATACAAGTTATACATTTGTAAATGGAAAATTAGTATGGCAAAAAGGTGGGCAATAATATGAAACGTTGGCTTATTTTAGAAGATGGAACATACTTTGAAGGCGAAGGCTTTGGTGCCAGTATCAATGTTTTTGGCGAGATTGTTTTTACCACCAGCATGACGGGCTATCAAGAAGCCATTACGGATCAAAGTTTTAACGGACAAATCATTACGTTTACGTATCCGATGGTTGGAAATTACGGCGTCAACCGAGACGACTACGAATCAATTTCACCGACTTGTAAAGGGGTCGTTGTGAAAGAACACGCGCGTCTAGCGAGCAATTGGCGGAAACAGCTGACGTTAGATGAATTTTTAAAACGCAAAAATATTCCAGGGATCGCAGGAATCGATACACGCGCGCTGACAAGAAAGATCCGTCAACATGGGACCATGAAAGCGAGTATCGTTGATGCAGGAGATGTCTTTGACCATGCCTTTGATCAATTAAAAGCGGCGGTTTTACCAACCAATCAAGTGGCACAAGTTTCTACCTCAAAACCTTATCCAAGTCCTGGAACTGGTCGCAATATCGTGGTCATCGACTTCGGCTTGAAGCACAGTATTTTACGGGAATTGTCACGCCGCAACTGCAATTTAACGATTTTACCATACAATACGACAGCGCAAGAAATTTTAGACCTCGCACCAGATGGTGTAATGCTGACAAATGGACCGGGTGATCCTAAAAGCTTGCCA
This sequence comes from Enterococcus sp. CR-Ec1, assembly GCF_002850555.1. NCBI lineage: Bacteria > Bacillati > Bacillota > Bacilli > Lactobacillales > Enterococcaceae > Enterococcus > Enterococcus sp. CR-Ec1. Next base: position 1,853,327 of record NZ_CP025223.1, read on the forward strand.
GAAGCAATTAAAATGATACAAGGGATTCAAGGCAAGGTACCGATCTTCGGGATTTGTTTAGGCCATCAGCTCTTCTCATTAGCGAATGGGGCAGATACCTATAAAATGAAGTTCGGTCACCGCGGATTGAACCATCCGGTAAGAGAGATCGCCACTGGTCGGATCGATTTTACCTCACAAAACCATGGCTTTGCTGTGGATGAAGCATCCATCGATCCTGAAAAACTAATGGTGACACACGTCGAAGTGAACGATGGCACGATCGAAGGGGTTCGTCATCGCCGCTACCCAGCATTCAGTGTCCAATACCACCCAGATGCGGCACCGGGCCCGCATGATGCGGTCCACTTATTTGACGAATTTTTAGAGATGATCGATGCATGGAAGGAGCAGAACTAATATGCCAAAACGTACAGATATCAAGAAAATCATGGTAATCGGTTCTGGACCGATTATTATAGGACAAGCGGCAGAATTTGATTATGCCGGTACACAAGCTTGTTTAGCTTTACGAGAAGAAGGTTACGAAGTGGTGTTAGTCAATTCGAATCCCGCAACGATCATGACGGACAAAGAAATTGCTGACAAAGTCTACATTGAACCAATCACATTTGAGTTTGTCTCACGGATTTTACGTAAAGAACAGCCTGATGCAATTTTACCGACATTAGGCGGACAAACGGGCTTGAATATGGCGATGGAATTAGCCAACTCAGGTATTTTGGATGAATTAGGAATTGAGTTGCTAGGAACCAAATTAGCGGCAATCGATCAGGCAGAAGATCGAGATTTATTCAAACAATTAATGGAAGAATTGGATCAACCGATCCCAGAATCCGAAATCGTATCAACGGTGGAAGCAGCAGTTGAATTTGCGAAAAAAATCGGCTTTCCAATCATTGTTCGTCCAGCATTTACGCTAGGAGGAACGGGCGGTGGCATGTGTAACAATGAAGAAGAATTACGCCAAATCGCTGAAAACGGCTTGAAGCTCTCGCCCGTGACCCAATGCTTGATTGAACGTAGTATTGCTGGGTTTAAAGAGATCGAATATGAAGTGATGCGGGATTCTGCAGACAACGCGATCGTTGTTTGTAATATGGAAAACTTCGATCCAGTCGGCATCCACACCGGCGATTCCATCGTCTTTGCCCCTAGTCAAACACTGTCAGACCATGAATACCAAATGTTGCGAGATGCGTCATTAAAAATTATTCGCGCATTAAAAATAGAAGGTGGTTGTAACGTTCAGTTGGCACTTGATCCACATAGCTTTAATTACTATGTGATTGAAGTAAATCCAAGGGTTTCTCGTTCGTCTGCACTAGCAAGTAAAGCAACAGGTTATCCAATTGCCAAACTGGCAGCGAAAATTGCCGTCGGTTTAACATTGGATGAAATGAAAAATCCAGTCACAGAAACCACCTATGCAGAATTTGAACCTGCCCTGGACTATGTTGTGGCAAAAATTCCTCGCTGGCCGTTTGACAAGTTTGAAACGGGGGAACGTCGATTAGGAACACAAATGAAAGCAACTGGAGAAGTGATGGCCATTGGTCGTAATATTGAAGAGTCATTACTGAAAGCTGTTCGTTCATTGGAAATCGGCACACATCATATCGAAATGAAAGAACTAGAAGCTCTTTCTGACAATGATCTGATGGAGAAGGTCATCAAGGCGCAAGATGATCGCCTGTTCTACGTCATGGAAGCCATCCGAAGAGGGTATACTATCGAAGATTTGAATGAAATGACGAAAATCGATTTATTCTTCTTAGATAAAATGCTTCACATCTTTGAGATCGAACAAGCATTAGCAAACGATCCACAATCCCTTGATATGTTGAAAAAAGCTAAGCAAAACGGCTTTACGGATAAAAAGATCGCTGAGCTGTGGGAAACCACGGAAGCTGAGATCCGCACGCTGCGCCATGAGCAAAAGATTTTGCCAGTCTACAAAATGGTGGATACATGTGCCGCAGAATTTGAATCAGCAACACCTTATTTCTACAGCACCTATGAGTTTGAGAATGAAAGCAAGCGCAGTGAAAAAGAATCTGTTCTTGTCCTAGGTTCTGGACCGATCCGAATCGGACAAGGGGTGGAGTTCGACTATGCAACAGTGCACTCGGTGAAAGCGATCCAAGCTGCTGGCTATGAAGCGATCATCATGAACAGTAATCCTGAAACGGTTTCGACTGATTTTTCTATCTCCGACAAGCTGTATTTTGAACCGTTGACCTTAGAAGATGTCTTGCATGTGATCGATTTGGAACAGCCAATTGGGGTCATCGTCCAATTTGGCGGGCAAACGGCGATCAATTTAGCCGAACCTTTGGTGAAAGCCGGAGTCAAAATCCTAGGCACCAGCATTGAAGATCTTGATCGTGCCGAAAACCGCGATCTCTTTGAGCAAGCATTACAAGCATTAGATATTCCGCAACCACCAGGCGACACGGCGACGAACGAACAAGAAGCGATCGCCATCGCACAAAAAATCGGCTATCCTGTTTTAGTCCGCCCAAGTTATGTCTTAGGGGGACGTGCGATGGAAATCGTGGAAAACCAAGCCGATTTAGAAGATTATATGCGTCATGCAGTGAAAGCATCACCAGAACATCCTGTCTTGGTCGATCGTTACTTGGTTGGTAAAGAATGTGAAGTCGATGCTATCTGTGACGGCAAAACTGTTTTGATTCCTGGAATCATGGAACATATCGAGCGTGCAGGGGTCCATTCAGGAGATTCAATGGCAGTCTATCCACCGCAAAATCTTTCGGATGAACTAATTGCTACGATCGAAGAATATACCAAACGCTTGGCATTAGGTTTAAATTGTATCGGTATGATGAATATCCAATTTGTCATCCATGAGAACAAAGTGTATGTCATTGAAGTAAATCCTCGTGCTAGCCGAACCGTGCCATTTTTAAGCAAGGTAACAGAGATCCCAATGGCACAAATTGCCACGAAGGCGATTCTCGGGGAAGAGATCACAGCGTTAGGTTATCAAGACGGACTTGCTCCAACACCAAATGAAGTACACATCAAAGCACCTGTCTTCTCCTTTACAAAACTTTTAAAAGTCGATACTTACTTAGGCCCTGAAATGAAATCAACGGGTGAAGTAATGGGATCAGACAAAGATTTGGCAAAAGCACTTTATAAAGCTTTTGAGGCATCAGGCCTGCATATTCCTGAATTTGGAAAAGCACTTTTCACCGTTGCAGACGAAAGCAAAGAAGAGGCAGCAGCACTGGCGGCGCGTTTCGTAGAGGTCGGCTTCACCTTAATGGCTACCAATGGAACCGCTGATTACTTTGAAGAAAAAGGCCTGCAAGTGACACGAGTTGCTAAAATCTCTGATCAACAAGCAGAAGAAACGGTTGTTGATTTGATCCGTAAAGGAACGACCCAAGTAGTAGTCAATACCATGGACAAAGATCGCCAAAATGCAACGGAAGACGGATTTATCATTCGCCGAGAAGCAGTGGAGCATGGTGTACCGACCTTTACTTCTCTTGATACAGCGGATGCAATTCTAAAAGTGATGGAATCCCGCAGTTTTTCAACAAAAGCAATTTAACGCAGATAAAGGAGTTTTTTGATGAAGCAAGAAATCATGACCATCAGCAAACAGCGTCAACTGGCACCACGGATTTTTGAAATGACATTGACTGGTGAATTAGTCAATGAGATGAGGACCCCAGGGCAGTTTCTGCACCTGCGGGTTCCTCAAAATGCCTTTCTTCTTCGCCGACCGATCAGTATCAATCATATCGATGCTGAGAAAAAAGAATGCCGAATCATTTACCGGGTCGAAGGAGATGGCACACGAATTTTTTCAGAAATGACCGTTGGTGATCCAATCGATGTGATGGGGCCGTTAGGAAATGGGTTTCGCTATCATCATTTAAATCAAGGGGACACTGCATTTATCGTAGGTGGCGGTATCGGTGTACCGCCGCTCTATGAATTATCGAAACGTCTGACCCAACAAGGCGTCCACGTCATTCACTTTTTGGGCTTTGCCAGCAAAGACGTCATGTATTATGAAGAGGAATTTCGTGCACTAGGAGACACGAGGATTGCTACCGATGATGGCAGCGCTGGTTTACAAGGAAATGTTGGCAACCTGTTGTTAGCTGCAGAGCAAACACCTGCGGCGATCTTTGCCTGCGGAAATAACGGTCTTTTAAAAACCACCGCCCAGCTTTTCGAAGACCTTTCAGATGTTCAATTATCCATGGAAGCGCGAATGGCTTGCGGGATGGGTGCCTGTTATGCCTGTGTTTGCCATACGAAAGATGACGAACAAGGTACAAAAAGTGTCAAAGTTTGTGACGAAGGGCCTGTATTTCAGGCGAGAAAGGTGGTCATTTAATGTCGATCAACGTCGAGCTACCCGGATTGAGTCTAAAAAATCCGATCATGCCTGCCAGCGGCTGTTTTGGGTTTGGTGCAGAATATGATAAATATTATGACATCAGTCAATTAGGTGCGGTGATGATCAAAGCGACCACACCTGAACCACGTTTCGGCAATCCAACCCCAAGGGTAGCGGAAACGCCTAGTGGTATGTTAAATGCCATCGGGTTGCAAAATCCTGGGTTAGAAACGGTCATGAATCAAATATTGCCGGACTTAGCTCAAAAACATCCAGAGTTACCGATCATTGCAAACGTTGCTGGTTCGACCGTCGAAGATTACGTTCTTGTGTGTCAGGAAATCAGTCAGGCAGAAAATGTCAAAGCGATCGAATTGAATATCTCTTGCCCTAACGTCAAACATGGCGGTATCACTTTCGGAACCGATCCTGCGGTTGCTGGTGCATTGACTGAAGCGGTCAAAAAAGTCTCGCAAGTGCCGATCTATGTCAAACTTTCGCCGAATGTGACGGATATTGTCCCAATTGCAAAAGCGATCGAAGCAGGCGGCGCCGACGGGTTTACGATGATCAATACGCTTTTGGGCATGCGGATCGATTTAAAAACACGAAAACCGATTTTAGCCAACCAAACCGGGGGCTTGTCTGGTCCATCAATCAAACCAGTGGCGATCCGCCTAATCAAACAAGTGGCGCAAGTTTCTCAATTACCAATTATTGGCATGGGGGGCGTGATGTCAGTGGATGATGTACTTGAAATGTATCTGGCAGGTGCAAGTGCAGTTGCAGTAGGAACTGCAAACTTTACCGATCCTTACATTTGCCCAAAATTGATTGAAGAATTGCCTATCCGAATGGCAGAATTAGGGATCACTTCTTTGGAACAGTTGATAAAAGAAGTGAGAGAGGAGCACGTGTGATGAGTGAACGACCAATTATTGCCTTAGATTTCCCCAACAAACAGGCTATTGAAACATTTTTAGCGCAATTTCCTGCGGGAGAAAAATTATTTGTAAAAGTTGGAATGGAGATTTTCTACCAAGAAGGACCAGCGATCGTCACTTGGTTGAAATCCTTTGGCCATGACATTTTTTTAGATTTAAAATTACATGATATCCCTAATACTGTTGGACGAGCAATGGAGCGCTTAGCTTCTTTAGGTGTTGCTTTGACGAATGTTCATGCAGCCGGCGGGATTGAAATGATGACTGCTGCTAAAAAAGGTCTGCAACAAGGAACCCCCGCTGGAGACAAAGTCCCTGATTTGATTGCAGTTACCCAATTGACCTCCACTAGTGAGGCACAAATGCATCATGATCAGCAGATCATGACGTCACTGCAAGAAAGTGTTATCCATTACGCCACCTGTGCCCAAAAAGCTGGATTAGACGGTGTTGTTTGCTCCGCACACGAAGCAAAACAGATCAAGCAAAGAACAACCGATGCCTTCATACGCTTGACGCCTGGTATCCGACCAGCTGGCAGTGAAGTTGGCGATCAAAAACGAATCATGACACCTGCACAAGCTCGCAATGCGGGGGCTACCATGATCGTTGTGGGACGTCCAATCACCCAGTCTAAGACACCGTATGAAAGTTATCTGCAAATAAAACAAGAATGGAAGGAAGCTAGCCAATGAAAGAACAATCCAATCAAATTGCCAAAGATCTTTTAGACATCGAGGCGATTTTTTTACGACCGAATGAACCATTTACTTGGGCAAGCGGCATCAAAAGCCCTATTTACTGCGACAATCGAATCACTATGAGTTATCCTCATGTACGTCGCGCCATTGCGAAAGGCTTAGCTGCAGTCATCAAAACGACTTATCCCGAAGCAGAAGTGATTGCAGGGACCGCAACAGCCGGGATTCCCCATGCTGCTTGGGTCGCTGAATTGTTAGATTTGCCAATGGTTTATATTCGCAGCAAAGCAAAAGAACATGGCAAAGGCAATCAAATTGAAGGTCGTATTCAGCCAAATCAAAAAATGGTCGTCATTGAAGATTTATTGTCAACAGGTGGCAGTGTCTTAGAAGCTTGTGAAGCAGCCAAAAGAGAAGGAGCCGACGTATTAGGCGTCGCTGCGATCTTTACTTACGAGCTGCCTCAAGTCCAAGAGAATTTTGACCAAGCAGGTCTATCCTATGTGACTTTGACAAACTATACAGCGTTGATCGAGTCGGCTTTAGAAACGGGTGCTATTCAAGAGTCTGATGTTGCCCTGTTACAAGAGTGGCGAAAAGATCCTGCTGCTTGGTTGAGTGAATAAGGAATTGAAATAAGAAACGGATATGTGAGGGAATGACCAAGCATATTCGTTTTATTTTCACCTATTTTCTGATAGCATTGGGAGAAAGTTTTTTTGATAGGAAGGGCTATTCCTTGCTGTCAACTTGAATTAGGAGGCTGTTTTTTTGAAAAGAAATATGGATGTTCCCTGGAGTTATTCCGGAGACAATGGACCTGAACATTGGCACACTTTGTGCGATTGGTATGCACAAGGCGCCGAATTTCCTTACCAATCCCCAATTGCTTTAGTTCACGATGAAACCGAAGAACCTATCGATCAGGACTTGGCTTTTCACTATAAACGAGAGCGGTTCACGGAAAAAGAATTCAAAAATACGATTCACTTCGTTCCATATAACAAAGAAAGTTATGTCACATTTAAAGGGATCAACTACTATTTGACGGATATTCATTTCCACATGCCGTCTGAACATATTATCGATGATGAACAGCAAGAATTAGAGTTTCATCTCGTCCATATGAATGAGGACGGAGAAAACTTGGTTTTGGGCATCTTATTCAAATTGACGGATAAGCTCAACTGGATCTGCAATCAGCAAGACGACAGCATCTGGGACTTTGAAAACCATACGCAATGGTTTGATCCGACTATGTTCTTACCAGAACGCACCCACCATTTCCATTATGTGGGTTCGTTGACGACACCGCCAACCAAAGGGCCAATCAATTGGTTCGTCTTTGACTGGATCGGGGAGATGAGCCGCCGCTTCATTTTGGAATTCCGGGAAGAAGTGTTAGAAAACAATAATCGCCCATTACAAGACCGCAAAGATCGACCTATTTATTTCTATTAATTTATAAAAATAGATCCTTTTACGTAGTGTTTATCACTGACTTCATTTGATGGTCAGTATAGAAACCACTTCGTAAGGGTAATCAATAAAAATGATGTTAGAATTTTTAGAATGTCATTGACTAGAAAAAGACGAAAACTCTTCGTCTTTTTTTATTTTTATATTCTAGGACCATGAAGGCTATGCTAAAATATTAAATAAGCTGATTCTCGGCAGTTAATGCATTGTGAAAATAAATACAAATATAGTTTTTTTAGAAAAAGAGCAGACACGGTAAAGCTTTTTTGGCTGAGTATTTTATAGTGAAAGAAAGGAAATCCATATGCATGCATGGGAAGCAATCCAAAAATCCATCGATTTTATCGAAGACAATCTTGCTGAGTCGCTAGAGATCGAAACGTTAGCACAAGTCGCATCACTTTCTGTATTTTATTATCAACGCTTATTTACTCGCTTAGTTAAAATTTCTGTTAGGGAATATATAAAACTGCGTCGTCTGGCCAGAGCCGCTGTTTTATTAAAAGACAGAAAAAGTCGAGTCATTGAGGTCGCTTTTGAGGTTGGTTTTAGCAGCCATGCAGTATTTTCAAGAACCTTTAAGACCGTTTATGGACTTTCACCTTCTCTTTACCAAAAAGCGCCGATCGGCTTGCAAAATTTTGATAAGCCGGATCTATCTTTAGGGTATATTGTCACAGAAGAAGGCAATCCATTGATCAGCGAAGGAGTCGTTTTGGAGATTCAGAAGAAGCGAAATCAGCAACCGCTGGTTTTTTGTGGCGTTGTTGGTTACTATCCATTTAAGTATGGAAAAATGCTGGGCCAACGAACAGGGATTGATCCGATTGATGATATTTGGCATGATTTTTATCAAAAGACTGCCAATCAGCCTCGCACCGATCATTGCCTGATCGGTGTTTCATTTCCGGGAGATGCGCCTGAAGGCTATTCAAGTTATTTTGTTGGTCAAATATCTGATGGTTCGCAATTTCTCAACTGCACTGAATGGACTTTACCAGAACGTGAGTATATTGTTTGCAGTTTTGATACGGTCTCAGAGCAACTGATCATCAATATGGGAAAGGCGATGCGTTATACCCGTTTTTGGCTCAAGAAAAATGGCTGGATTGCTGAGAATTTTTTTCCTGAGCTTTATCGAAAAGGGGAAAATCATGTGGTTCATGTCGAATTATGGATTCCTTTTAAAAAAAGAATTAAGATGCAAGGAGGAACAGAATAATGACCCACCAGTATGAAGAAGGAATAAAGCTGCTTGAAGAAAAATTCGGACATTTTAAAGACAATGTGATTGCCCTTGCGACGACAGCTTGTGACAAGACTGTAGAGGGACACATACAACCAGTCGTTCGAGAAGTTGATGCTTTTTATGAAGAGGGCGTTTTTTACGTGTCGACACACGAGCAATCCAATAAAATCAAGCAAATCAAAAAGAACCCAGCAGTTTCCATTGCTGTTAGCGGTGAATGGTTTACTGCGGTCGGTCAAGGGGAGAATTTAGGTTGGGTGCTAGACCCTAAAAATGCAGAATTAAGATGCAAAATTCGCAAAGCCTTTGTCTGGTACGACGAAGTCAACAATGAGAATGATAAAGGCTGTTGCTTTCTAGCAATCCATTTGACCAAAGGAACGTTGAATATCAATCACTGGGAAAAGCTGTATCATTTTGATTTCGAGAAGAAAGTCACTATGGAGGATGGTGGAATTTATTAGCTAGCAGAAGCTACTTTCTCACGGTGATTTTCGAATGCCATTCTATCGGATCTAGCAGATACGTCGATGGCTAAATTCTGAGAAGGCTTGCCTTTTGTGTTTCAAGCTAAGCAAAATTGTCGCTGAAAGAGCAGTAGATAGAAGGAAAAAGCATAAAAACCGATCACAAGCGCGTGTAGTTTCGCAGCGCTTTTGTGGTCGGTTCTTTTATTGATTACACTATGATTTTTTGATCCGAATAGACTGAGGAGCAGCTAGGACTGTTTTAATCTCAAAATTCCCTCATCAGGTGTCACAAAAAGCGTTTTTTGATTCTCATAAATGACGAATCCAGGTTTGGCACCATTCGGTTTCCGAATATGTTTGACTTGCACATAGTCCACCGGTACTTGGGCAGATTGACGATATTTTGAGAAATATGCGGCAAGCTCTGCAGCTTCCATTAAGGTTGTCTCACTAGGATCATCCGAACGAATGATGACATGAGAGCCAGGAATATTTTTGGTATGCAGCCAGATATCACTCTTACGAGCTGTTTTTAAGGTCAGTTGGTCATTTTGTAAATTGTTTTTTCCAACGAAAATTTCTGTTCCGTCTGAAGAAAGAAATCGTTCTGGTTGCGAAGGAGCGGCTTTTTTACGCTGTTTCGTCCGATTTTTGACATAGCCTTGTGCAATCAGTTCTTCCCGAATAACCGCCAGATCCATTGGAGAGGCGATTTCTAATTGGGCTAACACGGATTCGAGATACGCGATTTCTTCTTTCGTTTCGGCAATCTGCTGATGGACCAATTTGACTGCATTTTTTAATTTCTGATAACGTTGAAAATATTTCTGAGCATTTTGATTGGGAGAAAGAGCGGGATCTAATTTGATCGTCAAAAGCCGATTCTCATCATAGTAATTTTCCAAATCAACTGAAGCAGCACCACGGGGGACTTGATTCATAAAGGTCGTCAAAAGCTCACCTTTTTGACGAAATTCTTCGGCGTTTTCTGAATCGATTAACGTTTGTTGGCGTTTCTTTAACTTCAATTGGTTCCGTTTCAGTTCATTCTCAATCTTCTTTAGTAATTCGCCACCTTGTTGTTTGACCCGATCTCTTTCCGCCTTGTCGTGATAAAACGCATCTAAAAGCTCGCTCAGACTCTGATAAGAGGTGACAGTGGTGGTCGCATCGATCAATGATGGATAGGGAATTGGTGTAAAATATTCCTTTTTCTCTGACTGGAGATAACTTGGTGCTAGCTCCTGGGTAAGCTCTGTAAAGAAAGCTTCCCACTGACGCAGTTTTTCATTGGGATTGGCATTGATTCGAGCGATTAATTCTTCTGCTGTATCGCGGCCTAAGCCTTGGAATCGTTGTTGAAGTTCTTTTGCCGTCAAGGGATCGATGGTCGATAATTCTTCAAAAATTTTGGTGCGAGAGGCTGTAAAAGGATTAAGTGTTGTTTGCTTTGGTGGTGCAATATAAGTAGCACCCGGTAATAAAGTACGATACGTATTTTGTGAATGACCAATGTGTTTGATTGTATCGACAATTTTTCCGCTCGTCTTATTCATTAATAAAATCGTGCTGTGACGGCCCATCAATTCGACAATCAAGACGAGGGATTGTAAATCTCCTAGTTCATCTCGTCGAGTAAAATGAAAATGGATCACACGGTCATTGTCGATTTGTTCGATTGATTCTAAGATCGCCCCTTCTAAATATTTCCGCAGCATCATCAAGAAATTCGGTGGGGTTTCTGGATTGCTATAGGCGATCGTTGTGCATTGCACACGAGCATAGGTGGGATGTGCGGATAGCAAAAGTTTATGATTTTTCCCTTGGGCACGGATCACAAATACGACCTCATTTTCATAAGGTTGATGAATTTTGTTCACACGTCCACTGGTTAATTGATTTTGTAATTCTTTGACCATTAAATGGGTAAAAACACCATCAAAAGACATATTGTTTCCCTCTTTTCTTATAAGGATAGTTTGACTGAGGGATTGATCCTTCCAATGTCAAATATTCCTATCTATTATACCGAAGAATCCAAAGAAAAGCCATTGCAGCTAGCTTTCCTTTTTCTTGTTAGGTTGGTGATCGGTGGTTTGCAGTGCACGCTCAATTTCTTTGTTCAAGAAATAAGAGATGACTGTTCGAATAATAACGACTGCAGCTAGACGTACGATGTCTTCGAAAGTAGGGTGGATGATCGTCTCAATAATATCTGCTGCAATCAAGATCTCAAGACCTAATAAGACATAACTCCCTAAATAATTGCGGATAAAATTATTCTCTCTGGCTGCCACCAAACGGTCCTTTTCTGTTAATTCGTAGCGCACGAAATCAATGCCTGCGATCAACACACCCCAAACGATGACGAAAATGGAGAGAAAGTTTAAACAGACAACAATGAAATCGAAGATTGGGTTGGCTCCAGTCATCAAAGAACTAGCTAGATTATGCATAATGACTCCTTTACCGTTTTCTTTTATCTTACCGAATTATCGAAGAAATGTGAAGTTTCTTGACGTTCTAGAAGGGAATTGATAGTATGAATTAATAGTAGGATTTTTAAAAAAGGTGGGCAAATTATGGAACAAGTTAGGAACTTTGTTCATTACACGAAAGAAAAAACAGTGGAAAGCTGGCAGGCTTTGTTAGATGATCTATACCGAGATCAGAAAAAAACGATTTTCACGCTGATCGGAGGCATTCTTTTCGCGCTGGTTTTTGCAGGCTTGATCGTTTTTTCTCAAAATCGCATCAACGCCTCTTTAGTGGATCGAATCGCTTTCGACAAGTTACCTTCGGAAAAAGTACAGCCATTACCATATTTGACAGCTGATAAGACGATTCGAGAAACAAGAGCGATTTCTGTGATGTACAGTAAACCAAATGGCCCACAGCTGGATCAAGTGTTTGATCTGATCCAAGCACAGGAAGACGAAATGAATCGAACATTTTTTTATTATCCGATCGTCTATGACGTGGCATTTTTCTCCAATGAATATGACATTGATCCTGATAAAGTGACCTTTGTCTTCTATGAAGAAGGAGTCGAGAAAAATCGCTTTACTTTTGATTCATTTGAGCAGCCAACGACGGAATTCATCCCAGAATTGAATCGTTTACCCATGTGGACGATTCGTTCTTCTGCCAATGATTGATAAAAAAATCTGACAATTTGACAGAAAATTGTTGACGTTTTTTTATCAATAGGCTAAACTGAATTCAATCAAGAAAGAAAACAAGTTGAGAAGGAGGAACAATCATGAAACTATTTATTCCATTGCAAGTGAAATCATGGCAAAACTGGCGTAGATAGTTGTATTGATGGGACCTCATTCCATAGATACAACTTTTTAGAGAACCTTCTAAAGTGCTGTATCTATGCTGGTAGTTGAATTTATCGCCGCATAGGACAACCTTCTATGCGGCTTTTGCTTACTTGCAATTGCCGTCACATAGGCAGTTGCTTTTTTTGTTCTCAAAAACCGTAAAAACGAAAACACGAAAAACGTAAGCAGAAAAAGGAGAATGAAAAATGAAAAACAAGGGATTAATTGCATCGGTTGCCGTTATTTTATTATTTTTAGGAGCGACCTTTGTCTATCAGTTAGGAATGAGAAGTGGGACCAATCAAGCCAGTGAGACTTCGGAACCAGTAGAAAAAGCTGAAAAAACAGTTGGGATCCTGCAGTTTGTCAGTCATGAAGCGTTAGATGCGATCACCGAGGGGATCAAAGAAGGCCTTAAAGAATCAGGCTATACCGAAGGGGACAACTTGACGATCGAATTCCAAAACGGCCAAGCGGATCAAAGTAAATTGGCAACGATGAGTCAGCAGCTGCTAAATAAAGATGCCGACGTTTTGGTTGGGGTAGCAACACCCGCAGCACAAGCGTTGGCGAATGTCACTCAGGATGTACCAATCGTTTTAGGAGCGGTCACTGATCCAGTTGGGGCAAATCTCGTGGCAGATATGGATCAACCCGGCGGAAATATCACTGGTGTTTCAGATAAAGCACCCGTCGCTGCGCAAATCAAACTAGCAAAAGATTTGCTACCGGAGGCAAAAACAGTCGGCATTTTGTATTCTTCGACCGAAGACAATTCGAAATACCAAGTGGCAGAAGCAGAAGCTGCTGCCGAAGAAAATGGCTTGACCAGCAAATCGTATGCCGTTCCTTCAAGTAACGAAATTGCTCAAATGGTGCAAGTGATGGCACGAGAAGTCGACTTTATCTATATTCCGTTAGATAATACGATTGCAAACGCAATGCAGACGGTAGTACAAGAAGCCAATAAATCAAAAACGCCCATCATCACGTCTGTTGATACGATGGTGGAACAAGGCGGCTTAGCAACGGTTGGGCAAGATCAATTTACGATTGGGGTCGAAACTGGGAAGATGGTGGCAGCAATTCTTGACGGGACGGCCGAACCTGCGACAACGCCGATCTATACATTCAGCGATGGCGAAACGATCATTAATGAAACACAAGCGCAGTTATTGGGAATCACTATCCCAGAAAACCTCAAAGACGAGGCAAAATTGATTACAACGACACCGGAAAGTGAAGCAAGTGATGAGTAACAATTAGGAACAGCAATCACCTGCGATCACCGAGAGAGTCTTGAAAGAGAAAACTTGTAAGAATATGGAGGAAGAATGATGATTGTTTCAGCAATAGGGCAAGGGCTACTTTGGGGAATCCTGGGATTAGGGATTTTTATGACCTATCGTATTTTGAATTTCCCGGATATGACGACGGAAGGGTCCTTTCCGTTAGGCGGTGCTGTCTGTGTGACAGCGATCACCCATGGGGTGTCGCCCGTCTTAGCGACTTTGTTAGGAGTATTGGCTGGGATGTGTGCGGGCTGTGTGACAGGACTTCTTTATACAAAAGGCAAAATTCCCGTGATTTTAGCAGGTATTTTGGTGATGTCTTCATTGAACTCGGTCATGCTGTTTGTGATGCGCTCACCAAACCTCTCTTTATTAAACCAACCGAAAATTCAAGATTTTTTTACTAGAATGAATTTACCGAATTATTATGATACGGTGATTATCGGATTGATCATGGTCTTGTTGATTGGGGGCGTCTTGGTTTACTTTTTCCATACCAACTTGGGTCAAGCTTATATTGCTACCGGGGATAATGAACACATGGCCAAGTCAATGGGGATCAATACGGATCGAATGAAAATCATTGGACTGATCGTCTCCAATGGCGTGATCGCACTCTCAGGCGCATTGATCGCTCAAAACGACGGCTACGCCGACATAAGCAAGGGAATCGGTGTGATCGTTATCGGACTGGCGTCAATCATCATTGGTGAGGTATTATATGGTGAATTGACCTTGCTGGAACGTCTGATCGCTATCGTGATCGGCAGCATTATCTACCAATTATTGATCCTATTTGTGATCAAAGCTGGATTTGATACGACTTACTTGAAGATCTTCTCTGCAATCGTCTTGACGATCTGCCTGTTGATCCCTCAATTTAAACAAGCCTTGCATCTACGCACTGGTTTTGAAACGGAGGATGAATAATGTTAGCCTTAAAAAAAGCCTTTAAAGTTGTCGGCAACGGACCGAATGAGAAAAAAGTGCTCTTGAATAAAATCGATCTTTCTTTAAAACCAGGAGAATTTGTCACGGTCGTCGGAGGAAATGGCGCCGGCAAAAGTACGTTATTCAACTGCATCTCAGGCACCATGCCCTTGACGAGTGGGCAAGTGATGATCGATGATCAAAACGTGACCGCACTTTCGGAAGAAAAACGCGCCCGCTTTTTGGCACGTGTCTTCCAAGACCCGAAAATGGGGACGGCTCCACGTATGACAGTGGCAGAAAATCTGCTGTTAGCACAAAAAAGAGGGCAAAAACGGTCACTTGGTCTTCGACAACTCCAAGGACAAAGGGAAATGTTCTTTGCGCTTTGTAAAGAAATCGGCAACGGGTTGGAAAATCATTTGGATACGCCAACGGGCAGTTTATCTGGTGGTCAACGACAGGCACTAAGTTTATTGATGGCAACGATTCAAACACCAAAACTGTTGTTGCTAGATGAACATACGGCTGCGTTAGACCCAAAGACCTCCAAACAGCTGATGCAAATCACTGCAAGACGCGTGGAAGAACAAAACCTAACTTGTCTCATGATCACCCATCGGATGGAAGATGCATTAAAATACGGAGACCGCCTGATCCTGCTCAGAAAAGGGGAAATCGTCAAGGATCTTTCAGCAGATGAAAAAGCTCGCTTAAGTTTACCAGAACTGTTACTGTTCTTTGAAGACGACTTATAAACCCTTGATAGAACAGTGTTTTCGAAAAATATAATCAAATAAATGAAAAAAATAAGAAAAAATCATTGACATCTTTCAAAGTTAAACCTATACTTAGGTCAATCTTACATCAGTTTGGAGCGAAGGACTATGCAAAAATTATTGCTAACGAACCCCACACAACTGAATAAATATTACTTTAGCTATTTTAGATAGGTTTGTATTCATGAAGGCATGGATACAAACGCTAAGTTTGTATCTATGATGGCTAGAGCATTTCGTAATGAATTCGCAGCCACGTAGATCGTAAAATCTATAGTGGCTATTTTTTATATTCACATATCGGCGCTGTCGCTATGTAATGTTTGAAGGTGTTCACTGTAGATTCTTAAATTTACGGTGGACATCTTTTTTTGTTGAAAGGAATGAACCAGATGAAACAAATGATAACCGGTCACACACGGTTGGCGGCACTATTTGCCAAACCAGCCAAACACAGCATCTCTCCAGCGATGCACAATCTTTCTTTTGAAGAACAAGGGATCGACGCCGTGTATCTGGCCTTTGATGTTGAGCCGGATGATTTAGCCGCTAGTATCCAAAGCATCCGTCAGTTGGATCTCTTAGGTGTCAATCTATCAATGCCCCATAAAATGGCAGCAGTACCGTTGATGGATGAATGCTCACCAGCAGCCGAGCTGATCGGCGCAATCAATACAATCGTCAATCAAGAGGGGCGATTGATTGGGCACAATACAGATGGTATCGGCTTTATGCGCGCACTTGAAGACATTCAAGTGTCGATCATTGGAAAAACGATGACTGTGATCGGTGCAGGTGGAGCAGCGACAGCAATCATTAGTCAAGCTGCACTAGATGGTGTCAAAACAATCCGTGTCTTTAACCGCAAGGATGAGTTTTATCCAATCATCCAGGAAAAATTGACACAGATTGCAGAAAAGACCGCCTCTGAGATCACATTAACGGATTTAGAAGATCAGACGGCTCTAAAAACAGCCATCGATCAAAGCAGTCTTTTAGTTAATGCTACTGGCGTGGGGATGAAGCCGAATGATACGGTAAGTCCTCTAAAAGACAAAACACTCTTGCGGGAATCATTAGCTGTCTATGATGTCATCTATAATCCAAGAGAAACGCAGCTTTTGAAAGATGCGAAAGCAGTCGGTGCCAAAACTGCAAACGGCTTAAGCATGTTGCTGTATCAAGGTGCAGCTGCATTTAAACTTTGGACAGGCCAAGAAATGCCTGTTGAAAAAGTAAAAGCACTTATTGAATCCATGTAAAAAATAAAAAAATTAGAAAAAACGAAAGTAGGAAGAAAAAATGATCGTAATTATGAAACCAGGCGCTACGCCAGAACAAGTTGAAGTTGTTGTAACTAGAATCAAAAAAGAAGGCTTAGATGTTCAAGTCAACCAAGGAAAAGAACAGGTCGTTATCGGGTTAAAAGGGGATACACGCCGCATCCAAGATGTTGCTTTTCGCAGCTACGAAGGTGTCGAAGATGCCATTCGGATCTCAAATACTTACAAATTGACCTCTCGTGAGTTCCATCCGCAAGATACGGTTGTGGATGTAGATGGTGTGAAAATCGGTGACGGCAACTTTGTTACGATGGCTGGTCCATGTTCGATTGAAGGCTTAGACCAAATTCGTGAATGTGCCCGAATCGCCAAAGCTGGTGGTGCACAAATCTTACGTGGTGGTGCCTTCAAACCCCGCACGTCGCCTTACGCATTCCAAGGGCTTGAAGAAGAAGGGCTAAAATACATTCGCCAAGCAGCTGATGAAACTGGCATGAAAGTCATCACAGAAGTCATGGACGAAGGACATATCGATATGGTGGCGGAATACAGTGATATTTTGCAGATTGGTGCTCGGAACATGCAAAACTTCAAATTGCTAGCTGCCGTTGGAAAAACTGGGAAACCAATTGGCCTTAAACGAGGCATCTCAGGCACGATCGACGAATGGTTGAATGCAGCGGAATACATCGCTGTTCAAGATAAAAGTGAAGTGATTTTCATTGAACGTGGGATCCGAACTTACGAAACAGCAACCCGTAATACCTTTGATCTAAGTGCAGTACCAATCATCAAAAAACTGAGCCACTTCCCAATCATCGTTGATCCTAGTCATGGAACAGGTATTTGGGATCTTGTACCACCAATGGCAAGAGCGGGTGTTGCTGCTGGCGCCGATGGGATGATCGTTGAGATCCATCCAGATCCAGCCAATGCTTGGTCTGATGGCCCTCAATCACTTAATGAAAAAACGTACATGAACATGATGAAAGAAGTCCATATCATGGAAAAAGCGATGAAAGAAATCAAAGCGTTGCAAGACTAAGCGTGAAGACAACCAATAAAAGAGGTGCAAAAATCAATGTTACACATTCACTTAGAAGACCATTCCTATGATATCCTCATTAAACGAGGGTCGTTTCAAAAAGTTGGAACTTGGGTACAACAGTTGTGGGACAAACAGCGCATTGCCGTCATTACAGACAGCAATGTCGCACCCCTGTATGGCGGACAAATCGTTGATTCCTTAACCGCTGCCGGGTTTGAGGCAACACTGTTAGTCGTACCAGCCGGCGAAAAAAGCAAATCACTAGAGCAAGCAGCTAGTTTATATGATGGTCTTGCCCAATTCGGAATGACCAGAAGCGATGGGATCATTGCCCTTGGTGGCGGTGTGATCGGTGATCTCGGAGGATTTGTTGCTTCTACGTATATGCGCGGCATTGATTTCTTGCAGATTCCGACGACGTTATTGGCACAGGTCGATTCAAGTATCGGCGGGAAAACAGCTGTAAATACTGGCAGTGCCAAAAATCTCGTTGGCACGTTTGCCCAACCAACCGGTGTGATGATCGATCCAGATTTACTTGAAAGTTTACCGCTTAAACGCGTCCAAGAAGGCATTGCTGAAATCATCAAGTCAGCCGCTATTGCAGATCCTGAACTTTGGCAAACGTTAGCAGGTTTGAAAGATGAAGCCGATTTGTTGGCCCACGCTGAAAATGTGATCACAGCTTCTTTAAAGGTTAAACAAAAAGTAGTGGAAGAAGACCCCTTTGATCATGGTAGTCGTCTGACACTGAACTTCGGTCATACGATCGGTCATGGCTTAGAAAGAACGGCTGCTTTTGAGACTAGTCACGGAGAAGGCGTTGCGATGGGGATGATTATGATTACCCGACATGCAGAAGCCACCGGATTAACACCAAAAGGTACGACCCAGCAGCTTACAGAAATGGTTGAGAAGTTTCACTTGCCGATTACACCAAGGGAAATAGATAAAGAGCAATTATACCAAGCAATCACTCATGATAAAAAAGCCCGCGGGCAACAATTGAAGATTATTCTATTAGAAGCGATCGGACAGGCGAAAATCGTGACGATCCCGACTGAAAAAATCAAAGACTACCTAGTATAAGAAAGGAAGGTAACGGATCATGCGTTATATTACAGCAGGCGAATCACATGGACCAGAGTTGACCGCCATTATCGAAGGGTTACCGGCAGGATTGCCATTAACAGCAGAAGACATCAATTTTGAATTAGCGAGACGACAAACCGGCTATGGTCGTGGGGGACGGATGTTGATTGAAAAAGACCAAGTCCGTATCACTTCCGGTATCCGGCATGGAAAAACATTAGGCTCTCCTGTGACTTTAGTGGTCGAGAACAAAGATTGGAAAAATTGGACCAAGGTCATGGCAATCGAAGAGGTACCAGAAAAAGACCGCAAACTACGACGAGTGGCACGACCAAGACCTGGTCATGCTGACTTGGTCGGCGGTATGAAATACCACCATCAAGATCTACGAAACGTCCTGGAACGTTCATCTGCCCGGGAAACGACTATGCGGGTAGCCATCGGCGCAATCGCGAAGAAAATTTTGAAGGAGCTTGGCATCGATGTGGCAGGTCATGT
The DNA here is from genome assembly GCF_002850555.1 of Enterococcus sp. CR-Ec1. Taxonomy (NCBI): domain Bacteria; kingdom Bacillati; phylum Bacillota; class Bacilli; order Lactobacillales; family Enterococcaceae; genus Enterococcus; species Enterococcus sp. CR-Ec1. Next base: position 1,872,808 of record NZ_CP025223.1, read on the forward strand.
AACGATGTTAGGCGGCATCAAAGCAGAAATTCCAGAAGGGTTGACCGTTAAAGAAATCGCAAAACGTTCTGAAGCTTCAGAAGTAAGGGTGTTAGATCCGTCAGTCGAAGAAGAAATCAAGCAGTTGATCGATCAAACGAAGAAAAATGGTGATACGATCGGCGGCGTAGTGGAAGTGCTTGTTGGCGGCGTTCCTGCTGGTCTTGGCAGTTACGTGCAATGGGACAAAAAACTTGATGCGAAGATTGCCCAAGCCGTGGTCAGTATCAACGCCTTTAAAGGTGCTGAGTTCGGTGTTGGCTTTGAGGCAGGTGTTTTACCGGGTTCAAAAGTCATGGATGAGATTTTATGGGACGAACAACGGGGCTACACCCGTCGCAGCAACAACCTAGGTGGTTTTGAAGGCGGCATGACGAACGGGGAACCAATTGTGGTTCGCGGGGTTATGAAGCCGATCCCGACCTTGTACAAGCCGTTGCAAAGTGTTGATATCGACAGCAAAGAACCGTATAAAGCAAGCGTCGAACGCTCAGATAGCACCGCTGTACCAGCAGCTAGTGTTGTTTGTGAGAGTGTGGTGGCAACAGTGGTGGCCAATGAACTATTAGAAAAGTTTCCAAGTGATTCTTTCGAAGAATTGACCGCATCTGTTCAGGCGTATCGAGAATACTTGTTAACCTACTGATTAAAGAAACAGCAAAAAATTCCAGTAGAAATGAGGATTCTTTTCATGAGCCAAAATATCTTCGTCGCCGGTCTAGGATTGATCGGCGCTTCCTTAGCAACATGTATCAAAAAGGCACATCCGCAAGTGCATTTGATGGGGTGGGATTGTCAGGAAACTAATGAGATCGCATTAGCAACAAATTTAGTAGACGAAGTGCCCCCTTCATTTTCTGAAGGTGCTGTCCGTGCCGACGTGATTTTGTTGGCATTGCCGGTAGAGATCACCAAAAACTATCTTGCCGAACTGGGGGCACTTTCATTAAAGCCTTCGGTCCTGGTAACAGACACCGGCAGTACCAAAGCGGAAATCACGCAATTTGCCGAGTCCTTTTCCTTTGATTTTATTGGGGGCCATCCGATGGCTGGCTCTCATAAATCAGGGATCACAGCAGCCGATGAGAACCTTTTCGAGAATGCTTACTATATCTTCACACCGACGAAAAGTCAGCGGGTGGAAGAACTACAAGAGCTTTTTCGCGGCACTAGAGCCAAATATGTGGCACTTGCTCCCCAAGAGCATGATCAAATCACAGGGATGTTGAGCCATCTGCCTCATATTATTGCTTCGGGATTAGTCAATCAGGCAGATGCCTTCAACCACGAACACCCTAGAGCACAGCAACTTGCAGCAGGCGGTTTTCGCGATATCACTCGCATTGCTTCTTCAGATCCTCGTATGTGGACCGATATCTTATTGAGTAATCGACAGGAGCTGCTGCAGCTGATCGATGAGTGGCAAAAACAAATGACGACCATGGCTCACTGGTTGCAGAAAAAAGACGAACGGGCGATCTTTCGGTTTTTTGAATCCGCGAAGGAAACACGGGATCAATTGCCGGTTCATCAAAATGGGGCGATCCCAGCATTCTATGATCTATTCATCGATGTACCGGATCATCCCGGCGTTGTCGCTGAAGTGACGGGGCTATTGAGCGAACATCAGCTCTCTTTGATCAACTTGAAAATTCTTGAAACTCGAGAAGATATTATTGGTGTTTTACAGATTTCATTCAAAACGCAAAATGATTTGCTGCAAGCAGAGCAGCTGATTCAAAAAAAGACGACCTATTCATGTCGAAAAAAATAGGAGGCCTTTATGAAACTAAAAAAAGCAACACATCTAAAAGGGACGATAGCAGTCCCTGCTGACAAATCAATCTCGCATCGTAGTATCATGTTTGGGGCGTTAGCCGAAGGGACAACGATTGTCCGTAATTTCTTGCGTGGAGAAGACTGCTATAGCACCCTTCATGCATTTCAATCATTAGGCGTTCCAATCCATGATGACGGTCAGACGATCACGATCGAAGGACAGGGCTTTAATGGCCTTAAGCCTGCCCAAGAACCAATTGATATCGGCAATTCTGGTACAACAATTCGCTTAATGATGGGGATTTTGGCTGGACAGCCATTTACAACCACCTTATTCGGCGATAACTCTTTGAATAAACGTCCGATGAACCGAGTGATGCTGCCATTAAGAGAAATGGGTGCCAATGTGAGAGGGCATGAGCAGACGGAGTTCCCACCGATCACCGTTAATGGTACTGCTTCTTTACAGCCCATCAATTATCAGATGCCCGTAGCAAGTGCCCAAGTAAAATCGGCGCTGATTTTTGCGGCATTGCAAGCACAAGGTACCTCGACGATTATTGAAAAAGAGACAAGTCGCAACCATACCGAAGAAATGATTCGTCAATTCGGTGGTGTCATTACAACACAAGGCAAAACGATCACTGTGACGGGACCTCAAACACTCCAAGGACAAGAAGTAATTGTTCCTGGTGATATTTCCTCCGCTGCTTTTTTCCTAACAGCCGGCGCGATTATGCCAGAAAGTGAGATCGTTTTAAAAAATGTCGGGATCAACCCCACTCGTACAGGAATTCTTGACGTACTAGAGGAGATGGGTGCTTCAATTGCTTTTTCTAATCAAGACGATCAGAATCAATCAGCTGACCTTACCGTTCGAAGTTCTACCTTGCAGGCAGTGACCATCGCTGGCGATATTATCCCACGTTTGATCGATGAATTGCCGATCATTGCGTTGTTAGCCACGCAGGCTCATGGCAAAACGGTGATCAAAGATGCGGAAGAACTAAAAGTAAAAGAAACCAACCGAATTGATGCAACTGCCGAAGAGTTGACAAAACTTGGAGCGGACATCACTCCCACCGAGGACGGGTTGATCATCAACGGTCCAACCCCTTTGCATGGCGGACGTGTGTCAAGTCGGGGGGACCATCGCATCGGCATGATGCTGCAAATTGCCGCCTTATTGACAGATGAAGAGGTAGAATTAGAAAAAGCCGAAGCCGTAGCAGTTTCTTATCCTGATTTTTTTGAGGATGTCGCACGTTTGGCTAAAGGAGGAAACAGCGAGTGAAAAAAGTGATATTAATTGGATTTATGGGTGCTGGAAAAACCACGATTGGTCGTCTTTTGGCTGAAGAAACGAAACAGTCTCATGTGGATTTTGATGACTTGATCGTTGCTGAGATCGGCATGACCATTCAAGAATTTTTCGACCAACACGGTGAGGAAGCCTTTCGCAAAATCGAAACGGATATTTTAGCTAAAACTTTGGCAAAGGAACAAATTATTTCCACTGGTGGGGGCATCGTATTAAAAGAAGAAAATCGTCAACTTTTAAAAGAGATGCCGCTCGTCGTGTATTTAAAAACAGATCCCGAGGAGCTGATTCATCGCTTAAAGGCGGATAATGGCAGCATTCGTCCCTTAGTCGTCTCAAAATCACCAGAAGAAATATTGGCTGTTTACCGTCCTCGGATCCCTCTTTATGAAGAAACTGCTTCATTGATCGTTGAAACGACGAACAAAGCACCAGAAGAAATCGTACAGGAAATTTTGATCAAAGCGGGTGCATAAAATGAAGATTGGTTATTTAGGACCGAAAAGTTCCTTTACGCATATAGCTGCGCAAGAAGCTTATCCGGAAAATACCTGTATCCCCTATGGATCGATTCCGCTTTGTATTCAAGCGCTAGCTAACGGCGTGATCGATCGCGCGGTCGTTCCGAACGAGAACTCATTAGAAGGGTCTGTTCATGCCACGATTGATACGCTCTTTCGTCAAAATCAGTTGAGCATCGAACAGGAAGTTATTTTACCGATCAATCATCAATTGTTAGTTTCTCAGCAAACATCAAAAGACAACCGTCCCATCACTAAGATTATTTCTCATCCGCAAGCCTTAGCGCAATGTGCCGACTTCATCGAAGCCCGATTTGCTGGAGCTACTGTTGAGGCGGTTGCTTCCACAACGACTGCAGCAGCCTACGTAGCAAAACATCCAGAAGAAGCAGTTGCGGCGATTGCTTCCAAAGAAGCGGCATTGGCCTATCAATTAACGATCAAAGAAACCAATATTCAAGATGTTGCCTTTAATCAAACCCGTTTTTGGGTTTTGACGAAGAAAGCAGCAAACACCCAGTTACCAGAGCAGACTGCTGAGAAAGCAACGATTTTTGTGACGCTCCCAGCAAACCGACCGGGGATCTTGCACAAAATCTTAGCAACCTTTGGCTGGCGAGAAATTGATTTAAGCAAAATTGAATCGCGGCCTTCAAAAACCACCTTAGGGGAATACTTTTTCGTGATCGATCTGGTGATGGACAAGCCGTGGCAACTGATTGTAAATGCTTTTGAAGAGATTCAGTTGTTGGGTGGTCAAGTCCATCTTCTCGGCGTGTATTCCGTAAATGTTGTTGAGGAAGTGACAAAAAATGACTCAAGTCAAAATAAAATTTAGCCAAGATGAAACCCTTTTAGCAACGTTTCATAAAGAGATCCAAACACAGCACCATCAATGGTACCCAACGATTTTTAAGCCCTTTGATCAGTCAAGATTTGAACAAGCAATCACACAGCAGCTGCAAGAGCCAAGCCACCACTTTTTTATCGCTTGGTTGGCGGACCAGCCTTGTGGCTTTGTGCATCTTCAAGAGGTCTGTTTGCCACAAAATGCGATGATGCATGAACGAAAGTGGCTGGAAATTGCAGCGATCGCTGTTGACCCTCGGTACCAAGGGATGCATATTGGAAAACAATTGTTGGTATTTGCTGAAAATGTCGCGCTGGAAAAAGGCTTCGATGATCTCTCACTAAACTTTTGGTCGGCAAACCAAGTGAAATCATTTTATGAGCAAGCAGGATTTGTGAGCATACGACAAGGTGCATCAAAGCATCTAAAGTAAAATATGAAGAAATTTCCTAGAAAAAGGTTAAAATTTCAGAAAATAGCTTTCTTTCTATAAGGTCTAGGGTATCCTTATAGACAGAGAGCTATTTTTTAGTTGGAGGATCAGAAGCAATGAGCAGGATGGAAAAAAATAAAAAACTGCATGAACGGCTAGAAAAGGAATCCAGTCAGGCAGCCAAAGAAAGTATCTTTGCCCGTCGAGAAGCCAAAAGAAGAAACCAGCGCGTCAGACCGAGTGATTCTACTTCTTCTGCTGATGAGCGAGTAGGAGACAGTCCTTATCAAAACACCGAGCATCCTAGGGCAAGCGACTCTCGTGCGGCTCAAAGTTCTCGAGAACAGTCACAAGTAGGAGCAATAAAATCTGAGGGACGAAAAAGCGCGATCCCTCCGCTATCTGCTCAGAGGCCTGCGATGCATCAAAGCCAGGAACAAAGCAAACAAAAACCGTCAAAGCTTAAGAAGACCAAGCAACCCAAACAAAAGAAAAAGCGGAAGCACCCAGTTCTGCGTATTGTGGTTCGGGTACTATTGGTGCTTTTTGCCTATTCATTGATTGCGTTTCTTGTCGGTCAGCAAGTCGCAAGAAGTGACGCTGCTTTTGCTACGACTGATGAAGAGACCTTTAATGGTACGGCCGCTGCAAATGGTGCTCGGAATATATTGCTCATTGGTAGTGATAGTCGTGAAGGAGAAGCTGGACGAGCAGACACTATTATGGTTTTGCAATTAGATGGTCCCAGTAAGCAACCGAAGCTACTTTCCTTTATGCGGGATACTTTAGTTACGATTCCCGGTTATGGCGAAAACAAGATCAATGCGGCTTATGCCTTTGGTGGTGCTGATTTGGTTAGACAAACGTTAGCGAAGAACTTCGGGCTAGAAACCAACTATTATGCAAAAGTTGACTTTCGTTCCTTTGAAAAAGTGATCGACACATTGTTTCCCTCAGGCGTTGCTATCAACGCGGAAAAAGATATGAGTAAAAATCTTGAAGTTGCCATCAAGCAAGGGCAACAACAAATGAATGGGCTTGAGCTGTTGCAATACGCACGCTTTCGGATGGACGAAGAAGGTGACTTCGGTCGTGTAAGACGACAGCAGCAAGTAATGGATGCGATCTTTAGCGAAATGAAAAATCCTTTAGCTATTTTAAAATTGCCTTATGCAGCTGGAAAAGTCTTAGGCTATGCTTCCACCAACCTGCCAATGTCTTTCCTATTAAAAAATACCTTCTCGATTGCTCGAGGGGCGGGAGGAGTCGACAGCTTGACTGTCCCAGTCGCTGACTCTTGGCAATACGGTTCAAGTGCGAGTGCCGGAAGTGTGTTAGTCGTCAATCTTGAAACCAATCAACAAGCGATCAGGAATTTTCTTAATGAGTAAGCAGAATGAAAAGTTCTGAAAACCATTTGAAAGTAAGTAAATTTATGCTATATTATTAATGACGTTTGAAATTTGTTGAAACGAGGAAAAAGAATGAAATTAGCCGTTGTTACTGACAGTACAGCTTATCTGCCGGAACGGATCAAAAACCATGAAGATTTGTTTATCATACCGATCCCTGTTATTTTAGATGGAAAAGTCTACAATGAGGGCATCGACATTGAAGCTGATGAGTATTACGCTTTGTTGAAAAACAGCAAAGAATTCCCAACCACTTCTCAACCGGTATTAGGAGAAGTGTTAGCCTTATATGAGTCATTGAAAGATCGCGGTTACGACACGATCATTAGTATCCACTTATCAAGCGGTATCTCTGGATTTATCGGAACGCTTTATGGAATTACCGATGAAATCGAAGGCGTTCAAATCATTCCTTACGATTCGAAAATCACAAGTATGCCGATGGGGCACATGGTAGAAACCGCTCTTGATCTGTCAAGTCAAGGCAAAACCGTAGAAGAGATCATTTCCCATCTGGACACTATCAGAGACAATACCTATGCCTATTTGATCGTTGACGACTTGAATAACTTGGTTCGTGGCGGTCGCTTAACCAATGGAGCAGCCTTGATTGGCGGATTATTAAAAATCAAACCGATTTTGACCTTTGATCAAGGAAAAATTGTGCTTTACGAGCGCATTCGTTCCAGCAAAAAAGCATTCAATCGCGCGGAAGATATCATTGGTCAACGGGAGCAAGAAATCGCATTGCCTGTTAAATTTTATGTAATCCACGCCAATAATTTAGAAGTAGCGAAAGAAGAAAAAGCGAAGCTTCAAGCGAAATACCCAAATGCAGAAATTGAGATTGGTCACTTCGGACCAGTTATCGGCACGCATTTAGGGGAAAAAGCCATTGGCATCGCTATTTCAGCGCAATAATTTTTATTTTTTCTATGTTTATTCACGCCATTATCTCCTCAAGACAATGTATGTAAGAATCAGTTAGACGTTCGTCTAGCTGGTTCTTTTTTCTGCTTTTTTGAGATTCGCTTGTAAAAAATCACACAAACTCGTACAATAGGATCAAAATGAAGGACTGGCAAAGGAGGATTTGCTATGAAGTGTTCCTTAAGAAGGTGGCAAATGAGCGATGCGCAAGATTTAGCCCATGCGTTAAATAATCAATCCATCCACGATTATTTACGGGAGGGGTTGCCATTCCCGTATACGGTCGCAGATGCACAAGCCTATATTCGATCTGTGGAAGAAGCAGAATTTGCCTTTGCAATCACTGTGGATGACCGAGCAGTCGGCAGTATCCGTGCTGTTCGCAAAGAAAATATCCATTATAGAACGGCTGAGATTGGCTACTCTATTGCACAAGAGTACTGGGGAAAAGGTTTGATGACACAAGCCGTTCAACAACTATGTGACTATATATTTACTACTTCAACTATCGTTCGTATTTCTGCTGAATCTTTTGCGAAGAATCATTCCTCTTGTCGTGTGTTGGAAAAGGCAGGTTTTACATTAGAAGGCGTTTTGCGAAAGCATGCGGAGAAAAACCATCAGCTGTTAGATATGAAACTCTATGCGTTGATTCGTCAAGAGGAAGACGGGCAGGATGACAACAATCAAAAAGGAGAAACCTATGAATGAACTGCAAAAGTTACCAAATGTAGGCCAAGTTTTAGCGGATCACCTGGTTCGTATCGGCATCAGTACCCCTGAACAATTGCGCACAAAAACGGCCGAAGCCATTTTTGTGACGATCCGCCAACAATGTGATGCGGGCGCTTGCCTCCATATGCTCTATGGTATTGAAGGGGCGATCCAAGGCATTCCCAAAGCCCAACTTGCAAGTCAGAGAAAGCAAGAATTGCGCCTTTTTTTCAATCAATTGAGCTAGTGAAGTAATGCGTCTTAAAAAAGCACTTTTTAAGAGCGTTTGTTTTTAGATACTTCTTATCAAGTGCTTTTTCTATAGACATCTGTCCCTAGCTACTAGAAAAGACCTTTTGCTTGTCCCAAACTAGCTTCCTCATTATACTTACTCTATCTAGTAAATTAGTAATTTACTAAACAAGGAGTGAGAACAATGAAAATACCAGAAAACTTGAAACATAAGCCCGTCATTAAAGTGGAAGACTATGATACTGTTGACGGAAAAAATGCGTTACATACGGATGCAAAAGGCCTTTCCCTCGGATTGGCACAATGGAACGACCGGGGAAAAGTCGATATCTCAGGCAAGGTTTGGCGCCACACAGGTGAAAAATGGTCTCGTCAGTCAGAAGAACTACCGCTCACTAGAATCTTAGATCTAGCAATCTTAGTGGCGCAATCCAGTTTGTATTTTCAAGAGGCTTATCGCCATGAAAAGTTTTACGATCCTGAAAATCCGTTGATCGAGATCATTGGCTTACAAGGAAATCGTATGACCGTTGAAGTAGACACCGAAAATCCTAAGATCGATGAAGACATTCTACTTTTTTATGATTCCTTGCAAAAAGATGGCGAACTTTATGGTGAACGCTTCAAAATCCTAAAACGGCTTTTGGATGAGCTAGGTTATTAAGAAAAGGAGCAGATTACCATGACACAAATTCAACCGTCTTTTGTCGTAACGAAAGGACGCGCTTTTAGCAAATTAGAACAAACAATGATTTGGAAGAAACCACAAAGTCATCAGACCAGTGCCGAAGAACTGCGAATCGCTTCAGAGATCGCGTTGAACTGGACGGATCCAGAAATGAAGATCTTCAATGTGTTGTTGGAAGGCGATGCTGGTTCCGGCAAGACCCAGTTGGCAAAGGCACTTTCTGCCGACCTGCAACTGCCCTACACCAAAATCACCTGCTTTGCGGATATGGATAAGTCAGATGTGTTTGGTGCTTTATTACCAGTGATCAACACCGACCAAGAAGAGGACAAGGACTTGCTGGATGCGATTTATCAAAGTGATTGTTTTGAAGATGTTTTGGGGTTGATCCAGCGGCATTTTTCCCTGACTCGTGAGCGGGCACGGGCGAAATTTGCAGAACTGATCGAACGAATCGAAACCAGTGATCAACAACCTACGATTCAATACAAATTTTATCCCTCCGAAATCGTACGGGCGCTGGAAAAAGGCTACTTGCTTGAGATTCAAGAGCCAACGGTCATTCGTGATGCTTCGGTACTAGTGGCACTAAACTCGGCCCTTGAACAAAATGGAATGCTGAATATCCCGACTGGCTTCGTCCGACGACACCCTGACTGTGTGGTGATCATCACAACGAATCGGAATTACCAAGGCAACCGCCCCTTGAACGAATCCTTGCGAGACCGGATGCAGCATGCTGAAAAAATGGATTTACCTGAGCTGGCAGTCATGGTGCAGCGAGGCATTGCCAAAACCAATTATCCAGACAAAACGACTGCGGAGAAAATGGCTGAGATCATACGCTTGCTAGACGTGACCGCCAAAGCCAATGCCATCAAAGGGGTGGCGGGCATGCGTTCCTATTTTTATTGGCTAAATGCAGTCAAACAAGGACAAGATCCTTTTACTGCAATTGATAGCAAAGTGCTATACAAAATCACCACCGATCCAAATGAGCTTTCTCTGTTACAACAGGCACTAGAAGCTTCAGGGTTATTGGCGCAACTGCGACTTTTGTTTTCTGGACAACCACTAAATGCTTTTAAACAACAAATCAAAGGGCGTCGAATCAGCAGCGAAGAGGCGGACCAGCGCAATGTAGTGGAAGAAGGTACGCCCGTCCTAAAAAATGAACAAGTCCTTGAGACGCCCAATCAAGAAACTGAGGCGGAAACGATGGAAACCAGTGATTCTGACAAACAAGAAGCGAAAAGCGCAGCAACTGAGGCGACGTTTTCAGAAGAACTGGAACGCAATAGTCATGATGGCCAAGCAAAAGCTGGGAGTGAGGCACAAGAGGCAGCTCCTGCTGCTCATTCTTTGTCGATCGAAGCGTATGAAACCCAGGAGAAAGAAAAGAAAACCACGGCATCAAAGACAGCACGACAAGCATTGAAAGAATCAATCCATGCCAAAGAAGGGCTGATCGTTCATCGACCACCCGTCGATTTAGAAAAAGCGACTGAAGCCCAACAGCGTTTGCAGCCGTTGCTGCCGATCGTAGAGTCATTGATCAAGCAAACCCAAGAAGTATTGGAAAATGAACAAGCTTCGGCATACAGTAAAGGTAAGTACAGCGGCACACGCTTTGATGCCAGCAAGGTTGCGTATCAAGATTTCCGGACCTTTGACAAGAAGAATCCACCTCATGAACAGCCTTCCTTAGCTCTTGCTTTGCGCATCGATGAATCGGGTTCGATGATTCGAGAAGATCGGATATTGTATGCGCAACAGGCGGTCTTAGCGGTGAATGCTTTTGCCGAACGTTTATCTTTGCCATTGATGATCTATGGCGATACAGCGGACGTGACCGCTCGTGAAAAAACCTCGCTTTTTGCTTACAAAGAATTTAATGAAGGCTTTGAATTTGTGCCAGAGAAACTCATGACAATGAAGCCTCGGCAAAATAACCGTGATGGGGCTGTCTTGCGCGTGCTAGCTGAAAAGCTCGCTCATCAGCCGGCAACCACTAAATTACTCTTGAATATCAGTGATGGCCAGCCAAAAGCTCTTCCTGATTATACAGGGGTAAAAGCCAAAGAAGATATTCAGCAAGTGATCGCTGACTATGAACGACAAGGGGTGCTGTTTCTGGCAGCTGCCATTGGCCAAGACAAAGAGGTGATCAAAGCGATTTATGGGGAAGAACGCTTTATTGATCTTTCCAATCTAACAGAATTTCCGCAGCGCTTGTTGCAGCTGCTGACAAGGTATTTGTAGACGTCGATAGCTAAAAGGAAAAGAGTGTGGGCTACGTGCCGCACTCTTTTTTGTTCATAATTATATTATGTAAACAAGAAGATGTTTGTCTAAATTTGAAAAGTTCTGTAAAATAGACGCCAAAAGGAGGGCTATCATGAACAAATGGCGGTACTTCTACTATCCTTGCCAATTCGGCTGGCACGCAGCACTTCGTAGGCGCAGTTTGCTGATGAGTGGTGTATTGGCGATTCTTCTACTGATCATTGCTATCTTTGCAGAGAATTGGCTAGTTTTTTTTCACCAATGGCTGCACTACGAAACAAATAGTGGTGAGAATCAGATGGATCTCACATATGCCAGTTGGCTTTTCTTTTTGCATTTGCTGCGCTTCGTACTTAGCATTCTAGCTATAGGATTGATCGCCGCCTTTTTATGGCACTGCAATCACATGTATCGTTTTCATTTGATGGGGGAGGAGCAGCAATCCCTGAGTATTCGGTTGTTGTTAGGACAGTCTCCGTTGGTGGTCACCTTAGAAGAGCTTTTCTTTGTAGGCATTCAAAGCATTGTTATTGGTTTGATAGGGCTTGTCAGCGGTTTGTGGCTTAGTCAAAAAGCACTGCAGGATTTTTTTCATTTCTTTCATCTTCCCGCAGGCTTTACTTTTGAATTTCCCTTTAAAGGTCTATTAATCACGCAACTTGGTGTGCTCTTGCTGCTTTTTTTGTTACGATTCCGCGGTACAAAGAGGACGGTTGAAGAGATTCTCGGTAACGGATGCCCGAATGAGTGAGGGGATGATAGGTTGCTTTTATTTCCCTCTTTTAAAATGCGAACATATGTTTTATAATAGGTGAAACAAGATAAAGGTCGTGAATTTGTGAAGACATCCTTAACTTTAGAAATGGAAGAGGCACTTTATTATTATTGTCGTGAAAACAGTGATATTGTGGTAGAAGAGGTAGTCATGCCAGATGATCACGGCATCGTGGATACTTTGAGTTGTCGCTTGACGACTGAAAATACATTTGAATGGCGTTGCTACGAACTCAAAGTTAGTTTGGCAGATTTTCGCTCAAAAGCAAAACTATCCTTTATTGGGAATTATAATTATTTTGTCTTACCCAAGTCTTTGTATGAAAAAGTCAAAGATCAGATTGCACCTACAATTGGTGTTTTGGTCTATCATGCATTTCTTGAAAAAGAAACGGGCAGCAAAGGGTATTTCAGTGTCGAAAAGAAACCCCAACGGCAAGAGCTGCAGGTTCCAGAAAATGGCTTATTGTTTCGGTTGATTTCGGCACAAGCGAGAGAAGTCGGCAAAGCAAAACAGACTGCTCGAGGATTGCGGGTATTTTCAACAGAACGTTTGTACCAAGAACTGAAGAAACGCCAGCCTGAGTATGACTTGTTCGGTGGTGGAGTCAATTACTATGATCGATTTATTGAAGATACTCAGCTGCAAGCGATCGAAGCCTTGAAAGAAGAATTGGCCGCTACGAGAGCAGCCTATGAAGCGCTGGAAAAACGTTTTTTATCAGGCAAGTAAGAAGGAGAGAAGAAGATGTACTTCCCGTATATTCGTGGAAAACAATTTGATTTATTGGCGTTGAAAGCACTGTTGGAACAAGATCGCTTGTCAGAAGCGATCCAGCCGATCATTGAACCGGTCAAGCAATCAAAAACGTTTTGGACGACCATTGACCTGTTTCAAAGGAAGCAGCATCCTTTTTATCTTGTTCGCAATCCACAGGCTGGGGCTTTTCTGACTGCAGAGGGGTTAGCAGAGTTGCAAAATGTTGCTGCCCCTAAAGCAATGATCGTAGATCGACCCATTGAAACAGTGGAAGAAACGCCTGATCTTTGGATCGTTCATCAAGCGGACCCAGCACTCGCTAGTGATTGGCGGGAAAATACACTGCCGGTGCTGGTAGGCAAAGAGTTTCGTTTGTTAAATAAAATCAACGGCCCGAAACTACTGATGGAAGATCCGTTTACCCGTTTACCTAAAAATAGTTTTTATACAGAATGTCCGGACGAAGGGTTTTCAAAAACCCATCATCTTTATCAAAAATTGGGTTATGCTGGGTTTAGTGATTTTTCTGTCGATAGCAAAATTTATTATGAGCACAGTTATCCCTCAAAGCGGTTGGTTTTGCATTGGATCTATCCGACAACTGAGCAAGATTTGCGAATCGTTCACTTATTTTCTGAGGAAGAATTACCAAATCAGAAAGAAAAGTTTTTCGAAGTCATGGAAGCTTTGTTACAGCATGAAGAAGAGTATCCTACACAAACAGCTGGGCTGCAGCTATTAATTGCTGCCTATCAGCAAAGGTCGTTTCCAGGTATGGGCGTTATTCGGAAAGCTGCGGTTATGAATCACTTAGAACTCGTCAGTCGTCTTATTTAGTCTCTATACGTATACGATGGTAAGCTCTAACAAAATACTGCCATTTATTGTACAAAACACCTTGATTGCACCCATTGTTTTCAGGATAGTGATAAAATCAGGGAAAAGGAGTTGGCGCTCGTGGGAACAAAAGATAGAGAATATTATCGAAATGAAGGAAAAAAATTTGAAAAAAATAAGAAAAACCTGCTTATTCGACGTTTAAATCAACTAATCATTGTTTTGGTCGTTTTGATCATTGTCTTTTCGGCGATCCTGTATTACATAGTTTGAAACTTTCCGTAGCTGTCATTGCTTTATTAGCAGCAACAAAAAGAAAATTGTACTTAGATGACTGTGATCCCTTGATTAGGACTCGCTATGGGAATCGGATCCGTTTAGGTGAAAACTGAACGCAACTCAACTTTTGTTGTTTATCGTTGCTGGTTTGCCTGTGATCAAGATTCCCATTAGGCTATTTAGTTAGCACAAATTTGGCTGGGTTATGTACGAATCATTACTGATAAAATCGTGAACAGCGATTCATTAAGCACTGAGTGATTCATTGAGATTGGCCAGCAGTTGCAAGCAATGTTTGAATTCAAAGATTCAAGGATCAACAAGATCAAATACAGACAAAGGTACAGATATAATTTGTCAATTGATTTTCTTGTCAGTCGTAAAATAAACAAAAATCTTAAACTATCGCTTAAATAACCGTTTTTTTGGATTATGCTGCTATTTAGGTTAATTTGAAGGAAATAATCATGAATAAGAGAGAGGAGAGTCGCACAATTACTAGCTAAATACGGTGTTCAAAAAATTTTTTATTTTAGTTTACATAATATATATTATACAAAGTTACATTCAAAAAAGGGTTCGTGCCATTCTAAATAGTTCAAGACAATTTTGTATCATTTTACCTCCCTCCGAATGACTTTTATCAGTAGATTGTCGCTAATGCACCTAAAATTCAATTAAAACTAAGAATTTCTTGTTTTACATGTTCTTCAGATTCTTTTTTTGATTTGCTGATTAACAGATTGATAACTGTCTGGTAGCAAGTTACTTGCGGATTCGTCTTTTTTATCTCAGCAAATACAGATTCAAGCTATCAGCCTTGATTCACGAACCAATCGGTTTGATTGTATGCTATAATCATTTTGAAAATCTTTGAGCTTTTTTCTCAAATTTTATTCATATACAGCCAATCCGTTTCAAAGTTCTTACACTAGTGCTTAGATGTTGCAAATACTGACAAATATCCGTTACATGATTCTATAAAAAAGAACCCTAAAATTATGTAGATAACTTAGGGCATTTCGTTATTTAATATAATTGTAATGTTCGTAGGTCACCATAAACGTCCATATTCTGCTAAAAAAGCCTGAATAAAGCGCCGTTGATCATTCCTTGGAATACTAGAACCATGGCAAGTAAAATCAAACCAGCAGCTATCCATAAGCTCATTTTTCCTTTTTGTCGACTTGTGAACGGGTTTTGCTTCAAATTGCCACTCGTCAGGATGAAATACATAATCATGCTGAATGATATGAGCAAAATAATTTCTATCCCTATGCCTAACCATAATCGCTGATTGTTTATTATTGTCATTTTATCACCTCACCTCATTTTACCATTAATGAGGTGCAGACTACTGACTTGCCTAGTTTGCAGCTTGTTTTTCCATTTGTGTAATTAATGCCCGATAAAAGCAATTCCATCAGTATAGCTGATAATTCCTAAAAGGAGAATAAAAATGAAAAAGAATACGCAACTAAAGCTAGTCTTTTTACCAAAAATATGGGCGTCACTCCTCTACTTGCTTTTCGTGTTCACAGCCCTCTTCCTCTACTTATCAAAGTACTTGAACATTTCTTTCTTTACTTCGAGGTATGCTGACTTTTATCTTCATATCTCCAATTTTTCGATTAGTTTGATTATTGGCTTACTGGGGTACTTTTGGCTTCTGGTAGGTGCGCCATTTAAAGCCGTCACGCTATTGACCCTGCTTTTGCTCATTGCCAATCTATTGAGTGAGACTGTCTTTGGCTTTATGAACACCCCTGATCGAATCGATTTACTTTTTGGTATTGCAGGAACGCTCATCGCATATTTTACTTTGGCAATGATCAAAAGACACGGTTTAGTCAAGAATCTATCGTTTTGATTTAAACAGTCATGACTTCTCCTTATATGATCCCCTCGTTACTTAGGTCCAACCCATTTTTTAGGAAAAGAAACACCTTGCTGCAGTTATTTAGCCGAAAAAAGCACTCAATAAAGGGAGTGCTTTTTTTGCGTTTCCATTGGCGATACTTTCGTATGGCTAGTCACTTGGCAGCCAATACAATGGACTTAGCTGTAGATTTTCCCAATACGGGTTGTGAAACCCTATCAAATAGTGCAAAGCTAAATACCCGAAAATCATAAAGCCAAATGACAAAGTCACGATCCGTCCCCAACGTGGTATTTCTTTGATAAATAAACCTAGCATACATATCAATAAGGGAAACGAATAATTAAACAGTAAATCACTTCTAATATTTTGGTTCTGAGGATCCTTCATTATTTTGTCATTTAAGCCCAAACTTATGCCGACGATCACAAACATAAGCGTCAGAATAGTCAATCGTTTGCGATCAAAACCCCACTGTTCTTTATCTTTCCTACTTGCAAAGTAGATCGTAAGCAGGACCACGATTAATCCAGACATACTATTCTCCTTTTTCGCCAGCTATTTTCCAAATCGTTCATCGGCGCTTCAGGATAAATTATAACAGATATAGTGTAAAAAAACGATACCCACCACTAGCCCCTTGTTTGATGCGCTTTTCAAATGTTTCATAGAAGAATCAGAAATTTAAAAATCTGTTCGCTTTACAAAAGAGAACGTATGTTTGTATTATATAGATAAGAGGTGATTGCTATGGGTATGCTACAACCATATGAAGATCGAAAAAAGCTAAAGTGGCAAGGATTCTTTTTATCTGAGCATACAACTGAAATTGAAGAGGAACCGACACGTAAGTTTGATTGTCCACCTAAGCCGTCACTCACAACGGAAGAAATCAATCAGTGTTTATTTGAAGCCATGAAAAAGAACCTAACTGTGGCGATCCAACGAGAAGAAGTTAATGAAGAAGGCGGCTATCCTCCAGATATTATCGGGAAAATCAGCGGTTATGACCCATTAGGCATTTATTTGACGGGAGAAACAACGGAAAAAATCCATTATGATGAGATTCGTCACGTTGCTTTCTACGAAGAAAGAAAATGGTTTGATCTCAGCGAATAATACAACTGTTTACACTACTTAAACTAAAGGAGGAAGAAATGATGGAAACACAAAAAGGATCTGTCTCAAAAATAAGAATCGTCTCCTTTGCCCCCTCCCCTTTGGTCCGCTTTACACTAGGTACCACCAACTGTTTGATTGCGAAACACAGTTTGAATTTTTTAGGGGATGTTGATGACGGCATGTTTCTAACCGTGGGCGGCTATTGGAATAAGCGCCGTCAATTCGTGGTGCAAAAGTATACGGTGTACGGCAAAACAAAAATCATGTTGGATATCGATGCCTATCGACAAAAAACAGTAAAGGCGGGTTCATTATGAGAGCAAGAGACCTCTTGACAGCACTGACAACGTCGTCGAGTGCAGCAGATTACCAAGGAATTTATTTAATGTACAAAGAAAACTTGATTCCTTTTACGACGATCGCCCAAGATAGCCATAACCAATTGATTTTATTTTTTGAACCAAAAAAACCCGCTCTGACGCTGAAAGAATTATATACACAGCTAATGCTGCATAAGAATTTGGACTTACTCTATTGGGATGGCGAGTCACGTCAAAAAGTTCTAGGGTTTCGTGAACAAGAAGAAAAGATCATTCTTTAGTCCCCTCGCCTATTTTTGACACACAGCAAGTGTCGAAAATCTCGGCAAAACGAAGAAAATAAAGTATACTTTGTGTAAAGACTAAAGGAGTATATCATGAAAAATCAAAAGATCACCCAAATGAGTTTCGCGAAAGTCTATCCCCTATATATTGCCAAAGCAGAGCGGAAAAATCGAACAAAAGAAGAAGTAGATCAGATTATTACCTGGCTGACCGGGTATGACCAAGAAACGCTGCAACAGATGAATGAAGAGCTTTCTTTTGAACGTTTTTTTAGTCAAGCCCCTCAGCTCAATCCCGCACGAAAGCAGATCACTGGTGTCATTTGCGGCATTCGGGTAGAAGAGATCGAAGAGCCAATGGTTCAAGAAATTCGTTATCTAGATAAACTGATCGATGAACTGGCGAAAGGAAAAGCCATGGCAAAAATTTTACGCTCTGCTGAATGAGGCGATTTTTTTCGAGTTGCTATTTAAGAATCAACGCTTTATACTTGAAATACCTTGGCAGGGGCAAATCATTGCTCAAAACACAGTGGGAAAACACCCCACTGTGTTTTTTTATACTGCCTTTCTTGACGGTAGCTTGCAACCAGACAGGCGTTCTTAGCTTAGTTCAACCACTTAGCATGTAGTGCCCTGTGGAATTGGCCGCCTTTTCGTGAAAACACAAGGACATTGTCTACGTCCCTCTTCTTTACTCAACAAGACTCTCTTAACACGTACAAATAACACGTACAAAAAAGCACTCCTCTTAAAGAAAGGAGTGCTAACTTTTACTTTTTCAATTCTTTGATCTGTTCTTTTCGCTTCAAATACGCCAGTTCTTTTTCCATTTTACGATAGCGGGCGAAAGCTTCTTCTGAAAGTTCACCGGCAGCAATAGCTGCTTTGACCGCACATTTCGGTTCTGTTTCATGACGACAGTCTCTGAAGAAACAACCTTCAGCATACTGGCTGATCGCTTCAAAAGATTGGTCGATCGAAGCTGACCGGACGGTACTGATGCCAACTTCCCGCATACCAGGAGTATCGATGATCATTGCGCCAGAGGACAGAGTGAACAACTGGCGACTCGTCGTCGTGTGTCGTCCTCGACTATCCTCTCGTATGTCATTGGTTTTTTGAACGTCTTGCGCCATAAGCTGATTTAATAAGCTGGACTTTCCGACCCCAGATGAACCGATAAATGCGCTGATCTGTCTGTCAGAAAAATACGTTTCCATCAGCAATTCGTTTGGTTCAAAAATGGACGTAGCAAATGTTTTCACACCAAATGCATCGTTTAATGCTTGCAGCAGCTCTGCTTTTTTATCAGCAGTAACTTGATCGGCTTTGGTCAAGAGAATCACCGGATTAGCCCCACTGTCCCAAGCGATCGTTACAAAGCGCTCTAACCGAGCCAAATTGAATTCTTCATTGGCACTAGTTGCAATAAAAACTGTGTCGATGTTCGCCGCAATGCCTTGCCCGTCCGTGCGATTTCCAGCTACTTTTCGTTGTAAAAAACTTTTTCGTGGCAGCAAAGCATCAATCAAGAAATGATCTTGATCATACACCTGTCCTTGTACAGAATCACCAACGATCGGATAATCCTTTGGCGCTAGTGCCTGTTGGCGAAATTTTCCTGAAACCGTTGCTAAACATTCTTCTCCTGTGGTCAAGCGGACTTTTGCGATATCTTTGGCCTGAAAGACCACAATTCCTTGTTTTTCCATGATTTCCCTCCAGTTAGTTAGGAGGCCGCACTTAAAAAGAGAAACCTCCGAGTTGATGTTGCTTCATTTGATTTGTCATAAGACATTTCCCCTTTCTATGTTGTGCTCATCATGTGATGTCGCTTTATTATACCACCGGAACGGACAGTATGCTAAAGCAAATGACCCAAAAGAACATTTACTGAAACGAAGTAGATAAACAAGCCGGCGATATCTTTGATCGATGTGATGATCGGTGCCGAACCGGCTGCTTGGTCGATGTTTAGTTTAATCAGTACAAACGGGACTAAGAAACCAAGTGCTGCGGCTAAGGTCATGGCAAAAACTAACGAAATACCAACAGCCACACCTAACATCGGGATTCCTTGCCAAAGTGATGCAGCAACCCCAGAGATGACCCCTACGATCAAACCTAGACTTAAGCCGATCCAAACTTCTTTAAAGAAATGGCGAGTGAAGGTCGAAAGATCAATATGCCCTAATGACATCCCGCGAACAAAAACAGTTGAGGACTGTGTACCAACGTTTCCACCCATATCCATGATCAAAGGGATAAAAATCGCAACGGCTGCCACCGATTCCAATGTTTGTTCAAATTCATCAATGACTACCCCAGCTAAAAGACCGGCAACCAAAGTGATCACTAGGAACGGCAATCGGACTTTCCAAATTTGCCAAAGGGTGCCGTTGATCAGAACGTTACTACGGTCTGCTTCATTAGAAGCAACATCGACTAAACCAGCGGCATTAAACATGTCTTCTGTCGTTTCTTGCTCGATGACATCGATGGCGTCATCGACAGTGATGATCCCAACGATTCGCGATTCCTTGTCTACGACTGGTAGCGCAATGATATCTAGTTCATTTAGCAAACGTGCCGCTTCTTCCTGGTCCGTGTCCGTGGTAACATAAATAACTTTTTGGGACATGATTTCACTGATGAGTTGATCCCCTTGCGCCATTAAGAGATCTTTCAGCGACAAAACACCTTCTAATGTTTTCGTTTGATCAGTAACATAAAGCGTATAAATCGTTTCTTTTTCTTTGGCTTGCATTCGCACTTTTTCTAACGCTTGATTGACCGTCATATTTTTTTTCAATGTGATGAATTCCGGTGTCATCAAACGTCCAGCAGTCTCAGCCTCATACCCTAATAAGAGGTTTGTTGCAGCACGTTCATCCGGTGCCATTGATTGTAAAAGTTTTTGTGTTACGGTCGCTGGCAACTCATCCAAGAGTCTTACTCGGACATCTGGTGCCATTTCGTTCACAAACTCGGTTGCCCGTTCATCGGTGAAAGAGCGTAATAAGTGTTGTTGTGTAGCTGGTGTCAAATCTTCAAACAGGATAAGTGCTTTATCTTTCGGTAATAGTCGGAAAACGATCACTTTTTCATCCGCGGATAAATTGCTGAACAATTGTAACAGCGGCAGCTCTTCCATTCCTGATACGAGTTCTTTTAATTTTTCAGAGTCTTTCTGATTTAAATAATGTAAGATGGTTTCTTGCTGGTTCATGGGATACACTCCTTCTCCTGTAATTTTGCTCAAAGAAAGAAAGGAAATCGTTCAGAAAATTGTCCAGATTTCTTTCGTTTGAAGGTTGCGTGCTATACAGCTGAAATTTCGTTCCGCAGCTGGAGATGCCTGTTATTAAAACAAGCATCAAAGGGAAATAGCAACAACTTTATTCATTATATCACATAGTTTTTTTAAAACATGAAAAATTTGACTTGCAAATAAAAAAAACCATTCAGGCATGTTCCCTTGGTAAAGAAAGTGGGTTAAGAACATTTGAGATCAAAAAGCAAAAGAAACCTGAAAGTTCTGTAAAACTCTCCATGCAAATGGTATGATGACTGGGTTGCAGTTTTTTTACTCCCCGTTTATGCTAACTATACATCAATGAAAAGAGAGGTAAAAAAAGATGGCAAAGAAAAAAACATTTATCGGATCGGTCACTGCGCTTCTCGCACTCGCAGCAGTCGGATTTAGTTTCCTACACAGTAATGATCTATTCCCAAATCACAAAACACCATCATCAGAAGTGGCAGTCACTTCTGCTAAGGATATTCGTGCAGATGAGCTGGCACAGTTAACTTACCAAGGCACCCAAACGATTGAAGTCAATCAGAACATTCCTGAGTTTTCAGAAGATGATCTTTCCCTTGAAAATGGCGCCTGGGAAGCATACGGCGACCTCGATCACCTCAATCGTGCGACCTCTGCTGAAGCAATGTTGAATCAATCCTTGATGCCCACGGAAAAGCGTGGCGATATTTCCAGTGTGAAACCGACAGGTTGGCGTAATAAACAGCTCCCCAATGGGAAATATTTATATAATCGAACCCACTTGATTGGCTTTGCTTTAGCTGGCGAAAATGCAAACTGGAAGAATCTGATCACAGGGACAAGTCAGTTGAACAATCCCGAGATGTTGCGCTTAGAAATGGATATCAACTATTATCTCAAGCAAGATAAAAATCATTATGTCCGATATTCCGTCACCCCGATCTATCGCGATGACGAGCTGGTTGCCCGTGGGGTACAGATGCAAGCCCAATCTATTGGCGAGGATACGATCCAATTCAACTATTATATCTTCAACATCCAAGATGGTGTCACAATCAACTATGCGGATGGTAGCAGCGAGATTTCCAACGAAGATATGACGCAGCCGGAGAATGCTACAAGTAGTGAAAACAACACGACAACAGCCACTTCTCAAAGCAGTGAAACAGAGGAAAAACAGAAAGAATATGTCGATCAACAAGGAAACGGTTTGATCAAAGGATCAAGAAGCGGCATCTATCATTTGCCCGGATCTAAATACTACGAGGATACTACCAACCCGAAAGAATGGTTCAAAACCATCGCTGAAGCGGAAGCTGCCGGCTACCGTGCACCAAAATAAAAAAGCCTTAGGCTTTTTTATTTTGGTTTTATTTATTCTTCGTTGGCTTGTGCTTGTCGCAACACTTTGACATAGGCCTTCCCTTCGTCTGTAAAACGAACCGAACGTGACTTAAAGCGATAAGCTCGGTAAATCAGGCCTCTTTTTTCAAGACGCAATAAATGACGATAAACCAAAGAAGTTGTTTTTATCTCTTCATTGGCACAGATTTCTCGTATGGTAGGTGCGCAACCTTGAGCTTGCATATATTCGTCAATAAAAAGTAAGATTCGATCTTTTCTCGGCATAATTCCTCCTTTCCGCAAAACAGTCTTCACTGCTGCAAATTCGTAAAAACCGATAAGCTACTGCCTCGTCAGCTTTTTGTCCAATTAATACACTGAAAATCTATTGTTCCTCTCTCTTTTCCCATTCTTCCAACGAGTTAAAGTTCCTTTTAAACGCTGGAATTTTCCCCTTAACGAGAAAAACATCGGCAAGCAGCGCTCTTTGTTATTGATTTTATCAAATTTAACAGCAAAAAATAGTAAATTTGAAAATTATTTTCCTTTTTATTGACATAAAAATAAATAAAGGTATTATTTTTTCTTGGAATTTGTTATTCTAAATTTAAGTAAAGGAGGATTTTATGTTAGGGATCGGCTTATTTTTTGTAGGAATTACTTTGATAATCAACGGCTGGGGAAGTTTACTTCACATTGACTATCGTTCACTTGCTTTAATTAATCTTTTTACAGGTTCGTTATCTTTCATTATCAATCTAATCTATATGCTCCAAGGTGCTTATTATGAAGCAGGCACAGGCTTTCTCTTTGCCTTCACGTATTTACTAGTAGGAATTATTTATCTCTTTGGTTTGGATCTACGGATTTATGGAATTTTTGCGCTATTCGTAGCCATCAATACCTTGCCTTTTGCCTGGGTCTCTTGGCAATGGGAGCAAGATCCCCTTTTTGCACTGATTTGGTTAACATGGGGAGCATTATGGTTTTGCGGCTTTTTGGATACGATCGTGAAGGTAAACTTTGGTCGTAAGATTCATTATTTTGCGATCGCTTGCGGTATCTTCACTACGTGGGTCCCAGGTTTGCTGATGCTATTAGATCTCTATTAAACAATAGTGATTATCTCAATGATAATCACTATTGTTTATTTCTAAAAAGTGCTCAATCTCCTGCATCGCCTTCTGAGGACCATTTGTCGGGAAATGATTCTTTAGCTGGCAGGCTTGTTGGCAAATCTTCAGATCTCCAACCTCTGTCAGAGCAGTTTCCAGCTTTTTCTCAGTTACTGGTTTTGTCAGTGCAATTGCATTGCCATACGCCACGCAGTACTGAATATTGCAGCTTTGCTCATAGTGCATCCCGATTCCGATAAACGGCTTCCCAGAGGCACAAGCTGTTTGAACAGTCCCTTCCCCACCATGGATAAAAGAAAAATCGATATGCTCATGCAATAGATGACTTGGCAGATATTCGGTCAGGAACAAATTCTTTGAGACGTTGTGTTTCCCCTTGAGTAGATGCGTAACCGGAGCAATGATCGCTAGTTCCGAACGGTTTCGCAAGAAAGCTAAGATTTTTCGCACCATGCGCGGATTCCCCGAACTGCCCATCGCAAAATAAACGATTCGTTTTCTTTCCCGCCGCTTTTGTTGAATAAAAGTCAACACTTCGTCTGGTAAAGAAGACCCGAGCTTCGCAAAAATCGGCCCAACGATTTGATAGTTTTCTGGCAGCTGCTCTTTCGTTAAAAATAAATCAGGAGTGGTGATGAGATTTAAATCAGCGTCCATCATTCGTAAGCTCGTTTCAGGCATAAAAAGTTTTTCTGTTTGGGCAGCGTGTTTGAATGCTCGGGGCATCCAGCGGGATTTTACCAATTGTTTTCTTGTCCAATACCAAAGTGGTTTCCTTAACGGTCCGAAGAAACGCAAACTAGAAGGGATAAACGCGCTATCTGATCGAAAAAAGGGATCACTCATCGCATAGGGTTTTACGTAGACTAAGGGAATCTGTTTGCTGCGAGCAGATAGAAAGATCGTGACATTCGATCCAGTTACAATCACCTGAGGAGCAAGCTTGTCGACCAGTTTTTTTTCGCTCAGGATACGCGCAGCAACCATCTCTTTGGTGAAGGGATTTTTGAATGAGCGCAGTTGATCTAATTTTATGATCTGTTCCTCTTGTTTTTCTGTCAGAGTCGGCGTCAATAAATGGTACGTAAAACCACTTTCAATGATAAGTGAAGCAAAGGTCTTTGAAAAACCAAAGAACTCACAGTGGTGATTTCCTTGCATTTGTTTAGCGACTTCGATCATCCGTGTCGTTTCAGCCAAGTTGAATACCGCAGGTGCAAAAAGAATCATTGGCATGCAATCCTCCTCATGTATCGAGTCCATCCACTCGTTTCTTTCAAGTATACTAAAAGAGCGCATACTTAGGAGAAGTTTTTTGCAGACCTTCTCGTTCATCTTTTTACATTGTTTAACTAAAAATTTGCTATAATAAAGAAAACCTTTCAAGGAGTAAACCAATGCGAAAAAAAATATCTTCCTTGCAGCTTAGTATATTCTCACGCGGGCTCATTCTCTTTGCTTTCTTTTTCTTGATTCAACAATTGAGGGAAATGGTTGTTTCTGACTTTGCACTTCTTCCTTCTCTGGCATTCATCCAAATTCTCTTGATGATCCTTTCAACCTTTCTCATTAGCAAGTTTGTTAAAAAACGCTCGTGGCGGCAAGTGCTTTTTGGCAGCTACCTATTCATCATCGGCTCGCTGTTTTCTTTCTGGCTAGCAAATAATCCATTGGAGCTGCAAGCAGCTACTCTTTATATGATAGGCGCTTTTTTTGGTGGCATTCTTTGGGAGTATTTGGCACAGCGCTTGGCAACAGATCTACTGGCAAAAGATCATAAACCTCGTTAACAGAGGTTTTTTTCTTTTTCTGATAGAAAAGGCAAAAATTCTTCGTATATAGTGTGAAGGGGTGAAGAAGGTGCAGGATGAAGAAATCATTGAACGAATCAAAAAGAAAGACTATGCCGGCTTAGAAGAACTGTTAGCTGTTTATGGTGATAGCATGCTGAGGACGATTCATAGTGTCCTCTCCCAACCGCATGAAGTGAGCGAGCGCCAAGATGTAGCGAACGAAGTTTTTTACGAGGTTTGGCAAAAGATTGCTGCGTATCAACCTGACAGAAGCCGCTTGATTACTTGGCTGCTTTTGATCAGTCGTAGTCGTGCGATTGACCACAAGCGAAAGTTGAACAAGCGCTCATTGGAAGAAAAACCTGTTGATGAGCAGGAACTAGCTATTGAAGAATCACCTTTAACAAAGGAAAACTTTTTGGGCTTTATTGAAGACCTTGAAGCCCTTGATCAAAGGATCTTTCTGCTCTACTATTTTTATCAGGAATCACCCGAAACCATCGCAGAGCAGACGGACTTAAATGTCTCAGCAATCTACAATCGTCTTTCCCGTGGCCGCAAACGCTTAAAAGAAAGGATGACTATCGATGGATTTTAAACAGTTAGTCTTAAATGAAAATAAATCACTGATAAAAGTAACTGAACAAGAAAAAGCAACAACCTTCGAGCTGTCCAAACAATATGTTTTCTTGCAAGATCTATTAGAGGAGCTTCGGACGCTTTTAGCAAAAGACGAAACGATTCTTGGCTATCTGCCTTTGACGCCAGATGGAAACCTCGCCTTCGCCAACCAAGGGCTTGGCGCCTATGCGTATGCAACAACTGAGAAAGCAAAAGCATACCGTGACATCTTTCATGATACCCGCGGCAATCGTTTGTTGGTTTTCACAGAAACCCGAATGCTTTTTCTGGTCATCATCGACTATTTAGAAAGTAACACCTATTTCAGTTACCCCTATGAGAACATCAAGGCGTTCACCATCAAGCCAAGAAAGCTGATGAAGCACGAATCACCAGAGGATAAAGAACAATTCCATTGGGGCTATTTCGACTTTCAAGCGGGGACGCACATTTTCTCAGAAGTGCTGACGAAAAAAGACTACGAATTATTTACGTCCTATCATGAATCGATCCCTGCACTCAAGAAAATTCCAATTCAAAACAAAATTTACAGAGCAGCCAAATATCAGTATTTCTTGAGTAATTGGCATTTCAGTTTTCGCTTGATGACCATTTTCAACCTGCTCTTCCTGCTGCTGTTTGTATTACTGATTCTCGGATTTTTCTTACACTTTGGTCCACTGAAAGGATTTTATTATAAGGATCTATTGGATATAGGTATGATCATTTCCCTTTTGTATAGTAAGAATATCTTGCCATAAAAAAAGACTGCCGTTCCTTCCTAATCATTTCTTTGATATCAATTGAATAAAGCACCAGATTTTCTACGGAAGAGCACCTCTTGCAGGATTCAAGTGAAAACGAATGCTGCAAGAGGTGCTTTCTTGTCTCGGACTATTGGGACATTCCTAACCGCCCGTTTTTTCATTTCCTTTTGAAATTCTCAGATTTCTTGTGAACTTTTCAGAAGACTCCACTCATAATTTCATACATGCCTAATGAGATTATTTTTTCATTCACGCTTGCTTTTTAGGAAGAAACGTTATGATGATTTTACTTGCTAGGAGGTGTGAAAAATCGAACTTATCGGACATTTGGTCTTTTGGATCCCGTTTTGTCTTTTTCTAGTGATTGGATCGTTTTTCATACAATGGCGGAAACGTTTCGTTTCAACCCTTATTGCAGCGATCCCGTTTCTCTTTTTTATGGTAAAAATATTCAATTATCGGCACTATGAGCCAGATTCTATTTTCATCATCTATTTGGTCGGACTCTTCTTGTCATCGATCTTACTGATTGTTGCTGTCCGTCGGCTTTCAAAAAAAGCCTAAACCTAGGGTTACTAGAAAACAAAGACATTGCTTAAATGAAACCCAGCCTAACTTTAAGGTTCATTTAAGGTTCACGGACTATAGTCAATACGGACATAATAATTTAGAGCCTGTGCTAGCGGAAACTAGCGCAGGCTTGTTTGTTTATTTATAGAAAATAGGACAAATCGCTAGCAGGTGTGGGGTAGGCAAAAATCATTTGTGCCAGTGCTTCTTTCGATAGCTGATTTTCCAACACAAAAACGAAGTGGTTGATCAACTCATCCGCCAGTGCAGAAAAAATCGTGACAGCAACGATTGTATCAAATGTGTCATAAACCAATTTGATTTTTGCCTCTTGATCATTGATTCGTCGATAGGTATACCAAGAAGAAAGATCTATCACCTCACTATGATATTCTGAGGCATTATCGGCAATCTCTTGCTCACTGATCCCGACTCTTGCCAGTTTTTCCGCACCAAAAACTAGTGTAGGGATCAGTGGATAGCGGATGGGCGTTTTCTGGTCATCTATATGCTCGACAAGATAGGCGGCTTCAAAGCTAGCAACAGGCGTCAGTTTTGGCTGCTTTTTCGCTAGCACATCTCCGATTGCGTAGATGTGTGTTTGACTAGTCTGCAAAAACTCATTTACAACGATCCCTTGTTTTGACGTTTCTACCCCTGCCTTTTCCAGTTGCAGCTGATCGCTATTGGGTCTGCGTCCCGTGGCACCAATCACTGCTTCTACGGTGAGAGACAATGCTTGTGTCTGAATTGTATAGTGGTTTTGTTCTTTCATGATTCGCTGTGTGTTCTGGTTAAAGTGAAACGAAACACCTTGGTCCTGCATTGAACGAACCATTTCTGCGGTCAATTCAGCATCAAATCCTTTTAATGGCTGGTCATTATGATGAATCACATGAACTTCAGCACCTGCTGCTTGAGCGATCATCGCCAATTCGAAGGTAATATATCCAGCACCTATGAAAGCAATCGTTGCTGGCATCTTTTCAAAGGAAAGAAAATCAGTACTGTTTTGTAAATGCTCCTTGCCGACGATTGGCAGTACGGCTGGACGCTGTCCTGTCGCAATGATTATTTTTTCTGCTTGAATCTCTTCTGCGCCCACGATGACCGTATGGACATCACGAAAAGCGGCTTGTCCGTAGTAAGTAGTGATCCCTTCTGCCAGTAGCCCTTGTTTGGTTGACTCCGGCACACGATCAGTATACGAGCGTTTAAACGCCATCAGTGCCGGCCAATCAATGGCTACCTGCCCTTGAACGCCATTGCCTTGCATACGTTTCGCCTCTGTTTTGACTTCTACGCCTCGCATCAGTAGTTTTTTCGGATCGCACCCGCGATTGGGGCACGTGCCACCCCATAAATCAGCTTCGACGATCGCCACTGTCTTTCCTTTGGCTTTTAACCCGTAGGCAGCAGCCGTACCAGCTGGACCCGCTCCGATAATCAGTACATCCACCTTTTTCATCTGTCTCCTCCTTCTCTTAAAAAAATCCTGCTCTTTCTCTTCCCTTCAAGTATAGCGAATCACGGTCAGCCCACAAAACAATTCGCCTTTAACGGCTCCTGCGAATGATCACAATCATCCCTTAAAATTGCGTTTGATATGGTATACTTTTCTTGTCAGTTTAACGACAAAGGAGAATGAATGACTGTGAGTTTTAAACGTTTTTTTCAGCTCTTTCTTTTTTATTTTCTCTCGATTCTGGTGGCCTATGGCCTGATTGCGTTTCTAGCAGTAGATAATTTTTGGCTGGTCGTCTGTTTGATGACAATTGTCGGCTACCTCACCTTGGGTATCCCACTAACCTTATTGAGTTTAAAGAAGAAAAAATAAGACAACACACAAAGACACCAGCAACTTCTCTAAGAAGCTGGTGTCTTTCCACATTGATGCGATTATCCTAATACGATCTGGGCATCTGCCAATGCTTTTTCCACTACTTCCATCACCAGCTTGCTATGTGCAAGGCGTTCCTTGACAAAGACATGATCATTTTCGTGAATGGCTTGTGCAAAACGGGCGAATTCTTCAAACATACGATGTCCGTGAACGCTTTGATCCTGATGGATTTTTTCCCCATTGACCGGTTCAACGTCATAGCTGGCAAGCATATTCGTCGGCCCATTGACGATGATCGATCCTTTCGTCCCTTGGATCGTTGAGCGAATCGTCGCTGTCGAATCTTTGGCGCCAATACAAACGACTTTTGTTTGTTCATAGTCTAAAAACAGCATGCCAGAAGTATCGATCCCCTCTTCGACATTAGCAAAATAGCGGACACTTTTAGGTTTTCCTAAAAGCCCGACCACAAAATGAATATTATAGATATTGATATCCATCAATGCCCCACCACCCATTTTTGGGTTAAATGCAGGTAAAACGGTTCCCTCTTTGAATGAATCATAACGAGAAGAATATTGCGAATAGTTGCATTCAATCACTTTCAGCTCTCCCAATGTTTCAAGCTGCGCTTTTATTCCTTGGTAGTTGGCTAAGTACTGATTCGTGATGGCTTCCATCAAAAGCACCCCATGGGCAGCAGCCAATTCTGTTAATTCTACTAATTCTCGTGCCTGCAACGTAAATGGCTTTTCACAAATGACGTGTTTGCCAGCGAGGATCGCTTCTTTGGCAAAGGAATAATGCAAATGATTGGGCAATGCGACATACACGGTGTCAACGGAGGGATCCGCCAAACATGCCCCTAACTCTGTATAGACGGTTTGAATCCCGTATTGCTGTTTTAAGTGATTCATTTTCTCTAAATCATTTTCTGTCCCAAAAATAGCGGACAGTTCAAGCTGCGGGACATCCCCTGCCACCGTCAAAAAATCATGGACGATCATGCCTGCCCCTAAAATCGCTAAGTTCATCTTGCTTCCCCTTTTCTATCTTCTTAGATCATTTGTTTCAATACCTCGGTGATCACTTTATGATCCTCTAAATGGGCCAAACCTGACACACAGATAGCACCAGTGACTTCTCTATCTTCGATAATTGGAAAACCACCACCACAAACTGCATAATGTTCGTCTTGTGCCCATTTAGCAAATTGTATATCTCTATCTTTTTGCGCATAGACGTATAGTGAACTATGCCCGCTTTCTAGTACCGTTCGTTCTTTTCTTTCAAGCCAAGGGCTTTCTTTTCGCCCTGCCATTAAAAATCGAATGATCGGCAAGCCATGATGAACAACTTTGATCCCTACAGGCTTCGGGTAGTTCCTTTTAACGTACTGATCAATGGCAATTACCAATCGCAATGCGAGGTCATTGTCAAAATGAGCAAACTGCAGCTGCTGTTCTTCTTGCAGGATTTCTGAAGATTCGATTCGTATCTACTCCTTTACGTTGAGTCAGTTGATGCCTTCAGGCGCTTTGTTTGTCAAAAGCCTCGTAATCACTCTGCCTTATGACTCAGTGATCATTTGATTGATGCCTGTTTCTAGCATTTCGATTTGTAAAATCGTTTCTTCGTCTTTCACGATTTTCTCTTTGCCATGGATGATCGTTTCATAGACGCCCTCGTACACACGGCTATAATCACCAATTTCAGAGATGACTTTTTCTTCATGGTAGTCACCGTTAGCATCCATATAAGTTAGTGTGCCATAGTGCTCTGGCAAATCAATCCCAAAATCGGCATGATCTGGGAGATAAAACTGTTTTAGATGCTCTTCTTGTCGATCCTTCGTTTGTTTTACAAAAACGCCGTTTTCGCCATAAACGACAAAACTAGGCCGCTCTTTTAATCGGAAGTAACTAGATTTGACAGAGACTTTCATTCGACCATAAAACAGATCCAAATCGAAGTAATCATTCATGCGATTTTTTCCAAACAATTGCCGAACCTCATAATGGACATCGTCTGGTTGTCCAAAATAGGAGATCACTTGGTCCAGTGTATGACAAGCGTGTCCGTACAAGTAGCTAGTATTCAATGAAAATTCGGTCACTGACCGTGGAATCTCTGGACGAAAATAATCATAATGCATCTCTACTTCTAAGAGATCTCCGAGCACGCCGCTTTCGATCACTTTTTGCGTAGTCAAAAAATCGGAATCAAAGCGGCGATTTTGATAGCATTGCACAAATAAGCCTTTCTCTTGCGCCAGTGCGAACAATTCCTTTGCTTGTGCCGAAGTTTCCGTAAAAGGTTTTTCGATCAAGACATTTTTCCCATGGAGCAAGACATCCTTGCCTAATTCATAATGCAAATGACTGGGGGTCGTGACCACAACTAATTGAATTTCAGGATCACGGTAGATATCCTCTAAGTCAGAGGTGTAATGAACGCCTTCTAGTGTTGGCCAGGTCAGCTTGCCGCTTGGTGAATAGATCGTCTTTACTTTGATCTTATCCTGCAGCTTGGTTGAAAAAGGCAGATGGTAGCGATTGGTGCTTTTTCCGTTTCCGAGATATGCGATAGTTAACATTGTAACGCCTCCTATGAATTGATAGCTTGATTATTGATGAAATCCTTCGAAATGGGAAGTCTTTTGCCAAAAACAGGTTCTTTTGACCAGACTTTTTCGCAAACTGTTGAGTGGTTCTGAACATTTTTACCAAATTGCCAAAAAGGCACAGTTTTTGCTTTTGGTTTTCTTTGTCCTAGGCTATGATTAGAAAGAGGTGGTTTGATGTTATTAGGAGATAAATTACGGCTTCAAGAAGGATTGACCAATACGGAGAAGCGGATTGCCGATTATATTTTGCAAAATATCAATGATGTGCCTTCGTTGACGATTGAAGTCATCGCTAAGCATACATACACATCCCACTCTTCCGTCATTCGTCTAGCCAAAAAGATGGGGTATGAAGGATTTAAAAGTTTTCGCTTAGGTCTGGCTGAAATTGCCCATAATCAGATGTTCAACCCAACCTTTGTTGACGCGAATTTTCCCTTTTCGCCCAAGGATCAAACACCTGATATTATGAAAAAAATGGCCGATCTAACGATCAACTCGATCCACAAAACCCACGCTCAGGTCGCTCCAGAAACGATGGAAGCAGTGGTGCAATCGTTGGAAGCTGCGCAGCGGATTTTCTTATTTGCTCGCGGTGATTCTCAGATCCGGGCAAGGAGTTTTCAAAATAAGTTGGTCAAAATCAATAAGTATCTGATCATTGCGGATGAATATGGGGATGATGCGTGGAATGCATCGAACGTCACGCAAAATGATTGTGCCGTGTTTATTACCTATCGTGGGAAAAATACACAATACGAAAAAATCATGCAACACTTTCGTGATGTTGGGGTACCAGTGATCGTAATCTCTGGCAACGCCCATGCGAAAATCATCCCATTAGCGACCCATGCGATCATCGCTTCTCATGATGAACGTGATTTTCTCAAAGTCGGTACCTTTTCTTCACAGGTCGCCTTTGAGTATATTTTAGATTCACTGTTTGCCTTGCTGTATGCCAAAGAATATCAAAAAATATTGTCGAGTTAAGAAAAAAACAATCTGTTTTGGAATCAGGGATTCTCTCAGAATACCCGTCAACTGAAGAAAAGAGGGAAATGAAATGATCAATTGGGGAATTATTGGTGCCGGAAATATCGCCAATCGCTTTGCTGCAAGTCTAGAAAATTTTCAAGATGCCCAGCTTTATGGGGTTGCTTGTCGTACGATGGAAAAAGCGCAAGCGTTTCAAGCAAAATTTCCGTGTGATGCCGTCTTTGATAACTACCAAAACCTATTAGATGATCCAGCTATCGATATCGTTTATATTGCTTTGCCGCATTTGTATCACTATGAATGGATCATCAAAGCCTTTCAAGCAAAAAAAGCTGTTTTATGTGAAAAACCAGCAACCTTGACTGCACAAGAAATGCGCGATGTACAAAAACAAGCCCAAGCACACGAAGTCTTCTTTATGGAAGCCATGAAGCCACGCTTCACCCCAGCGTATCGCAAACTAAAAGAACTTGTGGATGGTGGTTATATCGGCGAGCTGACCAGTGTTACGACTACTTTTCGCCGCCATTTACCAGTCGAAGGCAGTTCTTATCATTATCTGCCAAAACAAGGTGGTGCTTTACTGGATATGGGGATCTATAACTTAGCCTTTATTCAAGATTTTTCACCAGAAAATTTAACTGCCGAATTGATCGGTTACAGCCTTTATGAAACTGGGGTTGATACCTACGTTGAAGCACGCTTTGTCAGTGAAGACTTTGTCGCAGTGATTGAGACTGGATTTGACCAAACAAAAGAGACGGTGGCGGAATTACAAGGAACAAAAGGGAAAATCACGATCCCCAACTTCCATCGCCCCGCTTCTTTTACCGTGACGATTGACCAAGAAGACACGGTCTATGATATTGGGTACGAGATCGATGATTTCCATTCAGAGATTCAAGCAGTTCACACCGCTCTTGCACAAGGACAACTCGAAAATTCCCTGATGTCCTTAACGGATAGTATTGCCTGTATCGCTTTAGCAGATGAACTAAGAAGCTTGCTAGATGCGGAAAAAAAAGACAATTAAGATCATGCCCCATCGTTTTTGAATAGAACTGACCAGTGGCTACCACTCGGTCAGTTTTTTGTATCAAAAATTGAGCGCTTTCTTTGACGGTATCGAAATGGTTATATTATATTTATTGAGTATATTTTTATACAAATAGAAAAAGAAAGGAAAACGCCCATGACACCAGAAATTATTACTTATCTTATTTGTTTATTGACCTTCGCTTATCTAGCTGTGACGATTTTTACTTTTGTAAAAAATCGCCGGACAGGTGACGGTTATCGCCTCCGAATTTTTTACGTGCTGGCAGCAGCCCTCGTCTTTTTGCTTTCCGTTTATGCAATCGCTACCGGTCAAACCTATGACGACTTGGTTACATCGATAAATGATCTTTTTCAATAAAACACCGTTGGCACGAAGCCCTGCGGATCTCTTCGTTTTTGAACCTCTGGTTGAGGGAAGGATCAAAACGGAAACGAGCCAATGAAAGACTGCTCTTCGATGGCTTTTTCATCAGGACCTTCTATACCGAATCAATGTCTTTCAACAAATGATGTCTGACTTTTTATGGAGGTGTGCATGCTCATTCAGCTTAAAGAAGCGAAGCTTTCCGATTTACTTTCTATCTACTTGATACAAAAAGCTGCCTTCAAATCTCTCTTTCTCCGTTATCAAGATGGAGAAACTTCTCCCTATTTACAAAGTTTTGAGAAGCTAAACGCAAAGTTTTCTGCGTCGAATACCACTTATTATTTAATCATGACCGCTCAGAAAACCGTGGGCTTCCTAAAACTGACGGTTGAGCAGGAGCATACGACGAAGCTATCTTCCATCGCCCTTCTTCCCTCCTACGAGAACCACGGGATCGGTAGACAAGCAATGACCTTGATTGAAAGGAACGTACAAACAGATACGATACATTTGAATACGATCCTGCAAGAACACAAGCTGGTTCACTTTTATCATTCTTTGGGGTATTCCCAAACAGGCAGGTTTCAAAGCACCTCTTCAGCAATCTGCTTTGTCTCCTTTACGAAAAAAATTGCTGCGAAATAAAAAAGCCATCTCGCCTTTCATCGGCAGAGATGGTTTTTTCTATCAATTGCCATCCTTTACAGCAATCATTTTTATTGGTCCTGCAAGGTGTCATCGGTTTTTTTACGCAATCGCGGAATCTCTTTCACATTCATTAAATCTAAAAAGAAGGTGAACAATGGGATCCCGATGATCAAGCCCCACAAGCCAAAGAGATGTTCGCTAAGATACAGGAGAATAAACGTGTAAAACATCGGGATCTCTGTTTTATTGGCCATCAAGCGGGGATTTAAGATATAGGATTCCAACGCATGAACAAACACTATGATCAATAGAATGTAGATCACGTCATTAAATCCGCCGATAGAATACGCAATAAACGTCAATGGAATACACGAGATGATCACACCAGCAACAGGAATCAAGCTGAGAAAGAAAATCATCAACGCCAAACTCAACAGCTGCGGAAAGCCCATCACCGCTATGGCGAAGACAGTGATTGCTGTATTAACTAAGGCGATCACCAACTGCGTCTCGATCACATTTCCGAAAGCACGCGTAAACTTAGCTCCTAAATAGTAAACATCTTCAAAGAACCACGCCCCTCGCCCTTGCAAAAATAGCCGAGAAAACGCAACGGTCTTTTTGTTATCGATCATAAAGAAGAAACTAAGCAGAAATGAGATCAGCACCCTCAATGCCAACTCACCGAAATTATACAGATAATTGATCACGACTAGAACGCCGCTTTGTAATTTCTGGATGTATTCGCTGGTCTGCAATAAATTCAAGACATATTCGATCAATTCATTATTGGAGTCTGTCCGTTGGTAGAAATCAGCAACGGAATTGACTAATTGGACGGATTGTTTGATGATGATTGGTACATAATTTGTTGCCACTAAATAAAGAATGAAGACAATCAAGCTGTAAGTCAGGATGCTCGTAAGCTTGATGGGCAGTCGGCTTTTTCGATGGAGCAAAAGAACCAGCCGATAAATCAGATACGTAAAGATAAAGGTCAGCAAAAGAATGGTCATCAGACTGCGAAACAAAAAAAGAATGCCCGCAAGCATAAACAAGACCGTCCAGCGCCGCAACACAAGATTTTGAAGAAAAGCATTATAGTATTTCATCTGTAACTCCTTTTTTCGTTGAAATGAAGCAATGAAGCATTTCAGTAGTGCCTAAGAATTATCTAATCATTAAACTATGCAAATAGCAAGAGATTTTATTTTTCTTAAACGAGTGAAAAAATGAAACAAAAAATCCTTAGAAGAATCATTGGCTTTCTTCTAAGGAAAAGAGTTATTGATAAACGGTCCTTCCTTCATTTACGGGTAAAATCGAATTGATGGACAATAAAAAGAAGCTGGCAGCCAACAGATCAGCACTACCGCCGGGAGACACGTTTTTTGACTGGCAGAAGGCTGCTAGTGCATGAAATGCTGGGTTCGGCAATGCTTGCTGATTGGCTTTTTGTGCGAGTTGCTGAACCAGTGCCAGTACCTCTTGATTGCTGCGGTATAAAATACACGTATCGTCCAGTGTAGCGATGATCGCCAACAGCATGTGGAGCCTTTTTTCAGTCTCATTGGAACAATCCCGAGAAAAATAATCCGCTAGAGCGATTTGAACATGGGGGAACCCAGCAGCAGCTTCCCCATACGCACCGAGATGTCCATATTTGGCTTGAACAGTTTTGCCATGACTTTCCGTTTGTTGAGTCAGCGCACGATCAGGAAATGCAGTGAGAAGCTGGATGTCAGAAAAGACTTCTGGCAAAAAAATCCGCTGTTTGCGACTAAGTTGGCTACTGACGGCGCTGATGAGCAAGCCTAATGCCCAAATGGCTCCTTTATGAGTGTTGATGCCACCAGTGGCTGCCAACATCGCCTGTTCTGCCTTCCGACCGATTGCAGCGATTGCTTCCCGCAACTCTTGAGACATGCTGCTTCCCCAAGACACCAAGGCCATTTCTTCAAAGTATGGCGTCAATGCTCGAGCTGATCGCAAAAAGAGTGCTTGATCCATATCGTGATGGGCACCTGAATCAATGGCATCCACTAACCCAGGTTTTGGGGACAATGTCACTTCTACAATCAAGGCTTCTTCTACCAATTGGGCGAGTCGCTGACAATTTTCTTCTACAGCAAATGCAAACATCCAACTCCTCCTCTATTTTTTGATTTGACCTTTGATCGTTACCCATAAAACATGCAAAACATAGCTTGTTAAAAAACCACAGCTGGCAGTTGCCAAATAAGCGACGATGATCATGATGCCCATTGGCAGTTGCAGCAACAAATCTTTGAAGCATAGCAACAAAACTTGAAAGACAAAAACATTGGCAAGATAGGTTCGATACGCATAAGTAGATAGCCACTTAAATGTCCCTAACTGAGGGGCATTGTTCTTGAGCATAGTTGACCCAAACATAAAGACTGCAAAAATCAATACTAAGCTATATAAGCTTTGCAATGTATTTAAATACGGTGCATGAGCGAAACTTAGATCACCTGCATAATGTAGCAGATGATTGGCAGATAATAGCCCCAATGCTAAACCCACTGGCAAGAAAGCATAGCGAATCTTGTATAGGAAGCGATAGACGGTTTCGTGATAAATCAAAGCGGCTTCGCCATAGATCCCATAGATCACAAAGCTAAAGACAAACCGATCCAATAAATACCAGCTTTCATGATGCGGTCCTTCAAAAACTTGGCGATCATAAAACACATACCAAGCGACATACAAAGCAGTTGCGACGATCAATACTGGCCAAACATTTTTTTTCTTCGTCAACACTTTGTAGCCTAACCAGACAAAAAACGGCATCAACAATTGGATCTGCAGCATCATGATCGTATACCACAAGTGTGGCGCCGCATCCCCCGTCACATATTTCAGTAAAAACGTTGCTGTATCAGTATAAGGTTTTCCTTGTTGGACAGCGGGAAAGAGCCATAAATAAGCCGTCGTCCAAAGCACATATGGCACGACAAGTTCAAAAAACTTTTCTTTCAAAAATTCTAGATAAGACAGATGTTGACTTGTCTTAACCATGTTATAAACAATAGCAAAAATAAACAGGGGTGCGGTAAATTTCACCAAGACATAAAAGGTACCGATGAATGCTGCAGTCTTTTCATCTTGGGTATTGGATAAGGCAAAAGTCAAAATCGTTTGCATCATTACTGCTGTCACGGCAAATACTTTTTGGAAATCACTGATGTTGATTTTTAAATCGTTGTTCTCAAACATGTTTTTCGCTCACTTTTCTAATAATTACCAAATCTCAGTGGTGAGTTTTGGCCCTTCGTCTGTTTTTACTAAGATTTTTTTTGATGGATGTTCCAAATACTCCTTTAAGGCAAACCCGCCTTGTTTTGTGATAACTTGAACATCGATCTGTTGAAAAAAGGCTGCCTGCTTTTCCAATAGTTCCAGTGGCAGCTTTTCTTTCGTGTCGGCATAAAGCAACAGATCTAAATCACTTGTCGGCTTGATTGCTGCCTGTTTTGCAGCCAATTCAAAACCCAAGCTGCCACCGATTCCCCAAGAATAGTGCTTCAATAAAAGCCGTGCTTGTTGATAGTTGCGGTAAACTGGATAATTGGCTACTTCATTGAATCGAAAGCTCTCACGAGTGATCAATTCCCAAGGATGGATCGTTCGTTTGATCATGTTGCAAGGTGCCTCAAAGGCAAACCGTTCTTGCCGCTTTTCCCCGCGCAACCCCACGGGTAAATAGCTGGGGTTACGGGGTTTCCCACGACGGACGGTCGCAAAAAGCTGTTCTTTTTCAGAAAACCATTTGGGAATATCAATCATATCAAGAACTTCTTTATCTAATTGAACGATATCGTGGGCACGGTTCATTCGTTACTCATTCCATTCTGCATTCATTTTTTCAAATACGTTATTCGTTTCCAGCCGGCCGCTCTTTTTAGCGATCGGATTGGTGTAGCGACTGGTCAACATCGTGTCATTCGTTTTACGCACATCATCAATCGCCTCATTGATCGCTTCAATTACAGTCGCTTTGCTTTCAGAGGTGACAGACTGATCCGTAATGGAGGATAAGAAAGTGAAGATTGCCCCAAGTTTCGTATAATTTTTGATATCATAAGCAATACTTGGTACTTTTTCCGCCGCGGCTTCAATCGCTGCAATCGACCGTTTGGTGACCCGACTTGCACTTTCTTTTGACATTGCTTGAACAGTGATCTTTTCACTATTTAATGCGATCAGACGACTTGATTGCAAGCCATGCGCTAAGAAAGCCCCAGAGATCGCATTACCAGCGATAAAACCGATCACTGGATGACCCGCTTGGCGTAGTTTGGCATAAGCTGCCGCACTGTTTGCTAAAGCTGCATGAATACCAATCAATTCTTCATTGTAGCCATACGCTTGGCTAGGGACATCGATGACCGCAATGATTGGTCGTTTGACTGCTTTCTCTTTGTCTTCTTGATAAACAGTTTCTAACAGGTGGCCCATCTCGTACCCTTCGACTAAACCAACTTCTCCATTGCGTACCCGATACATCGGATTAGTTGGGTTTGGCACGATCGCTGTAACAACGACTTCTTCAGTAAAAAGGTCAGATGCAGCTGCATAGACAGTTGCACTAGTTGAGGTTGGGAACTGCAGATTCGTCAATGCTGAAAACCAATGATAACCGATACTGTCAGCAGCAGCTTCTTGGCCTTCTGTTACAGTAATAGGTGCCACTTCAGTTGCTTTATGCGTTGCAAGAGCCTTATTGTATGCCTCGATAGCCAGCGGCTTTGATAGATCAAGTTCGTTTAAAAGAGAAAGATAAAAACCACTTTTTTCGCTGCGATGACTGTCTTTCTTTTCAACCATCGCCGCAATCACAGCTTCTTGGATCGATTCGACACTGTCAGTCACTAGTTCATCGATCATTTGTGCTGCCAAACGTTGTTTGGCGCCAATGGTATTCCAAATCAAATCTTTATCACTGGAATCAAATTCTCTCACGCCAGCTTCTTGTTCGATGACTTCAGGACCGTTCAAACCGATACGGGCTTTCTTCGTCGCTATCAAGTAGCTCATAAGTGCTGAGGTAATCGACATACCGCCAAAAGAACCCACCCCACCTGGCACTAAGCCAATCACTGGCACATACGATTTTATTGCAACGATCAAATTGCCGATTTCTGCAATCGACAATAAGCCGTAATTCGCTTCTTGGAGGCGTACGCCACCAGTATCGAGGATGATGATCGGTGTGATCGGATTGCCCTTTTGGTTTTCTTCCAACACATGAGTCAATGCCGCGATGATTTTAGCACCAGAAACTTCACCGATCCCGCCACCTTGGAATTTTCCTTCCATAGCGATCACGACCACGTTTTCTCCAGAAATCGTTCCACGGCAAACAACGATCCCATCATCGCTTTGTGGCACGATGTCTTGAGCCACCAGATTGGGTGCGATCATTTGGTCGAATGGATCGATCAATTCACGACCGCTCTTGGCATCCAATAAGGCGTGCACCCGTTCTCGGGCATTTAATTCTACAAAACTATTCTTCATCTGCTAGTTCCTCCATTGCTTGGGTTAATCGTAGGTAAACCACACCGGGAGTGGCGCCAAAGTCGTTGATCACTATTTGCGCACTGATTGGATAGCGCTCAAAAAAACGTGTCAAGACATTTTGCCACACATCGCCAAAGCCATCACTTCCTGTACAAACTGAAACGGTGGTTTCTTGTTTGTCTGTTGGAAAAAGCAGAATTTCCAAGTCACCAGAACCAACCACGCCAACATGGACTTTTTTGGTGACTGGTTTCGTTGTTTGATACGTATAAGCTAATTTTTCCATCTCTTCTTCTCTCCTCTTGCTCTTATTAAGACCACGTTCTGAATTTCATTGGCGGTTCATACAACCCATCGGACCATTCGATCAAATCATCAACGGTTTGAGCTGCTAGCAATGATCGTTTGGCATCACTGCGTTTGATCCCTAAGTCTTCTGGTAATTTCACGATTCCCGCTTTGCGCAAGGCATCCAGAGAAGCTTTTGTGCTGGTCATTCCTAGTGGGGTTACACCACCGATGGCTGCGATTGCTGCTTGTTTTTCCTCTTTTGAGTTTGCTTTATAAAGATAAGCGATGCCTTCTTCTGTCACGATATGCGTCGTATCTTCGCTATAGATCATAATTGGGGCATTGGCTAAACCAGCTTGCTTTTGGACAGCCAACGCATCTAACGTTTCTACAAAAACAGGTTTTTTATTGGAACCATACGTTTCAACCATTTGAACGACTAATTTTTGTCCTTTTGCTAAAGGATCTGTTTCATCCCGCAAGGATTGCCAAGCTGGAGTCGAATGCCGACGGCCCCCCGGATTATGCCCCATATTTGGTGCACCACCAAATCCAGATAAGCGGCCTTTCGTCACTGTAGAAGAATTTCCTTGATAATCCAGTTGTAAGGTCGAACCGATAAACATATCGGTGGCATATTGACCTGCAGTTTGGGATAATGCTCGATTGCTGCGCATCGTGCCGTCTTTTCCTACAAAGAATACATCTGGACGAGCGGCAATGTATTTTTCCATACCAACTTCCCCACCAAAACTGTGGATGCTTTCGACCCAACCAGATTCGATAGCTGGAATCATCGTTGGATGAGGATTCAAGACCCAGTTTTTCGCTACTTTTCCTTTGATTCCAAGGGTTTCTCCATAGGTTGGTAAAAGTAACTCGATCGCAGCGGTATTAAAACCGATCCCATGATTCAACGATTGTACTTCATGTTCTGCATAGATTCCTTTTAATGCCATCATCGCCATCAAAATTTGTAATTCCGTAATGTTTTGCGGATCTCTCGTAAAGAGGGCTTCTAATTGATACGGTTGGTCTGCTACCACGACGACATCGATCCAATCGCTGGGAATGTCGACCCGCGGCAAACGATCGACCACTTCATTAACTTGGACGATCACAATCCCATCTTTAAAGGCTGCTGCTTCGACGATCGTTGGTGTTTCTTCCGTATTGTAACCTGTATAAAGATTTCCTTGGCGATCGGCTTTGTCCGCCGCCACAAGGACCACATTCGGAATCAAGTCGATAAATAAGCGACCATATAATTCCAAATACGTATGAATGTCCCCTAATTTCATGGTTTTGTCTTCAATCATTTGGGCAACGCGCGTACTTTGTGCGCCTGCATAAGAAAAATCGATTTTCGCTGCAATGCCTTTTTCAAATATCGTCAAATGTTCTGGACGGGAGATACTCGACATGATCATATGCAAATTGTTGACTTTTTGAGCATCGACTTGTTCTAAGCTTTTTGATAGAAAGCTTGCTTGTTTTTGATTGTCGCCTTCAAGGACCACTTTGTCTCCCGGACGGATCAACTGTTCTAAGACTTCAATGATTGCTTCCGTTGGGACATATTTTCCATCGAGAAGATGCTCGATTTTTTTCATGGTTTGGGCTTTCTTTTCACGTTTACTTGCCCAGTTTCTTGCAGGTTTTTCCATTCTATTCATCTCCATTTTTGATATAGGAATAAAGCATCATCCATGCCATGTTGATCCAAATTGATCACACGGATCGCTTTGTTTTCACCAAATTTTGCTTGGATCAGTTTTGTTAAGGTGTTGCCCGGAGGAAATTCAAGAGCCAAATCAAGTCCTGCTTCGTAGGCAACATCCATGATCTTGTTCCACTGC
The DNA here is from genome assembly GCF_002850555.1 of Enterococcus sp. CR-Ec1. NCBI lineage: Bacteria > Bacillati > Bacillota > Bacilli > Lactobacillales > Enterococcaceae > Enterococcus > Enterococcus sp. CR-Ec1. The sequence continues at coordinate 1,915,041 of NZ_CP025223.1, forward strand.
ACCGGAAAAGCAATATTTTGCAGCAAATCACGGCGGATCTCTTCAGGATTCATGGTCATCCGCCCATCTGTATTTTTGAGGTACGGACAGATAGGCACATCAAGGGATACCGTGTTCATAAATGGCGCAAACCGTTTCACGGGTTCTGTCATCAACACACAATGGGACGGCACAGGCACTGCTAAAAGTTTGGCGGTTTGCGCATGATAGTCTTTCGCTTGAGCCAGCGTCTTGCGCAAGCCTTTGAGATGACCAGAGATCGTATGCTGCATGGGGCAATTTTCATTTGACAAATAGACGGGAGCAGCAGGATCAAATGTTTTTGCCACGAGCGCTTCTGCTTCACTTCTCGTTACACCAACAAGTACCCCCATGGCATAATCAGTCGGATAGGCTTCTTTCATCAATGTCGCCCGATGATAGACCAAGCTAGCGGCATTTTCGAAACTTAAGCTTTCACAAGCTAACGCAGCGGAAAAAGCGCCAATCGAATGCCCCGCCACAAGCTGAGGTTGCACACCAGAGGCTTTCATCTGGTCCGTGTAAAAAGCCGCTTTTACTAAAAGCGCCAACTGAATAGAGACGGTATCTTGTTCGAGATTCTCCGATAGACGGTGTAAATCAAAGCCTGTCGCCTGTTCTAGCCGATGGAAATAACTGGCAGGTACGTCTTCAAGCATCTTGCTGGTCTGACTGCCTTGTCCTGGGTATACGAAACCTGTACTCATGAAACACCTCCTAAGCAATTTCTCTTTCCTGTGTCATAATAACGGAAGTTTGTTATAATAAAAAATACCAGTTTCGTGAATATCCATAACCAAAAGGTATGGAAAGAGGAGTATCTGATGAACCTTGATCATTTACGCTACTTTAAAAAAGTAGCCGAATCGAAAAATATTACCCAATCTGCACAAGAATTATACATCTCGCAACCTGCCTTGAGCCGTGCCATGAAACACTTAGAAAGTGAACTAGGCGTTCCTTTGTTCTATCATGCCGGTCGGCATATCGAGTTGACGATGTATGCTGAAGAATTTTATCCCTATGTCGTTGAGACGTTAGCACGTTTCGACGAAGGAATGAGTGCGATCCAAGCCTTAAATGGAGAAATGGTCCCGGCAGTGACGATCTACTCTGAAGTCGCATCCGTTTCCTTGCCTAACCTGGTGGCGACATTCGTTGAAAAGCACCCTGAGATCCAACTTTCGATCAAGCAGCACGGCAGTAAGGAGACCAACAAAGAACAAGCCTTCTACATTACCTCAGAGCCAAAGAACGGCTTGACTAATCTGCCGATATTCACGGAACCCATCTTACTGGCGATCCCCCAAAAGCACCCCTTGGCAGAAAAAAAAGACTTGCAAGTTGCCGATATCCAACACGTGCCTTTGCTGATGCTGGTTGAAAACAGCCCGCTGCGCAGAACCATTGACGAAGCTTTTGAAGCCAAAAAAATCAGTTTGACTATCGGCTCAACGACGGACGATCCAGCGACGCTGCGCTCCTTTATCAATCAAGGACTAGGAATCACCTTCTTTCCTAAAATTACTTGGGGTTATGAAGATGAGGCACCTTTCGTTTTACGTGAACTAGCAGATTTCCCCTTATCAAGGACGATCTATTTGGCATCAAGCTTTACGAAAGGTCATCCCATGACAAAATTGATTGCAAAAACCTTGATTGAATTTTATCTTGGTTAAACAAAAAGAAGCGTCCACTCGCACGTTAATTGTGCAAGTGGACACTTCTTTTTGTTTCCTATTTACCCCGGTTGAATCATCGAATCGACCGTACATTCATTCACATTGATCTCTTCAATCTCTTTTGACTAGCCACAGTATTGGCTGCAGTCAAGTGAGACCCCATAAGATTTGTTACACGCCTTCAAGTACGGCTGCCTTACCATCACTTATGCGTCAGGCAATTGATCGTATTCTTCATCACTGACTGCTTCTAACCATTCTGAAGCACCAGCAGTAATCGCTACATGGGCAAACCAACTATTTTTTGCTGCACCATGCCAATGTTTGACCCCTTCCTTGATGACTACGACATCACCAACAGTAAGTTTTTGCGGTTTCTTACCTGCTTCTTGGTACCAGCCTTCTCCTGAAGTCACCAACAACAATTGATACCCACCATCGATATGCCGATGCCAATTGTTGCGACAACCCGGTTCAAAGGTCACATTGCCAACGTTGACTGGAATCGCTGAATCAGCTACTAAAGGATTCAAGTAACTCTGACCGCTAAAATATTGCGCATAGGCATCATTTGTGTTGCCCAATAAAAAGATTCCTGCTTCTTTTGCTGCATCAGCTTTTGACATTTATTTTTCCTCCAATTCAGCTAGCTCTTCTTGATAAACCGTTTTGGCGATGTTAAAAGCAGACCAAGCTTTGGGCCAGCCAACATAGAAAGCCAGATGAGTGATTACTTCTGCAATTTCCTCTACAGTGATCCCGTTTTCCTTGCCAATCGTTAAATGGGCAGTCAACTGTTCAAAATTGCCACCGGAAATCAAGGCAGATATCGTCAATAAACTTCTCGTATGAGGAGCCAATTCTGCCTCACGTGACCAAACTTCACCAAATAACACATCATCATTCAGTTGCGCGAATTTCGGCGCAAAGTTGCCTAAGTTATCTCTTCCTGCTGTTTGTTTCTTGACCATATCGATCGACTCCTTCATCTATTTTAATGAAATGCTGATTTAACCAATTTCGAATAGCTGTATCCGCTTTCTCTATTCTTGAACCACGAACAGCTAATCCAGGATAAACAACTGCATCAGGACAAGTCTTTTTAAAGTCTTCAATGCTATTGCCGAATCCTGAGCCTTCATGAGTACAAAACGGAAAAATAATCTTCCCTTCCAATCGGTGATCTTTTAAAAAACTCGCTAGGATCATCGGGTATGTGCCCCACCAATTGGGAAAACCGATAAACAAGACCCGTTCTTTAAAAAACGCTGCCGATATCTCTTGATAGAAAGGGAAATCATTAGCCGCCTTTTCTTTTTTTGCTAGCTCGACCATTGCTTGATAGCTTTCAGGGTAAGGATAAGTCGGTTCAAGAGAATAAAGCGGGCATTGTAATTTCTCTGCTATTTTCTCTGCTAGAACCCGCGTATTTCCCACTATCAGCTTTTTTCGCTGCCCTTCAATAAGATTCTCCCCTGCTCGTGAATACACAAGTATTGCCGGCATTTTGTCACCTCCTTGGTTTCTCTTCTTGGTATATTTAATAGTAAGGCAAAGCGGAGCCGTTGAATAATGCTTTCTATAAAAAGTCCCTATGCTTACGAAGCATAGGGAGAGGTGGAAGCCAAAAGAAGCGGATCACTCCACTTCTTTTGGCTTTTAGGATGCAATTATTCAAAAGCGTCACGAAAGCGGGCAATGAACGCCGTCACAACCGGCGACATCACACGATTTCTTTTCCACACCAAGACACAGCTGGTTTCGATTTGAGGGACTAAAGGCAAAAATTTGATCGTTTCATCCCTCCGTTCTCCGACAGCTCCGCTGATGGTCAACGCCGAACCAACATGGTTTTCTACTAAGGAAAAGACATTGAAAATCAAGTTATATGTTCCAACGATCGGTAATTCTTCTATTGGTATTTTTGACCATTGACTGAACATTTGCTGCACTTCCGGACGCCTTGACACTAGCAATGGCACCCCTTTGATATCCTCTGGTGTAATCTCTTCTTTATGGGCGAGAAAAGAATCAGCCGATGTCAACATGCCCCAAGTTTCTTTTCTTGGTAGAACGACTTTTTCGTATTTCTCGATTTCGATGGGTTCGATCAAAATCGCCAAATCCAATAAGCCTTTCTCTAAACGCTCGTTGATATCATCTCCTGTGCCACTGTGAATATGAAAGCGGACATCTGGATAGTCACTGATAAATTCTTCCAACATCAAGGAAAGCGTGTCGGAATTATCTGCTTCCACACAGCCAATTGTGAAATGACCACTAAACAACTGTTTCTTACGATCTTCAAACTCTTGCATGGTTTGATCCGTTAGACTCAATATCTCCTCGGCACGGCTTTTTAAAAAACGACCTGCTTCCGTTAAGAGCATTGTACGATTATCACGAATGAAAAGAGCCGTTCCTAATTCATCTTCTAATTCTTTTAATTGACGGCTCAATGTCGGTTGGGTGATGTGGAGCACTTCTGCAGCTTGAGAAATTGTCCCTTCCTCTGCAATCGTGAAGAAATATTTTAATAAACGAAATTCCACTAAATCGCCTCCTCTTTTTTGCAACATTTTAACTCTTAGCGATGAAAAGAATCATCCTACTTCTTGGTCTATTCATTTTTAATAATAACAAAGAATCGCTAATTCAGCGAATCATGCTAAAAAAGCGGAGAAGACTGTAGAATTTTAAGAAGATCGTTTTATGGAATGACATGTAAAACCTGTTCGCACAAACGAACAGGTTTATCAGCTATTTATTTTATGGCATTTGACGTAGGATAAGTGGGTTTTTGTTATGCTTATTCTTACCCGAGATAGTCTAAATATCTATACAAGCTCATGTAGCAAGTTAATAATAGATTTTTTTTACAAATCAGCTGCGATGAAGATCCTTATGTTCCTTCATTGTAGCTGTGACTTCCGATTAAATTTAGTTTACCATAACAATATTATGTTTCATTTTATTTTTCAAGAAAGGTATCATCCATCTGCTGATACCTAAAGAAATAGCTAGAATCCAATTTCCGTTAGCCAATCCTGCAGGTTCGTTTCAGACGCTTCCACATTTCCCCCTCTTACCCCAAATCCTGGGAGAAATTCGTAGTCTGGATATAGCAATTCCAATTCATTTTGACTATTTGTTAATCCATTACCACCGTGTGTTGCAAATGGAACGATTTGTTTGTTGCTAAAATCATTTGATTCAAGAAATGTTAAAATAGCTCTCGGTGCCCGGTTCCACCAAATAGGAAATCCAATAAAAAGAACGTCTGCATTTTCTAGTTCTTCAGTATTCTCCATCAATTCTGGTCTCGCATCCTCTTCCACCTCTACAGTGGCTGTAGCTGTATGTTCATCATAAATATTTGGATAGCCTGATACTGTCTGAATGGAGAATAATTCACCACCTGTCTCCTCTGCGATCATTTCAGCCAAAATGCGCACATCTCCTGCGAGTTCACCGTCTACTATATTAAAACTGGCTCTTGAAACAGCTTCGATCTCAGGCTCTTGTTCTAAATTCTCTGGACGTGTAAAGTATGCTATGGCAATCGTAGCTTCTACCCCTCCATTCCCTACTTGTTCACTTTCTAGACCATCAACTTCTGCTGTATTGTCAGTCGTCGCACCATTTTCTGTCTCTTCATTTTGTGATTGACCACATCCGGTGAGAAAGATCACTAAAAAAAGTATTCCATACAAAATTTTTTTCATCATATTACCCCTTTTTCTTATTATCAATCAGATTGACTTTTTAAGTATATTTCCTGAAGTGTACTTTAGGGCAATACGCTAGAAGCGTTTTTAGATTTTCTTTTACCAATTTCTCACAAAATCAACACAATGAAAAGCCGTAAAATAATTCCTGTTGTTCTACAGCTCTCCCAAGTCTCATCTCTTATTGTTCTATCTTGTTTTTCAGTGTTTAATCTGGGCCAGCGAAGGAAATTCAGAGAAGTTCAAAAGTTGTTGATTCGCCCTCAGATGAATTTTTTCCAATAAACAAAGTAAACATTCCTGGTTCGACGCCATAATTCATGTCTTTTTGATAATAATAAAGATCTTCTTTTGTTATTGTGAACTGAACGGTTTTTTCTTCATAAGCTGACAAAGAGATTTTTTGATATTTCTTTAATTCTTTCACAGGCCTAACTACCAATCCAACGTGATCTCTGATATAAAGCTGGACTGTCTCCAATCTGGAGTAAGCAGAATTGTTGCGGATCGTAATTTCAGCTTCCAACGTTTCATTCATGGTTGAATCACTCAATTTTAACGAATGGTATGATGCTTCCCCAAAACTCAACCCATAACCAAATGGAAAGAGCGGCTCGTTTGAGCAATCCAGATACTTCGAAACGAAACGTCCTGTATGTGTCTTGCTGTTCAATGGTCTTCCAGTATTGAAGTGATTGTAGTAAAGTGGCAGCTGCCCTACATCTTCTGGGAAGCTCATACTTAAACGACCAGAAGGATTGACCTTCCCAAAAAGTATATCAACGATTGCTTGTGCTCCTTCTGTACCAGGAAACCATGCCTGTAATATTGCATCCATTTGTTTTGTTTCTTCTTTTAACACCAGTGGGCGACCACTGAAATTGATCAAGATATTTTTTTTACCAAGAGCGGTCATTTTTTTAATAAAAGCTCTTTGAACAGCTGGTAAATGAAGGTCCGTTCGACTGCCAGCTTCCCCACTTTGCAAACTGTGTTCCCCCATAGCAAAAAGAATAATGTCTGCCTCAGTGCCAGATTTCAACGCTTCTTTCAGCCAAAGATCTTGCTGTGCAGCTGATGAGGAATTGCCGCTGGCAGTATAGCCAAAGTCTCCAAGTATAGAATCATCTTCTAAAAGCGGACAACCTGGTTCGTAATGAACATATTTTTCCGTTACTGCATTTTGGAGCGCCGTTTTTAATGTTGTGACATCCTCTGTTTTTCCGTGTACTGCCCATAAACCAATCATTGCTTGGTTGTCACCATAGGGACCAACGAGTAATATTTTCTCTTTGTTTGGAGTAAGAGGAAGTACCTCTTGCTTATTCTGCAATAAAACGATCGCTTCGGAGGCAACTTTTCGTGCAAGTTTCCGGTTCTCTTCGGATAAAAGTATTTGAGCCTCTACTTCTTCTGAACTGCCACGGAAAGGATCTTCAAACAGCCCTAAATCCTTTTTAAGTTTCAAGACACGATACACAGCGTCATCGATCAACCGCTGATCAATCGCACCGCTTTCCAGCAGCGGACGAAGCTCTTTCGCATAACAGCGGGTTTTCATATCGATGTCATTTGTTGCTTCGATCGCTAATTTGGCCGCTTCTCGATCATCCGCAGCAATCCCATGAGGAATCAATTCTTGAACAGCTGCATAATCCGAAATAACGACTCCGTCAAACTGCCATTCTTCTCTTAGAATTTGTTTGATCAGAAATTGATTAGCAGTAGCGGGAATACCATCATACGTGTTAAAAGAAGTCATGACTAGTTTGCATCCAGCCTCGACAGCCGCTTTATAGCCGATTAAGTAGTCTTGACGCAGTTTGCGTTCACTCATATCAACTGTATTATAATCGCGTCCGCCTTCTGCTGCTCCATAAGCAGCAAAATGTTTAACACAGGCAGCGATTCCGGACAGATCCCCCCCTTTTTCCTGCTGAATGCCTTCTACCATCGCTTTCGCAAAATCAGCATTTAGCAGCGGATCCTCTCCTGTCGACTCCAAGCATCGGCCCCAGCGAGCATCGCGTACTAAGTCGACCATCGGTGCATAAGTTACATGCGCGCCAGCCGCTCTTGCTTCTTGGGCTGCGGCTTGGTAGGCGCTTTGAATCAACGCCGGATTCCATGTTGCTCCCAATCCTAGAGGAATCGGGAAGACTGTTCGGTATCCATAAATGATATCTGCCATGAACAATAGAGGGATTTTGTGTCGGCTTTTTCTTAAGTAGTCTGTTTGAATCTTTCGAGTTACTTGAGCCCCTGTGACATTTAGTACCGAACCGACAAAATCGATGGTTTGTTGTTCGATGCCAAGTTTTTGCTGAGGACCCAAAGACAAATCGCTTCCGTGAAAGAATTCTCCAGATAACTGCACCAATTGGCCGATTTTTTCATCTAAGGTCAGTTGGTTGACTAATTGTACCAGTGTTTGATTTTTCATATTATTACTCCTCGCATAGTTTTTTCTATTGATATCTTAGTTCTGGTGTGATAAAGCGAGTCTTTCCTGTAGCTGCTTCTGCAAAAACTCCTAACTGGACACCGGTAAATTTTGAGTCAGAACATTCGTTTGTAAAATGACGTACAGCGATTTGATCTTTAAACACTACAGTACTCGTTCCATCTATAATCAGCAGATTGTAGCTATTGCTGTCTCCAGATAATTTCAGGGTCAGTCTCTTTCTATCTTTTAAATTATTGGATCGATGCAGATGTAAATCGAAGATGATTTTGCTGGAAAAAAGCTCTGTTTGGTGTTTTGTTTTTCGCAATCCGAATTGGCAAAAATGCAGGTCATCCTTATAGATTGCTATGCCAAAATTTCCCTCCTGACATTCGTCGACCATCAATGTCGTTTCAAAGCAGCAGTCAGTATCAGCTTGACTTAAGGACAAAAAGGCAATGGGCTCGTCCTTAGAAGTTCCTAAACGGGTCGGTAAGTTATCAATGACCAAATCAGTATCATACGTATAATCAATTGGCAAACGTACACTCTGCAACTTCTTGCAGAGAAAAGGTACCGGTTCATTCCGCTGCTTAACGCTCTTTGAAAAACGATCTGTTTCAACTTCAACCGATGCGTTCCCTGTCTGGTTGACAACTGGCCAACCGTCAATCCACTCTACAGGTAATAGAATCGTTTCACGACCAAGCAGGGTAAAATGACGTTTGGGCCTAGTCGCAAGAGCTGTCAGCCACCAAAAACCTTCTTTATCTTGAAAGAAATCTGCATGCCCTACGGCTTGAAGCGGCGACTTGATATCTCTATTCGAGAGGATAGGATTCATACTTGCTCCTTCATATGGACCATTGATTGATTTACTTCTTTGAATCGTTACCATATGTCCTTCTCTTGTGCCACCTTCCGCCAATATAAGATAGTACCATTCGTCTTTCTTGAAAAGATGTGGTGCTTCCGCGTCGCGTCCACCGCACCCTTGGCTGATTTCTACCGGATCTGTCAGCATTTTCCCGCTGTAAGGATCGATTTCAAATTGTAGAATGCTGTTTTTCCCTTTCATTGATGCAGCAAGTTGGAAGAAAAATCGGCCATCAATAAATGAAAGCGAGGGATCGATCCCAAAAGGACAATTGATCCAGATTGGATCAGACCAGCCATGGTCAAGGTTTTTCGTATGGCAGATGAAATTCCCTTGAGAGACATTTGTACATACCAGAAAATATGTTTCCTCAAAGAAGCGGATCGTTGGGGCAAAAAGTCCCATCGAGTTGCTGATTTCTTTCAGATTGATATGATCTGGACAATCAATCGCATACTGTTTAAATTGCCAATTGAGTAGATCCTGGCTTTTAAAAATCGGCAGACAAGGAAAATATTCGAAACTTGAACAGACTAAATAGTAGGATTTTCCATCGAAACAAATACTCGGATCAGGATGAAATCCTTTGATAACCGGATTGGTATACTTCATTGTGCTCCTCTTTTCTCTTTGTATTGCCACATAGAAAAAAGAAAGCGACACTAGCCGCTTTCTTTTTCGGGTTTACACTTGCTCCTTCAATGCGGCTTGTTCCAATTGATAGGTTTCTTTATCCAGATTTCGAAACCACGGATACCATAGTATTGGGGACAAAATCAGTTGAATGAACAACTGTAAGATGATAATCGACAGTTTCCCTTGAACAGCAGCATGGAACCCAATTGGTAAACCGAAAATGGCAGTAACACCAGTAAAACGAGCGACAAATCCAAAATGTGTTAAAACATAAGCTAAAATTAAAGCAATGCTATTATTGGTAATGAATGGTACCGCTAATTTAAAGTTTAATACCAAAGGCGTACCAAAAATCAATGGTTCAGTGATTCCGAAAAGAGCTGGAACAATTGCGACTTTCCCTGTTTCTCGATACTGCTTGCTTTTCGCTCGCAGCATTAATAATGCTAATCCTAAGCCCATACCGCTCCAAGTTATGATCATAAAGAATGCATAGCCAGTAATGTTTGGCGGTGTTTGGCCTGCCGCAACAGCGTTTAAGTTCTCGACGTCCATTGCCATCCACAGGGCTTGAACGATCGGCATAACGACATTTGTTCCATGAATACCGAAAAACCACAAAACCTGTTGAATCAGTGAGATCAGAATGACTGCACTGATTGATCCTCCGATCCCTTGAAGCGGTTCTTGTATGATACTGTAAACAAACTGATGCATGTTGCCGAAGCTGGTTGCTTCAAAGAGTGAATTTAGTACAATGAAGAGCACACTGATAAGAATCGTAGGTAAAATTGATTCAAACACTTTTGTTACCATAGGAGGTACACCTGCTGGCATTTTGATTGTCCAACCTTTGTCTTTCAGCCAAATATATACCCTTCCACTTACCAAACCAACGATCATTGCGGAAAATACTCCTTGTGCACTTAGCCAAGTAGCTGGAATTGCGCTGACTTCATCCGTCGTTGTACCTAGAGGGGTAATGATAAAGAAACTAAGCAATGCGATAATAGCAGCAGAAATACCATCTTCTGTCGGACGTAGATTTTTCACTAAATGATAAGCCATTAATACCACGACATAAACAGCCATCGAGCCAATAGTTATTTGATTTAGTTTGCTAAAAACATTTGCGAAACCAGCTAAAAATGAAAGTGCTGGAAGACTATTAGGTAATACTAGAAGTAAAACAGCGATCGAGCCGATCAAAATAGGACCTAGTGTCCCCATCATCGCCCCGGAGATCGATTTTAAATAAGCATTGTTGCCTAATTTGTCAAAAAAAGGACTTAATTTATCGAAATGACCTGTGATTTTTTCTTTCATAATATTTCCTTCCAATCATTTATTGTTGATTTGATAGCGCCTTCAATTTCAACTTGTTATCAATATAACAGACTCTTTAGCGAAAGCGAATATCAATTCCTGACTTGTTTTTGACAAAAACAAAGATTTGACTACTTGATTCTTGATTGTTAAAATCGATAAAAAAGGAGCGCAACGATGGACCATTTATCCCTAGACAGGCTGATCCGTAAGGTTTCTAATCATGAAAAGGCGTATCGAAACGGAAATTTGAAACCTGATTATTCCGACTATAAAAAAGTAGTTGTCAATGGTCAAGAAGTTCTTTGCATGTAACTGACAAATTCACAGATGATTACGCATGAACAGCCTTTTTTTATAAAACGGCATTCTCGTTTTCAAAATTATCCGATTCACTGCCATGATTGGATCGAGTTTAATTATATGTATGCTGGAAAATGTCAGCAGATCATTAACAATGAGCCACATTTTCTGTATGAAGGGCAAATTTTGCTGATGGATGCAAACACTGTTCACAAGATTGAACCGCTTGGCGAAAATGATATTCTCATTAATTTGATTATTCCCAAGTACTATTTAACTGCAAATTTCTTCAACCGTTTTTCCTCGGACAGCGTTTTGACTTCATTTTTTATTGAAGCCATCACTCATGGAATGAAACATGATCGATTTATTCATTTTGCTTCAGAAACAAGGACACGTTTACAGTTCTTTTTTAAAGAGTTGTTATGCGAATGGTTCGATCGTTCAACAGCATATACCGACATTTGTGAAGGGTTGTTGAGTTTGATCATTTCGGATCTTGTGAATATCTATCAAGACTCTTATACGGATCGTTCTGATCGATATCGAAAGAGCCCGATTGTTCCAATTTTGAAATACATTGAGAAAAATTATGCAAATGTGACTTTGACAGAATTATCGAAACAATTCAACCTTAATCCTAATTATCTGTCCAATCTTTTAAAAAAACACACCGGCTATTCTTACAAAAAACTTGTAATCAATCAACGTATCTTGGCAGCTGATCGTTTTTTACTTTCAACTGACATGGATATCGTTGATATTTCGCAACAAGTCGTATTTGAGAATATTAATTTCTTTTACCAAAAATTTAAAGAAACATATGGCATTACTCCTGGTACAAGAAGAAAGCTTCATTTTTGAATAAATCATAAAGTTGATTTACCACTAAGGCTCTCCAATCTTTTTTTTAATTATCTTTCCATATAAAATTTCTAAGGCTTATTAAAGAGTTTGAAAGAAAGTTGTAAACAATAATTTATTAACGACTTTTCCATTTATCTTTCGATTTTCCTCAAATATGTGGCGAAAAAGTCAACGCATTTATGTTAAAAAACGTTAGACAAGCAAAAATAAAATAGAAGCGCGTAAGATGGATTTTAAAAGGATCATTATATGATAAACTATTCCTAAATAGTATAGGAGTGATTGAATGAACGTTTTTTTCAGACCACCAAAAGAAGATGATATTGATCAAATCATGCAGATTGAAAATGCAGGATTTACAGCGGATGAAGCAGCATCCAAATCTGCGATGATGGATCGTATACTTACAATAAGTGACAGTTTTATTGTTGCAGTAAATGAAAAGGATTATCCGATCGGCTACGTTGTAGGACCCATTATTTCTAAACGTTATCTCTCTGACAATCTTTTTGAAAGTACTCGTCCTAATCAGCCTTTTGGTGGCTACCAAAGTATTCTTAGCTTAGCTGTCGCTCCTGATTATAGAAACTGCCAAATTGGTAACAAACTACTGTCAGCCCTTGAAGAAAAATGTCGTCTTCAAAACAGAAAAGGAATCACCTTAACTTGTTTAGAATCATTGGTTACATATTACAAAAAGCATGGCTATCAACTAGAAGGACTGTCAGAATCACAACATGCAGGTGTTGCTTGGTATAATATGGTGCTAGAATTGGCCAACACGCCTAATGAATTCTAATAAAAAACTGCATACTAGATGAAACGCCATTCAAAAGTAAGATATTAAGTCTAACTTTTGAATGGCGTTTCATCTCAAATTAATATTATTTACGAACTTTTCTAAAACTTACTCTGATTTTTCTTGCTAACTTTTCATCCGTCAACGCTTTTTTAGTATTTGAAAGCAACATAACTCTTGATTCAGTGGAGTCCATAATATATTTTCTCTCCCACTGGTCTTGATCTGGACCATCGCCAATGATGCGAATGTAAGACAACAGGCTTTTAATCATCTCTTTTGTCAATGTTAGGTTGGTATAGCCATCGTTTTCATAAAAATCATACCATGTATCACTTGGATTTTCTTTCAGTATTTGAATTAGTTGATGGATTTCTTCTAACGCATCGAAAACTTTTACAAATACAAAAACCATTTCTTCCCGATCAATCATCTGATAAGCGTCTAACAAACGGAGCAGTGCTTTTAATGTTTTGCATTGAACGGCTACTGAGAGGTAAATATCATTAAAAAAGCGAGCATTTTCCGGATTTTTATCCTGAAGGGATAATGTAATCTGCTGGCATCTCAGCAATAGATTCTCCCAGGCTACTATCTTTTCTCCTACCATAGAGAAAATTTCTGTGACTTGCTCCTTGATTTTCCGATCACCCGTCAACCATTCTAACCTCGGAATTTTTGTTTCTTGCTTGAGCCAGGATTGAATAATTTTTCGAATCAAATAACAGGCAAACTCATCCCCAGCGGTTTGATCCTCATATGTTCCATATCGGATAACCGCTTCAAAGTAAGCTTCGTAGACAGCTTGGATCTCTTCTTGCTGATTTTGATAGTATTGTGTTACATGCTCTAAAATTATCTCTTGATTGGTTCGTAACTGATAATCTGCTCGCCAGAAATTCGCTATTTCTTGTAAGAACAAAATATGCGGTTTTATGTTACCTGTATTAACTAAGACAAACTTATCCATCTTGACTTCTCTAACCGCCATTAACTCTCTAGAAACAAATTCTGGGCTATTAGGCAAGATCGTCAAGAAATTAGATGCTTGTAAATCATGAAAGGCAACGTGATAATAGATTCCTCTTGATTGATTTGGTTTTGGTGTGTTTGTTAACACCTCATCTCGTGGATCGTGATTCCCTTGTCTACGAGAAACCATTTTGCCATAACCATTATCCGCCCAAATCTCAATCACATCATCTGGAAGCTCAAGTAAGCCAAGATTAAATAATTCCGTCATCTCCCCATAAATGTTCATCGAGCATACTGCATGAGGATCGACTTCTTTAACCATATGATATTGTAGATGGACGATTTCGTTGATCACTGCTGCTTTTTCCGCTGCAGACCACTGACGATCAAGATCTTCTGACCAAAAAGGACAATCCCCTTGTCCACGAAAACCGAGTGTGTAAATAACCTTGGTACCTTTTTGCTCGTGTAAGGCTTTTTTCCATAATTCCTGAAACAACACAAAATGTTCCTCGTATGAAGCCTTCAAACTGGGATACCTTCTAGCAAACATCTCAGCGCCTAGTGGCTCGGCATGATGATGTGTATAGATCAACCCCATCGCTTGCGCACTTTCTCGATGTCTATGACTGTTCTTATCTGTTCCAGGGATGATGACATTTCCGCCTAAACGTAACAATGTTTCATAAATACGTTCCCATACATATTCATTTGAACCATTATCTTCCCATTGATCCAGCAGCAACTCATCATTAACGAACCAGCCCCGATAGTCCGTTGCAAAATCAGGCAATGTTAAGTCAAAACCTGTCCATTCAATAAATGGCTTTTTTATTGGGGGAATCTCCATGAAATACCAAAAGGGTTGAACACCTAAAATTTTATGAGAGATTTCAAGAACCCCATACATTAATCCTAACGGTGTTTTAGCACACACTTTTACTTTATCTGGCGATACGAAAAGTATATGAAAAGCATCCGTTTCATTTTTTTCATCAAGTAAAACCAATTCAATTTCATTTGCCTTCTTTGTGTCTGCCACAACGGTTAAAATGTCACGCTGCAATATCTCGCAAGCATGCCCAATCACTTCATTTTCCAGCTGTTTTGACGTGACAGAAGTATTTTTAGAAATGAAAAATGTTGTTTCCATGTAATCACCCGTTTCATCTATATAGTTTATTATTTTATCTTCAATAAAGAACTTTCTACTATGTTGTAAAAGGCAATCGAATTGCTTATCAGCCATAAATCTCTCGTCACTATTTTCTGCAAAGATATTTTCAAATGGTCTAAACGTTTTGTTAACTGTTTACTTTGATACCGCTCATAAATTTAGAATAAGCGAAAAGCTTGTCTAAAGAAATAGAGAAAGTCGATGAAAAAAACGAAAAAACAGACTTTCTTTGTGTTTTTTGATTTTTCCTCGTCTCCCTTTAACTAAGGTTTTATCTTGTCGTTGTAGAACATGATCTTTTATGCCTATTCAGCTTGTCGTGTTTAATCATATGTACAGCAAACAAGCCCACACTCATAAGAGCATGGGCTTAGTGAGATCATCGTCAATTCTAAATCTTCAATTAAAATCTGGCTTTTATCAATTCAGATTTCAATTGCTGAATAATGAAGACAATTTCTTATTTTTCTTCAATTACATATACTTCTCAACTTCATTAATTTCTTTTTGTAGTGCTTTTTCATCGTACTTTTCATACTTACCGGCTTCGTGTGCGATCTTTTTGATTTCGTGAATCGCTTTTTTCTCAACGATCCATTTCTTCATACTATGTTTTTTTGCGTCAGCATCTAGTGTGTCTAATTCAGCTAAATTCTCATCTAACTTATCAAGAACCTCGGCAATCTTTACCAATGCTTTTGCTTCCTTTTCTTCATAGTTTGTCATAGATATCACTCCTTAAGTATTTGATATATTTATCTTACTGCTGTAATTAAATATTTTCAAATTAAATGTACTGTTTATCACAAAGTTTTATCTGATTCTCACTGAAGAAATAGAAAACATTAGATTCTTGCAATATTCTACTCATTTTATACTTATTTTTATCCTTAATGATTTATAATAAGAGAAGTATCGATTATATAAAAAGATAATTTAGTGAATTAGCAAACATTCGGTGTATCTTTTCTGATAAAGTCATTTAGCTTTTTTTACTTTCTTATGGTTGCAGCAAAATTTTCCCGACACTTTTTCCAGATTCTAAATAATCATGGGCAGCTTTTCCGTCAACTAAGGAAAAAATGGTTGGTTGACTGATTTTCATTTGATCCTTGCTAAAGTAAGTAAACAGTCGGGTGCTTCTTCTCTCCCGCTCTTGATAACTTGTCAAGTAATCCCACAGATCTCCTGTCAAAATACTTTTTGATTTTGATAACAAGGGAATAAAGTCGATCGCTGGCGGATTTCCGCCGGCCATGCCAAAAAAGATAACCTTCCCTCTATTTCTGAGCAAGTCGACACTTTCGGCTAATGTATGCCCAATGCCATCATAAACGGTATCAAAGAAAGAAATATAGGTTTCTTGCCATTCTGTATTTCTTAAAAAGACATGTTTTGCTCCTTGGTCTAAAGCCAGTTGTCGCTTTTCTTCCGTAGAAGTGACGCCATAAACTTCTAGACCATCTGCGGTTAATAGTTGCGATAAAATTTGTCCGACACCACCACTTATCCCATGGACGAAGACCTTACTATTATTCACATTATTGCCAAGATCATGAGCTAAAAAATCAGCTGTCAACCCTTGCAGACCAATACTGGCTGCTAATTTAGGTGGTATACCAGATGGAATACGGATGGCATTTTCCTCAGGAACAGCCACCAATTCTGCGTTGGCAAAAGGAACATCCACAAAAAGAATCGTTTCCCCTAGCTGAAACTTAGAGACTGATCTTCCTTTTTGAACAATCCTTCCTACACCTTCATAGCCATTAATAATAGGGTCTCGGGATTCAATATGATAGCTTCCCTTTCTTCGATAAATATCTGCATAATTTAACCCAATATACATCATTTCTATCATTAGCTCATTTTCTTGAATGACTGGATCAGGCAATTCACCATAAGTTAACACATCTGAATCGCCAAATTCTTTAAAGTACAATGCCTTCATGCACAAAACATCTCCTATCTTTTGCCAATCAAAATCGTGTGATTTTCTTTATGAAACCAAAGCTCTATCACTTAGCCAACTATCATTAGATTGAAATCATATAAAAATAAATAATTTAAGTTCTTTTGGTCATTTTTTACTATAAAAAAAACACCTTCTCACGAAGGTACTTTCATTCTATTCTTCTAGAGGAGATTCGTCAAAGTAGATTATTCGTTCAGATCCTCCTTATCAATTCCAGTTATGTCTAACCCACCTTATTCCTAGATAAATCAACTACTTTTGTGTAAAACAGGATTATAACAAAGCTGACTATTACTAAGAGAAAGAAGTGAGGATTTGAAGCCATCATCTTTTAAGTCTGACAAATCCTCAGAAGTAGTTCATTACATCGGAACCAAACTGACTATCCATGGTTTTTAGAGGATATCAGGAAAGAGATGGCAAAAGTCGCCCGGCGATCAATCAATTGTATCATATAAATAATTATCCCCACTCGAAAAAAATTAAGCCACATCGCTTCTACTTGTTAAAGGCCTCTTTGCCTTAATTTGTCGTTCAACCACTTAAATCCATCATGGATGATTTGCGCATGATCAAAAGCAAAAAGAGATTCCCAGTTCTCCGTAGAGGATCGTTCTTTTGACGTAACATCTTGATAGAGTACTTTATCCTTATCAACCCTATACCAAAAAGCCTCAGAAGCATCATCTCCTGCATAAAGAGTCTTCATCTGCTGTAGAACAGTTATATAGACAGCAGAAATAGTCCATCCACGGGGATCCCGATTTTTATCTCCATATACACCTAATAAAGAAACTTCCTGCACTTCCACGCCCGTTTCTTCCTTTAACTCTCTGATGGCGGCCTTAATGATATTTTCTCCTTCGTTAACGAAGCCACCTGGCAAAGCGAACCTTCCTTTGAAAGGATGATTTTTTCTTTTGACAAGTAAAATGTATACTGCATCCGACGTGACATTGAATATCAAATTGTCAACAGTAAATGCTGGTTTTGGATATTGTGGTAATTCCTGCTTCTTATACCAGCTTAACCACTCTTCTTCGTTCATTTCCTCTTCTGATACTTTATTTGCCATGTGATTGTCTCCTTTTGCTTTGAGTTATCCGAAAGATTTAACGTTTTGATAGATAGGCTTTTTGCTTAAATCAAAGATTGACATAACGCCTTTATAAATTTCAAAGACTCGTAAAACATTTCGGTCTTCTACAGAGGGGTATATTTTTGCCATGTAAGGATTTTTCTCAAAAATTTCATCTAAATAGGTAGAGCCTATTTCATTTACTCTCCCTTGTAAGGTAATAGAAAACGATTCCATTGATGTTTCTCCTTCTATACCTGTGATGGAAACGACCGGGTTCATTTTGAGCTGTTTATAAAACGGCTTGGATATTGCAGTCAAAAAATACAGCTTCGTTTCTTTTACCAACATAATATCGATTACTCTGGTGACCGGATTTCCGTTTTCGTCTACTGTGGCGAACACGGCAGAATGAATCTCATTTTTTAAATAATTCAAATAATCTTCTGTCTTCATTTTTGAATGGTCCATGAATGCGCTCCTATCTAAAATGATCGATTTCTCTGATCGTTTCAACTATATTTCCTTGTAGAATAATCGTTTTATCCATGAGTTCATCTGGTATGCGTTGTACTTGTTGGTTATATACGATATAGGTCGACTGATTCGTTGCCCTCGTCATTTCTTGGAATGGATATTTTATAATGGAAGGCGTGTTGTTACCAATACCGATCTCCCAAAAAACGATTTTAGTTCCTAAATAATTTTCTAGAAATTCTTTGTATCGGTTAGCTGCGCTTTCCCAACCATCATCTTGTACAAAAAATTGATCTATCCGTAAATTGACCCGCATCGGTTGTCCACATTTGGGGCAATATGGTATGAGGTGCTTGGGAATTTTGAACTGACTCTGCTGATGGACCATTTGCATAATCAATGATTCATTCTCGTACGTCTTGTTATGGCAGGCACGTGAACATTGAAATAACCCATAATCACCTTGTGTATAAAATAATCGTCTCTTATCAAAGCCCGTCTTTTGGAACTGATGATCTACATTAGTAGTAATGACAAAGTAATTTTTTTCTTCTACCAAAGATAGAAGCTCTTTATATAGCGGCAAAGCCTCAGGCTGATATCGATTATGAAAAACATGTTTACTCCAATAACCCCAATACGTCTCTAATGAATCGAAGGGATAAAATCCGGCAGAATACATATCGGTTAAATGATAATGATCAATATAGTCTCTGAAATATTTTTTGAACCGTTCACCAGAATAGGTTAACCCGGCAGCAGCAGAAAGGCCTGATCCAGCACCGATAACGATTGCCTCTGCTTCAGTTATCTTTTGATAAACTTTCTGATAATTGTTGTAGTTTTTCATAGTACAACTCCTTATCAATGTCTTTAAACACATTGAAAATAATTTTTATAGGTGAATGAACACGCGTTACATATTCTTGCGTTGTTTTGATAGCGATCTCTGCAGCTAACTCATTGGGAAAACGAAATTCTCCTGTTGAGATACAACAAAAAGCGACGCTCTTCAATTGATACTCTTCGCAAAGCAACAAGACGCGACGATAACAGTCAGCCAATAAGGATACGTGTTCTTTAGTTACGGTATCTTTTATGATTGGCCCAACAGTATGTATCACTTTTTTTGCAGGCAAGTTATAGCCGTCGGTGATTTTTGCATAGCCGGTTTCTTCCAAATGACCTTGTGCGTCCATGATTTCTTTGCATGCTAGTCTTAATTGAATACCTGCTGCAGAGTGGATCGCATTGTCGATGCACCTGTGTAATGGAACAAAACATCCTAGTAGCTGTGCGTTTGCAGCGTTTACGATGGCGTCCACTTCCAACCTCGTGATATCTCCTTGCCAGAGATAAAGGTTTTTTGTATACTGTTGCGCATCGTTTAGTGAAAAAATCTGATTTTCAGCTCTTTCTTCTAAAAGAAATTGATTTTGAATGTCAATAAAGTCCGTATGAATAGGTCGCGCTTCTCTTATATTTAATAAGCTTCGCAATAAATCATTTTGTTCTTTCGGATCATCCGAGCTAGCATCTACTATTTTACTTAAGTGACTGTTTTCCTCTAATAAATAGTTAATCAGCCATTTCCTCTTTTCGCTATGGTTCATCGTCAACACCTTCTTTATAAAAATTTCCCGATTATTTTCGATAATCGGGAAATAGCAAGACTAATTTAACAACTCTTTGATTGCTTCTACGCGACTCGTCAAAGGTTTACCCAAAGCTTGTTCAAAGTCACTAGATGTCACATCTAATTGATTATTTTTAATATCATGTTGGAAAGACAAGAACATTTCTGCAACAGGTTGTGGTAAACCGCCTGCTGTCAAACTATCTACAAAGGTTTGATCATCAGATGAAACTACTTCGATTTCCTTCCCTGTTGCTTCTTTTAAAGCTGCTGCTAATTCAGCATAAGTAATAGGGCTGCCCGATAATTCAAGGATTTCAGGGTATTCTGTTCCTGCTAGTGCTTTTGCAGCAACCTCAGCATATTCGCGCTTCAAAGCCCAGCCGGTTTTGCCTTCTTTAGCTGCGTAAACGAATTTCCCACTAGCTAACGCACCGCCAATAATCGGCATTTCATTTTCTAAATACCAGTTATTACGTAAAAATGTATGCGCAATTCCCGCTTCTTTGATTTGTTTTTCAGTAAAGATGTGATCAGCAGCTAATGCACTTGTTGAGTGATCTGCATCAGCAAAACTTGTATAAGCAATATACTGAACACCAGCGTCTTTGGCTGCCTTAACCACATTAGCATGTTCTTCTTGACGATTGCCTGGTGCGCCAGACACAAAAAGCAAGCGGTCAATGCCGTCAAAAGCGTTACTCAACGAATTGATATCAGAATAATCCCCTACTCTTACATTGTAGCCTTTCTCTTTTAGTGTAGCTGCTTTTTCTTCAGATCGTACCAAAGCATAGATCTGATCTTTAGAAACTAAATCTTTCAAGAATTCAAGTGCATATCCTCCAAAACCACCAGTAGCTCCTGTTACTAAATATGTCATATAAAACACTCCTTTTTAGTTCGTACATTCAGCTGTACAATTATAAGATACACCTATATAATAAATAGTATGTTAAGATAAGTCAAGAAGAAAATCTAAAAAGGACTGAATTCACTTGAAATATTCTATTCAACTCAGTGATGCAATTCATATTATGTGTTATATCGTCATCTATAAAGATACTAATATGCTCTCAAGTGAGATGATTGCTCAAAGTGTAGAAACTAATGCTGCAAATGTCAGAAAAATAATGGCAAACTTAAAAAAATCTGGACTGATTCGAACAACTACTGGGAAACCAAAGCCCTATTTAGCAAAGGACCCCAAAGATATTAGTCTACTTGATATATATAAAAGTATTCATGGAAACACAAATCTCATTCAAGTCGATCCTAAAACGAATCCAGACTGCATTGTTGGTGCAAATATACAAGAAGTACTGGATGGTGCGTATAATGAATTGCAAGTAACTGTCGAAGAAAAAATGGCGAAAATCAATCTGTTCTCTCTATTAACAAGTATTGCAAGTTTAGAGGAAAGCAAACGACCGGAAAACAAATCTTTTCTTGAGCCATTTTTATAAAACAAAAAAACCCATTGAGATACTGACATCTCAGTGGGCTTTTTCGTTACGAATGAAATTGATTTACGTCTTCACATCTTTCGACACCACTCATAAGAAATAGCGTTGTCATTCACTTGCTTTTTCTGCAGCTCTGACTATTGCTCATAGAGACAGTGTATGCACAAGAGCAAATATTTCTTTCTTATCGACCAAACGACTAAATTCTTTCACTACTCGACTGCCTAAATTCACTGTGGCACCAGTAACTTCCTACTTCATTTCCGTTCCTCTTTTCTTTTACTCGTGGATGTAAAACAGCTTGATCTATCGGCCTGCTACTTAGATCAACTACAGAAACATTTCATTCTTAAAGTTCAAATACCCGTAAAACATGTTTGTTTCCCTCTGATGATCGATGTCATTTCAATACGGATTTTGCATCCAAAAAATTAGTTACTCTCTGAATTTTCCATTGACGATATTTGAGTGAGCTGGCGTCGATTGCTCACCCTTCATTTAATTATCGAATCATACGGAGGGCTATCAATTTGATAGTAGAACGGTTTGGTGATCGCCGTCAAGAAATAAAGCTTCTTCTCTTTTTCTAGCGTGCTTTCTTGATGATCATTTAAAAGTGGCATCTCAATTTAGTTTTTTGATAGTGTTTCAAGAGAGAAGTAATTAATACGCTGCTATTTCTTTATCTCTGTTAATAGCCGAGACTTTTTTTTGAGCTACTTCTCTTATACATTTGTATCATACTCAAAACTTTATCACACTGCTAAGATAGGTCACTCAACCCATTTTCTTTTTTCAATAGCAGCTTGAAAAGAATTTTCTTCATCGCTAAATATTCCAGAGTTGATCGATTGGATAATCTGCTTTTCTTTAAATGCTTTCCTCTATGGATTCATTCATTTTTATGTAATGGTATGAAAAAAGCACCTCCTTATGAGATGCTCTTTCATACACTGACAACTAAAAATTCTCAAGCAAGAGATTTTTTTTTTGTCCTTTTATTCAACTGTGACAATCCGTATAACTGTTTAAATTTTATAAACGGTTAAATCACTTTTTTCTAACACAAGAAAAGATTGCTTTATTAGACTTTTCAAATTGAAACGAGTTACTTCTTCGGTTCATCCTCATCCATCTTAAGAACTGCCATGAAGGCTTCTTGCGGTACTTCGACAGAGCCGATTTGTTTCATCCGCTTCTTCCCTTCTTTTTGTTTCTCCAAAAGTTTGCGTTTCCGAGAAACGTCACCGCCATAACATTTCGCCAATACGTTTTTACGCAAGGCTTTGATGTCGGAACGGGCAACGATTTTTTGTCCGATGGCTGCTTGGATTGGCACTTCGAATTGTTGTCGTGGAATCAGTTTCTTCAGTTTTTCAACGATGGCTTTGCCGCGTTCATAAGCAAAGTCACGGTGAACGATAAAGCTTAACGCATCGACTTTTTCAGTATTCAGCAAGATGTCCATCTTCACTAGCTTGCTAGTGCGGTAACCAGACATTTCGTAATCGAGTGATGCATACCCTTTCGTGCTGGATTTCAATTTATCAAAGAAATCAAAGACGATTTCCGATAATGGGATCTCATAAACGACGTTTACTCGATAATCATCCAAGTAATCCATCGTGACAAAGTCTCCCCGTTTGCGTTGGGACAATTCCATTACAGCACCGACGTAATCATTAGGGACCATGATTTGTGCTTTGACGTAAGGTTCTTGCACGTTGTCGATCGTGACTGGTTCAGGAAATTCTGCTGGGTTATCAACGACGACCATTGAGCCATCTGTCTTGTTGACATGATAGATTACGGATGGTGCAGTCGTAATCAGCTCAAGGTTAAATTCACGTTCTAGCCGTTCTTGCACGACATCCATGTGTAATAGGCCTAAGAAGCCGCATCGGAACCCAAATCCTAACGCTTGAGAGGTTTCTGGCTCAAATTGCAATGCTGCATCATTCAGTTGTAATTTTTCCAATGCTTCTCGAAGGTCGTTGTAGCGTGAGGTATCGATTGGGTACAATCCGCAATAAACCATTGGATTCATTTGGCGGTAGCCTTCCAATGCTTCGGCTGCTGGATTGTTGGCTAAAGTCACCGTATCTCCGACTTGCGTATCTTTAACAGTCTTGATGGCAGCAGTGATATAACCAACATCACCCACCATCAACGCATCTCGTTGAATGGCTTTGGGTGAAAAGACGCCGACTTCCGTGACATCAAAGGTCTTGCCATTGCTCATCATTTTGATTTTATCTCCAGGTTTGACCATCCCGTCCATAATGCGGACGTTTAAGACCACCCCACGATAGGAATCGTACACGGAGTCAAAGATCAACGCTTTTAACGGTGCTTCAATATCACCTGCTGGAGCTGGGACATACTCAACGATTTGTTCCAAAATGTCTTCGATCCCAATACCTGCTTTGGCACTCGCTAAAACAGCTTCACTGGCATCGATTCCGATAACATCTTCGATCTCTGTTCGTACCCGCTCAGGATCGGCAGCTGGCAAGTCTATTTTATTAATGACTGGTAGGATCTCTAAATCATTGTCTAACGCCAAGTAGACGTTTGCCAATGTCTGTGCTTCGATCCCTTGAGCCGCATCAACGACGAGTACGGCGCCTTCACAAGCGGCCAAACTGCGGGAAACTTCATAGGTGAAATCGACGTGCCCTGGGGTGTCGATCAAATGGAAGATGTAGGTTTCTCCATCTTTGGCGGTATAGTTAAGTTCCACGGCATTTAATTTGATCGTGATTCCTCGTTCACGTTCAAGATCCATGGAGTCTAATAATTGGTTTTGCATTTCCCGAGACGTCACCGTATGGGTTTGTTCCAAAATACGGTCCGCCAGTGTTGATTTCCCATGGTCGATATGGGCGATAATGGAGAAATTACGAATCTTCTCCTGTCGTTTTTTCATTTCTTCTATGTTCATGGATACGTTCCTCATTTCTTTTAGTCAGCTTTTCTATTATACCAACGAAACGCCAATAGTTAAAGTATTTTTCTTAACCGTTATTTAGACATATTCATTCAGGTTTTGCTATACTAGAGCTAGCAAATAAATTGGAGTTGAAAGAATGGACAATAATTTTCATCAAAATCTACATATTCGAGCGGTGGATGAAAAAGACGTTGATCAGTTCAATGAACTGTTAAGCTACGTTTTTCAGATCACTGAATCGGATATTGAAGAAAGCGGCTATGAGAGCAAACGGGAAATGATTAAATCTAAGCGCCCGATCTTAGAGCTTTCCAAGGTCTTTGGCTGGTTCAATGAAGACAAGTTGATCTCGCAAATCGCCGTTTATCCTTGTGAAGTCAATATACACGGCAAATTGATCAAAATGGGCGGAGTGACCGGTGTTGGGACCTACCCTGAATATGCCGGACATGGCCTGATGAAAGACTTGATCAAGCTTGCCTTAGAAACCATGCGGGAAGATCAGCAATGGATCTCCTACCTTTATCCATATAATGTGCCCTACTATCGTCGCAAAGGCTGGGAGATCATGTCCGACAAGCTGACCTTCAAAATTCGTGATACCCAGCTTCCGAAAACCAAAGAAGTCCCTGGGATCGTAGAGCGCAAAGAAGTAGATGACCCTGATGTCTTTACTGTCTATAACCAATTCTCCCGGGAAAACCATGGCGCCTTGCAGCGGACCTCTTTTCACTGGGAAGAGTATTGGCGCTATGAAAATGAAGAAGAGCGCACCGCGGCTGTCTATTACAATGCCAGTGGTCATCCGACTGGTGTACTTTTTTATTGGGTAGCCGAAGAAGTCTTCCATGTAAAGGAAATGTTCTACTTAAATCAAGAAGCCCGCAATGGTCTTTGGAATTTTATCTCTGCTCATTTCTCAATGGTCTATTGGGTCAAAGGAGACATTTATTCAAATGAACCCCTGTCCTTCTACCTGGATGATAGCCAAATCAAAGAAACCATTGAGCCTTATTACATGGCGCGGATCGTCGATGTTGAACAGTTTTTGAAAAACTTCCCATTTGAAGCCTTTCAAACACCCTTTCACTTTGTTGTTTCTGACCCAGTTGCCGATTGGAACAACGGAATCTTCGGTGTCCAATACAATCACGGGGAGATCGTGGTTTCAAGAGAAGCCATCGGAAAAGCGGTCCAGCTGGATATTCAGACATTGTCTTGTCTGTTGATGAATTACCGCCGTCCAGCTTACTTAGAGCGTGTGGAACGGCTAAATACCGATTCAGAAACACTGGCATTACTAGAATCGATCATCCCTGATATGGAAGCCTATTTCAGTGATTATTTCTAAACAACGAATCAACAAAACGTACAACTATGAATGATTAAGGAGTGTTTTTGAATGAAACTATATTTTGCTGCTCCCCTGTTTGCTGCTAGTGACCTTCGCTACAACGCCGAACTTGTTGCGTCGATTCGTCAGCAGTATCCGCAGCTGGAGATTTATTTACCTCAAGAAAATGCCGCGATCAATGATAAGTCCGCCTACGCGGATAGCAAAATGATCGCGTTGGCAGATACCGAAAAAGTACTAGAAAGTGATTTGATGATTGCATTGCTGGATGGTTTAACCATCGATGCTGGGGTTGCCTCTGAGATCGGGGTGGCTTATGCAAAAGGTATTCCTGTTTTAGGGCTTTATACGGATAGTCGCCAACAAGGTGCCGACAATCAGCAAAAGCTGGCAGCATTACAAACCGTTGCGGAAAATCAGTTCCACTATGTCAATCTTTATACGGTGGGTTTGATCAAGCTAAACGGTGAGATTTATTCCTCTGAAGCAGCCCTTTTAGCTGGCTTAGCAGACTATCTTTCGGAGGACAACTAAATGGGGCAAAATTATCAGCGACTGCAAAAGGTATTCACTATTTTCGGTATTCTCGTGTTTTGTTTTTCTTTGTGGGAATTTCTCCGTGGCGTCTATCCGCAAATACAAGGACTGATTTTCTTGGGTCAAGCCTTACTTGGGATTTTATTGATCTTTGTCCCAGAAATGAGTAAAAAGTTCTTAAAAATCCAGCTACCAAATGCCACCGTCTACTTTTATTGGTTTTTCTTGCTGATCTCCGTATTCATGGGGACGATCTTACATTTGATCGAAACCATTGCTTTCTGGGATAAAATTCTGCATGCGGTAAGCCCAATGGTCTTGACGGCTGTAGGCTATGGATTGATCTGTCTCTTACTAAAAGAAGTGCCCGTTTCAAAAGTTTCGCCTTGGTTATTTTTACTGATGGGCTTTGCTTTTGCTGGCTTGTGTGGTGTTTTCTGGGAGTTTTGGGAATTCATCTGCGACTCTGTTGGTGGAATGAATCTCCAACGTTATGCAACCTTAGATGGCACCCCGTTTATTGGTCGTGAAGCATTGATGGATACGATGGGCGATTTACTAACCAACACGATTGGTGCTGCTTTGATGGGCGTGATCGCGTATGTTCAAGGACGAGGCAAACCTGATTACTTTGAAAGTTATCGGATTAAAAAATTATCATAACCAACCTTTAAAAGCTTGTTGAAACCATCGTTTTTCAACAAGCTTTTTTCTTTTGTTCTTTTATTGATAAAGAAAAATTAATAAAAATACTTAAATAACACATCTTATTTTTATGGATTCGCTGTCTAACAAGGTTCGACCTTCCTTACACTTCCCTATAGAACGGTTACAACTACAAGAAAATTCCCTCGTTTAATCATTTTTATTTCCCCAAAAAACCATGGTCTGTTATAATTACATTATTCATTTGACATTGCGTCAGTAAAGGAGAGGCTTATGGTTCTAACAGTGTTTTTTATTTTATGCTGCTTGATTTTTTCATCGATCACCTATGCGTTCTCTAAAGATGCCCGAAAATTTGTCCAACCTTTATCAATCAAGATTATTTTTATCGCATCAGCTATTATTGCGGTTTGGACGATGTTCTTTTCAATGGTTGCATTTGTCGCTTGGGTCATCTAAAAAAACATTCTTGCCAGTTGCGGCGTTTTCGCTGCATTAGCAAGAATGTTTTTTTGTGACTAGAAAAGTTTGATTTGATTCAAAGGCCAAAAACGCAGCAGCACTTTCCCTTCCATTTGATCTTCTGTTACAACCCCGAAACTGCGACTGTCCCGAGAGATCAAACGATTGTCTCCCATCACAAAATAGCTGCCTTCAGGAACCGTTACCGTGAAATCATCGGTAAAGTGTTCGGCACCAGCGGCGATTTGCTGAAACATTTCGCGATAAGAATATTCGTCTTGTAATTGATCGTCCGCAAATTTCTCTTTAAAATCATCTAAATAGGGTTCTTCGTATACTTCTCCATTGATTGTTAGGACATCATCTTTCATTTCAATGGTATCACCGGGTAAACCAATCAGCCGCTTGACAGCGATTTTGCTTGGATCATCTGGTTCAACACATATCACGATGTCTTGGCGGTCATATGAAGAAATTTTTGATGCAATCAAACGCTGCTTATCGGCCAAAGTTGGATCCATAGAATGGCCACTGACTTGAACTGGCGTCAGGACAAACAAACGGATGAGAACCACGGCGACGATAAAGAAAAGCAGTAACCAATTCTCTTTTAGGATTTTTACCATAGCTGCTCTTTCGCTCCTTTACTGCATCTTTTGTCATTATCAAAGCTCGTTTCTGGCATTCTGACAAAAGATATCTTCCTCAATCTTACGTGGAATTTTTACATTGAGCAAGAGAAATCATCGATTTTTAAAAAAATATGACATTTCTAGTGGCCATAAAGAACCTTTTACGTTCGATCACGACTCAAGAAAGCAAACACATCTTTTCGACTTAGACTCCCTACGAGTTTCTGCTCTTCTTCAATCACTACCGTGTCATGAGTTGCAAATAAGGTATACAACTCATTTAAAGTAGTAGATGCAGCGATTTGAGGAGCCACTGGGTTGACTTCATCGCTGAAAAAGTTCATCCGCATCAAATCCCCTGCAGTGACCAGTTTTGCTTCGTCTTCACCGGTCTCTTCAAAAAAACTTTTCACAAAAGCAGTTTTTGGTTGCGAGACAATCACTTCCGGTGTATCACATTGGACGATCTTCCCTTGATTCATGACAGCAATGCGCGTACCTAGTTTTACCGCTTCTTTCATGTTATGCGTGACAAAAATAATCGTCGTCCCAAGCTCTTGGTGCAAATCGAGGACTAACTCCTGTAAGGAATTTCGAGAAATTGGATCAAGAGCACTAAAGGGCTCGTCCATCAGAATAATTTCTGGGTTAGCAGCTAACGCTCTTAAAATCCCGATCCGCTGCTGTTCTCCTCCTGACAACTCTTTAGGCATTCGATGGCGGTATTGCTCTGGGTCAAGTTTGACCTGTGTCAGCAAACGATCCACGGCTTCTGAGCGATCTTTTTTCGACCACCCTAACATCTCTGGGATTACTTCAATATTTTGCTTCACATCCATTGTCGGAAACAGGGCGATTTGTTGGAGAACATACCCCATTTGCCAACGCATTTTTTGGATATTGTATTCTTTGATTCGTTTTTCTTTGAAGTAAATATCGCCATCCGTTGGTTCTGACAACGCGTTGATCATCTTCAAAGTCGTCGTTTTCCCACTCCCAGAAGGACCGACCAAAACAAAGATTTCCCCTTTATTGATGCTCAGATCTAATTGATCGATCACTATTTTTTGATCAAACTTTTTACTGACGTTTTTAAATTCAATAATTGGTGTCATTCTTGTCCCTCCTTAATTAATCCTTCATCTATCAGGAAGGTACGCGCGACTTCTGCTGGATTTTTTCCTTCGACATTGACCTGATAATTCATTTCACTCATTTGTTCTTCGGTGATTTTACCTGCCAGCTTTTCCAATGCACGGACGCCTTCTGGATGTTCCTTGGCAAAGGCTTCTTTCATCAAAGGCGCTCCTTGATAAGGTGGAAATAGTTCTTGATCGTCTTCTAGAATAACTAAGCCATATTGACGCAATTCACTGTCCGTGGAATAGGCATCCAGTAGATTGATGTCGCCATTATTGATGGCTTGATAACGCAATGCTGGTTCCATACTTTGGACACTTGGAAAATCTAGCCCATAGAGTTCTTGGATGCCCGCATAACCGTCCGTCCGATCAATGAATTCGAGGGTAAAGCCGGCTTTGATTTGATTTTCGATTTTCTTCAAATCAGAGATCGTGGTTAGTCCATTTTCCTCAGCAAATTCTTTTTTCACAGCCAACGCATAGGTATTTTGATACGCCATCGGCTGAAGCAAGGTCATCTCAAACTGATCCTTTAACAGATTGACTGCTTCGGTATAGGTTTCGTCAGAGTCAAGTTTTTGACTAGCGGTTTTTTCCGGTACATCCACTAAACTCTCCAACACAGTTCCAGTAAACTCTGGATAAATGTCGACTTGGTCATTGTCTAAAGCACTGAATAAGAAAGAAGTTTTCCCAAAGTTAGGTTCCAATTCAACCTGTGCATCAGGATCTTCTTGCTCTATCAATTCTTTGTACATGTTGATCAAGATATCAGGTTCAGACCCTAACTTCCCAGCTATGGTAATGGTTTTCGGCGCGAAAAATCCGCTCTGTGAAAAAGAAACGCCGCCAATCAGCAAGATGATCGCTGCCAGCGTAATCAAGGTATAGCGCGGTTTCAGGTGTTGTAGATAACGGATCAACGTACTGAAAATAATAGCCAGTAAAGCAGACCCGATCGCGCCGATCAACGTTAATTCAGGGGCATTCCGATCGATCCCCAACAAAATAAAGGAACCTAGCCCACCAGCGCCAATCAGAGCGGCTAAAGTCGCTGTTCCGATGATCAAGACCAACGCCGTGCGAATCCCCGAAATAATGACAGGCAAGGCAATCGGCAATTCGACTTTGATCAATCGGCGCATCCGAGACATACCAAATGCCGCCGCAGCTTCTTCGATTGATGGATCGATCTCCGAAAGGCCAATATAGGTATTTTGAAAGATCGGCAATAACGCATAAATAACTAGTGCGATCAACGCAGGCGGCGTTCCGATCCCCACAAATGGAATCAATAAACCTAACAGTGCCAGTGATGGAATCGTTTGTAGCACACTCGTTATTTGTAGGCCGACTTCCGCTGCCCGTTTATGATTAACCAGCCAAATGGCTAACGGGACAGCAATAACGATCGCCACCAGCAGCGCAATGATCGACAATGACAAATGCTCAAAGACAGCTGTCAGCAATTCCCCTTTTCGCTCATTCAACGTTTCAAAAAAAGTATTCATCTTTTCATTCCTCTCCTACTCCATAAGAACAGTATAATCGAAGTGCGAATTTCCTCCAAACAACAAGCAAGGGGAACTTTTTTGTCTTATGTTGAGCGGCAAAAAAACGACGGCTGCCAATGAAACGGCAACCATCGTTTTGCATTTATCCATTTTTTATCTTTTTATTCCTCGGTAATTGGCGTATTTTCAAAAACCAGCTGTTCGTTCAATAATTCGATCGTGACTTGGGTCTTTGGTAAGACTCTGCCAGCAACGATTTCTTTTGCCAACGGGGTTTCGACTTCTCTCGTGATAAACCGACGGAGAGGTCGCGCACCATACGCTGGCTCATAAGCATTTTCAGCGATCCAGCGTTTGGCTTCTTCAGTGATCGTCAACAGTATATCTTGGACTTCCAGTCGTTGTGACAGCTGTGCGATGATCTTGTCGACGATGCCTGTCACATCGTTTAGACTAAGCGGTGTGAACAAAATCGTGTCATCGATCCGATTTAAGAATTCTGGTTTAAAATGCCCTCTCAAGAGATTACGGACATTTTCAGCAACGTTTTCTGGGATCGTCCCTTCTGCGGTCACGCCAGCTAGCAAGACTTGAGAGCCGATATTGCTAGTCATGATCAAGACTGTATTTTTGAAATCAACGACTCGCCCTTTTGAATCTGTCAAACGGCCATCATCAAGCACTTGTAATAAGATATTGAAAACATCAGGATGGGCTTTTTCGATCTCATCCAATAAGACGATCGTGTATGGATTGCGTCGAACAGCTTCAGTCAATTGTCCACCTTCTTCAAATCCTACATAGCCTGGAGGGGCACCGACTAAGCGAGACACCGAATGTTTTTCCATGTATTCGCTCATATCGATCCGAACCATATGCTCTTCTGAATCAAAGAGGTTGACCGCCAACGCTTTCGCTAATTCGGTCTTACCGACGCCGGTCGGACCTAAGAACAAGAAGGAACCTAATGGTCGATTTGGATCTTGCAGGCCAGCTCGTGAACGAATGACGGCATCACTGACGGCATCGACGGCTTCGTCTTGTCCGATCACTCGTTGATGCAAGGTCTCATTTAATTTCAACAGTTTTTCCCGTTCGCCTTCCACTAATTTCGCAACAGGAATCCCTGTCAAACGTCCAACGACTAGGGCAATCTCATTTTCGGTCACTGATTCTTGGACCATCCGAATGCCTTCATCTTGATTTTTTTCTTCCAGTTCAGCTAGTTCTTTTTCCAGTTGTGGAATCGTCCCATGACGAAGAACAGCTGCCCGTTCCAAATCATAGTTATTTTCAGCATCTTCCAACTCATGCTTGGCTTTATCGATCTCTGCCCGTTTGTTGGAAACTGCATTGACTTCTTCTTTTTCCGTTTCCCACTGCATTTTCATGGTATTGACTTCTTCACGCAATTCCGCCAATTCTTCTTGTAAAATGCCTAAGCGTTTTTTCGATGCATCATCGGATTCCTTTTTCAATGCGGCTTCTTCGATCTCAAGTTGCATCAAACGACGGGTAACTTGGTCGAGCTCAGTAGGCATCGAATTCATTTCCACCCGAATTGTGGCACTCGCCTCATCGATCAAGTCAATGGCTTTATCTGGTAAAAAGCGGTCCGTGATATACCGATCAGATAAGGTCGCCGCAGCAACAAGCGCGTTGTCATGGATGTTGACGCCATGATGGATCTCGAACCGTTCTTTCAAGCCACGTAAAATCGAAATCGTGTCTTGAACGGTTGGTTCCTGTACCAGCACTTTTTGGAAACGACGTTCCAAAGCTTTATCCTTTTCCATGTATTGACGGTATTCATCAAGGGTGGTTGCGCCAATCGTATGCAATTCTCCCCGTGCCAGCATTGGTTTTAGTAAGTTTCCAGCATCCATGCTGCCTTCCGTCTTACCAGCACCTACAATATTGTGGATCTCATCAATAAAGAGAATGATCCGTCCATCGGCTTTTTTCACTTCTTGTAAGACAGCTTTCAAACGCTCTTCAAATTCACCTCTGAATTTAGCACCTGCGATCAAGGCACCCATATCCAGAGAAAAGATCGTTTTGTCTTTTAGGTTTTCTGGGACGTCTTTTCGCACGATCCGTTGTGCCAATCCTTCAACGATGGCTGTTTTACCAACCCCTGGTTCACCAATCAAAACGGGATTGTTTTTTGTCTTCCGAGAAAGGATGCGAATCACATCGCGAATTTCTTCGTCTCGTCCGATAATTGGGTCCATTTTTCCGCTGCGGACTTGTTGCACCAGGTCAACGCCGTATTTTTCTAATGCTTTGTATTGTTCTTCTTGATTTTGTGAGGTCACACGATCCCCTCCTCTTAATGTTTCGATCGTTTGCTTGATTTCTTTCGCAGTGATTCCTTGTTTCTTTAAATACACCGTCAATGGATGATTTTTCAATTTCATCAACGCATAAAGGACGATTTCTGTGGAAAGATACTCGTCTTGAAATTCATTTTTTAATTGATCTGCCTCAGACAAAAGATGAAACAGATTTTGACTCATAGATTGACCATAACGAACATTTCCTCCTTCAACCGAAGGCAGTTCATCTAATAGTCGGTCGACTTCTTTTTCAAAAGCATCGACATCGAGACCTGTGTCCGTGTAAAAATTGCGGCCGAATTGATTGGCTTGCAATAAAATCTTCCATAAATGCGGAATATCAATTTCTTGATGGTGACGGGTCATGGCAATCTGCTGGGCTTCAGCGATAGCACTTTGTAATGTAGTCGTCATTTTTTCTGGGTTCATACTTTTCCCTCCCAAAATGGTAGTCAGAAAAAAGTACGCTGCAAGCAGTATCCTTTTTTCTACTCTTCTATTATACAACGTTGGTCAGTAATGGTCAAAAGTTTTCCCTCGAACATCAAGATTTTTTTCAGTATTCTTTCATGAAAATTGACAGATGGGAAGCAGCAATGGTATGCTAGGTCCTGATTGGTCAGGAACAATCGATTTTCCTGATCGTTTTGATCGCTCTTTGGCGATTTTTATTCAGTAAGATTATCTACTTAGCTGTAACGTCTACTGTTTACAGCTTTTTTATATGGAGGAAATGATGTTAACATTAACGAATATTAGCCAACAATTTGGCGACAAATTGCTTTACGAAGACGTTTCCGTTCAAATCAACCGTGGTGAAAAAGTCGGTTTGATTGGACGGAATGGCGCTGGCAAAAGTACTTTAATCAAAATCATTACAGGAGAAATTCTCCCCGATGATGGCTTCGTCCAATTTCCGAAAAATTTGAAAATGGGCTATTTGGATCAATACGTCAATGTTGATGAAACGCAATCGATCCGTGATTTTTTGCGCTCTGCCTTTGCAGAAGACTTCGAAAAAGAGCAACAGATTGCCGATCTTTATACTTCTTATGGCGAAAGCCTCGACGATAAGCTTTTAGAAAAAGCGGGCGAATTGCAAAATCAATTGGATCAAGGAAATTTCTACCAAATGGATACATTGATCGATGATTTAGCAGAAGGGTTAGGTATTTCGGTTCTCGGAATGGATACCCCCCTCGCTTCTTTAAGTGGTGGTCAACGCTCAAAACTGATCTTGGCAAAAATGCTGCTAGAAAAACCCGACATGCTGATTTTAGATGAACCGACCAACCACTTAGATGATGAGCACATCAAATGGCTAGTTGAGTTTTTACAGGACTTTACTGGTACCTATTTAGTCGTTTCTCATGATCGTCAATTCCTTAACGAAATCACGACCCATATCATTGATATCGAATTTGGCAAGCTTTCTAAGTATACGGGGAATTTAGACAAAGCATTAAAACTAAAAACGCTGCAAAATGAAAGCTATATGAAGCAATACGAAGCACAACAAGAGCATATCAAGAAAACCGAAAGCTATATTCGTAAATACAAAGCTGGTTCTCGTTCAACAATGGCAAAGAGTCGTGAAAAGCAGTTGGCAAAAATTGATCGTTTGACCCCACCACAAGATGTCCCTAAACCCCATTTAGGATTTGATTTGGCACCAATCGTTACCACCTTGGCCTTGGAAACCACCAATCTAGTCATTGGATACGACCAAAAGCCCTTACTCTCCCCGATCAACCTAACGATCCGCTATGGCGAAAAAATTGCTATACGGGGATTTAATGGGATCGGTAAATCAACATTGATCAAAACAATTCTTGGTGTGATCCCAGCAATTGAAGGGGCCGTTTCTTACCCACAGCATACAAAATTCAATTACTTTTCTCAAGACCTTGACTGGGAATATCCCTTGCAGACCCCTCTTCAATACCTTGAGGATCTTTTTCCGAAGGCCACCAACAAAGAATTGCGACGGCAACTTTCTCGGGCAGGTTTACCTAGCCAATTAGCCCAGGAAGAATTGAAGCTATTAAGTGGTGGTGAACAGACAAAAGTCAAACTAGCCGAAATGATGTTGATCAAAAGTAACTTCTTGATTCTTGATGAACCGACCAACCATATCGATCAAGATACGAAAAACAATTTGGAACAAACCCTGGCGGCCTTTCCTGGAACAGTTTTGATTGTTTCCCATGAAGGCGAGTTTTATGAATCCTTTGTTGATCGAATCATTGATTTGAAAGACTAAAAAAAACACGCTTATCCTCTATTCGAAGATAAGCGTGTTTTTAACTTTCCACTTTTTCTTTTCTTAATTCAGTCAACTCTTGGCTAATATCTTTGCGTTTTTCTTTCATTACATAAGCAAAACCAATTATGAAGGGCCAAATGAATGTTGCTAAACGGTACAGTAGCATGGAAGACGCAGCATCGACCGTGCCAACTAATGGACCAAAAAGCAGCATATAAATAAATTCAAATGATCCGATCCCTGCCGGTGTTGGAATCACCCCGGACAAGACGACGGCAAAACTGATGAAGGATAACGTCAACAAGAAATCGATCTCTGGATGCTGCACAACAAGAATCACATAAGGAATCACATACCAAGGCAGCATCTTCAAAAGATTCCACAAATAGATGCGCAAGAAAGCGGTGCGGTCGGTAATAATCGCATTGACTGTTTCTCGTAAAGAATAAATTTGGGTGTTGCATTTGTCAACGATTCCTCTTAATGTCGCACTTTTGAACAGCTTATTGCTGACGATCACGAAAAAGACTTGAATGTTGATGCTGACCGAAAGTGCTAACAAAGCGGCAATGATCAAAAAAACGAGTACGATCCCCGCTAAAATTACCCAAATCATATTGGGTGCATTGTCATAGAATAGCGAAAATTGAATGATCAACCCAGCGATTGCATAAGTCAATATGGCGAACTTATACATCACCATGTGTAAGGTGGTGACCCCAACGCCCTGTGACAACTGCAAGCCATTTTTACGGTAAAAATTCACCTCTGAGATTAAGGTGCCTGCCCCAAACGTCACAATCCGATAAAAACCACTGTAACAGACGGTCAGAAACCCCGCCTTGGTTGTGAATTCCGGTTGGAAAGTCACGGCAATCTCTTTGACTGTTCGTCCTTCAATCACTAGGTACAATGTGCCAAGCCCCATAACCAGTAAGACGACGAGAAAGCTGGTCTCTCTTAGCCCCGCCAAAATATCCATCATCGAGTTACGGACAAAAAAATACATCACACCCAGAATCCCTACTAGTAAAAGTAAATTAAGGGCGAACTTCACTTTAGTTTTCATATTAACTCCTTGCTTGTTATACCGAATTTATGCAAAAAAGACCATCAGCAGGATAGCAAAAACGGTGCCAAAAGCAAAAAAGAGGTGAAACTTCTTCTTTCTTGTTTTGTGGCGAAATACGCGTTGCGCAATTAAACCGCCTAATCCTCCACCAATCGCCCCCATAAAAAGGAGATTTGCTTCGGGAACCCGCCAACCTTGTTTCACTGCCTGATATTTATCATACCCCATCAGACAGAAAAGATAAAGATTGACTGCAATTAAATAAAACCACAATGGATTGTAAATCAGTGCATTCATCCATTTCCTCCATATGATTGATCGTAGGGATCATTATTTTGATTCTTGTGCTTCTTCAGGTACCAGCATCGTCAAACCATGTTTGATAACTTTCATCTCAATCGGTAGATCATCCGTTGGGTCGCCATCGGTTCGAGTATGAACCGTTTTTTCTTTGGCCTTTATTGAGACCTTTGCGGCAGTGAAATATTCAACACTTGGTACTTTGGCAATTCTACCACGAATAATTCTTGGTAAATACAAAATAAATCGTAAAATATTCAGTTTTGGCAAAAGAATGATATGAAACAATCCGTCATCAGGCTTTGCTTCTTCATCGAAGTTCTTAAACCCACCTGCTGAATTCGACATGACGATCGTCAGTAATTGAGTTTTCCCCTGCCATTTCCGTTCGTCAGCAATGACTTCTAATTTGTATTGTTTCTTTTTGATCAACAGATGAATGAACCGTTTCATAAACGCTAACGGCCCATATTGCTGTTTTTCTTCTTGGGAAGTGGCTGCGGCGGTATCTGCCAGAAGACCAATGGTCATGGTCGAGATCATGACTTGATCATTGACCGTCCCGTAGTCGATCGATCGCTCAACCCCCGTTAAGATCGTCTCGAAGTCCTCTTCGGGCTTCACCGGTATCCCCAACATTCTGGCAAAATTATTTACGGTTCCACCAGGAATGATGCCGACCTTCAACTCATCTAACTTTTCTTTAAAGGTTTGCAATCCATGATGGATCGTCCCATCTCCACCAATGATCACAATCGTATCGACTGCGTGTTTTTCGGCAGCCTCTCGAACGTCTTTGGGATCCACGTCTGGATTTGAGGCCTGCAAGAACGCTTGATGCTCTTCGCCTTGTTCTTTCACATAGGCTTGGAATTTTTCTGCTGTTTCTTTTGCTTCACTTTTCCCCGCTGTATCATTGTATAAAACGAGAATTTTCATCCTATTCACATCCTAAAAAGGCCGGGTCTTACGCAAGACCTGCGTGAAGAGTTCCCAGCCCAAGAGTTTTTCATTTATTCCAACAAATCAAAAATCAACGTTTATGCTTGAGCATTCAGTTCGGCGATTTTCACAATCACATCGGTCGCTTTCATCATTGATTGTAGTGAGACGAACTCATAACGTCCGTGCATATTTTCTCCACCAGCAAAGACATTCGGTGTTGGAATCCCTAAATAGGAGATTTTCGAGCCATCGGTTCCACCACGAACAGGTTCTGTGATAGGAGTGATTCCCACTGCTTCCATCGCATCTTTTGCTAGATCAATGATACTCATATCTTTTTCGATGATTTCTTTCATGTTGTAGTATTGATCATATAGATGAACGTGTACTCTCGGTTCATCAAAGCGGGCATTCAAGCTTTCTTGAACCGCTAATAATTGTGCTTTTCTTTCTTCAAAACGGGTCCGGTCATGGTCTCGAATAATGTATGCCATTTTCGCTTCTTCTACTGAGCCGCTGAGACTCATCAAATGGAAGAATCCTTCTGTCCCTTCGGTTTTCTCAGGAACTTCATCAGGCGGTAGCGCATTTTGAAAATCGACTGCTAGTTGCAAAGCGTTGATCATGGTGTCTTTAGCAGTTCCAGGGTGGACATTTTTTCCTTGGATCGTAATTTCAGCTTGCGCCGCATTAAAGGTCTCGTATTGCAATTCTCCTACTGGACCGCCATCCATTGTATACGCAAAATCAACATTGAAATCTTCAACATCGAATTTATCTGCACCAACCCCAATTTCTTCATCAGGGCCAAATGCGACTTTGATTTCCCCATGTTTGATCGTTGGGTTTTTAAGTAAAATTTCCATGGCTGTCATGATTTCTGCAATACCTGACTTATCATCAGAACCTAATAAAGTAGTACCATCAGTAGTGATCAAGGTTTCCCCAGCATAATTTTTTAAATTCGGAAAATCTTTTGTATTTAATGTGTATTTTCCTTCTTTATCTAATTTAATGGTTGATTCGCCATCGTAATTTTCGATGATCTGCGGATCAACATTCTCTGCATTAAAATCGGCAGTATCCATATGGGCGATAAAACCGATGGAGCGTACGTCATGATCCACGTTACTTGGTAATGTTGCGATCACAAAACCATTTGATTCATTGTAATGAACATCGCTTAATCCTAATTCTTCAAGTTCTTTTTGCAGTTCTTTGGCAAACGCGACCTGTGTTTGGGTAGAAGGTGTTGTCGTGCTTGTCGCATCAGAGCGAGTTTCTGTTTTTACATAATTCAAAAAGCGAGGCAATAAATTTTCGTACATAAAAGATTCTCCTATCTATAGTCAAATGGATTTGTTGAAGTGGTGGAAGGAACAAAGGTCACAGCCCAGTTCTCTTCTGCTTTCCACTGGTTGAATTTCTCAATAAACCGAGGAATACATTCCTTTTCGATATTGTGCCCTGGATCGATCCCAATCAACCCATTGGCTTGCATGTCATGGGCGAAATGGTAACTGATATCGCCAGTGATGTACACATCCGCTTGATGGCGTAAGGCATCCGAATAAAACGATTGGCCACTGCCGCCGCAAATGGCGATTCGCTGAATTTTTTCAGGTGCACCAGGAAAGCTGACGAGGCGTAAAGCAGTCAAACCAAAGCGCTCTTTGACACGTTCGACAAACTGATCAAGGGAAAGAGGCTCAGCGAGGTTGCCAACCCGTCCGATTCCATAGGTTTTCGGCAAATTGTCTAAGGCATACAGATCATAAGCTGGCTCTTCGTAAGGATGAGCAGCGATCATTGCCGAAAGCACCTTTTTCTCGATCGTTTCTGGAAAAATGACTTCGGTCTTCGCTTCTTGCACCTGTTCTTCTTTTCCGATCTCACCAATGGCAGGATGTGCCGCTTGCTGTGGCGTAAAGCGACCGGTGCCAATCAAGGAATAGCTGGTATTTTGGTAATTGCCTTGCTGACCAGCACCTGCTTTACCTAATGCCTTTCGTAACGCTGGTGCCGATTCAACAGGGGTAAAAACAGCTAGCTTCTTCATTTTTACTTGATGGGTTTGCTTCAAATACGTGTCGGGTTCAACTTCTAATAGTTCACAAAACCAATCGTTCAAACCATCTTCAATAATATCCATATTGGTGTGGGCGGCGTAAACGGCAATATCATGCTTGACGAGATCCATTAGCATCTTTTGTTGTGGATCATCTGTCAGTAAGCGGTTCAAAGGCCGAAAGATCGGTGGGTGTTTGGCAATGATCAAGTCGATCTTTTTCTCGATGGCTTCTGCAACCACTTCTGGACGTACATCAAGAGTCATCATGACTCGCTCGAGCGGTTTGTTTAATGTGCCAACATGTAGACCAACAGGATCGCCTTCTTCTGCCAACCATAAAGGGCAGTATGCTTCAAAGCGTTTGATAAATTCTTGACCAGAAATCATGCCAACACCTCCTTGATCCATTCGATCTGATCCTTTAATTCATTGATTTTTTCAGCAGGTGGTTCTTTGGCTTTCTCTAACTCTTTAATGACGCGTTGTCGTTGCTTTAATTCATGTTGCCATTTTTTAAGGAAAACTGGATTTTTTTCTTTTAATAAAAAAGGACCAAAAAATAATTGCTGGGACGTATACGTCGTTTTTCCAGTTTCCGCAACGATAATTTCATAGTTTTTGTCGTTTTCTTCTAAAAGTACTTCATGAATGATTATAAAGTTGTTGCTAACGAGCCATTCTCGCAAAGTCCGTTCCCCAACATTCGGTTGTAAGACCAAGCGTTTGACTCCCGCTAAGCGATTTTTCCGGCTACCTTCTTCTAAAATCGAACGTATCAGTGTGCCGCCCATTCCAGCAATGACAACGGTGTCGATGTTGTCTTCAGGTTGAATCGCGTCCAGTCCATCTGCCAAGCGAACCACGATTTTATCAGCTAACCCGTTCTTACGCACTTGTTTGCTGGCAGAATCATAAGGTCCTTGAACAACTTCTCCAGCTACAGCATAAGAGATTTTGTTCTGCAGCATCAATGCAACAGGCAAGTAAGCATGGTCGGAACCGATGTCGGCGAAACGTGCTTGGTCGGGAATTTGTGCGCCCACACAAGCCAAACGATCCGATAATGCATGTTCGTTCATATTGTCACTCCTTCTCTCGTAGTATATCACGCTTTCCAAAAATAGAAAAAAATGTGCGTCTTGACTGTGGTGCCATTGCCAAGGCGCACATTGCATTAATCTTCCACTAATTCAACCTTTTGGATCGAGTTGCCCGGAATTTGCGGCGGGATCGACATCGTCATGATCGGTATGCCTTGCAACGTCACCTGGACGGTAGCACCTTCCGTCAATTCCTCCAGATCTCCTGAATAAGCCTCGACTGGGACATGTAGGATGACCCCATCATTTTGAAAACTTTGGACGACTTGATCGTCATCTTCCACTGCCGCCACCTCTTTCAAAAAGAGTGAAAAGGTATCATCCGATCCTGCTATCGCATCTTCTTGGATAACACCAGTAAAAATTGCGGCTGTTTCCGTTTCTGATGTACTATTTGATACGGAACTGGTCTGCTCGCTAGTTTCAGAAGTTCCAGTCTCCCCATTTGCAGCGCTGTTTCCCTGATTGCCGCAAGCTGTTAAAAGCAGCATTGCTGCAAAGGATAATCCTATTATTACCTGTTTTGTCATCATCTTCTTCCTCCAGTAATAGTCAGTTATTGGCCATCATTTCGTCGGTTTTTACCAGTCATTTGAATTTCTTGTGTCAAATAACGGATACGTTCCATAATGCGCTTGGCTTTTAATGGTTCGGATTCACCTCGTTGCGTCACCGAAAGATGCTGTTCTAACTCATGCATAGTAAAATTCGAAGTGAAAAAGGTCGGCAGTTGTTCTTGCATGCGGTATTGCAATATGACACCGAAGACTTCGTCGCGAATCCAGCTGCTCATCGCATCAGCACCGATATCATCCATCATCAAAATTGGGGCTTTTTTCACTGCATTCAGCTTGTCCCCCACTTGATCTTTGCCGATTGCTTGTTTCATCTCTACCGCAAATGTTGGAAAGTGGACAAGTGTCGTTGTATACCCCGCCTCTGCTAAATCTCTGGCGATTGCTCCAAGCAGGTAAGTCTTGCCAATCCCAAAACTTCCTACAAAGTAAAGGCCTTTATGAAATTCTTGCGGATTCGCTGTCAACTCACTAATAAAATCAACGGCGGCTGCGATAGCCTCCATTCGTCCAGGCGTTTGCTGATAATCTGCAAAGCTCGCTTCTTGAATATCTTTAGGCATATCCATCGCTTTGATGCGACTGCGGATCTCTTCTTGTTTCTGGTAAGCCAGTAACTCTTGGGTTGGCACATAGGTGACATCAATAAAATGAAAATTTAACGCTAAGCGTGGTTCATAGCCCGGTGCGATCATGGAAGGATCATTGATGCGGAATTTCCGCTTTTCTTGAACGAACTCATACAGTTTCGCATAGCTTTTTTGAATATCCGCTTCGGTCAATGCTTCTTCATTTTCGGCAATAAACGCTTTGACATCAGGATCTTGCAAAACTTCTGCCATCATTGATGAAAACTGATCACGGTAATTGCGTTTATCCAATAATTTCCCTAAGTTTTTTCCAACATCTTCCATTACTTGTCACCAGCTTTCTTATGCAAGTAGTTTTGCAGTTTTTTATCTAATTCTGCTTGTCGTTCTGGCGTTAATGCTGTCTCTTCCACTGGTTTTTCAGCCCAAGAAGGCAGCTTTTCTTCGCGAATGATTTTTTTGCCGCTTGTTTGTGGTCGGCTGCGTTTTTCCTTGGCACTTCGAACAAGGCTCCGAACATGCTTGATCGCATCTTCTGCCGTACCGATTTTTAATTCTGACCACTGGGCGGCAATATTATTTACATAATTTCCGGATAAAGCGGCATTGTTTTGGACTACTAAAACGTAATGAACCAGAACATTGATCACACTATTCGGCAATGGTGATCGTTCGACAAGGCTTTTGATCAACCATTGTTCTGAATCGGTCATAAAACTGTTTTTCTCCGCTTTGATCGCCTTTAGAAAAGCGATCGGTGCATTGTTCTCACTTTCTTGAATCAATAATACATCATTTTCTGAAAAACCATTCTGTTTTAAGGTATTGAAGCGGCGCAACTGACTTTCCGCTTGAGGATCTTCTCTTGTCGATGTTTTCGTGAAGGTCTGCCGCGATTTTTTCATGATCGCTTGTTCCAACTTCTTCTGATCGACCTCTCCTGTTGTCAAAGAAACATTGTCCGCCATCAAATCCAACAATTCCAACACATCATAGCCGTATAAGGAATGATATAGAACTAACTTTTGTCGAAAACTCGGCGTGAAATTAGCGGCACGGATATACCGACGTTGCGCTTCATATAAAAGAAAGTCCCAATCCAATTGCTTTTCGTCAAGCACCAAGTTTGCATTGGATTCTTGAAAAGAATTACTGACTGCCTGTAACGTTTCTTCATGAGAGGCGAAACGAGCGGTATTTAACCCATAGGCGGCTGAGAAGGATTGAGTCACTTCCTGATAATCGGTCAAGGAACACTGCTTTGGCTGATACAGCTTGACCAGCTGATTAAATTTACGCTCTCCGACTCTTTCCAACAACAGATAGGCATACAATTCATCTTGAAAAAACGCTGCTGGATGGACCGGTTCTTGCAACCAATACAGATAGGAGGATCCGTTTTGCAAATCTGCTTTTTCATATGATTTCAGCAAGCCGATACCTTCTAGGTTTTGCTTGGCTTTTATGAAGCGAGGCATTCCGACATTCATGGCATTCAAGATATCTAGATGCACGGTCGTCATCGACTCCTCGCCAGAAATGCTTTGGGCTTGGACATCGCTTGCTAGTGTCAAATACAACGCTAAAGCATCACTTTCAATAATTGGTTGATACAAATAAATGAGGGCGTCTTTCCCTTCCGTTGTAAGTGGACGGCTTTTGAACACTTTGTACGATTGATTCGGTAAACTATTGCCCACTTGTTGTCCCCCTCTATTCTTGTGGTTCTTTCGCTTTTTCGACGATGTCTTGTAGTTCTTTTAAGAAAACTGACATGTCTTTAAACTGGCGGTATACACTGGCAAAACGGATATAAGCGATCTCGTCTAAATCAACTAGATCTTCCATCACATACTCACCAATTTGTGTCGTAGATATTTCATTTTCACCAAGAGCACGGACACGACTTTCCACATGATCGACGATTGTTTCCATCTGATCCATTGTCACTGGTCGTTTTTCAGCAGAACGAATCAAGCCCCGTAAAATTTTTTCTCGGTTGAATTCTTCACGGGCACCATTTTTTTTAATGACAAGTAGGGGTGCCTCTTCGATACGTTCAAATGTTGTAAAGCGATAGCCGCAATTTTCGCACTCACGACGACGGCGAATCACACGTCCATCATCGGCTTGTCGACTATCAACTACCCTCGAATTGTTATGATGACATTTTGGACATTGCATAGTTCCACCTCATTTTCTCTCTTATGCGCTTACGTTTTCACGTAAAGTCATCGGTTTCTATGATTAATTATAACATGAAATCCATTGGTACAATAGCCAAAGTGGTTTATTCTGTTCATTTAATACAAAATTTAAATAATGCTATAACTGTTGTTTTTTTCAATGAGAAAAAACGGCAGAAAGATTTCTGCCGTTTCATTTCGTTATTTATCTTTCATTTGCAG
Source organism: Enterococcus sp. CR-Ec1 (assembly GCF_002850555.1). Lineage (NCBI taxonomy): Bacteria > Bacillati > Bacillota > Bacilli > Lactobacillales > Enterococcaceae > Enterococcus > Enterococcus sp. CR-Ec1. The sequence goes on from NZ_CP025223.1 coordinate 1,959,436, forward strand.
CAAAGAAACAAAATCATGCAAATTTGCTGGCTGTTCCAACTGCTGATTGCACCTTTGGCTATCACGGCAAATATAATTCCCGCGTTTCGTATATGTTCCATCGCCGTTGCTCTTGGTCAAAGAAAGAAACATCGACACATTTCCTTCATGCTGGCACAAGGGACAGATCCCTTTTTTGACCTCGGTTGACACATGACCGTGAAGTCCTGTAAATCCCTGCTCAGTGGCTATGATCATAAACTTGCTTTGACTACCGATATCATCCCAAGCAAGATAAGTGGTCTCTTTTAAATCAACGGAAGCAAAATCAGGTATTTTCAGTTTTTTTACCTTCCGAAACATTTTTTCAATTTGTTTTGTTGTCGGCACCTGAAAGGGTCGGACGTACTCTTTGAGTTCTGTTAACAGCTCATTGCTGCGACTGATCGTCATCCCCTGTTGAAAGAAAGCAGCTAAAATTTCACGTGGTGCTGTTTCTTCTTCAGGAAAAAACTTTTCTATGGCGTCTTTGGTCATCGTTTCAACCGTTTTGATCGTTCGAGGATCATTCACCGATTGATAGGTTCGAACTAATTGGTATACTTGATGTTTAATTGAATGAAATTGGTAAGGTTCGATCATAAAAAAGCCTTCTTTCTAATTTTCCGTTTCCTATTGCGGCTGTTCTACTTTCTTGACAGTCGTACACAATGCATAAATAAGCATTTGATGACCACCTCCCAATTTCTTTGCTTCTCTCTATGCGATCTTAATGGATTATAATGAGATGTTGAGCAATTGTCAACTGAGTAGTAGTCTCTTGACTCTTCATCCACTCTGGTTAACAAAAAAATGCCTCGTCTAGAAGACGAAGGCATCCGTGTTCAGTTATAATTTATCTTCAATTCCAGTATAATGCTTCAGCTGGTCTGCATCTCGACGATCGGCAGAAGAAATTTTATTGGCATCAGGATTTTCAGCTCGCAACAATTCTTCACTGCTGACATTTTCTGGGGTAGTTCGATCATTGCGGGCATCGCGCTCGTCATTTTGATCTTCTAATTCATTGACTCTTTTTTGATCGTGCTCTTTCTTGATCTGACCTTCGTGTGCTTGTTCTTTCCCAGAATGGGCAAGTTCTTCATTATTGGTCCACTCACCGATTTTTTCTTTAGCCTTGCCAACGATCACATCTTTTTCGTCTTTAAAAGTACCCATAGTTATCATCCCTCCTGTATAGTTTCATCATAACAAGCATTCTGAATTCTGACAAAAGATATGAATGCGATACCAACCAACCAGCGAAATTTGGACTGATGTGTTATAATAGTAGGTATTATTTTCTGAATATTCTTATAAATGGAGGTGAAGAACCTGATTAGGTTCGATTATCGATGACAGTCCTTGATTTTCAACAGGTTTCAATCATTCGCAACCAAAAATTTTTATTAGAAACCATCAATTGGCAAGTGGAAAAAAATGAGCATTGGGCGGTTTTAGGCCTGAATGGCGCGGGGAAAAGTTTACTTTTGCAGCTGATTACAGGAACTTTATGGCCTTCTTCTGGTCACCGAACAGTCCTAGGTGAACGATACGGCAAAACGTCTGTCCCGGATCTTCAACGGCGCATCGGTTGGGTTAGTTCCGCTTTAAAAAATAAGTTTTATGGACGAGACCGGGCTGAAGAGATCGTTCTATCCGGGCTTTATTCCAGTATTGGTCTTTATGAATCTTATGATGAAAACCAACTGGACCAAGCAAAAGCACTTTTGGCTGACTTGAGGCTGACTCATCTGATCCATCGTTCCTATCACGTCCTTTCTCAAGGAGAAAAACAATTTGTCATGATCGCACGGGCCATGATGGCACAACCAGAGATCCTGATTTTGGACGAACCTTGTACGGGCCTTGATCTATTTGCGCGAGAAGAACTGCTAACCCGTCTGGAGGCTTTTTCACAACTGCCGAATACGCCGACTCTTCTTTACGTTACTCATCATACAGAAGAGCTACTACCGATTTTCACTCATTTGCTGATGTTAAAAAACGGCAAAGTCCACGCCGCTGGTCAACGAGAGACGATTTTTACTGAGGAGGTTCTCACCTCTTTTTATGATCAGCCGATCGTTCTTCACCCCTTTTCCAGCAATCGCGTGATCGTGACCCCAAAATAAATCAGGGCTGGTACTTTGATATTTAACCATTCATAAACGATCGTCTTACTTTCCAAACCAAACAGTTTCCGACATGTTTCAGCGCCAGTTGTTTTTGGAAATGATAGGGCTAGGTTTGCTATTGAAAGATAAAATAGCAGGTTCCCTTTAGTGAAAGGGAACCTGCTGCTTTACCTATTTATTTATAGATGCGAGCCAATCATCGATCTGCTGATTGAGTTGGGCGATCGTTCCTTGATTATCAAAGACAATATCGGCCCGTTGTTTCTTTTTCTCAATTGAAAGCTGACTGTCGATTCGTTGTTGCGCGTCTTGCTCATTCAATTGATTACGTGCCATCAACCGCTCTTTTTGAATCGCTTCTGGCACATAAACGACTGCGGTTTGATCCATGTATTGGTCGTAGTCGGCTTCATAAAGCAAAGGAATGTCAACGATCAACAAGGGCACTTCCTGTTTTTTTTCTTCGATCTGAGACAAAATCTCTTGTCGAATAAAAGGAGATAACGTCTGATTCAGCATGCGGCGTTTTTCTGGATCGTTAAAAATCAAAGCACCGAGGGTTTGTCGATCTAGGTGCCCATCATCTGTCAAAATCTGCGGACCAAAGGCTTGCGTCACCGCCTGCAAGCCCTCCGTATTCGGTTCAACGACTTCTCTTGCGATGATATCGGCATCAATAATCGGTAAACCCAGTGATCGAAAATGCGCGACTGCAGTACTTTTTCCAGTAGCGATTCCCCCAGTGACGCCTAAAACAAAACTCATTTGTTGGACCTCACATGCAGTTTTTGACACTGAGGACAAAAATGCGTCCCCCGTTGGGCAACTTTGATCTTGACGATTGGTGTGCCACATCGGCCACAAGGATTGCCTGTCTGGCCATAGACATTTAATGACATTTGGAATTTTCCTGCTTCTCCTAGTGCATTGAGATAGGTCCGAATGGTAGTTCCGCCTGCTTCAACAGCTCGCTCTAAGACATCGATGATTGCTTCATGCAGCACATCTACTTCAGTTGGCATTAATGAATCCGCTGGTTGCTCTGGATGGATTTTTGCTTGCCACAGCGCCTCATCTACATAAATATTGCCCAAACCAGTAACGAGCTTTTGGTCAAGCAATAACGGTTTGATGGCTTTTTTCGAACGCTTCAATCCTTGTTCAAATGCTTCTAATAAAAACAATTCAGGCTTAGGTTCAGGACCTAATTGCATGATCCCTTTATAGGCTGCGCTTTGGTCTTTATCCACTAAGGTCATACGACCAAATTTTCTTACATCATGGTAATTTAACTGACTGCCATCTGTAAAATGGAAAATGACATGTGTATGTTTATCGACAATCGGGTCTGACTCAAAATACTCGTACTTGCCTTCCATTCGTAGATGAGAGATCAGATCATAATCTGTCAATTTAAAAATCAAAAATTTTCCACGTCGTTCAAATTTTTCAAAACGTTGCCCTTTCAAAAGTGTCGAAAAGATCGGTACTTCAGGACTTTCGATGATTCGCGGCCAAAGGATCTCAACCGATTCGATCGTTTTATTTAAAACAAGTTTTTCAAGTCCTTTGCGGACCGTTTCAACTTCTGGTAATTCCGGCACCTCTGTTCACCTCATTTATTTTGCATCGTACCATGTTTTGCCCCAATTGCTGTCTGTCAGTAAAGGGACATGCAATGCAACGGCTTGCTCCATCACTTCTTTCACCAAAGCGTCAAGACGAGGCAATTCAGATTCAGGTACTTCAAAGACTAGTTCATCGTGTACTTGCAGCAGCATCGTTGCTGCTAATTTTTCTTCTTTCAAACGTTTCGCCAAATCGATCATAGCAATCTTTAAGATATCCGCCGCACTGCCTTGAATCGGTGTATTGATGGCGGTTCTTTCAGCAAAAGTCCGAATATTGAAATTGCGCGAATTGATATCAGGTAGGTAACGACGGCGATGATACAAGGTTTCAACGTACCCTTTGTCCTTCGCCTCACGAACCACATCCTCCATATACGTTTTCACACCAGGATATTTTTCAAAATACGTATCAATGTATTGTTGGGCGGCTTTTCTGGTGATTCCTAGATTCTGGGATAAGCCATAATCGGAAATCCCATAAACGATACCGAAGTTGACCGCTTTGGCTTGACGACGCATATTTGGTGTCACATCTTCTGCTTTTTCGATACCAAAGACTCGCATCGCTGTGCTTGAATGGATATCTTGACCTTCGATAAAGGCTTCTTTCAAATGGGTATCATCTGAAATATGTGCCAACACCCGTAATTCGATTTGAGAGTAGTCAGAAGAATAGATCACCCAATCAGCTTCTCGTGGCACAAAGGCTTCGCGGATCTTTCGACCTTCTTCTAAACGAATCGGAATGTTTTGTAAGTTTGGATCGACAGAACTTAAACGACCAGTTTGGGTCAAGGTTTGTACATATCGCGTATGGACTTTGCCATCTCCTTGGATCACTTTTAATAAGCCTTCTACATAGGTTGATTGGATCTTAGCGATTTGACGATAAGTCAAAATGTCTTCAACGATTGGTGCTTGCTCTTTTAGTTGTTCTAACACATCGACTGCTGTCGAATAGCCAGTTTTGGTTTTTTTGATAACTGGTAAGCCCATTTTTTCAAATAAAATCACACCCAGTTGTTTCGGCGAGTTTAAGTTGAAGGTTTCTCCAGCTTCGGCGTAGATTTTTTCTTCAATTTCATGCAACCGTTGTGCAAATTCGCCCTTCATCTGATGCAAGCGAGACGCATCAACTTTGATACCGGTAATCTCCATCTCAGCTAAAATCATTGATAAAGGCAATTCCATTTCTTCAAAGAGCGCTGTTTGATTCTTCGCTGCCAATTCTTCCGTAAGTTTTGGGGTTAGGTTTGTAATCGCCGCTACTTTACGGGCTAAATGAGCAAAGAAGTCTTCCTCATCCGCCGGCAGCCCTTTTTTCGCTCCTTTTCCATAAATCGCTTCATCCGATTGGATCGCATCATAGCCATAGTGAGCGGCAACACCTGCGATGTCATTATTCGTATCATTCGTGTCTAAAAGATAAGCTGCCAATAAAACATCAAAAGCGATTCCTTTTGGTGCTGTCGTGTACCGGTTTAACGCCACGTACGTGCGTTTGGCATCATAGACGAATTTTTTACGTTTCTCGTCTTTTAACCAATCGGTAAAGGCTGGACTTTCAAACAATTCTTCACGATTGCTGACATAAATTTTTTCTTGATTGCCCCAAGCAACACCGACAATGTCTTCCAAATGATAGTTATCCCCCATCATCTCGACATACAATGCTGTGTCTCCCTGGAACATATCTTCCGTTACTTCTTCAACGACCGAAAACAAAATGTCTTCCATCTCAACTGGTTCAGCTGTAATTTGCAGCTTATCTAAGAAGCTATTAAAGTTCATTTCTTGGTAGAATGGCACCAATTTCTCTAAATCTTTGCCTTCATATTTCAGTTTGTCGACATCGACCTCAATGGGCGCATCCACATCGATGGTTGCTAACTGTTTTGAAAGAAAGGCGATCTCACGGTCATTGATCAAGTTTTCTTTCATCTTGCTTTTTTTCATTTCATCGATGTGTTCATAGATTCCCTCAACGGAGCCATATTCCTTTAAAAGCTTAATGGCTGTCTTCTCACCAATTTTGGTGACGCCGGGAATATTATCGGAAGCATCGCCAGCTAGTCCTTTCATGTCGATGATTTGTAAGGGTGTTAGGCCGTCATATTTTTCAGCCACATGAGCGGGCGTATAACTTTCAATTTCGCTAACGCCTTTGACCGTAATGTCAACTTTCACGTGCTCCGTTGCCAGCTGGGTCAAATCGCGATCGCCAGATAAAACGACGACATCAAATAGCTCTTTATCGACTTTATTTGCCAATGTGCCAATGATATCATCGGCTTCATAGTTATCTAATTCGTAGTATTGAACACCTAACGCGTTGATCAATTCGCGAATGTAAGGCATTTGTTCTTTAAATTCCCCAGGGGTTTTTGAACGCCCACCTTTATAATCTTCATACATCGCTGTCCTGAAGGTGGTTTTTCCAGCATCAAAAGCCACTAAAACATGTGTTGGCTGTTCTTTTGCCATCACATTTTCAAACATAGTATGAAACGCATAGATGGCATTTGTGTGCAGCCCGTTGGCATTTTTAAACCGTTCTAATGAATTATGCAACGCAAAAAACGCGCGAAAAGCCACACTATTCCCATCAACGAGTAGTAATTTATTTTTTGGCATTTGATTACTCCTTTTCTCAAAAAGTTCCTCTTTATTCTATCAAAGAACGGGCACAAAAGCGATGAATTGCTTTGTTTTCTCTCTCATTTTATACAAAAAAAAAGGCGAGTTTCCTCGCACTTTTTTTAGTTGTTTTTTCCAAAGATACGCAATAACGCAAGGAATAAGTTGATAAAATCTAAATACAGTTGTAGTGCCATGAAAACGGCCACTCCTGTATTTGCGCCACCATTCGTTGCGAAGTATACATTGCGGATTTGTTGATTGTCATAAGCGGTGATCCCCATAAAGACAAAGACGGTCACGATCGATAAGAAAAAGTCAACCGGTTGACTGCGTAAAATAAATACATTCAAGAGCGTCGAGATGATGATCCCGATCAACAGACCATAGCCGATACGACCAACCACACTTAGATCACGTTTGGTCATGATCCCAAATGCTGACATGACACCAAAAGTGACGGCTGCTGAAACAAATGCTCCCACGATCGATCCAAAGTCATAGATCATCAATGTCACAGACAAGGTCAATCCATTCAAGAGCGAATAGACTAAAAAGCCAGCAACGGTAAAGGACGGATTTTTCTGCGCCTTCACCCCTAATACAATAACTAGAATGATCTGTAAGATCCAAAGACCGGTAAATCCTAGCGGAAAATTGTCGATAAATTGCAGGGTTTGCGCTTTGAAGACTTCCCCAAAAATATAGGCTGAAATCGCACTGATCGCAAGCCCAACGCCGAAGAATAAATACACTTTTGAATAAAAGCGATTTAAGCCTTGGGCTTGGACGGTTTCATTGTTTAAATTATTCATCTTGTTGTTCCTCCTCATTTACTGCTACTGCTTTTGGCGGCTGGACCATGACCACAGCATCTAAAATACGATGATCTTCTGTGTTGATCGCTTCAACCGAAATAGTTACCACGTCTTTCATTTTATCCACTTTGATCACTTCGAATTCAAAGGTCAATGTTTCATAATGATATACAGGTTCAATAAAGTTCACCGAAAAATTGACTACATGAGAGCCAGGACCAGGCAAATGTTTCGATACGGCACTGGTGATGATCCCCATCAACATGATGGATGGGACGATTGGACGCTGATACTCAGTATTTTGCGTGTAGTCATGTTGAATATACAAAGGGTTTGCATCATTAGTAAGTCCTAAATATAACAACAGTTGATTGTCTTCGATCGATTCTGTTAAGGATAACGAATCGCCTTCCTCGATATCTTCAATACTTTTCCCTATTTTTCGCGGTTTTCCTATATTCAAAATTTAATTCCTCCAAAAAGAATAGTTTCATCTGAGTATATTCTATCAGATGCCGACAAAAGTGCAAGTTCGCGGTGCTGCTTTTGCAAAAACTTCAGATGTAAAAAACTCTTGCAGCAAACACGCCACAAGAGTCTTTGATTACAATACGTTACGAGTTGTATTGCTTAGTAGTTTTTCATAGGCTGTTTCAAATTTTTGCACATCTCCTGCTCCCATGAAAATCACGACAGCATTTTGATGATCTAGTAGCGGAGAAACGTTCTCTTCTTTGATCACAGTTCCGCCTCTTTGAATTTTATTGCCCAGATCTTCAATCTTAACATCCCCTCGAGATTCACGGGCAGATCCAAAAATGTCACATAGATACACATGGTCTGCAAGATCTAACGCTTCCGCAAATTCATCCATTAAAGCGATCGTACGGGTAAAGGTATGAGGTTGGAAGACAGCAATAATCTCTTTATCCGGATATTTTTGACGAGCGCCATCAATCGTTGCTTTGATTTCTGCAGGATGATGGGCGTAGTCGTCTACGATCGTCATATCCGCTACGATTTTTTCGCTGAAGCGACGTTTCACTCCAGGGAATGAGAGCATCTCAGCGGCAACTTCTTTCATGTCCAATCCTTCTTTGTAAGCCACAGCGATCACACTGAGTGCGTTGTTGATGTTGTGTTGACCAAACGCTGGCAAGACAAAATGGCCAATATTTTCACCATGGATAAAGACGTCGAACTCTGAACCTTGGGTGGTGCGTTCAATGTTTTTTGCTTGAACATCGTCGTTATCGTTGACGCCGTAATAGTAGATCGGGACATCTGCTTCAAGTTTACGCAGGTACTCGTCATCACCAAAAGCAAAAATGCCTTTTTTTACTTGACTTGCCATCGATTGAAAGGCTGAGAAGACATCGTCAATCGAGTGGAAATAGTCCGGATGATCAAAATCGATGTTGGTCATAATTGCATAGTCCGGTGAATAAGCTAAGAAATGACGGCGGTATTCACAAGCTTCAAACGAGAAGAATTCCGCATCGGGCTCTCCATGACCGGTACCATCGCCAATCAAGAAACTTGTTGGCCGGATGCCGCTTAAAACATGAGAAAGCAATCCTGTCGTACTGGTTTTTCCGTGAGAACCAGTCACAGCAATACTCGTATAGGGCTGAATGAATTGGCCAATAAAGTCATGATAACGAGTGACTTCTAAACCAAGTTCTTTGGCCCGTATGATTTCTTCGTGGGTGTCAGGGAAAGCATTCCCTTGGATAATGACCATTTCTGGTTGAATGTTTGCTTTATCGAAAGGCAACAATTTGATTGCTGCTTTTTCTAGATCACGTTGAGTGAAGAAATATTCTTCCACATCAGAGCCTTGTACTTGGTAGCCTTTTTCGTGCAGAATCAAAGCCAATGAACTCATACCGGAACCTTTGATTCCAACAAAATGATGTATTTTGTTTTGATTTTCCATTATTATAATCCTCTTTTCTCAAATCCGCGTCGTAAAAAAACGCGTGTATTGACAAATATCAGGTTGTCACACGACCTACATTATCATACAAAATGAAAAAAATAGCAACGAGTTTTATTTTTCGACTTGACTTTTCTCATCATTTCCTATTTCTAGCAAACGTCCACGACATTTTCCACAAACATATTTTTTGATATCCACACGCCGCTGCCGCCGAATCTCGCAGCCGCAATTTTGACATCGATAGCGATGTTTAGCTGTCCTTTTGGCAGGAGGTGCATACCGCAGGCCTCCCGTTTTTGCCAGCAATGCTTTAAAAGCAGGATCTTGGTGACGATGACCAAGACCTGCTAAATGCAAATGATAGTGACATAATTCATGCTTGATAATGCCGATAAAAACCTCCATCCCGTGTTCAGTAAGCATCACTGGATTGAAATCCAAGTGGTGATCACTTAGATGGTAACGGCCACCGGTTGTTTTTAAGCGAGAATTAAATACCGCTCGATGCGTAAATGGTTTATTGAAAACAGACAGCGAAAGCTCTTCCACCAAACGCTGCAATTCTTGTTGGGTCATTTAGCATTTCCTGGATCGACCATTGTTAAACTGATACGGCCTTTTTTGACATCTACTTGCTCGATCCAAACGGTTACGACGTCACCAACGGAAACAACGTCTTTCGGATGTTTTACAAACGAACGGCTCAGCTTCGACAAATGAACCAGTCCATCTTGTTTGACACCGATATCGACGAAAGCACCAAAGTCGATCACATTTCGAACCGTTCCTTTCAGTTCCATTCCAGGTTTTAGATCTTCCATACTCAACACATCTTTACGCAATAATGGGGCTGGCATTTCATCTCGCATATCGCGTCCAGGCTGCATTAATGCCTTTAAGATATCCGTGATGGTTTCTTTCCCGACTGACAATTTTGCAGAAAGCTCTGCTGGGCGCAGTTGGGCAAGCTTCGCTTTATTTTCTTCCATTTGTTCTTTCCCTAGTTTCGCTAAAGAAATGCCGGCGATCGCCAAAATTTCTTTAGCAGTGTCATAACTTTCTGGATGGATCCCGGTATTATCCAAAATGACTTTTCCGCCAGGAATCCGCATAAAACCGATCGCCTGTTCATAGGCCTTTGGCCCTAAGCGAGGGACTTTTTTTAGTTGATTGCGCTGCGTAAATACCCCGTTTTCTTCTCGATAGGTCACGATATTTTGGGCAGTCGTTTTATTTAAGCCAGCCACATGCTGTAAAAGTGCCGCACTTGCGGTGTTGACATCAACGCCTACTTGGTTGACGACCGTTTCCACGACAAAATCCAATTGTTCGGCTAAGCGCTTTTGCGAAACGTCATGCTGGTATTGCCCGACGCCCACCGATTGTGGATCGATTTTGACTAATTCTGCCAAGGGATCTTGGAGACGGCGACCAATACTGATGGCACTGCGTTCTTCCACTTGCAGATCAGGGAATTCTTGCCGGGCGATCGGACTGGCCGAATAAACAGAAGCGCCTGCCTCATTCACGATCACATAATATACTTCTTGATCGATCAATTTTAATTGTTCAGCGACGAATTGCTCTGACTCTCGACTCGCCGTTCCATTACCGATTGCGACCATTTCAACTTTATAGGTTTGCAATAAGCGACGAAACGCTGGTCCAGCCGCTTCTCGTTTGTTCATCGGCGCCGGTTTATGGGGATAGATCACTTCGATCGCTAGTACTTTTCCTGTCTCATCAACGACGGCCAATTTACAGCCCGTTCGATACGCTGGATCAAAACCTAAAACGACTTTGCCCTTCAATGGCGGCTGCAGCAACAGATTGCGAAGATTTTCTCCAAAAATCGCAATTGCTTGTTCGTCGGCTTTTTCTGTCAACTCATTGCGGATCTCTCGTTCGATCGCTGGTAAGATAAAACGTTTCAAGGCGTCAGCAGCAGCAGTTTGGACAAAACTGGCTGCGGGTGAATCACTATTCGTGATCAATTTCCGACGTAGGTACTCCATGATTTTTTCTTCATCTGCCACAAGCGTTACCTTCAAAATGTCTTCTTTTACTCCACGATTGGTGGCTAAAACCCGGTGGGAAACCATCTTATTGATAGGATGTTGGAAATCGTAATACATTTCATAAACGCCTTTTTCATCTTTTTCAGCATTTTTGACCGTGCTCTTATACAGTCCTTTGTTAGAATAATAGCTCCGAATCCAACTTCGAAATTCTGCAGTATCACCAACGCCTTCTGCAATGATCTCATGGGCGCCAGCCAAGACATCTTCTACAGTAGGAACAGCATCACTCATAAATTCGGTCGCTTTTTCTTGTACGTCACCTATTTTTGAGAAGCTTAACAGCCACTGAGCAAATGGTTCCAAGCCATTTTCTTTGGCGATCGTCGCTTTGGTGCGTCGTTTTTGTTTATAAGGACGATACAGGTCTTCGACGGCCTGCATTTTTGTCGCAGCTAAAATCGCCTGTGATAGTTCAGGCGTTAGCTTTTCTTGTTCTTCTATCAAGCGCAAAACTTCTTGCTTGCGTTTCTCTAGGTTTTCTAAGTACTGATACCGCTCTTCGATTTCTCGAATCTGAACTTCGTCAAGTCCATTCGTCATTTCTTTACGGTAGCGGGCAATAAACGGAACGGTATTTCCTTCTTGCAATAATTGTAACACCGTACTGATTTGTTTTTGGGTAAAAGAGGTTAGTTCTTGTTTCACTAAATCAAGTACCTCTTGATTCATTTCTGCCATTCGTTCTCACCTTTCCTTTGTTGCTTTTGCTATTTTAACATAAAAAAGACAGCCATTGAGCGAACAAGATTGCACGAAAGGAACATTGCTTCGGGGCTCTTGTAATGGCTGCTTTTCTCTTTTTAGAAAAGACTTTTAAAAGTCTGGTTGCCAAGGTCCTGCTAAATTTTGGTATTCGATGTCTTGAACGATCCCTTTCTCATCAAAAATCACGCCATGCACCGATCCACCAAATACTGCCCCGCCATCGATGCCGATTTTGTCATCTTGTTGCCAAAGATCCGTCGTCTGCATATCTCCATGCAGCATTGGCGTGATGGTATGACCAAAAACGATCGTTTTTCCTGTACGGTTTTTTCCTTTATGAAATGGCTCGCGAATCCAGATAAAATCGTGGTCGGCGGTCTTCCGCCAATCTTTTTTACTTAAATCCACGCCCGCATGGACAAAAAGATACTTTCCCCACTCGTAATAAAGTGGTCGCTCCATTAAAAACTCTATTAAGTCTCCATACCTACTTCGGATCATTAAGGCGATTTCCGTCGGCGAATACTCCTCAGTGGCGCCTGTATGCAAAAGACTTTCAAGCGTTTCTTTGCCACCATTGCGTACGTAGGCGGCGAACCAATCCTCAGGGGCATTTAGAAATTGCAGAAAATACTCTTCGTGATTGCCACGTAAATAAATCGCTTGATGTTCTTCGACTAATTTCTTTCCAAGCAATAAACACTCTTTGGACTTTGATCCTCGGTCATTTAGATCACCAATCAAAAGCAACTGATGGATTTTAGGATCATATTCCGTAAGAAGCCTTTTAAAAAGATCGGCCATTCCATGAATATCACTGATTGCATAAAGATATTTTTGCATTGTCATTCCCTCCTTAAAGGCATTTGATTCTTTTATTATCAATTCTAGTCCTTTAGTTGCAAAATGTCTTGCATTAAAATCAAAAAACAATCATTCGTCTTGAACGGTTCGACAGCATAGAGTCGGGTTCATAAAGACGAATGATTGATTACGATCGGTAAAACCTATTTTCCTGAAACAGCAAAATAATTGCCATCCGGATCGGCAAAATTGAAAACCAGCTGTTCTTCCATCTGAATCAATTCGCCGACTTCTGCTTCCATCTCTAAAAGTTTTTTATAGAGAGCTGTAATATCCTCAGCAAAAAACATGATCGATGGGGAATTTAATGCGACTTCAGGTGAGTGCGTTTCGATGAACTCACGGTCATATAAGACAAAATGAACCTCTGCCTCTTTTGAAGGAGCGATTTCGACGACGGATGTTCCATCGATCGTTTGCTGTTCAATGATCACAAAGCCTAATTCTTGCCAAAATTCGACAGCTTTCGTCACATCATCAACGTAGAGCATCACTTGCATTTGGTTGGAAAACAATGGAAATCCCTCCTATTTCAACTTATTTTTCTTCTTCGGTCGATTCTTGTGTGGGGTTCGAGTTGGTATTGAAGTTCAGTTGGAGTCCTGGTTTGTCGGTCACGATTTCTGTCACCTCATACGTCAGGCGTTTGACGATATCAAACAATGGCTCAACCAAACGATCAGTTTCAGCTTTTGTTAGATCTTCTCCAGAATTGACTTTACGATTCAAAATATGATTGACCTGTCCGACACGTCCTGACAAAACATAATCAGGGAACACTAATTGAAATTCTAGCCGGGCGCCAATAATACTGTTTTTTTCCATATATTCTTCATCTTTGACTTTTAACGGCGCAAAGCCGACATTCAATTTGGTTTCCATTTCTTTGTCTTTCGGTTTCATATCGAAATGATATGCTTCAACGATCGGTTGTTGTCTTTTTAATTCCACTAGATTCACACTCCTTATCTAAAAGTATAGCATAACCTTTTCTTTGAGCCTACTGTATTCTTTAGACAATAAAAAAAAACGGCGAGTGCCGTTTTAATTTGCTTCTTTTAGTGTTGCTAGATAATCCAAGGCATCTTGGACATTGGCGATCGGAACGATTTTCATATCCGTGTCTAACTTTTTCGCTGCTGCTACTGCCTCTTCATAATTTGTTTTGATGGAAGGATCTATTTCACGCTCTTCGTCAGTGATTTCATCATCTGGGGCAAAGAAGATTTCTGCACCACTTTCACTGGCACTCGCTACTTTTTTATCGATCCCACCGATTCGACCAACGGTTCCGTCAGCTGAGATCGTTCCTGTCCCAGCTATGTTGTGGCCTTTACGTAGGTTATCTCCGGTCAACTGTTCATAGATTTCAAGGGTGAACATCAAACCAGCGGAAGGTCCTCCGATATTGCCAGAATCGATCACGATCTCTTCATCAGAAGTGATCTCTGTATGATCGACGAGGGAGATGCCGATACCGGCTTTTTGATTGCTCTCCAGTTCAATTAGTTTGCCCGTTGCTTCTTTTTCTTCGCCATCTTGCAAGTAAGTCACGGTGATTTCATCACCAATGGTTTGACTTTGGACGTAGTCGATAAAATCTTGACTGCTTTTAAATTCTTTACCATTGACTGCGGTGACGGTATCTCCAACGGATATTTTCCCAGCAAAGCTGGAATTTGGATCGATCCCCATGACATAGACCCCTTTATAGGTCATTTCATAAGGTAAGTCTGCTAGCTTTAATGCTTGCTCAATCGCACTATTTTGCGAGGATTCCATATAGTAGCGTTGAATGCGGTTGTACTCCTCATCTGTCGCACCGCCTAAAAGTTCTTCCTCACTGATCAAGTCTTGGAATTCATTGAATTTCGTTCCAATCGCTGTGAACACGGTAGCTTGTCGAATCCCAACACTGGTCAAAGAAAAGGAGCCGGCTGATGTGTCTTCTTTTTGATTGACGGTAATCAGCTCTTTTAAATCGATCGTTGCTCCTGGTTGCTCGATATAATAGGGAATCGGCAAAAAGGCACAAGCGGCGATGATTAGCGCTAAAACAAACAGGAGGAAATATTTGATCGTTGATTTAAGATTCATTGGTATCACGCTTCTTTACTATAGCATCGTAGATATTTTGAGGTAAATATTCGGCAACATCGCCGTTAAAGGTCAAGATTTCTTTCAACAAACTGGAACTGATGAAACTGTGTTTTGCGTCTGCTAAAAGAAAAACGGTCTCTAATGAGGGTTCTAGGTGATGGTTCATCTCCATGATGTCCCGCTCATATTCATAGTCTTTCACACTACGAATGCCTCTTAGCAGAAACTGAGCACCTAGTTTTTTTGCGATCGTAACCGTCAGCTCCGTTTCTTGTGCCAGAATCTTGACGTTAGGAATATGGGCGAGGGCTTCTTCGATCAAATGAACTTTTTCTTCACTCGTAAAAAAACTTTTTTTATTGGTATTTGTAAAAACACCCACGATCAGTTCATCAAAAAGCGTGGCTCCTCGCTCGATCAGGTCAACATGACCGGACGTCAATGGGTCAAAACTCCCTGGAAATAAAGCAATCTTTTTCACGTTATCCCTCATTTCTATAGATCGTCACTGCCGATATGCCATAGGTTTGGGCACGGTCCAAATGCAACGAGCCGATTTGTTCTGGTAAGTCGATGGACTTGTCTGTTTCGCAAACTACGTATGCAGACGGACGAATCAATTCATCCTTCAGCATAGCTTCTAACTGTTGCAGAATCTCTTGCTTTGCGTATGGTGGGTCTAAAAACAAATAGTCAAAACTTTGTCCCTCAGCTGCAAACTGCCGTAAAGCTTGATTCGCATCCATTTTTAACACCGTGAACTTTTCGGGTTCTTTGGTTATAGCAATATTTTCGCGGATCACTTTGGTTGCTGGAAAACTACGGTCGACACAAACCGCATGATTGGCACCACGAGAGACCGCTTCGATAGCCAAGCCCCCGCTTCCACTGAATAAATCCAGTACAACTCCTCCATCTAAATATTGCCCTAACATGTTAAAAATCGCCCCTTTTACTTTGTCTGTCGTGGGGCGAGTGTTGTCTCCAGCGAGACTTTTTAATCTGCGGCCACCATATTCTCCGGCTACTACACGCATACGTTTTTCCCTCCAAGATCTTCGTAAATACAAATATAGCACTGTTTCTATAAATAGCAATAAAAAAATGGCGGTGACTCAAGGCACCCCCACTTTTTTATTACACGTTTTCTGCCAATCGAATCATCGTATTTTTTTCTTCGATATCAAACCCTTCGTCTTTCACTGGATAGGCTGCTGACGTACCAATTTTTTCAGCAAAATCCATTTCGACATCTGGTCGATAGGAAGCTTCAACTTGTCGAACAAAGTGAAACTGCTCGATTTTTGTTTTTTTGCTTTCGTATTCTTCTTCGTTCAAATACATGACCACGTATTTCATCTTGCGTGACACATAATGAACAAAACCAAAACGACGCAAATTCTTTAGTTGACGTAGGCTGTAAACCCATACGATCAATCCTCGACGCTTTTGCATCGTAAAAGGCTCTTTATCCTCGTGCATGACAATTTCCTCCACAACTTGATTTTGATTGAAAAAAGGGACTCCCAGCGTCCACTTTGACAGAGGGAGAAAAACAAGTAGAGATCGCCACAGTCAGTTCATCCAGCAAACGCTGCAGTTGTGTTTCACTCCAGCGATACTCACTTACTTGTTCATTAAGATCCAACTGCCGCTTGGCTGTGCGCAACGCCCGTTTTTTTTCTTTGAAATCAGGCGCATACTCACCGTAAGCTTCAATTCTTTCAAAATCTAGTTTTTTTTCTAAAAACGATCGCATCAATGTCTGAACATCAGGGTCTTGATGCATGACCTGTTTCGCTTTTTGATAGGTTTTACACGTTTCACTTGCTTTGATTGCCTTCACAAGTGCTTCGATTTGATCTTCAATCTCAAAAAGGCTTCATCGTAAATCATCTGACGTACTATCCTCGGTCCCTTCCACATCTTCTTGCACTAAGACTACCATATTTGCTTCAGAAAAAGCAATTCCTATCTTTTCTGATTGTTCATGGGTCAGGCGCTCAGTAAATCTTGGATTACTGAACCAAGATAAAATCGTAAAAGTTGGATCATAAACAGGCGCTTCGAAGATTGAAGCAGATGCTTCCAATTCCTTTTCCGCTAACAACTCTCGCCATTCGTCATTCGATAAGACAAAATTACTTGTCTTTTCCGAAGAAAGTGCTCGTTGATAAGAATGGATTCGTTGAGAAGTCAAATAGTCTGATAGGTTATTCGTCAAATTAAATAAAAGTCCAGCTGCTTCTTGATGTGTTTGGGTATCTTGTGAGAAGCTGTCTAAGCCGATTTGCTGGCGAATTTTATCGATGATAACAAACGCCAGGGTCTCTTTTTCAAGGTTGGCTTGGGCTTGGTCAATTGTTTGCGAAACTTGAAACAGCGGTCGCTGCCCTTCCGTCAAGGGATAAGGTGCCAGTTTAAGTAATGTGGTCTGATCCAAGTAAGTGACGGCTTGCAGTTGGGCAGTCTCCTGATCAAAGAACAAAACAGCAAATGTCCCGTTGTCAAAAGCCACTAATGGACGGTAGTTCATATCTTCTTCCATCAATTCGAAACTGATCGCACGATCATTTTGTGTCAAGGTAAAGTTAGGATAGATCATGGTCAACTCCGTCAAGTCAGTCAAGGTCATGCCCATCGTAAAAGGTGCCAGGGAAGAGCCCCCGGCGCCGATTACTTTGATTGCTTGCACACTTTCACCATCGGTATTGATCTCAACATACTGTTGATCGTCTAATTGATTGTAGACCCGAATTTCAAACTCGTAACCTGATCGATATGTTTGAACTGGAAGACCATAGACTTCTTCGAAATCCGAAACAGGTTCCCCGATCAATTCAGCTAATCCTTGAGCTGCGATTGGTTCGTAATTCATGTTTGTTGGTGCTTTGATTGGGTTTTCGATCGTCACTCTTGAATCTGAAGCGTTTTGCATGAAAACTGGCTGCAAATACACGATTATTAGGGCTAGGACAAATAAGCCGCAAAACAATAATCCTCTTCGCTTCATCTGTGGATCGACTCCTTACTTCTCTTTGACTTCAATCAAAAGATCTCCTGACTGAATTGGTTCCCCATCGGTTACATACACATGTTCAACTACGCCTGAGAAGCGGGCTTCAACCGAAGTTTCCATTTTCATCGCTTCCGTGACCATCAAGGTTTGTCCACGCGCCACCCGGTCGCCTTTTTTGACTAATACTTCTAAAACTGAGCCACTCATCGAAGCACCGATCTGTTCTTTGTTCGTTGGCTCTGCTTTACGTTTCGTTTGAACAGAGCTGATGATTGAGTTGTCCTTAACGACGATTTCTCGGCGTTGTCCGTTCAAGTTAAAGAAGAGTGTTCGGTTGCCTTCAATATCTGGCTCACCGATCTCATCTAGACGAATGATCAAGATTTTGCCTTTTTCTAATTCAACATTGATCGTTTCACCTAAGCGCATGCCGTTAAAGAAAGTTGGAGTATCAAGAACTTTCACATCTGCAAACTGTTCATAAGCTTTTCGATAATCAAGGAAGACTTGCGGATACATCAAGTAGCTCAAGACTTCTTCATGTTTTGGTTCATAGCCGATTTTCTCCGCTAGTTCTTGCTTCACATCAGCAAAATCAACTGGCTTCGCGAATGTTCCAGGACGTTCGGTAAAGGCTGGGCGTCCTTTCAAGATAATGCGCTGTAATTCTTTCGGGAAGCCACCAACTGGCTGACCTAACTCACCTTGGAAGAATGTAATTACTGACTCAGGGAAGCTTAATGTATCGCCTTTTTCAAAAACATCTTTCTCAGACAAGCCATTTTGAACCATAAAGAGTGCCATGTCCCCAACGACTTTCGAAGAAGGCGTCACTTTCACGATGTCTCCAAACATCATATTGACTTCATGATACATTTCTTTGATTTCATCCCATTTTTCGCCTAAACCAACGGCTTTGGCTTGCTGCTGGAGATTGGTATATTGTCCCCCCGGCATTTCATGCTTGTACACTTCCGTTTGAGGTGCGTTCAAGCCATTTTCAAAGGAATGGTAGTACATGCGGACATCTTCCCAGTAGTGGTTCAACTGTTGGATATTGTCTACATTGATTTCTGGGCAGCGTTCGCCGTTCAATAGTGCATAATACAAACTACTCATACTTGGTTGACTCGTTGCGCCACTGACCGCTGACATAGCGACATCCACGATGTCAACACCGGCTTTAGTAGCTGCTGAGTAAGTAATGATCCCATTTCCACTCGTATCATGGGTATGCAGATGAATCGGCACATCGATCGTATCCTTTAGCTCACTGATCAAACGATAAGCCGCTTGCGGTTTTAATAATCCAGCCATATCCTTGATAGCAATGATATGGGCACCAAGGTTTTGCAATTCTTTCGCCATATCTTTGTAGTATTGTACTGAATATTTTTGACGGGTCGGATCATTGATATCCCCGGTATAACAAATCGTTGCTTCTGCAATTTTTCCTGTATCGCGAACGGCTTGAATACTTTTCTCCATTTGTGGAACCCAGTTTAAACTATCAAAGATTCGGAACACATCAATTCCTTGCGCTGCAGATTCTTTGATGAATTCTTCCAATACATTGTCTGGATAATTGGAATATCCCACAGCATTGGAGCCTCTAAACAACATTTGCAACAAAGTATTCGGCATTTTTTTCCGGAACATCCGCAATCTTTCCCATGGATCTTCTGTTAAGAAACGGTAGGCAACGTCGAACGTTGCTCCACCCCACATTTCACTTGAGAACAATTGTGGCAGACCAGCTTCCGTCATCGCGGCAATTTTCTTAAAGTCATGGGTTCTTACACGAGTTGCCAACAAACTTTGATGGGCATCTCGGAAGGTTGTATCCGTCAGTAAGACATTGTTTTGTTGACCGATCCATTCAACGACACCCTCGGCACCTTTCGTATCTAAAATATTTTTGGCGCTGACAAAATCAGGCGTTGCTTGGATGTGTTGTGGCATCCGTGGCTCATTATAAAATGGTTTCTTTTGTTTTTCGATCCCCGGAAATCCATTGATGGTAATTTCCCCGATATACTTCATGGTTTTGTTTCCACGATCACGAATCCGAGGGAAATTGAATAGTTCCGGCGTATTGTCGATAAAGGTGGTTTTGGCTTCACCCGAACGAAAGGCTGGATGAGAAACGACATTTCGCATGAAGAGAATGTTTGTTTTTACCCCACGTACACGAAATTCTTTCAAACAGCGCATCATTTTCTGAATCGCTTGATCAAAGGTTGCCGCATGTGTACAGACTTTTACAAGCAGTGAGTCGAAATACGGGGTTACCACCGCACCGGCGTAAGCATTTCCAACATCTAAACGAACCCCAAACCCACCCGGAGAGCGGTAGGTATCGATCTTACCAGTATCCGGCATAAAATTATTCGCTGGGTCTTCTGTCGTCACGCGACATTGGATCGCAACACCCTCAAAGCGAATATCTTTTTGTTCAGGAATCCCGATTTCTTTATGCAGATCCTTGCCTTGTGCAATTAGTATTTGTGTCGTCACGATATCTAAATTGGTGATCATTTCAGTGATTGTATGTTCCACTTGGACCCGAGGGTTCACTTCGATAAAGTAAAATTTATCGCCTTCAACTAAAAATTCCACTGTTCCGGCATTGATATAGCCAACATGCTTCATTAATTGAACGGCAGCTTGACAAATTTTTTCCCGTTGTTCAGTCGTCATTGACACACAAGGTGCCACTTCGACTACTTTTTGATGACGGCGCTGAACGGAGCAGTCACGTTCAAATAGATGGACGACATTTCCGTGCGTATCCCCTAGAATTTGCACTTCAATATGTTTTGGATTACTAATATATTTTTCAACGTAAACTTCGTCACTACCAAATGCCGCTTTCGCTTCACTTTTGGCACGTTCGTAGCCATCACGTGCTTCTTTTTCGTCATGAGCGACACGCATACCTCGACCACCGCCGCCAAGAGCTGCTTTGATCATGATAGGATAGTCATGTTCGTCAGCGAATGCTAAAACGTCGTCAATCGATGCCACTGGACCGTCAGATCCGGGAATGGATTGAATCCCCGCCTCGATTGCCGCTGCTTTTGCTTTGATCTTGTCGCCAAAAATATCTAAGTGGTGAGTGGATGGTCCGATGAAAATCAAACCTTCTTCTTCACAGCGCTGAGCAAAGCCCAGGTTTTCTGATAAAAAGCCGTACCCTGGATGAATCCCTTCGGCCCCGGCTTTTTTCGCTGTGCGAATAATATCTTCAATGTCTAAATACGCATCGATCGGTCGTTTGCCTTTCCCCACTAAATACGCTTCGTCTGCTTTAAAGCGATGGACAGAGTATTCATCCTCTGCAGCATAAATACCGACTGTTTTGATTCCTAACTCCGCACATGCGCGGAAGACACGGATCGCGATTTCTCCACGATTGGCAACAAGAATTTTCTTCATCTAATCCACTCCATTCAATTGATCAATAATTCAAATAATATTGTTTCCTCTTTTCTTCGGCACTGATATTTAATACAAAACCAATACAAATCGACAGCATCAGCAAACTTGACCCACCCTGACTTAAAAACGGAAAAGTGATTCCCGTCAATGGGATCAAACCAGTGATCCCCCCTAAGTTGATGAAAATCTGAGACATAAATAATGTCCCTATGCCGATACACATCATGGAATTAAAGGGATCTCTTGAACGGATACCGACAAGAAAGATCCGTCCCACCATATAGAACAAAACACCTAAGATAATGATCGATGGGATCAAGCCTAATTCTTCCATAACGATCGAAAATATATAATCGGTGTGCGCTTCGTTTAAGAAGCCACGTTTTTGGATACTATTTCCAAGTCCGCGTCCGAAAAGCCCACCGTTGAACATTGCGTAATACCCATTAACCATTTGATGACCTGTATTGTATTCATCCGCAAATGGGTTTAAAAATGATGAGAAGCGACTATAGACATAATCAGGTAAAAGCTTTCCACCAGTTAAATTTACCAAGAAGACGATCAATGTACTGCCTACGATTCCTGCCACACCTAATATCAGGGTATACAGGTAATTCAGACCACTAGATAATAAAACGACAAAAGCCAGTAGCATGACGATCACAGCATTCCCGAAGTCGGGATAAAAGGCCATGATCCCGGTGTAGACGAAGACGATTCCGATTGGACGCCAAACCGTTTTCCAAAACTCTTGTTGGATACCTTTTTGACGATAGGAAAGAGTCACAGATAAAAACCAGATGACAATAAATTTCAAGTACTCAGCTGGTTGAATGGAAAAGCCCGCAATCGTTAACCAACCATGTGCCCCGTTTCTTCTTGGGAAAAAGAAGGCAGCGATCAATAAAAACAAAATGACGATCATGGCGATCTGGACAAATTTTTTGTTCCGAAAAACATCCGTTTTCATTTTATACATGACAGTGATTGCTACTAGACTCAACAACCAGAATATTGCTTGATTGATGACGTAAGAAGCAGCTGTGGTCGGTTGTGTGGCGGTCATCGCAACATAGGATGTGGAGCTGTAGACCATCATCAAACCCGTAACACACATCACTATATAAGGCAGTAAAATACTATAATCTAATAAATGTCTTTTCTTTACTTTTTCTGGCAAGTTTATGCCTCCTTGCCGATTTCAGGTGTCCGCTGGTCTTCATAGACCTCGCTGTACAATTGGTTCAGATCTTTTTCGAGATCCGCCATCAATTGTTGTCCTGTTTGATTATCGACGATCCCCAAGCGGATCGCAAATGCCACTTGCCGTGATAGACCATACATTTGGGTATCAACCACTTCTTCAAATGCTTTGCATTGTGCGATACATAAACTATTTTCTTGGTTTCGGATCAGCTTTTTGATTCGTTCTGCGTCATCTCTAAGCAGATCTAGCGCTTTTGTAGAATCGATGTGCTCCATTCCGGTCCCCCCATTTCTTCGTTTCACCATTATAGCATATTCTCTCTGGCTTTTGCATCATTAGATTGCATAGAAATACGTAAATGACGAACTTTAACGAGTATATTTTCAAAAAGTTCGTTTTTTAGCGAAGATCGTTCGTTTTTCCAATTTTTCATTCGTTTTATTTTCATGAATCACGCTAATATCCGTGAAACAAACGTCCACTGTGGAACATAACGCAAAAAACGTCCTTTACTAAAATTTAAGAAAAGCTGTTCTATCAACTTTTCTTAAAAATATTCCTGTTACTTTTTCCACAATTTATTTTTTAAAAAAAGAACAGGTCCAAAAGTCCCTGTTCTTTCACTTTGCATGAAAAGAAAAATCGTTTACCTTGTTTCGTCGCCGATCTTGCCATCTCCATTGATGTCCTCATCGGAAAGACGTTCGACTTCTTTAATAAAACCTTCGCTCATCTCTTGATAGTTCTGCTCACCAACGACCGCATCATCAGGAATTTGATCGACATTCGCAAAAAACTCAATATGATTGTGTAGATTTTCAAAGCGCATAGGAGCATCTCCGCCGTATTCACCATCAAGGTTGATCATTAATCGATTGACCTGCTCTGGCGCGTCTACTTCAAGAAAAGATGTTTTCGTATAAATCAGACGACGATCGTTGATGTGCTTGCCACCATTCATCATTAAAGCAACTAAGTGGACAATCTCAAAAATATTGGCCGTTTTGACAATGATCAACGAAAATTTCCCATCGTCAAGCTTTGCATCAGGCGCAATCTGTTCAAAGCCTCCCACTGAATTCGTCAGCCCTAAAAAGAACATCGACGCTCCGCCAATGTATTCTCCGTCTTCATACTTTAGATGCATTTTGATCGGTTTGACACGAGGGAGTAATTCCGCTCCTTTTGCTAGATAAGCTAAGTAGCCAAAAACACTTTTCAACTCAGAAGGAACATCATAGGTCAGTTCTGTTAAGTGTCCGCCAGCAGCGATGTTGATAAAATACGTGTTAGGTGTTTTTCCAACATCCATCTTCACCGTTTGCTGCTTCAAAATCACTTCCGCAGCTGCTTTGATATCTGTACGGGGAATCTTTAGTGCTCGTGCGTAGTCATTGGTCGTGCCTCCAGGAATGATCGCCATTTTTGGTCGCTTTTCTAAAGGAGCGATCCCATTGACGACTTCATTGATCGTGCCATCACCACCGGCAGCTACCACCAAATCAAAACCAGCTTCGCCAGCTCTTCTTGCTTCATCACGGGCGGAAAATGGTGCAGCGGTCGTGGCAAACGCACTCGCCTCATAACCGCCTCTTTCCAAAACATCTAAAATATCTGCTAAATTTTTTCGAATCAATTCTTTCCCAGATGTCGGGTTATAGATTACTCTTGCTCTTTTCATCGCTTGCCTCTTATCGCTTTGCTAGTTCTTCTTGCAACAGCTTGTTCACAACGCCTGGATTCGCTTGTCCTTTGGTTGCTTTCATGATTTGACCAACTAAGAAACCAACTGCGCGGTCTTTTCCGTTTTTGAAGTCATCGACGGATTGTTGGTTGTTATCTAATACTTCATTGATCATTGGTAGTAATTGCGCAGGATCTGATAATTGGATCAATCCTTTGGCTTTTACGACTTCTTCAGCGTCGCCGCCGTTTGTGATCAATTCTTTGAAGACTTTTTTCGCAATCTTCGAACTGATGGTGCCATCGGCGATCAAACGAATCATTCCCGCTAAATTGTCTGGGGTTAATTTTGTTTCTGGCAGTTCCAATTTTTCACTGTTCAGATACGCTGAAACTTCCCCCATCAACCAGTTAGAAGCTTGTTTGGGATCAGCACCGGCATCAATGGTTTTTTCAAAGAAATCGGACATTTCTTTTGATAAAGTCAAGACCATTGCATCGTATTCTGGTAAGCCCAATTCAGAGATGTAACGGGCACGACGTTTTTGCGGCATTTCTGGCAAGCTTTGACGTACCCGTTCGATCCATTCATCATCGATCACAAATCGTGGGATATCTGGTTCTGGGAAGTAACGATAATCAGAAGAACCTTCTTTGACACGCATCAATAAAGTTTTGCTGGTTGCTTCATCAAAACGACGAGTTTCTTGTTGGATCTCGCCTCCAGAAAGCAATACTTTGGCTTGGCGTTTTTCTTCAAATGCTAAACCTTTTTTCACGAAGGACATAGAGTTTAAGTTTTTCAATTCTGTTTTTGTTCCGAATTGTTCTTGGCCGTAAGGTCGCAACGAAATATTGGCGTCGCAACGCATGGAACCTTCTTCCATCTTCACATCAGATACTTCTGTAAACAAGATGATTGAGCGCAATGCTTCTAGATACGCATATGCTTCTTCTGGTGAACGCATATCTGCTTCGGAAACGATCTCGATCAAAGGGGTTCCTTGACGATTTAGATCAACATAAGAATAACCGCCTTTGCCGTGCATGTTTTTCCCGGCATCTTCTTCCAAATGAACTCGCTCAATGCGGATTTTTTTCTTTTTACCTTCCACTTCGATTTCAATCCACCCATCATGACCTATCGGTTGATCGAATTGTGAAATTTGATAGGCTTTTGGATTATCAGGATAGAAATAGTTTTTGCGGTCGAAATGTGTTTCTTTTGAGATTTCACAATTCAACGCAAGCGCAGCTTTCATCCCAAATTCGATAGCCGCTTTGTTCATTACTGGTAAAACACCTGGATAGCCCCAGTCGATCACATTCGTGTTGCTATTTGGTTCAGCGCCAAAGTGAGCAGGTGCTGGAGAAAAAATCTTTGATTCTGTTTTTAATTCTACGTGGACTTCAAGCCCAATGACTGTTTCGAAGTTCATGCCTTATCCCCTCCTAAAATCACTGGTTTTTTCGTGTGGAAATCAGTTGCTTGTTCAAAGGCATAAGCCGCTTTATACATGGTTGCTTCATCAAAATGTTTCCCAATGATCTGCAAGCCGACAGGCAGTCCTTCAGAAAAACCTGCTGGAATCGACATCCCTGGCAGTCCTGCTAAGTTCACAGGAATGGTTAAAATATCATTCAAGTACATAGTGATCGGATCATTGATATTTTCTCCAATACCAAATGCTACCGTTGGGGAAGCTGGGCCAATGATCAAGTCGTATTGGCTGAAGACCTTATCGAAATCTTGTTTGATCAACGTTCGTACTTGACCGGCTTTTTTGAAGTAGGCATCGTAGTAGCCAGCACTTAGTGAAAACGTACCTAACATGATCCGACGTTTTACTTCTTCCCCGAATCCTTCACTGCGCGAATTAACATAGACATCTTCTAAATTGCTGACATTTTCTGAACGGAAACCGTAACGGATGCCGTCAAAACGTTGCAAATTAGAACTTGCTTCTGAAGAAGCGATGATATAGTAAACAGCTACCCCATACTTTGAATGTGGCAAGCTGACTTCTTCCACGGTCGCTCCTAACGCACGGAAAGTGTCTGCAGCTTTTAAGATCGCTTCTCGGACGCCCGCTTGAATTCCTTCGCCTAAGTATTCTTTTGGCAAAGCAACTTTCATGCCTTTGATATCACCAGTCAGACCTGCTGTAAAATCAGGAACAGCTGCCCCGGCTGACGTACTATCTTTTGCATCAAACCCACTGATGGCATTTAATGCGATGGCATTGTCTTTCACACCACGGGTCATTGGACCAATTTGATCTAACGAAGATGCAAACGCGATCAAACCAAAACGAGAAACCCGTCCGTATGTTGGCTTCAACCCGACGATTCCATTGAAAGCTGCTGGTTGGCGAATCGAACCACCCGTATCGCTACCTAATGATAAGGGGATTTGTCCCGCTGCAACGGCAGCCGCCGAGCCACCTGATGAACCACCAGGTACTTTTGTCTCGTCCCAAGCGTTTTTTGTTTTCTTAAAGAACGACGTTTCCGTACTCGCCCCCATCGCAAATTCATCCATGTTTAACTTACCTACTGGAATCATGTCTGCTTGGTAAACTTTGTCCATGACGGTTGCATCGTAGATTGGGTCAAAGTTGCCTAAAATTTTAGAAGCAGCTGTTGTGCGTAGATCTTTGGTAACAATGTTATCTTTGATCCCAATGGGAATCCCTGCCAACACATTGCTTTCAGTGATACCTTTTTGATCGATAGCTTGCGCTAACGCATGGGCTTTTTCTTCGTTCAATGCAAGAAACGCATCGACTTTTGGCTCTGTTTCTTTAATGCGAGCAAAGGTTTTGCTCGTTAGATCTGTCGCAGTGATTTCTTTTGATACTAATAAGCTATGCAATTCTTCTAAGCTTTTATTATATAGTTCAGTCATTAGGCACCCGCCTCCCCATTGTCAATGATTGCAGGCACTTTAATAAAGCCTTCTTCAGATTCTGGAACATTTTTCATTAATTCATCACGGTCCCAGCCACCGGTCGTTACATCTTCACGCATCACATTGATCGTTTCTGCGACATTCGATGTGAATGGTACTCCTGTGGTGTCCACTTCTTCAAGTGTTTCAACCATATCAATAATTTTTCCTAGCTGAGAGGTAAACTCATGTAATTCATCGTCTGAGAATGAAAGTTTTGCTAGTTTGGCAACGTGTTTGACTTGTTCTTCGCTGATCGCCATAAAATCCTCCTCTTTCTCGTATCCGTAATCTACGTTTACGTTTTTCCAATGTATTGTATCATTTTTTTAACAAATCATGAAATAGAATTTGAAAATTATCAAATATAATTGCAAATAAAAGCAGAAATCATTTCTTTCCTCGTATTGCAGGGAAGAAATGATTTCAATTAGACAAGAAGAAACAACTGCTTCTCGTCTGTGACAATACTTAACAGTTATTGTTCTGCCGAATGACTGCCTTCGATCGCAGCCACCATTTGAGCTTCATCCCAAACGGTAACGCCTAGGGACTGGGCTTTGGTCAGTTTACTGCCAGCCTCTTCCCCGGCAACAACGATATCAGTCTTTTTCGACACACTTCCGGTGACTTTTCCACCAAGGTTTTCGATTCTTTCTTTGGCTTCTTCGCGGGTGAAATGACTCAATTTCCCTGTCAAAACGACTGTTTTCTCTTTAAATGGCGACTCCACTTCTTCCAATTGATCCGTTCTCAGCCCTAGATAAGCAAAGTTAACACCCGCTTTTTCAAGTTCATCTAAAAGGTCGTGAACTTCTTGATTGTCAAAATACGTAACGACACTTTCTGCAATTGTAGCACCAATGGTTTCCAACGAAATGATCTCTTCTTCTTTGGCTTTGCTAAGGGTCCGAAGGTCACCAAAATGTTCCGCTAAAATCCGAGCCGCTTTGGCACCAACATGACGGATGCCTAGCCCGAAAATCAAGCGCTCAACTGAATTTTCTTTGCTTTGATGGATGGCACGCAAAAGGTTATTAGCTGATTTCTCTTTGATTTTATCGAGGGTCAGCAATTGTTCTTCTGTTAAAAAGTACAAGTCGGCCACATCTTTGACTAAGGATTTATCGAACATTTGCTCTAAAACACGTGGCCCTAAACCATCAATATTCATAGCATTTCGGGAAACAAAGTGGCTTAAGCCCTCTTTAATCTGCGCTGGACACTTCGGATTGATACAACGCAAGGCAACTTCTTCATCTAAATGGATCAGCTCACTCCCACATTCGGGACAATGTGTAGGCGCTTCAAAGGGTTCACTTGTTTCCGTGCGTTTTTCTTCCAAGACTTTCGCAACCTCTGGAATAATGTCCCCCGCCTTATAGATGATGACCGAATCGCCAATGCGAATGTCTTTCATTTTAATGAAATCTACATTATGGAGACTAGCACGGCTGACCGTCGTTCCAGCAACACGAACAGGAGTCATAACAGCGGTCGGTGTCACAACACCCGTCCGTCCCACGGTCCATTCGATCGTTTCGATCACTGTTTCCGCTTCTTCCGGTGGAAACTTATATGCCGCCGCCCATCGGGGTGCTTTTACGGTAAAGCCTAACGCATCTTGATCTTTAAAATTATTGACTTTGATGACTACGCCGTCAATCTCATACGGGAGCTCACTGCGCTTGTCATGAAACTCTTCGATATATGCCCACACTTCATCGATGGTGTGACACACTCTGCGTTCGTGATTTGTACGAAAGCCTAATTGATCCAGTTCATTCAATGCTGAAAATTGATCATTAGCTTCAATTGGACCAAAGTCAGCAAGTGTGTATAAAAAGGTGCTCAAGTTTCTTTGGGCTGCGATCCGAGTGTCTAATTGACGTAAGCTTCCAGCAGCTGCGTTTCTCGGATTGGCAAAAACCTCCACCCCTTCTTCTTCTCGCTGTTGATTCAATTTCAAAAACGAAGCCTTTGGCATATAGCATTCGCCACGAACTTCCAACGAGATCGGTTCTTTTAATTTCAGTGGGATCGATTTGACAGTCTTTAGGTTTTCTGTAATGTTTTCACCTACCGTACCATCTCCTCGAGTCGCTCCCCGAACAAAGCGCCCTTCTTCATATTTCAAGGAAATTGACAATCCATCG
Organism: Enterococcus sp. CR-Ec1; assembly: GCF_002850555.1. NCBI lineage: Bacteria > Bacillati > Bacillota > Bacilli > Lactobacillales > Enterococcaceae > Enterococcus > Enterococcus sp. CR-Ec1. Next base: position 1,988,829 of record NZ_CP025223.1, read on the forward strand.
ATCTTTAACTCGCAGACATAATCTACCGCTTTCCCCAATGCTTTTTGAACACGAGCATCAAAAGCCACGATTCCTTCTTTGTCAAAGACATCGTTCAGGCTATAAAGTGGGATATCATGGGTGACTTTTTCAAAGCCAGGTAAAATGATGCCGCCTACTCGTTGGGTGGGCGAGTCTTCGGTTATTAGCTGCGGATAATTGGTTTCAATTTCAACCAGTTCTGCATACAGCTGATCATAGAGATAATCTTCAACAGAAGGTTGATCTTTTACATAGTATTCGTACGCGTACTGATTTAATTGCGTACGCAGCTCTTCTGCTCGTGATTGGATTTCTTTTGAAGGGACATCCATCCTAATATCCTCCTTATTTTTCAACTTTTTCAATCGGCGCAAAGGCCGCCAACAATCGTTTGACGCCTTGTTGTGGGAACGCCACATCTAATTCGATGTCTTGCGCGCTGCCAGTCGTCCGAACGACCGTACCGATTCCCCATTTTTTATGTTGAACTTTCTCGCCTACTTGCCATGTATTACCAGCTGCAGAGGTCTGTTGCTTAGAAGCGACGGTCGTTTGACGCGGCTGTGTATAGCTCGGTTTAAAGACTTTTGGTTGAAACGGTGCAGCAGCTTTCGGTTGTGAACGCTCGCCTAATGATTGCAGCAGATCTTGTTCAATCTCCTCGATAAACCGTGACGGACGATTGTATTGGGTACGACCGTATAATGTTCTGGAAAAAGCGTTGGTCATAAAGAGCTCTTCCTCAGCACGAGTGATTCCCACATAAGCAAGGCGCCGTTCTTCTTCGAGTTCGCTTTCTTCCATTAAAGCCCGAGAAAGCGGGAAGATATTTTCTTCCAAACCAATCAAGAATACCACTGGAAACTCCAGTCCTTTTGCAGCATGCAAGGTCATCAACGTCACTTGACTACTTTCTTCTTCATAACTATCGACGTCTGACAATAAAGCTAAGTCATTTAAGAAAACACTCAACTTCTCATCTGGTGCATCTGCATCGTCTTCGTTTTGCGCCTCAAATCGTTTATCGAATTCTTGGGTAACCGATAAAAATTCTTCCAGGTTTTCAAGTCTAGCTTGTGCTTCTAAATTATTCTGGTTGACTAACTCTTGACGATAACCCGTCTTTTCTAATATTTCTTTCGTCAGTTCAGTTACTGAGAGGTAAGGAACCATTTGGGCGAAGCCATCCATCATCATCCCAAAGCTTCCTAATTCTTTGCCGGCCTTTCCAGAAATATTCGCCAACTCGACGTTCATGGCTGCTTCTAGCAATGACCACTCATGAAGATTCGCAAAATCTCGTAGTTTTTCGACGGATGTCGCACCGATCCCACGTTTTGGTACATTGATGATTCGTTCCAAGCTGATGGAATCACGAGGATTGGCGATCGCCGATAAATAAGCCAAAATATCACGGATTTCTTTGCGGTCATAGAACTTTCTGCCGCCGACCATCGTATAAGGAACGTTGGCTTTTAAAAGCATTTCTTCAATGATCCGTGACTGGGCGTTGGTCCGATACAAAATCGCAAAATCACCGAATTTACGGTTCTTTTCTGCAATTTGTTTCTGCATTTCACTGACGATAAATCGCGCCTCATCTCGTTCACTATCCCCGCGATAATAAGTGATTTTTTCCCCATCACGATTTTCTGTCCACAGATTTTTGTCTGGGCGGTTGCGGTTATTTTTGATTACTTGGTTTGCCGCATTTAAAATCGTTTGCGTTGAACGATAGTTTTGCTCTAACAATATCGTTGCGGCATCCGGATAGTCTTTTTCAAAGTCTAAAATATTTTGCATGTTGGCGCCACGCCAACCGTAAATACTTTGGTCCGCATCCCCAACGACACAAAGATTTCGAAAACGAGCGGCCAATAAATTGACTAGCGTGTATTGGGCATGGTTGGTATCTTGGTATTCATCGACATGGATATAGTGGAATTTCCGTTGATAAAATTGCAGCGCATCTTCATTGTCTTGGAAGAGGCGGATCGTATTCATGATTAAATCATCGAAGTCCATGCATTGATTATTACGCAGCTCTTTTTGATATTTTTCATAACAACGACCTACGATTTGCTCAAAGAGACTACCTTCCATGGCTTGGTAAGCTTCAGGTGTCAACAGCTCATTCTTTGCATGAGAGATCGTTCCCAAAATAGAACGAGGATCATATTTTTTGGGATCGATATTCAATTCTTTTAATACTCGTTTCATCAGCGTATTTTGCTCAGAAGAATCAATGATAGTAAAATTCTTCGAATACCCGATTCGATCAACATCCCTGCGCAAAATTCTGACACACATCGAGTGGAAGGTTGAAACCCAAACGTCTTCACCACCCGATCCTAATAGTTGACTGACCCGTTCTTTCATTTCACGTGCCGCTTTATTCGTAAATGTGATGGCTAAAATATTCCATGGATTTACATTTTTTTCTTCTATTAAATAGGCGATTCGGTGGGTTAGGACACGGGTCTTCCCGCTTCCTGCCCCTGCCATCAGCAGCAACGGCCCTTCCGTATGCATAACGGCTTCTTTTTGCCGTGGATTCATGCGTTTAAGTAATTCACTTTTGGATGACATGCTTTTAAACATCCTTTCTTTCTCAATCTTCTCAATTATAGCATTATCCGTGAATGGGGAAAACCGAACGCTTTGAAAACTTTTAATTAAAAGCGCTTTGATTTTAGTACTCACGATACCATCAGTTTTGAAAGAAAAAAGTCAGTCCGTTGTTTGTTTACATAATAAAAAGGCTGTAAACTTACCAGCCTCTTATTATGACTATTGAAAGAGATCAGCTAAAGTATTTCTCTACTAGCTTTTCATTCACATAGATTGACACTTGGCCATCATTTACCGGGAAAAGTCCTTTTCCGGTATCATCTAAAACAACTTTCGCTTCATTATTTCTCAATATATCTACGAATGTCTCTCCACCATGGATCGCGCTGATGGTCATTTCTTTTTCCGCACCTTGAGCATTGGTCATCACGACCGCCAATCCAGAAAGTTCGTGTTCATAATCCCCCGTTAATACCCAACCAATACAATTAGAATCATCAAAATAGTCCACTTGATTACCAAATGCAAGCTTCTCTCGAAGTTTTAACATATGGATCAAAGCATCACCAACAGGAGCGATTTCTTGCGCTGGGATTCCGAATAAGTCACCCCAGAAAACAACCGGTACACCCGCTTTTCGTAAAAGGATCAATGAATAAGCATGGACTTTAAACCAACCGTCTATCCAAGATTGTAAACTTTGTCCGACTTGCGTATCATGATTGTCTACAAAAGTCACGGCATAATCTTCGCGCGCGGCAGTCAGTGTACCGGCAAAAATTTGACTCATATCATATTCGCCATTCGAGTGAGATGCTTCATATAAATTATAGTGCAAAGGCACATCGAATAAATAAATCAGATTTCCTGAAGAATCTAAATACTCTTCTAATTTTGGCAGATCCCCTGACCAATATTCTCCGACAACAAATAGTGGTTTGCCTTTTTCTTCCCGACGATTCAAGATCCAATCTGCGTAATAGTTGAACTCAATGTGTTTCACCGCATCTAAGCGATAGCCATCAACACCGGTCAACTCTTGGTACCATTGCCCCCATTTATTGAGCTGTTCCACCGTTTCAGGATTTTCCATGTCCAGATCACAACCCATTAAATAGTCGTAATTACCCATTTCATCATCCACTTGGTTTTCCCAGCCCTTATCAGCGAAGTTAAAAATCCCGTGGTCTTTATTGCGATCATCATAATCGACACCAGAAAAATTATGCCAGGTCCAGACATAGTCATTGTAAGTTCCTTTACGTCCTGGGAAAGTGAATTTAGTCCAAGCTTCGATCTCTTCTTCATCACTGATCGGTTCATTGCGGTTTTCGGTATTGTATTTAACCGCCGGAACGACCTCCTTTTCATCGGCGCCGATCAAGTGATTAAAGACGATATCGGCATAAACCTCAACTCCTTGTTCTTGTAGTGCTTTGATGGCTTCCAAATACTCATCCTTGGTTCCATATTTTGTTGGCACCGACCCCTTTTGATCGAATTCGCCTAGATCATAATAATCATAGACACCATACCCAACGTCTTCGGACCCAGCTGTCCCTTTATAGGCAGGCGGCAGCCAAATTGCGGTAAATCCATACTCTTTGATTTCTTTACTCATTTCTTTCAATTTGTTCCAGTGCTGGCTATCTGCCGGCAGGTCCCATTCGAACCCTTGTAAAATGACTTTGTTATTCATTTATTTATCCCCCCTTAATTCAATTAAGCCAAATAATAGTAAAAATTGTCAAATATAAGGACAGCAATCTCAGGAAAATGAAGGTTACCATGACCGTTTGTGACCGATTTCTATTATTCACGCTTTCATTTTGAATGTTTTTTACTGTTTATGATTGATTTTGAATGAATCATATGTTACTATGGCAGGTGAAGAGGTGATGTAAATGCTTACAGAGGAGCGGCATCAAGCGATTTTGGCACGATTGGATCAAGAGGAGATCGTCAAAGTCAGTGAACTGATCCAACTGCTGGATGCTTCAGAGTCAACGATCCGCAGAGATCTCCAAGAACTGGAAGATAAAGGGTTTCTAGTTAGAATTCACGGCGGGGCCAAAAAAAGCCAGCAATTAGGTTTTGAACCCAACATGTCTGAAAAAAAAGCGAAATTTCAAACGGAAAAACAAAAAATTGCTCGCGCAGCCGCACAAACGATCAAAAATGGTGAAGTCATTTATCTAGACGCAGGAACAACGACCCTTGAAATGATTCCTTTCTTATCGTCCATCACAGCGCTGAAAGTTGTCACGAACTCCGTCAAGCACGCTTCCCTACTGATTGATCACGGGATCGACACCATGATTTTAGGGGGAACCATTAAGATAGCTACGAACGCTGTTTTAGGAATCAATGCCGGTGAACAGTTGCGTAAATTGCGCTTTAACCGCTGTTTTATGGGCATGAACGGTGCTCATTCGGAAGCTGGTTTCACCACACCCGATCCTGAAGAAGCCCTGATCAAGCAGATTGCACTAGAGCACAGTCAACAAGCCTATGTCTTGCTAGACCATTCCAAGTTTCAGCAAACAACTTTTGCTCAAGTTGCTTTTATTGAAGGTGCAACGATCATCACCGATTATTGCCCAAAAAACTATTTAGCGAAATTCAGAGCAAAAACAACCATTATGGAGGTAATACAATGATTTACACAGTAACACTCAATCCATCGATCGACTTTATCGTCCACGTCGATCATTTGGAGATCGGTGCCCTTAATCGAATGAAACAAGACTTTAAACTACCTGGTGGCAAAGGAATCAATGTCTCACGTATTTTGAAGCGAATTGGCATCTCCTCGACTGCCCTTGGTTTTGTTGGCGGATTTACTGGTCGTTTTATTGAAGAGTGGCTGACCAAAGAGGAAATCAACAGCAATTTTACGCAAGTCGCTGCCGATACCCGGATCAATATCAAATTAAAATCCGGCGAAGAAACAGAAATCAACGGCCTTGGTCCAGTCATTCAAGAGCAAGAAATCGCTGAATTGAAACACCAATTAGCCGCTCTTTCTGCCGAAGACATCGTCATCCTATCAGGAAGTAAACCAGCTGGTCTTCCAGCCGACTTTTATAAAGAATTGATCAAAATCGTTAAAGAAGCTGGTGCAGAATTTGTCATTGATACGACTGGTGCGGAACTATTTGATGCCTTATCCGATCAGCCTTTGCTGATCAAACCAAATAATCATGAATTAGCGGAACTTTATGAGACTTCTTTTTCAACGATCGAAGATATCTTGCCTTATGGCCAAAGAATGCTAAAGGATGGCGCTAAAAATGTCATCGTCTCTCTAGGTGGTGATGGTGCCCTGCTCTTTACTGGCAATGAGATCTATCGCTCCAATGTGTTGAAACGACCTTTGAAAAATTCAGTTGGCGCTGGAGATTCCATGATTGCTGGATTCATTGGGCGTTACGCAAAGACCAAAGATGTGGTTGAAGCATTCAAATGGGGGGTCGCTTGTGGCAGTGCCACTGCGTTCTCAGATGATTTAGCTGAGGCGTCATTTATCGAAGAATTACTACCGGAAGTCATTATTGAACAAGTGAATCTATAGGAGGATGGAAAAAATGAAAATCAATGAGTTGATGCTGAAAGATGCCATGATCATGGACTTGCAAGCAACAGACAAAAAAGGTGCCATTGATGAAATGGTAGCAAAATTATATGCTGTCGGACGGATTTCAGATGTCGAAATCTACAAAGAAGGAATTCTTGCTCGAGAAGCCCAAACCTCAACAGGGTTAGGTGACGGCATCGCAATGCCCCATGCCAAAAACAGTGCAGTCAAAGAAGCGACGGTTTTATTCGCAAAGAGTAAAACGGGTGTCGACTATGAGGCGTTAGATGGACAACCAACGTACCTCTTCTTTATGATCGCAGCACCAGAAGGAGCAAATGATACTCATTTACAAGCGTTAGCAGCTCTATCTCGCTTATTGATCGATCCAGATTTCGTTGCTAAACTAAAAACAGCGACAACTGCTGATCAAGTACAACAACTTTTCTCAGAAGCTGAGGCACAGCAAGAAGCCGATGCTTTAGCAGAAGAAGCGGCAAACCAAGAAGCAGCACCTGCTAGCGAACGTCCCTATATCGTCGCAGTTACAGCTTGCCCGACAGGGATCGCCCACACCTACATGGCAGAAGATGCTTTGAAAAAGAAAGCCAAAGAGCTTGGTGTTGACATCAAAGTCGAAACAAATGGTTCAGAAGGAATCAAAAATCGTTTAACAGAAGCTGATATCGCCCGAGCTGCTGGTGTGATCGTAGCTGCCGATAAAAAAGTTGAAATGGATCGCTTTGACGGTAAACATTTAGTAAACCGTCCTGTGAGCGATGGTATCCGTAAGACCGAGCAATTAATCAATGAAGCAATGAGCGGAACTGCTCCTGTTTTTCACGGTAGCGGCCAAGCTTCTGATAAAGAGGACGCTTCAGCTGATGGTTCAGTCGGTCAACGAATCTATAAAGATTTGATGAATGGTGTTTCTCACATGTTACCATTTGTTATTGCCGGTGGAATCATGATCGCTATTTCCTTCATGGTGGACCAGTTCATGGGTGTCCCTCAAGATGCCTTGAGTCAATTAGGAAACTACAACCAAGCAGCTTCTTGGTTCAATCAAATCGGTAGCGCGGCATTTGGTTTTATGCTACCTGTCTTAGCTGGTTTCATCGCTTCAAGTATCAGTGACCGACCTGGATTGATCGTCGGTTTCGCAGCAGGTGCCCTAGCAAATACGGGTGGTGCTGGATTCTTAGGAGCATTGATTGGCGGTTTCTTAGCTGGTTATGTCATCAAGTTCTTGCGTTCATTATTCAAAGGTTTACCAAAATCATTAGAAGGAATCAAAACGATCCTCTTCTACCCTGTTTTCGGCCTATTGATCACTGGCTTCTTGATGTTACTGATCAACGTGCCAATGAAAGCCATCAATGACGGTTTGAATAGCTTCTTGACTGGCTTAAGTGGTACCAACGCCGCTTTACTTGGTGCTTTGTTAGCAGCAATGATGGCAGCCGATCTAGGTGGTCCAATCAACAAAGCCGCTTATGTTTTCGGTACTGCAACATTGGCAACGACCGTTGCTGAAGGTGGTAGCGTCGTGATGGCATCTGTAATGGCGGGCGGAATGGTTCCTCCATTGGCAATCTTTGTCGCAACGTTATTGTTTAAAAATAAATTCACCAAAGACCAAAAAGAAGCTGGTTTAACAAACATCGTCATGGGGCTATCCTTCGTCACAGAAGGTGCGATCCCATTTGCAGCAGCAGATCCATTGCGGGCGATCCCAAGCTTTATCGTTGGTTCTGCACTGACTGGTGCGCTTGTCGGTGCCTTTGATATCCAATTAATGGCACCACATGGTGGGATCTTCGTTGTTCTATTATTATCTAAACCAATTTTGTTCTTGCTATTCATCTTAATCGGTGCGATCGTTTCTGGCGTTGTATTCGGTTTGTTGAAAAAAGCGCCTGAACAAGCTGCCTAATTGAAAAGACCCGCAAGATCCTCGTGATCTTGCGGGTCTTTTTCATTCTTGATTGGTAAAGAGCTGCTGTTCGAATAGCTTTTGGGTATTCATAAAATACACTCGTAGTTTTTTCCCATCCTTCTTTAGGTTAACCCACGTATATTTGCGCGTGCGGTGCAAATAGCCAAAATGAACATCCGGCATCGCTGCTTTCAATCCGTCTATCGGCAGCTCCTTCAAGGCTGTTTCTGGTAAATAAAATTGTAAGCAAGCTGTGTAGTCTTTAAAGCGATCCTCTGAGTAATCAATTTCGAGGTGATTCCGAATATAAAAGGCATATGCCTCGACCCCATCATCTACAGTCAATTCCGGTTTTAATACAATATAATCCATCATGCGCAACCGATCTTGGTCGATCCAAGGAAAATACGCTTGTGCATTCAAGTAACCTTTCACCCGTCGCTCCTGGTACTCTTCGTTCACCAAATCGAAGCTTCGAGTGACGAAATGTGTCGCGTTACGCTTAGTCGTCGGCTGCAGCCGATCATTTTGGTACTGGATGGTTTGGATCAATTGGTCGCCAAAGGCGTACTCAATATATGGTTCCCTCAAAATACCGACGCCATTATCCCATGTCAATTGATCGATCCCGGTTTGATCGCGAAACAAACGCTGGTATGAAAGATTCAACTCGTGATCCCACTGAAACGGATCGCGATACAATTCCACCATCACGATTCCCTGATCTCTAACTTGGACCTGCTCGACTTGTTGCGCATCCGTAATGATCACCTGAGGAATAATACGAGCATAGAATACCGAAAAGTACATTCGCCAACAAGAGGTCAGTGTGTAGCCATTGTAAAAAACATCGTACCCAGCAAATTGATTGCAATCAATAACGATCTCTTGTTCAAAATTTTTCCGCTTCGGTAACGCGTTGATTTCAGCAATCGATTGAAAATTTTGTCTTTTCTCGATTCGCTCGACGTTATGCATCAGGTACTCATCATATGAACGCAAATAGCCAAACATTCCATCTCTTTGCATCGTTTCATCGAAGTAACTTAAAATCACTGTTTTCTGTGTGGAAAATACGTCTTTCGTAAACAGGTGCCGTTGTAAAACAGCCTCTTGAATGATATGGATACTGGACTCATTTTGGCCGTCCGTCACAATCAATTCAGTATTGATTTCTTCAGGGGCGCTATGCAGCAGTTGACTGACCTCATCAAAATCATAAGGTTTCTTTTCTTGCTGATTGTAATAGTATTCCGTCGGCTGATAGCTAAGACGAACCAAAGCGAACCAATTTTCAATCAACAAACGCAACTGTGATGCTTCCATTTGTGTCGATTGTAGAAAGCCGTAAATTTTTTCAGTTTTGATCATCGCTATCCCTCTTTTCTATCCCCTTTCTTTAATTATAGTAAAGGGAGAAACGATTGAACACTATTTCGCTTTTTTTTGGTGAAATCTACGACCGTTCGTGGTAAACTAAAGGCGCTTGGAGGTGAACCTTATGGGCTTAAAATTCCAACGAGAAGACTCGCTAGATAAAATGTTTGATGATTTTGCCTTTCTTCCCGATAACGATAAGGACAATAAAAAGCAACAAAACGATATTGAACGTTTCTTAAAAAACGAACCTGATGATGAGAATAAAAAACAACCAAAAGATAGTAAGAAAGCAGACTAATAAAAAAGGCAAAGGACGCTTCCGTCCCTTGCCTTTTTACTTATGCGAATAGAAAATGAGCCACTGAGTCTACTTAAATGCAGCAATCAGAATTGGCATCTAATGGTTTCCTTATAGCTCTTCATACATCATGCTTTGACGTAAGCGCACCAAGCCAATGGTCAACAAGCAGAGAATAAGGAAGACGGCTGCTAAGATCGTCATCACGAAGATCACCACAAAAATCGGTGAATTTGTAAAATGAATCATTGGTTCAAAGATAGTGGTCTTGATCAAGTCAGGGATCTCCGAAGCTAAGAGTTGTTGAATGGCTTGGTTAAAATCCTCTGTGGTTGAATTTGATGGCAAAACAGCCATAAAACTCCCCACGCCGTAATTGGCAACCCCAATCCACGCAATTGCGACATTTGCTAAAGCGAGCCAGCCAATGCCAAGATTACCGACAACAATCGAGCCGACAGCAAGATTGCCAATCCCAACTAAAAAGCCAAAACAGAGGTTCCCTATTGCAATAACACCGGTGCTGACTGTCCCAATCCCCAGCATTCCGAAGGACAATAAGCCAATCGATAAAAAACCTAAACTGACAATTCCCAAAGCAATAACCCCTTTGGCTTTGACACCAAGACTAAACCAGCCGCTGGCAGTTGGTACCTCTTTCATCAGAACAAAAAACTCTCGAACGCTCGTCACTTGATTCAGTAATAAGAATAAATTGGGAATCAAAATGTGCATTAACGGAAGCCGTAGAACCCTCCGTTCACTTTTGTATTCATAATAGTAGGTTTCTTTCTTTTCTTTTAATAGCTCTTCCACTGGAGTGCCTAATAAATCGGCGAGACGAACCAATGTCTCGATGTCTGGCAACCCATTTCCTCGTTCCCATTTTGAAATGGCCTTATCAGAAACAAATAACCTCGCAGCTAATTCCTTCTGGGTTAAGTTATGTCTTGATCGATAGTCTTTTAATTTTTTACTTAATGTTTCATGCATTCGACCACACCTCCTTGTTACAAGTTTAACAAATATTAAGGAGATTTTCGCTGAAATTGGGCAAATTTGGCACTCTACGCTCCGTAGAATAGCCTAAATCCCCAATTTTTACTTTTAAAAAGCAAAAAAACGAAGGGAGCGACTTGCTCGCTTCGTTTCTTTATTCAAAATTATTTGATTGCTGCTTCGATGGCTTTCCATGCTTCTTCTTTTCCTTGTTTGGTAATGGAAGAAAAAAGAATGAACGTATCAGCTGGATCAAAGGACAACGCTTTTTTGATCATACTTTCATGCTTATTCCATTTCCCACGAGGGATTTTGTCTGCTTTGGTGGCAACAACGATCACAGGGATCTCATAATACTTTAAAAATTCATACATTTGAACATCTTCTTGGGAAGGTGCATGGCGCAAATCTACCAAAGATACTACTGCTCGCAGCTGCTCTCTTTGTTCGAGGTACGTTTCAATCATTTTTCCCCATTTTGCTCGCTCGGTTTTTGATACTTTTGCATAGCCATAGCCAGGGACATCGACAAAATGCAGCGTATTTTCAATCAAATAAAAATTCAATGTTTGGGTTTTCCCCGGTTTTGACGAGGTTCGGGCTAAGTTTTTACGGTTAATCAATGTATTGATAAAGGAAGATTTACCGACATTGGAGCGCCCTGCTAAGGCAATCTCCGGTAAGGGTGTATCTGGGTATTGTGCTGGTGAAACAGCACTAATGACGATCTCAGCTTCATGTACTTTCATTGGATCGCTCCTTTTCATTTTTTTCAAAAAGAAAGCCGGATAGCAATGAAACTATCCGACTTGGTCTCGATTAGACTGCTTTTTTTGTCTCTTCATTGTAAATGATTTTTGGTTCGCCAAGTCCTTTCGCAGCTTCTTCCGTAATAGTGACTTTTTGAATCGACTCATCAGAAGGAACATTGAACATGACTTCCATCATGATATTTTCGATGATCGAACGTAATCCACGAGCACCGGTGTTTCGCTCAATTGCTTGCGCAGCAATCGCACGTAAAGCCTCTGGCTCAAATTCGAGTTCTGTGTCATCTAATGCCATCAATTTTTGATATTGTTTGACAAGGGCATTTTTTGGTTCAGTCAAAATATGCACTAAATCATCTACCGTCAATTTCTCTAAAGCAGCCATCACTGGCAAACGGCCGATAAATTCAGGGATCAAACCGAATTTAAGCAAATCTTCAGGAATGATCTGTTGCATCACGCTCTCGCCTTCTTCAAGACGTTTGTTGTTTGTACCAAACCCAATGGTTTTTTCACCTAAGCGGTTTTTAACAATTGTTTCGATCCCGTCAAACGCCCCACCAACGATAAAGAGAATATTGGTCGTATCGATTTGGATCATCTCTTGATGCGGATGTTTCCGTCCCCCTTGAGGCGGCACACTAGCAGTGGTTCCTTCTAGGATTTTCAGCAAAGCTTGCTGAACACCTTCACCGGAGACATCACGAGTAATCGATACATTTTCACTCTTACGGGCGATTTTATCGATCTCATCAATATAGATAATCCCTTTTTCAGCCATTTCTACATTATAATCAGCAGCTTGTAAAAGCTTCAAAAGAATATTTTCCACATCTTCACCGACATAGCCGGCTTCTGTTAAACTGGTTGCATCAGCGATTGCAAAAGGCACATTCAGTGAACGTGCTAGCGTTTGTGCCAAAAATGTTTTACCTGAACCTGTTGGCCCGATCAAGCAAATATTGCTTTTCTGTAACTCCACATCTTCAGCTGTCGTTTCTACATTGACGCGTTTATAGTGATTATAAACCGCTACAGCCAATGTTCGTTTGGCACGATCTTGTCCAATCACATATTCATTGAGGACATTCAATAGTTCTTGCGGTTTCGGCACTTCGGTAAACTCCCGAACTGCTTCTTCGTAAAACTCTTCATCAATGATTTCTTTGCACAAATCAATGCACTCATTACAGATATAGACCCCAGGCCCTGCAACGATCTTTTTCACCTCTTCTTGCGTTTTTCCGCAAAAAGAACAACGAACAGCTTCATTACCGTTTGTATTATCGTACATACTGTTCACCCCTTGAAAATTTTCCAACCTATTTAAAGGAGTGGAATTTGGTTTACTAACTTTGCAGTCTTAAACAATCATATCATAACTTTTTTGAAAGAAAAAGTCATTTTTACTTTGCCTAACGTTTTCTTATCATTTGTTAGTAATTCCGAAATATCCCCTATTTACTCCCATGAAAAAACGGCCAACACCACTAGATGTTCGCCGTTTTTAAGAGTTTTGACTACGCTTCTTTTGCAGTGCCTGTTACAAGTTCAACTGCTTTTTTCATTGTAATATCGTGTTTCAACATGTCTTCTGTTAAGACGCGTTTGATTTGATCCACTGGCATATTGTAAGCTTCAGAAAGTTCTTTGATTTCTTTTTCGATATCTTCTTCTGTTGCTTCCAAACCTTCTTCTTTAGCGATTGCTTCAATGACAAGGTTTGTTTTCACGCGTGTTTCTGCTTCGCCTTCAAATTGTGTGTGAAGATCTGCTTCAGTTGAACCAGTTAATTGATAATACATTTCAGGTGAGATTCCTTGACGTTGCATATTGTTCAAGAACTCATCCATTGAACGGTGTACTTCATCATGTACCATTGAATGTGGTAATTCAACGATTTCTGCGTTTTCAACTGCTTGACGGATCGCAGCTTCATCTTTTGCATCTTCTGCTGCTTTTTCTTTTGTTTCAGTCAATTCAGCACGATATTTTTCTTTTAATTCCGCTAATGATTCAACGCTGTCATCAACGTCTTTTGCGAATTCATCATCTAATTCAGGAAGTTCTTTTGCTTTTACTTCGTGAACCGTTACTTTGAAGACTGCTTCTTTACCAGCTAAATCTTCTGCTTGATAATCTTCTGGGAAAGTCACGGTAACGTCTTTGCTATCGCCAGCTTTTGTTCCTACTAATTGTTCTTCAAAACCAGGGATGAATGAGTTTGAGCCAAGTTCAAGTGAGTAGTTTTCACCTTTGCCGCCTTCAAATGTTTCTTCTCCTAAGAAGCCTTCAAAGTCGATAACGACTGTGTCGCCATTTTCAGCTGCTTCGTCTTCTTTGATAACTAATTCAGCTTGTGCTTCTTGTTCGCGTTTGATGCGTGCATCAACGTCTTCTTCTGTTACTTCACGGTCTTGTTTTTCAACAGTTAAATCTTTGTAATCACCAAGTTTTACTTCAGGTTTTACAGTAACTTCTGCTTTGATTACCCAGTCTTGACCTTTTTCCATGCTGTCAACGTCGATTTTTGGTTGCGAAACAGGATCGATCCCTGCTTCTTTTACAGCAGCTTCATAAGCTTCTGGAAGAACAGCGTTCAATGCATCTTCATACAACGCTTCTTCGCCGTACATACGGTTAAATACTTGGCGTGAAACTTTCCCTTTACGGAAGCCAGGTACGTTAAGATTGCCTTTCACTTTATTGAATGCAGTCGTCAAGCCTTTTTGGATTTCCGCTTGAGCGATCGTAAATGTCAAAACACCATCATTGGTGCCTGTTTTTTCCCATTTTGCAGTCATTTATTTCCCTCCGAATATTAATTGATTTACATATGAAATAGCTTCATGCATACCTTTAAATAGTACACTAACGTTGTTTAATTGTAAACATTTTACCATGAAAGTTGCGAATTTTTCTTTCAGCGAATGCTCAAACGTAGGATATTGCGCAAGTGTCGTTTGCGTTCTTCTATTTCATTGTCTGCTTTTGGCTGTTCTTTTTCTTCAAATAACCCGCGATAATCTTCAATGTAGCTTGCCACCCATGCGTTTGCCTCTTCTTTTGCCGGTAAAAACGGGTAACTTATCGCTAAATGATCATCGATTTCTGCTGAGACACTTTCCGCTAAAATCGGGTCCTCTTGGGCGATCGTTTCTTCGATCGCTTTATGGATCGCTTTAACAGCGTCATCCTCCTGTAAAAGTTTCAATTCTTTCGGAACGATTTGCTGCATATTCCCAAGGTAATCGATTAGGTCAAAAGGTTCGTCCACTTCAAGACGCACGAGCTCATCCACTAATTTAGGTAGCAAATACGGATTTTTGATGGAAGCCAACGTGTCATGCATCAGCGAGATAAATTGTGATTTGGTAATTGCTTGGGTAAAAACGTGCCACTCTGTTGCACTCACCGGTTGATTGGCTTCATCTAATGCGCGTAAATGCTTGCGTTTCCCATGAAAATCTTCCAATCCTAAAATTTGTTGTACTTCTTCTACTTTAGCTAGTTCACTAGCCAACTGTTCCTGATAGCGTTTTGGAATTTTTGTTTTCTGACCTAATGTAAGCCAGCGCCGAGTTTTTAAGTATTGACCATCCAAGATCAGCAGATGACCAATTTGTAAAAAACCATCAGTTTGTTTCAAATAATCATCTAGATAGTCTTCCGCAAGATCTAACGCTTTGGCAAAATCATTCAGCTGTTGCAAGCATTCCACGAGCCATTGATTGATCTCAAAACTGGCGTTTTTTTGATAAAGTTCATTGTACAAACGAAAAGCCTGCAAAAACTCTTTTGACTGGTAGGCTTTTTCTGCCGCCAGACGAAGCCGCTCATTTGGTCCCGGGAAATCAATCGTCTCACCCATTCACGACCCCTCCTTTACTAATTGCTTGATCTGCTAGTTAGTTTTGTGCACCAATCATTACGTGATTGGCATCCACCTGTTTATTAAAGGCCTTGATCAAATTGATGGTTACCACACTTGTTTCTGCAAAATAATCCGCAGCCTGCTGCTTATTTTTATTAAAGACGATTGGTAAATAACCGAGATAAAAGAAAACATTGAATTGCAGCACATAGCGCCCGCAAAGTTCGCGAATCAAGACCGTTTGCCAACTGAGTTCTTCTTCTACAAAAGAAATAACGCGGATGCCAAAGAGCATTTTCCCAATTGTTTGGCCATGATTCAGCTTCGTCATCAGAACAAAATAGCCCAGATAGATCGCTAAGGCACAGATGTTGTAAAGACCAAACCGCTGATTGGTTGCCGTTAGATTCGCTAGATTATAGATACTGCCGATCGTCATTTGCGTGATTGCCCGGATCACTAGAAGATCCACTAAAAAAGCAAACAAACGAATCCAAAAACCGGCAAAAAAGTAGCTAGGAAAGTCATTAAAGAACCGTTTGTCTTCGGTCTGTTTTTCAGGTTCTTCAAAATGCTGCCACGCTTTTTGTCTTTCTTCGATCTCACTTTGGTTATACTCTTCTTCTTGAAAAGACGTCAAGACTTGTTGATAAAAATCATCGGGATGGTTTACTTGTGCGTTCTTCATCGCTTTGCTGGCGTTTACTGGTTCGGCTGTTTCTGAAACCTGCGCTTCAGTTCGCACATCCGTATGACCGGTTGACGGTGTGGAGGTTTCGCGCTGTTCCCTTTGATCGATTGTTGTACTTGTGTGACTGTCATCCGTTGACGATGTGCCAGTGGAATACTTGTTTTTATCTGTCATAGTTATTCACCTCCATAATAATAAAGAGGTTTAGGGGCATCGCTTGTTCCTAAGCTTTCCATCAATTGGATCACTCGTTCTGTATTTGATTCTTTTAGTCCTTGCAGTTCGGCTAAACTTGAACCTAACCAAGTAGAAGCAAATCCAGTAGATGAAACGTCATAGCTGAAAATCTCTGCATCTTCCAAGCCTAGATCTGCTTGCATTGCTGCTAATGTATCTTCAGGAAAACCGATTTCATCCACTAAGCCAACAGACACCGCTTGCTGACCATCATAGATGCGGCCATCAGCGATCTTTCTAACGGCTTCTTCTGTCATGCCGCGTCCTTCAGCCACAATTTTAACGAACCGACCATAAGCATTGTCGACATAGGTCTGCAAGACTTCTTTATCGGCTTCTGTTGGCTCTCTCGTTGCTGAACCTACATCTTTTAGTGCACCACTTTTATACGTATTGTCTTCGATCCCTAGCTTTTCGAATAAGCCGGCATAGTTGAGCCCCGACATGATCACTCCGATCGAACCGGTAATCGTTTCATCCGTTGCGAAAATTTTATCAGCACCTGCCGAAATATAATAACCGCCACTGGCTGCCATGTTTTTCATACTGACATACATCGGAATCCCTAACTCTTTGATTTTTGCTAATTCACGAGCAATCTCGGCACTTTCATAGACGCCGCCTCCTGGGGTATTGACTTCCATCAAGATGCCCCCAATAGTTGGATCGTCTTGGATCATCCGTAGTTCTTCTAAAAATCGCTGATGATCATAAGATTCTGTTGTGAATAAGCCGCCACTGGAGCTGCTGGCGATCGTTCCTTCTAAAGATAAGCGAACAATGCGATTGTCTTGATCTCCGGCAACTAACGTTGTCTCCTCGATCGCATTACTTCCGTAGAACAAAGCATTTAACCCTTGCAGCGTTTGAGTTTCCTCTTGCTCTGGACGATTTGTGATTACTGAAAAAACCCCCGAGCAGATAAATAACCCTGCTGCGATCGCCGCTGCGATCCATCTTCTTTTATTCATTTTCCCACCTAACTTTTCACCTTTCCCATAATTTAGTATAGATTTTTGATGACGATCACTGCTTCTTCGTCTCCAACCGCATCAAATTTCTCGCTTTTTTCAGCTAAGACGTAGCCGCCAAAAAATTCCTTTGTTAGTTCATCCTGGACTTTGAATGTTTGCGCGGTTTCCACGGTGACTGATCCGGGTAAAATTTCTTGCAAGCTGTCCCAGCCCGTATCCAACATGACCTTTGTTTCATCTGTGACATTAGGATCTTTTTCTATCGCAGCTACTATTTTCTTTAGCTCTGAAAAAGTCATACAATTTACAAATTCTGGCATTTCATTCCCTCACTTTCTTACTTTTTTATTGTAGCGAACTTAAAAAAAAAAGCATAGCTTTATGAGGAAATTTCTTGGGAATCTTATTCGACAAAGCTATGTCAGCTGTTTTGATTCCCTTTAGACTGGTTCAAATCAACCTTACCAATAACTATACCAATTATTTTCATATAACTTACAGTTGACAGAAACAGGAATAAATATTATGATATTGCTTGTATTTCTATAAAATATCTCACAAGGAGGATAGATAGACCAATATGGATAGCGCCTGATCTGGAAACAGATGACGAGGAAAGAGTTTATCGAAACATTCGGCGGATGACTCTAGGGACTGCACTCTACAGGCAAGAACAAATCTCATCGTAAGATGATGACAAAGACTTGCTGCGCAGATAGAAATACATAATGCCAAACTAAATTTTTTGAAAGTAGGATTATCATTATGTGTGGAATTGTAGGAATCGTAGGAAAATCAAATGCAGAACGAATTATTTTAAACGGATTGGAACGCTTAGAGTATCGGGGCTATGACTCAGCAGGCCTTTATGTCGCTGATCGGACTTCGGATCATTTAGTGAAAGCCCAAGGAAGAATCAAAAACTTGGAAGAAAAAGTGACTTCTGAAGTAACAGGAACGATCGGTATCGGACATACCCGTTGGGCGACCCATGGCAAGCCATCAGAAATGAATGCTCATCCTCACACTTCGGCAAACCAAGCACTCGTTTTGGTTCATAATGGTGTGATCGAAAACTTTGAAGAGCTTCATCAAGAATATTTAAGCAACCACCAGTTTGAAGGTCAAACAGATACCGAAATCGTTGTTCATTTGATTGAAGTGTTGAAAGAGCAAGACAACAGCACGACCAAAGCGGCCTTTAAAAAAGCTTTGTCCTTGATTCGCGGCTCTTATGCCTTTGCTTTAGTAGAAAAAAAAGATCCAGAAACCATTTATGTTGCTAAAAATAAAAGTCCCTTATTGATCGGTTTGGGAGATGGATTTAATGTCATTTGCAGCGATGCCTTAGCAATGCTCGATCAAACGACTCATTTTGTTGAGATCGAAGATGGCGAAATGGTGACCGTAACAGCCGATGCGATCGAAATCGAAGATCCAAAAGGAAACCTTGTGTACCGTGAATCTTATGAAGCACAACTAGATCTGACTGACATCGAAAAAGGAACGTACCCTTACTACATGTTAAAAGAAATCGATGATCAACCAACCGTGATGCGCCGCTTGATCCAAGAATATCAAGGAGAATCCGGTGAAGTAGTAATCGATCCAGCGTTAAAAAACGAACTTTTAGCTAGCGATCGAATCTACATCATCGCATGTGGTACCAGTAATCATGCTGGTTGGGCAGCAAAATCCATTTTAGAAAAGCTAACACAGATCCCTGTTGAGGTTCACTTATCTAGTGAGTTTGGCTACAACATGCCATTGTTGTCAGCAAAACCCTTCTTCTTGTTCTTATCACAAAGTGGTGAAACGGCAGATAGCCGTCAAGTATTAGTGACGATCAATCAGTTAGGTCTTCCTAGTCTCACGATTACCAATGTTGCTGGTTCTACTCTTTCTCGAGAAGCGAACCATACCTTATTGCTTCATGCTGGTCCAGAAATCGCCGTTGCCTCTACAAAAGCATATACCGGACAGATCGCTGTCATGACCTTATTAGCAAAAGCCATTGGTGATGAAAAAGCTGTCCCTGAAGCATTGGATTTTGACGTGTTCCATGAACTAAGCATCGTTGCTTCTGCAATGGAGGCTTTAGTGGATGAAAAAGCTGTTATCAGTCAATTTGCTGAAGATTTTCTTTCCGAAACCCGTAATGCATTTTACATTGGTCGTGGGAATGATTACTATGTATCAATGGAAGCGGCATTGAAATTAAAAGAAATTTCTTATATCCAAGCGGAAGGCTTTGCGGCTGGTGAATTAAAACACGGCACCATCGCGTTGATCGAAGAAGGTACACCAGTGATCGGTGTGATCACGGAAGAAGTGACTGGCTCTCATACGCGGGGCAATTTGAAAGAAGTCGAATCTCGTGGGGCTCACACCCTTGTGATCGTTAGTCAAGAGTTAGCAAAAGCGACTGATCAAATCATTTTGCCAAATGTTCATCCATTGGTAACCAGCTTAGTGGCAGTCGTTCCAACACAGCTGCTGGCTTACTTTGCCACTTTACAACGCGGATTCGATGTTGATAAACCAAGAAACTTAGCAAAATCCGTTACCGTTGAATAGTTTTTTAAAAAACTGAAACCGAATTGGTTATCTTCTGTTTAATAAAAAGAACTCCTCGTTCGATGACTCGATCGTTCATAGGGGTTCTTTTTTCTTGTTTTCTGCACAACAAATCCGAAAAGACTTTTAAAAGCAACTATACTTCGCAAGGCTTGCCCACGGCGTGTTCCCTTTTAAGCGTTGTCGACAAATTCGTTGACAAGTTTCTCTAGTTCGCAAGTTGGCTTCTTGCTGGTAAGTAGACAAAAAAGACGACCAAAGAATATTTTTGATCGTCTTACTTCTTCATTTATTCCGCACCGATTTCTTCTCGAACGACCGCTGCGATTTTTTCAACATAGTAATCGACTTTTTCAATGGTTGGTGCTTCTGCCATCACCCGAAGCAATGGTTCTGTTCCTGAAGGACGAACCAAGATACGGCCTTCGCCGTTCATTTCTGCTTCTGTCTCTTCCACGATTTTACGGATAGCTGGAACATCCATCGCACCATTTTTATCTGTCACTCGAATGTTGACAAGTTTTTGTGGATAGATCGTTACCTCTCCTGCTAATTCCGACAGTTTCTTGCCCGTTTGTTTCATGATATTCAATAGTTGAATTCCTGATAGTAAACCGTCACCTGTCGTATTGAAATCCAAGAAAATCATATGCCCTGATTGCTCGCCACCGAAATTATAATCGTTTTTACGCATTTCTTCTACGACATAACGGTCACCGACTTGTGTGATCACATCTTTCAGACCAATTGCTTCCACTGCTTTGTGGAACCCTAAATTGCTCATGACTGTTGTAACGATCGTTCCTTGGTTCAAGCGTTTTTGTTCTGCTAAATATTTTGCACAGATATACATGATCTTATCGCCATCAACGATATTTCCTAGTTCATCAACTGCGATGACCCGATCGCCATCTCCATCAAATGCAAGACCAGCATCGGCCCCTTTTTCAACGACGAATTCGGCTAATGTTTCGGGGTGAGTCGAACCAACACCATCATTGATGTTCAACCCATCTGGGGAAGTTCCCATTGTGAAGAATTCTGTTTCTAGATCGGCAAACAAACGATTAACGCTTGTAGCTGTTGCGCCATTTGCTGCATCGACACAAACCGTGATCCCTTCTAAATCGTCAGGAATCGTTTGACGTAGAAATTGAGAGTATTTCAATAACCCTTCTGGGAACTCATCCACCGTTCCTAAGCCATCGGCAGAAGGTCGAGGAAGTGTATCTTCCGGCGCATCAAGCAATGCTTCAATTTCAGCTTCTTGTTCATCGACTAATTTAAAGCCATCATTTCCGAAGAACTTGATCCCATTGTCTTGTGCAGGATTGTGAGAGGCAGAGATCATCACACCTGCGCTTGCTTTTTGTACTTTCGTCAAGTATGCCACTCCTGGTGTGGAAATAACGCCTAATTGAAATACCTCGATCCCAACGGATAACAAACCAGCAATCAATGCGCTTTCTAGCATTTGTCCAGAAATTCGTGTGTCTCGCCCAACCAATACGCGAGGACGACGGTCCCCGGTTTCATGTTGACTTAGTACATAGCCGCCGTAACGCCCCAATTTAAATGCTAACTCAGGTGTCAATTCCTTGTTAGCTTCTCCTCTAACACCATCAGTACCAAAATATTTTCCCATTTTAATAACCTCTCTTATTCATTCTCTACAGTCAAACGACTAAGAACTACTTGTCGTCGTGCTGCTTGCGGAATTCTCTGTTTGTTCGTTCGTCGTGTCGTCTGTTGAAGAGTTGTCTTGAGAATTCTCACTATTCACTGCTTCATTGCTATCATTGTTTGATTGATTCTCCGTAGTAGCTTCTGCAACCGGTGTAATTTGGATCGTCACGACCGTTGGATTGATTGTTGTCCCCTCAGGCACTGGAATGGTTACTGTCCGTTCCGTCGTTGTCGTGATCTCACTAACGTCCACCGGCACACCGATCTGTTGGGTTTCATCCAAGATACTTTGTGGTCCTGTCAGAACGGCACTGATACTGCTCATGCGATAAATGTAATGGGAGATCCCGTCTGGAGTTGTCCCTTGTTGTGTAACAAACAATTCAATTTCTTTGCTTGGAGCCTCCATCACCAATGCAACATCTACCGAATCAGGATCCGCGATGATCGCTAATGGATTGTTGTCGCTATCCCAGGCTCCGATGGTTCCATTGACAGTGATCGAATCCCCAGTGATATCATCTGGATTTACGATTGCTACCACTCGGTCGATTTCAGCTAATGTTTGATCGCCAGTTGTGATTTCTACTTTCTGCGGATCGACACTCATTGAATCGACGCCGTAACCACTCGTTGCTCCGTCAGTGGAGATGACGGGTTCAACGGTAAACGTTTGGGTCACTTTTTTCTCGATCGTCACAGTGACTGTTTTTGGTTCGATTTCAGCTGTGACGCTTGAACTAAGATTTTTTACTTCTAAAGGGACCTCATGGGTTCCTTCATCGAGCCCAGTCAAATCAGCTACGACTCGAAAGCTCCGTGTTTCCTCACTACGTTCTGCATTCAATTGTACACGATTTCGACTAGATAAAGTCACATCCACTGTTGTTTCAAATCCTTGGATGAAGTATTCATCCGTGTCGTAGGTGGTCTGAATCGGTACATTTTCGATCTCTTCCTCATAAGGATTTGATGTTCCCGCAAGATTGACTTGCAGACTTGATCCGCTGGCGATGAAAAACAAAACCAGACTAAAGAACAGCGCTAGTATACCATAAAATACGTTTTGACGACGCTCTTTCTTGATCATTTTCTTCCTCCTTTGTTGACCCCTTCAAAGAAAGATTGCAGCAAGTTGCGTTTGCCAGGTTTTTCTTCCGGAACTAATTCGCGATTCAACACGTCGAGATACTCTTGGCGAGAAAGTTCAGTCAACATGCGATTATTTAGCGTAATACTAACGTCGCCGGTTTCTTCTGAGACGATAATGGTCAATGCGTCACTGACTTCTGATATCCCAACAGCTGCTCTATGACGTGTCCCGAATTCTTTCGGAATCAGTGGACTTTCTGACAATGGCAAGTAGGCACTAGCAACAGCGATCTTATCATCTCTTAAAATGACTGCACCATCATGCAGCGGTGTATTAGGAATAAAAATATTGATCAGTAGTTCGCCCGTCACATCCGCATCTAAGGGAATCCCAGTTTCGATGTATTCTTCTAAACCAGTCGTCCGCTCGATCGTGATCAATGCACCGATCTTTCGTTTTGCCATATATTGAACAGCTTTGTCCAGTGCTTGGACCAAAACTTCATCCCGCCGTTTTTCGTTTTTAGAAGTCTTGAAGAAAGAGCTGCGTCCAAGATGCTCTAGCCCCCGTCGAATTTCTGGTTGGAAAATAACAATTGCGGCGATCACCCCATAAGTAATGACTTGATCCATCAACCAAGATAGCGTCTTTAATCCTACGATACCAGCCAAAAACCTTAGAACAATGAACAGTCCGACTCCTTTGAACAACTGGATCGCTTTTGTCCCTCGCACAAGCTGGATAAGCTTATAAACCAAGTACCAAACAACGATCACATCTAAAACATTTACTAAAAAAGACCAAGAAAATATATCAAATGAGAGCAATTCTCTCCAATAATCTAAATTAAAAAAATCCCTGAAATTTATCAACATAAACAGCCTTCCTTTATTCTTAAGACTTCAGATAATAGTATAACATAGGACCTCTTCAAAGATTTGAAAAAAAACAAATTTATGAAAAAGTTTTGAAAAAATAAACAGCTCTTTTATTTAGTTTACCATTATCATGAAATCATTGTTTGTCAAAGGTCTTAGAAGATTTCATCTAAAAGAGCTTCTTGCACGCATTTCATAGGAAAAACAACAAACGACCCTGAAAAAACGTGATAAAGCGTTTTTCCAGGGTCGTTCCTCAGCTAGCGATTATTCTTGCTGACGACGTTTTGCGCGCGCTGCACGCCGTGCTGCTCTTTCAGCGAGCTGTTCTTCGCTTAACGGCTGTTTTTCTCTTCGCACACGCTCCGTTTTTACTGCCATTGGTTGTTCTGTATCAGTACTTACATTTTTTTCAAGCTTTGCTCGAATTTTTTCTTCTTGACCTGCTAAGCGGGCATAGTTATAGAAACGAGTTTTCGCATCTGAAACGGTTTTTTCAAACAAGGCTTGCGCCGCATTGGGATTGGCAGACTGCAAGGAAGCAAATCGGACTTGGGTCTGCATAAAGGCAGGCATTTGATCAAATGCTGGCTTTTTGAAATCGAGCGTCATTGGCTGTTTCCCATTTTCTGCCAACAGCGGGTTATAGCGGTAGAGACTCCAATACCCTGATGCAACTGCTTCTTGCGCTTCTTTCAAGGATTGACGCATTCCGCCAGCAAGACCGTGAGTGATACATGGCGTATAGGCAATGATGATTGACGGTCCCGGGAACCGCTCGGCTTCTTCAAAGGCTTTGATCGTTTGCATTTGATTAGCACCAGATGCGATTTGTGCGACGTAGACATGTCCGTAGGTCATCGCCATCATTCCTAAATCTTTTTTGGAAACAAACTTGCCACTAGCAGCGAATTTAGCAATAGCCGAAGTTGGTGTCGCTTTGGAGACTTGCCCCCCCGTATTGGAATAAACTTCATTATCTAACACAAGAATATTGACATCTGCACCAGAAGCGAGAACATGATCGATACCGCCAAACCCAATATCATATGCCCAGCCATCGCCACCTATCATCCATTGGCTTGGCTTAACAAACAAATCTTTTTCCTGCAGAATTTTGTTCAGCTGAGGTGTCGTGGAAGCCTCAGCTTCTAAGGCGGCGATCAATTTTGCTGCTCGCTGCTGTGTCCCAGCACTTTCTTCTCGATGAAGGTCCCAATCATCAATCAAAGCCTGCAATTCTTCTGATACAGCGGCTTTCAATGACTGCAACTGGGCTGCTAATTTCTCCCGTCGGGTTTGGTTGGCTAAGAACATGCCATAGCCATATTCGGCATTGTCTTCAAACAGCGAGTTTGACCAAGCTGGACCCTGTCCTAAGTGATTGGTTGTATAAGGGGATACTGGTGAGGTTCCACCCCAAATCGAAGAGCAGCCGGTCGCATTGGCGATCATCATGCGATCACCAAACATTTGGGTCAGAAGTTTGACATAAGGGGTTTCCCCACAGCCCGCACAAGCACCAGAGAACTCCAATAAGGGCTTATTGAATTGGGAGCCCAAAACAGTTCCTGGTTTTGCTGGATTTTCCTTTTGGCGTAAAGTCATCGCAAAAGCCCAATTTAAAGCTTGCTCTTTTTGTTCTTCGTAAGGACGCATCGTCAAGGCTTTCCCTTTGGCGGGACATGCCTCCACACAAAGGCCGCAACCTGTACAATCTTCAACGGAAACTTGAATTCGATATTTTTGGCCGTTCGCTCCTCGCATCTCTCTGACGATAAAGCCTTCCGGTGCTTCGGTTAATTCATCTTCATCTGCCAAAAACGGGCGGATCGCCGCATGAGGACAGACGAAGGCACACTCATTGCACATGGTACAGCGATCTGATAGCCACTCAGGCACTTCAACAGCGATGCCCCGCTTCTCAACCGCTGTTGTCCCGACAGGGATCACCCCTTCAGTCATTTGGTTCCTTACGAGGGTGCCGACGGATAGTTGATTGCCTTCTTGACGGTTGATGGGTTCCACGATTTCCCGCACAAATTGTGTCATAGCAGTGGATGTCCTTTCCGGCACTTCGATTGTTGCCCACTCGCTTGGAACAGGGATTTCTTGTAATAATTCGATGGTGCGATCAATGGCTGCTTGGTTCTTTTCAACGATCGCCATCGATTTGTGCCGATAACTTTTCAGCGCCTCTTCTTTTAAAATCGGCAAGATTTCCTCGGTCGGAATGATGTTTGCCAAGTAAAAGAAGGCTGTTTCCATCGCGGTATTGATCCGCCCACCTAAGCCAACTTCCATTGCCAACTGCATGGCGTTGATGGTATAAAAACGGATCTCGTTTTCAGCAAGATAACGTTTCATCTTCTTCGGTAGATTATTTAAAATTTGCTCTTGTGACCAGGTCGTATTTAATAAAAAGGTTCCGCCTTTTTTGAGTCCTTTCAGCAAATCATACGTATGCAAATACGCAGGCGTATGACATGCAACGAAATCCGCGTGTTCGATCAGATAGGTAGAACGAATGGGGGTATCCCCAAATCGCAGATGGGAAACCGTTAGACCACCAGATTTTTTCGAATCATAGTGGAAATAGCCTTGCACATATTTTTCGGTATGATCACCGATGATTTTGATTGCTGACTTATTCGCCCCAACGGTCCCATCAGAGCCGAATCCCCAGAATTTCGCTTGGAAGGTGGATGGATCAGTTAGATCTAGCGTGCCTTTTGAGGGCAACGACAATTGCGTCACATCATCCGTGATCCCAATGGTGAAGCGTTTCTTTTGGCTCGCTTTTGGCTTAATCAATTCGTCATAAACGGCAACGATTTGATCAGGCGTTACATCTTTTGACCCAAGACCATAGCGTCCACCAATGATCGTCGGCCGAATCGCTGCATCATACATGGCACTTTGCACATCCAAAAGCAAAGACTCTCCGTTGGCACCAGGTTCTTTGCTGCGATCCAATACAGCGATACTTTTGACGGTAGCAGGCATTTTTTCTAAGAAGACTTCTAATGGGAATGGTCGATACAGATGGATCGACAAGACTCCCACCTTGCGTCCAGAAGCGCACAAATGATCCACCGTTTGCTGGATCGTTTGCGTCGAGGACCCCATCGAAACGATAACTTCTTCGGCGTCCGCAGCACCATAATAATCCACTAAATCATAGTTGGTTCCTCTTAAAGCATTGATTTTCTTCATGTAAAAACGAACGATCTCAGGCAATGTTTGATAGTGCTGATTGATCGTTTCCCGCTGTTGAAAATGGATATCAGGATTTTGATTCGTCCCACTCGTTGTTGGGTGATTCGGATTCATCGCTTTTTGACGAAAAGCAGCCAACTTTTCATGATTAACCAGTTGTGCGAGTTCTTCATAGTCCAGCACCTCGATTTTTTGAATCTCGTGACTGGTTCGGAAACCATCAAAAAAGTTTAAAAATGGAATGTTGGCTTCAATTGCTGCTAAATGAGCGACTGGCGCTAAATCCATTACTTCTTGAACACTGCTTTCCGCTAGCATAGCAAAGCCTGTTTGTCGAGTGGCCATTACGTCGGTATGATCTCCGAAAATATTCAAGGCATTGGTTGTTACTGCTCGGCTGGCGACATGAAAGACGCCTGGCAGCATTTCCCCAGCAATCTTGTACATATTTGGTACCATTAACAAAAGTCCCTGAGATGCTGTATAGGTCGTCGTTAAGGCGCCGGTTTTTAATGAGCCGTGAACCACACCCGCCGCCCCTGCTTCAGATTGCATTTCAACCACTTTCACCGGCTGCCCAAAAAGATTATGCTTTCCCTGAGCAGACCACTGATCCACTAATTCAGCCATGGTTGAACTAGGGGTTATCGGATAGATCGCCGCAAGTTCCGTAAAGGCATAGGAAATATAGGCAGCTGCCGTATTGCCATCCATTGTTTTTCTTTTTCTCATCTATATAACTTCCTTTAATCATCATTTTGCACAATAAAACACAATTCATTATAGCTGAAAATCAAGGAATATAAAAGCACCGGCTGGGTAATTTTCTTTATTTCGTGAAACGAAATACATAGTATTTAGCTAATTTCCCTCCTCATTTCACAGACTCGGATCAAAAGACCTGAGGCTTTTCTTTCAGTAGAAACTTCGGTAAACTAAAAGAAAAAGGAGGAATCTTAATGGATATTTCAATAATCAAAGCACAAGAAACAAATGCGGTAACAGGGATACATATCGGAGACCCTTCCGCTAAACCGATCGTCGAATTTATGAATTTGCGTTGTCCTTATTGTCGGCAATGGTTTGAGGAATCGTTACCGACCTTAAGTGAAGCTGTCACAGCTGGGAAACTACGCCGTGTCATCAAATTATTCGACAAAGAAAAAGAATCATTGCAACGAGGCAATGTGATGCATCGGTTTGTTTCCAGTACAGATCCTCAGGCAACGATCGCTGAGATTACAAAAATTTATCAAACACAAGACGAATGGGGTCATTTATCTTTAAATGAAGTGGCAGAATATGCGAAAAATACCTTAGGGCTATCTGAACAAAATCATCCTGCGATCGCCGGAGAAATTGTGGAAGAAGCGAAAAACGCCAACATTCAATTTGTGCCAACGATTATCTTAGATGGGCACATTTTTGATGAATCGATCACTGCTGAGGAATTAACTGCATTGATCAATGAGTAACCACAAATAAAAGAGCAGGAGCAGATTTGACGCGAACATCCACGTCAAATCTGCTCCTGCTCTTTTGATTCATTTTTATTCCATTCGACTAGCTGACTTGTTCACGAAGATGATCGGCAAATTCGTTGATTTTTCGAATGCGATGATTGATCCCTGATTTCGAGATCGCTCCTGATGGAATCATTTCTCCTAGCTCTTTCAAGCTGACCTCGGGATGTTCCAAACGTAATTCGGCGATTTCTTGCAGCTTTTCAGGTAGAGCTTGCAAGCCAACTCGATCTTGAATAAACTCGATATTGTCGATCTGCTTCGAAGCAGCATCGATCGTTTTGTTCATATTGGCGGTTTCACAATTCACCAAACGGTTGACTGAGTTACGCATGTCTCGCACGATCCGCACGTCCTCGAATTTCAACATGGAATTGGTGGCGCCGATCAGTGTCAAAAAATCAGCGATTTTCTCAGCGCCTTTCAAGTAAGAAATATACCCATTTCTACGTTCTAATGCACGGGCATTCAAACCATATGCGTTTAGCATATCGCAAATATCTTGGTTATGCTCCTCGTAGATGGAATAAATCTCTAAGTGATAGCGGCTAGTTTCTGGATTGTTGATCGATCCTGATGCCATGAAAGCCCCTCGTAAATAGGAACGCATTTTTTGAGTATTGCCCATGATCTCATCAGAAACATGGCTTTGAAACATCAGCCCGTCCATGATATCTAAGTCCAAAAGCACGCGTTTTGTCTCTTGCTTCAAACGAACGATGTAGACGTTGTTCTTTTTTAATTTCATTTTGCGACGGACCAGCAACTCGCTGCGCACGTCGTAATGATCTTTTAGTAAAGAGTAGATGCGTCTGGCAATCGCCGCGTTTTCTGTTTGAACGTTTAAAACAAATTGCTGGTTGTTGATACTTAATGACCCATTCATCCGAATCAAAGCTGCCAGTTCTGCCTTGGCATGTTCGCGATGAACTTCTAATGCAGTCAATTCTTTTTTTACTTCTGCTGCAAAGGACATTAAAAAATCCCTCCTTTCTTAGATTTTGGCCCCGTAAACGATACGTAGAAGTTCTTCAATCACTTTATCTCCGTCATGAAAAACTCCGCCATCTCTAAGCTCCAGAAAGTCAGCTGAAATGACACGGCTGGCTTCTTCTCGCAGTCCTTGGAAATCGTGTTTCACTTGTACAAGATATTCATCATAAATCTCTGGGTCCATATATCCTTCTGGAACTTTCTCGGTGTTGACTAACACCGTATCAATAAAGGGTTTGCCTAAATGCTTATGCAAGACTCTCACATGGTCGGCATCACTAAAGTGTTCGGTTTCACCTTTTTGGGTCATGATATTACAAATATAAACCGTTTCAGCTTGTGTTTCCAACATTGCTTGGCCGATCTCGCTGATCATGAGATTGGGCAAAATACTAGTAAAGAGACTACCAGGACCCAAGACGATCATATCTGCCTCCATAATTGATGAAACAACTTTACGAGCTGCTTTCGGCTCATCATTATTTTCTTGATTACGAACAAAGACCCGTTCGATCGTTTTGCGATCAACCGCGATTTTGGACTCTCCTACCGCTTCGGTGCCGTCTTTAAAAATAGCGTGCAACACCAATGGCAGATCTGAGGAAGGATATACTCGTCCATCGATATGCATGATTTTCGACAAAATTTGAATGGCTTCATAGGTACTGCTACGCATTTCAGCAATCGCCGCAATAATCAAGTTCCCAAGGGCATGATTGGCTAAAAATTTGTCTTCCGCTTTAAAACGGTATTGAAAAATATCATTATACAATTGCGGCATATCAGATAGAGCCGCCAGAACATTGCGCAGATCCCCCGGTGGTGAAATAGAGGAAACCAAATTGCGGATCTCGCCGCTGCTACCGCCATCATCAGCGACCGTAACGATCGCTGTGATGTCTACACCTTGATTCCGCAAGCTCTTCAGGATGACTGGTAACCCAGTTCCGCCACCTACCACAACGATCTTCGGCTTTCTGATCCGGTACGTTTTCATTTTCATGAACGATTCACCGTCTCTTTGCGCTTATCTTTGTCGCGATGAGTAATATTGACGCGATAGTCTTCTGCCAAAACCGCCCCGATGCGCTCCGATAATGCAACCGAACGGTGTTGACCCCCAGTACAGCCGATAGCCACCGTCAAGCTGCTTTTGCCTTCCTTGACATAGCCTGGCATGATCGTTTGCAACAGTGTACTAAATTGCTGATAGAATTCTTCCGTTTCTGGAAAAGACATGACGTAATCATACACGGGTTCATCTTTACCCGTTAAAGGACGCAACTCTGGAATGTAATGGGGATTCGGTAAGAAACGAACATCCATCACGATATCAGCATCGATCGGCAAGCCATACTTGAAGCCAAACGAAAGTATTTCAATACGAAACCCTGTCTCATGAGAAGCACGAAATTCTTGATTGATTTTTTCTCTCAGTTGCCGTGGGGTCAACGTCGTTGTGTCGATAACAATACTGGCACGCGTCTTCAAATCGTTTAAGATCGCTCGCTCTTTGCGAATGCCTTCCGTAACTAAGCCATCCATCGCTAATGGATGTGCTCTTCTCGTTTCCTTGTATCTTGACACCAATTCATTGTCCGATGCATCTAAAAAGAGCATCCGTGTGTCGATAAAATTCGTGTTTTCAATATCGATCAGCATACTTTGGATTTCTTCAAAAAACGATCTTGAACGCAGATCGACAACTAAGGCAATTTTTGTCACTTTTCCTGATTCTTTGATCAGTTCCCAAAATTTAGGGATCAAGCTTGGGGGCATATTGTCGATACAAAAGTACCCCATATCTTCAAAACTCTGGATCGCGACCGTTTTGCCGGCTCCGCTCATCCCAGTAATAATGACCAATTCTAAATGATCCACTTCAGTCATAGGTAAAACTCCTTTCTGAAACAACTCTATTATATCATGCCGGGCGTATCATTGGAACACCGGCATAAAAAAAGACGTTAGCTCAAAAAATGCCGCTAACGTCGCTATCAGCTTTAGATTGCTTGGCGATTTGCCAATGCTTTTTCAATCGTCCGATCAACTAAAATGGATTGGGCATCCACGACTGGATAAGGATTGTCAGTCACAAATTCATCCATCAAGGATAACTCGGTACATCCAAGTACTACGCTTTCACAGCCGATGCGTTCGGTGACTTCTTCCAGTATCTCAAAGTAAAGTTCTTGATCCAGATGATCATTTTCTTTGATTCGATCATAGATCAATGTATTGACCTTTTTTTGGATCGCTGGCTCTGGGAGATAGACATCAAGTCCCAACTGGCGCAATTCTTTCTCATAGATGCCGGCTTTGACACTGCCTTCTGTCCCAAGAAAGGCCACTTTTCCAGTGACGCCTTTTCCAAAAACGACTTTCGCTGCCTCACGAGGCATATGCAAAATCTCAATCTCAGTAGCCGCTTGCAACTCATCAAAAAAATAATGCGCTGTGTTACAAGTCAACACAATAAAATTTGGCTTTAATAAATTTTGTTTTTCGATGTCGTCCATTAAATAAGGAACAGGGTTTTCTAACGTATTGTCTAAAATATATGCCGTCCGATCCGGGACTGTCGCATGATTGAATAAAACATAGTTCAAGTAATCTTGGTCTTTATGGGTCTGTGTCCGTCGGTTTAAAATACGGACAAAACTTTCCGTCGCTAACGTTCCCATGCCACCTAAAATACTAAAAAAATTCTCCATCTTCTAGCCTTCTTTCGTATGGAAATACGTTTTGAATCGTTTGTTGTATAGATGGAACATTCTCTTTAATAGAATCCAACGCTTCAGCGATAAGTCTTCTTTATAAAAGACGGTCGTTCCCCAGCGATTGTCTGCTAATAATTTTTTTGCTCGTTCTTTCGCAGGATTTTCTTTTGCGTAAGTCAAGAAGATGTTTTTTGGTACACCTAGCCATAATTTCGCCTCCGGCGCGTCAGCTTTGCCATAAACCGTTTCTGTGTAAGGTTTTTCGAAGACTAAATCTTCAGTGATAAACTTTGCCAAATTCAATCCGCTTAAGGTAATAAAGAAACTGCTTCTTCCTTGACGCAAGTTGATTTCAAATAGTTTATATTGCCCGTCTCGCGCATCATATTTCAAGTCAAAATTGGCAAATCCAACATACTCGATCTCTTTTAAAAACTTACGGATCATTTGATAAATTTGATCATTTTCGTCTGGAATGATCACTACGTAATTCCCAACAGCGCCAGGGGTTGGGTCTTCCAGTAAAGGATGACCTAAGCCCATCACGCGAACTTCGTGATTCTCATCAACATAGGCATTTAAAACCCGCATGTTGCTGTCATCACCGGGAATAAAATCTTGGACGATCATTTCATATTGATAACCCGCTTGATAAATGCGAGAAACGATTTCTTCAAATTCTATTCGATTATCAATAATAAAGGCTTTTTTGCGTCCTTCAAAATCAACTGACAGCCATGCTACACTATTTGCCGGTTTCAATGCCACAGGAAAATCAAAAGGCAGCTCTCCTTTGAACGTTCCTTCCGTCAACAGTTCAGGCGTTAAAATGAAGGTCTTAGGATAAGGCAAGCCATATTCCTCGCAGACTTCGTAAAAGCTGACTTTGTTGATCAACCGTTTTAGTAAAGAATAATCGTTAGCGATAAAGGTATAATAGGGCGCCAATTCTTCTTTATGCTTCGCCAACAGTTCCGCATAACCATCGCCGCAAGGAATCAACAAATATTTCATTGCAGGATCATTGTAAGTATTTTTTCCTAACTTGATCAACGTCTCAGTGAATCCGGGATCATGGTCAAAACCTTCCACTTGATTGATTTTTACAATTTTACTAAAGCGGGTTGGTGCAAGTTCGGCGCCTGCATAGGCAACTGATTGAATACCATATGCTTCGTGGAACGCTCTGGCCATACCATAAACATTCATATCGCTTCCTAATAATATGGGAAGAAAATTTTCCTGACTCATCAAAAATCACTCTCTCTTTTGAATACGAAAAACGACCGCTCTCGTTTCGTTTGATTACAATAGCATTATAATACCACAAAGAAAAAAGCAATCAAAGTATCTATCTTTGATTGCTTTCTCCCACTTTGAACGGATAGAACTTATAGGCAGTTTATTCAATGCGAATATACGTATACCTATTGCTATTCTATCAAATAAAATTTTGATTTCAAGCCCTTATCATGAAATTTGCAGATATTTCACGCTTCCTTAAACTTTAGCGAAACCTATTGACAGACAAGTGAAAAAGTGAGTGCTTTTTCATCTGCTTAAAGGACTTTTTTCAAATAATGACCGGTGTAGCTGTCTGAAACCGCAGCAATTTCTTCTGGTGTACCAGTTGCAATGATCGTGCCACCGCCTTCGCCACCTTCTGGACCTAGGTCAATCACATGGTCCGCTGATTTGATG
The DNA here is from genome assembly GCF_002850555.1 of Enterococcus sp. CR-Ec1. NCBI lineage: Bacteria > Bacillati > Bacillota > Bacilli > Lactobacillales > Enterococcaceae > Enterococcus > Enterococcus sp. CR-Ec1. The sequence continues at coordinate 2,022,550 of NZ_CP025223.1, forward strand.
ACATCCAAGTTGTGTTCGATCACTAAAACGGTGTTGCCAGCGTCGACAAATCGTTCCAAAACTTTCAACAAACGGGCAATATCATCCGTATGCAGACCAGTCGTCGGTTCATCTAAGATATAAAAACTCTTGCCATTGGAATTTTTGTGCAGTTCACTGGCAAGCTTCATCCGTTGCGCTTCCCCACCAGACAAAGTAGTCGCTGGTTGTCCCATAGTGACATAACCTAAACCGACATCGACGATCGTTTGCAATTTTCGATGGATTTTGGGAATATGTTGGAAAAATTCCACTGCATCTTCCACGGTCATATCTAAGATTTCCGAAATATTTTTTCCTTTGTAATGAACTTCTAACGTTTCTGAGTTATAACGTTTGCCATGACAAACCTCACAAGGTACGTAGACATCAGGTAAGAAGTGCATCTCGATCTTGATGATTCCGTCCCCTTTACATGCTTCACAGCGTCCACCTTTTACATTAAAACTAAAGCGGCCTTTTTTATAACCACGGACTTTCGCCTCATTGGTTTTAGCAAATAAATCACGAATGTCATCAAAGACACTGGTATACGTTGCCGGATTGCTTCGAGGTGTCCGACCAATCGGGCTCTGATCGATATCGATCAATTTCTCAATAGCTTCATAACCAGTAATGGTTTTAAAGCGGCCAGGTTTGTTCGAATTCCGATTGATTTTTTGCGCCAAGGCTTTTTTCAAAATTTCATTGACTAATGTTGATTTACCAGAGCCAGAGACCCCTGTAACTGCGACGAACTTTCCTAATGGAAAATCGACCGAAATGTTTTTCAAGTTATTCTCAGAGGCACCGGTCACACGAATCTTTTCACCATTGCCTTTGCGGCGTTCCGTCGGTGTTGGGATTTCTCGTTTTCCAGATAAGTATTGACCTGTTAAAGAAGACTCATTGGCAGCGACTTCATCGGGAGTGCCTGCAGCGACGATCTCGCCACCTGCATGTCCTGCACCCGGACCAACATCGATCAAGTAGTCTGCTGCCCGCATCGTGTCTTCGTCATGCTCAACGACAATCAGGGTATTCCCGAGATCACGCATTTTCCGCAATGAATCTAGCAAGCGATCATTGTCTCGTTGGTGAAGACCGATCGATGGCTCATCAAGAATGTAAAGCACCCCAGACAAATTGGAGCCGATTTGTGTTGCCAAGCGAATTCGTTGCGCTTCCCCACCAGAGAGTGTGCCTGACGCACGACTCAAGGTCAAATAGTCCAATCCGACATTTTTTAAGAAGCTTAAACGATCATCGACTTCTTTCACGATCGGACGTGCAATCATTTGCTCTTGTTCCGTTAGTTTCAATTCTTCGACAAAGTTCAAGGCATTGTTGATCGCCATCTCACTCATTTCACCAATATGCTTCCCATTGACTTGCACGCACAGCGCTTGAGGGTTCAAGCGATAGCCATGACAGGTTTTACAAGTCAACTCTGTCATATACAAACGCATTTGATCACGGGTAAAATCAGAGTTGGTTTCATGATAACGGCGTTTGATATTTGGTAAGATCCCTTCAAAAGCGACCTCAACATCACGCACCCCACCAAAATCATTCTCATAATGGAAATGGAACATCTCCCCATTCGAACCATTCAAGATAATATCTCTGTGTTCTTCTGGCAATTCTTCAAATGGTGTGTCCATATCGATATTGAATTCTTGACAGGCTTGTTCCAGCATTTGCGGATAATATTGTGAACTGATTGGATTCCATGGCAATAGTGCGCCTTCACGCAACGTTTTGCTTTGATCGGGAATCACTAAGTCGACATCGACTTCTAGCTTCACGCCAAGACCATCACAGTCTGGACAAGCACCAAAAGGCGCGTTGAATGAAAAGAGGCGTGGTTCTAATTCTCCAACCGTAAAACCGCAATAAGGACAAGAATAATGTTCACTGAAGAGCATTTCTTTTTGGCCGATCACATCGACTACCGCATAGCCGTCCGCTAACCGTAATGCCGCTTCAAAAGAATCAAACAGGCGTGAACGTATGCCTTCCTTCACAACAATCCGGTCGATGATGATGGCAATATCGTGCTTTTTATTTTTTTCTAATTCAGGCGCTTCAGAAACATCATAGACTTCACCGTCTACGCGCATCCTTACATAGCCTTCTCTTTGGATACGTTCGAAGACTTTTTTGTGCTGCCCTTTCTTTTGATAAACGATCGGTGCCAACAATTGGATCTTGGTACGTTCTGGTAATACCAAAACTTCATCCACCATTTGCTCAACCGACTGACTAGTGATCTCGATGTGATCATTTGGACAAATCGGGTGACCGATTCTAGCGTAAAGAAGCCGCAGATAATCATTGATTTCAGTAACCGTCCCTACTGTTGATCGCGGGTTCTTGCTGGTGGTTTTTTGATCGATAGAAATCGCTGGACTAAGTCCATCAATGCTATCTACGTCTGGTTTATCCATTTGACCTAAAAACTGACGGGCATACGCCGATAGACTTTCTACATATCGGCGTTGTCCTTCGGCATACAACGTATCAAAAGCTAAGGAACTTTTCCCTGAACCCGAAAGACCAGTAACAACAACGAGTTGGTCTCTGGGAATCGTCACATCGATATTTTTTAAATTATGGGCCCGTGCCCCATGGATCACGATTTTATCATTTGCCATAGTGTTTCTCCTTCTAATCAGCAGCTTTTAGCTCAAGAATAGTATCTCTTAAGGTAGCAGCCGTTTCAAAATCCAATGCTTTCGCAGCATCTTTCATCTCTTTTTCTAGCTTCAACAACAAGGTTGCTTTTTCCTCACGACTCAGTTCTTCATAAGAAGTCGTGGTGTATTCACCGGTCTCTTCTGCCACTTTTGTGATCGCGATCAGATCGCGAATTTCTTTAATAATGGTTTTCGGTACGATCCCATGTTCTTCGTTGTAGGCTTCTTGGATACTTCGGCGTCGCGCCGTTTCATCGATCGCTCGCTGCATCGAATCAGTCATTTTATCAGCGTACATGATTACTTTTCCTTCAGAGTTTCGGGCTGCCCGTCCAATGGTTTGGACTAATGAGCGTTCGCTGCGCAGGAAGCCTTCCTTATCGGCATCAAGAATCGCAACCAGAGAAACTTCCGGCACGTCTAACCCTTCTCGCAGTAAGTTGATTCCGACCAGTACATCAAATTCACCGAGGCGCAGGTCTCGAATGATCTCTGTTCGTTCCAATGTTTTGATGTCACTGTGCAAGTATTTGACTTTGATCCCTAATTCTTTGAAGTAATCCGTCAAATCTTCAGACATTTTTTTCGTCAAGGTCGTCACAAAGACCCGTTCATTTCGCTCGACTCGCTCATTGATTTCTCCCACGAGGTCGTCAATTTGACCCATGATCGGTCGTACTTCGATCACCGGATCTAACAGACCAGTTGGTCGAATGATTTGTTGAACGACGGTATCGGTTTGATCGTATTCATAGGGTCCAGGTGTTGCTGACACATAGACGATTTGATTGACATGTTTCTCAAATTCTTCCAAGCGTAACGGACGGTTGTCCAGTGCAGAAGGCAAACGGAAGCCATAATCCACTAACATTTGTTTTCTAGCACGGTCACCATTATACATCCCACGAACTTGGGGCATCGTTACGTGTGATTCATCGATTACTAATAGAAAATCATCTGGGAAGAAATCCAATAACGTATAAGGCGGTTCCCCTTCTTTTCGTCCATCCATGTGGCGAGAGTAGTTTTCGATCCCTGAGGTATACCCCATTTCTCGCATCATTTCAATATCATAGTTGGTTCGCTGCTCTAAACGCTGTGCTTCCAGCAGCTTATTTTCTGCTCGCAAAACTTTCAGTCGTTCATCGAGTTCACTTTGGATTGAAGCGATCGCATGTTCCATATGGTCTTCATTGGTCACAAAGTGGGTTGCCGGAAAGATCGACACATGTTCGGTGTCACTCATGATCTCGCCCGTCAAGGCATCAACTTCACGAATCCGATCGATTTCATCGCCAAAAAACTCAATGCGCAACGCTCGCTCATCACGAGAAGCTGGGAAAATCTCCACAACATCGCCGCGCACGCGAAAACGCCCCCGTTGAAAATCGATGTCGTTTCGTTCAAATTGGATCTCGATCAATTCTTTTAATAGTTGATCCCGAGACTTTTCCATCCCTACTCGTAAAGAAACAACTTGTCTTGCATACTCGATCGGCGAACCTAAACCGAAAATACAAGAGACAGAAGCTACAACAATCACATCGTTTCTCTCTAATAAAGAACTTGTCGCCGAGTGACGGAGCTTATCGATTTCATCGTTGACACTGGAGTCTTTTTCGATGTATGTATCACTGGAAGGAACATACGCTTCTGGTTGATAGTAATCATAGTAACTGACAAAATACTCGACTGCATTATTTGGAAAGAAATCCTTAAACTCGCCATATAATTGTCCAGCCAATGTTTTATTATGGGCAATGATCAATGTCGGTTTATTGACTTCTTTGATTAGATTAGAAATCGTATAAGTCTTACCGGTCCCAGTGGCTCCCAACAAAATCTGTGCTTTTTTTCCACCGACCACCCCGTCAACCAATTGATGGATCGCTTCTGGTTGATCCCCAGCTGGTTGATATTTTGATACTAAGTCAAATTCATGGGAAGTTGTTCTTTCGATCATCTTAATTCCCCCTCGATTATTCTAAACGACAACAAAAAAAGAAAAACTCGCTGCCGCTTTTCCATAAATAAGTATATCATAGCGAACATACTTTCGCCATCATTTGCTATGAAAGTTTCATGCGATTAAGCATAACTTAACATGTTTGATTTTCTAACATCTGATGTGAGGTTTAAACGATTTTGTCATATTTTTAAAGAGAAAGACTTGTGTGTTGAAGAAAAAATCCATATAATCTATAAATACGTTATATCTAAAGGGGGAATTTTCTTGAAAAGAAAACACATGTCCTTCGCTTTAATCGCGCTGATTATCAGCATTTTTACGCTATCAGTAAAGTCAGCAAGTGCGGAGGAAACTACGTATAAGATAGGAACAGATTTAACATTTGCTCCTTTCGAATTCCAAAATGAAAATAATGAATACGTTGGGATCGATATAGATTTATTAAATGCGATCGCAGAAGATCAAGGTTTTGCAGTTGATTTACGTCCTTTAGGTTTTGACGCCTCCATTCAAGGCGTGCAATCAAATCAGTTAGATGGCATGATCGCTGGGATGAGTATCACAGATGAACGTAAAGAAACCTTTGATTTCTCTGATCCTTATTTCGATAGTGGGATTCAAATGGCAGTAGCTGCTGACAATGACAGTATTACTAGCTACGAGGATCTTGAAGGCGAAACGGTCGGTGCAAAGGTTGGTACCGAAAGTGCCCGCTTTCTAGAAAGCAATAAAGACCAATATGGCTACGACATCAAATTATATGATGACGCTACTGGACTATATGGCGCTGTACGCAATGGTACTGTGGCAGCCGCTTTTGATGATTATCCAGTGCTTGGCTATGCTATCAACAATGGCGAACCAATGAAACTTGTCGGCGAACCTGAAAAAGGCGCTTCTTACGGATTTGCCGTCAGAAAAGGCCAAAATCAAGAACTCCTTGAAAAATTCAACGCTGGTTTAGCCAATATGAAAGCTTCCGGCAAATACGACGAAATCGTCAATACTTACATCACAACGTCTGATACAGATGCAGGCACTAGTGAAATGGTGAAAGTCGAACCAAAGAAAGATGTTTACCGAATTGCCAGTGACTCAGCCTTCGCTCCATTTGAATTTCAAAATGAAGACAATGAGTATGTAGGGATCGATGTTGATTTAATGAACCGGGCGGCAGAATTGCAAGGGTTCAACATCGAATTCAATTTCATCGGTTTTTCCGGAGCTTTGCAAGCGTTGGATGGTAACCAAGCAGATGGGATGATCGCTGGGATGACAATCACTGATGAGCGTCGTCAATCCTATGACTTTTCTGATTCTTACTTTGAAAGTGGTATTCAGATTGCTGTAAAAGAAGGCAATGATTCCATCAAATCCTATGAAGATTTAGATGGAAAAACCGTCGGTGCAAAAGTTGGGACAGAAAGTGCAGACTTCTTGATCGCCAACGAAGAGAAATATGGCTATTCGATCAAATATTATGATGCTGCCGATCAATTATATGCGGCTGTTAACGGCGGACAAATTGATGCCATGATGGATGATTATCCAGTGATTGGTTATGCCATCAGCCAAGGACAAAAACTAGTGACACCGATTGAAAAAGAATCTGGTGGTCAGTACGGTTTTGCGGTGAAAAAAGACCAAAATCCTGAACTGATCCAAATGTTCAATGAAGCATTGAAAGAAATGAAACGGACTGGGGAGTACGATCAAATCATCAATAAATACATTGAAGATGGATCTGCCACAGAAAAACGAGTGGATGAATCAACGATCACTGGTTTGATCAGCAACAACTATAACGTCTTGTTAAAAGGATTGTGGAATACCCTTTTACTAGCATTGATTTCTTTTGCCTTAGCATTAGTGATCGGAATCATTTTTGGACTATTTAGTGTTGCTCCAATCAAAGCATTGCGGGTTTTAGCAGGGATCTATGTTGACATCATTCGTGGTATTCCTATGATGGTATTGGCTTTCTTCATCTTCTTCGGCCTCTCCGATGCGATTGGTATCACGATTCCGGACTTTGCTGCTGGGGTCATTACATTGACCTTAAATGCCAGTGCCTACATCGCTGAGATCGTCCGTGGTGGGATCAACGCGGTGCCAAAAGGTCAGATGGAAGCCTCTCGTAGTTTGGGGATGACCTACACTCGGACAATGCAGAAAATCATTTTACCGCAAGCGATCAAAATCATGATTCCATCTTTCGTTAACCAATTCGTTATCTCGTTGAAAGATACAACGATCATCTCGGTTATCGGAGTCGTGGAATTATTGCAAACCGGGAAAATCATCGTTGCACGAACCACACAAAGTACCTATGTCTACTTGATCATCGCGATTATTTACTTAGTCGTGATCACAGCTTTAACGAAACTTGCAAAAGTTTTAGAAAAGAAGGTGAAATAGCATGAAAGAAAAAATCTTAGTTGAAAGTCTTGTAAAAAAATACGGCGACAATACCGTATTGAACAATATCAATGTTTCAATCGCTGAAGGAGAAGTCGTTTGTGTGATCGGTCCTTCAGGATCTGGGAAATCGACGTTCTTACGCTGTTTGAACCGCTTAGAAGAACCAACCAGCGGCGATATTATCGTTGACGGCGCACATCTGATGGATAAAAACACCAATATCAATGCTGTTCGTCAACATATCGGCATGGTGTTTCAGCATTTCAATCTCTTCCCTCACTTGTCAGTTTTAGAAAACATCATTCTAGCCCCGATGGATCTAAAAAATGCTTCTCGGCAAGAAGCGGAACAAAACGCGATTCGTTTATTAGAGACGGTAGGTCTGGCTGATAAAAAAGACATGTACCCTGACAATCTATCTGGAGGACAAAAACAACGGGTGGCGATTGCTAGAGCCTTAGCCATGAATCCCGATGTGATGCTGTTCGATGAACCAACCTCCGCACTCGATCCCGAAATGGTTGGGGATGTACTCAATGTTATGAAGGATTTGGCAAAACAAGGAATGACCATGGTAATCGTTACTCATGAGATGGGCTTTGCCAAAGAAGTAGCAAACCGTGTGATGTTTATTGATGGCGGTAATTTCTTGGAAGACGGTACACCTGAGCAAATCTTTTCCAACCCTAAGCACGATCGTACGAAAGATTTCTTAGACAAAGTATTGAATATCTAAAAAAATCCTCTGCAACAGCTCTTTTCTCGGACTTTTGCAGAGGTCTTTTTTTTATTGATTTTTTCGTTTGGTTTCTTCTGAAATCCGCTTTTGATTTTCACCTAAAAATACTTTTGTATCGATAGGGTTGGCTTTGTTCGCCCCTCCGACGCCAGTATCAACCATCTTTCCCCAACCCTTCAATGGCTCTTTCCCTGCTGCACGAAGTTGCGCATTTTTTAAACGTAACGCTTGTTTTTTTGCTTCTTTTTTCGCTTGACGTTTTGCTTGCCACTGCTTTAAGATGCTCATCTTCATTCCCTCCTCTCCTTGTTATGAATCCTTACATAAATTCTTAGCAAACGGTATGCTGGTTCCTGTTGACCTGGTAAGAGTAAACAGGGTTCACCTTTAAAATAGCAAATTTTTATTGAGTAGTTAAATCTATTATAACATTTCCTTTTCACCATCGTAAGCTGCAGATACTAATTTTACTAAAACCATGAAAGGACATTTGAAATCAAGTAGCCAGATCAGAAGCAACATGTTACACTTATTAAACAACACTCCCTCCAAACCAAAATAGGTATACAAACGTTTTTCTTTTTTATTTTATAGCAAATGACGGGGTTTTCCTAATAAAAAACCAACATTAAAATAACAAAGGAAGGCCAAGAAAATCATTTTGGAGGAACCTATCTTATGAAAACCATCATTTTATTTTTCCCACTAGTGATACTCTCCCTCTTTCTCACTGGCTGTACCTTGATTGACGAAATCATGGATGACAACACCAATAGCAGTTTTTCACCAGAAGCAACGTCGTCTTCTCAACCTTTGTCAACTGATTCAGAAACCAGAGCTTCTTCTTCCAGAACTAAGAACCATGCATCAGAACCCGCATCAGAAACAACTCATTCTCCTGATGACGTTGCACAAGCTCAGAGCAGTACCGAAACAGCTGCCCCTCAATTTTCGTATTGTGAACAATTGCAGATCGGGCTGCCGCGACGGTGGAATCGAACAGTCAACAAAGACTTGCTCCATCAACTGCAAATAGGAATGTCTTGCGAACAAGTTCTTGAAACCATGGGTGGCCTTCCCTCTTGGCGACTAGCAGTCGTAGGTGTGGAATCCAATGCCTGGATCAATTCCGATGGTGAAGCAATCATTGTCACTCTTATTAACCGAACCGTTTCTGATGTGGCCTGGCATGATCAGTTTTCTGAATCAGAAATTGAGTAATCCATTAAGCGATCTCACGTGACTGATATTGGTAAAACGCATGATGAAATTCAATCACCACTTTTATCAGAAGTCATCTAAAAAATTTGGGAGTTGAAGGATCAAATGAAACTGAGTCGACTTAGAAAAAAAATCCGGGAGCATAGCAGAAGAAGCCTTTTGCTTTCTTTGGGTATCAGTTGTTTTTTGCTTGGCGCTGCCCTCTTCTACAGCGAAAACCAGCCGGCAGCTGCCTACGAGCAGTTTTTAGAGATCGATTACTTAACTGCTTTACTGGAAGAAAGAGCTTCCCCTGAGTCCATCAGCGATCTTGGCCTCGATCTCATCAAACGTAGTGATCGGGTAAACCAAGAGCGCAGTGCCATCAACCGAAAGCGGCGCCGCGAAAATGTGATCGTCACAGAAGAGACTAGAAAAGTTTTTTCTCCCGATCAAGGAGCAATGGTTGATGAAGTAAGAAAAGTAACCACTCGCTTACCTGATTCAGCCATTGATTTGTTATCAATGATGGTTGATAGCAGCGCTCTCGAGACAAAAAGAGTGCCTTTAGGTTCACGGGACAAACTGTCCAAAATCAGCTTTGATTTTGACTTTGATGATTCTGGTAATGAAAGATTAGCGAAAATCACATTGGTTGATGTCCCAGAATTTTTCGGTATTGATTTCTCACAATTCGAGAAAGAGGCTGATGTTGAGGAGATCAAAGAGACATTGATCGTACAGTATGGTTTAGATGCTCACATCAGGGACGTTAGCGCCATTCGGAGACTTTTCTTTGTTCATGAAGGATTTGAGTTTTACATTAGTCATACCTACAATCCGAATGGAGTCGGCATCACCGTCCAAGCGGTAGAACCATAAACGAAAAATAGTGAATCCCCCTCTCTTTGCGGGATTAACAAAAAAAGCGTCCGCGAATACAAACGCAGGCACCTTTTTTCTACTTCTATTTTGTTTAGGCAAAAACGGTCGACCAATTGTCACGTTCATCAAGAAATTCTTGCGCTAATTTTTGCGCACCTTCTAAGGTATGGTTCGCCGCCCAACCGCATTGCACTTCATTGCTGGCAGGTACTTCAGTTGCTTGCAAAACATCCTTCATGGTTTTTTCTAGGACTGTCAAAATCTCTTCATAATCGTCATGATTCAAGACAGTCAGATAGAAGCCGGTTTGGCATCCCATGGGTGACCAATCCACGATATAATCTGCATGATTACGAATCAACTCTGCCGTCAAATGTTCTAAAGAATGCAGACTTGCCATATCCATATGTGCTTGGTTCGGCTGCTTCAAACGAACATCATATTTGATGATGGTATCATTTGTTCCTTGTTTTTTATCGGCAACCCGTACATAAGGTGCTTTGACTTTCGTATGATCCAAATTAAAGCTTTCAACATTCATTTTCATTGTACTTCTCTCCTACTCTTTTTGTGATTCCACAAGCCAAACATACTCATTGATTTGCTTAAAACGACTGGTAAACCCATGTTGGCGAAAATATCGTTCGATATCCGCAGTAACTGGATAGTACTCCCGTTGCAGATCAGCGGCTAGTCGCTGGTGTCCAGCTTGCCGCGCTTCATCGATTAGCTCCATTTTTCGGGCTAGGGAAAGAAACATCGTATCCCCGAAAAGCACTTTCCCGCCTTTTGGCAGCATCGCCGCATATTTGCCGATTGCCCGTTGTTTTTCGTCCTCCGTAAGATGATGAAAAACATAGGTAGAAACGATCGTATCGATTACATCCGTGATTTCAGGAAAAATCTCCATATCACCATCTACAAAAGTCACTTTAGAAAGACTGGGTTTTGACTTGGCGATCCGCCGCATCTCTGGCGATGGCTCGATTGCCAGCACGTTTTTCCCTTGATCAAGTAGAGCTTGTGTTAGATTTCCAGTTCCACTACCAAATTCTACCACAGACCGACCTGCCTTTTCAGCAATTTCAGCTAGTAACTGTTCATATTTGAAAAAAACCGCTCGATATTCTTCATCCTTACCTGCAACTGTTTCATCGTACTCAGCTGCCCAGTCAGAAAAAATTGGAATAAACTCTCTGCCCATCACTAGCTACCTGCCTTTTCAAACGCTTGTTCTAAATCCGCCAGAAGATCCTCACTGTCTTCAATGCCAACCGACAACCGAATCAGGCCATCTTTGATCCCTGATTGCTGGCGGATTTCTTTAGGGATTGAGGCATGAGTCATCACGGCTGGCACTTCAACCAAACTTTCCACCCCACCTAAACTTTCTGCTAAAGTAAAAATCTTTAATGATTCAACAAAGCCGGCTGTTTTCGTTTCATCGTTTAGTTCAAAAGATATCATACCGCTATACCCAGACATCTGTGATTTGGCGATATCATAACCTTCATGGTCAATCAATCCTGGATAATAAACCTTTGCGACAGCTTGATGTGCTTGTAAGTAGTGGGCAATTTTCATCGCATTGTTTTGATGTGCTTTCATCCGCAAAGCAAGTGTTTTGATGCTTCGCTGGATCAACCAGCTATCATGAGGCCCCAATACACCGCCAATAGCGTTTTGTAAAAAGGCAATTCTTTCGGCGATTAGCGGCTCTTTGGCAACCGCTAATCCAGCTACTACATCACTGTGTCCACCGAGATACTTGGTAGCACTGTGAATCACAATATCTGCGCCTAATTGTAGCGGCTTTTGAAAATATGGCGTCGCAAAGGTATTATCCACGATCGTCAAGAGATCGTGCTGGGCAGCTAGTCTCGCAACCGATTTGATATCCGTGATTTTTAACAGCGGATTCGTCGGTGTTTCCAGAAAAATCGCTTTGGTCTCCGGAAGAATTGCTGTTTCAATAGCAACTAAATCATCGGTTTTGACAAGTGAATAAGTCAACCCGCTTTTTTCTAATACTTGATGAAGCAAACGAAATGTCCCACCATAAACGTCATCTCCTAAAATGACATGATCTCCTGTCTGAAAAAGCGTGAAGATCGCATGGGTGGCTGCTAATCCAGAGGCAAAAGCAAACCCTTGAGCGCCTTCTTCAAGATCCGCAATCAATTCTTCTAAGGCAAAACGAGTTGGGTTGCCTGAACGACTGTATTCATATTGCTTTGGCTGACCAAGAGCATTTTGCCGATAGGTAGATGTTTGGTAGATTGGCACACTGACTGCACCGGTGAGTTCGTCTTCGCTGATACCGCCGTGAATTACTTTTGTATTAAAATGCATGGTTTACTCCTCCTATGAATGGGGTGATTGCTGATTCACCCGCATAAATCTGTTTTGATAGATAGCGATCGCCTCCATCTGGAAAGACGGTAACGATCGAGCTTCCAGTTGGTAATTCGAGGCTTTCTTTTACTGCTGCTGCCATCGCCGCTCCACTTGAACTTCCAACAAGCAAACCATAGTTTCTTGCCAAGTAACGAGTAAAAGCAAAGCCTTCCGCATCACTGATCGTATAAATTTGATCAATAAGCAAATCGTCAAAAAATTGTGGAATGAACTCAACACCGATCCCTTCAATCTCATGGCCATGGGCAGGACCGCCGTTCAAGATTGATCCTTCCGGTTCAACAACAGCAAGACGAGTGCTTGATTTTTGCTTCTTTAAGTACGTCGCGACACCCGCAAAAGTACCACCACTGCCAGCGCCTGCAACAAAGCTGTCAATTTTTCCATGTAATTCCTGATAGATCTCAGGCCCCAATGTTGCTTGATAGGCTGCAGGATTGTTCTGATTATGAAACTGCAATGGCATAAAACTATTCGGCTGTCCTTTTGCTAATTCCTTTGCTTTTTCGATTGCCCCTTGAATGCCAGCTTCCGTTGGTGTATGAACGATAGTTGCGCCTAATGCCTCAATCAATTGCTGCTTTTCAATGCTGAATTTCTCCGGAATAACAAAAATCATTTTTAGTCCATGCTCGATCCCGGCAATAGCTAAGCCAATCCCGGTATTTCCGGCTGTCGGTTCAATTACTGTTGTCTCATGATTGATTGTACGCTCTCGAAATGCCTCATCGATCAAGTACTTTCCTAAGCGGTCCTTAATGCTGCCACCAGGATTTAAATATTCAAGTTTCGCATAGATTTTACTTCCCTTTTTTCCGCCTAAAGCTGCGGCATCAAATTCAAAGAGCGGGGTATGCCCTATCAATTCTTTTACATTTTTAACGATCATCGTTTGACTCCTTATTCAGATTTTTAGGCAAAACTTGTAAGCTTCATATACATATTTTGGCTTGCAATCATCAGCCGTCGCCATTGAAAGCGGTAAAAAAAAGCAAACAAAAAGGGGTACTGACTATTACATCAGTACCCCAAAAAAATGTCGTCTTATCCGGATAGAAGCGAATCACTAAAAAAATCAGCGATCTGCTGCGACAAAGGAACTAATAATAGGCATGACAAATGGGTATGCTGCTTTTTGCACCATACAACAACAACAGGTAGTTTGTGTGTTGAAGTTCGTCATGTCTTGTTCCCTCCTTTAATTTGCTTGTTATCAAAATAGCACGACTCTTTTTTTTTGTCAAATATTTTTTTTAATCAACAAGTATCGATCAATGAACGTTTATAAAATAACATTAAAGAGGATAATAAGCAGTCACATAGGCATCCACGGCTTTGATCGCGGCTACAACATCTTCTGCGGATACCGTGAACGGCATATTGTGAATCGTCTCCCCTTCGATGGTTGCTTGTTTACCGACTTTCATAAGCTCTGCATCGCTAACATCAGAAAGATGCATTTCAGCTAATGTCGTTGGTAATTCCAACGCCTGATACAACTCAATATATTGGTCAATTTCATCAGGATCCGCGTTTTCCAGCATCAATTGTGTAAGTGTCCCGTAAGCAACTTTCTCCCCATGAGTCAAATCATGGACGTCTCCTTCAAGGGCTGTCAAGCCATTATGGATCGCATGAGCTGCTGCCAAACCAGCACTTTCAAAGCCTAAACCACTTAACAGAGTGTTGGCTTCCACGATTTGTTCAAAAGCTTCGGTAACGACTTGTTTTTTATTTGCTTGATAGGCTTTCAGTGCATTCTCAAAAAGAATCTCTTCGCATTTTTCAGCGATTGCCATGCCGGCAATTGGTTGAATACCACCCACCATATTCTTACTATGGCTTCGGGCAACGGCGCGTGCTTCGACATAGGTTGCTAGTGCATCCGCAATACCCGCTGCAAGTAATTTGGCAGGCGCTTTCGCAATAACGGCTGTATCCACTAAGACAAGTTCAGGGTTTTTGTTGTAAAAACGATATTTTTCAAAGCGACCTTCATCTGTATAAATAACAGAAAGTGCCGAAGTTGGTGCATCAGTAGAAGCGATCGTTGGCAAAACAGCAATCGGTATGTTTAATTCATCCGCAACAGCTTTCCCAGTATCGATGGCTTTCCCGCCACCTAATGCAGCAATTACTTCAATGGATTCGCTTTTGGCTTTAGAGACGATACGATCGATTTCATTTGCAGAAGCTTCTCCACCAAAAATTTCCTTTACCGGACCTAAATCAGCCGCTTTGAGATTTTCAAATAAATCTTCCCCGGCAATTTTCCAAACTGTTTCATCGGTTAAAAGCAGCACTTTCTTTCCTAGATCTTTAATGTGAGATAAACCATCCTTCAATACTCCTTTTCCTTGAACGTATCGTGACGGACTCGCAAATATTCTTTCCATTGTATCTCCTCCTTCAATTGGTCTACTTTTATTGTGACACACTAAGCAAGCGATTTCAAAGGAAAAGAAAAAAAGATGGCCAAGAAGATTCGATTCTCGCACATACTGCACATTTATAGCCATACAAACACTCATGCCCTTATAAAACTGATGGTTTTATAAGGGCATGAATTGGATTATTTACTTGTTATTTCTTTTTCCCACCAAAAGCATCTTTCATTTTATCAAAAAACCCTTCTGGTTGTTGTTCGGTGGTTTCATGACCACTAGCTTTTGCATAAGCCCGCAATGCTTCTTTTTGTTCCTCATTTAAGTTCTTAGGTGTGATCAGCTTCACTTTGACTTGTTGATCGCCATTGCCGCCTCCCCGTAAGCGAGGTGCTCCTTTACCGCGTAAGCGGAAGTTCGTACCTGTTTGGGTCCCAGCTGGGATTTTTAACTTCACATTCCCGTGAACGGTTGGCACATTGACCTCATCTCCTAAAGCTGCTTGGACAAAGTTCAACGGCAACTCGTAATAAATCTCTGAACCGTCACGATCAAAAATATCACTTTCTTCCACACGAAAAACAACGTATAGGTCCCCATAAGGACCACCATTGGTTCCAGCTTCCCCTTGGCCAGATAAACGCATTTGTTGTCCATCTTCGACACCTGCAGGCACGTTGACTTTTACATTATGTTTTTTCTTTTCATGGCCAGTACCATGACAGGTTGTACATGGTTCTTTGATTTCTTTCCCAGTTCCATGACAAACATCACAGGTTTGACGGCTCATTACACGACCAAGCGGTGTTTGACGTTCAACATTGATAGTACCTGCACCATGACATTTATGACAGGTTTCTGGTGAAGTACCTGGTTTTGCCCCGTTCCCGCCGCAGGTATGACAGGTTTCTTCACGATTGTATTGAACAGTTTTTTCCACTCCGAAAATCGCTTCTTCAAAGGAAAGATCAACCGCATATTGCAAGTCTGCTCCTTGTCGAGGTGCATTAGGATTGGCTGCTCTGCCGCCTCCACCACCAAAAAACGATTCGAAAATGTCTTCAAATCCACCAAAACCGCCACCGGAGAATCCGCCACTGTTAAAGCCGCCGAATCCACCGCCATAACCGCCTCCGTAGTTCGGATCGGTACCAGCATGACCATACTGGTCATAAGCAGCTCTTTTTTGGGAATCACTTAATATTTCATAGGCCTCAGAAATCTCTTTAAACTTTGCTTCTGCATCAGGTTCTTTATTGATGTCTGGATGATATTGTTTTGAAAGCTTACGATAAGCTTTTTTGATTTCGTCATCCGAAGCCCCTTTTTGTAGACCTAAGACCTCATAATAATCTCTTTTGTCTGCCATTGGCTTCCCTCCACTCTATTCTTGCGTCTCTCGTATTTTAGCATATAATTCGCTCTAGAAAAATACGTTTCGCAAATTCATAAGAAAAAGCCAAAGCGGTGACTTTGGCTTTTTCACAAACAGCGATTATTTATCGTCACCGTCTACTTCTTCAAAGTCGGCGTCAACCACATCGTCTGCGCCGCCTTGTGCAGCTTCTGGATTTTCTTGTGCTTGTTGTTGTGCTGCTTGTTCGTATAATTTAACGGTTAAGTTTTGTACGATTTCATTCAAAGCATCACGTTTCGTTTTCATTTCTTCTAAGTTGTTTGCTTCAACCGCAGCTTTCAACTCATCACGAGCTTCTTCCGCTTTTTTGACTTCGTCTGCATCCACTTTGCCTTCAAGCTCTTTCAATGTTTTATCAACAGTGAACAACAATGCATCGACGTCATTGCGTAGATCAACTTCTTCTTTGCGCTGTTTGTCGGCTTCAGCATTTGCTTCAGCATCTTTTACCATGCGTTCGATTTCTTCATCTGATAAACCTGAAGATGATTTGATCGTGATTTTTTGTTCTTTTTGTGTACCTAAATCTTTTGCAGAAACATTAACGATCCCATTTTTATCGATATCAAATGTTACTTCGATTTGAGGGATGCCACGAGGTGCTGGTGGAATATCCGTCAATTGGAATCTTCCTAATGTTTTGTTATCAGCAGCCATTGGACGTTCCCCTTGCAAGACATGGATATCAACGGCTGGTTGATTGTCTGCTGCAGTTGAGAAGACTTGTGATTTACTTGTAGGGATCGTTGTGTTACGATCGATCAGTTTTGTGAAGACAGCACCCATCGTTTCGATACCTAATGATAATGGTGTAACGTCTAGTAAGACAACATCTTTCACATCCCCAGTGATCACGCCACCTTGGATCGCAGCCCCCATCGCTACCACTTCATCTGGGTTTACTGATTTGTTTGGTTCTTTATTGGTTTCTTTACGTACAGCATCAACTACTGCCGGAATACGAGTTGAACCACCAACTAAGATCACTTCGTCGATTTCTGATTGTGATAGACCAGCATCTTTCAAAGCTTGACGTACTGGAATTTTTGTACGTTCTACTAAGTCTGCTGTTAATTCATCAAATTTCGCACGAGTCAAGGTCATTTCCAAGTGCAATGGACCAGCATCGCCAGCTGTGATAAACGGTAAGCTGATTTGTGTACTTGTTACACCTGACAAGTCTTTTTTCGCTTTTTCAGCAGCATCTTTCAAACGTTGCAAAGCCATTTTGTCTTTTCCAAGATCAATGCCGTTTTCTTTTTTGAATTCTGCTACCATGTGATCGATGATTTTGTTATCAAAGTCATCCCCACCTAGGTTGTTGTCCCCAGCAGTTGATAATACGTCAAAGACGCCATCACCTAATTCAAGGATCGATACGTCGAAAGTACCGCCACCTAAGTCAAAGACCAAGATTTTTTCATCTTTATCTGTTTTATCTAACCCATAAGCTAAAGCTGCGGCAGTTGGTTCATTGACGATCCGTTCTACTTCAAGACCGGCAATTTTACCAGCATCTTTGGTTGCTTGACGTTGTGCATCGTTGAAGTATGCAGGAACAGTGATGACTGCTTTTTCAACTTTTTCCCCTAAATAGTCTTCAGCAAATCCTTTGATGTATTGAAGAACCATTGCGGAAACTTCTTGTGGTGTATACGATTTTCCTTCAACTTCTACTTTGTATCCAGCTTCACCCATATGGCGTTTAATAGAAGAAATCGTATTAGGATTTGTCACTGCTTGGCGTTTTGCAACTTCCCCTACTTGGATCTCACCATTTTTGAATGAGACAACAGAAGGTGTGGTACGGTTTCCTTCTGGATTCGTAATGATTTTTGCTTCGCCGCCTTCAAGGACAGCAACAGCTGAGTTTGTTGTTCCTAAGTCGATACCGATAATTTTACTCATAAGTAATACACTCCCTTTTTTAATTTAAACATCTACTTATAGATAGAAAGAACTATTGTGCAACGATGACCATGCTTGCACGCAAGACACGATCATGCAATTTATACCCTTTTTGCAAGACAGTAACGATTGTGTCTGCCGGTGTTTCATCAGAGGCAGGTACAGTCTGCACCGCTTGATGCAAGTTCGGATCGAACATTGCACCTTCAGCAGGAATCTCTTCGATTCCCTCTTCTTTTAAGGCTTGACGCAGACTTTCAAGAACCATTTCAACGCCTTTTTTCAAATTCGCCGCTTGGTCTTGATCGACATCTGCTGCCATCGCTCGTTCCAAATTGTCGATTGCTGGCAACAGTTTTTTGCCAAGATCTTGCGAGCGGTATTTTTGTAAAAGTTCCCGCTCGTTGCGGTTACGTGAAGTGATATTTGCGATCTCTGCACGAGCACGCAGGAATTGATCTTCCAATTCATTATTCTTTTCTTGCAAAAGTTCCAATTCGCTTTTTTCCACTGTTTCTTCCTCTGGTTGAGGAGTCTGTGCTTCAGTTTCAGTTGATTCATTTGAAGATTCAGTTGTTTCTGCGGTTTCTTCAGCAGTTTTATCTAATTCTTCATCTAAACGCTCTTCTTTTTCCGTCACGTTTCAACCATCCCTTCTACGATTTGTTTCATTGCCGCTTATTCATTGGCAGCGTCTAATGCGCGATAATAATCGGCCAATTTTTTTGCTAACTCGCCTCGAAAAACTTCCATCAAACCAAACATCCGTGAATACGGCATACTTGATGGACCTAATAAAGCGATCGTTCCTTGTCCATGACCTTCGATTTCATAGCTAGCTTGGATCAGACTCATATTTTGTAACAAGTCATTGCCAAGCTCAGAGCCGATTCTGATTTGAATCGCAGAATCTCTTGGCGCCAGCAGCTGTGTCAGCTGATCTGCATTTTTCATAAATGAATACATCGATTTGAACTGACTAACATCTTGCGTCGGTTCAAAATCCAGAAGATTCATTCGCCCGCCGACGAAGATTTTTTCTTCAAAAATGTGGCTCAGCATCGTATCAAAGAGATCAACGATTCCGTCAGTCGTTTGAAAATACTTATGCAGAATCATAGGAATCTCTGTTCTTAAACGATGGTAGACCGTCATTAGAGGCTCACCGATCAATTTGTCGTTGATGATCCTTACCATTTTTTCCAAATCTTCGCTGCTCATCGATTCAGGAAGAGTAAAGACTTGATTTTCGACATTCCCTTTATCCGTCACGATGATCGCGATGATCTGTCGTGCATTCAATGGGACGATTCGAAAACCGGTCAATTTCCTTTCCTTCATATCTGGCCCGAGAGACAACGCTGTATAGCTAGTCAAGTTGGACAAGATCGTGGCAGACTGCTGGATGATTTCATTGATTTCATGAAAATCTTTTCCAAAAGAATGACGAATGGTTTGAATTTCGTTTTGGTCAACTTCCGATGGCTTCAATAAGTGATCAACGTAATAGCGATACCCTTTTATTGACGGCACACGCCCTGAAGATGAATGTGTCTTTAACAGAAGTCCAGCTTCTTCCAGCGCCTTCATCTCATTACGAATGGTGGCAGAGCTAGCTTCAACCCCATCTTCCATCAATCGCTTCGAGCCCGTGGGCTGACCAGTATTCGTATAATTTTGGATGATGAGGTGTAAAATCATTTGTTGTCTAGGTGTCAACATTTTATCCACTCCTCCGTTAGCACTCATTCCTATTAAGTGCTAACACGATTATAAATATACCATATTTGCTAGGAATGTCAAGTATTTGCATCACTTTTTTAGCACTCTTTCTAAGAGAGTGCTAAAAAAGAAATCAAAAAAAGAAGCAGCACGAAATGGCTACTTCTCTTACTCGTTCTTTCTTATTTTTCTGCATCCAAGAGAAATGCTTCAAACACTTCGTTGCCAATAAACATCCCAGCTTTCGTTAAAAAGACACGGTCACCTTGACTAGCCAACCAGCCTTTTTGAATCAACTGTTCGCTCGTTGAACCATAGATTTCCTGAAAAGACTTCCCGAATTTTTCTGCAAACTGTATTTTTGAAATGCCGACCTTTTTACGAAGGCCTAAAAACAGTTCCTCTTCCATTTGATTGCTGGTTGTCAATTCTTCGATTTCGTGGATTGGCAACTGATTTTCCTGTAATGGTTTCAAATAATGCTGGATTGGACCTTTGTTCTTGTAGCGAGTCTGTCCAAGATACCCGCTGGCGCCTGCCCCAAAGCCAAAATAATGTTCATTGTTCCAATACACTAGATTATGTAAGGACTCATACCCTGGTCGTGCAAAATTACTGATTTCATATTGGTTCAATCCAGCTTTTGTCATCGCGGCGATCGCCTCATCAAACATCTGCGTTTCAGCTTCTTGAGAAGGCAGTGCCATTCTCCCTTGGCGAACCCAGTTCATAAACATGGTTTTGTTTTCTAAAATCAAAGAATACATTGCATAGTGAGGCAACCCGAGATCAATCGCTCGCGTCAGTGTATCACGGAAGCTTTCTATGCTTTGTCCCGGAAGTGCATAAATCAAATCGATCGTCACATTCTGAAAATCATGTTTTTCCAGCAGCTGAATAGTTGAATAAACATCTTCAGCGGTATGCTTGCGGCCAATTTTTTTAAGCAAGCGATTATCAAAGGTCTGGACCCCCATCGACAAGCGATTGACTTGATGATTTTTCAAAACCAGCATTTTTTCTTCACTCAAATCACCAGGATTTGCTTCCACAGTAAACTCTTTGGTTGTGTGTGTTGGCAGCAATTCATGCACACCTGACAGCAATCGATCCAGTTGGTTCGCCGAAAGCGACGTTGGCGTCCCGCCGCCGATATAAATCGTTTTCGCCTCATTGAGAGGCTGACGCAAGAGGGTCAGCTCAATTTCTTTTAGTAACGCTTCGATGTACTCATCCACTGGCTGCCCTTCTAAAAACACTTTGTTGAAGTCACAGTAGTAGCAGATATGTTCACAGAAAGGTATATGTATATACGCAGAAATATTTTGCGCGCTTTTTGTAGATGGATCGTTTATTGTTTGACCTTCAGGCATTCCTAAGTAATTCTCCTCTACCTTCTTTTTTGCTCCCACCGCTGAGAGCACCGGCACTCATTGTAGCATAGTTCTTAGAATTCTCCTATCACTTGGACTATTTTTAAGCAAGAAAAAACACCACTTCCAAGAAGTGATGTCTTTAAATATTCATAGAAAAAATAAAGAGCACTACTCTTATTAAGTACGGTAAAATACCGCTTTTGTTCTTATCCCGCCCAGAAAAAAATCTGTTTGTTACAAGAACTAACACTTCCCCCAAACTGTTAGCGCCACAATAGATAAGCTGTTGTTGACGGCTTACTTAACAAGAGCAGGACTCTTATTCACGAAAGACAATTGCTTGTCTTATCTGACTTAAGTATACCTTTTTAAAAAAATTAAGTCCTATCATCTTTTTCACCAGTCTATGAAAACGATGAGAATCTTCACCTTGGTAACAGTTATAAAATGTGCAGCAAAATATCGATCAGATAGCGGATCAACCGATACGCAATAAATAAGAAGAAAATATTTCCCAGCAAGAATTGAAAGACATTGCCAATCGATCCCTTAAAGGAGCGAAAACTGAAATAACGCGACCAACGATTGAACCCGTTTTGGCGGTTTCGTTTCAAACGATACGCTTCATCATACTTCATCTCCAAGAGGTCATAATAAAAAATCATCAAGGGTTGTTGCACAAAGAAAACTTTTTTATAGCCTGCCATCAACGTGTACTGCTTATTATTGGAAGGAAAGTTGCGATTGCCGTTTTTCTTCACGCGCATCGTTGTTCCATCATTCATTTGGAACGCATAATGATCCTCAAATTCTGTCAGTTGATGAATTTGCGGCACCTGATTTTCTTCTTCGAAAGCAAGTACGACCTCACTCGCTCGCTGATAAAGTGAAACCAACCACGCCATTATGCCTAGCAATATAACTAGCAAAATGATATTTAAAAGCAAACTTTCTTGTAACAAAAGTAAATAACCTAAGATAATCAAAATCGCCACACCAAGGGCAATCATTCTTCTACGGAAATAACTGCGATACATCAATTCAAAAGAGCGCCGATAATAGGCAAAATCTTCTTTAACAAAATCCATTTTTTCCACATCTTTCTGTGTTTAGGTTGCTGATAATGTATCAAAGATCCTTTTGAAAGTCAATTTCCCTCAAAAGTTTCAGCGTCTGATTTGTTTCAAACAAGAAAACGTTTTATAATGGAAGATGTAACAAAAAAAAGCGATGAAAGTAGGTTGAGATACGTGATATTACAAGAAACATTTACCTTGCAGAACAAACTGGCAATTCCTAAGATTGGCCTTGGAACCTGGCAATCTTCTCCAGAAGATGCTTACAACGCAACAAAATTTGCCATTCAAAATGGTTATCGACATGTCGATACAGCGGCAGCTTACAAAAACGAAGAAGCGGTTGGGAAAGCTGTGCGCGATTCAGGCGTTGCCCGCGATGAAATTTTTGTTACCACGAAAGTACCTGCTGAGTTAAAGACCTACCAAGAAGCGGTTGATAGCATTGATGCTTCTCTAAAAAAACTTGACTTAGGGTATATCGATTTGATTTTGATCCATGCCCCTCGTCCTTGGAAAATCATGGGAAACAATCCAGAAAACAAAGATTTTTATCTTGAAAACATCGATGTTTGGAAAGCATTAGAAGAAGCCTACTTAAGTGGAAAAGTAAAATCGATTGGTGTTTCCAACTTCGATCAAAAAGATTTGCAAAATATTTTTGATCATTGCGATGTGAAACCGATGGTCAACCAGTTTATTTACCATATTGGCCTCACAAATGAAGAACTATTGACATTTTGCAAAGCGCACGAAATTTTAGTGGAAGGCTATTCACCAATCGCTACTGGTCGTTTACTCGATAACGATGCAGTGAAGACGATTGCTGAAGCCTATGGAAAATCTATTCCACAACTTTCAATTCGTTACTTGCTACAAAAAGACATTCTGCCATTGCCAAAATCCGTTCATGAAGAATACATTGCTGACAATGCCAAAGTTGACTTTGAAATTTCTGAAGAAGACATGAAGAAATTGGATGAGTTGCAAGCTTAAGAATACTTGCGTTTAATTGAAAAAAGCAGTCCGATCAAGTCCAGTAAATGCTGGTCATGGATCGGGCTGCTTATTTTCTTCTACAACTCTGTTTAGAAAAACAACCGTTTCTTAGTCTGTTAAAACTGAATTCTTCTTATGTTAGTTGTTCAAAGGTACCCCACACTTTTACTTCTTGTTCTTCTACCATTGTTCTGCCTTTTGCTAGAACCGTTTCTACTGCTAATGAGTCTTTGTTCAGCAAGCAAATATCAGCATCCATCCCTGCTGCAAGACGTCCCTTTTGATCAAGCTTCAATACTTTCGCTGGATTGGAAGTGATTGCTCGAATGGCGATCTCCAATGGAATCTGCTCTTTTTGGACTGCTTCTTTAATGCCTACCATCAGCGCTCGCGAACTGCCGACACCCAGACCTATGAATTGATTGTTTTCATCAAAGTACGGGAGGCTGCCTTGCCCATCAGAGGTCATGGTAAATTGATCCAGCCCGATCCCTTCTGCTAACAAACGTTTCAATCCTTTACTGAAGCGAACCTCATCGTCTTCTTTTTCCCAGAAATCAGGATCTTCACTCGCCGTAAAATCGATCGTTCCACCCATTTTTGCAAAAGCAATACTTGCTTCGAAAAGCTCGCTGGTCCGATTGGCATGTGTCGGTAAAAATTGGCTGATTGGAATCTCTGTCTCTTCGATGGTTCGTAAAAGCAGCTCATATTTTTTCTTTCCTCCACCTAAGTGGACGTTTACGATACCTGCTTTTCCAGAAAGCATCCCACCAACACGAGCATCCGCAACCGCGCGGGTAAATTCTTCGAAACTTGGTTGTGAAGAACGATGGTCAGAAACGGCAATTTCACCGATACCAATAATTTTATCGATAGTCAAAAAATCTTGGATGATGGAATCCGTGACGGGCGCCAAAGGCAATCGATACGAACCGTCATAAAGATAAGTCGTGATGCCTTCCGCCTCTAGTCCACGCGCCTTACTGATCAAGGCAGTCATATCTCTGCCTACTCCGTCAGTACCTAAACAGCCAACCACTGTCGTTACTCCTGCAGAGGTCAATTGACTCAATTTCACTTCTGGTGTCCGGTTTTGAAAGCCGCCTTCCCCGCCACCTCCTAAGATATGAAAGTGGCAGTCAATAAAGCCGGGCACAGCGAGTAACCCTGTGCCATCGATTTCTTCAAGAGGAACACCTGAGAATCCTCCTTCAATCGAATCTTGAATAGCAATGATCTTGTCTTCATTTAATAAAATATCTTTTTTTCCTAAATAGTCAGGAGCGTAAACCTCTGCTTGTCGTATCACCTTCATAAGTGCTTCCTCCTTGTGGCTGATTACTTCTTATTGCAAGCCGATTGCGACCGCAATAAAGATAAAAATGGTTCCTAATACAAATAAGAAACCTTGCATTTTGATCTGGAATTTCGCCCATTTCACCCATTCGATTCTTGCGACACCTAAGACACCGATCAGACTTGCCGATACTGGAGTGAAGGCATCCATAAAGCCCGAGCCTAATTGATAAGCCAAGACAGCGATCTGTCTAGAGACACCTAAAAGATCGGCTAATGGCGCCATGATCGGCATGGTTAATGCAGCTTGACCTGAATTTGAAGTCACGATCAAATTGAAGAAGCTTTGGAAAATGTACATGAACCAGGCACCAATAAATGCTGGAACATTGCTTAACAAACCGCCGATGCTGTGCAAAATCGTATTCAACGCTGACGGCACATTGGCATCAGAACCGCCGAGAACCAGAAGAATCCCTTTGGCCATCCCCACAACGATTGCAGTTCCTGCCAATTCTGAGGCACCAGATTGAAAGGCACTCGCCACATCATTCAAGCCCATATTTTCTAATTTGAAAAGAACCGCTATGATTCCTGCCCCTAAGCCCATAACAAAGAATTGAGAAGCAATCTCGGGAATATAGTAGCCTTTCTGCGTCACACCCCATACGATCCAGATCAAAACCGCCAGCATTTCAACCAAGATCAATTTATGACCTAATAAAAATGGTTTTTGCTCACTGGAGGTTTTTTCAAGATGATTTCTAAAATACGCATCCGATTGATACGTTAGCGATTTCTCAGGATTCTTGCGAATTCTTTCGGCATAGATCATGAGGTACCCTGCGGATAGTGCGGTAACCACGACCCACATGATGATTCGGAACGTTGCGCCTGAAAGAACGGGAATACCTGCGATCCCTTGAGCTACTGCCACACTAAACGGACTCATCCACGAGGTGGCATTTCCAATCTGGGAGGCGACATAGGTGACGGTGACCGCCACGATCGAATCATACCCCAATGCGATCACGAAAGGCACCATGACCATCGAAAACGGAATGACTTCTTCTGCCATCCCAAAGGTAGCGCCCCCAAATGAAAAAGCAAAGAACAACAGCGGCAATGCCAAGCGTTCTAATCCACGAGTTTTGCTGATAAATGCAAAGATCCCCGCATCAATCGCTCCGGTTTGCATGATAATACCAAACGCACCACCGACCACTAGGATCAGTGCTGCGATCCCAACTGCTGAGCCGTATTTATCACCAGAAACCAATCCTTCAAAAACAAAATTTAAGAAGCCGAAACCGTTAAAGTCATCAGTTCCCCAAACCTTGGCTGTTTTGTGCAGTTTTTCAGAAGTATCATAAATTTTTTCGCCGTAAAGACTGTAAAGCGTGTCATCGGTCAGTCCCACCTCATCTAATTGACTCTGGGACAACTCTTTAGGCCCTTCAGCTAGAACAGCTGCTAAAGCCTCAGGATCGACATCTAATTCTTCCAACTCTTGTGGATCGTCTTCCAATTGATTCAACTGTTGATAGACGTATTCGTTATCTAACGGGTAGGCATAACGAAACGAATCTTGCATCAAGACCGTTCTGGTACTTATTTCCCCATTTGCATCGGTATACTCGATTTCTTGTGTACTGAATTTTCCAGCGGGAACTAAGAAAGTCAGCAACCACGCCAACAATACGACCCCAAAGATGATGACATACGTATGAGGCGTTTTCATTTTAGTTAAATCTTTCTTTTCTTTCCCCTTTTTCGCTTTTTTTCCAATTGTCACTTTTTCTCTCCCTTTCCCTTTGCAGCGTTCTGCATAAATTATCATTTTTGCCTATTTTTTAGTATATCGAAAAAACGTTTTTTCCTCATGGGGAAAGCATTAGAATTCAAATAAACTACGTTATAAAAAGAAAGAAAAAGAAAAAGTGAAAAGAAGCCAGAAACGCTTCTTTTCACTACGAATGCTTAGTTTTCTTCAGAAAGCCCATCAAAATAAGTTTCAGTGTCTCGTTCATCTTGCTTTAATTGTTCGATCAACGCTTGTGCGCCATTGAAAGCGACTTGATCACGTAAGAAATGATGCCAGCGGATCGCCACGGTTTCACCATAGATATCTTGGTGAAAATCGAGAATATAGATTTCAACTGTTAACTGGCGCCCCTGACCAAACGTATCATTGTGACCAATCGATCCCATCGATGGATACCACTTGTCACCGACTTTGATTTCCGTCACATAGACGCCTTCTTTTGGCAACCGAACGGTGCTCTTTACTTTGATATTCGCGGTTGGAAACCCAAGTTCTCGTCCTCTAGCATCACCGTGAACGACGGTTCCTTCAAATTCATAAATATACCCTAACAAGCGATTGACTTGTGCCATATCGCCATTTTGTAGGGCAGAGCGAATGCGTGTGGAGCTAACCTTTTCTTCATCAAACGATTCTTGCGCGACAGTCACAACTTCAAAACGATTTTCTGCATATGTTGGTAACAGCGCCATGTTGGCTATCTCTTTCTTGCCGTAGGTATAGTCGAATCCAGCAACAACAACTTTTGCATGCAGACCGATCATGTATTCATCCACAAACACCTGTGGTGCCAGATTTGCAAAAGCAGAAGTAAACTCAATGATATAAAGAATATCTACTCCAAGCTTTTCCATATGCGCTTCCTTTTGAGCCAAGCTGGTCAGGTATTGCATTTTTTCAGGATCGACTTTTTGAAAAACGATCGAGGGATGTTGATTAAAGGTCATTAATGCCAATTTTAACCCTTTTTCTTCTGCGATCTTTCGTCCTGTTTCAATGACTTTCTGATGACCTAGATGTACGCCATCGAAAAAGCCTAACACTAAGACGATCTCCTCATCAGGAATCGTTTCGTGATCATAAGGGTGTCTCATTTCAATGATTTCCATGTTCATTCTCCTATTTCTGTACGGATGACTTTTACCGGTTTCATCATATCTTGGTATTTGTCATGAGCTTTATAGATACTGATCAATTGTTCTCGATAAAAAATCGCCACTAATTCCTCTGGGCGCTTTGGTAATCCAAACACGCTGAAAGGCAAGCGCATGCCATTTTTTACTTTCTGCCAGAGGTCCGCATCGATCGTCACTTGAACAAACTCCGATACCCCATATTCCACCGGTAGCAGTAGTTCCGAAACACGTTGTTCATCGACTGCCTTTTGCACCTCTGCAATCGTGTAAGATTGTTCTTTAGAAAAACCACCGCTTTTTAAGCGAGTCAAATCAGACATATGCGCGGGTACACCCAGCAATTTTCCTGTGTCGACCGCTAACGTGCGAACATAAGTCCCTTTTCCACAAGAAACTTCAAAACGCCAGCTTTGCGTATTGTCCTCATGAAAAACCGGCTCTGAAATTCGTTTGAAGGAATAAATTTCTGCTTTGCGCTGTGGTCGCTCGACAGTTTCATTGTTGCGAGCATATTCGTAAAGTCGTTTGCCATTGACTTTGACCGCCGAATACATCGGCGGGATCTGGGTAATCGTCCCCGTCAACTGTTTCATTGCCTGATCGATTTCTGTCTTCGTAAACGGACGAGTTAGTGCTTGTTGTTCAACGATATCCCCCGACCGATCTTCTGTAGTGGTACTGAAGCCCAAGGTGATTTCCCCGGTGTAGACTTTTCCAGAATCAACCAAGTATTCGACGATCTTCGTTCCTTTTCCGATACAAATGGGCAAGACACCATCCACGTCAGGATCTAGTGTGCCGCTGTGTCCGATTTTTTTTGTCTTTAATATTTTTCGTAATTTAAACACGCAGTCGTGACTTGTTTGTCCACGCTCTTTCCATAATGGTAAAATCCCGTCCATCGTATTCCTCCATTTCACTTCAACTTGCTTATTATAACATATAAAAAAAATTCATTGCACGACAAAATCCTTTTCGCTCCTTCTCATTACATGATAAACTAAGCATATAAGGAGGTCCTAAAATGGTTGTTTTAACGATAGGGTCATTTATTGGATTTGCCATCTTTTTGATCATGATTCAGCTCGGCACGATGCAGCGTTGGGAAGAAGCGTTTGCTTTGCAGATCATCCAAAGCCGTACGCCTTCTTTGACGCGCATGATGCACTTTTTTACCAATTTAGGAAAAGCCTTTCCGACAGTTGCGATCGCTTTACTATTGTTTGTCTTTCCATCATCGCGGGCGGATCTTGCACCAAAAACAGCAGTCAGTATCTTCATAGTATCAGCAGCTGCTTACCTGATCAAACGGATCGTCCGACGAGATCGTCCGATCGATCATCGTTTAGTTGAAGAAAAAGATCACAGCTTTCCTAGTGCCCATGCTGCCACATCCGCTGCCATGTACGGAACGATCGCCTTGAATCTTGGACAATTGGTTCCCTCAGCAGTCCTTCCGATGAGTCTGCTGGCAGTTTTGTTAAGCTTTATGATCGGCTTTAGCAGAGTCTACTTAGGGATCCATTTTTTAACAGATGTGATCGGAGGCTGGCTCTTGGGGACAGGTGTTGCTGGACTGGTAACTTTACTGATGAATACCTGATGCTCTTTTCAAATAAAAAAGAACAGCTTCGATTGGAAGCTGCTCTTTTTTTTATTCTTCTGAGTGCAATGCGCGAATCATTTCATCAATTTTATTCCCGTATTGTACTGATTCATCCAATTCGAATTGGATTTCTGGAACTTTATAGAGCGTTAACGCTTGACCTAATTCACGACGAACCAAGCCAGTTGCTTTTTCCAGTCCTGCTTGGGCTTTTTGCTTATCTGAAGCTAAGTCCGTTAGGGTGCTGTAAAAGATCGTTGCTTGCTGTAAATCTCCAGTTACTCGTACATCTGTGATCGTCACATCTTGCACGCGAGGATCACGAACTTTTTTACGAAGAATTTGATTGACTTCTTTTAAGATTTCTTGTGCCACTCGGCGATCTCGATAGTTAGCCATTCAAAAAGCCTCCTTGTATAGTTGTCATTCCGTTATTTTGTCGGTACTTCTTCCATGACATAGCCTTCGATCACGTCATCAACTTTAAGATCGTTGAATTTCTCGATCATCGCGCCACATTCAAACCCTAGCTTCACTTCTTTGACATCATCTTTGAAGCGTTTCAAGCTGGCAAGTTTGCCTTCATAGATAACGATGCCGTCACGGATCACGCGGACGCCACTGTCACGGCGAATACTGCCTTCCGTTACGTAGCAACCTGCGATCGTGCCCACTTTAGATACTTTGTATGTTTCACGAACGATCATTTGACCAGTGATTTTTTCTTCGAATTCAGGATCAAGCATCCCTTTCATCGCAGTTTCGATTTCTTCGATCGCTTTGTAGATGATGCGATGCAAACGAATATCGACTTTTTCCGCTTCCGCTTGCTGTTTGGCTTGCGGTGTTGGACGGACGTTGAATCCGATGATGATGGCATTACTTGCTGCTGCTAGCGTTACATCACTTTCATTGATTGCACCAACGGCTGAATGGACGATGTTCACTCGCACACCTTCAACATCGATTTTCTTCAATGAAGCAGCTAATGCTTCAGCTGAACCTTGTACGTCTGCTTTGATGATGACATTTACTTCTTTCAGTTCGCCTTCTTTTAGACTTTCAAACAAGTTATCCAATGTCACACGACTGCTTGATGCGCGTTGCTCCATCAAAGCACGTTTTGCACGTTCTTCACCCGCTGCTCGAGCTGTTTTCTCGTCTTCAAAAGTAACGAAACGATCACCTGCTTGAGGCACATCATTCAATCCTGTGATTTCGACTGGTGTAGCAGGTCCAGCTGCTTTATCACGACGACCTAAATCATTCGTCATTACGCGAACACGACCGAAAGTATTCCCTACAACAATTGGATCACCTACATGAAGAGTCCCTTGTTGAACCAATAGTGTTGCTACAGGACCTTTTCCTTTATCAAGGCGCGCTTCAATGACTGTACCGATCGCCCGTTGGGTAGGATCAGCTTTCAAATCTTCGACTTCTGCTACTAAGAGGATCATTTCAAGCAATTCTTCAATGTTTTGCCCAAATTTCGCTGAGATTTCAACGAAGATCGTATCGCCACCCCAAGCTTCTGGGATCAACTCATGTTCACTTAATTCTTGCATCACATGTTGTGGGTTAGCACCTGGTTTATCGATTTTGTTTACTGCAACGATGATCGGCACTTTTGCTGCTTTCGCATGGTTGATCGCTTCCACTGTTTGTGGCATCACTCCATCATCAGCTGCGACAACAAGAATCGTGATATCGGTGATACTTGCTCCCCGTGCACGCATACTAGTGAAGGCCGCGTGTCCAGGAGTATCTAAGAAAGTAATTGGTTTGCCATTGATGTCGATTTGGTAAGCGCCAATATGCTGCGTAATTCCCCCAGCTTCACCACTTGTTACGCGTGAATGACGTAAAGTATCAAGCAATGTTGTTTTCCCGTGGTCAACGTGACCCATGATCGTCACAACAGGTGGTCGTGATACTAAATTATCTTCAATTTGTTCTTCTGCTTCGAAGAATTTATCGATGTCTGCGATATCCACTTGAACTTTTTCTTGTGGTTCGATTCCGTAATCGGTAGCAAGCAGTTCAATCGTATCTTTATCTAAAGGTTGGTTTTGATTGACCATAACCCCCATCATAAAGAGTTTCTTGATGATCTCTGCTGGTTCACGGTAGATTTTTTTCGCGATATCCGCTACGTTCATGCCTTCTGAATATTCCAATACTTCTGGTAGCTCACGGAATTTACGTGCTGGAACTGGCGGTTTCTTTTCCGTCTGCTGACGGCCTTTTTTGCCTTTTTTATTGAATTTGTTGCGATTGTTATTGTTGAAATTATTGTTGCGTCCACCGTAGTTTGACTTGCCGCGGTTTTGATTTCCTCCACGAGAATCATTCGATCCTTGCGGACGGTTATTGTTACGGTCTGCCCCTTGCGTATTTCCTGCAGATTGAGCGGCCGGACGGTTTTGTTGCCCTTGGTTATTTGGACGGTTTTGCTGTCCTTGGTTTGTTGGGCGATTTTGTTGCCCTTGATTATTCGGACGGTTTTGTTGTCCTTGGTTTGTTGGGCGATTCTGTTGCCCTTGATTATTCGGACGGTTTTGCTGTCCTTGATTGTTCGGACGATTTTGTTGTCCTTGGTTGTTTGGACGGTTTTGCTGTCCTTGATTGTTCGGACGATTTTGTTGCCCTTGATTATTCGGACGGTTTTGCTGTCCTTGGTTTGTTGGGCGATTTTGTTGCCCTTGATTATTCGGACGGTTTTGTTGTCCTTGGTTTGTTGGGCGGTTTTGTTGCCCTTGATTGTTACGATTCTCTTGGTTATTCACTCGATTATGACTTCCTTGGTTATTTGGTCTGTTACTTCCTTGACTGTTCGTGCGATCTACTTGTCCTTGACCAGCAGGACGGTTATTGCTTTGCGTAGTTCGCTGTTGACTTTGATTGTTATGACGGTTTTGGAAGTTAGGATTATTTCTTTGCGTTTTAAATTTCTTTTGTTCTTGTTTTTCCGGCTGGTTGGCTGGTTTCTGATTTGCGGGATTTGAGTTTGCAGATGTTTTACCATTTGGATTGCCGCCTAATGACTGCTGCAATTTTTGCGCCTCTCCATCTGAGATCGCGCCCATATGATTTTTGACATCAAAGCCTAAAGATTGTGCTTTTTCAACAACCTCTTTGCTCGACTTATTCCATTCTTTTGCAAGTTCATAAATTCTTTTTTTTCCCATGCAATCACCTTCCTAACCTAATATTAATTCCTGCACCTTCCTTGCAAATCCTTGATCTAAGATGCCAATGACCATTCTTGGTTTCCCAATGGCCGCACTGATTTCATCAGCAGAAAATGCATCTAGGAGCGGAATTTCGTAATAAGAACTTTTGTCCTTAATTTTCTTTTGTGTATTTTTACCAGC
The DNA here is from genome assembly GCF_002850555.1 of Enterococcus sp. CR-Ec1. Classification (NCBI taxonomy): domain Bacteria; kingdom Bacillati; phylum Bacillota; class Bacilli; order Lactobacillales; family Enterococcaceae; genus Enterococcus; species Enterococcus sp. CR-Ec1. The sequence continues at coordinate 2,055,024 of NZ_CP025223.1, forward strand.
ATCACTGGCGATAATGACTAAAGCAGTTTTCTCATTGCGAATCTCTTTTAAAGTCATTTCTTCACCAGTTACTAATTTCCCAGCACGCATGGCTAGTCCTAACATATTTAATGCTTTGGTTTTATTCATTTGCAAATAACTCTTTTCGCGCTTTTTGGTGCGTTACATAGTCCAATAGTTCTTGGTAAAATTCATCTGTCAATTTCGTTTCCAGCACTCGATCCAAGATACGCTTATCCCATGCTTTCTGGGCTTCAGCCGGTTCGATCGCTATATAAGCTCCCCGACCTGGCATTTTTCCTGTCGGATCGATGGAAACAACGCCTTCTTTTGAACGAGTGATACGAAGCATTTCTTTCTTAGGTAGCATTTCGCCTGAAATCACTGATTTTCGTAAAGGAATTTTTCGTTTTTTCATCACGATCTCACCTCAACTATTTTTCGTCAAACTCAACATTTTCATAATCATCCGCAGTCATGTCTGATGGAAGGATCGCTTCATCAACTGTTTCTGCAGATTCTGTTGCTTCTGTGCTGATTTCTTCAGCAGCTTCTGAAGCGTTGGCATCATACTCATCGATATAGTCGCCTTCATCCAGCTTCGCATAAAATTCTTCCATGTCTGTTTCTGATTTGATATCGATTTTGAAGCCAGTCAATTTGGCTGCTAGGCGAGCATTTTGTCCGCGTTTACCGATCGCTAATGATAGTTGGTAATCAGGCACGACAACAGTACAAGCCTTCGGATTATCAACATCAAAAATAACGTCGCTGACTTCTGCTGGATTCAACGCATTGGCGATGAAGATCGCTGGATCTTCATTCCATTCCACGATATCCATGTTTTCGCCTTTTAGTTCATTAACGATCGCTTGAACCCGTTGACCTTTAGGGCCAACACAAGTGCCGACTGGATCGACGTTGGCATCAAAGGAACGAACAGCAACTTTGGCACGATCCCCTGCTTCACGAGCAATACTTACGATCTCTACAGTACCATCATATACTTCTGGCACTTCTTGTTCAAATAATCGGCGCAGCAAATCTGGATGGCTGCGGCTAACGAATACTTGAGGCCCTTTTGAAGTATTTTCAACACGAGAAACGAATACTTTGATCCGATCATGGGGTTGATAAAACTCATTTGGCATTTGGTCTTGTTTTGAAAGCACGGCTTCAATTTTGCCTAAGTTTACATAGATATAACGATTGTCTTGGCGTTCAACGATTCCTTGCAAAATGTCTTTTTCGTACGCACTAAATTCGTTATAGATAATGTTTCTTTCCGCTTCACGGACCCGTTGCAAAATGACTTGTTTTGCCGTTTGCGCCGCAATACGACCAAAGTCTTTAGGCGTTACTTCAAAGCGGATTTTGTCGCCGATTTCATAAGCGGGGTTGATTGTCATCGCTTCTTTTAATGAAACCTCTAGTTGCGAGTCCATGACTTCTTCTGTCACTTCTTTGACTGCATAGACGTGGATATTGCCTTTTTTCTGATCAAATTCTACTTCCACATTTTGTGCTTGCCCGTAATGACGTTTGTACGCTGAAACCAATGCCGCTTCCAAGGCATCGATGACAATCTCTTTTGAAATGCCTTTCTCTGCTTCTAATGCATCCAATGCATTCAACATTTCTTTACTCATGATTCTTTCATTCCTCCGTGTTTAAAATTGAATGGCTAAACGAGCTTTGGCAATATTTTTCCGGTCGATCGTTCGTTCTTTTTCTCTGGTTTTGATTCGGGTCTTCATAACTAGCTGATTTTCGTCGAATGACTGTAAAAAGCCTTCGAACTGTTTTTCTCCATCAATCGGTTGATATAAAGAAACATGAATGTACTCGCCGACTGCCCGTTGATAATCTGCTTCTTTCTTCAATGGACGCTCGGCGCCAGGGGAAGAAACTTCCAAGAAATAGGCCTGTGGAATAGGATCAGGTTCGCATTGGTCTAATTGTTCACTAAGTTGTTCACTGACAAAGGCACATTCCTCGATATCGATTCCGCCTTCTTTATCAATGAACACACGAAGAAACCAATTTTTCCCTTCCTTCACGAATTCTACTTCAACTAATTCAAATTTTTGCGCATCCAGAATAGGGGTCACTATATCTGTAACAGTTTCCACTACCGTACTCACAACATCGCCTCCTTTATTTCTCAACGAAACGAACTTCATTCCATTAAAAAGAGTGAGCGAAAAAACCGCTCACTCACTCTAAGTATCATTACATTGTAAATATAACACAATTTTCATAAAGATTCAACTACTGTCGCATGTTCCCTTCGCTTTCAGAAAAAAACAAAGTATTTTCTTAAAGATTTTTAATGCTTGGGTGAATGGCTGTTAGTGAATCACTTGACCAATCCGACGTAGTAGTTGTGGGAAAATGCTCTCTGGATCAAAGTCCATTGGCGCGTCATGTGGGAAATGAAGCCAGAGCCGACCACCATAAACCACTAGTACCAAAAGTGTCAATGTCACCCACAGGTTGTGACTGTAGTAAAGTTTGCTGATTTTCGGATTTTTTTTGAATAAAACAATTCCGAATACGATCGGCACTAACCAAAACAAGGGATGAAAATGCAGCGCACCTTCAAGATCACCCTGAAATAAGTGCAAATAGGCGCGCGTCATGCCACAACCTGGACAAGGAAACCCCGTTAACCATTTAAACGGACAAATCAATAATCTACCCAATCATCTGAATCAGACGAATCGTTTGTATTGTTAGATGAGGTCATGGCATTTTGATCAGCCGCTTCCCACATTTGGTTCATATCACCTTGTAAAATCGCCATGTTGATGAAATCAAAAGCAAACAGGCTCAAGACGACAAAAAGAATTTTGTTGTCACTCAGACGAGGCATATTCGCTCGTTGTTGTGCACTCATAAAGATATCCGCAATTCGGTACCACCAATAAATTTGATACAATCCACAAGTAAGGATTGTGAGTAAAATCGACGTTTCTGGCGAAAGACGATTATCCCCGCTGTATTCTGCCAGCTCTTTGGTTGTTTGGTACATCCAAAAGAATGTATAAATGCCACAAGTAATAAATGTTAATAAAATGACCGATACAACCGATTTCTTTCTAACTCCGTAATTATAATTCATCACAAACTCCTTCTAGTTTATTCCTTTTTATCACTTACTAATTATGCACGATTTTATTCACAAAAACAAAAAAAATCTAATTATTTTATTTTATATAGATTAAAAAAGGTAAATAGCACCTGCTGAAAGCAGGTGCCTATACTATAAAATCATTCGTTTTCTTTGAACCAAAAGCTATGCTCGACTATAATTTTTCACTTCAGCAGCCATTGCATCAACAAACAAATTCAATTCTTCGACTTGGGTCTCCTTGCTGCCGTAGCGACGGATATTCACTGTCGCATCATTGACTTCTTGATCCCCAACAACAATTTGGTAAGGAATTTTTTGGGTTTGTGATGCACGGATCTTATACCCCATTTTTTCGTTGCGGTCATCCACTTCCACTCGCAGTCCTTGCGCTTGCAGGCGTTCTTTGATTTCGTAAGCATAGTCGCTGTGGGCTTCGACTGAGACCGGAATGATCGATGCTTGGATTGGTGCCAACCAAGTCGGGAATGCCCCTTTATAGACTTCTGTCAGGTAAGCCACAAAACGTTCCATCGTTGAAACGATTCCGCGGTGGATCACCACTGGACGGTGATTGTTTTCGCCATCTTCACCAACATATGTTAGATCAAACCGTTCAGGCAATAAGAAATCCAATTGGATCGTTGACAAGGTTTCTTCCATACCTAAAGCTGTTTTCACTTGGACATCTAGTTTAGGTCCGTAGAAAGCTGCTTCACCGTCAGCTTCAAAATAATCCAATTCTAATTCATCCATGGCCGCTTTTAGCATTGTTTGCGCATTTTCCCACATCGCATCGTCATCAAAATATTTGTCTTTGTTTTGTGGATCGCGATAACTTAAACGGAAACGATAGTCAGTAATATTAAAGTCTTCGTAAACGCCCACCATAAGATCCAGTGTCCGTTTGAATTCTTCTTTGATTTGATCAGGACGAACAAATGTATGACCATCATTTAAGGTCATTTCCCGAACCCGTTGCAACCCTGATAGTGCCCCTGATTTTTCATAGCGGTGCATCATTCCTAATTCAGCGATCCGAATTGGTAGTTCACGATACGAATGGATGTCATTTTTGTAAACCATCATGTGATGTGGGCAATTCATTGGTCGTAGAACCAGCATTTCGCCATCCCCCATATCCATTGGTGGGAACATGTCCTCGTGGTAATGATCCCAGTGCCCTGATGTTTTGTATAAATCCACGTTTGCCATGATTGGTGTGTATACGTGTTGGTACCCAAGGCTAACTTCTTTATCCACGATATAACGCTCGATCGTACGACGGATCGTTGCTCCTTTTGGCAACCAGAAAGGCAAACCCGCGCCGACTTCAGGGGACAACATAAACAATTCTAATTCTTTCCCTAATTTACGATGATCGCGTTCTTTTGCTTCTTCTCGTAAACGAATAAATTCCTTCAAGTCTTTCTTATCGAAAAAGGCTGCTCCATATACCCTTTGCATCATTTGATTATCAGAACTTCCACGCCAATAGGCTCCGGCTACTGATAACAATTTGTACACTTGGATACGACCTGTCGATGGGACATGAGGGCCGCGGCATAAGTCAACAAATTCTCCTTGCTGATAGGCAGTAATCGTTTCGTCATCTGGTAATTCTGTGATCAACTCAACTTTGTATGGATCTTCAGCAAAAAGAGCCAAAGCTTCCTCTTTTGTTAATACACGTCGTTCAATTGGCAGATTTTCTTTAATGATTTTCATCATTTCTGCTTCGATTGCTGGTAGATCTTCCGCAGTTACTGGGTTTTCCCCATTGTCTGTGTCATAGTAAAAACCAGAATCAATTGCAGGTCCTACTCCAAAATGGATCGATGGATAGAGTCTGCGCATGGCTTGAGCCATTAAATGAGCTGTCGAATGACGAAGTAAACCTAAGGCGTCTTCATGATCGGGTGTCACGATCTCAATCGTTGCATCTTCTTCGATCGGACGTGAAAGATCGATCAGTTGTCCATTGACTTTTCCAGCTAAGGCTTTTTTTGCAAGACTTTTCGAGATACTTTCAGCAATCTCTTTAGTTGTTACCCCAACAGCAAATTCTTTTTTTGCGCCATCAGGAAATGTAATAAATAATGACATATGAATGTCCTCCTTTGAATGATTTCAATCAATAAAAAAGTCCTAGTATCGGTTACGATACTAGGACGATCACTCGTGGTTCCACCTATTGTTCGAAAACAGAAAAAGTCTGTTTTCCTCTTCATGAGATAACGGTTCAACCGCCTCCGTTTCGACAGAGGTCTAAAAAAGTGGTCATCCTTTGGTTTTCTTCCAGGAAATTTTCAGCCAAGATTTCCCTCTCTTATCGAAGACTCTCAAACTCAGGTGTCTTTTTTATTGATCGATTATGGCTCAATTAAACCACTACCTACAAGAAAAAGCAAGAGAATTATTTCCAATCGCCATTCACAGCATAGGTTCCTTGCTTCATTTCATTGATGATGACATGGATATGCTCCTTAGGGGCACCCGTATTTTTATGGACCGCCTCAGTGATTTCTTTCATCATATTCGTCAGTTGTTCTTGCGAACGCCCTTCAACTAGTTCGACATGAATAAATGGCATACGATTTCCTCCTTTGTTTGCTTTTGATTATACACCTTTTTCAAAAAGACAAAAGCTATTCCCATGATTTCCAAAGAAAAACGTGTCTTTATTCCTCCTGATACACGACAGAAAACTTTTCACAAACGCATAGCATTTGATCGTGAAAAGACAACCCCGCTGAGGCATAAGCTCGTCGAAAAAAAGCTTCATGAACACGGCGCCAATAAGCCAAAGTGCGATCTCCTTCCCCTTCTAAAAAGGCAAACGCTGCTGTCACTTCATCAAATGGCACGATCGACACTGACTCTAGATAAAGAACAGCTCTTGGTACATCCGAACCATCTAAAAGGACACTATACGTTTCTGATTGTGGCAATGCTTCTTGCTCGATTTCATAGAGCGCAGCGGCGGAGGTCGTCGCTGTCTTTTTGCCAGCTAAAACAAGTGCTGCCAGTTCATCCGCCATTTCTGAAGTATCACCAAAGGACCAAGCATCTTCATAGGTCAGAGAAGATTGATTTCTTGGATTTGCTTTTAAAAACCGCTGCCAAAACGCTTGAATCTGACTGTCTTTTATTTTTGGTTCTCTGGTCTCATCTGCCAATTTTTTTCACTCCAATACTTCGTATATGTTTGGACATTCTCAGCTTCTTGCCAATCATAGGCCAACCCTAATTTCTCGCTGATTTTCTTTGCTTGCTTATCAAATCGTTTTTGCATCTTCAAAAGGGACTGACCGCAAGCAGTGATCGTGGAAAAATCAAGCAATGAGGTCAATTCCCGCCACTCCTTTTCCGTTAGAAACGACTGCAGGTATTTATGATTTTTCCCAGTACTCACCTGAAATTGCTGAGCATGGGCAACAAACAAATCTTCTATCCATAACAATTCTTGCCAACAAATGGTGTATAAATGATCCGTAGCATAAATTAGTTGCTTTCGAAGCAGCCCTTTCACGACATACGTGCTTACCCACCAAAATTCGTTGCAGTGTTCTTGAAAAGCGGCTTGGGTCGGGCGCTTGATCCAGTAATGCGAATGATTTGCTTGATTAGCAAAACTTAGTAATTGGTCTGGATCAAGCAGCGGCTGCAAGCCTGGTTCTTTAGCAAGACGATCGACCAGTGCAAGTGGACATAGCATGAGATCGATTCTTACTCCGTCTAAAAAATGCATCAAGTACGTAAAACACCCGCCCAAACTCGGCGGATAAATCGTGCTAGCTTCCGGTGTTTGCCTGATCATGATTGATCCAAAGGCTTCTAACCATGAAGAATCATCGACCAAAGGCTGAATATCCTCCATCACGAAGACCACGTCAAAATCCTGCAAAATATCTTTTGGCGCCTGTGGATCGGTCCGTGAACCAGATAAACCGATGGCACGTGCCCCAACACGTTTCCCAACAGACAGGATCAATTGGCGCAATTCTGCTTCTTCTCTCACCTTTTCCACCTCTATTTCGTTTCGTTTTTGAACACCTAAGCTCTTTTTATAAATATTAGCATAGTTTCTTTTTTTCCACGACATTCACAGGGAAAATATGCTATAATTTTATGTCGCAATTTTTTTAAGGAGGATCCTTCGTGAACGAACGTCAAAAAGAACAACAACATGTCAATGAAACCATTGCTCTGATCCACAGAGAACAAGCGATCCTTTCGCAGCAAAAACAAGAATTAGCCGCTAAAATGGATGATCAATTAAAAGAAATCGCCGATAAGAAAATTCGCGGAGGCGACAGTGAAGCCTTTTATGAATCAGTGATCGAGTACCAGCAGCATGAACAAGAACTGCTGATCAAGTATCAAACCGCAGAATCACAAGAAAAACGCGTCAAAACCCTAACAACGATGGCAGGCAATCCCTACTTTGCTCGAATCGATTTCAAAGAAGAGCAAGAAACCGAGACCCTCTATTTAGGGATCGCTTCTTTACGAGACAAAGAGGAAGAAACGATCGTCATTGACTGGCGCGCACCGATCGCTAATCTTTACTATGAAGGAGAACTTGGTGAAACATTCTACGAAACAGACACCGACCGTTTTACGGTAGAGCTGCTCTTAAAACGCCAGTTTAAAATTCAAAATGGTGAGATCTTATCGATGGTCGATACTTCGGAGATCATCAATGACGAATTTTTATTGGAAATCTTGGATGAGGCCTCTTCTTCTCAAATGCGTAACATCGTTTCAACGATCCAAAAAGCACAGAACCAAATTATTCGTGATACCACCAATAAATTTTTACTGATCGAAGGGATTGCTGGAAGTGGGAAAACCTCTGCTTTATTGCAACGGGTCGCCTTTTTACTTTACCGTAATCGCAAATGGCTGGACGAAAAACAAGTCTTGCTGTTTTCACCCAATCATTTGTTTTCTGACTATATATCCATGGTCCTGCCTTCATTAGGGGAAAGTGAAGTGCCCACAAGAACCTTCCACCACTTTATCCAATTGATTCTGACTGGCTATGAAGTAACAAAAGAAACCCAACAAGAAGAGAACTTTTTAAGCGGCGACGATGATGCCATTGAAAAAATCAAAAGTAGTCTTTTCTTGGTGGAAAAAATCAACCGTTATGTCCGTTCGATTGCACCGATCGGCCCCTTGTTCCGTGATCTAAAAATCCAAGGGCAAACCTATTTGACAAAAGAACAGATTCGCCGCTGGTACCAAGAAACCAATCATGAATTGCCGATTTACCAAAGAACCCAACTGCTTCAAACAAAATTATTAAAAAAAATCGGCGGCTTGGAAAAAGATGAAGCCAAAAAAGACTGGGTCAAAGAAGCGACCGAAGAGCAATTGCAACAAGTATTTACCAACGATCCTCATCAAGAATACAGCGAAGAAAACGAACGCCGTTTGCGGAAGAAACTCAGACAGCAGATCGTCCGTAAGAAGTTCCGTTCCTTGACGCGGGGAGTGAAAAACTTTCAGTTTATCAACCAAGCCAAGCAATACTTACACTTTTTACAATCGGTTGAGTCTGCTGCAGTCAAAGAAACTGGCATCGAGGCTGCGGCTTGGCAGCAAAGTATTGCCAACATTCGCCAAGGAATGCGCCAAAGACAAATCAAACAAGAAGACGCCGTTTTGTTTTTCTTACTGATCAAACAGCTTTATCCTGTTCACGTCGAAGAAAAAGCTCGGTTTATCTTTATCGATGAAATGCAGGATTTTCCACCAGCACAAGTGGCTCTGCTGCGTCAGCTTTATCCAAAGGCTGGTATCACCCTGTGCGGCGATTTGAACCAAAAAGTTTATGGCAATGAAACGATCGTCGGAGCATTAGCAGAATTATTCCCCCACGAAAGCGTGAAACGTTATCAATTGAAAACCAGCTATCGTTCGACTAAGGAAATCACAGATTTCGCCAATCAATTTTTAGTTGGCAGTGATCAAGTGGAATTGACGGCTCGTAAAGGTGCGGTACCAACAATTGTTAAAGGAACTGAATCTGAAAATCTGGCTTTCCTAGAAACCAGTATTCGAAAGGCAGCGGAGAATCAGCGTTGGCGCACCGCGATCATTTGTAAAACCGCAAAGGATTGCCAGCAGTTATATGCCCAGCTGACAGAAACAATGCAGGAACAAGTGCAGCTGATCACCTCTGAAGAAGACTTCATGAAACGCAATGTCATGATCTTCCCGGCCTTTTTAGCAAAAGGGCTAGAGTTTGACCAAGTATTTGTCTGGACACCAGGTGCCACTTTCGCGACTGAACAAGACCAATTGATTTTTTATACAATGGCGACACGGGCGATGCATCAGTTGACCGTCCTTACCCAAGAAGAATTGCCGCTTCTAGTGAAAGCTGATCCTGCCACTTATCAGTTTCAAGAAGCATCACGGATTGACGAATAACCTAACAAAAAAACATCACTTTCGACTGATTCTCAAATGAAACCAGCCGATTGTGATGTTTTTTAGCCTTTTAATTCGCCAATAAATAAGCGGGTTTCTGGATAACGCATCCCAACGATTGTTAAAATCATCTGCAGCTCAGAAACGTGTTCCGGATCTTCTGGAACAAATAATTTTGTATGACGTCCGATACTGCCATTATCGATCAAACGATGGGTACGATTCCATTGACTAAATTCCTCGATCGTTGTAAAGCGACTAAGAGGAAAACCAGCACCGTCGAGAATTTCCGTCAATCGAAAAAGCACATAAGAACTATCGATCACCAATTCTTTTCTGTGAGGTAAAGCACGCGTTCGCTTATAATCAATAATTGCTTTTTCTGGTCGGTGTTCCAAAAGCCAATCCAACAGCATGAAGAACCCTTCCATTCGATAATCATCGATAAAGAGCCGTTCAGAGTATTCCGACATGCGAAAGACCAAAGGAATCAAGAATCGCTCTTTATAAATTAACAAGGGTGCGCGATCAACGACGACATTTAAATAACGATTCAAATAAGAAGAACCACGATAATCGCCTAGACGATACCCTTCCACCCCATACTTTTGATATTTCCGACAAAGAGCCGAGCAGTCAGAAATCGATACAGACACTTCTGCTAGCTTTTCAAAACCACTTAAGATTCGATTAAATGGCTCTAAAACGATTTTTTCTTCCATGTCTGCCCCCCTAACGAGTTGTTTGCTTATGTAGTAAATCATAACATATAAAATGTCTGGAAACCAACTGAAAAGACGATGAATATTGAAGAATTTTCAAGAGAAGTGCTTCTCGCTCTCTTGTTTTTTTCACTTGACTAAACAACGGAAGGTTGATGAAAAAAACACCAAAAACTGGCAGCCAGATCACCTCTAGGCTGCCAGTATGTCTTATTCTTCAGCGTCTGCCACATTGTGATAGACATTTTGTCATTCACACTATTTCTATAGGACACTGTTGTAAAAACCCTTATATATTAGCATTTACAAAGGGAGGAAAAATATATCATTGTACAATAATTTACACCATTTGCCCCTTTTTTGCCCCTTAATTTTTCATTATTAGAAGATTTAATCTTCTGTTCTCTTCCAAAAGAGAACGAACGTTCGTATAATTTGATTAAGGAGGGATAACTATATGAGCGTTCTAAAACCATATGAAGACAGAAAAAAATTGAAGTGGATAGGATTCTTCTTGTCAGAGCATACAGCCGACATCGCAAGAATAGATAAAGAGTTGAAGTACACCTGCCCTGCTAAGCCGGAAATGGCAGAAGAAGAAATCAATGAATTCTTGCAAACCGCAGTCACAAAAAGTAAGAAGCTAGCCATACAGCTCAACTATACTGTCGATGATAAATTCATGCCTGATGTTACAGGAACACTGAAAGGTTACGATGATCTAGGAATTTATTTAGACGATACTCTTGTCCATTATGATGAAATACGAAATGTTGACTATTATAATGAAGTAAAGTGGTTTGATGTATGAATATTATTACTCAATATGAACAAGCCTATGTTGATCGAAATACTTTCTTGATTGAATTTCCAGACTCTATTTCAGAATCTCAGGAATCAATTTTCGGGGAAGATTGCGTACTCTTCTACGTCGATTTTGTTTTAGGAAAGCATGATTTTCTTTACTATATAACACCTTATAATTCAATTTAAAGTAGCCAAAATATGGCTACTTTTTTCATCAATTTGAATAAAATCGTTGACAAATATATGTATCCGATATATAATATAAGTATAGAAAGGAGTTGAAACTATTGAGGAAACAACGAAGGGAAAAAGAAAAGCTTGAAAAGCAAGAGCAACTAACAATCAAAATTGGCTTAGTACTAGCGATACTAGCCATAATTGAAAAGTTACTCGAACTGCTAATCAAACTTCTCGACAACTAGGGATAGGGCGAAAGCCCTCCCTTCCCTTTGATTATATCATAATGAAAGGAATGAATCTAATGTCGAAGAATATGAAAAGAAGGAAAATTTTAAATTCCGCCTTGGTGATACTTGTGGTTTTAATCGCCATCTCTATCATAATGAAACTTATTCAACTTTTTTAGGAAGGAGTGCGAGTGTTGGCTGAAAAGAAAACATCTGATGCTCAACTTAAAGCATCGAGAAAATGGCAAGAAAAGAATAAAGAACAGATGAAACACGTCCGCAATCGCTCTGGAGCTAAGGGTTACATCAAAAACGCATCTCTTGAGGAATTGGCAGAATTAGAACAATTGATCGAAGAACGTAAAAAAGCCCTCCTACTCGAATCTGAGTAAGAGGTTTTTTTGTAGTGTTGCTTTCCATATAAGTCATATATTAGTTTCCAAAGAATAATTCAAATAATATTGGAGCAACAATGGCCAAAATCCCTAATATTATTGTACCAACTAAATACCTTTTCGTTTCCTTTTGTTCTTTGATCAATTCTTTTTCTTTTTCGTTCAAAGTAAGTTGTATCTTATTAGGAATCTCATCAGAAATGTGCTCGACTTTTTGGGTTAGCAAAGAAAAACTAGAATTTGTTTTTTCCTGATTCAATTCAATTGCATGTTTAATATCTTTGATTGCCGAGTTAAATTCTTCTTTAGTTACGTAATTAGACATGACTCCGCCTCCGTTTCCGCCAGAACTATCATTAGATCTAGAATTAGTTAAAAAAACTCCATCATAATCAGTATTTAAAGATACCACGTTGTCCTTGTTAGGCATTATATTCACCTAGCTCTCTTTTCCCTTTAGTCACAAAAGGGATTTTTGTTTCAAAAAGCACATATCTTTTATCATACAAATAACGTTCGATATCCATTAAATTTACCAGCTCTTCTTGCGAGTATAACAGTTTCACTTTTAATGAAGTAGTAACAAAATCATAAACAATCTCATCTGGTGTATAGCCTTCGCCAAACTTTGCAACAAAAAAGGATAAATTATCCTCATTCGCACCGCTTATTAGTCGCTCCTCATCATACTCGATTGACCTGAATCCATGTAACATTTGACCTTTGTCACCTTCTACAGTATAGGTAACGACAGTTAAATAAAACGGCTGAGGTACTTTAAACACCGGTTCTACAAGATAGTTTAATCCGCCAATTTCAACCTCAAGCGCAACCTCAAAAGCACCATTAAATGTTTCTAGTTCGTGTAATGAATTATCACCACTTTGACTCCTAATGAACCTTACCGAATTGATACTTGGCATAAAATCGTAACTAGACATACAATCTCCCCTCAATCATCAATATTCTAGATTTATTCTGGCATATTGTGACGAATAATGAAAGAGAAATATTATTCAATTAACATATTTACAATAATAGATTCACACGACGTTGTACAGCTGCTGCATCATAACCTGCTGCTCTCAATCGTTGTGAGCGCTGAGGCTCGTTGCCCCAATCACCACGAATGACCTCACGTGCAAGTTGATCAACGGTCTTGCCTGCAGGTTTCGGTGCCGCCCCAACGCCTAAGCGTCGGTTGACTTCCGCCTGTATGGTAGCTGGATTATAGCCAGCTGCTTTTAGGCGCTTCTCTCGATCAGCACCATTTCCCCACTTCCCATCGATAACTTCTTGTGCGATCGTTCCGATTGGTTTTAATGCAGGCTGAGGGGCTGGTGTCGGCTTAGTAGCGCTTGCCCCTAGCTTTTGATTAACCAGTGCTTGAATCGTCTGAGGGTTGTAACCAGCTTCACGCAATCGGCCCTCACGGTCGGTCCCATTTCCCCACTTACCTGCAATTACTTCATTGGCAATTGTATCATTTGATTTCAAATTAGGAGCAGGATTCGGAGTTGGATTCGGTGCTGGTGCAGTTCCTCCGGATCCTCGCAATCGATTACGGACAGTTGTCATATTTGTTCCTGGACAACTATTTGATCCATGACCAGAAAACTCATTGTGCCCTAAGATATCATCGACATTCAAATTGAATCGCTGCATGGCTGCTTTTGCACGCTCATCAAACGCTTTTTCTTGTTCTGCAGTAAAGGAGCCGTTACCTACCAAACAAATGTGGTAAGTCTTGCTGTTGTGGTTACCTACTCCATTAGTCGTAATATTATCCCGATAGACCAATTGAACTGATCCATCTCTCAGTATGATCTCGTGGTAGCCACCAGTGCCCCATCCTAAATTTCGCCAGTGATTTTGGAATGCCCAAACGTCTCCTGTTGCAGTTGCTGAATGGTGACGAGCAATTTTTGTGATGCCTGCCACGGATCTGTTAGGGTTAGATGGTCCTAAAATTCTTGAATCGCCTCGTAAATCTACAATTTTTGTCATAGTGTTTTCCTCCATTTTTTGATATAGAAAAAGAGCAGCCAATCGGCTACTCTTGATCTTTATTCTGGTAAATTGTTTTCTCCGTCTCACTTTGGCCATCACCATAATCAGGTGGCGCTGATTCTTTGTGTACATTTTCCTTAAAAACCGCAAGCCATTTTTGTAAGAAACCTACTTTAATTCCAGCTTCATAAGCATTTTCTAGCACGCTGCTAATCTCATAGAAAATTAGCAACACTGTCCACACTAGCGCAATATTTATTGGTAAACTAATCCCCACGATAGGTGCTACTTTATCTAAAGAAGCTGAAGCAAAAATAGTGGCCAAAGCAATAAACTTGCTGAACAATCCTTCCAAATTGAGTGCTGACATCCAAGAATGTGTTTTTAAGGCTTTGAAATAACCTAATACCAAATCAACTACTACTAACGTTAGGTAGACATCGATTACATCAAGGCTACCTCCAAAAAGATGGAACATAAACTCTCCTCCTATAAAAAGACTGACAAAATAAAACATACCTATTACCTTCACTTTCCGAAATTGAAAAAGAGAAGTCCTAAGACTTCCCTCTCCCCTCTAAAATTGTATTTGCCTGCTTTTTCGTGATCACACCTAGTGCCAGAAACTGATTGACATCATCTTCTGTCATCCATCCACGATTGTACCAATCCTGAATCGTCTCAAAATTAAGCATTCTCTTGCCCTCCTTGAGTCAATTCTCTTAATTGCTGTGCCTGTTGAAGATTTTGTAACGTCAGCTGCACAACCGATCGTCCTAAAGTATCCGTCGTTTCTTGTAACTCCTCGACATCTTCTGGTGTTGCAGCACTCACCACATTCCAACGTTGGCGATTAAAATCAAAACCAATAACCACCACATGCGGATCAATTGGCGGTGCCACTTCCGTATAGGGATGAAATACAGGGCGATCCTTCGGCGTATATAGCGGCCGCAGATCTTGTAAGTTCCTTGTGTCATAGATTGCTTTGTGTCCGTCCATTTTTATCATCCTTTCATTTCTAATTCGTTTACTCGCTGGGCTAAATGATTGAACATATCAATAGTTGGATTTGCCAACTGATTGATTGTTTTAGGGGTAAATAACTTATCCAAGCTAAAAGCAACAGTATAGTCTACTTTGGCATATGCAACCCAAATCGTATTTTGATTAGTTGTTTGTCGCTCAGGTCCTCGTAATACCACGGCTGCTTTCCCCACATGTCCGAGTATTGCTGGATTTGTTATCAACTCGATTGGAAAAGTAAGTTGATCGTTGAAAGTACTCTCATGGCTTGCCATTTCTTCCCAATTAAATGCGGTATTATCAGGCGTTCGTCGATACCCAATGATTGGATATGAAGTGGTGGAATTGATATGTGCAAAAGCGGTAAACTGAATATTCTTTACAAAAGGTTGAATTACCGCCAATTCCTCTTGTACTGTTTTTGGGGAAAAGAAAGTGAATAATTCAGGAAACCGTCGCTTCATATCACCGAGTATGTCCCATGTAAATACAACTTGCATACGACCATTTGAAGAAGTGCCACTAATACCAATATCAAGCCCATCATTTGTAGCTATTCGATTGTATTGCGCTTGAGTGACTTCCGTCCCACCATTTGCACTGCTGGGCAAAGAGGTAGTTAAACTTCCACCGATTCTATGGAGGTTCTCTTTCATACTCCCACGGATTTTCCCCGTTAAATCAAGCAGTGGTTCTCGTACCAATGGAACACCAAACATAAACTTCTCTAGCGATTGATCAACATTTTCTTCTGTGACAAAATCCGCAGCTTCAAGTCGCTTCTCGATATCACTGAGCCTGCCTTCTACTGTAATGCGAATCTCTTCTTCAATTTCCTTTGCTAGGGAATCTATATCAAAGGCTGCAAGGTCTGATTCAATTTGTTCAATTCGATTTTCAAATTCGGTCAAATCGTGATCGATCCCCGAGGCTTGTTCCAAAACAAGGTCTCGTAGATCTTCAAAACGCTTCACATAAAACTGCGCCATTTCTTCTAGGTCCTGATCAAGCCAAGATTCTTGGAACTCCGTACTAAATGCTGGATAATCTAATGATTGGCCATTAGAAAATTCGACAAAAACATAAATGATTACTGAGCCGGAATACGCGTAGATGTCATTTGGCAACATCACATTCACTTTTCCGGCTGCAGAATCTTCAATTTCGATTGAGCCATCAGCACTTTCAAAAATGACTGACTGACCTGCAGTCACGAAGTCAAAACCCAAAATGACATTGGCTTCTGATAGGTCCAACGGCTCTCCTTCAAACTGAAAGTTGATCGTCTTTTTTGCGACTCGTTGATCATAACTGAAAAATTCTGTGTTGGTCGGTACTGGAGAAGAACGTTTTTCCGCAGTTTTGTTTAAGGTGATCTCACTGGTTACGTAGAGATTTTCCATCATCCGCCCTCCTTCAAGCTTTGTCTTCTAACGCCCACAGTTCTTTCAAAAATTCTTTAATTCCTTCACGGCAAGTTTTTTTGTTCTTTTTGTACAACTCAGGATCTTGGATACTGATGCTTGGTGAGGTTGACACCCCTTTGTCTTCATCGATCGAAGCCGATAGATAAACAACCATCGTTTCGTCAATCATGACCTGTCCATTTACACTAGTGCTTTTGTTAGTCTTTAACATCTTGATTTTCCTCCTTTTCAAATTCATCCATTAGACGATCATAAATATCGGCTTCTTTTCCTGAGATCACACCATTGTATTCGGAAAGCACTTCTCCAAACTTCTCGAAATTTCTAGCGTATAGCCCACTCTTGATCACGATTTCTTCATCTAGAAGAACATTCATTTCTTGATAGAACTGATTGCGATTTTCTGGTTTAACTTCATAGCCAGTTTTTTCTTCATTGACAATCAATTGTCCCTCATCATCTTTTCTTCCGTAAAGATCATACAATTCCAACTCTGACTCCTGCAGTCCTTGAACGGCTTCCATCAAAGCTTTTTTAAACTTCGAACGATGGCGACTATCCGCAGCTTTAAGTTCCATATTTTGGATAAATAAAAGAGCAGCCCCTAATTCATAATTCTTTAGTGTGATTTTCATGCGATTTTCTCCATTTCTCGTTCTAATTTTTGAATACGCTGTTCTTGGCTTTCAACGATCGCGATCAACTCTTGATTGGTCTTCGTATTAAGATTGACTTGTTTATTCATATCAATCGACAAATAATGATTATCCCCATCAATGTTTGCTTGTAAGAAAGGTACCTCTTGGGCAATCATTCCAAACTGACGAGTAGTTGGTGGCGGAGTGTCTTTGTCAATTGGACGATAGTCTTGTTTCCAATCAAAATCAACCATGCGAATTCGCTTTGTTTCTTTTATGCCTGAAACAGAAGTTTCTTGGATGTTTTCTTTCAAGCGGATATCGGATTGATTGGTAATGCTCCATCTATTCATGTTGATGTTGGCGTGCATCTGGATTGCAGCGTTATTTCCTTGAATTTCCATCACAGGTATTCTTTGTTCACTCGTTCCTGCGGAGTTGACTATTCGTCCCAACACTAAGCTATAAGAGTTTCTTGCAAAGTACGCGACGCAAGTCCGCCCACTCATACTGCTTCGCTCAAAACCACCAATACGTGTGCTTTGACCAGTGAAAAATTCAAGACGAAGACCAGTCATTTCCATAAACCGCACTGAGGTGCTTTGCCAAAATGCCAACGTCGTAGGTGTCAACCTTAAGCTATTCCCCATGTTGTTAAAGCCAACTTGAATGGCATTTGTCGCTAATTTATCCGCAGTCACAGCTCGAGCGACGATTTTATCAGCGGTGACGGCTCCAGCGGCTATTTTGACTGCTGTCACTGATCCAGTTGCCAATTTGTCTGCGACGACCGATCCTGCCGTAATATTGCGCGCAATGATACCGTTTGTTGCAATTCGATTCGCTGTGATCGTTTCTGTGGCAATCTGATTGGCCGTAATGGTATTGGCTGCAATCTGCGCTGCTGTGATTGTATTGGCAGCGATTTTAGCAGCCGTTACCGCCTCGGCGTTCAACTTGACTGTTGTCACAGCACTTGTCGCAATTTTCTCAGCAGTGACAGCACCTGCGTTGATTTTTATGGCCGTTACTGCGTTCGTATTGATCTTTTCTGCCGTGATTGCGCTAGTAGAAATATGACGAGCGATAATTGCATTTGTGGAAATATTATCTGCAGCTATAGTATTGGCGGCTATCTCATTCGCGGTTACCGCATTGGTTGATATGTGTCTTGTGATAATTGCATTGGTTGCAAGCTCGTTTGCTGTTATCGTTTGGGCATTGATTTCTCTGGCTGTAATTGTATTTATTGCCAAATCATTCCCGACAATACTTCCTGCTTGGATCTGGGTTGTTGTAATGCTTCCTGCCATGATAGACAACGCTTGGATCGTATTGGCTCGAATTTTTCCGCCGTCAATTTCAACCGTGTCTTGCCACTGCCAGTCTGAAAGCAGATCCTCAACCTCTCGAATATCTGCCATTGCTTCATCGATTCGTTTTTGTGCATCAAGAAAATTTTGTTCGGCTGACTTCAACCGATCATCCAACAGTGGTAAAGAAACATTATTCAATTCATTCAAAGCAAGCTCGTTATCGATCAATTTCTGCTCAAGTCCCGGTAACTTTACAGTGGTGAGTATATCCATTTCGACTTCAAGATCTTTCAGCCTTCCTTCAAGATCCGGCAAAATGTTCTCCTTCAACTCATAAAGGATCTGATCATTCTCAGTTAACCGCTCATCCAGTTCCGGAAGAATCCGATCATTCAAATCATCCAAGATTCCTTCTAGCTCATCCAGTTCTTTTGTATTGGCTGTTTGACCATATACCTCATCTGAGAATGGACCAGCAACATCATGATGGTTAACTGCTCGAACACGATAATACCATTGCAACTTGGTTTCTGTTCCATGGGTATAAGCATTCACATTTGTAGTCCCCAACAGATTACTTGGTCCCGGAACAAACCCTTTTTCTTGAGAGGCATAGATTTCATATTCTCTGACCGTTAGCCCTTGCATATCCCAATGTAAGATCACTTGGCTAAAGCCGCCATACGCGACTAGATTTGTAATCGTGCCAGGTCGAACATTTGCTATGTTTCCGGGTCCAATAATTGGGGGCCGATTGATTTGTTCCTCACGATCGCGATCCTGTTCTTTTTGGTTGGACCCCAATGTCGCTCTTGAATCGCCAATCTCTATGGATTCGTACTTATCTAATAGCACGTTCCAAACCGTCTGATTGATCTTTGCATTGACGTTGACACCTAGCTTGTTAAAAGCCACGGTGACGGTGTCGTAGAGTTCTAACTGCTCGAGCAGCCGATGTTGTTCTTCACCAGTTGCGCTGTATAAATCCGCAAACTTTACTTTTAGATTCACACGAGGCAACCCAACCTGATTGCTCGAAATATAGTACTGGGCGAATTGGCGCAACTCTGCGACTGTTTGAGGATTGCGGCTGCTTAGATCAACTGTCTGAACACGTCGTTCCGGAAAATTATTGACGTGTGGACCATCAATAATGACTTCTGGAAGAACTAACTCATTTGCCCCTTCTTCATTCGCTCGAGCATATGGTCGAATCGAAGTATAGGTACTCTCGATCGTCTCTTCTTGCACGAGATCCACCAAGTTCTTACCATACGCAATAACAACCCCGGTCTCTTTACCGCCTTCTCGCATCAAGCGAATTTCATTATTGTCGAAAATGTATTCGCCATTGTACTTTTGAAGAATTGAACCTTCTTTTCCGCCCAAAGCTTCAGCGGCGCTTTCAAAATGGCCAACCTCGGAAAAGTCCATTGCTGTGACCGTCGTCAGATCTGTGAATACGGTGAAATCACGTTGAGGAACTAAAAGAGCACGCCACTGGTTCAACGCCTCTTGCGCTGAAAGTGCGGTGTGCTTCTGTCCTTTATTGAGTGCTGTTTTTTCAGTGATTAATGTAATATGTTCACAGTAGACCGACACGAGTCCATTTTGTGGTTTGGTGATCCGCACGATTTCAAATCGTTGTCGCTTTGATCTTGTGCCCGGTCCTACATCGACCACAACTTTTTTCCCTTTCTCAAGCTGAGAAAAAAGAACACCGAAAACTGGATAGGTAAACTCTAGAAAAGGAAAATTATTCCGTTTTCGTGTCGCAAAAACATTGCTTGCTTCTTTTAAGAGACCCAAGCCAAGCGTGCTGTAATCGTTATTCGATTCATTGTAAAGAATTGGCACACTCATATTGCAGTCACCCTCCATCTTGGCGTAATAGTCATTTGTGTGATTTGAGCCGTAAATGAAATAGCATTATTACCTGGTCGCAACTGTGGCACATGGTAGCCATCACTTTGCATCAGGACCGCATTGGATATATTCGCTATTCCATCCCGATAAGCCGTTCCTAGCTCGCTGTCAATCGTAATCACCCCAGCTCCGGCAGCTCTTAAAATACGGAACAGGCGTCCATTGATCGTCAGTGTTGCATCTGCCGTACCGCTATATCTAAATTGGATCAACGGCAATGATTCAATTGGTTCGGGGTTCTCCAAGGTTCGACCAGACACGTGGGCAGTTGCAGTTTGGCCATCAAGCCGAAACATTACTGGCCTGCATCGAAAAGGCAACGCCACGTCAAAGTGATCACGCCAGCGATCGAGAATTCGAACTTGCGAGTGAAAGATGCCCTCATAGAAGTATTCCGGATCCTCAGAAAAAAGAAGCCGACTGTATCGCTTGGGTTCCTTGAGCCAGTGAGTGATCTCTCTGACTTGTTGGAAAAGCGACTTGCCTTCTTCTTTTCTAAGTTCCATGGGAAATGTCTTGATAATATCTTTTTCTCGTTCATTGTCGTAAATGACTGCGCCTTGTCGGCCATCGACCTCATCAAAGCGCAAATCAGACTCAGGAATCGTCAATTCCATCTCATTGAGCAAATAAAGATTCTTATCGATCGACTTATGGCCATTAAATTCAAAATACGGTTCATTTGTCATTCTAATGACCTCCTTATCTCGTCTGCCGTTTGTTGGGCAATGTCTTGCGTTAGTTCTGCTACATCTTGATTGTTACGAATGGTGATTTCATCAAAATGAATATCGATGTGCGGTGTATTATGGATCGTTTGGTTTGTGGTTCTCGATTCATTCTTAACCGCTGGCAACGACAATCCAAAGCCTGCGTTACCGGCAATGGCCACCGATTCGGCTTGTATATTCGGCAACACTAGTTGTGCGCCCAAATCCTCAATGGCATCTAGTGCAAAATGCTTGAATCGCTCAATCCCTTCGCCTATTCCGGCAGGGATCCAACGTCCCACATCCATCATCATCACTTTCGATGGTGAATTGATGTCTAAGGCGCGCTGCATCGTTTGGGCCACTTGATTGGCAATCGTAGCTGCAGTATTCAATACTTGTGCTTGACCAGCTACCAAGCCGTTATTTAAACCGATCATAGAATTTTGTCCGATGCGATAAAACTGATCAGGTAAATGACTCATCTGATCTGGCAAGCGTTGAGCACCTTCACGGATTGTGTCATTCGCATCTCGCATCCCCTCACGGTAGGCTTGATTTGATTCACGCATAGTGGCTGCGGCGATCCTTGGCATGTTCTGCAACGTTCGATCAACATCACGATCCATCTTTTCAAATTCCTTGACGACGTCTTCTGCAGCCTTCTTGGACTGCTTAACCATTTCATCTGTCATTTTGGCAATCGATGTCAATACTTTGGAAGAATTCTGATCAATCCCTCGAGCGATCCCCTCAGTCATCGGCTTACCAATCTGGTTACCCATCTGATTGGCATTGAGTTCTTTGTCCAGTAAAAACATCAATTTTTTAGCTAGCTGTGTGATTGCCTGTTCTGGACCTTTGGTGTTCTGGTTGATCCCTTGTGCCAGTCCAGCTGTGATATTTTGGCCATACTCTCGGTATACACCGGATGGTGAGTTGATATCGTTAGCCTTGCGGAAGGCCTTGTTTGCCAGTTCAGCCATATTTTTTGTGGCGTTTTCGACTTGTGGGGCAGATTGATCTATCCCTCCAGCTGCACCTTCCCCAATATTTACGCCGAATCCTTTAAACGTTTCTGGATCCATTTCTTTTTCAAAGACTTCTCGTGGCACACCTGATAATTCGGTGGCACTTGCCTGAACTGCTTCCTTACTTCGATCGATGCCTTCAACGTATCCTTTACCCGGCGTCTCACCGTGAGCGACAAAAACATCTTGATCGATCACTTCACCAAATAATTTCTCAGGCGTTTCAGCTAGTTCTTTCGATGCATCTCCTACAGGTTGGATCCCTGCCAAAATTCCGTCTGACGTCCCCTTGGCAAGTGGATCTGTAATTTCTGCGTAGTTCGTTTCAGCAATCGTTTCTTCAATCACTTGTCCCGGAACTTGTGCGATATTCTCAGCCGCTTCTGCAACTTGTTCTTCACCTTCAGCCATTCCTTCTGCAGTTTCTTCAGGAATTTTTTTGCCGACGGAGGTCAAATCTGCTTTATCCAATTCATCCCGAAGAGTACCCACAGATACATTGGCTAACTCTCTTGAAGCAAGCCGCACATCTTCTTCTCCAAGGCCATGGGTTTTGGCGAATTGTTTCGGTGCATTTTCACCAATTTTGGCGTATTCCTCTAACAATTTCGACATTTCCTCTTCAGAAGCATTGACCATATCTGCAGCCAAAGCTCGCATCTCCGGCGTGCCTTCTGCCATCTTCTCAAGCAAGCCTGTATCCATACCATCCCCGGCTCTAGCCCACAATTTCTCCATATTGTCAGCGTGTTCGGCTTGATAGGTGAGGTGATCTTTCAGATGTTGCCTAGCCTGCCCCATGCCGTACTCTACTTTTTCAGGGACATCTTTGAAAACATCTTCGTTCTTCTTTTGAAAACTATCTAACTGACTATTTAACTCATCGACAACGCCTTTTTGAAAATCGTTTAAGCTTCCGTAAGAGGCGATCATCATCTCGTTAGCTGCCACAGTAGCCTCAGACGTTTCTTGTCTTTTCGCTTGCTCTTCATCCGCAAGTCGATCTTTCTCGGCATAAATGCCTTCGAGATTCCCCATAGCCTCTGCTTCTTTGGCGTCCAATTCTGCTAGGGATTCCTGAACAGCTTTCTTGCCATCGACCCCTGATACAGCAGCATCATATTCAAGCATTGCTCGCTCTTTCGCAACTTCCTTAAGAGTAGTCTCATAATCAGCGGCTTCTTGCGTCAGTTGATTTTGACGTTCCACCAAGCTATTAACTTCTTCCATGCCTTTAGAAGCTTCAATACGTTTTTGGATTTCCTCAGTTGTGGCATTTAACAAGCCTGATTCTTCATCATAGGCAAGATTCAACCCAGCAACTGAACTATTTAACTCTTCGACGGTATCAGCCATCAATTGCTTTTCAGCAGCTGACTTTCCTTCTATTGCGGTCAATCGTTCTAACTCTGCAGCTAGGTCTTTGTTCCTTTCGGTATTTGAATCAATAACTTTTCCTTGCGCTTCAAAAGCTTTGGCATTTGATTCAGAAGTATCGTTAAGGCTGTCAAACTCTTCACCTAGATTATCAATTTCACTTGCTAACTCTTTTGCCGCTTTACGGTTGTCGTTCCAACGCTTGAATAAAACAGCCCCTATAGCAGCTGCAGCTCCCATGGCTAATCCGACACCACTGGTTGCCATTTTCAATGCAGCTGCCGCAATCGCTTTGGCCTTCATTGCAATAGTGTGCATTTTAGTAGCTGCTGTCGACCCTGCAGTCATTGCTTTTGTCTGAGCAGCAGCACTAAGATGTGATTTCTCAGCTACGGTCATTGCCTTTGTAACTGCCGCTGCAGCTGTTTTAGCACCAGTTAAGGTTTTAATTGAAGCGATAAAGCCGCGAGTGTACAATTCTGCTTTCTTAATGACCATATAACCTGTGATTGCAGTGGTTACGCCAATAATCGCTGGCGCCAGTATTACCGATGATTCTTTAAGGTCAATAATCCCACCAACCATCGTGTCAATTGCTGAGACAACAGGTGGAATCACGCCAGCTACACCGTTTAATACACCCTCGAAAGTTTTCCCAAATCCTTGGACATTTTCTTTCATTGAGCCAAAACGTGTCTCGGAAAATGCGTCATCCATAGATTCAATAATACTGGCGGTTCCACGTGCAGTGGCTGTAGCCATATTCGCAAATGAACCTTTCCATGTATCCCCTGCTTGTTGAGCCATCCCGGTAACAGAAGCGAGTTCGTTACCCCCTTCACGCATCGCATGCTCCACAGCATCGAAAAACTCGTTTGCTCCCATCTCGCCATCGCGCATGGCATCACGTACATCCCCGACACTACGACCAGTCGCATCTGCGTAGATTTCCCATGGATCGACACCACGACGCACCATGCGGTCCATCTGTGCCATATTGACGGTACCAGTAGCACGCATCTGAATCATCGCATCCATGACGTTATCCATTGCATCGGCGGATCCATCACCATAGAAAGCGACGGCATCGCCCCAGACTTTATAACTTTCTGTTGACTTCTCAAGGTCTTTATTTTGTAAGACCAATCGTTGAACCGTCTGAGCAGCGCTATCAAGCATATAGTTTGTGCCAACTACCGCATCTCGCACACCTTCCATGCCCTCAGCCGCTTCTTCTGAGCTGCCAGTCAATCGCGTCATGGTGTTCTCGAAGTTGTTCAGTGTATCAATACGACCAAAAGCACTGTCCAATGACCCTTTAGCCAGAGATAATGCTGTAGTTGCACCCTTCGTTAACAGCATTGCAGCACTTAATTGTCCGATCGTTCCGGTTAGTTTTTGCGCCTTCGGTTCTGGAATATGAAAGGCATTGCCTGTTTGATTTCCTACCTGTTCTGCACTATCGCCGAGATCCCCAAGATCTTTTTTCATGATAGCAACTGCATCTGCAATCGATCGTGCGCCATCTTTTCCTGAAGCCTCTAAGTGTCTAGACAAGCTATTTCCAGCTGCTGTTGCCGCCAAATTTACTTCTGGCACCATATTAGCAGAGGATTGTTTGATAGCGTCCATTGATGCGGTGGCATGTTTCGAACCTATAATAAACGGCTCGCTGATTGATCCAACGAGACCTGGCATGGCTATTTCTACTGAACCAACCATATTCGATACAGATTTAGTGATTCCATCTGTGGAGTTGCTTGCATCTTTGGCACCTGATTCAAAGCATTTGGCTATTGAATTGGATGCTCGAGTCGCATGGGCTTCAACAGCTCCACTCATTTCCCCTGTCGCATTTGAGATTTTGTACGTAGATGCTTCTGAATCTTTAGCAGCGCTTAAGAAAGTTTCACTAATGCTACGCCCCATAATTGGTGCAGAAGATTCGACAGATGATGCAAGATCTGCGACAGTCTTGGCCACACTATCAGTCGCTTGATTGGCTCCCTTTGATCCTGAATCAAAGTTATCACCGATTGATTTACCTGCTTTGGACGTTGATGATTCAGTCGTCTTACCTAGATCTGAAACCGTCTTTTGCACCGAATCCACCGCTTTATTAGCGGACTTGGCACCTGATTCGGTGTTTGTTCCCATATCAGAACCGACTTTTTTCATCACATCGTCGGCATTTTTACCTAGTCGGGAAAAACCTTGTTCAACCATATCGATTTCTTTGGTGACTTGTTTTCCATTGACGATTATGTCGATCGTTACCTTGCCATCACTTCTGCTCATCTTCTTCACCTTCTTTCGGTAATGCATAGAGTTTCTTCAATTTCCGAAGCTCATCCTTTGCTTCTTTGTTCCCTTTTCCTGTTGGCATTTTTTTCGTCCGAATGGATACGATTTGGCGGAATCTTGTTTCATCCGGCAATCCACCAAACAAAGCAATAAACTTCTCCCACCTCATTTTTCCTCGCTGATCAAACAAATCAATTCCGTAAGCTTGGTAAAAGGCTGCGTAGATATTTGGCGCATCATAATCGAAAGAAAAATGCTGGTCCGCGATCTCTTTCATTTTTGGTTTTAATTTTTTGCCTTTCTTGTCATATCGTGGTTTCGGCTTTTCCCAAATATCAAACGTCTCCAAGATCGACAAAAAAATCGTATTTTGCGTTTCGATATCATATAAAAATGAAACACCCAGCAACAGATTGATGCCTAAAAGTATTTTTTCTGACTCCGATAGAACCGGGTCTTTTAATAAATCGAAAAGGCGAAGTACCGTATCGAAAGAAAGATCGATCGGATAACTTACACCTTCGATTTCCACCGTGTCTTCTAATCGATACTGTAATTTCATTGATTTAACCTTCTAAGTAGTGTTGCACTTTATCGAAGAATTGTTTTTTTCGATCACCTATTTCTTCTCCGATTGCTGAACAAATCTCCATATAGTACTCGGAAATCAACGTATAGTCAGGGGAAAGCTCAAACAATTTTTCAAATGCGCCGGGACCTAAAAGATCTTCGATCACTTTTTCTAATGCTTCGTGTGCATTCTTTTTGGCTGTTTCTGGTTTAATCTGTTCCTTTTCCAACTTTTTCGTGATTTTCGAGGATTTTTCCGCATATCCTGCAACCAATTTCCAAAATGCTTCTGAACCTTTTTCCGATGTGTCGATGTAAAATGTATGTTCGCCAATTTCGATCGGCAGTTGGGTTGTTTTTACTGGGATTTTTACCATGTTTGTTTCCTCCATTCGTTTGTATGTAAAAAAGAGAAGCGCTAAACGCTCCTCTTACTTGGTTTCTTCTTTCTTGTTTGCCTTGGCATTAACTGGCGCCGAATTCAACGCCGCATCTGCATTATTTCCCCCAGATCCCGGGACACCTTCAGTTGGTGTTGCGTCATAGGTAATCGTACATGAGAAGTCTTCTGTGGCATCCGCTGCACCAGAACCAGCCACAATGTCCGTCACTGTCGCATGACCAGTCCATTGTTTCGTCTTATCCGCACTTACCACTCGATGCCAAACTTTTCGACCAATACCGGTCTTGTACTTCATATCCGCAATAATTTCTTGCGCTTTATCTTCAGAATCATAGTCACCAGAGACGTTATACGCACCGGATACACTGTTGACCATGTTTGTTTTTACACCGTTGTAATAGGCTTTTTCTTCTGTTGTTTCTGTCGTCGCATCGGAAATATCTTCAATCCCGTCTGCTAGCTCTACCCACGCTGATTCCGTAGGTGCTGTGCTGATACTCGTAAATGGCGCAATAAAATGGCCACGCTCGCTGTTTACATTTTTCATTTAGTCTTCACTCTCCTGTTTTCGTTTTTTGATATAAAGTTTTGCTTGTACAACTAAGCGATAATAAAAGAATTTTTGATCATCTTGTCCAAGTAAAAAAGGTTCATTGGCAATCGTCAACGCCATGAATTGATAAGAACCATTTTCAGATGGGATAGAGGTCACATTTTCTAAGATCTCTGACAATTGATAAATGATTCGATCGCCAGAAAAACTTTTCGTTTTAAATCGGAATTCAAAAGGCAATTCCTTGACCTTGTCGCCATTCATGTACGATTTCGCTGTACGTCCTCCCGGTAAAGGTGCCAACCGGATTGACTCCTCCTGATCGATGGCTTGGATGATCACCGGCACATCAATTTTGCTGGCTACTTCCTGCAGCCGATCAATAAAATCCATTATAGTTTCGCTCCAATCTTAAATGCCTGTAACCAGTCACTCATGAATAGCGGTTTCGCGGCTTCATCCCAAAAAGGACCGGTGCCGGGCTGTTTATTCACAAATGGAATCCAAGCACCAGTTGTTTGATGTTTACGACCTCCATAATATTGAGGGCCAGCATAAGGAACATCCCACACTAGCTGATCACCTCTTCCGGAAACGTGACCACTGTCACGTAAATGCATGGTATCCCACGGCACCACAGTTTCGTTCATGGTTTGTAGCATCCGATTGGCCATGTTCAATTGACCAAGCCCCAAGTTATCTTCACTAAGCTTTGACCGGACACCACCTAGATCAATGTCAATCTTGATTCCACTCATCAGACCACCTCAATCTCATAGCCAAATGGATCAAGTGAATCAGCAGTCAGCGGTACAACTTTTGCGATCGTGTACTGCTTTCCAAAGAGTTCAATTTGATCCGCAATCGAAAACTCCGGTAATGGTCCAGTGTATTTCTTGACCATTGAGAGCAATGCATTGGACGTTTGTGCTTTCCCATCGATGTCGCGTGGCTCAAACTTGAGCGTGTCATCAAAGCGGACATGCTCAATGACAAGCTCATCTTCAAGAATTGGCTCGCCTCTTGGTGTTACACCTATTTTCTTCCGATAGATCATTGCATGAGGGAAGAATCGCTTTGGTGGCATTCTCATCGGCTCACTCCTCTGTACAATAATCCAGTTCCCGAAAGCTGCATCATAGCATCGCCAGAGAGTAAAGGAGTTTCATTTGTGGATGATGAACCACCTTTACTCTTAGAAACACTCATCCGTCCTATGGACCAACTGTCAGGCTCCTGCATGCCAAATGAGGTAGTGGCATCTGCTTCATGCATGTATTCGATTTGATAGGCAACAGCCAACTTAAATGCGTTGCGCCGCATCGGAATATCTGATTCGAGCTCATTTCGTTGATAGAAACGTCTCGTTTGGATGTCCAACAATGCACTTGCTTTTCTCAGAAGCTTCCGGAAATCTTTTTCTGTCAGTTCCGTTTCCTTGTCTATTAAGCGTTTGTACTCTTTGAGAGACAAATAGCCACAAGACTCGATGCTTTCCTGATCGTCAAAGATTTCATTCAACGGCTTTCTACGTAATCGCTCCATGGTTTCACCTCCATGAAAAAAGAGAGCGATTATTCACTCTCTTTTAACAGATCAATTAATTCTGGTTTCTTGGCAGCAGCTGGGTACTCAATCCCAAGGCGATCCAGTTCAGCTTTAAGCTCATCGACTTTCATGCCATCGATTACTACTGAGTGGCCTTCTGCCTTATTGCCAGCAGGCTCCCCTGTTTCTTCAGGGGGCGTCACTTTGACAAAACGTGTTGAATACCAATGATACCGATTTGTTTATCTTCATAAACTTTTTTCCAGTTAGCCGGATCAGACAAATCTTTGTTTGTAGGTGTGATTTCACCTTCTTCACGTTCTGTGTTCGTGAATTTAACACCATAAGGATGCATAGTGAATGCTCGACGAGTATAAACCTCATCATTCCCTTTATTTGCAACACGAGCTGTTTCAAATGTCGTCAGCTTGCTAGGGTTCCCTGTGTTACGGCCGATTGATCCAGAAGCAAATAAGTATGAAGTGTAAACTTTCGCAGCTCCTGATCCTTGTGAAGGAACGCCATCATCAACAACTACTCGATACCCCAAGTAGGTTGGAATATTCACTTCGCCACGTGCGTTTGGAATAAATGCAATAAGGTTTTGCTTTTGCAACGTCGTATAAACAGCCGAATGCATAACGATCATACTTAATCGATCTGCAGAGTCACCTAGTAACTGTTTAGCGTCTAAAACCAGTTCAGGTGAAATCCCCTCCGTTGGTTTTGCCAATAAGTGAGTACTTGCTAAGGCACCATTTTCTGCAAACAAACCATTCAACACGGAAACAAGAACTGCTTGTTCTCGGCGCATCCACCAAGAAGCAATTTTACCCAACAAAGCTCCCAACGGATCATCTCCAGAAACCACAGCTGCCAATTCATTCACTGACCATCCACGTCCACGATACATAACTGCTGCAATATCTGCAGACGCAGTGATTTTTCCTGTTTTCAATGCCTTATCGCCATCACCTAATGTTTCTTCTTCTCCATCAAGATCATTCCAGAAAGGCATGTTTACCAACAATCCACCAGCTGTAATGTTTGCAGCAACAGTAGGATCAGCTACAGCAACACCTGATTGGATAATTGCTGATTTTTCTTCTGTAAAATTATTCATGTAGTCATTGAAGACTTCCGGGGTCACAACATCCAATAATTTTGTAATTTCATTTGCCATGTTTTATTTCTCTCCTTCTTTTTGTAAATACTCAGTCAGATTAAATTTTTCTGACTTCATTTCTTGTTTCAGTGACGTGCCGCCTTTTTTAGGTGGTCCTCCGGCATTACCCGATGAAACAAAGTCGGGATCGTTGTTTTCGGAACTGTCTTGAAACAAGAATGCTTTTTGTTCCTTCAACGTTTTGACTTGCTCCTCAAAGCCCTGAAGCTTGCCTTCATTGACTTTGATTGTGTCTCGGTCCAAAAGACTAAGAACGATGGCTTCATCTTGAGCACCTGCTTCTTTGAGGGCTAATTGGATAGCAAAGTCTTTTTGTTGATCAGCCAGTTGCTTTTCAGAATTCGCTTTTGACTCGTCAAATTTGTCTTGCAGATCCGCAAATTGCTGTTCGAGTTCCTTGTTGCCTTTTGCTGCCTCTTTCAACGTGTCTAATTCTGATTGATTGTCTTTCAATTCCTGCATGGCACTGTCGCGCTCACTTTCAGCGGTAGCTACTTGCGCATTAAGTTGTGTCACAGTCTTTCCGTGCAGCGCCATTACGCTTTTGGCAGTTTCTTCATCAATACCTAAATTGATTAATTCTTCTTTCTTCATTGTTAGTTCCTCCTAAGAATTTTTTGAGTGGCAACTACCACTGTGAGTCCGTCTTTTTGAGACATCCGTGCAGGTCTAAAATTTTGTTTACAATTTAATTTTTTGGTTTATTATTAAAATAGAAAGGTGGTGAATTGAATGATTACTTACGTTCATAATGTTTCATATGATATAGCCGAAGGTAATAGCTATGATGGACTATATAAGTTTCTAGAATCTTTTGGAAATAATTATGGAAGAATTACAAAATCCAGTTTCATTGTCGCAACTACACTTACAAGTGGAGAATTTAGAGATCAAATTCGTAGTAAATTGGGAACCAATGATAAAGTTTTTGTTACTACACTAGTCAAAGGAACTTCTCGTTGGACAGGAATTATTGACTCAGATGAAAAAATACAAGCGATATTTGCTCAGAATACTTATAAATAGAGCTAGTTGCCCACAAATAATTTGTGGGCTATTTTTTCATACACTTGTTCTCTCGAATAATCTCGACGCAACAATTGATCGTGCTCATTGATAAATGCTCTCAATGATGCTTGTCGCCGTCTGATCAGTTGTTTGAAGTGTTGGATGTCTTCTTTGTTGTCGATCGTTATTGCGGCATTAAGCTGCCTTTTTGCACGACGAATAGCGACTTCCATGCGGCGCTGCTTAGCAACTAGGTCCGCATTGTCAATCGCTTGTTTTGGATCATATTGTTTCATATGGACGTCAAGATTCGGATCATAGATTTGGATGTATAATCGATGCCTACAGTTGATTCCTTGTGTGCCGTCAGGCTCGCCATAGCCGTGGTTATAAATTGATGGAATATGCCGCAATTCTTCCGGTGCATCCTCTGTACGGACTAATAGAACCCATCCACCTTGAATGTGAGCGCACGCCGGACGTGCAGCCACATGACTACTCATTAATGCTGTGACAATGCCGTGTTCTAAGCCTCGCTTAAGCCGTAGATCCTGATAGACACGATGAGTTGTAGCTTTCAAAACCATTCTGACATAGCGCTCAAGGCTCCACTCGCGACCTGCCTTGTCGATAAAGGTAGTCATAACCCCTTTTTCCACGATCGCATAGATCGACTCTCTAAGCGCCTGCTGTGGCGTTTTAGCACCACCGATGATTTTAGCCACTGTATCATTGAGAACTTGCTGATACATCTTGGCTAGCGGATTATTCGGATAATTGGTGTCGATCAGTGTTTGATTGACATGGTTGTCGAGATCTCGCCACTGCTGATTGAAATAGGATTGCATGACGTTATTGATTTCAGTCCTAGGAGGTGGTTCTTTTCCAGTTTGTTTCGATAAGCTCTTATCAAGATCAGAAATAACCTCAAAGCCCATATCAACAATGATTCTTTTCAGCTGTCCATAGGTGTAGTTCCCTGTGTCTTGGACGATTCGCTGTAGCGATTGCTGATTCAACAAATTTAATTGCTGCATCTTTTCAATCTTCCACCGGAATGCATTATCCTCTGTGAGCGGCGTTTTCGTTGGCTTGTTTAACTGGCGGACAAGCATCTTCATGATCTCGTCTTCCATCGCCATATAGGCATCTTGGACGTATGAAGCTTCAATCTCTAATTGCTTCGGTGTGATAGTCATCTACTCACTCCTCGTAATCATCGATTCCTGTTGTTGGCAAGTCGCCCCTGGTCATCATATTGAATTCGTCCTTCAGAGCTTCAGCATAAAGACGTTTTGCCACATCTTCTGGCATGTCTTTGGTTTTGGCCAACACGTACCATCCCGGTATGATGCCAGCATTCCTCAAACGCAGAAACTGATTTACTTCGGCATCCTTATTCAGGAACACGCCATCGTCCAAGTCAACACCGATGATCTCAGCTGCAGGTATTTCACCACTATAGACCTTTTGGCCAACTGCATTTTTTACATTGGTTCCAAGCTCGCAAATCGAGATGATCAGCTCTTGAATGAACTTTCGCAATTCTTTCTCATGCATGTTGCGTGATTGATAGGTCTGTGAGTTCTCGCTGACCACCTCTGTGGCTGTTTTCGTGCTACGGATCCCTTCACCGTTAAAAGTAAACGTGCCAGTAGAAAGGCCGGTCTCCATCTCCAACGTACGCAAATGATGATTGATTGCGGCAACGTATTCAGTTGTTCGAATGTCAGATGTCAGGTCCTTGATCGTCATGTCATCCATTTTGCTACCGGGTACTCGCACAAAGACATCTTCATCGTCATCAAAGAAATCGGTGATTTCATTCGTACGATGATCAACCTTGCCTTTCATCAACATCTCACTGACTGCAATCCGACGTCTGCCACGCTTGATTTCCATGTTAAATTCATCAAAGGTTAAATTCAGGCGATCCAGTGTGTTTTTCGAGTTGTCATATAC
This sequence comes from Enterococcus sp. CR-Ec1, assembly GCF_002850555.1. NCBI lineage: Bacteria > Bacillati > Bacillota > Bacilli > Lactobacillales > Enterococcaceae > Enterococcus > Enterococcus sp. CR-Ec1. The sequence continues at coordinate 2,087,927 of NZ_CP025223.1, forward strand.
GCCAAGCCCTAGCGGACTATATGGATTGATGTTGTTGAAGCCTGCAGGTTTTAAATAAGCAAACTGCGGTCGTGACATGTTGTAGAAGGTTGCTTTCTCAGCCAGTTTCGAGTACTGCTTTTTCAAAGCAACTTGCTTTCCTAAAACGTCCGGCGACTCACTTTCATACAATTCGTTGGTAACTACATATTTATGTTTTTTCTTCTCCCCATCCCAAACCCACTCATGGAATTCTAGTTTGGTGTAATAGTAAGTTGTATCGCCGACTGTTTCAGTAGTCCGGAATGGGATTGCACACTCGCTGATCTTGTTCGTATTGCTGCGTAACGGATAAAATGCATCAGCTAACGCCCAAGAAAACTCGATTTCCTGTGAGTCTTTGTTGAAATATGGCCGGACCGCTAACCCACCTAATGCCATTGCAGGCTCTAAGTATCGGCTGAGGTTCTTCTTGAAGTCGTTATGCTCAAGAACATGTTGGATCCAGTCGTTCAAAGGATTGGCAATTTCTTTGCCGTTTTCGTCCTTCACTTCACCGACAAGGATCTCCGCTTGCTCATTGAACAAAACCTTTGCATATTCTGCAGCCACTTTCTTGGCCATGTTGACTGTAGAAAATCGGCGGTTATTCTTGCTTCCCCGACTGGTAGTGTAATTGATGATGCCGTACTCGCCGCGATAGTAGCGAAAACTTTCAGCGATACGCTCAAACTCTTTTGGATCTGCATCGATTTTGGGATGATCAAATACAGATTGAAACTCTTGCTTATTGATAAGAGCTGCCCCCTTTCCTAGCCATTTTTTTATATTGTCTACGATCCTCAAATGCTCACCTCCTAAACCATCAACTCTAATTCTTTGGCATTATCAATGCAGAAGTACTGGAAAGCATCGCAGGTATGATCGTCTTCTTTGATCACTTCCGGATTGTCCTTCTTAACCGTCTTAGGATCCCAGCGGTATTTCTTGTGCTCTTCAACAAAGATCTTGTTGTTCTCATTATTGATAAAAAAGAAACGCCCTTGGGAAAACAGGTTAGTAGCATAATCGATCATCACTGCTTTTTTCAGCTTAGCCACCGGATTCCATCGAATCTCATAATCATAGTAATACTGATTTCTTAAAGCGCCCTCAGCGCCATCGATCGTTAGGTTCACAATCGGTGCATTATTGCACACAGGCATCTTAGAGGTTCGATCGATAAACTTGTACAAGATACGTGATAGCTGTGTAGGTGCTAATTTGTCGACTTTCCCTGCAGGTGAATAATAATAGGTGTCTAATAGAATGACGTTCCCTTTTTGGGTCAATCCCAAGCACAAACAAGTCGTTGCAGAGTTGATGTGCCCACCATCGAGGGCATAAAAAAGAGCCACGATATAATCGTCGCTCGGTACTTCATCCAATGGATTCAAATTATGAATATTATAGACGTTATCGCCAAGGCCAACAGGCTCCCCAAGGTACAGATAGCGATAATAGTCGTAGTCATTTTCTTTGATACGATTGATCATCTTGAGCATCTGATCAGTAACAAATCCCAAGGTGTCATTCAGATAGCTTGAATGATGCACTAAGTAATCCGGATCTGTTTCCTTTTCTTCTACCCATTCATTGATCCACTCATAGGGATTACGTGGCGGATTGTAAGACCAATAGAATCGCACAAATGCTGCATCTTCATGCTTTTGCCGCATAAAGGTCGTATTGGACTGATCGAACTCTTCTGCGCTCTTAAATTCAGCTGCTTCCTCGTACCACACTGCGATGATATCGTTAATGTCATTTGATTTGAGCTTTTGGAAGTCATCTTGGCCATAAAAGTAAATCGTGCTGCCAGTCTTGCGATGGATGATCTTAAACGGACTGACCGTCGTGTCAAATCGCTTGAAGATGAAAAACTTCTTCAACGCCCACTGCATTTTATTAAACACAGAATCGCGAATCGTGTTACTCACTTTACGAATAACGACGATGTTTGCTTTTTTCCCTTTAATTATGTAAGGAAGTAGCAACGAGACTAGCAAAAGCGCGATCACAGATGATTTGAATGAGTTTCGTCCACCTTTTAAGATGTTGTAAGGTTTCTCCGCTTTCCATACACTCATGAAATGAGGGTTAACTTCTTTCAGCACATTGAATATTTTCTTCATAGCCGATCACTCCAAGGGTCTTGGATGATAATTGGTTCGCCATCATCATCGCCACCTTCTGGCGTGCTTGCTTTCAGCTTGGCGATCTGCGCATCCATGAGATCCAATTTCTTGCGGCGTTCGTCTTGTTCATCAGCCATTGAGACAAACTGCTTGATAAGGTTCGACAAAGTCATCATCGCCCGTGATTGGGACTTCAAGAAATTCGCTTGCTTGTCCCATGCATATTGGACTTGCATCGTAGAACTGCTGCCTCCGTCACCAGACGTCCATCCTGACTCTTCCTTAGACAGATCATCCCGATCTGTGACAAACATGATCTCCTGCGCTCGTATGATAGCAGCATACTGGATCATGATGTTGTTCCACAAGATATCAGCTGGATCACTGTCTGCAAGCTCTTGTGCAATCTGCAGGGATTCCTTGGGTATGATCTTGGCAAATAATCCGTGCTTGAAGGCATTTTTGTTTCTTTTCGGTGGTGCCCCTCCGCTATTACCTGCAGCATTTTTATTACTGCGTTGTCCTCCCGGTGCGTCCGTTGCGTTGCGACGCGTTGCAACGTTTCCTGTTTCGTTGCGTTGCCAATCCTCCCGGTTCTTTCGGCTTCGGACAGTTGAAGGACTGAGCTTATGTTTTTCAGCTAAAGCCTTCAAACTTATATCTTCATTCTCGTATTCCTGTTTGATTTTATCCCATGCGATCAATTCATCCCACCACCTCGCTTATCGTGTTTGTTTTGTAGATATGTACATGAAAAAAGACACCTCACACTTAAGGTGTCAAACAATTCAACTATTTTTCAAAACTATTAAGCCTTGGTCAGTTAGACCTTTAATTATTTGTTCTCCCAAACCTGTGTTGCTAGGCTCCATAACAATTAATCCTTTCTCATTCAGTCTATCTAGAACAAGTGCCGCATTATTCTGATTGATATCTAGAACATTTGTGTTGATTGCATTGATAAGCGTTCCATCGTAAATACTTCTTAGTATATCCAATTCTACTTCATTCAAAGCCATGACTTCACCTCCTTCAAACAAATAATACTCCTTGCTCAGAAAAAATGAAAGCAATAACAAAAAGACAGCACGAGCGAATTCTGAAATGAGATGATTCACCTCGCTTCAAAAAATTGTGCTGTCTTTCATATTTTTCGACAATATTAGAATAACACGTAAAAATCAATACGTCTGTTGAATCTGTGTTGACAACGTATTATACATTTTTGCTAAATCTTATCATCTTCATGATGTCTGCGTGTCTGCTTCTTATATATTGATAGGTATACCCAGTCTCTTCAGCAACTGATTCAAGTGTCATACCTTCCACATACTTCATTTTAAGGATACGCTGATCTAGCCCCTGAAACTTTTCAATCGTATCAATAATATCTTGCCTTTGTTTTCTCAATTCTTCCTCTCTGGTTCCCATTGATTCAATCACTTCCTTAAGTCTGGCTTGCTTTTGTAGAGCTGTTAAAAAGGTATGATGTTTAGCCAAATCACCATCGTTGCTAGAATAATTTTGCCAGCGATGTAATTCTTTTTCATTCAAATCGAGGGCAAGCTGCAATTCATACAGTTCCTGATCGATGGTCATTAATGTAGTCACCCATTCATAAATGCGAATCACCCTCTTACATTTTTTAATTTTTGAACATTCTCATCTTGAAACGTAATGACCGCGTTCAAGAACCCAAGTACTAATGGATGGTTATTGTATTTATTACCCAGTTCCCCAATAGACTTTACTAGCCATTCCCAATACTGATCAGACGTGATCGGATATTGCTGGGTCATCTGGTTTGATTCGTTCATCCATTCATGTAAATCCGAAAATATTGCACTCCAATCCAATCATATCCCCTCAATTCTGATATAGATGCCCGGTTGATCTGCCCAAAATTTCTCAGCTACCAAGCTGGCCACGTAGCAATCATCTTTCCAGAATCCTAAATCGGTCATACAGTCCTGCAATAATTTCTGACTATTATCCAAGTCTGGCTTCGTGTATTTGTACTCCCCATTTTGATGACCATTTATTGTAGGAAACAACCACTTCACCATGAGACGAACCGGACCCATGTATTTTTCTTCCGGAACGTGCTTGGCCAGATGTGCAGTCAACTTTTCTCGTGCAGCCTGCAGTTCTTTAGGTTCATAGAAATGTGGCTTGCCGTTTACTACTGACACCTTCTTTTGCTGGTGAGTTGTTTCTGGCGGAATCATCGGCATGAAAAATTCAATCATCATCTTCATCCTTTCGCACATCCATAATTACTTTCCAACCGCATTTACACCAACGCTCAAATGTGTATTTTTCAATAACTAACCCACCTTGTCCATTTCCAATAAAACGATTCCCACATTCAGGACAGTTGCCATATTTTTTCATCAGCTCCATACTTTTGCTTAGTAACATGAATTATCCTCATTTCGCGTTATTTTATTTCTCTAATCAAATTCACATTTTATTTTTCACTATCCATTTTGTCTTGGCTGTAACCCTCCGTAACTATCTACTCCCCAAGGGGAGATAGTTACGAGGTTAGCAGACACCGGTCTAACAACGTTTATCGTCTGTAACAAGCTAGTAACTTGTTATAGGTCGTTACCGGATTAAATGTTTTGTAACAAGCTAGTAACACCCTATGGATTGTTACTATTATCAGTTTCAACTTTTTCAATATAGCCACCTTCAGTTTTTAATCCGTCATGTTTTTTTACTTTCCTGTAAACCGATTTTTTGTCTATATCTAGATATTCTGCTACATCTTCAACACTCACTGCCTCACCATCCATAGACAAAGCGCCGAATGCTGTTTCTAGCTCTTGTCTAGATTTCTCACTACGAGACTGATTGACTTTCTTCGTACCTTTTTTCCACTTGTCTTTTGGATCCTCGTCTAGTTTGATATCCGCCAGTGATGGATCCAATACATGAAGCGGATATTTGAACCACGCATTGATTGGATCAAACTTAGGAAACTCTCGCAGCGTCCCATCGATGCGCCATGCTGTTGCTTGCCTTGCCAGACGGACAGCCTGCTGCCTTTCAAGTTCTACTTGTTTTAAGATTTCCTGTGATCGAATTGCACTCATCAAGTGTTGACCCATTTGCTTCACGCTGAATTGATCATCTTGACTTATTTCGCCATATGTCGGATTATGCGTTTTAATAGCCTTCAGATAAACACTGCAGATTGCCTCATTTTCCATGGCCATGTATCTGTCTTCCGTGACCGGTAACTCAATCAAATCCAGAATGGCATCGGGATCTCGTGCAAATACGCCGGATCCGCTCGAGCGGTCTATCGAATTTTTTCCGCCTTGAGAGCCTTTCGAATGATGGTGACAGTATATGACCGCACAATTCAGCTCTGTCGCGATCTTATCAAATTGGTTCGTAAACTTAGCCATCTCATGCGCGCTGTTTTCGTCCCCGGTCAGTACCTTATAAATCGGGTCGATGATCACGGCCATGTAATTGGATTTTTGAGCACGTCGGATCAACTTTGGTGCTAGCTTATCCATCGGGCTAGTCTTACCACGTAAATTCCAAATATCAATGTTTCCGACGTTTGCATGACCTTGGCCAAGTTTTTCATAGATATCAACGAAACGAACTCTTGCCGACCGATCATCTAATTCAAGATTGACATAAAGAACCTTCCCTTGCGCACAATCGAATCCGAACCACCGGCGACCTTCAGCGATAGCAATTGCCAGCTGTATCAACGAAAATGATTTTCCTGCTTTAGATGGACCTGATATCAACATCTTATGCCCTTGACGCAACATTCCTTTAATTAGTTCCGGTGCAAGCTCAATTGCTTTGTCGAACAAATCTGATAAGCTTTCCGGATCCGGAAGATCATCATTGACACTTTCAATCCATTCTTTCCATTCATCCCACGAGGATTTTCCTATATTGGTATCGATGATGAACTGCTTTTTTTCTCCTCGTGTGACACCTGGCATCCGACTAAGCCTTGAAGGGTTCCTGTTTTGATTATCATTTGTCAGTCCGTTTTTCTTGCAGACATCGTAAAGGTAATCAACCCTCTTCCGATATTCCGGATAATTGTCCGCATCCACTCGCACGATGGCATGAATCGATTTACTGCCGCTATAAAGTAATGCAGCAATTGGAAGCTCAAGTTCTCGCATGATTGCATTTTGTTTTTCAAGACTCATATTGTCAGATTCTACTAACGCATAGCGGAATTCTGTGACATTATCATTCTTAACTCCTTTACCATCCATAGGATTGAAACGAATCCACGCACCAGCTTCCGGATTATAATCACCAAGGACTGAGCCGATATCATCGCCGCAATGAGTCAACGCTTCAATCAATTGACCTGCAGTTCGATCGAAAGCCCCCTTATTCGAAGGCTTCCACTTATCGTCATCGTCCTGCCAAGATTCCACATTGTAAGCAACCGTTTCAGAAGGCTCAAATAGCGTCTCTAAATATCGGATGATCTGTTTTGCTGGTTCCCATTTCGATGGCTCGTTTATTTCCTTACCTTCTATCCAGTTACGGTCAATAATAACCAAATCATCTTTTTGGAGTGTACCGTTCCAATCCAATTCATGTCCACCGTCTTCACTTCTAAAAGGAGATGTCCAGCCATAATCTTTGGCCAACTGTGTAATTGTTGCACCAGTAACTGGTTGGTTGGTGCCCTCAAAGCTATCCCACTTCTTAAAGCATTCTCCGGAATGATAGCGCCCGGAATCTTTTTGGCTCCATTGGTCCCAATCAAGCGCTGTATAGCCTTCATGTTTAAGAGCCATGCCCACGTTGACCCATTCCTGATAACTCAGCACGGTTGGGTCAACGTATTGTAATAGTTCTGTTAAATCTAGTTTGCTTTCCATATGCTGCTCCTTGTTTAGTCTGCCCAATCTTCGAAAAGATCAAGTGTTTTGATGTTTAAATGGTACGCGGCACGCTGCAGCAATTGAATACTAAAGGCAGCTTTACCGCCCATGATCCTTCTTACACGAGCAGCATCGCATCCCATATCTCTTGCAAAAGCTGTTAAGCTATCATAGTCGCTTTCTTCATAATATTTTTTTATGTTTTCGCCGATGACAATTTCAACTGGTCGTTCACCAATTGGTCTAAGACGCTCTTTTTCCTCCGTCATCTTATTCCTCCTTTAAACTGAATATTTTCACAAGATATGGCTTGTGCTCTACCATTGCACCTAGAGGGCAGGAACTGAAGTCTCCGACCATTGCGACTTGCACAACATATCCGAGTGCATGGTAGCTTTCAATCATTGCTGCCAACTCAGACCTGCTGCTTCGCACTCTGTCAATTTCTCTCATATAATGACCTCACTTTCTGCTATTTCGTCGGATAACTGACTTGGTAAAATATAAAATATGTTACAATACCTAAAAGGAGGTATTGCTTTGGGAACTTTTTTAGCTTTTATTTGGTATATTTTTATAGGATTTATGCTTTATGGAATCATCAGATTGGCAGTTAAACACGGAATTTCAGATTCAAAAAAAAATAATTTATGATTCTGTTGCTACTCTTTTAGGGTAGTTTTTTTATTTCCACAATTTTGGTGGATAGTAGAATAATTATGATAACCAAATTTCTTTGTATCGCCTTGATCCTTCTTCAACATATTCATCTATAAATTTAATATCTTCAGCTTCAAAATACTTCAAAAAATCGGAACGTCTCAAATTAAATTCTTGTATCAATTCTGCCCCAGCACCATTTCCATAATGTTCTATATCGAGTGACATAGCATCTCTCATTGCCGAAAAATATCCCTCGTCAAAATGTTGCTGTTCTTTTTTTGATCTCATAAATACATTCCTTTCTAGTTTTCTATATCTGTCAATTATGGACTAACTCAGGCGAATATGTTTTAGGATCAACAGTATTAGGCGTACGCCAACCGTTTGACGCAATTCGACCAATCATGTTTTTTGCGGCATCAAAAGACCACGTACCTACATTCATAAAGCCACGTTGTTCCAATTGTCTAATTTGTTTCGGTGTTGCCAAACCTGCTTCTTTTCGTTTCTGCAAACGATCAAGCATGAGACTAGCTTTTCCGGCATTCTCGATTGCTTCAGGAAGAATACCCAATTTTTCCAATGCATTAATTTGTTGATCAGAAGGTGGTCCCATTTCCCAACCAAAGGAAGGAACATAGCTGGTAAGATCCTCAGCTTGAATGGACATTTCAAATTGCAATGGATCTACAAGTTTTTGCTTTCTCCGTCGCATTTCCGCCAATTGCTTGGCTAAAGCTTCCTCACGTTCTGCAATAACGTCTTTTTCAGCTTGTACCTCTGCTTCTTCCAAATCCAATGCCAATCCTTGCTCGCCTGCATCCTCAATGTTTTCAGTCATCTTCTGTGCAACCTCATCACTTGAGGCAATTAAGTGCGCCGGATGGCAAAGCTCATGACGTTCCGTGTGCCAAAGAAAGTCTAGCAACAAAAGTTCTTCTTTTCCTTCATGTAATCGAGTCCCACGTCCCACCATTTGACTGTAAAGTGATCGAACCTTTGTCGGACGTAAAACTACGATACAATCGACCGATGGGCAATCCCAACCTTCTGTTAGCAACATCGAATTACAAAGGACGTTGTATTTGTCATTCTCAAAGTCTTCCAAAACCTCCACACGATCTTTTGAATCACCGTTCACTTCCCCTGCACGGAATCCACGTTCATTTAAGATATCTCGGAATTTTTTGCTAGTTTTTACTAATGGTAGAAATACCACTGTTTTTCTATTTGCACAGTGCTTGACCATTTCATCAGCGATTTGATAAAGATAGGGATCCAATGCAGTACCTAAATCTCTTGAAGAAAAATCACCGGCTTGTTGTTTCACTGCAGTCAAGTCTAATTTCAAGGGAATAGTTAATGCTTTGATTGGTGACAAAAACCCTTCTTTTATTGCTGCTGGTAAGGTGTATTCATAAGCCAAAGATTCGAAATATGTACCGAGGTTTCGCATATCGCCACGATCTGGCGTAGCTGTAACCCCTAGTACATTTGAATCCTCAAAATGGCTCAGTACTCTTTGATAACCATCACTAATACAATGATGGGCTTCATCGATGATGATCGTATCAAAGTAATTAGGCGGAAACTGACTTAATCGCTTCTCACGTTGCATACTCTGAATGGATCCCACCACGACCCGGAAGAAACTTCCAAGGCTTGTTTTTTCTGCTTTTTCAACTGCTGTTTTTAGTCCAGTGGACTTTTCTAATTTATCAGAAGCTTGATCCAGTAATTCTCCCCGATGGGCAAGGACGAGCACACGCTCGCCCATTCTTACCCGATCTTCGATGACCTTACTGAATACAATTGTTTTTCCGCAGCCAGTAGGTAGAACTAGCAACGTACGTTTCTTACCTTCTTTCCATTCCTTCTGGATTGAACTGCGCGCTTCTTGTTGGTAGGGCCTTAATTGCATAGAACTTTCCTTTCTTTGTTGGTATAATTGTTATAAATATTTAGAAAGAGGTTCAATATGAGTCGAGTCACTGATCGCCAAAACGGATTGAAAAAGTTAAAAGAAATAGATAAAAATAAGAATAAATACCTTGTTATTCATTATTCATGCGAGAGCTTTTATAATCTCAAGGGAAAAAGCCCTAAAATAACCTCCATTGCGATAGAAAACTTAGAATACGGGCAAGCCGAGCTCTTTGCCATTTATAAAACCGCGGAAAAAATGAATATTGAGTTTAATCAAATTTCTACACGTTATGCTGATATTGAAGAATCAATGCTCTCTGATTTTTACAAATATGTTTCTCAAAACAGAGAAAAAGCGTGGTTACACTGGAACATGAGAGATTCAATTTTTGGATTTAAAGCTCTCGAGCATCGATTTGAGGTACTTGGAGGTACTCCTGAAAAGATACAAGATTCAAGTCAGATAAATATCGCATCTCTCTTGAAAGAAGTTTACGGACCTGAATATATTGCTGATCCAAAAATGCAGATGCTAATGAGTAGAAATAATTTAAAACCCAAACATTTTTTGAATGGAGAAGAGGAATCTGAAGCATTTAAGGATGAAAAATATTATGAATTAAGTTTATCTACATCCGGAAAAGTTCGGATGTTCTCTCAAATTGTCAATTTAGCAGTAGATAATAAACTTGAAATTGAAGTCCCAAAAAATCAACTTTATGGGACTTCAATAAAAGGTTATTGGCAACGTTTCGTTGAATCAAAATTTTTCAAACCAATATCATATTTGGTATCGACCGTTATTGGTGCTGTTATAGGTCATTTTGTTACTTTGTGGTTGTAATAACTCTCTTGATTTCTCTCGCCATATCTAAATCTATTAATATTGATTCATCAAACCACTCTAATTCCAGATAGCCCTCTTTGGTGCTATCTTTTTTTAATTCTTCAATTATCCACTCAATATGCTTCTTAAATTCTGATGTATAATGAACCGACTCTAATATCAAAATAATCCTCCTATGCTAAAATCGTGATACGTTGTGATATAACTTCATCTGCAAGCTGTTCTTTCAAATACTCGCGGATATTCACAATTGCTTGATTGCGCCAAGCACCTCCATCTGCTTCAAAAATGGCTGCACGTGGACCATCTTTCATCCGGAATACGAACTGACTAACTGGCTGTTCTACTTCAAGGAATGTCCGATAAGGTGCCAAGTTGACCGGATTCGGTACTTTCACATCCGCTTTACTAGCAAGCCCTTGTTTGATCGCGACTGCTTGGCTTACACCATCGTCGCCAGTCATTTTTACATTGTCTTCGGTCACATTGCCTACTACTTGCAATAAGATCGCCCGATCATCAAGAAGCTTTTCAGATTTTAGATTGACAAATTTAGACTGAAGGGCAATGTTAAAAGCTTCCATGTCGTAGAAATAGCCAAAATCAAAACTTGGTAAAATCGCTTCAGTTGTTGCAAGCACTTCACGTCGTCCATCAATTTCTAATGTTCCCATCAACTTGATAGTTGTTTCATCTTCAATGTGCAGAATCAATTTTTCCTCTTCACGCTCAATGTTCGATTTCACATAATTCACTAAGCCGCTAAGTGTATTGATTCGGATACTGTTTTTGGCCAATACAGCATGAGGGAAAATTTCTTCCACGTTTCCTGCAGTATTCACAGAAAATAAACGTCCATCATCCATTTCAACTATTCTTTCATGTGGTTCAGTTCCTACTTCTGTTAAAAATTTGATTGCATCTTTTGTTAAGTCCATTTATTTATCCTCTTTTCTTTTGTAGGTCGATTACTTGCTGACGATTAGCTTCTTCTTTTTCGATGACGTCAATTGGTTCCCCAATGTCCGTTTTAGGTTGTCCATCTTCAGGATCTAAATACGTTTGCCCTGGCACTGTCGATCGCAACTCATGCGCTTCGACTTTCCCAGTTGTGAGATCCTTCCCGGTTAGAACGGTTGTAGATACACCATCCACTGGTGCAAGCTTTGTTGTGAAACTACTGTCGACAGCAATAACTTGACGAGTACCATCTGGCTTGAATTCTAATTTGATCGTAACGACACGTTTGGCTTCTGCCGATGTGTTTGGATCATGAATGTTCTGAAACACTTTTTGAAGCTCACCATCCAATTTTCTTGGATGGCGCCTTCCGCTAATTCTGACAATGGCAAATCGATTTTCTTAGTCATGCTTAATTCCTCCTAAAATGCTCCCGGTTGATAGCCTTGTTGCGGTTGGTTAGTTGGTGGTTGTTGGGTAAAGTTTTGGGCTGGTTGCTGATTTGAATTTGCTACTGGTTGATTTGGATTGGCTGCAGGCTGTGCTTGATAATTTGCTTGTGGTTGTTGGTAAGCCGATTGAGCTGATCCCGGTCGATCATTTAGTTGTTTTGTTGTATCCACATCTTCGGAATAAATCATGTATCCAGTAGAATTGTATTCATTCCCATTGCTACCCATTTCTTTTTTAATGGATGTCACGCCGATAGATCCAACCACTGTTTGCCAATTCATTTGCAACTGTTCACCATGTCTCTTTTGACCGATGGCTCCGAAAAACGCCGAAACCATGCCTTCTGTACGTGAGTGCAAAAATAGATTATGCTTTACGGTCTTTGTTTCCCCTGTTCGAGTCTCAATTTTTAATGTCAAAATTGCTTTATTACACGCTGGCAAAGGATTTTGACTTCTTGAATTTGGATTTGGAGTATGACGTGCTCGTTCAAATTTTTCTACTGTAAACCAGTATTCTCCCGGTTCTAGTAGTACAAACTCACTGTCTTGGACAATCGTGTCATCCCAGCCTAATTCTCGTTCTTGTTGAAATTGTTGTGTCATTGATCGTTCCTCCTAAAATTGTTGGTTTTTTCGAATTTCTTGAATCATAGTAAATACTTGTGGCCATGCAGCAACTAACACGCCATCAATGTATCCCGGATCATAGTTTTGAATCGGTGTGCCTGTCGGATAATACCCTTTGGATTCTGTCGCAGCCATGATTTCTGCAGGAATGACATTGTTTGTTTTCATCAAATCAATGAGTTGTTGTGGAATCCCTGCATAATCGTCTGGCTCTCGATCAAAATTTGGTTCCGTTGTTACTGGTTGCGTTTCTTGAACCGTTTCTGGTTCGGTTACTGGCGTTTCAACCGCTGCTGGTGTATTTTCCGTTACCTGTGGTGCTTTCTGAGACGCGAAAATGTGCGCAATTCCTGCAAAGCCCATATCCAACTCATCTGGCAAGCCAAATCGGTTCTTGGCATCCCAAGCTGGATGATGCGTTGTATGCATGACACGCTTTCCGCCTTGTGCTTTGAATTTTTTTCCTTTGTCATCGGAAGCGACAGACATCGTTTTGTAATTGCAGAATAAAACCATATCCGCCCACTCTTTAGTTAAAGGTGCCGTTGTAGCTAAGGTCTTTTTGTTACCCAGCTTCAGTTCCCACCGATCATAAGCTCCCATTTCATCTGGCTGTTCAAATTTACGGATTTGGGCATGTGCGGTTAATACAACATTCACGCCAATGTCTTTGAGATCAGATAACTTATTCAGCAAACGACCGAACTCTTCAGCAAGATACGTGTACCCATTTCCATAGCCAAAATCTTCAATTCCCTTTTTACCGAATTGTGAACAAATATGCTCGATGCATAAACGTTCTGCCCAATCTGCAGTATCAATGATTAAAGTCGCACAGGGCATCGTTTGTTTCACGAAATCGATTTGCTGTAAAAGCATCGACCAGCTTCTAGGTTTATCCAAACGTGCAACGTCCATATTGTCGGTACTGCCTTCCGTATCAATAAATAATGGATTAGGAAACTGAGCAGCCAGTGTAGATTTCCCGATCCCTTCCGGTCCATAAATCACGACCTTTTGTGCCCTTGCAATGACACCTTTCGTAATATTCATTAAAATTCTCCTTCCTTCCACTTAGGTTGTGGTGATTGCTGAGGTGTAGGTCCGCCCTCAGACGGTGCTAGCTTATTCTCGGTCACATAGCCGTCTTCGATAATGATCTCGCACTCGTCCCCTGTTGAAACGCGAGTTGCAATGGCTTGTAAGCCTTCTTGTTCCAGCCACTGGCCAAACTCGTTCAACGTGACCATGTCCATCTGCTCCAACTTATCCAATAGGATGAAGCCGCAATCCGGTTTTAATTTCCGGACGATCGCCGTTGATACTTTTAACTGATCAGATCCGGACATGTTATCCCATTTTTGACCGTTATAGATCAACTCACCATCAGCCACAGAAAGCCCTTGAAGTGGTAATTTCGCATTCGTTAGTAAAGAGCTCTTTTCTTCACGTATCGCTGTGATATCATTTGTGAGCACGTCGTACTGATTCTTGTAGTCTTTGGCATCTTCTTCGGCTTTGTCCTTGTCAAGATTCGCTCGGACTCGTCGATTGATCTCATCCACTTCTGCAATGTTTTGTTGCAATTCTTGTGTCGATTCATCTTGCAAGTTTTCAGCAGTCTTTTGCGCTGTTGCGAAGTCTTTTGATAGTCGGTCGAACTCGATTTGTTCTTTCTGCAGTTGTGCTTGAAGTTCTTCAATCCTCAAGTTGATCGCTTGGATGTTTGATTTGGACTGCTCCAACTGAAAAGAAATTTGATTGACCTGATTACGTTTTTGTTGATTTTCTCCGTTTCTTGCGAGGATTTCTTGTTGCTTGGCTACCAAATCAGAAACAGAGATCAGTTCCTTTGGAGCATCTGGAAAGTAAGGTTGTTCAGCCGCAAACTTTTCCTTTTGATCAGCAATCTGACCAATTGCATGGCGTTTATTGTAGATTTCTTGCTCTTTGCGTTCTAATTCAAACAGTTGATCACCCACACCAATAATCTGCAGGAGTATATTTGCTTTTTCCTTACTTGACGAATCCATGAATTTCGGTAGATCGATGGCCAACTCTTCGACAAAGCTATTTAATAAGTTCTGACCAGCTTTCTCTCCATTTGGGTCAATGACCTTCAAATCAGAATTTTTCCCCTTACGCTCAACGACTAGCCCATTGTTCATGACAATATGAAGATGTGGTGGTGTGACTGACCCCTCACGATGCGCTTGGCTTGGTCTGTATTTATTACCGCCAAGTCCCCAAGCGATAGCATCAATGACGCTAGTTTTGCCTTGGTTATTGTTTCCACCCACGATGGTTAATCCGCTCGCATTGGGTTCAATTTTTACTGCTTTGACACGTTTGACGTTTTCGATTTCAAGCTTGTTTATCTTCACTGCCATCAACCATACCTCCCACTGCTTCGTTTAAATGATCAGCAATGACACTCAGAATTGATTGAATATCGTCTTCGATATCAATATCTGGTTCATCATGATTCAGTTTCTCAAGTCGAAATCTGCAGCCGATACAACCGCATTCTTTGAGGTTCTTTTCCCATTGTTCTTGCTGATGAGCAATTGATGCCTCAATTCTCGCATTTGACCCAACCTGAACCATCGGTCCTTTTCCATCTTCACCGAAAGCTCCAAGTGACAAAGTAACGTCGTTTTCCTTGCATTCTATTGCCAAATCATTGATCAGTTGTGTAATTTTTTCGTTTATCATGGTATAATCTCCTTGAATAGTTTGTTTTTATTGGCTTACTTCGTTGGCAGACGAGGTAGGCTCTTCTTGTGTTTTTAGCTCAATCGCTTCGTTGATTAATTCGTTCCATGACCAAACAACCTGCGATCCGTCTTCAAACTCGACCATCGGTGATTGTCCCCACGTTGTAAGCACTTGAATCTTTTCCCCATCTTCTGATTCTGCTGTACCGACGAAGATAGATGGCGTGATCGACATAACCTTATTTCCTTTGTCGTCTATCGTATAGCCTTCTTTCGTTCTGTACTTCGGCATCTATTCATCCCTCCCTTTTTGTAATTCCACAATTTTGGTTCCATCAGCTGAAAAATAAGTGTGAGTTTCTACGCCTGCAAAAACCACTACAGTATGGATTACTCGTTCTTCCTTGGATTCGATGCTGAGTGATCCAGCACTTACGCGTTTTTCTTGTATTGGTTGTTCCAATTGCGCGTCCTCCTTTCTCTCGTATTGAGCAAATCGAGCATCATTGAATTTTTGCATTGACTCTTTTGCCTTGATGCTTGTCGTTCCTTCAATAGGTCGTGTGCCAATTTCTCCTTCCTTCCTCAAATTATTAACTTTATGCACAACCTGAGCATACTGTTTACCTGTGACTCTAGATAATTCCATATAATTCGATACATAGCCGTTTTGATCAAATGTTACATGATCTAATAATGTTTGAACCTGTTCACTGGTCCATTGCTCAACTCGTTTCTTTTTTATCTTCCCTGCTGCTTGCAATTTTGAAACTTTATTAGAGCAAGATCCCTTTGATCGCCCTAGCGCTTCTCCAATTTCAACATACGAAGCCCCTTGCTTATGCATCGCGATCAATCGCTTTTCTTCTGTCGCTGTCCATGGTCTACCGTTACTCTCAAAAGCCAGTTCTCTTTTTACTGGTGGTAACTGTCCATCTTTTCTCATTTGAGAAATTTTTTTCATAATTGCTGAAACTGTTCGGCCTAGTTTCTTTGCAAGTTGTTCGGAATTTATAACTTCATTTGTTTCGGCTAGTAATGCGTTCTTTCGGACATACGCCAATTCCTTTGTGGTCCAAGCTTTCAATTTTCCCCCTCCTTATTTTGTTCTACCTTCAATCAATGCTTGAGCTTCGTAATAACATTCCTTCCAATCAATTGTCCGATAAAGTAAATCTAAAATTTCTGATTTAGTCATTATTCTTTCCACCTCCGAGAGCGATGCTCAAAGATCGCATCATCATATACAATCAACCAAATCATCACGGCTGTGGGATATAGGATTTTTACCCACGTGGGGATTTCTCCTGCAACCAAGGTTCCCATCGCAAAAACAGTAAGCAAAAACGCTGTACGTCTAAGCCAGTAGATTCTTCGCATATACTTCCTCCTATACTTGCCTTTTTCGTTTAAACTTGTTCTGATCTCGCCACAGCAGAAACTCATCGAACAACTGGACTTTAACGATTGGCAAACCATACGTGGGTAACCGGTAACCTTCTTTATAGTCCTCATGCTCTTTGAACTCTCGCAGTAGCTTTTGAAATAGAGCTTTGTGCTTTTGATAGCCAAAATAAATGATTGCCTCATCCTTAGCCATCCAAGCTTGAGGAACTTCAATCGTCTTAGCAACTGTGATCTGCATGCTACTCACCTATCTCCCTTCCCTCTTATCTGATCTTGTAATACTCAATAATCGCCGTCAGTGTATCGTGAGCTTTTTTACTCTGATTCTTTCCAGATAGATAATCATTTAAGTCTTGCTTGTGGATGTTGAAATACGTTGCCACGCTAATGAGCGAAATCCCCTTTGACTCAAAGTAATCACGAATCTTTTGGCGGCTTACTGCTGTATCTGGCAAACCAAACATCTCCTTTCAGAAATATTCGTAAGTTAGTTCGAAAAGTCATTGACTGGCAACTATACTATAGTGTAGTATATAATTATAGTTAAATAAGCCTACAAAACGCCTAATAATCGCAATGGGTCGCCAAACTTATGCTTTAAAGGTCTGTTTTTAGTTTGCTTTTTTCTATCGAACTAACTTACAAGAACAATACTACACTATAGTGTTTATTTTGTAAACGAAAAACTACACTTTTTTATTGTTTTATTGTAAGAAACAAGGAGAATCATTGATATGACAGTCTTTGAAAGAATAAAAAATCTTACAAAAAATCGATCCAAAACAATTAAACAAGTGACAAATGACTTGGGTTATAGCGAAAATTATTTTTATTCATTAAAAAGTGGCAAACAACCTTCCGCGGACAAACTACAAGAAATAGCTGACTATTTCAATGTGTCTGTGGACTATCTTTTGGGTCGAACAGACAGTCCAGAATACAAAACAGAAGCACCTAAAAATCTCACAGTTGAAGAAGCCTTGGCTTCAGTCATGAGCAGCGATGGTAAACCTCTTACCGATAACGACAGGCAAATTTTAACTGGAATTATCGAGGCATATATTAAAAATAAAAATGATGCTAAGTAGGTGTGTTATATGGATGCAAAAATCAATGATATCATTTCACAATTAAATGTTTCTGTTGTTCAGAAGGAGAAAATGGATGCTGATGGTCATTACATCGCGGCCATCAACACCATAGTCCTTGATTCATCTTTGTCAGAAAGAAAAGAAAAAGTTACTCTCTTACATGAACTAGGACATGCAGCTAAACATATGAGGAATTATGAATTATATAATTTAACCTTTTCTTTACGATCAAAAATGGAACAAGAGGCTGAAGAATTTATGATCGAACAAATGATTGAAACTCGTCTTTATGATCCTGATTTTTCACCTGAAGCGTTCAACAGCATAAATTTTTTAGAAAGCTATGATTTAGATTTTAAATATGAACCAATAGTAAAAAATTTTATGGCCCAGCATATCGACGATGAACAAAAGGGCTATTTATTTTTTTAACCAACAAAGAACATATGTTCGTATTTTTTTAAACGTATAATTTTAAACGCTTTAATTATTTAAATTTCATAAAACATTTAATTAAATATATGTTTTATTTTAAAATAATGATTATGTATTTAAAGTGGTGATTTAATAGAACTAAATAATTTTTAACGAAAAAACTTATCAGGAGGAATTAGAAAGATGAACAGAGCAAAAAAGAACAAAAGAAGATTTTTGGTATTATCGATCGTCATGTTAGGAGCTTATCTGTATTTTGGTTACCTTTGGGATGCCTTTGCTGATATTGAGATGCTATTTATATTAGCACTTTCAGCAGGTTCTTTGTTTTTAGCAACTCGGAGTGAAGACTTTCATGAAAGATGGGAAAAATGGAGTGAGAGCGGACGCGAAGAATACAATAAGTTGAGCGCCCAATCAGCAGCAAAAAAAGAAAATAAAAAAGTTATAAAGTGCCCTACTTGCCACTCTAGAGATGTACAGTTCATGCAAAATAATAAAAAAGGATTCTCAGTTGGTAAGGCGGTCGGCGGTGCCGCATTAACAGGTGGGATTGGTACGTTGGCAGGTTTTGCAGGTAAAAAAGGAAAGAACGAATGGCTTTGTACTAATTGTCATACAACGTTCGAAACAAAATAAAAAAACACGCCCCACCAACCAAAGCGAGAGCGTGCTCAAACAAAATAAACTATAGGCTTATTTGTTATGCCTATTTTATCACGAAATGGGAGTGAAAGTCATGTGGATGGAAGAATTACCAAATGGAAAATACAAATACTTTGAAAGGTACAAGGACCCCTACACGGAAAAACTTAAACGTGTATCTGTTACACTGACATCAAAATCCAATCAAGCTAAAAAACAAGCGATGATGGAATTACAAGAAAAAATAAATGCTAAGATCAGTAACCCAAACGAACACAAAGTGACCTTAGCAAATTTGTATGAAGAATGGATTGAAATTTATAAACAGAAGGTCAAAGAACAAACTTATTTGACAAGCGTTAGCTTATACAAAGCAGTTGAATTAAGAATGGATACATCTGTTCTGATTAACAACCTTACTTCAAGCTATATACAAAAGTTTTTAAATGAATTCTATTATAAGGAAAACTACTCTCATTCTTACACCGATGCTATTAGGTCCCTTTTTAGAAATATGTTCGAATATGCTAAACAAGTTGGCTTAGTAGAACATAATATAGTTAAGGATGTAAAAATAGAACGTAAAAAAACCACTATTGAAGAACACGAAAAAGTAACTCAAAAATATTTAGAACCAGACGAACTTGAATTAGTAATAGGTGAATTAAGAAATTTAAAACATAGTTCGTGCGCTTCGCAATATGCTGAAATCGCAGAGGTTCTATCTAAAACAGGTTTACGATACGGCGAGCTTGCTGCTCTCAAAATTGAAGATTATGACGGTACTACACTTGATGTTAACAAAACGCTATTCTATAACTACTCAAAAGCACAAGACGGATTGACAACAAGTCCGAAAAATGTCTTTTCAAACAGAAAAATTCCGATAAGTAATGAAACAAAAGTGATTATTGATAAATGGATCAGTCAAAATGAATTAAACAAAGCAATAAATTCTAAATATAATGACATGGGTTTCATTCTAGCAGCACCAAATGGAGATTCGGTACCTCCTTTTAGCATGAACAGAGTTTTGCGAAATCTAACTGCAAAGTTAAAAGAACAAGGTAAATTAAATAAACGATTATCAACACATATTTTTCGCCATACCCATATTTCTTTATTAGCAGAGATGGGAATAAATCAGAAAGCAATTATGTCTCGAGTAGGTCAGGTTAACCCTTTGACTACCTTGAAGATATATACCCATGTTACTAAAAAAGTGGAGCAAGATTTAATAGACAAGCTGAATGCAAAAGAAAAAGAGCAAGGATAACCTTGCCCCTCCATTGCCCCCTGCTTGAAGAATCGATACGATGAACCTTCCAATAGAGTTGTTAAATCAATGATGCTACTCGATATCAACATTGTGATAGACATTTTGAACATCTTCAAGATCTTCTAATACATCGATCATTTTTTCGAATTTTTCTAGATCATCGCCAGTTAAGGTTACTTCATTTTGAGGAATCATTTGCATTTCAGCAATTGAAAATTCGGTGATTCCTTTTTCTTTCAAGGCTTCCTGAATGGCATGGAAGTCACTTGGTTCACCGTGAACGATAATTTGTCCATCTTCTTCAACAACATCACGAACATCGATCTCTTTGTCCATCAAGTATTCTAAGATCTCATCGGCATCGTCACCAGCAAAGCCAAATAATGCTGTGTTATCAAACATATAAGCAACTGCCCCAGAAACACCCATATTCCCGCCGTTTTTACCAAAAGCGGCCCGAACATCGGCTGCGGTACGGTTGACGTTGTTTGTCAAAGTATCGACGATCACCATTGATCCATTTGGTCCAAATCCTTCATATCGAAGTTCTGAGTATTGTTCATCGCCAGAACCTTTGGCTTTTTCAATCGCACGGTCAATAATGTGTTTTGGCACATTGTAGGTTTTCGCACGTTCGATAACAAAGCGTAATTTTTGGTTCGCGTGAGGATCAGGATCACCCGATTTTGCTGCTGCGTAGATTTCGATTCCAAATTTTGCATAAACTCGGCTATTGTTTGCATCTTTAGCAGTTTTTTTCGCTACGATATTTGCCCATTTACGACCCATGATTTCACTTCGCTTTCTTGTTTTTAAAAATCCTTATTCATTATACTTGTCAAATGGCGTTCTGTGAAGCAATTTTCACTTATTTATCAATAAAAAGCGGAATTCTTCGAAAATTTTGTTCTGAGATTTGAGCATTCCCTTGCTGATAAATCTGGTCGATCCGCAATGACAAGCCGTAGCGCTGTGCTTCTTTCTTACCGAATTTAGCGATCAGCGGCAGGGTCAGCTCTTTTTTGACTTCTTTTAAATATTGCTGCCCTTGCTTTGTATAGCCTAAGACTCGAATAAAAGGATGTGCTTGGGCTTCCCTCATTTCAGCTTTTGTCACTTGGAACAATACATAACAAGCAAGACGCTGCAGTCTCGTTTGGGTATAGCGTTTTGTCTTTAACAACTTGATAAAATCTGCAAACGAATCCGCCGCAGTCACATATTGTTTTAGTCGATATTCTAGTCCTTCTTCCATCTGGTAAATAGCAGCTAATTTTTCGAGGGGGGCAGAAATGATCTGGTATTGAAGATACGGCCAAAAGGCTTCCCAGTCGACTGTTTTTTGCGAAAGAAATTTTTGTGTTGCTTCAGGAACAAAATCCACAACAGCTTCACCTTGTTTGAGTCCTTGACGAATGGCTGTGGCACTAGCGATCGTTGGATGCTTAAATTGTTCTGAATGATAAGAGGCCGCAATTCGTTGAATGGGAACAAGCCTCATTGGTTTTTCATAACACAACACTTCCCGTGCATACGCCATACCCAACAGATGATTCGGCTGGTCTCTTTCTGCATGGTACTCAGGATAAAGCTCACTGAGGACCATACTCATTTTTTGACTATAGGTAGCATTTTGCCTAGCTATGCGTTGAAATGCGTCATCGATCATCCGCTGATTTTCTTTTTCAAACTGAGCGAACTTTGCATAGTCAAAGGGTTGTTTCGCATCTGTACCAAAACACAAAGAATCACATTGCAGATTTTGTAAGATCCTAATCGCTCCCGCTGCAAAAAAATCAGCAGACTGGACGGCCCAAGCGGATGGCAGTTCAACGACCAAATCGACGCCATTTTGCAATGCCGCTTGGGCTCGTTGCCATTTATCGATGATTGCTGGTTCGCCACGCTGTAAAAAATTCCCACTCATCACGGCTACAATGACATCAGCGTTGGTTTCTTGCCTGGCTTTGTCCACATGGTATTGGTGGCCATGGTGAAAAGGGTTATATTCTACGACTAGTCCGCAAGCCTTCATCGACATCCCTCCTGTTTTACATAACGGTTACTTATGGCAGACAAAAAACCAGCGACGGCTTTTTTCATTTGGTTTTGTATCGATAAAATCAGCGTAGCATTCAACATTAGCAAAACCAGCATTTTCTAACATTCTTAAATAGCTTTCGAGAGGATAGGTTCTTTCTTGATGAAGCTCATCTAAGCGTTCAAACAACCCATTCTCTTGTGCAACAAAAAAGGTCAAGAAATGTTCAATGCTATGGTCTTTTTCTCCTTGATAGCTTTCCCAAAGAAAGGCAAATTCATCCGTCTGGTAATGGTAGCTATAATCAGGAAACACTTCATTGATTTGATATAAGGAATGCACATCAAATAAAAAGACGCCATCTTCTTCTAAACAACTGTAAACACCATCAAAAACTTGCTGCACACTCTGCTCGTCTTCCATGTAGCAAAGGGAGTCAGAATAGCAAGTAATAGCTTGATAGGTGCCAATATCTACGAGATCCAGCATGTCACCCGCAACAAATTGCACAGCCGCCTCTTCTTTTTCAGCCCGTTGACTAGCGATCATCAGCATCTCTTCTGAAAGATCTAACCCAGTCACATCAAACCCAGCCTTGGCAAATTCAACGGCTAACGCACCGGTTCCACAAGCCAATTCTAACAGCTGTTTTCTTTTTCCTAAATGACGACAAGAAAAATCCAGCCACTTTTTATAGAGACTGGAATCCATTACTTCGTCATAGACAAATGCGAAGGTTTCGTAAGCCATTACGCCACGACCCATTCATTAAGATCCACAAGCGGCGCATCAGACCATAATTTTTCTAGGTTGTAAAAAGCACGTTCTGAGGCACTGAATACGTGAACGATTACGTCACCTAAGTCGATCAAGACCCATTTTCCACCATCTTTTCCTTCGACACGGCGAACAGATACTTGACTTTCTTCTTCTTTATCGATGACTTCATCAATGATCGCATTGATTTGACGTTCACTATTTCCTGAACAGATCACAAAGTAATCTGCTAGCAAAGAGATTTCCCGCACATCTAATGCCATAATATCTTCGGCATTTTTTGAATCGGCGGCTTTTACAGCAATTTCTAATATTTTCTGACTATCTATGGTAATTCCCTCCTATATTTGGCTACCCAAAAATTGTAGGTTTCGATCGTTTTTGGGTAGATAACTGCTTCTGTTTCGATCAAATGAAGCAAGGTATGTTTCGTTTCGTAAGCAACAGCGGCATCTAAGTCGATCATTGCGATTTCCCTAGCCTCAACGACTCCAGGAAACGTACGCCCGGGTTCGATATAATCTGCTACATAGATGATTTTATCTAGTAGGCTCATCTTGGCAGCTCCGGTTGTGTGCAAACGGATCGCTTGTAAGATTTCTTCGTCATCGATTTCTAATTCTCGTTGAACGAAATCAGCACCGACGAGTCCATGCCAGATAGCATTGTTCCAGTTCAAGAGATCCAATTCAAATCCGTCTCTACGAATGACTAATTGAAATTCTTCATCGCTGCGTTCCTTCGCATAATCATGCGTCAAAGCAGCGATGCTGGCTTTGACCGGTGAAGCACCATATTTTTCCGCAAGGGCAACGGCCGTTTTTTCGACACCCAACACATGCTCAAAGCGCTTTTGACTCATCTGCATTTGGACCTTTTGCATCAAAAGTTCCCGTTCTGCTTGTGTGTAGTGTTCACTCTTCATCCAAGTACAACCCCTTTTCTTGAATATAGTGTAACACATTATCTGGCAATAAGTAGCGAACCGAACAACTTTGTTGCACTTTTTTACGAATTGTTGTTGAGCTGACATCCATTAGAGGAATATCGATCCAAATAATCGGGTATGGGCTATCGATCGGCACTTCCGGGCGGCGAACCCCCACAAAAGTTACCAATTCCATCAGCTCATCGATTTGATGCCATTTTGGTAAATAGTTCACCATATCCCCGCCAATGATAAAATAATAATTAGTATCTGGATTCTTAGCTGTCAATTCCCGCATCGTATCAACCGTATAACTCTTACCTTTTCGTTCCAACTCAATGGTCTCTACAGCAAATCGCGGATTATCGGCGACCGCCAACTTCAACATCGCTAAACGATGCTCAGCGGGGATTGTCTTTTTCTCATCAACATGAGGCGGTAAATACTCAGGCATGAAATAAACTTTATCCAGCCCCAATGCTTGCCCTACTTGCTCACCCATGACCAGATGTGCGTAGTGTACTGGATTAAAATTTCCACCAAGAATGCCCACTTGCTTTTTCGGTACAAGTTCTTGTGTTTGTGTCTCTAAAACCGTTTGTACCTTTCCAAATGTTTGTCCTTGCATGCCTTCTCCCTCCTAAATTGAACGAACTTTGCTTGAAATTGTTTGGTATTTTTCTTTACTAGACGGTTTGAATAAAACGATCACTCGTCCGATGATCTGAACCACTTCACAGCCAACTTTCTCACGGATCGTTTCAGCTGCTTCGTCAGCAACCTCATCGGTATTTTGGAGTAATGAGACTTTGATCAATTCCCGTTTTTCTAGTGCTTCTTCAATTTGCGACACCATCGCGTCATTCAAGCCGCATTTGCCGATTTGAAAAATCGGGTTTAGATGGTGCGCTTCACTTCGTAAAAATCTTTTTTGTTTTCCTCGTAAGTCCATAATCTTCCTTCTTCCTTATACTAATGCTTTACGTCTAAGCACATCGACACCTTTTGGCGCCCACCCGGCGATGACACATGGTTTGGTGATCGTGATCCAGCCAAGTCCAGCAAAAACGATATCGGTTTTTTCTTTGATTGAAAATTCGAAACGGACGAGTTCAGGAAAATCCGCCACTTCATCTGCTCGTGGCGGCTGCAGCAGCCCACCAACATGTTTCTCATAAAATTCATCGGCTTTACTTAATTTGGTCCGATGGATCGCTACATCATTCGCTACATAGGCAACAAACGAACTTCGTTCTCCTTGTATGAAATCAAAACGGGCAAGTCCCCCTAAGAACAAGGTTTGTTCAGGGTTCAATTGATACACTTTCGGTTTAATTTCTTTGGCTGGTGCCACGATTTTCAGATCTTTTTTACCTAAATAGTGTGCCATTTGATGACGATGAATGATTCCTGGTGTGTCGATCAAAAAGTGCCCGTCGTCCAATGGAATCTCAATTTTATCCAATGTAGTTCCAGGGAATCGCGAAGTGGTGATCAGCTCGTTGATCCCTGCTGTTTGTTTGATGATTTGATTGATCAATGTTGATTTTCCAACATTCGTCACACCAACCACATACACATCACGACCTTCACGATACGTTTCGATCGCTTGTAGCAACGCTTGGGTTTCACCCGGTTTCTTGGCACTCGTCAACAATACATCGACGGGTCTTAAACCGACTTCGTAAGCCCGTTCCTTCATCCATTGGGTCATTTTCGATTTTTTCAAAGATTTCGGTAAAATATCCACCTTGTTGCCCACTAATAAAACAGGATTATCACCAACAAAGCGGTGCAGTCCTGGGATCAATGAACCATTAAAGTCAAAAATATCGACGACATTAACGATCAAGGCGTCTTTTTCCCCGATTTCATTCAGCAAACGTAGGAAATCATCGTCTGTCAGCGCGACATCTTGGATCTCATTGTAATGGCGCAAGCGGAAGCAGCGTTGACAATAGACTTCTCCTGATTCAAGTCCTTTTTCTAATGCAGATTGCGGGGTGTACCCCAATTCGTTAGGATTTGTTGTTTGAATCAATGCCCCGCAGCCGATACAGTGAATTTCTTCGATTCCTTCTGTCATATTAAATTCCTCCACGCCATTTTAACTCTGGGTTGTGTTTCAATAAATAGTTCATGATTTTTCTTTCTGCTGCTCGATTAAACTGGGTTTTCCAAGAATCCGTTGGTATCACTGGTTTCACTAGAATGCTGCGAACACCAGCACGATTGGCACCTCGTACATCCGTCATAATCTGATCGCCGATCATGACAACCTCTTCTTTTTTCAAGCCTAATTGCTGATACCCTTGTTTGATCCCTCTTGAAAAAGGTTTTAATGCGCGGTGTACGTACTTTAAACCAAAAGGCGCAACAGCCCGTGCCACGCGTTCACTATTGTTGTTAGAAACGACAATCACCGGTATGCCAGCGTTTTTCATTTCCAATAACCAGTTTTTTAATTCTTCAGTTCCATCAGGATTATTCCAAGCAATCAAGGTATTATCAAGATCGGTCAAAATCCCTTTGATCCCCTGTGCCTTTAGTTGGCTAGGGGTGATTTTATAAATCGCATCGACCATCCAAGTCGGTTTATAATTTGAAAACATAGAATCTCCTTTACTATCTGATTTCTTCGCATGTTAAAAGTCGGCGACTAGTCATCGATCCACATAGTCGATCTTTAAAAAGAAACCGTACTAGCTGTTGACAAGCAAGCAGGCAGTTTCTAAAAGGATCAGACCTCTTCAACCTGTAATTATACAATAGAATCTTTTTGAATACTAGCAAGTGCGCTAGTTTCTGCAGGTTTCTTGTAAAAGAACTGAAAAACGAAGGTGTCGAAACAACAGTTTGTTCCATCACTTCTTTAAAGTATTCTTTTTTTCCGTCAAAAAAGCATCCTTTTACTGAAAGGATGCTTAGAAAAAGTCCAAAATTGTCATTTGCAACTGCGAGCTTCTCGCATTTTACAATACTTTACTTAAAAAATCAATGGTTCTCGGGTTTTTCGGATGATCAAAGAGCTGTTCTGGCGTTCCTTCCTCCATAATGATTCCCTGATCCATAAATAAAATCCGATCCGCGACTTCCTTCGCAAAGCCCATTTCATGAGTGACGATGACCATCGTCATTCCTTGCTGAGCCAAACGCTGCATAACGGACAATACTTCGCCAACCATTTCAGGGTCTAACGCAGAAGTCGGTTCATCAAAGAGCATCACATCCGGTTCCATCGCCAAGGCACGTGCAATAGCGATCCGTTGCATTTGTCCACCAGATAGACTTTGTGGATAGGAGTTTGCCTTATCAGGCAGACCTACATCATTCAATAGTTGCTTTGCTAGTGTTTCAGCAGCTGGTTTTGCTATCTTTTTGACTTTCGTCGGGGACAAAGTAATGTTTTCTAAAACCGTCATATTCGGAAAAAGATTGAAATTTTGAAAAACCATGCCCATTTTTTCCCGCATCTTATACAAATCATTCTTTGGATCGGTAATATCGGTTCCTTCAAAAAAGATTTTTCCGCTTGTCGGTACTTCTAGTAAGTTTAAACAGCGTAAGAACGTGCTTTTTCCTGAACCAGATGGTCCAATCACCACAACGACTTCTCCTTGCTCGATCGTCGTTGTGATCCCTTTTAGCACTTGATTGCTGCCAAAGGTTTTGTGTAACTCTTGAATATCTAACATCATAGCTTGTCTTCTCCTTTTAACGACGATAGCCTTTTCCTAGTTTCTTTTCCCATAAACTCAATAGTCGCGAAGTCGTAAACGTCAAGATGAAATAAATGACCGCCGCCACATAGAAAGGCGTTAATGGTTGGAAAGAACTGGTGACAACGATCTGCGCACTATTCATCAGCTCGTAGATGCCGATCGTTGAAAGCAAAGAGGAATCCTTGATCAAAACGATAAATTCATTGCCTAGTGGCGGCAAGATGTTGCGTAGTGCTTGTGGCAATACGACATAACGCATCGTTTGAAAAGGCCGCAGCCCTAAAGAACCAGCCGCTTCTGTTTGACCGTAATCAACGGCATTGATTCCCCCTCGGACGATCTCAGCAACATATGCCCCAGAATTAAGCGAGAGCGCAATGATCCCAGGAAATAACCGCCCAAAATCAAGACTCAACACACCGATCGAGACTGTCGGCAAGGCAAACATGCCTTGCAAAAGACCAAAAGCGATCAATATCTGCACCAACATTGGTGTGCCGCGGATGACTTCAATATACGCATTAGCAAACCAGCGCAAAGGCGTCACTTTTGATAATTTCATTAGGGCAAAAATCACCCCTAGAATCGTTCCAAAGATCACGGTGATGATAGAGATCACGATGGTGATCACCACACCAGAAAGAAAATAAGGGTAATATATCGCTAAAAAGGATAAATCCATAATTGTGTCTACTCCGTTCTATCTATTGCGCCGCATTTTCGTTGGCTAGATCTGTGTTCTTTTGTACATACTCATCGATTGTACCATCTTCAATCAATTCTTTCAAAATACTGTTTAGCTCTTCTTGTAGTTCGGTACTCCCTTTAGGTAAAGCAATTGCATAAGAATCGCCTTCAGACGCTTCTAATGCTACATCAGTGATCACGAGGTCATCATTTTGTGCAACATACGATTCAGCCACCGCACTTTCAAGCACCAAACCATCGATCGATCCTTGTTTCAATTCATTGACTAGATTCGGAACTTTGGCGATGGAAACCAATTGCGAATCCGCTAATTGGTCTTGAACGATCATTTCTTGGATCGAGCCTTTTTGAGCGCCCACCTTTTTGCCAGACAAGCTTTCGATTGAATCAAATGCCGACTCATTGTTTTTATTAACAACTACTTTTTGTTCTGGTGTAAAATAGTTATCGGTGAAATCAAAAGTCTGTTTACGTTCGTCAGTTGCTGAGATGCCTGAAACAGCGATATCGGCTTTTCCTTGTTGCAAAGCAGTCAAGACAGCATTGAAATCAAGGTCCAAAATATTCACTTCGACACCAAGACGATCAGCGATCTCATTGACCATATCGATATCTGCGCCCACGATCGTATCTTTGCCATCAATCAAGGCATGAAATTCAAAGGGGGCAAAGTCAGCAGAAGTTGCCACATTCAACACACCGGCTGCTTTGATGGCTTCCAATTGGTTATCCGCCGAACCGCTGGCACTAGAACTGCCAGTACTCGATGAGCCGCCATTTCCACAAGCTCCTAAAACCAAAATCCCCGTCAATACAACAAGTGCTCCAAATAATTTTTTCATTAAAAACGCTCCTCTTCAAAACAAATATTTATGCAATATAATCTTCTTATATTCAGAATATATACATAATAGCACAGAATAATTAAATTTTAAACTAAAGACTTCGTCATTTGCACGATTTATTCAATAACACTTTTAATAAAAAAATACTAGGATACCCTCTCTCTAATCAGAGTGGATATCCTAGTTGTTAAAATCGGCGAAAACGCTGATACCTTGCCTCAAGCAATTCTTCTGTTTGCAACGTAGAAAGTTCAGCGAGTTTCGTTGAAATTGCCGCTTTCATCTGTTCCATCAATTGCTCTTTCGGTAAAAAGGCCTCTTCATGGGTTTCAGCAATCACTTTTTCAATAACGCCTAATTCAAATAGTTCTTGGGCAGTGATCTTCATTAAACCAGCAGCTTCTTTGGCCCGGCTACCATCTTTCCATAGGATCGAAGCAAAGCCTTCGGGAGATAAAATGGCATAGATCGAATGTTCCATCATCCAAACCTCATCGCCTAATGCCAGTGCTAAGGCACCGCCGCTGCCGCCTTCACCAATGATGATTGCCAAGATCGGCACCGTTAAATCGGACATTTCCATCAAGTTACGGGCAATCGCTTCACCTTCTCCCCGTTCTTCCGCGCCAATACCACAAAACGCCCCTGCTGTATTGATCAATGTGACCACAGGTCGCTGAAATTTTTCTGCTTGCTTCATTAGGCGTAACGCTTTTCGATAGCCTTCAGGATGTGGTGAGCCAAAGTTTCTGCGTAAATTTTCAGGTAGATTACGGCCTTTTTGAATACCGATCACGGTCACTGGCTTGCCATCTAAACAAGCTATCCCGCCAACAACGGCTTCATCTTCGCCAAACAGACGGTCTCCATGAAACTCTTCAAACTCAGAAAAAATGCCTTCAAAGTAATCCAGTGCCGTCAAGCGGTCTTTGCTGCGAGCGAGTTCAACGATTTCGTGGGCTGCTCTAGTCATTGCGATTCCATCCTTTCCGCGTATGCAAAGAAATCAAATGGTAGATTTTCTCCCGCAAGTTCGTCCGTGGAACGATTTGATCGACAAAGCCATGATCTAACAGGAACTCTGCCTTTTGAAAATCTTCAGGTAGTTCCTGACGAATGGTTTGTTCAATCACACGTCGTCCAGCAAAACCGATCAATGCTTGCGGTTCTGCCAGGATGATATCCCCTTCCATCGCAAAACTAGCGGTAACGCCACCGGTGGTCGGGTCCGTTAAAACCGTTAGATAAAACAAGCCAGCTTTACTGTGGCGTTTTACTGCCGCGGAGATCTTCGCCATTTGCATCAGTGACAAAATCCCTTCTTGCATCCGAGCCCCACCCGAAGCGGTAAAAAGAACAACTGGTAGCTGTTTTTCGATCGCACGTTCAAACAAACGGGTGATTTTCTCCCCCACGACCGTTCCCATACTGCCCATGATGAAATTCGCATCCATGACACCGATTGCTAACGGCAATCCTCGAACTTTGGCTTCTCCCGTTAGAACAGCCTCATGCAAACCAGTTTTTTCTTGCATTTGTGCGACTTTATCCAGGTACCCTGGGAAATCAAGGGGATCTTTTGTGGTAACATCTGTGTCCCATTCTTCAAAACTTTTTTCATCAATCGTGATAGCGATCCGTTCCCAGGCGCTGATCCGGAAATTATACCCGCAGTGGGGACAGACTTTTTCTGCCCCCATCTCCTTCGTATAAAGCGTTCGTTTGCAACTAGGACATTTCGCCCAAAGATTATCTGGGACGACTGGTTCGTTCGTTGGCAGCTGACCTCGATTAGGATTGATGCGAATGTAGTTTTTTTTCTTAAATAAAGCCACTCAACTTCCCTCCTATTGTTCAGGTGTCCAATTTGGCAAAAATTCCTCTTGTAAAAAGGCGGTTGTATAGTCTCCCGCAATCACTTTCGGGTGACTGATCAAGTCCATTTGGAATTCTGCATTCGTAATGACACCATCGGTCACTAATTCAGCTAACGCCCGCTGCATTTTCATCAATGCTTCAAAACGGTTCTCGCCGTGAACGATCACTTTAGCGATCATGGAATCATAATAAGGCGGGATCGTATAGCCGGAATACATGGCACTGTCTACCCGTACACCCAAGCCTCCACCAGGCAGAAATAAATTGTTGATCTTGCCTGGTGACGGTGCAAAATTGAAGGCTGGATTTTCTGCATTGATCCGACATTCGATTGCCGCACCTGTCATCTTGATGTCTGCTTGTGTCAAGCCTAGCGGTTCACCACTAGCAACTTCGAGTTGTTTTTTGACTAGATCAATGTTAGTCACCATTTCAGTGATGGGGTGTTCCACTTGGATTCGAGTGTTCATTTCCATGAAATAAAACGCCCCAGTGTCTGCCATTAAAAACTCGATCGTGCCGGCATTGCGATACCCTACCGCTTGTGCGGCACGTACCGCTGCTTCTCCTAGCTCTGCTCGTTTGCTTTCAGAAATCACCACAGAAGGAGATTCTTCCAACACTTTTTGGTTGTTGCGTTGCAGCGAGCAATCGCGTTCACCAAGGTGGATAATATTACCAAAAGAATCACCTAACACTTGCACTTCTATGTGTCGAGCAGGATAAATGATTTTTTCAATGTACATTTCATCGTTGCCAAATGCCGCTTTCGCCTCTTGCTGTGCCGAAGCAAAATGATGTGGTAACGCTTCTTTATCGGCGACTTTCCGTATCCCTTTACCGCCACCGCCGGCTGCTGCTTTGAGCATGACCGGGTAACCAATCTCTTCAGCGATCGTTAAAGCTTCTTCCACATCAGAAATCGCGCCTTTGCTTCCGGGAATGACCGGTACTTCTGCTTCGATCATCAAGCGTCTTGCATTGATTTTGTTTCCCATTGCATCGATAGTCTCACTCTTTGGCCCAATAAAGACGATATTGCATTCCTCGCACATCGCAGCAAAGCGGCTATTCTCTGAAAGAAAGCCAAAGCCGGGATGGATCGCCTCAGCCTTTGTGACGATCGCAGCGCTTAGGATCTGCTGTACATTCAAATAAGAGTCAGCTGCTTTGGCAGGTCCGATACAAATCGCTTCATCGGCAAGCTCTGTGTGCAACGCTTCTTTATCTGCTTCTGAATAAACGGCGACCGTTTGAATACCTAATTCGCGACAAGCGCGAATGATACGTACGGCGATTTCGCCACGGTTTGCGATCAATACTTTAGAAAACATGTCTCACCTATCCAATCATGAAAGTCAATTCTGCTTCCGCCACTTTTTTCCCATCAACATAGGCAATTCCTTTGCCGATGCCGGCTGCAGATTTTACTTTGATTATTTCTACTTCTAAGATCAAGGTATCGCCTGGTGTTACTTTTTTTCTGAATTTTGCTTTGTCTAAACCGCCAAAGTAGGCAGTTTTCCCACGAAAGTCTTCCAATGACAATAATGCCACAGCACCTGCTTGCGCCATTGCTTCCACGATCAATACTCCAGGCATCACTGGTTCATGGGGAAAATGGCCTTGGAAAAACGGCTCATTAATGGTAACGTTTTTCTTCGCAACGACCCGTTTGCCTTCTTCTAACTCCTCAACGCGATCCACTAAAAGCATCGGATAACGATGAGGGATGATTTCTTTGATTTCTTGAATCGTTAATGCGCTCATTGCTTTACCCTTCTTTCACACGGAATAATGGTTGATTGAATTCAACGATTTGTTCGCTTTCAACCAAGACTTCAACCAATTCGCCATCGACGTCGCTGACGATTTCATTCATGACTTTCATCGCTTCAACGATACAAAGAATATCGCCTTTTTTCACGTGATCGCCGATTTGCTTAAAGTTATCTTTGTCAGGACTTGGTTTCAAATAAACGACACCCACTAATGGCGAGACAACTTCTTTGCCCTCTAAGACAGGTTTCGCCGCTTCTACTGTGTCAGGTGTCGCTGAGACAGCAGGCGTTGGTACAACAGGAGTTGGCGCAGCATTCGCTGCAGGAGCAGACGCAGGTGTAGATTGTGCATTTTGTAGCCCACTTGTCGTATTTTTATTAAAATAAAGTTCAAACGTCTCTTTTTTTAATTGAAGCTCAGTTAACGTCGATTGATCGAATTGGCTGAGCAGCTCTTTTATCTCATGTGTTTCCAATTACGCTTCCTCCCAACGTTTCAGCAAGATCACTGCATTATGACCGCCAAACCCAAGTGAATTACTCATGGCATAGGTCAATTCTGCTGGTTGGCTTTGATTGATAACAACGTTCAAGTCGATCTCAGGATCTTGTTCTGTCACGTTGATGGTTGGTGGAATAAATTGATGTTGTAATGCTAATAGTGAAGCAATGGCTTCGATTCCACCAGCCGCCCCAAGCAAATGACCAGTCATTGACTTTGTACTGCTGACATATGGTTTTTTATAGTCTTCGCCCAATCCGTATTGGATCGATGTCGCTTCTGCACTGTCATTGGCGGGCGTGCTTGTACCGTGGGCATTGATGTAACCAACTTCAGCTGGGGTAATCGCCGCTTCTTGCATCGCTAATTTCATTGCTTTTCCAGCACCTGATCCATCAGGGTTTGGCGCAGTCATATGGTAGGCATCACAGTTCGCACCGTATCCTACGACTTCACCTAAAATCGTTGCCCCACGTTTTTGTGCATGCGCCAATGATTCTAAAATAAAGACGCCAGCGCCTTCACCCATGACAAATCCACTACGATTTTTATCAAACGGAACGGAAGCTTTGTCAGGGTCTGATTCAGTGGTTAACGCCGTCAGAGAAGCAAAACCAGCAATACCGATTTCACAGATCGTCGCTTCTGAACCACCAGCGATCATGACATCTGCATAGCCATGCTTGATGTTTCGGAAAGCTTCACCGATTGAATGGGTACCAGAAGCACAGGCGGAAACAGTCGTCGTACAAATGCCTTTCGCACCTACCCGTAACGCAATGTTGCCGGCAACCATATTTACGATCGACATCGGTACGAACATTGGTGATACCCGATTTGCTCCTTTGTCATGCATTCGAATCACTTGGTCTTGAATCGTTGGCAAGCCGCCGATCCCCGAACCAACCATCACGCCAAAACGATCCACATCAATGGTTTCTGTATCTAACTTCGCCATTTCCATCGCTTCTAAGGCCGCATAAATTCCATAAATGGAAAAAAGATCCATCCGCTTCGTATCTTTTTTAACGAAGTACTTTTCTAACGGAAAATCTTTGACTTCAGCAGCAACTGAGATCCCTGTTGCTTCTGCATCAAATTTTGTAATCGGGCCGATGCCGTTGGTCCCGTTTTGTAAACTTGCTAAAAATGTTTCTGGGTCATTTCCGATTGGAGAAGTGACGCCGTATCCTGTAACTACTACTCGATTCATCTATTCTTCCTCCTACCCTTGCATTGCCATCCCGCCGTCTACACTGATCACCTGACCAGTGATGTAGGGGCTTTTTGCTAAAAAGACTGCTGTTTGCGCAACATCCTGTGTTGAACCAAAACGCTGTAATGGAATAGTTGCCAATGATTGTTCTTTGACTTTATCCGACAGCACCTCAGTCATCTCTGTTTCGATAAATCCTGGGGCGATCGCATTGCAGGTAATCCCCCGAGCAGCACCTTCACGAGCGGCAGATTTCGTAAAACCGATCACGCCGGCTTTACTTGCCGCGTAGTTGGCTTGCCCGATATTTCCCGTCAAGCCGACCACACTCGTCAAATTGATGATGCGGCCTTCTCGCAGCTTCATCATTTTTTTCAGCGCGTGCTGCGTCATATTGAAGGTACCAGTCAAATTGATTTTGATCACGGAATCAAAATCTTCCGGTTTCATTCTCAACAATAATTTGTCATTCGTGATCCCGGCATTATTGACCAAAATGTGGATCGGTCCGACTGCCGCTTCTGCTTCCGAAAGCATGGCTGCCGCTTGATCAAAATCAGAAATGTCCCCATTGATTGCTACACATTTCACGCCGTAGCTGGTGATGCGATCGATCAGTGACTGGGGAATTTCTTTTCGTCCATTTAAAACGATATTCGCTCCTTCTTTGGCAAAGGCTTCCGCGATAGTAAAACCGATCCCTCGCGAGCTACCAGTTACAAAGACGTTTTTATTTTGCAGATCCATAAATTCCTCCTAGTTGAATCGGGCTAGTGTATCTGCCAACGTTTGGCTATCTTCTACACGCGCAGTCTGGATTTCTTTGTCTATTTTCTTCATAAAACCGCTCAATACTTTTCCTGGTCCGATCTCGATGACTTGTTGGATGCCAAGTTCCTTCAGTGTCGCAATGCTTTCGTAAAAACGCACTGGCGATTTCACTTGCAACGTCAACAGTTCCTTGATTTGGTCTTGCTGCATCGGCTGCGCGGTCGTATTGCTGATGACAGGTACTTGCAACTCATCAAAGGTAATTTGAGCTAATTCCTGTGCTAATTGCTGCGATGCCGGTTCCAACAAAGCAGTATGGAAAGGACCGCTGACATTTAAAGGAATCACCCGTTTGGTTCCAGCAGCTTGTAACAATTCCACCGCTTTATCCACTGCCGGCGCTTCACCGCCAATAACGATCTGCTGCGGCGTATTGTAATTCGCTGGTGTCACGATCCCGACTTGACTTGCTTCTTTACAGATTTCTTCAATCGTTTCAGCGGGTGTGTTCATCACAGCGACCATTTTCCCAACACCTGCAGGCGCCGCACTTGCCATATACCGACCGCGCTTTTGCACCAATGCGACTGCGGTCTGGAAATCAAGCGCACCACTAGCGACTAAGGCTGTATATTCACCTAAACTTAAGCCAGCAACAGCATCTGCTTCGATTCCTTGCGCATCCAAAAGTCGCCAAAAAGCCGTGCTTACTGTTAAAATGGCAGGCTGTGTATATTCCGTCTGGTTTAAACGTTCGTTTTCAGTAAAGCATAACTCGGCCATATCATATCCTAGAATAGTGCTGGATTGTTCAAACGTCTCACGAACGATGGCTTCTTGGTGATAGAGCTCTTCCCCCATTTTGGGGTACTGTGCACCTTGACCGCTAAATAAAAAGGCTGTCTTCATCTTGCACTCCTTCATTACTTTGTTCGTTGTTGTTGGAGAACATGGCTTCTTGCAGTTCGTCTATGAATCAGCAAAAACACGTTCTTAAAAAGGAAAGGCTAGGCTGTCTGCCTAGCCTTTGTTTTATGCTTGTTGTTTTTCTACATATTTAACTAGATCTTCAACGGTTGTGATACCATCTTCTGTTTCGATCTTCACATCGAATTCATCTTCGATCTCGTTAATGATTTGGAAAAGATCTAAGCTGTCTGCTTCTAAATCTTCTTGGATGTTCGTGTTCAATTTGATTTCTTCTTTTTCTTTTCCTAATTCTTCTGCTACGATTTCTTGAATTTTTTCGAATACCATGTGTATATTCCTCCAATGTGTTTTTCAATAGTAATTTTGTTTCGTGAACAAGTTATAAGGTGGCTAACATAGTTCCCCATGTCAATCCGCCGCCAAAACCTGAGAACACCACTTTTTGACCACTGCCAAGAGACAGTGTACCTCGTTTGATTTCTTCATCTAGCAATAACGGAATCGAGGCTGCCGAAGTATTGCCATAATCTTGCATATTTTGCAAAAATTTCTCACGGGGTTGCTTCAGCTTGCGAGCAACTTTGTCTAAAATGCGTGAATTTGCTTGGTGAAGCAAAAAATAATCAATTGCTTCATCTTGTATCAGATCATTGATCGAGGCGACCACATCACGCGTCGCAAAATCAAAGATTTCTCGTCCAATCATTTGCATACAAGCACTATACGCCGGAACGTTTTGTGAAAAAGGATTCTCATTCGTCCGAAAACCAGATGTTAAGGACATGCCTCGCGTCCCATCTGCTTTTAAAGACTCTTTGAGCAAATGCTGCTCTGAAGATGCTTCCAGCAATAGACCACCGGCACCATCTCCGAATAAAACAGCCGTCGAACGGTCGTTCCAATCCAAGACCTTTGAAAGTACTTCTCCACCGATGACCAATCCTTTTTTAGCGCCTGTTCGAATCAGTTTTTCAGCCATAGACAATGCATAAACGAAACCAGCACATGCTGCACTGATATCAAAAGCAAAGGCATTGACTGCCCCAATCGCCCCTTGGACTTGGCAAGCAACCGCCGGTGTATTGAAATCCGGTGTGATCGTCGCTACCAAGATAAAATCCAGACTTTCTGCTGAAAGCTGAGCATCTTGCAAGAGCGTTTGAGCGACGCGAATACAAAGGTCAGAAGTGTTTTCGCCAACAGCGACTCTTCTTTTTTTGATTCCCGTGCGAGAATGAATCCATTCATCTGAAGTATCCATCAAATTTGATAGATCATCATTTGTTACGATTTTTTCTGGAACATAACTTGCAGTCGCGGTAATTTTTCCAAACATATTCATCCATTATTCTCACTTATAATCTTGTAAAAAGTCATGCAGATTTTTCAGTGCTTTCAACAGTGCCTGTTCCTCTTCAGGAGACATCTGACTCAAGACACCTTTCACCATCTCACGATGAAAATGCTGATGAACACGATAAAGGAGTTTTCCTTTTTTCGTCAAACCTAGTTTGACGACTCGCCGATCATCTTCACTGCGAATCCGTTCTACATATTCTTTTTTCACCAAACGATTGATCGCGATGGTCAAAGTCCCAACAGTGATCGAAAGCTCTTTGGCAACTTCAGTCGTGGTCTTTTTTTTGTACATCCCGATGGCTTCGATGGTATGCATTTCGGTAATTGAAAGGTCTTTGAATTGAGATTTTTTCAATTCAGATTCTTCAATCACTAAGATGTCATTAAAGACGCTGAC
Organism: Enterococcus sp. CR-Ec1; assembly: GCF_002850555.1. Classification (NCBI taxonomy): domain Bacteria; kingdom Bacillati; phylum Bacillota; class Bacilli; order Lactobacillales; family Enterococcaceae; genus Enterococcus; species Enterococcus sp. CR-Ec1. The sequence goes on from NZ_CP025223.1 coordinate 2,125,879, forward strand.
TAAGTAGTCATTAACTGTTTCTAAATTGGGTTCCATAACCTTCACCATCCGAATACTTTGATAATCAAATCATTTGATAGTCAAACTATATCGGAAGTTATTGAGAAATGCAAGAATTTTTTCGAACTTTTTTTATTTTTAAGCACATTTTTATTTGAGAACTGATTTTCTAAGATTCTAAAAGCTGCGAGTTGACAAAATAATCTGTTTCCGTTATAGAGAAATTTCCTTTGAATGTCAAAGTTTATCATTGCGTTGTCTCCACTCTATTCCTATTTTTTTCTTGTCAATGGCCAGCAAACGTTGCTCTCTCCGCTCTCATCTGCTACTCTTTGAAGGAAGGAGAGGAACGATCGATGAATCCGAACAAAGAGTTTCTAAAAAACAAAGCAAATGCACTGCCTGAAAAGCCTGGCGTTTATCTAATGAAAGATCAACACAACGAAGTCTTGTATGTGGGAAAAGCCAAATCATTGAAGCAGCGTGTCGTTTCCTACTTCCGAAAAAACCAGCAGCATGCGAATAAGGTACTTCGACTTGTTTATAATGTCGTTGATTTTGAAACCATCGAAACAGATACCGAATTGGATGCACTATTACTTGAATGTCGTTTGATCCAAGCTTTTCATCCTATCTACAACCGCCAAATGAACCATTCAGCGAACTATTGCTTTGTTGATTTGACGAATCATAGCTTCACGATCACTCAAACACCACAAATTGGCAGTTATGGCCCCTTTCGGCAAACAAAAAATTGCCTGTGTTGTTTCAATTATTGTCAGAAACGTTTCAATTGCCGACTGTCAACGAACTGACGCTATTAACCTTACGTAAACAACTCCCTCAAATGGAGGCGTATCCCTTGGAAGAGAAGTGGCGAGAGATCGGCTGTTTTTTTGCAGGAAAGAAGACAGACTGTTTTTCACTCCTTAAAAAACGCTTGGCATACCTGATTGATCACTTATTGTTTGAACAAGCTAGTGTACTGCAGCGAGAGATCCATTTAGCAGAAAGCTTTTACCAAGAAATCGTGAGGGTCAATCAGTTCATTCAAGAACCGGAAGTGATTTTTTCGATTCCCCTTGACTTAGAGGAGCCAGTATCACAGACGACTCAACTCAAATACTATCAAGTCAGCTTTGGTAAGTTGATCCAAACAAACATTCTTTCTCCCGAAGAAACATTCCAGCCACTTCCGCCATCAAGCGCTGCGCTGCCTTTAGCCCCGGAAGATCTCGATCCATTAGGGATCATCCTTAATCACCTGTACCGCCAAGAAAAAGCAGCAGATAAATAAAAAACAGCAAGCCCAAGTAGGCTTGCTGTATAGAAATGAGAAAGCGACGACGAACGTCCCACTCATTCTTATTGGATCAAATCATAGATTTCCATGGCTACAATATCAACATTATCAAATTGATAAGATTGACTTGATTCTGCTTCCGTTAATTCAAACGTTTCTGTCGAATTGTCATAAGTAACGGTACATTTTTCGACGCCTTCTTTTTCAAAACGACGTACTTGAACTTCATTGTCTTGCGCTTCGACCATCGCTTCTAAACGTTTGATGATAGCGACTAATTGCGAACTTTTCATTCGTAAGCCTCCTTTTTCTGTCCGTTATATTGTATCAAAACATCCTCTATCTTGCATTGATTTTTCGTATTTTTTTTGTCATTTTAAGATTTTTTTCCATCTTGCCACCAAAGTTTAATCAGCGCCTGCGTTCCGTCATTTTCATAGCCTTTTTCAGCCAACTGATCATACAATTTTTTAGCTAAAGTGGTGCTTGGCAAATCCAATCCCATCTTCTTGGCTTCATCCAGAGCGATCCCCAGATCTTTGATGAAATGTTTGACAAAAAAACCTGGTGAATAATCCTCTTTTAGGATACGTGGACTGTAATTCGTCATGGACCAATTGGCAGCACCACCGCCAGAAAGGGTGTCAATCACTCGTGGTAAATCTAGACCCGCTTGGTTCGCATAGACCAGCATTTCTGTCATCCCCGTCATGGTTCCGGCAATCATGATCTGATTGGCCATTTTCGTATGCTGACCCTTTCCTGCCCCTCCTTGAAGTTGAAACGTCTTTCCTAATACTTCAAAAAGTGGTTTTACTTGTTGGTAAGCTTCTTCATCGCCACCAACCATAATCGTTAGCGTGGCATTTTTGGCACCAAGGTCACCACCAGAAACTGGCGCATCGATACTCGCAGCACCTTTTTCCTTCGCTGTCTGATAGATTCGTTCTGCCAAATCAGGTGTACTGGTGGTAAAATCCACCAATGTTATGCCCGTCACAGCCGTTTGAAAAATCCCTTGAGGCCCATAGTAAACTTCTTCAACGTCGGATGGATACCCAACCATTGTAAAGATGATTTCACTTTCTGATGCAACTTCTGTTGGGGTGTCACACCAAATTGCTCCATTCGCAACGAGTTCATCTGTTTTTGCTTTCGTCCGATTGTAAACATTCACTGTATGTCCTGCAGCTAAGAGATGACCAACCATCGCTTGACCCATGACACCAGTACCGATAAATCCTAATTTCATGCAGATCCCTCCAAAATAAAAAAGTTCATGTCTTTAGTATACGCTAAAACATGAACTTGCGAAAATTTTCTGTTTAATCGATCGTTCGGCGAAAAGCCTTTAATTTGACTTTGAATTTTTCTAACGTCTGCTCGGTTTCTTTCTCGATGCGTTCGGTTTCATAATAGGCAACCATATCATGGTAGAAAGACAGCATCGACTCACCAAAGCGTAATGCCGAGATCTCGTACATCTTCCTAGAAAGAACTTCGGGATCAGCAGGAATCTTTTGTTCATAATAATCAATAAATGCTTTTGCGAAATCCCGATCACTCTCAAAGGTGACGCCTAACGATGGATCATCGATCAAGGTGTTTAAGTAATCATTGCCTTCAACGACTAATGGGGTCCCAGCAGCCATTGCTTCCGTGTATGTCAGTCCTTGTGTTTCTGAAGTGGAGGCACTGACGAAGTAATCGGCAGCGTGGTAATAGATCGCCACTTTATCATTCGCCACTTCGCCGACAAATTGAACATGGTCAGTTAGCGCCATATCCACCACTTTTTCTTCTAATTTTTCTTTATGCGGACCTTTCCCAACGATCACTAATTGCGCATCAGGAATCTTGGTTAGAATTTCCGGCATTCCATCGATGATCGCTTGGATATTCTTTTCATAAGAAATACGACTGAGAGAAAGCAGCATGGGTTGATCCTCAGTGATGCCTAATTTCTCCCGCAATTCTTTTTTCATTTCAGATGTAATGTCCGGTCGACGAAACTTCTCGACTTCGATCCCTGTGGGGATGATCCGCATCGGTGAAACCACACCATACCCCCTCAGCGTATCGATGACTCGTTCACTTGGACAAACAACACCTGTCGAGTGGTTGGCAAATAGCCGCGAAAGATATTTCACGTGAGACGGCCGTAAGACCTTCCCATTGGCGATGTAGTGCAAGTAGTCTTCATACATCGTATGGTAGGTATGGATCACAGGAATTTGCAATTTGCGCCCCACCATTTTCCCTAACATCCCAGAGCCAAACTCGGTATGGGTATGGATCAATTCCAACTCTAACTCTTTGGCGATCAAATAGGCATACAACATGCCGCGCACTACGATTCGCCGATCTTTGAAGGACACAAACGGGACACTTGGCATGCGAATGATATCTTCTTCGTCTAGATCAGCATTGGGATCGGTCGTAGTAAAGATATACACTTTATGGCCTTTTTTCTCAAGCTCTTCTTTCAATGTCTTGATCGATGTCGCCACACCACTTACCTGGGGGAAGTAGGTGTCTGTAAAAAATCCGATTTTCAAAACGGTACCTCCAAACTTTACATTAGTTTCTTTATTCCGTATTCATCACTTTTGTATAAACTTCTTTTAGCTCATATCCGATTTCATCAATACTCTTTTGCTTGGCCGTTTCATAACCCGCTTCACTTAACTGTGGCAACGTGCCATCTACGATTCCTTTGATTTTCTCGATAAACCCTTGATTGGTTTTCTCCATGTATGCATTGTGCCCATTGCTTAGCCACCCTTTATATACTGGAATATCCCGAACAAGCACATTTTGGTGGCTGGCTAACGCCTCAAGGACCACGATCCCTTCTGTTTCTTCATAGGAAGGAAAGAAGAACAGATCAGCCGCTGAATATGCCCCTTCGATGATGTCTCCTTTGATATAGCCGGGAAACAGCACATTTTCTGGATGGTCTTCATTGACAAGGTCGCGAATCTGCTTAGGAATCGTCATCATTGGTGTATGACCAAACCAGATAAACGTATATTCAGGCAATTGTCTAGCTATCTCTACAAAATCAAGAATGCCTTTTCGTTCAAAAAACAAGCCGACCGATATAATGACTTTTTGATCAGGTAAAAGCTGAAAATACTCACGAAAGGCTTTTTCTTTCTCATGATCCGGCTGATATTTGTCAAGATCGATCCCGTTTGAGATCGCTTCGATCGGCACTTGGATACCATACCCTTCCAAAAGTTCTTTCGAATAAGGGGTCGGGGTGATCAATTGATCGGCTCTGGAATAAAGATTGATCAAATATTTTTTATATAATGGCGAAAGCTGATTTGAACCGATAAATGAATTCCGAAAATCCTCTTCTGTAGAATGGGCATGGTAAATCACTTTTTTTCCTTGTCTTTTGGCTTTATTGACCATATGCATACTATTGATTCCATACGTGTTGATGTGAAGAATGTCATAATCCTCATCATTTTTATCAAGAGTAAAAGGAATCCCGACAGATGTCAGCGCTCGTTGCTGATGGGCCAATGCGCGACCGATACCTGATTTAGCTAATAATTTTTCTCCTTCAAAATAAAGAAGTACTTTCAAAGATGATTCCTCCTTGGAAATGCTTATATCTGATATTAGTATACCATAGGCGATCGCAGAGATACTCCTACCATGGTCCTAGATTTTGTTCCCCATTTAACCATGATACGGGAAAAACTCAGGGAATCATAGCTTAATTCCAAGATATGACAAAACTGTTCGTTTTCTGAAAAAAGTAGTAAGTTGTTGCAAGTCAAATCAAACAAAATGTCTTCTTAAAACAAAAAAAGGCAACAAGCAAAAATTGCTTGTTGCCTAGAAATGATTATTTTACATACTGTTCGATTAACTCTACAACTTCTTCCATTGTATCGCAATCTTCTAAAGCACGTTTTGCTAATTCTTGCATGTCAGTGGTTGACAAACGTTTCATTAAGCTACGTGTTTTCAGAACAGATGTTGCACTCATTGAGAACTCATCTAAGCCCATACCTACAAGAAGTGGCACAGCAGTTTGATCGCCGGCCATTTCTCCACACATACCAGCCCATTTGCCTTCAGCATGCGCTGAATCGATCACGTTTTTGATCAAGCGTAAGATGGATGGGTTGTATGGTTGGTACAAGTAAGACACGCGTTCATTCATGCGGTCTGCAGCCATTGTGTATTGGATCAAGTCATTGGTACCAATACTGAAGAAGTCAACTTCCTTCGCAAACTTGTCTGCTAAGACAGCTGCTGCTGGAATTTCGATCATGATTCCGACTTGGATCTCGTTAGAAATCTCAACGCCTTCGTCAATCAATTTTTGACGCTCTTCTTCATACATTTTCTTCGCTGTACGGAACTCTTTCAATGTTGCCACCATTGGGAACATAATACGTAAGTTACCATGAGCAGAAGCACGTAACAACGCACGAAGTTGGGTACGGAACATGTCGTCCCCAAGTTCAGACAAGCTGATACGCAATGCACGATAGCCTAAGAAAGGATTCATTTCATGAGGCAATTTTAAGTAAGGAAGTTCTTTATCGCCACCGATATCCATTGTGCGGACAACCACTGGTTTTCCAGCCATTCCTTCTAGAACTGCTTTATACGCTTTATATTGGTCTTCTTCTGTTGGGAAATCAGGAGAATCCATGTACAAGAATTCAGTCCGGTATAAACCGACTGCTTCTGCACCATTGTTGTGGACACCTTCTAAATCTTTTGGTGTACCAATGTTCGCAGCTAATTCAAAGTGCTTACCATCAGCCGTAACTGTTTCAGCATCTTTTAATTTTTCCCACTCTGCTTTTTGATCTGCGTAGGCTTTCCCAGCTTCAACAAATTCAGCCGCTTGGTCATCTGTCGGGTTGACGATAACGTCACCGATAATGCCGTTAACAGCTAAGATGTCGCCCGCTTTCACTTTTGCAGTGATCTCCATCGTTCCAACGATTGCTGGGATTTCAAGAGAACGTGCCATGATTGCGGAATGAGAAGTACGTCCACCGATATCTGTTACAAAAGCTTTAACAAAGTTGCGGTCTAATTGTGCGGTATCACTTGGTGTCAAGTCATGCGCAACAACGACTACTTCTTCGTTGATCATTGAAGGATTAGGCAAAGTCACATTCAACAAATGCGCCAAGATACGTTTAGCAACATCTTTGATGTCAGCTGCCCGTTCTTGCATGTAAGCATTGTCATCCATTGCTTCAAACATACCAATATACATGTCAGTAACTTCTTTCAATGCAGCTTCTGCATTGACTTTGTTATCTGTCACGTTTTGTTTGATTTGACCGATCATCTCAGGATCTGAAAGAACCATTAAATGAGCATCAAATACTTGTGCTTCTGCTTCACCTAAAGTTTGCGCTGCTTTGTCGCGGATTTGTTGTAATTCCGCTGTTGACTTCGCTAACGCATCATCTAAGCGTGCTTCCTCTGCTGCAGTATCTTCAACTGATACTTTTGAAAAAGATAAATCAGGTTGTACTAACAGGTAGGCTTTCGCAACGGCTACACCATCACTAGCAGCAATTCCTTTTAGCATCTCAACCATTATTCAGACAAACCTTCTTTTTTCATTGTTTCTACGATTGCAGCGATTGCATCTGCTTCGTCAGCACCTTCAGCAGTGATAGTTACATCAGAACCTTGGCCAACACCTAATGACATTACGCCCATGATTGATTTAAGGTTTACTGATTTACCTTTGTACTCTAAGTTGATATCAGAGTTGAATTTGCTTGCTGTTTGAACCAATAATGTAGCTGGACGTGCGTGAATCCCTGTCTCAGCAACTACGTGAAAATCTTTCTTTTCCATATTGATCAATCTCCTTTATGATACGTTTTTTTGTGTGAAGGCAAAATTTCCATGCATGCAATGATACCCGAAAAAAATCGCCCTTTCAACTGTTAAGATTACCATTTTTTTCCTCGATAGACAACCGTTTTCTCTTAAATAAACGATTGAAATAAATGTCCTATTTATTTTCTTGCACGTAACGGTAGATGATCTTCCCATTTAACCCCGCTTCTCCGACAAAAGAAGACCGGTCTTCCAACTGGAGCCAGACATCTCTAAACGCCAGAAATTCCGGCTGTTGGACAATCAATTCTTGGATCTCTCCATTACGTAAACGTACTACTTCTGCAGCAAAATCTCTGTTCTCCAACGTCTATTCTCACCTCTTTCTTTCTATTATATAGGAATTACTTTTTATTTAAAAGACCGCTTCTATAAGTGAAATCGAAGGGAAAATTTTTAAAGGTAAAATTCTTGCAGTCTGACAAAAAGTTAGTATAATAGAATTATGGTCAGTAAAGGTCAATAACACATTACCTTGAAGGTGACCGTTACTTTGCCCACAGCCCCTTTTCTTTTACAAGCAATCAAATGCGCCGTAAAATAGGGTTGTTGGAACAAATATGAAAGGTCGTGAATCTATGCTTTGTCAAAATTGCGGCAAAAATGAAGCTTCAATTCATTTATATGCCAATGTCAATGGTCAAAGAAAACAACTCGATTATTGTCAAAGTTGTTACCAAAAAATAAAAGCACAATCTGGGAATGCTGCAGCTGCAATGGCACAAGATCCTTTTGGATTTGGCAATCTTGATGATTTATTCCGTCAAATGTCTCGTCAAATGCAGCAAGGAAATCCCCCTTATGAACAAACCCCACCGACACAAACTGGCGGTAACGGTTTTGTTGGCGGGCAACCACCACGCAATAACCAAGCGCCTGCGGGTCTGCTGGGAGAATATGGCATCAATATCACTCAAATGGCTCGTGATGGTGAAGTCGATCCAGTGGTCGGTCGTGATTCAGAAATCAAACGCGTGATCGAGATCCTTAATCGCCGAACCAAGAATAATCCTGTATTGATTGGTGAACCTGGGGTTGGGAAAACTGCCGTTGTTGAAGGGTTAGCCCAAAAAATCGTTGATGGTGATGTGCCACAAAAATTGATGGAAAAAGAAGTTATTCGTTTGGACGTTGCGTCGCTTGTTCAAGGCACAGGTATTCGTGGCCAATTTGAAGAACGCATCCAAAAATTGATCGAAGAAATCAAGCAAGCGGAAAATGTGATCTTGTTTATCGATGAAGTCCATGAAATCGTTGGCGCTGGTGCAGCCGGCGACGGAAATATGGATGCTGGAAACATCTTAAAACCAGCTCTTGCCCGTGGAGAACTACAAATGGTCGGAGCAACGACGTTAAATGAATACCGCATTATCGAAAAAGACGCCGCTTTAGAACGGCGTTTGCAACCAGTACGTGTGGATGAACCTTCTGTGGAAGAAACCATTCGTATTTTAAAAGGCCTACAACCGCGTTATGAAGATTACCATCATGTGAAATATACGGATGAAGCGATCGCAGCTGCCGCTACCCTTTCTAACCGTTACATTCAAGATCGATTCTTGCCTGATAAAGCGATCGATCTGCTAGATGAAACAGGTTCGAAGAAAAACTTGACGATCCAAATCGTTGATCCAAAAACGATCGAAAAGAAATTACAAGAAGCGGAAGAACAAAAACAAGCTGCCTCTCGAGAAGAAGATTTTGAAAAAGCTGCTTACTATCGCGATCAAATCAACAAGCTTCAAAAAATGAAAGAACGTCAAATCAGCGAAGAAGAAACGCCTGTCATCACCGAAAAAGACATGGAACAAATCGTTGAAGAACGGACAAATATCCCTGTTGGGGAATTAAAAGAAAAAGAACAAACCCAGTTGAGGAATCTTGCGGATGACTTGAAAGCTAAAGTTATTGGTCAAGACGAAGCAATCGACAAAGTTGCAAAAGCGATCCGCAGAAATCGGGTCGGTTTAGGCAAACAAAACCGTCCGATCGGCTCTTTCCTATTCGTCGGTCCAACCGGTGTCGGGAAAACCGAATTAGCAAAACAATTAGCTTATGAAATGTTTGGTTCTGAAGAATCAATGATTCGTTTCGACATGTCAGAATACATGGAGAAACACAGTGTATCCAAATTGATTGGTTCTCCTCCAGGCTATGTTGGCTATGAAGAAGCAGGTCAATTGACTGAAAAAGTTCGTCGGAATCCTTACAGCTTGATTCTATTAGATGAAGTAGAAAAAGCCCATCCTGATGTATTGCATATGTTCTTGCAAATTCTCGATGATGGTCGCTTGACCGATGCTCAAGGACGTACCGTCAGCTTTAAGGACACCTTGATCATCATGACAAGTAATGCCGGAACCGGCAAAGTTGAAGCTAACGTTGGCTTCGGTGCGGCGCGTGAAGGTATCACTCGTTCCGTTTTGAATCAATTGAATAATTACTTTACACCAGAGTTTCTCAACCGCTTTGACGGCATCATCGAATTTAAAGCTTTAAGCAAGGAAAACTTGTTATCGATCGTGTCTCTCATGCTGCATGAAGTCAATCAAACCCTTAGCCAACAAAAACTGCATATCGACGTTCCACAAGACGTGCAAGAAAAATTGGTGGATCTTGGTTACAGTGCAACGATGGGGGCTCGCCCATTGCGTAGAACCATCCAAGATCAAATCGAAGACGGCATTGCAGAATTTTATCTTGAGCATCCACAAGTACATCAACTAAAAGCACAATTAGAAGATGCAGATAAAATCATTGTGACCTCCGCTGAGTCCCCTGCACCTCTTGAAGAAGCCAATCCGGCTTCTGAAGAAGAAGCATCGGAAACAAACGAGTAACAAGCTGCCAAAACGTGTAACGAAACGTTTCCTTTGCCAGACAACCATGTTTTGCCAAAAAATTGGGTAATTCCGAGTTGTCTGGCTTTTCTTTTGAAAAAAAACGCCCTATAATGTTATTAATAAATACATAGAATGTGAGGTGAGTCTGGTGAAATTAATCAATGTTACGAACAGCCATTCTCGACTAGTATTGAATCAACTTGAAAATACCGACGCGGAACTTGTAAAGGTTTACACAGCCGGAGATACAACCGTGATCTTTACCTCAGCGCCGAACCACAATGAAATTTTGCTGATCAATAAAAAAAGAACTATTCGCCCGACGGAAGTTGAAGAAATCAAAAATTACTTCTTGAAAAAATTACCTGATGGCTCTTATGATCCTGCAACGATCTCTGTGATCCAAATGCCCGAAGTGGTGGAAATCTCCATCAAAAAAACGTTATCCTCATCACGTTAGCTTTGCCTGATCACGGGTTTAAAAAATATCTATAAAAGGTGACTGTCGCAGCCCTCTTTTATAGATATCTTTTTTTGTCTTCTCTCTTCCTTCTATTGGTTAGTACTTCGACCAACGATACCTGATGTTCAAGTAAAAAAAGAGAGCCATACGCTCTCTTTTCAAGTATATTTATTAGAAATCATCGACTGGATCATCACATTTAGATTGTGCCAATCCTTGGTACTATGAACATTGCCAAAAAATGTGAATTTCTGCGACTCATTATGGATTAGCACGCCATCAGAAACCAATATATCTGAGTCTCCTAAATTCGAACTAAAGTGAATCACATTTTCATTGTAAATTTTCAACAGTTTGTTTTTAATGACCGGAATATATTCTGGATGGTTCAAAAGAGAAATACCAATGCGAATCGGTTCCTCTTCCTGGATAGGTAAATAAGACGCTGTGATCTGAGCGATTTTCCTTAAGAAGAGGGCTTCTTTTTCTATTACAAACGAATGGCGCTGCAAGGCAGCTGCAATCAGCTCTTCCACCTCTAATACTCGTTCGTTCGTAGAGGACAAATCTTCAGTAGACACAAAACTATCCAAAAAGAGATGAAGACAGCCCCATGTATTCATCACTAATTCATAGGTAATGAATTCTTCGATCTCTTTAGAAAGATTATACTTTTGCGACAAGACAGCTACAACATCGGCAGAAAATTCGACCAGCGGATTTCCTAAAAGATTTCTCAGCTTTTGGCCCAAAAGTAGTTTTTCTTGATCCGAGATCGTTTCAGGTATGAAAAGAAAAACCCAGAAATGATAAAAAATCTGTTCTTTCTCAATATCTTGCTGACTTCTGATCGGCAGCAGCTTGATCACTTGCTTTTCCCCATCTAGTTGCTTGATTTGCTCATAAATAGTGATGGAAGCATCGTCTAACTCATTGACAATATAGCCTCTCAACACCGCATTTTCAATGATTGAAAACATAATGTCGTGCTTCACTTTTGTGGTTTTTAACGGCTCATATTCTTTAGCTGCTAATTCAACGCTGGCACGGGTTCGCTGATTGATGTATACATTACAAGCCATGATCTCAACTAAATAATGGTACATCCTCACACACGGCTCTGCCCCTGTCAAATCAATGGAATCTGTATTGTTATTGATAGTAATCGGAACATTTTGGATAACCAGCATTTTCTTAAGATAGCTGATCAATTTATAACAATAAGAAATACTAAAAATCAATTCTTCCGAGATGTCCACCATACGGGTCTTTCTTTTTCTTAACAAATAGGATAATAGACGATAATAAGGAGATTCTAAGAAATATTTTTTCTTTAGATTCACAAAAATATGCAGGCTTTGTTCTTCATTTAATTCTCGTGACAAATAAACAGTTCTCTTTTTCAGCAAAAAAATTGACTCGTCAAAAGTCGTAAACTCTCTCATATCTTCGGCGATTTCATTGATCAATATTTTCACCTGATACAAAGATTTGTTTGTCGTTTCACATATTTTATCGAGAGACAGCTGCTTCTCCAAAATGATATTTCTAACAACAGTTAATTTATCTACCTGTTTTTTGGTTAAATAAAACCTATACAATTTTTCTATATACTCCAAAATTTTTTACCCGCCTTATTTAAAAAGTATCCCAGTATCCAATTATAGTAAAATAAACTTAAATTCAAGCCTCTTTTTTCATTAAACGGACAATTTTAATAAAAACTTCAGAAAAATCCCCTCTTCTTTAAAACAGTACGGGTGAGAAAAACTTGTGAAACGATTCTTATTTTTTGTAACATAAAAGTGTTGGAAACCATGAAAAAGAACCTGTGAATTAGCTGTTTCCATAAACTTAGAAAAAATTCGTATTCTTTCATTGATTGGTAAGTGACTTGGAGAGTAAAATCATTTTCTAGCTGGACAAACTTCTTTGAGGAATCAAGTTCATTTCAAAGAGCTTGTAATAAAATATCTTCTCTTTTTAGCCAGCAATCTTTGTATTCATAAATGTTGATGATCGACAATTCATCACTCATTTGATTGATTGACCGCATGATTTCTTCATCATCCGAATCAACATTGCCAATGACATGCAAATCATAATGAACACCAGATTTATCCACGCACTCAACGATATAGCTGATCACATCTCCCCAAAAATGTTCCAATCGATGACTGCCGCCTGCTTTTTCTAACCTTGAACGTTCAGCGATACACAAAACGTTTTTCGAAGAGTATTGCAAGATGTTGATTTCCCCTAGTGATTGTGCTAAGTAGTCAAGAACCGATTGGCGATCATCTTCTTGATCCACAATTAAATTTCTCTCTAAAATCGTATTCGTCTTGTTGCTGAAAAAGCGCACAGTCAACATGGTAGCATTCTTTTGTCGACTGAAATTTATTCTGGTTTGCAGCATTTTGATTCACTCCTTAAAAGAACTTTGATCCTCTGCTATTAAGGATATAGTAAGAACCAGCCGATTTTTATCGTCTTTTTTTCAAAAAAACTACAAATAAAATAATCATTGTTCCTCATTTTTCTTTCTACTGACTAAAAGACCTGTTAATTAGAAACGAGTAGCAACTTCATAAAAATAAAAGAGACAAAAAAACTCTAAGGTTTCTTCAAAGAGTCTTATTGTATATTCTCCTAATATTATGAATCCTACTAAAATCTAGTATTAATGAGATAGTAATTCTAAACAGCTAATTTTTTTGAGATATTTTTAAAATGAAACAAGTACGGATTTATAATTTTAAGCTTGAAGCAACCTTTAATATCTCTGTCCCGTTAAGGTAGAAGATTTATAGGTACAGATTACAAATTGAATAAAAACATTAATTGATAATTTTCAAATCTATGACTTTGATTGCCCATTCAATAGAAATGCATAAATAGAACAATACGTTCAATCCCCACCTATGCAATAGTTCATACTCGTAAAACTACTTCTATAAATAGTATCTTAAAAATGATAGAAGATTGTATTCTACTGAATTGCAGATGTTCACGAAAGAAATAACAGATATGAATCTTCAGAACTGATTCCCCTGACAGCGACTGATTCAGAGCAAATTCTCAGAGACTACGAATAACAATATAATTACTTTGCTAGGTCGAATCCTAGTTGGAACGACAATTCTTTCAACTCTGAGAAGATCTTGACTTAAAATATTAGCCAAATTGTAACATTGCAACAAAATTATTTTCATATAAATCATTACCGCACGGACAATTGCTACACAGAAAAATATGTGGACTTGATAATCAACATCACTTGACTACTAGAAAATTTGATTAAATTATTTTATAAAAAATCAGATTAATAAAATACTTTCTACTTTTTCATTAAAAATAGCGCAAAAACGGATAATAACTTAATACATCATCATTGTATACTTTATTTAAGCAGTAAATCATCTGCAAAAATTAAAGTGAGGTTTTATTATGAAAAAAGTTATTTTGGGTACTACATTGGCAACATCTTTACTACTAGTAGGAGGAATCACTGCGTCAGCAGATGTTGCTATGCCAGAGGTTCCCTCTGTTCCATTTGCTGTTACTATAACAGAAGGAACATCTAGTTTTGCATTTAATGATATGAATTTAAACGAAACGTTCGAAATAAGTCCAGCATTATTTGTCAACGGAACAATGACAGGAACTATTGAAAACGTTGGCGGAACATTAACAAACTTAACTCGTTCAGTTAATAAAGTTACAATTACAGTTTCTTCTGATTCTGAAGGAATCGTTATCACCGAAAATGGTGATGTTGCCGTTGAAGCAGAAGCTATTTCCCAATCAGTAGCTACCAGCGTAGATACAACTTTCACATTCAATCGTCAAACTGCTTTGCTAGATGGCACACCCACTATCACAGTTACTGCATCAGATACTACTGACTTAGACAATGGCCAAGACCTTTAATTCTTAAAAAGGATAACATATGGATAAAATATCAAAACACAGAGACTCCTTTCTAAGAGTTTCTGTGTTCTTCCTCATATTGACAATAATCGCAAATATAAATATAAGTATTGCAACAGCGAATGAGACAACGAATACTTTAAAACTATCGCTTAGCGATACCGAATATGAGACATCAAGAAATACTATTACTCTTCCTTCTGATGTTGATAAAAAGTATACATTTGAAATTAAATTGGAAAACATCGGAGCTGGTGATTCATCAATAGTGGTCACTCCCTTTGCTTCAACTGCTATTTCAAGAGAATCCTCTATTTTGTACACTTCGAATACAGAGAACCTTCTCGATGATAAATACGACTTTTCAAATTATGTTACTATCGCTTCAGAAGCTATAGACGAAGAGAATCAAATAGAAATTGCTCCTAATGAATCTGTTGGTGTCAGCATTACCATAAATGTTCCAGACGACATAGAGCTTGAAGGTACTGTAAAGGGTGGAATTAATTTTAAGCAAATATTAGGTGTTCAAACAGCTGAAGATTCTATTAGTATTGCGTCTGCCTACGAGTCTATCATTTTTATCAACTTAATTTTTAGCAAATATGAGGATATTCAAGATATTATTTATCAAGATTTCTCATTTGTTGCTCTTCAGGACACGATAAACCTACAATTTTATGCCCTCAACTATAATCCTATTTTAGGCAACTTAAACAATGCGCTCTACGAACTAATAAACCCAAATGGAGAAACAATTGCCTCTGGAGAGTTAGCAGATTCCGTTCTTTTAACGCCGTTAACCAAATCAAGAATGCAGATTCCTTTAATAGACGATAGTGAGCTTATTGAAGGCGAATACCGTTTAACAATAGAAACAACTAGAAAAGCGATCACCACTACTTTTTCTTATGAGAAAGAGGACTTGGATAACTTCAAAAAAGAGAACCGTCCAACGAACGCTGCCAACGTTCAGACAAATAATCAAATCCTTATCTGGATCATCTTTGTTCTCATTGCAGCGCTAGCAACTGCAGTCATCTACATTTTAAAATCAAAAAGAAAAAGAGAGGGCTAGTTCCTCTCTTTTGTTCTGCTTCTACTTATTCCATTGGTCATCAATTATTGAGAGATTCCTTTTTAAAGAAATGTTGCGTATCTTCTCTCCATGGTTTCCTCTTTAGGAAGAAATAGAAGAAGTGAGACAAGAAAAACTGCTCATATCAAATAAGCGGTTTTTCCTAATATAAATCTAAACATATTTTTTTCAATGATCATTTCTTTTGAAAAAAATGTTGCTGTCTCACATTGGCTTTTCTTCCCTAAAAAAACTCAGTACCAGCCTCATCCTCAACATCACTGATTGAATCTTCTAGTTTGGTAGAATCCTTATCAAGCGAGTCTTCTTCCAAGTTTGCTTGCTCGTCGTAAATAGATTCTGCTTCTTCCTTTTGGCTCTCAGAATCATCTTCGATGCCATTGTCTTCTTGCTTTTCATCGTCTTGGTCTTCAGTCATTAAATTCTCATCCGATATCTCTTCTTTTTCCTCATCCGTCTGATTCATTTTTATATCTTTCGTAAAGGTCTCTGAATCATCAATTGCTGTAAAAGTGACTGATAGGTAGTACTCAGAGTTGGAATCAAGATATTCCTTTATGTTCAATGTTGCAGCTACGTTAAGAATCATTGATGCTTCATCAATATCCTCAATCTGAATGATTTTCTCTTCCGAACCGTTCACGCTGTTTAGTTCTGCTGAAAATGCCTTCCCGACAGCTGTGATCTCTACGCCAAAAGCACCTTCACTGCCGTTGCTATCGACGGTCAGCTGAAGATCTTGTTTGGTTTTCAACAAATAATAGTGTTCGTCCTTAAAATCAATCGTGTTCAAATCAAAAATCAACGTTTCGGAAACCTCATCAGCCGCAGCCTCTACTGTTGGAAAGAAAAATATCGCCGAAAATATAAATAACAAACTTTTTAGCACTACATGGTCCCCTTTCTTCTTTCAGAAATCACTTTTATTTAACAAATAATCATTCGCTTTAGCAAAATCGATCTATAGATAACTAGTAGACTAGCAATGAGACTAATTCATTTTGGAGTTATGAAGCCATGGTTCACCAACTGAAAACTTAAGCCATCTGTTAGAAGTGCTTCAAATGAAGTTTTAAGGGCTATAACCGAATCATGCTCAGATAAAGAAAGTTTAGTCTTCACTAGTAGCATCTGACAAAAAGAACTTGTCCCTCGATCAAATGATTAAATGACCTCTATCACTGGCAATCTATTCTCTGCTTTCCCTCTACTTTCAAACAAGTGAAAATTTCCTGAATCACCAAATGTGCCTATGATATTTTTCTATTCATTTCAAGTGCACTTCCTTGCGGTCATCTTTAATACTACGCTCTTTTTCCAACTCTTTTTATCTTCTTTTAAAAGAATGTTTATAAATTAGGATAATTGTCTGATCATTGGACCATTGCCCCAATCACACAGCCTTCTTTCTGTATCAAAAGCACGTTTTCAGCAAAAAAAAGCCCCTTCTTATCCATTTTGATAAGAAAGGACTTTCTACGATCGTTCAATTCAAAAAGATCAGCCTTACGTACAGAGTTGCGCATACCTAGACAGGCTCGCGGGAAACGGCTCTTACATCAAACTCTTCAATTCGACATCTGGGTACTTATCTGCGAACCAACGCATCGCAAATTGATTCTCAAACAAGAACAATGGCTGGTCGAAACGGTCTTTCGCTAAAATGTTACGACTGGAGCTCATACGCTCATCCAAGTCTTTCGGATCGATCCAACGGGCGATCTTGTGGCCCATTGGGGTCATGATGACTTCCGCATTGTACTCATTCATCATGCGATATTGGAAAACTTCAAATTGCAGTTGCCCGACAGCACCGATGATATACTCATCACTAAGATACGTCTTGTACAACTGGATAGCCCCTTCTTGGACCAACTGATAGATTCCTTTATGGAAAGATTTTTGCTTCATCACATTTTTCGCAGTAACTTTCATAAAGAGTTCCGGAGTAAACGATGGCAGCTCTTCGTAAGCAACTTTTAGTTTTCCTTCATAAATCGTGTCACCGATTTGATAATTCCCCGTGTCATAGACACCAATGATATCTCCGGCGACAGCTTCTTCAATATTTTCACGGGTATCAGCCATAAATTGAGTCACATTGCTGAGTTTCATTTTTTTGCCAGTACGTTCTAAAGTAACGTCCATGCCTCGTTCAAAGGTTCCTGAACAAATGCGGACAAAGGCGATCCGGTCACGATGGGCAGGATTCATGTTTGCTTGGATCTTGAATACAAACCCAGACATTTCTGGTTCATAAGGACTGACTTCCTCACCAGCTAGTGTTTTATGTCCGTAAGGTGCTGGTGCAAAAGTCAAGAAGGTTTCTAAAAAGGTCTGTACGCCAAAATTTGTGAGAGCAGAACCAAAGAATACAGGGGTTTGATCGCCCCGAGCGATTTTTTCTGTATCAAAGGCGTCGCCAGCTTCTTGCAGCAATTCCACTTCTTCTAAAACTTGTTGGAACAGCCCATCTTCGGCAAATGGATGATCTGCTGGGAATTGACCATTTTCATCTAGGGCAACTAAACGTTCCCCACCGTGATTGTCAGGACGGTAAAATTCGACCCGTTGGTTGTGGATATCATACAGTCCTTCCAAGCCTTTCCCCATGCCGATCGGCCAATTCATTGGAAATGATTCGATCTCTAAAAGATCTTCTAATTCTTCTAATAATTCTAATGGTTCGCGGCCATCACGGTCGAGTTTATTGATAAAAGTAAAAATCGGAATACCACGTTTTTTAACGACCTGGAAGAGTTTTTTCGTTTGTGCTTCGATCCCTTTTGCGCTATCGATCACCATGACAGCACTATCCACCGCCATCAAGGTACGGTAGGTATCTTCAGAAAAGTCCTCATGTCCAGGGGTATCTAAAATATTGACCCGTTTGCCTTGGTAATCAAACTGCATAACGGAACTGGTAACGGAGATCCCCCGTTGTTTTTCGATTTCCATCCAGTCGGACTTTGCGAAATTACCAGTCTTTTTCCCTTTGACCGTACCAGCTTGGCGAATCGCGCCACCGAATAATAATAATTGTTCTGTAATGGTTGTTTTCCCCGCATCCGGATGGGAAATAATCGCAAAGGTACGGCGACTATCGACTTGTTGTTTTAATTTTGGATTATCCATTGATTCTATTGCTCCATTTCTTGTATTTACAATGCGAACAGTGTCTATTTTAGACTGTCGCTAGTTTTCTGACCAAATCAGTATATCATGGATAAGGGTGATAAAAAAGCAAAAAAAGACAAGAAACCCCTTTGACTACTCTCTTTTAGAGAGTTAGGCAAAGGGCGCTCCTTCCATTTTGATAGAAATAAATTAAAATGCTGGCAATAAGGTATCGCTATGCTCGTTTTCTAAAAACTCACGAACTTTATCGCTAGTCATGGCACGGCGCAATACAGCGATTTTTTCAGAATCTTGATTGTCTTCTCGAGCAACTAATGAGATAGCAAAGCGATCATCGATGGTTTTTTCTAAGAAAAGGGCATCTGCTGGTTTCAAACCGATTTTCGCGATATAGGTTGGGTAATTATATACCAAAGATACGTTTGGTTCATCATAGGCTTCCGCAAGATTCAGTAAATCGACAGATAACCACTCAAAATTTTTCGGATTTTCGGTAATGTCTTTTAATGTCCCATTGACACCAACGCCTTCTTTAAGGGTAATCAATCCTTCTTCTGCTAAAATCGCTAACGCTCGACCTTCATTGGACATATCATTTGGCAATGCGACTTTCGTTCCTTCTGGAATATCATTGATATCCTTATACTCTTTGGAATAAAAACCGACTTTTGCGTTGTAGATTTTATCTAGTGCCACTAGGTTTGCATCTTTTTCTTCATTATACATTTGCATATATGGTTCATGTTGCGCAAAGTTAGCATCAACCTCGTCATTATTCAGCAACTCATTGTACTGGATATTGTCATTGACTTGGACCAATTGGATTTCCCAGCCATCTTCCACTACTTCAGCTGCAACCTTTACGACATCGGTCATTGGCGTCGTTTGCGAAGCGACCTTGATGATTTTCTCTTCGCTCGCTTCATCAGAACCTGTACCGCAAGCCCCCAATACACCTAATGCCAATACACTCAATCCTAAAACAAATCCTTTTTTCACTTTCATTCCTCCTATTTTCGTTTATCAAGTTTTCTTGCTGCTTGATTGCCAATCCCTTGCAGGATAAAGACCAAAAGAATCATGATGATAATTGCAAAATACATCACGCCATACTCATAACGCTGGTACCCATAACGGATCGCAAAATCGCCGATACCGCCGCCACCAACGATCCCCATCACCGTCGAATAAGAAACCATGCTGACTGCTGTCGTCGTTAAAGATAAAATCAAGCCGCTTCTAGCTTCCACTAGTAAAAACGACCAAACATACTGCCATTGACTGACACCAAGAGATTTCGCCAAATAAGAAACTTCTTCTGGAACATCCAACAGCACTTGCTCCGTCAAACGAGCAAAAATACTCATAGCAACGATGCTCAAAGGAAAACTGGCGGGAATCGGTCCAAATGAGCTGCCTAAAAGCATCCGCGTCAACGGGATCAACGCTACAACAAATAATAAAAAAGGAAACGAGCGGATGATCGTCACGACGAGATTCAAACACTCATAAAGAAATGAGATTTTTTTCCCTCGGCTGCGACTGAGAAAAAGCCAGACACCTAACGGTAGACCTAAGACAATGGCTGCGAGCATCGAAATGCCCATCATGATCGCTGTTTCTTTCAAAGATTGCAGCAATTCAGGCAGATAATACAAAATACTCTCACTGATCGTCATGCAGCAGACTCCTCTCCACTTTGTTCACATAAGAGCTTTCAATGCGGACGATTGGTTGTGGCTGATTGGCAAACTCCGCCTCAAAGACGGCATCCTCCAATACAAACACACGTTGACAAATTTGTCGGACGGCCGATAGCTCATGACTGACAAAGACGACAGCTGGTTGAAACGTCTGTTGAACTTTTTGCAGCAAAGCAAGAACATCGGCTTTCGTATCTTCGTCCAGCGCACTAGTGGGCTCGTCACACAGCAAGATTTTGGGCTCACGGATCAAAGCCCGTGCAATAGCCACTCGTTGTTTCTCTCCGCCGCTTAACTTGGCCGGATAGATGTGGGCCTTATCTTCCATGCCAACAAACGAAAGCATCTCAAGTACCATATCTGCTGACTTTCCCATTAACTTCAAGGGCAAATAGACATTTTCGAAAACGGTTCGATTGTGTAACAGATTGTAATTTTGAAAAATCATGCCGATTTCTTGTTGTGCACGTAGCAGATGCTTTTTATTCGATGTATCGATTTTTTTGCCATCAAAAAGTAATTCCCCGCTGTCTGGGGTTTCAATCAAGTTTAAAAGCCGCAACAACGTCGATTTTCCTGAGCCGCTTTTGCCGACGACCCCAACGATTTCTCCTGCCTGAACAGAAAAAGACAAACCATCGAGAACCTTTCGATCGTAACGCTTTGTGAGATTGATCGCTTCTAACATCTTTTTCCTCCTAATCAAACAGCAATGCTAAAAATTCAGAAGCGGTCATCTGATGGATAAACTGATCGATGGCGATTCCCTCTAGCAAGCGGCTAATGGTGCTTTTTTCAAAATCAATACCTTGCAACATCGCTTCAAGTTCACTGATCTCTTTTTGTCCAAAAAAATCACCGGTAATTTGAATCGCTGCAATCTTGCCTTTGTTGACAGTAAAATCGACTTCAACAATCCCAACCTGCTCAAACCGCTTTCTTTTTTGCCATTCGAAAGCAGGCGCTTCATTAAAAATCCACTCATTATTGGCATATCGTTCTTCAAACAGTGTTTGGATCGCTTGTCGATCGGTTTCCGTTAAGACGATCTCTTGCTCACTGATTTCATCAATCGATTCTACTTCATAGATTCGGCAAAGGAGTGTATCTCGAAATTCCTTGGTATCCATTGATTGGTATTGCTCTGCCAAAAAGGGCTTGATATTCGTCACACTTTTCCGAACTGATTTCGTGGCTTTAGAAGCAATTTTTTCTTGGGCAACATGTAGAACTTTCGTCAATTCTTCTAGATCCACATCATACATCAATGTGCCATGGGAATACGTCCGGCCTTTTTTTGTATACATCGCATTGCCAGAAAACTTTTTCCCATCAATGAACAGATCATTACGGCCATGTACTTCAACATCCTTGGCTCCCATTGCCGCTAAGCCTTTCATGATAGGTTGTGTTGCACTTTGATAGTCACCAAAGCTCGTGGCATCTTTTTTGGTGACAAAACTAAAACTCATATTGCCTAGATCGTCATAAACCGCTCCACCACCAGACGTTCTGCGAGTCAAAACGATCTTACGGCTTCTTAGATAGTCAAAATCAATCTCTTGATACGCATTTTGATTTCTGCCGATTATAACACATGGTTTTTGTATGTATAACAGAAGACAAGGCTCCGAAACATCTACGTTATTCATCAAATACTCTTCAGTCGCCAAATTGTAACGGATATCTTCACTAAGCATACGGTAAAATTTCATTTCAAGCCCCTCATTCTCATTATATTTCTATGGATATTCTCGCTTTTCTTACGGAAAATTGCAATCAAACTGCTTAACGATAAGATACACGTGTTTTTTTATCTGTTTTTAAACTGTATTATTCAATAAATTTATCGTAACCGTTTCTTCCATACAAATCAAGGGGAATACGTAAAAAAACGGACAAAAAAGACCAAAGCAACTGCCTTGGTCTTTCTCATTTCATTTATACGGAACTTTAACGGCGAGGCTCATCTTCCTCAAAATCTTTACGGAAATAGCGCCGCTCTTCCTCTGGTTCCACTTCCCCTTCTTCTGGGTCGTGGAAAATCACCCGGATCTTCAAGACGCGTGATCCTTCCATTTCTTCAGAGATCAGCTTCACATTGTCCACTTCGAAGGATAGTTTTTCTCCTTCATCGGGGATTAATCCTAAAGCAGTGATCAAATATCCTGCCATCGTATCCACATCACTCATATGCAAGCTCATGTTGAAGGCTTCATTAAAATCATCGATCAACATGCGTCCTTGGATGACATATTCTTTATCAGAGATTTTTTCATAAAGCTCTTCGACTTCATCTGATTCATCATCGATCTCGCCGACGATTTCTTCTAGCAAGTCTTCTAGTGTAACCAACCCAACGACGCCGCCATATTCATCAAGCAAAATCGCCATTTGGTTTTGGGTTTTCTTTAATTCATAAAGCAAATCATCGATAAAGACCGTTTCTGGCACAAACAATGGTTCCTGCAGGATTTGTTTGATGTCCATCGTATCAAAGCCGTATTTGTACGCACATTTCAAAAGATTTTTGGTATGTAGAATCCCTACGACTTTGTCTTTATCTTCATTATATACAGGAATACGAGAATAATTTTCTGCTAAAATTTCAGTCAAAATTTCTTCTACTGAGTCATTGATGTCCACCATAAAGGCTGAGGTTCTAGGAACCATGACTTCCCGGGCGACTTTCGTGTCTAATGAAAAGATCCCTTGCAGCATCTCTAATTCATCTTCTTCAAAGACCCCTTCTGTTTCCAACATATACCGCATTTCATCACGGGTCATCTTCGTGTCTTCATCGTCAAATTCCATTGGAGTGATGCGCGCCAATAAACTTGTCGAAGCAGATAAGAACCAGACGAAAGGTTTTGCAATAATCCCGATCGTTCGAATAACACCAGAAGTGAACTGGGCAACTTCTTCTGATTTGTTCATGGCGATCCGTTTTGGATACAACTCACCGAAAACGATCGACACATACGTCAAGATCGCTAAAACAATAATGTTCGCTAAGCTTTTAGCCGCCGTCCCTCCACCTAATAAAGGTGCCAAACGGGTCGACAAGGTATCTGCCAGAGATGCCCCAGATAAAATATTCACCAAGGTAATCCCAACTTGGATCGTTGACAAGAAATTTGTTGGATTATCAATGATTTTCAATAATTTTTGTGATTTGACATTTCCTTCTTCCGCTTTTTGCTCCACACGGTTTTTGTTAACTGAGACAACTGCGATCTCAGAGGCCGCTAGAAAAGCGTTGATCAATGTCAAAACGATCAATAATAAAATTTGCGCTAGAAGCGACTGACTCTCGGGGTCAGCATTCATAATAGCATTCTCTCCTTATTTTTTCATTTTCTAAAAAAAATCGTGGGCTTAGCCCACGATAAAATCCTATCACAAAGTTTTTTTCTTTGCAATAAAAAACACCAGTCATTGATTATTCGATCAACCGTTCCTGATTTTTCTTGATTTTGTCGTCTTTGATCAGGCGAACAATAAAGACGACGATCGTTCGGCAAATCGCATAAAATGGCACACCTAGGAAAATCCCCAGCAAGCCAGCTAGATTTCCAGCAACTAATAAGACCAAAATGATCGTTAACGGATGGATCGCCAATGATTTTCCGATTACATTCGGGTAAATAACATTTCCGTCTAATTGTTGGACGACCAGAACCACGATACAGCATAATAATGCGCGAAATGGTTCATCAAAGACCGTCACTAACACCGCCGGAATCAAACCAAGATATGGGCCTAAATAAGGGATCAAGTTTGTGACGCCTGCAATTACCCCAAAAAGAAAGGCATAGTTAACGCCGATCATCCAGTAACCAATAAACGTGAAGGTAGCGACAAAAATACATTCGATCGCTTGCCCACTAATGTAATTGGATAATGTCTTGTTTAAGTCACCTAGCAACCCAACAATCTGATCTCGTCTTCTTTCTGGAAAGACAGTTTTCAGATTAGGAACTAGCTTTTCTCCATCCTTCAACATGTAAAAAAGGATGAATGGTACTGTAACGATGATCATCGTCGCGGAAGCAATCGTACTGACGATCGATCCTAAGCTAGTGGATAACCCACTAAGAAACTGCTGCAGCAAAGAACCATAAGAAAGATTTAGGTTTTCTAACTGCTGCGCGATATCGATTTGTTTGAAAAATGGATCATCTGCGATTCTTGAGATCCAGCTTTCCATATTTTTGGCAAATGTTGGAATATTTTCCGCCAATGAAGTAATCTGACTCACTAGATTAGGAATAACGCTGACGAAAATCAAGATGATTGCTGCTACTAATAACAACAGAACCAATATGACAGCAAACAGTCGTTTTATTTTTGTGGTTTTCATCAAAAATAAGACGATTGGATTTAGCAGGTAATACAGAAAGCCAGCAATCAATACTGGTGCAAATAAAGTAGAAAAAAACGTGCCAATCGGTGCAAATAGAAAATTGACTTTACTTAACACAAACACGAGTGTCACTAAAACCAATGCTTCCAATGACCAAAAGAACAGTTTTGATTGTTTGAATTTGTCGAACAAAAGATTCCCTCCCTTTTTTATAACATTATAGATGATTTTGAAAAAAAAAGCTTGCGACTTTAGCCGCAAACAAAAAAAATTTGTAAAAAAAGTGGTATACTATTAAAAATAACGGAGAAATCTTAGCTGAGGTGAATTTTTTATGCATATTGCACAAACAAAAGATACGCTGAGTGACATTTATTTGGCGTCATTGAAAATACGAAATCAAGTATTCGTGAAAGAGCAAGGTGTTCCATTAGCATTGGAAGTAGATGAAAATGAAGCATTGGCAGTCCACTTTGTCTTATATGACGACGATAATGAAGCAGTCGCAACCTTGCGTTTCTTACCTATCTCTGCTCATGAAGTGAAGTTGCAGCGAATGGCGGTCCCCGCTGCTTATCGAGGTTCAGGTTATGGCAGTCAACTGATCGAAGGTGCGGAAGCCTTCATTCAAAAACAAGGAATCAAAAAAGTCACTTTAGGGGCACAAATAACCGCCAAAGAGTTTTACTTGAAGTTAGGCTATCAGCCTGAAGGCGATGTTTTTTTAGACGCGGATATGCCCCATATCAAAATGAGCAAAACCTTTAACGAGAAGTGATTCCTTAAAACAGCGACCACAAAACAGATCCTTCCTCTGTTTTGTAGTCGCCGTTTTTTATTCCTTTGCTTCAACGATCTCTTCAATCGCTGCCAGCAGTGTTTGCGCCACCCTTTGATCATACCCTTCACTTGTAATCACTGCCAGATCAGTGTCACTGTTCAAATAGCCTAACTCCAACAAAACTGCTGGAAGATATTGTTCTCGCAACACATAATAGTTACCAAAACGAGTGCCGTTGGAACTCAATGCCACCGAAGAACTCAAATTGGCAGTGATCGTTTCTGCCATCTCTTTTGCCCCAGTATAGTAATAGTAAGTTGTCAGTCCTTGATTACTGTTTGGTATTTCTGAATTATCGTAATGAATACTGATAAATAAATCTGGTTCTTCTGAAAGCGAAGCAGCGGTGATATCAGACAGCGAGAGATAACGATCTTCAGTGCGAGTGTAACTGACTTGAATACCTGCTTCTGTCAACACTTCGCCGATCGTTTGGACCGTTGCTAGCGTCAAGTCTTTTTCCATGATCGTTTGATCTGTCGAAAGTGCCCCAGAATCTTCGCCACCGTGACCTGCATCAAGGACGACTTTGAAGTTCGATAAATCTTTTGGTATTGCCGAAAGCGCGACTTCTTGAATCGATGCTGATTGCTTTTCAATGTAACCTGTTACCCCATCATCTGTTTGAATTTCAACCATCTCTTCTGTTTGACTGATGAAGATTGCCCAACTTCCCCGATGGATTTTCCCAATGACTGTCTCTTGACTTGTTGTCTGATAGATCGATACATAATCGTTCTCACTTTCAACCGCTGCATCGTATTCTGAGGGATCTACATAAATTTGGACAATACTGACAGTCTGAGCGGTCTCTTCTGTTTGAGCGTTAAGCTCAGTTTGAGAAGTACTTTCTTGACTCTCCTCACGAGCGGATTGGTCGTTTCTCAACACAGCAAACCCCGCTGCAAAAAGCAGAATCATGGTGGTCCCGATGACAAGCTTCCCTTTTTTCTTCATGTGCTTCCCCCACTAATTTTCTTGGTCTCTCTATCATGGGACTGTCAGCTTAAACAGAACTTAAAACCTGCTGATTGAAGCAATCCATTAGAAACACAAAAAAACTCCAACCAACTTGGTTGAAGTTTCTTAGGGAAAATGAGCGATTCGACCCATTTTACTTATTTTTGAGACAACTGCTTGTAGCGATCATACCAAATGTCCACATACCCTTGCGAAAAGGGTCCTTTGCCATTATTGATCCAATCTACTAAAATTTTGACATTTTCTTTCAAGATAAAATCAATGTCTTGCGGATATTGCATAATCTTACTGTGCAATTCATACTCATCCACATCTAGTAAACGTTTCTCGCCATCAGGAAATACTTTGATATCAAGGTCATAATCGATATATTTCAATGCCTCTTCATCAAGTAAATACGGTGAAGCAAGATTACAATAATAGGAAACCCCCTTTTCTCGAATCATTGCAATAACATTAAACCAGTATTTTTTATGAAAATATACAATTGCTGGTTCACGGGTAACCCAGCGTCTTCCATCTGATTCGGTCACTAATGTATGATCGTTGACCCCTATCACTGAGAATTCACTGGTCTTTAAGACCATCGTATCCCGCCACGTTCGATGCAAATTGCCGTCATGTTTGTAGCTTTGAATGCTGACAAACTCTCCTTCTTTTGGAACTCGCATAGCAACCCTTCCCTCAGCAAGAAAACTTGCGTTTTGTTTGGGTGTTCATTACACCGACATCGTTAATATTATAGCAATAAAAGAAAGCTTTGCCTAGAAATCTTTATCGAGTTTCTGATATTTCTTTAATTGATCCACCAATTTCTGCTGGGGTTTTGGGAAAACATAGTTTTGAAAGGATTCTTTTGCTGCCCATTCGCTGTCTTGTAACGTGAGCTCTCCACGTTTTCTGCCGTAAAATAAAAGGACGTGCCATTTCAAATGACTAAAGATATGGGTGATCTCGCCAAAATGTCGTTTTTGCCAAACTACAGGCAGATCAGGAAAAATTTCGAGCGCATCATCTTCGGCAATCAAATCCAACTGCAGCTGCTCCTCTTTTGCCCATGTTTGCTGCAGAGCCTCGTACTGTTCTTTCGTCACTTCTACCAAAGGAAAATGCCACATAGAAGCTAATAAGCCTGTTTCAGGTCGCTGCACGAGTAAAAACGAGCCTTGATCTTCGATGGCGCCTGCGATGTAATAGACATCTTTTGGCTTTGCTTTTTTCGATTTCACTGGAAAGTCTGTTTGTCGATTCTCCGCATAAGCAAGACAATACTGACTGATGGGACACTCTTCACATTTCGGTGTAGTGGGTGTACAGATTCGTGAGCCAAGATCCATCAAGGCTTGATTAAACTCACCAGGTTCATCGGGGGAAATGATTGTTCTCATGGCCTCGTCAAAGGGAGCTCGGCTGCTGGCTTTGGCAATATCTGCTTCGATACAAAACAAGCGGCTAACGACCCGCATGACATTACCGTCGATTGCCGGTTCTGGCAAACCAAAAGCAATGCTGCCAATGGCACCAGCTGTGTAGGGACCAATTCCTTTTAATGAGCAAATCTCTTCAATTGATTGGGGCATTTCTCCGTCGAATTCGGCAACGATTTGCTGTGCAGCAGCCTTAAGGTTACGGGCACGAGAGTAATAACCTAAACCTTCCCAAACCTTTAAAAGCTTTTGTTCTTCGGCTACCGCCAAGTCTTGGATCGTCGGGAATTGTTCCATAAAACGATAGAAATAGCCAATCACTGTTTCCACTCGTGTTTGTTGAAGCATGATCTCTGAGATCCAGATTGCATACGGATCGTTGGTCGCCCGCCAAGGCAGATTGCGTTTTTCTTTATGATACCAAGTTAAAAATGTTTCTTGGAACGTCTTGATTTTTTCTTCATCCCAAGTTTCCCATTGCTTACTCATCCATTACTTCCTCATCTAAGAATCGTTGTATATCATCGATGGCAAACCCTTTTTGATAAAGGCCTTGCTTGATCTTCATTTTTCGTTTCATCAAGGGCAATCGCTGATGCCGCCGCATAAGTCGGGCACCTTCTCTTTGGAGCGCTTCATTTTCTTGGTCCTCATCTTTTTCCATTGGTAATTCATCCAAAATCATCTGAATGACTCCTTGATGAAAACCTTTTTGCATCAAATGCATTTTTATCTTTTGGATCATTTCTTTATGACTTTTGTTGTGAAAACGACGCATCGCTTTCTCAGCCGTATGATAACCGACTTCAAACTGCATTTCCTCGGTATACAAAGGCAATACTTCTTGAATCACAGGATCTTTCAAGCCTTTTTTTCTCAATTGCTGACTGATTACCACGGGTCCTTTATCGCTCATGCGGACTTGGGTGCGAATGTAGCTCTCTCCGTAGTTTTTGTCATCGATCAGATTCAGCTCTTTCAGCCGTTCAACGACTAAGTCTCGGTCTTGTTTTTCGATTTCTTTGTCTTTCAAATAGGTACGGACTTCCATTTCAGAACGCAGCTGATAGCTGATATAGTTCATGGCTTGCTGCAAGCCTAAATCAAACCCCGCACTTTTTTTGATTTCTTTTAATTCTTCTTCACTCAGTTCCTTGCCTTTTAATAGCCGAAAACGGACCAAAAGATCTTCTGAGACCCGCAGTGTTTCACCTTCTGATGTCGCCACTTCATAAAATGGTCCTTTTCCTTTATTGATACGAATAATTGTATTCATCTTCTTCACCTCGCGAACGTACATTCTATTTTACCACAACTACGATGAAATTCCTTCTAATCAAGCTGAAAAAATGTGGTAAAATGAACTGACTATTTTATTTAAGGAGTTCACATGGCAAATATACAAGTCCAGCTTGGACAAAAACTACAACTAACGATCAAACGCTTGGGGATCAACGGAGAAGGCATCGGGTATTACAAAAAGCTGATCATCTTTGTTCCCCGTGTTCTGCCAGGGGAACAGATCATTGCCGAAGTCACGAAAGCCTCTCCCCGCTTTGCTGAAGCCAAGATGACCAAAATCATCAAGCCAAGCAGCGATCGCATCCAACCACCGTGCAAGTTTTACGACCGGTGCGGCGGCTGCCAATTGCAGCACTTAGTCTACGACAAACAATTAGACTTCAAAAAAGACCTATTGAAACAAGCACTTGAAAAATTTAAGCCAAAAGGTTACCAACAGTTTGAACTAAGGGATACTTTAGGCATGGATGTTCCTTGGCATTACCGCAACAAAGCACAATTTCAATTGCGTTACAACAGTCAAACCAAACGAATCGAAGCGGGTTTATACGAAATGGAGTCTCATCGCTTAGTCGCCATTGATGATTGCCTCGTACAAGAACAAGATACGCAAAAAGTGATCAACGGCATCGTCCAATTGTTGAACAAATACCAGATCCCGATTTACGATGAACGAAAAAATAGCGGGATTTTACGAACATTGATGGTTCGCATCGGGATCGCCACTGGCGAAGTCCAAGTTGTTTTCATTACCAATTCTGTCAAACTGCCGCAAAAAAATGCGCTGATTCGCGAGATCAATCAGCGCTTGCCGCAAGTCGTTTCCATCATGCAAAATGTGCAAAACAAAAAAACGTCCGTCGTCATGGGAGAGGAAACGATTCATCTTTGGGGCAAAGAAGCAATCGAAGAACGGTTGAATGAACTGACATTCGATTTGTCCGCCCGCGCATTCTTCCAGCTGAATCCACAGCAAACCAGCGTCTTGTATCAAGAAGGGTTAAAAGCCCTTGACTTGAGCAAAAATGAAACAGTTGTTGATGCTTACTGTGGTGTGGGGACGATTGGGTTGAGTGTGGCACCTTATGCCAAAGAAGTCCGCGGCATGGACATTATTCCTCAAGCGATCGAAAATGCCCAAGAAAATGCCCACCGTATTGGTGCCCAAAATACCCATTATGAAACGGGAACTGCTGAGGAGCTCTTACCAAAATGGTTCAATGAAGGCTTCAAACCTGATAGCATCATTGTTGATCCGCCAAGGACAGGCTTGGATGAACGATTATTGCAAGCTTTGCTGAAACAACCACCGAAGAAGATGGTCTATATATCTTGTAATGTTTCTACTTTAGCAAGAGACTTAGTCCAATTAGCCAAAGTGTTTCACGTAGAATATCTGCAATCAGTAGATATGTTTCCACAAACCGCACGCTGCGAAGTGGTGGTAAAATTGACCCGCAAATAAACATTCGCCTGACAAATCATTTTGTGATCTGTCAGGCTATTTTATTGCACCTATCGTTTCAGCGTATTTTCAATGGAAAAATGAATCGGTCTGTATGATGAGAATCTTTGTATCATTATAAGCATCATCAAATCCCCAATCATTAAAGCCGAAGAATCGTTCGATCCCTTGAAAAGTAATGGGTCAAAATGTTTTTTATTATATAATATTTAACACTGCAAGAAAGCAATTCTAAGTACAAAAAAAATCGAGAAACATAGAAAAAAAGCCAGAACTGATTCTTTCAGTTCCAGCTTTTTTATTTAGAAATGTGCAACTGCAAGCTTCTTCTATTTTGTAATCAAAGCATCTAAACTAGCCACTGCCAGACTCATCTTCGCGATTTTATCCAACAAGGCAAAACGGTTGCGGCGAATCTGTTCATCTTCCACCATGACCATTGTTTGATCAAAATAAGCTTCAATCAATGGGCGCAGTGCCACTAAGCTTTGGTAGTTTTCTTCCATCGTTTGATGTGGGAACTTGTTCTCTACTGTTAAGACCGCTTCATACAAGGCAGTTTCAGAGTCGTTTTCAAACAAGGCAGGATCAATTGCTGCTTGTTCCAATTCGGCTTTTTTCGCTAAATTGATTACTCGGGTCAAGGCTTCCATCGATGGTTTAAAGTCGGTGTCTTGCAGATGTTCTCTTAACATCTGAGCCGTTTCAAATAGCGTACTGATATCTGCTTGGCGTGCGCCTAAAACAGCTTCAATGACATCATGACGCGTATTTTTGCTGAGTAAGAATTGACGCAGACGGCCTTTCACAAAATCAGTCACTTGTTCTTGACCTGCGGCAAGTTGAATACCAAAAATTTCCGGTTGGGCATTAATAGCTTCACGAATCTCTTCTTGTAACTGAGCAAATGGGAAATACCAGCGTTTTTCAGCTAGGATGCGGATAATTCCGTAAGTTTGCCGGCGGAGTGCGTAAGGATCGTTTGAACCACTCGGAACCATATCGACAGCGAAGAACGCAAGCAAGCTGTCCAATTTATCCGCAATGGCTAAAACAGCCCCGATTTTCGATTGCGGCAGTTCACCTTCTGCTGAGATTGGCATGTAGTGTTCACGAATCGCTTGGGCAACTGTTGGTTTTTCTCCTTGGATCAAGGCATACTTTTCCCCCATGATTCCTTGCAATTCAGGGAATTCTCCCACCATATTTGTCACTAAATCAAATTTATAGATTTGAGCTGCCCGTTGGAGATCAGTCAGTTCTTCTTGTGTTAAACCAACAGTATTCCCGATGATTTGTGCAGCTAATCCAACACGCTGCATTTTTTCATACAAACTGCCAATTTTTTCGTGGAAGGTGACTTGCTTAAGCTTTTCCACGCAATGGTCGATGGTCAATTTTTTGTCCTCATTATAGAAAAACTCAGCATCTTCTAGACGGGCGGTCAGTACTTTTTGGTTTCCTTTGATGACATTATCAATTTTCACGGCATCCCCGTTGCGGGCAGAGATGAAATGCGGCAGCAATTCTCCATCAAGGGTGCGGACATCGAAGTAGCGTTGATGTTCTTTCATAGAAGTAACTAACACTTCTTCAGGTACAGAAAGATATTTTTCTTCAAAGTCCCCTACAAAAGCTGTTGGGTATTCAACCAGATTTGTCACTTCTTCGAGTAGGTCTTCATCTAAATCGATCCGCCAGTTGTTTTCTTGAGCGATCGCATTGATTTGTGAGGTGATCATTTGTTGACGTTCGCTTGGATCAGCAATGACAAACTGATGCTTCATTTTCTCCAAATAGTCGTCCGCATGATCAAACGTGACTGCCTCACCTAAGAAACGATGACCTTTTGACTCGCGTCCGGTAACAATATCAAGGATTTGGAAAGGAATGACTTGCTCACCAAAGAGTGCGATGATCCAATGAATTGGTCGGATATATTCAAAATCGTAGTCTGCCCAGTGCATCGTTACTGGGAACGTCAAACTCGTGATTACTTCCTGCAATCCTTTCAATACCTCAACGGTTGGTTGACCTTGGGTATGTTTCGTTACATAGACATACTCAACACCTTTTAATTCACGGAAGGTGATGTCATCGGTTGTCAATCCTTGTCCCCGAACAAATCCTTGAGCTGCTTTCGACCAATTGCCTGCTTCATCTAACGCGATTTTTTTCGCTGGTCCTTTGACCTCTTCTTGCGTATCCGCTTGTTTTTCAGGAAGACCGGTGACATAGACTGCCAAACGACGAGGTGTCGAATAAGCTTCAATCGCTGTATAAGGTAATGCATGAGCATCTAAGAAATCTGCCGTTTTTTCTTGTAATTGTTTCATACTTGGGGTTACGACATGCGCAGGTAATTCCTCTAAGCCGATTTCTAATAATAGGTTTTGTGCCATCTTATTTTCCCTCCTCAATCAGTTTTTGCGCCACTTCTGGATCAAGCAATGGATAACCGAGGTTTTCCCGTTCTGCTACAAATAGTTTTGCTACTTGACGGGCCATATTACGGATACGTGCGAGGTACCCAGCACGTTCAGTGACGGAGACTGCGCCACGAGCATCCAACAGGTTGAAGGTATGGCTGCATTTTAAGATATAGTCGTAAGCTGGATGAACTAAGCGTTCATCGATACAGCGTTTTGCTTCTTTTTCAAAACGATCGAAGTTCCCTAAAAGCAAGTCTTGGTCACTGACTTCAAAGGAGTATTTTGAATGTTCATACTCAGGTTGGCGGAAAATCTCACCATATTTGACACCTGCAGACCATTCAAGATCGTAGACACTTTCAACTTCTTGAATATAAGATGCTAGACGTTCTAAGCCGTAAGTGATCTCTGATGTCACTGGCTTACACGCTAAGCCACCAACTTGTTGAAAGTAAGTAAACTGGGTGATCTCCATCCCATCTAACCAAACTTCCCAACCAAGACCTGCACAACCCATTGAGGGGTTTTCCCAGTTATCTTCGACGAAACGAATATCATGTTCTAATGGATCGATCCCTAAAAGACGCAAGCTTTCTAAATAAAGCTCTTGGATATTTTCAGGAGAGGGCTTCATCACGACTTGGAACTGGTGGTGCTGATACAAACGATTTGGGTTTTCCCCGTAGCGGCCATCAGCTGGACGGCGAGAAGGTTCTACGTAAGCGGCGTTCCATGGTTCTGGACCGATTGCACGTAAAAATGTGTATGGGCTCATGGTTCCAGCCCCTTTTTCTGTATCATAGGCCTGCATCAGCATACAGCCGTTTTCAGACCAGAATTTTTGCAGGGTCAAAATCATCTCTTGCACAGTTAGTTTACTCATCTTTTTCTTCCTTTCTTATAACGCATTGACGACAGGATAAAACTCGACAACTGATCCGGGGATCAATTTCACTTCGACCACGGCATCTGCTTCTAAAATATCAGATAAGTCGTAAAGCATTTGGTCTGGACTCGTTGTAAATTCATGTAAAAGCTGTTCATCCTTTAAAAGGCGAACCTGCAGTGGAATACTTGCTAATACTTTGAGCTTTTTTTCGGTAAACGCACTTGCTGGAATCGTCATATCAAATAACATAATAAACCTCCTTTATTTTTGGCTATTCTTAGTGTGAAACATAAAAAAGTCCCTATATCTATACAAAGTGTATAGATATAGGGACGATACATTCGCGGTTCCACCCTACTTCCGACAAGTCGGCAGCTTCATTGATCATGCTCACGGACGCCTGCGAAATAAGGTTCCAACTTGGCTTTCACTCTCCCAAGTTCGCTTCATGGAATGGTCTTCTTTCTTTCTTCCGGTCATAGCACGGATTCGATTACCCTTATGATAGTAGTTGAAGCTAGGGTTTGTCAATGATTAATTTGAACTTTTATCCTTCTGGACCTAAATCCGCCTGATCATGAAAGACGATCTCATCAGCGATTTTCCCATCACTTTCAAAAACAATGATCTCATTCATTCCAGTTTTTAAAAACGGCGCCGGGACGTACAAGCGCTGCTGCGGTCCTTTTTCCCAGAAACGGCCGATCATATGACCATTGACTTGGACAAACCCTTTGCCCCAGCCCGGCAATTCGATAAAGGTATCTGCACATTCATCAAAAACACATTCAAAGCGTGAGAAACTTGGTTGGCCTTTTTGCCATTTTCCTTGGAAATCAATGGCATGCAAATTATCCATCGGCAAGGGATAGATTTCCCAGTTGCTTTGGAATGCGCCATTAATGATCACACCGTCTTTAATGCCTTTGTGCTGATGGTTCATTTTAACGGAATAATTGACCCGCCCCATATTCTCCACCAAGATCCCCAACTCGTTTTCTGATTCTGATAGATCGAAACTGTAGGATTGACCGATTTCTCGATCGTAATCGATGCGCAAAAGTTCCTGGTTGATAAACGTATGGGCACGATCCATCGTATTGATCAGACGGTAGTCGGCAATCTTCCGTGCAGGCCCAATCAGTGAGCGATAGTAGATATAACCTGTCGCTTGATTGCAGGCTTCCATCGATAAAGGGTAATTCCTTATGATCGGTTGACTGATCGTGTCGATCATCGAAAACAAGGAGACTCGTTCTTTCACTGAGAATGTTCCATAAGCTTTTCGCTCAAGTTTCATACTCAAGGGAAACTCAGGAATTTCCGCATAGTCAGCGATCACTTTTTTGAAGGCTTGGTATTTGGCAGTAGGTTCTCCCCATTCTGTCAACAAGGCAGCATAATCATAGCTAGTGACATCCGGCGCTAAGCGCTCGTAATAGTTTGACCCGTTCATAAAGCCAAAATTGGTCCCGCCATGGAACATATAAATATTGACAGAACCTTCTGCCAAGCAATCCTGAAGCTCCTTTACTGCATCAGCCGTTGATGTTGTATGATGATGGTCATCACCCCAAGCATCAAACCAGCCGATCCAAAATTCCATGACCATCAGTGGCCGTTTTTCTCCGTGAAATCTTCGAAGTTTTTCAAAGTTTTCCTTGATGTTGGAGCCGCAGTTGATCGTAGGCAATGCCAAGTCTTTGATAGTGCCGTTTTCTAACATATCGTGCCAAGGTCCGTCAGAGGTCACTAACGGCGTTTCTACACCCTGTTGCCGCATCGCAGCCACCATTTTCCGCAAATACTCTTTATCATTGGCGTAGCTGCCGTATTCATTTTCTACTTGCATCATTAAAATCGGACCGCCTTGGGTGATCTGCAGATCCCGCACTTGTGGAAACAAATGGGCGAAATAACGAGTGATTTTTTCCATAAATGGTGGATAATCAAACCGAAGCCTCATCATGGGATCTTGCAAAAGCCAATAAGGCAGTCCCCCAAATTCCCATTCTGCACAAATATAAGGTGCTGGTCGCAAAATGACATAAAGCCCTACTTCTTGTGCCGTTTGGATAAATCGCCGCAAATCAAGGATCCCCTCAAATTGATAGACGCCTTCCTGTGCTTCATGGAGATTCCACGGAACATAGGTTTCCACAGTATTACAACCCATCAAGCGTAGTTTCTCTAATCGATCTTGCCAATATTCAGGAACGACCCGAAAATAATGGATCGCTCCAGAGATCACTTTGAACGGCTTTTTGTCTAGATAAAAGTCATCTTCGATAGCAAAAGTTCGCATCAGTTACGCTCCTCTTTGACGATATAGGTGGTGTATTGTGTCAGCATCATTTCTGAAGAAAGAACCTCACCCGTCAGAAGATCCGTCTTTCCAACAAACATTGCTGGCAACGGTTGTGCTTCTTCGTGGAAATTGATGATAACGAAGAATTTCGCCTCTGCATTTTCACGACAGGCAACTTCTAGTTTTGTTGCTTCCTCGATCACTGGGGTGATATCGTTTTCTTCGACAATCGTTTTGAAAAGCTGATCTTGCAGCTGATCTTCCAACTGTCCACCAAAGTAATAGACGGTGCCATCGCCAAACATATTTTTCGTCACTGCCGGCATTCCTGCATAGAAATTGCTTGTGTAATGCGCTAGCGCTTCGGCGGTTTCTAAATGGATCAAATCGCTGACTAAATTACTGGTTCCTGTCCGTTCTTCATTGACTAAGGAAACGCCGTTTGATTGTTCTGGGGCTAATGCATCGATTTCTTCCACCCAGATGCCAGCTAACTCCCGCAATGGCCCAGGATAGCCCCCTAAGTGAACGTTGTCAGATTGATCAACGATACCGCTCATATACGTGGTAAGTAAAGAACCACCTTGTTTGACGAAATCAGTGAGCCGCTCTTGCATTCCTTCTTTGATCATGTAGAGAACAGGTGCTGCGACTAATTTGTATTTTGATAAGTCAGCATCCAC
This sequence comes from Enterococcus sp. CR-Ec1, assembly GCF_002850555.1. NCBI lineage: Bacteria > Bacillati > Bacillota > Bacilli > Lactobacillales > Enterococcaceae > Enterococcus > Enterococcus sp. CR-Ec1. The sequence continues at coordinate 2,162,959 of NZ_CP025223.1, forward strand.
GGGAACCAAGTCGACGGCAATATTTTGTTCATGAAAATAACGATAGTAGCGATGGATCTGTTCTACATACTTCAGATCAACGGTCGGACCACTCGTATATTCTAATGCCCAATAATTGTCCCAATCGAAAATCACGGCAACCTGTGATTGAGTTTGCGTCCCAATAATGTCTGAAAGCTGCGCTAATTCAGCACCAAGAGCTGCCGCTTCTCGGAAAACTCGCGTGTCTTCATGACCGACATGTTCGATAACAGCTCCATGGAATTTCTCACAAGCACCGATGGAACGTCGCAATTGGAAATATTGGATCGTGTCCGCCCCATGAGCGATCGTTTGGTAGCTTTGCGCCCGCATTTGTCCCGGTTTTTTTAATGAGTTATAGGGTTGCCAGTTTTGTTGAGAGGGTGTTTGTTCCATCAGCATAAAGGGCTGTTGTTTCAAGCCGCGCATTAGATCATGTGTCATGGCTACTAAACTCCATGGCGTATTATACGCTGGATAATTATCCCACGAAATAAGGTCCATTTCCTTCGCCCACTTGAAATAATCCAGTCCTTTAAAGGTTCCCATCAAATTCGTTGTAATCGGTGTCGTGGGATCGATTTTCCGAATAGCGTCCCGCTCCATCATATAGTTTTTTAAAAGGCTATCCGAGTTGAAGCGTCGGTAGTCAATAGAAATTCCTGCAAATGCCGTCTTGTCATAACCGATTCCTTCTGACAGCGCATTTGGCAGAACGATTTCGTCCCATTCATATACAGTATGACCCCAAAATTCCATATTCCAGGCTTTATTCAGTGCTTCGATCGTTTGATATTTATCCTTTAGCCAAACACGAAACGCTTTTTCACAGTTGTCGCAATAACATTCGCCGCCGTATTCATTATTGATGTGCCAACAAGTCACTTGTGGATTTTCGCCGTAACGTTCGGCTAATTTCGTTGCCAGACGTTCTGCGTATTTTTGATAAACCAAACTATTGGGACAGGCATTATGCCGTTGCCCAAACTTATGATGGCGTCCATCATAATCGGTGCGAGCGACTTCCGGATACTTCTTAAACATCCAAGCTGGCAAAGCGGCTGTGGAAGTGGCTAAGACGATGTCGAAGCCCTCCGTACTTAATTTTTCGATGATTTGATCCAATTCCTCAAAATCATAACAATTTTCAGAGGGTTGGATCTTTGCCCATGAAAAAACATTGACGGTCGCGCTATTGATACTTGCTTTTTTAAAGATCCGAATGTCTTCTTCCCAAATCTCTTTCGGCCACTGATTTGGATTATAATCGCCGCCGAATAGAATTCGATCAAAAAATTTTGTCATATAAGTGAACGCTCCTTTAAAATAAAATGATTTCTACTCTCTTATTGTAAGGCTTTTCATTTTGTTGTAGTATAATACATGAAACACTATTTTATAACTTTTCGAAACATGGAGGTTGAACATGCCTATTTATTTTTATCAAACAAACCAGCAGTTGCCTTTGTCGCTTGAAAGTATCGGAAACGATTGGCCACAAGATGACGTTGTTCGTCTCGATGGCTACCCTTACTTTCATTGGCTGCAGACAGAACAAGGAGAAGGTCGCGTCACCTTTGGTCAAGAATCCTTTATTTTACGTCCCAGTGAAGGCATCTTGATTTTCCCTTTCACTCCTCATCGCTACTATCCCTTATCAGATTGGAAAACCTCCTTCGCTACCTTTCAAGGACCTTTGGCAGCTGAGATATTAAAACAATTTACAAGTCAACCTTATCTTTTAGTTGAAGAGTCTAAAACTTTTTCCTATATGACTTGGATCAAACAACGCATTAAAGAAGACCAAAAAATAAGCTGGGATCCGTTACAGGCTTCTAGTGAGTGTTATCGTTTTTTGCTGGCGATCATGCAAGAGCGCTCTGGGAATCCAACCGAAAAACACCCCTTGTTTCAACAATATCTGGTCCCTGTTATACAAGAAATCGAAACCAATTATGATCAGGCGATCACGATCAAAAAATTGGCTGGTTTAGTCTATGTTTCGCCTCAATATCTCTCTCGGTTGTTCCAGCGTTTTTTAGGACAATCCACCGCCCAATACTTATTAAACTATCGCATGACCCGTGCCAAAGAGCTTTTGGTGGCACAGCCGGATCTGCCCATTCAGCAAGCCGCTTTTGCTGTAGGGTTTCAGGATGCGAGTCACTTTACCGCATTATTCAAAAAAAGAGTCGGCTTAACTCCATTGAAGTTTCGCCAACTCTATCATTGATTTTTCGGTTTTAAGACGTCTTGCCATTGCCCCATCTGATCGATAAACTTCTTACTTTTTAAATGAATGCCCACATATTCATCATACAATAGATCGATCACTTGTCGAATCGCTGCTTTCGTTTCTGGCTTTAATTTGATCGAAGCAATCTGCTCGTAGGATATTTGCGAAAATAAGCGAATAAAATGGATCGCACGAGAATCCGCATGATAGCGACGTTCGTCCATCCCCCAGTGTTGTTCGCATAAAATGCCACTATATTTTGAGGAATAGTCAAACCGACCGTCGGTTTTTCCGCAGATGGCACAATGGGTCCAATTCGGGCTGATCCCGAAACGATGCAAAATCTGGATCTCAAAGATATTGGTGATGATCTCTGCGTCGTTCCCTTGATCCATTAAGTGCAATGCCTCATGTAAAAAGTGGTATAGATGTGGGTCATAGACCCGATCATCGATAGCAGAATCAGCCAAATTCAACAAGTAGGTCGCATAACCAGCAATAAAAATATCACTTTGGATCGTACGAAAAGGATGAATGTCTTTGGCATTGTTTAAAAAGGACAAGCCTTCCGTTTTGATGGTTCCCATGTAGGTGGCTTCAGTATAGGAGAGCAACGCTGGTGCCAAGGGGTTATTTTTCCGATGAGCACCCTTGACATAAAACATTTGCTTCCCGGCAGATTCCGTAAAGATTTTGACTAGCTTGTCTTTTTCTTTATGGTCCTTTGAAAAAAGCAAAATTCCTTTTGTTTCAACAAGATTCATCGTCGCACCTCATTTCTTGAAAAAAACTGATCCAGTTGGCTAACTGCATCAGTTTTTCCTCTTTAAAGCAGACCGTGATGGATCTGCCTTTCCTTAATACTCATCTTTACGATAGCCGTAATCCGTTAAGAAGGTCTGCTTGTCGCGCCAATCTTTTTGAACTTTCACCCATAATTCCAAGAAGACTTTGTCATCTAATAAGTGTTCAATATCTAGACGGGCTTTCGTCCCGATCTGCTTCAGCATTTTACCGCCTTTACCGATGATAATGCCTTTTTGGCTGTCACGTTCGACAATGATCGTCGCTTGAATATGCACCTTATCATTATGATCTCGTTTCATGGAGTCAACGACGACCGCTACCGAGTGAGGCACTTCATCTCTGGTCAGCAGCAAGACTTTTTCCCGTACCAACTCGGAAACGATAAAGTATTCTGGATGGTCAGTGATTTGATCTTCTGGGAAATACTGAGGACCTTCAGGCATTTCATCGACCAATAGTTTCATTAGCGTTTCGAAATTATTGCCTTCCGTTGCAGAAATCGGTACGATCTCGGCAAAGTCCATTTGTGAGGAGTAATCTTCAATGATTGCCAATAAAGCATCCGGATGGACTTTATCAATTTTATTGATCACTAGGAAAACCGGCGTCTGGCTTTGACGCAACCGTTCGATGATAAAATCATCACCCTTGCCGCGCTTTTGATCGGCACTGATCATAAATAGTGTCACGTCAACTTCACGAAGTGCGCTATAGGCGGTTTCCACCATAAAATCGCCTAGACGGTGTTTGGGTTTATGGATCCCTGGTGTATCGATAAAGATCAGCTGTGCGTCATCTGTCGTATAGACCCCTTGGATTTTATTACGAGTCGTTTGCGCCTTGTCACTCATGATCGCGATTTTTTGTCCTACAACTCGATTTAGTAGTGTGGATTTCCCAACATTTGGCCGTCCGACGATCGCAACGAAGCCTGATTTGTGTGTTGTCATTGTTGTTCCCCTTTATCTTGTGGTTTTAGTGCGTATCAGAAGAGCTGCAGTAATTTTGGCAAGAAGATGATCGCTGCGACCACTAATGCAAAAACTGCGGTCATCAGCACAGCACCAGCTGCCATATCTTTGATTTTTTTCCCGATTGGATGGAAATGAAAGTCCGTAAACATGTCAACGACATTCTCAAAGACTGTATTGATGATCTCCACGATCCAGACCAAGAAAACGGCTAACAGCAGCCAAAGCCATTCCATTTGATTCAAACGGAAAATAAAACCTGCAATGATCGCAACGATGCCTAACCCAACATGTTTACGCATATTACGTTCCTCTTTAAAGACGGTTTTTATACCGGTGAAAGCAAATTCGATTGACGAGATAAACTGTTTATTTTTCCCAATATTCTTATCTTTTGAGTCCATAGGCATCCAGTATTTCCTTTTGCAATCCAAACATTTCCTTTTCATCTTCTGGTGTCATATGATCATAGCCATTGATATGCAAGAAACCATGCAGCGCCAAGAAACCAAGTTCCCGATCATAGGTATGCCCATATTCAGCAGCTTGTTCCTTTGCCCGTTCTATGGAGATCATAATGTCTCCTAGATCACGAGGCATCTCTTCAAGGGCTTCGTCAAAAATAATCGGCATCTCCTCCGCCGTTTCTTCTTCGAAGGCAAAACTGATGACATCTGTCGGCATATCTTTGCCGCGATACTCCCGATTGATTTCTTGGATGGCTGCATTGTCCATAAACGTGACGGACATTTCCGTATCCTCTGGAAGGTCTAAATGTCCTGCAGCAAATTGCAGAAGTCCTTCGATCTCTTTGATCTTCGTTTCCCCCACTGAATTTGTCTCATCTAAAAAGGTAATCTCCATTAGCGCTCTCTTCTTTCTTGTTCTTCTTTCATTTTCTCTGCTTCCGATTTCATTTTTGGGTATTTGATCCGTGAATGGAAGGTACTGCATAGTCCGTTGACCAGTGATTTTTCAATCATCCGGATTTCTTTCAACGTTAGTCCCGTTTCATCTAATTGACCGTCTAAGATCCGATCATTGATGAGATTCGCAACAAATTCTTGAATTTTTTGATTGGTCGGATTTTCCATCGCTCGAACAGCTGCTTCACAACTGTCAGCGATACTCACGACACCCGCTTCTCGTGTCTGCGGTTTTGGCCCAGGATAACGGAAATCTTCTTCTGTCACCTCGGGATTACGCTCTTGAGCTTTTACATAGAAATAACGCATCAGAGTTGTGCCATGGTGTTGACGGCAAATATCGATCACCATCCGCGGCATTTTGGCTTCTTCGAGAATTTCCGCTCCGTCGATCACGTGACCGAAGATGATTTGTTTGCTGTCTTCCGGCAGCAAAAAATTATGCGGATTTTCGGCACCAGCAGGTAAATTTTCTACGAAGAAATTGGCATGTTTGACTTTGCCAATATCATGGTAATAACAAGCCACGCGGGTCAGTAAGCTTTGCCCACCGATCTCGGCGACGGCATTGGCGCTAAGATTAGCAACCATCATACTGTGATGATAGGTCCCTGGTGCTTCTTCCAGCAACTGCTTCAATAACGGGTGGTTCGGGTTACTCAATTCATTCAACACGATCATACTTTCATCCGTTACCAATAATTCGATATATGGATGCAGCCCCATCGTCAGCAAATAGCTAAGAAGCGAGCCGGCCAATCCACAAACGAGTGTTGTCCACGTATTGCCGCGGGCCAAATCCATTCCTTGGAAAATGACCAACATGATGCTTAAGAGTAATGGGAAAACGATCACCCACATGACTGCGATTTTCCCTTGACTGGCGATACGTGCTCGTTTGATCATCGTCCCCATCAACCCAGAGAAGAGATAGGTCACTAAAACAGTCGTCAACAAGTTGGTCCCGCTGGAATCAAAGTAAATGAAGAGTGCACTGACCACTTGGAAAATCGCGGCTAATATCCCTAAACGTCTGCTGGAGAAAATGCTTAAAATCAGCGGTGTAAAGGCTGCTGGGAAAAAGAGCGGGATAAAGGTCACTAATTCTGATTGGAACAGTTGGAAAAATTTCATGATCAAGATACTGAATGCCATCGCCAAAATATAAAAAGTGACGGCGTTCATTCGCTTTTCAACATCTTTTGTCTGTCTTGTATAATAAAACAGCATGAGCATTTGTAAGCAGGTCGCTAAAACTAAGGCGATTAATGGAAAAACTGAGAAGGTCTGATTGGTCATTCCTAAAAGCTGCAGCTTTTCCAATGCGTTGGCATCGATCTGTGATCCTTCACGAACAATGATCTCCCCTTGATAGATCATTACCGGTGGAACAGCATCCATGGCGGTTTGTCTCGCTTCTTCCGTCCGCTTTTCATTGGGAATATCATTGACGACGATTCCTTGATTGACAATGAAGCGTAAAACGGACGCCATATCCGAAGTAACATCTAGAAATTGGATCTTGTCTTCCGCCTCTGAGCGGAAAGTACTGAGTTCTGTTTGACGGATCTGTTTGGCCATTTGCTCGTCTACTAGCTGCAACGCATAGGTTCGTACCGTATTCAATTCATCGGTACTTAATGAAAACAATGTCGACAAAAAATTATTCGTCAATGACTGATAGAAATCGAGTTCATCATCACTCATTTTTTCAAACTCTTTTTTTAAGGCTGCAATGTATTCATCCGTACTCGGTTTAGGGATATTTTCATCCTCATCCGCCTCAGCAACTTCTTTTGCATGTGTCTCATCCGTTGATTTTTTGACTGAATCAACTAAGTCAAAAAGGTGGTCGATGCGATCGTGCTGTGTCTGCGCTAGAGTATCCTGATAGGTGTACTCTGGCGGAACCGCTTCTGCTGCCAATTTGCGTTTTTGTTCCGTTGCAGTAGTGTTTTCGATCGTTTTATTGGCACGAATGTTTTCTTCCGCCACCTGGCCTTCGCTATAATCGACATTATTCTGTTTGACACTGGTGTACATGATACCAATCGAAAAAAGAAAGAAGAGAAACATCAAAACTGGTAAATAAAACTTCCCGAGTCTTTCTCTAAGTTTCCGTAGTGGTTGAATGATCATAGTTCTCCTCCTGAAAGACGATCAGCGCTTGTCTTTAAGATCTGCTTCTTCATAAGCTCGAATGATATCGGCCACAACTGGGTGCCGCACCACATCTCCTGCTTCAAAATTAGCAAAAGCAATTTTAGGGATTTCCTGCAACGTTCGCTCCGCATGGATCAAACCGCTTAAAGTCCCTTTTGGCAAGTCGATCTGACTCGTATCGCCATTGACGATCATTTTGGAGTTGAATCCTAAACGCGTCAGAAACATTTTCATTTGAGCGATCGTCGTATTTTGCGCTTCATCTAAAATGACAAAGGCATCTTCTAATGTACGCCCTCGCATATATGCTAATGGTGCGATCTCAATGACGCCTCGTTCCATCAGACGGTTCGTATGATCCATCCCGAAAATTTGATACAACGCATCATAAACCGGTCGCAAGTAAGGATCGACTTTTTCTTTCAAATCGCCTGGCAGAAAGCCAAGGTTCTCTCCTGCTTCAACCGCGGGCCGTGTCAAAATAATCTTTTGCACTTGACCTTTCTTTAAAGCAGCGATCGCCATTACGACGGCCAGAAAGGTTTTTCCGGTTCCGGCTGGTCCGACCCCAAAGACCACATCATGTTTACGGACAGCTTCGATATATTTCTTTTGACCGGCATTTTTTGCCCGAATCGGTTTCCCATTACGGTCCTTGATGATTTCTTCTTCATACATATCTTTGAAATAATCAAGACTGCCTTTGTTTACCATGTTCAAAGCTGTGATCACATCAGGAGTACTGATATTGATGCCTCGTTTGATCAACTCTTGCAACGCTCGGATCACGGATTGTGCTTTTTCTGTAGCTTCCGCTTCGCCGACGATTTGGATCAGCTCCCCACGAGTGTGAATGACCGTCCCCGTCGAGTCTTCAATGATTTTAATGTTCTTATCGTGAGCACCTAAGAGTAAACGAACGTCATCGTTCTCACTAAGTGTTATCTCGATCGTCATAGTTTTGTCTGTCAAATATGTTACAGCTCCTTTTTTGGCGTTCTTATTAATAATAACATAAGATGGAAAAAAGAAAAATTACTTATAAAGTCCAAGGGTAGTTTCCTTTTTGTCCTTATGCTTTTTTTAAGTTTTTGAAATCAGAAAAAAGCCGCGAGCATGTCATCCATACTCGCGGCGTGAGCTTACATTTGATCCAATAATTCTTTAACGATCGCATTGACTTGATTGCCGTCTGCTTTGCCTTTGACTTGCGGCATTACAGCACCCATCACTTTTCCAAATTCTTTGGAAGAAGAAGCACCAGTCTTTTCAATCGCTCCAGCAACGATTTGGCGGATTTCCGCTTCATCAAGTTGTGCTGGCAAATATTTTTCAACAACTGCAATTTCAACTTTGACTTTCTCAGCTAGATCATTTCGGTCAGCTTTCTCAAACTCATGTAAAGAGTCCCGACGTTGCTTCATCTCACGAGATAAAACGGTCAACTCTTCTTCTTCATTCAAGTCAGAACCTTTTTTGATCTGCTCATTTTGAATTGATGCTTTCAACATGCGGATCACCTGCAAGGTTTCCTTGTCTTTGGCTTTCATCGCTGTCTTCATGTCATCATTCAGTGTACTTAGTAGTGTCACACTACCAGCTCCAATTCTCAAAACAGTAGAAAATTAGAATTTTTTGCGTTTTCTAGCTGCTTCAGATTTTTTCTTACGCTTTACGCTAGGTTTTTCGTAAAATTCACGTTTACGAGATTCCTGTAAAGTACCCGCTTTTGACACGGAACGTTTGAAGCGACGAAGAGCATCGTCAAGTGATTCGTTTTTGCGAACGACTGTTTTTGACATGTAAATTCCCTCCCTCCGAGCTTAAAAAGTAACCGTAGTTGTTATTGAAATAAAATCCCAAAAAACACGACTGTCCTTTAAAAATTATAGCTAACCCCTGAAAAAGTGTCAAGGCATTCTGTTAAAAAAGTCTTCGATACTGTCAAGTTTGTTTGGGTTTTCATTGACATTCTTCACAACGACCCAAAATCTCGAAGCGATGACCCTCGATCAAGCAACCGGGAAGCTGTTCTTGAAAGAAGTCCATTGGGCAAATATGCAGTTCTTTTGTTTTGCCACAAACCGTACAAATAAAGTGATGGTGATGATGGTCTTCTAATTCTGCACAACAGTTATAGCGAAACTTCATCTCACCGTTCAGTTCTGTTTCTTCTAAAATACCGATCTCAGAAAAATCGTGCAAATTCCGGTAGATCGTATCATAACTCAAGCCAGGGTACTTTTCCGACATGTATTCATGAATTTCTTTTGCCGGTAAATAGCGATTGCGTTTCACTAAATAGGTAATGATCGCTTCTCTTTTTTTTGTATTTTTAAAGCCATTTTCTTTCAACGTTGTCATGGCATGCTCTATGAGCGTTTGATTTTTCATCGTAGACCCTCCTGATAAATCAAAATCATTCCGATTTTATCAATCTTAAGTATGGTATAATGAAATCAATAAAAAAGCAAGAGAGGATTTTTCTTATGAAGCCAAATGAACCAGAACAACTAGACTTGCAAGAAAAATTGCAAACCAGTGCTGCAGTGACGATGTTCGTTTTGTCGGACTCTGCCGGTGAAACAGCATCGAAGCTTGCCCAAGCGACAATGGCACAGTACCCCAGCGTCGAATTTAACCTTTTTAGACGCACGTTTATCCACACGAAAGAGCACTTGATCAAAGCATTATCAGATGCTAAGAAACACAATGCCATTATCCTTCACACTTTGATCAAAGAAGAACTCGTGGATTTGACGAATCATTTTTGTGAAGAAGCGGATCTCTATCATTTCGACGTATTAACACCGCCTGTCAGTGAAGTGGCACGCCGCACTGGAGTAGCACCTTCACGAGAGCCAGGGGCTTTGCACCACCTGAACGAAAATTATTTCAAACGCATCAAAGCCATGGAATTTGCGGTCATGTACGATGACGGAAAAGACCCTCGTGGCTTCTTGGAAGCAGATGTCGTGTTACTAGGGGTTTCTCGAACCTCAAAAACACCGTTGAGTCTATTTTTAGCGAACAAAAACTTAAAAGTCGCTAATTTGCCTTTGGTTCCACAAGCCCACATCCCGAAACAGCTCTGGGAAATCGATCCGAAAAAAATCGTCGGGTTAACAAACGATCCGAATGTGTTAAACAGTATCCGCAAAGAACGGATGCGTTCTTACGGCCTGAACCCTGACTCTGCATATTCCGATATTGAAAAAATCAAAGCGGAGCTGACGTTTGCTAATGATCTTTATGAGAAATTAGGTTGTGTCGTGATCAATGTCGCTTCCCTTTCCATCGAAGAAACCGCCTCAATGATTTTAAATGCATTAAACTTAGAAGACCATAGCTATTACACTTCAGAGACAAAAGACTGACAACGATAACGCAATAAAAAAAGATGAACAGACTGCCGTCTGCTCATCTTTTTTAGGATATCTATCATTTCAAAGTTTTTTAAAAAACTTGCAGCCCTTCACGATCGATTTGTAATTGTTCGATATACGCATTGCTCTCCAAGGCATGTAAAAGTTTTGAGATTCGTTCTGCCCGTTCCTCTGGGACGATCGCTAAGACCGTTGGTCCAGCGCCGCTTAAGAAACAGCCATAGCCGCCTTCTTCTTCGCAAATCTGGCGAATGGTCGACAAGTGTGGCACAAGCTTTTCCCGATAAGCTTCATGAAAACGATCCTGCTGCATTAATTTCCCTGCAAGAGGCAGATTGCCATTGATGACCGCTGCGATCATAACATTGGCGATCGCACTGGCCTCGACTGCTTGCTCGTGAGAAAGTGTTTGCGGCAAGACTTGACGACTTGCTTCAGTCAACAGTTCTTCATGAGGAATATAGGCAATGATCTCGCACTCTGGAAAATGATGCTTTACTAAATACGTATGCTTGTGCTGATGGTCATAAGCAGCAACTGCAAAATCTCCATAGATCGCTGGTCCAACATTGTCAGGATGCCCTTCAATGGCAGTTGCGATCTCAAGCTTTTGTGCTGCACTCAGATTCATGTGTGCCATTCGGTTGGCTAGTTCAATACCAGCGACGATCACCGAGGAACTACTGCCTAAGCCTCGTGCCAAAGGAATATCCGAACTCATACGGATCTTCAGGGGTTTCATGTCTGGTGCTAATTTTAGTGCCACACGCAAAAGTAAGTTAGTTTCATCGTTTGGGATCTCTGAGCCTAGCTCATGGATGATCTCCCATGTATCGTTTTCTTTTAAAACTTCGATGAACAAATACTTTGACAGGGCAATCCCGCAGGAATCAAAACCAGGCCCTAAATTCGCACTGGTTGCAGGAACGCGGATCTTCATAACTTGGCAACTCCTTCACGAAGATGCTGACGCATTTCTTCTAAATCACTCATCTTATTGATGGTTACTTCTGTCGCTTTGATAGCTGTATCAGGATCCTTCAGACCATTTCCAGTAAAGACGGCAACGACAGTCTCACCTGGTTTGATTTTCCCTGCTTTCACGTGCTGGATGACACCAGCCAGCGAGGCAGCTGAGCCTGGTTCAATAAACACACCATCTTGCGCAGCAATTTTACGATACGCATTCAAAATTTCCTCATCGGTTACTGCATCGATGTATCCTTTTGATTCATCACGAGCGGCTTCTGCCAACTGCCAGCTGGCTGGATTGCCGATACGAATCGCTGTAGCGATGGTTTCCGGCTGTTCAATGACTTCCCCACGAACGATGGCAGCCGCACCTTCTGCCTCAAACCCATGCATTCTTGGCAACGTGGTGCCTTTTTTCTCATGCCATTCTTTGAATCCTTTCCAATAAGCCGAGATATTCCCAGCATTACCAACTGGAATTGCAAGAACATCAGGCGCCTGTCCTAGCTGTTCGCATACTTCAAAGGCAGCTGTTTTTTGTCCTTCTAAACGATAAGGATTGACAGAGTTCACTAATGCCACAGCTTCTGTTTTCGCAATATCCCGGACTGCTTTTAACGCTTCATCAAAGTTTCCTGGAATCGAAATGATGTCCGCTCCATAAACGATCGCTTGCGCCAGTTTCCCCATAGCGATCTTGCCTTCTGGAATGACGACATAAGCTTTGATTCCTGCTCTGGTCGCATAAGCGGCTGCGGCTGCACTAGTATTTCCTGTCGAGGCACAAACGATCGCTTTCGCGCCTTCTTCTACCGCTTTTGCCACCGCCATCACCATGCCGCGGTCTTTAAATGAGCCTGTCGGATTCAGGCCTTCGTATTTTCCATACAATTGGATCCCTAATTCATTTGAAAGACTTGGTAATGGAATCAGAGGTGTATTTCCTTCAGCCAGCGACAATGCTGGGGTATTTTCATTAACTGGGAGATATTCTTTATATTGATGCAATAATCCTTGATACATGTTTATTCCTCCATCACTTTCATTATTTGCACGTTTTGCGTATTCGCGTATGCCTTGAGTGCTACTGTTAGTTCCTTTTCACTGATTGGCTTCGTGATTCCAGCTATTCGTTGGCTTGCTTCATCAAATGCTGTGTGCTTTGATTCAAACCATTCTGGGAAAGAAGCTGCATTAAGGTCTTTACTTGAAAAGGAAACATAGTGTTGCACAGGAACTTCTTGTACCGAAGCCAATGCTGTTTCTTTTTCAAAGGTTAAAAAAGGTTCAACGATCCCGAATGTTTTGTTTTTAGCCAATACCGTCAAATCGGCAACCACACTAGTGGCTGTCGGACGCGATCCAGCCCCTGGTCCATAAACCATCGACTGATCAATTCCGTCGCTTTTGATAAAAATACCATTGAACTCATTTTGGATCGTCGCCAAGGCGTGGTTTTTTGGCACTAACACCGGCCCAACCGATACAGTAAGGGAACCGTCATCAGTCTTTTGAGCTGCGCCAATCAATTTCACTTCATAGCCAAAAGCTTGTGCCTGCTTAATATCTTCTACAGCTAATCCGCGAATACCTTTTGTTGCAACATCAGCAACGTCGATTGTTTTCCCAAAAGCAAATTTGGTCAGGATCACCATTTTATAAGCCGCATCGATACCGTCAACATCATTGGAAGGATCTGATTCGGCAAAACCTTTTACTTGAGCTTGTGACAACGCATCTTCATAGGTCATGCCATCTTCCGTCATTTTCGTCAGCATATAATTGGTCGTCCCATTGACGATGCCAAAAATCCCTGTGATCGTATCAGGTAGATAGTGGGTGCTCAATGTGCGCAAAATCGGAATTCCTCCCCCCACACTGGCTTCATAATAAAGAGAAACACCGGCTTTTTCAGCAATTGCCAGCAGTTCAGGTCCATGGGTGGCAATCAAATCTTTATTTGCCGTCACAACATGCTTTTTATTTTCTAAAGCAGCTGAAATAAACGCTTTTGCCGGATCGATCTTCCCGATCAATTCCACAATTACGTCGATGGTCTCATCTTCAAACAACTCATTCGCCTCATTCGTCAAAGCAAACCCATACTTAGCTGCTAACGCAGACTTATCCTCATAAGGCGAAGCTAATGCTTTCGTGATTTGCACACTGACTCCTGTGCGTGCCAGAATGGCTTCTTTTTGCTCTGCCAACACTTGGCATACCCCGCTGCCGACAACACCCATTCCTAATAATCCAATGTTCAATTGCTTACCCATAAAGCCCCCTAACTGAAAACGTTATTAAAAACCGTTCATCTAATTTTAATATTTCCACTAGCATACCAAAAACAATAAGAAAAAACTAGGACTTTTGAGAAATTCTCGCCCTAGTTTTAACGGTGATGGATATGTTCGAATGTTTTTTGCAAAATATCCACAACATGTTTGTCATCAAGACTATAAAGGATGGTTTTTCCTTGTCTTTCCGACTTTACGATCCGATTATCTTTCAATAGTTTCAACTGATGAGAGACTGCTGATTGTTCCATATGTACTTGTTCCGCGATTGAAGTGACATTGCGTTCACCCTCTTGAAGGGACAACAAAATTTTTAATCTTGTCGGATCACTAAGCATCTTAAAAATCTGCGTTACTTGCTGAATTTCCTCTAATTTAGGCGGAGTCATCGCGCCACATCCTCTCTTATTTCCTTTTGCATTTTAGCCCCTGATAGACGGCTTGTCAATCAGCGGCCGCCAAACAAGGAGAAGTAATTAGATAAAAGACAAGAATAGATCCAAGTGTCAGAAAATTCCCTTTAGAAGCTTAGGTCCCTCAACAACTGTTCGTTGGGGAAACAAATGCTTCTTTTTCTATCACTCGGATCATTCAGTCAAATTGCAATTTTTTGATTATGAAGGCAGCAGATGACTTTATTCACCTGTGATTTCTTCAATCGCTGCTTGCAGATCAGCAATTTTTTGTTCTGCTGCTTCTGCCGTTTCGCCTTTTACACCAATATAAAACTTGATTTTCGGTTCGGTCCCAGAAGGACGAACCGCAATCCAGCTTTCATCTTCCAAGGTGTATTTCAAAACATCAGAAGGCGGTGTGGTCATTTTTTGTTGGTGACCATCTAAGCCCACACGAGTCAACAGTTTAAAGTCTTCTGTTTGTACGACAGGGGTTCCTGCGAAGACAGAAGGTGCTTTTTCACGGAAAGTCTTCATCAAGGCAGCAATCTTAGTTGCCCCTTCCATGCCGCTCATCGTTACAGAAATCGTTTTTTCTGCATAATAACCGTACTCTTCAAAAATATCTTGCAGACCGTCATACAATGTTTTGTTTGATTGTTTGTAAAAAGCAGCCACTTCTGCTAATAAAACGAGCGCTTGGATCGCGTCCTTGTCCCGTACGAATGGTTTTACTAAGTAGCCATAGCTTTCTTCAAAGCCAAACATAAAGGTTTGAGAATGGTCTTTTTCAAATTGTTGGATTTTTTCGGCAATAAATTTAAAGCCGGTCAATACGTTGATCATATCCACATCGTAGGATTTAGCGATCGCTGTTGGCAATTCACTAGAAACGATCGATTTTAAGACTGCTGCATTTTCTGGCAATGTCCCAGCTGTTTTATGGGCTTCTAAAATGTAACGGATCATCAATGCGCCTAACTGATTACCTGTCAACACTTGGTAGTTGCCATCTGGCATTCTTACTGCAGCTCCTAAGCGATCGGCATCTGGATCTGTTGCGATCAACAGGTCAGCACCTTCTTTTTCTCCTAAAGCAATCGCATATTCAAAGGCAGAGTGCTCTTCTGGATTCGGTGATTTTACTGTACTGAAATTTGGATCAGCAACCGCTTGAGAAGGTTCAATAATGAATTGTTGGAAACCAGCTTGTTTCAACGCTTTCTCCCCAAGCATCCGCCCTGTTCCGTGAAGTGGTGTATAGACAAGTTTCAAATCTTTGCCCACCGTATCGATCAATTCTTGATCGATCGTGACTTCTTTGATCTCTTTCAGATAGGCAGTATCGATTTCTTCACCAATAATAGAGATCAAGCCGCTGTTTTTGGCTTCTTCTTCACTTAATACAGGGATCTCTAACGGATTTTCAATTTCCCGAACGAATTTTGTCAATGCATCCGCATCTGCTGGTGGCATTTGTCCACCATCTTCCCCATATACTTTGTAGCCATTGTATTCGGCTGGATTGTGAGAAGCTGTGATCATGATTCCAGTAAAGGTTTTTAAGTAACGCACAGCAAAAGATAATTCTGGCGTCGGACGTAAGCTTTCAAAGACGAAGGCTGGAATATCGTGTTTTGCCAATGTTTTTGCCGCTTCCATCGCGAACTCAGGTGAAAAATGACGGGAATCATAGGCGATCGCTACGCCACGACGTCTTGTTTCAGGATCTTGTGTATCCATAAAGCGAGCCAATCCTTCGGTTGCTTGACGAATCGTATAAATGTTCATCCGATTGATACCAGGTCCTAAAATTCCTCGCATACCGGCAGTCCCAAATTCCAAAGGCATATAAAAAGCGTCTTCTAACATCGCAGGATCTGCTTCTAATGCGGTCAATTGTTCTTTTAATTGTGGATCTAAGTGTTCACTGTTTTTCCATTGATTAAATGTTTGTTCCCATGCCATAAAATAACCTCTCCTTTTTCCGTTAAAATGCTCTAAAATTAGTATAACACTACTTACAGATTTCTCAAAGAATAACCAAACGAAAAATAAAAACAGCTGCTATCAAAAGTGATTGACACTTTAAAAATAACAGCTGATTCCATTAAACTATTTCGTTAATTGAGCATCCTTTTGTGTTTCAATAAAATCAAACACTTGTTGACCAGCAATACTGCCATCGCCGACTGCCGTCGTGATTTGACGCAAGCCTTTTTCACGAACATCGCCAACCGCGTAAACACCAGGAATTGAAGTTTCCATCTGCTCATTGGTTAAAATCCAGCCAGCATCATTCGTGATACCGCTGGCTTTGAATGGTTCTGTCAACGGATCTAAACCAACATAGATAAAGACACCGCCAGCAGCTTCTTCTGTCACTTCATCCGTTTTTACGTTTCTGATTTGCACGCCAGTCACGACCATCTCATTGCCTTTGATTTCTTCAACAACAGAATCCCAAATAAAAGAGATTTTCTCGTTGGCAAATGCGCGGTCTTGAATGATTTTTTGTGCTCGTAATTCGTCACGACGGTGAACGATCGTTACTTCGGAAGCAAATTGTGTTAAGTAGATAGCTTCTTCGACTGCCGAGTCGCCTCCGCCAACAACAATCAAGCGTTTGTTACGGAAAAAGGCACCGTCACAAACCGCACAGTATGAAACACCGCGTCCCGCGAATTCTTCTTCGCCTTTGACGCCTAACTTTCTATGTACGCATCCTGTGGCAATGATGATTGTTTTCCCTTGATAGGTTTTGTCTTCGGTGGCAACTTCTTTGAATTCACCTTGATCCGTGATGCTCTGAACGATCCCATAGGCATTTTCAACACCAAATTTAATGGCACCTTCATACATTTTAAATGCTAATTCAGGGCCTAAGATTGATTCGTATCCTGGGTAGTTTTCAACTTCAGCCGTATTGTTCATTTGACCGCCAGGTGCGCCTCGTTCAATCATTAGTACTGATAAATTCGATCTTGACGCATAAAGCGCTGCTGTCATCCCCGCAGGGCCTGCGCCGATGATAATTACATCATACATATATTTCCCTCCAATTTGGACTACCCATACTTTACTTTCAAAAGCAAATTCTTTCAACTCATCTGCTTACAAAAAATAATAAGATATTCCTGCTTTTACTTTTGAAAATTACATTGACTTTCTTTTCAATTTTTGTAAAATTTTCACGATACGTCTATTATATAGAAAATAAGGAGTCCTTACAATTGAATAAGAAAAAACTTTTAGGAAAATCAGACCGTGAACTGCTTTTCCTCAGCTGGCCGATTTTTGTTGAGCTATTTTTGCGGGTCGTTATTGGGAATGTCAACGTTTGGATGATTTCTCATTACTCCGAGCCAGCAGTAGCGGCCGTCAGTGCTGCCAATCAACTATTGAATTTAACGGTCTTTATTTACGGTTTCATCACCGTGGGTACTCAGATCATTATCGCACAATTGATTGGTGCGAAAAAACGCGACCAGATACCGAAAGTCATCAATACCGCTCTTTTTGGCTCATTGTTCATCGGGATTTTGATCAGCTTAATGTTCCTTTTCGGCTCAACCTATCTCCTTCGTTTCATGGGATTGGATGCTGAATTAGTTGCTTTAGGTCATGGATACTTACAAGTGTATGGGGGAAGTCTGTTCCTTTCATCGATCACGGCGGTCATAATTGCTGTCATGCGTAGCCACAGTTTCACAAAACCTGCGTTATTGGTGCCGATGTTTGCTAGTATCCTAGCCGTCATTGGGAATTACTTTGTCTTATATAGCCCCTTTGGTTTACCGAATTTTGGTGTGACCGGATTGGCATTTTCTAGCGTCTTTGGTAATTCGATTGGTTTAATAATTGCCGCAATGTTGCTGAAGAAGCATGTGAATTTTTCTGTTTTATCTGCCCGTTTCTCGAATGTCTCTTGGGGTGTGATGAAAAACATTTTGACTTACGGATTGCCTTCTTCTGGCGAGTCTCTTTCCTATCAAGGAGCGCAAGTCGTAGTGACGATGATCGTGGCTCAACTTGGTGCCAGCGTCTTGATTGCAAAATCTTACGTAACAGCTATCACCCAATTTGTTTATTTGATTGCCTCCGCATTGAGTCAAGGGAATCAAATCATGATTGGCCGCAATGTCGGTGCTGGAGAATACGATCGCGCGCATCAGCGAGGCATGCGCACGATGGTGATCGGGATCATTGCCTCGGTAACGATCTGTTTATTGACTTACTTGTTTATTGAGCCAATCATGGGAATCTTTACCACCAACGCGGAAGTGATCGAGATTGCCAAAGGTGTCTTTTTGGTAGAGATCGTTTTAGAAACGGCGCGTGCAGTCAATATGATCCTTGTGGGTTCCTTAAATGCAAGTGGCGATGTGAAGTTCCCATTGATCTGTAGTCTAGTTGTTCTATGGGTCATCAGCTTACCGTTTTCCTATTCACTGGCGATCGTCTTTAAATTCGGCTTGATCGGCGTTTGGATCGCTTATGCCATTGACGAAGCATTGCGCAGCGTCTTAATGATTTATCGTTGGCACTCCGGTGTATGGAAAACTAAATCTGTCGTTCATCCACAAGAAACAGAACCCGAAGTATTGCCAGAAGCATAATTAAAGTCCAGCGGTCTCGGTGACTGCTGGACTTTTTTGTTTTCCATAAAAAATAAAATGCGCCAAGAAGTTTGCTTGGTTTTTTTGAAGACTTTGCTCTATACTTGTCTCAGAAGCTATCGACTACGATTTACATTAAAAGGAGCGTTTGCTATGTCAATCTATGACTACCAAGCAACATTGGAAAATGGCGAAACTTATTCGCTAGCAAAATACGAAGGTCAACCGCTAGTGATCGTCAATACAGCTACGAAGTGTGGTTTGAGCCCGCAGTTCAAAGAACTACAAGGTCTTTATGAAACTTATAAAGACCAAGGATTGGTCGTTTTAGGGTTTCCTTCTGATCAGTTCAAACAAGAAGTCGGGTCAGCCGAAGAAGCCGCAGCCGCTTGCCGAACCACCTATGGTGTCGACTTTCCGATGCACAAGTTAACAGTGATCAATGGAAAAGACGCGGATCCCTTGTTTCGCTATTTGGAAGAAGAAGCACCTGGCACGCTAGGAAAAGCCATTAAATGGAATTTCACGAAATTCTTGGTGGATCGCCAAGGTAAAGTCGTTGAGCGTTTTGCTCCCCAGACAAATCCTCAAAAAATGATTCCAGAAATTGAAAAAGTTCTTTAAAAAACAGAGAAAGGCGATTTTGAGGACAAAACATGTCATCCTTAAGGTCACCTTTTTGTGATTGCTGCAACATAAACATTATACAACAATCACATTGGCGCTTGTCAAAATATCTGAATGTCTATTTCTTCTTAAAGAAACCATTCGTTACAAAGATTTCAAAAAGACTTTAAAAAAACTGCAGTGGATCCCCTTTGATTTCTCAACGGGATCAACTGCAGCTTCTTTTGATTAGTTATTCGATAAATCTTCACCATTTGAAGCAATCACTTGTTTGTACCAATCAAATGATTTTTTCTTGGTTCGTTTCAAGGTGCCGTTTCCTTCATTGTCACGGTCCACATAAATGAAACCATAGCGTTTTTTCATTTCACCTGTTCCAGCTGAAACTAAATCGATACAACCCCAAGTCGTGTAACCCAATAAGTCGACACCATCTTGTTCAACCGCATCTTTCATTGCTTGGATATGCTCTGCCAAATATTGGATGCGGTAATCATCTTCCACATAGCCATCTGCATCTGGTGTATCCACAGCGCCTAGACCATTTTCAACGATAAACAATGGTTTTTGGTAACGGTCATAAATGTCATTCATTGTAATCCGCAAACCAAGTGGATCAATTTGCCAACCCCACTCACTTGCTTCCAAGTATGGGTTTTTCACAGAGGCAAAAATATTGCCAGCCGTTTGTTCTAACAATTCAGCGTCCGTTGTTGATACGCGTGAAGAATAGTAAGAGAAAGAAATAAAGTCTACGGTGTGAGCTTTCAACAGCTCAAGGTCGCCTTCTTCCATTTTGATTTCGATCCCATTGCGTTCCATTTCTTTCAGCGCATATTGTGGATATTCCCCACGTGATTGAACATCAATAAAGAAATAGTTTTCGCGATCTGCTTTGCGTGATTCCCAGACATCTTCTGGTTTGCTTGTATATGGATAGTACGCGCCAGCAGCCAGCATACAACCTACTTTGTTTTCAGGATCAACTTCGTGAGCGATTTTCGTTGCGATTGCGGATGCCAACAACTCGTGGTGAGCCGCTTGATATTTCACTTGCTCAACGTTATCGCCTTCTTCAAAATAAAGTCCCGCTCCCATAAATGGCGCATGTAGAATCATGTTGATTTCGTTGAAGGTCAACCAGTATTTTACTAATCCTTTGTAGCGGTTGAAAATCACGTTACACAAGTTTTCATAGAATCCGACTAATTCACGAGAACGCCATGCTCCGTATTTTTCAACTAAATGCATTGGGCAATCAAAGTGAGTGATCGTTACTAATGGTTCGATCCCATATTTGTGGCATTCTTTGAAAAGATCTTCATAGAACTTCAAGCCGTCTTCATTTGGTTCTGTTTCATCACCTTTAGGGAAAATCCGACTCCAAGCGATCGACAAACGGTAGGTTTTAAAGCCCATTTCGCCAAATAGCGCGATGTCTTCTTTGTAGCGATGATACATATCGATCGCTTCTTTTGCTGGGTAGAAATGTTCGTCATCAAAATCGAACATTTTCATTTGACCAGTAATGACTGGAAAACGATCTTTGCCGATCGGTACCACGTCAACGTTTGCCAAGCCACGTCCGCCTTCTTGGTAGCCTCCTTCACATTGATTGGCAGCTGTTGCGCCGCCCCATAAAAAGTCTTTTCTAAATGCCATGTTTCTTTCCTACTTTCTCTTTATTTAACTAGTTCGCGATCAAGTTCGCGGGCTACTTCATCTTGTACTTCTACGCCTTCTTTTTCAAGACGTGCGATCGTTTCCTTAAATTTAGGCAAGTGATCTTTGTGGGCAATAAACAGTTCGTCCATGACACGTTTTGCCGTATCACCTGATGGAACCAATGGGTTGATGGTGAAGGCTTGTAATGCGATATTGTAATCCCCAGTCACAGCTGCTTCGATCGTTAATAATTCCATTGCTTTCATTACCTGTAACCAACCTTTTTCAGCTGTCGGTAACTCACCAAAGGCAACATTTCTAGCACCTTGTCCGCCAACGTAAGCTGTTACTTCAACTACGCAATCGGCAGGAAGATCTGGAACGGCGCCTTCATTTTTTGTTGAAACAACGATTTGGGTATTTTTATTGGCATAAATGGAAGCAATCGTTTCACACGCTGCATCTGAGTAATACGCACCACCACGTTTTTGCAGCTGTTCAGGTTTATGATCCAATTCAGGGTCTTTGTACAACTCAAACAATTCGGCTTCGGTTTGTTTCACTTGCTGTGCACGGGTCCCAACAGTCTTGTATTCTTCGATCGCATGATTCAGCATTTCTTCTTGACGATAGTAGTAACGATGATAACCGCAAGGGATCATCTTCATTTGTTCTAGCTGTTCTTTGTAAAATGGAATATCAAAGATATTCTTCGGTAAGCCATTGTCTTCTTCATACATTTTATCAATAATATCCATCGTTACATCGTTGCCGTGTGAATCAGCAACTTTGTGCCAATGGAAGTGATTCAATCCTGCAAATTTGTAGATCAATTCGTCCGGTTCTTTACCGATCAAGGCTGGCTCAATCATGGTTGCCATGACTGGCACATTACACAACCCGATCACTTTGTCCCATTTTCCGTAACGCACGATTGCTTCAGTCACCATGCCGCTTGGATTCGCAAAATTGATCAACCAAGCATCCGGACATAAACGTTTCATGTCTTCAACAATTTCAAGAATGATTGGAACCGTACGAAACGCTTTGAACATTCCGCCAGGGCCGTTGGTTTCTTGACCAATCATGCCATAATAAGCAGGAATTCGTTCATCTTTAATGCGGGCATTCAGCAACCCTACTCGAAATTGGGTCGTAACGAAATCAGCATCTTTTAGCGCTTCTTCTCGATCCAATGTCATGTGGATTTTTACATCGTAGGGTGACGCATCCCACATCCGTTGTGCCATCGCACCAACGATTGCTAATTTTTCTTTTCCTGCTTCGATATCTACTAGCCAAATCTCACGAATCGGCAATTCTTCATAGCGTTTGATAAAGCCTTCCATTAACTCCGGGGTATAGCTGCTGCCGCCACCAATGGTTGCAATTTTAATTCCTTTTGTCATTGTATTGCTCCTTTGCTATTTTATTTACATTCTTATTATCATTCATAAAAACATTTGATTCAATGTAAATAGCATATTTAGAAAAAGCGTTTGCAAATCTCGCTTCTTCTTGCAGATGTTTTGTAAAAAAGATTTACAAAGAGCATCAAATAAGGAATAATTAGGATGTAAACGATTCGCTAGGTACTGAATAAAAACGAATTTTTGTAAAAACCATTTACAAATAATCATAAAAAAATGTAAAAAGGAGCATATATACCATGTTGTTACAAGAAAAAATGCGCCAAATCAAACTAGCACCAGCGGAACGATCGTTGATCGATTATTTATTAGCCAACCCGACTGCGATGGCGGATCAAACCATTAAGGAATTGTCAGAAAAGACCTACGTTCATCCTTCTACTTTTATTCGGATTGCCAAAAAATTAGGCTTCAATGGTTGGCTCGACTTAAAAACGGCCTTTGTGGAAGAGCAAACTTATATGAGCAGCCATTTTACTGATGTAGATGCGAACTTCCCTTTTTCCTCCCATGACGGCATTATGACCATCGCCAAAAAGTTGGCAAAGCTTGAACAAACAACGATTGAAGATACGCTTTCCTTGATCCATCATGATGAATTACAAAAAGCGAAACAATCGTTGCTCAACGCCAACCATATCAAGATCTTCGCCAGTAATGCCAATACCTTGATTTCTCAAGACTTTGTTTTGAAGATGCGGCGTTTAGGAAAAAACATTCACGTCTGCGACACCTTCGGCGAGAGTGCTTACGAGGCATCTAACTGTACCTCCGATACGACCGCGATCTTGATTTCTTACACCGGTGAAAACAAAATGGTCAAAGAAATCGGTAAGATCCTTGCCGAGCGGCAGGTTTCCATCATTGGCATGACGAGTATCGGGGAGAACTCCTTGGCGAAATTAAGTAATTGTGTTTTGAATATCACGACAAGAGAACGGCTCTACTCAAAGATCGCCAACTTTACGATCAATACGTCCGTTTGCTACTTGCTGGATTTGTTGTACGCAGTCGTCTTTTCGGAGCATTATGAAAAAAACTTGCAGCATTTGATCGATATTGGCATGGCTTATGACAAGCGCCCTACATCATCGACGATAATCGCTGAGCCAACCTACGATAAAAATCTTCATTATAAAGACTCACTTTTTCCCAATTAAATGACTGACAAAAAGCGATCGCTTCACATGGGCGATCGCTTTTAACCTTACGTAGAACTTGTTAGAAAGTTTTTGGCTAAACTAAAGCCGTGATCAAATCATCGGAACAGCCTACCTCACGTTTGTCTGACTCGATGATATCCAAATAATCGGCGGAGTTGGTGACTAACACTGGGGTCTCAATATTAAATCCAGCTTTGATCAATGCATCCTTATCAAAGGTGATCAATTTTTGTCCGCGAGTCACCGTGTCGCCTTGCTTCACATGGGCTTCAAAGTATTCACCGTTTAATTGAACAGTATCTAAACCAATATGGATCAAAAGCTCTAAGCCGTTCTCAGAGATCAACCCAATGGCATGTTTGGTTGGGAACAAGGTCATTACTGTTCCGTCAAAAGGAGCCACAACTTCGCCTTTTGAGGGATGGATCAAGATGCCTTTTCCTAGAATCCCTTGTGCGAAGGCTTCATCTTTTGCACTGCTTAGTGGTGCGATCGTTCCTTCAACAGGGGAAGTGATTACTTCTTTCCGAACAGTCATCGCTGGTTGTCCTTCTGCGATTTCTTCTTCCACCGCATCATCTTTCCAGAAAGCCATCGTCAAACCAAAACCAATCGCTGCAGCGATCAAGATCCCGATGACCGAGAACCACATGCCACTGGCATCGCCTTCTGGAGTGATATAGTTAAAGATTCCAAAGACGCCTAAACCACCAGAGGTATAGCTCGTTGTGCCATTGATCATTAAGAAGGCACCTGCGACCGCCCCACCAATCATTGAGAAGAAAAACGGCATTTTTTTCGGTAACGTGATCCCATAAATTGCTGGTTCTGTTACACCGAAAAGTCCTGAGATAATGGCTGGTGGACATAGAGCTTTTAGTTTTTTGTCTTTAAGTTTAAAGTACATAGCCATCACTACCGCTGTTTGGGCAAAGCTGGCACCAAATGATGCTACCAAAATTTGACTGTAGCCGAGCTGTGTCACTTGCATAATGTGTAGTGGCACAACTGACCAATGCAAGCCGAAAATAACCAAGACTTGCCAGAAGAAGCCTAATAACAAACCATAAATCGCTGGAGAGAAGTCCATCAATGCTTCAAATCCTGAGCTTAAAAGATCCGTCAACATACTGATCACAGGTCCAATCACCAAAAAGCCAATTGGCAATGCAATCAATAAAACCAAGAAAGGCACTAAAAATGTTTGGACAACAGACGGAATGATTTTCTTCGCCAATTTTTGAACTTGTGCAGCGAATGCGATGATAAAGATTACTGGAACCACACTACTAGTATATGTCGCACCAACCCACGGAATCCCTAAGAAGGTTTCATACGCTGGCAAGCCTAATAAGCTATAAGGTGCAGCAGCTCCCTCGCCAGCTCCGGCAACAAATGCCGCTTGCAAGGCTGATCCTTGAATCGTCGGATAGCAAAGCGCCGACCCGATCACGATTCCCACCATTGGATTTAAGCGGAATTTTTTTGCTGACGTATACCCTAAAATCACCGGCATAAACATGAAGATCGAATCACCGATCGCATTGAACATCACATAGGTACCAGTCGTTGTTGTATAATCGATCAAACCTGTTGTACCAATAAAAAGCAACAGTGCGTTTAGTCCTTTGATCATCCCAGCCGCACACAAAGCACCTAAGAAGGGTTGGAAGCAGCCGCTCAAAATATCGATCAAACGATCAAACAAGTTGCCACCTGAGGCTGTTTCTTCAGCATCACCACTGATTCCTGCAACATCGATCACTTCTGCATAGACATCTGGCACATGGTTTCCGATAACCACCTGGTATTGACCGCCACTCTTCATGACCGTCACGACACCTTCCATATTCTTTAAGACTTCATCATTTGCGACGCCTTCATCCTTTAATTTAAAACGCAGGCGTGTGATACAATGCGTCAAGCTATTGATGTTCTCTTTCCCACCGACATTTGCGACAATTTTTTCTGCTAATTCACGATATTTACCCATTTTTGATTCCTCCAATTTTTTTGTATTGAAGGTTTAGCCAACTGAATGTCACTATCCAAAATGTTTCGTCTTTGATATGCTACTTCTTAACTAGCGGTCCTAAAAATACGTTTTAATAAAAATCATTGCCAAAAAATTATTCTTTCTTCTATATCTTGCACTGAGTAAAACTCCTTCTCCTTTCTTCTTTATTTCAATCAACGATTTTTTTGCACAAGTCTGGCAATATGAATCGTTAAATACAAACTTTCGTCACTGGACATTTGATACTGATACTGATTTTCTAATAGTTCAGCGATTTTTTGTACGCATTGATACGCATTTCGGTACTTCACTTTGACCATAGCCAAAAGATCTTCATCGGTTTCATCCGTATGAGGGGTATGGTTTTGCATTCTTGAGACAAAAAATTTCAAATGCGTAGTGAAGCGATAAAAATAAACGGACTCTTCATCAAAGGTGGTTTTGAAAAAATATTTAACAATGTTAATGATGTCTTGCATCGTTTGGGTTAGCTCAGCAATATTGCCTTGGTCACCATTTTCGGTTTGCGCATTGACCAGATGCAGAGCAATAAAGCCAGCTTCATCATCTGGCAGCTGAATCCCGTAATGTTCTTTGATTTTTTCTACTGTTTTGCAGCCTATTTGGTACTCATCGGGGAAAAAACGCTTGATATCCCACAATAAGACATTTTTGACCGTCATTCCTTTTTTCGATCGTTCAATGGCACAGTGCATATGATCTGTCAGCGAGATGTAGATGGAATCATTGATGGGGGATGACAATTCTCGCCGAGCATACTCAATGATCTCATTGGATAATTCAAGATATTCCAGTGGTAAGTCAGCAAGCAGCTCTTGAAATTGAGATAAGATCGTCTGATTTTCTAAGCGATATACTTTATCGACCGTTTCTGAAGAAATGTCATCTCCCACTTTTTTCTTAAAGGCAATCCCCCGCCCCATAACAATAATCTCGTTTTGACTTTGATCGGTAGTGATCACAACATTATTGTTTAACACTTTACTGATTTTCATGTCCTACCCCCACTTACTTTATCATTGCGGATATGGTTCATTGCTTGTCTTTGTTGTTTAGCCAACAGTCAACACAGAAAAAACCTCATGAAAGCAGCGCAAATACCGCAGCTTCATCAGGTTTAGCTTGTTAAAAATCAACAATCACTATCCATTAGAACCAGTTCTATTATCTTTATCATAGCAAAGGTAGAAAGCGCTGTCAATCGTTGTTCGTTATTTTTACTGACACCTAATACGAATCTATTGATCGTTTGTTGAAAACACGAGGGATCAATTTTTATTCGTTCTTATCTTAGATAAAGACAAAACCTTAACGAACGATAAAAAACCGCTCCCCAAAGACTTGACTGATCAGTCTAATGATGGGGAGTCGGCTATTATGTCATTTGCTTCTTGTTTTTTCAAAAAAAGCTAATCATCTTGTTTACGATAATTTTTTTTGATGTAAGGCTGGTTTTCTTGGTTCATACGGATAACGATTTTATCAAAACTATTGTCACTCACTTGTGTCGAACCACTCATTTTGATTTTTGGCTGTACTTCGATCACTTTTGGTTTATACTGCATTTTCCCTTTTGAGATCCGCTTGACTAAAAGTTCAGCAGCTTGCGAACCAATTTCATACGACGGTTTTTCAATCACAGACATTTCATGATGATAAAGTTTGTTCCAGCCTAAATCATCATAGCCCCCGATCGCAACGTCTTCTGGAATCCGCAAGCCCAAGCTATAGATCACATGGATCAATGCAAACATCAACTCACTGTTTTCAGCTAATATTGCTAAACGATAGCCTTGATTTTTTTTCAACAATTCGTTTAGTGATTCCTTACACGCGTCAAATGCCACTTGTGTTTCTTCGATCTCAAATGCTAGTTGCTCAGGATTTCTGACTGCGATTTTAGAACTTTCCAGAAAAAGAGCAAGTTTTTTCTTCCGACTAGGCGTTGTGAGCGGTGGTGTAAAGTAAGCGACTCGATCAAAGCCTTCTGAATAAATACGTTGAATCATCTCGGCCGTCGCTTTTTCATTATCAACGATGACTGTATCAATCATCAATTCTTCGATCGTGCAATCAGCCAGCACGATTTTGACCTTTTGCTCAGTCAAGCTTTTCACGAATGCTTCGTCCTGATTCGACGATAGAATAAGCCCTTCCACTTGACGGTCGATCAACGCTTGGATTTGATCCTGCTGAGAAATATTTTTTTGATCGGTTTCAACAAGAATCACCTGAAAAGATTTTCGTATACAATAATCATTGACGCCTCGAACTAAAGCTGCTACTTCCGGGATCATGATATTGCTGACAACGATGCCGATCAATCCCGTTTTATTGTTTTTCAACCCCTGTGCTAGCGCATTTGGACGGTATTCAAGCTCTGCGATCACTTCTTCGATGCGCTTTTTTGTCTCTGCTGACATAAATTCATATTTGCCATTCAAATATCTAGAAACGGTGGTTTTTGAAACATTTGCTTTTTCTGACACCATCTTAATGGTGATTTTCTCATTTGCCATTCAATCCACGCCTTGCTTTTTGCTGTTGGTCAATTATATCATGGAACCCTTGAAAAATGAACAAGGACCGATTTCGTTCGACACGGACTGTCCTATCTCAATAGTGACAGATCGTAAAGAAGCCGCTAAGTGAGCTATTTTCAAAGAACTAGCCCATTGCTTCAATGTGGCGCATTTCTTGCTGCACGACTTCATATATACTTTTTGAAAAGTCCACTTCCAACGGATAGGAAAGCAAAATATCTAATATTTGAGGCACAAAGTCTGCCTCACACAGTTCTTTTGCAAAAGCCATCGCAGCAATTTCCGAAGCACAACCAACCGTTGACCGGTGCTCGTAGGAAAAAAAGCGCCACAGTGGGATCGTTTTGGTGATATGGTACATCGTGGCACCATGTTGCTCTTCTAAATAGTGAAAAATTTCATGGGCGATCAAGATCCCTCGGACAACTTCTGGTTTAGGCAATATTTGCGAAGATTGAGTCAGCACAGTGTAGGCAGCAATGGGTTCAGTGATCAATTCAATGGAGCGCTCCATGACAAACTGCGCAAAGACCATGCGAAACTTCGTCGGTTTTCCAGATCTTTCCGTAATTGATAAACCAAGCTTATTCGCCAAGTACCAGGCACGATCTGCCTTTTCCTGTTTTTTCAAATCAAACTGGTCGAGCATTTTTTGCGCCCATGTTCTACCACATAAGATGGCTTCTTCAATGATTTCGTTTTTTTCCTCTTCCCTCACTTTATTACGTAGCATCTCGCGGGTAAACTCAAATACTCCCCAACTGAATTCGCTGATGGGCATGAGCTGTTCATACCACTTTTCTAATAATGCCAGATCAACCGTATTTTGCTGTTTTAAGAAAAACCTCTGCTTGATCATAGGGAGTTCGCCGCCAGAATCATCACTTCTTCATTAGAATCAAAAGTCGACATTTCGATATCGATCAACAACATCAATGCCTCCAAATCGTTTACTGAAAAATCCATCACCCGAGGTCCGGCACAAATATAGAAATCTGGACGCAAAATCACTTCTGTCTGATAGATCGCCAAATCATCCCATAGTTGCTCGACTGCTTGCACATAATTCTCCGCGGTGGTTTTGATGACCTTCCCTGAAGCTCGTTGTACTTTAATAAAGCCTTTTTTATCAAGGATTCGAATTGCCGGATTGTCTCCTGTAGAAACACGGGTTCCAAACACATAAAAATGCGAGCTTTTCTCTAAAAGATCAATTTCGTTAGTAGGTAGCCCTAAATCGCCCGCTGCTAATTCTTGGGCTTCCTCGACGGTTGCCTCTGCTAAAAGATCCGTCGTCTTGACTTCGGTGGAACCAGTTGCAATGGCTGTGACTTTAGACGTTTGAGGATCGATTTCGATAAAGACTTCCACACTTTCTGGGGTAGCCCCACTCTCAATGGCTTTATTGATAGCCTCTGTTTTGATTGATCGCAAGTCTTCTTTCGAAGGTGAAGGAATAATCCGTTCAACGACATCTCGTACCATCGCTAGGGCGACGCCAATAGAGGAAATCACTTCAGCATTCTCCGGAATCGAATATTTTACGCCCATTTTTTCTGACAAGTAGATAATTAATGACGAAGCGCCGCCGCCAACTCCTACTAATGAAATCTGGCTTTTTTCTAGTTTGTATTTTTCTGCTAAAGCCAAAATGACTGGCTCTAATTTTGCGTAAGAACGCTCCATGATTTGAGTCGCGATATCTTCGATCGTCGTGCCACAATAATCCGCTAATACGCCCATCGCTTTTCGAGCCGCTTCGATATTCCCATAAGAGAAATGTTCCGGTTTGATCAAGCCCAACACGTTTGCTGCACATGAGTTGGTGATGGTTACCCGATCACCATTATCAAATTTGATTGCAACATAATCTGCAGGATCGCCTTCTTTCGGACTAAAGAATTCCACCGTTCCTCCTGTCCAGTTGATTGGATCAGAGTAAACTGCGTAGTCAAGACCGGCAATATGTGCAGAACGAGGTCCTACATCTACCACTCCATTAGCAGTTGCGCGAATCATGGACCCCCCTGCACAGCCCGTGATTCGTACATCCAAACTGGAAATGTATGTTTCATGTCCGCCAACGACAGAATAGTCGATCGCTGGCCGTCCGTTTTTAATGACACCGATATTGGTGGTTGTGCCGCCTACTTCAAAATACACGCCATTTGATGCTCGTAAATACATCAGTGAACCCATTACTGAAGCTGCCGGACCCGAGAGCATGGTCAGAACTGGCCGCTTTTTCATCTCAGCAATCTCCATAACCCCACCATCGCCTCTCATGATCATTAAGGGTACATCTACACCAGACTCCTTCACAGAGACTTCCGTGGAATTTGCGACAGATAACATTTTAGGTAAAATACTTGCATTGATAGTGGCAGTTCGTGTCCTTCTGGTCAATCCGTAAAGTTTCGTGATATCTGAAGCAACAGTACATGGAATTCCTTTTTCTGTACAAACTTCCATCACTAGATTCTCAGCATCATTATTATCTACACCAAAAGCCATACTAGCGACGATCACTTCTGATCCTTGCCTCACTAGATCATCGATCATTTCTTCAACACTCGCTTTATTCATTCCTTTGAGTTTTGAGAAGGCATTGATGATCTTAATGGATCGCTGATTCCCTAGAACGATATCGGCAATTTTTAATTGACGCTTTGCCAGAAATCCTTCGAAACCACCACGAGCCATACCGAAAACACCAATGTCAGCCACATCCCCTTCAATCAAAGCGTTCGTGGCTTGGGTGGTTGAATGAGCAACAAAAATCACACTTTTTGGGTCAATATCATTTTCTTTCATACAATTTTGAAAACTCTCGACAACGCCAGCAGCTACCCCCCGTTCATGATCATGAGTGGTCTTCACGCTGGATTTTCCTATGATCTCGTGAGTCAGATTATCGATAGCGACAGCTTTTGTATGGGTACCGCCTACATCGATCCCCATTCTAACTTTTCTTAATTCACTCATTTCCACTTTCCTCCTACATCCATAGTTGCATGATTTATTGATTAGCTACGTTCTTTCATCGACTAGTTATTCAAACCGAACAAAATGAGCGCAATGATACACAGGATCGCACTAGAAAGCCACCCAGCTGGTATCGAAAACTTCATGAAATCTTTAGAACCAACTTTATGATGTCCTAGACCCCATGCTACCCATGACTGAGTAATATCCAAATGCTGAGGAGCGATCGTGACCACAGCGAAAAGTGGAAAAATGAATGCCAGATCCCAATTTGTGGCAGCTAAGATCACTGCCGCTACTGCGCCTCCTGATCCGACTAAGTTCAAAGGACCGCGGAAGAAACCAAGGGGCGCTAAGATGGCAAATAAGATCGCAAGAGCCACGGTACTATGAGGAACTAGACCGCCAACGATTGGTTCAAAGAAAGGAACCGCTAGACTTGCAGCTGAATTAAACATAGCCAGTACTAATAAGAAACCTACCAGGGGCGCAACATCGACAGCACCATCTGCAAATTGTTTAGCTAACATGCGGCAAATATTCACGAAACCACCTTTTAATTTTCCGCAAGTCAGTAAGGCGTACAAAGCTGCGAGAATAAATGCTGGAATAATAGGAAATTCAGCAAACACAACGAGTAAGACTGGTGCGATCACAGCTACCCAAGAATACCAAGGAGCATCGCCTGAAGTTGCGCCAGGTGTGGAAGCCCACGCTTTGACTTTTGATGATTTCGCACGACTTAAAGCAATATTGGCAAAAACCAATGTCACAAGTAAGGAAACGACTAGTGCAATCATGCCGAATGTGAAATAATCGGAAAACCCATATTCCATCATGGATTGACTTCCGTCAGGTTGTAATGCCGCTAAAATACCTTGGTATTGCACAAAATTTGTTACATTGGCAAAAATTCCCGCCATGATGGAACCCATAAAAGCGAATAAAGCGATCGCTGTTGGAATACCCAACGCTTGCAAAATTGGCATAACGATCACTGCGATAGAGATTACAGGACCAATGCCCGTCATGGATGTGAAACATAAAGCAGTAACAGTACATAAAAGGGTCATGGTGATCCGTGGTTTATCCCCACCAAGCTCAACAACCTTGCGAATCAGCGTTGCTGCGATCCCTGTATCCATCAAAATCCGACCAAAGAAGGAACCGAAGAAAATATTGACCAGAATCGAACTAGCAAAACCGGCGGGTCCTGTTTGATAAATATTTGTAATCGTATCGACAAAATTCAAAGCTGTTAAATCCGGACTCAACGCATTGCCAATAAAAGCTAAAACGGTCCAAAGTGTTGCCATAACGAAGAAACCCACCATCAGGTTGAACCCTTTGACGCAGTACCAAACCATTCCTAAGAAAGAAACGATCATTAAAATACCAATTATAATTTCTACCATAAATTTTCCCTCATCTTTCCATTTGAACTTTTTTTGTTCATACATCGTGTTGCAAGTTTCTACGTTTGCTACTTCCCCTATTCTCGCTGAATGCGACCTTTATCATGAAATAATCGGCTAGACTTGTGACCATTTCCCACGTTTGCTTCCCTCCTCTTTTTTGTTAACCGTTTTAGTTAACCGGTTAACAAAAATTTTAAAAAAATAAAACAACGAATAATATCTCGTGTTTATCCACTATCTTTAAGCTTCCACTCGATTCTCCTTCGATCCCTTCTCGATGGGGAGCTGCCACTATTCAAATCAACCTCCATATTCCACTCTCGTCGGTTGGGCTCTTCGTAAAAGATAGGCTCAGGATGCTTGCCTTTTGATTAGAGCCGCTTCCCTCCTGTTTCTCCTCTATGATTCGATCCTCTTGTTTGCACAACATTTCACATAAGGCTCCTCTGACACTCGCCTGACCGAGCGTAATTACTAGTCTAAACCGAAAAGGATCCTAACCGATTAATCATTTGTTTGACTAGGTGCTAGTTGTTTTAATGTCTACATGATAGCAAAGGGTGAAAACGCTGTCAATCACAAATAGAAATTTTTGCTTCATTTGTTCAATTTATACAAAATAGACCTTAAAATACCTACGTGGTATTTTAAGGTCTATTGGCCGTTTAAACTTCACTTGCCTGCAAACGGTACATATCGGCATACAACCCTTTTTGAGCCAAAAGTTCATCATGGGTGCCTCGTTCGACGATCGAGCCTTTATCAAGCACCAAAATCAACTCAGCATCGCGAATGGTAGACAATCGATGGGCGATCGCGATCGTGGTTCGCCCTTGACGCATATTTGCCAAGCCTTCTTGGATCAGTCCTTCTGTTTCAGTATCGATATTGGCAGTCGCCTCATCCAAGACCAGCACTTTCGGATCGGTCACCATCGTTCGGGCAAAGGAAATCAATTGCCGTTGCCCGCTTGAATAACTGGCACCCCGTTCAATCACTTTGGCGTGGTATTTACCAGGTAGTTTTTGAATAAAGGCATCTGCTTGAACAAATTTTGCTGCTGCTTCGATCTGTTCTTCACGAATGTCCTGATTCAATAAGCGGATATTGTCAGCGATGTCCCCATAAAACATGAAAGCATCTTGCAATACGAGTCCAACTTTTTTCCGAAGCTCTTCCATCGTGAAGTCGCGGATATCTTGATCATCGATCAAAATTTGCCCTTCCCCAAATTCGTAAAAACGCATCAACACATTGATGATCGAGCTCTTGCCACTTCCTGTGTGACCGACTAGAGCCACGGTCTCACCTGGATAGGCGATGAAAGAAATATGATTCAATACGTTGTTTTTTCCATCATAGGAAAAACTGACATCACGAAATTCAATTTTTCCTTTGGTGATGGTTTGACTGGCATCGGAGTTTTGCTGCGGCGTATATTCTTCGTTATCCATAATCTTCAAAATCCGGCTGCCGGCTACCATCCCATCAGTAAAGACGCTGAGAAAATCCATCATCTGTGTCATGGGATTAAAGAATCCTTGAATATAGGTCGTAAAGGCGAAAATCAACCCAACTTCAATGGGCGATTCTAAGGCATCAAACCCAAAGAGCGTCAATGACAAGGCAATCGCTAAGGCATACAACAAACTAATGATTGGTGATAGTAGCAGCGCATTCGTGCGGATCATAGCGTATCTAGTTTTCAAATAATCATCGTTGGTCGCTTCGAATTCTTCATTCAGCCGCGCCTCTTGACGGAATTGCTGAATGATCTGCATGCCAGAAATCGATTCATTCAATTTCGTATTCAGCTGACTCAGTTTTTCCCGCATTTGACGATAGATACGAGAGCTGAATTTTTGATAATACCAGATGACTACCATTAGGATTGGCAGAAAAATCAAGTTCAGTAAAGCAATTTTGACGTTGATGCGAAACATGGCGGCAAAAGAAGAAACCACCGCAAAAATCCCTGTCAATACCATCAAGAAGACATACCAAAATTCATACAACGTTTCTGTGTCGTTGCTGACCCGTGAAACGATTGAACCCGCTGGCGTCTGATCGAAATAGCGCATCCCAAGACTATGCAATTTTTCAAATAATTTTGCTCGAATATATTGATAGGTTTTTAAAGAACCCATCGAATAAAGGAACCATTGGAAAAACCAAATCACAGCTTTTACCAACACCCCAAAGAAATACAATGCAGCAAAGAAATAAATGACTTGCTGGGTCGCCGTTTGATTGGTCAAATAATTATCCATAAAGGTTTGAATGATCAAAGGCAACAGGATATTGACGATCGATAGCACAAAAGCAAAAAAGATCGCTGCATAGAAGGTTTTTCGAAATGGCTTGGCAAAAAGAAACATTCGCTTGATGATGTTTTTTTGTTCTTTAAAGGGAATCGATTTACTCCATTCTGATTCTTGCATTAGGCTTCACTCCCTTCGATTTTGGCTTCTAGTTGCTGTTTGTCCCACATTTTTTTATACCAGCCATTTGCAGCCAATAATTGTTCATGGGTCCCGCGTTCACTGATTTTCCCATTGTCGATCACGAGAATTTCTTCTGCGTGCTTGACACTGCTTAGGCGGTGGGCAGCAATGATCGTTGTTTTATTCTGACGGAACGTCCGTAATTGTTGTAAAATAGCTTCTTCCGTTTTGGCATCTACTGCTGAAAGGGCGTCATCTAAAATCAATAATTCTGGATCAGTGATCAAAGCACGGGCAATGGATAAACGCTGTTTTTGTCCGCCAGAAAGAGAAACACCACGTTCCCCCACCATCGTTTCATACCCTTCCGGAAACTGACTGATATCCTCGTGGATCACTGCCAATCCAGCAGCCGCTTCAACTTCTGCTTGAGAAGCCCGTGGTTGCGCAAAGCGGATATTGTCTCGAATCGTCATGGAAAATAAGAAATGATCTTGCGGAACATAACCGATTGATCCCAAAAGAGCATTCAAAGAGTATTGCTTGCTATCGATGCCCCCGAAGGTGATCGCTCCATCAAATGAATCATACTCTCGCAACAAAAGCTTCATCAAAGAGGTTTTTCCAGCACCGGTTTTCCCGACGACACCAAGTGTTTGCCCGGCAGGCAAAGTAAAGTGGATGTCTTGCAGGGCAAAATCATCTCCTTGATAGTGAAAATCATTGATTTGAACGTTCACCGTTCCTTGAGCTGGGGCATCGACCGCATCTTTGGCTTCAATGATATGGGTCTTTGCCGCCAACAATTCGGCAACCCGATCATAACTAGCATTGCCTCGTTCCAGCACATTAAACAGACGTCCAATGGCAAACATCGGCCAAACTAACATACCGATATAACTGATGAAGGATACCAATTGACCGATCGAGATGGTACCGTCCATAACATAATTGCCGCCGACGATGATCGTCAGCACATAGGAGATTCCGATAATGATCGTAATAAACGGATCAAACAAGGCATCCAGAAAATTGACTTTGCGGTTTTTGATGATGGCATGGTCAATTTTGGTTTGAAAATCAGCGATGTCCTCTTTTTCCTGTCCAAAGGTTTTGATGACTTTCATCCCAGTAATACTTTCTTGGGCTTTGTCGTTGATGGAAGAAAATGCTTCTTGCGAGTCACGAAACGCATCATGCAATTTGCTACCAAGAACCCGTGCCATGACTGCTAAGAAAGGCAGCGGCAATAGAGCAATGATCGTTAACCGCCAATCGATAAAGAGAACCATCGCAATGATAGTAGCTCCACCAGAGATGAAGGAATCAGCAAAGGTCAAGATCCCCGCCCCTGCCACATTCTGGATGGCATTCAAGTCATTGGTGGCATGGGCCATCAAATCACCTGTCCGATGCTTTTGATAAAACAACTGATCCATCCTTGTAAAATGTGCAAATAACTGTCTGCGTAACGTTTTTTCTAGCCGAGCGGCACTGCCCCAGATATGCGTTCGCCAGACAAAACGAAACACATATTGAGCGATAGCTGAAGCAATCAAGATCATGACCCAAAAAAAGATCGTCTGCATCGAGATCTCTTTTTCCGCAATTTCATCGATGATGATCCCGATAACTTTGGGAGGGGCCAACTGTACCAAGGCGACTAGGACTAAAGAGCCTACGCCTAACAAATAATGTTTCTTTTCTTGTTTAAAAAACCAACCTAACTTCCTAAATATTGACATAACACTCTCCATTTCTTTGTGACCTGTTGCCTAAATTTTGCGATTTTTCCGAATATTTATTAGATTCAGATTCGATTGCTACCCCGCTATTCACAGAACGTAAATAGAAAAAGCAGCCTGGGGACATTCTTTTAGTTTCTGCATTTTGCCGCAATAAAA
Source organism: Enterococcus sp. CR-Ec1 (assembly GCF_002850555.1). NCBI lineage: Bacteria > Bacillati > Bacillota > Bacilli > Lactobacillales > Enterococcaceae > Enterococcus > Enterococcus sp. CR-Ec1. The sequence continues at coordinate 2,199,969 of NZ_CP025223.1, forward strand.
AGCGAGCTGATAAAATCAGCCCGCTTCTTAGAAAAAAACCTACTTTTGGTTTTTCATTTGCTGCATCATCTGACGAATCTTTTTCTCAGAAGGTTTTTGACCCATTGACATCATCATCGAGCGAAGCATATCCTCATTAACGGGAGGATTTTTCTTTAGATAATCTTGCATATATTTACGCGCCAAAAAGAAGCCGCCGACAGCGCCTAGTAATGCTGCAACAACAGCGATCACGATTACGATTCCTACACTAACCATTTGAAAACTCTCCTTTCTCTTGTACTCTCAATGAATCATTTTACTAGAAAAAAACACAAAAAGAAAGAGTGAAAGTTGGATTTATCCAAAAACTTTCACTCGTTTCCTCAACTTAATGCGACATCTCTTTTATTGAATAACCAATTTGTTAAAAGGTAGATTAAAACACTATAAACAAGGATCCCGATCGCCATTTCCCAATAGCCCAATCCCGGATCAAAGGCAGTCATCTGCATGTCAGGACTATTTAATAAACTCGGTATCTGCTCTTTGATATTCATAAAATTAAACGGGTTCCACTTCAGCCATGGGTATTTTTCTTGAGCAAAAAGCATGATCGAGTTGATGATGCTGCTTCCAAACAACATACCCAAGCCTAAGCCAACCGCCAGGCTTTGAGAGCGAATGACGGCTGAGATAAAGATGGTCAATGCAATATAAAAGACAATCAATAGCAAGTTGGTTCCCGCAAAAACAAAGGCAACGAGAATCGCCGCTAGCCCGTTGTAGCCAGTAGCAGCAAAAGGTGATTCAGCTGCTAAAAATAAATTGGCGGCTGCTAAACTACTGATTAGTAAAACAGCAGTCCCTAAAAGCGCAAATAAAAACGTGTTGATGGCTTTTGCTGCTAAGATTTGGCTTCTGGAAAAAGGCCGAATCAATAAGAACTTGATTGTTCCACGACTGAACTCTTCCGCCACTGAAGAAGCTGCCACAATCACCACAAATAAGTTTAAAAAGGAAGTCATGTCGCTCAAAGAAGCGAATAAATCATTGGCACCAATCTCGGGACTACCTAAGCGAACCACATAGGTCAACCCAAAAGTCATTAGAACCAATAAAAGCAGCATGATCCAAGTAGAACGTTTTTTGGTTAATTTGATCCATTCATTTTTAATCAATGTCAGCATGCTTACAAACCTCCTTCTTCGGTCCAAGCCAAGAATGTATCTTCTAGAGAAGATTGCTTTGTCCGTAGTTCTTTCAAGCCGATCCCAGCCGTCACGATCGCTGCAGCGATTGCCGAACGCTGATCTGTTGCTAGAGTGACTTGCAGTTCATCTGCAACCTGCAAGACCTCGACCTCAAAGGAAGCTTTTAACATTGCTTCTGTTTCCGCATTATCATCAGTTTTAATAATCAGTACATTTTTCTCTGCTTTCAACTCTGCCATTGCTACTTGATGAGTGACTTTTCCTTTTTGCACCACGATCAAATGATCGGCAATTTGTTCGATATCGCTTAATTGATGACTGGAAACTAAGACAGAAACGCCTTTTTCTCTCAAAGAAAGAATCATTTCTCGAAACTCCCGCATGCCTTTAGGATCCAGGCCATTCATCGGTTCATCTAAAACTAATAAGTCTGGTTGATGGACCAATGCCTGGGCAACACCTAAACGCTGACGCATCCCTAATGAATAGGTTTTGACTTTTTGATGGATGTGTCCTTCTAAATGTACCTGACGAATAAGAGCTTCTAATTCTGCTGTCGTACTTTTTTTCTTCGCCATGCGCTGATACTGCATCAAATTTTCATAGCCTGTCATATAATTATAAAACTCAGGATTTTCAACGATCGCACCGACTGAGGCAATCGCGGTTTTAAAAGAAGAATCCAGTAAATTCCCCATAATGGCAATCGATCCTGTGTTGTGCTTCATCAACCCAACAATCATCCGAATGATCGTCGTCTTCCCAGCCCCATTAGGCCCTAATAAACCAACGACTTGTCCTTGGCCCACCACAAAGGAAACATCCTCAATGATTCGTTTGGTTCCAATCAATTTGGAAACATTTTGCAGTGCTAATACTTCTGTCAAAGTTACCCCTTCTTCCTAACACCTTTTCTGCAACGATTTTAAATAAAAAACGTTATGATAATATGTATACCATGCCATCTCTGTAAAAAAAAGTCAAGAAGCGAAAAAGGAACGACGATGTTCCTGTTTTTGCTTCTTGACACCTGTGTTTATCAAAGTCGCTTTTCACTTTCGCCTTACTGCCGAAACTTACGAAATTATAAGTTCTGTCTGCTCAGCCAACCCACGCGGCTGATTATTTACATGGTACGATCAAATCGATTTGGCAAAAACGAGCTTTTCAAAAGCTGCCTTGTTCTTGGCACTTCTGATCTGTTTGATCGTTTGTTTAAGTTGTTTCCACTCCTTTGCGCTTGGTTGACCGTTCCAATAAAAGATATAGGGCTGTTCTTCCTCAGAAAATTCTTGATGAATCGGATAATCACTGATGACCAAATCTGGTTTTTGAGTAAGTGAAAGATGCGCCATCGCTCGATGCGTTGCATTCAATAGTCGGTTCTTCATCCAAAGTTCTTGCGTTTTTCCGTATTTCGAATGGATCGAGAAAGTGACTGGCTGTTCATATTTGATAAAAATAACTCTCAATAACATACAGTATTGGAAAATCAATCGGTCATTCTTTTGCAGCAATGCACGCAAATCAGGTAAAGAAACAGTCGCTTCCTCAAAAAATCGTTTCACGGTCGGATACAGCACCGGGAAAGCCGCTTGTAGCTCTTGCTTGTCGGTCGGTTTACCAAAACTATCACTTTTTTGTCGGGTACCAAAAAGGTTGGAAGCAGAATGGATCATTACGAAATTAACTAGTAAATAGTTTTTTTCAGCATCGGTAAACCTCAGACGAAAACACTGGGCTAGTTGTTCAACAAGTAATACTTCTGGCTGATACTTGGGTTGGGTCAACCACGAGAGTTCCGCCTCGCAAAGATCCTCTTCAAGATAGGTGTTCATTACGCCAAACATAAAATACAAGAAGCTGCATTCAGGCTCCGAGATTTCAGATAGAGAAAGGTGATTGCCGTTGAATAATGGCTTTAAAAAGACCTCAAAAAACTGATTCCTTTCAATCAGTGGATGTTCAAAGGTACTTACTTCCTCTGGTAAAAAAGTGATTGGATGCTTTTGATGAATTCTTTGCAGGGAGATAGCGAATAGATTAAGAAACTTATCGATATCGATTTTTCTCATATAAGAAGCATGAGTTTCAAACAAAGCCATAATGCTTTCTTTATCCTTGATCGATGCCACTACCTGTGAGTGCTTCTCATCGAAAATCTGCCAATAGGTTAAATGATAAAAATAGCGGATCGCGTATTCCTCACCTGTCAAGGGATCTCCTTTTTTCAGACTATAGGACAAATGATAGTTCGCCAAAATGTGATTTAGTTCCTGCAATTTTCGTTGGACCGTTCGGAGACTGCTGAAGGTTTTGAGGCTGAGTTGTTCAAGGGAGTGATAGTCCCCGTGAAAGAGTGCATCGAGTAAGATAAACCCAACGGTTCCCTGTAACAATACATTATATGCTTGACTCAATAAAAATCGTGGAGAAAAAGCAATCAACACTTCTTTTTCTTGTTCATCATAAATCAACGTAAACTGAGGATAGCGGGCACAAAACCATTCGACTTGTTGCACGATCGACTGCATTTTATTCGTTCTCCTATTGAAAACATCAGAAAGCTCTTTAATTGTATATTTTGGTTTGTTCGTTTCGTAACAATAGCTAAGAAACTGAAAAATTTGTTTTTCTGTGGTATCCAAAAGTGCGTGTAACATGAAAATTCCCTCGCTTGTATGGTCAGCCAAAGCTGTTTTTTGCTTTGAATCTATCACCTTACAAAATTGTAAGCTGTGAATGTTTGGTGATCGTACCACTGTGCACTCTTTTCTGTCAAATTACTTTTAACAAATTTTCCTTTCGTTATTTGCATATTTTCATAAAAAAAGTCTGACGCTTCAAAAGGATCGTCAGACTAATTATGAATTACGGCAAAACAACACGTGATTGTGCATTCTGGGGAAGAAATTTCCAATCGTGGGTTATCAATTTTCTCATGATTTTTGGGTATGTTCGTTACAGCTTCTCATCATAAAATAACTTTCGCTTCAGCCAGTAAAGAAACACAGTCAGAACCACTACTAGACCAAAGAGTAGATAGCGAAGATTGGTAGTTTTGCTGCCGGTTTTCGGTAGTACGGCTGCATTGACCTCCTTGCCACTGCTTATCTCCGTGGGTTGAAGTTGTTCCTTTTTGTCTTGAGAAGATGTTGTCGCTTGGTGCTCTTCTGTACGGACACTAGATGAAACGCTCGCCTGACTTTTCTGGGATTGATTGGCTGGCAATCCTTTGGTTTTCTTTTGTGAATCTGAATGCTTTGACGAAGCAGATTCCTTCTCGGTAGACGTTATGGCTGTCGCTGCGTTTTCTTGACAGCTCTCTGTCTGACTTGGCTCGCTTTTAGTGACTGGTTGGGTGCTGACGGTTTCCGAATCACTGATATCGATAGTGCTTTGTGTGCTTTGGATGTCTTCACTGGTAATTTCAGCCTCAGAAGTCGTTGGACTCGTCGATTGAGACTCGCTAAATTTCGGCTCGATACTACTAGAGGAAGCGCTTGTTGCTACCGTTTCGTTTGAGCTTTTACTTGTCTCAGCTGTCGTACTCTCATTACTGCTTGGCGGTGCGGTTACTTGCCAATGACCGGGCTTCAGGTTTTCAGTTATTGTTGTTTCACCATCATATATAACAACTAAATCAACTTTATCCATACTTTTTATCTCATCAATAGCCATCTCCGCATGGATCCTTAAGTAGTTTTCAACACCTGAAAACCAATCGACTTTCGTTAAAACTGTTTCGCCGATCACTTTTTCACTGTGTCCGTTCCCATCCCAACCATAAGTTAGTAAGACACGAACCTTTTGTGAAGTCAGTGTTTTGTTCGGACGTACCGGAACCGTGATCATTTTCAAGGCTTCGTCATAAATCACTCGGTTCGTTTGTACAGAAAACGACAGATTTCCTCTGGAACGTTCTTTTGCTGAAGTATGATCGAAACCAAACACAAGAATCAATAACCCTATTAGCAGTATTGTGATTAATACACCAACCAGTTTTCTCATTTCCTCACTTCCTAAATGAATATTTCAAGATAACTTGATAAAGAAATTATAATAAAATCTCAGAGAAAACATGCGCCGAAAAAAAAAGGAAAGTGGCCATAAAATGGCATCTTTCCTTTAAATAAGTCTTTATTAATTTTTCTTCCAAGTAATAAAACTGCCTCCAAAATTTCAGTTTCTATCTACCTGATAAATTTACTCCAACCTAACTTCAATGCGCATCCTGCTAAAACCATTCCTATTGCAATCCATAAATGATTAGACACTTCATTCGTTTGAGGAAAGTGCTGTTTTTCTGATTGATTATGCAAATTATTTGTTTTGGATGACTTATTGATCCCAGAGGATGAATTTTCAGGTGACACCGCCCCAGTATTACTAGAACTACTCCTGTTAGTTGATTCGGTGGATTCACTGGTGCTACTGTCGCTACTTGGTTCCGTGCTACTACTAGTGCTACTGTCACTACTTGGTTCTGTGCTACTGCTGGTGCTGCTTTCACTACTTGGTTCCGTGTTACTACTTGTACTGCTTTCACTACTTGGTTCGGTGGTACTACTTGTACTACCTTCACTACTTGGTTCGGTAGTACTACTAGTGCTGCTTTCACTACTTGGTTCTGTGCTACTGCTGGTGCTGCTTTCACTACTTGGTTCTGTGCTACTGCTGGTGCTGCTTTCACTACTTGGTTCGGTAGTACTACTAGTACTGCTTCCACTACTTGGTTCGGTTGTACTACTGGTGCTGCTTTCACTACTTGGTTCCGTGCTGCTGGACTCCCCTGGTTCACCGGTTCCGCCACCACCGCCACCATAGCGTGGCGTATAGCCAGTAATACTGCTTGTTCTTGGCACATCATTGACCACGGCATCAAGGATGCCCCGATTGGTATATTGTTCCAATGAACCATCCGTTTCTGTTTTGTAGGTAATGTAGATCCGTTCCTCCGTATCCCGCAAAGGAATTTCAAAGGAGCCATCACTATTTAAAACGATCGGTACTTGCTCAACATACGTTGGGTTGGAAACGCTGGGTCCGTAAACCACTCGGGCAGTCGTACTGATGAGTGTCTGATGGGGACCTAAAATATCAATAAACGTTCCATCTTTGATCGTCACTTGATTTGTATCAAACGAGTTGATGTACACACGCCAATCAATAATCCGTTTGGGTTCTTGCGTACCTAAATACAGTCCTTGTTTGGTGAGTAAGGCTCCCTCCCCTGTATCATCCACTGCTTGAATAAAGATAGGCACCGATTGCGTTCCATTTACTGTTTCGAAGTTGATGTTGTTGATTTGGTTCTCTGTCACTTCATCGCTGAACTTTGTCCAAAAATAAAAGTCCCCGTGTACATTGGTATTTTGTTCGACAAATTCCGTGAAAACAAAGGTCAACTGATTGCCAACTTGGGTAACATTGACCACTAAGTTGTTATTTTCATCGTATAAAGCATACGTATTATTGACGCCTTCAATCTCAACTGGCAAGGTGACAGTCGCTTTGTCACCGGCTTTTAAATCTCCTAAATCCTCCAAACTCCAGGTCATATCTATTTTGAAGGAATCATCCTTTTCAATACTTGTGATGACCTCGTTGCGGCTATTAACGATCGATACATTTGTGATCAGGTTGGCACCCACATCGGTTTCCCCATAAACAATCCGGATACCAGCAAATAAAGGAATCAGCAACAGTAAGACTGCAAATGCTTTTCCAAGTCGTGTGATCATTGGTCTCCTCCCTCAAATAAGTGCTTCCCTAAATCCATCGACCGCAGCCTTCACTGTACTCGAAATGAATTTTGCATCTGACAGTTGTCGTGTTCTAACAGTGTCTCTTCGTTTGTTTGACAAAATGAGCGTTACTTAATTTTATCTGCTTTTCAATGATTTGCACAATTAAAAGGCTTCATGGATAGAAATTTAGACAAACTAGCTAATAAAAAGCCAAATCCCAATCAGTACAGACTGAAAGAGATTTGGCTTGAAGAATAAATTACTCTGTAGGATCGGCGATCCTATCAATTTGCTGCAAGTACCGATACTGACAAACAAAGTAAAAAACGATTTGGAAAATCAAAAAGAGACTAACAATCACACCATAGTATTGCCATACAGGCAATTCTACTAAAATACGCAAAGCGGTCATTGCCACCGCAAAATGGATCATTGCCACGACTGTTGGCAAGAAGTACATCACTTGCAGTTGGCGTCGCAGAACTTTGTGACGCTCCTTCGGCGACACACCTAAGATATGCAAGGAACGGTGGTACGCCCCATCTTTATCTAAATCTGCAAATAAACGGAAATAGATAATTGAAGCGGAGAAAATAAAGAAAACCGAACCCAGTAATACCGTGATCATTAAGATGATGCCATTTCCTTGACGATTTTCTTGGAAAACTTGGTATTTCGAGGTATAAGACGTACGCATCGGAATGTCTTTTGCTGCTTCTGCCCACTCTTCATCCGTATAGTCACCTTTGGCTTCAAACTCCTGACTGAGCTCTTCGTATTGCTGATCGATCAAGGCATTTTCTTTATCTAAATTCCCATTGAAATCAGATACCAATTCAGGTGTTTCAGCCCATTCTGGATAGTCTAACCAAATAAAACCAGATTCCATATCGTCGGTGGATTTTTGCAAGAGGGCTTGCCACTCCTCAAAGGTTTTATCTGTCACAACTGACAGTCCAAAGTAATCCAGAGAAAGCATTGAGGGACTGTGGACAATCGTAACATCTTTTTTTATACCGGTCTCTGATCCCAATTCGATTGGATAGATACTTGTACGTTCGTTCTCAGGGGCTTCTAGAAGCTGTTTTCGACGTGAATAATTAGCACTAAGTGTCATTATTTGATTATCTGCAACAGAATCAGCTTCCTCACCAATTTGTTTCATTATTTTCTGATAGTCGCTTTCTCGCATAATTGAAAAGCCATTCGTCGTATAGAATGAATCATTCGTAACTGCAGATTCATCAAGATTCGCATATGCCCATAGTAAGGAAACACTATCCGTTACAGGCGCATACCCTTTTTCTTCTATAGCAGTTTTAATTTCGTTTACTTTTCCCTCGGTATGATCGAGGTCTTCTGGCCCAGACCACGGAAATACATAGGCTACACTAATTCCTTGGATCGAAGAAAAAGAAGAACTGCCAATCGCCAGCATCACGGAAATCCCAACGAATGCCACGGAGGTACTAATAGCAATCAGACTATACATCGCCGCATTGTCTCGCATGCGAAAAATCCATTCGCTGATAGTCAGCATCCGAGTCCCTCGTAAGAAGGTCGGGCGTTTCTTTAATCGTTTCAATAGAAATACGCTGAACTGATGGAATGACAAAATCGTGCCCGCAACAGTCAACAAGACTCCTAGCATAAGCGGCAGCATCGAGTACGTTTGGTAGCTAAAATAAAAGACCGATCCATAGCCAATTAGTAACAGCACAATTCCTGAAAAAGCCAATGCCCAATGGCTTTTTGGTTCAGGACGTGGCTTTTCATTTTCCTTGATCAATGAGATAATCTGTTCTCCTTGCAAGGCGCGGGTACTGAAAAAGGAGATCAAGAGAAAAATAAAGACATAGATCCCAAAGGTCAATCCTAAACCTTCCATAGGAACCATAAATTTCAGTCCTTCTGTTAGATACATGACATTTTGCGCAATCAGCAGCAATAATTTCGTCAATAAAATCCCTAACCCAATACCGGTCACTGTGGCACAGGTTCCTAAAAGGGCATTTTCGACAAACAAAATCTTTCGCAGATCTTTTTCTTCGATCCCCAAAATCAAGTAGATTGCCAGATCACGTTTGCGTCGTTTTAAAAAGACCACAAATGTATACCATAAAAACAACAGCGACAGTAAAGCGATCACCACAAGTGCGACGGATAGACCGACCTTCGCCAATTCTGAAAGTGTACCGCTATTGGACAAATTTTCTTCCAATTGCGGATGAAAGAGCAAAAGACTAAAGATATAAAACACCATCGCCGCAAAGGCGCTACTGACGAAGTAGGCCGCATAGGTTCGAAAATTCCCCCGCAGATTACGAATGATCAACTGTCTGAAATTCATGACGGCGACCTCCTAAATGTGCTAGGACTTCAAGAATTTTTTGATAAAATTGCTGTTGATCAGCCCCGCGATAGACTTCGTTATACAGCTTTCCATCTTTGATGAAAACGACCCGATCAGAAAAGCTGGCAGAATAAGGATCATGGGTGACCATCATGGTGGTGACCTTAAGTTGCTTGTTCATCTGACTTAGTATTTCCATGACATCTCGTGCTGCCTTTGAATCAAGATTGCCCGTCGGTTCATCTGCTAAAAGCAATTCCGGTTGATGGATCAAAGCTCTAGCAATCGCAACTCTCTGCTGCTCTCCACCGGAAAGCTGATAGATGCGTTTGTCTTTTTTCTCATAGATCCCAAGCTCACGTAATAGCTGTTCCGAACGTTCTTTCATTTCAGGAACGGGCACCCGATCCAGTGTCAGTGGTAAAATCACATTCTCAAGCACGCTCAACGGCGAAAGTAAATTGTAGTTTTGAAAAACAAAACCTAGTTGCCGACGACGAAACTCCGCGAGTTTTTGCTTAGATAATTCTAGGGGCTGCTCGCCCTTGATGATCACCGAACCTGAAGTCGGTTTATCCAATGTTGCCACCAAATTCAGCATGGTGGTCTTGCCACTGCCAGATGGACCCATAATGCTGATAAATTCTCCTTCTGGCACTTTGAGATCGATTTGCTGTAAAACCTCAACAGACACTTCCCCTGTGTAGGTTTTCGATACATTTTTCAATTCTAGTAAAGCCATCATCTTCACTCCTTTGCTACCAGTTTAGCAGGCGGCACCGCAATCAGTTATCGATTTCATGATAGAAAGCTTACAAAATTGTAAGAAAGCCTTCACCTCCGAAATGTTAGGGTAACCGTCGTGCCTTGATTCTCCATAGAGGCAAGCGACACATCGATATCTAATTGCGTACTGATCGTTTCAACTAAATAAAGACCGATCCCAGTTGCCTCTCCTGTTTGCCGACCATTCTGACCTGTATAAAAGGGGCGAAAAACCCTTGGCAGATCCGCTTCTGCAATTCCGCACCCTTCATCTGAGATCGTCAATTTTCTAGAAAAAGGATCGATCTCAAAATAGACCTTACTGTCTGGCTTTGAGTACTTGACGGCGTTGCTGATGAGCTGAAAGAGCAAAATACCTAGCCATTTTTTGTCTGTTGTCACCGTGATATCCGCTTCACTCATCAGCTTCGGATAGACTTCACTGCGAATAAAATTCCGCTTCTGGTCACCGATACTGTGTTTTAACAATTCCAACAGTGAGGCTGACTCGATAACGAAGTCCTCTGTGAAATCTTCCAAGCGCACAAAATTCAGCGCAGTCGCCAAGCCACTTTTTAAGCGATCTGTTTCAGCTAAAAGATCGTAGCTGTCGACCTCCTCACTTTCAGCCATTAGCGCTAACACTGAGACAGGTGTTTTCATTTGATGAACCCAGATATTCATGAAACGAATATGATTTTGATGGTGCTGATCTAGTTCTGTCAGCCGTTCTTGCTCTTGCTGTTCTTGTGCATCGAACTGCTTGCGCCATTGCTTGGAAAGGTAGCCATTGCTTCGGTGAGTCGCTCTTCCATGCTTGATATAATGATAAAATGCAGTATTGGAAAGGTAATCTACCAAATAAACAAGAACAATGAACAGCCCGAATAGAAGCAGACCATAACCAATCACGAGGTAATTTCGATAGCCATCCAACCAAATCACCAAAACGAACAATGAAATGGCTAGGAAGGTAACGAGTAGTTTAGGTAAATGAACACTTGCATATGCTCTCATTCTTCTGTACCTACTACCGATAAGGCGTAACCCTTGCCGCGAATCGTTTGGATCGGATCATTGATGCCCATTGCCGCCAATTTTTTTCGCAAACGGCCGACATTGACAGAAAGCGTATTGTCATCAACGAAGCGCTCATCATCCCATAATAGATTTAAAATCCGTTCCCGTTTGACCATCTCTGGGTGTGCCGACATTAACAGGGTCAATAATTCTCCTTCTCGAACAGTCAGCCATTCACTGGCTTCACGATAGACCATCTTCAACGCTTCCGGATAATAGGTCAATTCGCCAGCCTTCAAGCTTCTCGCCCGATCAGACTGTGCATAATCCCCATAGACTCTGCGAATATGGCTCTTCACTTTAGCCAGCAGCAAGTCATAAGAAAAAGGTTTGACCAGATAATCATCAGCACCGTATTCTAATGCCATCACTTGGTCCATATTGCCGTCACGTGCGGAGATGAAGAGAATTGGAACCAATGAATGTTCCCTGATTTTTTGGCACCAATAAAACCCATCATAATAAGGCAGATTGACATCTAACAAAACCAAATCAGGTTGGATCAGCAAAAATTCAGCTAAAACCGCAGCGAAATTTTCCGGAACAAAGGTTTGATACGCATAGCGGGATAATTGATTTTCCATCATTTTGACTAACGATTTGTCATCTTCGACCACGAATATTTTCATAGAACCCCTCCTGTTTTCTCTAAAGTTTACCAAAACTACGTGAAAAATACCGCAAAATTCCAGCTTTTTTTAAAAAAGTACACTTATTTATTGTAAGCAAAATTATTTTATAGTATACTACGTTTTGTGATTAAAACTTACTTAAAGTAAAGGTGGAAAAAAATGAAAAATATTTTAGTTGTTAAAGCCAATAACCGTCCTGATGGAGTATCTGCAAAAATGTTTGATACGTTCGTTGAAAATCTTGATACGAACAATGTGGACGTTGTAACCTTTGATGTGTACGCACAACCAATGCCTTATATCGGTCAAACGTTATTTGAAGCATTTGGCAAACTTTCACAAGAACAAGAATTAAACCAAGAAGAACAAGAATTGATGACTGTCCGTCAAGACGTGATGAACAAATTCGCAGCAGCAGATACCATCGTTTTCGCTTTCCCAATGTGGAACCTAACGATCCCAGCAGCTTTGCACACATTCATCGACTATATCTTCCAAGCTGGCTTTACTTTCTCTTATAACGAAGATGGTTCAATGAACCAATTGTTGAAAGACAAAGAAATCGTTCTATTGAATGCCCGTGGTGGTGTTTACTCAGGCGAAATGAGCGCAATGGAAAACGCTGTAACCTTTATGGAAAAAGTTTTCGGTGGTATGTTCGGCATGAACATCACAGAAGAAGTAATCATCGAAGGTCACAATGCAGATCCTTCTAAAACAGCAGAAATCATTGCTGAAGGTTTAGAACGCGTAGCAGCAGCTGCGAAAAAATTCTAATCATTGCTATCGATCAACTCCTCAACAAAGCGCTATTGCTGGTTGAGGAGTTTTTTTATCTAAACATGTTGATCGTCCATTGGATCGATAAAACAAAGATGCCCCTTAGAACAGAGCGGTCTAAGGGGCTAAATCTCTTTTTATTTTGATGCTTTCCAATCAAAAGGCAACAGCTCTTCTATCGTCATTATTTTTCCTGCTGCGATCATGACCTGCGTGTTGTGGTTGGCAGGATCCAGCTGGCTGATGAATTCACGGCAACGACCACAAGGTGGGATCGGCTCACCTGCCGAATTGATTGCAACCATCTGTAACACCCGCTGCTGCCCATCGGTGATCATTTGCGCAGCCGCAGCTTGTTCGGCGCAAAAACCCATGGAACAGCTGGTATCGATACAGATACCTGTATAAATCTGTCCATCTGCAGTAGCCAGAGCTGCCGCGACACTCCCTGCTTCTGCAAATTGAGAGAGCTGTCTGAATCCCAGTTTTTGTTTCGCGGCATCGATCAGCAACTGAAAGTCCATTTTTCTTCCTCCAATAATAAGCTGGCTCATGGTTAAATGAACCGTTTAAGCACCCGCCATGATTTTCGTCAATAGCTCAGGATCAAAGGTCTTTTCCCGCAGCATCGCGATTTCATAGCCATAAGGGGCTTTTTTATTCTTTTTGTCTTCGCCAACATAGGGTGTTTCCAAAATTTTCGGTAACGCTGATAATTGCTCATGATGAACGATCTTATTCAAGGCTTCAAAGCCGATCGTGCCAAAACCAATATTCGCATGTCGGTCTTTGTGGCTACCCTGTGGATTTTTTGAATCATTGACATGGATGACCTTCAAGCGATCCAACCCGATGATTTTGTCAAACTCGTTTAACACGCCGTCAAAGTCTTCTTTGACATTGTAGCCGGCATCATTCGTATGACAAGTATCTAGTGTAACGGATAACTTTTCATTTAAGGTAACGCCATCGATAATTGCTGCCAATTCTTCAAAACTGCGACCAATCTCGGTGCCTTTACCTGCCATTGTTTCTAATGCGATCTGGGCGGTTTGATTTTTTTCAAGGACCTCGTTCAAGCCTTTAATGATCTGCTTGATCCCAGCTTCGGGTCCTGCACCGACATGGGCACCGGGGTGCAACGTGATTTGAGTTGCACCTAAAGCTTGGGCTCGTTGGATTTCTTCTTGTAAGAACGAAACGGCAAAGCCAAAGTTTTCTGGTTTGATGGTATTACCTAAATTAATGATGTAAGGGGCATGGACAACGATATTCGAAATTCCCTTTTCCGTCATAAAATCTTGTCCAGCTGCGATCTGCATCTCTTCGATAGGTTTGCGCCGCGTGTTTTGCGGAGCTCCGGTATAGATCATAAACGTAGTAGCTTGATAGCTAGCCGCCTCTTCTGCTGCTCCTAAAAGCATTTTTTTGCCGCTCATTGAAACGTGTGAACCAATCAACATTTTTCTTTTCCTCCTAAATCTAGTCTTCTCTATTATCGATAAAAGCACCTTGTAAAGCGATTATTTTGCTCATTGCCGTATTTTTTTATCAAGCGAGTCCAAATAACATCAGGACACCCGTCATTAGCGGCATACTTATCAAAAAGCTAATGGAAGAAACAAATCCCACCGCCTCTTCCTCCATCCCAGCAATCACGGAATTAATGACCCCAAATAAAGGGATCGGAGCAAACACTAACAAACAAAGTACTGGTTTTAATAAAACTGGGATCGGTAAAACATAGAAAGCCGCGAACAGCACGAAAGCTAGTCCGTAGCGTAAGCTTAAAATTTTGATTACCGTTGGCGTAGTGTGCTTCGGTAAGCGGAAATCCAAAAATAAGCCAATCATAAACATGGACAGAAACGTATTTGCGATCCCGATTGGCTGAACGAGCGCCAAGGCTGACTCGGGAATCCTCCAATCCGCACTGCGGATAATCAGCATCACTAGATAAATGGTAAATGTTGGCGAGCGCAGGAGATTCAAAAAGATTTTTCCTGGTTCAAACGTCGTCCGCTTTCCAATCAAGAACTCGATGAAAATCGTCGTTCCCCCTGCCAACATGATACTGTTCCCCATATCAAACAGCGAAATCAGTGGAATCCCTAAAGGATAAAAACTTTGGGCAAAAGGAATTGCAAAATTGCCGATATTAAATCCTGACCCGCAGTACATAGCAAACTGTTGCAGCGTGTTCGATTCTTTTTTGGTCAAGAAAAATGCGAAGAGGATCTGGACGATCGTAATGATCAAAGCGATCACAATCAAACTAAGCGCACTGACTTGTACTTGCATTGAAGCTAAATTCAAAATGATTGCTGCCGGTAACGTCACATTCAAAATAATTTTGGATAAGATCGAGCCATCCGCTTTTGAAAGGACATTTAGCCGTTTAAGAAAATACCCTAAGAAGATCATGGCAAATAAACCGGCGGCATTCAACACTATATTTCCCATTCCAACAAAGACCCTTCCTCTACAAAAATTTGAAAAAAAGCGAACCAACAGGTCGGTTCGCTTTTTGCGATTAAAATGTTAATAAGAAATATTTTTTCTTGCCACGACGAATCACGACGTATTTTCCACCGATCCGATCACTTGCTTGGATCTCGTACGTTAGGTCTTGGACGCGTTCCCCATTGATGTAGATGGCCCCATTTTGTACGTCTTCTCTTGCTTGACGTTTTGATGGTTCGATTTTAGCAGTCGTCAACACTTCAACGATGTTCAAAGAATCATCCGCTGTTACCTGATGACTAGGAACCCCTTTAAAGCCTTGTTCGATCTCTTCAGCGTTCAATTCTTTGATATTGCCGCTGAATAAACTTGCTGAGATGCGTACGGCTTGTTCATAAGCCTCTGCCCCATGAACCAAAGTAGTGACTTCTTTTGCCAAAGCTTTTTGTGCTGCTCGAGATTCTGGTGCAGCGTTAAATTCAGCTTCGATCGCAGCGATTTCTTCTAATGATAAGAAGGTGAAATATTTCAAGAATTTGACTGCATCACGATCATCCGTATTGATCCAGAATTGGTAGAACTCGTAAGGCGTTGTTTTCTTGGCATCTAGCCAAACCGCATTGCCTTCTGTTTTCCCAAATTTCGTTCCATCTGCTTTTGTGATCAATGGCATAGTCAAACCGAACCCTTGGACTTCACGCTCACGACGCAATAATTCGATTCCAGAGGTGATATTCCCCCATTGATCGCTACCACCTAATTGCAACAAGCAACCGTGGTTGTCGTAAAGGTTCAAAAAGTCATAGGCTTGTAAAAGCTGGTATGCAAATTCGGTGTAGGAAATTCCTGTTTCGATCCGACGTTTGACACTTTCTTTGCTCATCATGTAGTTGATGGTAAAGTTTTTCCCCGTGTCCCGTAAGAAATCGATCAGTTTCAATTCCCCTAACCATTCATAGTTATTGGCAATGATGGCAGGATTTTCTTGGTCATCAAAATCAATAAAGCGAGATAATTGGCTTTTGATACTTTGTGACCATTCCAAAACGGTATCCAATGTGTTTAATTGACGTTCTTGATCTTTAAAGGATGGGTCACCGATCATTCCTGTACCGCCACCAACTAATGCGATTGGCACATGTCCGTTTTGTTGGAAACGGCGCAACATCAAAATAGGCAATAAATGACCAATATGCAGGCTATCTGCGGTAGGATCAAAGCCGATATATAGTTTCACAGACTCTTCATTTAATTGTTTGGTCAAGGCTGCTTCGTCTGTGGTCTGATGAACTAATCCGCGTTGCTTTAGTTCTTCAAAAAAGTCTGTACTCATTCTTTCTCCTCCTAATAATTGCTTCATTGTTCATCTTAACTGAAAAAGAGGGCAATGAAAAGTCTTTCTCTCAAAGTCCTTTACCAAAAAAGAAACTTTTAGGCAAATCAGTTCGTTTTCCCTTATTATCGCTGGTTCAATACAAATACCAACTGGCATTTTCTCGCACACTTCTTTCGATAACAGATAGGGTGCTACCCAAGCGCCTTGTTTTTTGCTATAATTACACGGAATCTATTCTAATTTATTGAGGTGACTCTTTTTGTCCCAGAAAACGAAAAATCAAAAGAATACAGAAAACAAAAATAGAGGCTGGTTCTATTTCAATATCAGTCTTAGGGTTTTACATGCCTTGTTCTTAGTGGCTATTTCTTTACTGGTGCTAGGCGGTTCTTTAGCTTTAGGGATCGGTGCCGGCTACTTTGCTTTTCTTGTGGAAGATACCGCAGCTCCTTCTAAAGATGAGTTGCAGAAAGAACTGACCGACATCACAGAGACTTCTCAACTCGCATACGCTGATGGCAGTAAAATCGCAACGATTCGCTCAGATCTGATGCGAACGTCGGTTAATTCCGATCAAATTTCAGACTACTTGAAAAAAGCGATCATCGCAACAGAGGACGAATATTTTAATATTCATAATGGCGTCGTACCAAAAGCAGTCGTGCGGGCATTATTATCCGAAGCGACAGGCTTTGGCGGCAGCGGGGGTTCCACTTTGACCCAGCAGCTGGTGAAACAACAAATCCTTTCCAGTGAAACGACCTTCAAACGCAAAGCCAATGAGATTTTATTAGCCATGGAAGTGGAGAAATTTTTCGATAAAGATGAGATCGTCACCATGTATCTAAACATCTCCCCTTTCGGCCGGAACAATAAAGGGCAAAATATCGCAGGTGTGCAAGAAGCGGCGCAAGGAATTTTTGGCGTTAACGCAGCTGACCTGTCTTTACCGCAAGCAGCCTTTATTGCGGGTCTGCCACAAAGCCCGATCGTCTACAGCCCTTATACAAATACGGGCGAGATCAAGGAAAACTTGACCGCTGGCTTAGAGCGGAAAGACTTCGTGCTCTTCAGTATGTATCGTAACCACGATATTACGAAAGAAGAATACGAAGAGGCGCTTAATTATGACTTGAAGCAAGACTTCAAAAAACAAGAAGCCATTGAACAAACGGATCAAAGCTTCCTTTATTACACAGTGTTAAATGAAGCAAAAGACATTATTGCCAAACAGCTGGCAGATGAAGATGATGTCAGTGACGAAGAATATGCCAAAGACGAAACCTACCAAAAATACTTCGAATTGGCGCAGCAAAAACTAGTTAATGGTGGCTATACCGTCACATCAACGATCGATAAAGATATTTATAATGCGATGCAAGATGCCGTCGATAAATACGGCTATATGTTAGACAACTGGGGCGACTCCACCATCGAAGTCGGCAATGTCATGATGGACAATGCCACCGGGAAAGTATTAGGCTTTATTGGCGGTCGTAACTATGCTGACAATCAATTCAACCATGCCTTTGATGCCAAACGCCAAGCAGGTTCAAGTATCAAACCAATGCTGGTTTACGGACCGGCGATCGAAAGTGGCTTGATGGGCTCTGAATCAATGGTTTCTGATTATGCCGCAAAGTGGCGGACAGGAGAAAACGCCGGTGAGCCGATCGTCAATGCCACAAACCGTGGAACCAATACCTTCATGTCGATTCGTGAATCTTTGGAGGTTTCCAGTAATATCGCAGCGACAAATATTTTCCAAGATCTGTGGGAAAAAGAAGGCGATCATTTTTATGCCTATTCAAATTATTTGAGCAAAATGGGCTATCCTGAAGATAACAGCTGGGCATATGAATCAGCGCCATTAGGGGTTACCGATGTCACAGTGTTGAATCAAACAAATGGCTTCCAAACATTTGCCAATAACGGTGTCTATCAGCAAGGCTACATCATCGAATCAATCAAGGATAATGAAGGCGAAGTGCTTTATCAGCATGAAGCCAAACCGGTCCAAGTCTTTTCTGAAGCGACAGCGTCCATCATGACCGACATGATGCGTAGTGTTATCGATGAGCAAAAAACCAGTTCCTTTAAATCGGTTATCAGCGGATTAGATTGGAACCTCGGGAATGCCGATTGGGTCGGTAAAACTGGGTCTACCAATAATTGGTCTGACTCTTGGCTAGTCGTTTCCACCCCATCGATCACCATCAGCAGCTGGTCAGGGCGGGATGACAATAAAGCTACCGATAGTGCAGCAGGAACTCGGACAGCCAATTACATGGCTTACTTGATCAATCGTATCTATCAAACAAACCAAGAAGTCTTTGGTGTAAATCAGAAGTTTGAACTTTCTAGTGATGTCAAAAAAGCTCAAGTTTCCAAGTTTACTGGTACCCAACCAGGCGGAACCGTGCGAGTCGATAATCGAACCTATACGAATCCAAGTAGTACCGTTACTTCTTATTGGGCAACTGGCGGACCAGATACGGTCGATTTCAAATTTGGACTCGGTGGTTCAGATGCAAACTATGCTGACTATTGGAAAAAAGCATCTTCTAGCCGTTCAACAAATCGTTCGTCGAATACATCATCGAATAACGCATCCAACAATGTTACACCTACTGCAAATGATGACGACGAGGACGAGCAAGAAAATAACCAACCTAATACAAATGATGATGATGACTGATCAGCCTTGTGCTGATCAGTTTTTTTATACAAAAAAAGTGTGGGTAGAAAATCCATAGATTTTCTACCCACACGAACGATCGTTGAAGCAAAAAGTGGAACAGCAAAGCGTTGCTCCACTAGTCTTTTTATTAAATCGCTACTTATTTCGTAGAGCTTTTTTCTGAAATACCGTAAGGCAAGACGATCGTTTTTTGTTCTACATCTTCTTTGTTCATCATTTTAGTTAATAGACGCATCGCAACGGCACCCATATCATACAATGGTTGCGTCACACTTGATAAGCGTGGACGAGCTGCTTCAGCCAATAATGAGTTGTTGCTGGTGATGATCTCGAAATCCTCAGGAACTTTAACGCCTTTGTCTAACAAACCATCTAAGACGCCGATCGCTAACTCATCGTCTGTAACATAAGCTGCTGTTGCACCACTGTTGATGATGCGATCAACTAATGCTAAGCCTTCTTTAAAGCTGTATGGTGATTCAAAGATCAACCCTTCAGAATAGTCAAGGTTGTTTTCTTTCAAGGCTTCTTTATAGCCTTTCAAGCGGTTTTGGCCATTGATTGGATCGATCAAAGCACCGCTGACAAAAGCGATTTTTTGATTGTTTTTCGCCAATAACGAAACAGCATCTTTGGCAGCTGCTGTGTAATCGATATTGACACTTCCTACTTGTTCATCAGGATCGATCGAACCAGCTAAAACGACTGGAGTTTTTGAGCGAGAGAATTCCCCGCGAATTTCATCCGTGATGCGATGACCCATGAAGATAACGCCGTCTACTTGTTTTGCTAACAAGTTGTTCAATACGTTGACTTCTTTCATCGTATCGCCATCAGAGTTGGCTAAGATGATATTGTATTTATACATGGTCGCTACATCATCGATCCCACGAGCAAGTGATGAGAAGAACATATTGCTGACATCAGGAATGATAACACCAACAGTTGTGGTCTTTTTACTTGCCAACCCTCGAGCAACTGCGTTTGGACGATAATCCAAGCGGTCGATCACTTCCAGCACTTTCTTACGAGTTGCTGGTTTTACATTTGGATTTCCGTTGACTACCCGTGAAACAGTTGCCATCGATACATTCGCTTCCCGTGCAACATCATAAATCGTAATTGTTTGTTTTTCCATGATATATCTCCCTTATTCTATTTTCAGAAAATCTTATTTACATTTCTTTGTTAGGATAGCAAATTTTTTCTGGATTTGCAACCGTTTTAATTTTGTTTTCATGAAAACTTAGCAATTTCCTACTTTC
The DNA here is from genome assembly GCF_002850555.1 of Enterococcus sp. CR-Ec1. Taxonomy (NCBI): domain Bacteria; kingdom Bacillati; phylum Bacillota; class Bacilli; order Lactobacillales; family Enterococcaceae; genus Enterococcus; species Enterococcus sp. CR-Ec1. Next base: position 2,220,287 of record NZ_CP025223.1, read on the forward strand.
CCCTCCCCTATTCTCTTCGAAAGCATGATAAAATAGAAAAAGAATACTTGAAAGAAGGTTTTATCAAATGAATGATAAAAAAATCAATGAGTTAAATGCCTGGTTGAAAACCAATGGCGCCGATGTTGCCTATATTTCTAATCCAGCAACGATCGCTTATTTTTCCGGTTTTAAAAGTGAACCTCATGAACGGGTCCTTGCTTTGTTCGTCGCACCTGGAAAAGATCCCTTTCTTTTCACACCAGCTCTGGAAGTAGAAGAAGCAAAAAATAGCGGCTGGCCCTTTGACATTATCGGTTATCTCGATAGTGAAGACCCTTGGGCGAAAATCTGCCAAGAATTGACCTCTCGTTACGAGGTTTCTTCCTTGGCATTAGAAAAAAATGACCTTTCCGTCGAGCGCTATGAAGCATTGAAACGGTTCTTGCCAAAAACCGATTTTTCTTTAGATGTGACCCCGGTGATTCAAAAAATGCAATTAACAAAAACCGCGTCTGAGATTGACACCTTACTAGAAGCTGGCAACTGGGCAGATGTTGCTTTTGAGGTTGGGTTTGCTGCCATCAAAGAAGGCGTTAGCGAAATGGAAATCGTAGCAGAAATTGAGTACGAGTTGAAAAAACGTGGGGTTTCCCATATGTCCTTCGATACGACCATATTAGCTGGTGCCAATGCAGCAAGTCCTCATGGCGTACCTGGGGATCGCAAAGTGACTGCTAATGAACTCGTCTTATTTGATTTAGGAGTCATCTGGAAAGGGTATTGCAGCGATGCAACCAGAACGGTTGCCTATAAAGAACCGACTGCATTACAAAGAAAAATTTATGACATCGTTCTTGAAGCAGAACTAGCGGCTCAAGCAGCGGTCAAACCTGGGATCACCGCTGGAGAATTAGACAAGATCGCTCGTGATGTGATTACGGGTTATGGCTATGGCGACTACTTCAACCATCGTTTAGGTCATGGCATCGGGACCACGGTTCATGAGTTCCCCTCTTTGATCACTGGCAATGATTTAGTGATTGAAGAAGGCATGTGCTTCTCTATCGAACCAGGGATTTATTTGCCAGATCAAGTCGGTGTTCGTATTGAAGATTGCATCTATGTCACTGCAGATGGCTGTGTACCATTTACCAAAACAAAAAAAGAATTGTTGATTTTATCTTGATTCTTTTAATGAAACGGCGCAATATGTTGTAATTACATGAAAAGGAGTGTTCTTATGAGTAAAAAAGTGTTAGTTTTAGGCGGCACGCGTTTTTTCGGTAAATATTTGGTCCAATCTTTAGTGGATCAAGGCTGTGATGTCACGATCGCTACCAGAGGGAAGACGACTGATTCTTTTGGGGATCAAGTCAACCGACTTGTCTTTGATCGCACGGATGAACAAAGTATCAAAACGACGTTGACACAAGAAACCTATGATGTTATTTACGACAATATTGCTTATACTTCAAATGATATTGAGATTCTGTTGCGTCATGTAACACCCAAACGCTACATTGTCACTAGTTCGATGTCTGCCTATCATGAACTGCACTTCGATTTGAAAGAAGCGGATTTTGATCCTGCCAAAGAAGCGGTCAAAATTGTTTGCTCTGAGGAAGTCAATTATGCTGAAGGCAAACGAACCGTTGAAGAGATTCTTACCCAAAACTACAGTCAGATTCCGTCCGTTTTTGTCCGCTTTCCTTACGTGATCGGTGCAGATGATTATACAAAACGTTTTGCCTTTTACATCGACCATCTGATAAAGCAAAAGCCAATGGCTGTCGATAATCTAACGCATCAAATGGGCTTTGTCGATGCTGAAGAAGCTGGCCAATTTTTAGCGTTTTTAGGTACCAGCTCTTTCACAGGACCCATCAACGGTGCGTCAAAAGGCACGATTTCTTTAGAAGAAGTGCTGCAATACGTAACGGAAAAAACCGGTCTTTCCCCTCTCTTTTCAGAAACAGGTGATCAAGGCCCTTACAATGGTACACCTGTTTATTCGATCAATGTTGCTCTCGCTGAGGGAATTGGGTTTCCATTCAGTCAACTGCGGGATTGGATCTATCAACTTTGCGATTGGGAAATCACCCAAGCATCAAACGAATAGCTACTGAAGTCACGAAAAACGTTCGCCGATTTAACTGGCGAACGTTTTTATCTTTTAAAGTAATCAAATTTTGTATCCTTGCTTATGCTTCAGGATTGTTTTTTTCTAATGTATCTTTTAATTCTTCTTTTGCATCTTCCAAGTCAGCTTTAGCTTCTTTTGTTTCTGCTTTCGCTGTTTTTTTGGCATCATCCGCTGCTTTTCCAGCTTCTTTTTTCAAATCAGCTGCGGCTGCTTGACCGTCTTTTTTGGCTTCTTCAACTACAGGTTTTGCTTCTTGTGCCCCTTCTTTGACGGTTTGTTTCATATCCGCTGCAGAAGATTTTGCATCAATGATGATATCTTGGACTGTATCATCTGCATCTTCTTTGGCATCTTTCGCTGTTTCTTTCACATCGCTTGCTGATTTTTTGAAGCGTTCTGATAGATCACCTGCTTGTTTCTTTAACTCTTCAACGGTTTCTTCTGATGAACCAGCTGCTGTTTCTTTTAAGTCATCGACTTTCGCTGTTAAAGAACCGGTAAAGTCAGATGCTTGCTCGCTTAATTTTGCTGCTTTATCTTTAGCGATATCGACAAGATCCGTACTTCTTTCTTTGGCTAAATCACCATAATCAGATGCTTTATCTAATAAATCGTCTGCTTGTTTTGCTAATTTATTTCTTAATGTTTTACCAGATTCTGGCGCCAACAAAAGTGCTGCTGCTGCTGCCGCTGTTCCTCCGATGATTGCTCCTAATAAAAATCCGCCTTTTTTACTCATTGAAAGTCCTCCTTTTATTTTTGGTTATTTTTGTCTTTGAAAAATTTCATGGCTGTTTGACCGACTTTTCCAGCTACCGTTGCTTTGGCAGTGGTCCGGCCAAGACTACCCACGCGCGTAATTAAATTTTTTCCAGAAACATTTAGTTCTGAAACACTGGTACTTAGATCTGCAACTGCTGTGAACAAAGGATCGATGGTTGCGACTTTTCCGTTCACATCTTGTAAAAGCTCATTCGTTTTTACCAAAAGACCTTCAACCTCTTTTGAAAGAATATCAACGTCTTTGGTAATGACACGGATGGTTGTGTTTGCTTCTTCGACCGTTTTGTCTACTTTGGTCATTGTCTTGCTGACTTGCATCAACAAACGAACGACGAAAATGACCAATACGACAAATGCGATCGCAGCAATCAATGCAGCTAGTTCTCCTCCTGACATAGAATGGCTCCTTTCCCCATTTACTTATATTAAGAATAGCATTTCACTGCACTTTCTACAAATAAAAGACTGCATTTTTAAGAAAATTATCCGCTTTCAACAGGAAATAATAAAAAAACAAAGCAATTTCATCAGAAATTGCCTTGTTTAGGAGTTTTTGTTATTTTTTTGACTCTTTCGGTGCTTCTTTGACTTCTTTTTGAGCCGGAGCTAGTTCTTTTCCTAACTCGATCAAATACTCTTTCAAGTTGTCCTTGACTTCAGGGTGTACTAAACCATACTCAATACTTGTTTTTAAGAAACCAAATTTGTCTCCTACATCGTAACGCTTGCCGGTAAATTGATGAGCAAACACGCGTTGGGTTTTGTTTAATGTGTCGATGGCATCCGTCAATTGGATCTCGCCGCCAGCACCAGGTTCCTGATTGGCTAAAATATCAAAAATTTCAGGGGTCAGCAAGTAGCGACCAATAATTGCTAAATCACTTGGCGCATTTTCTGGCGCTGGTTTTTCAACAAAGTTTTTGACATTGAACAAGCCTTTTTCAACTTCCATACCAGGATCAATGATTCCGTATTTTGATGTATCTTCATGAGGAACATCCATGACAGCGATCGTTGATGCATGCGTTTTTTCATAATTATCGATCAGCTGTTTCGTCAATGGCACTTGATCTTCCATCAAGTCATCACCTAGCATGACTACAAACGGTTCATTTCCGACAAATGCCCGCGCCTGTAATACGGCATGGCCTAATCCTTTCGGATGAGATTGGCGAATGAAATGCAGATTTACGTCAGTTGTTTCTTCCACTAATTTCAAAAGCTCTGTCTTGCCTTTTTCTTTTAGATTCATCTCTAATTCTAAATTGGCATCGAAATGGTCTTCGATCGGACGCTTTGCTTTTCCTGTTACGATCAAAATATCTTCGATCCCTGATTGTAAAGCTTCTTCCACGATAAATTGGATCGTTGGTTTGTCAACGATCGGCAACATTTCCTTTGCCATTGCCTTTGTAGCTGGTAAAAATCGGGTACCTAGACCGGCTGCTGGGATAACTGCTTTTTTGACATTCATGTGACTCGCTCCTTTAATCATAATGATTGATCTACCGTAAATTCGTTTTCTTCTTTGCCGTCTCGCAGCATAATATCTTTAGCTGCTTGCTTGATGTCTTTGCCTTCATACAAGACCGAATAAATCGTTTCTGTGATTGGCATTTCCACTGACAAAGCTTCTGCTAATTCGCGGGCAGCTTTGGTGGTTGAAACTCCTTCAACGATCATGCCCATATTGTCTAACACTTCGTCTAAGCTATGGCCTTTTCCTAATAGGTTTCCGGCACGCCAATTCCGCGAATGGACACTGGTACACGTGACGATCAAATCGCCAACACCACTCAATCCGATAAAGGTTAATGGATTTGCACCCATTGCCACACCGAGACGACTGATTTCTGCTAACCCACGGGTCATGATCGCAGCCTTCGCATCATCCCCAAAGCCCAGTCCAGCAATCGCTCCGGCACCAATAGCGATGATGTTTTTCAGCGCGGCGCCAGTTTCGACACCGATCACATCGTTATTGGTGTAGATTCTAAAGTAATCATTCATAAATAGCTCTTGTACATATTTAGCAGCCGATTCATTTTCTGAAGCTGCCGTGATCGTGGTAATATCATGGACAGCGACTTCTTCGGCATGTGATGGTCCTGACAGGACAACGATTTCTTGCCGTTTATCGGCTGGGATCTCTTCGGCAAGTACTTCTGAGATTCGTTTATGACTGCCTTGTTCTAATCCTTTTGAGGCATGGATGATGACTGGTTTACCGGTTGTCTTCTTAGTGAATTCTTGTGCCACGGCACGAATCGCTTTGGTTGGTACTACAAACAAGACAGCATCTGCCCCTTGGATCGCCTCTTCTAGATTTTTGCAGCCTAAAATATTTTCAGGTAATTTCAAATCAGGCAAATAATGCCGATTGGTATGATACGTATTGATTTCATCGATTTGGGCGGGATTGTTGCCCCAAATAGTCACTTCATGTCCGTTTTCAGACAAGACTTGTGCCAAAGCAGTCCCCCATGATCCGGGACCTAAAACGGCGATTTTCTGTTTCACTATGGAAACCTCCTCTATCCTTTTCGCAAATTCATGCACTTTATCATTTTACCATAATTTCGATAAAATAACTGTTTAGATAATCGTTTGGTTTTTGCCAAAGCTGCGATTGTAGTCTTTTAAAGTTTGGTTTTTCCGACGCCAGATCAATAGCCCAATCGCTCCAAAGAATAATAAAGCGGAAAGTGCTTGTGACACACGGATATCCCCAAATAAGTATAAACTATCGGTGCGCATTCCTTCAATAAAGAAGCGTCCGAACCCATACCAAATTAAGTAGCTCAAGAAAACTTCGCCTTCTTTTAATAACCCAGTTTTCTTGCGCAAGAAAATCAAAACGATAAATCCGATCACATTCCAAACCGATTCATAAAGAAACGTCGGCTGCCGATACGCTTCGTCGATATACATATTATCGATAATAAATTTCGGTATATACAAACTTTCTAAGAAGGAGCGGCTGACTTCTGCTCCAAATGCTTCATGGTTCATAAAGTTGCCCCAACGCCCGATGCCTTGTGCCAATAGGACACTTGGTGCGGCGATATCTAAAAAGGTCCAGGGAGAAATAAAATTTCGTTGGCAGAAAAAGTACAGCCAAATCCCCCCGGCGATCAATGCACCATAGATAGCGATCCCACCAGACCGAATATTGAAAATTTGACTTGGGTCATCAATATAGTATTGCAAGTCAAATAGAATATAATAAAGCCGTGCACCAATGATCGATACTGGCAATCCAATCAACATAAAATCAGTCACATCATCTGGCTTGAGCCCGACACGAACCGCCTCTCTCGTGCTTAACCACATAGCAATGATCACGCCTGATACGATAATGATCGCATACCAATAAATCGGCAAACCAAATAGTTCAAATGCGACTCGATTTACTAAACCTAACATCTATCTTATCCTCTCTAGTTTCCAGAATTTTCTTCGATCAATTGCGTCAATCGATTTTCAAAGGTCTTCGTAGCATCATAACCCATCGTTTTCGCCCGGAAATTCATGGCAGCAACTTCGATAATGATCGCAACATTTCGACCAGTTTTTACGGGGATTTTGATTTGTGGTACATCAACGCCACCAATTTCAACCGTCGTATCATCGGTTCCTAGTCGATCATACTTTTTGTCTTTCGCCCAAGCTTCTAAATACACCGCTACTTGAACCTGCATATACCCTCGTACGGCACTGGCACCAAAAAGATTCATGACATCGATGATCCCGATTCCCCGGATCTCGATCAAGTGTTGCAAGATTTTCGGCGGTTCCCCCACCAAAGTCAATTCATCTTGCTTATACACATCCACACGGTCGTCAGCGATCAACCGATGCCCACGTTTGATCAACTCTAATGCTGTTTCGCTTTTACCAATTCCGCTATCGCCTTGGATCAAAACGCCCAAGCCATAGACATCCACTAATACCCCATGGACACTGGTTCTTGTTGCTAAACGCCCATCGAGAAAACTAGAAAGCTCTCCTTGCAGACGTGACGTTGAGATGGGCGAACGTAGAATCGTAATCTCATGTTCTTTGCAGGCTTGAATCATTTCTGCTGGTACTTCCAAGCCGCGAGAAACAATAAATCCCGGTGTATCATCGGCACACATTTTGCGCATCACCATCAAGCGTTCTTCTGGCATCATTCGTTCCGCAAAGGTGATCTCTTTGCTGCCGAATAATTGCAGACGATCATGGGAATAGTAATTAAAATAACCCGTCAATTCCAAACCAGGTCGGGAAATATCGCCGGTAATGATTTCTCTTTCTAAACTGTTTTCAGTTCCTTCAACTATCTCTAAATTTAAAGCCTCCGCCAGCTCGCTGACTTTGACGGTTTCTGCCATAGGTTTTCCCTCTTTTCTCAATGATTCTTGCCGCTGCTTCTTGTAAACGACACTCTGGTTCTATTTTATCATTCTATCAGTAAAGTTACTACCTTCGCCAATAGAAGTCCTCATTCTTTTTCGTTTGTGTTATTATTTTACTAAGGAGGGATTTTTAATGAAATTTTCAGCATACACGTATCAACGCCCTGATTTTCCAGTCTATCAAGAAACATTCAAAAAAGCATTAGCAAACCTTCAGTCAGCCGATACCTTCTCGGAGGCGAAGCAAGCTCTTGATGCTTTGAACGAACTAAGAGGAACGATCGATACCGCAATGAACTTGGCTTCGATCCGTTATTCGATCGATACCAACGATGCCTTTTATGAAACAGAAGACACTTTCTGGAATGAATACCAGCCTCATTTTGAAGCTCTGGATTTTCAATTCTATCAAGCACTCTTGGCTTCACCGGTCTTAGATGAATTAAAAGCCGAATATCCAGAAACACTTTTCTTGTTTGCCGAAAGCCGCGTGAAGCTTTTTGATGATGCCTTGATCGAATTGTTTCAAAAAGAAAACCAATTGGCTTCCGATTACAGCAAATTGGTCGCTTCTGCCCAAATCGACTTCCAAGGAGAAACCTATACCCTCGCACAACTGCGACCATTTACCGAAAATAAAGATCGCAGCGTTCGTAAAGAAGCGTTTGAAAAGCAAACGGCTTTCTTCACGGAAAATGAAGACCGTTTTGATCAAATTTATGACGAGATGGTCAAGGTTCGTACCGAGATCGCCCACAAGCTCGGCTTTGAAAATTACGTCGCCTTTGCGGATACCCAAATGAATCGTTGGGACTATGATCGTTCAATGATTGAGACCTATCGTCGTGAAATTTTAGAAAAAGTCGTCCCAATCACCCAAAAACTGTACCAAAGACAGGCACAGCGTAATCAATTGGCACAAGCAACTTTTACCGACTTGCCACTTGTTTATCCTAGTGGCAACGCAGAGCCTAAAGGAACACCTGAAGAACTAGTGGAAAAAGCCCGTGTGATGTATCAGGAACTATCCCCTGAAACTGGCGAATTTTTTGACTTTATGGTCGAACATGACTTGCTTGATCTCCTCAGCAAAAAAGGCAAACAATCTGGCGGCTACTGTACCTTTATCCAAGAATATCAATCGCCATTTATCTTTGCCAACTTTAACGGTACTTCGGGCGATGTCGATGTTTTGACCCACGAAGCTGGCCACGCCTTTCAAGCCTTTCGCTCTCGTTGGATCAAAGAACCAGAAATTTTGTTTCCAAATTATGAATCTTGCGAGATCCATTCAATGTCGATGGAGTTTATCGCTTGGCCATGGATGGACGCCTTTTTTGGAGAAGAAACAGAAAAATACAAATTTGCGCATCTTGCTAGCAGCCTGCAATTTCTGCCTTATGGCGTTTTAGTAGATCACTTCCAACAAGACGTTTATGAGCATCCTGAATGGACACCATCACAGCGCAAAGCCCGTTGGCGGGAATTAGAGCGCCAATACTGTCCAGAACGGGATTATTCAGAGTATCCAGACCTTGATCGTGGCTTGTATTGGTTCAGACAGGGGCATATTTTTGAATCACCTTTCTACTATATCGATTACACATTGGCACAAGTGTGTGCGTTCCAATTTTGGTATCGATTCATCGTGGCAAAAGACGAAACCGCTTGGCAAGATTATTTGGCCATTTGCGAAGTCGGCGGCACGAAAACATTTCTTGAGATCCTGGCTCTGGCTCATCTACGTTCACCTTTTGAAAAAGGAGCGCTTGATGAAACCTTACAGGCAGTAGATACGTATCTGTCAGCCATCAAAGAAGAACAGTTAAACTAAAAAAAGACGTTTCCGTTTCTCCACTAGCTTCGTAGCTAGTAGGAGAAAACGTGAAACGTCTTTTTAACGTGAATATTTTTCGATATGGTGTTCGGTCACGATCATATTGATCACTGACATGATCAGTGCCACTAATAAAGCAGCCCCAAACGAGGAAAAGCCGAAGTTGGCTGACCCAACAAAATACGAAGTCAAATTCAGCATGAGCGCATTGATCACAAAGGTGAAAAACCCAAGCGTCAGTAAAGTCAATGGAAATGAAATGACGATCAGAATTGGTTTAATCAAAGCATTCAGGATCGACAGTACAAAACTGGCGATCACTGCAGTCATAATGCTTTGAACGTGGATCATATTTGGTAATAGAACCGCCAATGTGACAAACGTCAGTGTATTCATGATAAGCCGTTGAAAATAAGACACTAGAAGTCACTCCAGTCCTCATCCTCTACCTTTTCCGCTTCTTTACGGGGACGATTTGCTTCATTGTATTTGTTTTGTTTGTAATATCGATTGTCATGACCATATCCTGAGGAGCTCTTGCGTCCTGAAGGAATCAAGACCGCCATGATGATATATAAAGTGATTCCAGGGAACCCAGCAGTCACTAAAGATAGAAAGACATAGATCACGCGAACGATAGTTGGATCGATTCGCAAGTATTCTGCCAGACCCCCTAGAGTCCCTGTAATGACAACGTTATTGGCTGATTTTGTTAATTTTTTGTTCATTTATCTACACCTTCCTTCTTTTCTTTAATGAGTGTATACTCAACTATTCTTATTTATCTGTATCTTTGATAAAGACATTTCCTGTTGTTGTGGATAGATCGATTTGTGCGACTTTATCGGCAACCCGACGGAATTGCAATAGTTGGTTTAGGCGTTCTTTTTTCTCCCGTACAACTTCCATCTCACTTAAGCGATTGTTAATGCTACCTAAACTTGTTTTGGCGATCCCTTCAAAACCGATCCCTGCAGGTAATGCTACTTTAACATTGCCATTTACAGAGCTGGCGTTTAATTTTTGGACCGTTTCTTCTTTGTAGGTCACACGGATATTGCCGTTTACTAAAGAAATACCGGTGTTTTGTGGTGTGGCTGTCAACGTCACGTCGCCATTCACTGTTTCGATGATGGCATCTAAAATCTCACCCTCTTGAACAGTGATCGTTCCATTCACGCCTTCAATCTCTAACATCGATGCGTTTACTTTGCGGAAATCGATATTGCCATTTGTTGATTTTGTATAAACATCTTTTGCATCCAATTCATTGAATGTAACATTTCCGTTCAATAGTTTTACTGCTACATGATCATAGGTACGTTTTGGTAAATAGAAAACCAGATCGGCACGAATGCGTTTGTTTGGAATTTGGAAGGAGATGCGTTCGTCATCGACATTGATTTGGCTTCTTGCTTCAAAAGCATCGAAAGGCTCCGCCGCATCCATTTTACCATATAGTTTGATTTTGGCATCTACTTTGACACCTGGTTCATCCCATAATTGGAAGGAAACATTGCCGTTGGCTAACTTCACATCGATCAATGTCGCTGCCGTTTCGTCATAGCTGAATGTGTGTTCAAATTTCGTCGCTGCAACACCGGGAACTTTCAAGTTGATATCTTTCCATTCCATGTTGTCGTTAACAGAATCCGTTACTGCTCGAACCGTTTTCTTCAAGAAGTGTCCGAAGTGGGTGCTGGCATCGACCATTTTTTCACTTACTTGATTGATAGTATCGGTCGCTTGCTCTTTCCAATCTTCTGGAATATCTAATTTTTGAGAGATTTTCTCTTTCGTTTGAGACCATTGGTCTTTGCGAATATTTTTTAGTTTTGCTTCCAATTCTGCTTTTTCTTCGGTTAAGCCATCTAACGTTTCTTCTAAGCCAGTAATGGTCGCTTCTGTTTCATGACGTGTTGCCAATTCCTCTTCTGACAATTGATCCAATTCTTCTTTGGTATTCAATTGCATCAGAGTTTCTTGCGCTTCTTTTAATTCTTCTTTGACGCCAAGAATTTCAGCATTGATTTCGTCCAACTCAGCAGATGCTTGGTTGGCTTCCGTTGCTAAGCCATCAAGAATCTTTTCAAGATTTTCTTTGTCTTGCGCTTCGTTTTGACGAAGTTTTTCTTCGCCGTCAAACGTGAACATCTCATCGTCATTTTCAGTATCATCAAATGGGCTTGTCGCATTCTTATCCGCGGTTACCTCAGCAGCAGCTTTGTTAATTTGTTTTTCGTCTTTGGCTTTTGCCATACCTTCTAGTAAATCTAAGGCTTCTTCTGTAGAAAGCACACCTTTTTTTACTAGATCCAATATACGTTCTCTTTCGTTCATGGAAATTGCCTCCTTCAGCAAATGTGTGATTGCAAGTTTAGCTTACGAACCTATTATGCCTTGTTTTTGCAAAAGTGTCATAGGTCTTAAGTACCAAGTTTTTCTCAATCTGCAGATTGGCAAGCAGAACCGGCACTTTTCTTCATTACTTTAGGCACAAAACGATCTTCCTTATCTTAACAGTACCACGAAAAACCATTGGAAACAAAAGTTTCAGCTAATAGCAGCCTTGAGGAATAGGCCTGCTAGAGTAAATGATCTATTGTTCATTTCACTGCGGGTCGGGGATGAAAAGAGCAGAAGGTTCAACTTGAAAAATTCGGTTACGATAGAATCGATTTCCATTGTCCATCTTTAGGGAAGCCATTTTATAATTTGTCTATCTTGTTCACGTCATCTATTTCAGTGATTCTTCCAAATCAAAAAGACCGCCGAGAGAAGTTACTCCTTAAAGGTCAACTTCTTTCGGCGGTCTGTCCCATCTCTTTTAAAAGAGATAAGTGATCAAGAACCTAAGCTGGTTTCTTAAATCATTTCCGTACGGTTTGTATTCAATTCACTGATTTTCCCAGTAGCAAGATACACGATCCATTCACAAATATTCGTTACGTAGTCACCGATACGTTCTAAGTACTGTGCAACAGATAAATAATCGGTTCCACTAACAACGGTTTCCGGATTTTCTTTCATACTCTCGATCGTTTTGTAATAGATGTCTTTGTAATACTCATTGACCCGATCATCCATTTGGGCAATCATACGGGCATCTTCTTGGTCAGTTTTTACATAGGCAACTAAAACATTATCGACCATTTTCTTCACATAATCCGACATATCAGAAATTTCTTTTTCGATTTCGGCGATCCGTGTTTCACCTTTGACCCGAATCGTTGACTTCGCGATCGATACTGCATGGTCTCCCATTCGTTCCAAGTCAGAGCTGGCTTTCATTACAGTAATGATCATTCGTAGATCGGTGGTTACTGGTTGTTGCAAAGCAATCATTTCAAAGCTCTTTTTCTCCAAACGAACTTCCATATTGTTGATCGCCAAATCATTTTCAATCACTTCTTGAGCAATTGCTTTATCATGTCTGACATATGCTCGTACGGATTTGTGGATCGCGCTGCTGACTAGCATCCCCATCTCATAAAATTGATTGTGTAGATTTAATAATTCTTCTTCAAACTGTGTACGCAACATCCCTTTTCCTCCTAACCAAATCTTCCTGAGATATAATCTTCTGTTTCTTTTTTGCTTGGACTTAGGAACACTTTTTTCGTGTCATTAAACTCGATCAAGTTGCCGTCCAAAAAGAACGCGGTTTTATCTGAGATTCTTGAAGCTTGTGACATGTTGTGAGTCACGATGATCATGGTATAGCGTTCTTTCAGTGCCAAAAGGGTATTCTCGATTTTCCCAGATGAAATTGGGTCTAACGCACTGGTTGGTTCATCCAGCAAAATGATTTCTGGATCGACAGCCAATACCCGAGCGATGCATACCCGCTGCTGTTGTCCACCGGATAAAGATAGCGCACTTTGGTGAAGCTTATCTTTGACATCTTCCCAGACAGACGCTGCTTTCAAGCTTTCCTCTACCGTCTTATCAAGAATCGCCTTGTCCGTGACTCCTTTTAATTTTAACCCATAAATCACATTTTCGTAAATTGAAAAGGGAAATGGATTCGGTTGCTGAAAAACCATCCCGATTTCTTTACGCAAATCAACGATGTCTTGCTTCGGACTATAAATGTCTTTCCCTTTATAGACAACACTTCCTGTAATTGTCACACCAGGGATCAAATCATTCATTCGATTAAGAGAACGCAAGTAGGTCGATTTCCCACAACCTGAAGGACCGATCATCGCAGTGATCTCGCCTTTTTTGATGGAAAGGTCGATTCCTTTTAATGCTTCTTTTTTTCCGTAGTATAAATGCAGATCTTTCGATGTAATAATTTCTTCTGCCATTGTTTTGCCTCCGTTTACTGATCGAATCGGCTCAGCCAAAATGACCGGATACGTAATCTTCTGTTGCTTTAATTTTTGGACGAGTAAATATCTTACGGGTCTCATCGTACTCGATCGCATTTCCTAAGTAGAAAAAGGCGGTATAATCGCTGATCCGAGCAGCTTGCTGCATGTTGTGGGTCACGATGATGATTGAATAGTCGTTTTTCAAGTTGATAAGAGTTTCTTCCACTGTCCCGGTTGAGATGGGGTCAAGGGCACTAGCTGGTTCATCTAGAAGCAAAATATCTGGTTTCATCGCAATTGCTCGAGCGATACACAGACGTTGCTGCTGTCCACCGGACAATGCCAAAGCACTTTTGTCTAAGCTGTCCTTTACTTGATCCCAAAGTGCGGCTTGTTTCAAGCTGGTTTCGACTGCTTCATCCAATTTCTTTTTGTTTCTTTCTCCATGACGTCGCAAAGCAAAGGCGATGTTGTCATAGATCGATTTACTGAAAGGGTTTGGTCGTTGGAAAACCATGCCGATCCGCTTACGCATTTCGAAGACATCGACTTCTTTCGTGTTCACGTCGACCCCTTTGTACATGATGTTTCCTGTGACTCTCGTATTTGCGATTCCGTCATTCATTCGATTCAAGGAACGCAGATACGTTGATTTTCCGCAACCAGAGGGACCGATCAATGCGGTGATTTTATTCTTTTCAAATTGTAGATCAATGCCTTTGATGGCTTCATTTGATCCATACCATACATGCAAGTCAGTGGTATAAAGCGCCACATCTTCTGGTTTATCGAAGGTAATGATATTTCGATCATCCCAATTGTAATCGTTCATACTGTCATTCTCCTTATGCTGACGTCATTTTCTTGTACAACCGTTTGCCAGCTGCACGGGCGCCAAAGTTAAATAGCAAGACGGCAATGATCAATACTGCCGAAGCTCCAGCTGAAACTTGTGCGCCATCAGGCATCGTGCCCTCTGTATTGATTTTCCAAATATGGACTGCCAGCGTCTCCGCTTGTCGGAAAAGACCGATCGGGCTGGAAACACTCAATGGATTCCAGTTTGTAAAATCAAGGGCCGGTGCACTTTGTCCTGCAGTATAGATCAGCGCTGCCGCTTCACCAAAAATCCGACCAGAACTTAGAATGACCCCAGTCAAAATCCCTGGTGTTGCTTCTGGAACAATGATGCGTGTGACCGTTTCCCAACGTGACAAACCAAGAGACAAGCCTGCTTCACGTTGCGTGTAATGAATTGCTTGAAGTGATTCTTCTACATTTCTCGTCAATAGTGGCAAATTGAAGAAGGTCAATGCCAAGGCACCAGAAATAATTGAAAAGCCATAACCAAACTGAATAACAAAGACTAAGAAACCAAAGAGACCGACAACCACTGAAGGCAGTGAGCTCAAAATCTCGATCGATGTCCGAATGATATCCGTTAACCAGTTTTTCTTTGCATACTCTGATAAGTAGATCCCCGCTCCTAAAGAAATCGGGAAGCTAATGATCATTGTTACTAAAAGCAAGTAAAGGGAATTGAACAATTGGATGCCGATCCCGCCGCCTTCTTGATACGCTTTTGAAGAAGAGGTCAGAAATTCCCAGCTAATGTGAGGAACCCCCCGAACCAAAATGTACAGTAATAAGGAAGCCAAAATCAAAACAATGATTCCAGCAACGGCATACAAGACGCCGGTAGCAATTTTATCTGAACGTTTTGCATTCATTATTTCAAGGCTCCTTTCTTCCCAATAAAGCGAATAACAATGTTAAATAGTAAGGACATCAATAACAAGATCAAGGCTAATGACCATAAAACATTATTTTGGACTGTCCCCATGATCGTATTTCCGATACCCATCGTTAGGATAGAAGTCAATGTTGAAGCTGGTGTCACTAAGCTAGTTGGCATCAATGCCGCATTACCAATAACCATTTGAATCGCCAATGCTTCACCAAACGCCCGCGCCATTCCAAAAACAACCGCTGTTAAAATACCAGGAACAGCTGCTCGTAAAACAACTTTGTAAATCGTTTGCCAGCGAGTCGCACCTAAAGCTAACGAAGCTTCACGATAATGCCGTGGAACTGCCCGCAAAGCGTCGACAGTCATCGTAGTCACTGTCGGTAAGATCATGATAAACAGGACAAACGTCCCTGCCAAGATCCCAAAACCAGTACCGCCAAAAACGGAGCGGACTGCTGGTACAACGACAGACAAACCGATGAATCCATAAACAACTGAAGGGATACCGACTAAAAGTTCGATGACCGGCTGCAAGATCTTCTCTCCATTACGAGGTGAGATTTCTACCATAAAGACGGCTGCACCGATGGCAAAAGGTGTTGCCACGATCGCTGATAAGAACGTTACGAAGAACGATCCTAGAATCATCGGCAAGGCACCAACTAACGGTTGTCCATCAGGTCCCACAGCACTCGGATTCCATTGGGTACCAAACAAAAAGTCAAACACATTGACTTTGTCTACAAAGAATGTCGCTAATCCTCGGCTAGCAACGAAATAAAAAATGGAGATCACAACCAAAACAATCAACGCGATACAAAGAAAACTGATTAGTTTTCCTCTTTGTTCCATTCTTGCGCGCTTAGATTTTTTTGTTAACACTTCTTTTACATTTTCCACGAGGGTTCCTCCTCAAAAATCAAACTAAACTCATAACCATTAGTTTATCGGTTCAACATCAATTTCTGTTAAAGCTTGTGTAAATTTTGTGTAAAGATTATTCAACAATATTGCCTTCCCAGTCTCTTTCCACCTGCATGATGGAAATTGGAATATAGCCTAGATCCCCAACGATATGCTCTTGGACTTCGTCAGAAAGCATATATTCTAAAAACTCAGCAGTTAATCCGGTTGGTTCTCCTTTTGTATACATATGCTCATACGCCCAAACTTTCCAATCATTCGTCGTCACATTTTCAATCGTAGGTTCAACGCCATCAATTGAAAGGACATTGACTTCATCAGTCACATAAGAAAATGCAACGTAGCTAATAGCCCCTGGTGTATCAGAAACGATCGAGCGTACCATCCCACTAGAATCTTGCTCTTGAGAAGGAATAGCGGTTTCGCCATCCATGATCCATTTTTCAAATGTGCTTCTCGTACCACTACCTGTCGCCCGGTTCAATAAAACGATTGGCAGATCATTTCCACCGACTTCGCTCCAATTGGTGATCTTTCCTAAGAAGATATTTTTTAGATCTTCTGTGGAAATGTCTGTGATACCAACTCCTTTGTTAACGATTGGTGTGATTCCCACCGTTGCCACCCGATGATCAACAAGGGCATCAGCATCGATTCCTGGCTTTTCTTCCGCAAACAAATCAGAATTTCCGATATCGACTGCACCGGCTTGGACTTGACTTAGTCCAGTTCCGCTTCCGCCTCCTTGGACATTGATGAACCGACCTGGATTTGAGTTTTGAAATTCTTCTGCAACTGTTTCTACTAGCGGCTGCAAAGCAGAGGAACCGACTGCGGTGATCGATTCTCCTCTATCTGCCCAGCTTGCACATCCTGAGAGTAAAATAACCAATCCGATAATAGGACTTAGAAGTTTAAATTTTTTCATCATAACGCTCCTTGTACTTTCGTAAGTCATTGATCTTAAAAATCAATTATTTTCATTTTACCATTAGTTGAATTTAATGAAAATTATTATTTGCTTTTTTTTCTGGAACAGCGTCCGTTCGTTTATTTAAAACGCTTTTTTTCTTTCTCAAAATAACTGTTTCGTAAAAAAAATGACAGAATTTCTTAATTAAATTACGTGCATCCAGAAGGTATGCTATGCTATACTGTGAGAGGAAACGTATTTTAAAAGAACATAATTATTAATCTTGCTTCCCCAATCAAGTACAATATGTTGTTATGTTCAGCGTTTTCACGATTTCATCAACATTTCCCCAAAATGTCTGTTGAATCGAAACGGCAGAAAGAAGCATTTCTATGCATCTTCTGCCGTCTTTTTTTACTCTAATTCACTTAGCCACGCAGCCATCTGCTCAACGATGGCTTTTTGCTGTGCTTCATTTGATAAATCAGCAGCGGCTTCTCCTTTTTGTAACCCATAGGTACCAAAGCCAGCATGATTGCCGCCTTCGATCGTTTGGAACGTGGTAGATTCTGGAAGGAAGCTGCGGGCAGCTTGCCAATTTTCTTGATTGACCACCTGATCTTGACTCCCTGTCAACGATAGCACAGAAATCGACTGATCAGCCAAAGACCCTTTTTCATCGGGATAGCTTGCGAAGAAAAAGACCCCTTTTAAATCCTTGTCGTTTGCAGCCAATTGATTCGCTGCAAAACGGCTCGCCATTACCCCACCTAATGAATGACCACCAATGACATAGGAGTTATGGGGAATTTCTTTCAAGACCTCTTCTGCACGATTGCCTGATAAAACAGCCATGTTAAAGGGCATTTTAACGATCGCGACAGGATAGCCTTTTTCCGCTAAACCTGCTGCCCATACACTATAGCTTTCCGCATCGACAAGGGCGCCGGGATAGAAAATGACCAATGGCTTTTCTTCATCTCCAGCAAAATAAAGGACATTCCCCTCATCTTCTGCCTCTTTCGCAGCTGTGACTGCAGCATCAACTGCTGGGTAGTGTAGTTGTTGCCAACCGATCCAACCGGCAATAGTTAAAATAACAACGGTGACCAATACACCAATCAAAACTTTTGTTCTTTTTCTCATCATATCCTCCTGCAAAAAAGAAGATCAGGAAAGGATGGCAGACGAAACTTGCTGGTCCATCATCTCCTGAATCTTTCTACGAATGTTTCCCAATTTTTATCGGTGTGCAAGTGCCAATAGTTCTCGTGCATGTTCGATCGTTAAATCGGTGATTTCTGCACCTGAGAGCATACGGGCGATCTCTGCCACCCGTTCTTCTTTAGATAGTTTACGGACGTGGGTTTCTGTCCGTCCTTCTTGAATTGCTTTTTCAATAAAATATTGATTATCCGCTACAGCAGCTACTTGCGGCAAGTGAGTGATACACAAAACTTGCGAATTGGCTGCGATCTTGGCGATTTTTTCAGCAATTGCTTGGGCTACTCGGCCACTGACCCCAGTATCAACTTCGTCAAAAACAATACTGGTGATTCCTTGTTTCCGAGAGAAAATTGATTTGAGGGCCAGTAAGATCCGTGAAAGTTCTCCCCCAGAAGCAACCCGCACCAACGGCTTCATGCCTTCACCAGGATTTGTGGTCAAATAAAATTCTACGGTGTCAAATCCGCTGCTACTCAATTGTTTTGAGCCAGGTGCAAACCGTACTTCAAATTGTGCGTGCTCCATGTACAGCTCTTTTAACTCTTGAACGATTTCTTTTTCTAAACGATGAGCCAGTTCACGTCGTTTGACGTGCAAGGCTTCCGCCAGCTGCCAAACTGCTTCAGCTTTTTGGGCAAGCTCTTCTTCTAATTGCTCCAACTGACCTTCTGTATAGGCAGACTCGCTGATTTCTTTACTGATCTCATCATAGTAAGCAAGAATCACAGGAATCGACTCCCCGTATTTGCGCTTCAATTGACGAATCGTTTCCAGCCGCGAAATGACTTCTTCCAGTCGGCCTTCATCTAATTCAAGATTGTCGACTTGCCGCGAAATATCAGTGGCTGCATCTTGCAACAAGTAATACGCACTTTGGATCGCTTCACTGATTTTTTCGTAAGCCGGATCAAGATGGGCGATTGACTGGATCTCGGATAAAGCTACACTGACCCCATCTAGGCTATTGACTTCTTCGGCAGATAAGGCACCATAGCTTTGCCCTAGAGCATCCACGATTTTTTGATAATTGGTCAGTTTTTCTCGTTCATCGATCAGCAGTTCTTCTTCATTTCCCATCAATTCTGCTTGGGCGATTTCTTCTTGTTGAAAACGCAACATGTCCATTCGCTGGACATATAGCTGTTCATTTTCTTGAATGGTCCTGACGTGTTTTTCTAAAGAGCGATAGCTTTGATAGGCTTGACGGTAATCCGCAAGCTCCGCTTTAAAGCTATCATCCCCAAACCCATCCATCAAGGTCAAATGTTTTTCTGGCTGCAGCAGCTCTTGATGCTCATTTTGTCCTTGGATATCGACCAAGAATAAACCGATTTGACGCAAAACCGACAAGGTAACGGTTCGACCATTGACACGACAAATATTTTTCCCCGATTGAGAGATATCTCGTTGTACGATCAAAACTTCTTCTTCATCAATACCTAAATCTGCGGTCAAGTCTTTGAACTCCTGCTGATTCGGCCATTCGAAGATCCCTTCTAAACGGCATTTCTCTGCTCCTTGACGCAAATAGTCGCTGGAACCTCTACCGCCTGCTAGCAAACCCATCGCATCGATAATAATTGATTTCCCGGCACCTGTCTCACCTGTCAGTGCCGTCATTCCCTCATGGAAAGATAAGTGCAAGTTGGAAATAATCGCAAAATTTTGGATCGACAATTCTAAAAGCATCCCTTGCCTCCTCTTCTAAACGTAACGTTGGAAATCCCTGAATAGGTTCTCGGTATCTGCTTCTGTTCTAGTGATCATCAAGACGTTGTCATCATCGTTTAACGTGCCAAATAATTCCTTGGCATAACGTTTATCGATTAAATTCGCCAAAGCCGAGGCATTGCCGGGCAGTGTGCGCAGGATCACAAATTTGTCCATTCGATCGACAGAAACAAAAGCCGTTTTTAGGATTTTATCTAGTTTACCACTCACGTCTTCCGTTGTCTCTTGCGGGATACTGTAGCGATAGCCACCTTTTTGGGAAGGAACTTTCACTAACTTCAATTCCTTGATATCTCTTGATATGGTTGCTTGTGTGACTGAGACGCCGCGATCTTTTAACAACTCGACAAAATCTTCTTGTTTCTGAATATCTTGTTCACTTAACAATCGTGTAATCAAGCGATGCCGTTCTTTTTTTCTCATCTCTTGTTCCTCCTGAATGAATTCCTACTAATTTTATCCTATTTTGCGCAAGAAAGAAAGAGAGCCGACAAGTAAAATGTCCACTCTCTTCCATTCTTTATTTTGGTTGATGAAAGGTCTCATGTGCTGATGCAACAACTTTCGGGATATCGATCCCTACTGCGGTACCTTCTTGCAGGCTTTTCTTTAAATGTACGATAAACTCGATATTCCCTTCGCCACCAGTGATTGGTGAAAAACTTAGGTTTAAGACATCGAAGTTTGTTTTCTTAGCAAATGCTAGTACTTCCTCCAAAACTCGTTCATGGGTTTTGGGATCACGAACGATCCCATTTTTCCCGACTGCTTCTTTGCCCGCTTCAAATTGCGGTTTAATCAGCGCCATCACTTCGCCATCCGCTACCAAAATATCATATAGCGGGGGTAAAATCAGTTTAAGTGAAATAAAAGAAACATCGATCGTAGCGGCATCTGGAAGACCGTCTAAAAAATCAGTTGGTTTTGCATAACGGAAGTTGACCCGCTCCATTACGATCACTCGCTCATCTTGCCGCAGCTTCCAGGCTAACTGATTGTAACCGACATCCAATGCATAGCTTTTTTTGGCACCATTTTGCAATGCCGCATCAGTAAAACCACCGGTGGATGCGCCGATGTCTAACATGATTTTATCGGTTACGTCAAAATCAAAGACTTTGAGTGCTTTTTCTAACTTGAGACCACCACGAGAAACATAAGGCAGCTTTTTGCCTTTGATCTGCAGCAGCGTATCTGCGGCAATTTTTTCTCCCGGCTTATCTAGGCGCTCATTATTTTTTTCTTTGTACACCAATCCAGCCATCACTCCCCGTTTGGCTTGCTCTCGGGTCTCAAACAGGCCTTGCTGGACAGCTAAAACATCTACTCGTTCTTTCTTCATGCGTTCCCTCGAATCTCAAATCGTTCCACAAATGCCAATAAAACATCCGGCGTAAATTGACCGTATTGACTTAATTGCGCCAGAATTTCTTTGGCCTTGCCTAATTCTTCTGTCAAGGCTTGCTGCGCGCCTGCTAAGCCAAGTAAAGCAGGATAGGTACTTTTCGCCAATTCGTCATCTCGACGGACAACTTTGCCTAGCTCTTCGGTCGTACTAGTGGCATCCAGCAGATCGTCGCGAATTTGAAAGGCTAACCCAATATGCTGGGCAAAGCGATCCAATTCATGCAGAACTTCTTCCGTCTGGTCGGCTAAGACACCTCCAGCAATCACCGCAAAGCGGATCAATTCTCCAGTTTTCCGTTCATGAATGGACATCAGTTCCTCAAGACTAAGGGCTTGGTTTTCTCCTTGAATATCAGCTGCTTGGCCGGCGACCATGCCTTGTGTTCCCGCCGCTTTACTCAATTGCTGCAGCAGCAAGACTTTTTGATTGGCTTCGATCTCCGCCATAGCGACTAATTGAAATGCAGCCGTCAAAAGACCATCTCCAGCTAAAATCGCTAAAGCTTCACCAAAAACCTTATGGTTGGTAGGTTTGCCTCGACGCAGATCATCGTTGTCCATTGCTGGCAGATCATCATGGATCAGCGAATACGTATGCACCATTTCTAGGGCTGCCGCACACTGGTACACCGCGGTATTGACGGGTTTGTGAAAAGCGGCGACTGTTGCTGCCAATAAAAGCGGGCGAATACGTTTGCCGCCAGCTTGGATCGAATACTGCATGCTTTTAAACAATCGTTGATCAGAGGTGTGTTCTTTGACAAAGCGCTCCATGACTTCTTCAATCAATGGGGCGTGTTCTTTTGTGAATTCTGTTAAAGCACTCATTGGTTTTCCTCTTCAAAAGGCACTTCTTCGTTAGATTCTGTCATCATTTTTGTTAAGGACTTTTCTGCTTTACTCAAAGTGTCCTTGCATTGCTTACTCAAAACCATCCCTTTTTGAAAAGCATCTAGTGCCTCTTCTAAGGGAACATCCCCTTGTTCCAAACGGGTTACAATTTGTTCTAATTCTTGTAATGATTCTTCAAATGTTGGATTTGCCATGATTAACTCCTTCTGTACTAATAACTTCGACAAGTGCTTGGCCATCTTGGTAATGGATCGTCAGCTGGTCTTCTGGCTCGATCGTATCAATCGATTTGATCACCTGCTCATTTTTCGTGGTATAGCTGTAGCCCCGACCCATGATTTTCAGTGGGCTTAGCAAATCAAGAGATTGGACTGCATTTGCAAATTGATTTTCTTTTGCTGCATAAATATCTTTCATGGCTTTCATTAAGCGTTGGGAAAGATAACTGACCTCTTGGTTACTAGCTTGCAATCGCGCTTTTGGTTGTTGTTGTGCTAACCGTGAAATCAATTGCTGTGCATGGCGATCCTTGTCATAAAGCAAGGTTTGCAGACCTTGCTGCATCCGCTGCTGCAACTGATCGAGTTTGATGGACTGTGCCTCATACAAGCGCTCTGGTTGTCGAAAAACATATGATCCAATCACTCGCTGATAGCGTTCTTGTTTGTACTGGATCTGGTGCATAAAAGCTTG
Organism: Enterococcus sp. CR-Ec1; assembly: GCF_002850555.1. Taxonomy (NCBI): domain Bacteria; kingdom Bacillati; phylum Bacillota; class Bacilli; order Lactobacillales; family Enterococcaceae; genus Enterococcus; species Enterococcus sp. CR-Ec1. The sequence goes on from NZ_CP025223.1 coordinate 2,243,248, forward strand.
CTCTAATCGGGCTTGTCTTTCTTCGATCCGCAAAATCTCTTCTGATAGGACGGGCACTGCTAATTCGGCAGCTGCGGTCGGAGTTGCCGCCCGCACATCCGCCACTAAATCGGCAATCGTCGTATCGGTTTCATGCCCCACTGAAGAAATAACGGGGGTTTTTGCGTCAAAAATGGCTCTTGCCACTCGTTCTTCATTGAAAGGCCAGAGGTCCTCAATCGACCCACCCCCACGTCCGATGATCATAGTATCAAAGGTACCATCGGCTTCGACTCGTTGGATATTTTTCACCACATCATCCGCGGCTTTGTTGCCTTGTACCACGGTTGGATACAAAACGATCTGAGCAATGGGATAACGCCGCTGGGTCGTCGTGATGATATCTCTGATCACCGCCCCACTAGGACTGGTCAAGACTGCGATGCGTTTCGGGTATTTCGGCAACGACTGCTTCGGTGCAGAAAATAATCCTTCCGCTGCCAATTTCTGCTTTAATTGTTCATAGGCTTGATAAAGGGCACCGACACCATCTGGTTCCATGTGATCGATCACCATTTGGTAATTTCCGCTTGCCTCATACAAGGTGATACGTCCAACCGCCATGACTTTCATGCCCTCTTCTGGTTGAAAGCGCAGCTTGTCAAAAGCGCCCTTGAACATGACGGTCGAAATTTTTGCACCATCATCCTTTAAACTAAAGTATTGGTGATTGGGGCGACGATGAAAATTAGAGATTTCCCCCGTCAAATAAACCCGTTCTAAATACGGATCGACGTCAAACTTACGCTTGATATATTTTGTTAATGCGGTCACCGTTAAATATTCTTGCGCCATTTAGTTTTTCATTGTCTCCTTTGCTGCCTCGATCGTTTGGGCCATCAACATCGTGATCGTCATTGGTCCTACACCTCTAGGTACCGGGGTGATATAGCTAGCGATCGGTTCGACTTCATCAAATTTCACATCGCCGATCAACTTGCCATTGGCATCCCGATTCATTCCTACATCGATCACCACGGCCCCTTCTTTTACGAAGTCTTTTGTGACAAAATGACCGCGGCCGATCGCCACGACTAAAATGTCCGCTTGCTTCGCTAACTCAGGCAGATTTTTGGTTTTTGAATGAGCAATAGTCACGGTGGCATTTGCCCCTAAGAGCAAGTGCGCCATCGGTTTTCCGACAATGTTGCTGCGGCCGATAACTAAAGCATTTTTCCCTTCCAATTCGATCCCATACGCAGCAAACATTTTCATGATGCCATAAGGGGTACAAGGAATTCGGTCAGGTACACCGGCAAATAATTTTCCTAAATTGATTGGATGAAAACCATCGACATCTTTTTCCGGTTTGATGGCTAACAGCACTTTTTCTTCATTGATATGTTTTGGCAAAGGAAGTTGAACCAAAATGCCGTGAAAGGCATCATCGTTATTGAACTGTTCGATTTCTGCTAATAATTCTGCCTCAGTAATGGATTCAGGATAGCGGGCAACACGGGAATTGATGCCGATTTTCGCCGCAGCTAGTTCTTTATTTTTCACATAAGTCTGGCTTGCTTTGTCTTCTCCAACAAGTAAAACAACTAATCCCGGTGTCACACCCTGCTCTTTTAGTGTTGCTGTCTCTGAAAGAAACGCCGCTTGCATTTTTTCAGCCAATTCTTTTCCATTGATCAATGTACCCATTCTGACAACTCCTCCAACCTGATTATACTGACTTATTTTGTAAAAAGAAACGCATCAATCGTTTGTCGATCTGCTTCTTCATGTTTTCTATCATAGCATTTTCTGAAAAGAAAAACACCGTCTAAGGCTCCCTTTTTTCGGAAAAAACGAGGTCAAACCGACAAAGTGTATGCAAAAAAACCGAACGATCAAGCAGGACCGTCAAAACAAGGCGGTTGCTCATAAATCGTTCGGTTTCTGCCTCGATCGAATAAAGGCTGTTTTCTTTTGTTCGATAGTGTTAAGGCTGAAAATTACTCACTTACTTGGTTGTTTTTTGTTTCTAGCTCTTGATTGACTGTCGATAAAATACCATTGACAAACTTTCTTGACTGATCGTCACTAAAGGTTTTCGCTAATTCGATCGCTTCATTCAAAGCCACACGATTCGGCACATTATCCACATAGATCATTTCATACAAAGCGATTCGTAAAATCGTCACGTCCATTTTTGATAAACGCTGGATTTTCCAACCGGCTTTTAGATGACTTTGAATGACTTCATCCAAGGCTTCTTTGTAATGACAGACACCTGCCACTAATTGATCTAAATAAACAGGGACAAAATGCTCTTGTTCTTCATCAATCAATTCATGGTGTTCCAACTCGATGGCATGCATGATGGCATCTTGTTTCGTTAAATCTTTGTTAAAGTCTAGTGGAAATAAAGCTTGTAACGCCATTTTCCGTATTTCATGCCGAGATAATTCTTTACTCATTTTCTTCCTCGTCGTTTCCAAATAATTCTTCGATGTCTGGTAAATCTACTTTTTCTGGCACGACTGCCACAACATGAACATTTACTTCAGCCAGTTGCACATCTGTCATAAATAAGACTTGCTGTTTGACCCGTTCTTGGATCTCCATTGCCACTTTAGGCACTGACATCCCATAAGTGATATAGCAGTAGATATCCACTTTGATCCCTGTTTCATCGATCGTTAAGTAGACTCCTTTGCCATGAGCTGCGCGGCCTAGTAATTCAGTGACACTGTTTGCCAGTGTTCCTCGCATCCCATAGACACCTTCCACTTTAGAAGCAGCGATCCCAATAATGATCTCGATCACTTCTGGCGCGATGACGATTTCGCCTAATTCAGGACTTGCATTTAATACAAGGTTTTTATCTTCATTCATACGTTTTTGCCTCCATTCTAAACAGCTGTACCGTATTGTTTGTAAAAAAATCGCTCGTTTTTTCCGTTTGAAACAAGCCAGCGCTTGATTCAATCAATAACATCCATGGCACAGTGTTTCTTCTCGCTCTAAGTTTATCATTTTCTGCACTGAGAATCTATAATAACCCACTATTCTCAATGAATTTTCTGAAAAACAAGGTCGATGAATCAGAGAATGATCAATTCTTTCGGTGAATGTGTCAACACTTTATTACCAGTTTCAGTGATCAAAAGATCATCCTCGATACGAACGCCGCCAATTCCTGGAAGATAGATGCCTGGTTCATCTGTAATGACGTTTCCGACAACAAATGCTTTATCAGCACGGAAGGAGACATTTGGTCCTTCATGGATTTCTAAACCAATCCCATGGCCTGTTGAATGACCAAAAGCATCCCCGTAGCCAAAGGAAGCTATGTGATCCCGGGCGATCGCATCTAGCTCAATTCCGGTCATTCCAGGTTTTGCTGCTGCCAAGACTTTTTCTTGTGCTTCTAGCACGATTTGATAGATTTCTTTCAATTTATCGCCAGGATCCCCCACAGCAAAAGTTCTGGTCATATCAGACACATAGCCTTGATAGTAACAGCCAAAGTCTAACGTGATCAGATCGCCTTGTTCAATCACTTTTTCACTGGCAACCCCATGGGGCATTGCTGAACGAAGACCACTGGCCACGATCGTTTCAAAAGATACGCTTGTGGCACCTAATGAACGCATAAAGAAATCTAACTGATTCGCCACTTCGATTTCGGTCATCCCTGGGCGGATCATTTTCAAAATATGTTCGAACCCTTGATCGGCGATATGGCAGGCTTGTTGGATCAATGCGATTTCTTCCTCATCTTTGACTTCCCGCAATGCCTCGATCATACCAGATACAGGAGCTAATGAGGATTCCTCAATCAAGTCTTCTAAGACGGAGTATTCAGCAAAGCTGACGAAACTTTCTTCAAATGCTAAGACATTGATTTCTTCCTTTTGGCAGATAGTTGCAACTTCTTCAAAAATCGGTCCACTATTTTTTACGATCTCAAATCCTTGGGCTTGGGCCGCTGCTTGCTCTGTATATCGGAAATCTGTTACAAAAAAAGCTTTGTCCAACGTAATGACTGCTAAACCAGTTGTACCAGTAAAGTTTGTCAAGTAACGCAAATTGTATGGGCTGGTGATCAAGAACCCATCAATCGAATCTTTTCTCATTGCTTCACGTAATTTTTCAACTCTTAACATGTATCGTTCCCTACTTTCTTGTTCTATACGATAGTATTATAACAAACTTCCAGAAAAAGCGGAAAGTAAGCGAAAAGTTTTCTAAAAAATCAAACAATACGAACCTAAAGAATGGTGTTTTAAAAAGACTCTAGTTGGCTCTCTCGTTGTTCTTTTCTAGATAACTTTAATCCACAAAAAAAGCAACCCAATCAACGGATTGCTTCTTTGATAATTATCTTTTACGTCCCAAAAAGAATGATACGACAGCCACGAAAATGACTGCCCCAATGATTGCTGGCACGATTGCCATTCCTGCCACTTGCGGTCCCCAAGTGCCGAATAAGCCTTGTCCGATTGATGCGCCCACAAGTCCTGCCACGATATCAAAAATGCAACCGCGTTTTTCTCCTGCGATGGCGCCACCGATTGAACCGATGACCGCTCCCACGATCAATGTCCATAAAAAGTGCATAATAACCCCTCCTAAACTTTCTTATAAAAAGGGTAACATATTGAGAATCAATTGGAAAAACATATGCTCTCTTGTTATTTTCTACGGGTAATTGCCCGTTTCAAGATATCGAAAAAGCCAAGAGAATGGACCATATGATCTGGGTCAACGTATTCGCGAATTGCCCGCAGAACTTTTTTTGGTTCTTTTGATGAGAAGGTATATGTCCCATTCTTTTTGGTCCGAATCGCATACCGTGGGATCCAGCGTCCTTTGAACAAGACCGAAGCGATCACATAGTCGACATCTTCCCAAGGAATTTGAATAAACTTGCGTTTGTCACGATCATTATAAAACTCAAAGGCATTATCGCCGATCATTATTTTGCCGTATTCATTGATACCTAAAAAAGACGTAGCATCGATCGTCAAATCAACTTTTGTATTAAGGGATTGTACCATTTGCGCTTACTCCATTCTATATCGTCTTATCGTTACCTATTATACGTGTTTGCGGCATGTTTGGCGAATAAATAAAAAGATGCTTGGGTCTCCCCAAGCACCTATCATTGAAAAGATTATAACAATCCGATCAAGTGTCCACCGATACCGACTAAGAATAGACCGATAATAATGACGATTGGAGAAACTTTTTTCTTCAATAACCACATACATAACAAAGTAAGCAATAGTGCAGCTAAACCAGGAATCAATTGATCCAAGTTGTTTTGCAATGTTGTTACTTTTGTATCAGTCAATGCACGGCCTTCAGCTACTTGTTGGAAGGCTTGTTGCAAACCAGCTGAACCAGAAGGCAAGTTCGCCCAGTCGACATAAGCACCTTCATCAAGCGGTACGCTTGAGACAACTGGTGCAAAGGAAATCGATACCCAACGTTGAACAAGTGACCCTAATACGAACATCCCTAAAATAGAAGCACCTTTTGTTACATCTTGTAGCAAACCACCTGAAAGGTCATCTGTGATTTTAGAACCAGCACGGTAGCCGAATTCTTGTGTGTACCACATAAATGCCCAACGGATGATGTTCCAAGCAACGAAGAAGATGATTGGGCCTAAGATGTTTCCGCCTAAAGCAAGAGAAGCACCTAATGCACCTAACATCGGACGTACAGTAAACCAGAACACAGGGTCACCGACACCGGCTAAAGGACCCATCATCCCAACTTTTACCCCTTGGATCGCTACGTCATCGACAGGCGCACCATTGGCACGTTCTTCTTCTAACGCTAAAGTTACACCTAAGATTGGTGATGCGATATATGGGTGAGTATTAAAGAATTCTAAGTGACGCTTCAAAGCAGCGGCACGGTCTTCTTTTGTTTTGTATAATTTTTTGATTGCTGGAATCATTGAGAATGCCCAACCACCATTTTGCATACGTTCATAGTTCCATGAACCTTGAATGAAGGTAGAGCGCCATGCTACGGCTAAACGATCTTTTTTATTTAATTGAATTTTTTCTGCCATTTTTTTCTCCTCCTTCGATTCTAATAGTCATTCAAGATATCGCCTAGAGGGTCGCCAGTGTTGCTGCCGCCGCCTCCATTTGATGATCCGCCCATTTTAGTTAGGTTCAAGTAGATCAATGCGATTGCTACTGCCAAGGCACCGATAGCGATCAATGTCAATTGAGAGATAGCTGCGATTACGAAACCGATAATAAAGAATGGCCATACTTCGCGAGTTGCCATCATGTTGATAACCATTGCGTAACCAACGGCAACAACCATACCACCACCGATAGCCATACCATCAGTTAACCATGCAGGCATTGATTCTAAGAAGTTTTGAACAGTTGCAGCAGGGATAGCCAACAATGCAGCTGCAGGAATCGCAATACGAACCCCTTGCATACATACAGCGATCACGTGCCACATTTCGATTTTACGAATGTTGCCTTCTTCAGCAGCAGCATCCATAAAGTGAACGATTGGCACAGCCAATGTACGAACGATCATTGTCAAGAACAACCCAGCAACAGCTAGAGGGATCGCAACGGCAATCGCTGTATCAACACCAGCAGTTCCTTGTCCACCTAAAACTAAAATAATTGCAGATGCGACAGACGCCAATGCAGCATCAGGTGCAACAGCGGCACCGATATTTGCCCATCCAAGTGCGATCATTTGTAATGATCCGCCCAAAATGATACATGCTTCCAAATTACCGGTCACTAAACCGATCAAAGTACACGCGATTAGCGGTTGATGGAATTGGAATTCATCCAAGATCCCTTCCATACCAGCTAAAAAGGCAACGAGTACTACTAATACCATAGATATAATAGTCATGATAGACCTCCTATTTAGTTGAATACGTTTCTATTTATTTGCCAATTCATTTTTGGCTTTGCGTAAGATTTCATCCATGTTGTCTCGAGAGTCATTTGGTACTTTACGCACATCGAATTTGATGTCGCGTTCTTTCAAATCTTCAAATGTATTCACATCATCTGTACCCATCGACAATACTTTACTTACAACAACTTTCCCAACAGAGTGAGCCATTGAACCAACGTTCACTTCAGTAATATCAACGCCACCTTCAACAGCACGTAATACATCTTGTGGGTTTTCAAATAATAGTAAAGCTTTCGTATTCCCGAAACGAGGGTCTTTAGAAACTTCAATCATTTTGTCCACTGGAATGACGTTCGCTTTTACTCCTGGAGGAGCTGCTTGTTCGATCAGTTTTTTACGCAAGTCATCTTTTGCCACCGCGTCAGAAACAACGATGATCCGAGATGGATTCACTGATTTTGTCCAAGCTGTAGCAACTTGACCATGCAACAAACGTGAATCGACACGAGCAAGTACGATTTTGATTTTGCCATCGCCTAGAACAGTTCCCGGAGGAAGTGATCCTTTAGGTTGATCGTCTTGCACTGCTTTTGGTGCTGAAGCTTCTTCTGGTTCAAGTTCTTCTGGTTTGACCTTGACCCCTTCTTTAGCTGTTTCAACGATATGCGCAGCAATTTCATGCGCTGTATTCATTGAAAAACGTGAAGCATAGGCTTCGATCACCATTGGTAAATTCATACCAGCGACGATTGCCCATTTGTCTTTGTGATCTTCAAACAAGCTGTTCGCTTGGTTGAAAGGAGTACCACCCCAAAGATCAACTAAGAATAATACTTCTTCTTGATCGTCAAATGTAGCAATTGCTTCTTGCATTTTTGCCTTGATGTCATCTGGACCTTCACTTGGCATCAATGTAACAGCTTTAACATTTTCTTGTTCGCCGAAGATCATTGAACCAGATTGCAAAATGCCGTTAGCAAATTCTCCATGACTTGCTAGGATAATTCCTACCATCTTTTTACCTCCTATATCAAAATTGAAAAATGTGACACGAATACGAAAGAAAAAACAACATCGAAAAACTAAGGGTGACTACCTTCTTTTTCCAAAATATCCTTCAAAAAGATTTTACGATCAGCTGGAACTTTGCGTATCTCCACTTCAATGCCTTGGTTTTGCAAGTAAAGCAATGAAGCAAGATCTTGATCATTGACTGACACGAAATTAGTGATCATTCGTTTTCCCATTGAAAAACTCATACCGCCGATATTGACGGAACGAATGTCAATACCTCCTTTAACCAGAGTCACGACATCTTGAGGGTTGGTAAATAATAACATGACTTTTTGCGTATTAAATAATGTGTTATGCGCCACCTCAAGCATTTTCGCTACTGTCACCACATTGGATTTGATCCCTGGTGGAGCAGCTTCTTTCAAGAGAAACTTTCGTAATTGGTCATTTGCGACTTCATCACTGACCACGATGATTCGATTGATACCAGTCATTTTCGACCAAGCTGTGGCGACCTGACCATGAATCAACCGATCGTCGATTCGGGCAAGACGTATATCCATTCCCATTGTGCAAGCCTCCTACATCCATCGATCCGCTTTTCATATTGAGGATCTGTTCTTTTTTCAATCACCTCCTGTATCCACTTATATAGAAGCAAGAAGCGTGCCAAGTTTTTCCGATACACTATTCTTGAAAAAACCTTAAGAATCAGCATTCAGATAATACACTAAAAAAGATACACTAAAAAATACTGTATCTTTTTTAGTGTATCTGTATTATTTGTAAGAATTAAAAATACATTTCTTTTTCGTGATGGTTTTTGATCAGCTCTAGCAGATAGTACTCTTCAGTCTTGGGCACTTCGATATTCATCAAGCGTGAAAACGATTGGACATGCACATGCAATTGGCCATAAAGCGGATTCTCCTCCATCGCTGCTAAATCAATTTCAGAAACAGTCAATGGCTGCCGCAGTAAGATCCGCTCCAGCATACCTGCGCCATGCATCACAAAATTGATCTGAAAGCCTTGCTGCGCCCCTACCAAATCCAAATCGTGAATGATCTCTTCGCCAAATTTCCACAACGGCTCTACTACTTTTTTCGCATTGATATAGGTAAAGTTTTCCTCTAAATACCGGACACAGATTTCCTTTGCCTGCCGATCATCTAGCTGCACTTCATCTTCAAAACTCAAATCGTTCTCTAATAGGATATCATCCAACAAAAGATCAACATCTTGGTCGATAAAACGTTCTAATGAAATAAACGGTGCGTCGATATGGGGATCGATGATCCCTGTTGCGGCAATCAGTCGATAGCGCTGTTGAATTTGATCCAAGTCCGTCCTCAGATCCGCCACCGATAACGTCACCACTTCGACATTTTGGTTTTGACGTTTTGACAATGAGCTTTGGATCAATTCTTTGATGCGCTGCGCCGTTCCCTTTCCCGAAGCGCAGACCGCTAGAATCGCTTTAGGATGGTGGTTTTGTGTCACTGGTTCTTCCACAGTGACCGCTCCATACCCGCGGAACTTCCGTAATGAATCATAGAGCTGATCGAGGTCCGTGCCGATCACTGACGCTTTACGGACCGTCTCTAGGACGATGGAGGTGGTCACCATATCGACTGTTCGAACAGCCACACCCGTTTCTCGCTGGATTTCATTATTAAAGGTCGCTAAGGACCCCATATCGACTAAGAGGATCACCCCACTGCCATCATTGACTGCCCGTACACTATCCACGATTTTTTTCAACGCCACAGCCGGGGGCATATCTAATGGCATGTCCACCGCTGTCACTTGATCGACTTCCAGCAATTGTTTGACCACTTGTACCATGCTACTGGCTGTGCTGTTGCCGTGGGCTGCAACGACGACGCCGATTTTCCCAGAGGAATGAGAGGTTCTAAGAGAAACCAGAAGAACCGCTAAATAATAAGATTCGCTCTCAGGAATCGCCACTTGGAAACTATCACCAATAAAATCGCGGACTTCTTTGGCGACTTCAAACTCTTGAGGATAATCAGCTACCATCTGACGAATATTGTCATTGGTTTGTCGTTCTTCTCCCAAATGGATTTTTTTCAAAAACGAGCTGATGTGTAAGCTCATGGCATAGATGAAATTTTGCTGAAAATCATAATTTAAGCGTTGTCGAACCAGCTCATAGATTTGATTTGTTACACTGATCACTTTCTGATCGACGAATTCACTTAATTTATTGACCGAGTTAAAGGAAAACCCGTGATCTTTATAAAAAGACTTTAGGTGAACATTGATATCTGTTGAGATAAAATGATTGATCGCTTCTTGATCTAACCCATCTGCTTTTAGCAGAGCAGCCTTGTCGCCGATAATATCGTAAAGATTATAAGGCAATTCATAGGAATCTGATTGAATATTGTTTAAGTTTTGATTCGGTTGAATGCTGATCTTCGGTTCAAGGATCTTAGAAAGCTCTGCCAGCTCATTGCGGCGATTCCCCAAAACGATCAATCCTGAACGAATCCCTTCTGGCAAATCGATCAAATCGATTTCAATCTCATCTTGTTGCATATGATTCAAAAAGCCCCGTGCACAGACTAGCTGGACATTGGATTTCAATTGACCGATATTCCCAAAACTGACACTGCCGATCAACGCTTTGACCACATCTTCTGTCAAGGAGATCGTCCGCTGAATACGGGTCGCCTCTTGCCCGACTAATACCCGAACGAGATCGACTTTTTCTGATGCGGGTCGTTTCTCAAAAAAGGGCAGTTGAATATTGATGGGAATGCGTCGGGTAAAGGTATCTAATAGCGTTGAGTTGGGGTCTTCGGTAGTAGCACCAACGATTCGGACATTCGCTTGATGATTTTTGCCCGTCTCTCCTAGACGGCTAAAGGTTCCATGATCCATAAAGTAAAAAATCATTTCTTGCCCTTCTGGCGGTAATCGATGGATCTCATCGAGAAACAACATACTCTCATCCGCTTGATCAATAATACCAATCTTCTCTTGATCGGCACCCGTAAATGCCCCCCGTACATAACCAAACAAATGGCTCATCAAAAGCTCTGGGTTATTTGCATAGTCCGCACAGTTAAAGACGATCAATTCTTTGTCATCGGCAATTACTTGATTGCTTTTGGCAAACTGGAACATCGCATGGGCAAAGTACGTTTTCCCAGAACCAGTAGGCCCTGTGATCAAGCAGTTTAGCCCTTTCGGCGGATACAAGATCGCTGCTTTCGCCTGCTCAACAGCGTTTTTCATACTTCCGTTGGCACCGATGATCGTCGCAAAAATATCTCGGTCAGAGGGTTTTCCTTGTACTCGTTGAGGGAAGGCTTTTTCTCTTTGCGGGCGACTTTCTTTGTAGCTTGGGACATACTTTTCCTTACTGCTGGGATCGACCCCTGCCGCCCAATAACGAACAGGCCGCGAGTCGCTTTTTTCGACGCGCCCTTCTTTAACAAGCTTATTTAAATCCTTACTGGCATTACTGCGCTGAATGGCTAAATGATCGGCAACTTCTGAAGTAGACAACCCCTTCTTTTCCCCTAAGCCGCTCATCGTATTTTCGACGATATATTGATAAATCCGTTCGATTCGCTTGCCCAACAGCTTCGCCTCCTTGTTTTTTCCACTTGAATACTTTACTCATTTTTCTATAAAAAAGCAACTTTTTTTCCACACAGAAAAAGCAAAATACTTTGTTCGAAAGAATAATAGAACGTCCTTTCACATGCTACTCTCAGCATAAAGCATTTTGCCAAAAAAAGATATTCAAAAGTCAGGATGTGTTAGGCTTTTTCATTGGGAATGAACGTTGGCACCTGGTCTGGAAATCGTTGCAGTTCTTTTTGCATCCAAATCACATCGTGCCATTGATTGAACTTATAGCCGACATGCGAAAAATCAGCAACTTTCCGATACCCAAGCTTCTCATGAAAAGCCTCGCTTTGTTGATTGCCTCCTGTAATACACGCAGTCAGATTGACCACGTTTTGCGCTTTTAGTTTTTCTTCAAGCCCTTGATAAAGAGCGGTGCCGAGCCCTTTTGCTTTGGCATCCGGCGCTAAATAAACGGTTACTTCAACGGTCCAATCATACGCCGCCCGTTCTTTATAGGCTGACGCATAGGCATAACCGACAATTTCACCAGCCTCTTCTGCAACGAGATACGGGTAGCGTTTCAAGGTCTTGGCGATGCGTTCCGCGAATTCTTGAACCGATGGCACCTCCGTTTCAAAGGTAATCGGTGTATTTTCTACATAATAAGCATAGATTGCTGTCAAGGCTTGGGCATCTGCAATCGTGGCAGAACGTATCGTCATAGAACCCCTTCTTTCAGTAAATTTTTTCCCAGTATACTCTTTCTGAATAAAAAAAACAATCCGCTTTTGACGGATCGTTTCCTAGTTATGAATGATTTAACGGGCTTTTTCAACTCCGCAATACACGGTAAGATGTTGCGGCAGCACCGCTACTGTGATTGGCAATTCCGGCCCTGGATCACCATCGACATTCGTTTCGATCGTTGCCCCATCCGTCAAACGAATCGTTGCTTTATCAAAAGTTTGATAACCAAGAACATCATTTGATTCCGTAACTCCTTTGAGAAGCTCAGGCGCGCTTTTGACAGTTTCCCAAAGATTCGTATCCTTTAAGTAGATCAGATGTAATTTGCCGTCATCGGTACTCGCTTTAGGCAAAAGAGATTCGAAACCGCCGATCGTATTGGATGAACCAACGATCATCGTACTGCTTTCCACAGCGATCGTCGTTTTTTCGCCATTATTTTCGGCGGTCACTTCAAACGGATGACTTTCATTTTTCCGCACTTCCCGTAGACCAGAAACAAAATAGGCCATTTTTCCCAGCTTGGTTTTTTCTTCAACTTCCACATTGTTGATCGCCGCTGGAATCATACCAATCGCCACTACATTGGTAAAATAGTCTTGATTAACCTGCCCAATATCGATTTTGCGGGTGTGATCCACTGCAAATGATTCGATGGCTTCCTTGGGATCTAGTGGAATCGCTAATGCTCTGGCTAAATCATTTACTGTGCCCAGCGGGAAGAAACCGAAATTTGGTCGTTTGTCATGAGGAGCTAAGCCATTGACTGCTTCATTGACGGTACCATCACCGCCCATTGCGAAGACACTGTCAAATTCTGCTGCTGCCTCAGAGGCAAAACGTGTAGCATCTCCTTCTTTTTCGGTATGTTTGACAACGACTTCTGAAAAAGCTTCCCGCAGCTTTTCTTCTGCCATCTCCTCAAATTCTTTCGCTTGTTCCCCACCAGAACTTGGATTGACGATCAATAATGCTTTCATAAAACAGCCTCCTTGTTTGGGTTCATTTTCTATGAATCCAGTATAACAAGTTTCACGAAACCTGTCTTAAACGACATCCGCCTATCCGCTGCAAAAAAACACAGCCTATGCAGATTGTGTTTTTTCGAGTACGCACTTCCTTTTATTAAACCAATCGTTTACGCAAGCGCCCAGAAATAAAATCAATGATCGTGACCGTCACAACGATCCCTAATAAAATGATTCCTACACGGCTCCATGATCGCGCATTGATGGCAAAGATCATCGGCGTACCGATCCCACCTGCCCCTACGATCCCTAAGATCGAAGCTGAACGGACAGCCAGTTCAAAACGATACAAGGTAAAAGAAAGAAATTCTGGAATCAGTTGTGGCAATGTCGCAAAGCCTAACACATCCCAACGATTTCCTCCCGCACTAACGACCGATTCTGAAGGACCGTGATCCATGTTCTCGATCGCTTCGCTATAGAGTTTCGCCAACATCCCAATGGAATGGACACTAACTGCCAAAACACCAGCAAAGGATCCGGGACCCACTGTTTTGATGAACATGATCGCTAAGACGATTTCTGGAAACGTTCGAATCGCCGTCAGCACGATTTTACCGAAACCTGATAGCCAGCGAGGGCTGTTTTTGCTGCGCGCCGCCCAAAAGGCAAAAGGAATACTTAATATTGAGGATAAAAACGTACCCACAAAGGCGATCGCAACGGTTTCGATCATCAAACTGATCAAATCTTCGCCATCACCGGTATAAACATAGCCCCAATCAGGATGGATCAGGCCATAAAAGATTGAGCCGACAATTTGACCGACATTTTCTTTAACACCCGCAAAAGGCACGCCAGCAAAAGCCCAAATATAAAGGAGGATAACGACTACTGCGATCAGCCAATTCCGTATTTTTTTCTTTTTCGGTTCTGCTGGCAACATCATAACAATCGCTCCCTTAATCTATTACTGATGGTATCAATCACCAAAACAACTGCAAAAATCACTAAGACGATAATCGACGTCTGGTCATATCGAAATTGGCTTAAAGATCGTTGTAAGAAAACACCGATTCCGCCTGCGCCGATATACCCAAGAATCGTCGATGCCCGCACATTGATCTCAAAGGCATAAAGCAAGTAACTAAGAAAATGGCTCATGACTTGCGGTACGACTGCATAGCGGATGATGTCAAACTTCGATCCTCCAGAAGCCGTGATTGCTTCGATCGGACCTTCATCAATCGTTTCAATCGATTCATAAAACAATTTGGTGATCATCCCAAAAGAAAACACAGAGATGGAGATCACCCCGGCAACGGGACCGATTCCGACAATGGCAACAAATAAAGCCGCCAGCATCAAATCAGGTACTGTCCGAATGATATTTAAAACAAAACGGAAACAACCGCTGATCCAATGATTCGTCATGATATTTCGTGCTGCTAAAAGTGAAAACGGAAAAGCCGCCAGTGCACCAAAGGTCGTGCCGATGATCGCCATTTGGATCGTTTGTAAAATCGGCTCTACAATGATTTTGGCATATGCCCAATCAGGATGAGCCATCTTTTGTAAAATGACATTCATTTGACTGCTATTGCTAAAGAACCGTGCCAAATCAACGCCTGAAATAGAGCCGCTAACGAACAATACCACTAAAAAAATGACGAGCCAAAGAACATTTTTCCATAGTCCGCTGCGTTTCGGCAACGTATTTGTCGTCATTGTCCTGCCCCTTCCTGCTCTTCTATGATCTCGCTGCCATAAATCTGTTTCAATCGCTGATCGGTCGCTTCACTGACAGGGCCATCAAAAACCAAGCCTCCGTCTCGCAACCCGATGATCCGCGTGCCGTACTCTCTTGCCAATTGGACAGAATGCAAATTGACTACGATGGTAATCCCCAGATCTTGATTGATCCGTTTTAAGTCATTCATGACTTTTTCAGTGGTTAAAGGATCTAAGGAAGCAACCGGTTCATCCGCTAAAATAATCTTCGGCTCTTGCGTCAAAGCACGGGCAATCGAAACCCGCTGCTGCTGACCGCCAGACAATTCATCGGCTCGAGTATAGACTTTTTCTGCTAAATTGACCCGCTGCAGCGATTGATAAGCCAGCTCTTTATCCGCTTGCGGGAACAAACCAAGCAACATTTTGATCGTTGGGTGATAAGCTACTCGCCCAGTTAAGACATTTCGCAAGACACTCGAACGTTTCACCAAATTAAAGCTTTGGAAAATCATGCCAATGTCTCGACGAATCAAGCGTAGCTCTCTTCCTTTTGCTTTTGTGATCGACTTGCTATCGATTAAAATCTCGCCACTCGTGATCTCGTGCAGTCGATTGATGGAGCGCAGCATCGTTGATTTTCCTGCTCCTGATAAACCCACTACGATGACAAATTCCCCTTTTTTGATATCGATGTTTAAGTCCTTCAAACCTAATACCCCATTTGGGTATCGCTTGGTCACATTCTGAAATGAAATAATCGTTTCGTTCTCTAGAGCCATGATTCTCCTACTTTCTTTCCATTAGGTAAAAATTGCTTTCCATTCGAAAAGGGTACCTCAACTACCGGTACCCTCCCGATCTATTCATCTATTAGTTATTGTCCGACTTGTTCCGCATACTCTCTTACGATGTCGAAATTGCTGTCTTGTGAAACAACGTATCCTTCATGAGAGTAAATATCAGAGATGATTTGTTTTCCTTCTTCATCTTTACCGATCGCGATAAAGGCATCTTGGATTTTTTTGTCCCACTCTTCACTCATGTCGCTGCGGACACTGATCGTATCGTTCGGGATCGGTTCGGTAAAGTACATTGGTTCTACCTCATCCATGATTTCTGGGTAATCATTTTTGACCGTGTTGCGGGCATCTTCAAAAACGAACGCTGCGTCAACGTCGCCATTCAAGACAGATAAGACCGCTTGGTCATGGCCTTTGACTTGAACAGTCGTCACATCCGTATTGATATCGATGCCTGCTTTTTTCATTTCTGCTACTGGCCAAACATAACCGGCAGAAGAAGTAACATCTTGCGTGGCAATCGTTTTGCCTTTTAAATCTTCCAACTCTTTGATATCGCTGCCGCTTTTTACGACGATCATTGAGCGATAGCTATCAACCAATTCATCCGTTGATTCCCCACCAGGCTGCTTGATGCCATAACGCTGTGCTTGTAATAGCACCTTAACATTGCTTTGTTCATTTGCTAAAACATAGGCATTCGGCGGTAAAAAGCCTACATCTACTTGTTTCGAAGCCATTGCTTCGACGATTGTATTGTAGTCAGTGGAAACACTCACAGTGACTGGAATCCCCAATTCATCACTTAATAATTGCTCAAGTGGTTTTGCTTTTGCTTCTAATGTTTCTGCTGCTTGTGATGGAACAAATTGAACGGTCAACTTTTCTGGTACATATCCTGCTTCTTCAGCCGCCGAGTCAGTACTTGCTCCACCTGAGCCACATGCCGCCAGCGTAACTGCTGCCACCAAACCTAAACCAAACATTGCCGTTTTCTTCCAAACTTTCATCACTTTTTCTCCTTTTCATTAAAAAAATCGAACTCACGGAATTCCGAACTTTCCTTTTTGATTATAAAAAACCAACGAATCAAAAACAATCTTTTTCGAATTACGAACGTTTTCTTTTTTGATAATGTTCGTGTTTCGACCAAAATCATTCGTGAGCACATTCTCAATAATCAACGTTTTTCGAAAGTTTCTTTCCATTTGTTCTACTTCCTCAGAGTATCAAATGAATATAAGGTTTGTGTTGTCAACGTGTAAAGATTTCGTTAATAGCAAAAGGAACTTTGTGAACAACAAAGCATGGATATACTCGTAATTCTTACCCTAAGTGCACAAAATTTCTTGAAAAATCTAGCCAGAAAATGACGGCACACTTTTTTGACCGGAAAAACACCAATAAAAAAAGCAGAGAATCCCCTTAAGAACCTCTGCTTTTGACCTCATTTTTTACTGTAGAAAGAGTCATTTACCCTTGATCCGTTGGCAGCTGCAACAAGAGTACATGCTCGTTATCAATCATTTCACCTGTCAAGACAAAGCCGTTTCGTTCGTAAAGCTTTGTTGCGATCTCGTTGCCATCTACAGCGGAGATCCTTAATTCTTGCGCTTGGATATGGGTTTTGAACCAATCTAACCCAGCAAGAAACGCCTGACTGCCTAACCCTTGATTTTGGAATTTTTCTGCGATCATAAACCGCTCGATCCACCACGAAGCTTTTGGATAATCCTCATCCGCTTCGTAAAAACTAAATAAGAGAAAGCCGACCATATCCTCACCATTGTAGAGGGCAAATGCCTGACGTGGTTCCTCATAGATCGCCTCTAACATTGAGTACCAATTGGGCGCAACAAAATCTTCTTGCTCCTTCGTTGTCTTCAAATTCATGCACGCACGATAGTTTTCCTTCGTGATTTCTTTTAATTGAATCATTGCTTCACTCCTTATCTAAGCTATTATAAATAACTATTTCGTTAAAACGGTTTCATTGGTGTATAAAAAAACACCCAGGTTACTTTTACGTAATCTGGATGTCATTTTCTTATGCTTCTTGCGCTACTGGATAAACAGATACTTGTTTTTTGTCGCGGCCTTTACGTTCGAAACGAACAACGCCGTCAACTTTTGCAAACAATGTATCATCTCCACCGATACCTACGTTTACCCCTGGGTAAATTTTAGTACCGCGTTGGCGATAAAGGATTGATCCGCCTGAAACGGTTTGACCGTCAGCACGTTTCGCACCTAAACGTTTTGATTGAGAGTCACGTCCGTTAGAAGTAGAACCCCCACCTTTTTTGTGAGCGAAGAATTGCAAATTCATTTTCATCAACATGAGATGCACCTCCTAGTTTTCTTTAGTAGTTTTGATTTGGATATAATCGTTGTACTCTTCTTGAACTGATTGCAAGCCGATCAACAAATTTTCTAAAAGAATTTGTGCGATATTCGACTGCTCTTGGGTCAAACGAGAAGGCAGCGTGACTAATAAGTACCCACCATTTTCGTTATCTGCTTCAACTTTTGGCGCAACGCCAGCCAAAGCATCGATCCCATTGACTGCACTGATCGCTAAAGCGGATGCTGCAGCACAGACGATGTCTTTGCCGTATTCTCCTGCTTGTGCGTGTCCAGCTAGTTCAAAAGAAACAATCCGACCAGAGTCATTTCGTTTGAATGTCCCTTTGATCATATTCGTTACCCTGCTTTTCGTAAGAATTAAGCGTTGATCGCGTCAATAACAACTTTTGTGTAAGGTTGACGGTGACCTTGTTTACGGTGTGAATGTTTTTTAGGTTTGTATTTGAAAGTTACGACTTTCTTTTGTTTGCCGTGTTTTTCAACAGTTCCTTCAACAGTTGCTCCTGCAACGATTGGGGCACCCACTTTTGTTGATTCGCCACCTACTAAGATAACTTCATCAAAAGTAACCTTTTGTCCAGCTTCAACGTCTAATTTTTCAACGTAGATTGCTTGACCCACTTCAACTTTTACTTGTTTCCCACCAGTTTTGATAATTGCGTACATGCTCTACAGCACCTCCTTATAATATACTTAGACTCGCCATCCCAAGTGACTTTCGTACTTACTACTTGTTCTGTGCGGTTGTAGCTGTGGAGTCCACAATTACAACAGATTAACTTTATCAAAATGTTTTCCTAAAGTCAATCACTAATTAAGGAAAAGACAGAATTCTTTTGCTACTAGTCATTTCCTTTTGTGCATTTTTTATTTTCTATTACTATAGAAGAAAGAGCACAAGCGAAACAGAATGGGAGGAGTTTTCATGCAATACCCCAAAGAATTAGCCACTGCCGTTCAACAGGCATCCCGCAGTTATCCGTTGGAAGGATTTGTTCCAGGTCAAGGACCGCTGCAGCCCAAATTGATGATCGTTGGTGAAGCCCCTGGTCGAACCGAAATCGAGAATTTTATTCCTTTTAGCGGACAAGCAGGAAAAGAATTGATGAAATCGTTGGCTTTAGCCGGTTTGACCCGTGAGGATGTCTACATCACCAGCGCTGTCCGCAGCCGTCCATATTCCGTCAAAGAACGAATCAACAAGCGCAGCGGTGCCCATGAGATCGTCCATCCCAATCGGACACCTACCAAAAAGGAAGTCTTGCTACACGCACCACTGCTTGACTACGAGTTGTCCATCGTGGATCCGCCCGTCATTGCAACTGTTGGCAATATCGGACTACAGCGATTATTAGGCAACGCCTATTATATCAAAGACCACCATGGCGAAGTGATCCGTTCCAAAATTCAAGAAAGCAATCCGACAAAGGATGGCTATCAATGGTCGGAAAAAGAATATCTGATCGTGCCGATGTATCATCCCGCTGCGATCTTTTATAATCGGACGTTGACTCCGCAAATCGAAGCTGATTGGCGAGGGTTAAGAAACATTCTTTCACAAATACCAGCCGACGAATAACGACCAGTCCCCTAGCCCTACTGCCAATACGCTGGAATCGTCTGCTCATAGGCGGTGATTTTCGCCTCTTCCTGCAAGGTGATACTGATCTCATCGAGACCGTGGATCAATTTGTGTTTCCAGGTAGCATCGATTGCAAAGAAATGCTCCTCCCCGGCAACGATCACACATTGCCTCGGCAAGTCGATGCTGATTTTTTCAGAAGCAGGCAGCGAGGCGATCCTTTGGCGAACAGTCAAAGGCAGCTCGATGGGTAGCAGCCCGTTTTTGGTGGCATTCATATAGAAAATATCACCGAAGCTGCCAGCAATCACGGCTTTAAAGCCGTAATCCAACAGCGCCCATGCCGCATGCTCTCGAGAAGAGCCAGAACCAAAATTATCACCAGTGACGAGGACTTGAGCGGTCTGATATGCTGGATCATTCAAGATAAATGCTGGATTAGGCTTGCGTTGCGGCAAATAGCGCCAATCGTCAAATAAAAATTCGCCAAACCCCGTTTTTTCAACGCGCTTCAAATAATTTTTCGGTAGGATTTGATCGGTATCGATATTGTCATTCATCAAAGGCAGCGTCGTACCTTCAAATTGCGTAAAAGCTTCCATTAACCAACACCTCCAACCACTTCTCGTACATCGACAAAACGCCCATGGATCGCAGCTGCTGCCGCCATTG
Source organism: Enterococcus sp. CR-Ec1 (assembly GCF_002850555.1). NCBI lineage: Bacteria > Bacillati > Bacillota > Bacilli > Lactobacillales > Enterococcaceae > Enterococcus > Enterococcus sp. CR-Ec1. Next base: position 2,263,632 of record NZ_CP025223.1, read on the forward strand.
CTGGACTACACAGGTGCGTCCGAGCGTTTTTCCCTTGCCGTCCAACAAAATTGCGGTTTGACGTGGAGGCACAGTGGACGCCTTCTGGTACTTTATCAGGATTCATTCCTAGGCACATGGAACAGCCAGGCTCCCGCCATTCAAAACCAGCCTCAATAAAGACTTTGTCTAAACCGATCGCTTCCGCTGCTTTACGAACAGGGCGTGAACCAGGAACGATAATGCCAGTGACCCCTTCTTTGATGGTCTGACCTTTCAAAATCGCCGCTGCTTCTTGCAGATCAGACAAACGACCATTGGTACACGATCCGATAAAGATGTATTCGATGGGGATATCGGCAGCCGTCTGTCCGGGGTGCAGTGCCATATATTCATAGGCTTGCTGATCATTGTGATCTCGCACTTCAGGAAACGTTTCGCTGACCGGTACTCCCATTTCTGGATTGGTGCCCCAAGTGATGTAAGGTTCTAAGGTTGCTGCGTCTAAGGTGATCAGGGCATCATAGTTGGCACCTTCATCGGTATACAGGGTTTCCCAATCCGTCACCGCACTGGCAAACGCTTGTGGCGCAAAGCGTCGATCCTTCACATAAGCAAAGGTCGTTTCATCAGGTGCGATCAAGCCCATTTTCGCCCCACCTTCGATCGACATATTGCAAATGGTCATGCGCTCTTCCATCGTCAGGTTGCGGATCGTTTCGCCAAAGAATTCTACGGCATAGCCACCACCAAAATCTGTGCCATGCGTCGCGATCAATGCCAAAATAATATCTTTGGCGTACACCCCCGGCTGCAGATGACCGGTGATCTCAACTCCCATGCGTTTCGGTTTTGTCTGCCAAATCGTCTGTGTCGCAAAGACATGCTCCACTTCACTCGTACCGATCCCAAATGCGATCGCGCCGAAAGCACCATGGGTGGCAGTATGGGAATCACCGCAAACGATCGTTTTTCCTGGTTGGGTCAAGCCTACTTCTGGGCCAACCATATGGACAATTCCTTGGTTGGCAGAGCCATTGTCACACAATTCGATCCCAAAATCATGACAGTTTTTACGTAACGTATCCATTTGCTTTTTTGCAACCAGATCGGTGATGGTAAAAATATCTTTGGTAGGCACATTATGATCCATTGTTGCGAAGGTTTTTTCGGGACAGCGAACTGTCCGTCCCGCTTGCCGCAAGCCTTCGAAGGCTTGCGGCGTCGTCACTTCATGGATCATATGCAGATCGACATAAAGCAGCTGCGCCTGCCCTTCTTCTCCTGTGATCACATGCCGATCCCATAGTTTATCAAACAGCGTTTTCCCCATAATTGCTCACTCCTAACTGTGCAATAACCGCTTCTGTAAAGGCAGTTGTCGTTGCCGTCCCACCTAAATCACGCGTCAAGATCCCCGCATTCATTACCTCATAACACGCACTTTCGATGGTATCTGCCAGCTGTTCCTCTTGAAAGGACTCTCTTAGCATCATCACGACAGACAAAATCATGGAAACCGGATTGGCACAATTTTGCCTAGCAATATCCGGTGCCGAGCCATGGATCGGTTCATATAAAGAAACCCCTTCTGCGCCATGGCTTGCGCTTGGTAGCACCCCTAATGACCCCGGCAAAACCGAGGCTTCATCACTTAAAATGTCGCCAAAGAGATTTTCGGTCACGATTACATCAAAGTCTTTGGGATTTTGGATGATTTTCATAGCGGCGGAATCAACATATTGATGAGTCAACTGACAATCCGGGAATTCCTGTGCCGTTTCTTCCGCTAATCGGCGCCAAAGCCGGCTAGTCGCCAACACATTTGCTTTATCGACAGAGAGAACCCGCTTCTTCCGCGTACGGGCGATCTCAAAGGCTTTACGCAAAATCCGTCGAATCTCTGCTTGGTGATAATGATTGATGTCGTAGGCTTCTTCAGGTTTTTCTGCTTTTTCGCCAAAATAGATACCGCCAGTCAACTCACGAACGATGACAAAATCTGTCCCTCGAAGGATCGTTTCTTTGATGGGAGACAAAGCAATCACCGCATCAACTACTTTGATGGGTCGAATATTGGCGTATAGACCTAACGCTTGACGCAGATTCAAAAGTCCTTTCTCGGGTGTTGTCGGTGCGTTTTCCCAAGCTGGATCACCAATGGCTCCTAAAAGGACCGCATCCGACTGCTGGCAAGCTTGTAGTGTTTCTTGCGGCAATGGCTCTCCAGTAAGTGCCAGCGCCGCTCCACCAAATGGCCGCTGGTCAAAATGAAAGTGCTGGAGATGGTCAGGACAAGCCGCTTTCAATACCGCAAGGGCACTGTCCATAATTTCTGGTCCGATGCCATCTCCTGCTAAAACCACGATCTTTTTCAAACAAGGACACCTCGATTCTTTAGAGCTGCGCTAGCCTGTACATATGCTTTGGCTGACGCCTGCAAGACATCAAAGTCTAAGCCGATCCCGCTGATTTTTTCATTGGTTTCCTGGCATTCAATGACCACGTGCACTTCCGCTTGCGCATCTTCCCCACTGGTCAAGGCAGTGATTTCATAATTCAACAACTTCGGCTGCTGCTGGAAAATCTGATCGATCGAGTTGTAGATAGCTTGGATACTGCCGGCACCGATGGCTGATGCCACTTGTTTTTCCTCGTCTTTGATGATAGAAACCACTGCTCCTTGATGGCCATTGGACACGTATTGTAGCTGAACGGCGTCCAACTCGCAGCCGCCTTCTTGGCTGCGGCCTTGATCGGCCACCAAAGCCAGCAAATCTTGTTCGGTCACTTGCTTCTTTTTATCTGCCAATTCTTTGAAGCGTTTAAACAATTCGTTGGTTTCTTCTTGGTCAAACTGGTAGCCCAGTTGCTGCATTTTATCGACAAACGCATGGCGGCCAGAAAGTTTGCCTAAAGGCAACGAGTTGGTTTCTACCCCCACCAACTGTGGGGTAATAATTTCGTAGGTCTCAGGATTTTTCAAGACGCCATCTTGATGAATCCCTGATTCATGGGCATAAGCATTGCCGCCGACGATCGCTTTGTTTTTCGGTACCGTGATTCCTGACAAACGTGCCACCAGATCGCTGGTTCGTTTTGTTTCGTTTAATTTGATGTTGGAGGTAGCCTGATAGAAATCATTGCGAATATGCAACGCCAAGGCCACTTCTTCTAATGCAGTATTGCCAGCTCGTTCGCCGATCCCGTTGATCGTTCCTTCCACCCGATCAGCACCATTTTCAATAGCCGCCAGCGCATTGGCTGTCGCCATTCCCAAGTCATCATGACAATGGGAAGAAAAAGTGATCTGCTGCTCGCTTTTGATATTGGCGATCAAATAGGCAAAAAGCGCTCCATATTCCGTAGGATTGGTAAACCCTACTGTATCGGGCACATTGATGATCGTCGCGCCGGCATCAATCGCTGTTTGAACCGCCTCAAGCAAGAAGGCTTTATCGGTGCGGGTGGCATCTTCTGGCGAGAATTGAACTTTTTCAAAGCGTTCACGCGCATAAGCCACATGTTCTTTGATGGAAGCGAGTACTTCTGCTTTCGTCATATTCAGCTTGTACTGGCGATGCACCTTACTCGTTGCTAGAAAGACATGGATCTGTGGATCGACGGCTTGATAAAGAGCTTCATAGGCACGATCAATGTCTTTTTTCTGACAACGGGCAAGTCCTGCAACGGTCATTTTCGTCACCGCCCCAGCAATCGCTTTGACTGCTTGAAAATCTCCTTCTGATGCAATCGGAAAACCTGCTTCGATCGTATCGATGCCCCATTTTTCTAATTGCAGCGCCAGTTGAACCTTCTCTTTCGTATTAAAGTTGACTCCCGGGGTCTGTTCACCGTCTCGCAATGTCGTATCAAAAAACTGGATTTTTCTCATCACTATTTCCTCCTTAGCAGTGGTAGGAGCACGCTTGGCGCGACCTCATTCAAACACAATTGAAAAAATGGTATAAAAAAAGCACTCCATAAAGGGTTTCCTTCATGCAATGCGAATAGGACTCTTCAAATGATGCCTTAAAAAAGGCGGGTCATAGAAAAAGAGTCCTTACGATAATAATAATAAAAATGCAGCTGTTTGTTTCAATCGTTTATCCATCGTCGTCACCTATCACTTTTTTTATCTTGTTATGAAGATACCAAACAGCAGGTTCCTCTGTCAACACTTTTCCCTGAATTTTCTGAATATTTCGATAAAAAGTTCGTTTTTGCCCTGTTGATGGGTTGCTTTTCTTCCTTGATGAAAATTTAAGCAGAACCTGACGAGATCTTCACAGGATTTTAACCAAACCTCCACATAACACCGTTATGATAGAAATATCCCAAAAATATTTTTCACCCCTTTATCCTGCCAGTCTTATGACTGGTTTTTTTGTTGTTCCAAAGACTCGAAAAGATTGAACTTAAGGTGAGTTATTCGTATAATAAGGGGCAGCGATAAATTAGGAGGATGAAGATGCGCAACGAAATGATGCATCGTCCAGTAGTCAAACCAGAACTAGTGGCGTTTATGCGTGAAAAACAAAAGCAATTACCCGGCGAACTTGGTGAAATCGAGCAAGCCGCTCATGAAAAAGAAGTGCCAATCATCCCACATGAAACAGTGGTCTTTTTGCAGTTTTTATTAGGACAGCTCCAGCCAAAAGAAATCCTTGAGATCGGCACAGCGATCGGTTTTTCTTCAAGCTTGATGGCGCAATGTGTGAAAGATGGTCATGTCACAACGATCGATCGCTTTGACGTCATGATCCGCAAAGCCAAAGAAACCTACGCTCGCTTAGGAAATGAAGAAAAAATCACGCTATTAGAAGGACAAGCGGCAGACGTCCTACCTACATTGAGTGGCCCTTATGATTTTATCTTCATGGACAGCGCCAAATCAAAATACATTGAATTTTTACCAGAATGTCTGCGTCTATTACGCAAAGGCGGTGTGCTGATGGTGGATGACGTATTTCAAGCTGGAACGATTCTACACCCCATCGAAGAAATCCCTCGTAACCAGCGAGCGATCCATCGCAAATTGAATCTTTTCTTGGATACCGTGATGAACCATCCTCAGCTGACCTCCACGCTTGTCCCTTTAGGAGATGGTGTGATTCTCATTACGAAAGAAGCAGATAGCGTAATTCTTGAGGAACCTGAGAAAGGTTGAGGGCAGCTGCGCTTCCTTTTTTCAAAGAAAAATAAGAAAAGGGCGAAAAGCGATTGACATTGCTGCGCCCTTTTTCTATAATGTTATTTGTTGCTGATTGATTTCAACAGCTTAGGCGAAGTGAGCATTCGCTGAAAATTATTTGTTCCAGTAGCTCAGCCGGATAGAGCATTCGCCTTCTAAGCGAACGGTCGGGGGTTCGAATCCCTCCTGGAACGTTATATTATCGTGCATTGCACTAGCAGATCGTTAGGAATCTTGATTCCTAGCGATTTTTTTTGATAAATTTTTAAAAACCACTTTTTTCAAACGTCACTTTTACCACAAATCAGCAGCACGGAGCTTTTCTTTTGCAAACAACCTATTAACTAATTATCTAAAACATCATTAATTATCACATATAGTTTTAACTGCTAAATAAATATGATATTATCCTCTCAAAGAGCGGCTTAATTACAAAGATCGTTTATGGTTTCCCATAATCCCGTAGCTTCACATTTTTAGATATTATACTTCTCGAACACAACTAACAAAATTTATTCCATAGGAGGAATTTTGATGGAAGAATGTCCTTTTTGCCGCATCGTCTCTGGAAAAATAAAAAGCCATGTAATCTATGAAGATGACAGTGTTTGCGCCTTCCTTGATCATGCCAAAGACGTGGATTATCATATGCTGGTTATTCCTAAAAAACATTACACCAGTATTTTAGATTGCGACCCCGTTCTTCTTGCTCACCTCATTCAAACGGTTCAAAAAATAGCAGATCATTGTGTCACTCGCTTAGGATTTGATGGGATTAATTTGCTAAGCGCAGCAAATCAAGCAGCGGGTCAATCAGTCCCTCACTTTCATCTTCACTTGATTCCGAGAAAAAAATGTGACGGTATCAATGCGTGGCCCACATTCAATGGAGCAGCGCTCTCTTTAGAGGAAGCAGCGGCATTTTTGACCTCTGAAACAGATAGTAAGGTAGATTAAACAAAACCCAGTAGACTAAATCTTGCTTAAAAGCGCTTCTTAAAATACTTGATAATACTTGACTTGTTCTGCTAGCTGATCAGCTGGTAGAGCACCATCCAGTACATAGTCGGCTGTTTCAGCAATGATCTGTTCGTGTAAAACAAATAGCTCCCTTGCATAGGAAAGATAAGTATCTGCCCAAGTCAAAATCGCTTCTTTTGATTCGTTCGTATAATCCCGTTTAATCTGACGAGCAAAAGCAATATCTAGTGGTGTTTTCAAATAAATCACCGTGTCGATCAACTGACGTAAGTCTTGGTGTTCATATCCGAAGGGAAAGTCTACAAAAATGATTGGGTAAAGGATCATCGCTCTCTTCATATAGTCCCTCCTCTGTCTTACCTTCAGTATAACACGCTTAACCAATCCGTTTTCTTAACCTATCCCTGCAAAAATTATGCTATGCTTAACAAGAACAAAGAAAGCAGGTGTCCTATGGAGATAACGGTACATATCGCAAGTGGGTTTAGTAAAAATCAAACGGGTGGCAACAAGGCTGGAGTCGTTTTGCTGGAACAGCCACTTGCACCACAACAAAAGTTAGCCGTCGCAAAAGAGTTAGGCTTTTCAGAAACAGCTTTTTTATCGAAATCCCCGCAGGCCGATTTCCGATTTGACTATTTTACGCCAAAAGAAGAAGTTGACTTATGCGGACATGCAACAATTGCCTCCTTTGCACTATTATCGTATCTAAACAAACTTTCCAAGCGACAGTATCGCATCTACACCAACGCCGGACGTTTGTCGATCACCATCAAAGACGGTGTCATTTTCATGGAACAGAACAAACCACTGTTTTCAGATGTGCTTTCACTAGAACAATTAACTGACTGTTTTGATACCAATGCTATCAATGATCAAATTCCTATTCAAATCGTTTCTACTGGATTAAAGGATATCCTTATCCCAATCAAAACAACGGCCCAGTTGCAGCAAGTTGCACCTGATTTTGAGGAAATAAAAAAAGTAAGTGCGCTTCAACAAGTAGTTGGCATGCACTTATATGCAATGGAAAAAGAACGAATCGTTTGCCGTAACTTTGCCCCATTGTTTGACATCAATGAAGAATCTGCCACAGGCACTTCCAATGCCGCCTTGGCTTGCTTCTTGTATCAAAAGTGTGCCCTCGAAAAAGAAGTGTATCGCTTTGAACAAGGCAGCAATTTAGGTGAACCTTCTGAAATCTTTGTCAAACTCGTTACGACTTCGCGAAAGGAAATCCAACATGTTTACGTTGGGGGCAGAGGGCATTTTTGCGAGACAGTAACCATCGACACGGATACACTGGCATAATCACGACAATTTGGGGCTGATCTTCAATCAGCCTTTTTTCTTTTCCTCTTCACACATCACGTTCTTTTTTCCATAGCAGCCCATCAGTACCTCGAATACTAGTTTTCTCATAAAAAAAGAACCCAATTCGGGTTCTTTCCTTCACATTGTTTTCTATGGCTTACCAACAAGTTTTGCTAACAGCTCACTGACTTTAGGCAGTGGCTCGTTTTGTAGCGCTGCTACGATTTTTGAACCGATCACTACCCCTTCACACACACTGGCAAAGCGCTGCACATCTGCGTGGGTCGAGACCCCGAAACCAGCTAATACTGGAATCGGACTTTTTTCCGAAATGGCTTGCAAATGCTGATCCAGCTGTTCGTTGTATTGGCGATCTTCTCCAGTGACACCGTTCACTGTCACAGCATAAACGAATCCTTCTGCGTCTTCGATCAGCGTCTGAATTCTGTCTGGAGGACTGGTCAAAGAGACCAGTGTGATCAGCGCGAGATCCGCCGCATCAAAAGTAGGCGTTACTAGTGATCGATGTTCAAAAGGTAAATCTGGAATAATCAACCCTTTCACATTTGTCGCTTTTAACTCATTTGCTAACTGTTCAATCCCATAATGAAAGAATGAATTGGCATACCCCATCAATACCAGTGGAACCTCGGAATGGATTGTTTGCAGCAAAGCAATGATCTTTTTTAAAGTGGTCCCATTGGCTAATGCCTGCATTCCAGCTGCTTGGATGACCGCTCCATCTGCGACTGGGTCTGAAAAGGGCACGCCGATTTCAATGGCGGCTGCGCCATGTGTCGTCAACAGTTCGATTTCTGCTGGCAGGCGTTCCAGTCCGTTGGCACCCGCCACAATATAAGGAACAAATAGTGGCTTGCCTTGTTTTTGGCGCTCCTTTAGTTTCATCGTCAATGTTTTGCTGGTCATTTCGCTGCTCCTTTCCGGTCTTTGATTTGTTGAACATCTTTGTCCCCTCGCCCAGACAAGCAGATCACTAAGCGTTCTTCGGGTGTCATGATTGGGGCTAGCTTTAGGGCATAGGCAACGGCATGAGCACTTTCCAAAGCAGGAATAATGCCTTCGATTTGAGACAAGAGATAAAAGGCGTCAACGGCTTCTTCATCAGTGACAGCGAAATACTCCGCTCGCTCAATCTCCTTCAAGTAAGAATGCTCGGGACCGACCCCTGGATAATCCAAACCAGCTGAAATCGAATAAGGTTCGATCACTTGCCCATCATCGTCTTGCAGCAGATACATTTTGGTACCATGTAAAATACCGATACTGCCTTTCGTCAAGGTCGCCGCATGCTCAGTAGTATCCACACCTTTCCCAGCTGCTTCAACGCCAATCAAACGAACGGTCTGATCATCGATAAAAGGGTAAAACATTCCCATCGCATTGCTGCCGCCGCCAACACAAGCAACGACTGTCGTCGGTAGTCGTCCTTCTTTTTCTAATAGTTGCCGTCGTGTCTCACTGCCAATCACACTTTGAAAATCTCGAACGATCTCTGGAAAAGGATGCGGACCGAGTACGGAACCCATCACGTAATGGGTGTCCTCGACGGTTGCGACCCAGTAACGCAGCGCTTCATTGACAGCATCTTTCAATGTCTGATTGCCTGAAGTGACTGAAACCACTTTTGCTCCCAACAATTCCATTCGAAAGACGTTTAGTGCTTGCCGCTGAACATCTACCGCACCCATAAAAATCGTGCATTCCATACCGAACAACGCGGCCGCAGTCGCTGTGGCGACGCCATGCTGTCCAGCACCGGTCTCCGCTACCACTTTCTTTTTCCCCATCCGCTTTGCTAATAACACTTGCCCTAGCGCATTATTGATTTTATGGGCGCCCGTATGATTCAAATCTTCTCGCTTCAGATAAATTTTGGCACCGCCTAAGTGTTGTGACAAGCGCTGTGCATGATAAAGGGGGGTCTCTCTTCCTACATACTCTTGCAAATATTCCTGTAATTCTGCTTGAAAACTTGCGTCCGCTTGTGCTTCACGATAGACAGTTTCCAATTGCTTGACTGCATACATCAATGTCTCTGGCACAAACTGCCCGCCAAAAGAACCATAAAAACCTGCTTCTGTGGGGTATTGGGTCATTTTATCTTCTCCTTTACTAAGTAAATAAATTGTTCGATTTTCCGACTGTCTTTCTTCCCCTGGGTTTCAACGCCTGAAGAAACATCGACAGCATAAGGCCTAAAAAGTTGGATCGCCTCTTCTACATTTTCCGCGTGCAAACCGCCAGCAATAAAAAATCGCTCAGACAACGGCAACGGTTTTCTCGCCGCTTTTTGCCAATCAAAGGATTGGCCGTTGCCGCCAGCATAAGGGTGATCTCTTACTGGAGCGTCCAATAACCCAAAATCTGCATCGCAGCTTAGGAAATCTTGTTCTAAAGTCTCTGCTTCTCCATCAAAGGCTCGGATCACTGCGATCTTTTGATGCGCAAAAATGCCTGTCTGGATGGCTGTTTGCAAAGATGGCAGAACCTTTCCATGGAGCTGAATCGCTGTCAGCTGGGCGGCTTGAATTGCCGCTTGCACTTCTTCAAAACTTGGAGAAACGAAAACCCCGACTTTCCCTACATTTTGGGGTACTTGCTCCGTTATCTTGCGGACTTGTGTCGGATCGATTCTCCGACGGCTTTCGGCAAAAACAAAGCCAAGGTAATCTGCTCCTGCACTGATGGCAGTTTCGACATGCAGCCGTTCGGTGAGTCCACAAATTTTCACTTTGGTCATCGGCGGCTCACCTGCAAATCTGCAGCTGTTTCAGCAATTCGATTGCTTCTCATCAACGTTTCTCCAACGAGGACTCCATGATAAAACGGTGCAAGCTGCAGCACATCGGAGGCAGTTCGAATACCAGATTCACTGATGTAAACCGCCTCTGACGGCTGAGGTGCTAAAGCAACACTGATATCCAAGGAAACGTCAAAGGTTTTTAGGTCACGATTGTTGACGCCGATGATTTTGGCCTCTAAGGCTTGGGCTTGTTGAAATTCAGCCGCATTATGAGTCTCAACGAGTACTTCCAACCCTAGTGCTATTGCCTCTTGATGAAGTATGGCTAAGCGTTCTGGTTTTAAAGCGGCCACGATCAATAAAACAATACTGGCACCCGCATTCTTGGCGCGAATCAATTGTTTTCTGTCGATAATAAAGTCTTTGCATAGTATAGGCACCGAAACAGCCTTACTGACTGCTTCAAGATCTGCCAGCGAGCCTTTAAAAAACTGCTGGTCGGTCAAAACGGAAATCCCGCTGACACCCGCGGCTTCATAAGCTTGCGCTTGTGTGACTGGGTCGATTCCTTGGTTGATGTCTCCTTTTGAGGGTGAAGCACGCTTGATTTCAGCAATGAGGTGCATTTTTTGTGGTCGGTCCTTGACTTGCTGATAAAATGATGGACGTTTCGTTACGACCTTTTCGATTTCTTGTGGCATCGCGGCAACTTCTTCAACTTTTTCCTGGATGATCGTTTCTAAAAAATCCATGATTCTCCTCCTTACAGCTCTCGTAGTTAATGGCTATTTGACTGACGAATCAGCATCTGCAGTTTGTCGTAGGCCGCGCCCGAAGCGATACACGCTCGTGCCATCGCAAAGCCTTCCGCTAGGGTGGCGGCTTTGCCGTTGGTATAAAAGCCTAACCCTGCATTTAAGACCACTGTCTCTAGATAAACGGAAGGGTGATTTTTCAAAACTGCTGTTAAGATCGCGGCGTTTTGAGCCGCATCTCCGCCGACGATCGCCTCGATCGGTGCTGGCGTAAAGCCATACGCTTGCGGATCCAAAGAAAAATTCGTCACCTTTCCTTCGTGATAAAAACTGATCGCCGTTTCACCAGCCAAATTGGCTTCATCCATCCCATTACATCCATGGATCACCATTGCTCGTTGCCGACCAAGACTGCCTAACGCCTGAGCGGTGTCTACCAAGCTCTCGCCAGCGTAAGTACCGATCAGTTGCGTAGTCAACGGAACAGGATTGATCAAAGGGCCTAATAGATTAAAAATCGTTGGTGTCGCTAATTCTTGCCGTATTTTCATCACTGCTTTCATGCCCGGATGCAACGACGGGGCGAAGAGAAAAGCGATGCCGACTGTCGCTAATAGATCGGCGATTTTTTCTGGTGATGCTTGAATTGCCACCCCCAAGCATGCTAAGACATCGGCACTGCCTGAACGACTAGAGATACTGCGATTGCCGTGTTTTGCCATCGTGATTCCCCCAGCTGCTAAAACGAAGGCAGCCGAAGTGGAGACATTAAAACTATTGGCGTGGTCGCCACCAGTGCCGCAATTGTCCATGGTGTCTCCTCCTTCATAAGGAATGGTCACGGCATGCTCTAACATAATTTCTGCTAAAGCAGTCAATTCGGCAGCTGTGATGCCGTTGATCTTCATCGCAACTAATGCTGCGCCCAATTGACTTTCTGAAAACACCCCGCTTAAAATTCCTTGAGCAAAGTGACGCATCTCCTGATAACTTAAATGACGGCCATTAAATAATTGCTGAGTGATTTGTTGCGGCGGCTGCTTTTTTAGTGCTTGCATTAAAGATTCCTCCTTTTTTCATCTTGTGTTTTTTCTGTATTATCCGAGACGAGTTTAAGAAACTGTTCTATGAAAAATGCCCCCTCGTTTGTTCCCATTGATTCTGGATGGAATTGGAGTCCTACGATTGGTTTTTCGCGATGCTGAATCGCCATGATGATCCCTTCTGTTTCAGCCAAAACCTCAAATTCCGCTGAAAGTGTCGCTGGCTCAATGACAAGCGAGTGATAGCGCATGACAGTCATATCTCCTAGGTAGGTTTCGAATACGCCTTTTTTCTGATACGTAAGGGTCGATTGCTTGCCATGCATAATAGCTGGTGCTTGGACCACTTTGGCACCAAACGCTTCACCAATGGCTTGATGACCTAAGCAGATGCCTAAAAGCGGCTTGCTATCATGGTATGTTTTGATCAAAGAAATCATGAATCCTGCCTCTTCGGGACGGCCTGGTCCCGGGGAAAAAATGATGCCATCTGCTTCTTTTGCAACAATAAAAAGCTCTGGATCGTCATTTCGCAAGACGATCGTATCCGCTGGACATTGCTGGACTAAGTTATACGTAAAGGAATCATAATTATCGACGAGTAAAATCATTGGCTGACACCTCCAATAGTGCTTTGGCTTTGTGTAATGTTTCTTGGTATTCAGATGAAGGATCAGAATCATAAACGATCCCCGCCCCTGCTTGGACATATGCGATCTCGTCTTTCAATACCAATGTCCGAATCCCGATGGCAAAATCCGCTTGATCATTTCGTGAAAAATAACCAACGGCTCCCGCATAGACCCCTCTTCGAACAGCTTCCCATTGATAGATGCGAGTCATGGCACGAATCTTTGGTGCCCCGCTGACCGTGCCTGCTGGCAGGGTTGCTTTCAAGGCATCCATTGCCGTCACACCTGCTCTGCGCTTGGCAGCCACTACCGAAACGATATGCATGACATAGCGGTATTTCTCGATCACCATGTATAAAGGAACATGAACCGTCCCATGTTCAGCGATCCGCCCTAAATCATTGCGCCCAAGATCGATCAGCATCTGATGCTCTGCACGTTCTTTTTCATCTGCCAATAGTTCATTTGCCAAAGCTTCGTCTTCTGCTTTGGTTGCCCCTCGTTTGCGGGTACCAGCGATCGGATTCGTGGTGATTTCGTCGCCTTGAACGCGAATCAGGCTTTCAGGTGAGCTTCCAATCACTTTAAATCCGTGATCGAAATCAAGATAATAGAGATACGCGGAAGGATTTGTCACTCGTAGTTTGCGGTAATAGTCAAAGGGCTCTTGTTTAAATGACGCTTTCAGACGTTGCGAAGGAACGACTTGGAACATGTCTCCCGCCGTAATTCGGGCTTTCGCCTCTTGAACGATCGCTTCATAGGCATGTTGAGTAACATTGCTGGTAAAATGCAGTTTTTCATTTGACAATACACGGGTCTCAGCGGCGACTGGTGTCCTTAACTGCTGCTTCACTGCTTGCATTACCTGCTCCATCTCGACGGTTCCTCTTTGGCTATAGCAATTTTCAAGAATGATCGTTAAAGTTTCCGTCTGATGGTCCAAAACGAGAAAAGTTTCGAAAAGCCAAAAGGCCATATCAGGCACTTGCAATTCATCTGCGGGCAGTTGTCCGATGTCTTCATAGCAAGCGGCGATATCATAGCCCGCATACCCGATAGCCCCACTTTGCAGCGGTAGATTCGGTAAAGCGCTAATTTCCTTTTTGACTACATACCCTTCCATTTCTTTTAAAGGGTCCTGACACGGGTACTTGTTGACCGTTTTTTTCAAAAGATCCTCCACTTGAAAAACACCATCCTTAAAGGTCATTTTCTGAACGGGATCAAAGGTAAGGATCGAATAGCGTCCGGTATCTTCTTCTCTGGGAATACTTTCCAATAAACATTTATGCGCCCCTTGAATCCGTAAAAAAACTGAGACAGGTGTCAAACAATCGCTGTTGATTCGTTCCATTCGATACATAAGCTGCTCCTTTCTTTGTAAACAAAAAGCCCTCAAGCAAACGCCATAAAAACGTCTGCTTGAGGGCGAATGATCGCGGTACCACCTCAATTGAAGTTGCCCAAATAAACAACTTCTTCTCTATCAACCGTCTAACAACGGTCTTCCTCTATAACGGGAGTTCCCGCATTTTCCTACTGCCAAAAAAGGGTTCAAAAAATGATCGGCTAAGGCCATTTCCTTGATTTCTTGGTGCCGGACTCTCATCACCGCCGACTTTCTGTAACCAAAAAAGACTCAAGTACTTCTCTTAGTTTGATTTTACGTTTATTTTTTAATTGGTTGAAGGGCAAGAAAAACAAAAAAGCCCTCAGGCAAACAAACTTGTCTGCCTGAGGGCGATTACTCACGGTGCCACCTCAATTGGTTCTCTAGATCGTCTATCAACGATCGTTCTCTGTAACGGGAGTTCCCGGAAAAAGCCTACTGATTTCAGCCTTTCGACACAAAAGTCCATTTCTGAAGCGTCAATCTGCTGATTTGCACCACCATCAGCTCTCTGCAAGACGAACGTCCTCATACTTCTCTTTTGTCTAGTCTTAATGAGTTATTGGTAGCTATATTACGCGGCTTTTGTTGATCTGTCAACAGGAAAAAGCGAATTTTATTTTTTTGACTCCTTTTGACAAAACAAGAAAACATCCTGCAACGGTTTGTCTTAACCAAAATGACGACACATTCTTTAGGCCAAAAATGCCCTTCACTTCTTTCAGATTACTTAATTATAGTTGCTGATCCATTTAAATAATATTTGTTTTTTTATAACCCTTTCGTGAAGATCAAGCTACGAAATATTCGCTATCTTTTACCAAAAAATAGACATTTACCCAAAATTTTCATGACATCATGAAAAAACAGAATTGTTATTCAAAATATTATTCTATATGATTGAACCGGATATAAGAAAGGGTGATTAAATGCACATAGACAAATTATATTTCTCCACCTTTATTTATAAAATGAGCTGCTTAGAATTTACTTACTCTCTCATTCAATCCAATGAGAAAAATGCCGATTTATCAGAGGAAGAACAAGCAGAAATTGAATGGATCATCGACTCTGCTCTCCATCGAAAACTCTACGCCTCTCGCAAAAAGAGTCTTTTTTCCTCAAAAATAAAATTATCGAAAGAAAGTTATTCTTTGTATTTGCGAATGAAGAAATACGAACATATGATAGACCTCTAACCGTTAAAACACATAAAAAACCTCATTCCTTTAGACAGTTACTCAGAAGGATACCCATTCCATCTTTTTTAATAGAAAAACATCATTCGGTGAATTGGAAATAGCAAAACTTGCCTTTTTCGTATAAAATCAAAAAGAACACGAAAGACTCAGAAAGGAAGTTTTTGTCATGGATGGGATGATGAAAAAAATCATTACCGAGAAGGATTTATTACGTCAGATCCTTCTCTTGGAACAACTGGCGAATCACAAAATGATCACTGCCAAGCAACTAGCAAAATTGATCGATACGACGGAACGAACGGTTTTTTCTGATATAACCTATATTCGTCAACAATTACCCGAAGGTTGGCAGATTGAAGCCGCCAGTAATGGCTTTGCTTTGACCCATGATGGGCCATTGTTGATGAGTCAGCTATGGGAAACGTTTTTCCCTCAATCGATCGGTGTTTCTTTAATGAAAGCATTGCTTTTTTCCAGCGAACTTAGCACGCAAGAAATTCTTGGCCAAGCGGGAACTTCCTATGAAACTTTGCGGCGGCATATTACAAAATTAAATAAAAGTTTGACGGATTTTTCCATACGGATTCGCATCACAAATCGCGTGATCCGCTTTGAAGGAAGTGAGATCAATATTCGGGTCTTTTTCCATCGACTTTTACTGCCTTATACCCATAACAATTACTTTTTTGAGGAATATACAATTCATGAGTCCCACTATCAACATTTTTTACAGCGTCTGGGCAAAGATAAACTCCAAATCGACGTAGAACAAATCTTCGGTACTTGCTGGTTTTTTATCAATACAATCCGTATCAAGGCCAATTGCCGCATGGATTCCTTCGAATTTAATGGGGATGATCCCCTCTACGGTCTTTTCCAACAGCCATTAAGTTATCTCTACCAAAAAGAAGGCGTATATTTAGAATGCAGCGAACACTTCTTTAGCTTCTACTGTTTTTTAGAAAGCTGGAACTACAATAACGATTGGTCCCAAACGATTCAAGCGACTCTTGAAACGTATCAAACCATTCACGATAAAACGACCCATTTTGTCGAACAATTAGCCCGCTCGTTGCAGCTACCTCTCGCTAGCGGGACGCAGCTGATTGAGAATCTGTTGCTGCTCTTGATCAAAACGCAAGAGTCTGCCAAACTCTCAGAATGGTTTGGGTTAGAATTTCACGAGATCCAGCGCTTGAATCAGCCCTATTCGCTACCGATAGAAGCAACGATCCATGACTTTTTAGAAGAACAGACAAACAGTCAAAGGGAAACGAGTTTTCCTTTATGGTCAACCACCACCTTGTTGATCCAACAGGCTATTTTACAAATCAACCCTATCCGGGCAAAGGGATACTTTATCTTTCAAGGGGAGCCAGCATGGAAAGCTTACCTTATGCAAGAATTGAATGACTTTCTCGGAGCACGTATTCTACTATCGGCGATCGAACCAGGTCAACTAGAAGGGCTATCGGCAACCGACGTTGATTTTGTTTTGTCAAACTTCCCATTAGATGATGCCCCTGTCCCAGTCTTTTATTTATCGATGGTACCGACCAAAAATGAGCTCAATCAAGTGACTGAGCTCATTCAAACCTATTATTTAAGTTATCACTAGAATCATCAAGCTGCCTTTATTGTTTCACTGGGGCAGCTTTTTGACGTCCTTGCAGCTTGTTTGTAATAAATTTCTCACCTTCGACGACTGTGAAAAGAAGTGCCCCGTTGGCTGCAATACTCAACTGCTGCATCAGCGTCAAAGAACCAATCCCTAAAAGCTGGTGTCCGATAGGTGTTAGGAAAATCGCTGCCTGCAATACAATCAGTAGTGCCAGGGAGACTAAGAGTGCTTTATTGGCAAAGAGTTGGCGATTCAACGCCGGCTTTACCAGCTCACGACAGTTCAGTAAGTAGACTGCTTGAGCAAAGACGATACTTTGCAGTAGCATGCTTTGTTGAAGGACCGTTCCTTCAAACTGAATCGCTAAGACGTAGGAAGGAATCATGATTAACAGCGAGACATAGAAGATGCGGAACAGACTGTACCAAGATAAGATACCTTCTTTGATTGGCCGTGGTGGTCGATTCATGACATCCGCACTTGCCTTCTCAAAACCGAGTGCGTAAGAAAGCGTGATGGTTGTCACCATATTTACCCATAAAATTTGTACAGGTGTCAGTGGCAGTGGTCGGTTCAACAAGAGTGCCGCAATAACGATCAATCCTTGTGCAACAGCCGTTGGTAAGAAGAAGTTGATGGTTTTCTTCAAATTATCGTAGATCCGTCGACCCACTCGGACGGCATTGGCGATCGTATGAAAATTATCGTCTGCCAAAACCATATCGGCTGCTTGCTTGGTTACTTCACTGCCTTTGATCCCCATAGCGATCCCAATGTCGGCTTTTTTCAGCGCTGGTGCATCGTTTACACCATCGCCGGTCATTCCGACAATCTCTTCATTCGCCTGCAAAGCACTAACGATCCGTAATTTATGCTCTGGGGTCGTTCGAGCAAAGATATCTGTCTTTTGGACTGCTTGCTGCAACTCCTCCTCAGACAGCAGATCGATTTCCAGCCCTTCCAACACGTGATTCGTGTGCTTCAATCCAATTTGCTTGCCGATAGCTTGAGCGGTCTTGCCATGATCTCCTGTGATCATTTTGACTTGGATGCCCGCTTGCAAGCACTCTTTTACCGCTTTGATGGCACTGTCTTTCGGAGGATCAATGATGCCAGCGATCCCAACAAAGGTTAAATTGATGAGTGCTTCGTGGGACAAGGACTCCTGTGCCGACAGCGTCAGATGCGCAAAGCCGATCAGTCGCTGCCCTTTCGCTGCTAATTTTGCACTTTCATCTAACCACCATTGCTTTTGATCTGAAGTCAGTTGGCTTTTCTCAAGCAACACTTCGGGCGCACCCTTGACAAACACTACCGAGTCATTCGGCTCTTCTTGATTTTGATGGCGTGTTGCCATGTACTTGTAAGAGGAATTAAAAGGAATTTTATCGACTGTTTTACGCAATGGTTGCTGCGCTAATTCTGCGTATTGTAACAAGGCTTTTTCGGTTGGGTTTCCAACGAGTTCAGCCGCCTTTTGTCCTTCGTCTTGCTTCAAATCTTGACAATTTGCCATGATATCAAGCACCGTTGCTTTATCCACGTTTGACTCAACTAAGACATCGACGACCGTCATTTCATTTTTGGTCAAGGTTCCTGTTTTGTCTGAACAAATCACCGTCATGGCACCTAGTGTCTCCACTGATGGCATCGTTTTGATGATTGCTTGCTCCTCAGACATTTCCTTGACACCCATCGATAAAATCATGGTCAGCACGGCTGGCAAGCCCTCAGGAATCATTGCTACAACTAATGCGATACCTGATGAGAACAAGAGATCAAGATCAAAGCCGTAGCGGAAGGTAGTAAAGAAGATCAAGAAAATCACTAATCCGATAATGCCTTTAAAGATTTGGTGATTCAATTGCTTCATTTTTTTGATCAACGGGGTTTCTTGCGCTTTCACAGACTGAATTGCTTGATTGATCTGGCCGATTTGTGTATCGTCTCCTGTTTCAACGACGATCCCGCTGGCAGTTCCGCTTTCTACATGGGTACCAGAAAACGCCATGTTCCGCTGGTCACCAATCGTACTTTCTTGAGTAATGGGTTCAGTCATTTTTTGAACTGGCTCAGATTCGCCGGTTAAGATAGACTCTTCAATCAAAAGATCATGGGTTTCGATCAAGCGCATATCTGCTGGTACGACATCTCCTGGTCCTAAAACGACTAAATCTCCGTTTACTAAGGAAGAAACAGCAATTTTCTTCTTGCGGCCATGAACATAAATTGTTGCTTCTTGCCCCATGAATTGCTTCAACCCATCCAGTGACTCTTGGGCTTTACGCTCTTGCCAGTAGCCGACTAATCCATTGATGACGACGACCGCCATAATAATGCCGCTTTCGATATAATCACCCGAAACCCCTTTTAAAACGGCTGCGACGATTAAGACCAACATCAGTAAGTCTGTAAAATGCTTGCCGACTTTCTTCCATGTAGGGATCTGCGCAGCCTCAGTAATTTTATTTTCACCTTGCTTTGCTAAACGCTGGTTGCGTTCTTCGGAGGAAAGGCCCTGCCGTGTTGTTTGCAACGTATGTAATAGTTCTTCTGTTGTGTTTTTGTACCAATTCATATTTTTTTCCTCCTTGTTTATTTATTTGATCTGAACATAGTATAAGACATTAAAACCATAAAATTCTGGCGATAATTTCAGTGGAGCCTGAAAAAAATGAGTGTTTTTATTAAAGGGGAAGGGCGGCTTCGTCCCGTGGTTTCACAAAACCAACAGAAAACGTTTGTTGATTGTTTTTGCAGGTGTAATCAAGTAAACTAAGACACACCCAATCAATTGCTATCTGTCCCCATCATCCAAAGGTAAGATAGAAGAAAGGAGCCAAATTAATGGCAATCTATACCGATACAAAAATCGCGCAAGGACCTTTTCTTTTCATTTCTGGTCAAACGCCGTCACAAGACGGAGCCACACCTGAGGACCCGCAAGAGCAAACAGCCATCGTTTTGAAGAAAATCGAAGAGCATTTATCAGCCAATCAACTGTCTTGGTCATCAGTGGTCAAAATGACCGTCTTTTTAACGGATGCTGCTTACTTAGCTGCTGTCCGTACGGCATTCACAACCATTTTGGCAGAAAACAAACCGGCCATGAGTCTCGTCATCGTTGCCGGCTTGGTTGCCCCTGAATTTAAAGTGGAGATTGAAGCACAAGCCACCTTGGCTTAAAAAAGGCGCAACACCAAAAAACTTCGTACTGGCGATTGCCTTCCCTACGAAGTTTTTTGGTGTTTGCTTCTTATTTGGTTGGAAAATCAGTGCCTTCTGAAGGAACTGATCCGGTCTTTTTTTGCCACTGCTCCACAAAGCCGGCGATGGCTTGAGCAGTCTGTTGAGCATTAATCAAGGTTCGCTTTTTTTCCATCGCTTCTGCCAAGGAAACTGGTCCTTGTTGGATACTGAAGACTGTTGGAAGCAATTGCGACAGTTCGCCGAGACGTTCGGTTCGGGAGCCACAGATTGCAACAATTGGGAGTTGGCGTTTTTGAGCGAGCAAAGCGACACCATAGGGTACTTTCCCCCTAGCTGTTTGGCCATCGATACGACCTTCACCGGTGATCAATAAGTCTGCTCCTTTGATTTTTTCCTCAAATCCAATCAAGGAAGCAATCGTCGAAAATCCCGGAACCAACTGACCACCTGCCAAATAAACCGCACCACCAAGGCCCCCAGCTGCACCAGAACCAGGGACTTCCAAATCGATCCCCGTGGTCCGCTTGATGTGTTCAGCCAAACGCTTTGCTTGTTGATCCAACTGCTGGATCGTTTCTTTGGTTGCCCCTTTCTGTGAACCAAAAACTGACGCAAATCCTTGTTCACCTGAATAAGGATTTGTTACATCGGCTAAAGCAAACAGGTCAATTTGTGCAAGCAGAGGGTTCAACTGGCTGAGCTCCAGAGATTCTGCCTGCAGCAAAGGATTGTTTTCCATTCGCTCGTTTCTTTGAATGGTTGCTCCTAACGCAAGTAAAAAGCCTACGCCCCCATCAGAAGTGCCGCTACCGCCAAGGGTCAGGTAAATCTTTTTCACTCCTTGTCTGCAAGCTGCTAAGACCATTTGGCCTAAACCAAAAGAAGAGCTATTGCGGGTGGTCTCGTCACTAGGTTCCACGAGTTGCAATCCGATCACTTCCGCAGATTCAATCAAAGCGATTTTTTCTTCATTGATTTTTGTGACCAACAGACGGGCTTGCAACTTACCACCTAATGGGTCGGTCACTGGAACCGTTTCGTAATTGCCTCCAAACGCAGCAAAGACTGCTGCCATTGAGCCTTCTCCCCCATCAGCGATGGGAATACTACATTTTTCCCACTGGTCTGAAAACCCGCTTAAGACCGCTTGATTTAATTCTGCGGAAGTGGCGCTTCCTTTGAAGGAATCAATCGCTGCTACAATTTTCATCATTCTGCCTCTCCTTCTAGATCATCTCTTTGCCAGAGATGGGGGCACCTACGTTAATAATCAACCTATGGTTAATCAAATCAACCAAAAGTTAACTAGTAATCCATTGTAAGTTATCCCTTCTCCTCTTATGATAGAAGTATATCAAACAAACCTATCGGAGGTGTACTATGGACTTACCAATTGGCGAGGAAATCGCCCGGAGAAGAAAACACAGAGGCGTTACGCAGCAAGAATTAGCAGCATTTATGAACGTGTCAAAAGCATCCGTTTCAAAATGGGAAACGGGACAGACGTATCCAGATATCACTTCACTGCCCTTATTAGCGGCGTATTTTGATTGCAGCGTCGATGAATTGTTGATTTTAGATTCGCAGCTATCACCTAAAGAGATCCAGCGAATCTACCAATTATTAAAAGACGCCTTCCAAACAAAAACACCAACGGAAGTTCTCGCTCTTGCTCAAAGTTTTACCAAACGCTATTACTCTTGTTATCCATTCTTATTACAAATGGGGTCCTTTTACTTGAATCATTGGGATCTGTTGCCGGATGTCCCCGTAGAAGGCGTCCCGAAAGGGCAAACTTACGAAGACGCTTTGATGGAAGCAAAGAAAAATACCTATTTGAAGGAAGCAGAAACCCTGTACCAACGGATCATGGACCAAGGAGACAGTGAGCTGGCACAACAAGCGAAACAGATCGATGCTTATTGTCTTCTGATGAGAAACAAGCCAGAAGAAGTCTTGGCGATCCTTGGCACGAAAACTCTCTCTTTTTTACCTAGCGAACCGTTGATTGCCGCAGCATTTCAGCAAAAAAATCAGTTGCAACAAGCTGAGATCGTTACGCAAAGTGCGATTTACCAGTACTTAATTATTTTTATGAGTTTGCTAACGAATTATTTAGCAATGCTCACACAAGACGAGGAGCAACTGGAAAAAACCTATGCACGTGGACTGGCACTCAGCGAGAGCTTCCAACTGGCCGAATTGCATCCCCTCTCTTTACTGAATTTTCTAGCCGCTGGGATGGTTTCGTTTGCTGCTTTAGGAAAAGAAAGCTTATTGTTACAAGCATTAACGCTGTATGTCAAAACATTAGAAGCTACTCCAGAGGAAATCGTTTTGAAAGGAGATGATTATTTCAACAGCATCGATGAGTGGATCAGTGAATTAGAATTAGGGAGTCAGATCCCGCGTAACTCAGGTAGTGTCAAAAAACAATTTCTTGCAATAGCACAGCTGACACCCTTGTTTGAACCGTATCAAGAAAACCCCCCATTTAAAGAGTTGTTTCAGCGCTTGAGCAATCTGGCTGAACAAGTATCTAATTCGCAAAGGAGTGACTCACATGAATAGTTTTTCACTAAACGTACCAGAAAATATATCTGATTATTTGCCCATACTGATCCCTCTGATTCTTTTGCAATTGATCTTGATCGTTTTGGCAGTTCGAGATATTTTAAAACAAGAACAATTTAAGTTCGGCTCTCGTATTCTTTGGCTCTTCATCGCCTGTTTTGTTAGCCTGATCGGTCCTATCCTTTATTTTGCTTTTGGAAAAGGGGATCAACAATGAAGATGATCGAGATCAATCACTTATCCAAACGTTTTGGGCACAAACAAGTGCTACAAGACCTATCCTTTTCGGTCCCCAAAGGGAGTGTCGTGGGATTTGTAGGGGAAAACGGCGCTGGCAAAACAACCACTATGAAAGCGATTTTAGGGTTACTCCCTATTGATGAAGGCGAAATCACTGTCTGTGGCGAACCAGTACAATTTGGCTCAACCAAGACCAATCGCTGGATCGGCTATTTGCCAGATGTGCCGCAGTTTTACTCTTTTATGACAGCTGTAGAATATTTGACTTTCTGCGGAAAAATTCAGCCAAATAAAGAATCTTTTCAGCCTCAGCGAGTGATGGAAGTCTTAGAGTTGGTAGGCCTGGAAGCTTCGAAACAAAAAATCGCTGGCTTTTCTCGCGGCATGAAGCAACGTCTAGGGTTAGCCCAAGCTCTGATCAACCGCCCCGCCATCTTGATTTGTGATGAACCAACATCCGCACTAGACCCTCTCGGACGCAAAGCATTTCTTGATGTATTGGAAAAAATCAAAGAAGAAACGACAGTGCTTTTTTCCTCTCATATTCTCGCAGATG
Organism: Enterococcus sp. CR-Ec1; assembly: GCF_002850555.1. Lineage (NCBI taxonomy): Bacteria > Bacillati > Bacillota > Bacilli > Lactobacillales > Enterococcaceae > Enterococcus > Enterococcus sp. CR-Ec1. Next base: position 2,287,090 of record NZ_CP025223.1, read on the forward strand.
TCGAACAGCTGTCAGATTATATTGCAATTTTGCACAAAGGTCAGATCCGTGCGTTCGAAACGATGGATTCCTTAAAAAACCGTTATCGAAAAACCGTCTTTGGGATTGTCTTTACCGACGAAGGAGACCATTTAAAATTTGCCAAAGTGTTAGCAATCCATGGCATTTCGGCGAAAAGAAAGAACAATCAATTACTGATCGATGAACAAACTGGAACCAATATCGGTTCACAGTTGCTACAATTGCTGAACGAACAACACATTGTCCCAGAATCCTTTCAAAGAATCGAACCATCGTTAGAGTCGATTTACTTGGAGGTGATCAAATGAATGCGTTTCTTGTTTTCTTAAAGAAAGAGTTTCTCGGCGGTCTTCGTAGCAAAAAACTACTGATTTGCTTGATCCTGTTTGCCCTGATTGGTATGCTTTCTCCCTTTACTGCCAAAATTATGCCAGATCTGATGGCCAGTATGATGCCGGAATCGATTGAAATCACGATTGCTGATCCGACATCGATCGATGCGTGGCTTCAGTTTTACAGCAACATCGGCACGATTGGCCTGCTAATATTTGTGATTCTTTTTACCGATACGCTCTCAGCCGAAATAAATCAGGGTACCTTTATTCAGCTGATCACCAGAGGCTTACCAAAAACCACGATCGTCATAGCAAAAGCTTGCTATTTAATGATTCTTTGGTCTTTGAGTTACCTTATAAGTGCCAGTGTCAGTGCTTTTTATACGATGATTTATTTCGATGATTCCAGCGCTGCTCAAGTCCCTAGCGCTTTGGTCAGCTATTGGCTTTTCGGTTTACTAGCAATCAGCATCCTGCTGCTAGGTTCCAGCTTTGCTAAAAGTATCTATCAAGGTTTGTTGTTTATTGGCGTCTGTTATCTGATGGGCATGTTAGGCAACCTATGGAGTCAAGTAACAAACTGGAATCCATATTCCCTTTCCAGCCAATTTCCTAACTACTTAACCGACCAAATCAAACTAGGGGAACTGCTGCCAGCACTGTTGTTAACTTGCTTTTTGATCATCGCTTGTTTGACTGGTTCCATAGCTGTTCTAAGAAAAAGAAAATATTAAAAAACATCGGTGCAGATTTTTTGCACCGATGTTTTGCTTCTGAAATGTTACTCTATTTTGCTGTTCCTTGGACTTTCACAGATTTCTTGGCCTGCATTTTTTGTTCGATTCTCATGAAGAGCCGCATGAAGAAGGCAATCAAGTAGATTGAAAAGGCAGAAATAAGTGCTTCTTGCCAAGAAAAGATCAGAAGGTTCAATAAGATGATGATCAAATTGGTCAAGAAAACCCCACTAGATCTGCGAATGCCATAGTATTTTTCCAAAATTAGTGGCGGAATCGTCACGCCGCCATTAGACGCACCAATTTTGTAGAGCGAAAAGATGCCGAAGCTAAAGAAGAAACTACCTAAAATCAATGAGATGGAATAAAAGCGCAGCAGCATAATTTCTGGTAAAAGTGCTAGAAGAACGGGAAATGCCAAACTACCGATAACCGTATTGACAAAGACCTCTCGTTTCAAAAGTAAAAACGCAAGGGCCAGCATCAATAAATTTATACCCCAGACAACGATATGGCGATTGATCGACCAGCCAGTTTCGATGAGGTAGCCAATCGACCCGACACCGGCAGAAGCAATGCTGTGAGGTAAAAGGAAGAAGTTTAATGCGATGCAGATCCATAGCACCCCAAGCAATAAAGCAAGATTTTTTTTGATAAGTGTTTCCATCAACGTTCTCCTTTCGATCTGGCAACTATTTTTATGTATAAAAGCTTCTGTCTATTCTATCAAAAAAATCGTAAAAGAAAGAACCAATTTTTTCATGAAAACATGAAAAAATTGATTCTGACCTTCAAGAAAGTATTCTGCTATTTTTTCATTCCTTTAAGATTGCTGTTAAGCTGCACAGCAATCACAAGCGGAAAGGATTTCTTCTACAACAGATTCCCGCCATGCTCTTCTATTCGCCATACGTTTCTTCTCTGACGGCAAATGAACAAAGTAAACCGACAATTCTGATCCTTTAATCAATTGATAGGACATCAAGCGATTTTTTTGCTGCAATAACAGCTGATGCTTTTTCGGGGAAAGGGAAAGATCAGTTGCGGACACCAATTGCTTTAATGCCTCTGGATGACAAAGGTTTCTTTCTGGTGCGACACTGATCAATTGGCTGACCTCTGCTAATTTCATCGCCTCGACCACCCGCAGCGTTGCCCGCGGATCATGGATATCCGTCAAAAAAACCGACTGGCAATCTTGCAATGCCCGAACGAGTCGCCCTAAATCGAGAAAGTCACCATCAATGATCGTCTCACGCGCAGCATCAATCTGTTGCAAACGCTCCGTTGCCTGGCGGGCATAGAGTACTAGGGAGAAATTGGTTCTTTCTAAAAGTGTTTGGCGTGTCAGCTGCCCAATCGTTCCAGCAGCACCTAAAATCGCAAGTCGTTTCATAAGCTTCCTTTCTATTGGATTCCATTGAGCAGAACGTTTCAATTTCCATAGTAGAGAATTCAGTCATTAAGACTTAGTGACCAAATTGGCTTTTCGTTGACGCAATCGTTCTTCTGTCGGCAGAACATGCTCGTCGTAATGTTCTAGTTTGTATTCTAAACGTTCAACAGCTTCCGTCATATCTGAGATTTTCTCCCTGAGTACCGCAATTTGTTCTGCTAAGAGCTGCTTGCGCTCAGGAACCGTCCCTCGCCCTTCTTCAAATAAAGCCAGGTAATGACTCAACCCGTCAATCGATAGTCCAGCATTACGCATTTGCCTAGTAAAGGTGATCCATTTTAAGTCGTCATCATCAAATTCACGAACACCGTTTTTATTGCGTTTGACCGGCGGAATCAGCCCAATTTTTTCATAGTAACGGATGGTATCAGCTGAGACACCGCTCAGTTCACTGACTTTTTTGATATTCATGACTTCACTTCCTTGTTTTGCATTTTTTCCTAGATCGTTTTACATGCTACGAGCCAGAAGCCCTTTTGTTACTCGTTATTCCGCTCCTACCACTGCATGAGGCAAGTAAGGCTCTTCCAAATAAGCAATCTCTTCGGCAGTCAGCTTTAGATCAAGGGCAGGTAAAGCATCCAATAAGTGGCTTTCTTTTGTTGCGCCAATAATTGGTGCGACCACTTGTTCTTTTTGCAATAACCAAGCCAAGGCGATTTGCGACCGTTTGCTTTGGTGATTGTCAGCGATCTTTGCGACTCGTGCCACGATCTCCCGGTCTTGTTCCATCGTTTTGTCGTACTTTTGATTGGCGGTTTTATCCGTTAAGTACCGTTTGGTCTCTGCACCCCAATCTCTTGTTAAACGTCCAGCAGCCAAAGGACTATATGGCGTCACGGCAATTTTTTGATCGGCACACAAGGGCATCATTTCTCGCTCTTCTTCTCGATAAAGCAAGTTTAAGTGATTTTGCATCGAAACAAATTTGGTCCAGCCATTTTTCTCTGCAACTGCTTGTGCTTTGGCAAATTGCCAAGCGTACATCGCGGATGCACCAATATAGCGCACTTTTCCAGAAACCACCAAATCATGTAAGGCCTTCATGGTTTCTTCAATTGGCGTGTGGTAATCCCAACGATGGATGATATACAAATCAATGTAGTCCATTTGTAGGCGTTTTAAGCTTTGTTCGACTTGATAAAAGATCGCTTTTCGAGACAGCCCTCCACTGTTTGGCCGTTGCTTCATTTTTGAATACAGTTTTGTGGCAACCACGATCTCATCCCGCGGAGCAAAATCATTCAATGCTCGACCGACGATTTCTTCGCTCGCTCCATAAGAATAGACATTTGCCGTATCAAAAAAGTTGATGCCTAGATCCAAGGCTTTTTTGATGACTTCGCGACTATCTGCTTCTTCTAACACCCACTCATGAAAGCCACTATTGGGATCGCCAAATCCCATTGTCCCTAAACATAATGGTGACACATCAAGTCCCGTATTGCCAAATTTTACATAGTTCATTTGCTCGTCCTCCTGTTTTTTAAGTTACACTAAGCATACAGGTTGAAGTGCACTCTAAGTCAAGCGAATCAGCAAACTTTTTTTCATTTTACTCGCAAATGACTCATAATGACATGCTTTTTGTCGTGCGTTTCATTTCGAATCAGCTTTTGGTACACTAAAGATAAGTATCGATACGCTATCTAGCTGAGAAAAAGGAGCGGAAGATTTTGACTTGTATTTTTTGTACTGCCTCAAAACATGCGATCATTGAAAACGAACGCTTTTATGCGATCTTTGATAAGTTTCCCGTCACCCCTGGACACCTGCTATTGATCCCCAAAGAACATCGAAGGGATTATTTTGCCCTCACCCAAGAGGAATTACAAGACTTGCAGGCTTTGTTGCAGGAAGGCAAAGCCTATTTGTTGGAAACCTATCGACCAGACGGCTTCAACATCGGCTTCAATTGCGGGGAGGCTGCCGGACAGACGGTCTTTCATTGCCATTGTCATTTGATCCCACGCTACCAAGGCGACGTGGAGGAACCAAAAGGCGGCGTTCGAGGCGTGATTCCTGACAAGCAAGCCTACTAAATACAAACAAGCCGTTTCTTCCAGCAAAGGGAAACGGCTTGTTTGTGTTTGTTAAAAATGAGGACGCTTAGGAATTGATCGCTGAATGGTTCATCAACCGATTGATATGAACGCCTAGATAGACGATTTCATTGACAGGGATCTTCGTTTGATATTCTTTATCGATATAGGCTTTGACTTTTGTCGCGATCTCCATAGCATTTGGATAAAGAGCCCACATTTGACGGTATAGTCCTTCGTCTTCTTCTTGCAGCAGACCATCCAAAAAGAACCGGTCAACGAAGAAACGCACGTGGGTGATAAAGCGATTATAATGGATCGAATTGGTGTTGACGTCTTGCTGGATCGAGTAGCGTACCATATTGACGATCAACCCGATCAATTTGGCTTTTTTCAACCCATCTTGATTTTCCTCGGTGTTCGACTGGGCATTGATCAAATGAAACGCGATATTGGAGGCTTCTTCTTCCGGCAGATCAATTTGATACTTCTCTTTCAACAAGCGTAGTGCCTGTTCGGCGGCTCGAAATTCCTCCGTATAGTAATTCTTGATTTCCCAATAGAGTCGATTCGTCACACTCAAGCCTTTTTGCTGACGTTCCACAGCAAAGTGCAAGTGATCCGATAAGGTAAGGTAAATCGTTGAATTTAGCGGATACGGCAGCATTTTTTGCGCCAGCTGAACGATTTCTTTGGTCATTTCAAAATAGTACAACGGAATCTCATCCACCAAATCGGCAAACTGACCCGATTTTTTTTCATCGATTGGCAGAAAAACTTGATCGATCTGGGTATCGGCTATGCTGTCGCCGACTTTCTTTCCATAGCCGATCCCCTTCCCAAGTGCAATCATTTCCTGGCCTTCCTTATCAACAAGTACGACACTTGAATTTAAGACTTTCTTGATGTAAATCATGCACTCTCGCTCCTCACTGTTTATTCTGCCAAACTTGCGCCATTGGTAGCGATCACTTCTTTGTACCAATCGAAGGAATCTTTTTTCAAACGGTCATAACTGCCGTTTCCTTCATCATCGGCATCCACATAAATGAAGCCGTAGCGTTTCGTCACTTGTGACGTCCCCGCACTGACCAGATCGATCGGTGCCCATGAAGTATAACCAATCAAATCGACTCCTTCATCGATGGCTTCCTTCATTTGTTTGAAGTGTGCCTTGAAATAATCGACCCGATACGGATCATGCACTTGACCGTCTTCAAGGACATCCACGGCACCCATACCATTTTCAACGATCATCAATGGCACTTGATACCGATCATACAATGAAAGCAAGGAGATTTTCAAGCCTTTAGGATCGATCTGCCAGCCCCATTCAGTTGACGGCAGCTTGGGATTTTTTACCCCTAAAACCGTATTGCCCGGTGTCCGTTCCGCATGTGGGTCGCCTGATTCAGCCATAGACATATAATAACTGAAAGAAAGAAAATCAACGGTGTGATCTTTTAAGATTTGGCGGTCTTCTGGTGCCATTTCAATCTTGATGCCCCGTTTTTCGAGATCTTTTTCAATCATTCGCGGATAAGCACCTTTGACTTGAACGTCCGCATAAAAATCATTTTCCAAGTTTTTCTTTAAAGTTAATTCAACATCCAATGGGTCACAAGTCAATGGATACGTCATCAACTTCGTGATCATACAGCCGACATTGTTGTCGGGATTTATTTCATGGGCGATTTTTGTCACTAATGAGCTGGCCACAAATTGGTGATGGAGGGCTTGATATACGTCTTGCTCTTCCTTACCAGCTTCTGATTGCTCAGGAATGAGACCTGCTGTTGTAAAGGGATGACGATGGATACTGTCGATTTCGTTAAAGGTCAGCCAATACTCCACATACTCCCCAAATTCTTCAAAGCAGACGGTCGCAAAACGGACAAAGTCATCGATCACTTTACGTTCCACCCAGCCATTGTACTTCAAGCTCAGCGCTAACGGCATCTCATAGTGAGACAACGTTACGATCGGTTTGATTCCCAAACGCTGCATTTCTTGGAAGACATTGCGGTAAAAAGCGATCCCTTCTGGATTGGGTGTCGTTTCTTCCCCAGTTGGGAACAATCGGGTCCATGCAATAGATAAACGCAATACTTTAAAACCTATCTCCGCAAATAAAGCCAAATCTTCTGGATAGCGATGATAGAAGTCGATCCCTCGGCGTTTTGGATAGATGGTATCCGTTGAATCCGCCATTGCTTCTTTGACGGCTTCAACAGTCACACTCATATGTGCTGCAAAGTTTTTCACGTCGACATGAGGTTTGTAAGTAGCCACATCCGCTACCGACAAGCCTTTGCCGCCAAGATTCCATCCCCCTTCTACTTGATTTGCGGCGATAGCGCCACCCCATAAGAAGTCCTTTGGAAAAGTTGTTTCAGTCATTTTTTCAATCCCCTTTTACATTGTTTTTGTTGCATTGCTCATTGGTTTAGACGATCGGTGCAATCGATAAAACACCTTGTTCGTTGCGCTCATCGGTTGATTCGATCGGTTTGACAGTAAAGTTCTCTTGATTGGTGACCACACAGATCACGATTGGATCAAACCCAGCTGCTTTGATGGCATCTAGATCAAATTGAATCAGGGGTTGCCCTTGTTTCACTTGATCCCCCGCTTTCACGTAAGGGGTAAAGTGTTTGCCTTCTAATTGAACGGTATCCAAGCCGATATGAAAGAGCAATTCTGCGCCATTACGAGTTTTTAACCCGATCGCATGGTTGGTTTCAAACAACATCGTGATTTCGCCATCTTCTGGTGCGATCAATTCGCCAGACGTCGGGATGATCCCGAAACCTTCTCCGATCATACCGCTTGAAAAGACTTCATCGTTGACTTCAGATAGGGCGACCACTTGGCCTTCTACTGGTTTACTCAATACTTCGGCTTTCGGATCGGCAACTGTCGTCTTATTTTCCACTGTTTTGTCTTTGAATAAGAAAAGGACAAGGACGAAGGAAACAGCAAAGGATACCCCTAACGTGACTAATGCCCACACAAGATTCATCGGGTTGGCTTCATCGACGAACATAGTGATACTTGCTAGACCGGGACCAACTAATGCGAAGGCCTTGATGGCAAATAACCCAGCCACTGCACCACCAACTAGGCTGGAAGCCATCACGCCGTAAAGCACTCGTTTGTGCAGGATCGTCACCCCATACAAAGCAGGCTCGGTTATGCCAAAAAGGGCGGAGATGCCTGCAGAAACAGCGGTTGAACGAAGTTTTTGGTCTTTGGTCCGAACACTCACCGCAAAACAAGCACCGGCTTCTGCGATGTTATGTGCCAATGAGGCAGGTAAGTATAACAGCTCTGCCCCCATCTCACTCATGGACGAAACAGCATAAGGAATCATAGCTTTGTGCATACCGGTAACCACCATCAATGGTAAAACAGCGGCTAAGATCCCCGTTGCCACCCAACCTAAATGGGCATACAGCCAAATAATCGCTGCTGAGAAAATCGTTCCGACTTCAAAGCCTAATGGGCCTAAAATCAATAAAGCAACTGGAACCGTAATAACTAAGCTCATCATTGGAACAAAGAAGATACGGATCGGTTTTGGTGAGATTCGAGTAAACAGTTTTTCAATTTGAGCGTAAAATAAAACCGTTAAAATGGCTGGAAATACTTGTGACGCATAGGCGATATTTTGTAAACCGAAGCCCATGAAAGCTGCGCCATCTGTCAATAGTGTCGTTAGTTCAGGCAAAATCAAGGCACCGACAGCGGAAACCGCCACCAATTGGTTGACCTTTAATTTATTTGCCGTGGTGATCGCCACTAAAATCGGTAAGAAATACAATGGTGCGCCACCGATCAGATTCAAAATTTGATACGTTTGGCTCGTATTGTCCATCAATCCAGTGACAGAAGCAAGTAACAGTAAGGATTTCAAGACGCCCCCTCCAGCGACTGCTGGAATCAACGGTTGAAAAATCGAGATAATAAAATCAAGCAGGACCGCACCCCACGATTGTTTTTGTTTGCCTTCACTTCCTCCATCCGCTGTTAGCTCATGACCTAACACGTTCATAACCTCATCATACACTTCGACGACATCATTGCCGATGATGACTTGGCATTGGACATTTTGTCGCACCCCAATCACGCCATCGACTTTTTCCAAGTCATCTTTTTGTACGAGGCTATTGTCTTTTAAGGTAAAGCGCAAGCGTGTGGAGCAATGTTCCAAATGTGCGATATTTTCTTTTCCGCCAATCAACTCAACGATGGCAGTTGCCGTTTCTTTTACATTCATAATTTTCTTCTCCTTTAATTAGTTTTCCTTTGTTGGCCAAACAAAGAAAAAAGCAGGCAGCACCTACAAAAACATTGAACGGAATCCAACGATCCCTTCCATGTTTTTTATAGGTCCTGCCTGCATTACCAGTCACATGCCTGTTTTATTACTTGCATAATACCATGCTTTATTTGAAAACGCAACCACCGTTTTAAAAATATTTTGCTAAGCCTTTTGCTGAAACGAGAAGTTTGCTACACTTAGTGGATAATCAGTTATTTCGTCTTCCTTGGCTTGCACCAGAAGCAAGAAGAACATCGCTGGCTAAACGTATCACAAGAAAGGATGAATCGGATGACTTCATTGAATCACTCACTGCATGTTGCCGTCCCAACAGCATTTGACCATGCAGAAAGACTTGACACGAAAAGGACGATCGCTCATATCTTGCAACTGCAAAAGCAAGGGATCAAATCGGTTTTGGTGTGTGGCTCCACCGGTGAACAGCATTCATTGACTTTAACAGAAAAAAAACAGCTTCTACATGCCTTAGCGCAAGAAACCAGCTGGGCAGCCGATTTCGAAGTCCTCTTCGGTTTAGCTGGCATTGTATTTCATGAAACGCTCGCGTTGGCAGAAGCAATCAGCAAAAATCCCCGAATCGATGGTGTGGTTTTAGGCTTTCCCCCTTATCTTTGCCTGACCCAAAAGGAAGCCGTCCTCTATGCTCAGGGATTGATCCATACTTGCGAAAAACCAGTTATTTTATACAACAATCCCCGCCGCACGGGCTTTGATTTATCTGCAGAAAGTCTCTTGACCTTGATCGCTGACCCTCGGGTGATCGGCTTAAAAGAAGCTGGCAGTAAGGAGCGAGTGCCTCAACTAAAAACAAAGACGGCTGCCGATTTTCGTTTTTATGCTGGTGGTGAAGCGGACTTGGCGGAAAAGGTCGCACTAGGGTTTAACGGGCTGTCATCAATGGCAGGAAACCTTTGTCCCGAGGAGATCCAGGTGATTTGGCAAGGGTTACTCAAAGGTGCTGCAACGATTTCTACGTCGAATGAATGGCAGAAAATGGAACAAGCAGCTGCCGGCGATCCAACAGATACCATCAGCTATCTTCCGTGGCTCAAGCAGCAAATCACCATTGATGGACAGCCCTTTGGCTTTTGTCGTCAGCCGCTAGGTCTAGAAACGAGTGATCGGTTTAGCACTGGCTCAATTCCTCCTCATCTAGCATAAGAAAGGCAGGAGAACCAGATAAATGAAGATTGATCCACAACTAAAGCACTATATTGAAAGCTCCATCATCCCACAATACAACCAATTGGATAGCAGTCACTCCCCAGCGCACGTCCACCAAGTGATCCAAAATAGTTTTGAGATTGCTGAAACATTGCCTGTTGACCTGAATATCGTCTATACGGTAGCTGCCTACCATGATATCGGCTTGCTCTATGGCCGCAAAAACCACGAAAGCAATTCCCGCAAGATCGTTGAACAAGATGCTGTGTTGCCACGCTTTTTCTCTCCTCCAGTCATTTCAATGATCGGCGAAGCAGTAGAAGACCATCGCGCCTCGCTGCCCTATGAGCCTCGCTCGCTTTATGGCAAAATTATTTCCGAAGCCGATCGTGACTTAGATTTTGAGCGAATCCTCAAGCGAACCTTGCTTTTTGCTTATGAGAAAAAGCAACTCACAGATCTAGAACAATTGCACCAAGAAGCGTATCAGTACATTTCAAAGAAATATGGTCCTCAAAGTGAGCTGAAGGTTTGTTTGGATTATCGCAAAAACCAAGACGGTTTGGCGATCATTTATCAAAAGTTAGCACAACCTGAAAGCTTTCGTCACTCCTTTGAAAAAATCGTGCCGTTAGTTATCGCTACAAGCAAAGAAACTGACGATTGACACTTTGATCCAGCACCAGACTTTAAATAGAAACCCTCTGATTTCAAAATACGCCAAGTGTTTGCGTGCGCTGAATCAGAGGGCTTTTATTGTTATTCTAGTTCTTTTTTCACGGAAGTCGCCCCTCTCCTTCATTGCTCAAACGATTCTATCGAAATAAAAGAGCAGCAACTGGTTTTCTTCAATCAACAGACGCCCTTCTAAATAACCTTCCTTTTTTCACCGAATTTACTCTTTGTAAGCAAGATAGTTTGCTGAAAATAAAAAAAATGGTATTTTTATTTTATCAAGTGATAAAATAATAGGAGGAATCGTTATGTTTTTGGCAATCAATGAAATACGCCATTCCAAATTGCGTTACGCCCTAGTCACAGGGGTCATGTTTTTAATCGCCTATCTGGTCTTTTTTTTAACTGGCTTAGCGTATGGGTTGGCTCAAGATAATCGGATGGCGGTCGACAAATGGGAGGCAGATCAAATTTTGTTGACTGAAGAAGCAAATGATAATTTAAACATGTCGATGCTTCCTCGCAGTCTTTATGACGAAGTCGATGCACCAGAAAAAGCTGTTTTGGCGCAAACCGCTGGGGTAGTGACTAAAGAAGACAACGGTGAAAAAGTCGATGTCACCTTTTTCGGCATTGATCCAGATCAATTTCTAGCACCAAATATTATCGATGGCGAGATGTTTGCGTCAGATGATGAAGCGGTCGCAGACAGCAGCATTGAGGAAGAATACGGGATTTCCATTGGTGACACCATCAAATTAGCCGGCAGTGACAAAAAATTGAAAATCGTCGGTTTTACAGATAACGCCCGCTTCAGTGTTGCTCCGGTCCTCTACACCTCGATCGGTGCCTATCAAGAAATTCGTTTTGAAAAAGAAGATGATTCAGAAAATGCCCGTATCAACGCGATCGTAACTCGTGGCAAAATCAAAGAAGTGCCAGATGATCTAGTCGCTACGGATATCAGCAAATTTATTAATGAATTGCCTGGTTACAACGCACAAGTGCTGACCTTTGGCTTTATGATCGGGTTCTTGATCGTGATCGCTGCCATCGTTATCGGTATTTTTATCTATGTACTAACGATGCAAAAATCAGAAATTTTCGGTGTCATGAAAGCCCAAGGGATCTCTAGCCGCTACATTGCTTTTTCGGTGATCGCCCAAACGTTCTTGTTGGCCACCTCGGGTGTTTTGATCGGTGGGTTGGCAACGATCGGTACCGCCCTCGTGTTACCTGCGGCAGTGCCATTCCAAATCAATCTATTATTCTTTGCTAGTATCAGTGTAATGATGATTCTGATCGCGATGCTAGGTGCTTTCTTCTCGGTGCGAACGATTGTAAAAATCGACCCATTGAAAGCAATCGGATAGGAGGAAAAAACATGAGTGCCATTGAATTCAAACAAGTCAAAAAATCATTTAAAGATGGGGACGCGACGATTGAAGCCTTGAAAGAAACCAACTTTTCGGTAGAAAAAGGCGAATTTGTCGCCATCATCGGTCCTTCCGGCTCTGGGAAAAGTACCTTTCTGACGATTGCCGGTGGTCTACAATCTCCCTCTGAAGGCGAAGTATTTATCAATGACGAACCTTTTAGTAAACAAAAAGAAAAGCAACGGGCAAAAACTCGTTTCAAAAAGATCGGCTTTATTTTACAAGCTTCCAACCTTGTCCCTTTTTTGACGGTCAAAAAGCAACTTCAATTGGTGGATAAGGTCAGCAAAGAACCCCAAGAGCAATCAGCTACTGAATTGTTTGAACAACTAGGGATTGAAAAGCTGCAGAACAAATACCCCGATGAACTATCTGGTGGTGAAAGGCAGCGTGTGGCTATTGCCCGAGCGCTCTATCATGATCCCACCATCATTTTGGCAGATGAACCAACGGCGAGTCTTGATTCAAAAAAAGCCGTCGAAGTCGTCAAAATCTTAGCAAAAGAAACCAAAGAAAAACAAAAAGCCACCATTATGGTGACCCATGATACCCGTTTGACAGATTATTGTGATCGGGTCCTCGTCATGAAGGATGGCGTTTTAGAAGAAAAAGAACACACGAAAAAAGAAGCCGAATCAAGTGATTCGCAGAAGGAGCAAGCATGAAAAAAATTATTGTTGTCGGTGCGGGCGTGTCAGGATTAGCTGCTGCTGTCCGTTTGCAAAAACTTGGCTATGACGTCACCCTCTACGAAAAAGAAGGTCAACCTGGGGGCAAAATGAATCAGATCAAGGAAAACGGCTTTACCTTTGATGTGGGACCCACCATCGTGATGATGCCTGAAATTTATCGTGAAGTGTTTGAATTTGCTGGCGTTGATCCGAATGACTATATTCCTATGGAGAAAGTCGATCCGATGCTGCAGCTGTATTTTGCTCAAGACGAACCGCTGACCTTCTCAAACGACTTAGTAGAATTGACCAAAACGCTAGAAGCGATCTCGGAAGAAGATGCTCAAGGCTATTTTGCCTTTTTAGCAGATATTTACAAACGCTATGTGATCGCCAAAGAGTCCTTCATCACCAAGTCGTTTCGGACATGGCGAGACTTTTACAATCCCAAATCATTATGGGCAGGGTTAAAGCTGCGAACGTTTAGTGACGCCTACTCTTCCATTTCTAAATTTGTCAAAGATGATCGCCTGCGAAAATCATTAGCGTTTCAAACCTTGTATATCGGTGTCTCCCCTTACCAAGGGCCGTCCCTTTATACCATCATCCCTATGATCGAGTTGATGTATGGGGTCTATTTCATCAAAGGCGGCATGTATACATTAGCCACTGGTATGGCACGTTTGTTCCAAGAATTAGGCGGAACGATCCATTACAATACCCCAATCGATGAATTATTGATCGAAAACAAGCAAACCAAAGGCGTTCGTGTCAATGGAGAAACGATCACCGCAGATGCCGTGATTTGTGCGGCTGATTTTCCTTATGCTATGGAAAGCTTGATTCCTGATGATTCAAAACGCGGCAAATACACCAATCAAAAAATCGCTTCGATGGATTACTCTTGTTCTTGTTTCTTGCTTTATTTAGGACTGGACAAAAAATATGAAGATAGCGCACTCCATAGCATTTATTTTGCCAATGATTTCAAACGCAATGTAGACGATCTTTTCGAGGCTGGCAAGCTGCCAGAAGATCCATCCTTCTACTTGTATCGTCCAACCCTGAAAGATGCTTCCTTAGCACCTGATGGTCAAGAAGGTCTTTATGTTTTAGTCCCAGTACCTGAATTATCTAAATTTGATCAATGGACGGATGAAACGATTCAAAGCTACCGCCAGCAGATCATTGGATTATTAAAAGAAAAAACGATCTTTACGGATATCGATGAACACATCGTGTATGAAAAAATGTATACGCCAGATACGTTCAATGATCGGTTCAATGCCTACAACGGTGCGACATTTGGCTTGAAACCAACCTTGGCGCAAAGCAATTACTATCGTCCCCATAATAAATTTGATTATGCAGAAGGCCTATACTTCTGCGGCAGCAGTACGCATCCGGGAGCGGGTGTGCCAATCGTGATGCAAAGTGCCAAGTTAGCTGTGGAGGAGTTGTTAAAAGATGACCGTTAAATCATTAAGCGTCTTTGATGAATACGACAACGATTTTTTATACTGTGAGGCCATCATAAAAAAGCATTCGAAAAACTTTCATACCGCCTTTTCTCAATTGCCAAAAGACAAAGCACGCGCCGTCTATGCCGTCTACGCCTTTTGCCGACGTGCCGATGATGCCGTCGATGAAAAGCATGACCCATTGTTGATCGAAGCCATGAAAAAACGCTTGGAAGAAATACAAGAACTATTAACCGGCGATGCGATCGACTTGCCGCAAGCCATCAAGGAAGAAGATCCTGATGAAGCCATTTGGCGGGCATTGACCCTTTCTTTCCAACAGTTTGACCTACAGTTTCAACCCTTTTTCGATCTATTGGTGGGACAAAAACAAGACCTTGACTTCCAGCAGCCCACCTCTGAAAAAGAGCTTTCCGACTATAGTTACTACGTAGCCGGCAGTGTGGGTCTGATGCTCTTGCCGATTCTCTCACAAACAGCCGCTGCGATTCAAGAGCCCGCCATAAAATTGGGTGAAGCGATGCAACGCACCAATATTTTACGTGATATTGGCGAGGATCTGCGAATGGGCCGCATCTATTTGCCACAAACGGTCTTGGCGCAATTCAACCTTTCGCGAGAGGCATTAGCAGCTGGCAATCAAAACCAGCAGTTTATCGAGATGTGGGAACACGAAGCGCAACTTGCTGAGACGCTTTATCAGGAATCTTTTGTCATGATGCCGCAAATCGATGAAGATTGCCGTGAAGCTCTATTAGCAGCTGCTTTGATCTATCGGGAAATCTTGACTGTGATCCGCAAAAACAAGTATCAAGTATTTGCTGAAAAAACAGCGGTACCGAAACAACGGAAAATCCAACTTTTGTTTACCGCGAAAAAAATGCTTCGTCAGGAACGTTGGGAGGGCTGACTTTGAACTTGCGAGAAAAAATATTACGAGTCGCAGAAAACCTGTTTATGCAGCAGGGGTATCAAGCAACTTCTACTAGACAGATCGCAGAAGCCGTCGGCATCACCCAACCCAATCTTTATTATCACTTCAAAGGCAAAGAAGCCATCTATTATGAAGTGATGGTCTCTTTGGCACAAGAGGTTTCTGGAAAACTAAATCAGACTGTTGAAGATACTTCCTTGACGATCTCTGAAAAAATCTTAAACATGTTTCTTTTTTTAAGAAGTCGGCATCGCATCAATTTTTATATGATGATGCACGACATTCAGCATACCGTTTCTGAGGACACTTCAAAAAAACTGTACTTGCTTTGGCGGAAAAATTACAAAGAACCGTTTCTTGACTTGTTCCGTCGCAGTGATTCCAATCTCCGTTCGGATGTCGATCCAGAATTTGTTACCAGCCAGTTATTAGTGCTGATGGCGGCTCACTTGGACTCACCAGAAAAAGAAGACAAGATGCCAGAAGCGATCGATTTGTTTTTATTCGGTGCACTAGGCAATGGGCCAATTGCGAAATAGCTGGAACGTTGGCTTTTGTCCCGAGAATAATCATTCGACGAATTTCTGACAATCGCGTACACTGATCCAGTAAACAGAAACTTAAAAGGATGGATGTACATGTCAAAAAATCGAATCGAAGCCTTTACGGATGCGGTCATTGCGATCGTAATGACCTTATTAGTACTGGAATTGCACCAGCCCGAAGGCGATACCTTTGCTTCTTTTTTAGGAGTGGAACAGCAATTTATTATTTATTTGATCAGCTTTGTGATGTTAGCGATCTACTGGAACAATCACCATCATCTATTTCAAGTAGTATCTAAAATTGACGGTTGGACCTTGTGGGCGAATCATTTATTGATCCTGGCACTAACCCTCTTTCCTTTTGTAACGTCATGGGTCAGTCGTTATCCAGTCGCTCTTGCCCCTCAACTGCTTTACGGAGCTGTCATTTTATTGACGGATTTCAGCTATTTCCTTGTAGGAAAGTCCTTGGTGCGTGCCAACCCTGACAATCAAGCCATCGTAGAACTGTTTCGCGGATACAAGAAACTCTACTTTACGTTGTTTATCAACGTGCTGGCATTGCTCCTCGGCTGGCTGGTCCATCCACTACTTATCATCACGCTGGATAGTCTCGTGCTATTGTTGTGGGTGATCCCTGAGAAAAAAGTAGAAACCTTTTTAAAACAATAAAAACACTTGCGTCCTTCTCTTGATGGATAACTGCGCAAAAGCAGAACAATCGGCTGCTTTTGCGCAATCATCCATCGCTTTTAGGAGAAGGACGCAAGTGTTTTTTCTAGCGAATCAAGTCTTTCCCAGGTGCCCGTAAGACTTGTTCCACTTGTTCTTTGGTGGTTAATGGGACATCTCCCAGCATCGTATGAGCCAATACAGCATTCGTGATTGCAAAATCAGCAGTGCGTTGGAGCGACCATTTTTCGGCATAGCCTAATAATACACCAGCGGCATAGGCATCCCCTGCCCCGATCCGATCCAATACTTGCAGCAGCTGCGGTGCCGTTTCATAGGCATCCTGCGCCGTAATGATTCTTCCACTGATAAATTGCTTGTCTTCCACGGCTAGACGGCGTGTCCCGCAGAACCATTCTAGTTGATACTGGTCAATAAAGGATTGGATCAACGCAAGCTCGGCACCTTCTGTTTCCTCTAAGGGATATGCCAGCAGCTCCTCCAAGTCACGGACAGAGCCGAAAACTAGGTCACAATAAGGCAGGATCGTTTCATACCGTTGTTTTAGTACCTCACGATTTAATTCTTCATTCAAGCTTGGGCGGAAGTTAAAATCAAAGCAGACGCGAATCTGCTTTACATGGGCCTGTTTCGCCAAAGCCAATGCAGTTTTCCAGGTTTTCTCAGTCAAACTAAGAGAGATCCCGCAAATATGAATGAGATCGACTGTTTCTAGAAATCCATCAATGGCATATTCTTCTGGACCTGAAACGCCAAAGGAACTATGATGGCGATTTTGATAAGTCACGTAAGTCGGACGAGCGCCGTAGCCGATCTCGGCGAAATAACTGCCGATATGGCTGTATTTTTTGCCAACAAATGCTGTTTGAATCCCATAGGAACGCAAGCTGGCTTTCGCCGTATCCCCTAAACGGTTGGCTGGCACTTGTGTCAGCATCGAGGTGGTCAAGCCGAAATGCGCCAAATTGCCTAACAGATTGACCCCTGTTCCTGTAAAATCCATCCGCAAAGAGTGGGTCTGTTCCAGTGTTCGATATTCTGGTGGTGTCAACCGCATCATTACCTCACCGTAAGCACCGATCCGCATCATTGATCCCCCCTATTTGGCTGCTGCCAGTACCTTTTTCGTCATTTCTGCTAATGTCTGTACATCTTCAGGGCGTGTGTCCCCTGTTTCGCCATCGATGATCGAGCTGTAAATATGTGGAATGACTTTTTTCACTCCTGCATCAACAGCGATCTGCAAGATTTCTTCAAAGTTTTCTAAATCGATGCCGCCGGTCGGTTCCAAATAAAAATCATTCGCAGCACAAGCCTCTGCTACTGCTTGATACTCTGCTTTATGAGCCAACCCTTTCATTGGAAAATACTTGATAGAACTAGCCCCCATATCTTTTAATAAAGCGATCGCTGTTTCGACGGGGACTTCTGCAGCTGGAGTTTGTGAACTCAATGGTCCAGTAGCAATATTGACATAGCCGACTTTTCCCGTTGGTGAAACAAGGGCATTGACGATCGTTTCAGATTGTCCTAGCAAAGCTCGTGAGGTCCCCGCTCCCGTGAACACTTGGTTAACATGCTGTGGCTGTAGAACAGCGGAAATTCGGGAGACCATTTCACTTTGGTTGGGGTCGCCAGCACCAAGTCCAACAGAAAGGGCATTATTTGTTGCCGCTTGATAGGTTTTCATGTCAACGATGGCTGCCTCATCGCTAGCATAATTTTTTGATAAAACACCTAGGACGATGTTGCCCTCTGCTGCTTCATAACAAGCTTTCGCATTTTCAATAGAGTTTGCTAACACATTCAGACAGACACGGTCAGCGAAATAATTGGGTGAAGTTTTCATTTTTGGGTTGCTCCTAACATAATTTCTTGTAAGCGATCGGTGATCACTGCCATTTCTTGTTCATTGACTGCTCGGATATCAAATTCAATAATGCCGTTATTGGCTTGGTATTCACGGGTATAAATCGCTGGTTCTCCCGCTTTTAGCGCGTCGATTACTGCTTTGGCACTTGGTTCTTTCACTTTGACACTCGCTCGATAAATGTCTCTGCCGGCGCTGTCTTGAACGATTTTTGCTTCGAAACCAGTGATTTCATTGATTGCCGCAATAAATGGTTGTAGGCGCTCTTGCATCGAAGCGCCAGATTCTGTTCCCTCCGCTAGATAATCCGTCACGGCTTGGGTAAATCCGAGAATATTGTCTTTACCGATTTTCATTGCTCGACCAATACCTTTGGATTGCAGGCGCACCCAAGAGACATAGGGCTGCTTGCCGATCACTAAGCCAGCACTTGGTCCTGACAGTGCTTTCGCACCTGAATAGATCACTAAATCAGCACCTGCTTGGGTATAGGCAAACAAATCTTCCTCAGCAGCCGCATCAACGATCAATGGAAGATCGTGTGCCTTGGCAACTTGGGCCGTTTCTGCTACCGTCAGCATACTTTTTTGAACGGTATGATGACTCTTTATGTAGAGGATCCCCGCCGTTTCGGGCGTAATCATCTGTTCAATGTGCTCGGGTGTGCACATATTGGCATAGCCTGCTTCTACGACTTTTCCGCCGCCTTGCGCCACCATCACTTCCACCGGTGTGCCATAATCTACGTTGTGGCCTTTGGGCAAAATGATCTCCCGCTTGCTGATTTTCTCACTATATGGGTGGTACAAATGATAGCTGTCTCCTTGACCGATGAGTGCCGCCACTGATTGGGCGATTCCCGCCGAAGCGGAAGAAACGATTTGCGCATCTTCCGTTTTCAACAATTTTGCTAAATAGGCACCGGTTTTTTCTGCTAGATCTGCCATTTCAAAGAAATGCTCCCCGCCATAGCGCTGGGCTGCAAGCACGCCTTCGCTGACTTTCGAGACACCTAGAATCGTCATTTTGCCAGAAGCATTGATGACTTCTTTCAAGCCTAGTTCTTCAATATTCAGTGTCAAAAAGTTCCCCTCCTATCACCGCTTTTTGCGGCACGATCTGTTGTGTCGTGATTCGGCGATTGCCGTTAGAATCCGTCAATTCCTTTTCGCCCTCTTCAAAGCGGAAAATCGTAAAATCAGCATCATATCCCAATGCGATCTCGCCTTTGTTCTGTAAATGAAATTGCTTCGCAGGGGCACTGGTCACCTTCTCGATGATCTCACGCCAATCATACCCTACGACCGCTAATTTTTCCATAGTCGTCGCTAAATCAAAAACAGGTCCATTGGTACGATTGCGGATGTAGATATCCGTACTAATGGAAGAAGCCTTTAGCTGATTGGCAAAGGCCGTCTCCGCCACATCAAAATTGAAACTGTCTGTCCCATGACCAATATCGAAGACCAAGCCTTTTTCATAGGCAGCAAAGACGAAAGGCTTGATGGTTTGGTTCGTCTGATCCAAAATCCCATTGGCTTTGCCGTTAAAGCAATGGGTCACCACATCACCTGCTTCCAATTCAGCGAGAATCTCTGCTAAATTCGGTGGTGCTGAACCAATATGGACCATCAGAGGCAACGGTTGATTTTCAGCTTGGATCGCTTTGGCTAATTTCAACGGCGTGATGCCATTTTCGCCGATCACCGTTTTACTCATTCGGGCTTTGATCCCGACGATAAAGTCAGGAAACTTCTGCAGCGCTTCTTTGACCAATTCTTTTTTGACTTTTGACAGATCCGCAAGTTCATCCTGCTCTACGATGCCCCATTTGGAAATGTTGACTAAAGCAAAGACATTGGTTTTGGCTTCTTTGGCTAAATCATAAAACCGATGGATATTTTCGGCGCCAGTCGTCCCCGCATCAATAACGGTCGTGACGCCTTGTTTGACACCGATCTCGTCTGGATAATCATAATAGAGCGTCATTTCCTCGAAACAATGGACATGGTCATCGATCCAACCAGCTGACAAGAACTCCCCTTCTGCTAAGGTCAGCTCTTGTTTCGCCTGCTCCTGCAACGTGGGTGCCAGAGCAGTGATTTTGCCGTCTTGAATCCCAATATCAAATACTTCTTCATCGATCGTGCGGGCTTGACGAATAATCAAATCAAACATTTCGTTACACCTTCCTCTCTGTGAAAGTGAATTTCGACCAAGGATGGATAAAGGGCAGCAGAACTAACTCTTGTTCGACGATCGAACCGATTTTATTTTTTCGTGGATCTGAGTGAGGCTCTAGCACGACTTGCAGCTCGTTTTTGTACTTGCCAAAACGATCATTGCCAATCACAACGTCCCCTCGTTGAAAGACGCCTTCGTGGTCATGGACAGGATTGTCATGGTTCTTATACTTTTTACGAACTTCTGTGGAACGGATCATCCGATCGGTGATGTCGCCTCGACGGTAATGCTGCTCGTCCAGGGCGATTTGGCGTTCAACTTCATTGATTTCAGGCACAAATTCAATCGCAAATGCGGTCTGGTAGCGATCAATCGCTCCTAGTGCCGCCAATTCTGCTTCCGAAGCATAAGCATTGCCGATAATGACATCATCAATCAAGCCTGTGGCAAACAAATGCTTTGCGGCAGTTTCTACAGGCATTCTTCGGTGCATTTCTAAGGTCGGTAAGCCATCATTGATATCCCAAGGTCCGATCGTTCCCGTTTGAGAAGAGATAAATGCGGCGGTTCGAATGCCTTTTTCCTTGAAACGACGACTGCATTTTTCAAAGAAATCATAGGGCAAGGCAGTCCCTTCTTGCGGATAGAAATTGTGGCAGCCGTATAAGTAAGGAATGTTGGCTTGATAGGTCAAAATATTGTCTAAATACGCCACATCATTGCTCATATTCAATTCAACAGCTAAGCCAAAGGGATTGTAGGTCAACATCGCTTCTTTATTGCCGTCAAAGCCTAAATCTAAACGAATCCCATCGGCACCTAGTTCATGGAAAAAGGTCAAGTCATCATAGGAGATGCCTAGTTCCGAAAAGATGGCTGGTGCCACGTCTAAAATCGTTTCATAGCCTAATCCTTTGGCAAAATCAATCAACGCTTTAAACTTTTTCTGCACGTTTTCTTTGCCGTCACTCACTTCCAGCATACTCATAAAAATGCGGCTAAAGCCATAATCATGGGCTAATTGCAGATAGGCTTTGTCTGTTTCAAAATCACTGTGATCGGGATACACCGATACTCCTAGTTGTCTTTTCAACTTATCTCATCCTCATTTCTTCATAAAAAGTAGTAAAACGTGTCAGTAAAAGCGAACTGCAAACAATCGTCGCCGTTATCGTCAAAAATGGTCCCCACGGAAACTGACGGCTCAGTAGGATCGCTGCAGCAACGCCAAGAATCCCGAACAAAAGCATCCGCCAAAACGGCACTTCTTTAATTTTTTTCCCTTGTGTTGATTTTGTTAACCAAATTTGACAACCAAAAAATAAACAAATGGCATAAATCCCCATGTTTGCACCTCACTCTTTTTTGTCTTGCTTAAGCGGCAGTTTCTTCTTCTTGTTCGCGGGCAATCTGCTGTTTCTCAAAGACTTTAAAGAATGGGTAGTAGATTGCGAGTGTAATAAAGAAGTTGACGATCACTAAAATCGCTGCTGCGATACTCCAGTCCGTACTCATCCAGGCGGCGATTGGTGCTGGAATGGCAAAACCAAGTCTGGCAGCCATCATCGGTACGACACCCGTAATGGTCGCGAAGTAAGAAATCGTTGTCGTAATCAATGGTGCCACCAAGAACGGAATGCCTAAGATTGGGTTCATTACGATCGGTGCACCGAAAATCACTGGTTCATTGATATTGAATAAGCCTGGCAAGATGGATAAACGGCCCAATTGTTTCAAGTATTTTGATTTGGAGAAGAAGAACAAAACGACCAACGCTAAGGTCGTACCGGCTCCACCGATCCATACGAACCATTGTAAAAATTGTTCTGTAAAAATATTAGGCAATTCATGCGCATTGCCAGATGCTTGGAAGGCTTCCATATTTTCAGCAATGGAAATATCCCAAAATGGACGAATGACAGGACCCATGATGGCTGGTCCATGAATCCCCAGTACCCAGAAGAAACAGATCAAGAAGACAGTCAATAAACCACCAAACAAGCTGTTACCCGCTAGCACGTCTTTTAACGGCATCAACAAATTACTTAAAAAGCCATTGATATCAAAACCAAGCATATGACGGATCACCCAGAATAAAATCAGGATCGCTCCACCGGGAATCAACGCCATGAATGAATTCGTCACTTCTGGCGGCACGCCATCTGGCATTTTGATGGTGATGTTTTTTACGATAAAGAAACGATAGATTTCAACAGACAAGATTGCCGTAACGATCGCGCCAAACAAAGAGCCGGAGCCTAGGTTGGCCACATTGATATAACGTCCGGCATCAATGATACCTTCCACAGAATCAAAGACTCGCAACGGTGGTGCAGCGGTTACAAGAAAGGACATCGTTGCTAAAATACCCGCAGTCAATGAATCCAGCTTGTAGCTTTTGGCTAGCGATGAAGCAATCCCATACGTTGCATATAATGCCAATAATCCGACTGTATAACGAAATGGAATATCCAAAACTTCCCGATACGGTTCGATCACCGCAGCGACCGATTCAATGGGGAAATTCAGCAAAATCGTAAAGAACGACCCAACGATCGTTAATGGTAAAGTAGCGATGATCCCCTTTCGAATCGCTACCATGTGCCGTTGCATCCCCACTTTATTTGCAATCGGCATCAATTTCTGTTCAATAAATTCTACAAACCCTTTCATAATTGCCTCCTTAGTTTATAACATTATAATGTTTATACAAGGATAATAGCACAGAGGATCTGGGTTCGTAAATAGTTTTTTAAACAGTAGATAGAATAATCTTTTCGCAATAACATTTCCTACAATAACCATCAAGCGTCCTATCGTTGTCCTTTCGGTCGATACTGATACATAAATCGATTTTGGATGACGGTACAATTGATAATAAGTAACAAAATGAAAACTGGTGCCAAAGGAGTGCGGATCAACAAGAAAAACAAACTGAGTAAGAAAAGTAAGGAAACAAGTAATAGTTTCCAAAAAGCCAGCGTGATTTTGGCATTATTTTTTTCTAAAAGAAGATGGGTCAGAAAAATCAAGAGCAAACAACTCACTACTTGAACCATTCTACTCACCTTCTTTAGCTGTTTCTAGCTCTTGCGCCACTTGAAGTTTCTCAAATGCTTTAAAGAATGGATAGTAAATCGCTAATGAAACGAAGAAACAGACGAAGACCATCAAACAAGCAACCCAATTCCAATTTGAGGTAATCAATGCGCCAAGAGGTGCGGGAATCGAAAATGGTGGTTTGACCATCATCTTAGGAATCCAATCCAAAGCGGTAACGATATAGACTAAGATAGTATTAGCGATTGGCACAAGAATAAACGGAATTGCCAACAGTGGATTCATCACAATTGGCGTCCCAAAGATCATCGGTTCATTAATATTAAAAATCCCTGGTAAAATGGAAAGACGCCCCAATTGTTTTAAATAGTTTGAACGAGAGAACATAAACAAAACAACCAATGCAAGCGTTGATCCAGTACCACCCATTTGCGCATACCATTGATAAAATTGTTCGGTAAAAAGATTTGGTAGATCAAAGGCAGACATACCGTTTTGGAATAATTCCGCATTTTCTAAAATTGCTTGATCCCAAAATGGACGAATGATGGGTCCTAAAACGGCATGGCCATGAATACCCAATACCCAGAAAACGCAGATAACAAATTGTGTGATGATTCCGCCAACCAAATTATTGCCTGTTAAGAAACCTTTTAAAGGAGAGATGGCGATCGTCAGTAATCCATTTAAATCGAAGCCGAAAAAGTGGCGCGGAATCCAAAAGACTAAGATAACCAGCAAGGTTGGTAGGAGTGCCGCAAAGGATTCGCCTACAACAGGCGGTACGCCTTCTGGCATCTTGATTTCCAAGTTTTTTGCTTTTGTAAAATGATAAATCTCTACTGAAACTAGCGCCGCAATGATCGCACCGAATAATCCTTGTGATCCAAGTGAAGCGATGGGTAAATACCTTCCTGCAAGTACGGCATCTCCTGTCGTGCTGATGCCTTCCGCCAAATTGATTGGAACGACCATTAAAATCGTCGCTAACATGGATAAAAACCCACTTGTTATTCGATCGAGTTTGTAACTAGCACCTAAGTTGGAGCCGATCGTAAATGAGGCATAAAGAGACATTAACCCCACCGTAAATCGAAAAGGTATGTCAAGTGCCGGTAAATAAGGAGCGACCCATTCGGTATAACCAGGAATCGGCAAATTTAAAATAATGGTGAAAAAAGAGCCAACGATCGTGAGCGGCAAAATAGAAATCAACCCATTTCGAATTGCCTGCAAGTGCCGCTGCTGTCCAATAGCATTGGCAATCGGTAATAACTTCATTGCAACCGAGTCTAAAACTTTCATTATAAAACCCTCCTAAAATTCGTTTGAAAAACCATTTCTTTGAATCACTTCTTTAAACCATAGACCAGACTTTTTCATCGTTTTTTCTCCCGTTTCTAAATCCAGACGATAAAAGCCATAGCGATTTTTGAACGCATTCTGCCAACTCCAACAGTCCACAAATGTCCACATATGATACCCCAGACAGTTACTCCCCTCCATCATTGCTTGATGAAGCTTAATTAAATGCTCTTTTAAAAAAGCAATTCGGTAGTTGTCTTGCACTTGCCCCCCTTCGATAAATGTTTCTTCTCCCTGAATCCCGATGCCATTTTCTGAAACAAACCAATCAATATTCCCATATTCTAACTGGATTTTTTTAGCGATATCATACAAGCCATGAGGATAAATCTCAATCCCCCTTGAAGTATTCATTCTTCTGCCAGGCATCTCGTAATCATCGTAAAACCATTCTGGTGAGAAAACTCCCTCGGGATTAGGCAAAAATTCTTTGGCTTTCACTCGCCGTGGACGGTAATAATTGATCCCTAACAGATCAATCGTTGTTTCAGCAATCAAAGCAAGATCTTGTTCTTCCATTCGTGGCATTTGGTCGTAGCGCGTTAAAATAGCCTTTAACTCCTGTGGGTAACGACCCTTTAAAATCGCTTCATTAAGCGAGCGAGTATAGAAGAGGTCTGCCATTTCCGCTGCTTTTAAGTCGGCAGGATGCTGGCTTCTTGGGTAAACTGGGATCACATCCATGATGATACCGATTTTTCCTTGATAAGTTCCTTGTCGAAAGACCTTAACTGCCTCACAGTGAGCAAGGATGATATGGTGAAGTACTTGTGCCGCCCGTTTAAAATCTACTACATAAGGATAGTGTCGGTCATGCAAATAGCCGGCTTCTGCTGGAATCATCGGCTCATTAAAGGTAAACCAGTACGCAACTTTCTCATGAAATAGATCAAAACAAATTTTCGCATACGCCCGATACGCTTCGATGACCTCACGATTTTCAAATCCGCCGATTTCTTGTAATTTCATTGGCATGTCAAAGTGATAAAGATTGATAAACGGTTTGATGCCTCTTTGATTTAACCCATCAAGCATTCTGGTATAAAAGTCAACAGCTTCTGGATTAACTTCCCCTATACCTTCGGGAATAAGACGTGACCAAGAGATCGAAGTCCGAAAAGAATTAAAAGAAAGTGCCGCCATTCGATCCAAATCCGCTTCCATTTCCTGATAAAACCTTGATGTATGTTCTGTTGTAACTCCTTCAAAAAACCGATGGTTATAGTTTTTTGATGCATAATCCCAAATGTTTTCTCCTTTATTGTCTCCAGCTATCGTTCCTTCTGATTGTGTCGCACTCGTTGCTGCACCCCAGAAAAAGTCCTTCGAAAAATTATACTCCATGTCGCCCTCCTACAATTCCTTTTTTACTAAGCGAAGCATCCGCTTACATTATTGAACAACGAAAGTATAGCATGAAGTAAAATCAATATAATGTTATAATCCTAAATAGAGAACGTTTTCATCCCTTGTCATTTGTTCCACAAAAAAAACACTTTGTTACGGAGGTGCATCATGCTTTTTCTTGACTACAATCCTGAACTTACTGCACTAGAATACGAGGTTTACCGATTTGTATCAAAAAACTTGGCTTCAGTGTCTAAAATGAAGATGAAAGAACTTGCCAAAGAGACTCATACCAGTACTGCTAGTATTAGCCGCTTTTGCAAGAAATTTGAATGTGATACGTTTACCGAATTTAAGATCAATTTGCGCTTTTACTTAGATTCTCTCGTAAAATCCAAAATATCCGATAGTGATGAATCTCAAACAATTGATTTCTTAAAGCGAGTAAACCAGCCCTTTTTATCTGAGAGAATCAATCGAGCAACAGAGATTCTTAAGAACAAAAGCTTCGTTCTATTTATTGGATCAGGCTTATCTGAAACGATTGCGGAATATGGCGCACTCTATTTTACTGACTTGGGAAAAACGGCATTAAAAGTTGACGATCCCTCAAATTATCCTATCGACTGGTTTCCAGAAGACATATTGTGCAAAACCGGTATCATTGTTTTGTCGATTTCTGGGGAAACACAAGAAATGATTCGATACTTACAAAAGTTAAATCAAAAAGATTGTCAGATTATTGCCATCACGAATACCGAAGATTCAACCATCAGCCAGTTATCCGACTTGACGGTGCCCTATTACATCGAAAGAGAGACCATTTTTAAAGCCAGTCAGAAAAAAGAGAAAACCATTGAACTGACTTCTCAACTACCAGCAATCTATTTAATTGAAAAAATTGCCAAAAGAATACGCCTATCAGAAGAACTTCTCTGATAGACGCAGGTAGTTTCATTTTATTCAGCGATCTTCACAATCTGTAACTAAATCAAATAAAAGTTCCACCAAATAAATGGCTGGAATTTGTGAGGACAATGAATCAGCTTCTTGATTATCGGAATAATAATAAGCAAAATTTCGCTCAGATAGTTTAGCAATTGACGTTGTTGAACGATTTGTCAGTGAAATGGTTGAAATTCCAGCGAGGCTACATTCAGTGATCAAAGATTCAAGGAATGGATCGGCGCCTTTATTAGAAAAGACCAGCAACGTGGTTTCGCTACTTAAGGTTCGCCAAACGGATTTAATCGATGTTGCTTCTTCCTCTACGCTCACGATCTTATCTAAACGTGTAAACTTTTGTTGAGCATAGCTCAAAGCAAGTGTCGATTCCCTATCACTGGCTAAGATCAAAAGTTTTGCTTTACTTATTCGTTTGGCGATCGTTAATAATGTTTCTCGATAGAAGGATTCATCCATACGTTCAAAAAAATAGTGCAGGGCTTTTTTATCTTGTTTGAATAATCGATCAGTCTTTCCTTGTTTCTGTAACGTCTTTTTCAATTTGATTTTAAATTCTGAAAAACCTTCGCAATCAAATTTTCGACAAAACCGCAGAACAGTCGTTGAGCTAGTTTTTGTTGTATCAGCCAGTTCACGGATAGACATAGAACAGACTTCTGCTTGCTGATTTAAAACATATTGAAATAGTTGCCATTCTTTCTTACTGAACGACTTATTCTTGGCAGTGAGTTCCATTCGTTTTCTCCTTGTTACGCCCCTTCGTCTCCAGCAATCTTCTTCTCATAAATAAAATCATCCATAACAAATCCCGAACCAATCGTAACGGTGCGTTCAGAAACGCGTTCAAAGCCGCGATGTTCATAAACAGCGATCGCCTGCTGATTTTGTTTGTTGACGTTTAAATGCAACGTTTTGCCTGAGGCGATTTCCTCATACCAATCAAAGACTTGGCTGGCATAGCCTTTGCCTCTAGTGGATTGGTGGAGATACAATTTACTTAAATAAATCTGCTGCGGCGTTTCTTCATACGCTGTATACCCCACTGCTTGGTTACCTTCCATTAGTAAAAGATAGACGGCTCCTTGCTGGACTTCGTTTTGAATCGCTGCTGGTGATTGATAATGAGCCAGCATATACGCGACTTGATCCGAACCAATGATTGGTGTAAACACTTCTGGCCAGATTTCTTTGATCAAACGATCCAACGTTTGGAAGTCTTCTGGTGATTGAATGATTTTTTGTGTAATTGCCATAAGAATCCCTTCTCTCTGTTGCTGTGCGAAACAGAAACTCGCTTATAAATATCTCTATTATAAGGGAAGAACCAAAAAAAGAAAGGGCACGTTGAATAAAGATCCCTAAAAGTTTCAAAAGATGGTAAACTAGAAGTGAAAAAATAGCTACAAAAAGGAGGTAGCAATATGATGCAACTCTTACAACTACTTTTATTGGCAATCATTTTTGTTTCTTTCTTCATGGTGTTGATTGGATGGGTTTTATCGATGACCAATGGCTCGATCTTTTCTCGTTCTCCTCAGCAATTTAAAGCACACGCTCATGATCCTAACTATGAAAAAGAACGACAAGCAGGCAAGCGCTTGAAAGAGATTATATTTCGACGCATTATTCCTTTAGGAATAGCCTCTTTGCTCGTCTATGAATTAACCGCACTATTAAACGTCCTTTAAAAGTTTTTAAAAAGACTTGAACGAATCAAAAAATAACCGGCATCTTTTCCTGTTGATCAATGCTCCTTTCGCTTTCGCTGTGGGGAACATCAATGCATAAGATGCCGGTTTTTTTTATTTGCTTACTGCTGCTTTAGAGGCTTGAACTTTTTTCAGTAAAGCGAAGAGGACTTGGCTATCATCGATAGCCGCAATATATTGTTGGCAAATTGCCATCATTTCTGTTTCATCCATTTTATCTAAAGAAATAACTAATTCATTTTCTACTACCTGCTTATTATTCATAGGGCTCCCTACTTTCTTCCTTTGTTACCTCTAGTTTGCCATGAATGAGCAGGTTCCGTAAGAACTTTTCAGTTTACAAACAGGAAACGGGTGGTTTACATCCTTGTCCTACCAAGGTTTTGCCAGAAAATTTATTCGGTAGCTGGCTCAATGTGGATGTCGGTATCAAACACCTGAAAATGATCAGCTAAGAGATCTTCAATAGCATCTGCCACGTTATGACTCTTTTCAACCGTCAAAGATTTGTCCATCGTCACGACGACATCGAGAAAAACATTGGCACCATACATTCTTCCTCGAATCGATTTAACAGATTTCACTTCAGAAAAACCAGCGATTGCCGCTTCATACTCCACGACTAACGATTCATCAAACCCATCAGAAAGTGAAAAGGCACTCTCGCGAAAAATGTCAACGGCGGTTTTGATAATCAAAAGAGCTACCACGATCGCAGTCAAACTGTCTAACCAACCGATACCAAATGAGGCGGCAAAAATAGCGATCGCCGTTCCAATACTCGTCCACGCATCGCTGCGGTTGTCTTTAGCAGCTGCTAGCAAAGCGGAGCTTTTTACGCGAGCGGATAATCGCTTATTGTAGTAATACATACTATACATCAAAATAGCTGAAATGATACCGACGACTGCCGCAATCATATCGGGACTTTGCATTTCACCGAGTAGAATCGTTTGAATGGAGGACCATAAAACCTGCAGACCGACCGCCAGCATAATCAAGGATGTTACGAGACTCGCCACATTTTCTGCTTTCCAATGACCATATTTATGGTCTTCATCTGCTGGCTTTTGAGCCAAACGCAAACCGATCAAAACAGCGATAGAAGCTACGATATCCGTCGCATTGTTTAATCCATCCGCCCATAATCCTTCAGAGTTTGCCAAACGACCAATAACTAGTTTGGCGATGGAAACAAAAATGTAGGCAACGATACTTAAGATAGCGCCTCTTTCTGCTTGTTTTAATTCTGCATATCTTGTTTGATTCATGTCATCCCCTCCAATTAGTCAACTTGAAAATAATAGCTGAAATTTTCATCAATTGCATCATTTATTTGAGAGATTTTATTTTTTAGGAGTGGCAAACATTCACTTCTAGTGAAACGAATTTCTGTTCTGAGGCTACCAAAAAACAGGACACCAAAGGGAATCCTGTTTTTTGCTTTTTTTCTTTCACAAAGAATCGCTGCTACTCGTTCACCAGCAGCTGTCGATTTCTTTCACTGAATTTCTCGTTATGGGAAGAAACCATCGCCTGTGGGACACTGGTCGGCTCTAAATAGTGTTTGATTTGGTTGACTGCTTGCGCAGCATCTTGAAAGGCGCCTGCCAAAAGATTCACTTTGCCTTTGAAGTAATGGATGTCACCAGCTGCAAACACACCGGGATGGCTGGTTTTTGTTGGAATCTCACAGTTCAAATAAAAATCTTCATGACGTGCGAGATCAAAGGAAACTTTATCTAACAAGGCACTGTCCCGGTCATAGCCATGTTGGATCAACAAATGATCGCATAAAAAATCGATCGTTTCTTGGTTAGCACTGTTTTTTAATCTTAGAACCATATTGAAGGTTTCGGCTTGATTCACCCCGTCAATCGTGTGATTCATCAGCACTTGAATCCCTTCTGCTTTCATCTTCTTTACTTGTGCTTCATGGGCCTTCAATTTCTCGCCCCGATAACAAAGCGAAACTTTTGCCCCATAAGACGCCGCTTCAATCGCATAATCAACTGCTGCATCCCCGCCGCCAGAGATCACAAGATGTTTGCCTTGGATCGCTTGCTGGTCAGGAAACTGATAGTGGATATAGTTGTCGACATTATTATGGATGAAACAAGGCAATTTTTGCGGAGAAACGACACCGCCGCCAATACAAACTAAAACGGTGCGTCCAACATGGGTCCTCCCTTGGTCATCCACTGCATAAAAAAGATCGTCTTCCTTGGTCAATTCGATGATTTTCGTTTTCAGATAGATCGTTGGATCAAACAACTTAGCCTGTTCAATCAAGTGTTCTTTGACTTTCTTCCCCTTGGTTGGCGGCAATGCACCCACATCCCAGACCATTTTTTCAGGATAAAAATTGATCTTCCCGCCTAATTCGGCTTGTGCTTCAAACAATACGACCGATAGATCACGTAATCCAGCATAAAAACTCGCATAGAGCCCCGTGGGCCCTCCTCCGATAATCAGAACATCTGCTATAGTGGTCATTGGCTAGCCTCCCTTTCATAAATGAAAATCATTCTCAATTAGTTAGTTCGATTATAGTCAACGAAACCGTGTTTGTAAAGAATTTTCTGAAAACAAATTAATTAACTTAGTCGATTATTTTTATTTACATTGTAAAGAAAAAAGCCTTTTCCTAAATATCTGCTAAAGAAAAAATGAGTAGAATGTTATTTTTTCTCATTTTATCTAGTGATATGTTTGTGATAGCTACTGACTTCAAGGTATACTCTTAGAAAGTAGGTGAAAAAATGAAAGTTGAAAAATGTTACGCACCCTTACCGGATGGGTCTGTCCTCTATTATGAAAAAACCGGTTCAGGATGCCCTCTTTTTTTATTGCACGGAAATGGCGGTAGCAGTGCCTATTTCTCAAAGCAGGTCGACGCATTGCGACAAAAACATCAATTGTACTTAATCGATAGCCGTGGGCATGGCAAGTCCACTAACACACAGAAAAAGATCGATTTTTTTAAAATGGCAACGGATCTTTTAGCAATCATTCAGCAAGAAAATTTGTCTAAAATCGCCCTATTAGGATTTAGTGATGGGGCTAATCTAGCAATGGTCTTTTGTCATCTTTACCCTGAGTATGTTAGTTGTATGATTTTAAACTCGGGCAATACTGAGCCACGGGGAGTTAGACTCTTTTCTCGAATGGGGAGTGTCTTGCAATATCTGATCGTTTGGCTTTGTTCCCCATTCTCAAAAGGAATGCGGGGCTTTCTCCCTATTTTGGGATTGTTGTTTCGTCCAATCGGTTTATCTACAGCCGATTTGAATCACCTCAGTGTGCCGACATTGATTTTGGTCGGCAAACGTGATTCGATCAAGCTTTCCCATTCTTTTTATATTGCAAACAGTATCCCTCAGTCCAATTTTATCGTCGTCAAAGGACAAGGACATAGTTTTGCACGAAAGAATCCAGAGGTATTTAACACGAAAGTATTATCTTTTTTAGAAAAGGTCGGTGAATAACTATGAGAATCTTTACTTGGCTCCGCGACCACCGCTCACTGTTTAAAACACTCTTCTTGATTGCAGTAGCCGTGATCGTGTTGGGCGAACTGCTTTCATTAAGCAAGACGATCTCCATTGATCAATTAAAAGAGTTGTTTGCGCAACTGGCACTTTGGCGAGTGGCATTAATGGCTGTCATTGGGTTATTATGTGTCTTGCCAATGGTCTTATATGACATTGTCTTGAACCGCCTATTAGGGGACAAACCTGATCGCCGTTATTTGCTGGAAACCAGCTGGATCATCAACACTATGAACAACTTAATCGGCTTCGGCGGCTTCATCAGCATCGGATTACGCTCGGAATTTTACGGCAAAGGAAAAAAAGGCAAAGAAGTTGCCCAAGCAATTTCGAAGATTTTTATTTACCTGATGTCTGGTCTTTCGATTTTATCCCTTGCTGCACTAGCCTTCGTCTTATTTGGTCCAACGACAGATTATCTGCAACAGTATTGGATCTGGCTTTTAGGCGGTAGTCTTTATTTTCCAGTTGTCTATGCCCTTAGTTTTTCCAAAAAAAATGCTTACTTAGGTGGACTGCAACGGCGTGATCGTCTGCAGTTGATCGCCGCTTCCTTATTAGAATGGCTGGGTGTTTTTGCAGCCTTCTTTACGACTGGTCTCTTGATGGGCATCTCGGTGGATGTGTTTCAATTGTTGCCACTTTTCATCGCTGCCTCCGTGATTGGGATCGTTTCGATGATTCCCGGAGAACTTGGAACCTTTGATGTAATGATGATCATGGGAATGGGCTCACTGCAGATTCCCCGTGAAAGTGTCATTGCTTGGCTGTTGCTATTCCGCCTGTTTTATTACATCATTCCCTTTTTGATCGGTTTGCTTTTTTTCTCAAAAAATGTCGGCGTCTCCCTCAACCAGCGCTTTTCTGGTATTCCAAAAAGCTTGTTGTTGGAAGTGTTCCACAAGATCGAAGTGTTGCTGCTTTATTTGACGGGAACGATGTTGGTGCTCTCCGCCACGATTCCAGAAGCCTTTGATCAAATCAAATGGTTAGCCCACCTCAATCCGATTCGCTTGAATTTTGTGATGCAGTACCCGAGTATTTTTCTCGGTTACCTCTTTTTAATTGCCGGTCGAGGGATATCTGCCCGTGTCAGTCGCGCGTACGTGCCGACGCTTTTGTTGATTGCAGCAACAATCGGTTATGCTATTTTTGCGGGCTTCCGTTTTTCGACCATGCTGTTTCTTCTATTATTATTAGCAATCATGATTTTTTCAAAAAGCGAGTTGTTCCGTAAACAACTCGTCTTCTCGTGGGAATGGCTGACGATCGATGGTTTGTTAATTGGTTCGTTGACGATCCTCTATGTCATTATCGGGGTCTACAATATGCCTCATATCAATCGACATCCAACGCATCACCATTCGATGGATTTTTTGCTTTTCCCTTCTGAAAAATTATGGCTGCAAGGGTTCGTTGCGATTTTATTCGTCGCCATTGCGATGCTGCTGTTTGCCCGGTACTTGATGGGACCAAAACACCAATTAGGCGTCAGTGCTGCCACTGATAAAGTGAAACATGTTTTAAATACTTACGGTGGCAACAGCGACAGCCATCTGGTGTATCTAAAAGACAAGAAAGTATACGTGTATCCAGAAATTGGCGAGCCGACGGTCTTTTTTCAATTTACGACCTTTAATAACAAATGTTTAGTCATGGGGGATCCTTCTGGGAAGCAAGCAGACTTTCCACAGGCACTGGAAACTTTCTTAACAGAAATGGATCAATGGAATTATCTGCCGATCTTTTATGAAAGTAGTGAAGAAATGGTGATGCTGCTGCATGAATTTGGGTATGACTTTATCAAATTCGGTGAGAAAGCTTATGTGGATCTACCTAGCTTCACCCTCTCAGGAAAGAAAATGAAGGGACAGCGGGCATTGAACAATAAGATCACTAAAGAAGGCTTTACTTTTGATGTGCTCACCCCACCCTTTTCAGCCGAAACATTTGCAACGCTTAAGGAAATTTCTGACAACTGGCTAGATGGACGGAAAGAAAAAGGGTTCTCCCTTGGGTTCTTTTCAGAATCCTATCTAAGCACTGCACCAATTGCTGTCGTCCGTAATCAGCAACAGGAGATCGTCGCATTCGCTTCCTTTATGCCCACCTATCAAACAGGCCTAGCATCCATTGATTTGATGCGCCACGATCCTGAAAAAGCGCCGAATGGAACGATGGATTTCTTGTTTATTCAGCTATTCGACTATTTTAAAGAACAAGGCTACCAACAATTTGATTTAGGCATGGCACCATTAGCCAACGTTGGTACTTTCCGCAGCAGTTTCTTGCAAGAGCGGATCGCCTATCTCGTTTACACCTTTGGTTCTCGTTTCTATTCTTTTGAAGGGTTACGCGAATACAAACAGAAATATGCCGCTTCTTGGTCCCCTCGCTACATTTTATACTCTCGGGATAGTTGGATCGGGTATGTCATGATGGCCCTCTTGATCGTCGATAATCAATCGGCGGAAAAAACGAAGTAAAAAAGGTTCCCATACTCCTCTTTCTTCTCGGAGTATGGGAACCTTTTTCAATTGTTGTGCTTAACTTATTCAGCCGATTTAGATGGTGCATTTTCCCAAAGTTGTTTGACGACTGGAATATTTCCCAGTTCCGTCATATTTGATGGCAGAATGACCGTATTGGTATTGCTATTCACCACATCTCTGAAGGCTTCGATCCCTAGATATGATAGTGAGCGCTCGTCGAGCTGGCTTTCTTTGATTGCTTCATTGATGGCTAAAATCCGTTTGCGTTCAGCTTCAGTGATTTTCGCGATTCGTTCTGCTTCCGCCTCGGCATCAATCCGTACACGCTTTGCCCGCGCCTCGGCATCGATTTGAGTTTGTTCCGCTCGGGCTTCGGCGTCGATCGTCATTTGAGAAGCTTTGGCTTCTGCACTCAAGACTGAAGAAGATTTCTCACCTTGGGCTCTTGTGATCATCGATTCTTTGTCTCTAGAGGCAGTGATCAATTTGTTCATTGATTCAATGATTTCTTGCGAAACTTTGATTTCCCCAATGTTGATTCGGTCGATCGCTAAGCCATAGCCTGCCGTGATATCTTTGATTGAAGTAAACAACGCTACGTTGATTTCTTCAGTCCCATTTAAAACTTCATTTAAATCCATTTTCCCGATGATTCCCCGCAAGTTCGATTGGGCATCTTGGATCATTGAAACAACGGAGTTTTCATTTTCGTAGACAAAGGCACGCACATCTGTGACATGGTATTTGATTGCTTCATCAATTTGAACGATTACATTATCTTTTGTGATTGCACTTTGGGGTTCGATCTCCAAAGGAATCTGTTTCAAGGACACTCTTTCTCTAACTGTATACAAAATCGGAACAAGAAAATGAAGCCCTGGTTCCAATGTTCGAACGTACTTCCCAAAACTTTCGACAACTTTGACTTCCCCTTGACGAACGATCACAGCAGTGCTTGCAATCAGCCAAATCAGAATCACTAATACTAAAATAACTAAAATAATTTGGATAATGATCATTGTAAAAACCCTCTTCCATTTTCAAATAATGTATTGTTTACACGGGTCAATAAGACACCGTTTTCAACCCCGATAATCTCTAACATGACATTTTCAGCAGGAATCCCTGCAATCACCCGATATTCTGTATAGGTGCCATAAAGCCGTATATAGCCTGAATAATGATCCGTCAACGATCGAAAATAGCGCCCTACCGCTCGTTTTTCCATATAATCTACGATGATTTTCACCCTCTTTGCCTTCATGCAGTAAATTTGAAGCTTCAAACTCATTTGTTAATCTATTACAAGTGTTACTAACTATGATAGCACGTTTCACCCAAGAGAACAGTAAACTTATGCTGATTCCGCTTTTTTTTAGAAAAAAAACATAGAACGAAAACCAATTCCTTGCATTTTTCATTTAAATTGTATACAATTTAATTGTACAAAATATAAAAATCAGGAGTGAAGAAATGATGAAAAAAATGTATTCGACTAAAATGATCAACACTGGTGGCCGTTCAGGAGAAGTACACAGTCCCGATCATTCATTTGAGCTAAACATCACTGCACCTGGCAAACGTGTCGAAAATGCTACCAATCCAGAACAACTTTTTGCGGCTGGTTTTAGTGCTTGCTTCAACAGTGCCCTTGAATTGGTGAAAAGCAGCAAAGGAATCGATGGTGCTTCTACGGTGAGCGCACAAGTGACCTTATACGCAGAAAGCGAATCCAGTTTTGTCTTGGGTGTTGAGATCGAAGGTCAAATCGAAGGATTGTCAACAGAAGAAACACAAGAATTGCTTGAGATCGCTCATACCGTATGTCCTTATTCAAAAGCCACAGCTGGCAACATTGAAGTGACTGTCAAAGCCGTTAGCGAGTAGACTTTCGTTGAAAAAACAGCTATGATAAGAGGCGGATATTAGAAAAAGGGGTGAAAACATGAATGTCTTAGCGTTAGAAAACCAATTGTGTTTTCCTCTATACGCCGCTTCAAAAGAAATTATCAAACAGTACAAAGACTTACTGGACCCGTTGAATTTGACCTATACCCAATATTTAGTGATGTTAGTGTTATGGGAAGATGAAGCGATCAGTGTCAAAGCATTGGGGAAGCAATTATGTCTCGATTCTGGCACACTGACACCGGTTTTAAAAAAGCTTGAAGCAAAAGGCTACCTAGTAAGAAATCGAAATCAAGACGATGAACGTTCTTTGAGGGTCACATTGACTGACTCAGGCAAAGCGCTTCATGAACAAGCGTTAGAGATCCCCTACAAAGTGACCGAATTCTTGCCTCTTGAACCGGAAGAACTGTCCGTGCTCCATCAATTGACGACAAAAATGGTACAAAGATTTCAAGAACAAGAAAAATGATCCGCTGTTTTCACAGCGGATCATTTTTTTATCATGCAAACGAGTATTCTTTAAGAAGCTTTAGTTTTCAATTCACCAATCACATTTAGCAACTGGGTTAATTGTTCAGGATCTTCGATTTTTCTGATGGCGATTTTCACTAATTCAAAAATCTGGTCATCGGTTAGGCCTGTCTGTAATATCTCCAATTCACTTACAGCTGGCTGAAAGCGACGAGCCAAGACTGATCCGCTCATTTTGATACTTGCAATCTCCAGAACTCCTTTGTTTACTAACTTGCGAATCACGGACAGTGATGTGTTACGGTTTAAGCCGAAACGTTCACTAAATTCTGTACAGCACAGAGGTTCATCCACAGCCCAAAAACAAACTAAGACTTCCCACTCTTTTTTTGAAAAACTCAAGTAATCCATAATTGCTCCTTTCCATGCCGATGAGGCTGGTTCTTATTTTCTAAATTAAAACAATCGCAGCTATTTCAGTCAGCTGGCTTTCCTCTTCCTTTTTTCGATTGTTTTTTCTTTCACTAAAAGGATTATATACCAATAATAATCTATTTTATTCATGATTTCAAAATAATTTTTATTTTAATGATAAATAACATGTTTAATTATTCTTTTTCTTGATAAAAAAAAACGACTAGATCAGCTAGTCGTTTTCTTACTCTACTTGATATTCCTACGAGAAGTGTTTATTGAACACTGAAGATCAAACTCTCATGCTCTTGTTCTTTTAAGGAATAGCCACAAAATTCTTTATTCAAATTCGGAAAATCACGTTCGATCATCTGAATAATCTCGATTTCCGTCAACAGTTTGTCTTCTGACAATTGCAGCGAGTTCAACAAAAAAAAACGAGAATCATAGCCTAAAATTTCCGGCATCAACCGCCAAAAATTTGTGCTGTCAATTTGTTGGATCGTTTGTTCCATAGCAACAATCAAGTTTTGCACGTGTTCATATACTTTAGGATAATCAGATTTTAGTAGATCCAACAGTGCTTGGTCTAGCACTTTATCTAAATAAGCCTTTGTATCGGTATAAATTATTGAAGAAATCACTTATTTCATCAATCCTTTCATTCAAATGCCATATTCGACATTGTCAAGGATGGCTCCTTGTTCTTATATATAGCATACTATCGGTGATTTTCGTTCTCAGATTAAGGATAGAATATAGAAAAAAAAGAGAAGCGTCTTTTCTTGTCCCCTAATCTTACTCCACAATAGCAAAATTTTGCTAAACTGATAAGCAAAGCGATTCAGCACCTATCGAAAATGAGAAAATTGTCAGATTTCCTTCCTTTTTTATCTATAGCGATTCCTACCCATCGGGCTCTGTAACTGCCAATATCCTCGCAATTACACACTTCTACGCCTCCCCCAATAAACGTAGGTTTTTTCTCATTTTAACAAACGTCTTACACAGCATAATTTCAGACAGAACCTTATACAACATGTATAATTAAATTATAGAAAGTCATCAAAATAAAACGAAACGAGGAGTGGATCACAGATGAAGAGTCATTGTAAATGTGGAAAAAAAATGAATGCCCATGAAAAAAGCTGTCCAGACTGCAAACACAAAAAACAGCAAACCTTAGAATCCTTGGAAAAATTCGTTAAATACGGCAGTTTTGCTTTAGCAGGCCTATCATTAGTTTTAAAAATTGCGAAAAGTCGCCAAAGTTAAAGGGACCGACTTAAACTTTTAGACGAAAAAAACGCCTTCTAGGCGTTTTTTTTTGCTATTCATTAATGATTGTACTCTCCAACAGCCAGTCGACTGTGCCTGTATAGGTACCTGGTAAAATCAAATCTAACTTGGGGACAAAGCGAAAGTAGCAATCATATTCCTGAAGATCCAAGGTTAAGTCCGTTGCTCCTGTTGGCTCCTGCTGGAAAATCACTTGCTCTTCAGAAGTGACAGAAGCCACCAGCTGATTGGTCACCGGATCATAGATTACCAACTGAATTTCCTCTGCCAATAGTTGCTGCTCTTGCATAAAATCCTTTATCTGTCCACTTAACTGCCAGGTTCCTTCGCTAGTATTGCTGATAGACAAAAGGGCTTCTTGATCAAAAGCAATCGCTATATAAGCAAAGCCATCGTCTCTGATGGATCGTACCAGTTCATTCAAGGTCACTGTCGCTGTGATTGAAGCAGGCGCACGCTGAAATTCTACAATCCCACGAAAGTCAATCCCATAATAACGTGTCGCCGATCGATTGCCTTCTGTATCGATCACATAGGAAGCCAGATAATAGGTTGTGCCTGGTTCTAGTTCTTCGGTGTCTAACACCAATGTATCCGTTAGCGGCTCCGACAATGTTCCCCGTTCAACCAACGCTGCTTCAGAGAAATCGGTTTCGGTGATTGTCACATCCTCCGTAAAGAACTCCGTGACATATATTTTGGCTTGGGTCGAGTTTTGGTCATCAATCGTGATCGGTATATAGGAATTGCGCTTTTGCCGCACGATCTGCAGGTCTGCTTTTGATTCTGCCAATGACGCCGAACCTGTTGTAAGCGTTGGTGGAAAGATTCCAGTCATTTGATAATAATGAATTTCTGGATCACCTGACGTCATACTGGAAACAAAAGCATTTCCATTAAAAACAGTTTGGACAGGGATGGCTATATCTAAATTCTGATTGAGCGGCGCTTCTGTGTAATTGACGGAAAAGTGAACGATGTATTCATTCCCTTTGACCATGTCAGGCAGTGTCGCAACCAATTGCCCATTTTCAATGACAAAAGGTAAGGCAGTTCCGCCTTCCGGCATGCCATTAACCATGATTTCACTGGCTTTTCCAAAATAAACCGCCTCGGGAACTAATGGTAGTCCTTCTGGAAAAAGCGATGAGAGCAAGATTCCCGATTCCAAGTCAGCTAGATCACTGGTGCTTTTATAGGAGAGATAGGTCGCATAAGTAATGGTTTTGCTATTGTCGACAGTGGCTGGCTGGGAAAGTGTCGTACCAGTATCCAACAATAGTTTGACTGGGTCTTTTTCAAAAACACCGGTTCGCATCTCAAGTTCTACTAATCCTTCAACATCGACAAACGCCACTGCTTTTTCTTGAACATAGCCCCCGTTTGCACCAGTAAAACCAAAATAGACCGGTGCACTATTAGTCAGGTTCAAATTTGATTTGAAGGTGTCATCAACAGGTACCGTCACATCAACACCGAAATCTGGTACGGTGTAACGCAACGTTTGCGTTGGCTGATCAAAAACTACTGTAAAACTATGCCACACCCCATCGGAAATATCACTCACTGATACCGTATCACGATGATTTAAGACTTTGTCGATAATCAGCCAGCCATCGGTGGTATATGCGTCATTTGAGCCGGGAAAATTCCATGCGATATGATGGCTGGAAGGAACATCGCGATCCATCATACCGTCCCCAGTCAAACCGGAATTATTATAGAACGTATCGAATTCAATCGCAAAACTTTGCGGGATTGCCCCCGTATTTAAAGGAGTCGTTCCTCCTGTATTTGACCAGACGCCAATCGTCGGTCCTGCTTGTT
The DNA here is from genome assembly GCF_002850555.1 of Enterococcus sp. CR-Ec1. Taxonomy (NCBI): domain Bacteria; kingdom Bacillati; phylum Bacillota; class Bacilli; order Lactobacillales; family Enterococcaceae; genus Enterococcus; species Enterococcus sp. CR-Ec1. The sequence goes on from NZ_CP025223.1 coordinate 2,328,091, forward strand.
CTGCCAGCGCATTTAAGCCATTGCTTTGCATCACAAAAGCGAGCCCATCGCTGTCCGTTGCTGTATTATCGATACAAAATGCCATTTCTAACCGAAAAGAGCGAGTAAAAGAAACCGGCTTATTGAACCAGACACCACCACTGGAGTTGGTAGTAGCTCCATCATTAATCTGAACATAATTAACGCCCGGTTCCCCTTGTGGCGACCCCGCTTGTCCCACAGGAGTGATCAGAGAATCGTCAATCGCTAACGTAGGAAAATCTGGCGCAGATACCGCAGCATGGACGATTTCTTGTTTCCCACATAGCAGCAAAATGTTAAAAAAGAACACATAGCCCCATCGGATAATGCCAAACTTTTTCATCACTGTCCTCCGCTTTCTTCATTCTGATTCTTCTTGCACTGACAGCCTAACATCTGCTTCTGCTTTTTTACGTCTCCTATATAAAATGAACAAGAGAAGTAGGACAAACAGGAAGAGAAGTAGCCCTCCTGCATAGAGCCAGTACTGTTTTTGAAGATACGCTGCACCTAACGTTGTCTGACGGTTGATAAGGTTGGCTTGCTTGCGATCAACCACCACCGAATCCTCAAACACCCATGTTCCTTTAGGCGCATTCAACTCAATCCGTAATAGATAGGTCCCCGGTTCGAGAATGTTCTGATCAAAGGCACTAAACAGCTCCAAAACCGAATTCGGAGCTATTTGAAAATTCTCTGCAGAAAACCCACCGACCTTGTTGCCGCTATCTTGCTCACGTATCACTGTTCTGACAGTGATGTTGCCAAAGGCTGTGGGCTGATCATTGCGGATCCTACTTTTGAGAGCTGTAGAACCATATCTTTCCACCGCCTCAGAATTGACCAAAGACAACTGGGGGTCAGGCATGGTTGCTACATTCTGACGCAAGCGGATCCCTTGTTGAATTTTATAGTTGGCTTGCAGATTTGTTTGCTGACTTTCAGTTGTTTCCGCCGGTTCTTCTTCAAAGTCAAACACACCAAGTATTTCTCCTGCAAATTCTTTTGCCTTCATTGAAAGGGTAAAATGGACCTGACGACTTTCTCCAGGGTCAAGCTGGATCGTCTGTCTCGGATTTTCAATCAATTGACTAAACGAGATTCCTTGGTTCTCTTCGGCGGTCTGTTCTGCTTGGTACGCGATGATCCCAGTAGAGGCCGTATAACTATTTAGTGCTGCTGCTTTAATGGTCAACGGCTCTGAACTTGTATTATGAAGGGCAACGGTCAAATTCTGTTCGGTCTCATGATTTACCAGTAAGTCGAAATAACTGACGTCACTGACTTGATTTTGGGGAAGTTCTGGGGTTACAGTGAACCGTGTGGTCTGTGCATGACCGGTGACTTTCGTAAAGCAACACAAACTGATAAAGAAACTAATGAGTACGAAGCACTTGATTTGTTTTTTCATTGTCGCCCTTTCCTTGCTATTCTGCTTGATAGGTGTTTGATAATGTCCAAGTGATCGTTCCACTATAAGTGCCGCTGTTCACATTTTGTTTTGGTACGGTTAATGAAGCATTGGAAAAGTTAAAGTCATTGGTTGCTAAGCCGGTCGTCCCATTAGCAGAAGCGATCAATGTAGGTTCTGTTGCTCCTACCATCAATTCGGTGCCCGATACTAGCGTTGCATCGCCCGAAGCCGTTGAACCATTTAAAGTGACTTTGGCATTTGCTAGCTCGTTATCGCTGGCATTCGTCATTTTCGATAATTGCGCAGTCAACTGCCAGCCAGCTTGATTTGGTCCACGGTAATCCGTGATCGATGTCACTTCATCCGACGTTGTTTGAATCACTTGTTCATCGGTAGCGATATCTTGGATACTGCTTGTACCGAAGTTAAAATTGGTCACCTGATCCAGTGACAAGATTCCTTGTTCGATCGTTAGTGTTGCTTGACTCGTCATTGAAGCCGTTGGATTCGCTTCTGCTGCAGCTGCCGCAGTGGGCGCCATTCCTAAACCCATTCCGACCAAACCTAACATTCGTACCTTTTTGTTCATTTTCATCTCTTCCTTCACTTTTTTAATGAGAAACCGAGGGTCATCGAAAAAACAGCCTTAAAAAATAATAATTTAATTGGTGTTTTTTCATTCTATTCTCATCTATCATAAGTATAATCCATCATGGTTATCATACGGTTCACAGATTTAGCGTAAAAAAAACGCCAAAAAGGAGAATCCCTTATGTATCGAGAATTCATTTCTCCCGCAGAAGAAAAGAAATTAGAGATTTTCAAAGTTGTCTGCAATTCCAACGGAGTGACATTGGTCCAACTGTCAGAAGTTTTGAATATCCCGCAAAAAAGCCTGCAAAAATATATCTATTTTTTAAATGAAGATTTGCAACTGCTCTCACCTCACCTGCTTCTATCAAAAAATCATTACAATCAGTATTTTCTTGATCGAACAGAGGATGATGAACCTTTCTATGCACAATTGATGTATCATTACTTGCTCAACTCCACACAATATAACCTGATTCATTACTTGATTGGGCGCCCGCAAATGACCTTGACTCAATTATGTTTGGATTTGCATGTCAGCCAATCGCATATGTATCGGTTGATCAAGAAAATCAACCAACTATTGGAAAAATTTCAAATCCGAATTCGAACAGACCTGAATAATCGAATCGTTCTTGCTGGAAAAGAGCTTGATATCCGTATTTTCACCTACAGTTTCTTGACCCAAAGTGCGCCTGCTGATTTGTGGCTTTTGCCGAGTGTTTCCCATAAAAATGTCGAAGAATTTACGGCATTCTTTGCTGTTTCTCACTTTGATCCGTTGACGAAAAATAAACTCGCTGCATTTTGGCAAGCAGTGGTCAGCCGAACGATCCAGAAAAAATATTTGCCGCCGATTCCTGAAAAATACATGGGATTGATGAATTTCTATTGTTTTTTACCAGAAGAAATTCTCGAATCACTTTTTTTGAGTGCCGATTATGCCTCAGAAAAGATGCTTCAGTCAGAGTATCTTTACTTGAATTTCTTTTTGCATGTCTTTTTGCCAGGGGTTGTTCCCCAAGAAAAGAATCAAATGATCATCCAAGAGATCAAACATTCTGATACTGATCTTGTGCGCTTTTTCACTGCAATGATCAAAGATTGGCACGATACCTTTGCTCCAAGTCAGGAAGCCGCCGAATTCGAAAAATTATTAAGCAGCTGTCTACTGGTCTTCAATCTATCGATCATTATCGGCATCGATCTTCTGGAAGTGTGGCAGCTAGAACACCAACTGTTGATTGAAAATGCTCCTTCTAAAGACAGAACCTATGAAGCAATCTGCACACTTTTACTGACCCATGTTGAAAAGTATCCATTTGCTGACTTGGATAAAGAGTATTTTGAACAGACACAGTTGCCTTATCTGGCTCATCTCTTGTATTTGGAAACACAGATGAATACGCCCCCGACCGTGTCGATCTATATTCAAACGACGATTCAATACCGCACAAAGCAAATGATTGAGACGAGGATTCGTTCGATTTATTCTAAAGCTTCTGTGACTTTCGTCAAACAAATGGAAGCCGCAGATTTATTGATCACGGATAATTATGAAGAAGTGATGTTTTCCGAAAAATTAGTCTTACTGTCTAACCTGCAAGCCGAGCAAGAGTGGGCAGCCGTTTTTGCAAAGATCAATCAACTGATGATGACCAAGATGTTTGCCGAACAAGGAAAATAAGTTGCCGATTCCATTTTCATCCGCAAAAAAGCCCGAGCCTCTTTGCTCGAGCTTTTTTCTACTATTTTAGTCCTAGGAATTTTAAGCGAAGAAGCTACCGCCAGTTACACTGTAAACTTGACCAGTTACATAACTTGCTTCATCAGAGGCTAAGAAAACATAGACTGGTGCTAATTCGACTGGTTGTCCAGCACGTTTCATCAGTTCTTTTTGACCAAATTCTGGGATCGCAGATTGTGGCTGTCCACCCGAAATTTGAAGTGGTGTCCAGATTGGACCAGGAGCCACCGTATTGACCCGAATGCCTTTTTCACTTAATTGAGCAGCTAGCCCTTTACTAAAGGAAGTAATAGCACCTTTCGTGGCTGCATAGTCTAAAAGATGGGCACTAGGCTCCGCACTTTGGATCGAAGTGGTCGTGATGATGCTCCCACCAGCTGGCAGATAATCCAACGCTTCTTGGACTGTCCAATACATCGAGATGATATTCGTTGTAAAGGTATCTTGAATTTGTTGTGTAGTCAACTCTTTGATGTCCTTCACCGCTTGTTGCATCCCAGCATTTAGAACCAACGTATCTAACCCGCCTAATTCTTTGGCTGCTTCATGAACCAATTGACGAGCGAAAGTTTCATCTTTCAAGTCTCCTGGGATCAAAACTGCTTTGCGTCCAGCTTTTTCAATGACTGCTTTGACTTCTTGCGCGTCTTCTTCTTCAAAAGGAAGATAGTTGATTGCAACATCGGCGCCTTCTTTGGCAAAAGCAATCGCTGCTGCTCGACCAATACCAGAATCACCACCGGTCACTAATGCTTTGCGTCCAGCTAATTTGCCTGAACCTGCGTAGCTTTCTTCCCCGCAATCAGGTACTGGCTGCATCTTTCCTTGAATTGCCGGTGCTTCTTGCACCTGTTTTTCAAATTTGCCATCATAGTACTTCGTTAACGGATTGTTGATTTTTTCTGACATGCTCGTTTCCTCCTTGATTATTTCTACTTCTATTTGTCATAGTTTGTTATGACCTTACTTAAAAGTGTAAAGGAAGATGGAGGGAATGAAAAACGAAACGCTCACCAGAAAAAAAGCATCTGTAAGAAAACAGATGCCTAGTAAAACGAAAAAGCTGCGTGAATCAGTAGTGAAAACGCCCACAGGTATCTCACTATTCTTCTGGAAAATCGTAGTGAAATTTCTGGGTGCAGTGTTTGATTTTGCTACTTTTCTAGCAGTTCGAGGAGGGCCCGATGAAAGGCCTCCATCTCCTCCGCGGTCTGTAGAAAAACATCGGGATGACTGTGATGGCTGTCGATCATCCAGTGTTTCGTGTCTGTAACTTTAAGAAAATCTGCTACTACGGCGTCGGTTTGCTGCGGTTGTGCAGCTTGAGCGGTCTTCAAGAGATAGAAATCTTCAATCCCCCGCTGTAGTTGTTTATACCTTAGGGACAACAATAAATGTCCGTGATTGCCAGGATAGACGAAACAAAGATCACCGATCGGTAGTGAGCTCGTATTGTACCGAATATCGGACCGAGCATGTTCTGGCCAGCAATTGTAGGCCCAACGCAGAAAGCCGTCTGTTTTGAACTGATACGATAAGATTCCTTGCATTCGCGTCTCTAACAGGGGACTATGCAAAAAGGTATTTGGTTTGTCCGGATAATTGCAGACATAGTACTGCATCTTGCCCGGATGGCTTTGTGCTAGTGTTTCGTAATGGTTGCAAGTACAGTAATAGGAAGTCACAGGATGATCGATCACTGGCAGCAGCTCAAATAACACGTCTTCTTTATCAAAAGCAGCTTTGATCTGGATCGACGGATCAATTTCTTTTAAAACAGCTAACGAGGCTCGGAAACTGTCGATTTGATGTTTCTTCGGTTCGTCAGAAACGATGCGAACCTTCTCCCACAGATTCTTTCCTTTAAAATAATCAAATACTTGGCGTAGATACTCCTGCAACTCAGCTTTTTGATTAATAAAGCCAAAGGCGCCTTTCCCCTCATCATAAAAGCGAATCACCAATTTTTCTGGATGGTCCAAGTTGACTAACGGAAAAAATGGCGGTTCCCAGACCCCTAATAAACCAAACACATCAATTTCATCTTTGATGCCCGCAGCAAAAAAACAATCAAGGTAACGTGTCAGCACAGAAAAATCGCAGGAAAGTTCTCCGTCTGGCGTCTTTTTGACCTTTACCATCGAATACTCATATAAATTGGCGGGATAATCTTTGACGATGTAATTGAACCGGCCCTTCCAAGGGATCTCTCCGGCGATCACTGTGATCGCTTTTTGTCCGATCGCAGCGAGACTCTCAGCCATTTCCTTGATCAAGTCAAAGTGGGCATCGCTCCATAACGGAACGTCAAAGGTGCGAGCCAAATTGCTGGGCTGCTGCCACATATTTAAGTGGAACGTTTCTAAATATTCTTTTGGAAAAGTAAAAGTGCCCACTTCAATCGTTAGGTTCTTTTCTAACAAGCACTCCTCTTGGCTAGTCAAGTGTGCCCGATAGACCTTGATTTTCACGGGATAAACTTGCGATTTGATCGTCTCATCGATCTGCCACTCCAAATAAAGAGGCGCAAAGCGATCGCCAGGATAGGTTTTGGCAGTTCGTTCAAGTAATTTATCGGCGTACGCCAATTCCTGCTGACCGACATAATAGTCGACGAATTGCGCTTTGACCGGCAATTCGCTAAAAATCTCAACGCGTATCATGGGAATCTCGATTTCATCGGGGATCGAAAACTCGTCGCCAATAATATAATGATTGCGGTTGCCATCGTGCAGCAGCAACTGACAAGCAGCAGTACTGTTACGAACAGCTGATAACTGTTCAATCGCTTGTGGCTCTTGGGTGATCAATTCTGTTGAAGCCTTATAGCTTTCATGGACCAGGATTGCTTTCATTTTTACTCTTCCTTTCTAGGATCAATCAGCTGCAAAACAAGCGCTTGATAAGAAACATTCTCAAAAGCTTCTGGCATGATCGTTAGTAGTTGCTGCAAGCTGATGTTTTTTACGATTTTTAAGCGGCTTTTGTCTGCCCATGATGGAAAAGCCTGCAACAGCAAGCGTTTGTTTTCACCTGACTCGAGTAATGCCCGAATTGGCCACTGCCCTAAATCAGGAAACAAAGCTGGCTGGGCAACTTTATCTGCCCAGTTCAACTCTAGCCATTCGACGCATTCATCAAACCAACGGGCAAAACGTGGATCAACCATTTCTTTACGATTACCGAAGCGTTCGGTCGCCAAAGAAAGACCGTGACGTCCTTTTTGGAAAATATGACTTTCAAAGGGAACCTCGTGATCTTCTAGGGCCTGCAGATACGCCAATGAATTTTCGATAGGAACGACATTGTCTTCAAAGGTTGAAAACAAAAAGGTGGGCGGCGTATCTTTTGTGACACATTCCTCTAATGAAGGGGCATCGATCTTCATCACAGTAGCAAATGAAGACAATATCGCTGGGTAGCCTAAAATACATAAGCTCGGTTTCATTGAGGAGAGTGTTGATAATGCCGCTGCCAAATGGCCGCCGGCAGAAAAGCCGATCACAGCGATTTTTTCGGCATCGATTCCCCATTCACTTGCAAGTTCTCGGATTTTAGTAATCGCTTTTTCTGCATCTGCTAAGGAATGGCTGAAACTGCGATGTGTCCCTACATGATAGCGTAAGACCCCGGCGTGAAAGCCTTGGGCAGCAAAATTTAAGGCAATCGGCTCAGCTTCCCGCTCACTGCAAAAGGAGTAGCCGCCACCGGGAATCACCAAGACAAACGGACGATCGCCCACCCGTTCATACTCGGCTTTTTCCTCATGCAGGTACACTGTCAAACCGGCTTGCGCTTCTGGATCAAATAGATATTCCTGAAAAAACATCGCTTACTCTCCTAACCCGTTTTTATCGATAACGTTTTGATACCAATAAAAACTATCTTTCTTGTATCGCGCCAAGTCCAACAGCTGATCGTCCGTACGATTGACATAGATAAACCCGTACCGTTTAGCGATGCCTTCGTGAGTACTGACGAGATCAATGGCACTCCACGGGCAATAGCCGATCACATCGACACCGTCTTCGATCGCCAATGCCATCTGTTTTATGTGCTGCTGCAAGTAGTCGATGCGATAATCATCGTGGATTTTACCATCAGTTGTCAAAACATCCTTGGCACCGATGCCGTTTTCCGTGATCAAAAGAGGCAGACGATAACGGGAATAGATTTCGTTCAACGTAAAGCGAAAGCCTTCTGGATCAATAGGCCAACCGAATTCAGTCATTGGCAAATGGGTGTTTTCTACTACTTGGAAAAAGCCAGGAATCCCGAAACCAGACTGTTGATCGAGTTTTGTCTCTTTTTGAAAATAGCTGCTGACGGTCATCGTATTATAATAATTCAATGCGATGTAATCACATGTTCCAGCTGCCAAAATCTTTCGATCTGCTTCAGTGACTGTCGGTGCTGCACCAATCGTCTCTAACAAATGCCATGCGCTATGGTTGTATGTGCCGAAAACAGCCGCATCTAGGAATAACCAATTTCTCAGCGCACTCATAGAAAGAGCTGCCAGCTGATCGGCTGGTTTTTCAGAAGCTGGATAGACACTGGCGATATTCGGTGCTGGGCCAATCATGCCGCTAAAATTACCGGCATGAAACTGTTGGGTCACCAATGCTTGGGCCACTAGCATATGGTGATTTTCTTGAAATTTTTCTTTCATGGATTTTTGACTCGTACCAATGACCGAACCAGCAAGTGCCATCACATTTTGCTCGTTGATGGTTTGCCATAGCGGGACTTGATGACCAAAATTTTCGAACAGTACTTGGCAGTAATCAGCAAATGCTTGGATCGTCTCTCGGTTTTCCCACCCACCTTGCTTCGCGATCGCAACGGGCAGGTCAAAATGGAAAACGGTGACGATCGGTTGAATCTCGTTTTCTAGTAGCAGATCGATCAGTTTTTGATAAAACACCAATCCTGCTGGGTTGACCTAACCATCGGGCATGACTCGACTCCATGATATGGAAAAACGATAGGCTTTTAACCCTAATTCTTTAAACAATTTCACATCTTCTTCATATCGATGATAGTGATCTGATGCTACTTTAAAATCAGTGGTCCCTTGCGGAATCTCTTTGATATCTTGCACTGAGGGACCTTTGCCGTCTTCTGCCCATGCGCCCTCTACTTGATAAGCACTAGTGGATGCTCCCCACAAAAATGCTTCCGGAAATTTACTCATCCCACGGTTCCTCCTTGGCTGCGCCGATCAAGTTGGCGTCCGCTTGAAAATAAGCGGCTTGGATCGCAACTGGCTGCAGCGTTTTCTCAATGATTGGTGCGGTTTTAAAAATAGCTTGATAGCTGCTAGATATGGCTTCGATCAAGCATGGCTGACGACTTATCCCGCCACCGATAACGATTTTCTCCAGAGCTAAAAGACACTGAAGATCAAAACACAAGACAGCGATTTCTTTGGTATAAGCTAAAAATAAAGCCTCTGCCTCAGAATCAGCAGTTTTCGTAAGGGTATCAAAGACCAAAGGACCATCAGGCGCGATAGCCATACTAGCAGCCAAACGCTCAATTAATCCGACAGCCGAAAGACCGATCCCCACAAAAGAGTCCGCGCCTCTCATTTGTCGGTCACGAATCATAAAACTGACTTCACCAGCTTGTCCATGATGCCCACGATAGAGTTTTCCATTGAGACAAAGACCAACTCCCACACCGGTTCCTAAAATGATCGCCGCACCATTTTGGATCCCTTGCAGATTGCCGGCTTTCATTTCCCCTAGCGCGGCGGCTTTTGCGTCGTTTTCGACAGTAACCTCTGTCACCATGCCATCGCTTAACTGGCAGATCAATTCTGGCAAATTTACCCCATCAAGGTATGGCAAGGCACCACCAAAGAAGACCGTCCCTGTTTCATTAACTGAACCAGGGACTGCGATAGCCACTTTCGTGAAAGAAACTTGACGGGCATAGCTTTGCAATAGCCCTTTGATAGCTTCTTTAAAGGGTTCAAAAGCTACAGGGGTTAAAATGGTGCGTCGTTTACTGACCTCGTCGTGTTCGACCCATCCCGTTTTGATGTGCGTCCCACCGATATCAATTCCTAAATAAACCAAATGTGCCACTTCCTTTGTTTACGCTTGAATTTCTTCCACGACTTTTTCTGTCATTTTTGCTGCTTCACTTGCTTGCTTTTTTTCAGCAGCCATTTCTAATTCGTACTCTTTTTTATCCGCAATTTTTAGAAACGGATACCACATAACAATACCGATCAGCATACAGATGATCATTAAGATCGTGTAGTTAAGTCCTCCTGAAAAGGGCATTTTGATAAAAGTCGGTGTGGTCCATGGCAATAGACTCATGGTTGGATTCAAGCTGATTGGGAGGATCGTTGTTGCCAATCCCCAGGTCACAAAGCCAGCGATCAATTGTGTAAAGACTTGCGGAATAAAGAACAACGGATTCAAAATAATCGGCATCCCGAACATGATTGGCTCTGTGATGTTAAAGATCGACGGGATAAACGACAATTTTCCTAATTGTTTCATTTTTGCCGATTTGCTGCGGATCATAAAGAAGGTCACAAAGCCCATGAAGCCAGCAGCATACATGCCCATATAAATCACTGAAGGAATCAGATAAGGCAGCGCTTGTCCTTGTTGGTAAGCGGCAATATTTGAAACGACCATGGTCATACTAATCGCCCCGAGTGGTCCTTGTAAAACTGCATTATGAATTCCGAAAAACCATAAAACAGCTAATAATTCCATAATGATGATGATCGATAGCGGGCTGGCAACTAAGGAGTTCAACGGCGCATTGATCACATCGATAAAGAATTGGAAAATCGAACCGGATGAAGTAAACCCAAATAAGACACGTAAGACAAAGACGACTGCAAAAATGATCGTGACCACAAACACTGGTGCTAAAGATTGGGTTACCATTGGGGGAACACTATCCGGTAGCTTGATCATAATGTTTTTTCTCGATAAGAAAGCATAAAAGCGAGTGACCAACAAAGCGGTCAGCATGCCGATAAACAGTCCTTGCCCGCCTAAGAAATCAAGCTTCAAGGCACCAATCGTTTGTTCCACTGCTTGGCCATCTTGCATGACAGTTGTTGCGACGGTTTGTGGCATCAACATAATGAAACTAGCTAAAGAAATAATCGCTGAATTGCGTTCATTGCTTCCTAATTGTTTTGCGTAAGAATACGCCAAACTGTATACAACATACAAGGCAAAAACGCCAGTTGCTCCGTTGGTGATCGCTTCAACATGCTGGAAGATGCCAATTTTCGTCAAATAGTCCGTCCAACCAGGAATCGGAAAATTTCCAATGATCGTGATAAACGCAATTCCTAAAGTGATGGGACTTGTTCGAATAAAACCCTCCATCAAAGCGGCCAATACTTTGTTTTGTTGTAATTTTTGTGACATTGGTAATAGTTTGCTACTTAAAAATGCTTCTAATTTTTCCATTCTTTCTCACTCCTTTAGTTTAGATCGTTACACTAAGCATCGTTTCTTTTTGATCGATCCGCATTAGGAATCGATAAGTACCTTTGGTTATGTGTTTCTTCCCTTGATTGTCATAGAAAACAAGTTCTGACAACGGCAGTGACAATCTGCGCTCTTTTTCTTCTTGGGGCGCGAATGAGATGAGGTCACTCGCAATTAATTGGCGACTTGGACGAACCATTGCCGCTGGGCGCTGCATGAGATAAATTTGGATGACGGTTTCTGCAGCTATTGCCGATTGGTTTTTCACTCGATAAGCCAAATGGATTGTCTCGCTAGATACTTCACTACCAAGCCATTCACCAGTAAACGAACTGTAACTAAGACCTGTTCCGAATGCGAATAAGGGTTCATTTGATTCATCGCGGTATTTTGACAAAAAGCGATCAGAATGCTCACTATCTGTCAAAGGTCTGCCCGTTGGCAGTTGGGCACTGTATAGTGGGATCTGTCCTTCACTCCGAGGAAAGGTCATCGCCAGTTTTGCCGTCGGAGAAGCCTGCCCACTCAACAGATTGGCGATCCCGATCCCGCCCATCGTTCCTGGATACCATACGAGCAACAGACTATCAAATAATGCTTCCACTTGTGTTAAGACTAACGGTCTGCCAGTATAAAGCACGCCAATCAAAGGCTTGCCAGTTTTTTTCAACGCTTGGATCAAACGAATTTGTTTCAATGGCAGCTGCAAATGAGCTTTTGATGCCCCTTCGCCGCTCTCCAAAAACTGCTCTCCAAAAGTCAAGACGATAACTTCGGCGGCTTCGGCGGCTTCCATGGCTTCCAAAAGCAACTGATCTTCTGGTTCGATCGGTCCATTCAGCTGTTCGATCCCGGCTTTTAAAGGACCAAATTTCTCATACGAGTCGAATAGATTGTATCCACGAGCAAAGATCAAGTTTTCGGGTGCGAAATGCTGCAGCAAACCGGTTTTTAAAGGAATCGTGTCTTGTGGCTTGCCGCTGACTGACGCCCAAAAACCTAAGGTCAACCGGCTTTCTCCATAAGGACCGATCACAGCGACGGTTTGGTCCTTTTTCAAAGGTAAGCTGCCCTCATTTTTTAACAGCACACAGCTTTTTTCTACTAGCTTAACGGCTAGCTCTTTGGCTTTATCCGACAAAACCTCTCCAGTTTGTTGCGTTTTCAACCCTCGATAGGGTTCCTCAAACAAACCTAATTGATTTTTTAGTACGAGAATTCGCCAGACTGCTTCATCCAGCAACGCGGCTAATTCGGGTTGTTTAATCAGTTCTGGCAAGTGCGTCGCATAGACCGATGTCATCATATCAAAATCAACGCCCGCTTCCAAACCTTTCTGAGCGGCCTCCCGTTCATCTTTGACAAAACCGTGGGGGACCAATTCTTTGATGGCGGCATGATCGGAGACCAGTACCCCATCAAAACCGAAACGTTCGCGCAAAATCTCTCGGTTCAACCAGCGGCTACCCGTTGCAGGTTCACCATTCAATATGTTGAAGGCCGTCATCACTAGCAGTGCTTGGGCTTCGATCGCCGCTTGATAGGGTTGCAAATATTCATTGAATAAGCGCTGATTGGACATATCGACCGTATTGTATTCTCTGCCCGCTTCGGGTGCACCATAACCAGCAAAATGTTTGATGCAAGCAGCAACGTGATTTTCTGCCACTCCTTGATCAAGATTGCCTTGGTAGCCGGTCACGACGCTTTTAGCAAAACGTTTTGCCGTATACACATCCTCTCCTGGCGACTCCATCACTCTGCCCCAGCGAGGATCGCGAACAAGATCCAGCATGGGTGAAAAGATCACATGAAGGCCATTTTGGTAACATTCTTTGGCGGTCATCTCAGCGGCTTGCCCGATCAAATTAAAATCGTAGGAACCTGCTTGGGCAAGGGGAATCGGAAAAATCGTTCGAAACCCGTAGATGACGTCCGACATAAACAGCATAGGAATCTTTAGTCGGCTGTGTGCTAACGTTTCCCTCTGTAACTGCATCAATTTTTGGTAATCGTTCACATTATAAATCGAACCAATCTCGTGAATCTTCAAATTTGGTGGAAGCCCTAAATCTTGCATCGGGCCAGTAGTCATCACCTCATTTTCAATGACTAAACTGCCATTCAATTGAATCGTCTGAGCGATTTTTTCTTCTGGCGTCAATTGCTGAAACAATTCTTTCAATTTTTTACTATCCATGTTTACTCCTTCCTGTAACCGTTTTATTTATCTGAATTATAGAAAGAATCCTTCCTTAGATATACTAAAAAACTAGTGTTTATAATAAATTGTTTATTGAATGCTAAAAAATTTACGTTATACTAAAAGAAAAAACAATGTTTGGACTTTGAGGTGTCTCATGAACAAAACAACACTTACGACCGCCATGGATCTGCTTTATCGCAAATATTTGATCCCGATGATTCTCTTGGATCAAGAAGGGACTCCGCTGTATCCCCCACTCACCTTAACAGCCAAGAATCCTCTGAAACACTATTTGGAAGAAACGAACGGCCCAGTTGCAAATCTCTATCATTTCGGCAAATATATGCTTGGTTGTTTTGCGTTTCAGTTAGCTGGAAAAACCTGTTATATGGTCATCGGACCCTGTGGAGTGATTGGTACACCAGATACGTCTTACCTATTTCTTGAACATGAATACCACTACAATGTGCACTATTCCAAAGAAGACAAATACTCCTTTGAAGAATACATCCAGCTACTTTATACGCTGTTTGCGGAGCAGCCGTTGGCAAAAGACCAAATCCATTGGCATTACCAAACTGAATCCCACGACCGATCCATGCAAACAGATCTTAGCTTGGAAACCAATCTTTATGAACGCCGTGTGCATGAAGCTACCTTTGATTCCTATCATTTTGAATTGCGCTATCTTGACTACATCAAACGAAACGAGCCGGAAAAAGTAGTCTGGGTATTTAACAAAATGAAAGAGACCTACAGTGTTTCCCTTTCCCCTCATGAACTGGAAGGCTTAAAACTAAAGTTTTCGGCCTTTGTCGCTGTCGTGACCCGCATGAGCATTGATGAAGGAGTACCAGTCAACCAAGCATTCGGCTTATCTGATTCATTGATCCAAGGTCTGGTTTATATTCATTCTGCCGAGGAGTGCCTCCGCTATATCAAAGAAGCCACCTACCGCTTTATGGAGCTTCTGCATAGCTATCCGCTGGCGCAAAAATCACTGTTGGTCAAGACGATTGTTAATTATGTCGACAGCCATCTCTATGAAAAAGTGACCATTGATGATCTCGCAGCCATCACTCAAAAACATAAGACCCATCTATGTAATCAGTTCAAAAAAGAAATGAACAAAACGATCCACAGCTACATTCAGGAACGAAAGATCAGCGAAGCCAAGCATCTATTGCTGTTCACAGATTTTTCCTACGAAAAAATCAGCACCCAGTTGGCATTCGCCAATCAAAGCCATTTTATCCGCAATTTCAAAGCCGTTACCGGGCAAACACCAAAAGAATTTAAAGAGAAACATTACGCTCATGCTTTAAGTTAAAGACACAATTTCCGAAAAAATGCTCAGAAACAATGGTTATTATTTTTAATAACAAACGTTGTAAGCTATCCTTTTACTCAAATCAATTTGAATGAGGAGAGATAAAATGATCCAACTTGCTCGCTTGATCTTTTGGGTACCAGTCATCTTTTTTTCGTTAGGATTGATCATCGTAACGAAACGATTGCCGCGTTTCACATGGGTTTCCTTATCCATCACGGTTTCTTTAGTGATCTTTGTTTGTAAGATTTTAGAGTATTCCTATACGATGCCTGACATGCAGCTAACTTTCTATTTTATGGGTTTCTTGATTTCGGCTAGTCTTCTTTGTTTTATTTTCTACTTGAGGATCAGAAAACGGTGAATGACAGTGGCGGGTTTTCCACGTAAATTAGTCAGGTCCCCAGTAACTAAGGACCAATAGCTTCATCAAATACACGGGTTTCTTCCTATCTTTTTAAAGAACTCCCCTCCCCTGAAAAGGGGCTTTTTTATTGCTAGTTCTGATTCTAACCTCAAGCTTACTGTGTTACTCTAGAAAGATTCGAATCAAAATACAAGGATGTGCCACTCGTTTTTCTCCCCCCTTCCTGCACACGATCGTTATTCCATGAGCTCCTTGCCTTTTTAACGAACTAAATATATAATGAATTTGCAAAATAATAACACAAAAGAACAAATCATCTATCCTCATAAAAGGAGCTTACCCTATGAACTGGCTGACCTTTGTCGTCCAACCACTGACCCTGCTGTTTTTTCTTACAGTATTCTCTCTCGTCTATTTGATGCCCGAATCCCTTGTGCCTAAGCCCAAAATGAAAAAATGGGCGTTGACTGTTTCATTGATCTTTCTAGCATGGCAGCTGCTAACCCCCTTTCTCTTCTTTTTTTACTGAGCACAACAAAAAAGCGGCTCTCTTTTTTGAGAGCCGCTTTGGTTTATTTTTAATCCTGTAACAAACTACCGCCATTGGTAGCAATGACTTCTTTGTACCAGTAAAAACTATCTTTACGGGAACGGTCAAAGCTACCGTTTCCTTCATCATCCGCGTCTACATAGACAAAGCCGTAGCGTTTCGACATTTCTGACGTTGAAGCCGAAACTAAGTCGGTACAACCCCAAGGCGTATAGCCCATCAATTCCACACCATCTTCGATCGCTTCATACATTTGTTCGATATGCGCCTTCAAATAATCGATTCGATAGCTGTCATGGATCGAACCATCCTCTTCCACCGTATCCAAGGCACCTAAGCCGTTTTCAACGATAAACAATGGTACTTGGTAGCGGTCGTACAAGTTATTCAAAGTCACACGCAAGCCGATTGGATCGATTTGCCACCCCCATTCAGAGGCTTCCAAGTAAGGGTTTGATTCGCCTAAAGAAAAGTTGCCGGCCGTTGCTTCGCCGCCTTCTTCAGGATTGTGGCGGGCAATAGAACTCATGTAGTAAGAAAAGGACATGAAGTCGACAGGGTATTGCGCAAGAATGTCTAAATCGCCATCTTCGAAGGTCACTTCGATGCCGTTTTCTTTAAAGAAGCGCTTCGTATACGCTGGATACTTCCCACGAACTTGGACATCAGAGAAGAAGAGATTCTCGTGGTCACGCTTGATTTCTTCCATCACATCTGCTGGATTTGGTGTAGCTGGGTAGGCTTGCATCCGTGCCAACATCATCCCTACTTTGATATCAGGATTGATTTCGTGGGCAAATTTTGTTGCTAAACTAGAAGCCACAAATTGATGATGCACAGCTTGATACATGTCAGAAAGATTTTGCGTGCCATCTTCAGATAACAAGGCACCGCCAACATAGCCAGAGATCCCCATGATATTGATTTCATTGAAGGTCAACCAATATTTGACTTTGTCTTTGTAGCGGGTCAACACAGTTTCTGCGTATTTGACGAACAAATCGATCACTTGGCGATTTTTCCAGCCGCCATAGTTTAACGCGATCCCGATAGGTGTTTCGTAGTGAGAGAGGGTCACTAAGGGTTCGATCCCGTATTTTGCACACTCATCAAACACGTTGTCATAAAATTGCAAACCTTCTTCATTTGGCTGAACATCGTCACCATTTGGAAAAATTCTTGACCAAGCGATGGACAGACGGAACGTTTTAAAGCCCATCTCTGCGTACAAGGCGATATCTTCTTTGTAACGATGATAGAAATCTGATCCCCAACGTTTTGGATACAAGCCTTCTTTGTCATTTAAGGCAAACAAGACTTTTTCCCGAGTCATTGGTGCAGCAAATTCTGCCATGTTTTTGCGGTCTTCTGGTTTGACAGCGATCGCCGTATCGGATGTCGCTGGGCCACGTCCGCCTTCGTTCCATGCTCCTTCAAATTGGTTGGCTGCAGTGGCGCCGCCCCATAAAAAGCCTTCTGGAAATTGTTTTTCTGTCATGATTAGCCTACTTTCTTTTTCTTTATTTATCGACACAGCGGATCAGCAAGAAAGCATTCTTACTGATCCTACGACGTGCCGATAAACGCATTTATTTTACGACTTCGATCAAATTGTCGTTCGCTGTTACTTCTTTTGACTGTGTCGTTTGGATGTCACTGTAGTCGTTAGAGTTTGTGACGATGACTGGTGTCAGTAAGGAATAGCCTTCCGCACGAATCGCTTCAGTATCAAATGAGATCAATTTTTGACCGGCTTTGACTTTGTCTCCTTGGTTGATGTAGGCAGTAAAGTGATTGCCTTCAAGTTCCACCGTATTCATGCCGATGTGGATCAATAATTCTGTCCCATCCTCAGTGACTAAGCCGATGGCATGTTTTGTTGGAAACAAGATTTTGACTTCTGCATCTGCTGGAGCAGTGATTTCACCGATCGCTGGTTCAACGGCGATCCCTTTTCCCATAGCACCTGAAGAAAAGACTTTGTCTTCCACATCTGCTAAAGCAACCACTTGACCGGTTACTGGACTTTTGACTGTTTCATCTTTGACGCTGGCAGAAACGGTTTTTACTTCTGGTGCTGGTGCTGCTGGTGTTGCTTGACCGTCGACTGGTGAATCAACAGTTGTATACAAAGTTGGTACTTTCAATAACATCATGATGATAAATGACGCTACGATTGCAATAACTGTACCGATGGCTAAGTGGATCACGCTATGGAAGCTGCCTGTTGCTGGATCGATATATGCAGGATACAAGAAGATGCCCATACCGCCCATTGCGTAACCAGTGACGTTAAAGATTGACAAGTAGATACCAACGAAACCTGAAACTAAACAAGAAACGATAAATGGTGTTTTCATTGGCAAAGTGTAACCGTAGATCGCAGGTTCAGTCACACCGAAGATCGATGAGATCAATGCTGGCATTGCGCCTTGTTTGACTTTTGGTTCTTTCGTTTTCAACCAAATCGCTGCTAGCACACCCGTTTGCGTGAAACATGGTAGCACTGCGGCGGTCAAAATAATCGAAGAGCCGTTTTGCGCCATATCCATGATCGCCAATGGCACAAGACCCCAGTGAAGACCAAACATTACCAATACTTGCCATAATGCCCCTAAAGCAAATCCATAAATGATTGGGCTGAAATCATAAACCGCTTGGAAAGCAATACCGATCCAGCTAGATGCTGTATTTGCGACTGGACCTACCACAAAGAAGGTCAACGGCACAGTGATCAAAATCGTTACAAAAGGAACCACAAACATTTTGACTACATCAGGTGTAACTTTGCGCATAAACTGTTCAATTTTCGAAGCGACAAAAATCGCTAAAATAATCGGCAGTACGCTATTAAAGTAGCCACCTGCTGGTAAGGTCAAGGTTAGACCAAAGACTTTGCTCGCTTCAGCAACGCTTTCTGCTAAACCAGGATAGACCATCGCACCTGCAATCGCTAATGCTGTATAGGTATTCATCTTGAATTTCTTTGCAGCAGTTACGGCTAAGATCATAGGTAAGTATTGGAACAAACCATCGCCTAGGGTATTCATTACTACATAGATTCCATTGGTCGCTTCCATCCCAGTTGCTGCAAGTAGCGCCGTGATCCCTTTTAAAATACCGGCTGCCGCTAATGGACCTAAGAACGGTTGAAACAAGCTTGAGATGACATCGATAAAGCGGTCAAACAAACTGCCTTTCTTTTCGTCGCCTTCGTCGATATCAAGACTGCCGCCATCGGCTAATCCGCCGACTTTCAGCACTTCATCGTAAACATCTGGCACATGATTACCGATAACCACTTGGTATTGTCCGCCTGCTTTGACAACGGTCACGACACCGTCACGTTTTTGCAAATAATCTGTGTCTGCTTTGCTTTCGTCTTTTAAGTGGAAACGTAAGCGAGTCACACAGTGTTTTACAGAAGAGACATTTTCTTTGCCGCCAACATGGGCCAAAATGTCTTGTGCTAATTCAGTATATTTTGCCATTTTGATTTCTCCTTTTTAATAGATCATTTAATAAAAATAAAAAGACCGGCCATTTCTACAATAAACAAGCAGGAGTATCACCCATAAAAAACGAGACGGGTCTCCTCAACGAGTATTGTAAGAAAGTGCAGGTCTTGCCAGCCGAACTGTAACGAATCCATTTCCATTCTTAGGTTAATTTTGAGTGAGCGGCTAAGTTACCGATATGCAGAATCAAATACATCAATTCCATATCGTTGACATGCCAGCCCTTTTGTTCAAATAAGTATTCTTTGATCGAATCTGCGGTTTCTTTTTCTTTCGGATAGCTGCTGAAAGCCAAGGCAATCATCGGATTAGCCAATACTGGCTCTTCTTTTTCTTGACTTTGTCGAATTAAATAATAGCGAATGTGGGTCACAAACCGTTGGAAGTAGGAAGAATTCTCATCGTACTCGATGTTCATGCTATACTTAACGATCCGTAAAATATTGTTGGTCAACTCGGTGTGCTCATAGGCACTTTGATTGGCGCTTTTTTCAATTTGCGCATTGACGAAATGCAAAGTGATAAACGCAGCTTCTTCTTGCGAAAAATCGGGATACAGCTCTTTGCGGATCAACTCGACCGCTTGGACACTGACCGCATATTCCTTGGCATAGATTTTCTTGATTTCCCAATGCATGGGATTGGTCAAAACAATTTCTTGCTTTTGACGACTGATGGCAAACAAGATATGATCCATCAGTGTGAAATAAACGTTTGGATTGAAATCGGTTCCAACACTTTCCCGAAAAAGACGCACGATTTCATAAATGACGGCCATTTGTTTCTCGTCAGCCTTCGTCATGACTTTCGACATATGTTCCACTGTCAAGTCATCTTCTGGGTAGTATTTTTTTTCGATTCGCTCAGCCGGAATCAGGTCACCCGGTTTCGTTTGAAAGCCGATCCCTTTTCCCATTAGGATCACTTCAACTTCATCTTCTTTTGAAAGTACAACATTGTTGTTGATCCTCTTGATAATCTTCACGAACGATCCTCCTTGATCAGCATAGCGCATACACAGCTTTGCATCGTTTGACGTCTATGCAGAAGGTCTTGTATTTTTTTCTTTCTCTGACTTGCCATTAAGTGACGAGGTAAATGTCTGCTCCAGGCAGTACTGCAGGATATCGTCAAACCTAGCTGGCACTTCATTGCGTTTTACTTCTCCCCTCCTTTGATGATCAATGACTGGACCTTACCTTGGAACCGGTTCTTTTTTAGCGAATAGAAATAATGGAGCAAAAAAAGAAGACCAAAGCAAAAAAGTGTACAACCCAAGAAACTTTGGGTAATCAATGCACTTTTTTCCTCTGGTCTTGCCTGCCGAACAGTAACGAATCCAGTAATGAGAACACTCTCGTGTTCCGTTGAGATAATAGTACTCATTCTGAGAAAAAATGTCAACACTTTTTTTGCAAACGTTTTTCTTTTTTGTTTTTGACTTTTTTTCACTATCTTTCTCACTGAATTTCTTTTCTAGCTTTGGTCTTTTAGTTCACTTGAAATACAAGGTTTACTGTGTAGCACAATAAGACCACAAAAAACCGTAATCTTCGTGCATTACGGTCATAGCTGGAAGTATGATGCTTGAAAGACGATCAATCACAAAGAATCAGAAAATTGGGGAAGGTCTGGTGCATGACAGACATTCAACGGGACTGACCACCTTGCGCGATTCATGCGTTTCATGACTTCCACAAACGAAAAGGTCTCTTTGAGTGGGGGAATCAACCAAATAACCTTTCGATTCTTCAAGATCTTCTCTTTCCTGCTTAGAATGTTCGCAGTTCGCCGCGAAAAAAGCAGGACGTAAACTAAATTTCATTTATCAATCTGTCACTGATCCTTCAATGACAAGTTTCTAAATGAAAGCCTGTACTAGTTTTTAAATGGGTTGATTTCCCAAGGACCAAATGGTTCAAATTCCATGAAAAACGACCTCCTTTATTATTTGCTATACCCTATTATATTTGATAACATGTTATTAAAATCACATTGTTCAGAAATGCGTCACAATTAAGGAGGTCCCCCATGAAACAGCAAGGCTCTTTAATCAAAAAACTGCGCACAGATCGCAAAATCTCGCAAGCCAAGCTTGCCGAAGGTATTTCCTCTCGCACCACCCTTTCTTCTTTCGAAAATCGCAAAACAAATCTCTCTTCACAAACCTTGTTTGACTACTTAGACAAAATGAATATCACGGTTCATGAGTTCAGTCTGTTGATCGACAGCGAAGCCACAGGTCAAAAACGTCAGCTGGTGCAAGATTTCTATACCCGATACTATGATCGAACACTGACTATCGACTACTTGACTAGCCTTGAGGAACGCTACTTTGAGACACAAAATTTTTTTTATTATTCTTTGTATGTCCAAGGCCTGCTGCTGCTCAACCGTGAATCATTTCTGATGAATCGAGGAGCTTACACCCAAGAAGTTGAACTGGTAAAGCAATACTTGTTTGATATCGAAACATGGGGGCGCTTTGAGTTAAACTTATTCTCAAATTTGTTATTTATTTTTGACCAAGAAACCATCAGTTATTACTTAGATCATGGGATCAAAAAAATCCTTCACTACGCCAATGATCCCTTTTATGCAAATTTGTTAAGTGTTGTGATCTTAAATGGCTGCGCCTTTGCCAGTGAAAGTAAGGATTCCTATCTGCTTAACAAGTTTCTGCTTTTGTCTCATCCCTTGCCTAATACACCTCTGTATTTTTATTTGAAAATCCATCAAGTCTTGTATCAAGAAATTTACTCCTATTTGCAATCTTCTCAATTAAACAAAGAAGTGTTAAGAAACAGCTTAATCGTTATCGAACAAGCCGGTTACCAGAACCATAAAAATGACCTGCAAAACTTGATTCATACCGTGACGAATATCTCCATTTAACATTCTTCCCTTTGAATCATCCTATATCCTTACAAACATGATTTATCTTTTTCGTAAACGCCTGTCTGCTTATTGAAGGACAGGCGTTTTTCAGTCAAATGCTAGCCTAACTTGTACACAAAAAACCAGTTAGGTGCGTAGACCTAACTGGTTTTCGGGCTAAAATCTTAAAACGTATCTGGTTTATCCTGACCCAGATTTGATTTTACACAACTCATCCCTCCGGTTAACTATAGAAGTAAACTGAGCTGGCTTTTCAGAAAACGACAAAAGCGTTGTTCTCTTTTGATTTCAGTGATTCAACAAATCGATTAGCGAGATTCTGAAGTCACTCCGATAGTCGCCCATGGATTATGATCTGGATCATATGCCCACGTAAAGTTTGCGACACGATCAGAGACCGGCAAAACTTGGTTACGGTACAATGTCGGAATAGCAAACGCTTCTTCAAATGCATATTCTTGCCATGCATCAAATGCTTCTTTGCGTTTTTCTTCGTCGAAGGAATCATTTGAATCGATGGCTGCTAACAATTCTGTATTGCGTTCAGACTCGTAACGAGTGTAGTTAAAGGCTGAATTTGGTCCCCATAAGCTAGTTGGTGATGGATCTGATCCAGTAGACCAAGCAGCTTGGAAAACATCGATATCTGGATCATCATTTTTCAACTTGTCATAGAATGCTTGGAAGTCGATCAAACGTCCTGTAGAGTATTGGACATCCAAACCGATTTCTTGCCATTGTTGGACATAGTAATCTGCCAGTGGTTGTGCCACTTCTCCACCTGACATTGAAGCAAAATTGATGGTTAATTTATTGCCATCTGGATCTTCCCGGAAGCCATCACCATCAACATCGATAAAGCCAGCATCATCTAGGAGTTGATTTGCTTTATCCATATCTAAGTGGTAGCCTTCCACATCAGTGCTGTGCAAACTACCATAAACCGGTGGGATCAATGTTGTACCATTTGAACGCAAGCCATGGTAGAAACGCTCACCAATCGCATCATTATCGATAGCATAGCCCATTGCTTGACGCAATGCTTTGTTGGCCATTTTTGCGTTTGGATCAAAATCAACACTATTTGTTTCGTCATTCCATGTTCCTAAATTAAAACCAAGATAGGTGTATGATTGTTCTGGTCGTCCTAACATTTGGTAGCCATCCATATCTTGATACGTATCGAACGTATCTGTTGGCATTTTCAATACTAAATCATATTGTTTTGCATTTAGTGCTTCATTGATCGATGCAGATGGAACATTACGCATCACAATTTTTTCTAATGTTGGTGTTCCCCCATAATAATGTTCATTCGGAACATACTCTACGGTTTCCCCAGGTACGATATTCGTCATCTTGTAAGGACCAAAACCAATTGGGTTTGTCCGTACAGGATCACTGGATGGCATATCTGCTACTTCAATACCTTCAAAGGTATGTTTTGGTAATGCCGCGTTCCAAATTGCTCCACCGGATTGCTGCATTCCAGGATGCATTTCCTTAAATTCGATCTCAACTACTTTATCGCTAACTGCTGTGATCCCAGAAATCGTATCTGCTTCACCGCTATGGTATTCTTCCATTCCAACAATATTAGTAAAGTCATTATTGTAGCGAACGCCATCATAGTCTTGATGACCAATGACTTCATAAGAAAAAATGACATCTTCGGCTGTAACATCTACCCCGTCCGACCATTTTAGTTCATCACGTAATGTGATCGTCGCTTTATTGTTTTCGACATCCAAGTCTAAGTCTGCAGGTCCACCATCAATAATCTTAAAATCCTCATCTTGTAAGAATAGATATTCATGACTTGGTAACATAAAGTCACGGTCATAGGCATCCTGATAGAACTCCCACTGGAATAATCCTTGGAACTGGGTGTCCATTACTACAGCAACGTCTAAAACTCCACCTTCAATCACTTCATCATCATTGACTACCGCTAACGGTAATGTGCTGATATCTGATGCTGCAGCGTCTGATGACGACTCTCCTGTATCTGTCGAACCTGTTCCACCTCCGTTACTTTGTCCGCAAGCCCCTAAAACAAGCGCTGCCAATAAAGTAATCATGCCAAACTTCGTTTTCTTCATACTCTTCCTCCTTATTAAATCCCCTCATTTGTGATTCACTGATAAAAAAACCAAGCAAACAGTTTTTTTATCTTAAAATGGCTTTTTTATTAGAAAATCTGAACGAGATTAACTAAATTATAACAATTTTCTCAAAACTCTTTCCGTCAATAATTTCATCAATCTATGAAATTATTGAAAATAAGACGAAAATCATTGATAAATCGCTATTGCTTTTTTTCAAATATTCTTAAGTTTTTCTTTTATGACGTTCCTTTTCTCTCATATTTTTCGAAAAACGCCTTGTGGAAACTGTCAAAAAAACCTTCTTAGACGAGAAAAGATGTGATACTATGAAAAAAAAGGAGCGTTCAGTGAAACTATGTCAGACAAACGAATTTTCTTACAAACGAAATCGAAACCTTTTGCACCGATCTCACAGCTCTTAACTCAGCGGTTGCTTCTGGCTTACAGCTGTGTGTTGATTCTACTCGGCTTGTTCACCTCGCCGCCTCAGGCATTGTGGCAAGGATCGTTGGCTATTTTGAATGCCCCTAGCAATTTGATTTCTGATTATTTTGCAATCGGCAATCTCGGAAGCGCCTTTTTGAATAGCGGCTTATTGACTTTGATTAGTATCCTGCTTGCTAAAAAGCAAGGAACCATTATTAGTGGTCCGATGATCGCAGCTTTCTTTACCATATCCGGCTTTTCTTTTTTTGGAAAAAACATCTTTAACTCAATCCCCATTCCCTTGGGTGTCTATCTATACTCTTACATACAGCAACGGCCCTCAACCCAGTACTCACTTGTCGCTTTATTTGGCAGTGCTGCCTCACCCGTCATTAGTTACTTAGCATTTGGCTTAGGCTTACCTTTGCCCCTAGGAATCGCGTTAGGTTATGGAATCGGCATTTTGATTGGCTTAACACTCCCCCCACTGGCAGCACAATTTTTACAATTCCATCAAGGATTTTCTTTGTACAATATTGGCTTTGCCACCGGTATTATCACTATGTTTTTCACTAGCTTTTTACGATTATTCGACATGGAAGTCTATTCGAACAAGCAATTGACGACTGACTATCACTATTATCTGACGGCTTTCTTGCTCATCCTTTGTTTTTTCTTGTTTTTTATTGGTTATTTTTTAAATAAACGATCAATAAAAGGTTTAACGGATCTTTTTAAAACTTCTGGGAAACTGATGACCGATTATGTCACAATTTTTTCACTAGGAATCACCATGATGAACATGGCAATGATGGGGCTCTTGATGTTAGTCTTTATTTTCCTGCTGCAAGGCGAGCTTTCCGGTCCACTTTTAGGGGCTGTATTGACCGTGATTGGTTTCAGTGCCTTTGGAAACCATTGGAAAAATAGTTTGCCCGTGATGATTGGGGTGGTCTTAGCCACCAAAGTCGGTTTGACTTCTGATGTATCCACCTTCAGCTTATTACTCACAGCGATCTTTGGAACAAGTTTAGCTCCGATCAGTGGGTATTATGGTCCTGTAGCTGGTATCTTAGCAGGCATCGTCCATGCAGCACTGGTCACAAATATCACTTATTTACATGGAGGATTGAACTTATACAATAACGGTTTTTCCAGTGGATTTGTCGCGGCGGCAATGGTACCATTGTTAGATGAATACCAACAAATCAGAAGGCGGCGAAAAAAATGATTGAAAAAGAACGGGCACGACGAATCGTCGATGAAGTAGTCACCTACTTTTTGTCCCATGACTGTCAAAAGATAACGAGCGAGATGGCCTTTGAAGCAGAAGGTTTCAAAGCAGTCGTGCAGGGCCCTTTCCCTGAACAGCCCTCTGATCTAGAACATTTTATCAACATGCTCAATACACCAAGAGACAGTACCTTGGAAAACTATTACGTTGAACTGTTGGGCGGTCATCAAACGATCCATGAAGAAAAAGATTACTATTTATTGGGATTAATGATCGATGAAGCCGCCATTATGTATGATGAGGGACAACTAGTCGTTGAACTGTTTCGCAAAAAATATGACTGAAGAGTAACAAGCAAACGACGTTTCTGATTTGTGGATCACACAATTCAGAAACGTTTTTTTGTTCGTTCCTCGTGACAAAATTGAAAGTTTATTGATAGATTTTTCACACTCCTTTTCAGAAAACTAGCGTTATACTTTCATCATAATAAAAAACGAGGTGACCTATTTATGAAAAAATTTTTGATTGGACTAGCAGTTGTCGTGCTTGTGGGATTTGGTGCATTGCAAATTGCTGAATCAGTCATCATGGGGGGCGACAGCTATTATGTCCAAATCACGACAGATGGCGAAAAGACGACTTCTAAAGATGACAGTGGCAATGTCTATACTCAATACCACTATGAACTACCGGCTTATGACGAAAATGGCAAGAGCAAAACCCTTGATTTCAATGGTTTCCAAGAGCGGCCTTTGCGTAAAGAAGCCTATTTGAAACTTACATGGAATGAGAAAAAAGGCGTGACCAGCTATGAAGAGGTCAAAGAAAAAGACATTCCCGCAAAAGCACTAACTCAATTAAAAGGAGCGTAACTTAATCATGGAAAAAATTATTCAAGCAAGTGAACTTACTAAAGTTTACGGAAAAGCCAACGAAAAACAAACCGAAGCCTTGAAAGGCATCAGCTTTGATATTGAAAAAGGTGAATTTATCGGAATCATGGGAGCTTCAGGCTCCGGTAAGTCTACCTTGTTGAACATTCTTTCAACCTTGGATCATCCAACCAAAGGTACGATCCGCATCAACAACAGCGACATCACCAAACTAAAAGGCGATGCCTTGGCAGATTTTCGCAGCCGTGAAATTGGCTTCATCTTCCAAGATTTCAATCTCCTAGAAAACTTAACAGCTTCTGAAAACATTGCGGTGCCCCTTTCTTTACAAGGAGTCAAACCAAAGATCATCCAACAACGGATCAAACGAGTCGCAGAACGTTTGTCTATCACGCATATCCTCGACAACTATCCGGCAGCAATCTCAGGTGGGCAAAAACAACGGGTGGCAGCCGCTCGAGCCTTGATCACGGAACCAACGATTCTTTTTGCGGATGAACCGACAGGTGCCTTGGATTCAAAAAGTGCCAAAGACTTATTAAATATGATGGACGACTTGAATACCAATGACCAAGTATCGATTTTATTGGTCACTCATGATCCCCTTTCTGCCAGCTATTGCCAACGTATTTTATTTATCAAGGACGGGAAGATCCATCAAGAAGTGAAACGTGAGGATCAAAGCCGGGAAGAATTTTACCGCAAGATCCTTGTCATTCTAGGAAACTTGGAACAATAAGGAGGAAGAACACATGCTTTGGAAATTATCACTTACCGGAATCAAAGGCCGGTTGAAGGATTATATCGTCCTCTTTTCTGGTTTAGTCATGGCCTCAGCCATCTTCTATATGTTCGAATCAATGGCCAGCAATGAAGCCTTTTTAAAAAGCAACTCGATCATCAGTATGGTGGTTTTTATCTTTCGCTTTGGTTCTGTCTTACTAGGAATCATCACCTTTGCCTACATTTTATACGCCAATTCTTTCTTAATGGCGATGCGGCAAAAAGACTATGCCATGTTTATGATGTTAGGAGCCAAAGGACGTAAGATCGCCCAAATGATTTTCATTGAAACATTCTTGGTCGGGATCGCCGCCACTGCTGTTGGTTCTTTACTAGGTATTGGATTAGCCAGTGGTGTCAATACCTTACTAGTGAACCAATTAAATTTACAGATCAGCCATTATGCGGCCTTTAATCTACAAGCATTAGTCGTGACACTTGCATTCTTCTCGATTCTCTTTTTGATCGCTGCTATCTTTAATGCACGGGCAATTGCCAAGAAATCAATTTTAGCCTTGTTACGAGAAACCAGCACTCCGGCGCAAGTCAAGCAACGTCCTTTCATGCTCTTTTTGCAAACTGTCTTAGGGATTTGTTCTTTAGCAGTCGGTTATTATATGATGAGCGACTTGATGAAATTCCAATTAGTGGGGATCGGTGTTGCCCTAGTTACTATTATTTTAGGGACCTACCTTGTCTTTCGTTCCGTGATCATCACGATTTTATCTTTGCTGAAGAGGACCGATGCCATTGCTTTGAAAAGGTTAAACAATTTCACCTTGTCTCAGCTAAGCTTTCGGATTCGTGATTATACGCAGATGCTATCGATGGTAGCCATGCTCTTTGCTCTTGCATTAGGTGCCTTGACTGTTGGTCTGGGCTTCAAAAACGAGATCCCAATTATGGCAAAATCCGTTGCCCCTTATGACTTGTATTTGAATAATGCCCAAAATGCTTCTGACGAAAAAGTTGCAGCCTTAAAGCCGACTCTTGATGTCACTTATAGTCTGAAGGAAACAGACGACACCCTTTATTACAATAAAGATCAATTCAACAAGAACAACTTGCTCAGCACCAGTACGAATCAGTTGAGTATCGACGTTACCTACAACAAGCTGTCGGGAGACCAATTAGCCAAAGATATCACCGCGCAGGACCAATTGCGTAGCTACCTCTTGCCAGAACAACGAGGCAAAGAGATCCAAGTTGTCGATCAAACCGCTTTTGACACAATCAATGCCCCTGAATCCAGCTTGCGAATGGTGCAAGTCAAAGACTTTCAAGCAAGTTACGATGCATTACATGAATTGGCGCAAACAAACCAAGAAACCAATACTACTGAAACTGCCGATACGAATTTTTCGCAACGGGTCTTCGTCTATGACACGTATAATGGTCTCTTCTCCGGTTTTGAATTTATGGGCTTTTTCTTGGGGATCGCCTTCTTGACGATGTTAGCAAGCTGCTTGATGTTTAAAATTCTTTCTGGGGCCAACAGCGACATTCAACGCTATACGATGTTGAAAAAAATCGGAACCCGGACTAGCTTATTGAAAGGATCGATCCGCAAAGAGATTGGTGTGCTCTTCCTAGTTCCTGGTATCTTAGGGATGATCCATGTCTTGTTCGGATTACAAATGTTCACAACATTGATGATCGATCCGTACCACGATCTATGGCTGCCCTTTGGCATCTTTATTGCTCTCTATGCCATTTATTACGTGGTGACCATCTGGTTATACACCAACATCGTTTTACGACCAAACAAAAAATAACTCGTACAGACTTTCTGAATTGCTCAACGCAAAGAGACCATCAATCCGCTTGATGGTCTCTTTCATTTCGTCGCTCTTCTATCGAAAAAAAACGCCGTTAGCTTTGAGGTTTAACGCCCATATGCATCGCCGCCGCACCTCCTGCATAGCTTTTGACTTGCAACACATCAAAGCCAGCTGCCTGAAACTCCCGTTTCAATGCCTCCTTGTCAGGAAAATCCCGCGCAGACTCCTGGAGCCAGGAATATTCTTGATAGCTTTTGGCGAACAATTTGCCAAATAACGGCATGACATGGTGAAAATAAAAAGTAAACAGTTGCCGCCAGCCGATCAGTGTGGGCTGTGATGTTTCGAGACAAACGATTTTCCCGTCTGGGCGCAGCACCCGATGGATTTCCGCCAAGACATGTTGGCGATCCGCGACATTTCTCAACCCGAACCCGATCGTCACATAATCAAAGTGCGCGTCTGGAAAACTTAATGCCATCGCATTGCCGGTCTGCCACTGGATCTGCGTTTGTTGCTTTTTCTGTGCCTTTGCTTTGGCAACCGTTAACATTTCTTCGCTAAAATCAACGCCGGTCACTTGCCCCGTCGGACCGACCGCTTCATTTAAAGCAAACGCCCAATCCCCGGTCCCGCAGCATAAATCTAATATCTCCGCACCCATTGGTACTGCCATCCGTTTCATGGTGTCCTTGCGCCACCGTTTGTGGAGCTGAAAGGAGATAATACCGTTCATTCGATCATAACGGGAAGCGATCGATTCAAATACATCATGTACTTTGGTTTCTTTGGCTGTTGTTGCCATTGCGGCACGTCCTTTCTTTGTTCCCTTCGTTTTGCTGTTGCTTCACGTGCTTCTGCTTTTTAGTCTAGCACGAAAAAACCTGCGGAACAAAAACCCTGCTTTCGGCTTTTCCTCCAGTCATTTCCCCACAAAAAAACAGTCTTTCCTACATAGCTCCCCGCTTGTTGACCAAGGCAATTCGGTCAGCAACAAGCGGATCCAGCAGTGAAAGACTGTTCTTCTTCTGTTTGTTTTAAAAAAGGTTGTTCACGTTTAATCGATGAAGTCCCAGATATTGTTCCAATAAGAAACACGGTCTGCGCCATTTTCATCTTTGTAGCGCACAGAAATCAAATTACGGATGTCATGAACAGGAATGTCAAGGGTGACAGAATCCGTTACGGGTCTTTGTTGCACGTTGTATGTTCGATAAAAGGTGCCATCCATATAGACGTCAAAGGTACTAAGATTGGAATAAAAAATTTGCAGCTGATTGTTATGAACAGCAAGATTGATCAACTCACCAGTGACAGCGCGTGTGCCGGTCTGAAGCGTGAGACTGTCTTCCCCTATCAAAATGTTTTCCGTCTCTGGCTGATTCCCCGAAACTCTACCGTTGATCGTTACCGGGGTCAGAACATTACCAGCAGCTGCCTGTTCATCCACTCGAGCAGTCAAGTTCCATTCCATGCGATCCCCCGGTGCGATTGGTCGTTCTAAGTGGATCGTGATACGATCGCCAGAAAGACTAGACGAGGCTATATTGTCTTGGTACACGAGCGTATCGACATTTAAGAACGTCAATAAATTCGGCGAGATATCTAGTGTCACGACAGCATTCTCAATATCGTCTTTCCCAGAATTTCGCGCATCGTTGCTTTCTACGATCGTCCGCAAGATCAATTGATTGCCGACGGTGATAATCGGATTGCCTTCTTCATCACGATCAAAGCTTTGCGGTACTCGCAACGTAATCGATGGGTCAGAAGGTCGAATACTGGTGACTTCAAAGGAGAGCGCTGGTGGGAAACGTTCATCGCCAATGGCATCACGATACCCTAAATAGTCCTCATAATCGCTGGCGGACGGATTCGTGCTCCCCAACTGACCATTGGGTTCCGTCGTGGTCGTATCTGGTAAGGTTCCTACGAAATCGTCGTAACGATCATTTGCAAAATCTTTCGCGTAAAATTCGATATACACATCCTCTTCAGGATCAAGGCGACGTGGTAATTGATACTGCCATGGCACGGAGTTGCCTTGTTCGGCATCAAGCGTAATGACATATGGGTCACCTGAAGCATCACGGATCAATCCTTGCGCGGTACTCGCATAAATGGCGACTCGCTCTTTTGGCTGGTCGTCTTGCGGAGAATGAAAATCCATGATCCCCGAAACTGTTGTCGTCCGTTCATTAAAGACCTGATCCTCTGCCACTTGCAGACCAGTCGGTGGTCGTACATCCACGACGACGGCATCAGGCAAAGCGGCAATACTCTCTTCTGTTGCATGAATGAAAATCGAATCATCAACATCCTCCATCGTTGGGTCTAATCCTCGGTGGGCACGCAGCACTTCAAAACGTTGACCTGTCTTGAAAAAGTCGTCCCGCGTCCATGCGATCACACCATTATGCACCTCACCAAAAACATCGACAGTTGATTTGGAGGAAAGCCATTGCGTTTCAAGCTGGTTGCCTGCTTCGTCCTTCAAAGCAACTTCTACCCAGACCTCATCATCCCAAGCATCGCGAATCGCCCCCGTGTATTCATACGGAACGACCGCTTTGGCATAAAAGGTTTTGTCGGCATTGGTCGGGGTCACTAAGTGCTGGATCATTGGCGGATAATTATTGGCAGAAAATCGCGTGTAGGCATTCCCGCCCCTAAAAGTCGTACTGTTGAACTCATTTGAAAAAGGCTCTCCCGGCTGCGGACTAACGATTTGTGCAAAATTGACATTGCCTAGTTGATAGCTCAATGGATTCCAGAAATTGTCCGGATCACCATCTAGATTCACTTCGTTGCGTTTTTCCCAAACCGCTAGTCCAACACGATTAGACGTAAAGGTACTGTTACGGTTCGAATTAGAAAAAGCTTGTCCGCCATTCGGACGATTATTTCGGAAGTCATAAAACAGTGGTTCATCAATCACAAAATTGCTTCTGGCAACCGAACTGATTATTCCATTATTTGCACCTAGGGTCCGACCTTCCATTCGAAAAGTCGCGTCTTTTCCAGCTAAGAACTCGGCTTCTCCGCCTTGCATCCAAACAGCAGGTCCACGATGTGCATAGATATGGATTCGACTGTTTTCACCTTGTGCATGAAAAACCGAAGTTCCACTGCCATCAAGAGGAAATTGAATGCCTTGTCGACCAGCCGTATCTGAGCCATTACTGGCAGTAATGGTGGAATCAGCAGATGGGTCAAATTCTCGTTCTTCATCATTTTACTGATCAAATACGGCAAAACCTGTTTCATCAATATAGATGCCATCATCTGCCGCAGTTCTGGTGCCTGCATGGTTAAAGATATTCAACTGACCGGCTGACTCCACATAGAACTCGTTGTTCCGCCCGTACATCCGCACTGCAGCCGCATTTCCGTGGTATTTGACGATATTCATTTTCCCTTGGTCGGCAAGCACAAAGGTCTGTTCCCCGACTAAGCGAAACCGCATAACTGAACCATACTCATGATGTTGCCCATCACCAAACATATTAAACTGCGACCCTTCCCCAGTTACCGTCACATTGCCGCCGAGTTTGGTGGTCGATCCCGCTTTTGAAATTTGATTGACAAAAGCAGTG
This sequence comes from Enterococcus sp. CR-Ec1, assembly GCF_002850555.1. Taxonomy (NCBI): domain Bacteria; kingdom Bacillati; phylum Bacillota; class Bacilli; order Lactobacillales; family Enterococcaceae; genus Enterococcus; species Enterococcus sp. CR-Ec1. The sequence goes on from NZ_CP025223.1 coordinate 2,361,035, forward strand.
GTTCCTCTCGGTACACCACTCGTGGGAGCAGGCGCTCTAGAATAGGAGTTTACGACCGCACCACCAGAAATAATCGTACGAGAAAACTTATTTTGCGTTTCATCCCGTTGTCCAATCAAGGAAATGATTGCGCCGTTCGCTCCCGCTAAATTCATTTGTGACGAGGCATTTAAGACCGTGCCTTCTCCATCGACTTCAAAAATCACCTCGTTAGTACGTCCTTCGAGATTTGCCCAAATTGCTTGCCACTGGACACTATAGAGATCTACTTTGGAACCCTTATTGACCCGAAACGAGGTTGAGATATTATTGTTGTCTGGTCGGAGCCGAAAAATCGGCTGCGTATTTGAGATCTTGACATCCGCCTCATCTGTGATCAAGACACTTTTGACATTAAAGCTGCCAGTATCTGAACTGTTGCCCGCGGCTGGGTTCCTGTGAGCCACCCAATGGAACGTTCCGCGAATCTCGAGATTTCCTTGTTGCAAATAAAGGAAATTATTGCCTGTACTTCCCTCTAGCACACCACTTTTTGCCTCGATATTTTCTATTTTGACCGTCCAAAAAGCTGAGGCTGCCAACGATTGTTGATAGATCAACGCGTTTAATCCTAGATTGTTTCCCTGAAAATCGATCGTCATATTTTTCAACTCAAAGACCGCTGGCTGATGATCATGGGTAGTCGTCAGTTCAAAGAAACGTCCAGTAGGATTCGTGCTATAGTTTGGTGTCCCGTTCGTGTTGAAACGCTTCGGTGTGGTTAAGGTAAAGCCATTCCCATCGATGGACACCGACCGATCCAACGCTGTTAAACGATTGTTGGCCTCATCCGTATAATCAGCGGTAATGTCAGCGAGAAACACGATTTCAGAGATCGATGAATCACTAAAAGCATCCCGCAGCGCTTGATAGTCCGAAACTTCGGCACGCTCTCCTTGCGTCACCCGTTCTGAAAGCAGTTCGACTGCCGCTGACTCATTGGTTTCCTGCTGCTGAATGTCAAGCAAGGCTACTTCTTCTACAGCCTTGTCAGCTTCCAATCGCAAGGCTTGTCGTTCCTCGAGAGAAGGCGGAGCGATTTTTTGCAGCGTCCGATTTCCCCGCTTAAGGACAAATTCGATGGCTTCTTCTTCTCCTAAAGAAACTGGTAATGCCAAGGACAACGTTTCTTCCGTAGGCGCCACTTCGATCGCCACACCATAAACACCCTCTTGTTCAGCTGGATGCAAGGTCGCTTCCTCAAGCTCAAGCATTTCAAACATTTCTAATGACACCAGCGCTTCATGATTTGCCATCAAGAAAAGCGTCTCGCCAGCGGCTTGTTCCGATTCGATCGTCAATACATATTGTCCTGTTTCTGGGTCAAAGTGACCGGACACTTCATAAGAATTGCCACCATGGATAGCAAAGACCGCATACAAGATAGAAATTACGATAAAGCCCCCTAATGCAGCGGTAGCCAATTTGATTTTCGAGACAGTCGCCAGAACAGTAAATGATTTCATCTAGGCACCCCTTTCCTTTGATTACTCCAACAGTTCTTGTCCCGTTTCAAAGCTCGATAGATAATACAGCTTGATAACGACACTTGCCGAAAACGCATCTGCTCCTGACGTATTACTTCCTTGCCGATATTCGACTGATTCCACTTTTAAAAAGCGATTCAGGTTTTCCATCCGATCAATAAAACGCACGATTCCTTCATTCGTCTCACTCAGGAGGTCAAAGCCGATCCTTGTGACCCGAAATTGCGTAGCCAAAGGATTGTCACCGGTCTGATCCGCCAGTTGTTCTGGTGTAGGGTAAAGCATCTCTTCATTAAAGGTCGATTGCAAAATCGTGATCGGCAATTCCGTTTCAAGGGCAGCGAGATCGGTAAAATAAGACTCGATCGCCATACCATTGGGAATGATTGGCACCTCATTGACCGTCTCTGAGGAAAGAAGGTCTGGTTCCGCTTGCAGGTAGACCAGCTGTTCCTGAATGTCACGGATCTCAGCTTCGATCCCAGCTAATTCCTGAGCCAATTCGATCCCTTCGGCACGTTTGGGATTCAGTAAAAATAGCCAGAAAATGAGTACTGAGGTAGCGAGAACTAACGCAATTACCGCGGAGATGATGATGTGTTTTTTGGAGAAAAAGACTTTAGTCATCCGCTTCCACCTCGCTTTCCTCTTCGCTCTCTTCACTGATCACTTGTGGTGCAGCGATTCGTGAGAGGTAGACAGTGATGCGCCCATCTTGCGGCGTTGAACTATGAGAAAAAGATTGATAAGTCACATGATGTACCCAATCAATTGCTTCAAAAGCCGATTTAAGGCGAATCAGACTTTCATAAACATCTCCTTGGACCGCCAAGTTCACCGAAGGAAACAATGGTGTGCCGTCTTGGGCTGTTTCGGACATTGTCCCCTCACCATTTAGCAGCAAATTATACGAATTGATGGTCACATCGATCCCTGATGCCACTTCCTCAAAGGTTTCCATAATGGGAGCCGTGAAATATTTCTCTTGCTTTTGCAGGACGATGAATTCTTGTAGCTCTTGTGATTTTGATGCCAGCATCTCTTCTAACTGACGCTGGAAAACGATGCGCTCTGCTTGACTAGACATGATACTGCTTTGATTATTGGTCACCAGCCTTTGATAATACCAAAAGCCTAACCCACAAACCCCAACGACTACTAGCGAAAGGAGAAGCGAAACCGAAAGAATGACTTCAAACGCCCGATTACGGATAAATTTATTAGGCAATAGATTGATGTTCATGGTTACACCTCTTTCGTCGCTAATCCCGCAGCCAAGATATAGCGGTCGGGAATTTTTTTCTTGCTGGTTTCACTTACTTTTGCGGAAATCGTTTTGACCGGCAAAGAAGACAACTCATGAAATATTTCTTGGACTTCTTTCCGCAGCATTGGATGACCGCCGACTAAGTAGATTTTTTTCAATTCACAATCAGGCGAGATTTCCTGATAATAGTAAGCAATCACCGAATTCAAGGTTTCTGCTAACCCTTCCAGTGCTTGGATCTCCGCACTTTCCCTAAAGTTCACTTGCACAGATTGGGCTTTTTCAATATATTTCCAGTTGGCTTGATTATAATCTTCATACTGCACGTAAGTCGGCACCAATTCTTCAAAAAAGGTGATATTAGCGATGCCAGCATCTAACTCGACCAGCACGAAATTTTCACTCCAGTTGATCTGTCGCTGAAACATGCGACTATACGCCAGAAAACTGCAATCGACGCCCATCAACTGATGGCCGCCTTTTTTCAATGTATCGCCTAGTTGAATCAAAATCGGCTCTGATGTGACCACGACTGGCACATTGCCATTGATGGTAAACCGATTCCGCTGGATGACCACAGCTTGCGGCTCTGCTTTTTCTTCCTTCTTGCTTGCTTTTTTCTTTTGTGCTTTTGGTGCTTTTTCCTTGTTGCCTTTACCAAGGATCAGTAGATCAAAAATCGGGTTTTCAAAAGGCAAAGAGATGGACTCCCCCAATTCAAAATACAAGTACTCGCGAATCTCTTTTTCCGAGTTCATCTTACCGATTGGGATCTGTTTGATCAGCAGACGAGAATTTAGTGCCGTGATCACCACACACATCGTGCGTAATCCCAAGCGTTTGGCAATCTCATTGAAGGCGGCTTCAAGACTATCAGGATTGCGCAGCTTATCATCTTTAAAAATCGTACCATTCACAACCAGCTCGCCGTATTTGAGACGGTCACCTTTTTTGGTACAGTAACGGATGCAGTTTTTTTGGATGTCGATCCCTACTAAGCGGGGAATTGTTTTTTTGCCAAACATACGAGGACCTGCTTTCTTCTTGTTGGTTTTATATGAAGGAACCAACGTTATTTCTATGTACAACGCTTGCTTAGCAAATCAAGCAAACGCCAAGGTCAGCAACCCAATTCAAAGGAACCAGCCGCTGCCAAGATAAACCATGCCGGTATCAATGGCGATAAAGGGACCAAAAGCAATGTAGCGGCTTTTGACTTTGCCCCGTAGCATTTGGATCACGTAAAAGATCACTGCCAAGCAAGAAGCGACAAATAAAACGGTCAAGACTTGTACTGGGCCGATATACACGCCTAAGACGGCAAATAATTTGATATCGCCGCCACCCATGCCTTTTTTACTGAGCTCCGCTAAGATATACAATGGCAAGAAGCCAGCAAAGAAGCCAACGAGCCAATACCACCAAAATTCATTTTGCGGTTGGATCAACCGTAAACCGATCCCTCCGGCGAAAAAAGGGACTAACACTTTATTGGGGATCAGCTGATAGAAGATGTCGCTGGCAGAAATAATGGCTAATAAGGCTAATAAACACCAAGCGGCAATCACTTCAGCAGTGCCCCAAAACAGCAAGGTCGTACCCGTAAATAGCATGCCGATCAACACTTCATAAAGAAAAGCAATCAGCGGGATCTTTTTTTGACACTTACGGCACTTGCCTTTTAAAATAAGGTATGATAAAACTGGAATGAGGTCCCTTGCACCTAATGTCTGTTGGCAGTCATCACAGTGCGAGCGAGTCAGCAGGGATTCCTTTTTGGGAACCCGCCAACCAACCACTAGGAGAAAAGAACCTAGACACATTCCTATGATGAAAAGATATCCAATGATTAGGCCCATTGGGATCTGTTGCAAAATTTCGTTCATAAAAAACTCCTTTTTTCCTGGGGGTTGAGTTGCCATACACCTTAGGTCAGGTTAGTGACTTAAGGTCGTGTAAATAGATCATCTCGTGTTAAAGCATTGATTTGACTCTGACTATAACCAGCATTTGCTGCTCCCACAGGATCATTGGTTACTTGCCCTGCTCTCAAAACATCACCTGGAACAAACATTGTAAGTTCACCATCTGCTGAAACATAGAATTGGACTGTGCCTGGAGCATTTGCTGACACTGATGTCCACGCATTTGCACTCAACAAGCCGTCTTCAATCACATCTGCCAAATCAAAATTTGCTGCTCCTGCTGTTCCATTGTTTAATGTACGATTCGTTGATTGGTACAATATTGCTGCTGAAAATGCTTGTTGTACATCTGCAACAGCTGCATCTTCCCGTGAATTTTGAATCACGTTCCCAATCGCAATAACCCCGATCCCAGCGATGATCGCTAAGATAACGACTACTGCCAGCAACTCGACCAAGGAGAGGCCGCGCTCGTCTTTCAATAATTTATTCAATCGATTGTCCGTTGTTTCTTCTGATAAAATTGCATCAATCATAGTGTGTTTACTCCTCCTGTTTCTTCCATATATATTAAACAAGCCGTCTAGGTGGCTTGATAATACCAAAATTCATTACCCTTGGATCGCACCGAATAAATCGAACATCGGGATCATGATCGCCGCAACGATCAAGCCAACGATCACACAGATTATCAAGATGACAATCGGTTCCATGATCGTTTTCAGTCGCTTACTGGTTTCATCAACTTCTTTTTGATAGATGATACTCAATCGTTTCAGCATGTCCTCTAGGGAACCAGTACTTTCGCCAATCTCGACCATCTGGGTCACTAACATCGGGACCATCATGTTGCCACGAAAGATATCACTCATCTTGCCACCTTCTTCAATTTGAAAGGCACAATTATCGATGATTCGCTTGATGTATTTATTGGAAACGACATCCCGACTCATATTCAAGGCGGTCACCATACCGACAGAGCTGCTAAGCAGTGTCGACATGGTTGTCATAAATAATGAAAAACTATTTTTGGTGATCATATCGCCCACCAACGGAATACGTAATAGAAAACTTTGAAAAGCGAAATCGAAGGTTGGATTGCGTCGCGCGATCCACAGTCCGACGAAAAATCCGACGATCAAGACGGCTAAAACCCACCCTCTGGTCTGAAGGAACTCGCTGATCGCCATCGTTACGACGGTGATCGTCGGCAGATCCGCATCAAATCCTTCAAATACTTCCACGAACATCGGTACGATCATCACCAATAAAATGATCCCCACGATAAAGGTTAAAATCACTAAAATAATCGGATAGACCATCGCTGTGACGATCCCGCTGCGGTTTTCAGCGCTTTTTTCATAGTAATCCGCCATATCCTTCAAATTTCCTTCCAGTGATCCAGACATCTCCGAAACAGCGATGACACTGGTCAGAAGTGTCGGAAAGGCATTGGGATGATCTTTGTAGGCTTCTGAGAGCGGGCGTCCGCTATCAATCTCATCCCGAACTTCGCCAAGAATTTTCTTGAAATTCGGGTTTTTTTGTTGCTCTTCCAGCATTCGTGAGGCATCAACAATCGTGATCCCCGAAGCGATCAATGTCGAAAACTGGCGCAAATACCCTACCAGCAGTTTTAACGAAACTTTTGTAAAGAGTTGAATCTCTTTATTCGCCAAGGTTTCTGGCTGTTCGATCAAACTGTTGACTTTGATATGCTTTTGGCGCAGCTTTTGGCGGGCTTCAACGGAGGAATTGGCACGTAAGCTGCCAGAAAACGTTTCGCCTCGGACATTGGTGCCTTGATAGGCAAAGAGTGCCATCGGCTATTCGCCCCCTTCCTCCATCAAGTTATCTGCCACATCGGCATCGACCCGTTCCGCAGCAACGAGTTCTTCTAAAGAAGCGCTCATGGTATGCATGCCTTCGTTTTTTCCCATCTGCAGCATATTATGGATCTGGTGGGTTTTCCCTTGACGGATCAAGCTGGCGATCCCTCGGGTATTGAGCATCATTTCGGTTGCTGCTACCCGTCCGTTGCCATCGATCGTTGGCAGCAAGCGCTGGGAGAAGATCCCTAGTAATGCGCCAGCAAGCTGTGTACGAATCTGAGTCTGCTGATCGGCAGGAAAGACATCGACGATCCGTTCAATAGTCGCTGGGGCACTTGACGTATGCAAGGTTCCTAATACCAAGTGTCCCGTTTCCGCTGCCGTCAAAGCAATCGAGATTGTTTCAAAATCTCGTAGCTCCCCTACTAAGATGACGTCTGGATCTTGACGCAGGGCAGCTCGTAAGCCATTGCCAAAGGACATGGTGTCGCTGCCGACTTCGCGCTGGGCAACGATGCTTTTTTTGTGGTTATGGATGTACTCAATCGGGTCTTCCAACGTCAAAATATGCGTCTTTTTGGTATCATTCAAATAGTCCAGCATCGCAGCCAGTGTCGTTGATTTCCCTGAACCGGTCGGCCCTGTAACTAAGAACAAGCCTTGGCTTTTATGGATCAGAGTCCGCAAGACGGTCGGCATACCGAGTTTGCTTAGCTTCGGGATCTCGATGGGGATCTGCCGCAAGGCGATCGAAACGGTATCTTTTTGGCGGAAAATATTGACCCGAAAGCGACAGATGTCGCCTAGTTCGTAGGCCAAGTCGGTCTCGCCTTTTCCCTTGAATTCCTCCCATTGCCGTTGGTTGCAAAGGATTTCGGCAATGGCTTCGATGTCCTTGGTGTCGATGGTCGGAACCCCTTCGATCGGTAGCAAGTCGCCGTGGCGACGAAAAATCGGCGGTACGCCTTCGACTAAATGGATATCCGATGCTTTTTGTTCGACGGCGATCATCAACCAATGATCGATCCGCTCTTTAGGTGACATGGCAGCAAATTGCGCCGCTTCGTTGCGATTGACGCCCTGTGTACTGCTGGCAGTCGTCGTTTTTGTCACTGCTTGCCGTTCTGCTTTTTGAATGATCTCCCGCGTCGAGACAGATCGGTCTTGATCGCTCTGGCGACTGTGGGCACGTTTTTTTTCTCTCAGTTCACGATTTTCCCGAATGCGGGTACGGGTCGGAGCTGTTTTTTCTCTCGTCGCCCTTTTGGTTGCTCGCTCTTGTGTTGCCACTCTCGTTTGATCCATTAAACCAGCCCCTTTCTATGTGCATTTTCTTCTAAAACAATGTATGTAGTTCTCCGGTGATCCCTGGATCACCGATAAATCAATCAGCGCCTCACTCTTCTGCAGCGACCACCTTCAAGACTTCTTCGATGGTGGAAAAGCCTTGTTGCACTTTGTCTAACCCATCATCCAACAAAAAGCGCATCTTTCGTTCCTGAACATAATCCATCAGCTGGTCGTTGGTCGCTTTGTTCGTGATCATCCGGCGCAGCTTAGCATCGATCGTCAACAGCTCTTGGACGGCCATTCGCCCTTTGAATCCTGTATTGCCACACTTTGGACAGCCAACGGGTTGTGCCAGTTCCGTGACCGTGATGCCATAGGATTCAAATAACTGCTTGTCCTTGTCGCTGGCTGGTCCTACTGTCTTACAAGAAGAACAAAGGGTTCGGACGAGCCGTTGAGCTAAGATGCCTTCTAACGCATTGGCGACCAGAAACGGTTCTACCCCCATATCGACTAAGCGATTGATGGTACTGACGGAATCGTTGGTATGCAGGGTGGATAATACCAAGTGCCCGGTCATGGAAGCCCGAATCGCAATCTCCGCCGTTTCGCCATCTCGAATCTCTCCCACCATCACGACATTAGGGTCTTGCCGCAAGATCGATCGTAACCCAGCGGAAAAGGTCAAACCGACGTTGCTGTTGACTGCCACTTGGTTGATGCCTTGCAGCTGAAACTCTACTGGGTCTTCGACGGTGATAATATTGATCTCCGGCGTGTTCAACTCTTGCAGCGCCGCATACAAGGAAGATGATTTCCCTGATCCCGTCGGCCCAGTGACAAGAATGATCCCGTGGGGTTTATGCAAAATCGCTTTAAAGGTTGCCAATACCTTCGGTTCAAAGCGAAACTCATCTAGGCGCCGAATGCCACTGGAGCGATCCAACACCCGAATCACGACTTTCTCCCCATGAATGACAGGTAAAACCGAGACCCGTAAATCAACCACGTTGCCCCCGTTACGAATCATTGCCCGACCATCTTGTGGCACACGTGTTTCGGTGATATCCAAGGAGGAAATGATTTTCAGTCGTGAAGTAACACCAGTCTGAATACTCTTAGGCAAGTTTTCATGGGTGCGAAGCTCCCCATCGACCCGTAAGCGGACGACTAATCCTTTTTCTTGGGGATCGAAATGGATATCACTGGCGCCCCGATCCACCGCATCTTGCAGCAGGGTATTGACCAATTTGACAATCGGCGAATCATCTAATTTTGAGTCGCCTTCTGGGTCGATGGTTTCAACGAGAGAGTCGCTCAAGCCATCCAAACTGATCTCAGAAGGGTAATCGCGAACGATCAGTTGTTGGATATCGGCATTGTGGGCTTTTTGCGGACGAATCAATAACCCAGTGATTAAACGCATTTCATTGATCGCCGCATAATCCCCAGGGTTTGCCATCGCAACGGTCAAGCGGTTGCCTTTTTTTTCTAATGGAAAGACGCTGTGCTGTTTGGCAAACGAGCGGGGGATCAAGGACAAAACCTCTGAGCTGATCTCTAAGTCAAACAGGTTGCCTGTTTGTGTTTTCTCAGCAGTGGTTGAACTTGTGGTGTTCTCTGACTTTTTGAGAGGCCTTCTAGGTTTTCTACGTGGCGTTCTTTCACTTGATTGCGGCAACTGGCGCCCTCCTTTCAATAATCGAGTTTGTTGATATAGTCAAACATTCGTGTAACGGTTAAATATGCTTCATCATCAGACCACATGTTTCGATCCAAAAAACTTCTGAGGATCGTTACCTCCCCCGGTTGCGCCTGACTTTCAAAGTCGCGGACGCGATAATTGACGCCTAATTGTTGCAGTTGATTTTCTAGTTCCACCTGGTCATCCATATAGTAAGGTACAAGAACGACCGTTCCTTCAAGACGACGGTTATGAGCCCCTGTTGCTAAAAAAGTCGGGTCAAATAATGCCAAATCTGGCAGTATTTCCATGACAAAGGTCGACTCTCTATCCACAGCTAAATGAAAGGGTTCAACGCCTGTATGACCCAAGATCAGCTGGGCACCATTTTTTAAGGTGATTTGATTCCAATACGCTGGATCTTCATAATAAGAATCAAAAACCGCTGAACTGCCGGCTTCTGCTAATGCCAATCTACGAGCAGTTTTCGGCGCATCGATAAATGAAAGCCCGTGAACCTCCATTATGGTATTGCTGCCATCCAATGTGATTCTTGACGGGTCATGGGGCACTGTGAATTGATTTTGATTCTGAAAATACGAGAAATCATCGATTGTTCCACCACTAGGCATCATCGTATTCGTCAGCATAAAATCACCATAAACAGTAATCCTTCGTTCCGTATCTTCGGTACTATGCACGATCGAGCCTTCCGTGACTGGTCCCGCATAAAAATTGCTGCTCGTCAGAACCATCGACGGCTTCATAAACGTCAAACTACCATCTGCCGCAGGATTCTGTTTCGTGGCTTCTCGATGATAAAAATTAAAATAATTGCTATTTAATTCGCCTAACCCAGTGCCCGCATCCGGTGAATTTACGGAAACATTTAGATGGCCTTCAGCAAAGAGAACCCCTTCTTGCTCAACTCTCGAAGCCGAACTATTGGTGTTGTTGATCCATACGTTTCCAGCAAGGATATCCGTATATGCTTGTGAGAGGACCAAGCGACTGCCAGCTCGACTGCCCAAATCGATATACATTCCTAAACCGGCTTGCAAGAAGATGTCTTTGATCACGTTCAACCCGTTACTAGGCTGTCCGCCATCATTCTGGATCGCAAGCAGACTTTTTGACGAAAATTGCCCGCTTCCCTGTCCTTCCATCTGGACCCCATGATTAAAGAAAAAGGAACCATCGAAATGCAGCCAATTAAGAATCGGCTTTGTTCGAAAATCTAAAAATCTGCCGTCTTGAAAATCTTGCAGGACATTGTTGGCAAACCCGAATTGCAAGAAGTCATCCGATTCAAAAGCGAGATAATCAAACGATGGACGTACGCGTTGAAAATCGGCGACTTCAAACAATTTTCGAACCCAAGTATCGGCGGATACAGCTTGCCCTGCTGTAGAGGGTAAGTAATAGGGATAAAAAATGTTTCGCCAAATATCCAGCTGTGTTTGTCTTTGTTCGAGGTCTTCTTCTTCAAGCTGCATTTCATAGATATATTCGGCAGAAGCTGTATGTACTCGCGGTTGCCCTTCAGCCAATTGCGTCTGATCCGTGACTTGCGATTGAATTTGAATAATGATTTGAAGATTGGTTTTATCTGGCAGCATCGAGGCGGATTGGATCCATCCTTGCTCCCCACCAGATTTGGTCATTACATAAGGGGCGATCTCATTATATTCATAGTCAACGACAGAGGAGGTAAAAGAAAATTTATCATCGATGGTCTCATTCACATCGACTTCGTCCAGCACAAATCTCAATTCGTTATCTAGATGGTCTTGCCAGTCATTATTATTAGAATAGAAGCCGCCATTCTGCATGGTTCGAGTGATGAAATCATCTATTCTCAGTTTTAGCTCCTGAGAAGCGAGTTGAAAGGAATATTCGTGTACATCTTCCACTCGACGGAAGCTATCTATCGTTCGAATTTGTGAATTGACATTTCGAGCAACAAGGAAGACCAAGCCAATCATCAAAGAGGAAAGAATGATCGCCGCGAGGGCATAAATCAGCGCAAAACCAGCTTCATTTTGTCTACCATCTTCCATTCCCGGGTACCCCCCCTCTTGCTTTCTCATTGTCACGATAATTGATCGTAAATTCTCGTTTATAGATAATCTGCTTGTGGTAATCAGTGACCAGATCCTCCATCTGCCACCAGCCAGTCAAATCATCATAATAATCCGCAAAGTTGATCGTTTCCGTGTAAAATAAAACGAAAAACTTGGTCTGGATACTGAACGTATCGCGATAATTTGGCGTATAGTGATGGGTCAACGTCGCTTCATTCTCATTTTTTTGTTGAATGATCTTTAACTTAATCGTAGGATCTTTCGTATCATAGACTCTGGCACGAATATTGTTGGTATCTGTGATATCCGTCACAACCATTCGCGGACTGCCCTCTTCCGTAATCGTTGCCCCTAAGGTTCCTTCAGGCATTGTTTTGACAATATGTTCCTCGTGGAAAAGAAGACTATCATATTTTCCTAAATACCCCGCATGTTCATAGATACCATCAATTTTGGCGATTTGGTCTGCTTGCGCCAAGATTTCATTCGCTATCCCTTGAAAGGCAGCAATTCGACCTTGACGAACAGAGGCTTGGACGATCAAAAAGAGTGTCCCAGAAAAGAGTGCAATGATGATGCCGAATATGACCATCGCCCCTAACAATTCGACAAGCGTGATTCCTTGCTCATCCTGTAATCGATGCTTCATCTGCCCCCCTCCTTTGCAACTTCCGAAAGAACAGTCAGCCCTTTCAATAGTCTACTACCCAATGCAGATACGTTTCTGTCAAAAATGCGCCCGTTTGTTTATCGAAGACCTGAATAATAAGTCCGAGCCCGAGCTGACGACGGTCGTAACTGTCTTCTCGCAGTCCATGTCTGGGGTCTTCGCGAATGGAGACCTTGACCAAATAGTTGGTGGTTTCTTCATTCTCCGACAAGTACGTTCCCATATAGAGGCGATTTTCTTCCGAATTTACCAAGGGCTGCGGCAAATGAGCGCCAGAATGATCGTATACCACCTTGCGAATAAATCGGCCCCGATTGAGATCATCTACAGCAATCGGGATTTCTTCATACATCGGTTGCCCTTGCGCATTGTATTGAATCCCTGAATTATCGAGGACCAAATGGTGTCGGCGAACTTCTGAGGGATCATCTGGATCGACCATCATCCAAGAAGGTCTAGCCGTAAAGATCCCGATATTCAAATCCGCCAAGTCTTGAGTCTGTGCCCGGTATATTAGCCATTCCTTGACATCATCTCGTGCTGCGATGGCCTCTTCCATTCGGGTATTGTAGCTAAGGATCAGGTTGTTTTGGATGATCAGCATGGCGATCATGACCATTGCGATCCCGAGAATGACGATCGCTCCAAGGATCTCAACAAGGCTGAACCCTGATTCATCAAGTACTTTATGTGCTTGTCTGCCTTTTTTCAGTTTCATCACCTGCTTTTTGCCTAGCCCCCGATCAAGGAGAATCCTTTTCTTCTAGCTGGTTGATACTTGTATCTGGGTCAAGAAAAGATAATTTGCTAAGGGTAAACCCCCAGTGAATCAGTTTATTGAAATCAGGGTAATCAGCTAATGGAATACTTTTTTTGGCTTTGCGTGTGATGCGGATTCGTTCCCTGATATAATGATACCTTTCTTCTTCAACCAGTCGCTGAATCTCGGCGATCCCTTTTTCAACATCAGGATCTTCGACATTCGCTTGCATATATTGTTGGTAGAAATAATCCAAATACTTCCCGTATTGAAGAAAATAACGGTATTCAATTTCTTCAATGACCATTTTCACGTGAATCTCTCCTTGACTTATTTTCTAGCAACTTATTGAAGTGAGTGCAAATGCCGATAGATGATCGCAGTGGCACTCTCTGGCCGATCATTGTCTAACTGAAAGACCTCCCTTAATGATTGTCGATCAGAAGCCTGAATGACTTCGACTTTCGGTAAAAGTTCGTAGGCAAGATGGCTATCGTCTGCGACACTTGTATCGATCATCACTTGTTCGATCAGTGAACGGGTGACGCCATAACCGTCTTCACTTTGATAGGATCGGTCCAAAGGGAAACTATAATAAAACCAGCCATCATCGGGATTATAGATCCAAGTATTTCGATCGATCTGACGGTAATCGCTCAAAGAGCCGAATTCGATCATGATGGCTTCTGAGTCGATCTGGGCGGGACTTTCAGAGACAAAGCTGCTTAGCGTTTTCACCGATTGGGTCGGATACAAGCCAGCAGCATCGGGAAACGTACTGATCATCTCTGGCAATTGAAAGGCACTGCCTAACCCAGATTCTGTCGTCGTGTAATCAAATGACGACTGATCAATCGTTCCCTGTTCTCCGAGATACGTGAATCCCGTAGGTTCTTCATTGGTGGAAAAGGGGCTGGCTAGCTGCGACTCCGCCCAGTTTCGAACAAAATAACGATACCCTTCAAGATAATAACTATAGGTCAAGTTGGCTGCTTCAAAGGTCCACTCAGCAACCGGATCAGCAGGATTGAGCAGCAGCAGTTCCCCACTCATTTTCTGCATGACCGGTCGTTGGTTCCGTCGAAAGGAATAGCTGAAGTGAGCTTCGACAAGGACCGGTTCTTGCCAGAGATCTGGCGGACCATCGATCAAGTCTGATGACGGTTGCTCCTCCATTTCTTCGTTGCCTTCGGTGCGATCGTAGAAGTTCTCAGGATTTCCCTGTTCTTCAGCGTCTAATTCCCCCAATAGCTCCTGCATCTCTTCACTATCGAAGGCATCCAAGGGAGGCGTGGGTGCCAACTCTTCGATCGTCTCATCGCTGATCCAAACCATCACTTGACCATCAAGAGCATTTCCAATGAGTTCTGGGATCTGCTGGGTCACGTTCTGATACCCTCTTGCTAAAATCTCGTTTTCATCAAAGCGAGACAGTACTGGTAATAAGTCTGGCGCATCACTCGCATCTGCCGCCTGCTCAAAGGCTGCTTCCTCACTGTCTGGCGCGATATAGCGCAGCACTTCTTCAAAGCTTGCTCGGACAAAGACTGGCACTTCACTAGCGTTCATTACCCGAACGGATCGTTGGATCGTCGTCCCTGTAAGGGTCATTCGTTCCTGCCATTCTTCCAAAATCTCGATTTTTTCGAACACTTCATTTTCATCCGCTAATCGACGAATATGAATAGACTGATTATTCTGCCAAATCAAGATGCTAAGCAACAAAAGAAAGAAAAGCAGACCCGCGATACTATTTCTTAACACTATTTTTTTTTGCACCCTTGTTTCCTCTTTTCTCAAGTAATGACGGCTCTCAAGTAAAGAGATAAATGCCTAATAGAATGAATAAGGCGATCAATGATACACAGAAGATGATGGATAATATCAAGTTTTGATCAATAAAACGAAACACATCTGCTACATGGTTGATACTCATTGAGACTTCTCCAACGAAACGGTCTGCTTCAATGGCTTCTTCCCCAAATGCCTGTCCATCACCAATGACGGATAAATGATAGCCCTGCTCTTCGTCAGCCTCGATCGATAGTACTCGGCGAGCAATATAGCCGGTTCCTGAGCCATTTGTAAAGACCGCGAGCCCGTTTGGCTGTACTTGAGTGAAGGCTTGTTCTCTTAAAATGATCAAATCTTGTGTGCGTAATGCGGAGCTGTCAAGATTCGCCATCCCATTATCTGATAAACGCACCACCCGATGATTAAAAACTGTCATTTCGTTTTGATCAGTCACATATAAGCCGATAAACGTAAATAGGACAGTCATGCTACAAACCAAGAAAATCAGATAGATGATTTTCAGTACGAGATTGCCAGATTTCTTTTTGGCTGTTGGTTTCTTCGTCGCAGCTTTGCCTTTTTGCGGGGGACGTCGTTTCTGGGAAACTTCCGCTGGTTTTTTGCCGTGCTTGTGGGTCCCTTTTGATTTGGCTTTAGGATGACTTGATTTTTTGATTTTCCCCTGCTCGTTGTGCTGACTTGGACGTGCTTGCTGCGGTGGACGCTTTTTCTTTTTGCGTGGTTCTTCACTGGTCGTACTGGCAGCCGCTCTTTCTTTTTGCTTGCTAGGATGCTGCTTTTCGGTCGGTAATTTGGGGCGATTCGCTGTACCAGCCGCTTTTTTTCGTTTCTTTTTCACAGGCGCCTGTCCTGTCGGTTCTTTTTGGGTCGGCTTTTTTGGTCGTTTCTTGCCACTAGAAGGGCTGGCTTGCTTTCCTTGCGCCTGAAACTTTTCGATTCGGGGATTTCTCGGTGTATCCTCTGGTTGGTCTCGTTTTTTTTCACGTTTGGCAGGCTGTGGCGGACGTTTTTTTCTTCTAGGTGCTTGCGACTGATTACTCATTGGCATCTACCTCGCTGCCCGCTCGTTCCATCCCTCTAAATTGGTTTGCATAAGTATTGGCATTGGCATTTTCCTGCAAGCGATCCTTGACGGTCCGAATGGACGCTGGCAAATTCCCTGAGCCTCGACGATTTGCCGCGCTTCTTTGCAAGTCTTCAAACAACGAACGGGTCGTCTCCGCTTCTTCCTTGCGGGCTGCTTCGATTGCTTGTGCACGTGTGCGTTCAATCTCTTCCAAAATCTCTTCGGTCGGCTCATTATCATAAATGGTTAGATCATAGGCCTCGATCAACGCATTCAGCTTTTGGTCATAATGGATGTCCGTAGCATAGCGCCCTGTCAACCACGCAGTTGCTTCCCGATAAGTTGGGGCATTTTCTTTCCAAACGGGGGCATAAAAGCGCGGGTTGCCAGTGATGCCTCCTCTTAGTAAGCGAGCGTAATCTTCGATGGATTCACGGTAACTTGGGTATTTACGGAAATTGGAAGAGATCGTATACCACGCACCACTTCCATCATCTTCTTGCGTATTGAAGGTC
Organism: Enterococcus sp. CR-Ec1; assembly: GCF_002850555.1. NCBI lineage: Bacteria > Bacillati > Bacillota > Bacilli > Lactobacillales > Enterococcaceae > Enterococcus > Enterococcus sp. CR-Ec1. The sequence goes on from NZ_CP025223.1 coordinate 2,377,469, forward strand.
ACTTTTTGCCCACGAAAGCTGCCCTTGATGCCAAAGAGATTGTGGTTTGGCGGACTGGATAAGGCACTATTTCCTGAGCCAGTCTCCAAGATGGCTTGTGCGATCATCACTGAGGCATAAAGATCATTGTTATAGGCAACATCCTGCGCGTCAGAACCAATCTCATTGATGAATTGTTGTGTCGTTAGATTACGTGAAACCGAAAACTGAAAGTTGCTTTCCCGCTCTTCTTCATCGATCGGCGATTCGGGTTCTTCAGTGATTGGATCGGGCTCTTTTTCTTTGTCCTGATTGGTTTGATTCCCATTTGATTGGTTGTTTCCGCTATTGTTGCTGCTGTTGGTATCGTTGGTTTCTTGCTCATTCGTTTCAGGTCCAGCAGGCTGATTCGGCTGTTGATCGCCTTCTGAAGGATCTGGCGTCGACGGAACGTTTTCGGCCTCTTGGTCTTCTGTTTCATCCGAGCCGCTCTCCATCTCTTCCTCGTCTGTCTGTCCCTCGTCTGCCGGTCGTTCCACATCATTTACGACTTGGACTTCCGTTCCTTTTTCGGCCTGCTCCGCTTCTTCTGGAAGGGTTTCTTTTGTTTGTTCTGGAGGAGTATCAAGTTGCTCCGTTATCCTGTCAGCTCCTTCGTAAGAGACCGGTCGGAGGGCATCCGTTATCGATTGCCCACGACTTTCTCGTTGTGCATCGATGGTTTCCATATAAGTAGATGGTTCTACACCTAAGATCGATCGAACCATGGCTTCAGAAATCGTTTGATTATTGATGATTCCGATAAATGCTCCGATCGCTAACAGACTTTTTATGTTTCTTCTGGGCTTTTTCATCTTCTTGATCCTCCTCCTTGGGGCTGTTCTTGCTGGTGCCTTTTTTTGGTCGTTCATGGTCTTTGCTTTCATTTTTCTCAAGCTGCACAAGTAGCAATTGATAATGAAAGGCATTGTTCCGCAAATACATCGTAAAACCTAGCAAAAGAGCGAGTAAAAACAAGTGACTGATAGTGACATATTCTCGAAAGGCAGAGAGATAAAAATAGGCGGTCAGCTGCAAAAATACCGCTAATGGGATCAAAGAAGCAATAAAGTAGATGCGGTATAAGAATAAGAATCGTTGTTTTTGCTTTTGGGTTCTCATAGACTGCTCCTAACGTCTGTATTGCCTTCGATCAATGCTTTTTTTTCTAATAGATAGCTTTCGCTTTGGAGAAGATCAAAGTAAGCGGCTTTTCGTAAAAGATTGTCATAGTCCATCTTCATAATGCGTGCGTAAGGTTTTCTAAACCATGGTCGCTCATACAATTTGACTCGTGATTCAATCACGCTGCATTCATAAAAAACTAAACTGATATCTTTAGCAGATAGGTTGTTGTCGACCACTTGCTGCACTTGCCCTCTCTCATAGGTCAATTCTTTTTCGTTCAACGTCATTTTTTCGATCTTTTGTACGAGATTGTCATTGATGCGCCAAACCTGTTCGAGGTATTTGGCTTTTTGAAAAAGATAGGTATATTCTCGTAAGCTGATTTTCAATTGCGTATGCCAGTTCTCGTCTTCTTCATCGGTCAAGCTGTTTAAATAGTGGATACTATTTTTGATCAAAGAGGCTTCTAAGTTTTCGATGTAGATCTCAAGCTTTTGATTGGCCAAGCGCAAGCGCTCTTTGCTTGCTCGTTCTCGTTTCGCCTCTTCCTCCAACGCTAATTCATTGGCGTTGACTTTGGACAATTGCTTGGCTTTTTTTGACTGTTTTTTTTTGCTGCTTTTTTTTCGAACTTTCTTTTTGAACTTTGGTGGCTCATCCGCACTGACCTTTTGGAACTCGAGCGTGTCTTCCAGTTCTTTTTTCATTGCATTGGTTTTGCCCTGACGTTTTTCTTCATGGACTTGCGCTTTCGGGCGACTCACAAACGTGACATTTTGTTCGTCGATCACGCTTTGTACGATTTTTACCAGTTGCTCTTTAAAGTCGTTCGCATCACTTACACCAGCGGGGGCTTGCTGCTGCAAGCTAGCATGCAACTGCATCGTAAAGGGAAACTCTTCTTCTGTGTATGCGATTGGTACAAACTCCAAAAACAAATTGCTTTTCTCATCGGACACATGATTGATGCCAATTTGCGTCCACACAAACTGAGGAAATTGCTGTTCCAAGGGAATGCGTAATTTTGAGTAATCGATTTTTTTCCGTAAGATCTCCATCTCGATATGATGGGTGAAGGCTTCGATGGAATAAAATTGCTCAAAGTAATGCGTCACTTGTTTGCGAATCGACGATTTGAGCGGCCACTTTTTTTGATAGAGGTTGTCACAGGCAGTGATTACTGATGGAAGTGCCTCTTGTTTGTAAAATAATTCCTCAAGATTTGGACTCAAGGTTGGATAGATGGCAATTTTTAAAATATCATTCGTCACATTCGTCCCAATGACCAACATTCTCATAAGAAATCAAGTCGTAGTTGTTGCCTGTGATTTCTTATACAGCATATATGGTCCTAGTGGGTTTCCCTCCTTTGTCGTGTCGCTCTCGGAAATTATTTAGCAGACCTTTTCGTCTATTCCGACTCATAACCTTCTTTTTAGTCTGGCAGATTCAACACTTTGCTATGCTGGATCAACTGCTCAAACAACCCTTTCGATTCATGATGAAACGTCGTAAGTCGTTCTTGGTATTGCTTGATCTCTTGACGGATTTTCATCACTTCCATCGATGCTTCTGAAATGATCTTGTGGGCTTCATTTTCCGCCATCTGACGTCTTCTGTCGGCTTCCAGTTCTGCTTCAGCAGCGGTTTCCCGTGCTTTTTCTTTTGCTTCGATCAAAATCGTCGCCAGCTCGTCCTTCATTTGTTCGACCTTTGCCAGCTCACGTTCCAAGTCACGCTGTAAGACATTCTTATCTGCCAATTGTTCGACTCTTGAACGTTCGAGATCCCGATATTTCGCTTCCGCTTCTTGCAAGCGCAAGTTCAACTGTTGATTTTCATTTTCAAGCGAAGTGATCCGGCGCATGCTTTCGACTTCTTTTAATTTGTAGTTTTCGATTATCGCCGCTTTTTCTTCTAAATGAATCGCTTTTTCTTCAAAAGCCTGGACTTGCTTGCTTTTTTCTTCTAATTCTTTTAGCAGTTCATCTTCTCTTTGACGCAATTGTTCGAGCTCTTCTTCTACTTCGATCAATTCGTCTTCTTGACTCGTCAACTGCTCAATTTCCTGCTCATAATTGGTTTTGAGGGCTTCTTGTTGACGTTCTGCTTCTTTTAACTGCTGCTGTAACTCGTTGTAACGCATTTGCAGCTGCTTGATTTCATAAATGATACTTTCTTGTTGCGTCGCTTGCGAAGCCATCCGATTGATGGATTCTTGTTTGTTTTCCAATTGCTTGGTCAAATGTTCGACGGTCTTGGTCAGTTGTGAAACGGTATTTTCTAATGCCAGCAGCTCTTCTTGGGCATCATCGTCATACTCGTCTTCCTCGTATTCTTCATCATCGTACTCATCGTCCTCGTACTCGTCGTCCTCATATTCTTCATCGTCATACTCATCGTCATCATATTCTTCATCATCGTACTCGTCTTCGTCGTACTCTTCTTCATCATATTCCTCGTCGTAGACATGAACGCCTTCGTAAGTTTCTTCATCTTTCTTTTTGCGAAATAATGCCATGTTACCCCTCCTGATTCCTCACTCATCGATGATTTGATTCGTTAACAATTTAGTGTGTCTACAAATTGGTCTGCTTGTTCGTCTGCTTTCGTGAAAAGTTGCACTTTTGCTGTTCTACCCTCGGGCTTTTTTTCAAGCGAGCTGACGTTTCTGCTGTGACCTTTTGAGCAGTGATGTCCGTTTCCTTCTTGCCATCATTCGTTCAAAAAAAGAAAGCAAAAACCACCACACCCCATGATTTCCACGGCCTCCATTTATTTTGGAGGATAGGAATCAAGTCAGTGAATCGGCCTGTTTCTCAATAAAATAGCCATTAAACGAAAAGACGGCTTCCGTTCGCAGAACATCTGTTGTCTATTTGATAGTATCAAAGCAAAAACAGATTGAAAAATCAGATATTTCTTCACTTGATGAAATATTTGTCAGAGCAAGTCGTTTATCCACATGATATTGTTAAAAATTGAGCAAAATATCTTCGTATTAAGGAAACGAATGGTCTTCTTTAAACGATCTTTATCTTAAATCAACAATCACGCCTTCCTAACCGCCGATCAATCCCCTCAAAAAAAATCAGCGACCTTATAAGCCAAGGTCGCTGATCGATTCTTTACCTATTATATAGTTTTACTGCTCAGTCATCTTTCATCCATTGGAAGCGATCCCTTTTCTCTCAGTTTGAAAGCCGGTTCCAGTCCGCTGCTCAGCAACTGTAAGTCTTTTTTCTCCCTGATGGGCTGCTTTTCTCTTGCCTTCAAAAAAAGAAAGAACCGTTTCTTGAAAATCAGTTTGCTTTAAACGAATAACTTTTTATGCATGTATAATGTCGCCATCCGATAATCATAATGGATCATCGAAAAGGCTAATAGTTCGCCATTTCTCAGATAGCTGTCGTCTCGTACGATCAGTGCGGGCATACCTTCTTCTAGATGAAAAAACGCTGCTTGTTCCTGTGATAGCGGTTTGCTTTGGATGAACTTGTCGATGAAGGCGACTGTCAGTTGTTTTTCTTCTGCCAAAGCTTGGAACATTGACCCCTCCATCATTGTTTCGGAGATCTCCCCTACGATTTCAGGTATATAATAGGAACGCTCAATCAAATACGGTTTGTCATCTAGCGTGCGAAACCGTTGGACTTCGATAAAGTGCTGATCTTTCGCAAATTGTTTTTGACTTGGAAGAAACAACGCCTCTGATACTTTGACCAGTCGCTTTGAGGCTTTGACCGTCCGAATGTTTTTCTCGCCCCGGGTCAAGTCTTCATTGAAGCCAAGATCTCCTTGTTCAATGGTCGGTTTTTGGTTGTTTTGAAAGCGAATATACGAGCCGCGGCCTTGCATCTGGTAGATCCAGCCCATCTTGCTCAACTTATTGAGGGCTTGGCGTAACGTATAACGAGAAACTGGATAAATTGCCAAAAGCTCTCGTTCACTAGGCATCTTCCCCTGCTCATTTCCAATGTCACCGGCTTCGATCTTTCTGATCAATTCTGCTGCTAAGTCTTCAATACTGAGTTTCGTCATCTGCCTACTCCTTTCCTTGCGATTCTCTACTACTATTATCGTCTTTGGCGTAAAAAAAGCCAGCTATTTTTCATAGCCGGCTTATCAAAAAAACGGATAGATTATGCCTTCGTTGCGTTTGCTTGTTCGTCCTTGTATAATTTGCCATCATACATTTTGATGAATGGGAACCAAATTAAGAAAGCAACGACTGCACAGATGATTGCTAAGACAAAGGCACGCCAGTCACCACCTGAACCAATAAAGCCGGATAAGCCAATTGGAGTTGGCCACGCTACTTGGGCAATCGGTGGGTTAACAAAGCCTAAGTTGATGCCAAAATAAGCAACGGACATTGAAACCATCGGTGCTAAGAAGAATGGGATCGCTGTGTACGGGTTGTATACCACTGGCATCCCGAACAAAATCGGTTCATTGATATTGAAGAAGGATGGCACGATCGCTGCTTTTCCTAAAGCACTTAACTGTGCTGATTTTGCAAAGAAGGCGATGAAAATCACCATTCCTAACGTTGCTCCTGAACCACCGATCGTTACGAAACTATTGTTAAACTCACCCGCAAAGGCAATGTTGGCACCATTTTGGTTTTCCACCATATTCGACAATACGATTGGCGTCAAGAATGAGGTCACGATCGTTGCCCCATGAATACCCACGATCCAGAGCGCATGCATGAAGAAGTAGATAACAAGTAGTCCGACCCAGGTACTGGTCAATTGCGTCACGAAACTAAAAGGAATCGCAATGACTTTGAAAATATCTGTGCCCATTGCGACTAATGCACCATTGATGACGATTACAGCTAATGAAGTCAGTGCCGTTGGGATCAATGCTGTAAAAGAGGAAGATACTCCTGTTGGCACTGTGTCAGGCATTTTGATGACAATATTGCGTTTCACACAGAATGCGTAGATTTTTACGGCAATAATCGCCATGATGATCGCTGTAAAGATCCCAGTTGTTCCTAAACGAGTCACCCCGCCAGCCATTTCCCAACCATCGATGATTTTTTGGTCATCAGAAATGACATTGACTAATGTTGCCATACCGCCTTCAAAAACTAATTGTGGCAAGCACATAAAGAACGCCATCATTGAAAGCAACGCGCCATTGACTGGGCTAAGAACGATTTTTTCTTCTTGTGCTTGGATTTTGGTGTATTCGTAACCAAACACGACACAGAAGTAAAGTGCTAAAATCCCCATCGTTGCGGTATTACCTAACATGTAAAGATTTTGGATCTTATCGAATGACGCACTCCAAATGCCCTCTAATGCAGGGAAGCTTTGTGGTAAAACGCTGACGATCAAGAACATAGATCCTACAATAGTGAAAGGAATCGACGCCATCCCGGCTGCCATGACCCCACGAACGATCCGTAATTGTGAGATTTTCCCCATTGGACCCATTAAGTAGCGGTCCAAGAAAGCAAACATTTTGTTATTTTCTGAATCCATTGACTGTTCCTCCTTGAGTTTCAAATGTAGTCAAATACGTGAAATATTTGTCGCGGTCATGCTCGATCAACCACGCTTTACGCTGGATGAACAGGCACGCGATCATGCCGACAGTAAACAAGGCAAGTAAGATGCCTCTACCCGATTGATTCATAAAAGGAATCAATGTTGCTTGCTGTCCGATCAAAATAAATAGAATTGCAATCAGATTGACACCGAATTGGAGCCAATATCCGATTTTTGTCACCAGTAAACGATTCGATTGCTGCCAATATTTTTGAGTTTGTTCAATAAGTATAAGTCCATCAACGATCAATAAGGCAATGGGAATCAAACCAGCCCATGTCCATTGAGACAGACTCAATAGGGTCCAATAAAGATTGACAAAGAAAAAGATCGCAGTCATATAACGAAAAAGTAAAAAACGATTAAACCGCATACTTTTGTTTGCATATTCTTTCTTGGCTGCTTGGGTTACCGGTTTCCTTTTGGTCACAAGTCCTCCTCCTTTCTTTTTGCTTTCGCTCAACAACTTGTTCGAACAAGTTATATTCTAGCAGAATTCTTGTTGAATGCAACCGATTTCTTTTTGAAAGTTTTCTCTGAAAATAATCTGCTTTTTCATTTGTTATTTCTGAAAAGTTAAGCTGATCTCAAGGAACCGTGCAGGATAATACTGGAATGTTCCTGATGTTTGGCTTTTGTTCGAGCAGAAAAAAAGTTGTTTTTAGCGTTACTTTTTGCAAAAAATGTTTGTTTCTGAAGGCTTTATCCCCCATGCAAGGCAACAGGTTTGTCAACTTACTAACTTTACAGTACACTCTAAGTAACAAAATAGTTGATTTCAAACATGCGTTATTTTTATTAATCGACATTGCCTGTACTCGTTCCTTAAAACGAAAGGAGATCTCCCAATGGATGTATTAGAAACTTACTTAACCAGCATTGAAGATCCAGTAAAACAAGAAAAACTGCGTGCCTTATTTGCCGCTATTGCCAAGAAATTTCCTGACCTCGTTCCAGTCATTAAATGGAATCAGCCGATGTTCACCGCCCATGAAACCTTTATTATCGGTTTCAGCGTTTCAAAACCGCACTTTTCTGTCTCTCCAGAAACCAAGTGTCTTGAACAGTTTATCGATGCCATTGAAAAAGCTGGCTACAGCCATACGGATAACATTTTTCGCATCAAGTGGACTGAGCCGATCGATCAAGCATTGATTGAAGACATGATCGCTTTCAACCTGAAAGACAAAGCGGAGATGACCCGCTTTTGGCGCTGAGCCAATTGAGACTTCGTAAAAGAATAGCAACCAAAAAAACCGCAGAAGCCTGTTCGCTTCTGCGGTTTTTCTGACTATTATAAGCCTAATTCTGGCGCCGGATCAAAGAATCCTGACCATAAGCTTGTTGACATCCCTAAATGTAGATGGACGCCAGTTGAATTTCCAGTCGTTCCCATACCGCCTACATATTGTCTAGCTGAGACGCTTTGTCCGACCGAGACAGCTGGCAGTGTACTAAAGTGCATGTAGTAGCTGTAAATGCCATTGGCATGTTTGATGATCACATAGTTACCAGTTGACGGACCATAGCCCGCTTCGACAACTTCGCCTGCTTGAATCGCATAGATCGGTGTTCCTGTCCCCCCGGTAAAGTCGATGCCATTATGTTGATTTCCTGATGCCCCTGTTGGATCTGTTCGATACCCAAAACGACTCGAAATATGAACCGAATCGACTGGCATTTGCCATCCACCTGTGCTTGCTTGTTCTTTTGGCTCAGTTGCTTGCTGGACAGGTGCAGGAGTAGCTGCAGTTTTTTCTGGAGCCACCGATGTTTCTGGCGCCACTGCTGCTTCCGTCTTCGGCTGTGCTGCTGCCACTGCTGCTTGTTGAACGGCAGGATTTTCAGCAGTTTTAGCTGACTCGGCTTCTGCTGCTTGCTGGCGTTTTGCTGCTTCTTCTGCTTCTTTGCGCGCTTTTGCTTCTTGTGCTTCTTGCTCAGCCAGTTGCTTCAACGCTGCTTCTCGTTGCCGTTTTGCTTCTGCTTGGTCCGCTTCCAATTGGTCTTTTTTCTCTTCTTCGGTGTTCAATGCCAAGGCAAGGTCCGCTAGTTCAACTTCTTGATTCAATTTGACATCAGCTAATTCCGCTTGTTTTCCTTGCAATGCGTTTGACTGCTCTTCGATCACAACCAATTGTTCCTGCAACTCTTTTTCCAATTGCTGGCTCGTTGCGATATCTTCTTGCTGTTGTTCGACGATGCTATTGCTGGCATTCATGATCGTTACTGAAGCGATCGCCCGTTGAATGGCTTCTCCGATGGATTCAGCATCAACGATTTTTTGGAACAACCGATTGGAAGGTTCCGACGTTTGAATGTCACGCGCTTGATTAGCCAGTACCTCTGTGCGCTTGATGATTTTTTCTTCAAGGACTTGGATCTCTTGTGCCAAGGAATTGACTTCTTCTTCCGTCGTCGTTTTCTTTTGTAGGATTGCTTGGATTTCTCCTTCAATCGATTGAATCTCTGCCTCTGTGGAGCGTTTCAGTGATTCTAATGAGGTAGATTCATTTTTTATGTCATTGATTTTTTCATTTTGCTGCTGGATCTTCTGATCAAAGCTGTCTGCGGATACCGTCACGACAGGCAGCGTCAGCAAAACAAGTGAACTTGCAACCAAAAGTGTCTTTTTCATTTTTTCTCCTTAACTAGATGTGTCTTATCGCTTTCTCTAGCATACCGAAAGATTTCATTCTTGGGGCTGTTTTCACACAAATAACATCTGGCTGCAAGAAATTGACATCTAGCTGAAACAAAATTGTTAGAATATTTCAACGAAAAAGATTGCTTTTCTTCGTCATTTAACCTTCGTTACTTATCAAGCGGTTCGTCTCCTGACCAATTGCCTACAAAAGTGCCGCGATTCGCAGCAATCAGCAATATACCTATGCTATACTGAATAAAAACGGAGGTTCTCATGATACAACAAGTGACCCAATTTACTGATTCTGAATTAGAAACCATCGCCCAGATTTGGCTGCAAAGTAATTTGGATGCCCATGACTTTATTTCGGCTGCCCATTGGCAAGATAACTATGATTTTGTGAAAAAAGCCTTCTCTGATGCCCTTATTTACACCTATTCGGTGGATGATCAGCCCGTCGGCTTCATCGGGATGTTGGGTGATTATATCGCTGGTATTTTCGTTTTGAAAGACTATCGTGCCCACGGCATTGGCAAGCAGCTTTTACAAAAAGCACAAGCAGAACACGAGAAGCTGACTCTGAATGTCTACCAAAAAAATACAGCTGCTATTGCGTTTTATCTCAAAAACGGCTTTACCATCGTTTCTGAACAACTGGATTCTGATACCAATGAAATCGAAAACACCATGGAGTGGCATCGTTGATGCTGCTCTTTTTCCTATTTTTTTCTACCTGTTAGTTAACGAACCCTTTGGAAACTGTTTAATAAAAAAAGTATAACTGATCAAACAACATATTTCCCAGCAATACATATAGGACAAATATACAAAATTTGAATGAGCAACATGATTGATTATTTTCCCCTTCGTGCAGTCCCATCTTCCCTTGGATTGGCACTGTCAAATGGTATAAAGCAGTGGATACTATGGTCATTGATGCAATGAAAGTAAACAGCCTCCTCCTAAATTTTAGGAGGAGGCTGTTTAGGATTGAATCGAACTTATACAGAAGATTCTGCTGGATACTCCCGCAAGCGATACCCGACGCCGATTTCAGTGATCAAATATTCTGGCTGCAGCGTATTGGTTTCGATTTTTTTGCGAATGTTTGAGATATTGACTCGTAAGGTTTGTGCATCCGCTGCAAAAGGTCCCCAGACTTCACTGGTCAGCGTATCGTAAGTGACGACTTTGCCTAAATTCTTGAACATTACTGCCATGATACGGTATTCGTTTTTGGTCAAATGGATCTCATTTTGATTCTTGTACAGGATTTTCTTCTCAAAATCGATCGTTAACTCCTTGTTTACGAGAATCGGGCTGCTGCTAAAGGCAGCTGACTCCTTGTGCCGCAATGCCGTGCGGATACGGGCAAATAATTCATTGGTACTGAAGGGCTTTGTTACATAATCATCGGCACCGAGGTCTAACGCTTGCACTTTGTCTTGTTCATCTTTGCGGGCAGAGATCACGATGATCGGTGTGTTCATGCGCTTACGAATGATTTTTAACAGCTCCATGCCATCAATGTCCGGTAAGCCCAGATCCAGTAAGATGAAGTCGATAGTTTCTTCCTGCAAGAGCATCAATGCCTCCATGCCCGTACCAACTGACGTAAAGTTGTAGTGTTCTCTTTGCAAGACGACCTCCATAAAATCAACGATATTCGAATCATCTTCAATCAATAAAAAATGTCGCTGCATGTTCTTCCTCCTTACTGCTTTAAATAAATACGAAAGATGGTACTGCCGGCTTTCGTTTCGATCGCCAATTTGCCTTCATGGGCATGGATGATGGTTTTAACGATACTCAGTCCGATGCCTAGTCCATTTTTGGAATCCACCGGCACTTCGGTGTCATTAGTCAAATTCGCTTGGATTTTTTGGTATTGCCCTAGGGGGATCTCTCCTTGGTTCTCGATTTCAATGACCACTTCTTGCTCCTGAAAAACTCGCAAGAAAATCGGTGTATCGGCGGTTCCATGGCGTACGCCATTTTCAATCAAATTAAACAAGGCTTGTTCGATCAAGATTGGATCGACTTTGACAAAAATCAGCTGATCGGGCATCTTCACGATGATTTTTTGTTGCGGATAGACTTTTTTTAGGTGCGTTAAAACCGCTTCGATAATTTCTTCGATTGGTTCTTCACTGCGCTTGACCGCCATGTTAGTCAAATTGATGCGGGTCACCGACAGTAAGTTTTCGACCATGCGGATCAACCACTGGGATTCACTTTGGATATCTCCTAGCAGCTTTTGTTTCGTTTCCTTTTTGATCGCGCCTTCGGTTTCGCTCAATGTTTCGGCAATGCCAGAAATCGTCGTCAGTGGCGTCCGCAAGTCATGAGAAACCGCACGCAGTAGATTGCTGCGGACTTTTTCCCGTTCGTTTTCCAATTGGATCTGTTCTTTCTCACTCGCCAGAGAGACTTGCTCCAACACGGTAGCGATTTGGGTGATCACTAAACGTAAGTAATTCAATTGACTATTGGCCAACTGATGCTCCTCGTTGCGTTCCACCCCAAGGGCGCCTAGTGGTTTGCCGTTTAAAACGATCGGCAAGTAAAATCCATTGGCACCAATCAGAGTATCTGTGCCGCGACCGGCTTCTTTTTGATTTTTTACGACCCAAAAAGCGACGGCTTTCTCATCCTTGCCAGTCAGTTGAGACAATGTTTCTCTTGAAGAATGCAGACTTCTCAAGTGACCTTCTCTGTCATATAACGCCACTTCTCGCTGGAGTAAGCGTGCCAAATAGGTGGTCGTACTTTCATAAATGTCTTGCTCATTCCGCGTTTCCATGTATTGTTTGTTCAACTCATACAATATCTCCATTTGATGCTCTTTTTCCTTGGCATTTTCTGCCTGGGTCTTCAATCGAACCATCAAATTACTGATCATTAAGGCAACGATCAGCATGATCACTAATGTGATTGGATAGCCTGCTTTATAGACCGTCAAGGAATACAAAGGTTCGACAAAGAACCAGTTGTAAGAAAGGACACTAATGATCGATGCCATGGCACTCCATAGATAGCCACTCGTGTAACGTGCCACTAAGAGAACAAAAAAGATATAAACCAGCATCAAATTCTGATCGCCGAAATGTAAGTACTGCATGCCTTCTGTCACTATGGTGGCGAGCATGATCAGCCCAAAGGTCAAGGTGAAATCTCGACCACCGCCTTCAAATAATTGCGAAAACGTCAGCCGTGGTCGCTGCATTTTTTCTTTAAAAGGAATCAAATGGATCTCAATATCATCAAGGCGCCGAATCAAGCGGTCTTCCAAATCCTCGACAAACAATTTTTGGAACCACTTCTGAGAAACCTGTTTCCCCATGATAATGTCACTGGCACCCGTCATTTTGGCATACTCTACGATGGTCTCAAAACTGTCATCCGCTTCGATGTTGATGACTTCTGCCCCCAAACGCTCTGCCAATGGCACCTCGGTAGGTGTATCATCTAACGATCGAACTTGGATAACCGTCCATTCCGCCCCCACTCCTTGGGCTAAGCGGGCGGTCCAACGAATGCATTTCTCTGCCATTTTCGGCAAGCGATCATCAATGATCGTCAAAAGCTTGCTTTGGACTCGTTTTCGACCGCCGTTCATTTGATTGATATGATTGGAAGCTTTTTGGATCGCTAATCCCCGCAGATGATCAAGTTTTTCTGGCGTAAAAAAGTTTTTTAGCGCTCGTTTGGCATTTTCGTCGGCATAGATTTTTCCTTGTTCTAATCGATCGATCAGTTCGTCTGGTTCAACATCCACCACCCGCAAGCTGGCGTGCTGGAAAAAGGTGTCAGGGACCGTTTCTCTGACTTCCACTTCCGTGACCTTTTCCACGATATCATTCAGACTTTCGATATGCTGGACATTGATGGTCGTGTAGACGGTGATTCCTGCATTCAGTAATTCATCGACATCTTGGTAACGTTTTTTGTTTCGCGCACCAATGGGATTGGTATGTGCCAACTCATCGATCAAGACGATATCTGGTTTTAGTTGGATCAGTCGATCGATATCTGGCTCATAAAGGGTCAATTGCTTGTGTTGGTATTGCTTTAATGGTACTTGTGGTAACCCTTCAAGCAATCGATTGGTATCGGGACGTTTGTGGGGTTCGATATAGCCGATCACCACATTTTTGCCCATGAGTAAACACTCATGGGCTTCTGTTAACATCGTATAGGTTTTTCCAACACCGGCAGCAAAACCGAAAAATACCCGTAGCTTGCCACGTTTAGGTCCAAAGCCCGCTTGCAGCAGCATCTCTTCTGGGATCGTCTGCTGGTTGTTTTCACTCATAGATGCTTCCCCCTATTCTTCGGGTAATTGATCGAGCTGCTGATTCAAGGCCATGATATTGACATATTCTCTCGTGGAGAACAAATCAGCTACTTTATTCCTGTTTATTATATCATGAATTGTTTGTTCATCGATGCCTCTTGTGTCAGCGATCCGCGGCAGTTGAAAAAGTGCCGCTTCGACACTGATGTCAGGATCAACGCCACTACCCGAAGCAGTCACGAGATCGATCGGCACACTGGTTTGGGTTGGGTTTTCTGCCAGTAACGCCGCTGTCCGCTCAGCTACAGTCTTTTTTTGGGTCGTATCATAGGGCGACAATTGTGAAACAGTTTGATCACGGCCTTGGAAGTAACCTGCTTGGTCAAAGGGTTGCGCAAGTAGCTCAGACCCTTTGACCGCTCCGTCTTCCACGATTTGACTGCCGTTGGCTTGATGGGCAAAAAAGACTTGTCCGACACCGGTGACCAATAATGTATAGAGACCGCCAAATAGCACGGTACTAAATAGTAAAAATTTGATACTGGCAAAGAGGGTATTCTTCATCATGTTTTCCTCCTAAATGACTCCTTGACGCTGATGGACTTCTCTTTTCTCTTATAGTAGAACAGCTGACAAAAGCAAATCTACTAGCTTGATACAAATGAATGGTGCGATGATGCCGCCTAGTCCGTAGACGACAAGATTGTGCCGCAGCATTTGGCTGGCTGGTTTTTCTTGATATTTGACCCCTTTTAACGCCAGAGGGATCAAGGCGATGATCACGACTGCATTGTAGATGACTGCGGACAAAATCGCCGTTAAGGGACTACCAAGATTCATAATATTCAGCGCTGCGAGTTCTGGATAAATCGCATAAAACAGAACAGGGATCACTGCGAAATATTTGGCGATATCATTCGCGATACTAAAGGTCGTCAATGCCCCACGGGTCATCAGCAGCTGTTTACCAATTTGGACTACTTGCAGTAATTTGGTTGGGCTGGAATCAAGGTCGATCATATTGCCCGCTTCTTTGGCTGCTTGCGTACCAGTGTTCATCGCCATTGCCACATCGGCTTGGGCGAGTGCGGGTGCATCGTTGGTTCCATCCCCCGTCATCGCCACCAAATGCCCTTTTTCCTGATATTCGCGAATCAGGTTCATTTTGTTTTCTGGTGTTGCTTCGGCTAAGAAATCATCGACGCCCGCTTCGGCGGCAATAGCAGCTGCCGTCAAAGGGTTGTCCCCAGTGATCATGATCGTCTTGATGCCCATCTTGCGCATGTCGGCAAATTTTTCTTTGACGCCGTTTTTCACGATGTCTTTTAAATAGACGACCCCAAGCACTTGGCCATTTTTCACTACGACCAATGGGGTCCCACCAGCCTTAGCGACTTTTTCTACGATCTCGTCACACGCAGTGGGATAGGTCTGCCCTTTTGCCGTCACATATTGCTTGATCGTATCAGCAGCTCCTTTACGGATCTCATCGCCACGATAATCGATCCCAGACATTCGTGTTTTGGCACTAAAATCGATCCAGTGGACATCGGCTTGCTGAAATTCCCGTTCACGAATATTGAAGGCTTCTTTGGCTAAAATCACGATACTGCGGCCTTCCGCCGTTTCATCGGCAAAAGATGCCAACTGTGCTGCATCTGCTAACTCTTTGGCGGTGACCCCTGGTACTGGCAAGAACTCGCTGGCACGGCGATTTCCCAAAGTAATGGTTCCTGTTTTATCCAGCAGCAAAACATCCACATCTCCTGCAGCTTCAATCGCGCGGCCACTCATGGCAATGACATTTTCTTTAGTCAAACGACTCATTCCTGCGATCCCAATTGAGGAAATCAAGGCGCCGATCGTGGTTGGTGCGAGACAAATCAGTAAAGCGATCACGATCACACTGGAAATCGCCGTTCCCCGACCAGATAACTGACTGCTAAAATCAGTAAAGGGAATCAATGTGATGGAAACAGCCAAGAAGATGATGGTCAGTGTCACTAAGAACAGCTGCAAGCCAATCTCATTGGGTGTTTTTTTCCGCTGTGTCCCTTCCACCATCGCAATCATCTTATCCAAAAAAGAATGACCATTTTCAGCGGTCACTTTAATGACCAAGTAATCGGAAACGACTAAGGTTCCTCCCGTGACTGCACTACGGTCGCCACCAGATTCACGAATGACAGGTGCTGATTCTCCTGTGATGGCACTTTCGTCCACCGAAGCAGCACCTTCCACGACATCCCCATCGGCAGGAATTTGTTCGCCAGAAGGAACATAAACCAAGTCGCCTTTTTTCAAATCGGAGGAACGGACTTCGATAAAAGCCTCTTTGGCGACATCTTCCAAGGACATGACTTTGTAGGTCATGATGTCTTTTTTGGCTTGCTTCAAACTATCCGCTTGTGCTTTGCCGCGCCCTTCTGCCACTGCTTCGGCAAAATTGGCAAACAATATAGTCAACCATAAGAAGACGGTCACACTGATGCTAAACCACAACGGGACCGTTTGTTCTTGAAAACATAAAATCGTTGTCAAGATCGCCCCTAGGTAAACCACAAACATCACGGGGTTTTTGATTTGTTGGCGAGGGTCCAATTTCTTAAAGGATTCGCCGATCGCCCATTGATAGATTTTTTTCATTTTTTCTCTCTCCTATTTCGTTGTAAAAAAGTCTGCGATTGGCCCTAAAGCCATCGCTGGTAAAAAGCTCAGTGCACCGATCACGATGATCACAATGATTAGCATCGTGACAAAGACTGGACTCGTGGTTGACAAGGTTCCTTCATTACGAACGGTTTTCTTTTTGGCACCCATGTTTTCTGCCAGATACAAGATGGCTGCGATGGGAACGAAACGTGAAACGAACATCAAGATACTACCCAAACTATTCAGGAAAACAGTATCTGCGGTCAAGCCGCCAAAGGCACTCCCGTTGTTGTTGCTGAACGAAGTTGCTGCATACAACAGTTCGCTAAAGCCATGGGCGCCTTGGTTGGTTAGCCAGCTCATGATGTCAGGATGCAAGGTCATCAACATAGCCCCGAAAAGCGTCAGTAGCAATGGCGTCAAAATAACGATACTCGTCATTTTAATGTCAAAGGCTTCGATTTTTTTGCCGATATATTCTGGTGTTCGTCCCACGAGTAAACCAGCGATAAAGACCGTCAATAATAGAAAAGCGATCATGCCATAAAGTCCGCTACCGACACCGCCAAAGATGATTTCCCCCAGCTGCATCAAGAACATTGGGATCGCACCCCCGAGTGGTGTGAAACTATCCAGCATGGCATTGACTGATCCACTGGAAGCGGCGGTGGTACTCACTGCCCAGAGACTCGACCAACCGATACCGAAACGTACTTCTTTGCCTTCTAGGTTGGCATTCCCAAGCACTTGACTGAATTGCGGCCCATAAGCTTCACTGATCACTACGCCAATAAAGGCCAGGATCAAAAAGACGGTTGCGGTGATCAAGATCGTACGTCCTTGTTTCCACTCTTTGATCCAAAAGCCAAAGGCAAAAATCACAGCAGCTGGCAGCAACAAGATCGCTAAGTTTTCTAAAAAATTACTGAACATCGTTGGGTTTTCAAATGGATGGGCGGCGTTGGCGCCAAAAAAACCGCCGCCGTTGGTCCCTAATTGCTTGATGGCGATTTGACTCGCTACCGGCCCGAGCGCCATCCAAAAGGATTTCCCTTCAAATCCATTGACTTCCACGCCGCTGCTCAACGTTTGAACGACGCCTTGAGACAGGAGCAAGATCGCTAAAATCAATGAGAGTGGTAAAAGGATATACAGTAAGGAACGGGTGATGTCTTGCCAAAAATTCCCTACCGTTCGTTTTTGTTTTTGCTGCAGCCCACGAATCAAGGCACACAGTACAGCTAGTCCTACTGCCGCAGATAAGAAATTTTGCACCGTTAATCCTAATGCTTGGGAAAGATTGGTCAGTGCTTCTTCCCCAGCGTAAGCTTGCCAGTTCGTGTTCGTCACAAAACTGACGGCTGTGTTCAATGCTAAGTCAAAGGACAAATTCTCAACGGCCGCCCCTTGCGGTAACCAGTGCTGGACCATCAATAATCCGGTCAATCCGATGATGGAAAAGACGCTGACGGCCAAGACTGAAAATAGATAAGTTTTGGCGGTCATTTCTTTTTTGCTGACCGAACCAATCACTCGATAGGTCAACCGTTCAATGGGTTGAATAAAGCGGACAAACCGCGGTGTTTTTCCTTGCATGATTTCTTTGATATACCAGCCCAAAGGAACCGCTGCTGCTAGTAAGATCAGTAAAAATAAAAAACCTTGCACAAAATAGCTACTCATCGTTCTCCCCCCTCAAACAAGTACCAAAAGAGATAGATCATTACGATCACTCCGATTATTCCTAAAACAAGATTCATATTCTTCACTCCTTCATGACGTAAGCATACGCAAAAAGAAATAAAAATAGTGTAAATCTTCTGCTAGCATCTTTATATCTTCTTTATACGGCTGCTTATCGGACAAGAAAACCGCAATACAGCAGGTTTTAAAAAAAAAAAAACAAAAACAGCGGATATCCTTCACGATATCCGCTGCTAGAGTCATTGAGACTTATTTCGTTTTTCTGCTTTTGTTCGTGTGTTTCTTACGAAAGAAGACGATCCCCGCTAGTGCCACAAGGCTCGCTCCTACAATGGAATAGCCTTGAGTGATGGCTGTACCAGTCTTTGGTAACACCCGTTTGTCCTTTGCGGTCGCTTTGCTTTGTTTACCAGGCTGTCCTGCATCCGTTGGTTTTTCTTGCCCTTTATTAGAATCATCTTTCTCTGGCTGCTTATCATTTTCCTCTGGTTCTTCTGCTTTTTCAATGACTTTGATCGTCGCTGTGGCGGTGACTGCTTCTTGTGAGTCAGTACCAAATAAGCGTGCGAAAAAGTTAGGGGTTGCTGCTTCATCGGTTACGATTGAATAGGTGACTTGATAGGTTCCGGTTTTTTTGGTATCAACCGAACCGTCCACCAACAGTTGCTCCAACGTAAGTGTCTTACCATCACGATCTGTAGCGGAGACAAAATTGTCGGCAGCTGTCCAGTTGTCACCAACATAAATCATGCTATCTTTCACAGTCACAGAGGTCTGGTCTGCCAACACGGTAATTGTGGCAGTGGCTTCGGCTTTGCCATTGCGATAGGTTACTTGGTATCTGCCTGGTGTGGTGCTGTCAACTGTACCTACTGTTGTGATATCAGTCAGTTGCACTTCGTTGCCGTCTTTATCTGTTGCAGACACAAAGTTATCGGCTGCTTGCCAGTCTTCACCCTCATAAATCGTACTGTCTTTGGCAACTACCGTTTCTTGGTCAGCCACCACGGTAATCATCGCAGTTGCTTTTACATTGCCATTTTGATAAACCACTGGGTACTCGTCTGCTTTGGAGGTATCGACTGTGCCACTAACCGTCACTCCTGAAAACGGTAGATTTGCTCCCGTTTTGTCTGTGGCTAAGACAAAGTTATCGGCAGCTTCCCATTCGTCGCCGACGTATAGGGTACTGTCTTTAGCTTTAATGCTTGTTTGATCAGCTAACACGGTGATCGTCGCTTTCGCCTCAGCTTTGCCATTGCGATAAATTACTTCATATTTCCCTGGTATGGCGCTGTCGACTGTACCTATCGTTGTGATATCAGCCAGTTTTACTGCATTGCCGTCTTTATCTGTTGCCGACACAAAGTTATCGGCGACTTGCCAGTCATCACCTTCATAAATCGTACTATCTTTGGCGACTACCGTTTCTTGGTTGGCAACGACCGTAATCGTAGCAATAGCTTCCATTTTCTCATTGCTATAAGTAACTTTATACTGACCTTCTTTGCTCGTATCAACTGATCCGCTAACAATCACTCCTGAAAATGGTAGATTTGCTCCGGTTTTGTCTGTGGCTGAGACAAAGTTGTCGATTGCTTGCCAGTCTTCCCCGACATATAAGGTGCTATCTTTGGCTTTAACTGATGTTTGCTCAGCTAACACGGTGATCGTCGCTTTCGCCTCAGCTTTGCCATTGCGATAAATTACTTCATATTTCCCTGGTATGGCGCTGTCGACTGTACCTATCGTTGTGATATCAGCCAGTTTTACTGCGTTGCCGTCTTTGTCTGTTGCCGACACAAAGTTATCGGCGACTTGCCAGTCATCGCCTTCATAAATCGTACTATCTTTGGCGACTACCGTTTCTTGGTTGGCAACGACCGTAATCGTCGCCGTTGCTTTAACATGGCCATTCTGGTAAACCACTGGATATTCGCCTACTTTGGAGGTATCGACTGACCCACTAACCGTCACTCCTGAAAATGGTAGGTTTGATCCGGTTTTGTCCGTTGCGGAAACAAAGTTGTCGGCGGCTTCCCATTCATCACCGACATATAAAGTACTGTCTTTAGCTTGAACGCTCGTTTGATCCGCTAACACGGTAATCGTGGCAGTTGCTTCGGCTTTGCCATTGCGATAGGTTACTTGGTATTCTCCAGGTACTTTCGTATCCACTTCACCACTGGTGGTGACTTCTGCCAAGCTTAACGGTTGCCCCTTCTTATCCGTTGCTGAAACAAAGTTGTCCGCAAGCTCCCATGCATCTCCAACATAAAGTGTACTATCCTTGGCAACGACTGTTTCTTGATTGGCAACCACGGTGATCGTGGCGACTGCTTTTTGATTGCCATTTTGATAAACCACTAAATATTGGCCTTCTTTGGAAGTATCCACGGCTCCACTAACTGTCACATTTGAAAATGGAACGTTCGCTCCTGTTTTGTCCGTTGCCGAAACAAAGTTATCAACCGCATGCCAGTCGTCCCCGATGTATAAGGTGCTGTCTTTGGCTTTAACCGAAGTTTGGTCTGCTAAGACCGTGATCGTCGCTGTTGCTTCGGCTTTGCCGTTACGATAGATCACTTGGTATTCTCCAGGTGTATCCGTGTCAACTTCACCGGTGATGGTCACTTCTGTGATTGCCACTGTGTTACCGTCTTTATCCGTTGCCGCTAGAAAATTATCAGCTGCTGTCCATGCATCGCCCACATATAACGTGCTGTCTTTGGCTGCCACCGTTTCTTGGTTGGCCACCACAGTGATCGTCGCTGTCTCGCTCACGTTGCCATTCATGTATTTGACTTCATAAGTGCCGACTTTAGATGTGTCGACCTCACCGTTGACGGTAATTTCCGAGAAGGTCAACGCATTGCCATGCTTGTCTGTCGCTGAAACAAAGTTGTCTTCAGCATGCCATTCATCTCCCACGTAGATCGTGCTATCTTTGGCGTCGATCGTCGACAAGTCTTCTTCTGGTGTGATGCCGACAGAAAGATGATTGCCCGTCCGGTTCACTTGCACCTCTTTACCAAGCTGAAGTTCCTGTGGTATGACGTAACCTTCTGGGACGTAGGAAACATAAAGCATATAGGTCCCTGTATAAATATCAGCTAATTGATACTCTCCCTTCTCATCCGTTACAACAGAAATAACATCTCCAGTCAACTGATTCCAAAGCATCAATGTAACGCCTGCAATTTTCTGAGTTGGTTCTTCGGTATTATAAACATCAAGTGACGCACTAGTTTTGTAAATGATCCCGTTTGAATCACCTGCCGAAAATTGCAGGTTAGTCACCGTCGAAGTAGCCGTCCGTTTGGCTTCCGACAAGGTATCAATCGTATCAGAAACGATCGTTGCTGAAGCTGAGATTTGGCCGGCGTTTTGTGAAAGGACGTTGTAACTGATTTCGATATTTTTCGTTAAAACATAGTTTGAAAAGACAAGCTGTACGTCTCCGTCAATTTCTTTGATTTCGTAGCTATCGTCTGGCACATTTGAAACATTGATTGACCTAAGATCGATTTCACCATTGGTATTTCCCAATGATTTTAGAAGGATCGTTGGATTTGCTACTTTTTTCGAGCCATCATCGATATTTTTTGTTGTGACCTTGACCTGAGTCATGTTTTTTGTATTATTCACGGTATTTTGAGTAATCCCAATAATATCCGTCGCTGTATTGGAAACCGAAACGGTAGTTGAGCCTTGCTGATTATTTGATAGCGGCTCTTTTGCAAAACCAGGTACATAAATCGTACTCATTTCCTGCCAACCATTGGCGTACTGATAGGAAATGATGTAGCGATGGTTAGTCGTCCCAAAATCAAAGGTATAATAGTTGGTTGCCTCATCATGGGTGATCGTTGGATAATTCGGATCGCTTTCTTTCATGGCTTGATTATCATAATAACCACGATCCCAGTACTGTGGATAAATGCCACTGACTTGTTCATTGGAAACATCGATGATCGAAAACACAACATCCGTATTTTTCGGAACATGGGTCTCAACAGTCAAATCACTGATGGTATCTTGACGAGCGTTGACTAAAAACTGATTCTTACTGCTTTGGAGCGTGCGTTCAGAATACAGTTTTCTTCCGGTATAGACGGAGGTATGAACCGTGTCAAGTCCTGTCGCGGAAATCGTGATTGGAATTGTATCGTTAGGAATTGATTTTGTCGGTGCTAAACTATCTGGCACATAATTGAAGCCAATATCAAATTGAACAGAATAGGTAATGGGCGACGTAAAGGTGACCATCGTTCCGCCTGCTACTTCTTCAATCGTATAATCAGTTCCTAAAGTATAATAGAAGCCGACTTTTGGTACCTTTCTTAAAGAAAGATACTCGGGATGTTCAATAAACATTTGTAAATTTTCGATCGGTTGTGAGGTGCTGCCTTCGATATTGACTGAAGTGTCACTGGCATAGGCACCATTTTGATCATAATTTCCCCAAGCAGTTTCAGCGTTATTGGGATTAAGAACACTGATTGGTTCGACGTAGTTGTCTTCAACGATTTTGAATTCTTTATTAGCAATTAACGGTGTCGAGACATTGAGGATGATATCTTTCTGATCAAAGGGTACGGTTATGTTCGTGGAACCAAGAGTGAGATTGCTGTCTTTTGTGGCCGTCACAATCAGTTTGTCCCCATTATTTTCGACAGAAAAATAATCCGTAAAAGTCACATTTTGATAGAAGGCGTCTCTTGCTGTTAACTGTTTCGCCGTGATCGGCTGTCCGTTTTGACTCGAAAGAATGATTTGTTGACCTGCTTTCATCTCCGTCGGCATTTGATGAATTGATACATAGTAGTTTCCTTTAGAAAGGCCATTCATAAAACTGGCAGAAGCAACCCCCATATAATACCTAGAATCGACTTCTTTTTCATCTTTACTGGTTGCTGCCGTGAAGGAAAACCCTCTGTTTTGGGCAGCTGTTTGTTTTAGCTGTACCGAACCAAATCCGGTCGTCGGATACCCTTTTGAAAAAGAAGAAGTATAATCCGTCAACGCGGTCAAACTCATCGTGAATTGATAAGAAACACCATAGGCCTTTTGCTTGTCCATTTGTTTGACTTCAACAGCAGTATTGTAAAGACTATTTGAGGTGATCGTGTAGTCCGTCCCTTCTACTAGGGCTGTTTGTGTTTCTGGTTTGATCTTTCCTTTGATATCCACTTCATAGCTGAAGACTTTTAACGGTTGAGTCTCAATTTTTTTGAAGGAAGCACCCGGCGTCTCAACCAGATGCAGTGAAAGAGTTTCCGTTCCAGATAATGTCCGATCGGTATTGTAATAAACCATTCCTTGCATCCCAAAGACATTTTTTTCTGACACATATTGAATCGGGTCAACTTCTTCATACAAATCAATGGTGTAGCTTGTCTGGTTTTGATCGCCGATTTCAATGGTTAGCTGAGGCTTGTCTTCTGAATAAAGATAACTGGTCAACTCGATCGAAAACGAGGCATCATGAACGGATTGGTTAAAGGTGATCGTTAATTGATGGGCGGCACTATCTACTGCCCACGAAGCATTGATTGCTTCATTTGTTCCTTGCATATCACTAAAACCAAGGCCTTCCGGCAGGTCAAAAACAGCAGTGGTGCCGGCTAAATAGTCTTCGTCATTGATTTCAAAGTCTAATTTCAGTTTCACCGGACTATTGTTTAAAATCCGCGTTTCTTCCGTTTGACTGAACTCCTCACCAGCAATCGTCAGTAATGTGCCTTTTTCTAAAAGCTCTTGTCCATTGATGCGGGTGCTGACACGGGAACTCTTTTCGGCTCCTTTTGCCTCTTTCGATTCAGTTTCTGAAGAACTTGTTTGCGTCGAATCTGTAGTATCTGCTGTATGCGTTGATGAAGTTGTAGCAGGCGTTTCACTTTGACTCGTTGTTGCTGCATCCGTCTTGGAGGTTGCTTCGCCGCTTTCTTCTGAAGAACGATCCGTTTGAGTAGTCTCAGTTGTTTGCGCGTCGCTTGTGTTTGTTTCATTGGCAACGCCGCTGGTTGATTCCAGCAGATGATTTGAGTTATCTAAAGTACGAATGGTCTGTTCCTGTTCCGTGGTTTCCGCAAGCGCCATGACCGGAGTGATCACTTGGGACAGACCTAAAGCGGTAACAACAATGCCATGACGAATTCGTTTATTTCTCTTTTTCATTTTTTTCCTCCATTAAATATATGTAGTTTTAACTGATTGCTTTACGGATTTTTTTTCCAACTTCTAATTCTTCCCCATTAAAAAAGCAAAGAACATTGTTTGTTCGATCAATCATTTTGATTTGTCGCGCATTAATAATGTACGATTTGAATACTTTATAATACTCAGGCAAATCTAGCTGTTTGATGACCTTTAACGAAGTTTCAATGCACTCAACTGATTTCTTTTGATGGAATACGATTCGGTTTCGCTCACCTTTGATCGTTGTTATGTAGTTGATTGCTTCTGCATCAACGATCATCAACTCTCGTTTACTAACAATTTTTAATAAGTGTTTTTTTCCCAGCAATGATCGTTTCACTTCAATTGCTTCTGTTAACAAATTTCTTAACTGCATTGCCACATCCTTTTCTTCTGTATCGATGATTCCTAAAGGACAGATAAGATTCAGTTTCTTGATTTCGATTTTGGACGCATAGGCACCATAAAAAGCAATTTGACACTTTTTGCACTGCTCCCTCAATCGCCCTGCTAATTGAAAACTTCGATCAAAGCCCATCATTTCAATGGAAAATAAAAATAAATCGTTAACATCTGTTAAGTACCCTTCAAGAAAAGAATCTAGTTCTTCCGGTGAAATGATCTCCACCATAGAATAAGGAACATGACTTTCAGTGATCATTTTTTTCATCAAATTTCCATTAAAAAAGTTGTCATCTACTATATAAACAGCGAAATTGCTCAAATTTGCAGACATCTTAATTCTCCTTTTCACATCATTTCTAATTGTATTCTTAATTAAAAATGCCTGCTTGCACTTTCAAACGAATTAGCGAAACGTTTATGCAAAAAAGGTAGTTTAAATTAAAAACAAAGTAAGAAAAGACTTTATAATTGGTCTAAACCTATTATAGTAAAGGAGTTCCCGTCGTACTGCTTTCTTAACACATTTATAAGACAGAAAGCGCAAACAACAATAAAAACTTATGTTTTTTTAAGTAGTTTAACTAATTAACAATTCCAAAACTTACCGACTACTGCCCAACCTTTCTAATGATTTCCAAAAAAATAACCTTCGTTCAAATTAAATATTAATCGTTATTTATTTTTCGTTTTTTCGCAAAAAAAAGCTACCCTTCTCTTTGGGCAGTCCGGTTAAGGGTAATCAACTGTTTCCTCTGAAGATTTTCCATCAAAATAAAAGTGATCGTTCGCTGCAGCAAGATGCAATCAAAAAAAATTTTCTACTTAATTTACCATATCGAATCTTCATGGACACGACAAAAAACCATTTATTTCGAACAATAAATGGCCTGTTTGCTGCTTTTATTATGCTTTTGATTTACATGCATCCCGTGAATTTTGATTGTTTTCTTTTTTTCCTTCTATATTAATAAGGAATTTCTTACAAGTGCTCATGGGGTTTTATCATCTGTTTTTTTTAATGCTCGTTTTAGTTTTCGATTATGCCAAATCAGATAAGCGATGATCAAACATAAAACACCACCAATCGATAGATAGAGAAGGATCGGCGAAGCGGTTTCTTCAATACTGACATCTTGCTCGTTTCTTTCTTGCGCTTCTTGCCTTGCAACTTGGAAGGTCGGCTCTCCCTGCCATTCTTGATCGGCTGCTTTAAGGGTCGCTTTTATTTCATACTCTCCTGATAGCAGTTCCTTTCCATCCAGCGGAAGTGCGTAATTCATTAATGCATTGGGCGCTAATTGGATTTCTTTTTCCCCTTTGATGGCTGTTGCTTTTCCTTCATGGAAAACTTCATAAGCAAGCGTGGCTTTACTGAGATAATCGGCTGCTGCATTTTCCACCGCTACGATGATGACATTGCGGCGGTTGATCTCTTCCAAATGGGCTTCTTCAATTCGGACCGCTGGCGGGATGTCTGACTCTTTATTTCGGAGCAATACCGCCACTTCTCTTGCTAATAGGTTTTGAACATTCCCTTGAAATTCTTCACTGCCGGTTTGCTGTACGTATAGTCCTCCTGCCAAAATCCCATCAAATGATTTAGATGGCATCCGGACTGTCAAGGTGATTTCTTTTTGTTCATTAGGGGCTAATGAAAGTGTTTCATCACTCAAAGTAACGAGTTCTTCGATCGCGTACGGAGCAGAAGGCGTTGCTTCCTCATTTGCCCCAGAGTACTCAACGACGCCAGTCATGTTCGTGACCGCTCGATTAAACGATAGCTGTAGATTGATTGGTTGCTCGCTTTTATTGGAAACCATGACTGCTAGTTTTTCTTCTGCCTTGGGCTCCAGCAACAAATCATAGTACATCAACTCTTTGTCCCGCTGTGACTCCGGCAATTTGATCTGAACATCGAAGGTATCAAGTGAATCTGCTGCCCCCGTACTACTAGTACCAATGAAAAATAAGACCGTTAGAATACTTACTACCCAATACTGAAATCCTTTGCCTCGAAGTTTGTTCTGATGCATCCTGTCAGATCCTTTCTACACAAAATAGGAAAGAAAAATCAGCTAGCATAAAAAGCAGCCGCTTAGGCAAGCTGCTTTTTTTCTGCTAACTGTTAAGCAATGACTACTAACCTATGGGGTCGTCGGAGCACTGCTGATCGTCCAAACGAGGGTCGTTTGATAGGTTGCCGATTGTTTTTCCGTATTGGCTGGGATCGAAAGGGTAAATTGTTCTAGAGGCATCGACGTTTCACCGATCCCTTCACCAGCATTGGCGGTCAAGAAAGCATATTCATTGTTGATCGCCGCAAAATCAAGCTCGCCATTGGCAATATCACTGGTTCCGGTTGGCGGCGAACTTAAGTTGTTGGTCAATGTACCCGTATCTACCGTTAATACCGCACCGTCCAACGTACTGTCTCCTGCCGTAAATTGGGTTGCTTGCCGTACTTTAATTGCCCAAGAAGAGTTCGCCTGTCCTCGGTTATCACTGACTGCAACTGCCCCTCTTTGCAGCGTGGACCCATCGCCAGGTAGTCCAGTCCCATCCGTAGTAGCCACCCACGTTTCGGCATTTTCTGTTTGGATCTCATGGGCACCAAAATCTAAATTCGTTGGTAGCTGCGTATTGGGATCACTCCCGCCTTTATCCGGGTCAAACACGATGCCACCAGAGGTATATTCTACGACACCGGTCGTATCGTCCGCTTGCACCGTGGTCACAATACTAAGGGCGGTCAATACCCCCAATGCGCCTATTACCGATTTCTTTGAAATCATTTTGCCATCCTCCTTTTTTTGATGCAAATGATCAATGTCAGACTAATGAAGAATCCACCTATTAAGGGCAGCCAAAAGTGATTGGTTTCAGCAAGCTGCGGCAGTGGTTCTTCTACGTTAGTGACCGTTTCTTGACTGGGCGGTGGTTCAATTTCTTCATCAATTGAATCACTGCTAGCTATTTCCGTTGGTCCTTCATAAAACTCAATGTTGCCGGTCGTCGTATTGGCTACTGCTGATGGAACGAAACTGCAGAAACTGCCGATCATCAAAATCAGAAGCAGCACAAGGGAATTCTTTTTCATTCTGCTCTTCCTTTTCAAGGTGTATCGGAAACGGTCCACACGACGGTGGCGCGATACTGACCTTGAAATTTAGGTGTTTTCTCAGGTACAAATAAATTGAACTGGGAAAAATTAACGGTCAGTCCACCAGTCGATGCCGCATTTTCCAACGCCACCACATTTTTTTCGACATTTTGCTGCAGGGCAATCGTTGCATTATCAGGTAAAACCACTCGACCATCCGTAAAGGTCGAATTGACAGTGCCAAGCTGAACCCTTAATTCGGCGGCTGGCAATGTGCGTGTACCATTGACCCAATTGGTGGATTGTCTGACCTTTACTTGCCATTTTTTCTGCCGATTGCGGGTATCATTGATCCGTAAAATCCCAGTTGTAGCAGCTGCGCTTTGATCGCCGTTGGCGGTTGCCCGCCACGTCTCACTCTTTTTCGTTTGAATGGCATGTCGGCCAAAATTCAGCTGAGTCGGTAGATTCGTCCGATCCATCGTCAGTGCTTCGACCATGAAATAAATCATGGTTTGGCGACTGCTGATATTTAGCGCACTAAAGTTCAAGAGATTGATGTCCGTCGGCTTTGCTTTCAAAACAGAAGCGGAAAAATTAGCGGTCCAATTTGCAGTCAACTGACCCGGACCTGAAAGTAACGTCGGAATTTGAACATCCGTTGCTCCTAAAACAGCTGCATCCGCCAGCTGTTCTTGGACAGTTGTCAAATCATTCAACGCTGAGTTCACGGTGCTAAGCAGAGTATTGAGCAACCCTTGCAGCAATGCGCGCACGACGCCGCCAATATCGATGCCGATCACTCGGATCTGGGTATTTTGAATCGCGGTACTTAAATTCCGTAGAATTTGCGGGACATTGGTTCCTAAGACGACACCAAGGTTCGAACTCATATTGGCATATAAAGCTTCTTTCTGGGTCGTAAACTGCAACGGACTGGTAAATTCAACATTCCCAATATTTCCGACAGTCTTTAGTAAAGAAATCTGCTGATTGATCGCTGTCAAATCGATTTGAACAATCCCAAGGTTGAGATTTAGTGAACTGGTCAAGGAATCAAGCGCTGTTAAGATCTCATTCAAAAGTGGAACATTGGCAATATTGACTGTGGTCGACGTCTTGATCGATGCTGATCCATTGGCACTAATGCTAGTTCTCAATTCTGCTGGGATCGCTAATAAAGCAAATTTATCTTCCCCACTGACATTGACAGAAGCGTTCAACCCGCCGTTGCCTTTAATAGAAAAAGTCACTGGTCGATTTGTCACGCTGCCTGGCCATGGAACGCTTACTGAGGTGCCACTTGTATTGGCACTCGTTAAATTGCTTAAAATCTCCACATCTAAAACATTCACTGCTGCTTCGGCTTTTATTGTCGTTGTTAAAAGATACAAATTGACGAAACTGATGCTGGTCAAAAAGAGAATTAATTGGCCGATCGTCCATTTGTAAAGACGTTTTTCCCTCCTTCTGCTTTTCATACCATTTCTAACCCTTTCTTTACGAAACGATGATCATTGCTTCAAAACTATTGTTCACTAGAGATACCAGCGGAGGATGTCCACTCCGCTGGTAAAGTCATGCTATTTTTGTTGGTCTTTTTTCTTTCTTGCTTTGAAGAACAAACCAATTCCTCCTACAACGAAGACTGCTGCCCCAATCAGTGAAGCATACCAAGTTCCTTCAGATCCCGTTTTCGGTAGGTACTTACTTCCCCACCAGCTTTGGTTGTTATTGCTACCGTTGCCGTTGTTGTTCCCCCAACTGCCCCAGTTACCCCAAGCGCCGTTGCTTCCGTCGGTACCATTCGTTCCATTGGTACCGTCCGTGCCATTGCTACCGTCCGTGCCGTCGGTACCATCCGTACCATTGTCACCCGTTGGTACCACGATTGGTGTTGCTGCACTGCGGTATTCTCTGCCACCTGCTGTAACGATAGCCACAACGTTAAGGGTTTCTTCTGGTGAAACATCCTCTGGGTCTAATGTGATGCTGAAGGCACCATTCCCATTGGTCGTTCCAGTTCCGACAACGTCACCCGCTTCATTCAAGATTTCGATCGTCGCATTGGCTGGACCATTCCCGAAGACTGGATAGCCATCGGTAGGATTGCCAGTGATCGTGGCAACCGGTGCGTCAACCGTCAAGGCACTGACTACGGTCGTCGTCGGATCACTTAAGGTTTCGCCTTCGGCTAAAGCAAGAACCGTAACAGTTTCGCCTTCCGTCGCTTCCGCGGATAACTCAACATCCCAGTCACCATTTTGATCGGCGATCGTTGTGATTGGTCCTTCAGCCGCGAAGATGGTCAGGAATCTACTTGTTAACGGATCGCTGATGGTAACGGTGATCGTAGCACCTGGCTCACTCGTTCCGCTGATCGTTGTATCACCAGCCGTAACTGGGTCAATGGTTGGTGTATCTGTCTTGATGCTTTCATCATCGACAGGTACGACGATTGGTGTCGGATTACTGCGGTAGTCATCCCCACCAGCAGTGACGATCGCCACAACCGTTAAGTTTTCTTCTGGTGCGACATCCTCACTAGTCAATGTGATCGTATAGTCACCATTTTCATCGGTCGTGCCTGTTCCAACGACATCCCCCGCTTCATTCAAAATTTCAATCGCTGCATTGGCAGGCCCGTTCCCGGCTACTGGATAGCCTTCTTGGGAATTACCCGTAATGGACGCTGAAGGTGCGTTGACCGTGATGCCATTAACAACGGTCGTTGCTGGTTCACTGGTGGTTTCTCCTTCACTTTGCGCCACTGCTGTTACGATTTCATCTCGAGAAACTTCTGCAACTTCCACTGACCAATTTCCTGCTTCATCTGCTTCGGTTTCAACCGCTTCTTCTCCCGTTACCGTCACGGTGACCATCGATCCCGGTACAGCAGTACCAGTGATGGTCGTGTCACCAGCTGTGACTGGTTCGATGATTGGTGTGGCGGTTTGATCGATCGTATTCTCAACGGGCACTACGATTGGTGTGGCATTACTCCGATAGTCTTTGCCGCCGGCTGTAATGATCGCAACGACGTTCAATGATTCTTCAGGAGAAACATCTTCACCAGAGAGCGTGATCGTGTAGTTGCCATTTTCATCAGTATTGCCTGATCCAACGACATCCCCCGCTTCATTCACGATTTCAATCGCCGCATTTGGTGCTGCCATCCCCGTCACTGGATAACCATCCTCTGGATTGCCAGTGATGGAAGCGGTCGGTGCTGAAACCGTGATGCCATCCACACTCACTGTGATTGGTGCACTAGGGTCTTTTTCAGGGGATTGTGCCACAACAGTGACGGTATCACCCTCCGCAACTTCAGGTACCTCGACTGTCCAATTGCCCTCTTCGTTCGTTTCAGTTGTGATCGGTTCATTTTCACCAATCGTTACCGTCACCGTCGAACCTGGTTCGGCAGTCCCGCTGATCGTCGTATCGCCAGCTTTGACTGGATCGATCGTTGGTGTTGCAGTTTGTTGCTCTTCTTGATCCAAAGGTACCACGATTGGTGTCGCATTACTGCGGTATTCTTTGCCGCCAGCTGTCAGAACTGCGACGACTGTTAGGCTTTCCGCTGGTGCAACAACTGTTGGTTCAAGAGTGATACTGTAGTTTCCTTCCGCGTCTGCGGTTCCTGAACCGACGATTTGTCCATCGCTATTCAAGATTTGTATGGTGGCATTGGCTGGTGCCGTTCCAGTTACTGGATAGCCATCCGTGCTATTGCCTGTGATGGTTGCACTAGGAGCAGTGACCGTCAACGCCCCCACACCAACTGTTACTGGAGCGCTTGGCTCTTTGTCAGGTGATTGAGCCACAACAGTGACTGCATCGCCTTCAGAAACTTCTGGTACTTCTGCTGTCCAATTGCCTTCGTCATCCGTTTCAGCCGTGATTGGTTCCGCATCTGGTACAGTGATCGTCACGGTTGAACCTGGTTCTGCGGTCCCACTGATGCTGGTATCTCCTGCCGTGATTGGATTGATCGTTGGTGCAGCTGTCTGATCCACTACCGTATCTGCTGGTACGATGACCGCTGTGGGATTACTGCGATACTCTTTCCCACCAGCTGTTACGATAGCAACGACATTTAAGGTTTCTTCTGGATTGACAGTTTCAGCAGTTAAGTCCACTGTATAGTTGCCGTCTCCATCGGCAGTGCCTGTTCCAACGACTTCATTGTCTGCGTTCAAGATCTCGATCGCTGCATTGGCTGGTGCTGTACCAGTCACTGGGTAGCCATCCGTGCTGTTGCCGCTGATGGAAGCTGTTGGTGCTGCGACAGTCACTCCTTCAACGATGACAGTGATTGGATCACTTGGGTCTTTGCCGTCACTGTCTGCGACGACTGTGATGGTATCCCCTTCAGACAATTCAGGCACATCGACACTCCAGTTGCCCTCATCATCTGTTTCGGCGGTTTCTTCTGTGCCGTCAGGTAGTGTCACAGTCACAGTTGAGCCTGGTTCTGCCGTTCCGCTAACTGTTTCGTCGCCTGCTTTGATTGGATCAACCGTTGGTGCCGTTGTTTGATTTTCACCCGGTTCAGCTGGCACCATGATTGGTGTCGCTGGACTACGATAATCTGTACCACCAGCTGTGACCACCGCAACTACCGTCAAGTTTTCTTCAGGAGAGACACCTTCACTGGTCAAATCGATCGTGTAAAGCCCTGCATCATTGGTCGTACCCGTTCCAACTGTCTCGCCAGCTTCGTTCAAGATTTCGATGGTCGCATTCGCTGGTCCTGTTCCGGTCACTGGATAACCATCGGCTGCATTGCCACTGATGGACGCACTAGGAGCCGCCACCGTTAATGCACCGACTGTGATCGTTGCTGGTGTACTTGGTGTCTCATTTTCTACTTCTGCTACTGCCGTAACAATCGTCCCTTCGGAAAGCTCTGGCACATCAACTTGCCAATTGCCCTCTTCGTCAACTTCGGCTGAGATTGGGTCTTGCTCACCGACCGTCACGTTGACTATTGCTCCTGGTTCGGCTGTCCCGCTGATTTCTGTTGCGCCGGCAACTGCTGGATTGATCGTTGGTGTCGCCGTTTGATCCGCAGGTACCACGACAGCCGTTGGTTGACTACGGAAGTCATCCCCACCTGCTGAAACGATGGCAATGACACGGACCGTTTCTCCTGCTGATGCCTCTTCACTGGTCAAGGTAACGGTGTAAACACCATTCTCATTGGCTGCCCCTGTGCCAATCACTTGATCATCAGCATTTAAGATTTCGATTGCCGCATTGGCTGGTGCTGTACCAGTTACAGGATAACCATTTTCACTATTGCCAGAAATCGTTGCCGTTGGTGCTGCCACGATCAGCCCTTGCACCGTCACCGTTACTGGTAAGCTTTCTGTTTTGCCGTCTGCCAAAGCAGTAACTTTCAAGACATCATCTAGAGAAACCGTCGGCACAGTTGCCGTCCACTCACCTTCGTCATTCGCTGTTGCAGTGTAAGTATTGCCGCTTGGCAGTTCAACGGTTACCTCTGCTCCTGGTTCAGCCGTTCCGCTAACGGTTGTCGCCCCAGCAACCACGGGTGCGACAGTCGGTGCTGCTGTTTGGTCTTCTGCGTTATCTTCTGGCACCACGATACTAGTTGCTGGACTGCGATAGTCTTGACCGCCAGCTGTTACCATTGCCACCACTCGCAAGGTTTCTGCTGGAGAAACACCTTCTGTCAAGGTGATCGTATACTCACCGTCTCCATTGGCAGTGCCACTGCCCACCACTTCACCCGCATCATTTAAGATCTCAATCGCTGCGTTGGCTGGTGCTGTCCCTGTGACTGGATAGCCGTCAGTACTGTTGCCAGTGATCGTTGCCGTTGGTGCTGTCACGTTCAAGGCACCGACACCGACACTGATTGGTTCACTTGGGTCTTTGCCTTCAGCTTCCGCAACCACTGTGACCGTGTCGCCTTCTGAAAGCTCTGGTACGGTGACCGTCCAATTGCCTTCCTCATCCGTTTCGGCAGTCACTGGATCTTCTCCAGGAATCTCCACCGTCACCGTTGAACCAGGTTCGGCCGTTCCTCCGACGGATGTATCCCCTGCTTGCACTGGCTCGATCGTTGGGGTAGTCGTCTGGTCTGCTGGTACCACGATGGAAAGCGGTGCACTGCGGTATTCATCGCCGCCAGCTGTTACCACTGCCACCACCTGAAGCGTTTCTGAAGGATCAACATCGTCGTTGCTCAATGTGATGTTGTAGGCACCTTCCTCATTTGCTTCGCCACTGCCGACAACCTCACCGGCTGCATTTAAGATCTCAATCGCTGCATTCGGCGTTGCCGTTCCTGTAACTGGATACCCCTCTGTACTATTGCCGCTGATCGCTGCTGTCGGTGTTGCCACACTAAGTGGATTTACGATGACCGTTGCTGCGTCACTTGGCGTTTCCCCATCAAGGGTCGCTACCACTGTAACTGTTTCTCCTTGAGAAACCTCGGGCACCGTTGCCGTCCAATTGCCTTCGTCATCTGCTTCGGCAGTGACTGGCTCTGCGTCACCAATCGTTACCGAGACTGTCGCGCCAGGTTCAGCTGTACCACTGATGGTCGTGTCGCCGGCTGTCACTGATTCAATCGTTGGGACTGCGGTTTGATCCAATGGTACTGTGATTGGGGCAGCCGCACTGCGGTAGGCTTGACCACCGGCTGTGACTACCGCCACCACCCGTAAGGTTTCAGCTGGAGACGCATCATCACTCGTCAACGTGATCGTGTATTGGCCTTCGTCATTGGCAGTGCCAGTACCTACCACCTCGTCATCGGCATTCAAGATTTCGATGGCTGCATTGGCTGGTGCCGTTCCCGTTACTGGGTACCCATCGGTACTATTGCCACTGATCTTCGCGGTTGGCGTAGCAATCGTCAATCCATTGACCCCAACACTGATTGGTGCACTTGGGTCTTTGTCTGGTGCTTGTGCGACCACTGTGACGGTTTCTCCTTCAGAAACTTCAGGAACTTCAACCGTCCAGTTGCCCTCGTCATCGGCTTCACCAGTCACAGGTTCTTCACCTGGGATCGTTACCGTCACCGTAGCGCCTGGTTCGGCAGTCCCACTGATCGTCGTGTCCCCTGCATTGATTGGGTCGATGGTTGGTAATGCTGTTTGTTCAAGCTCATCTGCTGGGACCGTCACTGGTGTGGCAGGACTGCGGTACTCATCCCCGCCAGCTGTTACGATCGCAACGACAGACAAGGTTTCTTCTGGTGCTGCATCGGCTGGTGCGATGGTTACCGTATAGTTTCCATCCCCATCGGCTGTGCCAGTACCGATCACATCGCCTGCTTCATTCAGCACTTCGATCGCTGCATTCGCTGGTGCAGTCCCCGTGATTGGATAGCCATCGGTACTATTGCCGCTGATGATCGCTGTTGGTGCTGCCACCGTCACTCCATTGACTCCAACGCTGATTGGCGCGCTTGGCTCTTTGCCTTCGGCTTCCGCAACGACCGTGACTGTATCGCCACCAGAGACTGCTGGCACTTCTGCAAGCCAGTTTCCTTCGTCATCCGTTTCAGCCGTTACTGGTTCTTGATCGGTGATCGTCACAGTAACCGTCGACCCTGGTTCTGCCGTTCCGCTAATCGTGGTATCACCTGCTGTGACCGGATCGATCGTTGGTGTCCCTGTTTGTTCAATGTCTGCTGGTACGGTGATTGGTGTGGCATTACTGCGGTAGTCTTGACCGCCTGCTGTCACAACTGCCACCACCTGCAAGGCTTCTTCTGGCGCCACATCGGCTGGATCTAAGGTCACGGTATAAGCACCCGTGTCATCCGCCGTCGTGCTACCAACAACATCGCCTGCTTCATTCAAAATCTCAATTGCCGCATTCGGTGTCGTTGTTCCGCTGACTGGATAGCCATCCGTGCTATTGCCTGTGATGGAAGCGCTCGGTGCACTGACCGTAACACCATCAACGGTCACGGTAATCGGTGCACTTGGATCTTTGCCTTCGGCCTCGGCAACGACTGTTACCGTATCGCCTTCTGATAATTCAGGAACCGTCGCTTCCCAGTTGCCTTCGTCATCGGCTTCTGCCGTTATCGGATCGCCTTCAGGCAGCGTGACCGTCACTGTTGCCCCTGGTTCAGCCGTTCCGCTGACGGTCGTATCCCCAGCTGTTACTGGGTCGATCGTTGGTGTTTCCGTCAAGTTTTCTACATCATCTGCAGGAACTACAAGTGGTGTGCCTGTACTGCGGTAGTCTTCACCACCAGCCGTCACGATCGCTTCAACCCGCAAGTTGTCGCCAGCTGCCACCTCTTGAGGATCAAGGGTGATCGTGAAGTTGCCCTCGTCATCGGCTGTTCCACTACCAACGACATCGCCTTCTTCATTCAAAATTTCAATCGCTGCATTGGCAGTCGCTGTTCCCGTTACTGGATACCCATCTGTGCTATTTCCAGTGATCGTAGCCGTTGGCGCCGCCACGGTTAAACCGTTTACACTCACGGTGATTGGGGCACTCGGATCTTTGCCTTCAGACTCAGCTACGACCGTCACAGAATCGCCTTCTGACAATTCAGGAACCGTTGCTTCCCAGTTACCTTCATCATCGGCTTCAGCCGTGATTGGGTCGCCTTCAGGAAGCGTGATCGTTATCGTTGCCCCCGGTTCGGCTGTCCCACTAACGGTCGTATCTCCAGCACTGACTGGATCGATCATTGGTGTTTCCGTCTGCTGGATATCTGCAGGCACCACAACAGGTGTTGGGTTGCTTCGATAGGTTTCGCCGCCAGCGGTCACAACCGCTGTCACATTCAGGGTTTCTTCCGCGTCAACATCCGCTGGATCTAACGTGACTGTATAAATACCATTCTCATTGGCGGTACCTGTTCCGACAATTTCGCCATCCGCATTGGTGATCTCAATGGCCGCATTTGGTGCTGCGGTTCCAGTCACTGGATAGCCCTCTTGACTATTTCCTGTGATCGAAGCCGTTGGTGCGTTGACTGTTAAGGCGGACACGGTGGTGCTAGCCGGTTGGCTTGGCGTTTGTCCTGCTAGTTCGGCGATAGCTGAAACCGTATCGCCCTCTGACACTTCGTCCACATCAACACGCCAATTGCCCTCTTCATCGGCTTCCGTCACGATCGGATCTGCACCGTTGACGGTCACAGTAATCGAGGCACCAGGCTCAGCAGTTCCGCTGACGCTTGTATCCCCGGCAGTCACCGGTTGAATCGTTGGTGTTCCCGTTTGTTGCTCCGCATCGTCTGCTGGAACGACGATTGGCGTATTGCCACTACGGTAAGTTTGCCCACCGGCAGTGACGATTGCGGCAACATTCAAGTTTTCATTTTCTGCTACATCTGCTGGGTTCAACGTGATACTGTAGTTGCCGTTCTCATTTGCCGTACCAGAGCCAACGACTTCACCTTCGGCATTGGTGATTTCAATGGCTGCATTTGCTGCGGCTGTCCCCGTCACAGGGTACCCATCGGTACTATTTCCTGTAATCGAAGCCGTTGGTGCATTAACCACTGGTGCTGCTACCGTTGCCGTTGCAGGCTCACTCGCCGATTCCCCATCAGCTTCCGCTACTGCTGTGACTGTATCGCCTTCCACCAATTCAGGGACATCTGCCGTCCAATTGCCGTCACCATCTGCGGTTGTTGTAATAGGTGCACCGCCGTTGATCGCCAATGTGATGGCTGCGCCTGGCTCAGCTGTTCCGCTGATCGTCGTTTCCCCTGCTGTCAATGGATTGATTGTTGGTGTATCGGTTTGATCTTCTGGTGTATCTGGCGCAAACCAAATCGAGTTATTGCCGTCAGCATCCGTAAATAAATCAATGGTGATCAAATCAAGTTGAGACATCGTTCCTTCGAAGCGGGCTTCGTAAGGATTAGATGGATTCGCCACGCCGTTTTCAACCAATTGTGCATAGGTCGGACTGGTGACATTCGTTGGAATGACCACATTGGTTTGACCTAAAACAGATGCAGAAGCGATTTGATCTGCTAAATCTGTCGTTGCATTGAAGACTGTTTGTGCTGTTTCAACCGTTGCGTTTAAAGTGGCTTTAGCTGTATTAACGGTACTTTGTACCAACGTATTGATTTGACCGATCAAGGTACCGATGCCTGGAATCCCACTTGCACCATCCAAAATACTGACTTGAATCTGGGCTGCTTGTAAATTATCGAGAATTTGATTGATGCGTTGATTGATAACGATAAATAAACCATCATCCACATTGGCAATCAGGGCACGTTCGTTATCGGTTAGTCCAGCTGGAACTTCAAAATTCGCTTGGCCAAATTGTCCAAGTTGATTTAATAAGTCTAACTGGGTAGTGATTTCATCTAAGTTGACGGATATCACTTGGCTAACATCCACGATTGAAGCCGCCGTATACAACGGATTTGGCAAGCCGCCAACGATTGTTGGCGGAATATCAAGTGCATCAGCTAAATTTTGATTGACGATTCCATCCACCGTGCTGATCAAGGTATTGACTGCTGGTGTGACTGTACCGATCAGTGTTTGCAAGGCTGGGAAATTCCCCAGTTGGAGTATCACATTGGTGGAAATCGATGCATTCCCTGCCGGTTGAACCAAACCAGTAAGGCCTTGAGGAACCCCAACAACCGCGACTTTATCCCCATTCAAGACATCAACCGTTACTGCATTCGATCCAGAAATCGAGAAATTGACTTGGTTCGTTGCACCAGGAGTTGCATAAGGTGCAGACGCACTCGTGCCTGAGTTATTAGACGCTGTGATATCTGAGAAAAGTTCAGCTGAAACCAAAGCAGCTTCAACCGTCGTTGGTGCCCATAACAAACTTGCTGGCACGACCACCGTACTTGTCAACAACATTCCACTGACAGTTAAATTCGCAATAATATTTTTCTTTGTTCGAACGCGTGTGTTTTTCTTTGAATCCATGAGCTTTTTATAATTAATGCCTTTCATTCATTCTCCTCCTGTTCGAAAAAAATTTAACCGACAAAAGATAAAACTGATGATCTCTGGAATCCTTCTTTCCCCCTTTAAAACCAGATGAAAATCTATTTCAACCCAACACCTAAAGGCATAGAGAGAAAACAAAAAGTAACCGATCGCAAAGCGAAGATTTTTTCGCATGCTTTCTGAAAAACCCAGTGATTTTTGTTCAAATAGTTTAGAAGCACATTAGCTCACTCTTGTGAAACTAAAAAATAAAATAACTAAACGAACACACTGTGTACCAAAATTCTAGCAAATTTATTTCTTTCCAACAAATTATAAACACGATAAATAATTAAAAAAACACTGAATTTCACCTTTCAAAACACAAAAGGTTTATTTTATAAACAAGCAGAAATTATTTATATTTATCTTATAAACAAATGTATAATGATAAAATATTGCCTTTTTTCGTCAGTTAACCTTTCTTTTTTTTATGTTTAATCAATATAATGAATACGATTTCAATTGCATGTTTATACATCTGGATAGAGAAAAATGATGATTGTGTTTTTTCATGATTTTAACCTCGTTTTTTACCTCCGCAAATAAAAAAACAAAAATAATTTAGACTTTTTTTCACGATATCACCTAAAATAACTCTTGCTAACGAAAAAAAGGAATC
Source organism: Enterococcus sp. CR-Ec1 (assembly GCF_002850555.1). Taxonomy (NCBI): domain Bacteria; kingdom Bacillati; phylum Bacillota; class Bacilli; order Lactobacillales; family Enterococcaceae; genus Enterococcus; species Enterococcus sp. CR-Ec1. The sequence goes on from NZ_CP025223.1 coordinate 2,416,798, forward strand.
GAAACGCTCGCAGAAAGTTCTGTGAAAAAAGAATGAAACTATTCTATCAAAATCAACGTTGCACTATTATGAACGATTATTTCTTCAGTTGCTCTTCGCTGCTTTTCATCCTCACCTAGTTATTTGGTCCTACATTTCGGACGTAAGCGTTCATTCTACTCGAAGCGGTTATACTTGTTGGTAAGAAGGAAACACCGCTGCCCAATTGACTTCTTCTAATACGACTTAAGGAGCAACAAACGATGCATTGGCTAGTAATGATTTTTCTATTGATCTGCCTCAGTTTTGTCTAAAAAAAGCGTGAGAACCGAATGTTCTCACGCTTTTCTACGATCCCCCTCTGAGGATCCTCTATCACAAAGATTACTGAACGATTTCTTCCACCAAATCAAGGAAAGTCTGAAATAAAAGACCTTTTAGATTCCTCTATTGGCTTTACTTTACTATAATGGGGATACAAGATCTCATTAATTCAACGAGAGCGGAGGCTTTCTTATGTATGGCGAAACGATCAGACAAATCCGATTGAAAAAAGGCTTCACCCAAAAAGAAGTCTATGGCACGATTATTTCAAAGTCTTATGCCATCGAGTTCGAAAAAGGCAAGCATCAAATTGCTGCCAACTTGCTGTTGCAAATTTTAGAAAATCTCTCAATGGATATCGATGAATTTCTCTATATCGCGAATGGCTATCGCCTGGATGAGCAAAACAGCTATAATCATCGGTATAATCAATATTCAAACAAACACGATCTGCCAAATTTACAAAAGCTGTTACAGGAACTACAACAAACCACTAGTAGACTGAACAATATCCGTATTGCAGAGGTTCGCTCGCGAATTCGCATGCTACAATGCTTGGCAAAACATGGGGTCTATCGACAAAGTGCTGTTTTAGAATGCGATCGCCAAACGATCACTTCTTACCTCATTGATGTTGAGAGCTGGACGTTACAAGAAATCCAACTATTTGGCAACACCATCGATCTTCTGGACAACGACCATAATTTCCTCTTTTTCAAAAAGTATCCAAGATGCTCGAGTACTACATCGATATGGAAAAAGGTCGTGAAATCTACTGCGCCTTGCTGATCAATTTGATTGAATATACGCTAAAACACCAGCAGTACGATGCGACGGAAGTTCTCGTTGTCCAATTGAAACTTTTAGCGACAGACTACAAAGAATTTTTCCACCAAACCGTCTGCAAGTTTTTCCAAGGCGTGTTGCTCATAAGAACCGGCGATCAAAAAGCTGGTGAAACGATCACGCAAAAGATGTTGGATATTATGCGAGAACTGGATCAAGAAGCCCTTGCCGATGATTTTGCTTTGCTATTGGATGAAGATTATCTCCGAGCATTTGCCTCCTCCGAGTGATAAAGCGGCAACTGCAGCGTTCGTTAATAAAAAAGGAAGTGATGATTGCCATCACTTCCTTTTTCAGCTATTAGCTAACACTACGTTCGTCTGTCGCTCCAAAGTATTGATACATTGGTTTTTGGTTGCCATTGAGCAATTGATCCACCGTCACAAATTCATAGCCTTGCGCTTTCAGCGTTTGAATAATACCAGGTACGGCTTGAACGGATTTCGGATGAATATCATGGAGCAGAATTATTGAACCATCGTAGACATTATTTTGTACGACCTTCAAAATTTTGTTCGGATCTTTTAGCTTCCAATCCTCGGTATCAACACTCCATTGAATGATCGATTTTCCTGCCGCTTGGGCGCTCTGTTGATCGATCGCCCCATACGGCGGGCGCAAATTCTTAGGTAAGACTCCTGTTGCCTGATAGATTGCTTTGTCGGTCTTAGTTATTTCAGCTTTGACATCCTCCGGCGACAACGTATTTAATTGCGGATGTGAATAGGAGTGACTGGCAATTTCATGCCCTTCCTCATGGACTTTTTTCGATACTTCAGGATATCGATCCACCATTTGTCCTAATTCAAAAAACGTTGCTTTGACATCGTTGTCCTTTAAAATCTTCAAAAGATCTAATGTGGTTGTGTCGTTAGGGCCATCATCGAAAGTCAGTGCAACATATTTTTTGTTTTGGTCCAATGTCGATTGTTGCTCTTTCAATTGATCCGCATTAACAAGTTCCGGATCAATAAACGGTGCAATCTCTTTGTACGCCAACGTGATCTCAGATACGCCAGTTTGATTTTGGGGCAACTGGATCGTTAATTTTTCAGGATCATACGTAAATTTCGACTCATAGGTGATTCGATCCATCGCCAAGACCGCATCAATGACTTTATCAGGTTCCTTGGCTTGGTCTAAAATCTTTTGCTGAATGACTTGCTGGATCCCTAACAAGCTGCCTTCATCTGGAACCAAGTCTTTCAAGGATAATTCATTGCCGGTTTTCTCGGAAATAAAAATTGGATCGGCAACCACGCTATCCGCATCTTCAAAGCGACCAGTTTCCCGGTTCCAAACATAGCTGTCCGCTTTTAAAGAATAGGTTGACACTTTCGATGCGACAGCTTGTGCTTCAATCCGAGCAACAGTGACTGTCTCTTTGTCGGTGTGTTTTTTGCATAATTTGTTCGCCATGGTCGACAATTTCTTGCTTGCATCTTTGACAGGAATCGTACTTTCTTCTTTTGGTCGGAAAATCAATTCTTTCTTGTCCCCATTAGACAATGTTTCGAGTTTTGCTGGGATTCCCTCTTTAACTTGTTCTTCTTGGATCGATGCCAATAACTTTTCAGCAGCAGCCTCATATTTTTCCCGTGCCAAGGCTTCTTGCTGCTTCAACGTAAAGGCGATATAGCCGCCAGTGGCGATAATGACAATTGTCAGAAGCGTCATCAATGAAAAGAGATACTTACGATGGGTTGGCTTCTTTTTAGAAACTTGACGATCGTTGATTTGCGTGCGTCTTGCCGTTCCCGTTGTTTGCTTTTGATGTGATTCGACCCTTGAAAAAGGTGCTTGTTTTTCAGACATCGCTTCTTTATGTTGTGAATTATTTGAATAATTACTTGATTTCTTCATAAACATTCTCCCTAAAACATAATAACGTAAACAAAATGTAACATAAGCGTAATAATATTTCAACAGTGTTACAGAGATTCTTATAAACTTCTCTTTTTGTTCACCATTTTTGAGAATTGTTCTAAGAAATCTTTTATTCTGATACTAATAAAAGCAAGCCTATCAGCCATGATATCGTATTCACTCCGTTTTATTTTCGTTTAAAAATAATGAGAGATATCTTTTTGTACTTTGATGTTTTTTCTGTTTATAATTCAGCGTGTGGTAATTACTTTAAAGGATGTGTTCAAAATGAAACACAAGTCAGCAACGTATTTATTTATTCTTACATTAGTCATCGGTTTAACCTATCAAATGCTTCCCTATACACCCCTAAGCGATTCCGTTTTATCCATCATTGGTACTGTATGGAATGTGATTTTGGCATTTGGTGTAGGGTACTTTCTCTTACGAAGGACCTTTTTGGAACAATTCAAACATTTTCGTTTCATCGTTTTATTATGGGGTGTGCCTTTCGTCATTTTGACTGGCGTGTTCTTTTCCTTTATTTATGCCGCTATTTTTGGACAACCAACAACTAACTCGATCGGCGAAACCATCACTGTCCAAATGGTCTTTTTACAAGTACCCTTCATGTTGATGGGAGAAGAGTTGCTTAGTACCAATCTCTTGTTAGCTTTACAGAAAAAAGGATTCTCTTTCCTCTGGTCTTCCATCATTTGCAGTGTGCTGTTCGCTTTGTGGCATATCCCAGCGTACGGTTTTCATCCAGCACAATTATTGATCACCTTGATGCCCGCAAGATTGGCACTCAACTACGTCTGGAAAAAATCCAATAGTGTTTGGGTCAGCTGGATCTGCCATTTTCTTTATGATGGACTCGGTTTTATTTCATTCTTTCGTTAAATAATCAAAAAAAGACAGCTGAATCGTAGCTGTCTTTTTTTGATAGTCAGTAACGCCTTTCCCCAATGACTTACTTGATCGCTATTTTTGCTTTCTGAAATAAAGCCAGCTTGCTGTGGCGACGAAGCACAAACCAACTACAAATGGGAACAACGTCCCCTGCTCATCGGTTTGCGGCAATCTTTGCGCAGAATTGCTTTTTTTTGAAACAACAGTTGCTGTTGGTGCTTTTTCTTTTTTATCAGAAATAACGACGGTTGCTACGTTTTCTTTTGTATAAACATACGTCACAGTTGCCTCCTGCTTACCGAATGTGCCTTTGGCATTTTGCGGCAGCTGACTTCCGTCTAATATGTAGCCGTCGATTGTTAGTTGATATTTTTCTGTGCTGGCATCATAAGAGTCGCCTACGTTTCCACTGATCCTTTGTGGAGGGTGAATTTCTTTGCCTTCTGTGTCCATATACTCCACTGTTATATCCGCTGCGGGTACAGAATTTTTTGTGTAGATGTAGGTGACTGTTTGTGCTGTTTCTCCAAACACGCCCTTATTGTTTTCTGGTAATTGACTTTGCTCTAAGGTGTAGCCTTCGATTGTTAGTTGATATTTTTCTGTACTAGCATCGTAAGATTCGCCTACGTTTCCACTGATCCTTTGTGAAGGATGAACTTCTTTGCCTTCTGTATCCACGTACTCCACTGTTACATCAGCTGCTGGTACCGGATTTTTCGTGTAGATATAGGTGACTGTTTGTGCCGTTTCTCCAAACACACCCTTATTGTTTTCTGGTAATTGACTTTGATCTAAGGTGTATCCGTCGATTATTAGTTGATATTTTTCTGTACTAGCATCGTATGGGTCGCCTACATTTCCACTGATCGTTTGAGAGGAGTGAATTTCTTTACCTTCTGTATCCACGTACTCCACTGTTACATCAGCTGCTGGTACCGGATTTTTTATGTAGATGTACGCAACTGTTTCCGCTGTTTCGCTAAAAATACCTTTACTATTTTCTGGCAACTGGGTTTCATCTAGAGTATAGCCTTCGATCGTTACTTTATATTGATGTGTGCTGGCATCGTATGAATCACCTATACTTCCGCTAATGGTTTGGGAGTCATGAATTTCATTGCCCTCTGTATCAACGTATTTTACTGTTATATCCGCTGCTGGTATCGGATTTTTTATGTAAATGTAGGTAACAGTTTGGGCCGTTTCGCTGAATACACCGATACCATTTTCTGGTAGCTTAGTTTCGTCTAAAGTGTAGCCTTCGATTTTTAATTGATATTGTTCTACGTTGGCATCGTATGATTCACCTACATTACCGCAAATCGTTTGGCTAGCGTGTATTTCTTTGCCTTCTGTATCCACATACTTAATTGTTACATCCGCAGCTGGTACAGCATTTTTTGTATACACATAAGTGACTGTTTGTACGGTTTCACTAAATACTCCTGTGGTATTTTCTGGCAGTTGTCTTTCATCCAGTGTATAGCCGTCGATCGTTAATTGATAGTTCTCTGTACTGGCATCGTATGGATTGCCCACATTACCGCTAATCGTCTGAGAAGCGTGGATTTCGTTGCCTTCGGTATCTATATATTCGACCGTGATATCCGCAGCTGGTACAGCATTTTTTGTGTAGACATAAGTGACTGTTTGCACCGTTTCGCCAAATACACCGATACCATTTTCTGGTAGTTTAGTTTCGTCTAAAGTGTAGCCTTCGATTTTTAATTGATATTGTTCTGTGCTAGCATCGTATGGGTCCCCTACATTTCCACTGATCGTTTGAGAAGGATGAACTTCTTTACCTTCTGTATTTACGTACTCGACCGTTACATCCGCTGCTGGTACGGGATTTTTTGTATACACATAGGTGACCGTCTGTGCTGTTTCTCCCAAGATACCTTTACTGTTTTCTGGTAACTTAGTTTCATCTAACGTGTAGCCATCAATTGTTAACTTATATTCTTCGTTGCTAACATCATATGGTTCACCAATCGTACCGGTCAAGGTCTGCATCTCATGGATTTCTTGCCCTTGACCATCAAGGTATCGGACATTTACCTCTCCAATTTGCTCCGGATCGACAATGACATTGACCACATGTGTGGTATTCACGCTATAGGAGGCTTGTCGAGCCATAAAAATTGCTACATAGGAACCTGGGTTGCTTGGGTCAACATTGGTGTAGTAAGGATAGATTTGCGAGTCAGAAATACTTTTTTCTATATTGCCGCTAAAATTTAGTTTAAACGCCTCAATGCCTAATGCTTTGGTTGAGAAATCAAACGTACTGTTTACAGGAATATGAATCGTATCGGGACTGTTTCCAAAAGCATATTCACCCGTAATTAAACGCTCGTAGAGTTCAAGTGTTTTCGTTTCCCCAGGCTGCAAGGTGATGGAATTTCCAACCGACGTGAATGCATAGTTTTGTCTTTGATTCGTGGTACCAACTTGCTTAATAAAATAGCCACCTGAAGGAAGTTGAATTGTAACCTTTCCTGAACTGTCCGTGACTAACAATGTCACTTCACCAGATGTCGAGGAGGTCAATGTGAAATAAGCTCCTTGGATCGGTTGGTTTGAATTACCATCTAACACTTGAACCGTCAGTTGCCCATTGACAGCTCTTGCAGCTGAAGCATTAACAGATGAGGGAACCTTATCTACAGTGCTTACAGCAGAATCTTCTTTAATATCTGATTCAGAAATATTTTTTTCATTATCACTGTTGACTTGCGATTGCTCGTTTTTAGCATCCACACTCGATGAGGTCATTGTTGTCATCGCAGCATTATCTGCTTCCGTTAAATCATTTGTATCATTAGATGGTGTAGCTATCTTTTCGTCTTGCTCCAACTGTTGGGAATCTGAAAAACCTTCGCTTTCCGCCATTACCTGAAATGCTGGTGTTACCACCGCAGCACTTAATAGGATTATTAAAGACATAATATGTTTAAATTTCTTTTTCACAAACTTTCACCTTAACCTTCTTTTTCAAAATTTAGACTTTTTTATTCAAGCTTTTTTCACGCCTGAAAATCATTATAATTTATTAAATTTTAATTTAAAAACATTTTTTTATTTATCGTATTCTCCACTCCTAGCTGAAATTTTTATGCGGACTCATGAAATGCCCTTTATCTTGTGTATACCTGATTCATTTATCATTGCACTACATCACCTCTTCAGAATTTTATAATTCAAGTACCCTTCCCTTCAAGCAAATCCAGTGCAAATCAGCGCAAAGCTTCTTTGCATCCTTGTTTTATCAACGATTTCCGTTTTCCTAAAACAGGACACTATTTTCACCTAAGATTTGCTTTCTTTTTTGAATGACTCATATAAAAATACCTCCTAATTTTCAAAAGAGATATTTTTTCAAGTTTCCAGCTCAGAACAATAGAATTAGGTATTATTTAAAAGAAAAAAACACTAAAAATAATCGAGTTGCCGTGAATATCCAATGCGAAATTCTAAGCTAAACTCATTTTATTTTCATTTTTTGAAAACGAAGAAATACACTTGTGCATTTCTTCGTTAAATCGAGCTTTACAATTGTTTCTTTGAACCGCTTTATGATAGGATATGTCAGAAGGAGCATTGAAATGACTATAGCTGAAAAAATAAAAGAGAGTCGCTTGAAATTAGGACTCACCCAACAAGAAGTTTCCGAGAAATTATTTGTTACCAGACAAACGATCTCAAATTGGGAAAACAATCGAAGTACCCCAGACATCGATACATTGATCAAATTAAGTGATCTCTATAAAATCGATTTAGAGGCACTGCTAAAACCAGAACAATTAGCAGACGAACCAGAAAGAATGAGTGAGGAGAAGAAACCAACCTTCCGCCTTCTTCTATACTTGCTCAATTTGACTGCAGTCGTCGCTTGCGTTTTCACCGACTTCTTAACACCTACAGGAACAATGACCCTATGGACAGCTGCTGCACATTTTTTGTTACTAGTTAACTTTGTCCTTTTATCCGGTTTTTTCCTCACAAAAAAAAGACCCCTTCCTGCAAAAACAATTGTCTTTGCATTAGGAAAAGGTCTGCTGATCTTAGCCATTATATTAGGTTTTACTCTTTGGTCGAATAAAGGAGCTTCCGCTGATGCGTTACATCTGATCGGCCATAATTATGGTCATTTTGTCTATTTGATGTTTAAAGCAATTGGGGTGATTTATTTGTTTGATTGGCGGAAGTTTGAGATGTAAGGACTCCAATCTCAAATTTAAAATTAAGAATGCAGTTGAGAACAATAATTGATTTGATTGTTCTCAACTGCATTAGGATTTAAGAATAATAATTCTATTCAACAAAACGAAGTTAGTTGTCTCCAAAGATATCTCTTGTATATACCTTATTCTCAACATCCTTCAAAATTTCTTCAAAACGATTGGTAACTATTACATCAGACAAATCTTTAAATTCATCAAAATCTTTTATTACTCTTGAATGATAAAATTCAGCTGCATCTAAAGTTGGTTCATATACAACAACTTCTATACCTTTTGCTTTAATACGTTTCATAATTCCCTGGATGGAAGAGTATCTGAAGTTATCTGAGTTTGCCTTCATAGTCAGACGATAGATACCAACCACTTTAGGTTTTTTTGCAATAATTTGATCAGCAATAAAATCCTTTCGGGTGGTATTCGCTTCTACAATAGCACCAATAATATTACTAGGGACATCTTCATAATTTGCTCTTAACTGCTTTGTATCCTTCGGTAAGCAATAACCACCATAACCAAAGGAAGGATTATTATAATGTGAGCCTATACGTGGATCTAATCCTACACCCTCGATTATTTGTCTACTATCTAAACCACGTGACTCTGCATAAGTGTCCAACTCATTGAAATACGCTACTCTTAGGGCAAGATACGTATTTGAAAAAAGTTTTATTGCCTCTGCTTCAGTAGAGTGAGTGAGTAAAACAGAAATATTTTCTTTTAATGCATTTTTTTCAAATATGTCAGCAATTTCTTTTGCTCGTTTCGAAATTTCTCCTATAATAATTCTCGAAGGATATAAATTATCATATAATGCTTTTCCTTCCCTTAAAAATTCAGGTGAAAAGATAATGTTTTCAGTCTTAAATCTATTTTTAATTTCTTGTGTATAACCAACTGGTATAGTTGATTTTATGATAAATACGGCATCAGGACGTATGATAAGAGCTCTTTCAATTACATCTTCAACAGTTGACGTATTAAAATAGTTTTTGATTTCATCATAATCCGTTGGCGTAGCAATTATTAAATAATCACCAAATTTTACCGCTTCTTCGAAATCATTTGTGAAATCAATGCTCAAATCATCTCGTTCTAAGAAATTGTGAATTTCTTCATCATCAATTGGAGAAATATTTTGCTGTAATTTCTGAATTTTTTCCGTCAAAATATCAAACGCCTTAACTTGATCATTTTGAGATAACAATAAAGCATTAGCCAATCCAACATAACCTAAACCGAAAACTGAAAATTTCATTATATAGCTCCTATCTAATTTTTATACTAAACACAAAATTTAAAAATTTAAATAACTGTAATTTAATAAACAACGAGCAGCTAGAGAAATGTTTATTAAATAAAAGATTTCTGATAAAATTCAAAGACGCAGCAATTAAATATATAATTGAACTAAACAACATTAAAGAAAATAAGCATATAAAGAAATTTTTATTACTCAATGAGATGAAATTGTTCCTTATTAGCAAATTCAAAATTAGTGGATTTGCATGAATTAAGTAAACTGCAAATGAATTTGAAGATAAAAAATAAAGTAATTTTGAATCTTCAATCTTCAATTTCATAATAAATGCAAATAAAGAGACACTCGCTGCAATAATAAAAGGAGAGGTATAGGCGTAAAAAAATTGAGTAGTGAAAAAAAATTGTTTATTAAGGAAAATAGCTGCACAATATGCAATAGTCAAATTTCCTAAATATGCCAGTGCTATATTGGTGAGGAAGAAATATAAAAAAAATTTTTTAGAAAATCTTTCAATAGAATTAGTTCTTTTTAAGTAGTTTCCTAGAGAATACATTAATATCAAGTACAGAGTAGAACGTCCCTCGTTCAGATAAAATAAATCTGTATTAAAAAATGTTGGGATAATTGAAAAAAGAAAAAAAGGAAAAATTAAATATTCTTTCCTTATATTTTTATCTAATGTTGATAAAGCTATATTAACAACAGGTGACAAAGCAAATAATCCAGTATAGGCTATTATATACCAATAATAACCCCTAAAGTAAGGAAAAAAATTATCAATAAGGTTATCTAAACTCAGCATCTGAGGTGACACAATTAAAATAACTACTAGAAACAAAAGTGCCCAAAAAAATACTTGGCAAAAAATATCAATTAATCTTTCAATTTTCCACTTCTTATTATACATTAAGTAACCTGTAATTATTATAAAAAGTGGTACACCTATTCTTGTCCAAACTTGAATAAATTCTACTAAAAAATAATTTAATGAAAAAAAGTCTGTATTAAATAGTACCCCCCCGATAGTTATTAGGTGAGTTAATACTACACCCAGCATTGCAATAATTCTGATTAACTCTATTGAATTATTTCTTTTCATAGGTTATTTTACTCCTTTTAATATCTTTGATCCGATTCATAAAAAACATCAAGACGGACTTTTTTCATCTCCTCTTTCTAAAAACTAGCATATATAAAGGATTTGCTTTCAAGGCTAATGATATTCCCATATAAATTATCCCGCCTACTAAAATTTGTATGAAAGTTGTTCCTATAGTTGGTGTTAAATTTAAACCTAGTAAGTAAACACTCGACATCATAACAATTCCAGAAATTAAATATTTCCCCAGCTCAATCCAATTATATCTAAAAGTAGTAGATTTTATTAATTTATAACTTCGAATTACGCAAATAGTCATATATCCAAAACTAATTCCAACTACAGCGCCAAAAACACCTATTTTTAGTGAGAGTAACAATGTTGTTAAGACTGAAACAAGCGCTCCTAAAATTACAGATAAATTATACTCTTTCATTTTTCCAAATGGAATTAAGTACTGAGTAGCAATTGACATTTGAAGTGATTGAAATATGAGGACTGGAGATAAAACAGGTAATATCAAAATTAGTTCTTTAAAATCTGGTCCAAAAAACCACGGAACTAGAGTTCCAGAAATACCTGCGATACCAAATGACATAGCAATTGTAATATAAATTTGTAAATGTATAACTTTCACAAGAATAGGTATTATATCTTCTTTTCCACCACTATTGGCTATCTTACTCATCCTTGGTATCATCACTGTGTTCATTGCATTAATTATAGAACCAGTCATAGTTATTAATGACATAGCATTAGCATAAAGCCCTAATGCTCCTATACTTACAACTAAGCCCAATATAGTCTTTGTCAAGTTTTGATATAAAGAAATTGCTATTTTAGCAATAAAATATGTGACCGCAGGAACGAAATGTAAAAATATATTCTTTATTTTTATTTTTGTAAAATCAACGTAATCAGTTAGATTAATCCATAAACTCAATGAACCTAATAAAGTACCTCCACCTTGTATAATAAAATATTTTAATAAGTCTTGTTCAGTTTTAATTAAGAAAAAATTAATAAAAACGTAATTATTTTAATAATAAAATTACGAATTGTTATTTTTTTAAAATTCTCAATTCCGCTGAAAAACCAAGAAATATCAAAAACAGTGGCTAAAACTACCATTGATTGTACTAAATACAACCTCTCCTCTTCTCGGCTGACTGCAAAAAAGAGAAATAAAATCAACGAGGATAGAGAAAAGAAGAGGTTAAATAGCTGTAACTCCCAAAATTTTTCAGATAATTTTTTTCTATTATCACGTACGATAGCAATTTCTCTTACGCCATAATTAGCTAAACCTAATCCAGCTACTAAAACAAAATAATTTACAATAGAGGAAATAAAATTGTATGTTCCTATTCCTTCTTTTCCTAGTGCTGTAGAAACTATTGGTATGGTTACAACTGGCAATATTATCAATAATACTTGATAAGAAGCTTGATACAAAAAATTTGAGAATACTTTTTTCATGCTTACCTCTTTGAAATAAATTCTTTAAAACTGTCTACATTAAACAACGCGCGTTCTTTAACTTTGTTATCAATTGCCAATTCTTCGCTCTGTATTTTATACATAACTGATAATAATTTTCCTTTATTTAAATTTTCTTTTCTAATTAATCTTTCTTCAATACCTAGTTGCTTAAAAAGATTTACGACTTTAGGATGATTGGGTATTGAAATTACTTTCTTATTATAAGAAAGACCTACTACTCCTACATGTAGCTTGTTAGTAATAACATATTCCGATTTTGCAATCAAATTAATTAAACTAATAGTATCAGTATATTTGAAAACAGATACTTGAGAATTCGTTTTTGACATATTGGAAAAATAGTCATAGCTACATTTTTGACCACCACTGAAATGATCAGTTATAATTGTACATCTAAAATTTCGATTTTCTTTTAAAAAGTCTGACACGTCCTCCCATAAAACTTTCGAGTTTTCATCATTTTCAGGAGAATCAGATAAATGTAGCAAGATATTCTTCTCGCAGGCTACATGGACATCATTTAAGATGGTATCGATAGCCAATATAGTGTCTACTGACTCTATAATATGTTTTGCTTCACTTTTCTTTCTCTTCAACGCTTCCTTTGATTCATAATCTCTAACGATAACAATTTCAGCTTTGTTAACTATTTTATCTATAACCATTCTGGTTAGTGGATTAGAAATATTCCCTGCACCCGCTCCAAAAATTCCTACAGGTTTTTTATACCAAATAGCTAAAATACCAAAAACTTGTATTCTTCTAATATTTTGAAGACCCCACCTAAATCTATAAGTCCACTTAGGATTAGGTTGTTCTCCAAAATATCCACCTCCTACATACGCAATCTTATCTGCATTTTTGATAGCATCTAACTTATTTGAATAGAATGATACATTAGATAATTGTGCTCTTACTTTTTCATTCTCGGAGTACATGGATGGTGTATAGCCTAAATCATTTACAACTTTTGAAAAAACTTGAAAAAATAAAATATCACCAAAATTATCAGTAAATGCCGCTCCATTTAAAAAAATCTCTTTCATTTAAGCTTCTCACTTCCTTAAAGCATACTTGTTTAATTGTATAACCTAAAAAAACAAAGATTATATCATAAATATTGAACTGGCTACCACAGCTTGTTTTTTTTTAACTCAATAGTCCTTTGTAAAAAAGATTTAAAGCTTTTATCAGGATATACGTAACCATCTTCTACTTTTTTTAAGGCACTCATATATTCTTTTTTAAATGGATGACAATTCCTATATAACCATGGTTTAGAATTACTGGTAAAATGTAGGATTTTAGGATTATTTAAAACTTCATTTCTTTTTTTTTGGCATTTAATAAGGTTTTTATTTTTTTTATAAAAAAAACAATATTGTGCGTTCCAAGTTTCTGGCAATCGACCCCATTCCTGAAATACCGCATTAAAAGCAGCTTGATCATTTAATGATGTAAGGGAATTTTTTTCATGTAAAAACCGTTTTAGTTTTTCTTCGCTATCATCTTCCCGCATTTTTTTAAGTTTAAAATCATGACTCCTGAATTAAATGTTTGATAATCCAGATCTTGATCAAAACTAAAATTATCATAGTTATATCCTGGGTTCCAAACCGCTTGAATTAGTGCAGTATCATCAAAAAGATTCCATAATTTTTTGATGTCACTTCTTATTAATAAGTCACTATCTAAATATATTACAGTATCTAAAAACGATAAGATTGACGGTAAATTTATCTTCAAGTACGCTGTAGGTGAGACATGGTTTTTAGATGAGAATTCAATTTTTCTATTGTGATAATCAATTATCTTATAATCAAAATTACTATAAGTGCATTTGATTTGCTCTAAAAAAGAATAAAATGATATATCCACACTTTCTGATAATATACAATAAACAGTTAGATATGAACCTGTATTCTCTGTTAGACTACTCAACGTAACTTTCAAATAGGGAAGATAATTTTTATCTGCTATAGTTGCAATGTTTATATTATTCATATGTGACTAACCTCTTCATAACTTCTAATCTTATTTCCAAAAAAAAGAATATATATATTTAATAGTAAACCAAACCAAAAGAAATAATTACCAAATAAGTAGCTCCCACTAAATTGCAAGCTCAAAAAATCAAATAAAAAGCAAGATAGTATAAATATATAACACAAATCATTTTTAGCTTTTCTATATAAAGTGCTCAAAGTAGAACTAATTGCTGCTAAAAAAATCAGAAAGTATACTATACCACCGTCTAATAAAATTTCAAGAAAAAGATTATGTGGATAACTTCTTAATATAGTAAAATTTGATGATCCGATCCCCCATCCTAAAATAGGTTTTTGCGAAATCAGTCCAATTGTAATATTATAAATACTTTCTCTACCACTTGAATTATCCCACAACGTTTGCATATCTAAACTTAAGAATGAAAGAGCTCTTTCAATTCCTGAATACAATTCAATATTTTTATTACTAATATTTAAAATCACTAGATACCCTATTACACAACAAAAGATAATATAAAGAAATCTTTTGAGAGTTATCTTACTGTAAAAAGAATATAAAGAAAACGCAAAAATATTTGTTACTAAAGCACCTTTTCCTCCACCAATAAATGAGAGAACTAAAAAGAATATTAACAAGAATGTATAGAAATACGTCCTAATTCTTATCCTTTCTCGTTGACTATTTTTAAGCAGATGAATAAGTGTTAGCAAAAATCCCATTGAAAAGAAATAAGAAGTATTTTGATACGTGAAACCATTTAGTGAATTAACAGTTTCCCCTTGGATATTTGGAATCACAATTCCTATCATACCTGAAACAAATAGAGAAAGAATTATATAAGGTATCCTTATGCTGATTTTCTCTAAGTCAATTTTTGGTATTATCACTCCACATAAAATGAAAAAAGGTATCAAATAACCTAACGTAATTAATGTACTTCGGGAAATAGGTGTATTGCTGTACCTCATACTTGTAATAAAGAGTAATATTATTAAGAGCATTGTCAGCATAAAAATTACAATAAAAAAACTCGTTGTTTTTCTTTCAATAATAATTTTTGTTAAACAATATATAACCGAAATTAATCCATAGAATATTTTAAGATAAACATATAAACTTATATCACTTGTTGGATCTATATCGATATTAAGTATGGTAAAAAATAAAGAGCATATTTCATCAAAAAATAAGTACCCTACTAAAAATAAATAAATTTTCCTCACCTACTCACTACAAAATCAATACTTTTTTTTGCTATATTATAATAGGAAATACTCTTTTTAACTTCTTTAGTTCTATTTTTAAGTTCTCTGATATATTTGTCACTTAAAACTATTTGAAGTTTGTCTGTGATTTCCTTCTCAGTGTCCTCCTCTAAATAAATATCCTCTCTCGAAATCAGATGACTCGTACTTCCATACCTCTTAATTAGCAATGGAAGCTCACATCCAATTGCATCTTCGATAAGTGTCGTATGTTGACAGTTCCATACTCCCAAATATGAATCTTTTAATAAACTCAGTGTTTGTTGCCTATTTAACCAGCCTAAAAATGTAACTCCAGGACTTTTTTCTATCAATTTTGTTAAATACTCATCCTCAATACTTCCAAACAATATTAGATGGTAGTCATCAGTATTTAGTTTATTAAAAGCGTTAATCAAGTGATCTGTATTTTTGCGTAAACTCATTTTACCACCATGGACAATTATTTTTTTATCTGCAGGTATCATATCGTTATATTCATCTGATTTACCAGACAAAACAATTCTTTTAATGTCTGTTCCAATAGGTAAGAGTTTTACTTTTTCACTCGGTATTCCAAGTTCATTCTTTAAAAATAAACATCTATCAGGTGTAACTCCGAAGAAAACGTCCACATATTTATTTATACATTTTAGAGATATCTTCCAAAAAAAATTATAATAGAAGACTTTCCATAGAATATTTCTACCTGATATTTGTAAATCTGCATGATTATCCATTGAAATCAATACATTCGGATTATTTTTCTTGTATTTTGCAACTACGAAAATAGAGGGTGACGTTACTGAATGATGAAAAATATAATCTGGCTTTTCGTCTTCTAATTCCTTATATAAATTCTTGAAAATGACAAAACGCCTAGGAAATTCCGAAATTATTTTTATTCTTCTGACCAAAAAATTATTTTCGATATATATTCCTTCATCTTTTATTCTGGATTCTCCATTAAATCCATCACTTCTTGTAGACGTAATTAATATCACTTCATTCCCAAGATCTTTTTGGTATTCTGGCAATAAGTTCTCTTGATAACCAAATCCATCATTGAAGAATTGTTGTATGTGAACAATTTTCATATAAAACTCCTTTAAACATGTTTAACAGTATAATTCTATTTATTGTAGTTCGAATTAATGTAGTTAATTAGATAGTAACAATTCAATTTTTATAATCTAAATTGTAAATATAAAGATATTGTTCAAACATTTTTTCTTTACTAAACTGTTTTCCTCTTTCACTACATTTCGATGATATGGAAGGATTTTTTTTGACGTTCATTATAGCTGATTCTAAATCGTCTATATTCCCTTTATCAACAACTTTCCCAACATTTTTAGATAGTGCCTCTGCACTACCTCCTGTATTATAAGTAATTACAGGTGTTCCACAAGCTAAGGCTTCAATATTGGTTGTAGGAAAATTGTCTTGATAAGTCGGATTAATAAAAACATTTGCATTACTATATAACTCAACCAGTTTAGTTACGGAATCTGTTTTATCAATGTATGTTATATTATTATATTCCAACTTTCTTTTTACCTTTCCGACAATAATAAAATTCTCTTCTTTTAGTCTCCTAGCTAAACAGTAAATATCATCTAATCCTTTTCTCTTATCCCAAATGTTAGCACATCCTAAAACATATCTGCTTTCATTAGATTTTGTTGAATATGTTTTATTAAAAGTATTCATATCAATTCCATTATAGATTCTTTTAACATTATATTTATTTAGAAAAGTATTACTTACCATTTCTTTTAACCAATTAGAAGGAGTTATCAATAGTAGTTTTTGTTCGTCAATACTTGAAAAAATTTCTTCTTTTAATTTTAGATTTCTTCTAGAATTATTAAAAAGTGCTTTAGGATATTCTCTACTTCCTTTAAAACCATAAAGTTTGTCGACCAATCGATTGTTTTCGTTATAGTCTATGAATGCAGAATGTCCAGAAAATGTCCAACAATCATGTAGAGTCCATATAATTTTACCAGTAAATTTTTTCAAATATTCAAAAAGTATCTTTACATTTAGATAATACCCGTGAAGGTTGTGCATGTGTATTATGTCCGGTTTTATCCTTTCAATATAATTAATGAAATCTAAAGTTGCTCTTTTAGAGTAAAAACCATGACTATCAAATAATCTTGACTTGATCACGTGCGATAACACATCTATTTTTCCACCAATTCTATATGTTTTGTAAGTTTGATTCGCGAATCCTCTTCCATATGCTATAGAACAATCATGACCAGCATTAGTAAGCTCGTCATATAAGTCTGTACAAATTCTTCCAGTACTTCCAGTACCGCAAACTGAGTTAATAAAAAGTACTTTCATTTGTGCCACACATTCCTATTAACATAATCAGTATAAGAAATTATTATTCTTAAAATTTTTTCTGAAACATTTGGCATAGAGTAGTCAACTACTGATTGTAAGGTATAATTAGTTTGTTTATTTAAAACTGTCAATCCCTCTAAAATTCGCTCTTTTTTTAACCCCACCATCATTACACTAGCTTCTTCCATAGCTTCTGGTCTTTCATGGGCCTGACGGATATTTAAAGCTTTAAACCCGAGGATCGATGCTTCTTCACTAATCGTACCACTATCACTTAAAACAGCTTTAGCGTTCATTTGAAGTTTATTATAATCATTAAAACCCATAGGTTTCATAGTTTGAATCAATTTATGGAATTGAACTCCCTCTGCTTCTATCATTTTCATTGTCCGTGGATGGGTACTAATAATGATTGGATATTGATACTCTTCAGCAATTGAGTTTAGTGAATCCACTAGATCATGAAAATTTTCTTTTGAACTGATATTTTCTTCCCTATGTGCCGATACTAAAAAGTACTCATTTTGCTTAAGGCTTAGTTTTTCCAAAATAGGTGAGTGCTCAATATCTTTTTTTCTAGAATTCAACACTTCAAACATGGGACTACCGGTTTTAATGATTCGATCCGCTGGAAGCCCTTCTCTCAATAAATATTCTCTGGCGATATCACTATACGTTAAATTAATATCAGCTGTATGGTCAACAATTTTTCGATTTGTTTCTTCTGGTACTCTTTGATCAAAACAGCGATTTCCAGCTTCCATATGAAAAATAGGAATGTGTCTTCGCTTCGCGGCAATGGCACATAAACAACTGTTGGTATCTCCCAAGACCAAAAATGCATCTGGTTTTACTTCTTCAAGAATTGGATCTATTTTGATCAGTATATTCCCAACGGTTTCAATGGCTGTACCTGTTGCTGCATTCAAAAAATAATCTGGCTTCTTTAATTTAAAGTCTTCAAAGAAAACTTCATTTAGTTCATAATCATAGTTTTGCCCAGTATGTACAAGTACATGGTCAATCGCTTCAGAACTCTCTAAACGATTAATAACTGCAGATAAGCGAATGATTTCTGGACGAGTCCCAACGACTGTCATAACTTTTAATTTTTTCAATGCTAGACCTCCACGTAATAAGTATCAGGATTTTCAGGGTCAAACGTTTCGTTTACCCACATAACAGTGACCATGTCAGTATTACCTAGGTTCTCAATATTATGAGTATAACCAACAGGTATATCGACTACTTCTAATTTCTCACCAGAAACAAAATACTCGATAATTTCTTCAGAACCAATCTTTCTAAAGCGGATAACGCCTTTTCCACTTACTACCAGAAATTTCTCATTTTTGGTATGATGCCAGTGATTTCCTTTAACAATCCCCGGCTTTGAAATATTAATTGAGACTTGTCCGCGATCTTCAGTCCTCAAAAATTCGGTGAATGATCCGCGATCATCGATATTCATCTTTAAAGGATATGAAAACTCATCCTCTGGTAAAAAGCTAAGAAATGTACTATACAGATTTTTTTCTATTCTACGATTTAATTGAGGTACAGATAGATTTCTTCTACTTTCTTTAAAAGAAAGAATTATATCTCTCAAAGCGCCCACAGTTACTGTATCCGTTTCTCTTACTGAACAAAAGTCATCGACAATAAATGGTTTTGCTTGAAGGCAATGCAGCAATTCCTTAATAACATCATCAATATAGCAAAGTTCAATTTCTGCATTTTTATCATTGACGGTTATTTCTTCACCTCGAGCCACTTTATAACAAAAAGTCGCTACTACCGTATTATAATTTGGTTTCGACCATTTTCCATACAAATTAGAGAATCGATAAATGTAGACTTTCGCTCCAGTTTCACTTTGATATTTTCGTAAGAGATCTTCTCCAGCTTTCTTACTGCGACCATAAGCATTGTTAAGAGCAGCTTGAATAGAGGATGATATCATTACTGGACATGTATTGTTGTATTCCTTTAGTTTATCTAGAAGAACTGAGGTGAAACCGAAATTCCCTTCCATAAACTCTTCTTCTTCCTTGGGTCGATTCACGCCCGCTAAATGGAAAACAAAATCTGCTTTTAAGCAATATTCATCTAATAAATGTGGAGGAGTATCTATATCATATTCAAAAACATTTTCATAACCTTCGTTTCGAAGCTCTGCAATTAAATTTTTACCTACAAATCCATTGGCTCCTGTAACTAAAATATTCATCGATTTTTCCACTCTTTCAACTCTTCTTGAACATAATCTAATGCTAATAATTTTTCCTTGATTTGTTCTACAGATAGTCGTTCCGTATTATCAGAATTGTATTCGCCTTCGTGTGTCAATTCGGTACTGCCTTCGCTAAAATATTTCTCGTAATTAAGATCTCTAGTATCGGCTGGTACACGATAGAAGCCGCCCATATCTTTCGCAACGAGATATTCTTCTTTTGTAAGAAGCGTTTCATATCTTTTCTCACCATGACGGGTGCCTATAATTTGAATCTCATTTTCAACTTTAAAAAGTTCTTTCACTGCTTGTGCTAGATCACCTACCGTTGACGCAGGCGATTTTTGAACCATGATGTCTCCTGCTTTTGCATTTTGAAATGCAAAAACAACTAATTCAACTGCTTCTTCTAAACTCATCAAGAATCTAGTCATGCCCGGGTCCGTAACAGTTAACGGTTTTCCTGCTTTTATTTGCTCAATAAATAATGGAATCACAGAACCTCTGGATGCCATGACATTACCATAACGAGTTCCGCAAATCATTGTATTTTCATCTGCCACAGTTTTTGCTTTTGCTACAAAAACCTTCTCCATCATTGCCTTTGAAATCCCCATTGCGTTGATTGGATAAGCTGCTTTATCTGTTGAAAGACAAATAACTTTTTTTACCCCCATCTCAACAGCAGCTGTCACAACATTATCCGTACCCATGACATTTGTTTTAACAGCTTCCATCGGAAAGAATTCACATGAAGGAACTTGTTTTAAAGCAGCCGCATGAAATATGTAATCTACTCCGTACATTGCATTTTTAACACTATTTATATCGCGTACATCCCCAATATAAAATTTCAATTTGTCATTGTTGTATTTCTTTCTCATATCATCTTGTTTCTTTTCATCTCGAGAGAAGATACGGATTTCTTTTATATCGGAGTCTAAAAATCTTTTCATTACTGCATTACCAAATGAACCTGTACCACCTGTTATTAATAACACTTTATTATTAAACACTTTTATTCCTCCAATATTCTTTTGAATAATTTAATGTATTTTTGAATTTGAATATTTCTACAATAGTTTTTGGAAACTTTGGTTGACATATTCTTACTCATAGAGCGAAGTGTTGTTTTATCATTATTTAAAGTCAATAAACTACTTATTAATTCTTCCGAGTCTCCATTATCCACTGCGATCCCTGCGTTATTTAATAATAATTCACGAGCAATGTCAGTGTTCGTATCCATGATCGCAATTACTGGTTTTTCGGCTTGATAATAACTGTATGTTTTACTAGGAACTGCTAATCCAGAGAGACCATCTTCAAGTGAAACAATAAATATAGAAGTAATGCTTAAAGCATCATTAAATTCATTCCCACTTAAATAATCAAACATAAAGCAATTCTTTAGACTTTTTTCTGCGATGACTTCTGATATTTCTTTTTTCTTATTGCCGTGACCAGCAAATAAAAAGGCGATTTTTTCTTTAGCAATACGTTCATCAGAAATTGTCTTCAAAATGGTATCCATATCCTGTGCCGTTCCCATATTACCAAAATAAGAAACTATGAGTGGATACTTATTACTTATCTCTATGAACTCCGGTGTCACTAGTTTATTCAATGATTTTTCTTCTGTTGCCCAATTTGGTATTACTATTATTCTTTCTGGATCAATGTTCCTATTTTTTTTAATATACGATTTCATGTCATTTGACAAAGCCACAATATTTGATGTTTCCGGATATAATCGTTCATTTATTTTTCGCATAAATCTAGAAATAAAACTATTCTTCCTAATCGTATCTGTTCTTTCAGCAATTTCAGGATAAAGATCATATGCAACAAAAACAATTTTACATCCATAAAGTTTTTTTGCAATAATGGATATTACAGGCAAAATAGGTGGGTTTGAATAGACAATGATTGTTTTGTAATTTCTACACATCCGTACATTCAATAATATTGTGAATGTAAATGAAAAGTAATTTATTAGTCTACTTAAAAAATTCTTTCTGCCAAGTTGGATATATTTTTTTCGATAAACCGTCATATCGTCGATTTTTTCGTTAACTGGTATTTTTTCATTTTTTTGTGTATATTCTCGAGGATAACCACATAGGACATCGACTGTTAGACCTGCTTTACTTAATCCTTGAGCAGTCTGATAAGGTAAGAGTGCCGAAGAAACATACTCTGGATAAAAGAATTGGCACATAAATAGTATATCTCTTTTCACTTTTCACTCTCCTCAATACTAGCCTTAAAGTCTCTGATTTGATAATCAAATTTCACATTATTAAAAATCGATTCTGGATAACCCTCCAGGGTTGAATCATAGAAGAGCGTGCCAAAAACTTTTTGAAGTAAGTTGCTATGCTCCGAAAGTTTAGAAATAAGGGTATCGAACCCTTTTATTAAATATATGTTTCTTCTATGAAATTTTGCGATCTCATTTACCATTAAAGACGTGTTGACGAGCACTTTGTTCTGTGGATGGAACGTTCCATTTAACTGATTATCTATAATTACTTTGACAAAGCAATGGAGATTATCAATATAAAGCATACTTCTCTTGTTGTTTACTTTAGGAAATACAATAGTTTTTTTTGCCACATTTGATAATCTTTGGTAATTTCCAACACATTGCGGACCGTAAATCATAGGAGGTCTGATTATCGCTACATTGAAAGAATCAGTTGCTAACCTTTCGATCTGTATCTCAGCTTCTCTCTTAGATTTACCATACGGTGTGGTAGGATTTATTTTAGTTTCTGCAGAAATAGCTCCGCTCTCTACTCCGAAAACAGACATCGTGCTAAAAAAAATAAAATGCTGTACATGTTCTTTCTTTGCTTTTTCTGCTACTTTAATAGCTAAATCACGATTTACTTTGTAATACAATTCTTCATTCTTTTCTTTGACGTGAACAATAGCTGCAAGATGAATCAAAACATCATATACAGAAAAATCAACATCTTTCCAAGTACTCTCCCTAACACTAATCGTTTCAATTTGATAATAATCTTTATATTGCTCTATCCATGTTTTAAATGATGTACCAATATAGCTATTTTCTCCTGTGATGAGGATACGCTTCATTGCCCATCCTCCTTCTTAATACTACTTGTTCCGCCTTCTATAACACCCTCACTTTTAAAAACAGAAACAATCGTTCCAAGAAAACACTTCAGATCCATAGATGGTGAAATGCTTTCAGTATATTTCCCATCTAAAAGAGCTTTTTGTTTAATTTCCAACTCATCTCGACCACTAATTTGAGCCAACCCAGTCAATCCTGGTCGAACATTATTTGCCCCATACTTATCACGTTCTTCAATCAAATCATATTGATTCCATAGCGCTGGACGAGGCCCAATGACAGCCATATCGCCTTTAATAATATTGAATAATTGAGGCAGCTCATCCAAACTGGTTTTTCTTAAAAATTTCCCGACCTTGGTGATATAAAAATCAGGATCTTCTAAAAGATGTGTTGGCATTTCTTTTGGTGTATCAATCTTCATTGTTCTGAATTTATAAATATTAAAATGGGTTTTATTCTTTCCAACCCGTTTTTGTTTAAAAATAATGGGACCCTTTGAATCGATTTTTATCGCTAGACATAATAGTAATAGTACTGGTGATAAAACAATTATCCCTATTAGCGATAATAGAAAATCAATAATTCTTTTCATTCCATCCTTATACAACAAAACCCACTCCTATTTGTTTGAAGCATTTGCAAATTTCACAATTTCATTAGCCAATGTAGCACTGTCTTTAGGAAGTGCTTCTACAAAACAAAGTACCTCTTCCAATGAATATCCTTTGATATTCCCAACAAAAATTTTCTCAAAGACTGCTTTATCATTTCGTTCTTTATCCAGCAAAAGCTCTTCATATAATTTTTCCCCAGGTCGAATCCCAGTTTCAATAATCTCAATCTCTTCTTCGCTATAACCACTTAGACGAATCATATTCTTCGCAAGATCAACAATTTTCACCGGTTCGCCCATATCTAAAATGAAGATTTCGCCACCTTGAGCAAGTGCCCCTGACTGAATAACCAAGCGGCTAGCTTCTGGGATCGTCATGAAATAGCGGGTCATACGAAAATCAGTTACTGTGATCGGTCCACCTTTTGCTATTTGCTCACGGAATACTGGAATCACACTGCCTCTTGAACCTAATACATTGCCAAAACGCACAGCAGAAAATTTCGTGC
This sequence comes from Enterococcus sp. CR-Ec1, assembly GCF_002850555.1. NCBI lineage: Bacteria > Bacillati > Bacillota > Bacilli > Lactobacillales > Enterococcaceae > Enterococcus > Enterococcus sp. CR-Ec1. The sequence continues at coordinate 2,440,917 of NZ_CP025223.1, forward strand.
ACCCTTTTTCATTTAAGCCGGTAACAATCATCTCGGAGATGCGCTTTGTTGCCCCCATGACGTTTGGTGGATTATTGGCTTTATCCGTAGACACCATTACAAAGTTTTTCACTTTCGCAGCTTTGGCAGCTTCAGCGGTATTTTTCGTTCCGTAAATATTGTTTTTCACTGCTTCTTTAGGATTGTATTCCATCAACGGTACGTGTTTATGTGCTGCCGCATGATAAACGATATCCGGTTTGACTTCCTTCATGATTTCAAACATCTTTTCTCGATCTTGTATATCGGCTATAACAGGAACGATTTCGGTAATATTATCTTTAAAATTGATGTTCAACTCACGGTCAATTAAGTAAATCGAGTTTTCTCCATGTCCTAGCAAAACTAGTTTTTTAGGATTGAATTGAATCACTTGGCGACAGATTTCGGAACCGATCGATCCACCAGCACCAGTCACTAATATCGTCTTTCCAGTAATTTGATCTTTGATGGAGTCGATATCCAATTTGACTTCGTCTCTGCCTAGCAAATCAACGACATCGATTTTCTTCAAACGTGATGTGCTGATTTTTCCAGAGGCGATTTCTTCCATTGATGGCATCGTGTTGACTTTGACATGCAAAGGTTCAATTAAGCTAAAAATACTTCGCAATTTTTTCCGTGACAAGGATGGAATAGCGATCGTAACCATATTGATCTCATACTTTTGAATCAAATCAGGTAAATCACTGATACAACCCAAGACTTTTTTCCCAGAAAGATAAGTGTTTCGTTTATTCGGATCATCATCGACAAATCCGATAATATTAATGTCACTTGCCGTTTTCGAACCTACGAAGCTATTGTAAAGAATACGGCCGCCTTCTCCTGCACCGACGATCAGGGTATTTTTGACAACCTCATTGGATGCCCCTCTCATGTTTTTTCTTTCTATATAGATCCGCCATATCAATCGACTAGCAATGATCAAAAAGAGCGAAAGAAAGTACGTAAAGATCACTAAGCGCATGCTATAGGTTTCATCACCGAAAAACAAGATCACGTTACAAGTAAAAGCGCTGCATGATACAGCCAAGAAGATAGCGATCATTTCTTTCAAGTTCGTGTAACGATTGATCCGAGAAAAAACACGAAATACGGAACCATAAAAAAGGTAGAAACCGACAGAAAGGCTCACCGACATCAATGTAAATTCTTTTGGAATCGCCACAAAGGGTTTCATAAAATAAACTGCTGCTATATTCGCTGCTATGATCAATAAACTATCTACAACTATCAAAGTTACAATTTTTCTTCTTCTCGTTAATTCAAACAACCCAGTTGCCCCCTAAAATAACCCGAATTTCTTTTTTTTCACTTCTGTAAAAGCTGGAAAACTGATTTGATCCCCATTTATCAAATCTTTTGCTACTTGTTTCATCAAGGTTACTTTGAGCATGCCAAAATCTTGCTCAATTTGCTCATAAGCTTCTTTTAAATTAAAGGTGCGTTTTGTAACGCCATGGGCATCCGAAGCGACCATCTGAACAAGATTATGTTCAACCATTGTTTTTGCTGTTTTTTGGATTTCTTTTCCAAATACGCCGACATAACTTGGCGCAGTTAACTGTGCCAAACAGCCCATATCCAAAAAAGGGATGAGATTGTTAGGGTCTTTTCTAAAATGAGCATTCCGCTCGGGGTGGACAATGACTGGAATCTTTCCCAGCTGTAGTAAATCGAAGAATATTTGTTCTGTATACGTAGGCACTTCAATCGTAGGAAATTCTATCAAGATATACGTATCATCAAGATCTGTAAAAAGGATGTCATTTTTCTGTATATCCTCAATTAAATCTCCTGTTATCCTAACCTCTTGCCCCTCAAGAACTGTCAAGGGCAGGTTCCGTGCGTCTAATTCTTCTTGTAAAGAGGTAACGAGAGAAATGACCTCTGACTTCGGATTGCGGTATTTTCCATTGTTATGATGTGGGGTACAAAGGATATGCGTAATTCCTTGGCTAATCGCTTTTTCAGCCATAGCAATGCTCGCATTGATGTCTTCTGCACCATCATCAATTCCTGGTAAAATGTGGCAATGTAAATCAATCATTTCTCTCGTCTCCTTCAAATTAATTAATTTCCATAATAATAGTAGTAACCTGAGTCTTTCGAGTGTTCGGCACCGTTATAGACCACCCCAATGATTCTTGCTTGAACCATATTCAATAGATCTCTCGCTTTTGTTAAGGATTCTTTACGTGCAACATTTTCTCGAACCACTAAGATCGTCCCATCTGCTTTAGATGCCATGATTTGTGCATCGGTGACTGCTACAACTGGTGGCATATCAAAGATAACCACATCGTAAAGGTTTTTCGCTTCTTCCATCACTTGGTTCATTCGTGCTGACCCAAGTAGCTCAGATGGATTTGGTGGTTTTGGTCCGCTGGTTAAGACAGATAAATTATCAATCACCGTTTTTTGAGCTGCTTCAAGGACGCTCGTTGAGGTACTTAATACGGTACTCAATCCAATCGCATTGTTTAAGCTGAATGTTTTGTATACAGTAGGCTTTCGCATATCGGCATCAACTAACAATACTCGTTGTCCTGATTTTGCAAAAACAACCGCTAAATTAGCTGAAGTTGTCGATTTCCCTTCACCTGGACCAGAAGAAGTAACAACAATGGTCTTGATTTGTTTATCTGCTGAAGACGCAAATTGAATATTTGTACGGATCGTACGATATTGCTCTGAGATTGGTGAAGAAGGATCAACCATTGTAATCAAGCTCACTGCATGTGTCTGTGTCCCAGTACGTTCTTGTTTTTTTGCCATCATTGTTCCCTCCTAGACCCGGCTACGACTACGGCGTGATTCTGCCGTTTTGTCGCCTTGCGGTTTCTTAATAAATGGTGCGCTTGGCTTTTTCTGAATGGTCGCAGCCAATTCTTTTGGTGACATTTGGGGTACAGTACCCAATACGGTAAAGCCTAATGTTTCGGTTACAAATTTATCATCTTTGACAGTTCGATCTAGTAGCTCCAATAAGAAGGCTAAACCGACACCGACCATGATCCCTAATACCAGACCAATGGCTAAATTTAGTTTGTTGTTAGGTGAAACTGGTGTAGTACTAGCTACCGCACTTGAAATGATTGAGATTTTATCAACATTCATAACATCTTGAGCATTTTCTTGAAAGACCAATGCTGTCGTATTGGCAATATTTTGCGCTGACACTGCATTTGTACTAGTTGCCTGAATGGAAAACATTTGTGAGTTCTGTGACTGGTTGATCGAAATGGATTCTTTCAATTGTCCGACAGTCAAGTCAAGGTTATTTTCAGACTCCAAACGATCCTTTACTTGTGTCATAACCAAGTCACTGACAATCATATCTTTATACGTATTGATCATTTGCAAGTTTGTATTCACATCGTTGGCATTGGTAGTTTCGGATTGAGGCAATGTCACAATCAACTGAGCTTGTGAACTGTATTTCGGTGTAATGACAAAGAAGGTGAATATCCCTGCTAAAGCTAAACCAGCAAACATTGAAATAAAAATAGCAGCTAAGTGTTTCCGTAGAATTGCGAATATTTCTTTTAAGCTAATTGTTTCTTCCATCTTTTCTCCACTTTCCTATTCATTCTCTAGATTTAGTTGAGCTTTCAACTCTTTTTGAACTCTTGCTAGTTCTTCGTCACTCACACGCTGATATGAGATGCCATCTTGCATGAATCCTTCCCCTTGCAACTGATCTTGTTTGATCGTTTGAAAGGCACTGCGATAGTTAAATGCTAAGGTTCGCATGTCATCGAAACTCATATCTGTCTTCATGTTTTGCTCAACGGCATTTAAGATCGTTTGATATTGGGTGATTCCATCAAGACTCAAGACTTTCTTAACGATCCCTTCAACGATTTTACGTTGGCGTTCTTGACGCCCATAATCGCCGTTTGGATCTTCATAACGCATTCTTGAATAGGCAAGGGCTTGTTCGCCATTTAGTGATGTACGTCCGATAGCAAAATCAAAGCCGTCTTGCGAAAAGGTGATTTCATTATCAACTTCAATGCCGCCAACCGCATCGACTAATTCTTTCAAACCAGCCATATTGATTGATACATAATGATCGATCGGAATATCCAAGAATTTTTCTACGGTATTCATTGCCATCGCTGGTCCACCAAAAGCATAGGCATGATTAATTTTATCTGTCGTCCCATGTCCAACGATATCAACATAGGAATCTCTTCCAATACTCACCACCGTCGTCTGATTGTCTTGTGGGCTGATGGTCGCAACCATCATGGTATCAGAACGTCCTTGTTCGACTCTTCCTAAATCACCGGTATCGATCCCCATCAGTAAAACCGAGAAGGAATCTTTTTGGGATAGGTCGACATCATTTTCACGTAGACGATCTTCTCGATCACGTTCGACTGATTGATAGGTTTCTTGAATTGAGTTTGATACATCAAAATATAATTTTGCAGCGACACCGATCATTCCGATGACTAACACTGCAACGATTGAAAAGATGATTAAAAAGATTTTTTTTCCTTTTGACATTTGCTTTCCTCCAGTTATCTCTATTTTCTTCGATACATCTTTAAATTAGTAAACAGTGTCTGAACTTTGGTCTGTCCAGGTGCCATCTCCTGCGGATGTATCCTCTGAATAACTTTCCGTTGAAGCGGGGGGTGTATACGTGCTGTATCCTGTGTACCCCATTTGGGTAGCGACTTTATCTGCTAATTCGGTGAATTTCTCTTTCAATTCTTCGTTGCGAACTTTGCTGATACTGTCGACTGCACTCAGGTATTTTTCTAAGGTGACTTCACTTGTCACCTCATCCCCATCAAGCATTTCATCAAAAGTTTCTTGTAATTTTGCAATGCGGTCCAATTGAGTATCCGCATATTCTAAATAGGAAACAACTAACTCTTTCCATTTACTATCCTCAAAAAAGCTCAGATTTTCACGGACATTCCCGACATCCGTTTCTTTTAGATCAGCTCTAATGGTGACATCATTTTCAGCACTTTGCCAATTTGAAACACCTTCAGTAAATAAGGCTTCCGTATCCGCTTGTACTTTTAATTTTGCCTCGATGTCTTTTAGCTGATCATCAAGGGCGGTTTTTTCTTGTTGGATCTCCACTGACTCACTTGGCAGTGCATCATCATCGATCCCATAATCGTCTGCAGATACTTTCACTGCAGAAAGTTTTGCGACTGTTTTAAGAACGTCTTCTTCTTTAAGATCTTTTCGCAAAAACGTTTGATCTTCGTTGCTGTAAAATTCAGCAATTTCATTTGACAACTCATTGATGCGATCTTTTTCGCTGGCAATCGCTGTCTGTGCATATTCGACTCGCTGCTGATATTGCCTTTGGTTATTTTGTCGGTAACCAATAAAACAAATTGCAACGGCGCCAATACCAACGGCTAAAACAGTCAAAGTCTTTATTAACGGCTTTCCCATGAACACACTCCCTACTTCAATTGTGCTTGTTTAAGCATTCTGCCTTCCTCTCACATAATAAAGGCAATTCTAGTTTATTATAAGAGAAATGTATCATTAAATAAAGGAAATTCCCGTTTTTTATTTATTAAGGTATATTTTTCGTCAATAAAAGACTTATATAATGCCAAACATCAGTTATTTTAAAAAACCATAAATAACGTCTACTTTACTTGACAGTTTTTTTAAACCCTCATTTTAAATAATGATTAATTCAGTTATAATCGTTGTTCTCATCACCTTTGAAGGTTGTCACATTATAGAAAAATAACCTTAAGAGATTATATTCGTTCACTTTCTCAACATCTTTTCATTATAAATAGAAAAGATAAGAAATTCAGAAAGTATTTTTATACACTTTTCTTGTTATTATAAATTAATTTGGCAAAGCTGAATTCTTTTCTTGGCGCACTTAGGGTTTCCATTGCGGCTGCTATTTTTTTACGTCAATCGTTCCTGTTAAAATTATAAGTTGTCTTTCGCAAAGTGACTTTTTTCTTCAATTCTATTCCCCTTAATATTCAATCGCCCCCCGAAAAACAATAATCATTTAATTTTTATTCCACCACTAAAAACTTATCGTCTCGCCCCTCTCTGGCTATTCAATTTCCATCAATCTTCTTCGACATGCTGGAAAAAACGTGTTTCTACCTATATATATGCCGATCGTCAGTTGATTTATAGAAAATGCAAAAAATCTCGCATAGACTCAGGTATAGATTTCACCAATCGATGAAATACGTGATTTGTTTTTTCTTCCCTATCTTCTTTAAGATGAATAAGTAAGATTTGCGATTTTGTTCATGAAAGGAGCCACGTCTTGAGAAATTTTCAAATAAATTTTATTACTAACACTGCAACGATTCGATGGCTGAAAATTTTGAGGGCATTCGAGAAAAATTATCAATGTTCGACTCAAGGTTTGGCAAAAATTTCAGGAAGTACCACGCGAACGATCGTTACGGATGTGACGGATCTAAAAGAGTACTTTGGCGATTGTTTATCGATCGACTCTTCTCACAAGGGGTATATTTTTTCGATCAAACATTCCACTGTTTATTTAACGAAAAAACGTGCGCTGATTGCCAATGAGATTCTGTTCCATATCATCGAAAGTATTTTCCACAATGATCTTTATAGCTCATCTGAATGGGCAGAGAAGTACCATATATCAGAAAGCACTGTTCTTCGCTATTTGCGGAAAGTGCAACCGATTTTTTCTTTCTATCGTTTGGAGATCCAAACCAATCCTATTTGCTTTATTGGTGAGGAGATCAATAAAGCAAGTTTTTCCATGATTTCTATTACGAATCGGAAATTACTGCCCATACGATTTTCCCGCCGATCGCCATCCAAAATATCACTGCTAGCGCTTTTTCTAGATGTTATCAACTTGACCAGCATGCTTGTTCGTTTGGTGAATTCAATTATTACTTGTATATCACCTTTGAGCGCCATTGTGCGGGTCAAGGTATCGAGTTGCCTAAGCAAATAAAAAAAATATTTGAGCAATATAATGATTTTCGGCTATTTTCTGAAATCAACGAGGCAATGAGTGAACAATACCAAAAAGAACTCCCCTATGAGGAAGTCCTTTATTTGTTCTTATTGGTGAAAACCCGTCGCTCGATCAGCAATTTGGCGATCGAACAAACCTTTTGTAAAGAGTATAATCATTGGCCTGAAATTAAGCAGCTTGCTGCAGCCTTTGTCAAGGATTGTTTGCCAGATACTCAAGATAGCGCTCGTGATCGGCTCTTAGTAGAATCCTTTTTTACGGTAGCAAAAATCAAGCAATTATTATCCCCCTTATTAAACCATATGATTTCGGATACCGTTCATTTTGTCGAAGAGGCGTATATGGATGATTACCATCTATTTAAAAACTATCTGTTGACGCAACCATTAGCCAGAGAAATTTGGGACAGTATCACACTGGAACACTTAGGAACGAGTCTTACGATGTACGTTACCTCTATTAAATCTTTGTACTGGCAAGCAAAGAAGAATATCGCTTTTTTGTTTGAAGGCCCCTTTTATTTATGCCAATTATTAAAATGCAAATCTGTTCGTTATTTGCGCAGCTCTCGGACATTTTATTTTCCAGACTCCAATGAATTGTCGGCAGGCTATTTGGAAAAAAATCAAATTGACTTGATCGTCACCAACTATACGGAATACATTACCGAATATGCCCAAGACATTGATTATTTGCTATTCAAAACTTTTCCCGATGAGCACGACTGGGAAGCTTTAGAAGAAAAACTGAATGCCAACTTCAATCCTTGATAAATGAAAATCTTGGCTCTTTAATTTATGGGACTGAGGAATCATAACTGATTCTTCAGCCCCATTTTCATTTTAGGTATTAAAAAACATATCGTTCTCTAGTATGATTAGATCACCACAAAATAAATAACTGAGAGAACGATTGTAAGGACTTATGGGCAATTTAAATCAAAACAGAGCGTATCGTTCGGATCGGCACTGACACAGCGATACGCTCTCTACTTATGCCTTATTCTATTAAAAGCAAAAAAAAGAAGCAGCCACTTCATTCTGTGAGCTGCTTCTTGCTAGTTGATTGATTAATCGAGAATCGTTACTTTTACTTGACGACGTCCCCATTGGATACATTGTGCTACGTTATCAAAGTGAACATCAATGATATTTCCTTTGATCGCGCCACCAGTATCAAGCGCTAGTGCTACGCCATAACCTTCAACATTGACTAAGGTGCCTAACGGAATCACGCTTGGATCCACGGCAACTGCCATTGGATTTTTACGTAAGTCTGTACCGCTTGCCGTAAAGAAACTGGAGCCAGCTTCTTTATAAGAGTAGGCAGTTGATTCCATCATCAATGTCCGACCACTGCTTGTATTGCTGTTGTTGCTATTATTATTGTTGTTGTTGGTATTGCTTGAGCTGCTATTTGAGCTATTGTTACTGCTTGAAGAGCTGCTCGATGATGAGGTGCTGCTTTCAGTCGTATCGCTGCTCGATGAAGCAGCCGATTGTGATTCAGAAGCGCTTGAACGTTCGGCAGCTTGGGCTGCTTCTTTTTCTGCTTTTTCTTTCGCTGCTTGTTCTGCCGCTTCTTTGGCTGCTCGTTCTTCTGCTGCTTTTTCAGCAGCTAAGCGAGCTGTTTCAGCTTCTTTGCTTGAAGCGATTTGTGCCAAGGTTGATTCGTTTTCTTTCAATTGGGCTTGTAGATTCGCAATTTTTGAATCCAGTGTTTTGGCTTCTGATTCTAATGCGGTTTGATTTTCTTTCAATGAATGCTGTGTTGACTGTGCTTTTTCTTCTAAAGCTTCTAGCTTTTCTTTTTCAGCTGTTAATGAATCGATCTTTTCTTTTTCCAAGTTTTGTAACATCGTCATCGCATAGGCACGATTGATAAAATCTTGGATGTTTGATGATTCTAACAGTACCGTCCAGTCTCTAGTAGCCCCGCCATTGACTTGGATGTCTTTCATACGTTCCGCAACGACTGCTTCACGCTTTTCAATTGTTTCTTGTGCAGTTTTGATTTCTGCTTTGGTTGTTGCTAATGATTCTTCATTTTCAGCGATTTGAGCTTTTAGCTCTTCTACCTCACTGTATTTCGCATTCACATCAGTCAATGCAATCTGTACTTCCGTACTGATTTCCTGACTTTGCTGCATGACGGCACTTTCTTGCTCTTGCAATGATTCAAGTGACTCAGCCTGCGCAAAGATTGGAGAAACGATTCCTGCCGCAAAGACAGCGACAACGATTGTTCGTAGTTTCTTTGCCTTCAAAAAATTCCCTCACTTCTCACTATGTTTTCCAACATATCCTATTATACAAATTCTTAAGAAGAATTTTATTGCAGGACCTTTACAATTTGTTACAAATTATCGTAAAAGTGGGTGTTTTAATCGTCTTTTTCAACTGAAATCAGTCAGAAGTGGGAAGAATCAGCATTGATAAGGGTTTATTTTTTGTAACCTTACCGTAACAAACCTATTTTTTCTTACGGATCGCTTCAATAAATCGAGACAATTCCTGACTGCTTTTTATCTGATTGATTTCTAACTTTTGAAAGTTTTTTAAGAGTCTTCTTTGATGGAAATTCAATCTCGGTAGATTCTGTTTTAATACGCGCCATTCTTCTGGAAACGCTGCGAAGCGCCCTTGCCAATCGTTTTTATATTGCTCAATATTTTCAGCCAATTCTTTTTTGTGCTGTTCAAAGGCTTGATTGACCTGTTGCACCGCTTTCTGAAAGGCAACCAAGTTAGCTAGGGTATAGCCCATATCAAAAGAGAGAACCATCAATAAGAAAACTGGCAATAAGAATCCTACGCGAGCACTCAATGTTTGAACAATCTCCAGCATTTGCGGATGAACAAATCGAACAATGAGCACACAGCACACGCCCCAAAAAAGAGAAATCGGCAATGCCACCCGTCCATTGATATTTAATGGGACTTCTTTATAATCCCACCATGAGGCATGAAAAAAACGCTCAAGTAAATAACTTGTCACATATTCAAGCACGGTAACCAACAACGCTGCCGCAAAGAACAGTGGAATCACTTGCTCATGCAATGGCCGCAATAAATAGACAACGCCAAGAATCCCAAAGCCGTAGATGGGTGTGATGGGACCAACAAGGAAGCCCCGATAAACAAAGTGCTTGGCTTTTAGTGAGCAATAAATGGTTTCCCAAAGCCAACCGATAAATGAGTACAAGAAAAATAATAAAATGATCCGTTCAAATTGAACCATACCTATCCGCTCCTTTTCAAACTGTCACAATGATCTGTGCAATCGTACTTGTCATCACAATCATACCACAAATCAATCAGTCTTATTTTGAATCAGTGCAGTAGCTTATTCCCTGTTTGAACGTTCTTTTTTCGTTGCTTATTGATCACCAAAAATAATTGATGGGTGCACTTGTTCTTTCAAACTATAGCCACACAGTTCTTTGTTAAAGGTAAAATGATCTTGTTCCACATTTGCAATGATCTCATCTTCGGAAAATCCGTGAAAATCGTAGTCATTGATATAACTGCGAAGTAATACTAATTTTGCATCGATCAAGAGAACTCTTTGGATATCCATCCAAAATGCCATGTCTTTGTTTTTCAATATTTTTTTCAATTCTGCTTCCTGTGCTAACCAGTACGCATAGACTGATGGCATTTCACCTTTAATGGTTTCAGCAGATAATCCTTCTCTCATTTTTACTAGATACTCATTTACTGATTGATAAAACAATTTCCTTCCCCCTAGTTCCATTATTTTTAAACGTAGATCTTATGTTTCTTCTATTCCTCGCCGCTTTGAGCTATCTTTCTCTATCCGGCTGTCGCTGATGTCGCCCTACTTTTTGTATCGAAAGAAGCCATAGTATTTCGCAACAAAATTCTGACAATTATTCAAAACAAATAGATAAATAAAAAACACACTATTATTTTATAGATATAACCGACACAATTTTTAACTTCACTATTCTTTTAATGCTTCCTTTCTTTTCTAAAGCATAGCAAAAGTCGCCCCGTATTTATAATCAACTTTTGCATCAATCTAAGAAAAAAGTGAAAATAAGCGGTAACAGTCAGTTATTTCGGCTTCATTTTTTTAAATTTATTATTTAACAATCCTTTATTTTTTTCTTTTCATGCAGTAACTGAGAATATTTTATTGCGTTATTTCCTTTCCTATTATACGATTAACTAAATAATGTTGGTTATTTGAAAATAGAAAACAAAGGGGAACGTGAGAATAATGAGAAAAAGTGTTGTTTTTAGTTTATTGGGGTTCACACTTCTTTTTGCTGGCTGTACGCCAAAAGAGGAGAAACCAGCTTCAGAAAGCACGGAAAATGCAAGCGCTACAAGCTTATCTATGACTTCGTCAACAGAAGTCGCGCAAGAATCGACGGGCTCTTCCAGCGAAGCGGCTTTACCGAGTTCGGAACAAACCATCACAGGCGTGAGTGGAACAAACTATACCATCGATTTGCCTAGTAATTGGCAAGAGGTACCCGATTTCACTTCATTGAATCCTGACAATGATTTCATGTTGTCAGATGCGTTAGAAACGAAATACTTAGCTGCAGTCGTTGAATCGAAACAAGATTTTGCCGATTTAGAAACTTATCTCGGATTGGTTCAAGAAAATTTGGCAACAAGCTTCGATACGACCGCCACCTTTTTACCAATTCCTGACACGAAGGCCTATTTCGTTGATTTCCCAGCGACAGTTGAAGGGCTAAATATCCACTATATTTATTATGTACTTGAAACCGACAATAATTATGTTCAGTTGTATGGTTGGACGTTAGAAAGCTTATACGACTCTTCAAAAGACGAGTTAACAGCGATCATGAACAGCTTCAAAGAAGAATAAACAAAACATCTGGAACCATTTTGGCAAATAGCCGCAAAAATGGTTCCAGATGTTTTTTCATTTTATCTACGGACTACAAGACGCTGTCCTACAAGAATCAATGAGCCAGAAAGATTATTCCACTGCATCAACTGATTCACAGTCACACTGTAGCGTTGCGAAATGCCCCATAGAGTGTCTCCCGAACGTACGGTATAGGTGGTGCTGTTTGATGAGGAAGTGTTCGTTTCTTGAACATATGCTGCACTTACCCAGCCACGCCCTTCAATTCGATACCAGACGTTGTTGCCATTCACACTGGTTCCGGTCTTTTGCGCAACCGCGCGAAAAGAGGAGTTGTTTAACAAAGAACCAACAATTCTGGCACTGGTAGACGCATCAGAGCGAATATTCAATGTTGCGGTTGTACGAAACTCTTTGTTGATGCTTTGCTCAGAGCTATTACTTCCAGCGTTCACTTCTGTCACGTACGTAGCACTCACCCAGCCGCGTCCTTGAATTCGATACCACACATTGTTTCCGTTGACACTCGATCCCGTCTTTTGAGCGACTGCTCGAAATGTCGCATTACTTGCCAAGGAGCCAACAACAGAAGCGCTAGTCGATGCATCTGAACGGATGTTCAAGGCAGCAGTTGTGCGGAACTCTTTGTTGATGCTTTGTTCGGCATTGTTGTTATTGTTGTTGTTACCATTATTATTGTTGTTATCATTCCCACCCGTATTCGATGAGATCTCCGTCACGTGAGCAGCACTTACCCAGCCACGTCCTTGAATTCGATACCACGTCGTATTGCCGTTCACACTGGTACCAGTTTTTTGCGCTACTGCTTCAAATGTTGCATTGGCAGCCAATGAACCAACGATCGAGGCGCTAGTGGAAGCATCCGAACGGATATTGAGTGCTGCATTTGTTCTGAATTGCTTATTGATCGCCTGCTCAGAATTGTTATTGTTGTTATCATTTGAACCGCCACCACTTGATGTATCGTACTGGGTCAAATTGTGCGTTTCAATCAAGTTGTTTAGCTTACTTGCATAAGAAGTATCGGTGGCATAACGTCCTTGCAGCCATTGAGTCGCGTCACGATAAGAATTTGTATTAGACTTCCATGCCCCATGGTAGAAGAAAACACCCGGCGAAAATGAGGTAGTTCTCAAAACATGCGCATTGTCTTGAAAAGATTCTTTTAATGAGGGGTATTTACGAAACCTAGCAATAATCGGATAGAGATTGCCATTCCCGTCATCTTCCATGGTTTGCATCTCTACAAATTGTCCATTGTAAGATCCCTTGATACCAAACATATTATTTGCAAGAGTGGTCAGCGTGGATTGCCCCCAACCCGATTCTAAGATCGCTTGGGCAATCATGACCGAAGCGTAGAGGTCATTTGCCCCGGCAACTTCTTGTGCCATTGGTCCTACTTGCTGAATAAATGCTTGCTGATTGTTGAAACGTGCCATTGGATTGTTATAGTTGGGCATGACCTTCGTTTCAATGGCGATCCGCTCTTCTTCTGACAGAACAGGAATATCACTATCGGTTTCTGCTTCATTCTGTTCAGAAGCATCATCTGCTGGTGCATTTTCGGGTACCTCTTGGATGTCTACTCCATCCGCACTTTCAGCTTCTGATGGATCGGTACTATCTTGAGTTGCTGGTGATCCCTCGTTCACTTCTTGATCTTCTACAATGCTCACTGAATCATGCGTCGATGTGTCTTGGGTTGACTCTGCTGTTTCAACTACTTGAACACCATTTTGGGCTTCTGCTGACTCGAGTGTATCTGCTAAAACATTCATCGGCAAAATATTCACCGTACTAACAAGTGCAGCGGTTGCCGCCGCACTTTTACGGTAAAGAAGCCCTCTTTTTTGTTTCTTCGCACGATAACGAAGTTGTTTTCTTTCTTCCATTTGTCTCTCCTTAAAACTACAGCTAGCTACTTCTTACATTCTTACTGCAAAGCTAGGTGTAAAATGAGCGGTGCTGCCAACAGAAACATTTTGTCCTGGGCGTGGTGCATGAATGTATTGTCCGCCACCTAAAGCAATGGCTACATGATAGGTGCTACCTGATGAACCCCAGAATAAAAGATCTCCTGGTTGTGCTTGGCTAACGGAAATCACTGTACCGGCTGTTTCTTGTGGCACCGTCCATCCACCAATATCTCTCCCTGTTACTTGTAAAAAGACATAGCGAGTAAACCCAGAACAGTCAAAGCTGTCCGGTCCTTTGGCACCCCACACATAGGGTTTTCCGATATGCTTATAGGCTTCTGCCACGATTGCAGCACCATTTGTTGATGCTGGTGCAGAAGGTGCTGGCGGCGTCACGATCGGTGCAGGTGACGGAGCAGGCGTTGGCGCCGGTGTTGGTGTAACTGGCGTCGGTGCTGGCGTTGGTGCAGGAACTGCAGGTGCACTGTCCGCTGGCGTCTCCGGTGCTGCAGGTGTCACTGGTGTTTCTGGCTCATGAATTTCTGGTGTATCTACTGGTGTTTCCTCTGGAACCTCTGGTGTTTCAACCGGTTCAGATTCTTGCGTTTCCTCTGGTTGCGTTTCTGCTGGTGCTTCTGGCTCTTCCACTGGCGCTGGGCTCTCTGTTTCTGCGTCAGGTTCTGTGCTCTCTACTTGAACAGCTGCTTCATTCAAGGCTGCTTCTTCCGCTGCAGCTTGTTCTGCCTGCTGTTGCGCCGCTTGTTCCGCTTGGGCTTGTAAAGCAGCTACTCGGGCAGCTTCTTCACGAATTCTCGCTTGCTCCGCTTCATAGGCTTCTTTTTCCGCACGCAGCTGTTCTTTTTCTTCTTCTTTCGTTGCTTCTTCGTAGGCTAAATTACTAACTAAGACATTTAATTCTGCTTGGCTTGCTTCCAAAACACCTTTTTGTGCTTCCAGATGGCTCTGTGCTGCTTGCAATTCTGCCACTTTTTCTTGTGATTCCGCACGCTTTTGTTCAACAGCTTGTTGGTCGGCTTTTTGCTGTTCGATCACTTCATTATTCGCTCGAATGATCGTCGTCATCGCATGCAAACGACCGACTAGATCACTGACAGAGTCCGCCTCTAGTACCGCTGTTAGAAAATGGTCGCCTTTTCCATTAACTTGTGTTTCTCTGGCTTGCTTTTCAATGTTTTCTGAGCGTTTGGCAATGCGCTCTTCTAACTGACTGATTTCCTGATCCAATCCTTCGATCGCTTGCAACAAATCACTTTGCTGCGCTAAAATGATTGCTGCTTCTTGATTTAACGAATCAATTTCTGCAGACAATCCGTCAATTTCCCCTTGTACGCTTTGACGTTGCTGTCTCAACTGATCAATTTCGTTATTTTTTTGTTCGATCAATTGATCGTGATTCGTAGCAAAAACGGTCACAGGTCCGCCGAATGATGACAATACAATGCCGCACATACACACTGTTGCAAAGATTTTCTTCTTCATCTGATCCTCCAAATTCAATTTTAAAACTTTTTTTTCATTTATTTGACCATTTTCATTTTACCATAGTTCAGCAACAAACCCAATCCGTAAGCGATTTACATTTTAGTTACATAAATAAGCTCTGTTTTTTTATTACATGTTCCCCACTCCTATCCCACCGACACGCCGAGTGAATCCCTATGTATCAACTGTTCAAGAAAACTTCATAGAAAAAGTCCTTTTTCTTAAGAAAAAATAAATAATGTTGTAGATTTCACTTTTATTACATTAATTTTCTGCAAAATATGCTTGATTCACAAAGTTATAAACAGACGAAAAAAGCTCCTTCCTAGTGTTTTCTAGAAAAGAGCGAGTTTTTTTGTCTGTGTTATTCACGATAAGGGAGTAGTTGTCTCATTACGGCGATTTGGTCATCAATGGTCTGTTCTGTGATGTGACCGGTCAGAGCCAAAATCCCTAATCCTTCAATCACGAACATATAGTTTTCTGCAATCACTGCCAAGTTTTCATCTTTTAATACACCTTGCTGAACGCCCACTTGAAAAATCTCATGGATCGTCCGTTTCGTCTCAGCGAGTTGAGCTTGCTGCAGTGAACTGGAGGCTTCGGTTTTATGCGTATAGTAATACTCGTAGACGGCTCGCAGCATACCGTCAGAAATGCTGTGGAGTAGACGCTTGCGATGGTCGGAAAAATATTTGTTTAAAATCGTTTCAAAGGGTACTTGCTCCATGATCATCTCTCGTACATCATCAAATTTTCGTTTGGAACGCTGCTCTAACACTGCCAAAAAAATCTCATCCACCGAACGAAAGTACAAATAAATGCCGCCGCGACTAATGCCGCACTCTTCGATAATGTCCTTCATTGTCGCATCAATCAAACCTTTCTTACTAAAGACGACTTTGGCACTTTCAAGAATCAAATCACGCTTTTGTTGTTTTTTCTTTTCCGCTGTAGTCAATTCGCTCTGCTGCTTCTTCGCCATTTTTTTGGCTCCTTTCATCACATTATTAATGACACTCGTGTCATTTTGTTGTATAATCAACCTAACTTAAAAATGACACGAGTGTCATTATAAAAAAAGGAGTTTTTACAATGAATACAAAAAGCAAAACCTATCGCCTTGTCATTCGTGCCATTTTGACTGCTATTATTATTTTACAGACGATGGTACCTTTCCTTGGATTTATTCCGATCGGTATCACTAGTTTAACGATCATCCATATCACGGTGATCGTCGCTGCCATCGTTTTAGGGACAAAAGACGGGATGTTCATCGGCTTAGTCTGGGGTGTTTTTACCATGATCCGTGCGTTTACTTCTCCGACAACGCCCTTGGACATTGCCGTTTTCACCAACCCAATCATCTCGGTGGTTCCCCGTGTGTTGGTTGGCTTAGTGGCTGGTCTCTTGTTTACGATCATTTACAAAAAGACCAAAAAAGTCGTCGCTGCTTCGATTGTTGCAGCAATCTTTGGGACCATCACCAATACAGTTTTGGTCTTAACCCTAATGGGAACCTTATATACTGGCTTAGTTGCCAATACCTATGGTGTCGATGCTTCGGCTTTATTCGTGACCCTCGGTGGAATTGCTATAACGAATGGAATCTCTGAGGTGATCACAGCTGCGATCTTAACACCCATTCTAGTAAAAGCCTTATTTGCGGCAACCAGTTTACGTCCAGAAAATCGTTAGTCCCTTCTCTTATCCTATCATTTTTTTCACGTTCTGAGTACTCTTTGCCCAAACATTAAAAGCCCCCGATTTAAGAAAGCTTCTATTGTATAGAAAGGCTTTCTTAGATTAGGGGGCTTCTTCTTTTATTGGTTAAAAAAAGGTGGACAGCAAGGCAAGGATCGCTAGACCGCCTTGGGTCAAAATAATTTTCTTGTCGCTAGTCACACTGCCATATGCAGCTACTAAGATAATGTAGATCAGCAACAAGCGACTGATTTCCAATGGTGCTGAAGCAAAGGTAATACTATACAGTAACCCCAAACCAATGAGTCCATTGTAAACCCCTTGGTTTTTGAACAAGGTCACAACGATCGGTCGTTCAAGTTCTGCTTTCGTCACGTTGAAGACCCGCGCCGTTGCTTTGGACGTAGTGGCAAATGTTTCTAAATAGAGAATATAGAAAAACTCTAAGGCAACCAGTACAATCAAAATCGTCGATAAAATCGTCATCTTTATTCTCCTTGTTGAGCGACAATGATCTCGCTCGGTTTGGCTGCAAAGTCAGGCATTTGCTGGAATAATTGTTGCAGCAGCGGGTTTTGATTGTGGGCGGTGATCGCTTCTTGATTCGCCCATTTTTCGACCATGACAAACCGATTGTTTTCTTCCAATGATTCATAGAGATGATAGCCGTGGCAGCCATCCTCAGTTCTTGCCGATGCTATTAGTGGGATAACAGCGGCTAAAAAATCTGCCCGCTTTTCTTCTTTGATGTAAAACGTTGCATTGATGATTTCCATCGTTTTCCCTCCTCTTATAGAAATGTCGTAATTTGTTCTGCGTCTAACCGAACGGATTCATAGCCTAATTCTTTGGCTTTTCCGACTGAAAGGATCATGACAGGAACATAACGTTCTTTGTCTAAACCAAAAGCTTCTGCTAATTGATCTGCTTCAAAGCCGCCGATTGGGTTGGTTTCATAGCCATGCGCCCGCGCAACTAACATAAATTGCATCGCTGCTAAACTAGCGTCGATCTTCACCACATCATTCATTTGTTCTTTTGTAAGATTTTCGTAATGAGGAATGATCGCTGCTAATTGTTGGTCACGTACTTCCGCTGGCATTTTGCCTTCTGCTACTGCTTTGTTATAAATTTCTTCTCCTAGTTCATGACAAAGCATATCGCCAAAAATCAAGACCATTGCAGAAGATGTATCATTTTGTCGGACGTTGAAACGAATCAACGGTTTCAATTTTGCTTTTTGCTCATCGCTTTCCACAACGACAAAGCGCCAAGGCTGCATATTGACTGAGGAAGGTGCTGTCGTTGACTCTTGGATCATGGTCAACATTTCTTCATGGGGGATTTTGTAGGTTTCATCATAGACACGGACCGATTTTCGGCCAAAGGTAATCTCTGAAAAATTGTTATTGCTGTATTCTGTCATGGGTTTGCCTTCTTTCATGGAACTAATTTCATAAGTAATGTTAGAAGCTGTGCTTCTTCTTCTTCGGTCAAATTGATGCCTAACGACTCCTCAGAGCTGGCATGCTTTGAAGCACAACTAGCCAAATCGGCTTGTGCTTTCGGTGTCAAAGAAACAAAAATCTCGCGGTTATTGTCTTTGTTTCGTTCCCGTGTCACAAATTGTTTTTCTTCGAGAATCTTCAAATGCCGAGTGACCGCTGCACTATCGATCTTCAATTCATTCTGTACTTGATTTTGGGTACAGCGTCCTTGCTCATTCAAAAACTGCAGCAACTGATAACGGGTCAGACTAAAGCCAGTCTCTTTTTCAAAGATCGCCGTTAATTCTTGATTCACGATTTTCATCCGATACAGCAATCCGCTTAGCTCACGTAAATTCATTGCATAAACCGCTCCTTTCATCATTGACTTGTCAACTGTTGACTAGTCAAGTATAAATCATTTTCTTTTGCTTGTAAAGAGTAAGCAAAAAAGACCCGCAGCTAGGCGAACTTCATCAAGGATCGAATCAAGAATCCTTTGGCGAAGTTGCGCCATTAGGCTGCGGGTCTTCGTTACTCCGGTATTGAGAAAATACTGGAGAATTTATTTTATTTTAATTGGAAGAGTTTCTTCAAGCCCATCACAATCAGTGTAGAGATCGCTGCAGCAGCGAAGATGATCCCCCACGTGCCGGCTTGAATTGGCATCGTGTCTAATAGCTCATTCATAAACGGTACATAGACTGCTGAAAGCTGCAAACCTACGGAAAGGAGCAATGCCCCCATCAACGGTTTGTTTTTCAAGAGAGTTTTGTCTA
This sequence comes from Enterococcus sp. CR-Ec1, assembly GCF_002850555.1. Taxonomy (NCBI): domain Bacteria; kingdom Bacillati; phylum Bacillota; class Bacilli; order Lactobacillales; family Enterococcaceae; genus Enterococcus; species Enterococcus sp. CR-Ec1. The sequence continues at coordinate 2,460,234 of NZ_CP025223.1, forward strand.
AGCCAAAACCGCTGCTCTTACGAACGTTGAAAATATGCATCAATTGTGCTACTGCCATAAAGGTAAAGGTCGCTGTTTGTGCATAAAGCAACTCGTGATCCGTCAACATCAAGAAATTGAAGAAGCCAAACGCCACCAAACCAATCACAACACCACTTAAAATGATGCGTCCTAAGAAGCGTTTGTTGACGAGGCCATCAGCTTTCGACCGTGGCTGACGTTTCATGATATCGTCTTCTGCTGGTTCAAAGGCTAACGCCATTGCTGGCGCAATATCGATGACTAGATTTAAGAAAAGGATATGCAGCGGTTGGATCGGCATTGGCATCAAGAAGATGACACTTAAAAAGATCGTCACGATCTCAACCATATTACATGAGAATAAGAAAGAAACATATTTTTTTATGTTGTCAAAAATGATACGTCCTTCTTTGATGGCATCGACGATTGTTCCAAAACGGTCATCCGTTAAAATCATATCGGAAGATTCTTTGGCTACTTCTGTCCCACGAATCCCCATGGCGATCCCGATATCGGCGCCATTGAGTGCTGGCGCATCGTTAACGCCATCGCCAGTCATAGAAACGATATCGCCTTCTTCACGCAAGGCTTCCACAAGTTGTAATTTATTTTTTGGAGAGACTCGAGCAAAGACAGCGACTTCTTCGATTTTTTCGTTAAAGCCCTCCTGCCCTGCCAATTCATCGATCTCGCGACCTGTCATGGTTTTTTCATGATCTTTTAAGCCAATTTCTTTGGCGATCATTGATGCGGTCTTCGGATGGTCCCCCGTGATCATCTTCACTCGGATCCCCGCTTCTTGGGCGACCTTCACTGCCTCTTTGACATCTGTTCGTGGCGGATCGACGATGCCCGCAAAGCCTTGGATCTTGATTTCCTGTAATGCTGCTTTCAGTTCTGCTTCGTCCGTCCCACCTTGATAATCCTTGATGCAACCGACAGCGATCACCCGCTGCCCATGACTGGCTAACGTGTCATTGTATTCATGAAGTTGTTCTTTTTCTGTGGCATCAGCATCAGCTAAATCAATTAAGACATCTGGTGCCCCTTTGATGATCAATGTCCGTTGCTCTCCTTCATACACGGTCACCATGTATTTGTTGTCGGAATCAAAGGGCATTTCTGCGATTTTCTTCAGCCCGCTGTCCTGCTCTTTTTGCCGATCGATGCCGATCTTTTGACCTAAAACGACAAACGCCCCATCCGTTGGATCACCGAGGATCTCGTATTGCCCTTCGTTTTCACGTAAAGTGGCGGTGGTACATAAAGCGCCATTTGCAACCATCCCTTGCAGTGCATCATGATTGGTTGCGTCGATTTCGGAATTATCATCCGAGTCTGCCTTATAGAATTTTCCGTTGGGTTCATACCCATTTCCTGTCACTTTGAACATTTCCCCAGAACCTAAAATGATCTCGGCAACCGTCATTTGGTTTTCTGTCAGCGTCCCCGTTTTATCACTGGCAATGATACTGGTGGCGCCAAGAGTCTCTACGGCTGATAACGATTTGACGAGTGCTTTGTGCTCGGCCATCGTCCGCATGCCTCGAGACAATGTGATTGTCGAAACGGCTGGCATTGCTTCAGGTATCGCTGCGACCGCTAAAATAATCGAGATATGGATCATTTCGACAAATGGCTGATTCGTCAAAATACCTGCGACCAAAACTGCCACCGCAGCAAAGAGTGCTGCAATAATGATTGCTTTTCCAAGCTTGTCCAATTCGATATCTAATGGCGTTTGACGCTTTTTATCCCCCGTCAGCATGTCACTGATTTTTCCAACCTCGGTCTTCATGCCGGTTTCTGTCACTACTGCATAGGCATTTCCCCGAGTTGCCGCAGTTCCTGCGAAAACGACATTGCGGCGATCGCCTAATGGAACATCTTCTTCATAAGTTTCTCGTGCATCTTTTTCAACAGCTTCTGACTCACCGGTCAGCGCTGATTCGATGCAGGCAAAGTTGCTCGTTTCAAGTAAGCGGGCATCTGCGGCAATAGCATCCCCTTCTTCCAAAACGAGAATATCGCCTGGAACGATCTTTGCCGACTCGATCTCCATTACTTCTCCATCACGAATCACTTTTGCGGTAGTGTAAATCATGCTTTGAAGTGAATCAATTGATTTTTGTGCTCGTAATTCTGTAATGAAACCGGTCATTACAGCAATCACCACGGCAATCAGTACTGCAATTCCTTCAACCGTTTCCCCCATCGCAAAAGAGAGTAACGCAGCTGCTAGCAAGAGATAAACAATCAAGTTGTTCAAGTTATGCCACAGCAATTCCCATACAGAAAGGGATTCTTGTTGCTGGATCGTGTTTTCTCCGTATTTTTCTAAGCGTTTGTCGGCTTCTTTCCCGCTTAGGCCTTGCTTGCGGTCACTTTCAAAATGTTTCAAGGTCTCTTCAGTCTTTTGCTGGTAAAATTTTTCCATCAAATTCCTCCTTTTAATTGTAAACTTCTTGCCGAGGGTTTCCACGTTTCTGAAGGGATAAATCGGTACAGATACCTTGCACAGTCATTTTTTGATTTTTAATTGGTTCAGGCAATTGCTGATTTAAGGGAATATAACCAATAAGAAAAGCAAGCGCAGATTGACTGGCTGAGGGAAAAGGTATGTGTGATGAGCATCGATCATTTTGCGAGCAATGAAGTCGCTGCTTTTAGTCATCGCAAGTGATCTTTCTATGTACGTACTTTGTGAAAAAACCATTCGGCCTATTTCTAACCTATCATGGATGAAGATGTTCGCAAAGGATTTTGCTTCACAAGTGGTGTAAAAAAACAGTCGTGACAAAATTAGCACCACCGCTTTTGGTGACGATTGGGCAGCATGCCAGTAACGGCAAACAGGCACTCGTTTCGGCATTTTCTTAATAACCTGAGCTTTCGCTATGTTGTGATTTACAATGTTACAACTCTAGCAAAAAAATAACTTCAAACAGAGAACACTCGCTGTCCTTACTTTATTTTAACAAAAAAACACAAACTTTTGAACAAAAAAACTGTTTACTGCTAAAAAATAGATAAATCGCTGGATCTTTCCGCTTACAATCTAATTCCTGATCGTCAGAAAAGCCTAAAGTTAAAACAAGCCATTGATCCTTTGTGTTCATTCAACACGAGCTCACCACTACCCAAAACAAGCATTCATCGGTTGAATTGTGAATCACCAACCGAAGAATGCTTCGTATTTATTCTACTTTAAGAGGTAATTTCCTCACTCTCGATATAGCAATAGACCCGCAGTTCAGGCAAAGCCTGCTTTATTTGTTGCTCAATGGTATCAATAAACGTGCTTGGTTCTTCATCCGGCGCTAGTTTCAAGCTAAGGTCGGCGACGATCAAAAGTTCCTCTGGGCTTAGATGGAGGGTTCGTAAATCTTTGATTTGAATGATTGCAGGGTCGGCTAAAATTTGTTTGATCGCCATTAAATCTGATGCGGATGCCCCTTCGCCAATCAAAAGGCTATAAAATTCTTTGGCTAAAAAGACAGCAGCAGCAATCAACAACAATCCACCTAAAATGCCCCCGAGGGAATCAAATACTGGATTGCCTGTCAAAGCAGTCAATGAGATTCCTATGATGGCGATCGTCACACTGCCTAAGGCAAACAAATTTTCCGTAAAACCTAATAGTAAATCAGAATCCCGGCTTTCTTTCAAAAAACGGACGAGGGGTTGTTTTTGTTTATTTTGTTCTTTGACTTCTTGCCAACCATCTTGAACTGCAGTCACTTCAATAAACAAACTGACAAATAAGATTGCTGCCACCAGCTGGATCTGCTCCACTTCGTGGGTGGGATCCAGCAAATCGCGGCTGGCTTCGACAACAGCTAAAATGCCGCCTCCTAAAAAGACCGTCATTGCGACCACGGTACTAAAAAAGTAGGTCGCTCGTCCTTCACCGAACTGATACAATTCACTGCGTCCTCGCTGTGCTCGGTTTTCACCGATGGCCAAAAGACCTTGATTGATGCAATCGATCATACTGTGAATACTTTCGTTCATTAAAACTGCACTGCCGCTAAGGAAGTACCCGATGGCTTTCATGAGCAACCCTAAGACATGGGTCAACAAGACGATTCTTCGGGCTTTTTGTTCTTGCTGTTTTTCCATCATGGTTCCTCCCCCAGTGTATGACTTGCTGCAACAAGCTGTCTCTTTTCTTAAGAATAGCACTGCACTTCTTAGATGCAAACGAAAGCGGCTTGAGAGACTGAACTTGTTTTCAATCGATTTTTAAAGGTCTGAGGGTACAAAAAAAGTCAGGAATGTTCCTGACTTTTTTCTCTTGATTAGTAGCCGGTTCCGTCATCAACGACATCCGAGCCGTATCCGTCACCAGTTCCTGCACCTGTCTCGTTTCCAACACCGGTTTGTGTTTCTGTATTGGCATCTGCTTGCGAATCTGCTGGTGCTTGACCTAATGCTTTCAACATATCATTACGGATTTCATTGTAAGAATAGTCTTGAATATATACGATCGATTGTCCATCATAAGATTCCCCATCGTACCATTCAAAGGTATGTTTTTGAATATCGAACCCAGACAACATATTGCCCGCTAAAGATACTAAGTCTTCAAACTTAAAGTTTGTATTCACATCTTCGCTGACAGAATCTAAAATTTCTTGGTACTTGGTGACATTATTGATTTTCAAAGCTTGGTGGATCGCTGCTTCAATAACTTCTTGCTGACGGTTTCCTCGATCCACATCAGTATCCATTTTCCGGATACGGGCAAAAATCAAGGCTTGTTCACCGTTCAACAATTGACGTCCTTCTGGAATCAACGTTTCTCCCGTGTTGTCTGAAGTATATTTCTTGTTGATGTCGTAAGGCACATCAACAGTGATTCCGCCAATCGCATCGATTATTTTTTCAAAACTTGTAAAATTGATGTTTACGTAATAGTCAATTGGCAATTGCAGGTAGTTTTGGACTGTTTCAATCGTTGCGTCTTCCTCACCAATCGTGAATGCACTATTGATCTTGGCTGTAGTAGCAATTGTCCCAGTTCCTGTTCCATCATAAATATTGGTCCAAATATCTCTAGGGAGACTAACCATATCGATTTTCTTGTTTTCGCCATCATATACCATGTAAATCAAACTGTCGGTACGGGCACTGTCCAAATGTTCTGTCTTTTCACGTTCCGCGTCATTATCGACACCCATCAGCAAGATCCCAAACTTTGAATTCACGTCAGAAGCTTTCAATGAGTTGTCTTCTTTACTTTTATTGGAACTGATTACAGCGGATTCTTTAAACATTTTATCCACTGAATTTTTTGCTGCATAATACGTATAGCCGGCAAATAAAACGATGCCTGCAATGGCGAAAAGAAAGATTCCTCCAATAATCACGCGTTTGTTGCGCGCTTTGTGGGCTCTTTGCTGTTTATATCTCGTCTTTCTATCCATAGTGCCTCCTTCATTTCTCCTGAATTGCTCTCCCCGATTGTACCAGAATTTTTGCGATCCGCCTATTTTTTTAAGAAGTTTTATTCTTTTTCTGTGAAGTCCTTTAAACATTCCTTAAAAATAATTCTGATGATGAAAGAAAGCTGGATAATTAGTCAACTTCTATGGATATTTTATTAAAAAACGATTTTTTTCATTCACCCTTTTTTGATGGATCAACTTCTTTTTCGACAGTAAGCTGAATAATTACACCAAATGGATCGCGAACACTTGCATAAAAAAACGCAAACGGATTTTCACTAGGTGCCTGGATCACCTGACTGCCCTTTTCCACTAGTCGTTGATAAAGCTTTTGAGCTGTTTTGGTGTCGTCTATCGTCAAACTCAAGGATAAGTGATTCCCTGCTTGAATGGGCTCCCCTTCGATCAATGGATTGTCAGCCAGCTGCAACTGGAAATCTCCGATTTGTAGGATGGAATGAGAAAGATACTGTTCTTGACCTGCAAGAATCTCCAGCGTTGGATCAAGTTTTTTTTGATATTCTTGGTTGGTGATGGCGAATAAGAGGGTCGCGTCTAATGTTTCCTGATAAAAGTGGATGGCTTCTTGGGCTTTGCCGTCTAAGGTTAAAAATAAAGCGATTTTTGGTTCGATCATTTGTTGGTTCCTCCTTTTCTTGTTACCATAAGTGTAACTGTGAATATTGCCAAAACTTGGCACCATTGGAGAAAGAAATGAAAAAATCAGAACGTTTAACTCAGGAGCTATTGTATTTACAAGGAAAAACCACTTTTCATCTAGCTGATTTGATGGAAACCTTTGCGATTTCAAAACGCACAGCCGTCCGCGATGTCCAATCGTTGGAAGAGCTGGGCTTGCCTCTCGTAGTAGAAGCCGGTCGTTATGGCGGCTATCAGATTTTAAAAAATCAACTGACCCCCTTGTACTTTGACAACAATGAGCGCTATACCCTTTTCTTTGCTTTACAGCTCTTACAAAAACTGTACGATTCTCCTTTTGATCGGAGCTATCAAGGGCTGCGGCGAAAACTTTTGCAGTCTTTTTATCAAGGAGATACCGACTGGTTAGAAAAAATGGAGACGGCGGTTTCGTTTCAAGGGGTGCCTCAATTGACGAGTGCACCGATCCTCTCAGCGCTTTTTTCAGCGATCGTACAAGAACAGGTCATCCAATTTACCTATCAGCGTTATCAAAAAACGAACAAGACCGTACAACCCTATCAGCTGGATTTTCGTGCTGGTTACTGGTATTGTTTGGCCTTTGATTGTCAAAAGCAGGCCTTTCGCCGCTATCGCTGTGATGCAATGCAGGAACTTGCTCCGACTGAAAAAACAGGCTATACCTTGCAGCAGTTAGCTGAAAAACAGCTGCAGCAACAAGTGTTGACACAAACACTGGGCTATCACATCCGCTTTGATCTATCGGCAAAGGAACGCTTGTGGCAAGAAAAATATCCTGATATGGCAGTGGTGGAACGTCCTAGTGAGCTTTGCTTAGAAGGACACATTGCCGACAATGAGCTTGATTTTCTAGCTGACTTTCTCTTGCAATTTGGGCCAACCATCAAAGAAATCGAACCGTTAGCCCTCAAACAGGCGTATACTGAAAAAGTTCGGCGGATGCTGCAGCCATTTACAACTGACTAAGCGTCTTCACGCTGTTCGATGATGGTTGACACTCTGCCTAAAACGATTCTTACTTATAAGGAGTTTTCTACCCATGTTTCTTTTAAATAAAAAAACCTTCCAAGCGTTGGCAGCCCCCTATTTGACGGAAGGAGCTGTGTTCGGTTATGCAAAATGGCAGTCCTTCAATGCCATCACCAGCCGTACCCTGCTCGTCTTAGATGATCAGCAATTGACGATTTTGGCATTGAATCTTTTCTCGACAAAAGTCCTGCAGCACAAAATCGTGCCGCTTGCTGAGCTAAAAAAACAGCACAAAGATCCTGTTGTAGGGATGCTCGTCCCGATTCGCTTTACTTATAAAGGGGAAACCTACCGTTTTCAAATGCAGCGAGTGATTTTGCCCTTGGGGGATTGGCAAAAAAACTTTCTTGCCCGCTGGCAGGCGTGGTAAATAGGCAGCAACTGGCAAGTTCTAATTGTAAAAGAAAGAATTTTCATGAAATTTACACTCTTTTACAAGAAAGTTGTTGTATTTTTCTGATAATGTTTTCGGCTATTTCGTTCTATGGTAAGATGTCCATAAAGAAATGGAGGCTGTCTATGGTATGTATGGAAAGTGAACTGTTAACGATCCGTCCGTTTCAAGAAAGTGATTTTGCCGATACCTTTGCTATTTATCAGCAAGCGGAAGTTTGCCGTTTCTTACTTCATGAGCCTTGGCAGACAGAAACGGCAGCGGCGTCTTTTGCCAAAAAATGTCAACAGCACACCTTGACGGACCAAGCAGGTCTTTCTTTGGCGGTACTACACGATCAAACGGTCATCGGCGATTTGTCGGTGTGGTCTACTGGTCAGCCGTCTTCCGTTGAAATCGGCTATGCCTTCCATCCGTCATTTGGCGGACAAGGGTTTGCTCAAGAAGCCTTGAAAGAGTTGTTGGACTGGTTGTTTGCCAGTCAGAAGATCCATCGGGTCCAAGCGACGCTAGATGCCCGCAATCAGGCCTCAGCCAAGCTTTGCCAACGGATTGGATTGCGCCAAGAAGCACATTTTATCCAAGACTGGTGGAACAAGGGGGAATGGACCGATAGTTTGGTTTTTGCCTGTTTAGTCAGTGAACATCTTGCTGAAGTTCACTCATAAGCTCATGAGGATGAACAAGTCCGCTCATCCGCAATAATTTAGGAGGTTTTTTATGATAAGCTTGTTACGCTACGCCAAGGATTATCGCAAACAGATTATTCTTGGTCCGTTTTTCAAATTTTTAGAAGCGGTGTTTGAATTGGTCTTGCCTTTACAGATGGCCGCTTTAGTCGATGAGGGGCTACGGCAAAACAATTGGTCGAAAGTCGTTGAAATGACGATCTGGATGATCGTGATGTCCGTGGTAGGCATGATCTGTGCCGTCATCTGTCAGTATTATGCTTCCGTCGCTTCTCAAGGATTCGGGACAGAATTACGCAATCGCTTGATGAAAAAAATCAACACCCTTTCCCATAGCGAACTGAACTTATTCGGTACTGATACGTTGATTACTCGAATGACCAACGACATCAATCAGATGCAGATTGCTTTGGCGATGCTGATTCGGCTGGTTGTCCGGGCGCCCTTCTTAAGTATCGGTTCTGTGATTATGGCCTTTGTCATTGATTGGCAAGCTGGCTTGATTTTCCTACTCGTTTTACCGCTCTTTTGTATCGTCTTATTCTGGATCATCGCCAAAACCGTGCCATTGTATAAGAAAGTTCAAGTCCATTTAGATGAGTTGAATGAGCTAGTTAGTCAAAATTTAAGCGGGATTCGGGTGATTCGTGCCTTTGCCCGCACAAAAACGGAAACGAAACGCTTTTATAAGGCAACTGATGATTTAAGTGAGGTCTATTTACGGGTCACAAATCTCTCTGCCTTATTGACGCCTGCCACCACCTTGATCATGAATGTCGGCATTATCGCGTTGTTTTATATCGGTGGATTCAAGGTCAATATTGGCAATTTGCAGCAAGGACAAGTATTGGCACTGGTCAATTACATGAATCAAATGCTCTTAGCGTTGATCGTGGTTTCCAACTTAGTGATCATCTTTACCCGTGCGGCAGCATCTGGTTCACGGATTAACGAAGTGTTAGCCACTGAGCCGTCGATCGGCGACGAGCTTTCAGAAGTCTTTATGGATCAGCCGAAAAACAACGTCGGAGCGATTCGCTTTGAGCACGTTGATTTCCGCTTTTCAAAAGAATACGGATTAGCCTTGAAAAACATTGATTTCCAAGTCGCGCCGGGGTCTATTTTAGGTATCACTGGACCAACCGGGAGTGGGAAATCTGCCTTGACCCAATTGATCCCCCGCTTCTACGATGTGGCAGATGGCAAAGTGATCGTTGACGGACACGATGTGCGGAAATGGCCTTTACAGCAATTACGCCAAAAAATCGCCATGGTGCCTCAAACCGCCGTGCTGTTTACGGGAACGATTCGAGAAAACTTGCAATGGGGCAAAAAAGAGGCCACCGATGAAGAGTGTTGGCGAGCACTCGAAATCGCTCAAAGCCGCGACTTCGTTGAAGCCTTGCCGCAGCAACTGGATACCCCGATTTTTGAAGGGGGCAAGAACTTTTCTGGGGGACAAAAACAACGGTTAACGATTGCCAGAGCATTGATCGCTAAACCAGATATCTTGATTTTGGATGATTCTCTAAGTGCCCTTGACTATCAAACCGATCTTGATTTGCGGATGGCTTTAAAAGAAAGCATTCGTGGCACGGTCATCATTATCTCTCAACGGGTTCGCTCCATTCAAGATGCGCAGCAGATCTTAGTCTTAGACCAAGGGAATTTAGTAGGCAAAGGGACCCATGAAGAGCTGTTGGCATCTTCAAAAGAATACCAAGAAATCGTCGCATCACAGGCAGAGGAGGAAGAAGCATGAAAAAGAAATCATTCGATTGGTCGGCCTTTCGTCGCTACCTCCCTTATTTGACTGCCTATGCGAAGGAAACTTGGGCAGCAGTTGTCCTCGGGATTGCTGCTGGCGTCTCCTCGGTTTATATGACGTATCAGATTGGTCAAGCCGTCGATCAGCTGATAGGTGCTGATCAAGTGCAATTTAGCACTCTCTATCGTATTTTGCTTCTGTTTGCCGGAGTGGTTTTAGTGACTGTGGTCAGTCAATGGTTGATCCAGCGACTGGGTAACCGCGTGGCGTATTTATCTGTCGCCGATTTGCGCAAAAAAGGTTTTGCGCATCTCAATACATTGCCTTTGCGCTATTATGACCAAAACTCTCACGGCAACATCGTCAGTCGTTTTACCAATGACATGGATAATATTTCCATTGCCGTCGCTGCAGTCTTCAACCAGCTGTTTTCTGGTATTTCGGTCGTCTTGATCGCCTTAGTCGTCATGCTGCAAATGAGTGTGCCCTTAACGTTGGTCGTATTGGTTTCGACCCCGATCATCTTTTTGGTCAACTGGATCGTGGCACGAACGTCACAATCGCATTTTGCTCGGCAACAAGAAATCGTCGGCGAAATTTCTGGCTTTGTTACGGAAATGATCGGCAATCAAAAAATCGTCAAAGCCTTTGATCGAGAAACCATCAACCAAAACCGTTTTGAAACGATCAACCAAGAATTGAATGTCCGGGGGCAAAAGGCACAGTTTTCTTCTTCTTTGACCAATCCCCTTTCGCGATTCGTCGATCATTTGGCGTATCTGTCAGTCGGCTTTGTCGGCGGTCTGCTTTACTTTTCTGGTTCAGGTGCTGTCACGGTTGGGATGATTTCCAGCTTTACGATCTACTCCAGTCAGTTTTCGAAACCATTCATTGAATTGTCAGGAATTACGACCCAGATCCAAACGGCATTGGCTGGACTTTCAAGAACCTTTGAGCTGTTGGATCAAGAGCCAGAAACAGCCGATGACCAAGAATCTCAATCACTGGGAGAGATCAAAGGCGAGATTGCCTTTGAGGAGGTGTCTTTTGCTTATGATCCTGGTCAAAAATTGATCGAAGATTTCACTTTTACTGCAAAACCTGGAGAAACCGTCGCAATCGTCGGAAAAACCGGTGCCGGTAAATCGACGTTGGTCAATTTGTTGATGCGTTTCTATGATGTCGATAAAGGCGCGATCAAGATCGATGGCACCGATATTCGTCAGTTGAAACGAGAAGAATTACGGCAAAGCTTCGGAATGGTCTTGCAAGATACATGGCTCTTTGATGCCTCTTTACGAGAAAACTTGCAATACGGAAATGACACTGCCACAGATGAAGAAATCTATGATGCCCTAAAGCATGCCTATATGTATGAATATGTGATGCGCTTACCAGAAACACTAGATACACCGATCGGTCATCAAGGCATCAAGATCTCTGACGGACAACGACAGCTATTGACGATTGCCCGCACGATGATCAGTAACCCACCAATGCTGATTTTGGATGAAGCAACCAGTTCGGTTGATACTCTGACTGAGAAAAAAATTCAAGATGCCTTTTTGAAAATGATGGAAGGCAAAACCAGCTTTGTGATCGCCCATCGGTTATCAACGATTCGAGCAGCAGACAAGATCCTTGTAATGGATGCCGGTCAAATCGTGGAGCAAGGAACCCATGAAGAATTACTGGCAGAACAAGGCTATTACTATCGCCTGTACCATGCTCAATTCCAACATTGATCATCCATACAACAACCCCCACCAGCTCAAAGAGAGACTCTTGAGTTGGTGGGGGTTGTTTTGGTTGAATTATTGGTTCCAAACATCGGCATATTCTGGTTTGCGTTCAAATTCTTTTTTGGCAAAGGGACACAAAGGAATGATTTTCTTTTGTTCTTTGCGGGCTTTTTCCACCCCTTTTGCCACTAATTTTTCGGCCAGACCTTGGCCCCGATAAGCAGGATCGACAAAGGTATGATCAATGATCATACGCGTTTCACCGGCTTTTGACCACGTCATTTCACCAATTTCTTTGTCACCGTCTTTTAACACAAATCGAGCATTTTCTTCTAAGATTTCCATGATTGTTCCTCCTTTAACACATACTTTAATGCACCGCTGGGGCAAGTTTGGATCACTTGTGCCGCTTGGGCTGATTCCCCATTATCAGGAATCACCCAGGGACGCCGTCCAACTTCAAAAATGGCGGGATTGCCCCGCACACAATTACCGCTGTGGGTGCAGATCTCTTTGTTGTAATAAATATCGATCGCTTCACCACGATACTTCCGATATCCTGCAGCAATCAACCCTTCTTCTGTTTCATTCGCTAGTGGCTGTTCGTCCATGTTGAACACCCTCCTCTTACTGATTGTCAGAAGCAAACTGCCTGCCTCCTCCTTCATCATACGACTTCTCGAGAAAAAAATAAATCATTTGTTCTAAAATAGCCTCTCAGTTGCCGATCATTAGCCAAAAGCTTGCGGCAGCACAATAAAGCGTTCCGTCAAAACAGCATGTTTTGACGGAACGCTTTTTTCATTCGTGGGGCACTTTTGCAACAAAATGAAACCGCTGCGTGGCGTAATCCCCTGCTAAATGAGGATCGATATATAACCCGAATTGCATCAATTCATCGCCACCGAAGTTCTCTCCCCCACTTTGATAGGTGAGGTCAGGATCAAGACCAGCCAGCTTTAAAGTAACCAATGGTGCAGAGGCTTCAGCTAAAACTCGGAAGTAAAAGACGATCGCTTCTTTTTTATCTGGAGAAACATACAGCCAGGCGGCGGCATTGCCTTCATAAGGGCTGAGCAGTCGAACAAAGCGGCCCAACTGCAGCAGGCGCCGATGTTTTTTATAAAAAGTGATTTGTTCTTTGATTTGCGCTTTTTCTCCTTCTGTCAGCTGTGTTAAGTCAAGCTCATAGCCCAGCAAGCCAGACATCGCGGCATTGCCGCGAATCGCTAGATCCGTTGCCCGTTGGGTCTGATGGTTCGGGATCGCTGAGACATGTGCCCCCATGGTGGATGGCGGATAGACCAGACTGGTACCATACTGGATCTTCAAGCGGGCGATGGCGTCGGTGTTGTCGCTGGTCCAAATCTGCGGCATATAATACAAGAAACCGGCATCAAAGCGCCCGCCACCGCCAGAACAGCCTTCAAACAGGATCGTCGGATAGGCAGTGGTCAGTTTCTCTAGGAACTCATACAAGCCCAGCAGATAGCGATGCGCGACCTCCCCTTGCTGGGCAGGATCGAGGAGCAAGGAATAGACATCCGACAGACTGCGGTTCATGTCCCATTTGATATAGTCGATGGCAACCGTATCAAACAGTTGGGATAATTGCTGATAGAGATGGTCTCTGACATCTTGTCGAGAAAAGTCCAACACATACTGACTGCGGCTAAGCGCTGGCTTGCGATTTGGTACTTGTAACAGCCAATCGGGGTGTTGTCGGTTCAGTTCACTGTCGCCCGAAACCATTTCTGGTTCCAGCCAAAGCCCGAATTGCAGCCCTTTGTCATGGACTTTTTGGGCAAATCCTGCCAAGCCAGAAGCTAGCTTGCCTTCGTTTTCAAACCAATCGCCTAATGAGGTTTGGTCATCTTCTCGCTGACCAAACCAGCCGTCATCCAAAACAAACAGTTCGATTCCCAGCTCCTTCGCTTCATCAACGAGGGCATCCAGTTTTTCTTCATTGAAATCAAAGTACGTTGCTTCCCAGTTATTGATCAGGATCGGCCGTTCTTGCTTTTTGTATTTGCCCCGAATCAAATGCTCATCATAAAAGTCATGATAGGTGGCTGACAGCTGGTTCAAGCCAGCCTCACTATAAGCAATCACGGCTTCTGGGGCTTGAAAGCTTTCAGTTGGCGGCAATTGCCAGGCAAATTGATGGCTGTTGATCCCCATGATCACACGAGTCTGATGGTAAGGATCTTTTTCGATGATGATTTCATGGTTGCCACTATACAGCAAACTAAAACCAAAACACTCCCCAGCAAACTCCGTAGCATTAGGTTCCAGCAAGACGGCAAAGGGATTTTGCTGATGGCTACTGGAACCACGCTTGCTGTCCAAACGCTTGATGCCGCGATTGATGGGTTCTCGGGTCACTTGACGTTCCTTCGCCCACGCCCCTGGCAAGTGGATCAAATCAAAGGGACGGTTAGGAAAATCCAGGGATTGACTCGCCAGCTGTTCGATGGTAACAGGCTGGTTTCCGTGGTTGATTATTTTACTTGAGCGGACGATCACTGCCGCCTCCTCAAAAATCGTGTAAAACAGCTGCAGTTCGAGTCCTGCCACATCATCTTTTAAGGACAGAATCAGTGTTTCGATGCCGTCGTCGGCCCCATGGGTCTGAGGCAATCCTGCTAAGGCTGGTTTGCCTTGTTGAATCTGGTAATCACTAAAGACAAAATGGCTGACTCGGCTGCCGTCAGACTGGCGAATCGTATAGGCAGCTTCTCGAAAGTCCCCGAAGCCATTACCAGGAAACTCTAGCATCAAGGTGTCTAATGAGAAAAGCCGATCGCTACTGTCTGGGGGATTAGGTGAAAAGGACCGATCAAGACGTGGATAACGATAGCCACCAGAATAATGGGCGATTTTTTTTCCAAAATAAAGGTGCGCCACATTGCCCCCTTCCTCTATCTGTAAGAGATAGCTGATTTGATCGTTGCTTAAATGAAAGACGTTTAGTTGTTTGTCAAAAAGAATCATATCGTACCCTCTACTTTGTATTTGTTTGCTGATGCACCGCTTATTTCACGGATCCCAGCATCCCTTGGACAAATTGTTTTTGTAAAACGAAGAAAATGATGGCCGTCGGCAGTGTGGCGATCACGATGCCGCACATCATCATGCCATAATCAGGTGTATAAGAAGCACCCATTGCTGAAAGAACCAGTGGAACGGTCCGTTTGTCTGGTGATTGCAGGGCAACTAATGGCCATAAATAATTGTTCCAGCTGCCCATAAACGTAATGATCGCGGCAGCTGCGTAGGTATTTTTAGCCGTAGGCATGTAGACTCTAAAGAAAATACTCAGTTCATTCAAGCCATCGATCCGAGCAGCTTCGACTAATTCTCTAGGGAATGCCTTGATGTTTTGGCGGAAAAAGAAAATCAAAAAGGCGGTACAGACTGAGGGCAAAATCACGACAGCGAAGGTATTGATTCCGATCGGTGTGCCGCTAAGTTTGCTGAACATTCGATAGAGCGGGATCATTAGCGCGGCAAAAGGCACCATCATCGACAGCAGGAGAATATTAAAGATGCGGTCTTTGGTTTTCGTCCGATAGATCTCAAAGCCATACCCTGCCATGGAGGAGAACAACAGCGCAAAGACGGTCGTAATCACGGCAATCACTGCGGAATTGCCTAATGCCCGAGTAAAATTCAAGTCGGAAGAAAAGAGATTTTGGAAGTTGATGACCAACTGATCCCCAATCATGATTTTTCCAGCAACGATATCAAAGGTTTGATTGGTCATCCCTAGAATCATCCAAACAAATGGAAAAATAGAGATGAAAGCCAAAATCGCCAGAAAGACGTATTTTAAAGTAAGTGAGATTGTTTTCAATTTTCTTTTCCTCCTATTTTCGTTTGGATGATCGATAAGATCACGATCGCAATCACGATAACAAAGGAGACCGCAGCGGCGTACCCAAAGTTTGGCGTGAATTTGTAACTCAAATTGTAGATATATTGCGACAAGGTCGTCGTGGCATTGGCTGGTCCACCGCCAGTGATATTTTGAACTTCATCGAATAATTGCAGCGTACCGATCGTTGAGGTGATCGTGGTAAATAAGATGATTGGACGCAAGTTGGGAATCGTGATTTTGAAGAATTGATCCCATTTCGTGGCACCATCGATCTCTGCCGCTTCGTAAATACTTGGATCGATATTTTGCATGCCTGAGATGAAAAAGATCATATTGTAGCCAGTCCAACGCCACGTGATGGCAAAAATGATCAGTACTTTTGCCCAGAAGGGATCCGTCAACCATTGGATCGGTGCATCAATCAGGTGTAGTTGCGTCAAAAAGTTATTGACTAACCCATTTGCCGAAAAGAGACTTTTCATGATCAAGGAATAAGAAACCAAGGATGTGATACAGGGTAAAAATAAGGCGGTGCGGAACAGCCCTTTAAATTTCAATTTTTTGTCATTCAATATGTTCGATACGATCAGCGCCAAAAAGAGCATGATCGGAACTTGGACTAATAAGTATAAAAACGTATTGCCAAAGGCTTTTTTAAAGGTTGAGTCGCTCAACATCCGCTGATAGTTGCCAAGACCGTTAAAGGTCATCGCTGTCGGTGGTCCTGATTGGAATGACGTGAACAATGCCGAGACCATCGGAATAAAGACCAGCATCGTGATCAAAATGACGGGTAAGGTAATAAAGGCATTGCCGTTTGCAAACCAATTTTTTGTTTTGTTCTTCATTGTAATTCCCCCTTAACACAGAAACTCGCGATCGCTCACGAGTTTCTGCAAAGTTGTTCGATTAGTTTGCAATTTGTGCTTCCACTTGTGATTGTGCTTCTTCTAATACTTTATCGATGTCTTCGCCGTTGATCACTCGTTGCAAGCTTTCAGTCAAGACAGATTCAATGGCATAGGTGTGATTGCCGTAGTTCACGGCTGGAATTTCTTGTGACCATTGAGAGAAATCTTGGAAGACTTTTTGACCGCCATAGAAATCAAGCCCCGACGTATATTCTTCCGTTTCTTCTGCAGCATTCATGGTTGAAACCAAACCGATCTCGGTAGCTAGTGTACCCATCAATTCTTTGTTTGAAGCAAAGGTATTGGCTAAAAAGTCTTTAGCATTTTCTTCGCCGTCAACCCCTTTGATCACGTACCAGCCTGCTCCGCCGATGCTGGAAGCATTGACTGAATTGCTATCGCCAGCGATGGATGGGATCGGAGCGATCGCCCATTTGCCGCTTTGATCTTCAGCGCCTTGAATTGTGCTAGAATACCACGCACCGGTTGGCGCAGACGCAACATTCCCCGATTGAACAGCATTGACCCCGCCATCCCAATCGGAAACTTGTTCAACTAAGCCTTCATTCAACAATGTTGCCAAGACAGTTAGACCGGCTTTGAAGGATTCATTGTCTTTGATGGTCACGGTGGAGCCATCTTCACCGGTATACCATTCGCCTGCCGATTGCATAATGATTCGTGCCAAGCCAAGATCGCTTGGGTCTAACGACATCATAGCGTGACCCGTTTTTTCTTTGACATCTTTGGCAATGCTGATAAAATCATCCCAGGTAATATCTTGGAGATCCGCTTGCTCATAGCCTGCATCGGTCAAATAATCTGTGCGGTAAAATAGTCCTGCGACGCCACTGTCAAATGGCACCCCATAAATGACATCGTCGACTTTATTAACCGCAAATTTATAGCTGGAGAAATCCTCCTCATTCACGATATCCGTTAGATCACTAAACGCATCTGGATAAGAAGAAAGGTACCCTTGGATGCGGTAGTCTTCGATCAAGACAATATTTGGCAGTCCGTCCGTATTTCCTGATGCCAGACTAGTATTTAATTTTTGGACGATATCATCTTGCGACATCGTCACGACTTCCACATCGACATCTTGATTTTCATACACTTTTTTGGCTTCATTGACTGCCTTGATGTTGAAGGTCTCATCCCATGCCCAGACCGTGACTTTGTTTGAGGACTCGCCGGAATCACCAGAGCTTGTGTTGCTGTTTCCGCAAGCCGCCAAAGTCAGCACTGCAGCCGCCGTTACCATCGATGCAAGTAGTTTTTTCATTTTTATCCCTCTTTCCTTTTATTTACAAGGCTAACTATACACTGATTTTGTAACCGTATTCAATGATTATGAAAGAGCTTACTAAATTTGTCCAAAAATAGAAAAAAGTTACAATACCTTTCTTTTTTGAAAGCGTTTATAATAAAGAAGAGATATAGGGGGGATACCATGACTATTTTACGCACGGTCTTAGTCGTTGATGATGAGGCAACGATCCGAGATGGATTGAAACATATGATACGTTGGGAGCAAGAAGGGTTCCGTCTCTTAGGCGATGCAGCGAACGGGCAAGAAGCATTGGCGCTGATCCATGAGCTGAATCCCGACATCGTGATTACGGATTTGAAAATGCCACAAATGGACGGCCTTCAACTCACAACGATCATTCAACAACAATATCCAGAAGTCCATTTTTTGGTCTTGAGCAGCTACGATGATTTCCAATACGTCAGTCAATCTTTTAGAAATGGTGCCGTAGATTATCTTTTAAAACCGACACTGACACCGACACTCTTGTTGAAGACGCTACACAACATCACACAAAAGCTGTCACATACAAAAGGCTCCGTGACTGAGGAGACGCAGCTGCAAGAATCGTTGAATCGCTATTTAGCAGGGTATGAAGAACCGTTGGCTCCTTTAGCGGACTCTCTTGCATTGGGTCAGCCGCAACAGCAAGCCCAAATTTTGACCACCAATTTTAGCGGCTTTCGTGCCAATGATCAGCTGCTGCATGCATTAACGGAATTTACTCAATCACAACCGCAGGTAAAGACGCTCTTTTTTCAAACCAGTAACAAAGATGCCGGCTTAGTGATCAGTTATCCAGAAGGAACGGATGTTTATTCCTCTTTGAAAGAAACGTTGGAACAATTGCGTTTTACCGAGCCAGACGCCTTCTTTACTCTCAGTGTGCCCTTTCAAAAGATTGAACAGTTGCGGGACCATTTTGTGACCCTCAAAGCCAAAAGCCAAGGACAATCGTTTTTTTATAAACGTCAACGGTTGGTGCCAGAACACGAACTCTTTTTGTACATTGAAAGTGATCGCTTTGATACGAAGAAGTTCTTACGGGCTTTGTTAGACAACAACTTTTTATTAGGAATCACCAGAATTGAGGAATATTTTAATGACATGATCTTATCCAATGTCGATCCGACATTTTTAAAACAGCAGGCCAGCAGTATTTTTTACACGTTACTGTCCCGCTTGGAAGAAGAATTTCCCACTGCTCCACGCTTTAGCCGCTTAAAAGCCGAATTTTTGCATGCCATCGGTCACGTGCAGTATTTGGAAGATTTTTCTGATTTGTTGTTGGCGACCATTGATGATATTCGTCAACAGCTGACGACCTTATCACCGCTGGATGAAGATGATCTACTCGTTGCGATCCAGCGCTTCATTCAAGACAACTACACTAAAAGTCTGTCTTTGTCTGAACTGGCTGAAACCTTTCATTTTAGTTACACCTATCTTTCGGCTTTTCTTTCTGCGAAACTGAAAATGAGCTTTTCTGAGTATGTAAAGAAAACCCGCTTGGATAAAGCCAAAGAACTACTGACACAATCTGATCTGAATCTATCTGAAATCAGTGAAGCGGTCGGGTATTCGGATATCAGCTATTTTTCTCGTATCTTTAAGAAAGAATGTCAGGTCACTCCATCGAAGTATCGGCGGTTGAATCAATTATGAAAATCAACCAATGGATTCAGAAAAATGAATTATTCAGTCGGATCTTCCTCTTTGTTGTCGTCGGGGTCATTAGTGTTTGTCTGCTAACCGTCGTCGTGATCTATGGTCGCTCGAAAGATGCCTATGTTGCTTCGTACCAGAGTTCCAATCAGCTGCTACTGGAAAAAATCCAAGAAGATTATGAGCGTCTGAACGAGAATATCCATCGAATTTTTGATATCGTCGATGAAAGCAAAGCCGTTGAAACATACTTAGAAGGCGACATGAATCAAGGCCGTACGATTTTAGAATTAAACGAGCAATTAAAAGACACGCGCTCTTTGTTTCAAGACATCCCCTCGAATTTGGTGTTGATTGGGGTCAACGGGGGCACTTTCTTTCAAAACGATGCGGTTCGCAATCAATCAGTAGATGATTTTCTCGCCAGTGCCTTTATCCAGCAGATCAATGACAATGACGCCATCAGTCAATATTATTTCTTGGACCAAGGCTTAAGTACCTCCACCAGCGACTCCCCTGGCTTGATGTACGTGCGCAAATTAATGAAAGAAGAAACGATTTTCGGCTATGCCCTGATTTTCTTAAAAGAATCCGATTTTTCTTCGATCTATCGTCAACTCTTAGATACCAGTCTCCACTCGATCTATATCGTCAATGAACAAAATCAAATTCTTTCCACTTCTGATCCGAGCCTTTTAGGCCAGCCGTTTGAAGATCGCCTCGTCACGGTCAAAAGAGATACTAGCATCAATCAGCTGCCCCTTTATTCGTATCATTTTACTTTTTACGATGTTTTGGATGAATCGCATCTAGTACACAATATGAATCTGATCAAGCCAGCTCTTTTGATTTCTGTCGTCAGTATTTTACTTTTTAGTCTGCTGGCATTTTGGATCATCCGCAACATCACCCAACCGATTTATCAGCTGATTGCCAAGCTGCCTGCGGTCACACAAGGCGATTTCAGCGACAAGGTTACCATCAACGGGACATACGAAACGCGAGAATTGGGGCGTGCGTATAACTTGATGCTAGAGGACTTGGAATCTTATGTCGATCATTTAATGGTTACAGAAGCCGAAAAACGCAAGTTCGAGATCCGCTCGTTGCAAATGCAGATCCAACCGCATTTTGTCTACAACACATTGACTGCCATCAAGTTTTTGATCTGGCAAAACGAACAAGAAGCCGCCACCCAAGCGATTGAAAGCTTTGTCCAATTGTTGCGGCACACCTTTAACCGCAAAGAGATCGTCCCCTTAAAGGATGAGCTAGCGATCGTGGAAGAATACCTCGTTTTAATGAACGTACGTTACGGCAATCGCATCCAGTCAACGATTTT
This sequence comes from Enterococcus sp. CR-Ec1, assembly GCF_002850555.1. Lineage (NCBI taxonomy): Bacteria > Bacillati > Bacillota > Bacilli > Lactobacillales > Enterococcaceae > Enterococcus > Enterococcus sp. CR-Ec1. The sequence continues at coordinate 2,481,121 of NZ_CP025223.1, forward strand.
TTCAGAAGATGGCTGCGAAAATATTCTCGTACCGAAGATGATTTTGCAACCGATTATCGAAAATGCCTACCTGCATGCCTTTCCCGAAGAGGATTCAGGATTGATCCAGATTTTTTCTCGTGTCAGTAAGGAAGGCCTGAAAATTGAGATCATCGATACGGGCATCGGGTTCAATGAAGAGCACCCAACCAGCTCCGCGAACCACTTTGAACACTATTCGGGTATTGGCTTAGACAATATTGATCAGCGTATCAAGCTGCTCTATGGGGAGAAATATGGATTGACTGTAGAATCACGCATCAACGAAGGAACCACCGTTCGCTTGCTGCTGCCGATCCAGCGGGAGGAAGCAGAATAATTTCTTTCGTTAAATAAGAAAAACGCCAACAGAACCAGGCTGCTTCCATGAGCAGTTCTGTTCCGCTGGCGTTTCTTTCCTTAATGATAATCGTTAGTTAACTGGCTTAAGCCAAGTCTTCCCCATTTGAGGCAATCACTTTTTTGTACCAATAAAAGGATTGCTTTTTGCTGCGGGCTAATGTGCCATTGCCTTCATTGTCGCGATCGACATAGATATAGCCATAGCGTTTCTTCATTTCTCCGGTTCCTGCAGAAACCAAATCGATACAGCCCCATGAAGTATAGCCCAACAGTTCCACACCGTCTTGGTCAATCGCTTCTTTCATCGCAGCGATATGCGCACGTAGATAGTCGATGCGATACACATCATTGATTTTTCCATCTTCGTTTGGCGTATCCACCGCTCCTAGACCGTTTTCGACGATGAAAAGCGGCTTTTGGTAACGATCATAGAGATCATTCATCGTGATTCGCAAACCAAGCGGATCAATCTGCCAGCCCCATTCTGACGCTTCTAAATACGGGTTTTTAATGGTCGGGAACAAGTTGCCTTCCGTTTTCTCAACACCGGAATCTTCTGAAGCAGCAACCCGAGAGGCATAGTATGAAAAGGAAATAAAATCGACGGTATGGGCTTTTAATAAAGCCGCATCTTCGGCGGTTCGTTCCAAAGTGATTCCTTTATCAGCTAGCATCTTCAAACCATAATTTGGATATTCTCCTCGCGATTGCACATCGATAAAGAAATAGTTGCCGCGATCGCTTTTTTTGCTTTCCCAGACATCTTTCGGATTGCAGCTGTAAGGATAATAACTAGCCGCAGCCAGCATACAGCCAACTTTATTTTCTGGATCGATCTCGTGGGCGATTTTTGTTGCCAACGCACTTGCGACTAATTCATGATGAGCAGCTTGGTATTTAATTTGTTCTTCATTTTCGCCTTCAGCAAAGGTCAGCCCAGCACCGAGAAATGGGGCATGCAAAATCATATTAATTTCGTTAAAGGTCAGCCAGTACTTCACCAATCCTTTGTATCGAGTGAAGATCGCTCGACAAAGGTTTTCATAAAAGGTGATCATCTTACGGTTGCGCCAACCGCCATATTCTTTGATCAAATGGATCGGACAGTCAAAATGAGTGATCGTCACCAAGGGTTCGATTTGGTATTTACGGCACTCTAAAAAAAGTTCTTCATAAAAGCGCAAGCCTTCTTCATTAGGGGTTTCTTCATCCCCCTTCGGAAAAATTCTTGACCAAGCAATCGATAAACGATAGGTTTTAAAGCCCATCTCCGCAAACAAGGCGATATCTTCTTTGAAATGATGGTACATATCGATCGCTTCTTTGGCTGGATAGAAATACCCTTCTTCAAAAGCAAGCATCTCACGCTTGCCGGTAATAACTGCTCGGCGGTCCTTGCCAGTCGGAATTACATCGACATTGGCAAGCCCACGCCCGCCTTGATTAAACCCGCCTTCACATTGATTGGCGGCTGTTGCACCGCCCCATAAAAAGTTTTCTGGAAATCCCATGTCTTATTCTCCTTTTTTAGCCGATCACTTTGATGATTTGATCGCCAAACGTAATCGGGCCACTGTTAGCCGTCAAAATGTCCCCCACTTCAGTACTGTTGGTGATAACGATCGGCGTGATTACTGGATAGCCTTTTTCTTTAATAAATTCAATATCAAACGTAATCAATGGATCCCCGACTGTCACTTTTTGCCCTTTTTCTACTTGATAGGCATAGCCTTCACCATTTAATTGCACTGTATCGATCCCCACGTGGATCAATAGTTCAATGCCTTCCTCACTGGTCAAGCCAATAGCATGTTTTGAATCAAAGACTGCTGTGACAGTCCCGTTTACTGGAGCTAGCACTTCTCCGACGGTTGGCTCAATCGCTACCCCTTGGCCAAGAATCTCTTCCGAAAACATGCCGTCATTGACTGCTTGCAAGCTTTTTAGTTCCCCTTTTAAAGGTGCTTTGATCTCTGCGCCGCTGATTTGATGTGCGGGTTCTTGCGCTTTGTCTGTCGGTGTTGCTTCAGGTGCTTCTTCTGTGACAGGGTCTTTGTATAAGAATAATGTCGCAATAAATGTGATCACGATACTGATTGCCGCACCGATACAAGCATTGGTCAAATGACGTAAGGTGTCATCGCCGATATAGCTTGGCAAAGTCAACAGGCCTGGTGATCCGCCTGAGAAATTGCGGACACGCATGATTCCCATAAATAGACCACCAAATCCGCCACCGATCATTGCTGCATACAAGGGTGTTTTAAACCGCAAATTGACCCCATACAACGCCGGTTCAGTAATGCCGAATAGCCCAGTCAGACCAGCAGAAAATGCCAGTTGTTTGATCGTAGAATCTTTTGATTTAAAACCAACGCCGATAGCTGCAGCTCCCTGACTGACGTTTGAAGCCAGCATGCCAGGATAGATCACTGTGTCGTATCCGGCAGTCATTCGATTATTGATTCCGATAGGCACTAACCCATAATGGGTACCAGTTGCCACGAACAATGGTGTGAAGGCGCCAATCAGTAATGGAACGATCCATGGGCTAACCGTTTCTAAGGCTTGGATCCCTGTAGAGATCGCTTCACTGATCATGTAGCCTAGAGGGCCTAAAGCAACTAATGCTACTGTCCCTACGACGAAGATCGTTAGCAACGGTTTGCTGAAGAATTTGATTGCTTTTGGCGAGACTTTATCGGCGATCGGTTCAACGTAAGACATAAACCAAACACTCAAGATGATTGGGATAACCGATGATGAATAACTCACTGGTGAAATCGGCAAGCCGAATAAATGGATGCCGCCGCCTGCCTCATTGACTGCTGTCACCATCGCGATAAAGTTCGGATGGAGTAAAATCCCCCCTACCATCATAGCTAAATACATATTGGCTTTGAATTTTTGTGCAGAAGAAGCAGCCAGCAAAATCGGCAAGAAGTAGAACGCCGCATCCGCCATAAAGTTTAATATTTGGTAACTTTGACTCTCTGCCGTCAAGACATTGAAGACCACTAGCAATGAAAGAACCGCTTTTAGCATCCCAGCTGCCGTGATGGCTGGTAATATTGGAGTGAAGATCCCGGTGATCGTATCGATGACTTTCGCAACACGTCCGCGATCGTCTTCTGCTGTTTCTTGGTCACTGTTTAAATTGGTTTGGGCAGTGATTTCGTTGTAGACATTGCCAACATCACTGCCGATGATTACTTGGTATTGCCCACCTTTATTGACCACACCCATGATCCCTGGTGTATGTTTTAAAGTACTTTCTTGGGGTTTGCTATCATCTTTCAAGTTGAAGCGCAAGCGTGTCGCACAATGGGTCAAGCTTTGGATATTTTCTTCCCCACCAACATTGGTGATGATCGTTTTTGCTAACTCTTTGTAATTCATGTCGTTCCTCCTATTTTGGTCTTTCGCTTGTTTTTTGTGTGTCAAACCATAAAAAAATACCTAAACAAACCCCTTGGGAGTTCATTTAGGTATAGCCTGCCAATCCAGTAACAATCCTAAGCACTTGTTATTCGTTTGATGTGTATAGTTAAATAGATCAATTCGTCTTCTTCTAACGGTCTACCGAATTCTTTGTTGATGTAGTCACTGATTTTCAACGCACACGCATATTCCTTCATGTAGCGGTCTTTCAACATAAAAATAAAACTGCCGGTTCCTGCATCATCGAGCTTTGTACCGCTGAATAAGCGCTGGACAAAAAATTTCAAATGGGTCACAAAGCGTTCGTAGTTCAATGAATACTCATCAAGCTCCATTGAAAAATGATATTTGACGATGTTTAGGATATGCTGAATGATCTTCGCCATTTCCGATACTTGACTGACCTGCGCCATATCCAACTCAGCATTGACAATGTGCAGAGCAATGAAGCCGGCTTCATCTTCCGGCAGCTCGATCGCCAAGCGATTTTTAATGATCGATAACGCTTCTTTGCCAATGAGGTATTCATGGTTATAAAACCGCTTGATCTCCCATAGCAAGGCATTTTTAATTTCCATGCCGTTTTGATAGCGCTCGATAGCATAATTGATATGATCGGTCAGCGTCAGAAACAATTTTTCGCTCAACTTTTTCCCAAGGGAAACTTTTGCAAAACTGATGATCTCATTCGCTGCTTGAATATGTTCGATAGGGATAGAAGAAAGTAATTGGGTTAGTTTTGTGACATTCCACTCTTGTGTACTGAGATAGACTTTTTCAATCTTGGTATCGTCGATCGCATCGCCCGGCTTTTTCTTAAAGCCTAAGCCTTTGCCCATGACGACCAATTCTTGTTTTTCCTCATTCTCAGAAATCACAATGTTGTTATTGATCACTTTTGTTACGTTCATTTTAACGACCCTATTCTTCTTTAGATTTCTTCACACAAAAAAATAGGTATAGCCCGCCTAAAGCGGTAACAATCCTCAGAGCCAGTGTAGCATGAGAAAAATCACTCGTCAATGGGGATTTTCAACCGCTTGTTTAAAAGCAGAAAACAGCGCTGCTGCCATTTGACTCTTTGGCAGAACGCTGTTCACTGGTTTATAAATCACTAGCTCTCTTGATGAGAGGTAAAATTAGATACGGTTTTCGTGGTCAGCAGTTTTAACTAAGTTTGCTCCCACCATACCACCGATTGACGTAAGAGCGAGTCCTAAGACCATTGCCACAAAGCCCCAAATAGACGCTTTGGCTGTTGCATCACTTGCTTCTTCCGCTTTTTGACGAGCGTCTTCCACTGCTTGGTCAATGTCTTGTTTGGCTTGTTCAAGATTTTGTTGTGCATTTTCGATTTGTTTTTGTGCTTCATCAGAAGCATCTTGTAAGCCGTTCACGATATTGTTCGTTGCTTCTTCCGCTTCTTGTTGGCTTAGATCTGTGTTTTGAGCCACTGCATTTGAGATTGCTTCTTTATCGACTGAATCACCGATCGTTGTAGCACGATCTTGTAATTTGCTTGCTAAATCATCAATGATTTTATCAGCATCATTGGGATTGGTTGCAATGTCTTTGCCGGCATCTTTGATGTCGTTCGTCGCATCAGACAATTGATTTTGCAAGTAGTCTGGTTGCAATTCAGGAACATCGGTATCTTGTAAAACATCATTGACATTCGCTTGTAATTCATCTGTATTGACGTCTTCCATGTTTCCTGTTATTTCATCGAAGGCTTTTGAAGCGACATCGCCAGCACCTGAGGCAACTGTTTCAACGCCACTGCCAACAGCAGAAGCAACGTTTCCTAAAAGTGAACCGACTACAGAAAATGCACCGATCGTTAAGTAAGAGAGCATAACCATCATCACGATCATACTAGTTGCCCATGTTAAGAAACCATGAACCAATCCAACACGTCGAGCCGCCACACCTGAAACAAAACCAGCACCGAATAATGCCAAGACAAAGGTAATGACTGTCCAAATCAATAATCCTGTACCCACACCATCTAATGGATTATTTGATGTTGGTTCCACCAAACCAAAACCGATTGCTGAGCCGATCATTGACAGTGTCATGAACAATGCGATAAATGTTACGACCCCTGCAAAGATAGAACCCCAAGACAAATTATAGCCTGCCTCCCGCTCATCTGAACCTAAATAATTTCTGAATCCTTTTTTCATCATTACATCCCCTTTTTGTTTTTTTAACCTGTATTCAGTCTAACAACTGATTGTTTTTTTATCAATCAACTCGACTTGCGCTATCTTTTTGTAAGAAAAATGAATGATTCTGAATTATTTGACTATTTATTGAAATAAAGCAAAAATTCATTCGTGTATTTTAACTAAAAAAATCTTTTCACGCTCTTTCTTTCGATCACAGGCTTGTTTCTCACAGTCTTCTGCTGATTCGTCATTTTGAAGCTAGCAGGGTTTCACTAGAGAAAAAACAGCTCTTCTCAATGTGTCACAAATGAGTAGCGATCACAAAAAACCACCTTCGCCCGAGGCAAAGGTGGTTGTCTGCTTATTATTCTTCATTTAGTCGATCTGGCATCATGTTTTCCATAAAACCCCAAACGCCATTTTGTAATACGAGTTCCTCACGTTCGTAAGTAGAAACCGTGGTGCGGATCAACTCATCTTGACCGTCTAAGACTTTTTGTCCCCAATGAGGATCGATCAATAATGCCCGCCCCACTGCAACAAAATCTGCATGTTCTAGCAAGCCCGCGGCATCTTTCGACGTTCGGACATCCCCTACACCAATCAAAGGAACCCGCTGAGCGATTTTTTCATAGACATACGCCAACATTGATTTTTCTTGATACGCTTTTGAAATCGATTTACGGGTATAATCCGCAAGAGAAATGTGCAGATAGTCTAATCCTTTTTCTGCCAGTTGGTCCACTAAGAACAACGTATCTTCAAAGCGAATCCCTGGTTCTTCGAATTCTTCCGGTGAAAACCGATAACCGACGATAAACTCCTTCACACCTGATTGGTCTACTGTTTCCAATACTTCATCGACGAGCTTCTCAATAAAACGATAACGGTTCTCTAGTGAGCCACCCCATTCATCGGATCGACGATTTGAGTGAGGAGAAAAGAATTGTTGGATCAAATACGTATTGGCTCCGTGGAGTTCTACGCCATCAAACCCCGCCTTGATCGCCCGTTCGGTAGCTTTTTTAAAGTTTTCAATAATCGCTAATATCTCATCCACCGTAACTTCCCGGGGAACTTGGGCATTTGGTCGTTCAGCTGCAACCGCGCTGGCGGATATGGGTTGTGTGCCTCGTAAAACTGAGTCATCCGTCATCCGACCGGCATGAAAAATCTGTAAAATGGCTTTGGTCCCATTTGTTTTGATGGTGCTGGCTAATTTGCTTAATCCAGGTAAAAAGGCATCGTCATAAGCGCCTAATTCCCCTTCCCAGCCCTTGCCATCTTCTTGGACATTGGCTGCCGCTGTGATGACTGCTCCGACTTCCCCAGAGCGTAAGCCATAGTAAGCCAACTCATCTTTCGTAATCACCCCATCAAAGAAGGACATCTTGGTCGTCATTGGTGCCATAATGATTCGATTTTTCAACTGTAATCCGCGCTTAAATGTTGCTTTGTCTGTTACATTTCGCATGGGTTTCCCACCTTTTCCATTGGATTCATTTCGCTTTGTAAATCTGACTGGCTTGGTTACCTAAGGAGATCCTTAAAGCAAATCGGTGCATTTTTTTCTCTTTTGCCAAAATATACATGCACATGCATCTATATTACAAAAGAATCAAGGAGAAAACAAGTGAAAACATCTTTAGTCTAGCATTTCCTCCAAGACTTTTTCAAAAACGACTTTTGAGCGCTGCAGTTTCTTTTCCCCTGATTGGGTCAAATCAATATAGATCCCCCGCTTATCCTCTTGACAAGAATGCCGTTCGATCACACCACACAGGTTGTCTTCCATGCGCATGATCATGCGTGACATCGCACTTTGACTCAAATCAAAATGGGCGATCAAATCGTTGAGGCGCATGCTATGATTGGGGGTCTTTTCTAAGTAATAAAGCACGTAATACTCATTCAAAGACAGATTGCTTTCTGCTTTGAGGGCTTGCTCCAAACGAGCTTCGATCGCTTGATGCTGATTCGTAAAGGCTAACCATTGCCCCATCCGTTCTTTTTCCATCCTCTTCACCACCCCATTCTCCTATACCAAGGTATTTTAATCTAGATCCCTGCGTTACGCAAGCCGCCAGAAAGCTTCGCCACTATGGCTGAAACTTTATTATACAAAACTAGCCAGCTGCTGCGGACGTTAATGAATATTTTATGATAGAATTGGCGAAAAATTCAGCAAAAACTTCCTATTCTTTTTCAGTGTTCTGGATTACAATATCTTTAACATTAAAGAATATTTAAACGCTATGTCAGCAAAATTGTGCATTTAGACACAATAGTTTGCTTGTTTTAGATGCTTTAGTATTCTAAAGAAAGGATGAAGTAAACAATGAAAAAAACATTTTCTTTGATTGGGACACTGATGCTCGTCAGTTTGGGGCTTTTGACAGGCTGTAACAACGAAAAAGATACCGCGCAATCAACAAGCGAGCTAAGTCAGAGTCGTGTGTCTACTGAAAGCAAAAAAAGCACGACGGCGCAAACGACTGAAAGCAGCTCCTTAGCGTCAAGCTCCACTTCAAAAACTTCAACCACAAGCCAGCAATCGACGGATCACTCTGACGCAACGCAAACAACAGCAAGCTCAGTATCCACCAATGAGTTGCCATATGCCGTTGATCTTTCCCAATATGGCCCTTCACTGACTTTTTATTTCCATGGCGTCAATGTACCAGATGCTGTCACGATTCAAAATACGAGCCCATTGATCATTTCGATCGGCGACAGCGCAAGCTATGAAGCACAAGTCGATACGATCGCAACAAAAGAGATTCGCGTGTTTTCTGCGAAAAACAATGAGATTCGCACAGTAAAAGTGAACACTCAGTTGACCTTTTCGAAAGGGATCACTTCCAATGGAAATCCTGATTTTAACCAAAACCTGTACCTATTTACAAATAAAGAGGGTGGTCTATCTTTAATCACACCAAATTATGCGGGGAATGTCAGCGATGACCAACGAGATGTGATGTTAGAAGTACTTCAATAAACGAAAAACAGGGAAACGAAGCGTGCTTCGTTTCCCTGTTTCGTTACCCGATCATCACGGTTTCATCAGGATATTTGTAGCCAGCTTCTTGTTTGTTGGCTTTTTTCATCAATGAAAAAGCAACGGTCATGATGCCGACTCGACCAATGAACATCAAAAAAATGATCAGTAGTTTGCCAAAAACCGACAAGTAAGGCGTCAACCCCATGGTCAACCCCACGGTTCCAAAAGCGGAAAAAACTTCAAAGGCAATGGTTGGCAACCCAAAGTTTGGGGTTTGCGGCATACGCTCAGTGATCGACAATAAGAAAATCGCTACGAAGCATAACGTCAAGGTAAGAAAGAACAACGTAAAGGCACGCGATACAGCAGATTCTTTGATCGTGCGACCGAACACTTCCGCTCGACTGCGCCCTTTCAATAAACTGCGGATCTTGATGATCAAGACTGCAAACGTCGTTGTCTTCAATCCCCCAGCCGTTGATCCAGAGGTCCCGCCGATATACATTAAAATCATCGTCAGCATCAAGCCTGCTTGACTCATTTGTCCGTAATCAATACTGAAAAATCCCGCGGTTCTTGGGGTGACCGCTAAGAAGAGGTATTGGAAAAAACGTTCGATGACCGAGTCACCCGTGATCAACTGTGAATTGGCTTCGGTCAAAAAGAACCCTGCCGTTCCAAAAACCACCAAAACGATCATAGCGATCCATGCCAAGCGACTATGCAGGGACCGTTTTTTGGACGCCGTATGCAGGAGATCGAACCAAACGAGAAACCCAAGACCGCCGGCAATGATCAAGAAACTGATAATCCCCAGCACAAACGGGTCATTTTGAAACCCTACCATGCTGTTTCCAAACAAATCAAACCCAGCATTACAAAAGGCCGAGATCGCATGAAAAACACTGTACCAAAGGCCTTGCTCCCAACCAAAACGGGGCACGAATGCAAAAGCCAGCAAGATAATCCCGCTGACTTGGATCAAAAAGGCGATCCGAATCAGGTACCATGCCAAATGGATCTCTCCAGACATCCGATCCAGATTCAATGATTCCCGCAAAATCATCCTGGTACTAAGATGGACTCTTTTTCTCGCCAAGATGTAAAAGAAGACGGGAATCGACATGAAGCCGATCCCACCGATCTCAATCAACATCAGCAAGATCCCTTGGCCCCAGAGATTGTAATGGTCGGCTACTGTCAAGGTCGAAAGACCCGTCACGCAAACAGCCGATGTGGCAGTAAACAGTGCATCTAAAAAGTTGGTACCTTCACCACTTTGGGTGACAGCCGGCAGCATCAGTAAGCCAGTTCCTGCCAATATCAACAAAACGAAGACCAGTGTGACGATCTGCGGAATCAAAAAGCGTTGCGATGCCAGCTTTTTTTTCAAACGATTTCTTTTTTTCATTTTCATTTCCTTTGACCTTTTGCAAAAACCAATGGCTTGGTAATCCTAGTTTATTGCAGTTGTTTTTCACTTATCATACCATTTTATTTTGATTTATTCTTCACTTTGATCATTCTTGTTACGTTTGCTCGTTCATTTTCTTCCAGCCGCATTTTGATTCCATAAATGGCTTCTTCCAGCTCGGGAATCGTCAAATATTCTAGGGCATTGACGCGTCGGCGAGTACGTTCGATTTCCCCTGCCATCAATTGACAGGTCTTTTCGATTTCCGTTAGCTCCAACAGCTTCGGCATGGCGTCGGTAAAACGGGCGACCGCATTATCTAACGGAACATTGGAATTCAAAAAGCCATATTCGATCGGCGCTTGCATCACCGTATCGTCATAATCAAAATGCATCACTGGCACTTCCACACTCATGATATTTTTCGTGGATAACTCAAGGGAGACCTCAGTTGCTGGTAAAATAAACATTTCTTCAATGTATTTTTCATTGATCGTGGCATTGGCTAAGCGAAATGCCTTCATGGCACGCTGCAATTGTTCTTCTACTTCTTTACGCAAGTGGTCATTCTTTTTGATCAATTCAATAAATTGACGCATGAGTTCGTCTTGTTTGTCTTTTAATAATTTATGTCCGCGTTTGGCTGTCGCCAATTGTTTGCTGAGGCGCGACAGCTCCATGCGGGTTGGATTAACGGTTTTTTGCGCCATTGTTCTCCTCTCCCGGTAAGTATTCCGCCAGTAAGGCATCGCTGATCCGCTTCAGTTCGACTTTTGGCAGCATCGCCAACAAGTCCCACCCTAATTCCAAGGTTTCGATAATCGAACGGTTGGTGCGGTACCCTTGGTTCAAGTATTCATTTTCGAAGCGTTCTGCAAATTTGGCATAGGTTTTATCTACTTCCGACAATGCCGATTCTCCTAAAACGACTGCCAATTCCTTGGCTTGCTTTCCTTGAGCATACGCAGAAAACAACTGGTTCATCGTTGCGGCATGGTCTTTGCGTGTCTTGCCTTCGCCGGTCCCTTTATCTTTTAACCGTGACAATGACGGCAAGACATCGATGGGCGGCTGGATGCCGTTTTTATACAAATCACGAGACAAGATGATTTGTCCTTCGGTGATATAGCCGGTCAAATCGGGAATCGGATGGGTTTTGTCATCTTCTGGCATGGTCAAAATCGGCAGCTGGGTCACTGAACCTTTCAAGCCGCGAATCCGTCCAGCACGTTCATATAACGTGGATAGATTGGTATATAGATACCCAGGATAGCCGCGACGTCCTGGCACTTCACGACGAGCAGAGGAGATCTCCCGCAAAGCTTCACAGTAGTTGGTCATATCCGTCATGATCACCAAGACATGCATGCCCTTTTCATAAGCCAAGTATTCGGCCGCCGTCAGTGCCATTCGGGGAGTAGCGATCCGCTCGATCGCTGGGTCATTGGCTAGATTCATAAAGACGACAGAATGGTCGATGGCGCCCGTTTGACGAAAATCTTCCATGAAATATTCAGCTTCTTCAAAGGTGATCCCGATGCCAGCAAACACAACAGCGAAATCATCTTCTGAATTCAACACTTGTGCTTGACGCGCAATTTGCGAAGCCAATTCTTTATGAGGCAGACCAGATCCAGAAAAAATCGGTAGCTTTTGTCCCCGAACGAGCGTATTCAAGTGGTCGATCGATGAGATCCCCGTTTGAATAAACTCATCAGGATAATCCCGCGCTGCTGGATTAATCACTTCGCCGTTGATGTCCATAAATTTTTCTGGAACGATCTCTACTCCGCCATCTTTGACCCGACCTAAGCCGTCAAAGACTCGCCCGATCATTTGCTCGGAAACGCCTAATTCCAAAGGATGTCCTAAAAAGCGGACCGCAGATTCCCGCAAATTGATCCCGCCGGTTCCTTCAAAAATTTGGACCAACGCTTTGTCTTCTTGGATCTCAAGTACTTGTCCTTGCCGCGTTTCGCCGTTTTGCATGCGGACTTCGATCAACTCTTCGTATTTGACACCGGAGACGCGATCGACGGCCATCAATGGTCCGACGACTTCTCCAATCGTTTTATATTCCTTGATCATCAGTGCGGTCTCCTTTCTGTAAAATTTCTTTCATCGTTGCTTTGATCTCTTGATGCAAAGCAGGAATTTTTGCTAATTCTGCTTCAGGCAGGTACTTCATACGTGCCACTTTGTCTCGCAATTCTTCGGTCCCTACATAGATTTCTGAAAGATACGCACCTAGTGTCAACGCATCTTCCGCTTCTTTGTGGAGCAGCAAGATCGTTTCCAGCATTTTGAACTGCTTTTCACGAGAGGTAAACGTATCAACGTCGTCAAAAGCGTTTTGCTGCAAGAAATCTTCTCGCAAAGACTTGGTGGTTTCCAGCAATAACTGATCTTTTTCGGATAAAGCGTCGATGCCGACAAGTCGAACGATCTCTGACAACTCAGATTCTTTTTGCAGCATCCGCATGGCTTCTGTTACTTGTTTGGACCAATCTACTTGCATTTGTTGGTCCAAAAAGGCACCCAATTCGTTTTCGTATAAAGAATAGCTCTTCAACCAATCGATCGATGGAAAATGACGCTTTTGCGCTAAGGTGGCATCTAAGCCCCAAAAGACTTTAACGACCCGCAACGTATTTTGGGTAACTGGTTCTGAAATATCACCGCCTGATGGTGAAACAGCGCTGATGGCAGTGATGCTGCCTTCTTGATCAGAACCTAAGCAAATCGCTTTTCCAGAACGCTCATAATACTCTGCCAAGCGGCTGCCTAAGTAAGCCGGATACCCTTCATCCCCGGGCATTTCTTCCAGACGACCAGACATTTCCCGCAGTGCTTCTGCCCAACGTGAGGTGGAATCCGCCATGATCGCCACGGAATACCCCATGTCTCGGAAGTATTCCGCAATCGTGATCCCAGTATAAATCGACGCTTCCCGAGCGGCTACCGGCATATTGGAGGTGTTAGCGATCAACACGGTTCTCGCCATTAAAGATTCACCACTGCGAGGGTCGATCAACTCTGGGAACTCGTTCATTACATCGGTCATTTCATTGCCGCGTTCGCCGCAGCCGACATAGACGACTAGGTCGACATCCGCCCATTTGGCGATTTGGTGCTGAACGACAGTCTTCCCTGCACCAAAAGGTCCTGGAACGGCTGACGCCCCGCCTTTAGCGATTGGAAAGAAGGTGTCGATCACTCGCTGGCCTGTAATCATTGGTTCGACTGGATTCAGTTTTTGCTTTACAGGACGACTATGACGAACGGGCCATTTTTGCAGCATCGTGAAAGACCGTTCTCCTTTGGGGGTATCTAAAATATAAATCGTTTCATCGATCGTAAATTCCCCCGCATAAACAGCCTTGACTGTTCCTGAAACGCCATGAGGAACCATGATCTTGTGATTGATCAACGGTGTTTCTTGCACGGTGCCGATGACCATCCCGGTACTGACTGCCGCGCCGACTTCCACGGTCGGTACAAAAGGCCACTTTTTCTCATGATCCAACGCAGGCAATTGCACCCCACGCGTCAAGAAGTTGCTTTGGGTGACAGACATGAAGGTTTCTAAGGGACGTTGGATGCCATCAAACATTTGTGACATGATCCCAGGCGCCAATTCTACGGATAGCGGTTCACCGGTGGTTTCGACTGGTTCACCAGGTCCGATCCCGGACGTTTCTTCATAGACTTGGATCGAAGCGACGTCGCCGCGCATTTCGATGATCTCACCGACCACGCCTAAATCTCCTACATAACAGATATCTTCTAAACTTGCATGGCCCATATTTTTGGCTAACACCAATGGACCGGATACTTTAATAATTGTTCCTTTTTCCACAACATCGGCTCCTCTCTATAGTATGTTTTGCCCAACTGCTTTTTCGACATTTTCTTGAATCATTCGTTTGCCGATTCCTCGGGAACCATCGTAATCAGGAATCAAGATGACTGCAGGTGTCATTTTTTGTTGGACTTTTGCTAATTCATCGGGAATCAGCTCGGCACATTTTTCAGTCAGGTAGATGATCGTACTGTTCTTCATTAATTTTGCCAGCGCCTGCTTCACTTCTTTTTCTTCCGAGGCATAGCAGACCTGAAAGCCAAATAGTTGAAAAGGAATTACGGATTCTTTCTCGCCGATCACGCCGATTTTATGAGTCATAGTGCCGCATCCTTTCTCTGATTTGTTCTTCCGTAAAGCCGCTGCGTTTGCCTACCAGCAAGATACGCAGATTTTGCAGTTCCAAAACCTTAGCATTCAAAAATACGAGTAAAGGCAGTGGTCCTAAAGCATCCGTTTGAGCTTGACCATAGCTTTCTGTGATCAAATTGTCTTGTAAAAGTGCCAAGCCAGCAAAGTCGATCACCTGTTCATGAATCAAAGGCCGCAACACTTCCTGATAATCACTTTCTAATAAGAAGGCTAAAAAGTCGCTATAGGACGCATCCGCAAACGCTAAAAATTCTTCTTTCGGGATACTGCCGACACTCACTAGGACTGCCTCCATAAAACTGCGCGATCGTTTTTGAAGTACACAACGAGCGGCGATCGTCATATTGGTCAGATCGATCATCTTGATGACAGCTTCTTGTAGCTCAGGGATCTTGATTTCATCTGCCAGTCGCCGTTGTTCATGTAAATACCGGCGATCGTAAATGATATCGATGCCTTGCAGCACGGCGCCGCCTTCTAAGTACTCCCGCACCTCTTGGATCGTAGTCACGATTTTCTCAGGCAATACCTCTGAGGTTCCCGTTTTGATGGCGGTCCGACACTCATCGATCGTGTAAAAACCATCTTCGATCAGTAGATGATCATAATCTTTTCCAGTGACTGACTCTTTGGTCAAGACTTTTAGATTATGGAAAGTAAAAGGCATCATATACAGTCGGAGGACCTCTTGATCAGGAACCAGCTCGGCCAATTCTTTGATCGTCTTTAACAATTCTTCATCGAGATAGGTTTCGAATCGTTCATGAAAATCTGGCTTCAAATAGCGTTGATAATGGGTCTGCTGCAAGACAGCTTCGACTTCAGCAAACCCTTTTGCTGCAATCATTTGCTCGACTTCTTGCGACTTTAACAACGTCATCTCTTTCAGCCGAATGATTGGATTCAATTGATGATAGTTCCTCATGGATCAACCTCCTTGTTGTATGATCTGCAACCACCGTTCCCGGGTTTCTTTCTTGTATTCATCAAGCAATACTTGATAGGTAAAATTGTATTGAATGCCGTTGTCATCCACCAAAAAGCCTGCTTCTGACAATGGTGCGCCTGCTTTGATTTGATACGGTAGTTTTGATTGACAAGACGTAAGCCAAGCGGCATCTAGATGGGCTGCTTGCTCAGGACCAGCGTGGAAGGTCACCGTCCCACTGATCGGCAGCTGTTGCAGCACATTTTCAGCAAATGACTGCAGCTCTTCTGGCGTCCAGGCAACCATTTGTTGATACGCTTGCTCAAAAAGTTGTGTCAGGTATTCGTTTTGTTTCACCATTTGCTGCTGCTTAGCGGCACTTGCTTGGCGATTCAGCGCTTGCTGATAATGTTTTTCGGCTTGCTTTTTTGCTTGCTGGGCACGAAGCTGCAAGTCCGACTCTTTTTTCGCCCAGTCACGTGCCATCGTTTCACTGATCCTAGCACGTTCAGCGGCAGCCAAACGTTCCCGTTTTGTCTGCGCTTCTTGGTCTAGTTCAGCAATCATTTTGTCGATTGCATCCATACCTTCGCCCCCTTTAAATCGTTCCTAAAAGTAAGAAAGAAATAACAAAGCCTAAGATGGCATACATCTCAACCATTACTGAGAACATGACCCCTTTAAAGAAATGCTCTGGTTTCTTCGCTAAAATTTGAATCCCAGCTGCAGCGACCTTCCCTTGGGCCATTCCTGAGAATAAGCCAGTAAAGGCAACTGGCAGTGATGCCATCAAGTACGCCATACCAGTCACTGTCGACATTTCACCACTTAAGCTACCATAGATCATAAACGCAATAACGAATCCGTATAGTCCTTGCGTTCCGGGAAGCAATTGTAAAATCAAGGCTTGTCCAAACTTCTCCGGCTGATTCGTCGTTAAGGCTGCCGCTGCTTCACCAGTTTGGCCCACCCCTTTGGCTGAACCGATCCCAGAAAAGATCGTAGCGATCCCCATTCCGATAATTGCAAACACCATACCACCATTATTATTAATTAAGTAATCAATCATTTATTGTCTCCTCCATTTTCTTTATCAAAATCAACGTATTTCTCACTTGGCTTGAAGGTTTCAAATTGGCGCCCCCCACCAGTGAAAAATTTTCCGAAAAACTCTACATATTGTAAACGTGCGGCATGCACATATGCACTCAGTAACGATAAAAAGATGTTTAAAGCTTGTAGGACAACCAATAAGAGAATGCCTACAGAAAAACGAGCGGCTGGCGGCAAGTAGCCCACCAATAAGTTGAAAGCTGCTGCGATACTCCCACCGGAGATCCCTAATGCCATCAAGCGGCTGTAGCTGACAAAGTCGCCGATGTAACTGGTCACACCGTACAAGTCATACAACCCTAAAAAGAAGCCGCCCACTTTGGTTTTCCCTTTCAGAATCGGTACCACGATGATCAATAAGGCACTAAAGCCTGCTAAAATCAAGCCGACGGTTGTTAGTGCTGGGACATCGATCAAAAGATTGCCTGCGGCTGCCACTAAAAGACCACTCAAAAGTCCTAGCCACGCAAAGCCATCGTTGACTGCACCTAAAAGATCCTTTTTGCGGATATTTTCTTTGGCTGCTAAATAAAGGCCTGTAAACAGTTGGATCCCACCAAAAATCATGGATAGACCAAAGATCGCCATAAAATCTTCGGAGGGTGATAAAAGTTGGAAGGGCAATGTAGCGCCAAAGAAAGAGCCGTAGACTGCGCCCCAAATCATAGTTGGCACGGACAAAATCTGGAACAATTTCAGAAACCGTTTGGTCCCTTTGGGCAAACGCATGGCGTGCAGCCCGATCGTGGTCGCTACAGCCATTAATGCACCATAACCTAAGTCAGCCACCATCATACCAAAGAAAACATAGTAAAAGGGCGTCATCCATGGGGTTGGATCGATCTCATCGTATTTTGGCAGGCTGTACATCTCCGTCAACATTTCAAAGGGTTGAATAAACGAGGCGTTTTTTAGCTTCGTTGGCACTTGATTGGCAGCAATCTCCTCTGCAGTGGGTTCTTCAAACGAATAGTAAATCTCGTTGGCAAAGGATTCTTGGACCATTTCCGCCACTAACGGTTGATCCTTTTCTGCGATCCAGCCGCGCAAGAGGGCAAAGGTCTGACCAGCTGCTAAGCGCTGCTGCATCATTGCTCGATTCTCACGAGTCAAAAACAGTTCTTCCGCTTGCTGTAACAGGATCAGCCGTTGTTTGTGCTGACTGATTTCTGTAATCAGTTCTTTGCGCTGCTGGGTCAAGGAAGTCAACGCTTGTTTCGCGTTTTGCAAAACCACTTTTGGTGATTCGGATGTTCGACCGGTTTCTTTCTTCACCCCATATCGGTGAAACAATTGGAACACTTGCTCTTCGATCGCTGCTAAAAATAGGCAGCTGAAATTGACTTTTTTTGGCTCAGAATAGATCACTTCGATATGAACCTCTTCCAATTGTCGCAAGGCTTCAGCTAGATCTTCCCAGCGTGGGCCTTCGACACGCCCAGCAAAAAAACTTGTATGAGCAGGTGCTTCGATCTCCAACGGCACGTCAAGATTTTGCCACTGTGTCGCCCATTCTTCCGTCTGCGTCGCTGCTTCGATCGCTTCGATCGTCTCTACCCAGCGCTCTTGCAAATTCTCGACTTCAACCAGCTCCGTCAATGCTGCTGCTTCATCGAAGCTTGTTTCAAAGTCCGACAGCCGCAAGGCATCTCGTTGCCATTCTATGCCTTTTTTCGCATCACCATTTTGGCGAATAAAGCGGATTGCTTCTTGCAGTCGACGAATCATTGGTTGGTGAGAAGCACCTTCTGGGGTGGCTCCTGCAAAAAATTCCCGTAGCCAAGTTTCGTTCGCTTCCTGCTCAAATACGTTCTCGATTTCAACAAACTGCATCGTTTGCAGCTTCGTCAATACCCTTTCTTGGTAGTGCTTCGGGGTGATCAACGTTAGTTTATTTAGTTTGGTTACTGCCATAAGTTCCGATCACTCCTTCAACGATCTGTTGAACCGCTTGCTCTTGGAAGCTTTGCATATTTTTTTGGTAACGATCTAACACTTGCTGGGTCTCTTTTGCCAGCTGCTGCTTTTGTGCTTCTAGTGACTGTTGCAACTGGTCTTCGACTGTTGCTTGTTCCTGAGCAAGGGCTTCTTCCAAAGCGGAAGCCCGCTCTTGCAATGCTTGTTGCTGCTGCGCTTCTTCCGACTGCAGTTCTTTTTTCAAAGCGAGCAATTGCTGTTCATTGGCTTCTTCTGCTTCTCGTAAACGAGTCAAAGCTTCTCTCATCGATTTCCCTCCCATAGTGATTTATATTCTCAACTGAAAAATAAACAAAAAAAGCATACCTCACGAAGAAGTATGCTGATAACAAAAAAAGGCCAGCATTCCTCCAAGAATGTTTGCCTCACCCCTTGGCAAACCTGATCCTTGAAGCATAAAAAATGCTCAACCTTTGTCTATTTTATTTTTCAATTCCTGAACTATTATAGCAAAAAAAAATGTTCCCTTCAAGTAGAATCGTTTTTTATGAGAAAAAGACGATTTCTACTATTGTATGTTCGCTCGTAATTCCACTGCTCTTGGCTGTCCGAATAACCATTACTATTCGTTCAGTCTCTTGGGGACTTTTCACCTAACATTTGTCAGTGATCGGATTGTTCTTACTAAATTGAAATCGGTCAAAATCAATTTAAGCCTTAGAATGGTCTGAATGAAGAACGTTGAGATTTTTTGAAAATGCTAGACATCATTTGATTGGTACCAAAAAGGAGATAACAATTCCAACAACCCGTTCGATCCCTGACAAATCTTAAGTGAGAAGTTCGCTTATTTCGCTTCTCTTTTTATCGATGGCAGCGGTTGGCCCTTTTCTTCACAAATGAAATAACCGCCTCGGTAAAGGCATGTATAAATCTTACCGGGCTCCATTGTTAGGGGAAGCCCATTTTTTAAATACATCGGTTTTCTTTCCATTGAGCTCACCTTGTCTTTCGTGGGATAATAAGTCAAAATAAAAAACAACAGCTATTTCTAATCTTATCTTCAAGATTACCAAAAAATAAACTAATTTTCTAGTTTTTAATCAAAATATCGCAACTATATTGAATATTTTATAAAAAGATGGATATTTATCCGAGAGCGTGTGTAAAGAATGAACAGGAGGAAAAAAGGATGTCAGATGAACGTTGGTTTCAAATAAGAAGAAAGCGAAACATCGAATTAGGAATTTGTTTGCTCGTCGTCCTGCCGATGGTCTATGGCTTGTGGTTTCAACTGGCTTTTTTGATCCATTACATGTCGTTTTTGTTTCTGGTTGCTGTCTTTACTGCAATCTACGAAGGAATTCGTTGTATCTGGGCTTTCATTAGAAAAAAACGATCTTGAGAAAGCTTTGCTCTGCTATAATAAATGAAACGAGCAGAGAGGAGTGCTTCTATGAAACGAATCATTATGGCTTGTGACTTACAACATACCCCCAAAGCTTTACAAGAATCCGCCCTTTCTTTTGACCCCTTTATCCCGGATTCTCGAAGTGTCGCAGAACTTTTTTATTCGGCCTATCATGAAACGACGGATGACGAAGGGGAATCGATTGCTGACTGGCAAAGAGAGCTGAGAGAGACTGCTGACGGAAAATACGGTCCCTTGAGTCCAGAGCTTTCTTTTCGGTTGCAAATGGATAATTATCCTATCGGTGCCGTAGTAACCAGCACGTTTCAAGAGCTTCCCCTGCTATTATTTGTTGTTATGAGCGCAGCCTTTAAAGGCAAAGGCTTATCCAAGCTAATGATGAATGAAGTGATCCAACGAGCAAAAGCCATGGGACTCACTCACCTTTATCTGGTAGTGACGGTTGAAAATCAGCCAGCCTACAAGCTGTATGAAGCATGCGGTTTTTCCTTTGCAGGTGAAAGCTGGGCTGATCTTTCCCCTTAGCTAGGCTCGCAAGTTATCCGTGTCATTTTCTACTATTTGAAAAGGAGCTTCGAACCAATGAATGAACGACTAGCTGCTGCGATCCAACTGCGGGCTGAAAAAAAGCTGCAACAATCAAATGAACAATTGATTCAATTAGCTGCCGAAAATCCCCAAGATGCCTTTGTCCACTACCAAACGGCTTGGAGTTATGATCTTTTAGGGGAAGAACAACAGGCAATTCCTTATTATGAACAAGCAATCGCGTTAGGTTTATCAGAAAACGACTTGCCAGATGCCTACCTAGGTCTAGGCAGCACCTATCGTGCCCTCGGCAAGTATCAAAAAGCCGAAGAAGTGTTTTTACACGCGATACAGCTGTTTCCAAAAAATCATGCTTTGCAAACCTTCTATGCCATGACACTGTTTAATCTAGCCGAGTATGAGCAAGCCGCTGAACGATTATTGACCCTGCTTGCCGAAACCTCTAGCGATCCAGACATCCAGTCTTACCGACAGGCACTTTTGTTTTATGCGGATAAACTCAATGAGACATGGGGTTAGATGTTTCCGTCGGATCAATCAAGCACTCCCTTCTCGATTAAAGAAAGGGAGTATTTCTTTTTTCCTGTCCCTTAATTACTCCTTCGCTATCAGCGCTTTGCTGAATCAATAGCCATCGACTTTCCTATGGTCCTTTTTCCTTCAATCAATACCAAACATCCATTATCGAAAATTTCGATAACAAAACCAATTGACGAGTACTGTCAAATTTGCTAATTTATCTATGCTTTTTTTATCAATATTTTGGAGGAATGACTATGCCCTTTATTGTCTATTTTTTTCTATCCTTATTGATTATTTATATTCCGACACCCACACTTTTGCTATTTTTTCAAAAACTTGCCTCCCAGCATGACAATCTGACGGCTTTTAGCAAACTTTTTCTATTATTGATGATCTTGCTGGATTATTACTTAAGCTATTATTGGTTGAAAAACTGCAAGGTCAAAAAAGCGCACTACCTTTATTTAGTCTTTGTCAATGTCTTCGAATGGCTGATCCACTTCTATCTTTATTCACGATTTGAAACGATCAATCTACTAGTCATTTTGTTGTTCCAAACCGTGCTACTATGCTGTATGATCTTTTTTCCTGTCTCGGAGAAATTTCGCTCATTCCTTTTTACCTAAAAAAAGAGCATCCTTGGTTTCCACATAAAAAATCAAGCTTCTCAATCGTTTCTTTCTAAGAACGGATTTACACGATAGCCCACCTTTGTTACGATTGATAAAAAGGATGTGTTGTGATGTCATTGATCGTCTTGATTGGCGCGCAAGCGGTAGGAAAAATGACTGTGGGGAAAGAACTGGAAAAACGGTTGGATGCAAAACTATTATTCAATCACCAGACCATTGATCTATTTGCGAATTTTCTTGGCTATAGCCCAGCAGCATTTGCTTTGTCTAATCAAACGCGGATCGAACTCTTCAAAGCCTTTGTTCATAATGAAGCCAATAATACGACAAAATCAATCATCTTTACGGTCTTGATTGATTTCGATCAAGCGGGAGATTTAGCTTTTTTACAAGAGATCGCCCAGCTATTTACCGATGCCCGACAAGAGGTCTATTTTATCGAATTAGTGGCTGATATTGAGGAACGTTTAAAGCGCAATTGCCATGAGGACCGTTTAGCCGCAAAGCCGTCAAAAAGAGCGCTGGCTTTTTCTAGAAATGAGCTTTTGTCTTCGTATGAAAACTATCGCTTAGAAAGCCTGCCACAGGAATTAACTACCCTTTTCCCAACGATTCCTTCGCTGAAAATCAACAATACCCACTTGTCACCTGATGAAGTGAGTCAAAAAATTATTGCCCATTTTTCCTTGACTTAAGTGCCAAAGAAACGCCATTATCAAGCTTTGCTTCAATACGAAAATGTCTATTGACTTTGACGCTGCGTCAAGCGGTATCCTCTAATCAAGAGGAGGTGTCAAAATGAAAGTTTATGTTATGCCAATGTTTTACCAAATGAAGACAAAAGATATTGTGCAATCATCGAAATGGTTCACAGAAATCTTGGGTTTCCAGTCATTGTATCAGTTTCGCAATCAAGAAAATCAAGTGATGATGGACCACCTGCGTCTTGCTGACTACCAAGATTTGATGCTGATTGCAGCAGAAGCGTTCACTGTTGGCGATGGGGCAATTTTGAATGTAGCGATGAATGATCTTCAGAATATCGCTCAGAAAATTCCCGCAAAGTGGATCGTGGAACCTTTGATGGAAAAGCCTTGGAATGCCCTTGAAATGACCATCAAAGACCCCAACGGTTATTTGTTTACCCTAACAGAGGCAATAAGAAAAAACGAATCAGACTTTCAAACCTTGATGGACCAAGCCAAGGATTATTTTCAATAAAAGGAACCGAGTAAGAAGAATTGCTTTCTTACTCGGTTCCTTTTTTATATAAAAACTTGATTCTGGCAGCAATGACAAAAAACGACCCTTTCCTAGATTTACCTAGCGAAACTTTTTGCCCCATCAGATGTACCAATACACCGCTTTAGTATATTTTTAAGTATTGAAGGTAATTATTAACACACCTAACTCAGAACATGTTACACTAAGCGAAAAGGGGGATTTCCTATGGAAAAGAAATCGCAGCTTCCGTGGTACAAGCGTAAAAAATTCTACCTTCCAGTTGCCGTCGTCCTCGGCGTGATTGGGTTTCTTCCCAGTCTCGTTTCTCTTTTCGGGGTATCGATCGATGATGAATTCAATCCTGATTACTATTCTGATCCGAATGAACCAATGTTTAAGAAAAAGCAAAACTGACTGTTGCGATGCCGTATGCAGTTTTTTTGACCAACAAAAAAAGAGCAATCACTCGCTGTTGTGTTTGCTCCTTTTTTAAAAGGGATTCGGCAAACCTACGCACCTTGACAGGGTAAGCTGTTTGGGGAGAGGGCGTTTGAATGCGCGAATGAACAGTAACTTATTACGTGAAACCACTTATACTTTTTTCCTGTTAAAAAATCAATTGCTAACCAATCACAAAGGATCGATTATTTGAAGAAAGAAAAAACGTTAGCCATTAGTTCTACAACTTCCCAGGGAAAACTAAAAAAATCAAACATCCATTTCTCCTCCTTTAATTGACTTTCTTCAAGTTTACCCGCAAAATAAAGCTGTAACATATTTGGACTATTTTTCCGTCCACTTTTTTTAGGAGGGATTTTTTGAAGGCCAATGACTTGTTAAAAGAGTTACGAACGGAACGAAATATCTCACAGCGAAAATTGGTTGAGAACATTTCAGAACGCAGTACACTGGCAACCTTTGAACAAAAAGGGCATCGCATCGCCTTTGATATTTTGCACCAATATTTGGACCGCTTAAATGTCACCTTAGAGGAATTTGAGTATCGCTTGGATGACAATCAAGTCAGCGAGAAAAAACAGCTATCCAAACAGTTGACCACCGCTTACTATGAAAGCAATTATTCTGAAGTACTCTCTTTGATCAACAAAGCCCAAGCACTGTATAAAACCACGAAGGATTTTTTCTATTATGTATTGTATAGTCAATTCTTTTTGATTTTAGAGAAAAAAGGCGTAGTTACCGACGAGGAAGAACGTTGCATCATCGAAGCGACCATCAAGAAATACTTGGAACGAATCGACACGTGGGGAAAGTTTGAAATCTCCTTATTTACCAATCTGCTTTTCCTTTTTTCTGACGAGTACATCTTGTATCAAATGAAACACCTGAATAAAAAAATTTTTTTACAGCAATACGCTAAGTATCAATTATCAAATCTACACAAAATTGCTGACGAATGCGGCTTTCTTGTTTATCGATCGCAAAAAACCTGCCGAGTTGGCGCATGTGCTGACGTATCTAGCCGATCACCTGCCGCCGGACAATGATCGTATCCGCCTGATGATTCGTTATTTCGAAGGCATTTACGCCTTGTTCCAAGGAGATCGTACGCTGGGAATGGCCACGATTGAAAAAGCCTTGGACTATCTGCGATTTATTGGACAAGAAGCCTTTGCCAAAGAATTAGAGGTACTGGCTCATAGTATCTAAAAAAACCTGCTGCTTCCTCTCAGTAAGAGAACGACTCTCTTACACGGAGGAAACAGCAGGTTTATTTTTTCTTAAAGTAAATGCAATGCTTCTTTCCAGAGCAAAACTCGTTTGACGGAAGCATTCAAATCAGCTTCCAAATAGCGGCCATCTTCAACCGCTTGTACGACAAAGGGGATCTGTTCTTGGTAGGTAGATGAGATCACTAGATCATTTCCCGCCTGCAACGCCTGTAATGCGGCTTCATTTTGCGGAATGAACTCAGAAAGTCCTGCCATATCCAAGTCATCCGTCATGATGACCCCTTCAAAATGCAATTCATTTCGGAGCAGCTCATGCACGGGTTTTGAAATAGAGGCGGGTACAGTGTTATCGATACTATTGACAATCGTATGGGCCACCAAAATACTATCGGCACCAGCCTTGATCCCTGCGGCAAAAGGCAGAAAATCCGTTTCCCGCAGTGCAGATAGCGGGCGGTCATCGGTGACGATGGCGACATGCGAGTCACGATTGTTGCCATAGCCGGGAAAATGCTTCAAGGTTGACCCCACGTGGTGTTTCTGCAAAACATGAACCACACGTTCTACAAACGCACTCGTGCCCTGCGCATCCATGCCAATGGTTCGGTCGTAGATAAAGGACTGCGGATCAGTGGAAACATCGGCAACGGGAAACAGCCCGGCATTGATGCCATACGCTTTTAAAATTTCCGCTTTCTTTGCTGTATCTTCTTCGATCGCCGACCATCCACCTTGGGCATATAGCTGTTGTGGTGAGAGAAAACGCTGATCCGTAAGGTTCGGATTGCGGCTGATGCGAGTCACCGTGCCCCCTTCTTCATCCATACCGATCAACAGCGGAATGGCGCTGGCTGCTTGGTAATCTGAAATTTTCTGTTTCAAGCTCTCCGCCGTCTCATTTTCGGTATCACGGCCGAATAACAGATAGCCGCCAAAGTGATAGTTTTGAAGTTCTTCGATTTGATTGCTTTCAGGTACACGCACAAAAAACAATTGCCCGACCTTCTCCTCCAAACTCATCGTGGCGATTTTTTCTTCTATTGCCTCTTCTGACTGTTCTTGCGTGGAAGTTGAAACAGAAGGTGACGTGGAAATTGAGGTGGTTTCTTGGCTTGCACTGCTTTCTTCCTTTGTTTCGTCTCTCGAGCTGCTTTGCTGGATCACGGATGACTCCTCCGTTTGCTGTTTTTGCTGTTCTATCACCCACTTCATCCCTCCCATTGCTGCTAAGACCAAGAAAAGAAACAGTCCCATAGCGAGTCCTTTTTTATTCATAGGTTCACCTTCCCCTCTAAACAAGTTATTGAGAATGACTAAGCCCATCCTTAGAAAGAAAAAAGTGAACCACTTACGAAATATTCGCAGATGATTCACTTCAATGGATGTTATCGTTCTTTTTTACTCGTTAAACGAACCGTCGGATCAGCCGTTTGTATGGTACCGCACGCCCTACGATGTAAATCAACGCAGTTTGTATCGGGAACATGATGACTGCTTTTAGCAAGCGGACCGACCAGATGGCCCAGCTTGTCAAAGGAATATTCAGCATCATAGCTAACCAAATCGGAGTTAAGATCAAGGTTATCAAAATAGTATTTAACAAGACGACCGTTGCCGCTCGTTTTAATGTGACTTCTTTCCGATAGAAGAAGTAGCCATAAATCAGTCCACCAACAAAGGCATTGATGGTAAAGCCGAAAAAGTAGGCTGATTTTGGAAAAATCACCATTCCTGCGATATCAGCTAATGACGATCCAACTGCGGTCCAAAACGGACCAAACAGCATACCCATGATCAGCTGTGGTACAAAGGAAAATGTGATTTTGATATAGGAGGTTTCAAACCCCAAGATTTGCGACAAGACCACCATTAAGGCAATCAAAAGTCCCATGACCGCAATCATGTGTGCATCGACTTTTCTTTTCATAGCGAGCATCTCCTTTTAGAGTTGCTACAAATTCATGCAGCGAATGCGAAAATAAAACCGCGAACGAATGACCGTTCTTCGTCCGAAAGGCAACATCCCATCCTTTCAGCACTTAACGCTTTATTTCCTACTCTGATTTTTATTAGGTATTACTACCCAGACACACTATAGCATACAAGCGCGGACTGCCACAATTTTTCTTACTTATTTTCTTGTACAAAATCTGCCAATGTTCGCTTTTCTTTTTTGCGCATCAAAAAAAAACGCTTTTCTTATGTGAATTTTTCTGCCACTAGTAAGTGAGCAAAAAACATTCTCAAAAAAAGCGTTCATTCTGTTTCTTGTTTCATTTCATGCTTTATGACAAATTATCCAATCAGATTGTCATTGATCAATACCGATTTGATGTCGCGTAATTGATGATCGATAGCTAGTTGTTCATGGGTCATCGTTGCTGTGACCTCTTTCATAGCGTGCATTTCTTCATTTAATTCGTTGATGTTCGTCACTAATTTGTTCAATGCTTCAATAATCAATTGATTGTTATCCATGGTGAAACACTCCTTTTTGTGATGGTTGAGGTCATTCTTCTTCGTTGATTGGCTGCTTCAAAGTACCAACGGCGGCAACTGCGCGTTTCGTTTTATAAAACAATTTGTATAAAACAAGAACGACGACTGGGATCAGTCCGCATAAGATGTAGATCTGCGAGTAATCAAACAGACCGTGCAAGCTTCCTAATGCATAGGGACCTACGCCTAAGCCGAGGTCCAGCCCGATGAAATAGGTGGAGAGCGCTACGCCGACACGGTGAGGATCGACCTCTTTTAGACAAACGGCTTGGCCATTCGACATGAAGGTGCCATAGCCCAAGCCGACAAAGCAACCCGCAAGCAACAACATCCAGCTGTTGCCGGTAATACTCAATAGGAAAAGACCAAGGGTCAAGAAAAGAAAGCTAGGATACATGACCGCATCTGCGCCATGGCGGTCAAATAGTTTGCCAGTCATTGGCCGTGTGAAAGTCACGGAAAGTGCATAGACGATGAAGAAAAAGGCACCGGCCGTTTCTAACCCAAGCTCACTGGCGTAGATCGACAAGAAGCCGAGAACACTGGAGTAAGCCAACCCGATCAAAAAGGCAATCCCGGAAATGAAAAAGACTTTTGGTTCGACAAAACTTTTGATGGACCATTTTTTTAGTTGTGCTCTGTGTTCTTCTGTTAATGGGATGTTTTTGACTGGGAACCAGAAACACGCGATGGCTGTTGCGATTGATAAGATGGTTGCTAACCAAATAATGAAATCAAAGCCGACGGTCGGTAATAATAGCATGCCAATAAAAGGCCCGACTGCCGCTGCTAAACTGGTACTTAATCCATAGTAATTGATCCCTTCGCCATGTTTGGAAGCTGGGATATATGCTGTGACGATCGCATTAGCCGCTGTTGAGACAGCACCATAAGCAAAGCCATTGAAAAAGCGCACAGTATCTAAAATATAAATGTTGACTGAGACCAAATAAGCAGCGGTGGTAATGACATAAAACAATATCCCCCAGCGCAAAACAGCTTTACGACCAACTAATTCTAAAATTTTTCCAACATACAAGCGAGCGATCAAGGTCCCGATAATGTAGATCCCCGCTGCCAAGCCAGCTTGTGCGGTGGATGCCCCTAACTCCTGAGTGGCAAATTTCGCAGTGATGACGACAAAACAATAATACACGAGAAAGACGATAAAATTGATCAAGGTAATCGTGATAAACCCTTTGTTCCATAGTTTTTCATTTTTGGTTGACGGCGTCGAGCTGACGACTCCTTCTTGATTGGTTTCCCTATCTGACATGTTTCTTCCATTCCTCCTGTTTGTGCTGTGATGCGTTTTACTATACCGAAACTTCCTCTGCTTGAAATGCGCTTTTGCTGTTAAAAAAGAGCATTAACAAGAAACATTAACATTTGTTATTGCTTTTTCACCAGAAATGTCTTTTAATGAAGCATGAATAGAGGAAATTTCAGATTTTTTTCAGAAAATGTTGGGTTGGCATGAAGTGAAGGAGTAACGTGGGTGGAGAAACAGATATTACGTGATTATTTAGAAAAACAAGCAATACCGGTCGTTATCCGCAAGAAAAAGAGTTACTTGACGTATGAAGGCATCCCGGATCGGTACGTCTATATTTTAAAAAAAGGCATCATCAAAACTAGCGTAGTGACCCATGAAGGGCGCGAATTCAACTTGCGCTATTTGACGGATTTCGAGATCGTCTCTTTGTTTAAAGACGAATCTTCTCAAGAAGTCGAAGCCCCTTTTAATGTGCGGGTTGAATCAGAAGAAGCCGAATTATACAAAATCGTGCGGGATCAATTTTGGGCAGATGTCAATCGTGACCGTCTGCTACAGGATTATGTCAAAGAGTATTATCGGAGAAACTTGATGGATACGATGAAAAAGATGCAGCAAATGCTGATGAACGGCAAATTTGGTGCTGTCTGTACCCAAATCAATGAGCTCTATGAAACGTTCGGAATCCAGACAACAGATGGTGTCTTGATTGACTTTGAAGTCACCAATGAGGAGATCGCTCGCTTTTGCGGCATTACCTCTGCCAGCAGTGTCAATCGAATGATGCAAAAATTACGAGAATCTGGCGCCCTAAAAAGTGTCGATCGCAAACTATTAGTGACAGATATCGACTTTATTCGGGAGAATATTATTTATTGATCAAAAAAAGACTTTGTACGCCTATTGGTTGTAGGCACACAAAGTCTTTTTCGATTAAATAAACGTCACCGTTTCCGTCACTTCGATCGCTGGATCTAATGATTGGATCACGGGACAATTTGGTGAAACGAGTTTTAGGCAACGGGTCGCTTTGTCATGATCAGCTTCGGCGATTTTCGCATAAAACTGAATTTGGATAGCACTGACTGGTTGGGCTTTTTTATTGTCGTCTCGGTCATAGCTGACTTCGATCTTTTCGATTTCTGCTTCAACCTTTGAATTCTCTAAGACAGATGCGTATACATAGCCGCCGCAAGCAGCTACCGCACTCACAAGCATTTGGACTGGCGAATAGCCTTTTTCCCGTGCTAACACCCAATTGCCAGTTGGGGTCGTCATTTCAAATTTGTCGCTTCCTTGATGGATCGTCAATGTTTCTACTGTCATCGTTTTTCTCTCCTCACAAAATGATCTGGTTCAACTTCGACCCATTCATACAATGGTGTCAAAGTAATCGTGCTTTGAATTTCCGTTTGTTCCATCGCACCTCTTGCTAACACAGGATCAGCGATCGGAGCTGCTGCTAATAATTTCTTCGTGTAAGGATGCAGCGGATTTTCAAACAAACGGTCGGTAGGTGCCAATTCAACTAATTTCCCTTGATACATGACGGCTGTTCGATCACTGATATGACGAATCACGGACAAGTCATGGGAAATGAATAAATAAGACAATGAAAACTCTTTTTGTAGACGCAGCAGCAATTGGATGATCTGAGCCTGAATGGAGACATCTAATGCCGAAGTCGGTTCGTCACACAAGACGAACGCCGGGCGATTGACCACCGCACGAGCGATACCGATCCGTTGCCGTTGTCCGCCGCTGAAACTGCGAGGCAGTTTATGAACATCATCACCGGTGATCCCGACGATCGCTAAGATTTCTTTGGCTTTCGCTCGAGCAGCATCTTTCGTTTCATGATACAACGGCTCCATCACCAGTTCAAGTGCTGTCATACGGGGATTCAATGATGAATACGGATCTTGGAAAATGATCTGCATTTGCTGATACGCTGCTTTGCGATCTTCTGCCGTCAATGCTGTTATCTCTTTGCCTTCAAAGAAAATCTCCCCGCTTGTTAAGGTCTCTAAATTTAAAATACTGCGTCCTAAAGTGGTTTTCCCACTCCCAGATTCCCCCACTAGCCCCAATGTCTCGCCCCGATGGATCGTAAGGCTGACATCTTCGACCGCTCGGACTTCACTGACAGTGCCGCGCCAGTTTTTACTGCGAAAGATTTTCGTCGCATGTTCTACGCGAATCAGTTCTTCCATTATTCTGTCACCTCCTGATTGCGCCAGACGCGATGTGTCTTAGATAGTTGCGTTTCTTGCAGTTCATCTGCCAATGTCTCATGATAGTCAAAGACTTTTAATTCGGCATGCTTGTCGCCTAAATGGGCCGCCTGCAATAATTGTTTCGTATAAGGATGTTCCGGCTGATAAAAAATTTCTTCCGTGGTTCCTTCTTCCACGACTCGGCCTTGATACATCACTTTAATAAAGTCGCACATTCCTGCAACGACCCCAAAGTCATGGGTCACAAGGACGACGGAAAGCTGGTTCTCTCTTTGCAGGTTTTTGATCAATGCCAAAATCTGTGCTTGGATCGTCACATCTAAAGCCGTTGTCGGTTCATCTGCGATCAGCAATTTCGGTTGCGCCAACAAAGCCATGGCAATCATCACCCGCTGACGCATCCCCCCAGATAGCTCATGAGGATATTGTTTCATGCGTTGTGCTGGAAAAGGTATGCCGACTTTTTCTAACTCTTTGACGGCGATTTCTTGTGCTGCTTTTTTCGATACTTTTTGTGAGCGGCGAATCACTTCGATCAAATGATAGCCAATCGTGCGCAAAGGATTTAACGAAGTCATCGGGTCTTGAAAAATCATGGCGATCGGTAATGTTCGACGATCGGTAACTGCTGCTCCTTCAAATGTATAACTGGTATAGTGATCGGTCACTTTATCAGGCAAAAGATCCATAACGCTTTTCATGGTCATACTTTTGCCGCTGCCAGATTCGCCAACGATCCCAACGACTTTGCCCTTAGGAATTACCAGATCAAGATTTTTTACTAACGGTTTCGGACCGGTTTTGCTTTGAAATGTCACATTCAACGCTTCGATCGCTAATAACTCTGTCTTCATCGGTCACACCTCTCTCTGCAAGACATGTTTGATCATGTCGCCGATATTGTTAAAGGAATAGATGGTGAAAATAACAAAGAGCCCTGGAAGAATCGCCATGTATGGTGCCCGCTGCAAGCTGTTTTGCGCGTTTTGCAACAGACTGCCCCACGAAGCCATCGGTTGCTGTATTCCTAAGCCTAGAAAACTCAAAGCCGATTCGGTCATGATCGCTCCTGAAATACTTGCAGATGCCGCAACGATCAAGGTAGGAAGCACTGCTGGGAAAACATGCTTCACGATAATACTAAATGAAGAACGTCCGATAAATTTCCCGTAAGCGACATATTCCCGTTCTTTCGCCGCTAACGTTTCACCACGAATCAAACGAGCGATGTTCATCCAGGAGAAGCCGCCGATCACAATAATAATCGTGGTTAGTCCGGGACGTAAAAAGACGCTCAAAACGATCACTAACACCAACCAAGGAATCGATGACAATACATCGACGAGCCGCATCAGAAGGTTGTCGATCCAACCGCCAAAGTAGCCAGAAACAAGACCGACAAGAGTCCCAATAAACGTCGCTGTGATCATTGCCAAAACACCTACAAACAATGATACCCGACCGCCGTAGACGACCCGAATAAAGTAATCTCGCCCCACTTCATCGGTTCCAAATAAATGAGACCAACTCGGCGGCTGTGACATGTTGCTGACATCCGTTGCATTAGGATCGATGGGGATCAAAGGTGCAACAAGCGACAAAATAATCAATAACGTCAGGAAAACGACAGAAAAGGTATAGATGGGCGAAGCAAGCATGACTTCACTGATTTTTTTGAAACGTTTCATTACTTACTCCCTCCTTTACGGATACGTGGATCAACCACGGAGTATAATACATCCGCTAACAAATTCCCTAAGATGACCAGTGTTGCTGACAACAGCATGATGGCCATGATCACAGGATAATCGAGGCTTTTCGTCGCACTCATCAAGTAAGGGCCGACGCCCGGCCAGCCGTAGATCGTTTCTGTAATGATCGCACCGGTAACTAACATCGGCAACGCCAAGCCGATTTGGGTGACAACGGGAATCAAAATATTTCGACTAATATGACGGCTGAAAATCTGCCATTTGCTGGCATGAAATGCCCGTTGCACCATCACGTAGTCTTCTGAAACTTGTTGTGTCGCTGATGCGCGGATATACCGCGTCAAATCTGGAAAGAAGGCGACTGTCAATGTGGTATAAGGCAAAATAAAATGCTGCAGAAAATCGCCAAAATCCCCTTCTTTACCGACCGTATACATGCCAATGATTGGAAACATATTTAATAAGTAACCAAACACATAAATCAAGATCATCGCAAACCAGAAGGTCGGCACAGCGATTCCTAGAGATGCCACAGCGTCAATGATCCGATCCCAAATCTTTCCTTTGTTGGCAGCAGCCAACAGGCCCAAAATGATGGCCAACAACAAGGCAGTCAAATAAGCGGGGATCACTAGGCGCATGGTATTGGGAATCCGAGTCGCAAGTTCTTGTGAAATACTACTTTGAGACACCAAAGAAAAGCCAAGATTACCGGTAAGAATATTTCTGATCCAAAGAAAATATTGAACCAAAAAGGGTTGATCCAAGCCATAGCGCTGCCGCAAAAGATCGATTTGCTCTTGCGACATATTGGGTGTCGTGATGGAGTCGATCACATCATACGGTGCGATATGTATAAGTGAAAAAACGATAAAAGAGATCACAAACAGCAAAGGGATTGCTTGCAATACTCGTTTTGCAATGTATCGAAACATAACTGACCTACTTTCTTTTTCATAGAAAAAAGCTGTGATAAAAAAGATTCCTCTTTATCACAGCCAATGGATTTACTTGATTGTCAATTTAGACATATCTTCGAATGTATAGATTGGGATCAAACCTGCATCTTCTACATTACCAATTCGGTTATTGACCGCTAGGATTTTCTTGTTGTCAACGATTGGGTAAATGATCGCTTCGTCAGCAATGGCCTTTTGCAAATCATCATACAATGCTTCACGTTTGTCCGTGTCTAATTCAACTGCTGCTTGGGCAAACAAATTGTCAATGGTTTCGCTATTGCTTTGGAAGTAGTTGGCACTACCCCCAGTTTCAAATAGACTGCCGTATAAGTCAGGGTCATTTCCCATGATATACCCGCCAAGGAATAAGTTGTACTTCGTTGAATCAGGTTTCTTCAACTCGGTAAAGATCGCTGTACCATCGCCACCTTCAAGTGTAACCGTTATGCCTGCTTGTTGCAATTGTTGTTGGATCAACGTAGCTTGGATCGTTTGGGCTGGATCGGTTGAGTTGAAAGCCAAATTCAATGACAAATCAGTCACACCAGCTTCTTGTAAAAGTTCTTTTGCTTTTTCAGCATTCGTCTCATATTTTTCAACATCATCAGTGACGTATGGGTTGTTCGGTGGCAAGAATGAATATGGTGTTGCATAATACTCTTCATCTAAATATGCTGCTTGATTTAATTCATCTTTGTTCAACGCATAGAGAACTGCTTGTCGAACTTTCACATCTTGCAAAGCATCTGAGTGAGTGTTCAAGCCTAGATAACCAACACGGTTTTCAGTATAAGGATAAACAGAGATCTGCTCATCATCTAAGTCTTCAATATCTGAAGGCAAGACAACGGCTGCATCCACTTCCCCTTTTTGCAAAGCGACTTTCGCAGTATCGGTACTTTCGATGATGCGCAACGTCACATTTTGAATCGAAGGCTTGCCGCCATAATAGTTTTCATTGGCTTCAAAAGTAAAGTACTCACCACGTTTGTATTCTTTCAGTTGATACGGACCAGTGCCGACTGGTTTTTCAGGCAGTTCACTGACAGAGAAGTCGGTAACATCTTTAAAGATATGCTCGGGAATGATGTATGTTTCGGTTGCAATATTGCTGATCGCTGCCGCACTCGGTGTCGGCAACACGAATTTGACGGTGTATTCATCCACTTTTTCGATCGCGATTGGTTGGTCGTCGACCCAAAGGGAATCGGCATTGCCATTTTCTTTTTTGACTTTTTGTTCATATGTGAAAACAACGTCATCGGCGGTAAAGTCTTCGCCATCTGACCATTTCACATCTTGTTTCAAATGTACTGTCAATGAAAGGCCATCTTCAGCTGGTTCCACTGATTCTGCCAACGCATTTTGTGTTGTTCCGTCTGCTTCCACTGTAACTAGTGGAGAATAGATCATGTTTGTCACTGTCAATCCCCAACGATCACTGGTGTTGATCGGGTTAGTGGACGATGGGTCCCCGCTGATCGCATAAGTGAATGTTGAATCATCCCCAGCTCCAGCTGCACTACTGGTTGACGTTTCTTCTGTATTTGATCCACCGCAGGCTGCTAGAACAAATCCTAGTCCAACGACGGCAACACTTGCTAAACCTTTTTTCCAATTTATCATTTTTCCATCCTACTTCCTGTTCCTATATAGTAATAGTCGTTTTTAACTTTCTATTCCCATACAGGTATACTAGATTTCTTTGTTACTTCCTCGATGATTGCTTTTACTTCATCGGTCTGATAATATCGAACGACCGTTTGGTAAACGTCATTGTCTGCTTCGTCTGCTCGCGCAGCGATCACATTATAATAAGGCTTGGAGGAATCAGCCACAGGTTCTAAGAAAATCGCATCTTCTGTAGGAACCAAACCAGCATCGACGGCCATGCCATTATTGATCAAAGAAATGTCGACATCGGTCATTGCCCGAGCAGTTTGATTGGAGTCAAGTAGCTCAAATTTCAGGGCTTTGGGATTGTCAATGACATCACTGGTTGTTGGCAGTAAACCTTTTGATTCATCCAAAGTGATCAAACCGGCGGTCTGTAAGAGTAATAGTGCACGGCTCTCATTTGAGACATCATTGGGTAAAGCCACCGTAGCACCATCTGCCAATTCGTTGACATCGGTGATTTTATCGGAATAAATACCAAGTGGGTTTAATGTCGTATAGGCAATCGTCGTGTTGGAATAACCACTTTCTTCGTTGACATTGTCCATAAAAATCTCCGTCAATGCTGCGTGAAGGTCAATTGAGCCATCCTCAAGCGCCACGATTGGCTGACGATAATCGGTGAATTTCACCAATTGCAAGTCGATATTTTCGTTTTCCTTCAATTCTTCCTGCACATGTTCCCAGGCTTCGTTTTGCTCACCCACGACACCCAATTTGACAACGGTGGATTCCTCATCTGCTTGACTGCTGCCGCAAGCGGCGAAGCTGAACAATGCCAGCAATCCAAGAGCCCCTGTTGCCAATCCCTTTACTACGTTTCTTTTCATCCCTTTTTCCCCTTTTGTTCCCTCCTCAGATCAATCGTCCCGTTTTCTTGAAGTATTGCTCAACTAGACCAATTTCACCTCTGTTTCTCAAAACAAATTGTTTTTTCAAAGGAGAAATGGCAAATGCCTGTTGCCGTCAACCGAAAACATCGGACTCACTATTCATATGTAGTGTAACTTTATCCTATACAACTAAAACTGTCAATAAAATTACTCTACAAAAGTAAGTTTTTAACTAGCTGATCTGTGGTCGGGTTATTTGAATATCTTCAGTGCATTTTCTAAGTCATCGATCAAATCTTTACTACTTTCGATCCCAATGGAGATCCGTAAAAGATCCGGCGTCAACCCATAAGATTCTCGTACCTCTTGAGGAATATCCGCGTGGGTCTGTGTCGTTGGATACGTGATGAGACTTTCCACACCACCTAGGCTTTCCGCAAAGGTAAAGACCTGTAATGCTGCTAAAAAGCCGCTGATTTTGGTTTCATCAAGCACCCGAATACTGATCATCGCGCCGGCGTTCGGATAAAGCACCTCTTTGATCGCCGGATGGGCTCGTAAAAAGCGGCCGACTTCCTTGGCGTTGGCTTCCTGCCGTTCAAAGCGCAATGGCAGCGTCTTTAAACTACGAATAAATAACCACGTATCAAAGCTGCTCAAGGTAGGGCCAGAAGTATTGGCTAAATAGTTCAAACGCTCCCCCAGCTGCGCATCTTTTGCGATGACGACGCCTGCCAAAATATCATTGTGACCAGATAAGAACTTGGTACCTGAATGGATCACTAGATCCGCGCCATCTTCTAAGGGCAACTGCCGTAAGGGCGTCAAAAAGGTATTATCTACGATCAATAGCGCCCCCTGTTCGTGAGCAAGCTTGGCGGTTTCAGCAATATCCGTCACGGTCATCAAAGGATTCGTCGGGGTCTCTAAGAAGACAGCCGTTACCTCGTCAGTTAATTTTTCACTTAATTCGGCTAAAGTACTGAAGGTATCGAAAAAGGCTCGCTTGCTATTTTCCAGTTCCGCAAAATAGCGAAAGCTACCGCCGTACAAGTCACGAGAAACCAAAAAGCGGCTGCCGCTGGCAAATAAATCAAAAATCAAAGCGATCGCACTCATGCCAGAGCTGGTCACTACTGCCCGAGCCCCTTTTTCTAATTCGGCAAGGCCTGCTTCTAAAATATCCCGGGTCGGATTTTTGGTCCTAGTATAATCATAGCCGGTACTTTGCCCCAATTCAGGATGTGCAAAGGTCGTGGAAAGATAAATTGGCGGGCTGATCGCCCCGGTTTGCTGATCCGAATGATTGCCTAATTGGGCGAGAAAAGTTGCTGTATCAATGGTCATGTCGTTCCTCCTTTTTGATTGCCTCAATCAAACGATCAAGGGCTTTTTGAATGATCGTTGGTGTTGTCGCAAGATTCAGACGAATCATGCCCTGACCGTCTTTGGCGAACCATTCCCCATAATCGACTGCGAGACCGGCAGTATCTTGGACCACCTGCTTGGTTCGTTCTTTGGCGATGACTTGCCTCAGATCGACCCAGAGAAGATAGGTTCCTTCTAATGGCAGGAGCTCAATTTTGGGAAATGCTTCTTGCAGTTGCTGGCGGACCATTTGTTCATTGGCAGCAATCACCAAAAGCAGGTCATCTAGCCATTGATCCCCCGATTCATACGCGGCTTTCGCAGCCACCAATCCCAAACGATTGACTTCCGTCTGCTTGTATTGTCGGCACCAAGCCTGATAGGCTCTGCGCATCTCTAAATCAGGAATCCAAACATGAGAGAGTAACAATCCTGCTAAGTTGAAGGTTTTTGAGGGCGAATCCAGAACGATCAGCTTCTCAAAGCCGAACCCCTGTGCCACTGTCACGGCTGAAACAAATTGCTGCTCACCGAGTATCAGTTCACGATGGATCTCGTCGGCGATCACGACAACCTCATGTTTTTGGCAAATGGCCAATAACTGATGCAGTTCTTTCTCTTGCCAGACCCGCCCTACTGGATTGTGGGGGGAGCAGAGAATAAATAGTTTCACTTTTTCTTCAATGATTTTGCCTTCAAAAGTAGCAAAATCGATTTGATAAGAATTCCCCACCTTTTGCAAGGGTGCTTCTATTAAGCGCCTTTTCGTCTCTTTGATGCTGTCAAAAAAGGGATAATAGACGGGCGGCTGGATCAAGATGCCATCGTCTGGTTCTGTGAAACAATGAAGCAAATCAACCAAAGATTGGACGACCCCTGTGGAAAACGAGAGCCATTTTTCTTCGAATTTCGTCCCCCAGTGGCGATCTTGCCAAGCTTGATAGGCTAAAAAATAGCCTGAGGGGGGAATCGCATAGCCAAAGGTTCCTTGAGCAACCAGTTGCTGCAAGGCTTCTTCCACTGCCTTTGGTGCAGCAAAATCCATATCAGCTACCCATAAAGGCAAAAGCTTTTCTCCTTGGAACCGTTGATCCACAAGATCCCATTTTAAAGAATCAGTGCCTTTTCGCTGTCTAGCATAGTGGGAGAGAAAATGCTCAGTCGTCATTGATACTCACCCGACCTTCTGGCTCACTGCCAATTCGGTAACCTTCTTTCGTCGGCGTGACGGACAGGTCATACGGCGTTCGCAAGTAGGTTTCATTGATCCAATTGCTGAAAAACAAAGAGGCATGTCCCCGCCAACGGTTGGTAATTTTTCCGCCTAAACGGTCATAGGCAAAGTAATTTTGGGGCAATGCGGTATCTAAGCCCCGTTCCATGTCTCGCAAGTACTCTTCATTCAAGGTCGTTGTGTGGTATTCAAAATGCCCTAGCAAGAAGGCATTTTTATGATCTTCTGATACGAAGATGGAAGGCCCTGTTTCAACGCCCGCTGCCAATATTTCTAAAGGCGCTTGGGCCAGCTGGACATCATCGATGCCAGTATAGCGCGAATGTGGTGTATAAAAGACGTCGTCAAAGCCCCGAACCAGTGGATGAAAATGCGTGACTGTTTGTTCGAAGACACCGAACAATTTGCTTTGGTACAACACTTTGTCGATACCGTAATGGTAATAAAGCCCCGCTTGTGCCCCCCAGCAAATATGTAGGACTGAAGTGCAATTCGTCTGACTCCAATCCATGATTTCTTGTAGTTCTTGCCAATAGTCAATGGCTTCGAATGCCATTTTTTCAACTGGGGCTCCGGTGATGATCAAGCCATCGAATCGTTGCGGCTGGATCACTGAAAATTCTTGATAAAACTTTTCCATGTGATCGACAGAGGTGTTTTTGCTTTCGTGGTATTTCATTTTTAGTAAAGTCACCTCAATTTGCAGTGGACTTTGGGAAAGTAAACGCAACAACTGATTTTCTGTAGCGATCTTTTTCGGCATCAAATTGACGATCGCGATTTTCAAGGGACGGATCTCTTGCTTCGCCGCTTTATGCTGCAGTAAGGCAAAGACATTTTCTTTTTGCAGGACCGCTGCAGCGGGTAATTCTTTGGGAATAATGATTGGCATTGCTTCAACCCCTTACAGATAAATTTCTTGTTGAAGAGAAAGCGAACAGTTTCGGCTGTGAAAAACAAAAAAAGCCGCCCTTTTATCCTTATGGATAAAAGGGACGACTTGATGCGCGTTACCACCCTAATTCGTGCTATTCTCACAAATAACACCTCAACAGTACACTATGATACTTGGCGCTGTAACGGGCACATGCCGTTTTGCTGGCGTGAACCAACAAAAAAACTCAGAGCTCATCTTCACTGATCACCGCATGTCTCCTTTTTCACCAACCGGAGTCTCTGTACCTTTGTTGATCTGCTACTCTTCTCTTCAACGTTATCGAAATCTTTGTTTAATTTTAAAAAATTATAATTGTTTTTTCATTTACTGTCAACGGCAAGTTGAGACTTTTTCTTAGATTTCTTCTAAATATAAGTATTGCTGACCCATTTTTTCATAGATCGCTGCTAAGTCTTCTTTGCTGACTTCGCGATCCTTATGCCCATAAGGGTCGTTGACATACATCGTATCACCATCGATGCCAGTGATCACTACCGAATGGATCAATGCAGTCACAAGGATTTCGCCATTTTGGGTATTCCATTGAAAGAAATCAGCATCGGTAGGTACTTGTAATTCTAACGTCGCGATCATCCAAACTGGTTTCCCAGATTGCAGGACTTTGACGATCTCATCAAAACTTTTGTCTCGTCCACTAACGACTTCATATTGCTCTTTTACAATACTTTCGGCGACATCAGTGATCGGTTCTACGTCAACACCCATCGCGCTATCGCCGCCATAGATGTTTCCAACAAAGCCTTCTCGCGGATCTCCATGGTGATTATAATCCTCATAAAGTGGGACATACACTAATTCTTCTGCCAATTGATTTTTATTGGTATCAAATCCGTAAAAATTCAAGAGCATCGATAAAGCCGTTACTTCACAACCATTTCCTAACGTAACTTCATCGAATTGATTTTCTAACGGAACATCCAATTGAATAACGTCACTGTATTCAGGCTCTGATGTTTGTTCTTCATCCGAAAGTGCTAGTGTCAATTCATCCTCTATCTTTTCAAAGGGGGACTGCCCATTCTTACTGTCATAAAAAATCAGCAGAAAGAAGAGCATCAAGACGAACATACCTAAAAGTAACCGTTTTAACTTTTTCTTCTTCATCTACTTCCTCCTCTTTTATATTATAACTTATTTCTGTTTATTATTTCACTATAATAAACGTTTTAAGAAGGAGTATTTTCTTAATCTGAATACAAAAAAATAGACCCGTTTACGCAGCGGGTCTATTCAAACTGGCGCTTATGCCGCTTTCTTCTGTTTCTGAATAAAGCGTCCTTTTGCTTTTGAAAACGAACGAATATCAAATTGTTTGCTTAAGGCACCTGCAACAAAATAAGCCAAATTGAAATCGATCAAGCTATGGATCAAGCCACCGATCCCCATCAAAACGAACAAGAAATAGTAGAAATTGCCATCGAATGCTGTCCCTGGTACATTTCCTGTGAAGTAAAAGGCGGCAACGACTGCCATTTCAACGGCAGAATGAATCAGTCCGATAATCAAGTTAAAGCTCTGAAATTTGATATTCAATAAAGAGGGTTTGCCATTTTTCAGTAAAATATCTGGGTGCTTCTGTAAATAAAAGGCACCGATGACTGCAAAAACAACATGGGACAATGCCCGTAATGCAATGATTGGTGGTAGTGTTAAGAAAAAGCCAAAGGTCGTTCCTAAAGCTACAGCGATCGCCATCGCTGGTGAAAAGAACATCGCCACAAATACGGGAACATGGCTAGCTAAGGTAAAAGATGCAGGTCCGATGACGATTTTGGGCATTACCATGGGAATGACGATCCCCATGCCGATTAACAATGCAGCGATCGTTAAATGGCGGATGGAATGATTTTTCATTTATACTCTCTCCTTAAATGTGTCATGACAGTTCTGTCTTGCTTATTCTACTGGTATTTCCACAAGGTGTCAAGACACAAAAAAACGAATGTTTATTCAACATCCGTTTTTATAGAAGTTATCCTTTGCGCGCTTGCATTTCATTGCTTAATTTGGCAAATTCCGCTAA
This sequence comes from Enterococcus sp. CR-Ec1, assembly GCF_002850555.1. Taxonomy (NCBI): domain Bacteria; kingdom Bacillati; phylum Bacillota; class Bacilli; order Lactobacillales; family Enterococcaceae; genus Enterococcus; species Enterococcus sp. CR-Ec1. Next base: position 2,522,553 of record NZ_CP025223.1, read on the forward strand.
CGACAGCGTTTCTCCACGACGTTTCGGATCGATCCCACTTGCTTCTAAACTGTCTGCCAACCACTGTTTGGTTTCTTCATCTTTTCCATAGCTATTTTGCAAATTGTTCCAAAGGGTTTTACGACGCAACTGAAAGGCTGCTTTCGTTAATTTAAAGAACTCTTTTTCATCGGTGGCTGCGACCGCTGGTTGTGGACGGCGCGTCAATTTCAAAATAGCCGAATCAACATTCGGTTGGGGTACAAAAACGGTTTTCGGGACGATGAATGCCAGTTTTGCTTCCATGTAGTATTGCACAGCGATCGACAACGAGCCATAGGCTTTGGTCCCGGGAACTGCTGAGATTCGATCAGCCACTTCTTTTTGCATCATCACGACCATTTCATCTACTGGTACCTGAGACTCTAAAAAGTGCATCATGATAGGCGTAGTAATATAATAAGGCAGATTTGCGACAACTTTTAATGAAGCAGCCGTATCGCTGAATTCTGACCGAATGGTCGTTGATAGGTCTGCTTGCAAGACATCTTGATGAATGATCTTTACGTTTGCGTAAGGCTGCATCGTATCAGCTAATACAGGGATCAACCGATCATCGATTTCAAACGCCAACACTTGCTTGGCCTGCTTTGCCAACTGTTCGGTCAGCGCACCGATTCCAGGTCCAACCTCAATGACGTTTGTCGTTTCGTCGATGCCTGCTGTTTCTACGATTTTCCGTAAAATATTCGGTTCTGTTAAGAAGTTTTGTCCTAAACTTTTTTTAAAGGTAAAGCCATGTTTCGCTAAAATCTCTTTGGTTCTTGAGGGGGTTGCTATATCCCGTTCTTCCTTCACAATTCTTCCTCCACTGTTTTCATAGCTTCTGCCAACTCTGCATCGGTGATACGAAACATTGCCAGCCGCTTCTCTAATTGTTTGCCGTTCGTATAGCCGATGCGTAAAAGATCTCCTAGCCGCTCTCGTTTCTCTTTTGCTCCAGCGCCTGCGATCAAGCCATACGCTAATAACTGTTGGCGATCAATGGTTCCTTCACTGACTTCATTTGAAGCAATCGGGGTTACGACTTTTCGCAAGGCTTCTTTCAATGCTTCATGGCTGGCGTGTTCCACGCCCAAACTGCCTTTGCTTTTCGGTGCTGCCTGACTGCGCGGTAAAAAGGCATGCTTGGCATCCGGAACCACTTCCATAATGATTTTGCGGATCTTTTCTCCCGAAAAATCGGGATCGGTAAACACGATGACCCCTCGTGTCTCTTGGGCATGCTCGATTTGATCAAGGATCGTATCATCGATCGCTGAACCGATCGTTTCGATCGTATCTACTTCGAACACTTCTTGCAATCGACGGGTGTCGTCTTTGCCTTCGACGACAATGATTTCTTCGATTTTCGGTTTATCAGTCATTGATCCTAAACAAGCGGTGGGCATTTTTTGTCGTGTAGGCCGCAACATCAGCGACCGCTTCTTGCCGCAGCTCCGCGATTTTATCCACCACATAATGGGTATAGCCGGGTTCATTGCGTTTGCCGCGATAAGGAACAGGGGCTAAATACGGCGCGTCAGTCTCAACGAGTAGCCGATCTTGTGGTACGACTAGTGCAGCTTTTTGTACCTCCGTGGCCTTTTTGAAGGTCACGACACCACTAAAGGAAATGTACATTCCTAGATCCAAGAACTTTTTCGCCCATTCTCCGTCTCCACTAAAGCTGTGCATAATACCACCGATTGTTTGGACTTTTTCATCCTTTAAGATCGCATAGGTATCTTCTAAGGCTTCACGGGTATGAATACTGATGGGCAGCTGATGTTCACGAGCGATTGCCATTTGCCGACGAAAGACCTTTTCTTGAACTTCTTTCGGATCTTCCATCCAATGGTAGTCTAAACCGATTTCACCTAGGGCAACGACTTTTGGTCGTTCCAAGCGCTCTTGCAAATAGGTTTCTACGTGCGGGGTATAAGAACCAGCTTCGGTGGGATGCCAACCGATAATGCTGTAAATGCCAGGATATTCTTTGCTTAATGCTAACGATTTTTCAATCGTTGGCTGATCGAAACCGACGACCGCCATCTCCGTTACTCCTAGTTCATGCGCACGGGCGACGGTTTCGGGAATGTCTTCGTTAAACTGTTCTGCATTCAAATGTGTATGAGAATCAAAAATCATGAAATCTCCTCCTTAGTCCTTCTATACTCTAGCATATTTTGACGGTTTAAGAAACGAATCCTCTCCGCTTTTTTCAGCAGTTTAAGAAAACTTTCAGCAAGCAAAAAAAATCCGCCCAAAGTTGGAGGACGCCGAAGCTGATTTTCTCTATACTGAGGGTAACGAAATCGTATGGAGGTGGAAATATGGAACGATCAAAAATTGATCCCGGCCGCTTTTTTTCTGGCCAAAAAGCAGCAACTAAAGGCACGTTAAAAAATCAATATCACTACTATCGGCAGCAAAATGCCCATCAAGCATTCAATAGCGATTTTCAGCGAAATTTCCAGCAAGATTTCCCCAATTTTGCTACATGGCTAAAACTGCAGCAGCAGACGCCACAAAAGAATCAAACAGCGACTTTTTCTCACTGGTTATTGGTTGGTTTCTTCGGACTTTTGACGGCAGCAAGTTTTTCGCAACAGCTCTTATTCCTACTTTTTGTCTTTGTCATAGCTGCTCTCGTCAAAGGCCCAGGCATGATCTTATGGGGCATCGTTTATTCCTTCTTAGTTAGTCTGTTTCCTCCATTGGGTATCGTTCTTTCGGGCTTGTTTTTCTTACTGACCTTGCGTCAATTAACCAAAAATGTCACTTTCGTTTTGACTGCATTGTACTTTTACGGCTATCCGTTTGTCATCACAGCCCTCCAGCACTTCACAAATTGGGACCCGCAATGGCTGTGGGTCGGTAGTATCGGTTTTGCCTTGATCAGTGGCCATTTTGTCTTACAGCAAAACTATCCCTTTGCTTCAAGTAAAAGTCTCGCATGGGCGATCATCTCTGTCCCTTATGATTGTGTCATGGCTTTGATCCCTGTCAAACACAAGGCACGCTTCAAACGATTGGTGAAAATCAAATAATTGCGATCTAGGATACAAAAGATAGGCTGTTGCAGCTTCTTTTGTATCTTTTTTAATGGAAAAATCAAGCGAAATACGATGGATATTTTTTGTTATTTTTGCTTCCGTATGATTGCTTTTTTTGTAAGAATCTACTATGCTAGAAACTAGCAAATCAAAAAAGGAGCCACGCCATGTACACCCTCATTCTTATTGCATTCCTCCTTACGGGCTTGCTAGTTTACTCCTTTATTATTGAACCGCATCTTCTCAAACAACGGCATTATCTCATAAAAAAAGACAAGCGCACCGTCTTAGATATTTCAAAAGCTTATGACCTTTACCAAGCAGAAAGCAATATCGTGATTGCCCATATCAGTGATCTCCATTTTTCTCGTTGGTTTAAACCAAGACGAATGAATCGCATCATTCGATCAACGATCCAAAACAAGCCGGATCTGATCATCATCACGGGGGATCTGATCGATAATTATAAAAAATGGCCGCATCGTTCAACCAAGCGACTGATCGAAAAGCTGAAAAAATTGCAAGCGCCTCTGGGTAAGATCGCAGTTATGGGGAACCATGACCATTTGAATGACGGTCATTACTTTGTTAAGGAAATATACCAGCATGCAGGGTTTACCTTACTTGATAATGAGTCGGTTTTTGGTTCTGATGACAAGACGTCGATGAATATTGTCGGTATCGATATAGAAAGTCCGAAAGTCAGTTTTACCTATGAAGCAACCTTAGCAGAATGGCAGCTGCTTTTGCTCCATGAACCCGATTATGTTTCTCGGATCACCAATCTGCCAAACTACGACTTGATTCTTTCTGGCCATAGCCATGGCGGGCAGATTCGCTTGCCTTTTTATTATGCGAAAACAAAGGGCGCGTTGAAATATACCGATGGGCTCTACCTTTTAGGAAATGAGACCTTATTGAGTGTTTCCAGTGGGGTCGGTATGACCAAGATTCCCGCCCGACTCGGCGTCCCGCCAGAGATCCTTTATTACCATTTAGAACCGCAACAGCAATTGAACGTTTCTTAACTGTTCATCGTTGTAATTGGGAAAAAATCAGCAAATCGTTTCAGCAAACGTTCGATTCGCTGATTTTCTTTTTGCCCCTATCGTGTTAAAATATACCAAATAAATACTTTTAAACAATTAGGAGGAACCAAAAAATGGTCATCTCAGGAACACTCTGGTTTTTGATCGCCTTCTTTGCTTATACAGCCTATGTTTACGGTCAGGGGTTGTACTTTCCTGTCATCGCATTTCTTGCTGCCTTGATGGGCTGCGGATTTTATCTCTTTGCTTTTCTCCAGCACAAAAATACGACGAAAAAACATCCTTAGCCAGAACGAGCTAAGGATGTTTTTGTATTATTGATTCAAGCCTTGATAAATCGTCTCGAGATTCCACTTCATCATGTTATAGTAGCTGTCGCCTTCTTCTCCCGGTTCTGCAATCGAATCGGTAAAGACGGTTCCGAAAATCGGAATGCCCGCATCACGAGAAACACTTTGCATTGGACGAGTATTGACGCTGCTTTCGACAAACAAGGAAGCGACGGCTGAGTTTTGCAGCTGATCCACTAAGTTTTTGATTTGCGCAGGGGTACCTTCTTCTTCGGTATTGATTTCCCAAATATAGGCAGACGGTACACCATAGGCTTTAGAGAAGTATTTGAAGGCTCCCTCACTGGTGACGATCAATTTCTTCTCTTCAGGAATCGATTGGAAGTTTTCCTTCGCTTGCTGATCCAGTTCTTCTAATGAAGCCAAGTAGCGTTCAAGGTTTTCTTCATAGAAAGAGCGATTGTCAGGGTCCTTTTCACTCAGGCGTTGAGCGATGTTACGGGCATAGATTATGCCGTTTTCTAGATTTAACCATGCATGAGGATCGGCTTTGCTGTGGTCTTCATCATCAGATAAATAAAGCACATCCACGCCATCACTGACGGCAAAGTAATCTTCATTTTCTACCTTATTGGCATTGTTCATCAATTTGGTAAACCAGCCATTGCCGCCAGTTTCTAGATTCAAGCCGTTATAAAGGATAAGATCAGCATCGGTCGCTTTTCGAACATCTTCCACTAAAGGTTCATATTCATGGGGATCACGCCCCACTGGTACGATACTGTGAAGATCGATTCGATCACCGGCAATGTTTTCCGTAATATCAGCAATGATCGAATTGGTCGCTACTACTGAAAGTTTCCCTTCTGTTTGGTCCATCTGTCCGTTTTGCTGTGCCAAAAAGAAGCCACCGGCTACAGCTGCCGTTGCTAAAACCGCTGTCGCTGACCAGCGCTTGACTGGACTGGTCTTTTGTTTTGGTGAGAACAAGAAACCGATCACGAAAAAGGCTCCTGCGGTCAAAACGATACTTGATCCTGCGGCAATATTAAAGCTGTACCCGATAAACAAGCCGATAAATGAGGCGAGACCACCTAAAACCCCTGCGATGATCATCATATGCTTCAATTGTTTTGTATATAAATAAGCCGTTGCTGCTGGAGTGACTAATAAAGCCACGATCAAGATCGTTCCGACGCTTTGCATCGCTGTCACTGAAACCAAAGTTAATAAGAACATCAATAAGTAGTGATAGGCTTGCACTTTCATCCCAAAAGCCTTTGCCATCATCGGATCAAAAGACGTGATCAACAGTGGACGGAAGAAAAGGATGATCACTGCCAGCACAAGGATAGCGATAGCGATCGTCAGCCATTTGTCGCTATCTTGTACCGCTAGCACATTCCCAAACAAAATGTGAAACAAATCAGTCGAACTGTTTGCTACCCCAATCAAGATAACCCCTAAAGCTAGAAACGAACTAAAGGTGATACCGATCGCCGTATCACTTTTGATCAGGCTGTTATTGGCGATATAGGTAATAATCATGGAAGCCAAGATCCCAAAGAAGATCGCCCCGACAAAAAAATGAACGCCGAAGATATAAGACAAGGCTACCCCTGGTAAGACCGCATGAGAGATTGCATCCCCCATCAAGGACATCCCTCGTAAGATAATAAAACAACCGATCACCCCTGCGACGATTCCGATCGCGACTGCCGTGATCAAGGCATTTTGCAAGAAATGATAGTTACTTAAACTGGTAAAAAAGCTTGTCAACATGTTAAACGCCTCCTTTCACGATGATCGCATCGCCAAATGTTTGCTTCAAATTGCTTTCGGTAAAGACTTCACTCACTGGGCCCGCAGCGATCAGGGTTTGATTGAGAAAAACCAAGTAATCAAAGTATTCGGTGATTTTCCCCAGATCATGATGAACGATAAAAATCGTCTTTCCGGCATCTCGCAAGTTACGCAACAGGCCGACGATGATCGCTTCACTGGTGGCATCGATCCCTACAAAGGGCTCATCGAGGAAGATATAGTTAGCATCTTGCACCAACGTTCGAGCAATCAAGACCCGCTGAAACTGCCCACCGGACAATTCCCCAATCTGACGCTCCGCAAAGGATTCCATTTCTACCGCTGCCAGAGCGGCTGTCACTTTCTGCCAATCGTTGGCCGACATTCTTTGGAACATGCGCATCTTAGGATACAAGCCTAAAGATACGACTTCTTTGACTGTGATCGGAAACGTGTAATCAACCGCAGTCTTTTGTTCGACATAGGCAATTTCCTTTTGAAAGTCTTTTAACGCTTTTTTGTTGACACTCATGTTCCCACTGGAAGGGATCAACTTCAACGCCGCTTTGATCAGCGTCGACTTCCCTGCCCCATTTGGTCCGATGATCCCTACGATCGCTGGTTTCTCTACTTGAAACGACAAATCCGAGATCACTTGATGATTGCCATCATAGGCTGCGGATATTTCTGAAAAAGTAATCATTATTTTCACTCCATTTCCATAGTTAAGGATAGTTTATTTATTTTTTAGGTAGACCTAACTTATTTTTATTATACAAGAAAGGATTGGTTTTGCAAGACAGTTCTCTTGATTTTTTTAAGAAACACCGCAATTTTTTGGCAATGGTTCTTGAAACCCAAGATTCTATCTCTATTTATTGAATAAAAATTGGCGACCACAAATACTGATTCCACTAATTTCTTTCTATCTTTTGATCGCAAAGCGTTTAATTTATTTTCAATAAAAGAGATCGTTCCTCGGCACCTCAGTGACGTACTTTTTTTCAATAACAGAAAAGAGAAAAATCAAATCTCATTTCATACTCCCTTCATGATTAATACCAAACAAATCAAAGAATCAGTAATTCTTCTATTTCCACAAATTCACGAATCTACTCTTTTTTATGATGACCAAGAAACCCTTTCATCTCGACTAAAACGCTTTATAAATTAAACTTTTCTAATTATTATGTGATTTTTCGAACAAAACCTAAAAATAACATGACAACTATGTTAGTCTTTGATTTGGAAAAAGTTTTAGGAGGAATAAAAACAATGAAGAAAATTTTCCAAACACTATTAGTCCTAACCTCGTTAGCAACTTTGAGTGCTTGTGGCGCTGATTCACAAACAAGCAGCAGCACAAGTACTGGTTCATCTGCTAATGAAGAAACAGATGCAACTTCAGCTGCATCTGGTCAAGAATACACAGACCCTAGCGAACTTGCAGACAGCTACGATGTCGTGATTGTCGGTGCGGGTGGCGCTGGAATGGCCGCTGCGATCCAAGCAAAGGAAGCTGGCGCAAACCCAGTTATTTTAGAAAAAATGCCAATTTCTGGTGGGAATACATTGAAATCTTCTGCAGGAATGAACGCTTCAGAAACCAAATTCCAAGAAGCAGAAGGCATTGAAGATTCAAACGATCTATTCTATGAAGAAACATTAGCTGGCGGTCACAACACCAATGATGAAGAATTGTTGCGCTACTTTGTGGATCATTCAGCAGAAGCGATCGATTGGTTAGATTCCATGGGTATCACTTTAGACAACTTAACAACGACTGGCGGGATGAGTGAAAAAAGAACGCACCGTCCATCTGATGGTTCCGCGGTTGGGGAATACTTAGTTGATGGCTTGATGCGCAACATCCATGAATTGGAAATCCCAATTTTTGTAAATGCCGATGTCAAAGAAATCAATGAAGAAGATGGTCAAGTCAACGGGGTGACCGTTGAAGTAGAAGGAAACGAACAAACCATTGATGCCAAAGCAGTTGTCGTTACAACAGGCGGTTTCGGTGCCAATTTCGACATGATCACCGAGTACAAACCAGAATTGGCAGACTACGTGACAACGAACCAAGAGGGTTCGACTGGTGATGGAATCAAAATGATCGAAGCGTTAGGCGGACAAACGGTTGATTTAGAGCAAATCCAAATCCACCCAACAGTGGATCAGTCTAAATCACTGTTGATCACTGAAGCTGTCCGTGGAGAAGGCGCGATCTTGGTCAATCAAGAAGGCGAACGGTTCTTCAATGAAATGGAAACACGAGACAAAGTCTCTGAAGCGATTATTGCCCTACCTGAAAAATCGGCAACGTTAGTTTTTGATGCAGGTGTCAAAGAACGCGTAACAGCCATTGATTTTTACGAGCAACAAGGGTTAGTCAAATCCGCTGACACGATCGAAGAATTAGCAAAAGAATTGGACATGCCAGAAGCAGCGCTTGCTGAAACGATCGCTACCTGGAACAGCAGTGTGGCTGCTGGTGAAGACGAAGCCTTTGGACGCAGCACAGCAATGGACAACGATTTGTCAACAGGACCTTACTATGCCATCGCCATTGCTCCTGGTATCCACCACACGATGGGCGGCGTGAAGATCAACACGAACACAGAAGTGATCGCTACGGATAACGAGATCATTCCAGGTCTCTTTGCAGCCGGAGAAGTAACTGGTGGGTTGCATGGTGAAAACCGAATTGGCGGAAATGCAGTTGCCGATATCATCATCTTCGGACGCCAAGCAGGAACAAAAGCTGCCGAATTTGCGCAAGAAAATTAAACCATTCTCTATAAAAAAGAAGTACTAACGCTTTTCATCAGCGTTAGTACTTCTTTTTTCTCATATAATTGACACAATAGTTTTATTGATCTTATGCTGTCACTTTGATGATCTGCACCTCATAAGGCGCCAACTGAAGAAGTTGGTTTGTCGTTTTTCCTGTAAGCAAGTCGATTCCTGAAGTTGCTACCTCTACTTCTTGATTTTCTTCGGAAAAATTCATCACAAAATAATAGGTAGTCGGAGCGAGCTGCTCTTGCTGACTTTCTCTACTTTGAATCGACACGTTCGTTGAACCTTGGCGGACCCACTCATTTTGTAAGCGAAGCTGTTGTGTTACTTCTTGATAGAAGTCTTCCAAAAAGGCTTGATCCGTCCGTCCCCCAAGATAGTAGGCACTTCCTTCACCATAATCATTTACGGTCACTGCAGCTTGACCTTGATAAAAATCTGCACCGTACACCCCTAACGTTTGGGCGGTGTTTGTTTGGACAATACTACAATAATCATGAATTTGGTACTGCTGTTCCTTCATTAAAAGCATATTTTTTTGTTTCGGATATAACGTATCGATTTCTTTCACAGACACACCAAACAGTTCTTCTAACTCTTGGGTCCATCCTCCTAAATAGGTCAAGTCCGTTTCATTCACGATCCCCGTCAAATAAGTGGAAACCAGTGTCCCGCCATTTTTCGTATACTGTTGAAATTTTTTCATAGTTTCTTTTGGTAAGAGGTAAAGCATCGGAGCGATGATCAATTGGTAGGCATCAAAGTCATGGTCTTTCGTGATGACATCAACCGCGATGTCATGATCCCAAAAATAGCGATAATGCTCTTGCAACGTTTGTGGGTAGCGTTTGCTCTCCAAACCAAAACCTTGCGCATCATTGAGCGCCCAATTGTTATCCCAATCATAGATGATCGCCACTTTGGCTTTTTTGTGCAATCCTTTGATTTCTTTGATTTCTTCTAAGGCTTTCCCCACTTCTGCTACATCTTGAAAAACACGATTTTGCTCGTCGTTGTCATGGTCCACGACGGCCCCATGGAACTTCTCAGATGAGCCTCGAGATTTTCGCCATTGAAAATAAAGATTACTGTCTGAACCGTGAGCAATAAATTGCATAGAAGACAACAGATGCATCCCGGGGCGTTTCGTGCGGTTGACTGGATGCCAATTCACACCACTAGGGGTTGATTCCATGATCAAAAATGGTTGCTTTTTCAAGCTACGATATTGATCATTGATAAACCCAACCTTACTTGCCAAATCGGCTGTCGTTCCCCAATCATTATGCCAAGCAGGATAACAGTCCCAACTAATGACATCCACATGCTGGGCAAATTTTCCATAATCAAGACTATAAAAGGGAATCAAATCACGGGTATCTGCCATGAAATTCGTTGTGATCGGCACATCTGGAGACAAACGACGAATGTCTTTGATCTCATGTTCATAGAAATCAATAGTCTGATCGGTTACAAAACGATGCCAGTCTAGATTTAGTCCATGAACTTGCATTTCGCCGATCGGTGAAGGAGATTCGATTTGCGACCAATCGGTGATCGTATGGCTCCAGAACGGTCCCCACCAGGCCTCATTCAAAGCTGCTAGCGTTTGATACTTCTGCTTGACCCACTGACGAAAGTTTTCTTGGCAAATAGGACAATGACAATCTCCAGAATACTCATTGGAAATATGCCACATCAATAGTGCTGGGTGATCGTGGTAGCGTTCAGCTAATTTCCGATTGATGATCGCCACTTTCTCACGATAGATTGGCGAAGAAAAACAGTGATTGTGTCGCCCACCGTGTAACATTTTTTCCCGTTTTTCATTGGTCCGGAGAACTTCAGGGTATGCTTTAGACAACCAGGCAGGACGCGCACCGCTTGGCGTCGCTAAAATGACGTTACTGTTTCGTTCGGCGAGCTGATCCATGATTTTGTCTAACCATTCAAATTGAAACACCCCTTCTGCTGGCTCTAAGGCACTCCAAGCAAAAATACCAAGGGAAAATGTATTAGCATGAGCTTTTTCCATTAGTTCTAAATCTTTGGCTAAGATCTCGGGATAATTTAGCCACTGGTCAGGATTATAATCCCCACCATGTAAAAAGCGTTCTTCTAAGTTATATCTTATCATCTTCTCTTCCTATCCTTTTGTACCGCCAGCGGTCAAACCGGTGACAAAATGTTTTTGTAATGCAATAAAGACGAGCGCGATCGGAATACTGATCAAAATGGCCCCTGCCGCAAAAGTCGTATAGCTGGCACCCATTTTATCCGTGACTAATTTGTATAACCCGATGGGTAATGTATAGTACTCAGGATTACGTAAAATCACTGAAGACAGGGCAAAGTCTCCCAGTGGTCCGGTGAAACCATTCATGGCAACCACTGCGAGCATTGGTCGAGATAATGGAATCAAAATTTGCCAGAATATTCGCGTATTGCTTGCACCATCTATCTTGGCACTCTCGTCTAAATCTAACGGAATCGAGTCAAAATATCCTTTCAATAAGTACGTGTTCATGGGAATCTGACCCCCAACGTAAATCAAGATCAGCAACCAATGACTATTGATCAAGCCGAGCATTTGCGCCAGTACAAAAATTGCGATCAAGGCAGAGAACTGCGGGATCATTTGTAGTAGTAAGAACAGCATCAATCCATTTTTACGGCCTGTAAAACGAAACCGTGAAAAGGAATAAGCCGTCATGGAGACAAAGATCAGTGACAGGAACATAGTGCATACACTGATTTTCAATGAATTCAAATACCATTGACTATAATATAGCGAATTGTCGCCAGCAAACAATTTCGTGTAGTGACTTAATGTCGGACTCGTCGGAATCAGACTCGTACTTATTAAACTGTTCCCAGGATTAAAACTAGCACCGATCGTCCATAGTAAAGGGTAGACGATCACCACTACCGTAAAAATCAGTACGAGATACGTCAAGGATAGGCGGACAAATTTTTGTTTTTTCATACTTGCTGCCTTCATGTTATCCAACCTCCTTGAATGAATTTGTTCGGCGGAATTGCCATAAAGCAATCGCGATCACGACGATCGATAAGAGAATCGTCAATGCTGCTGCTAGTGCATATTGACTATTTTGCATCGTGAGCTTATAGATCCATGAAACCAAAATATCGGTACCACCAGCGGTCGAACCAGGAACTGCCGGCCCACCAGAATTAAACAGATAAATGATATTGAAATTGTTGAAGTTAAACGTATATTGCGTAATCAAAATTGGTGCCATTGCATAAAGCAGTAATGGCAATGTGATTCGTCGGAATTTTTGCATAGCTGAAGCACCATCGATGGTCGCCGCCTCATACAAATCATCAGGAATGGATTGCAGCGTCCCTGTAGTCACGATAAAAATATACGGAAAGCCTAGCCAGCCTTGAATCAGTAACAAAGCTAAACGGGTCCAATTCGCACTCGTTAGCCAAGGAATCGGTGAAATCTGGAAGAAATTCAAAATCGTATTATTGATCGCACCAAAGGAATCATTGAACATTCCTGAAAATACCAAGATCGTAACAAATCCCGGAACTGCCCATGGGAGGATCAAAATCGTTCGAAAGAACTTTTTGAATCGTAGTTCTTTTTGATGCACCAGCACCGCTAAAAATATTCCGATAGAAACTTGTAACGTTGAGGCGATCAAGGTCCAGATAACTGTCCAGCCTAGAACATTGAAGAAGGTACTACGCCAAATATCGACAGTAAAAATCTTCTTAAAGGTCTCTAATCCCACCCAATCTGCTAAATTGGCAGGTGCAGAATGATAGAGATCATAGTTCGTAAAAGCTAACGCGATACTAAAGAGAATCGGAAAAATAACAGAAAACACGAGTAAGAAAAATGCTGGGCTACTCATTAAATAAGGATAGCCTTCTCTTAATAGTGCCTGGTAGCTTTCACGGATAGAGTTGACTGGTAGCTCATTGTCTCTTAATTCGCCGTTTTTATAGGCATCACGGATGTTTAAATAATAGAACAACAGACCAAAACCGATGACGATCAAGGCAACTAATCCTTCTGCTAATAAAAAGATGGAATTGTCTCTCGGCACTTCCACGCCTAATGTCACGATGCCCCAAAGTCCCATATTAAATAAATCTTTAAAGACGACAAGATACATAGCAAAAAAGAAGAAAAATAAAGCGCCTTTGATTTTTTGCCGATTATAAAATTGACCGAATCCTGGTATTATCGAGAATAACATTGCTCGTTTTGCATACGACTGCGTGTTTTTCACATTTTCGCCCCCTGTAAGAAAAAGCCGCTGACAAACGTTTCGTTCGGCATTACTTGATTCCTAGTGCTGAATCACCATCCGAAACGTTTGTCCTCGTAACGACTTTTTAGTTTTGAATTGCTGCAATGGCTGATTTGATCTGATCGACTGCCTGTGGTAGAGCTGTTTTCGGTTCAGCCTTTCCAGTAGCAATGGTTTGCAATGCGGCATCCATTGGTTCCCATACTGAATTCATTTCAGTGATCCCTGGTGTTAGTTCTGCGTGTTGGGACTGAGCGGCGATGGCTGCAGCACTTTCACTTTCTTGAACTGATGGATCATCTGCCAAAGAAGCAACCGCTGGTACTTCTTGTGTTTTTTCATAACGGACTTTTGAATTCTCCTCATTGCTGATAAATTTCACGAACGCTTCAGCTAATTCAGGGTTTTGGGAATAGCTACTTACGTTGTAGCTTTTGACACCGATAAAGGAGCCCATATGTTCACCATTCCCTAATAATGGCAATTCTTTCACACCATAGTCGATGCCCGCTTCTTTATAAGGAGACAAGTTCCATGGTCCCGAGACGACAGCTGCAGCTTTTCCTTCCGTAAATAAAGAGTCCAACACATTGATTCCTTGTTCACCGACCAATCCGGATGGAAAAACACCTGCATCATAAAACTGTTGGATATAGTCCGCTCCTTCGATCGCACCTTCATTAGCTAATCCAATATCTTCAGGGTCATAGGATCCATCGGCATTCTCGCCAAAAACATAACCGCCATAACCGCTCAATACACCTTGTGCGTAATAAATTTGATCCCATAATGCCAGTAACCCATAACTGTCAGCACCTAAAACAGATTTAGAATACTCTAGCCACTCATCCGTTGTCTGTGGCAAGTCTTCTTCGGAAATTAGCTCTTTGTTATAATACAAAATTTGTGTTTCAACCGCTTTTGGTAAGCCGTAAACTTTGCCATCAACGATTTGCGATTGCATTGCTGATTCCGTATACAGATCTTGTAGCGTTTGATCGACTGTTAATTCTTTCAACAACCCTTCGGTAACTGATGTACCGATTTGATCACCAGGAATTGTGATGACATCCGCACCTGTACCAGCGGGTCCATCCAATCGTAAATCTTCAATCTGTCCACCATAGGCTTTTTCGACCACTTTGATCGTCACATCGTGTTCTTCTTCAAATTGTTTGACTGCCTCTTCAATCCCAGCTGATTTTGCTTGGTCTTCCCAGACCAATAGATCATAGTCCTTATCGCTGCCACTATTTGCTGCAGTACTATCTGTCCCTTCGCTTTGTGGACCGCAAGCACCTAATCCTAAAGCTGCTACACTTAAAAAAAGAACTCGAGACATTTTTTTCATCATCATTTCTCCACCTTTTCTTTATTTTTGCAAACGCTATCTTCTCATTTATAATAAATTATTTTACTTAATATGTAAATAGTTTTACTAAATTAATTTCTTCAATGGAGTAAATAAACGGATAAAATCAAGGTTTATCACACAAATTTTTTTTTTTCGAAATACCTCTATGTTACTAACTTCCACTATTCAGTAAATATATTTAGTAAATTCATTTACTTGGTAAAGTTGTTAGCGTATACTAGAAGAAAGAGGTGAAGAAGATTGGTTACAATAAAAAAAATTGCCGAGCAATCAGGCTTTTCACAAGCGACTGTTTCCCGATTATTGAAAGGCGACGAATCGTTGTCGATCGCAGCCGATACGCGTCAAAAAATTATTCATACCGCTTTATCACTAGGTTATGATCGCTCAAAAATAAAAACAACACTAGAAAAAATCGCCGTCCTTTTCTGGCTGACAGAACAAGAAGAGCTTCAAGATGTCTATTTTCGACAATTGCGAATCTCTTTAGAAAAATATGCGAAAATCAACAATTTGGAAATTCAACTGATCACCCATGAAGATGATGTTTTAGAAACATTGCAAGAGGTCGCGGGGTTTATTGGGATTGGCTCTTTCACTGAGAAAGAAACGCAGCAGTTCAAATCCGTTTGCCCCTATGGTGTCCTTTTGGAAATCAACCCCTGTCCAGAGCTGTTCGATACGGTCAAACCCGATACTGATCGAATGACGCAACTGGCGATCGATCTGTTTTTAACAAAAGGATACCGAAAGATCGGCTTTATTGGTGGCGCTTATCTAAATCCTGATACTCAACGTGCAGAAATGGATAGTCGCGAGATCATCTTCCGTCAAACGCTGGCTCGTCGAGATGCGTTCGATGAGGCGTTCTTATTTAGTGGTGGCAATTTTTCCGTTGAAACCGGCTATCGTTTGGCGAAAAAAATGGTGGAATCCCTTGGTGACAATTTGCCAGAGGCGCTCTTTGTGGCTTCTGACACCGTCGCAGTTGGTGTGCTCCAAGCGTTAAATGAACGATCTATCATCATTCCTGATCGCTTGGAATTAATCAGTATCAATGACAATGAGATCGCAAAATTTGTGGCTCCCCCACTAACAACGTTTAACATCGATGTGGAGGAAATCGCCAAAACCGCGATCGATTTGCTGGTGGATCAGATCGTTCATCCTCGAGCGATCACCAAAACAGTCCTTTTAGGGGCTGAACTCATCGAGCGAAAAAGCTTTACGCAAGCTTAAAAAACGCCCCTAGAAAGTTAGAAAAAGCTAACTTTCTAGGGGCGTTTCATTGTCTAAATCGAAAAAAGCATTCTTTCGTTTTTCACATCTCTTTCGCCACAGCATACACAAGATGCGGCATGTCCACTTGTCGATAGTGTTTAACAAAGCGATCCACCAGCTTCATTCCATTGCGCAATGCCACATTTATGGAGGCTTGATTGGACTCACGAATGATCGAATAAACAATATCGGCATTCAGCGTTCCAAACGCATAGTCTTTACAAGCCTGGGCGGCTTCTGTGGCAAACCCATGATGC
This sequence comes from Enterococcus sp. CR-Ec1, assembly GCF_002850555.1. Classification (NCBI taxonomy): domain Bacteria; kingdom Bacillati; phylum Bacillota; class Bacilli; order Lactobacillales; family Enterococcaceae; genus Enterococcus; species Enterococcus sp. CR-Ec1. The sequence goes on from NZ_CP025223.1 coordinate 2,538,779, forward strand.
CAGAAGTTCTTTTGAAACAAGTACCCAATTTCTAAAACAGCTTCTCCCTTGACGTCTTGCCACGTCAAGCCGCATTGACCGATCGCTTGCCCGGATGCTTTCTCAATCACTAGCCACAAGCCAATGTGATCGTTTTGATAGCGTTGCAGCTGTTTGTCGATCCAACCAGTGACTTCCTGCTCACTGAAGGGTCCTTCATAGGCAATCATGACTTCTGGATCTTGCAAAATCTTTTCAATCGCTGGACGATCGTCATGACTCATTTCTCGCAACAATAATCGCTCGGTTTCAATTAGTGGTTCCATAGTTGTTGCGCTCCCTTCTATTCCATTCGGTTCCTTTTCCAAAAATACCAACTCGCTGCCCATGCGGTGATGGGTAAAATAATCACCGCTGCCAGCCCCGTGATCAAACAAACGATCAATTCTGAGACGAACGCCTTTGAATTGATCATTTCACCAAAGGAGATCGACAAATCTTGAAACCACGCAATCAACGCCAGATTACTTCCCATAAAGGCAAACAATAAGGTATTGATCGTCGAAGACAATACGTCTGATACCACGGTCATACTACTTTTACTTAATGCCTTGATTGAGACTTGCGGGTTTGCTTGAAAAAGTTCATAGGTCGCAGTGCTGATCGCCATACTCCCATCTGCCACCGCCCCCGAAAAACTCATCAAAATGATCGCAGTCATCAATGTCTTAAAATCGATAGCTACATCAAAGGAATACATCGCCAACTCATCGAGTTCCTCTGCCGAAAACCCATGAAGATTCATTGCAGAGAGCACCAGAGGAAATAATAGTAGAAAAAGCCCTAGAAAGACCAACACACAGACAAAGGCAATTTTGGTTTTCTGATTGACGCCGTTCACGAAAAACAAGGTGATCGCCGCCACGGCTAAAAAGGCAACACAAGCCGCTGGTAAGATCGGTGCCCCTCGGTCAATCAGGACCAGCAGCGCTAGAAAGACAGCCACATTCATAAACAGACCAGTGACTTGAAACAGCCCTTCGATCCGAAAAACAGCGAAAGTCAGCAAGAGAAAAAGCAAGATCAACACAAACAAAACATTCATTTTGCTTTCCTCCTTTGTAGTTCAAAGCAAAGGAGCGTCAACGGTACCGATAAAACCAACGCAAAGCCGCCGCATACTGTACGCACTATTTCTAAAGAAAGATGCATTGGCAATGCTTGCGACAGCAGCCAGCCATTTGCTAGGTAAAACAATAGCGCTGGCATACTCCCACTTAAATAAGCAAACAACAAGACATTGATCATCGAAGAAGTCGTATCTTGCGCGATGGACCGACCGATCGCTAATCGTTCCTTGCGGCTCGTCTGGGGATTGATGCGCTGGATCTCATCTAGACTGGCAATCAGCATGACGATATTGTCCATGCTGGCACCAATCGCGCCAATCAGCAGACTCCCTAGATAGACACTGCGATACGGACGGGTCAGAAACGACATTTCTTCATAGCGCAACCCATGATCTTGCAAAAGATCCATGGCGAATCGACAGAGAAAAAACGCCAAGAGAACGCTGGCTAAGGAGGCAATGATTTTGCGGCTGTCGATCGTGCGAAAGCCATAAGAAATCCCCATCGTCATAACCAACGAGACGATCGTAAAAACGATCATCAAAAAGACCAATGAAAAGGAGCTGTTGCCTTTGTGAAACCAAAGAAAAAGGAGCAGCAAGCCAGTATTCACAAAGATACTAAGCAAAGCCCGTAAGCCTTTTTTGCCACCAATTGCGACTACTGCCATCAGGAATAAGGCAAGGAAGAAAAAGAGATACCCATCCCGTTTTTGTGTTTGTACCTGCCAGCCATCCCCTTCTTTTTGCAAAAGCAGCTGTTGTCCGGTCTGATACAACGGATGAATCGCACCGTTGGGGGTGTATTGCGTAGTGACTGTCCGCAGTGCCCCAGCTTCTTCTCCGTTGCGAAGGATCCCTTGAATCTGCTGCTGGTCGGCGGTGACTTGAACCGTTTGTACTTCTATGATCGGCTGTGTATAAAAGCGGCTACTTTGGGTTTGAATCAGCCAGCTCAAGACCAGCAAGCTAACAAAGGCCGCTAGATAATAATACTTTTTCAAGACCGTCTCCTTTCATTTTCAGCAAAAAAAGACTTAGACAAACCACCAGTCCTACGACCAATCACCTTGTGAGGCTGGATGACTGGTCGAAATGGTTACTGTGTTGGCGAGACTAACTGCTTTGCTAGTCGCCTGCTTTGTCAAAGTCCTTTTGCTCGTTTTGCTTACACGACGTTTTGTGGCGTCCCTGCTTTAAAGCCGCTTAAGTTCGCCACAGCGATCCCCATCAAACGACGTCGGGTTTCGACGGGCGCCCAAGCGATATGCGGCGTCAAATAGCAATTTGGTGCTTGCAACAAGGGATTGTCCGCTGCAATCGGTTCTTTCGAGACGACATCTGCCGCCAAGGCTGCGATCTGCCCAGTTTGCAGCGCTTCAGCAACTGCCGCTTCATCGATCAAGCCGCCACGCGAGGTATTGATCAGGATCGCAGAAGGTTTCATTTGTGCCAATGCTGTGCGATCGACCATTTTTTCTGTCTCAGGAAACTGTGGAACATGAAGGCTAATGATATCTGCTTCTTGATACAGTTCCGCCAACGACACTTGTTTTGCCCAAGCAGCTTGTGCTGGTTTTGGTCGATGATTAAAGTAGATTACTTTCAATTGAAACGCATGTGCGATCGTGGCAACTGCTTGAGCGATCGCACCATATCCAATCAGCCCAATCGTTTTGCCTGCCAATTCCATCAATGGCGTCTGCCAATAAGAAAAATCTTTGCTGGTTTGCCAGTCACCCTGATGCACGGAACGATTATGGTGTCCCACTTGGTTCGTCACTTCCAGCAGCAAAGCAAAGGTCGCTTGTGCCACTGCATTGGTACTGTAGCTAGGAATATTGGTCACGGTGATTCCTTGTTCCCTCGCTGCTGCCAAATCAACGACATTGTATCCAGTTGCTAGTACCCCAATGTAGGTCAATTGCGGACATGCTTTGAGCACATCAGCGGTGATCGGTGTTTTATTTGTCAAAATCGCTTCGGCATCACCGATTCGATCAATTATTTCTTGTTTATCTGTATATGAGGTACGATCATACACCGTCACCTCTCCTAATTCTTCAAACCCTTGCCAAGCCAAATCCCCTGGATTCAACGCATAGCCATCAAGTACAACGATCTTCATTCTTTCGCCCCTCTCGCTTTTCCTTTTGCTTTTCCATAAAAAACGGGAATTCCTAGTAACGTCACGCCGATTCCCACGACTGCTAACCACGTGTCAGTGATCAAGGTCATGATCAAGATAAAACAGCCACCTAAAATCGCAATCAAGGGAATGATTGGATAGAAGGGAACTTTATACGGACGCTTCATCTGCGGTTCTGTTTTTCGCAAACGAAAAACTCCTACAAACAATAATACACTAAAGAACCACATAACAAAAACCAGCATATCGGTCAAAAGATCAAAGGTGCCTAAAAGCATCATGATACAAGCGATCCCTAATTGTAAAAAGGCCGCCGCATAGGGTGCATTGGTGGTTTTGCTTAGGGTCGCAAAGGTCTTACTGAAAGGAATCTCATCTTCCAACGCCATCGCATATGGGACCCGCAAGCCAGTCATTGTATAGCCGTTCAATGCGCCATAAACAGAGATCAAGATACCGATCGTGACCAGTTTTCCGCCAAAACTGCCGAACAAGGCCATCGCAGTTTCTGAGGCACTGTTCAAATTACCAGCGATTTGATCGATCGGCAATGTTTTTAAAAACGCAACATTGATCAACACGTACACCAAGGTGACAAAACTCAGCCCAAAGATGATGGCTTTAGGCAAATCTTTTTCGGGTCGCTTCATTTCTCCAGCGACATTGCCGACCCCCATCCAGCCATCATAAGCAAAAAGGGTTGCTAAGAGGGCACTACTGATACCAGCTGCAAGGGAGCCTTGAGTATTGGAAGAAAAATCCACCAATGAGACCGATACTTGCCCTGGTGTCATCAGGCCAGCCACGATAATCACCGCAATCGGAATCAGCTTGACTGCTAAGGTGACGGACTGGACTTGAGCTGCAGCTTTTGTTCCCAAAAGATTAATCAAGGTCACACTCGTTCCGGTCAAAATCGATAAAGGAAGCAAATAATTGCTAGGTAGATGAAATAAGTTCAAACATTGTGTTGCGAAAATAATACTTAAAGCCGCCACGTTCGCTGGAAAGTAAATGATACTTTGTGCCCAGCCTAATAAAAAGGAGGGTAATTTCCCATAAATTCTTTCGATATATCGAATAGGTCCGCCGGTCTCAGGAATCGCCGTCGCTAACTCTGCCACGGTCAAGCCGCCGCAAATCGTTAGAAAGCCGGCAAGCAGCCAAACCAACAAGGTCAATCCAGTCGATTGGGTCTGCTGGACCACAGCCGCTGCTTTGAAAAACACGCCGGCGCCAATCACCGTTCCCATTACTGTCGATAATGCCCCAAAAAAACTGATTTCTTTTTTCAATTGACTTTTCACAACATCACTTCCTTTTTAAATGAATAAGTCAAAGTATAGCGGATAGAAACTATCTTGACTAGAGGAATTTCAGAAAACAAAAAGCAAATACCATGAAAAGACGGCATTTGCTCCAAAATTTTTTTATTCTTTTGTGGATTCTTGAAAAACCAGCAACGGAAGCTGTCGTTTTTTGTGCATTTGTTGAACCAAATAAATTCCTGCCAGCAAGATGATCGGGAAAATGATCGCACCTAAAATCCCAACCTGCAGCTGTTGTCCCGTCCATTCGACGATGCTACCGACGACAGCGGGTCCGATTGAACATCCTAGATCTCCCGCTAATGCCAAATAAGCAAATAGCGCCGTCCCGCCGTTGCGAATGTATTGCGCAGAAAGACTAAAGACCCCCGGCCACATGATCCCTACGGCAAAACCGCTTAAGCCGCAGCCAAGGAACCCGATCAATGGCAATGAAGCAAAGCCGATCATCATATACGCCAGTAGGCAAAGCAAAACACTCAAAAACATAAAGCGTTTCAAATCGATTCGTTCTCCAAATTTGCCGTAAAGCAAGCGGGAGATCCCCATCATCAAGGCAAAAACCATCGGTCCTGCCAAATCGCCTAGTGTCTTACTAACACCTAAGCCCTGTTCAGCAAAGGTTGATGCCCATTGGCTGACTGCTTGTTCGCTGGCTCCAGCACAGACCATCATCACCAGAAACAGCCAAAAGCTTTTCAAGGAAAAGAGCTGCCGAGTGGTCAACCCTCGTTCTCCTTCGGCAACGATTGGCGCCAACGGGACTTTGGTAAAGAAATACAAATTGACCAACGGGATCAGCGCCCAGATGATCGCCAAAATTGGCCACTGTTGAATACCGAATACCATGAAGAACGCCGTTGAGAACAAAACGACCCCCACGTACCCCCAGCAATAAAACGAGTGCAGCATGCTCATCGTTTTTTCCTTATGTTCCGTTGGACAGGCTTCAACGATGGGACTGACTAAGACTTCCAGCAAGCCACCGCCAATGGCATACAACAAAACCGCTGCTAACAATCCGCTAAACGGGGTCGGAAACCATAAGGGAAAAACGGCTAGACCAATCAAGCCGATCGCTGCAAAAAAATGCGCGGCTACGATCGACACTCGATAGCCGATGCGGTCTACAAAAAAGATTGCTGCAAAATCGACGGCTAACTGGGTCAAAAAGTTAAAACTAACCAGCAAAGTAATCTGGCTGATCGGTAGCTGGTATTGGCTTTGAAAGGTCAAAAATAATAAGGGGGCAAAATTATTGATGACGGCTTGAACGATGTACCCTACAAAGCAAGCCGCAATCGTCGAACGATAACTTTTCATTTTCACTTCTCCTTTACTCGTCTTATCAGTATACCAAGTCCAATAAGACAGTAACCATGGAGAAAACACTTTTTTTAACAGAGAATCTTAAGGAAATCAGGATTCCTCTTTCTTCAGATGATTTCCTTAAATGGAAGCAGCAAAAAAGCTGCCCTCACAGACAGCTTTTTCCGACTTATTCTCAAGGCTAGGCGTTTTTCCTTCGGGCAGCGATGGTTTTCATGGTGGCTTCAAAGATTGGGCCAATAAAGACGATACACAAGAGAGTACCTAACCCAACACTGGCGCCTAACGCAAAACCGATCAAGACCATCGCAGCATCCAAGCCGATACGGATCGTTTTTTGGGTCAATTTGCTTCGTTTATAGATCAAGGCCGTCAAGGCTTCTAACGCCGCTGAACCTTTGTTGGAAGAAACGTAAATGCCGGCGCCGATGCCAAATAAGATCGGTGCAGCGAAAATAGCGATCCATGGGTAGAAAGGCAAATGAATTGATACTTTGTCCATCACTGGTTCAAAGATCCCAATCAACAAGCCTAAGCCGATCCCGTTGATAAAACTGCCAATGCCTAATTCGGCACGATCAAAGACTGCAACGATCAACAAAACAACAATGTTAAAACACAAACTGGCTATCCAAAAGGGGACATCGATAAAATTCAAAATTCCTAACAAAAACGTACTGATCGTATCATATCCTTGATGGGCAGTGATCAATAAGGATATGGCTAACGCAATCAGCCCGGTACCTATCAAAACTTGTGCAAATTTTTTGGTTTCTTTCACAACATCACGCTCTCTTCTTTATTTTTCCTCTCTTAGTTTACCGTGAAAGCGTCACAATTACTATCATTTAATCACAAAAACCGGATTTTTTTTGAAGAAATCTAAATTCAATCAAGGGATTCATAATGCTGTTCATAGGTATCGCGAAACTCTTTGGGGGTCAAGCCATTTAACTTCTTAAACATCTTCGAAAAATAGTTGGTATTGTTGTAACCAATACGATCGCCGATCTCACTGATCGTGGCTTTCGAATGAAGCAGCAGCTGTTGGGCTTGCTTGATGCGCACCAGATTGACGTACTGATTAAAGCTCATTTCCGTTTCTTTCTTAAAGAGTTGCCCCAAATAAACAACGCTAACGTGCAGTTCTTCTGCCGCTGATTTGACCGTCAAATCATGAGTGTAGCCTTCTTCAATCAGCTGGATCGTCTTTTGAACGATCTCTGAATAACGTTTTTGCGGCGGCTGCGATTTGGCCAGCTCCAACACATCATCAAAAAGTTGCCGCAAATCTGCCAATGTATTGGACTCGCGAATCCGTGCCAAAATCTGCTCATGGTTTTCTTGGGAAAGCACCGGCAGTTGCCGATAAATATCATTGAACAACAAAAAAGAAACATAGCGAACATGTTCAGGGTCTGCTTGGGTTTGTTCCAAAATAGCGAACATTTTATCTAGCTCATGTTGGATTGTTTTAACATCCCCGATGGTCAGCGCTTTGTTAAAAGATAGAAACGGTAGTTCTTCGTTTCGCTCTAATATATCCACGTGGATCGTCTGTTCTTGTAAAAACAGATCTGGATAGAAGGCTTGCAACGATTGAACCTGCTTGATTTTCTCATAGGCTTTATACAAATTCTCCCACTCGTTGATGGTTTCGCTCATGATCAACTGCCAGTCTTTACTATTAAGCTGCTGGGCTAGTGCTTTTAAGTCAGCGTTGATTTGCTGTCTTGGTCCGGCTGCGGTAATGATCACTTGGTTTTCATCTAATCGCCCTGGTAAGATCAATGGCTGATCGTGTTGCTGAAAAAACGTCGTGATTTTTTGTAAGATCTCGGCAGTCCCATTGAACTGCAAAACGGTAAAGGGGGCTGCTAGCGGCACCCTCTGTTGCGCCAGCAAATGGAGGTACTCGCTTTCGTTCAATTCATCATTCAACCAAAGCAGCAGGCTTGATTCTTGATAAAGTTCTTTTTCTGCCAACAGTTTTTGCTGCTCCTCTAACTCAGCTGCAATCGCTTGAACACTGCTACGCAGTTCTTCTTTGTTAACAGGTTTGACAAGATAATTACGTACACCTAACGCCATGCCTTGTTTGACAAAGGCAAACTCTTGATAACCAGATAGAATGATCGAAAAAAATCGATTCCCAAACGCTTGCGCTTGGCGGATCATATCGATGCCGTTCATTTCTGGCATCCGAATATCCGTGATCAGCAAATCAACGGAATGTTCTTGTAGATACTCTAGGGCCTCACTAGCACTTTTCGCTGTATGCACCACCTCAAAGCCCAGCTCTTGCCAAGGCAAGATCATTTGCAGCCCTTGCAAGATCATATATTCATCATCAACGAACATTGCTTTATACATCTGCCTCATGCCCCCTTTGCAAATTGTTTTCATCTAGACGGATCTTGACCGTAAACCCAGCGGCTGCTTGAGACGTAACGTCCATTTGATAAGCGCCATTGAACATGCCCCGCAACCGTTCGTGAACATTTTTGATCCCGATTGAGGTTTGGGCTCCGATCTCCTGATTTTGCAATTCTTCATGAATCATTCCTAACTGCTGCGGATCTGCGCCTTTGCCGTTGTCTTTGACTTCAATCACGATTTGACCGGCTTCTTTATAAGCTTTGATACTGATGGCGTTATCATTGCGCTGATAATCGATGCCGTGAACAAAATAGTTTTCGACAAGTGGCTGCAGTGTGAACTTCGGCAATTCCAACTGTTCTAATGCCGGATCGATGGTTACATGATAGGCGATCTTATCTGGGTAGCGCATCTGAAACAAGTAGACATATTTTTCACAAAAATCGATTTCTTCTTTTAAGGTCTTCGTCTTTTCTTGCGTCGTGTTGTTCCGCAATAGTGCCGAAAAAGCATAGACGACATCCGCCAGCTCTTCTTGGTTGCGGCTCAAGGCATACATTCGAATGTATTCTAATGTGTTATAGAGAAAATGCGGATTGATCTGGGCTTGCAGCGCCCGCATGTCGGCATCCCGTTGTTTGATCTCTAGCGTGTAAATATCTTTGATGTACTCGTTGATACTGTAGGTCATTTGATTGATGGCTTCTGCGATTTCTTTCAGCTCTTGTTGGACATTGGCGGTATCGATCCGTTTGTCAAAATTCCCTTGGCTGACTTCTTTCGTCGCATAGACGATCTGCTGTACTTGCGATGTATAGCGCTTAAAGGTGCGATGAAGCACCCATAGGACTAATAAGAGAATCCCGATCCCGAAACTAAAGATCCAGATGGCACTAGAAAAAATATCACGCCAGATCACCCTTTTTGACAACAAAACCAGGGACACTTCTCCGCTGACAGTGGTTTGTTTTTTGATATAAAAGTCTTTCGAAAGAGTGTCGTGAATGGTTCCGTGAGCAACCGCCTGATCTATTTTAGCTAAAGTTTCCTTGCTGAGGTTCGTGGCATCCTTGTAAAGGCGCTGACCATTTGAGGTAAACAAAAAACTGTTGATTCCATGAACTTGGTTGTCTTCTTGTCGATTGGCTAAAACATCGTCTGAACGAAAGATCACGTAGACTTGTCCTAAGGGCTGGGCATAATTACTTGGTTGGGCGATCGAACGAACAAAAAACAGACGATTTTTTAAATCAATCTGTTTGCCGCTGTGTTTTTCTCCATAAGGTGTATCCGGCGTTGCCACTAATGTCTCATTGCTTTCATCCAATTGAATGATGATCTCTTCGATACTAGGATGATTACGAATCAAACGATAGAGAATATTGGGCAAGTAAACACTTTGTCCCGTCTGGCGAAAAATATCATTACTATAGGAAAAATAATCTGGCAATGAAAGCTGCAAATAGTTGCGTAATGATTCAAAGGCGGTATCTGAACTAGTAAATTCGCCAAGTACCGTTGAAACAACGGTATTTTGATCTTGCACGTAAGCATCCAGCTGCAAGCTTGTGCTCTCCACTAAACGTTCACTCGTAGTAAAACGATCCGCTCCGGTATAAGCGGTCAGGACCAACATAATAATGATGGAGATGATCACCAAGAGTACACTGTACAGCTGCATCAACTGATTGATCAAAAAATCATGTTTGAACAAACGAAAACGCCACTTAGTCATGTGCCAAATCCCGATCAATGACGTTTTTTTCCTGACTGATCGCCACATGGCACCATAAAATCAGTAAGCTGAATGTTCCAAAGAGCAAGAGCCCTTTCATCATCCAAGTAAAAACTAGAATACTAGCGATCCCAACCAGCAATTTTAGAAAGGTCGCCATATGAAGAAACAGACACACAAAGGACAATTTCAGGTTATTCCACAAGGATATCTCATAAGACGTGTCAAAAACCACACTTAACAGGTACAGTAAAACACTCAATCCACTGACAACAACTAAAACAAAAGAGATCATCAACCAAATCAAGCCTTGGATCTGGGTAGCTAAATACAGGTTATACACTAAGAACCCTGTCAGTAGGAAGAACAGATAAAACTGCTTATTGGCCTTGACAAAGACGTTGCGCCAAATGCGCCATGCGCTACGAAAACTTTGATTCTCATAATTTAGTCCATCTTCGTGGATCAAAGCACTGATGGTATGAAACGCTGGACCAATCCCTAAGATTCCCCCACCGGCAAGCGTCAATACGACAAAAAACAAATTCAACTTCACGATCGCCCAAATCAAGCGAAAGCCCTTGACCAACCCGCTATTTGCTGTTTCTTCCATTTAAAATTCCTCCCTTATTTGTTCCCTACCGAAAATGTAGCATGATTCCAGCTTCCTACTCAAGCTACCTGAGAATCTTTTAATGCTATGTACGTTTTAGATGCAACATGCTTGCTGTTTGAACGTTAAAAACAAAAGTAACGTTTTTATCAAAGATTTTGCTATTTACTTTAAAAGAAAAAGCAGCCAAAAGCTAGACGTGGGAACCATTGGTCCTGATGCGTTTAGCCTCCGGCTTGCTTGATCTATTGATTTATGAGAACCACCTGTTACTTATTCTTGGCTTGCGCGGTACTCATCAAATTGTTTTTGCATTTCATCGCGGACCTTCTCCCAGCCAGCGGTTTTTAATTCTTCGTTTAGTTTCGGAACATTTTCTTCTGGATCGATCGTTCCGGTTGCTAAACTTGCTTTGTAACGGTTCATGACATTGGCGATATTCGTGATTTCTGTTTTCACATTATCAGTCTTGAAGTTGAACCCTAATATTGGTGATGCTTCCGCGTTAGCAATGTTTTCATCACGCTCTTTGATCATATCGTCTGTGATGGATTCTTGTGTGTAAAGGATCATGTTGTTCCCAGTGTTCCAAGCAGCCATCCGGGTATTTGGCAAGTAGCCATCAAGGAGACGGATTTTGTTGTCTTGGCCTTCGATTTTTTCCCATGCTTCACCTTCGACACCCCAAACCAATCCATTCAACAATTCAGGATCGCTGTTCAACAAGCCCAACACTTCCACTGCTTTTTCTTTGTTTTTCGAAACATTCGCTACGACAAAGTTTGCCATTTGCGCTTGTCCGGTTGATTTTAATTGTTTCGTGATTGGACGTGAAACCAATTCATGACCTGCGGCATTGCTTAAGATCGTATCACCGTAATCCATTGGTCCTTGGGTTTCTTCACGCATGAACCATGTGTTGCCTTCTAATGGGTAACCAGTTGTATTGGTGGCTGCATCGGTTGGGATCAAGCCTTCGTTGTACCATTTGTGCATCAATTTCAAGTTTTCCATTTGTTCATCATCTTCGTATTGATTGATGATCTTCGTTGTATCGCCATCCAATTTGACAGCAAATGGGTAATCTTTCCCAATCACATAATCATAGTTTCCAGAAACATTAAAGGTTTGTCCGATCGCAAACGGTGCGATGTTTGGTTCTTCTTCTTTGAACTTCTTCAACACGTCTTCGGCATCTGCATAAGATTCGATCCCGCTGATATCCAAATCATATTTGTCTAAATATTGTTTATTGAAGGTCAAGACTTGTTGGGCATAAATATTGCCGTTGACTGGAAAGGCATATAATTTTCCGTCGATCGTATTGCCTTTGATATAAGATTCGTCTAATTGATCATACGCTTCTTTGGCATATTTTGGTGCTAACTCCGTCAAATCTGCATACGCGCCTTTTTGCGCATTGGCAACATAGTTTGAGGCAAAAGAAATATCGTAGTTTTCACCCGATGAAATGATGGTGCTCATTTTTTGATCCCAGTCTCCCCAGCCGATGTACTGCAGATCGATGCGAGCGTTGGTTTTTTCTTCAATGCGTTTATTAGCGATCTCCATTAATTGATCAAAGTTTTCTGGCTTGTCCCCGACTTGATACATCAATAAAGTCGTTACGCCGTCTGCATTGTTCTCTGAATCGGATGTTGCGCCGTTCGACCCACAGGCAGCCATTCCCAAAGTTGCCGCTGCGGCCATCCCAGCAAAAGCTGTTTTTTTCCACAAATTCATTTTTGTTTCCTCCCTATACTCATTTGATTATTCTTTGACGCCACCAATTGTCAGACCACCGACAAAATACCGTTGGAAGAATGGATAGGTGATCGCAATCGGTAAGGTTGCAACAACAACGATTGCCATGCGAGCAGTTTCGCTTGGCAAAGCGGCCAAACCACCTTGGATCTGGGCAGCCATACCAGAGCTTTTGGCTAGATAGTCCAAGTTACTTTGAATCCGCATCAAAAGTGCTTGTAACGGCACTAAAGAGTCTTTTTGAATATACAACAATGCATTGAACCAGTCGTTCCAATAGCCAAGAGCGGCAAATAGACTGATCGTTGCGATCCCTGGAACCGCTAAGGGCAACACGATGGACAGAAAAATCTTCATTTCGCTGGCACCGTCGATGCGCGCAGATTCTATAATACTATCTGGTACCGTCTTTTTAAAGAAGGTCCGCATAACAAGGATATTAAAAGGCCCTAAGGCAAGGGGTAAAATCAACGCCCAAATCGTGTCTTTCAATTGGATCAAGTTGACCATCACTAAGTAATTGGCAACCATCCCTGGCGCAAACAACATGGTGATCAAAGCAAAGATCGTAAAGAACCGACGGAATGGAAAATTTGAGCGAGAGATGACATAGGCATATAGTGAAGTCATCGTTGCATTGACGAAGGTACCAAAAACAGTGATAAAAATAGATACGCCAAATGCTTGGAAAATTTTGCTGCTCATTTGTCCGCTAAACAGGTAGGTATATGCTGCGAACGAAAATTCTTGTGGCCAAAAGCGATAGCCGTTTTCTGCCAAAGAGGTTTCACTGGTCAATGAGATCGCGATCACAAAGAGAAACGGCAAGACACAGGAAATCGCGAACAGACCGATCACGATATTAAAAATCAGGTTGACCGTTGGGTTAAAGGAGCGGATCTCGACTTTCGTTACTTTTTTCTTCATTTATCCATCCTCCTTAGAATAATGCTGAATCTGGTTCTAGTTTACGAACAACCAAATTCGCTGTTAGTAATAATAATGCCCCAACCACTGATTGATAAAGGCCGGCAGCTGCGGTCATCCCGAAGTCGCCTGTGGCAGTCAGTCCATTATAAATGTACGTATCTAAAACGGAGGTGACTTGGTACAACGCCCCAGAGTTTCGTGGGACTTGATAGAAAAGTCCGAAGTCGGCACGGAAGATCCCACCGATGTTCAAAATCAACAAGACGGAAATCATTGGAATCAGTTGTGGCAACGTCACATTTTTAATCTGCTGCCATTTGCTGGCGCCATCGACCATCGCGGCTTCGTAATACGTTTGATCGATCCCGACCACTGACGCATAATAGATGATGCTGTTGTAGCCTAAGCTCTTCCAGACATTCATAAAGACGAAAATAAACGGCCACCATTTCGGATCAGCATACCAGTTGATTCCTTCACCGCCCATACCCGTGATCCATTGGTTGATGATCCCTTTGTCTGGACTCAAAAAGGCATAGACAAAGTACGAAATAACCACCCAAGAAAGGAAGTACGGCAACAGTGACATCGTGTGATAAACTTTTACCAAACGCTTATTGCGTAGCTCACTCATTATAATGGCAAAGGCAATCGCAAAGAATAGGTTGAATGCTAAAAATACGATATTGTAGAGTAACGTATTTCTAGTAATCAGCCAAGCATCATTGGATGCAAATAAAAATTTAAAGTTATCAAAGCCGACCCACGGGCTTTGTTTCAAACTGGCAAAAAAGCCGTCTGGTGAAATGTGGAAATCTTTGAACGCCACCACATTTGCGAATACAGGTATATAGAAAAAAAAGATAAACCAGACAACACCTGGCAAAGCCATCAATATTAACGCTTTGTATTGCCAGACATTCCTCCAAAACCCCTTTTTCTTCACATCTCATCATCTCCTTCATGCTACTAGAATAACGCTTTCATCCCTAAAAAATAAGGAACAAACTAAAGATAAAATGAAACAAATTAAAGGTCTTTGTTTATATTTTGTTTTTATTCTCTAAAAACCAAAAAAACGTCCTACCTTTTGCAAGATAGGACGCTTCATTGAGTTGTTTTTTACAAAGGATCAATCGACAAAGCCGTTTTGCTGAATCACTTCGCGGAACCACTCACCTGACTTTTTGATGGTGCGTTTTTGGGTAGCCAAATCAACGGCAATAAACCCGTAACGATTTTTGAATTCATTCAGCCAAGACCAATTATCCATGCAAGTCCACATGTGATACCCGCGGCACCGGCTGCCTTCTTGGATTGCTTGGTGAACATACCGCAAATGATCTTTGATAAAGGTGATGCGGTACTCATCTTGGATCTGACCGCTGGCATCGATAAAGCGTGTTTCATCTTCGACTCCCATGCCGTTTTCTGAAATATAACAAGGGATATTGCCGTAGTTGTCTCGTAGGTTGATCAAGGTATCATAAATGCCTCGTTCATAAATTTCCCAGCCTCGATGGGGATTGATTTTCTTTTCTGGCCAATCATAAACATCGAAGTAATCTTCTGGCATTGGAGTGTCCGCTGTTTTGGCATAACGCTTTTGCTGCACCCGCCGCGGCTGGTAATAGTTGACCCCCAAGAGATCGACCGTGTTTTCTTTAATGATCTGCAAATCTTCTGCTCTGGTTTCTGGCATGATCGCCAACTCGTTTAAGATAGTGATCAATTCTTCCGGAAAGGTGCCTTTGACCGCTGGATCTAAGAAGGAACGGTTGAAAAAGGCATCTGCCAGTTGCGCCGCTTGGCCATCTTTTTCATCATTCGGATCTTTCGGATAGGTCGGTGTCAAATTCAAGATGATGCCGATTTCGCCTGATTGCTGAGACTGACGGAAGCGTTGGATCGCTAAAGCGCTGGCGAGTGCTTCATGGTAGCCGACTTGCACCGCATGTGCCAAGTTGATTTCTGCTGGGTAATGCTGTTGATACAAATACCCCATCTCCACTGGCACGATCGGTTCATTTTGCGTGAACCAATGACGGACTTGATCACCGAACAACTCAAAACACAAAGCGGCATAATCTGCAAATGCTGTGACAGTCTCGCGATTGAGCCAGCCGCCTTCTTTTTGCAGTGCCATCGGCATATCAAAATGATACAAATTGATGAAAGGCTCGATGCCATTTTCGATCAAAGTGGCGAAGTACTCGCGATAAAACGCCACCGCTTGTTGATTGACCGCTCCTCTTCCTTCTGGCAGCAAGCGACTCCACTGGATCGAGGTTCGAAAAGAATTAAAGCCAATCTCTTTCATCAATGCTACATCTTCTGGGTAACGCTGCAGCAGCTGGACGGTATCTTTGGGTCCCCGTTTTTGATAAAAGCGTTCTGGTTCCGTTGCGTACCAATAGTCCCAAATCGAATCGCCTTTGCCATCATCGGCCGTTCGTCCTTCAGTTTGCGGACCGCTGGCAGCGGCTCCCCACCAAAAATCTTTAGGAAAATGCAGGCTAGTCATGGGCAGTCACCTGCTCTTTGCCTAACAAGAGACAGCCGATAATGCCACTTTTGTTCGGCAAGCCCCAAGTGACGATGTAGTCTTCCACTGGTGGTGTCTCCATATAGCCTGCCATCTGTTTCAGGAAGGCTTGTTGGATTTGAGCGAGTAAATGCGGCTGATTCATGACCCCACCGCCTAAAATGATTATCTCAGGTGCTAAAGTTAACGTGATATTGACCAGCGCTTGCCCTAGATAAAAGGCCTGCAACCCCCAAATCTCGTGCGCTTGCGGCAAGTCTTGTCCTTTGATCCCCGTACGTCCTTCCAAAGAAGGCCCTGCGGCTAATCCTTCCAGACAGTCGCCGTGATACGGGCATGTACCAGCATACATATCTTCACTGTGACGTTTGACATAGGTATGACCGATTTCTGGATGACCGATCCCTTCGAAAATCATTCCTTCACGAACGACCCCGGCGCCAATGCCGGTCCCTACCGTCAAATAGACACAGCTGTCTTTGCCTTGTGCCGCTCCTTGGCGTAATTCTCCATAAGCGGCAGCATTGACATCTGTTGTCCAAGCAAATGCTGTCTCTGGGTAGCGCTTCTTCAACGCACCGAGAAAATCGAACTGCTGCCAGCCTTGTTTCGGCGTGGATAGTATGTGGCCATAGGTCGCTTGGGTTGGATCGATCCCGATCGGACCAAAGGAACCGACCCCTAATGACACGAGATCATAGGGATCGAAAAAGGCAAAGATCGCCGCTAACGTTTCCTCTGGCGTTGTCGTTGGGATCGACTCTTGGGCGATGATCGTCAGCTGTTCATCGGCAACGGCACAAATCATTTTTGTGCCGCCGGCTTCAATTCCTCCGTAAACCATCATTTCTCACTCCTTTACTCCAATGGTTCGAATTTCATATGGATGTAATTGCTCATTGACGGACGATGCTTGTTCTTCCTCTAATAGGTTCAACAGACAGAGTGTCGCCTGCTCTTTTTGCACATGAAAGGCAGTGGCTTGATCCGCCAAATTATAGCCCCGCAAAACGATCTGCTGGTCTTGGCGATTGCGTTTTAAGGCGGTGATAGCTACCGTCGTTCCATGAGCTTCCATGTATTGGTTGCTGCTGGCTAGCTTGCCTTGATGCTTGTCGGTCTGGCTTGCCGTCCAAGGAACTTGGGCAGCTTGTGCTTGGCGATACGTTTCATAACGTTCTTCAGGAGCCCCATGACAGGCTACGCCATATTCAAAGGTGTGGCTGCCTAAGCATTGCGCTTCTGGTGTTGGGAAGTAGCCCCAATCGCCTAGCTCTCCCGTACAGCGCAACAAGGTCAAGCAGATCTGATCCTTCACGATTTCATATTCGTTCAAACCAAAATTAGAAACCGTCATGCCGCCTGTTTCATCATGCAAGTTGACAAAGGCGTGTTGATGCTGCGGATTCGTTGGGTTTTCCCAATGACTGGAAACCTGATTCGGCCGTTTTACGACTTCATAAATGCTGTCAGCTTCATGGAAATCCGTGATAATCCCTGTTGGGAATAAAACCCGCAGTCGGTGATCTTTGCTTTGGTTGTTGACGGTGGTTTTAAATGCCAGGCGGTTGCTGGTTCGTTCTAAGCGAATCTCCGTCTCGATCTTGAAAGCAACCAATTCTTGACTCCGCTGTGCTTTACGGAAACGGAAATCGACGACAGCTTTTTGTTCTTCTAACAAACGGTCATCTGCTGAAACAGGAATCTGTAATTCTTGTGTCAGTCGCACAATTCCCACCAGCGGATCGTTTTGTTCGATCGTCACCTGATGCGGAAATTGCGTCGATAAGATTGCTTGATCCCCTTCTGGTTGTTTGAAGATGTACTCATTGGCGATATCCCCCACATCCTCGAAAACCAGTAAATTGCGATACGTTTTTTGGGTTGCTTTGTCTGTAATCGTCAAGCTGCCGTTTTCAGTAATGACGGCTTCCAAATGTGCGTTGGCAAGTTTACGCCCTCCTTCTGAAACGATCGGTGCGCTCTCTACTGGCGTAGCGGCTTTTTCCACTAGGGCAAAGGTCTGCCATGAAAATTCCGGCAACTGGTTTGCTTCTACTTGAACCGTGACAAAGCGTTTCATGAAAGGAATCCGAAAGGCATCTTTAGGCAATTCATAGTCAAAAAGGACCTCTTCTTCACTGATGATCGCAGCAACAGGTTTCCCCTGTTCATCGATCACCGAATAAGAACCTTTTGGCTTCGCCAATAATTCGTGGTAAAGCTTGCTTGGCAATCCTTCACGGAATGTTTTACGCTCAAGTTCGATCACGACTTCCACTAAACCAGAACGGGTGCTGCCAGTGGTGTTGAAGACCACAAAGGGACGACTCTCCTCAGGAAACCTGCTCGTGTCGATGGCGGCTACTAAATTGCGTAACGCTTCATCTGCCACGAACTTACCAATTTCATTGGCTTTTTCAAACCGCGGCATCATTTCTCGGTGTACTTCGTCCACTGAACAGCCGCAGATACTGTCGTGAGGATGATTTTGCATCAGTGTTTTCCACGCATGATCCAACATATCGTGAGGATAGCTGCCGCTTGCTTCATAAGCCATAGTTGCTAATGGTTCAGCGACATTTTCTAATTGGCGGGAAACCTTTGTATTCCATTGTTTCAGATAGACTCGGGAAGAGGCGGTATTGGCTAGAGTATACCAACCATCGGTTTCTTGACTGGTCAATTCACCTGTGACAGTTCCTAGGTCATCTGGCAGATCTGCTTGCACCGCTTCAAGGTATTCGGTAAAGCTGGCGTGTTTGAATTCATACTCTGGGAAAAGCTCGTTAGCTGTACGAATCGCTGCCGAAATGTCTTTTTGGACAGGTTGATGATCGACCCCATTCATCATTAAGTAATGATTGGTGGCACCAAATTTCTCTACATCTTGCAGTTTTTGTGTCCAAAAAGCTTTGGCTTCTGCTTTATCCACTGGAATCTCATTGCCATTGGAGTACCAGTTGGCAAAAAGTAGACCAAAGATTTGACTGCCATCTGGACCTTCCCAATGCATTTCAGAATATTGGGAAGTAAATTGATCATCGGGTAAAACTTCGTTGTCAAAGCCGATTGGTTTGACGCCACGTCCAAATGCAGCACTTTCAAGATTGGCTTGCAGCATCATTTGCGGGGTTTGCCCCATATTGCCGAAAGTATCTGGGAAATAACCCAACATAACAGGGGTGCCCCACTTTTTGCTTTCTGCCATTCCAATCAGCATATTACGGGTGTTTGATTCAGCACTTATCAAAAAGTCATCTTGCAAAATATAAAACGGACCGATCTGTAATTTTCCTTGTTTGATGGCCGCTTTGACCGCTTCGCGTTTTTCAGGTCGCACTTCTAAATAGTCATCCAAGATGATCGTCTGCCCATCTAGATGGAAGCTGTGGAACTCAGGGTCATTTTCAATTAACTCTAAAAGATCATCCATCAATTCAACTAGCCGCATGTGATGCTGTTCGTAAGGCATGTACCATTCCCGATCCCAGTGGCTGTGAGAGATGATATAAACTTGTTTCTTCATTGATTTTTACTCCTCGCTGTTTGCGTCGTTGGACTGCTTTTTGTGTCACTCGAACGGTCGTGGGTCGTGCTGCTTATTTTTCCAC
This sequence comes from Enterococcus sp. CR-Ec1, assembly GCF_002850555.1. Classification (NCBI taxonomy): domain Bacteria; kingdom Bacillati; phylum Bacillota; class Bacilli; order Lactobacillales; family Enterococcaceae; genus Enterococcus; species Enterococcus sp. CR-Ec1. Next base: position 2,558,273 of record NZ_CP025223.1, read on the forward strand.
TCGGATATCGAAATAATCCATGACCAATTCACAAAACATCATGTTCGCCCAAGAGAACCATTCTCTCGTGTATTGCGAAGGATCATCGACATCGAACCCTTCATGCATCAAATTTGTACCCGCATCTGTCGCCACTAACTGATCCAAAATTCGTTTCTTTTCTTCTTTGTCAGTGGTGGTCATGCCTTCCATTGCCATGGCGATCGGCCACACATAATTTTCTGGCGTATGAGAGCTGCCAATGCCTTTAGCGTATTTGCCTTCATAGAAATACGGATTTTCACTGCTTAACAACGTTTTACGGGTCTGAAGATAAAGGGGATCTTCCATACTGCCATACCCCAAGTAAGGGGCAGCGATCAAATTCGGCACGTTGCTGTCATCCATCAGTGTGCCATTGCCGAATCCATCCACTTCATACGCGTAGACTTCTTCGCCAGCTTGATTTTTGGTCAACCCGTATGCTTTAATCCCTGCTTCGATCTCTGCTTGCAATTTTTTCGCTTGTGCCACGATCGCTGTGTCTTCTAAAACCGTCGTAAAGATTTCTTGGATATAGCCTAAGACCACCACCGCAAACATATTGGAGGGAATCAAATAGCCGTATTTGCAGGCATCATCACTTGGTCGAAAACCTGACCAAGTCAAGCCAACGGGTTTCACCGGCGCGCCTTTGCCGTCATGAGTCAAGGTATCTTCTTTTCGCCAGGTATCCCGTTCAAAGCGATACGGGGATTCCTCATGGTTTTGTTCTGTTACAAACACCTCCAAGGCTTTTTTGATGCCTGTTACAAAATCATCATTGAACTGATCTGTTCTGCCTGTGTTTTTATATAGCAGATAGGCCAGTTGGATCGGATAACACAAAGAATCGATCTCATATTTGCGTTCCCAGATCCAATCGTTCATTTCTGTATCGTCTGTTTGGTGGCCAGCGCCATTGGCTGATTCGTTAAAGGCATTTGCGTAAGGATCGATCGTAATATAGTAGAATTGCTTCTTGACCAACCCGCTGATCATACTTGCTAAGTCTTCATCTTCTTTGGCGATCACTAAATACGGACGAACTTGCGCAGTGGAATCTCGCAGCCACATGGCTGGAATATCCCCCGTCAGTAAAAAGGTCGTGCCATCCTCATGACGCTTGACCGTCGTTAATAGTGTATTAGCAAAAGCTGCATTAAAATTTTTCGCCCAATCGGCATGCGTTTCTCCGCATAGATCCGTAATCGTTTCCATAAATGTTGCTACTGAAGTTGGTATTTCTTTATAAACCATTCCATCACCTTCCCTGATTTGATATATCAATTTACGAACCTAGTATATCATGAATCATGTGAATGTCTAGCGCTTTTTCAAAATAATTAAAGGGTTTTCATTTTTATCGGTTTATGGTATGCTAACAAATATGATATATCAAAAGGGGTTTTCTTATGAAACAACCATTATATAAAAAAATTTACTCGGAGCTTCACGAAGCCATCGTTGAAGGGCGATTAGCTCCGGGCAGTCGTGTCCCTACTGAAAAAGAACTATCTGAACAATACCAAGTCAGTCGGATCACCTCTAAAAGAGCCTTGACGGAACTGGAACAAAATCAGCTGATCTATCGCGTGCAAGGCAGCGGCAGCTTTGTCCGAGAATTGAAGGAAAAAAAAGCGACTGGACGAATTTTGTTTGTCTTGCCCTTTGCCAATGATCTCTCTTTAGGAAACTTTACCGAAGGCATTTACCCCGTGATGCAAGAACACGGCTTTGAACTTTTGATGACACCAGTGGATTATTTGGAAAAAACGACGGCAGCTGAGCTGATGCAAGAATTCGACGGCCTGATCTATTACGCCAGCAATACGTTTTCTTACTATGACTTGCTGTTCGAATGTGCTGAAAAACACTTTCCTATCGTGACCTTAGATAAAAAGCTGCATGAGTTTGATTTTCCAGCGGTCATGCCAGATAACTTTCAAGGTGGACAGCTAGCTACGGAGCATTTACTTGCGTTGGGGCATCAACGGATCGCTTATATTTTTGGTGATACCCACCATCCACAATCCGTCCGTCAGCGTTATCTAGGTTACATCGATGCGCTGAAAAAAAACCAAAGAACCTTTCGCACCAAGCTAGACGACGCTACTGCCAGTATCGCAAATGCGCTTGCCTACCTGGAAGAACATCAGGTCACGGCAGCCGTCTGTGAAAATGACTTGATCGCCATCGAATTGATGCGTGCACTGCGTCAAGCAGATTTGCACGTCCCTGCCAACATTTCCCTGGTTGGTTTCGATAATATCCAAGCCGCTGCCCTCGTTGATCCAGCACTAACGACCATCGGGCAGAATTTTGCGGAGATGGGGCGCTTGGCAGGAAACCAAGTGATTGAGAAAATCAACGCTGCGAAGGCAGCACCCCCAGTACCAACGGAGACGACCATCCATTTAGTGGCTGTTTCTTTGATCAAAAGAGAATCAACCCAATTAAAGGAGTGAACCAAGTGAACGTATCAATGATCGACACACGACACGGAACAGACAACCAATATAGTTTTTCCCATGGCAACTGCCTGCCTTATACAGGGGTTCCTTTTGGCATGAACTACTTTGCCCCGCAAACCAGCGATCAACGAGGCAGTTGGTGGTTTCATCCAGAAGATCGAACCTTTCAGGGCTTTCGCATCACCCATCAGCCTAGCCCTTGGATGGGTGATTTCAGCCATCTGACGATGCTGCCGATAAACGGCACGCTTTCTGAAAATACCCTTTTCCATGCGCAAAGCTCGTATCGTCCGGAAGAAAGCACCTTTAATCCAGCCTTTCTTAAAATCAAGACGCAGCGGTATTTAACAACAACGACTTTGATTCCCAGTATGTATGGCGGTGTGCTGTCTATTGAAAACTGCGGGGATCAGCCGGGTCTTGGCTTGTCACTGCCGGGTGACTATGTCTTAGAACAGTTGGATGAACAGACAGTGGCTGGTCAACTGATCGTATTTTCAGGATGCGAAGACGAAAGCTTCACCATCCATTTCGTCTATCGTTTTGAAACACCCATCACGGCGATCGAAGGTGCCTTGACAGGCAAAGAAGCCTTCGTCGTTCTCCGCTTTGATGATTGCCAAACACAGACGATCCGTTTTGCAACCTCGTTTCTCAGTCGCGAACAAGCTTGTTTGAACTTGCAGCGGGAACAGCAATGGGCTCCTGCCGATTATCTGGCTTCTGTCCAACAGCAATGGAATCATTTTTTGCAAAAAATCGAGATCGAGCATCACGATCAAGCACAAGTTTCTACTTTTTATCATAATTTTTATCGCTTATTCTTGTTTCCTCAAACCTTCTTCGAAATCGATCAAGAGGGTCGCAAAGTGCACTGGGATACCTTGGCAAAAGCGATCAAACCAGGACCACTGTACACAAACAACGGCTTTTGGGATACGTATAAAACTGTCTACCCGCTCTTTTCACTCTTGGCTGTCGAACAATTGGAAGACATGCTGGAAGGCTTTTTGAACAGTTATCGCGAAAGCGGCTTTTTACCAAAATGGCTATCACCTGATGAGCGGGGGTTGATGCCCGGGACGCTGATCGATGCCGTGATCGCTGATGCCGCAGTAAAAGGTATCCGTCCCGATTTGATGCCCGAATTTTTAGCAGCGATGAAAAAAGGTGCCACCGTCCAAAGTGAAAATCCCAATTATGGTCGGCGCGGCACGACGGACTATTTGACTTACGGGTATGTGCCATTGACGCATCATGAATCGGTCAATCACACCCTTGATTATTGTTACAGTGATTTTTGTATCTCACAAGTCGCGCAACAGCTGGGTGACGAGCAAGCAGACTATTATCAGCAGCAATCGCAAAATTACCGCAACATTTTCGATCAGGAGACCGGCTTTATGCGGGCAAAAGACCCAGATGGCGCTTTTCGTCCAGAGTTTAGTGACACACGCTGGGGCTTGGATTATGCAGAAGGCAGTGCGTGGCAAAGTAGTTTTGCTGTTTACCATGATTTCGCTGGCTTGATCACTGCACACGGCGGCAAAGCGGCCTTTGAAGCAAAACTGATTGACTTGTGCAATCAAGAACCTCGCTATACGACAGAAGGTTACGGGTTCGAGATCCATGAAATGAGTGAGATGGCCGCACTCGATTTTGGTCAGCTGGCGATCTCCAATCAGCCAAGCTTCCACTATCCGTATCTATTCAGCTATTTGGGCAAACCAGAAATGGCACAGCCCTTGATCAAGCAGCTACTGACACAGTGCTTCAATGACTCACCAAAAGGCTTTCCTGGCGATGAAGACAACGGCAGCATGGCTGGTTGGTACATCTTCAATGCCTTGGGCTTTTATCCAGTCACACCGGGGACAGGCGAATATGTCATTGGCATGCCCTTATTTGATCAAGCAACACTGCATCTTGCTTCAGGCAAAGACTTAGTGATCAAGAGCACGCCCAATGCGCCGCAACAGCTCTTCGTGGATAAAATTACATTGAACGAAGAACCCTTCGAGCGATTATTTTTCACCCACCAAGAATTGACTGCCGGTGGTACATTGAACTTCCAGCTAGGTATCGTCCCTCGCAGCAAAGAGTGGTCAGCCGATGCCTATCCTTATAGCGTCAGTCAACCACATGCATAACGAAAAAACCGCTCCTTAGCAACAGGCAGCAGTCTACTTTCAGTCAATTGAAAGTGCACGCTGTCCCTGCCAGGGAGCGATTTTTTTATTGGTTCATTTGTAGCGGTAACAGACGTTCGATAGTTTTCAGCACGCCATTTTCATCGTTTGATTTGGTCACAAACGCTGCCGCTGCCTTGACTTCCTCAAAGGCATTGCTCATGGCGAAACTAAACGTGCCAGCTGCCATCAACTCCAAATCGTTCAAGCCATCGCCGAAAACCATTGTCTCCTCGGGTGTGACGTGCAGCAATTCTTGCAAGTGTGCCACAGTCGTTCCTTTGTGGACGCCTTGATTGGTGATATCGATCCAAGCGGCTTCCGAAGCCACGATGTACGCTTCATTGGTAAATTCGCTTAACTGTTGGACATGCTCAAAACAACGTAGTTTGGGATCAAAAATAGTGAGCTTCACAAAATCTTCTGTGATAGTTTGATAATCCGCCACCGTTTTGACCACCCGATAAGAGCCACGCACTTTCTGCGCATCCGCTTCATTGGTTGTGTCAGCAATGTACGCCGCAGTCGGTGTACAAGCAATGATCACATGATCTTGCGCAATCGCAGCGAGCTTCGCAATGATCCGCCGCCCTAATTCGTTTGGCAGCAGCGATTCAAAGATGTACTCTCCTTGATGTTTGATGCGGGTCGCGCTATCCCCAAGAATCCAAACATCCGCTGCTGCTTCACCAAACAGTTCTTCCACTCGTTCACACTGTTTGCCGGTACACGCAGCAAAAGCAACACCCGCTTCTTTCATTTGTTGGCTGACTTGTTCATAATAAGGCCGATCAAAACTGCCTTGGCTGTTCAAAAATGTACCGTCTAAATCTGTGATGACTAATTTGATCATACGTTTCTCTTCCCCTCTACCTCGTGTCCTCTTCATTCCAAATCACTTAATTAACATTATTAATTAAGTATACTTATTTTCAAGTTTTCCGTCAAGTCAGTCTTTTAAAAACTTTACATCGTTTCATCCCGTCGGTATACTTAATTAAATCACTTCATTAAGGAGAACATTTATGGCTTCTACCACCCATACCATTCGCCAGCAAAACAAACAGCTGGTTTTAAAAACTTTGTTTCAAAACGGGGCATTATTCGCCTCCGATTTAGTGAAGAAAACCGGCATCAGCATGGTCACCACTAACTCATTATTAAAAGAATTGTTAACAGAGGGGGAAATCACGAAAGGTCCGCTGGAGCAAAAAGAGCTAGGACGACCAGCAGTGACCTATCAGCTAAATCAAGACCGAGGTCATTCTCTTTTGCTTAGCTTTATCGATCACGATGGCTCCTTGGCTCTTTGGTCCATGCTGATCGACCGCAAGGGGAAGGTTTTGGCAAAACACGACCAGCCCTTTCCTGATGTTGCCCCTCATCGCTTTCAAGAATGTGTAACGAACGAGCTGGCATTATTTCCTTCTGTGGAACAGATCGCCCTCTTTTTACCAGGAAAAATCAGTGGAGGAACCGTGACTTCCAGCTGGTATGAAAAATTTAACGGCTGGCAGCTGGCAGCCCTCGTGGCAGAGGTCACTGCACTGCCCTTCTACTGTCAAAACGATGCCCATATTTTAACGATCGGCTATTGCATCGCCCAACAGATCTCCTTGCAGCAAACCATCGTTGGCATGTACAATCCTGAAAAAAGCATGCCCGGTATCACGCTCCTAGTCAATGGTGCGCTTTTAGAAGGAAAAGATGCCCTAGCGGGAGAGGCAAAATTTTTACCCGGCTACTTGGATCAAGGTGCACCGCAAGACCGCACGGCTTTGGTCCAGCGCCTGACAAGCATACTGCCATTTTACAATGCAGCTTTTGCCCCCCACTGTATCATTTTAGCCAGCAGTGATGCAGTAAAAACCGATCTCCTAGACGCGATCCAAAAAAATCCATTGCTGCAGCAACAACCCAATCAGCCCGCTTTCCATTATATCGATGCTATCGAGGAAGCCATGGTGCTAGGCATGCACTGGCTGATTTTCCGCAAGACACCTTTTGACTTAGCCCGTTGATGACACAAAGACCATAGAATAATTGAGGTGGTGTGATATGAAAATAGCGATCATTGGTGCTGGTCCTCGTGGACTTTCACTTTCAGAACGGCTGATTGCTCATAGCAAACAAAACAAACAAGCCATCGACTTGCTGCTGTTTGATCCTTTTCTTCCTGGGGCAGTTTGGCGCACGGACCAATCGGCAGATTTGCTATTGAATTCTGTGACCAGCCAAGTCACCCTTTTCACGGATGACACATTAAGCACCGGCGGCCCCGTGGTCAAAGGACCTACCTTATACGAATGGGCAGTGACAGAAGGGAAACATTTCGCAGCCACGCATGCCCCTGAGCTCGTTGCGGAATGCACAGCACTTGATTCACTTGATCCTAACGGGCATTGCTCGCGGGCGTTATATGGACTCTATCAACAGTGGTTTTATCAGCAGTTGTTAATAGAGCTACCTGAATCCATTACCGTCAACCATCTGTCAGATAGTGTCAGCTCTTTGATCCCTCTTTCCAAAAATCGCTACCAGTTGACGACGGCTCACCAAACATTCCTTGTTGATGCCGTCGTCTTAGCTACAGGCCATTCACAAGCCCAACTGTCAGCAGCAGAACAACGATTGGCGGCTGCCGCAGAAAATAATGGCTGGTTTTATGCACCGCCAGCCAATGCGGCAGATACGGATCTAACGGCTGTGAAAGCCGGAGAACCTGTGATTTTACGGGGACTAGGACTTGCCTTTTACGATTACGTCACCCGCTTGACCAGTGGTCGGGGCGGAACCTTCGTCAAAGTCAATGAATCCCTCGTCTATCAACCTTCTGGTGAAGAACCGCAAATCATCGCCGGTTCTCGTCGGGGTGTCCCGTATCATCCTCGTGGCCGCAATCAAAAAACACCAACGCAGCAGCGAAAGCCCGTTTTTTTGACCCCTGAACGCCTCGCTGCTTGGCAAGCAGCCAAAACGGTTGCTGGCAAGACCCTGCTCTTCTATTTAAAGAAAGAGGCAGAACTCGTCTATTATCAGACGCTGCTTTTAGAAAAACAGCGGCTTGACAAAGATCAGCTTGACGCTTTTACCACCGCCTTTGTTGCCACGGAAGGATCTGAAGACTTGCTAAAAAAATGGCAGCTTCCTAAGAGGGAATGGTGGTCATGGCACCAACTAGCCGATCCCTTTGCTCAGAAAGAGCAGCAGTCCTTGCAAGACTTTTTCATTGCGCTATTACGTACCCAAATCCAAGATGCCGAAAAAGGCAATCTAGCGGGACCTATCAGCAGTGCCTTGGAAGTCTTCAAAGATCTGCGTGACCCGATTCGGTTTGTTCTCGATCATCAGCTAATGCCAGCAAAAGACCTGAAAACACTCTTTTGGCAGTCTCTCGTTCCCTTTAACAGCTTTTTATCGATCGGTCCGCCGGTTCAACGACTGCAGGAACTGGTCGCCTTGATGGAAGCCGGAGTGGTGACCTTACTAGGTCCTGACATGACTGTTGAGATTGAGGAGGCTTATTGTACGTATTCAAAGCGATCTCCCGACACACGCTATCACGCGACGCAACTAATTGAGGCCCGCATTCCATCGACAGCGATTCGTCGAACCAACAATTCCTTGTTGCGGCAACTGCTAAACGATCGGATCATTCACCCGCACCGGTTGCCGATACCCAATGAGGTGCCTTTTGAGACGGGTGCTATCGCCATCGATCCTGAGACCAATCAGGTCCTTGGACCAGATGAACGCCCCTACACTGCCCTCTATTGTTTCGGGATTCCCACAGAAGGCATCCACTGGCTGACGGCTGCCACTGCTCAGCCAGGAACCGATGCTTGGAATTTACGGCAGGCGGACCAGATCGCCGCTGACCTCTTACACCACATCTTCTAGTCGCTTCTTTTCTATCAAACGTAAACTTCCGACGAACCGCTTCGGAAGTTTTTTGCTTTTCTTCCGCAAACCCGCAGGCAGGATTTTCCTTTTTTTGAATATTCTTGAAATTTTCTTTAATTGTTACACGAAAATTGCGACAGTCCTAGAAAACCGTTACAATAGAAGAAAAGAACGCAAGGAGGTTGTTTCATGACCGCTGAATTACAAAAAATTGATGCCTTGATCGCAGAAGTGGAAAAAGTGATTTTAGGCAAACGAGATGTGATCCAATTTACCGTGGCTGCGCTGCTTGCTGGCGGACACGTTTTATTTGAAGATATCCCCGGTGTTGGGAAAACGATGTTGGTCAAATCATTAGCCAAAGCCATTCAAAGTGACTACAAACGGGTACAGTTTACCCCAGACCTTTTACCTAACGATGTGTTAGGTGTGTCGATTTTTAATTCCCAAAGCCACCAGTTCGAGTTTCGTCCCGGCCCGATCTTCACCTCCGTCCTCTTGGCAGATGAGATCAACCGAACCACACCAAGGACGCAAGCCTCGCTCTTAGAAGCCATGTCAGAAAATCATGTCACCATCGACAATCAAACGTACCCATTGAGTCCCCACTTTTTTGTGTTAGCTACCCAAAACCCAATCGAATATGAAGGAACGTATCCTTTGCCCGAAGCACAATTGGATCGTTTTTTGTTCCGCCTGCATATCGGTTACCCAGATTTTCAAGATGAGCTCGCCCTCTTGACTGGAAAACGACAGCAAAGCTTGGATCAGATCCAAACCATTTTACATGCTGATGAAGTGACCGCTTTGAAAGCGATGGTGGACGACGTGTATGTCGATGAGCGGGTCGCCCGTTACGCATTGCAGCTGGTTCAAGCGAGCCGCCAGCATAATTCCATTGACCTTGGTATCAGTCCTCGTGGTGGGATCGCCTTCTTAAAAGGGGCAAAAGCGTTAGCGTTGACGGAAGGACGGACCTTTGTCACGCCGCAAGACTTGCAGCGAATTTTACCAGCAGTCTTCGGTCATCGTTTATTACTGAAAGGCGGCGTTCATGCTAGCGCGGAGACCCTTTCAGATTTGATGAAACAGATGATCCAACGGGTGCCTGTCCCTACGAGGAAATAGCGATGAAGAAAAAAAAGCTTGAACGCGTGCTGCGCCTCCTGTTGTTTAGCGCTGCCTATTTTTTGCTGCTGGCTTACTGTGTGATCTTTAATAATAATGCCGGTTGGAGCCTCTGGTTTTTACTGACTCTGTTATTGTTGCTTGACGCAGTATTCTTGCTGCCCTCCCTCAAGAAGGTCCAAATCGTTTTAGAAGAATCGATCCAAGCTGAAACACAGACAGCGATCACCTTACCGCTGCAAGTCTTCAAGTATCGCCCGACGCTGCTGCCGCTGGTCGATTTCACCTTGCAGTTTGACGATCGTTTCAAGGAAAGTCATCACAGCGCCTTTTATCGAGGCAATCTGATTCGGCTCCATCTGCCTTGGACCCCAAAGGAGCGCGGCAGCTATGAAGAATTGCCCGTTCAATTGTACAGCCATGATCTCTTTGGCTTTTTTGAAAAAAGCTACGCTGCAGGTGCGAAACAATCGATTTTGATCCTACCGAAATTGAAGCTAGAAGCCGTTGCCCTATTGCCATTTTTTAAACAGCAAGTCCGCAGCCAAACCCACGGGGAACCCAATTTTTCTATTCGACAGTTCCGTCAATACCAGTTAGGGGATTCATTAAAAAATATCGATTGGAAATTATCCAGCAAACAACAGGAATTGATCTATCGCGAACGAGAATACGAAGAAGAACAAGACATCTTTCTGCTCTTTTGGGGAGAAGATCATCCTGCTTTTGAAGAGACCTTGACACTGTTTTATTCGATCCACCATTTCTCACAAAATCAACGACTTTTTCAGCCGCTCTTGATTGGTGACGGATTGACTTCCCCTTACCAAACGGATGCCGCTGCCTATGCCCAGATCCTTCCCTTCGAGAAAGTTCCTGAAGGGGTACCGCTCATGACTGGCAGCCATCTTATCTTCATTACCCCGGTTTTCACCCCACAACTGGAAAACTACCTCAGTCAGTTGGAAGAAAAAAACAGCTGCCAAGTGTTTACCTACGCTGATTTAATGAGGCAGTTGAATGAACTTGAGGAGGTGGTAGGATGAGATTTATTAAGAAAGCACTGATTGGTCTTTTGACCTTTCTCAGTCTATCACTGGTGATCTTGCCGTTTATCGCAGTTTATGACCTTGGCAATCAGTTCACCCTTTTAACTTATGCCTTTAGTGTCTGTTTGATTTTGACCATCGTGCCGAAAGTCCGTTACAGTTTGCCTTTGCTGGCAGCCGCTTGGCTGATCGTCTTGTATCGGATCTTTCCTTATGGGACTGCCTTTTCTTTTGATTGGCTACTGCGTTTTTGGCTAGACCTGCACCGTGCCTTTCAAGAGATCCTCAGTGGTGAGGTCGGCTATATCACCGAACTGGCGGCGGTGACATTGATCGTTAGTTGGGTCTTGTTTTTAGCGATCTTACCGATTGCTTATCAACGCTTTTTCTTGATTTACGGTACCATGATCGGCTACTTGCTGACAGTCGTGATTTTTAATCAATTTGATTTGACGTGGCATTTGATCGGTATTTTTCTTTGCGCGCTGGCTTCTTCCATGATCCAGCGCAGCGCCTTTCAATCCAGTCAAACGATCGCCCCCTGGTTCGGCGTGATGCTATTGATTGGTGGCTTAGCCGTCACTGCTGTCTACTTGCCGCAAACGAGCGTGCGAGAACAATTGGCAGCTAGTTCCACGCCTATACGGACAAATCTGAATCAGCTGGGTTTTTATCAATTTATTGAAGAACATGGCACCCCCACTGGTTCTCGCACGGGCTTCAGTGAAAATGATCGTCAATTAGGCGGACCACTACTTGATGATGCGACGATTTTATTTGAAGCGCAACAAGAAACCCCGCATTACTGGCGGGTGGAAAGCAAAGACTTTTATTCTGGTAAAGGCTGGATCAGTACTAGCCGGGAAGACATTCGCTTGGAAGCAGGCGATGTCACCATCGCTGACCAGAGCTATCAACAAACCTATCCTGAGAATGAACAAGTGCGGATCCAATTCCAAAATCATGGAAACTATGTGCCACTGCCCTATGGACGCAGTAGGTTATCCCTTGAAAGCGGCGCGCGTGGCTTTCAAATCAGCGATGCTATTCAACGGGTCGATTTGATTGATGCGCTACCAGACACGGTCTTGACCCTCGATTGGGACCATGCCGATTTTGCCGCTGAAAATCTTCAGAATCTGCCCTTGATTTATCCGGATACACCGATCAATTATATCCAACTGCCTGACTCCTTACCGCAACGAGTGCAAGACCTCGCTGTTGAGATCACCACTGACAGCAACAGTCTGTTTGACCGAGTCACCGCAATTGAAAGCTATTTGAAAGATCCGCTCGTATTCCGCTATTCCAAAACCGATGCCGTCGTGCCTGCAGAAGAGCAAGATTACGTTGATCAATTTTTATTTGAATCACAAGTCGGCTACTGCGACAATTTTTCCACGGCAATGGTCGTTCTACTACGGAGTTTAGAGATCCCTGCTCGCTGGGCAAAAGGCTTTTCTCCTGGATCCCCCGTGACAGAAAACGGAATCACTACCTATACCGTTCGCAACTTGAATGCCCACTCGTGGGTGGAAGTCTACTTTGACGGATACGGTTGGGTGCCTTTTGAACCGACACCTAGTTTCCAAAATCCTGATCGTCCCGTGTTGACTCAAGAATCTACTAGCTCCGAAGAAACGCCGACCGCTAGCAGCGAGACAACACCAACGAGCAGCACGGAAACAGAAAGTAGTGAAACCACGACCAGCAGTTCTGCAACAGCCGCGGTTACCGATGATGTTTGGTTGACTGAGGAGCTGAAACAAACGCTGCGTAATGGCTTCTTTGGAGGCTTAGCTCTCCTAGGACTTGGCCTGCTTTTCTATTTCCGCCATTCGTTTTTCCGTATTCATTTATGGTTAATCTGCCGCTTTAACAAACAGCCACTAGTTGCTGCCTATCCTTTGTTTTTAAGGCAAACGACGAAAGTTTTGTACCGTAACGAGGCGGAGCCGTTGATTGATTATGCCCAACGACTCGAAGCCTTCTATCCACTGTTTCATGGTGATTTTATCCGCTTGACGCAGCAATACGAAGCCTACCTTTACAGCCAAGAACAGCCGGCTGGTCAAGAAGCCTTCTTGAAGCAAGTCGCTGCCCAAATCAGTCAGCTGAAAAAAATCAACTAAGCAGTGAGGAGAAACGACAAAAAAACGTATCGATCAAAGGATCGATACGTTTTTTGCTTTAGGCGTTTCCTTGACGTTTTTGAACGGCAATAATAATCAGTTTTGTGATTTCCATCAAAACAACTGCCACAGCAGCCATTGCGATACATAGACCGACATGTCCTAAAGTGAAGGTTGCTGGAATCGCAAAGACTTCACGGATGCCAGGAATCAAGGTAATGCTGTATAGTCCACCACAAACGACGATCGCCAACCACACCATTTTATTGGCAAAAAGGCCAGCTTGCCAAGCAGTCTCGGTATTTGAGCGTGCTGGCAATGTTTGCAATGTCCGGCTCCAGATAAGTGTTGAGAAGGCCATCGCTACACCTAACTCAGGTGATTGGCTCATCCCTAACCATTGTGCCAAAATCACGACAGCGGCAATCAAAATACCGCGATACGTTACTGAGATCAAAGTTTTTCCAGTGAAGATACCAGCATTTGGATCTCTTGGCTGGCGCTGCATGATGGTTGGTTCGGCTTTTTCCATTCCCAGAGCAATTGCTGGTAATGAGTCGTTGACTAAGTTGATAAAGAGTAGCTGCAAGGCAGTAAATGGATTGTCCCAACCCATCACTAAGGCAAAGACGATCGCAATGATCGCACCTAGGTTTCCAGCAAACAAATACGAAATGGCTTTTTTGATGTTGTCAAAGACGTTTCGGCCAACTTCTACGGCACGAATGATCGAGGCAAAGTTATCATCCGTCAAGACCATCGCCGCTGCATCTTTGGCAACGTCCGTTCCGGTTCCCATTGCGATCCCGATATCCGCTTGTTTCAAGGCGGGGGCATCATTGACCCCATCTCCGGTCATGGCAGAGATCTTGCCTTTGTCTTGCCAAGCCCGCACGATACGGATTTTGTTTTCCGGCGAAACACGAGCATAAACCGTGATTTTGTCTAATTGATCCGCTAGTTCGGTTTCAGAAAGAGCATCCAATTCCGTACCAGTCAAGGCTAAGTCGCCCTCAGCTGAAATACCGATCTCTTGTGCGATCGCCACGGCTGTCGTTTTGTGGTCCCCTGTGATCATAACTGTTTTGATACCGGCAGATTTGGCATCTGCTACGGCTTGTTTGACTTCTTTACGAGGAGGATCGATCATTGCCATCAAACCAACCAAAATCAGCTCGTTTTCATCCTCAAGTGTCAATTCTCGTGATTGGATATCGGTCAATGGACGGTAAGCAAACGCCAAGACCCGTAATGCCCGTTTTGAGAATTCTTCGTTTTGATGCTGCAATTTATTTCTGATTTCATCTGTTAAAGGAACGACTTGATCATCGATCAAGACTTTGGTACTGCGGCCAAAGACGATGTCTGGACCACCTTTGGTCAACAACAAATGTTCGCCATCGATCTCATGTAAGGTGGACATCAATTTACGATCAGAATCGAAAGGCAATTCTTGCAAACGAGGAAACTGTTGACGAATCGCCCGATATGGCTGATTTAGTTTCTCACTGTAATCCAGAAAAGCAATTTCAGTAGGGTCTCCTAGCTTCGCCCCATCTTCACTGATGGCAGCATCATTGGCCAAGACACTGATCTCTACTAAGCGTTTTTCAGGCAATGTCCAGGTAGTTGGCTCATCGGGGAACGTGCCCGTTTGCCCATTTGGTAAATAGTAGTCAACAACGGTCATTTTGTTTTGGGTCAAGGTCCCTGTCTTATCTGTACAAACGATACTCGTTGAACCCAATGTTTCAACCGCCGGTAGTTTTCGAATGATGGCATGACGCTTCGCCATTTGTTTTGTTCCGATCGAAAGGACGATCGTCACGATCGATTGCAATGCTTCTGGAATCGCTGCTACGGCTACGGCTACCGCAAACATAAAGGCGTTGACTAAGTCTTCCGTCATATCACCTGTTCCGTCACCTAAGAACAACCGTGCTACTTGAACCCCTAAAATAATCAATGAAAGGACCAAGATCGCCAAGCTCAGTTTTTTACTGAAGCTGTCCAATCCTCGTTGCAATGGCGTTTTGTGTTCAACCGTACTTTCCAATAAGCCAGCCACTTGACCGATTTCCGTCACATTACCAGTCGCGGTTACGATAAACCGACCACGCCCATAAGTGACGATCGTTCCACTGAAGACCATGTTGTCACGGTCGCCGATCGGTGCGGTACGATCGATCACACCTAATTCTTTTTCCGCTGGCGTTGATTCCCCAGTCAGCATTCCTTCATCGACCTTCAAAGAACCCTCTTCAATCAATCGACCATCTGCTGGTACATAGTCCCCAGCTTCTAAAATAACGATATCGCCGACAACCAATTCTTTCGCCAGCACACTTTGTTCTTTGCCATCCCGAATGACGTTAGCATCTGGTGCTGACAAGCTTTTCAAAGCGTCTAACGATCCTTCGGCTTTTTTCGTTTGTATCACACTGACGACGGAATTCAACAAGAGTACTGCGAAGATAACGATGGACTCAACGTGGGCACCCATAACCATTTGGATGATTGCCACAATCAACAAGACGATCACCATCGCATCTTTGAAGGTATCTAAGAATAAGGCAAAGCTTGATTTCTTAGGTGCTTCCTTCAGCTGGTTCAGGCCATTTTCTAACCGCTTGGCTGCCTCTTGCTGCGTCAACCCCTCTGGACTGCTCTGGACCTCTGCCATAATTTCCGAGATTTCTTTTTGATACATTTCTTTCGCCAATTTTTTTGCCCCTTTTAATTTTATTTTCCTTAGGCACTCTGCTAGAAAAAAAGAGACCTAAGACAAGTATACGCTTGTCTTAGGTCTCACCATTTCAAATAATACCAGAAAGCTGTCGCCAGCTTACTTACTGTTGATATTATCGCAGCTTGCGCCACCGGTTACTCCCCTAAGGAATAATAATAAGAATGTATCATTATCATAACGGAAACTGTTGTGCTTGGCAACTATAAAACATCAATTTGAAAATTTTTTGAAAACATTCTTTTTGTTCCCATTCCTTTTTTTCTGTTACACTAAAGAAGAAAGAAATTTGTACGTTACAGGAGGAAAAACGATGGATCTTTTTGATACTTTTACCCGCCACAGCTCTGTCAGAGATTTTCAACCCCGGTCACTATCAAAGGAACTCAAGCAAAAATTAGTAACGGTTGCCCAGAGCGGCTCCAGTTCGAACTTTGTTCAAGCTTATTCGATCATTGAGGTCAGTGATCCTGAAAAACTGGCTGCTATCGAAAAAATTGCCGGTGCCCCAAACTACATCACTCGAACGGGGGTCTTCTATCTTTTTGTCGCCGACTTACATAAGCATCAGCAGCTGCTGGCCCAAGCAGGATTGCCGGATACCCACTTAACCACGATGGAACCATTTATTGTGTCAGTCGTTGATACGACGATCGCTGCCCAAAATATGGTAGCATATGCTGAAGCACAAGACTTAGGAATTTGCTACATCGGCGGCATCCGCAATGATTTGCCTCGTATCGCAGAACTCGTCGGCTTACCAAAATTGACGTTTCCGTTATTCGGTTTAACGATCGGCTATCCGCAACACAGAAATGAGCCGAAAGTCCGCTTGCCCCAAGAAGCGATCGTAAGTGTCGATCAGTATCAACCGCTGACGCAGGAGCAAACAGCCCAGTACAACCAAACGACAGAAGCCTATTATGCACAACGCAGCAGCAATCAACAGCAAACCAATTGGCAAACGAAAATGACGGAATTTTTCCGTGAACCGCGACGTCCAGATGTCGCTGCCTTTATGAAGCAACAAGGCTTCTCAGACCACTTTGGCGAATGAGGACACTAATCACCACGGGAAAATAAAAAACGATCTTTGGCAAGGAATCTTGTCAGGATCGTTTTTTTACTTGGTGTAAAAAATCAGGTTCAGGCTGCTCTTGTATCTTTGTCGCGCTAATTAACGTGCGGCTTCTTGTGCGGTTTCGTTGACGGCAACTGCCTGCTCACATTTTTCCATTAATTCTACGAATGCTTTATCTATCACGGCTGCATTTTCGGAGGTTCGCTGACTGATTTGCGTCATAGGTTGCGCCGCAAGATCCAGCAAATAGGTAGGGATTGCTTCTTTTTCAGAAAAAGTGCCCTTGATCAGCGGCTGGTAGACAGACTCGCCACAAGGTCCAGTTTTGATAAAGGCTAGTTCGAACTGCGCCTTCCCTGACAAGCGCAACCGATAGAACCCTTCATTGGTCAGCAGTTTTTCATCGGTAAAGCGTGCCTGTAATCGTGCAAAGCGTTCATAATCCATGGTATCTGCTCCTTTTTGATTCCTTCTTTCCTCTAGTGTAGCAAATTTCTTGTTAGCAAAACATCTTTTTCATAGAGAACTCCCCCTTTTTCCTCGTTTGGTGATTTTCCGCTTTACAAACAGAACAAACGTTCGTATAATTCAAGTGAGGTGAATGCGTATGCCAGCTGCAAAAATCGCTTATGCAAAACAAGAAACCTATGCATTTGAAAAACACTATTATGAATTGGTAAACTTTCCCACACCAGTGGCGCTTTTGTTTGATGAATTCGCATTGACGATGGAGCGCAATCAAAAATCATATATTGCGATCCCCGCGCGCTATTCCGTCTTAAAGGTTCCGCTCGTCTTTGTTTTTCGACTAGAGACTAAGGATGCGCCTGTTTATTATTATGAGCACGTACTTGCTGAAAATAAGATCATTCGCCGCTACAACCCCGAGCGTAACTATTTGCCCGGCGGAAGATAGACCAATGTTTCCCCCTCCCGTTTACTGTACCAAGCGGCTGCTCTCTCCTCATGAAAATCACTGAGCAGCAGTTCGAATGTTTGTCATCAAAACAAAACCCCTCTATACTAAAAAGAAAGGGGTTTTTCACAATGACGAAAAAACCACCGCAAACGTCTGAAGAAAAAGAAGCCGCTTCTAACAATATGGGATTGGGGATCGGTGTCGGAATGGCCTTAGGTGCTGCATTTGGGATGCTGTTTTTTGACAACCTGGCATTAGGCATGGGTTTAGGCATCGCACTAGGTGTAGCGATCGGTGCCGGTATGGATCAAAAAAGCAACAAAGACAAGAAATAGCTGAAGCAAAGAGCTGTGTTTATCTGTCACAGCTTGCTGCCCAGTAAATACAAAAAAAGCCTAGGTTCTGCACTTGTTGTACAGGACCTGGGCTTTTTTGCTACTTCGAGCAATATTCTCGAAAACAGTTGCTTCACAGTTGGTTACAGCAGATTTCTTTTCGCCATTTCCGCGCGATACAGTTCATAGACCGCATCACTTTGCTTTGCATGGCTGCGGTAAAAGAGCCCATAAGAGAAAATCGCTTGGAAATTGCTTCCTTGATTTGCTCGTGCTACAGCGTGGTACAAATTCGCCAACTGCTGATCAGACATCTTCCCGCTTTTGATTTGTTTGGCAACTGCTTTTTGGGAAAGGGTAAATAAAACCGTCGTAAATACTTGATAAACCACCCAAATAATCAAAATAACCAAAATAAATTTCACTAAATCAGGCATCACTTTTCAACTCCTTACAAAAAGTAAATCATTCGGATGATTTGATGTCAATAATAAAATAACCCAACGAAAATAAAATAATTATTTTCTAAAGTAATAAAATAACAGTGCGACAATGATTAAAACAATCAGTCGTACTGCTATTCCTTTATTGCCTCTATTCATCTAAGTATCAATAAATCGACTCCGCTAAAAAAGAATAGACGGTATCAATGTCTCTTTATTTCGCCAAACGGTAGATAGCATCTGCATAGATCACCGCTGCGTTGAATAGGTCATCCAAGCTCATGAATTCATTGGCTTGGTGCATGGTATCAACATAGCCTGGGAACATTGCGCCATAGGCAACGCCGCGTTTCAATAGACGGCCGTATGTGCCGCCGCCGATGATTTGTTCAAAGCCTTTTTCGCCGGTATGTTCTTCATAAACCGCCAATAAAGTTTCTACCAATGGATCATCTGCTGGCACGTAGTGAGGTTCCATGTTGCGGTCATTGCGAGTAACGGTGGCCCCTTCCATACCGACGGTGCGTTCCACACCGATTTCAAGTCCTTCCGCAGTTACCCCTTTAGGATAACGGAAGTTCAAGGCGATAAAGTTGTCTGCTTGCGTTCCTGCTTGGTTCGCTTTAAAAGCAAACAAGCCAGCATTCATAGTTAATTTACCCATTTTTTCGTCTTCGTACGCCACACCTAATTTTTCACCGTAGAAATCTTCATGGACATAGGCTGCTGCTGCATGGATGAATTGTTTTGCGCCGCCGCCAAAGGCATAGTTATCTAAGAAGACAGCTAAGAAGGTTCCCGCATTGATTCCTGATTGTGGGCTGGCACCATGGGCACCTTTACCGACTAATTCGATCGTCACTTGTTCATTTTCTGTTTCAATTGTGCCCGTCACTGGATTGGCTTCAACGTAATCGAAAAAGGCTTTTTCGATCGCTAATGCTTCTTCTGTTGATGGAGCAATGAAGCTTGCCGTTGCCGTTCCTGGTACCATATTTTCTCGCAAGCCAGCAGTGAAACTTTGTAGCGTGAAGTCTCCTTCATTGTTGCCTTGGAAATGGATACCTAACGTCACATTCCCTTTTTCTCCATTGATGATTGGGAAATTGGCATCTGGCGAGAAGCCAAAATCAGGCTTTTCTTCATGCTCAAAGTAGTAATCCATATCTGCCCAGCCGCTTTCTTCATCAGAACCAACGACAAAACGGATTTTTTTCGATAATGGCAAGCCCAATTCTTTAATGATTTTCATCCCATAATAGGCGGCCATTGAAGGACCTTTATCATCAGAAGAACCACGAGCATAGATTTTGTTGTCATTGATGACTGGATCATAAGGATCGGTTGACCAGCCGTCACCTGCAGGAACAACATCCATGTGACCGAAGATCCCTAATGTTTCGTCTCCTTCACCAAATTCGATATGACCAGCGTAGTTATCGACGTTTTTGACTGTGAAGCCATCACGTTCGCCATAAGCTAGCATGTGTAGCAACGCATCACGAGGTCCGGGACCAAATGGTGCATCCGCAGTCGCTTTATCATCTTCTCTTTCACTTTTCACTTTCAATAGATCAATCAAGTCGTTCAGCAAATCGTCTTTGCGGGCTTCGACCTCTTTTTTCCAATCGATTGTCATAGTGTTCCCTCCATTTCTGTTCTCGCTATTTATGATAACACTCTTAAACCAAAAAAGGAAAAAAAATTGCGCCTTTTTCCATGGGTCTTTTCTATGAAATTTCTAGGAAACAGGTATAATAAATATAACTCGATTTTGATTAACGAAAGGAGTCATTGCATGGTGCAACTTGATTCTGCGATTTTATCCAAAGTGATCCAACAGCGCCCGACAAAAAGCCACAAAGGTACCTTTGGCCGGGCCGTTTTAGTAGGGGGCAACCGCCAATTCGGTGGGGCGATCTTAATGGCGGCGCAAGCCTGTGTATATGGGGGAACTGGTTTGACCACTGTGATCTCCGATGGCGTCAACCGAACCGCCCTGCACGCCCGCTTGCCTGAAGCGATGTTTGTCGATTGGCAGCAAACAGAACTGATCGATACGGTCACCGAATCGGCGGACGTCCTACTGATTGGTCCCGGATTAGGAGAAGGAAAAAGCAATTTTGATCTGCTGCAGCGGATCGTTTCTGCCCAAAAAGAACACCAATGGTTGGTGATCGATGGTTCGGCGATCAATTTGGCTGCCAAATATCCGCTGATCATCCCCTTTCCTGAACAAGTCGTCTTCACGCCGCATCAGATGGAATGGCAACGGCTCAGCGGACTGGCAATTGCCGACCAGACCGAAGAAAACAATCAGCAAGCCCAACAAAAACTCGGAAGTCTGGTGGTCTTAAAAAGCCATCGCACGCAAATTTACGGTAGCAGCATCGCCCAAAATCCCCTAGGAACACCCGCAATGGCGACTGGTGGGATGGGTGATACGCTGGCAGGCATGATTACCAGCTTTTTGGCACAGTTTGAAAAAACAGAGGAAACGATCCACGCGGCTGTCTATCTCCATAGCCTGATTGGCGAAGCATTGGCAGAAGAGCACTATGTCGTTTTGCCGACACAAATCAGTGCCGCATTGCCTCAATGGATGAAAAAGCACCAAGCAGCCGATCCAGAATGATTTCTGATAAACCATTCATCAAAAAAACGTCCCTTTCTGCATTTGTCGAAAGGGACGTTTTTTCCAATGGTCAGCTAATTGTTAAAATAAACCACTCGCACTTCATACGGCGCCAAGGTTGCTGTTTGAGGGACTGCTTGATTGGTCTCTAAATCAACGACTTCTTTGATCAAGTGTAGTGTCTGCTCTTTCTCAGAAAAATTCATGATGAAAAAGTACGTTCGTTCTGGACTGATCCTGCCTTGGATCGAGACTGCAGGATTGGCATGCGCGATCCTTTCCTCTGCCAAGGACAGCTCACGGACCAAAGAGGCATAAAACTGTTCGAAAAAGTCATAGTTGGTGCGAGCCGCCAGATAGTAGGCGGTGCCTGCACCAAAGGTATGTTTGGTGATCGCAGGTGTTCCTTGGTAAAAATCCGCTTGATACACCCCTAGTACCTCCGCTGTTTCGGCTTCGATGATTGCAGAATAGTCCCGTGTTTCAAAGGGCTGTCCTTGAAAAACCACTTGATTGTGTTCAGTGTCAAAAAGAGTTTCCAGCTCCAGCACGTTGATGCCTAATAACCCTCGCAACGGCTGTGGCAAGCCCCCCAGATACAACAGGTCGGTTTCATTGACCATGCCGCTAAAGTAACTGGAAATCAAGGTACCACCAGCTTCCGTGTACTGGCAAAGTTTTGCCATCGTCTCCGAGGTCATCAAGTAAAGCATCGGAGCGATCACCAACCGATAGTCAGAAAAATCTTGCTCTGGCGTCAAAATATCGACAGCGATGTCTTGTTCCCAGAAATAACGATAATGCTCCTGCAACGTTTGCGGATACCGTCTGGTTGGTCGACCAAACCCGCCGCCTCGCTTCAATGCCCAGTTGCTTTCCCAGTCAAAAAGGATCGCCACTGCTTTTTTTCTGGTGGTTCCTTGAATCTCTTTGATTTTTTCCAAGCGCTTGCCGTAAGCCGCAACTTCTTTGAAGACCCTATTCTCCGTGGAATCATCATTTCCCACGACTGCCCCATGGAATTTTTCTGAATTGCCGCGGGATTGGCGCCATTGAAAATACAAGGTACTATCTGAGCCGTGAGCGATCTGCTGCATGGCACTCAACTGATGGACACCAGGCTTTTTCGCTTTATTGAAGGAATGCCAGTTAACAAAACTCGGCGTGCATTCCATCACTAAAAAGGGCTGTTTCTTCAAAGACCAGTACTGGTCATGCACATAGGCAGATTTCATTGCTGTCGCTGCCAAAGATTCAAAGTTGTTGTTCCAATCAGGGTAACTATCCCAGCTAACGATGTCCACATGACGAGCAAACTTGCTGTAGTCAATGCCTTCCAAAGGAATATAGTCTTGGGTAGCATGTCCTTCCGCCATAAAATTCGTCGTCACAGGAATGTCCGGTGTCAGTTGGCGAATCGGCGTACATTCATGCAAATAAAAATCGATCGTCCTATCTGTAACAAATCGTTTCCAATCAAGATCCATGCCATGCACTTTGTGTTCTCCTAGAGGCGAAGGCGGTAAAACCTGCGACCAATCGGAGTACGTACCGCCCCAAAAAGAAGTCCACCAGGCATGATTCAACGTGGCTAAATCACCATATTTCTTTTGCAGCCAACTGCGCCAGTTTTCTTGACAATAGGAGCAAAAGCATTCCCCAGAGTACTCATTGGAGATATGCCACATGGCTAATGCCGGATGCTTGCCGTAACGTTTTGCCAACTGCTGATTGATTTGCGTTACCTTTTCCCGATAGATCGGTGAAGAGTAACAATGATTGTGGCGAAACCCATGGGTATGTTTTTGCCCTTGGGCGTTGGTCCGATTGACTTCGGGATACTTTTGGCTCAACCATTGCGGACGCCCACCGCTAGGAGTGGCTAAAATGACTTTGCCGCCGATGCCATGGATCTGATCAAACACACGATCCAACCAGTCAAACTGATAAACGCCTTCTTGCGGCTCTAAGGCACTCCAAGCAAACACCCCTAATGTGACGGTGTTGACATGGGCTTGCTGCATATAAGCAAGATCCTTTTGCAAGATTTCTGGATAAGCCAGCCATTGATCGGGGTTGTAATCCCCGCCATGCATAAACTGCTGATCAAACAATTGATTGCTCATCATTCTGCTCCTTTTTTGGCATGTAAATGGTAGACAAATGATTGAAAATCGCCAGTGACTTGCGCCGTTCCATGGTTGACGGCATTAAACTGATAGGGTTTACGCAACCCTAATTGCCTTAACAGCTGACCAGAGACAGTTTCGCCATTGACCTGATACACCTGTTGGCCATCGAGAAAGGGTGCGGGCAAAAAGTCTTCCGCCGTCGGATTGGCTTGTGCCAACACGCGAAAGAAAGCAACCAATGCTTCTTCGTTTTGCGGATCATACACTGCCCAAGTCGTTTCATTGGCATGGTCCAACTGCTGCAGCTGGTAAAAAGTGCCAAAGGTCAGCAATTGCCGCTGTTTTTTATAAAAGACGATTTGGGATTTGATCGCCTGCTTTTCGGTTTCAGACAAGTGAAAGAGATCGAGTTCATACCCCAAAGGCCCAAACATTGCGACGGTTTGCCGAAAGGCTAAAGACGTTGCCCGGCCGACTTGGTGGTTTGGTGCCGCCGACACGTGATTGCTGAAGGAGGACAACGGATACCCTAACAACGTTCCGCTTTGGATGGCTAAACGTTCCACTGCATCACTATCATCACTAGGCCAAATCTGCGGACTGTAAAATAAGATCCCTAAATCGTATCTGCCCCCGCCGCCAGCACAGCCTTCGATCAAAAGGGTCGGAAACGCAGCTAAGATTTTTTCATATAAGCGATAAAGACCTAAAATGTAGCGATGATAAAACTCCGTCTGAGAAATTCCCTGTTCCGCTAAATAGGGAGAGTAAGCTTCAGTGATATTGCGGTTCATATCCCATTTGATGTAATCTAGCTTGGTTTCAAGGATCACTTTTTGCATCGCTTCGAAAATCGCCTCGACCACTGCTGGATTGGCAAAATCCAACACGTATTGTCCGCGCCCCACAGAGATCCGCTCATAAGGATGCTTGACTACCCACTCAGGGTGCTCTTGGTACAACTGACTATCTGGCGAAACCATTTCTGGTTCAAACCAAATCCCCAGTTGCAGCTGCATGGCATGAATTTTCTCAGCAAAAGACCCGATTCCTTTTGGAAATTTGGCAGGGTCCGCCACCCAATCGCCTAATGAACTGCGGTCGTTGTTACGTTTTCCAAACCAACCATCATCCAGCACAAAGCACTCCATCCCTAACACCTTGCTTTCTTGGGCTAAGGTCAACAGCTTCTCTTCATTAAAATCAAAATAAGTCGCTTCCCAGTTATTAAAGACGATCGGCCGCTGCCGCTTTTGCCAATAAGGGGCAATCACATGCTTTTCGATAAATTGGGCGGATTCTTGACTCAAACCATTCAGGCCAGCAGCGGTGAAGGTGAAGAGACATTCCGGCGCTTCAAAGGTTTCTCCTTGTGAAAGCTGCCAGCTGAAACGTTCAGGATGTATCCCCAACATCAATCGAACGTTGTCCCATTCATCCATTTCTGCTTGCGCCAAAAAGTTACCAGAATAAATCAGGTTGGCACCGTAGACGTGACCAGTGTCATTGGTGGCTTGCTGTTCTTTTAAGGCAACAAAAGGATTGTGCTGATGACCAGACGCTCCTTTTAACGAGCCGACACTGATCGTCCCTTGGGTCAAAGGAACCGTCTTGATATGTCGTTCTTTCAGCCAGGCGCCTGAAAGATGCAGCAGTTCAAAATCGCGATTTTTCAGCTCCAAGACACCACTCAAAAAGCGCTGGATGGTTCTAGGCTTGCTCCCCGTATTGGTCAGTGTTTGCTGCCGCGTGATGGTACCTGATCCTTTGAAGATCGTATAGGTGATCGCCAGTTCCAGCTGCCGCTCTTGATCTACCAATTCAAAGACGATGCTTTGGCTTTCATCGGCAGCCGCGAAGCTGGCTGGTTGCGCCAGCTTTCGTTCTTTGCCCTCAAAACAGTGAAAAGCCACAAGTTTAAAATCAACATAAAGTGGGGTTTCTTCCTCAAAAACCGACACTGCACCTTCTCGAAAATCAGAAGTCCCATACGTTGGCAATTCTTGAAAACGGTCCGCCAATGTAAAAAGATTGTCTTCTTCAAAAAATTTGACGGTTCCTGCCGATTTATTCTCTTTTTTCTCAAGGTACGCTTGATCAAACGGCGCCAGTGTGCCTAGAGATGGCCCAAAATAGACATGACCCAGTTGCTGATTTGGTAACACATTTATGATATAACTGATTTTTTCATTGTATAAGTGAAAGAGTTGTTCGTTCTTTATTTCTATCATTGCTATCCTCAATTTTCCCCATTTTTTTCATTTGTCCCTGCTCGTTGACAAGCTGCTTCAAGATAACGCAAGCGTTTTTTGACACCACGATTGAAAAAGAATTTGTAAAACAGCGCCGCCAGCATAAAACTGTAGGTTGTTTTCTGCTGCTCAAAACGGCTTTGTTCCGAATACGTGACTTGCAGCTTCCCTTTTCGTCCTGGAGCAAAACTGTACCGTTGATCGATCACTCCTTCTTCATGGGTCGTACGAAGCCACAGCGCATCCGCGGCAATTTTTTTGACCGTCATAACGGCAGGTACCAACCGCGGAGCGGTTTTGGTTTGAATCATCGTTTCAATACGGCAGCCTTCCCCGAACGGTTCTTGGGCTTGTTTGGCTAGAAAGAATTTCTCTTGTTCCGCCAATAACACACGGGAAAAGTCCGTAGGTGTGGTATTCATTTGATAACTGCAAGACAATGTATCGGTTCTCATCACAAATTCCTTTCTAAAGGATGCGCGTATTGCATTCCTTTACGTTTCTGGGCTTATCTTTCTTCTACCCTTTGATTGATCGTCTCAGATGCCGCTTGTTCATTTAATGCCGCTTCCGCTTTTTCTTCTTTCAAGTACCCGCGATCCATTACGATCAAGAATGGCACCCAGATCAAGGTCATTACGGCAACCGTCACTAACTGTAAGATTGCGCCGGCAACAGAACCCGTGCCTAACCAACCAGATAAGAAGACCGGGGTCGTCCAAACAACCGTTGCTCCGATTGGCCGCGGAACCAAACCTGCGGCAATCGCAAAGTAAGAGATCGTCGTACTGGCTAATGGCGCTAAGATCCATGGGACAAAAGCGATTGGGTTCAAGACGATCGGCAAACCAAAGGTCATCGGTTCAGATACGTTGAAAACAGATGGCGCGATCACCGTCTTCATTAATTTTTTCATCCGAATCGAACGAGCGATAAAGAAGGCCATTGTAATCGAGATCCCCAACTGCATTCCTTGATTGACGAACACGCCCATAAACGTAGTGTTAATGATATGGGGCAATTGCTCAGCTCCCGCTTTGTAGGCTTCATAGTTTTCGATCGCTAACGCATTCATGATTGGATCGATCACCGCATTGACCACCAAGGTACCGTGAATCCCAAACCACCAGAAGAATTGGGTGAACAAGACGGCAATCAGTACTGCTGGCAACGTACCGCCCAAGCCCATTAATGGTTTTTGCAAAATCTCATAAACGAAATCAACGGCATTGCCCCATGAAGTAAAGGTGAACAAGTAGCGGATCAAATTGAAAAGGAACAACGGTGCCGCCCCAGGAATGATGGCGACAAAGGATTCTGCGATCATTGGCGGAACCGAATCTGGCATTTTGATCGTCAGTCCAGCCGCACTGATTTTGCAATAGATCTGCGTAGCGATAATGGCCGTGATGATTCCGACAAACATTCCCTCAGCCCCTAATTTCGACAAGGGGATCACTGTACCTAACTCTTCGGATGAGCCAAAAGGCAGCAACATCAAAAACGAAGACAGTGAAATGGCACCCGCAAATAATTTGGCTTGTCCATATTTGCCAGCCAACTGATAGCCGATCCCAAAAACAACGAAAATAGCGGTGATACTCATGGTCGCATTTCCGATAGGACCAAAAAAGTCGTTTAGAAACGTGATGAATCCCTCTGGAAGTTTTTCCGAGAGTCCGAAAGTAGCAGGCAGATTTTGAATAATAATCATAATTGACGCAAACATTGTTGCAGGAAAAGCGACCATAAACCCATCACGAAGACTTAACAAGTATTTGTTGTTGGCAATGATCTGAGCAAAAGGCACCATCTTTTCGGCTAATTTATCAATAAACTTCATTTCGTTTTCTCCTTTATTTTTAACTGTAAACGTTTACTACAATCAGTATAGTTGTTTAGTTAATGTTTACACAACCCCTAAAATAAAAAAGATCAGACGTCACTGATCTTTTTCGGTAATCGATTCTCTAATGATCAATTCACTGCCACAAACGACGCGAACCGGCATCGTCCGCACCCCTAGGATTTTATTTTTCGCTAATTCGACACTCATCTGCCCCATCTCTTCGGCTTTCATCTTGACGGAGGACAGTGCGGGCGTCATAAATTGCGCCATTTCGATATCATCAAAACTAACGACTGACACATCTTTAGGAATCGATAGCCCCGCTTCAGTGAGTGCCTTGTAAACCCCGACAGCCATAGGATCGCTGGCAACGACGATCGCTGTGGGGCGAGGATTCATTTGCGCGATCTGCTGACCAAAATGCAAACCAGTCTCTGGTGACCATTTCCCCTGCAGCACGGTTGTGAACTTTTCCAATTTATTGAGCAGCATCCATTGGCGGTAGTTTTCTGCTCGAATCTCTTGTTCATCGTAAACGACTTCGCCAGAAATCGTCACTCGGCTGGCAACACCGCCCACAAAGGCAATATTCTCATGGCCCTTCTCTTTTAACAACGTGAGGATCTGGTGGGTCTTTTGGGCAAAATCGGTTTGGATGCAATCGTAGCTGGGTGCTTCACTATAATTATCCACCAGGATAATATTGGCATTTTGCTGACTGATCTCTGCCAAAGCATCGCTGGTCATCTCTCCAATAATAATGACTGCGCCATACTTCGCCAATTGTGCCAAATCTTTTTGAGGCTCCCGCATGGAAAAGGCCCGAATCGTTTTTAAGCGCCACTTCGCCGCTTCTTTTTCGATCCCATTGCGGATCATCATAAAATACGGATCGTTTCTTTCCGACTCTCGATCGTGGCGGGTAATGATGGCAATCGTGTTTTGGTCGCCGACTTCACGGGAATGGGGTTGATTTTTTTCTTTTGAATAATTCATTTGGTTGGCGATCTCAATGACTCGTTGACGCGTGTGTTCATTGATACTGAAGGTTTCATCATTGTTAAGGATTCTAGAAACACTTGCTACCGACACCCCGGCTAATTTCGCGATATCTCTCATACTTGCCATAGCTGCACCTCATCTGTTTACTGTTTACTAAATTTACATTCAGCATAGGCATAATTTTTGGCCCTGTCAACCTTCTTTTCACAAAAAAACCGAAACTCCTTAGCTTTTCACTAAGGAAGTTTCGGGATACCCATTTGTTTTCTATTTGAGCGCTTGGTCACAGAGCACGACATTGACTAAATACAAGGTGCTGATTCCTAAGACCAATAAGTAGACTGGACCAAACAGCAAAAAGGTCAAGACAAGCGTCACTGTTGCTAAAAGATGCGCCAGTACTCGTTTGGGTGAACGAGCAAACTGATAAAAACTATAAAACAATGAGCTGGGCTGCTGCGGATAGGTGTGAAGCAGCCTCGTTTGATAAAGTAAGACCAAGCAAAACAAGCCAAAGGTGAACGCTAACGCGTAACTAGCGATCTGAAACAGCGGGTGCTGCAAACGGCTAAAGATAAAGCTGTCCGCCAAAAGCAGCAGGAAGAATAGACTGAGCAAACGGTCTTGCCCTTTTCTTGTTGTCCACTGTTGATGAAATGCCTGCTGAAAACGAGCTTTGCTGCTTGCCTCCAAGCCATCGTTCCGCAGTTCCGTCAACGTCTCGATCAATGCTCGAATAGCGGTGGTACTGGTGATCAAAGGCAAGGAATACAACAGCCACATGCCTTGTAAAACCAGTAAATGCGGAAGCCAGTTGATGCCAGTCAACAGCGCTTGGTTCAAGCGTTGCGGGGTAACTTTTGTTCTCATCCTTTGGAACCTCCCGTCAGATCCATTCCCTCAATAAAGTAGCGTTGTGCGAGGAAGAATAGCAAGATCGTCGGCAATAGCACAAGCGTTGCTCCTGCCATCAAGTAGTTCCATTGGGTCGTTGATTGGTTTTGGAAGACTTGCAGGCCAATCTGCAGCGTGTACTTTTCTTGATTTTGAATATACAGTAATGGTCCTAAGAAATCATTCCACGCCCCATTGAAGGAGTTGATGGCAATCGTGATCAGCGCGGGTTTCGTCAATGGGATCATTAGATGGCTCCAAATATAAAGATGATTGGCGCCATCGATCTTAGCGGCTTCGATCAATTCATTGTTGACGGACAAGTAAAACTGCCGCATCAAGAAAATGTTAAAGGCGTTGCCGAAAAACGCTGGAACGATCAGCGGCAGATAGGTGCCGACCCAGCCGATTTTGGAAAACAAAACATACTGCGGGATCATCGTCACAAAGCCAGGAATCATCATGGTAGACAAGACGAGGGCAAAGATCAGATTTTTTCCTGGAAAGGCCAATTTTGCAAACCCATAAGCAATGAAGGAATTTGATAAGACATTCCCGAAGACCACTAAGACAGTAATGAATAACGTATTTTTGCATACTGCCAAAAAGGAAAGGCGTTGATGGTCTCCAAATAATTGCCAAGATTGATTTCTTCTGGGAAAAAGGTCGGCGGGTAACGCACGATCTCCTCCATCGGTTTCAATGACGTAAAGACCATCCACAGCAACGGAATCAGCAGCACGATCCCGATGATCGACATCACCACATAGCTGATGATTTTCTTGACTCGCTGTTGGCTTGATTTGCTTCGCGTTTTTGTCGTCATTTCCATTAGCTGCCACCTCCGGTATAGTGAACCCAGCGTGGTGCCAGCTTGAGATTGATAAAGGTCAAGACTAGGACGATCAAGAACAAGATCATCGACATTGCCATCGCATAACCCATATCAAAGGCAACAAATGCTTTGTTCCACATATGCAAATTATAGAATAGCAACGAAT
Source organism: Enterococcus sp. CR-Ec1 (assembly GCF_002850555.1). Taxonomy (NCBI): domain Bacteria; kingdom Bacillati; phylum Bacillota; class Bacilli; order Lactobacillales; family Enterococcaceae; genus Enterococcus; species Enterococcus sp. CR-Ec1. The sequence continues at coordinate 2,588,455 of NZ_CP025223.1, forward strand.
TCGCCGGACCGCCGGTACCATTTTTGGTCATCACGTATGCTTCTTGGAAAATTTGAAAAGAACCGATCGTTGAAGTAATCACATCATAGAAGATGATCGGCGTGATCAAAGGAATCGTAATATTTTTGAATTTCGCCCAAACCCCCGCTCCATCGATCTCAGCCGATTCGTACAGCGTCGGCGAAATATTTTGCAAGGTAGCTAGATACAAGAGCATCGCGCCCCCTGAACTCCAAATCTTCATCAAAATCAACGCTGGTTTCGTCCATTCTGGATCAAACAGCCATGCCGGACCTTTGATATTGAACCAGCTCAAGAAGGTATTGATCAATCCTGCGGAAGGAGATAATAATTGCATCCATAAGACGTAGACGGCAACCCCTGAAAGGATCGCTGGTAAGTAAAAGGTCGTTCGGAAAAAACTGATTCCGCGGATTTTTTGATTCAGTAAAGTGGCTAGAAAAACACTGAATAACGTGGTTAAGGGAACATTGAAGAGTACAAAATACGCCGTGTTATAAAGAGATTTCCAAAACAGGGTATCTTGCGTGAACATGCGGGTAAAGTTCTTAAAGCCGATAAAATTCATTTTTGAAGTCAGATTGTAATCGGTAAAGCTTCCTACGAAGGAAAACAGCATGGGCCCTAACATAAAGATCACGAACCCAAGCAAAAATGGTGCTACGAAGAAGTAGCCCCAAAGAGCTTCTTGCCGTTTACTTTTTGAACGCTTCTTTGGCATTCCTTCCACTCCATTCTATTTTTACTCATTGTTTATTCAAGAAAACACGTCCGCTTCGCAAAGCAGAAAGCAAAGCCCAGTCCGCTAACCGACTGGACTTTCCTTCTTTTTTAAAAACGCTCGTTTTGAAATTTATTTGTTTTGCTCAACGAGATCTTCGACCGCTTTTTGCGCATCTGCCAACCCTTCAGCCGGTGTTTTGCTGCCCAGCATGATTTGGTCGATCTGTTCATTGACAAGACTGCTGAAATCAGGAGCTGTCAATGGTACAGGTGTGATCACCGTATTGGCAAAGTTTTCATCTGCCATTTGGTAGATCATTTGGCCGTTTTCATCTAGATTGTCGTTGTTGACCAAGTTTTCGTTGGCTGTTCGATTCGCCATGATATCAAAGCTTTTCTCACCAAATTTCTCTTGAACTTCTGGTGTCGACAAGTATTTGATAAACTCATAGGACGCTTCAGGATCTTTGGCTCCGTATGGCACTTCTAAGACGAACCCGCCACCCCATGACCAGTGACCAGAACCACTTTCTTTTTCAGGAATTTGAATGACCCCAAATTCAAAGTCATCCGGTGCATTTTCCGCTAAACTTGAGTAGTAGTTGATGTTTTGCGCACGCATCGCCACTAATCCAGAAATGAATGGATCGGCAACACCTGAACCAAATTCAGCTTCTAACCGATTGATGGTATCTTGACCATAATACTCTTGCCAGTCTAAGATCCATTCCAACGCTTCCACTTTGTTGTCTGTATCGATTTTGACGTTCTCATCCTTGTCAAACCAGCTGACGCCATCGTCGGCATTCAAGGCCCACACATCGGCGCCTAAATTCCACAATGGGTAAAAACCGATCCGCTCAAAGTCATCACCGTTTTTGACATCTAATTTACGAGCAACTGTTTCTAACTCCTCCCACGTTTGGGGCAGTTGCTCTTCACTGATACCTGCCTCTTTAAAGAGTGTCTTGTTGTAGAAAATCACTTGCGTATCTGTATTGAAAGGAACAGCATACGCATCCCCTTCATACTCCACCGTATCCCATAATTGCGGATAAAATTCATCAGAAAAGCCTTCTTCGATATACTCGCTTAAATTTGTTGCTTGCTGCGCTTCTGCCCGCTGAGCAACAGAATTAATATCTTGTACAATAACATCAGGCGGATTACCAGCAGTGATCGACGACAGTGATTTTGTCCAAATATCGCCCCAAGGCTGGTAGCTGTATTTGACCTCGATTTTATCTTGTGACGCATTAAAATCATCAATAATTTCTTCAATTACTTCTTGTCTTGCACCAGACCCCCAGAAGGACCAAAAATCCAACGTCGTTTTGCCATCTGCTGACTCATTCCCCGAGGAATCAGCGGTTTCGCTATTGCCACATCCTGCCGCCAGTACACCAACTGAAAAAAGCAAAGTCCCCATATAAAATAACTTTCTCATTTAACCTAACCTACTTTCATTTATTTTTAATGTACTATTTAAAAGCTATCACTACTTCTTCTTTTCAGCAAACAAAAAGCATCGTTATTCGAATAAAAAAATAACATTTTTACCGTTTCACGATAAGAAGAGCGTTTTCTTTGAAAATTTAAAAAAAGTGGGGCATCATAGTAATAGCACCTATTTTTCAACCTCTCGTTAGATCATTTGAAAAACGATGTTTATAGAAAGGGAGTAACCACATGCTAGTCATTGTCGATATGCAAAACCAAATTCTCGATGAAGAGAACGAAGCGTATGTGCCAGATAGCGCCGCCCTCGTCAAACGAATCGCCAAGCGCCTAGAACAAGCGCGGGCGAATGGGGAGTACATCTTACACACCCGCGACATCCCAATCGAAGTCAAAGGAACGTCTGATGAAGAAGCCGCTGCCCTGCAGCTTATCCCAGAACTTAAGCCTCTCGAAAATGAAAAAGTCGTCAAGAAATACTATTACAGTATTCCACCTGAAGTCTTGATCGACATCAAGAAAAATCTATTTAAGCCTGAAGAAGAAAAGAAAATCGAAATCACCGGTGTTGAAACCAACATCTGCGTCCTTTCCAATACGATCGAGATCCAAAGCGCCTTTCCTGACGCTGATTTCACCATCAATAAAACATTAGTCGCCGGTAAAAATCACGAGTCGCAAGGACTCGACATCTTACGAGACTTCAATGTCCAAATCATTGATGGAACAAAATAAACCAATGACCAATAAATAACGAAAGCTCCCTGTTCAAGGAACAGAGAGCTTTTTCAATTTAATTATTCATTCAATTCATTGAGCCATCTAATAGCTCGGTCGGAATTTCAATCCGAACCTCATTTTCTGTCTGACAGTTTGGACATACGAAGGTTCCTTCGATGGCTTCCTTCACTTCCCCGTAAGTATAATGAATAGCGATTTCATCTTCTGCCAATTCATTCGTTTCCAACGGTGGTACCATGGTTAATTGCCCCTCGCTGTCTTCTTGTAAATGAACGACTAGCTTCCCATCAAAGTTTTCATTGCAATTGGTGCAGGAAGCTTTTCCTCGAATCGTTAGATCCATGATCATCCCTCCTCATTTCTTGTCACTGGTTGATGCAGGTTCCAGTAGATACTCGTAACACATGCATGCTTCACTTTAATAGTGTCACGCTTTCACTTTTTTAGCAAATCATCTGTTTTTCTTTTTTTAAACCATTGATGAAGAAAAATCCTAATCAACCGTTTTGAGCGTTTTCGTTGTCAAATCGTTAAAATCCTTGCAGAATTAACTTATCTGTTACTGAAAAGTAAAAACATGTTGTTGGAAAAATTAGTGATTGTCCGAACTTATCTGAACAAACAAGGAGGAAAAATGATGCAAGCAGTAACCTGGCAAGGAAATCAAAAAATGGACGTTCGCCGTGTAGAAGATCCAACGATTTTAGAACCGACGGATGCGATCATCCGAATCACCGCAACTGCAATCTGCGGCTCTGATCTCCACCTTTACCACCATGGCGGCTCGGTTTTGGAAGAAGGCTATGTCGTTGGTCACGAACCAATGGGTATTGTCGAAGAAGTCGGCAGTCAAATACAGAAACTAAAAAAAGGCGACCGCGTCGTCATCCCTTTCAATATCGGTTGCGGTCACTGCCACTTTTGTCAAAATGAGATGGAAAGTCAATGCGACAATTCTTCAGAAGATACATTGTATGGCGGCTTATTCGGTTTTGGAAAAATGAACGGCAACCACTGGGGTGGTCAAGCCGAATTCTTGCGCGTACCGTTCGCAGATTTCACCTCGTTTATCGTACCTGAATCAACGATCCCTGATGAAAAAGTATTGTTTTTATCTGATATCTTACCTACAGCATATTGGAGCGTCCAAAATGCCGACGTCAAAAAAGATGATACCGTGATCGTCTTAGGCTCAGGACCAGTTGGCTTGTTTGCGCAAAAATTTGCTGTGATGGCAGGCGCTAAGCGGGTGATTGCCGTGGACCCTGTTGCTCATCGCTTAGAAAAAGCCAGCAGCTACAATCAAGTCGAAACATTCCAATTGGATGATCTGGCTACTAGTGCCGATGAATTGTATGAGCTGACCAAAGGTGGCGCTGATGTGATCATCGACTGTGTTGGGATGGATGGTTTAGAACCCGTCAAAGAAAAAGCCAAAAACCTAGTCAGCTTGCAAAGTGGAACGATCTCACCGATCCAGATGGCCGCCAAAGCAGTCAAAAAATTTGGTACCGTCCAAATCACTGGTGTTTACATGACACCAGCTTCTTCTTATCCATTGCAAGAATTCTTTATGCGCAACATCGATGTCAAACACGGGCAAGCACCTGTGATCCATTTGATGCCAAAAATTTATGACATGATTGCGGACGGTTTGTTTGACCCGTCACAGATCATCACCCACACGATGCCTTTAGCAGATGCTGCCAAAGCGTATGAGATTTTTGACAAAAAAGAAGACAAGAACATCAAAGTTGTCTTGAAACCTTAGCACAAATAAAGGAGCAGTGATGGCACCTATGCCAAAAATCAAACGGAGTGAACATCAATTCGATCCGGGAAAAGAAGAAGATGTGATCATCAAGGCAAGTCGCTTTCGCATCTACTTTCAAAATCGCTACATGTTGATCTCACTTACGAATGATATTTTGACGGGCTTGTTTTATATTTTCGGGAGTATCGTTTCATTAACTAGTTTGCCTGCGATATACGGAACGATCGCCTATTTGATCGGCGGAGTCTTTTTGACCATTCGCCCGCTGATTAAAATCGTTCGCCATGTCTATATTTATAATGAGCGCAATCAAGACGGCGAGAAAGAAAAAGATGTCACCATCACCGACGATGAAAGTTGATGGGACGACAACTAGAGAGGAGTTTCCTATGTTAAAAACATTTGATGGGATCGCACTGACCTTATTGATCATCGGCGGTATCAATTGGCTGCTGGTCGGCGCCTTCGAGTTTGACCTTGTCGCAGCGATCACCGGCGGCAGCACGTCGATCATTGCCCGCGTCATTTATATTCTAGTTGGGATCAGTGCATTGTATAGCCTGAAATTCTTTCCAGCTATCGCCCGCCAACAAACCCTCGACTAAATGAAAATAAAACCTGCATCTGTGGATGCAGTTTTTTTGTCTACAATCATTGAAAAAAAACACCAGTTGTACTACTCTTATATTTAACCTACTATTTTCGAAAAAAACAAAAAGGACGTGACTCATGACCCCACCTACTAGACCCTCGCTGATACGTCGGATACTCGGTCGGATGCTTTTGCTATTGATTTTCTTATTTATTTTAAGTATTATTGGCGGAATCATTGTTTTAAATAACCTCACCATCGCGGAAAACTGGTTTGGTCTGAATGAATACCAAGTCGTTGAAACCAGGCATCAGATCATTCGTTTGTTCCCCTACTTTTGGGTAGCAGGGATCCTGCTGGTCTTTCTGATCGGTCTGATCATCGGCCTCAAAAAACACAAAAAATCGCCATTTTACTGGTTATTCTCATTGCTCTTGCTACCAGCGATTCTCTTTTGTATTGGCGTAGTTTCCACCTTTTTACCTGTAGACCGCCAACTCTTTCGAGAAGAAACCAGTGCCAAAGAAATTATGGCGGCGCTGCCAAATCAATCTTCATTCAAGGACAAAGAGCTGCAACTGGTCAGCTATAGTTTTCACATCCGAAATGTCCCGCTAAAAAGCGGCATTTATGCAGTTGCGCGAGTGATCAATCCAAACACAGGCCTACAAGACGAGTATTGGTATTACCCAGAAAATCTGTTGACCAAATGGAAAAAAGACGACGATACGATCGAGCTTTCGATGGAAGATACCATTGCCTTTGATGTCATCGACTGGGGCGTCATTCCCAAGATCATCAAGGATTCTGAGGCGCGAGCAGCTCAGCTAGATCACTATGTTCCTGGTGTCAGCATCGTCATTTTAAACGGCTTCCAAGGTGAATGGACTTGGACCGTTGGTTTAAATGGGATTCGTAATCGAACCGAGATCAATTATGTCTATGATCTCAAAGGAAATTATCAATCCGAATGGCAATAAAACAAGCGGCACCTATCCCCGTGAATAGGTGCCGCTTTTGCTTTTATCGGTTTACTGATCCAAGTCTTTGACACACCGAAACCCTAAATTATTGGCTGCCGACATCCCAGAATTACCATTTCTAGCGGCAATTCGGTATCGTTTGCAATAGGATTCATGGCACAAAAATGAACCGCCGCGAGTCGCATACATTTGATCATCTTGTGTTTGATTCCTTATCCAAAAGGTTTGTCCCGTCTGTTGTTGAAACTGCGTCAACGGGATGCGGGCAGGATTGACGCACCATTCCCAGACGTTGCCGATCACTTGATACATACCAAAGCCGTTGGGCTCATACCATTTCGCTGGCGCTGTATTGGCAAAGCCATCTGCTCGCGTGTTGCTTTTTGGAAACTCTCCTTGCCAAATATTGCAATGATAGGTATTTTCTGCCAAAAATTCCCTTCCCCAAGGATATTTTTCAAAACTTGTCCCGCCTTTTGCAGCGATCTCCCACTCTGCTTCTGTCGGGAGGCGTTTTTTTGCCCATTGGCAATAGGCGATCGCATCGTTGCGAGACACCTGAACCACTGGGTGATCCATCCGCTGGGCAATCGTTGAATCAGGTCCTTCAGGATGACGCCAATCTGCGCCGCTAACCGCGTACCACCAAGCCATATTCGGTATCTTTTGACTGCGGTGTTTCGTTTGCTCACTTAAAAAATAGTGAAAAACGAACGACCAGCCAAAGCGCTCGGCTTCTGTGACATATCCTGTTGCTTCCACAAAAACTTGGAAAGCTTGGTTCGTCACCGTCGTGGCATCAATGGCAAATGCTGGGCTGTCGAGGCTGATTTGCGGTCCCTCAAGATCCTCGGCAAAGCCGTCCATCGTATTCGTGCCGATTCGATAAGTTCCTGCTGGAATCGTGGGCATCTGTTTGCCTCCTTTTTACAATAATTGATAGCCATTGTACAGATTGATCAGTAACACCAGCACGATCACAGTTTGAAATACCAGTGTCACTCGCTGCGGTGACAGGACGTTGCTGGCCTTGGCGCCTAATAGTCCTCCCACGATCGCGGCTGGAATAACAAACCACAAAATTTGCAGATCATACGCACCAAAACCTGTCGAAAAAGCGATCGTCAAAATTTTTGCCAGCTGCGAGAAAAAAATCGTACAAATTGAATAAATCGTCGCCTCTTTGATCGGCATGGCAAACAGCAACATCAATAAAGAAACATTGATGGGTCCGCCGCCGATCCCCAGCAAACTGGCTAGAAAACCGAGAATCAAGCCACAAGCTGCATACCAGCCGACTTTTTCCAACGCAAACCCGCGCCAGTTATATTTTGTATACAAAAAAGCGAACAATAGTGTCAGCACGGTCACAAGGATTTGGATCAGCTGAACCATCTTGTCGTCTCGAAAAACCAGCAATAGCTGTTCAAAGGCAACATTGCCTAAAACACCGCCTAACACAGCACCACCAGAAACCCACAAGGCAATCGACCAATTGATTTTCCGTCCACTGGCTAATTGTCTAGCTGTCGAAACGATAGACATCGTTAAGACAGCTGTCGCCGAGTAAAAAGAGATCGCAGCAACAGAATGGGCGCCGATAAAATCGAAAATCGGTTTGATCAGCACGCCGCCCCCCATGCCCGAAACTGCCCCTACGGTATTTGCTAAGACGATCACGAGAAAATAAATCAGTCCGATCATTGTCTCACCCCTTGCAACAGCCCCAATATCTCATTGATTCTGGGTGTGAAGTCTTTTAACAGCTCCTGATAGCCGCAAACCCCCTCACTATCCACGTACATTGCATCTTTCATTCGTTTACAGCCTCCTCGGCACATTTTTTGGAAAGGACATTGCGTACACTTCGAAGGCATGTCTTTTTTCTGGCACAAAAACTGCTGCGAACAGTCTTGAGAAAACAATTCCCGCAACGTTTGCTCTTGGATATAGCCCATGCGAAACTCATCTAATACATAGAAGTCACAAGGATAGACACTGCCGTCGGCTTCGATCACATACTGCACTTGGCAGTTGCCTAGAATCCCACAGGCAGTTACTTGCTGCCGCACCAATAGATTTAGTAAATCATCGAACAGCTTAATACTTAGGTAGCGCCCTTGTGTCAATTCCTGCAGCCAAAACGCCAACAGCTGCTGATAAAAGTGCGCAAAGCTTCTTGGTGTCAAGGCATAGTCGTTCGTTGACGTGGCATCCAAATCAGCCAAACAAGGAATGAACTGCGCAAAGGCAATCTGCTCTTCCTTGAGAAAATCAAACACACGCTGGGCTTCCTTTGCTAATGGATTTGTCAACACGCACAAGACATTGTACTCGATCTGATAGGCGTCCAATAACCGCTTGGTCTGCAAAACCCGCGCAAAGGTCCCCCGCCCTTTGGCGTCTAATCGATGCCGATCGTGCGCAAGCGGATGCCCATCGATCGACAGCCCGACTAAAAAGCGATACTCTTTCAAAAAACGACACCATTTATCATTGATCACCATGCCGTTGGTCTGGATCGCATAGTGTACTGTCACTCGCTTTTTTTGCGCCGCAACATAAGCCGTTAGTTTTCTAAAATAACTCAGCCCTGCCATCGTCGGCTCTCCGCCTTGAAATGCCAACGTCAAATGATCGCCAGCTTCTAAGTCTGCATAGATGTTTGCAATCATCTTTTCCATTACATCCTCTTTCATTTTGCCAAAGGAACGCACTTCGCGCAAGGAACTGACGTTGGCATAAAAGCAATAGGTGCAGCGCAGATTGCAAAGAGAGGATGCTGGCTTGATCAATACGGAGATATGTTTCATGTGGAGGCCTCGATTCTTTTTTTACTTTTTTAGCGTTTGTCGCGTTTCATCGGAACAAAATCAGTCGTTTCCATATAAAAACGAGTAACGCGTTGTTTCATTTTCTCGACAATTTCGGCGTATGCTTTTTCTAGCGCCAAATTCTTGATTTCCATCGGGTCTTTTTCCAAATCATATAGTTCGTCATGCTCATAAAGACGCATCACATATTTATAGTTTCCCATCTTGCACATAACTGCTTTTGTATGTTCCGGACCTTCGCTATACTGTGTCGCAAGCCGCGGCCAATACGGAGATTTCGGTCCATGCCCCAGCTCCATCGCTTGTGTCTCCCCATGAGTGCGTCCGCCTTCGCAAAAAACAGCATCTTTGTGCTCTTCGGCTCCTTTGATCACAGGAACCAATGACTTTCCAAATTGTGTATAGGAAAGATCGAACTCAGCCAGTTCGGCGATCGTTGCTGGTAAATCTAGCAGTTCCGCTTGTGCTTTGGTGATTCGCGGCACACTTTCAATCGTTTTAGCAGGTTTGATGACCAATGGGACATTCGTGATCGGCTCTTCAAAACAGTTTTGGACTTTTTCAGTGATCGTGTAGTCACCAGTATAGTCTCCATGGTCACTGAAAACAATGAGGTTTGTTTCATCGTAAAAGCCTGTTTCACGCAGCTTCTCTTTGATCATGCCCAGTTGATGATCAAAACGCGAAACCATTGCTAAATAGGTAGCTCGTAATTCATCAAAGCGCTCTTCTGTCCAACCGTTCAAATTCTGTTTCTCATTGATGCCATACAGCATTGAGGCTTTGTTAGGAATATCTTTGATGTTCGGTCGGCGTTTCGGCAGTTTCTGACGATCAATACTCGAATACCATGGATCTTCGCAAGCATAGGGTGGATGTGGGAATGAGATCGTACAATAAACGAAAAATGGTTTGTCTGTCTTTTCCTGACTGCGACGTTCAAGATAGTCCAACGCCTTTTTCACACAATTCCAATCCGTTTTGCCATAACCCTCACTATCTGGTAATTTTCCCATATAAAATGAATAATACGTATCTCCTGAAAGCATCTGGTCGTATAGCTGTTTACTGGCTTCGTTCATATCGGCGGAATGATTGACTTCACTGTTTTGTGCATCCCGAGTGTTTTCGTCTACCACACCGTCATAATATTCATCACAATAGTCTGTTTTTGGTTTATCTCCCGGAACCACATCATTTCTGCCGATCCAGATGACTTCATAGCCTTGATTCTTCATTTCTTTCAAAATATTGGGTTCATCTTCTCTTTGCAAATAGTGCATCGTTCGATGCCCATTGACATGTGGATAAAAACCCGTCAGAAAACTATTTCTAGAAGGCACACAGACGGGGTTTTGGCAGTAGGCATTTTCAAATGAAACCCCTTCTTCTGCCAGTTCATCAAAGTTAGGGGTGATTGATGCGGGATTCCCCATATGTGCGAGTGCGTCATTTCTCATCTGATCTGCTACGAATAAAAAGATATTTTTTTTCAACTTGTCTTTCCTCCTAACCGATGACCGTTAATAAGGTATCTTGTTTTTCAACATCTTGTTTGTCTGTTTCAACAATATCTAGGTAATCCGCCGTGTTTGAAATAATAATCGGTGTCACGATGGAATAGCCTTCTTTTTCCAATGCGTCTTTATCAAAACTCAAAAGTAATTGTCCCTTCGTTACTGAGTCTCCTTGGGCAACTGCTGGCTGGAAATACTGTCCTTTCAAATTCACTGTATCCATCCCTACATGAATCAGAACTTCAACGCCATCTGCGGTCGTGATTCCCACTGCATGATTTGTCGGAAAAAGTGTTGAAACGATTCCATCTGCTGGTGCGTAGACCTTTCCTTCTGACGGAATGACAGCTAATCCTTTCCCTAACAATCCGCTGGAAAACGCTTCGTCTTTTACTTCTTTTAGTGGGATGATCGTTCCTCTAACTGGTGTTGCTAAATCATAGAGAACAGTTTGTCCAAGTTCATGATTCAGTGTCGATGGCTCCACATTTTTTTCCTGGGTGCCTTCACTAGCTGGTTCGTCATCACTTTTAGGATTATAAGCATAAAAGAACGTGATCAAAAATCCTAATCCAAAGGCAACGGCACTAGCTAAGGCAAACCCGATAAAGCTGTTATCAATACCATTTTCTGGGTGAATAAATCGTGGTAAAGCGAAAATACCTGTCCCACCATTGATATAGACTCTCGTTTTGAACAATCCCATGATTCCTCCTGCAACAGCGACTGCGATGGAGGTAGTATAAAATGCTTTTTTCCTTGGTAAGGTTACCCCATACAGTGCCGGCTCCGTGATACCAAAGATTGCCGAAAGAAAAGCAGGGAAGGCAATTTCTTTTAATTTTTTGTTTCTAGTTTTCAAAAAGATTGCGAGGGTGACTCCCGCCATCGCCACGGGAGTTGCCAGACCAGCCATCATCACGACATCGTACCCTAGTGTGGCATAGTTGTTCAAAGCGATCGGCACAAAACCCCAATGCAGGCCAAACATAATGAAGACTTGCCAAAATCCCCCAATAACAATACCAGCGATAATCGGACTAAACTCGTAAGCAGCTGACAATGCTTGCCCTAATAGTAATCCTGCCCAAGTAGTAATCGGTCCAACGATTAGAAAGACTAATGGAACTGTGATGATCAAGGTCAGAAAAGAAACAAAGAAACTCCGCACTGCTCGTGGAATCAATAAAGAAAAGAAAGCTTCTAGTTTTGATGCCAAATAAGTAGCTGCAATAATCGGAATCACACTTGAAGTATAGCTCATCAATATAACAGGGATTCCAAGAAAAGTAATATAGATTGGAGATTCTAAGACAGAACCTGCAAATAAGGTATACATCGCTTCGCTTCCGCCATTTGCTGCTATGATCGTCGGATAAACTAATGCTGCCCCGATCGCCATTCCGATAAAGGGTTTACCCCCAAATTTTTTCGAAGCAGTGTACCCTAGAAAGAGTGGGAAGAAATAAAACAATCCATCCCCTGTCGCATTTAAAATCAAATACGTTCCTGATGCTTTATCCAGCACTTCAAATGTTGTCAATAAAGCAAGTAACCCTTTGATCATCCCTGCTGCCATCAAGACATTGATGATCGGTGTAAAAATACCAGCGACAATATCGATAAACCGATTTAGAATCCCTTTGGGTTCTTCCTCTTGCCCAGAAGTTTCTTCCGTATTCATATCGATCATGTCCGTAAATTCTTTGTAAACTTCTGCTACGTGATTTCCGATAACTACTTGATATTGTCCCCCACTTTGGACGACGGTGACAACCCCCGGCAAGTTTTTGATCGTTTGGGTCTGGGCTTTTGATTCATCTTTAAGTTTAAACCGAAGACGGGTAATACAATGCGTCAACCCAGCAATGTTTTCTTTTCCGCCGATATTCTTTAAAATTTGTTCATTCAATTCTTGGTATTGCATATCGTTCATTCCTTTCTCTACTATCAACCAATGAAAAAGGCAAGACCAAACAACACTACATTTCTTGTAGCCTTGTCAAGTCTTGCCTGCTTTACCAGTAACACCTTGAATTATTGATCGATCAATTTTTGTACATGAAGCGTTAAGTACAATTGTTCATCGTCATATAATGTTTTATTTAAATATTCGCCAATCAAACGGGTGGTTTCATAGGCTTTAGGATATTTATCGATCACATGAACTAATAGGGGATTCCCCACGCCTTCAACGATTTCCTTGTTTTCAATCCGTTTAAAAAAGAATCTCAAATGGGTGACGAAGCGATCGAAAGCTAAACTATTCTCATCAATGTGCACACGATTGTGAATACGAATAAGTGAAATAATGTCTTTGATTTTTTGTGTCAGCAATTCGATATCTTCCATCTTCTCTGAATCGTCATTGATTTGCGCATTAATAAAATGCATGGCGATATTACTGATCTCTGCCTCATTTAGGGAGAATTGCGTTTTGCTTTCGATCAACCGAACCGCATGCTCTCCTACTGCATACTCGTTGGGATAGAAACGCTTGATTTCCCAGGTCAAGCGATTGTTGATGCTGCTCCCTTCTTCTTTCAAGCGAATCAAATTATAGATATGATCCGTCAAAGAGATGTAAATGGAATCACTTAATTGGTAGGAAATGACTTGCTTTCCATAACGGATAATATCATCCGCAAGAGATGCATATTGGATTGGAATGTTCTCTAGCAATTCTATCAAACGATCAGAGGATTTCTTATGAAGCACAAACACTTTTTCAATTTTTGATTCATCGGCGGTTTGTCCTGGTTTCATTTTGAAGCCAAGGCCGGTACCGATCCAGATAAAATCTTTGCCATCTTGTCCGACCAAAACTGCATTGTTGTTTAAGATTTTTTTGATCTTCAAGACGCTTCTCACCTCCTTAAAACGAAAAAAGGCGATACCTTAATACATGTGTAGGATCCGTACACACGTAAAAAGGTATAGCCTGCATTATCAGTAACTACCCATTTGATTGCCTTTACTATACTATTTTTCTAGAAACGTTGCAAGCGTTTTATTGATTTTTCTTTTTTTGCTTCGTTTCAAATAGACACGGATCAGCCTTTCTCCAAACTGCTCACTGGTCCAGCAAACGGCTTTGCCCTTCGATTTTTTGGATCTCCGTAATGTCTTGCGTGACTTCTAGACAACCTAAATAGATGCCTGCTTCATTTTTTAATGCAAAGTAGCGAATATAGATTTTACGGCCCCGCATATCGATCCAAAATTCAGCTGTCTCCCTTGTACCCGCTCGAAAATCATCCAAAATCTGTTGCACGAGATGCATGCTTTTCGGTGGATGGCAGTTGACGACTTCACGACCTAAAACCGAATTCGTTCGTGGAAAGACGCGACTCTTGCCTTCTGAATAAAAGCGCACCCGCTCTTCACTATCTACAAAGGTCAAGTCCACTGGCAACGTTTGAAAAATCGCCACCAATTGTTCAAATTGCAAATTACCAGTAGGCAATGAGAGGGTCGGCTGTTCAGCAATTTGCGGCGAATTTTCCGTTTCTATGACTTGAAATTCATCGAATCCTAAACCGGCTGCGATGCCGGCGGTTGTTTCTTGGGCTTGTTTGATCGCCGCTTGCCTTGCGGGTTCTGCCGCCTGTTCCTTTTCAAGAGCTTCTTGGCTCGGTTTCCAAGGAAGCGGTTCTGGAATAAAGGCAAAGCCGATGTCTAAACTGTCAGCCGCAATTTGTTCCCAATCTTTAAGACTGAAGACATCCAGCGTCATTGGCACCATGATTTCTTCTTCTTTGAAAATCATCTCTTCGATTTCGTTTTTGACCGCTTCCCATTGGACAGCAATCGGATTATAGGCAGTTTTTTCGGAAGCCAAAAGCTCATTGAGCGCTTTGATCATGACCCGAATATTATCATCGACACCCCACATCACTTTTGGCGGTGCAGTGATGCCGTACTTCTCCATGTAAGAAAAAATCAACGTTTCTTTTCGCGCATAATGTTTGTCGATCTGCATTAAATCATTGCAGGCAGCTTTTAGACGCTTTTTAGGCGTCCAATCACCGGTTTTTATTTTAGCTAAGAGGCTATCGATCTCATCGGCCAACAGGGATTGCAGGACTTGATTCTCCAATTTCAGGGTATGCACAGGATGCCCTGGTTGCCCATATTCTTCATTGGAGTGATGGATCTCGTTGATCGAACCTTTGAAAACAGCAGCATGAATATTGCACAAACGCTGAATCTCAGAAGGGTCCAACCCCGTTTGGATCAAAGCTTTTTCAGCAGCAGTGATCTCCGTCACATCCACACCATCAAATTCTTCGTTAAACAAGCGTTTAGCTTCTTCAAAGGAACCGCCTTGGTGAAGCAAACTCAGTATTTCGACGATCCGTTCTTGTCTTTGACTGTTGGTTTTCATTTCGTCGCTCCTTTCACAAGAAACCCTTGTTTTTCGAAAGCGAGACAAACCATTTCCAAGGGGATCTTCTTCATCTGTGCACCTTTTGGGATCGTCATATAACGTCCAGCAGTTTGCAGCATCCCTGGTTGATTGATCGCCGTAAACCCTAGTTGACTCATGATTTCTTGTATTTCAGGATATTGTGCCACAAGTTCATAGAGCGTTTTTGACAGATCGATTTCTTTCATAGTAAGGTCTTCCTTTCAGTGAGAATGATTCTCAATAAGATATCCTTAGTATAAATCATTTTGTTCAAAAATACACGAACTGCCGCAAACATTTATCAATCGATCATTTTTTTCTAAGATTGTCGGTAACGGCACACCACTTTTTCCAACCAATCGATACTGGCAAAAAGCAGATAGCCCATCAAAGCAATCAGGAGGATACCCGAAAGCATTTGTGGGTAGTCCATTTTTGACCACGCACTTAAGATGAGATAGCCGACACCATACGTCGTGTTATAGTTTTCGGCAAAAAAGAGGGAAGCCAACGCGATCCCGATACTGACCCGCACACTGGCAAAAAGTGCTGGCATAAGCGCGGGCAAAATAACGAAGCGCAAGACATGGCGCCATTGATTGGTATAATTTTTCATGACCTGAAAATACGCTGGTGGGATCTTCGTGACTGCATCACGAATCGAGACGATCACTTGAATGACAATCACCGCAAAAATCAAGAGAATTTTTGAGAGATTGCCTAAGCCAAAGAAAATCATAAAGACAGGTAAAAACGCAACTTTAGGAATCGGATATAAAAAGTAAAGCAGTGGACCAAGCAGCCGATCCACTCTTTGGGATCGCCCAATCAAGATTCCTAACGGCACCCCGACTAGCAACGCCCCACTCAACGCCGCAAATACCCGCAGCAAACTGGCACCTGCGTGGATCAGTAAGACTTCTCGTAATGCCCAAAAACGTTCAGCGGTTTCTAAAGGATTAGGCAACGAGCGATTGTTGGTCACCCAGCTTACACCCCACCAAACCACGACAAACGAACAGAAGCCCCAAGCAAAAGATTTGATGGTTTTCATTGCCTTGCCTCCCTCATTTGTTCTTTCAACTGCAAGACGACTTCATAAAAAGCCAATGAGTCTCGTTCCTGCTGGCGGCCATAAAAAGGATTACTGATCGGCGTAACGCCCTGATCTTTTAGCAACAAAATCGTCTGCCCCAAAAACACTGCCTCTTCTGGATCGTGGGTCACCACGATCAAGCTGTTTTGTCTACGCTGCTGTTGGGCAGCGATCATGGCTTGGGCGTTTGCTTTGGTTTCTTGATCCAGCGAAGCAGTCGGCTCATCCAATAATAAAACATCGGGCTGTGTGATCAGTCCCCGCCCCATGGCGGTCCGTTGTTTTTGACCGCCACTAAGCTGATGTGGATAGCGGTCCTGCACCTGCGTCAATCCCAACTCCGCCAAACAGCTTGTGACCCGTTTTTTACGGCTCTCACTGGGTGTTTGATTGATAAGCAGCGGCATTTCCAGGGCTTGGTAGACTGTTTGCCAAGGAAACAAATGCAGTTCTTGGAAAACGACCTCGATGTTGTCAGGGGAACAGCCTTGGTAAGTGATCGTGCCTGATTGCGGTCGCTGCAACCCTTTGATCAAGGATAAAAGCGTGCTTTTGCCAATCCCCGATTCTCCCAGCAGCGCATAGGTCGTTCCTTGTTCAAAACAAAACGAAAGATCCTTAAAAATGACGGTTTCCCCATACGTAAAGGAAACGGAATCGAATCGAATACTCATCAGAGAATAAACTTCTTTCTTAAAATTATTTGTGTTGGTTTTCACATTTTATGCTATACTATTTTTTGCGTGATTGACAAGAAAGGATGGTTTATGATGTTTCAGACCCTCGTATTTCATGAAATACGTCCCGAAGCAGAACTTTATGATCAGGTGCGCCCGATCAAAGTCGCAGACGGCTATCAAGATGCCTTGCCTCTGCCCTTATTCAATAGCACTTCTCATTTTAAACAACAAATCGACTTTTTGAAAGCAGAAAATTACCATACGTTGACCCTTGCAGAAGTCAAAGATTTTTATTTCCGGCAGCAGCCGCTACCAGAAAAATCCGTGTTGCTGACCTTTGACGACTGTTATCAATCAATGAAAGAATATGCCTACCCACTGTTGAAGGAAGCTGGTTTCAAGGCCACTGCCTTTGTCGTGACCGGCTGGCTTTTTGATGCCCCTCAGCCTTACGAACCAGAAGTTTCGCGGACATTGAGCAGTGCCGAATTAGCCGAAATGAGCGATGTCTTCGAATATGCCAATCATACCGCTCATTTTCACGAACGCAAGGACCAGCAAGGGCGGTCAATGTGGGAAACACCGGCAGCCTTTGCGCAAGACTTACGAAGCTGCAATCAGCACGTGCCCCTCAAGGATGTTTTTGCCTATCCCTTTGGCTTTTATGATCAGCAGACGATCGCAACACTAGAAAAGGAAGGCTTTGTTCTGGCATTTACAACCAAACCTGGCATCAATACGAC
This sequence comes from Enterococcus sp. CR-Ec1, assembly GCF_002850555.1. Taxonomy (NCBI): domain Bacteria; kingdom Bacillati; phylum Bacillota; class Bacilli; order Lactobacillales; family Enterococcaceae; genus Enterococcus; species Enterococcus sp. CR-Ec1. The sequence continues at coordinate 2,606,028 of NZ_CP025223.1, forward strand.
AAAAACCAAGCCAATGGAACTCCATCGGGCTGTCATCCCGTTCTCACTACCAATGGCTGCTTTTGAACAACGATTTAGAAACGAGGAAATGAACCAATGAAAAAAACGATTTTAGCAAGTATCCTAGCACTATTCGCTGTCGGCGCTGCCGCCTGCGGCAACACTGGCGAAACAGCAAGTACCCGCAATTCCAGCACTAGCAGTACAGAAGCTGCGGTCACGGATCAAACATTGACGATCGGGGTGTTACCAGCAGAATCAGCGATTCCGATCATTCTAGCAAAAGAAGAAGGCTTTTTCGAAAAGCAAGGATTGACTGTGGAACTCAAATCCTTCACTTCCCCGAATGACCGCAATGTGGCGGTGCAGGCAGGCGAGCTGGATGGTACGATCAGCGATGTCATGACAGAAGCGACCTTTAAGCAAAACGGCATTGATATGACGATCACTTCTGATATTTTGGAAAACTTCAAGATTCTCGCTTCACCGAATTCAGGGATCACTGAGATGAAAGGGTTAGCGGATAAAAAAATCACCCTTGTACCGAATTTCATTTTAGAATACATCATGGACCAATTTGCACAGGAAAATGATTTTACCTATGACATCGTGGATATCGCTTCTTTTTCTGCCCGTTCCGAAGCATTGCTCAATGACCAAGTCGATGGTGCTGTTTATACGGAACCGCAAGCCAGCATGTTGGCTGCCCAAGGGGCGATTGTTTTAGGCAGCTCTAAAGATGCTGGCATCAAAGGCGGCACACTGCAATTTATGGACGAAGTTATCCAAAATCGCCCGCAAGACCTAAAAGCATTCTACACTGCTTACAACGAAGCCATCGATTATATGAATGCTCATTCAGCAAAAGACTATGCCGACATCTTGGCAGACTATCAATTCCCAGATGCTATGAGTACTTACTTAGACAGCCAGGAAGACTATCCTTATGCCCAAGCTGTACCGCAAGAGCAATACGACGCGATCATTGCTTGGACGAAAGACAAAGGACAAATCGACCAAGCATATTCCTACAACGAGTTGACCAATTTCGATTTTTTACCCGCTGACGAATAAGAAACAACAAAAAAGACGCATTTGCGTCTTTTTTTGTTGTTTCACTTCTTTTTGACACTCTTTTTTGCTCGTGGCAAGAAATTCAGGTATACTTTTGACAAATCAGCTGCCATGAAAGGATTTGATTTAATGCCAACGATCGCTGTTTATGCCGACCAGAAAGAAGATACTTGGGAAGCACACTTGACTCACCAGTTAAAAATAAATGAAGAAAGGACCCAGGCTCATCAAACATTCCATAACGAACCTTTAACGATCGACGAATACTTCTTTACAGAAGATCCTGCCCCTTTTCATACGAATCAAGCCGTCAAGCAGCAATTAGCAAGCAATGGCCGCAGCTGTCTGCCACTCGTGTATGTCGACGATCAGCTATTTTGCCAAGGTCGCTTGCCAACGATCCGTGAATGGGAACAATTGACCAAATCCGGGATCACTTTGCAATTTGATGCGTAAGATCAAAAGGCGTTGAAGGATTTACCCTTGACGCTTTTGCCGAGTCGGTATTCCCAAAGTCAAATCACGTTCCTTCGACCAAGCGATGGCACCTGACAGCAAAAAGAAACTAATGACCGTCCCTTCCCTCACCGCTAGCGGTAAGCCCAAACTGATTGCTAGCAAGAGTGCCCCCGAAATACAGACTGCATCAACGCCATAACGGTACTGCTTAAATGTCCAACGACTGCGTTGCGCCAGCAAATGACACCAGTGCTCGATTGGAAATTTCAAGACCTGCAACCGTAGGACTTGTCCCGTCGCCGTTCCAGAAATCAAGATCCCACCGATCAAAGCAGCTAGTTGGCTCCAATAATTCGTCAAGTGCAGCGATGCCAAGAAGTAGTAAACAAAGCCATTGATCAAATAGCCGAAAGCCAGCAAAGCGAAAAACATAATCAAGTACTCACTGCCTTTTTGTTTGAGGGACGTCTGCCGCCGATCCAATAGCCAACAGGCAGCTAAAAAGCCCAAGTTGATGGCTGTTGTGATGGTGCCGACTTTGATTCCTGACATCGTTGCCAGCGTAACATTCAAGGCATTAAAACTACTGACCCCAACGCTTGCTTTAATGGTCAAGCTGATCCCGAATGCACTCAGCCCATAAAAAATCCCTGATCCTATCCATTGCTTTTTATTCATTTTTTCTCCCACACTTTCGTTTTTGCTTTTCTAAGTATGTGCTATACTGACTAAAAACAAATAGGAGATTTCTCCTAGTTTGGAGGAAAAAAGTGAAAAAAACCGCTTATGCCTTGGCAATAAAGCAGGTACCAATCAAAGAAAGCTGCCCCTTGCCGATTCCTGAGGAGATTTTACAACAAAGTGCCCTCTGGACCTTTGATCATCGAGAAGCGATCCAAAAAGAAACGGTGCCGATGACGGTCTTTTTTGTCCTATTGACTGGCAAAGCCAAGATCATTCAAACGCAAGAAAACGGCAAACGTGCCTTGCTGCAGTTTCTCCATCCTGGTGATTGCATTGGCGATCTCACGTTGATTGGCGCCGAAACAGTACCGAAAACCGTGGTTGCGATCGGTGAAACAACATGTCTGGGCATTCCGATGAAAGCAGCAGCCCACGGGCTCATGCAAGACCTGGCTTTCGTACAAACGCTAGGCAAAACTATCGGTGAAAAATTGCTGCTGCGTATGGATCATTTTTCCGTCAATCAAACCTATCCCTTAGCATGGCGCCTTGCCCAGCTACTGTTGGAAGCTTCGATCGATGATCTTTTTCAAGAAAAATTGACGGAGACCGCCGAATACTTAGGCGTGAGCTATCGCCATTTGACGTATACCTTAAAAGATTTCAAAACGCAAAAACTAGTGGTCAAAACTGCTGACGGCTATCGGATCGATGCGCCTGCGCTGCAGACCTTTATCCAAAACCAACAAAAGCAGTAGTAAGCAAAAACGACAGCGAAATAGTTGGTATGATACACCCCCTAAAAGCCAGAGAGAAAGCTGACTTTTAGGGGGCGCAACAAGAAAAACCAACTGTTTGCTGTCGTTTTCGGGACGTTGCTTTATTTTTTCGCCAATGCCCAAGCATTGACACTAACCGTGCCGGTTCCGCTGAGAGCGATCGCCGCGGTCCGTTTTGGATACACGCGAGAGGTCAAACAATATTGCCCGCCATTTAGGAAGATCTCAATCGAAGACGTATCGACAAAAATTTGCAGCTGCGTCAGTTCATCGACCTTGACACTGCGCTGTTTACGACCGTAGCCAGAAACGCCATGATGGATCGTGAAGACACCAGCTTCATAAGCCAAAGTCGTATCTTGCAAAAGTCCAAGCTGGAACTGCTGCAATGGGGCTTCCGCCGTAACTTGCAACTCATATGCCAATTCATCGAAAGACAAGTGCTGCGGTTTCTCTGAAAGCACAATTTTTTGGCTGACTTGCTTGTCTCGCAATTTTTGGAATTCTGGCAAAGGTTCTTGATACAACTGGTCATTTTTGACCGAAAGCTGTCTTGGCAGCGTTGCGGCATGCTGCCAGCCGCGAGGGATCGTAGGATTGCTGTATTCAGGACTGGTATCCCCTAGCCCCATCCAGCCCCACAAGATCCGACGTTTCTGCTCATCTTCAAAGGTTTGCGGGGCATAGAAGTCAAACCCATAATCAAGTTCACGAAACGCAGAAGTTTCTTTAAACGTCAGAGTCTCCCAATCCACCTCACCGATCAGATACCCTGATTGATGAATATTTTGACAGGCATGTTCTTTGGCTGCCAAGCCTTGCGGTGAGAAGACCAACACATCTTTGCCATCTAAATGGAAGTAATCTGGGCATTCCCACATGTAGCCTAGAGCATAGTCCTCACCGAAAAAGATTCCTCGATAGGTCCATTCATTTAAATCCGTCGATTCATAAATCAAAATTTTCCCTTCGTTTTCCAACGTACGCGCGCCTAGCAGCATATAGTAGGTGTCTTCGTGGGCAAAAACCTTTGGGTCACGAATATGATCGGTAAATCCTTCAGGGTAGTGCTCATGAGGAATCACGACTTCTTGCTTTTCGACGGTATAGCCGTCTTTGCTGATTACATGGACCGTGTTTTGTTCTCGTCCACTAAAGGTATAGTCATGATCACCAGGATGTTTGACATTCCCAGTATAGAAGAAATGGATCGCGTCATTCTCGATAAAGGCAGAGCCCGAGTAGACCCCGTCTTTGTCATAGTCGTGTTCGGGAGAAAGAAACAGCGCTTCTTCTTGAAACGTGACATAATCCGTCGACGTTTTGTGTCCCCAGTGAGGTGGTTCCCCGCCATGGGGCGTTTGCGGTACATATTGATGGTAAAAATGAACCACGCCTTTGAATTGGCAAAGACCATTCGGGTCGTTCATCCATCCTGTTTCTGGCATCAAATGATAGTTCAAGCGCCACGCATCAGCACTGATTTTTTCTGCTAATTCGTTTTGTGTTTGGGCAAGCTGTGCCCAGTATTCCTTCGTTAACAATGCGGTACCTCTTTTCTCTTGCCGATGAACAGCAAGGGATTATTTATTGGTTCAACTCTTTGGCTAGCGGTTTGCGCTGCAATTGGACACCAGCAAAACCGACTGCAAAGGCAATCAAAATCACGACGACGTATTTCAGCATGGCACCGAAATCTCCAGTATACAACAATAGTCCTGGAATAAAAGTGATGCCCATCCCAGTGGCAGCTAATTGGAAGACATACGTCGCAAACCCGCCGACTGCGCCCCCCAACATGCCTGCGCCAAAAATCCGCATTGAGCGTAAGTTGACCCCAAACAGTAAAGGTTCCGTGATCCCAAATAAGGTTGGAACCGCCGCACTGATGGCATTTGAGCGTTTGACTTTGTTTTTATAAATAAATGCCGCAGCGATCGCAGCCCCAAATTGTCCCGCCATACTTGCTGTACCTAAGACTTGTAGGACGTTTTCGCCTGTCGTATTCAATAACCCTAACTCAATAATACTTAACGAATGGTGCAATCCAGTGATCACGATCACTTGCTGAACCCCTCCGTAAATGATATAACCGATGCCCAATGGTGCTTGCACCAAGTAAACGATACTGTTGATGACTGCTCTTTCAGCTACTTGCAAGATTGGTCCTAACGCAAATAAAATCAAACCTAAAGTAATGACGATCGTTAAGAATGGTGTCACAATCAAGTCCATCATTTGCGGAACAAATTTACGGAACCATTTTTCTAGCTTAGAAACTAAGATCCCGACAATAATTGCTGGAAAAATCGACCCTTGATACCCAGAGATCGATAAACCGAATAAGTGCAGTGGCTCTGCATCCCCGCTGGCAACTGCCCAAGCGTTAGGCAATTGCGGTGCCACCATCATCAATCCTACCACGATCCCGATGATCGGATTACCGCCGAATTTTTTCGTCGCACTATAGGCGATCAAAACAGGTAAAAAGGCAAACGCTGTATCCGTTAACATTTCAAACATGGCTAACCAGTCAGCACTATAGGTGACCCCCAACTCAGTCAATAATCCCCGAATCCCCATCAAAAGCCCCGTCGTTACCAAAGCTGGAATCAATGGCACCAAGACATCTGACAACGTGCGGACAACTTTTTGGACGGGTGACAGATTCGAATAAACATCATCTTTGAAGCCAGCTTTTTCAGCGGAGGCGTCATTGCCCATTTCAGCGGCGAAGGCTTGATACACTTCATTGACTTTTCCTGTTCCAAAAATGAACTGATGTTGTCCCGTGTTGAAAAAATAGCCCTTGCTGCCCTCAACTGCTTCCGCTTTGTCTTTATCTACTAACTGATCGTCTTTCAAAATCAAGCGCAAACGTGTGGCACAGTGTTCAAAGTTTTTGACATTTTCTTTGCCGCCAACAGCTTCTAACACTTGGTCGATCGTTTTTTGTTCCTTCATTTTTCCCACTCCTTTGATCGTCGGTTCATTTGTGGAACCGGTTCTACCTTTGTAGATTAACAGAAACCGCTTGCAATTGCAAGCAAAGAAAATAAAAAAACAGAACGCCGCAACTGGACGTCCTGTTTTCTCTAAAAATGTTTGCTTTATTGCTCCTGCTTGTCAAGCTTGGCAGTCGACTGTTTGACCACTAATCGATTCGGCAATTCGATCACTTCAGGAACCTTTTCCCCTTGCGTCAGTTTTTGGATCGTTAAGACGGCATCGATGCCTAACTGGACATAGGGATATTGGGTCGTTGTGATGGTCGGATAGACATAATCCGTCGAATCATAGCCGCCAAATCCGTTCAAGGAAAAGTCTTTCGGCACTTGGTACCCTAGTTCATGGGCGGCTTTCAATACAGCAACAGCAATATTATCGGTAGCACAGGCGATGTACGTTGCCGGTTGATCTTTCAAGAACACAAGGGCTTTTTGGTACGTTTCTCTTCTTGAAAAAGACGTTTCGATAAAGTCGACTTTGACGTTGGGGGTTTGTGCCAAGACATCAAGAAATCCTTTTTTCCGCAAGACACCTACCGCATAATCATTTTCGCTGACACCAACAAATAAATAACGTCGGTGGCCAGCGCTGACTGCATATTCTGCCATGGTTTTGCCAGCTTGATAATCTTCATGGACGATGGAATGAATGCCAGCTAACTGTTGACCTAACAATAAAACCGGCATAGGAACCTCTGCCAGCACCGCTTGCAGCTGCGGCGTGATTTTGCGCGCAAAAAGGATCATCCCTGCTACTTTTTGTTTGACTAGCATTTCGATATTTTCTAGTTCCCGTTCATCGCTTTGATCGGAGTTGGTGATCAGCATTTGATAGCCGTTTTCCCGAGCCGTCGTATCGATCCCTTTTAACACATCATTTGTCGAGGGCGAATTCAATCGAGGAATGATCACGCCCAGCAATTTCGTGTCTTGGGCTTTCAGCGATCGAGCAAATGTATTGGGGCGATAACCAGTTTCAGCAATGATCTGATCAATTTTTTTGCGCTTTTCTTCACTGATATAGCCATTGTTCAGATAGCGGGAAACCGTACTTTTCGCTACTCCCGCCTTTTCAGCAATGTCCTTGATCGTTGTCATGATTTCCCACCTTTGCATTTTCTTTTATTATAACAATAACTGAAAGAAAAGCGCAGGTTTTGCGTAAAAATTGTTGGGTTGGGCGGTTTTGGAATGAAGCTTCACTTCAAAGTAATCTTACAATCAATGAATGGTAGAGAAACTAAAATCTCCCTTTACAAGCTATGGCGAAGATCGATCAGATCATTGAGCATATTTTTTAAGCAATACACCGCCATGATTCGTCAGCAGATAAACCACGGATAGTAAACCATTATTGGATTCTGAACATTTTTATAGCAAGCGACATATAATAAAAAAACCAGCTAAGCCACGCTTAACTGGTTTTTTTATTAGTAGAGATCCTATCCTAAGTTTACATTAAAACGTCCCTCACACATTCAAAATCCACATAAACCCAAGAAAGACAAAGAACAAGCCGTACATGATTGGTGAGACTTCTTTGCCGCGTTTGGCTGCTAACATGGTGATTGGGTAAAAGATGAAGCCCAAGGCGATCCCATCGGAGATGCTGTAGGTCAACGGCATGCCTAGTAGAATCAAGAAGGCTGGGATTGCGATTTCCATTTCGTGCCATTTGATTTCTCGTAGCGATTGTGCCATCAGCACACCTACGACGATCAGTGCTGGTGCCGTCACTTGGGAAGTAACAACGGATAGCAATGGTGAAAAGAACAAGCCGAACAAGAAGAAAATTCCAGTCGTCACAGCAGTCAAGCCAGAACGACCGCCCACGGCGATCCCAGCGGAAGATTCCACATACGCCCCTACTGGTGAGGTCCCTAATAAAGAACCGGCGAGCATGGCAGTGGAGTCAGAAGCAAGTGCTTTGCCGACTCGTGGCATTTTGTTGTCTTTCATGAAGCCTGCTTGGTTGGCAAGCCCCACCAAGGTGCCTGCGGTATCAAAGAAAGTGACGAGTAAGAAAGTCAGTACTACGACCCACATTTGCAGGGAGTTGATGTCTCCTACATGGTTTAGCGCCACTAAGAATGTGGAAGAAATACTTGGTGCAGCAGAAACGATACTGGATGGTGCTTGGATCAAGCCAGTCAAAAGACCTAAAACAGTTGTTGCGGCCATCCCGATAAAAATTCCACCAGGAACTCGGCGAACCATCAAGACGGCAGTGATCACTAGACCAAAAATCGTCAGCCACGTCGTACCGACACTCAATGAACCTAGTGCCACAAGGGTCGAATCGTCGGAAACGATGATCCCGCCTTCGCTCAGTCCCAAAAAGGCGATGAACAGACCGATCCCGCCAGAGATGGCGTATTTTAAATCAGCAGGGATCGCATCAATGATCAGCTCCCGTAATTTGAAGATCGTGATCACGATGAAAATCAGTGATGCCACAAACACACCCGCTAATGCTGTTTGCCATGGAACCCCCATTCCAATACAAACTGAATAAGAAAAGAAGGCGTTGATCCCTAATGCGGGTGCTGTAGCGATCGGGTATTTTGCTAAAACCCCCATCAAGATACAGCCCAATGCACTGGCTAACGCCGTTGCTGTAAAGACGGCACCTTCGTCCATCCCAGATGCCCCGAGGACCGTTGGATTGACGAATAAAATATAGGCCATTGAGATAAAGGTGGTGAAACCAGCTAAGATTTCTCGTTTGACCGTTGTTTGTAAGGTATCTAGCCCAAAAAAGGAATTGATTTGATTCTTCATTTTTACTCCTCCAGCAATCAAGCAAAGGTGTCGCCATTGCTTGATTTTTTTATAATGAAAACGACGAAATCAATCATAAACCAACTTTATCTGCAAGTAAATATTATCCGGTTAAAAAAACCAATAAAACGCTTTTTCCAACATCTTACCCTTAGTTGTTTCTAATCAACGTGTAACGACTTCTCATTCACCAATTGCTCCAGCTGTTCCTTGGTGGTGCGCTTGATGGAAAGCTTTGGCAACTCGTTCAACGCAAAGTAATCGCTGTTGGAGGTTTCACTGTTTTTGATAAAGTCCCCTGCCAGAACCTCACATTCAAAGACCAACTTATAGTATTGAAACACTTGCGGAATGTCTTGTCTTAGATTCGTATCAAAAATTGCTCGCAGCTCCTTCACCTCTACTAGCAAACCGGTTTCTTCCAGCACTTCTTTTTTGATGTTTTCCCGAGGCGTCAAGCCAATCTCTGCATAGCCACCCGGCAGTGACCATTCTTTCGTCAGGCTGTCTTCCACTAGCAAGATTTTTTCGTCTTTTTGGATCAATGCTCGTACGTCGACTTTAGGTGTAGGATACCCCTCATTTTTTTCTATTAAAAGGGTCAACGCAGCTGCGTCTTGATCCACGACGGTACTCATCAAATGCAATGCCAACTCTTTGATTTCTTGGTATCGTTCCTTATCGTACACATCTTTGCCATAGTACAAACCTGCTTCAGCGATCGATAACAGGCGTTTGTATTGCGCAAAATAATCTTTCATCCATTCCCCGCCTTTTCCATTTCTCTGTTATGCTTCTTATTCTAGAGGAAATCGGCGGTTTTGCAAAAGAAAGTCTTCTGAGACATAAGAAACAATCCGTCTTGCTTTGACAGCTAAACTTCCCCAAAAGCTGAGTCATGAGAAATAGCTCATAAAAAAAAGCAGTTGGCATGTACCTAGAACAGGTATAACGCCCACTGCTTTGCTTATTTACTTAGCTCAATTGCGATTCTCTCGATCAACGGACGATAATCCACTTGCTTGTAATCTTCCACATTGACTTCGATAAGCTCCCCTAACTGAAAGTCATCGTAACGGCGATCGGTGATGATTTGCCGAAACGCTTCTTTGGTTATATGGTTGGTTGCAGCATGTCTATCTTCCAGCACATCCCCGTAATGGTATCGTTCCATGATAAAACTCAAATGACGGTCATCCGCTCGATCACGTATGAAACGTCTTTCCCATAAGGTTTCAAACGAGGCAGTCAAACGTATGGTCAAGCAGTCGTAGCCATAACTTTGAGCGAGAAAAGTCAGCAAGGGCTTCTGCTTTTCACTAAAGGGGTATTCCGAGACCACCAAGCGTTTTCCTAGAGACATATACAAGCCCAATGCCTGATAGTAAAAAGGCCAAACATACTGTTTTTCGATCTGGGCTTTTTCTGCCAATGAATCAAAGCCAAGGGATTCGGCATAGCACTCTTTGATTTCATCTGGCGTAAGAGCGAAAAGATCGGGAAAACGTGCCTTCAGCAGATTCAGTAAATAACTTTTTCCAGTCCCAGGACTGCCTGCCAATAAAACAAGCATCTTTTTGCGTACCATCTATTTGCCGATCGCAGTCGGCGCTTTCGTATTCATGAAAAGGCCGATCTTGTGCTTGACGATTTCTTTGATGGCTTCATTGGATGGGATCACGTTGTGGCGCAATGATTTGTTGACTTCCGTTGCCCCAAAATTTTCTTTCGCAATCTTCGTCCAATTGACCAACAATTCAGTACCTACATTAAACTTGCGAATGCCGTTATTGATCAATTCAGGATAATCTTCTTCTTTGACGCCAGTTCCTCCATGAATGACTAGCGGCACGTCGACGACTGCATGGATCTCCTTCAATAACGCAACATTCACTTCGGTTTTGGAGCGGAATTGGCCGTGATTGGTTCCGATAGCGATGGCTAGCGCATCGACGCCAGTAGCAGCGACAAATTCTACTGCATCTTCTGGGCGTGTGAAGACTTTATCGTCTTCTTCCACATGAATGCCTTCTTCTGTGCCGCCGATCGTTCCTAGTTCTCCTTCGACGGACACCCCATGGGCATGGGCGTATTCTACGACTGCGCGCGTTTTCAAAATGTTTTCTTTGAAGGGCAAATGCGAGCCATCATACATCACCGAGCTATAGCCGCTATCAATCGCCGCTTTGATCTCATCGAAATCTCTGGCATGATCCAAATGCAAGACAGCATCTACTAGCTCGTGATCGGCAATCGTTTTGACGACATTGACCAAGACATCATAGCCGATGTATTTCGCCGTATCGATACTTGTTTGAATGATGATGGGTGCCCCCATCTCTTTGGCTGCCCGCAGCATACTTGGCAGCATTTCTAAATTATGGGTATTAAAAGCCCCCACTGTAAAATTCAATGCTTCTGCTGTTTTCGTTACTTCTTTTAATGTTGTATACATCCTTGATTCCACCTCGTCTAGTTTAATTGCCGCTGATCGTAAGTTGTTTGGCGATTTGCCGCATTTCTTCCATTTTGTCCATGTAATAGTCGATCTTTGCATCGTCGCCGTTTCGTGCGGCGGCGGCACGCTGAGCATTGTAAAGGGACATCAGTTTTTTGTAGCCGTCCCCGATCGATTTTTTCGCCTGCAAGCTTTTTTCCAATGCGTCGATCGCTTCTTCTGTGCGGGAAAGTTTTGCCTGGGCTAAGCCTAACGCTTCATACAATTTTGCTTGTTCGTCGATGTCAGTTTCTGCTTGCAACTGACTTTCTAAAGTTTTAATAAGCGCTTCTGCCTCTTGGCTTTCTTCAGCGGTCAAAGGAACCGCTGGTGTTTCTGTGGGCTTTTTTTCTTTTTTGAAAAAAGAGAACATAGGTCTTCCTCCTAGCGATTAAAAGTTTTTCAATAAGGGACTGATGATCCAAGCATATAGCAAGGCTGCCGTAACGGTATCCACATCAGTTGCAGTAGCGTTAACAAAGCCCATTTGATTGAAGATCGTTACAAGTAGGGCTGGCAGTAATGTGATGAAGAATCCGTGAAAGATCCCTCCGATGATCGCCCCTCGACGTCCACCGACCGCATTGCCGAAGATCCCAGCGGTACCGCCGGCAAAGAAGTTCGTCAGCATCCCCGGCAAGATCATCGCCAAGCCAAAGACTGGTAAAACGAACATGGCGATGACTGTCCCAATCGTTGTAGTAATGAAGCCTAAAATAACTGCATTGGGGCTATATGGGAAGAACACTGGGCAATCGAGTGCTGGTTTTGCATCAGGCACCAATTTCATGGCGATCCCACGAAATGCAGGGACGATCTCGCCTAAGAGCAACCGAACGCCAGCTAGCAAAACATAGACCCCAACCACGAATTGAATGGCTTGCAAGAAGGCATACATGATGTAATTTTGATCACCAGAAAGCGTAGAAGCAAAGGTTTCTCCAGCAAACAAGACCGTCACGATATACAGTGGAACCATCACGACCATGACAGAAAGATAGGTATCTTGTAAAAATTCAAAAGAACGTGGCAGTTTGATGTCTTCGATCGATTTTTTCTTCTCGCCTCTTTCTCCAAACAGATAGGCAACGCCTGCTTCAAAGAGGTAGCCGATCGTACAGAAATGTCCGAGAGCAATGTCGTCTGACCCAGTGACTTTGCGGATGATGGGCTGAGCCATCGCTGGCATCGCTACGGCAAAGATCGCCCCAATCAACCCACCGACAAGAATCAAGACAACGCCCCGTAAACCAGCGAAATAGCCAAAGACCGTCGTCATGGTCGCCATCCATAAAATGGCTTGACCCGTCAAGAAAATATATTTCCATTTTGTAAAGCGTGCCAATAAAATATTAAAAACAAAGATGGCTAAAAATGTCAGCGCTATGTCCCGACCCAAGCCCAACTCATTCATCGCTTGCCCGTTGATGGCTTCGATGGAAGGAATTATGCCTTGCATGTCGAATCCTTCTGTGAAAATCTCGCCGAAATAGGTCAAACTACCGACGATGATGCTAGAACCAGCGCTTAAAACCTGGAAGCCCAATAGAGTCTTCAAACTTCCTGAAATGACTTGACCTGCTGACTTTTTCTGAAGCAACAGCCCTAGCATCGCGATCAAAGCGATCGTGATCGATGCCTGCGTTAAAATATTATCAATGATAAAATTGATGATGCCCATTTTTTCAAACTCCCTTCGTCATGCCTCTTCCTTACAGTGCGCCTTTTTCCGTTAATACTGGGGTGATTTTTTCTTCGATTTCTGGTTTTGAAACGATGTTGCGCAAATAAATGATTGCGGTTGTCGGGTCCAAGGCAAACTTTTCAAATTGCGTTCGGAAATTCTCTGCCGTAATGATGATGTCTGGTTTCATTGATACCGCTGATGAGATATCGACATGATCCAATTTCGCCTCCACTCCTAATTTCGTTAAGACATCTTCTGTTGACATCTGAGCCGCAAAGCTGCTGCCAAGACCTGCACCGCATACGAATAAGATCGATAATTTGTTCATGATTTTTCCCCTTTTCTTTTTTTTATGAAAATAGCAATGATTGAAAAGCTTCAATCGTAGAGCAATCCAGCAACTGCGTGACTTTTTCTTCATCATTGATCAGTTCGATCAATTCCTTCATGATGGCAAGATGAGAGTAGGAGTCCACCGCAGCCAAGCAAAAAATGATTTTGACGGGGTCCATTTCTGGGTTCCCAAATGCGACTGGCGGCGCCAAGGTGAGGACACTCACACCCAACTGCTGGGCGCCATCTTCTGGTCGTGCATGCGCCAGCGCCAAATGTTTGCCAATGACGATATAAGGACCGTATTCCTCCACCGCCGCAACCATTGCCTCGATATAGCGTTTTTCGATGATCTGTTCTTTTACTAGCGGCTGCGCAGAGCGTTCAATGGCTTCTTCCCAATTTTGAACAGGAACATTTAATTGAATATGACTAGCGGATAAAACATCTTTTAACATTGGCTGAATCTCCCTTGCATTAATGGCTAATTGATTTTGTTCAAACAAATGTGTCAATTTGCGATAGGCGGCAGCATCGACCGTTCCACCGCTTTCTTCAATGACTGTAAGCAATTGATTGAAGAACAGCGTGGCATTTTTTTGGTCAAAGGCGATCCGCTTGAATTGTTCATTGTTTTTTAAGAAACGGCGGATCACTTGGTGATTTTCTTCATTGATGATCGGTGGGATCAGTAATACCGGCTTTTCTCGATAATCGATCTCATAGGTTGAAAAAACCAGATCCACATCGAATTTCGTGATCAAATTGACTTCTTGTGAATTCAAGACTGCCGCAACTTCTACTTCTGGAAACTTCTCCTTGAGGCTGGCTGCCAGCAGATTGCCGGTTGCCATTCCATGGTTACAGACGACGACCGCCTTATAGATCGTAATAATCTCGTGGTTCAATGAACTTAGGGCTGTAGAAAAATGAATCACGAGAAATGTCAGTTCATCTTCTGATAGTGGTTGACCGACGATCTCTTCGATCGTGGGGGCGAATCCCTTGACGGCTTGGTAGATTTGTCCATAATTTTTGCGAACGGTCTCTTTGATCGGATTGGGTACTTGAATGCCGCTCTTGGCTCGAACGATCAGCGCTGCCATATGTTTATACAATCCCTCTAACAACTCTTCTTCCTTTTTACTAAAAGGGATCTTGGTTTGGCATTCCACAAATTGGATCAGCTGCAGCGACAAGAGTTGCGCATGCGCCCATTCGATGGAATTGGACAAATCTTTAAAATTCAGTGATTCGATGATGAAAGAAAGATAGTTGACTTCGATTTCTGGTGGCTCGATCGAAAAGGTTTCAGCGATCGCCTGGATATAGGCTGACCCTTGGAGCGGATTGCTGGAAGTAGACCAGTTCATGCGAGTGATAAATTCCTTCATTCTGATGCGCATCAGCCAAATGGCGGTAAACAATAAGATTTGGCTGCTGTACAACTCATTTTGATTTGGCGGCAACACTGCTTGCATCACTTGTTGGATCTGTTTGATTTCTTTTTGCGGCAAATAGCGATAAAGCAATTTTGTAAAGACTAAATCTGGGGTCTGTTTATCAAGTGGCAGCCTACCGATCCGCTGATTGATGATGTCAAAAATCATCGTCCGAATCGCTCGTTCCGATCCATTCAACCGCAGTCCTTTTTTCCTAGACTAATGATCTCAATGCCATATTTATTGATGTCCGCCCGCAAACGGCGCATGTCTTCATCCATGCTGCTTTTCGATATCTGGTACGCTTCTTCTTTTTTATTCAACACCAGGATCTCTTTTGAAAATGTCAGATGCAGTAGCAGATCAAAACTACGCTCTTCACGGGTCATATATTCCGACTGTTGTGCCTGTAATGCCTGCCAAACGATGGCTTGCTGCTTTGAGGGCATTTTCAAAAGGATGCCCTTTCCTCGAAGGGTTTGGACCGGTCCGATGTGTAAGTCAGCGAGAAACGTGTTGATCTCATTCAAATCATTGCGGATCGTCCGCCCACTCGCTGCGGTCTCTTCTGCCAGTTGCTCGATGGATAGTGGATAATCAGTCACCAACAGGCGATGCAAAACATCTACGATTCGTTTTTTCACAACTTTCTCTCCTTCTCTGATTTGAGTATATGATTTCGCTTACAACAAAAAAAGTAGATGTTTCTGCCACTTTAGTTTGCAAAAATGTAAACGCTTCTATTTCGAATTAGGAATCTTTGCTCGATTATTTCATATTTTCCTTATTTTTCCTATCCGATGGAGAAAACGTTTAGCTAGAGAATCAGATGCAAAAAAAGCAAGAGCAGCTGCTCTTGCTTATCGATGATGGTGCATTCTATTGTGTTTGATCCGTCGTGTCTTCTTGCTTATTTCCCAGCGCTTGCTCCATTTGCTTTACTGCCCAATCCATTAGAAAGATCAACAGCATTGCCAGCACGCTGCCAATCAATGCCCCTGAAAAACGCAATGGGATCAATTTCAGTGGCGTAAAACTAGTACCGATCGTCATTAACAGCAGGACTTGTGGGTTGGTAAAGAAATTAGCAACGGTATAATTGACTGGCATAAAAAACTCCGTCAATATGTTTAGAATGATCAAGACAACTGCGATCGCTTCAAGGGGCATATGCAAGGACATCAATAAGAAACCCAGCAGCAGCCCTACGATTCCTCCCAGTACCCTGCCGATCGTGCGATTTTTGATTTTTTCCATATGTTCCCCTGCCAATACGGCAGCAGCGGAAATCAAGATCCAATACCCGTTGCTGTCCCGCAACAGATAGGCAATGTAGGTCGCAATGAACAATATCAAAGAAAAGTGCAGCGCCTTGATGACCATTTCTGGTTGCTGAGATAATGCTAGCGAATATTTCTCGTGCAAGCTCAGTTGTTGAAAGGCCGTTTTTTCTTCTTTCAACGGCAGCTGTTCAGCCAACGAAATCACCAGTCCAGCAAGCAGTGAGCCTGCGATGCCATAAAGCAAATAGGAACTGTGGTGCAAGATCTCTCCAAGGTGCGCTGCGTGAAAATTAAAGCCGGTGGCATAAAGCATCAACACGAAGAAATAATCGGGCTTGGGGATCCGCATCACTTTTGACAACAAAAACGCAGAAAACGATAACGCACCGATGATAAAAGGTGCGCTCCAGGGAATCAGTGCTGTCCCAGCGCCTAAAATAAATGCCAGCAGCAGCGCAGCGCCGTGGGTCAAAATGGCGCGCAGATTATAAAAAAGGGACCGATGTTGAAAAGCCAAGTAGGAAAAAGCCCCCATCGCCCCCACAGAACTTATCAAAGGGTCCTGAACGAGGATCCCTATAAACAAAGGAACCGCCATCGCAAACCCTGATCCTAACGGACGCAAGACTTTTCGTTTGTCTTTCATGCAATTCCTCCTATCAAAAAATATGTACGATGATACAGCCGTTTTATAAGCAACGTCCTAAACTAGTATACGAAGCAAAAGATGAATATGCAAATTTTTTTTAGAAACTTTGTGAAATCCTCGCAATGATGTCCTTGATCAACTCAATCGCTCATAGAAAACCGTTTATTCATGAAAAAGCAGCAAAAAGAGAAGCATTCGCTTGGCAACTGATTGCAAGCGAATGCTTCTAGCGATTCCTTCTCTCCCTTTATACAACCCTTATTTCACTGAAGCGCTGGTGACCGCATCTGCTGCAGGTGCGTCATGAGTACTGGCACTAGTGACCGCATCGGTCGGTTCTTGGTGCACAGAAGCACTGGAAATGGCGTCTTCATTGCCGACAAGTTTTTGACCGGTTTGTTGCAAATACCATTCGATGATTGGCTTGAAATCAAGGATGTATTCGTTGATCCCCGCATATTCGCCGTTTTCATCGTGCATCGCTTGATAATTGTGGACGATGTATTTTTCTGGCACCTGTTTCGGCACATGGACCCGAACCGCGTCGGTTGCCCCACTGCGCAGCTGTTGGATCACCCACTCAACATTTTTGAAGGATTTTTCAGGATGGCATTTTGCTAATGGATTGCCGACTTGTCCTGGCACACGTGCTGCTAGCATATTTTGGGCTTCTTCGCGCAGATTGTAATACAAGAATTGGTTGTTGCTATCGGCAAATGTCAATTCCATCGGCATCGAATCTAAGAAGTAATTGATCTGATCGACTGTCAGCAAGCCGCGATTTAGTTTGACGTAGGTATTGCCAGAAACAGCACCGACTGCTTCAGCGGCTTTTTCCAGCCATTGATCATCATACATATCCACCCCTTCCACGGTGGTTGCGATTTTCCCTGTGGCGTAGAGGTCTTCGGGCGGCAATTGTTTGGGACCCGCTAAGGCAGAAACGACTTTGATAAATTGCAAGAAG
This sequence comes from Enterococcus sp. CR-Ec1, assembly GCF_002850555.1. Classification (NCBI taxonomy): domain Bacteria; kingdom Bacillati; phylum Bacillota; class Bacilli; order Lactobacillales; family Enterococcaceae; genus Enterococcus; species Enterococcus sp. CR-Ec1. The sequence goes on from NZ_CP025223.1 coordinate 2,623,671, forward strand.
CTGTTGATCGTCGCATCTAAAAAAGCAACCGTTCGGGCATCGATCAAATCACCCGCTTCATCGAAAGCTTCTTTGGCTTTGCCCAACAAAAACTCATTCCCTGGCATCACTAAAGCATTGACTCCCGGTGCGTCCAAAATCTGGCGCAGATGCAGCTGAGCCCTTGAAGTTCCTTGATCGTAGTAAGAGGCACCCACGATCATCACTGGTTTGTTTTCCAGAGGATGGATCTTGAATGAAAGCCATTCTAGCAAGCTTTTCAGTCCTGCCGTCACGGTATGGTTGTGCTCTGGTGTAGCAATGATCACACCGTCTGCCATCAGCAATTGCCGATTCAAACGCTGGATGGCTGGGCTTTGGGTTTGATCTTCCTCTTGATTAAAGAGAGGAAAGTCTTTGATCTCTACAAGTTCTAACGTGAATTCCTTTTTGTATTGCTTTTTGATAAAGTTCAGCAGCTGACGATTGGTGGAGACTTCAGCGGCTGATCCGACGATTCCGATCAATTTCATTGTCTTTACGCTCCTATCTTTTGCGATTAGATGGTTTCCCATGAAAATTCAGCAGCTTCTTTTTGATTAGCGGCATGGGCGTGCTGCAACTGGCTGGTAATTTTTACAAATAATAGAAAATCGTTGAACAGTCCTTGCAGTTTTTGGGTCTGCTCTTCATCGATCAAGTTGCCTTGCTCGTCAAACGCTTGCAGCGAATGACCTAATAGAAATTCAGAGCTAGGCATGATCCGTGCTTTTAACTCTGGAGAGTCCAGAATCTGTCTTAGATGGGCTTGGGCACGAGAAGAACCTAACGTCCCATAAGAAGCACCAGTGATCATCACTGGCTTGTCAACAAAAGGGAAAATTCCATAGGACAACCAGTTCAGGGCATTGATCAACGCTGCGGGTACGGCATGATCGTATTCTGGTGTACTGATAATCACACCGTCTGCTGCTGCGATTTTTTCGGCAAGCTGGGTTACTTGTACGGGCAACTCCTTTGATTCTGGTTTGTTGAACATTGGAAGATCTTTGATCTCGACTAGTTCGATCTCTGCCTCATTGGCAAACATTTTTTTCATAAACTGCAACAACGTACGATTGGTGGAACGAGTGGTATTGGTTCCCACGAATCCGATAAATTTCATCCTGTCTCTTCCTTTCTGGTTGGGCTATCTTAAAAGTCTTGCCTGAATGCCTTTAGAGGCAATGACTTCATTTTCTTTGGTTACGATGATTCCTTCGATTTCTGGCTGCTGCTGAATCTCTTGCAAAACAACTGGAATGGGCTTGCCAAACAAGCGCGAAGTCCAGATTTCCCCCAGTAACGATGTCGCTGCAACGATCGTGATGCTCAAATACCCACATTCGATGGGAAAGCCACTCTGAGGATCAATCAAATGATGATACGTTCCTTCAGCGGTGGTCAAGACCCGCTCATAGATCCCCGAAGTGACGACGGTTTGGTCCTTGATTGGCAGAATGCCCAAGGTGTCTGCCCGACCGCCTTTGGGATCTCGGATCCCGATCCGCCAATGCCCGTCCGAATGATTTGGTGCAGCGCCGAAACAGACAATATTTCCGCCTAAGTTGATCAATCCATACGCTGCTCCACGGGCTTGGCAATGGGTGCGTAACTTATCAGCGATGTAGCCTTTTGCTAATGCTCCGAGGTCGATCCTCATTCCAGCTTTTTTCAAAAAAACCTTGCCTGCTGCCAATTGGATCTGTTGCGGGTCTGTTAGCGCAAGCAATTCTTTGACCTGCGTCTTTGATACGATGCGGGCATCTTCAAACCCGATGCGCCATGCTTGGACCAGTGGACCGATGGCAATATTCAGCTGACTGTGGGGAGCACAGCTATGATGTTTGCCGATTTCGATCAGCTGGTACAATTCTGGATCAAGCACAAGCCCCTTTTGTCCTGCTAACTGATTCAGCTGATTCAATTCCGATCGCGGATCATTGGCACTAAAGCGATGGTCGTATACTTTCAGTTGGGTCTCCAGCTCGTCCAGTACACTTTCTGGTTTTGTATGAGCGACTTTTAACTCAATGGACGTGCCCATCCGCTGAATCGTGCGAGCGGCTTCTCTCACTGCTGTCTTCATAAAATCCCTTCTCCTAAAAACGATATACCTCAAATTATGTTAGTTTTTTCACAATTAAAGAATACTCCCGATATATTTTTTTGTCAACACGATTATATATTTTTTTATATAAAGAAAATTCAAAAAAGCAGTCCCTTCGTCGAAAGGACTGCTAGTTATCAAGCATTTGCGCAACAAAACTTTTTTGTCGAAAATATATTTTTAATCAATCGTTTCTTCGACCGCTTTTAAATGCGCCAATAATTTTACATTTTTATTGATTTTGGCATACGCTCGTGCATCGTGTAACATTTCCAAAATTGTTTCTTTCGGCTGTTGTTCACGAATGGCATTTTCGGTCAGTTGGGCTGCCGCGCGAGCCAAGTAGTAGGTCAAATGATTGTCGGAACAAATCGCCAACACATAATTCAACAAGGTATCACTAGTTTCCAAATCATCGACTTTGGCATAAAAGACGCCGCAATGAAAAACGATGTTCAACACCCGCCACGTGTCTTCGATCGTTTTGATCGGATAGGTATAAATTTTCTCAAAGACCTTCGTCACATAAAACTCAGCCTTTGCCCATTCCTCTTCTCTGGCATACACCAAACCGATCCCAGTATAAGCTAAGAGATCAAACAATTCCTCCGCCGTTTCATTCATCAATAACTGATCGAATTGAAACAAGACATCGGTAATCGCAGCTTCATTAAAAATCATTTCAAAGCCTTTTAAATAATCATATTGCGCTTTTAATGCTGGTTCATCGATCAACTTCACTTCGATTTGACTTAACAATGCAGCCAACTGTTCATACTCGCTCGTGATCAAGTAGAATTCGGCTTTTGCCAATTCTTCCTTGATTTTGGTCGTTGCGACATTCATGGAAGAAAACAAGTCGACCAATGGCAAGCCGATCCGATTACACAATTTGATCAAAATTTTGAGGGACGGTGCTTGACCGTTGTTTTCAAATTTACTCAAAGTGGCTTGCGTACAGATTCCTTCCGAAAGTTCTTGCTGCGAGAAGCCCGCCTGTTTCCTCGCTTCAATAAATCGTTCAACATTCATCGCCTTGCTCCCTCCCATTGTCGATAAGACACTTGTTTTTTTCGTAAGCTGTCTCAACTGCTGGGTCAGCTTGTCACAGATGCTGCGTTTTTCTTAGAAAAATCACCTTTTGCGATGGCTTTGTCCGTACAATAGTGGCCTTTGCCATGGGTCTGACGGACTTCCGCCAATTTTTCTTGGATCATCTCGAGGATCACCATGAGGTTGTCTTCATTGGCAACAAAGTCCAATTGATCCCCATCAATTTGCATTTTCGGACAAACGTCAAAGTTTTCATACCATTCATCGTATCGCTGATTCAACTCTTTGTAATAGTCGTACAATGTCGGATCGTTGGCAATTTGTTCATAGGAACGACCACGTTTGTTGATCCGTTCAATCATTGTATCCAAGGAAACCTTAATATGAACCATTAGATCTGGATGTTTCAATGGCGCTGATTCTTCCAATTCCCGCAACATCGTATTCAACAGGTTATCGTATTGTTCGACCTCCATCGGTGCGATTCGACCTAGATCCGCATTTAGATGAAACATCAAACTGTCCTCATAGATGGAGCGATCAATGACATTGTCATCATTCGACAAAGCTTCTCGCATCCCTAAAAAACTTTTGTTTAAGAAAAAAATCTGCAATAAAAAGGCGTATCGTTCTGGATTGGAATAAAACAATGGCAGAACATCGTTGTCCTCCACGTTTTCATAAAAAGGCTTCGACGCCATTTCCTTCGATAAAAAATCAGTCAAACTGCTTTTTCCTGCCCCGATCGTACCTGCGATTAATAACACATTCATCCATCCTTTATTAAATATAGTCACCGACAAATGCTCGGTGCGCCATCTCTTCAAAATCGTACGCTCTTAGTGCCGTCAAATCAGTCAAATACGCTTGTACCGACTCCGTCAACATCAGATTGACCGCCGCGGCTTTTTCCTGAAAAGCGATCACTGGTTTATTTAGTACGTGTGCTGCGCCGATTTCAAAGGCTGTTCCCGGATCAGTGATTCCTTCATGGTAATCCAAAACGGCAACGACGACGTCGGCTCGTGTCAATTCCAGCACGTCTTTTTCAAAAATTTCTCTCGCCCATTCCGGTGTATTGGGTTCAGATGAACCTTCTTGATACAGGCGCGGCGAATAGACCGCCAAAGGCTGTGGGTTTTCAGCTAAACTGCGTTCTACCTGTTTGAGTCGTGCGACTTGTTCGTTTGAAAAAACGGTCCAGCTAAATAGACATGCTTCATCCTGCCAAGCACTCCTTTCCTGACCCCTTCGCCGCCAATCGTTGGATCAACGACTCAACGTCAGATAGGAAAAAGAGCGTTTCCGGCAGTTCAGCCCAAGCAAAGCTGGAAGCTTCAAACATTTTTAGCAGTGGCTTCAGTCCATCCTTCAAGACTTCGTTCATCAACACACCGATTGGCTTGACTGGCAATTTCCCAAGAGTCATAAAAGAGCATATTGATGACAACTCCTCTAGTGTACCAAATCCACCAGGTAATACAAGGTAGGCATCGCTCATTTCCAGCAATTGTTGTGTTTGCTCCTCCCTCGTATCCGTATAGAACTCGGTGTATGTGCTTGATCCAGTGACGATTGACGGCAAATCTTCTGCAAAGGAACCTGATGGATAGATCCCCGTCACTGCGCCTTCTTTTTCAAAGACCCCATTAACGATCTCCCTCATCAAGCCAGCCAAAGGGGCGCAATAAATCAACTCGATGTGATTTTTTGCTAAGGCATTGCCGATGGCACGAGCGGTCTTTGCCAACTTTTCCTCATTTTCTAAACGGGTACCGCAAAATACAGTTACTCTCAAAAACAACAGCTCCTTCTTCACTACACCTGCTATTTTACACAATCTATTAAAAAAGTAAATACTACATATTGTGCTTTATTTAGATAAAAATCGATCCATTCACTATATATTGTATATATCCGTTTACATCTTTTCGCTTTCCCTTAAACGTTACAAACTTTGAAAATAGCAGATAAGAAAAAACAGAATCAGCTTCCATCGATTGCCTCAGTCCTCTTTCATCCCACATAAAAAAACACGATGCAGGTAGGCTCGTGTTTTTTTGTCCATCACTTTTTTTCTCTTGTCCAAGCAAAATTTAGCAAAAAACTGTATAAAAAAAATTATTTTTCTTCAGTAGCTGCTTTCAGTTTTTCCAAATCCTCTTGCTCGACAAAAAAGGTCACTTCTCCTGTTTCTAAATCGACGGATGCTTTGACTTCAACCCCTCGTGGGAAAAACTTGCTGGCATCGGTCTCGATTTTCAAACGCATCGTTCCATCTTTCAATCCAGCACCATAGGTCATCGTACGAAAGTTCTTTTTCATTCCTGCTCGCTCCTTTTTTAATAGCTCATCGACACTGCACCCATAAAGGGTACTCAGTTTTAATAAATTCAAACTGTCTGGGACCGTCTTGCCGGTTTCCCAATTTGAGATCGATGTGCGGGTCACTAAAATTTTTGTTGCTACTTCTTCTTGGCTCATTTGTTGTGTGACTCGATGGTTCTTTAGTGCTTCCCCAATCGTCATCTTGGCCTCCTTCTTCTACCTTAACGCAGACCTGCTGTGATTGCTGCTCAAATCCATTGATATTACGGCATTGTCAAACAGTTTTGACAGGTTTTTCTTAAACGAACTCTCCGTGATAGCGGTTTTCTTTCTATCATAGATGAAAAAAGAACAAATGACTAGAAAATGATCTTGTTACTTCAACTATATTACGATAAAAAAAGTAGCACGAATAAATCGTACTACTTAAGAAAACATGACCTGTTGCTAACGGTGGATCGTCACTTCTTTTTTGACTTCCACGATGATGCGGCCATTTTTGATGACCACTAAACGTTCAGGAATATCGATCAGCACATCGGCTTTTCTCTGGGTATCTAAAAGAATCAAATCTGCGCGGTTGCCAACAGCAATCCCATAGTCTTTGATATTTAATGCTTTGGCGGTATTGGTCGTAATCATTGGCAAGACTGTCGGCAGGTCATCGGCGCCGCCTAAATGCGCCACTGGCACAGCCAACATAGCGATTTGAATCAAATCACCGTTGCCATATGGCGTAAAGGCGTTACGAATATTGTTGCTGCCTAAGCAAATATTCACACCGGCATCACGTAATTTGCGAATCGGCGTCACGGCACGACGAACGTTGTAGGCATCGTTTCTAGCACCTAAGTGTAAGTCGGTCGCAGGCAACGGCATCACATTGATTTGGGCTTTGACCATCAAATCGATAACTTCTGCCAGCTGATCCGGTTCCATGGCGTGCAGCGCAGTCAAGTGTCCTACAGATACCCGACCTTGGTAGCCTTCTGCGATGGTTTTTTCACACAGGTAGACGATCGATGTATCGTCTGCTTCGTCAGCAAAATCCTGATGCAAGTCAATGTCTTTGTCAAATTGTTTGGCGATCTCAAAGATCAAGTCGATGTGTTCATTGGCTGGCGCATCATTGTAAGGAATGCCGCCAACGACATCGGCGCCTTTCTCCATCGCTTCAATCATCATTTTATCCGTTCCGGGTGCTTTAAAAATTCCTTCTTGCGGAAAGGCAACGACCTGAATGTCGATCAGGTCTCGGTATTCTTCTTTTAAGCGCATGATGGTGTCAAACCCAGTGAAGCCTTGCGCCGGATCAAATTCGGCATGGGTGCGAACAGCAGTGGTGCCATGTATGATCAGCATTTCTAATGCACGTTTCGCTCGATCATAAATATCTTCTTCGGTAAAAGTCGGTTTGAGCTTTGCCGTAACTTGGATCGCTTCTTGTAATGTACCTGAATTATTAGGTTCACGATCGGCAATCAAGGCTTTGTCTAAGTGGATATGACTTTCGATCAATCCAGGGATCACCACTTTGCCTTTCGCCTCAATCGTTTTTGCTGCTGATTCTTCAATGTTGGGTGCAACTGCGGTAATTTTTCCTTTTGAAATTGCAATGTCTACTAATTCTGCATCGTCTTCAAGACGTGCTTGTTTGATCAATATATCCATGTTTTCCTCCTATCCATCAGCCAAACACTAAGCCGATGACTAATAATAATACGGCTGCTAAACTCAACCACTTCACGTTTCCTTTGACTACATCCAGAATCGGAATTTGGAAACCAGAAGATAAAGCTTGCATCGTAATGTTGACGAAACTCATTTGACTGCCGAGTCCAACCCCCATCGTTACAAAACCAAGAGCTAACACTGGGAAGCCTAATGAAACGGCAACTGGTAACACTAATGTTAATACGGAGCCGACATAGGCACCTGCGGGAATCCCAATCAAGACACCCGTCAAGATCGCCACGGGAACGACGATCGCTGCGGGGGCATTTTGTGCCGCACCGGCAATAACAGCAAACGTCCCAGTTTCAGCGATCACGTTGATGAAGGCTAAAAAGATCCCCACTTGGAACAAGCGGGTCAAAATATACGTGGATCCGTCCACCATCGCTTCCACCGATTGATTCATCGAAAAGTCGGTACAAACAAAAATCAACGCCAACGTGACCACCATATAAACTAGCGGCGTAAAGAGGACAAAGCCGATCAGGTCATTGATCAACGGACCAAAGATGACCGCAAAAAGCAAGAAGATCGCAGGCAGTGTCGTTTTAAATAACTCGCCATTGCTTTTGTTTTCGTACTCTTGGTTGGCTGATTCTTTGAAGCCCAGATGACGACGCTTGGTCCCGAAGAATGCCAATAAAATCGCCAAACCAACGAATAACAACCAGAATGGGCGCATTTGATCGACATAAGAAGCGACACTAAAGCCGCCTAGTTCAGACACGATACTAGATTCCAAAGAGGCAGGAGAAGTCGTAAAGGAGACCGCTGCTGCCAACGACATCGCTGCGATCAATTCGGGTACCACTCCAACTGCCGCAAATGCTAACGGTGCGATCACCATGGCACTCCCGCCGCCGATCCCAGACATATAAGTCGCTGCTGCCAATAAGATGACAATAAAACCAGCCACATATTCCACTTTTCCTTTGGTCCCCCTTTTGGCTAAGGTTAAGGCTGCCGTATAACTACCGGCTTTGAAGACCGCCATCGCTACAGCGGAATTGATGATTGGCACCGTAATACTTAACATCGTCGGAATAGCTTCCAACAGTTGCGAATTGGCTTCAGCTAAACTGATCCCGCCAATAATCATCGCCAATATCCCAGCAATCAAGCCAGCAATGATCATATCTACTTTTTTAAAGAGTAAAACCAGTACTAACACTAACGGAATCAGTACTAAAAATGCTTTGACTCCAGTTGGTGCAACGATCTCATTGATCGCTTCTGCCGCAAACACTGTTCTTTCTGAAAAGATAAAAAGAATGAGAGCCATAAACAGTGAGACGAACGTTCCCTTTTTTTTCATCACATTTCTCCTAACTTATATGAATCTTCATATAATAAATGTTGTGTTGCTATGGGGTGTTGCTGATTGATTTTTCCGCTGATTATTCTCTGGTGTTTCCCACCTTCTTTCCTCGAAGAAAGGAATCAAGCAAAAGACACCTGCTTTTTCGACCTTTTTCGCCACTTTTTCTTTCTCTATTATAATTCTTGTTGTTAACGCTTTCTTTGGACATTATTCTAAAATAAATCTACGTTTTTTATCCAATTGGCTAAAAGCGCAGAAAAAAGCGCGGCTTGTGGAGAAAAGAGCCTTCATTTGATTCTTTTCCCCTTTTCTCGGAGCCCCGCTTTTTTTAGTGATCTTCTGTTTATGATCGTTTTTCCCCTCGGTTTGTCCAGCGTTTCAGTTTATAAAAAAGCATCAGTTGCTTGCGCGCTCGCTTGATCCGCTGGTAGCGCTTGGGCTGCTTCTTGTAAAATGCTTGATGGTATTTTTCCGCTGGCCAAAAGGGTGCAGCCATGCGGATCTCGGTCACGATGGGTTGCTGATAATAACCAGATTGTGCTAGTTCCTTTTTGGCTCGTTGCGCAAGCACTTCTTGCTCAGCAGTCGTATAGAAAATGATTGGACGATAAAAATTGCCGCGATCTTGAAATTGTCCGAAAGCATCTGTCGGGTCTGTCACTTGCCAATACAACTGTAACAAGTCCTGATAGGTGATGATTTTGGGATCAAAAATGATCTCTACTGCTTCGACATGCCCTGTTGTTCCACTTAGTACTTGATCATACGTCGGATTCGGGACTGTTCCCCCAGTATACCCCGACAAAACGGAAAGAATGCCCGGCTGGTCTTCAAAAGGCTCTACCATACACCAAAAGCAGCCGCCAGCAAAAATAGCCACTTCTTGTGCTTTTCCACCTGTTTCGGTCGGCTCCACGGAAACTTCTGCTGGTTGGGCTTTGCTTGTTTCTTCATTCATTGCCTTTTTCGGTGCTGGCTGGCTGATTGTTTGATAAAACTCGGCGACATTCGGGGTCAGATTGTTTCTCAGTGCCAAAGGACGCAACGACGCTTCTAGTTTTTCCAAAACCCGTCTGGTCTGTTGGTCTTCAAGGCTATTTAACGATTCCTTTTCGTGTTTGCCTGCTTTTTGTTTGGTCGCCAGCTGAGTTTCCAGTGTATTTTTTGCTTGCACCAGTTGTTCTCGTTCCCACTGTCTCGTGCCAGGATACAAGATCAAATTATAGATTTCTGACAGCCACGCCATCGTTGTTTGCTTCATCACCATTGCCCCTTTGCCTCATGAAGGAGCCGAATTCACTCCTTGTTTGGTTGCACTGTACCATAGTTTCGCCGATTCGCCCAATTTGATGCCCAAAAAACGTTCGAGAGAAATCCTCGAACGTTTTTGGCTTTTGTATGGGTTAGTTCTTATTCATCCTCTGAGGGATCAGCTCAGTATCATTGGTGGGTACGCAATTGGGCATTCATTTTTTTTTAGAAACATTGAAGCGGAATGAGATAGGATTGCCAATTTCAAAGAGTGATCAAGAACCACTCAATGCAAATGAACCTTTGCCTTTGTTGGTAAATACGCAATTTTTCTACAATCCGTTTAAATAGTCATCGGTTTTCATCACCGTAGAGAAGGTTTCCAACGCCGATAAAAACGCTCGTTGAACAGCTTCCGCAGGAATTTCGTGTGCTTCAAATGTTAATGCTTTCGTTGCCGTGGCATCAGAAATCAGTATGGGCTGATAACCGAGTTCTTTACTAGCTCTTGTGGTTGAATCGATGCACATATGCGTCATCATCCCAGTGATGATAACTTGTTGAACACCTAAAGAGTCTAACGTCTCTTTTAAATTTGTTTCAATGAAGGAGTTAGGAAAGTGCTTTTCGATAATAATAGAAGAATGCGTTGTTTTTAACTGTTCATGCAGCAGTACACCTTCGGTCCCTCGTTCAAAAAAATCAGCTGCTTCTTGATCGTTGATGTGTTGGATATAGATGATCGGGAGTTGCTTTTCGATAAAAGACGCTTCTAGTTTATTTATGTTTGCAAGCGCCTGTTCAGGGGAATGAAGGGCCATTCTTCCTTCTTTAAAATAATCATTTTGGACATCAATAATTACTAAAGCTTTTTTCATAGAATCACCATTTCTTTTCTTATTTGTTATAATCCAGTATAAATACATATGAACCTACAACAAAGTGTCTCTTGAAAAAGATAAAGTCAATTTACTTTCATTATGAAAGGAGGAACCCTTATGGACATCATCGATGAACAAATCCTAGCTATCCTGAAACACAACAGCAAATTATCGAACAAAGAAATCGGCGAAATGGTCCACCTGACGGGACAAGCCGTGGGCAATCGGATCTTGAAATTGCAAGATGAGGGAATCATTCAGCGATTTAGTATTGTAGTAAACTACCCAAGTACGCAATACATCCGGTTTTTTATGGATTCAAATCGCTATACAGCTTTTGAAGCCTTCGTGAATCAATACAAAGAAATTGAGGTCTTTCATAAAGTTTCGGGTCAAGCTTGTTATCTCTTGGTCAGTCATTTTACAGATGTAACCTTCCCTTTATTTATAGAGAGTCTCTCAAAATGGGGCAGGTATAGTGTAGAAACCTTTGTGGCTGACAAACTCAATCATGGGGATGTTTGATGTTAGCGGCTGTGGGCTAGTCCTCCATTCATTAGATTCCTTGATAAATTTATCGAAGACTCAATCGTCGAAATTTTGGCAATGATGCCTAGCAGCAGCGTGCCGAATTCAAACATCGCCAAGCATAAAGTATTAAGACTGCTAGTGCAAACACAAAAGCGCCCCCATTGCCTTGTTTATAAAAGTATCGTTCAGGATCACGGGAATAGAGCTAGTATCTTAAAGATTGCAATGGAGTATAATGTTACGAGACAAAGCGTTTATAGAATAAAAGAAAACAGCATGGTCAACATCGATTAGATGATCATGCTGTTTTTATCTACTTACTTTTTGAAATACTGTTCTAACTTTTATCAATAACTCATCAACCAAGTGCTCATGCGCTTTTTCCAAAAAAACACATGCTCTGGCTTCATAATCAATTGTCGTTAATTGATCCAACAATACTTTTCCTGTTGTCTTCATGCCATAATCTGGATCAATACTTACATATAACGGATAGTTTCTACTTGTACTCGAAATCGGAGCAACGGTGGCAACGTTACTATAATCTGCAATCATGTCATGACTTAAAACAATATAGGGCCTTTTTCCCGTTTGTTCATGTCCAGAACGAGGAGCTGTATCCAATAACAAAATATCACCTTGTCTAGGTTTTCTTACCATTTTTCATTCCCTACTGCTTCACCTAAATTTTGAATTTCCACATGATTTTTCTCAGCAGTGTAATTTTCAAATAACTCTTCAATCGTTAACTCGTTTTCTAAATTTGCTGCTTCGATGATTAGCCGTTTATGGCCGTTTACTTCTTCTTGTATTATCTTCACTTTGTCATCTGTATGAATGCCAAGATACTCCATAATGTACTTCGGCAATCTCAGACCGTTACTATTGCCCCATTTTTTTATAGGTAACATTTCCATGCGCGACACCTCTTTCTGTATATACATAGTATAACATATATCACGATGGAGTATATACATAATTATCCTTTTTGGTCGATTCACCTAAATTCATTTAAAAAGAATTGTTCTTACAAGTTTACACTGCTGTGCTAATAAAAATTTGTAGTATACCAAAATGTCAAATTGCAGGACAATGACTGACATAAACGATTTGATTATAACCACGTTGATACGCTCTTTAGGTATTAACAATATTTGGATGCAAGTAAGTAGTAAACAACAGGGATTGCTGTCCCTCCCCTACTTATTCCTTCATGTGTTCTATATTCGATAGCATAGCTAGTTCGAAAAAATAGTTAACTTTCCCACTAATCAGGGAGCCAACAATTTCTTCAATAGGAATACCTGCAAAACCGTCACCCATGGCTTTATCAGAAAATACTGGGTCGTTTACTTTATCCGAATTTATCACTTACATGTACACCTAATTTAAATTTTTCTCTATTTAAAAAAAAGAGAAAACAATAACTCCCACTATAGACTATTTTTTTCACGGTAATACCTCAAGTGGGGGTTACCATCCATATTTCGGAAAATAGAAGTAGAGGTAATTAAATTTCAAATTTATTAGGTTTTCTTTATCTATTCGAGTGGATATCACGGGTAGTTTTTTATTTTCCCTGTGATATAATAACCTTGCGAAACGATAGAAAGTTTATAGCACTACAGCACAAAGGCGCTCCCTAACCGCGACGAAAGGGAGCGCCTTGTTTATGCTAGTTGCGACTGCTAGCATGTGAGTTGGATAGCAACTTGCTTAGTTATCGTCTTTGTCTTTCTCATCCAACCAGTGAGAAAATAGTTCGATGACTATACCAACAACAATTGGTGCGACAACCAGCGATAGATAAATCATATACACTATATCCTCCACAGGGGGAGTAGAAAGTATTCATGTTACGGAAATTACACACAGTTATTTTTCAAAGACATTAAGTGATGTTCACGTTTCTTCCTTTTGCAACGTCATGATGACTGGACCTTCTTTGGTGATGGCGATCGAATGTTCATATTGGGCACAATAACTGCCGTCAATCGTGCGTGCTGTCCAGCCGTTTGGGTCCATCTTCATGCGCCAAGTGCCGGTCGTGATCATCGGTTCGATGGTGATCGTCATGCCCTCTTTCAAACGAATTCCTTTGCCAGGTAACCCGAAATGAGGAAAGAAGGGTTCTTCATGAATGGTTGGGCCAATGCCGTGAGCAATAAAGTCCCGCACGACACCATACCCTTTTTCTTCAGCAAAGCTTTGGATCGCATAGCCAATATCGCCGACGCGGTTGCCGACTTGTGCTTGCTCGATGCCTTTCATTAAGGCTTCTTTCGTTACTTCCATCAGCGCTTGATGTTCTGGCGAAATCTCTCCTACAGCATATGTCCAACAGCTGTCAGAGATTGCTCCTTTGTAATCGACACAAAAATCGACTTTGACGACATCGCCTGATTTTAAAACATATTCTGAAGGGAAACCATGACAAATCTCTTCATTGACACTGATACACGTCGCAAATTCATAGCCTTCAAACCCAATTTGCGCGGCTGTTGCCCCTGCAGCTTCTATCTGTTGATGGACAAAGGCGTTGATTTGGTTCGTGGTGATACCGGGAACGATTTTTTCCCGTAGTTGCTCGTGAATACTTGCCAAGATACGACCGGAAGTTTTCATTTGTTCGATTTCTCGTGGGGATTTTAATGTGATCAATAGATGATCTCCTTTCCTTAAATAGCCATTACCATGTTTCTTTTAATAATACACCTCATCTAGAAATAAGCCATGAGAAGGCACTGTTTCACCAGCTGCTTGTCGTACTTTATCGGCTAACACTTGATCGATCACTTCTGGCGGCAGTGTGCCATCGCCAATGGCAATCAGTGTGCCTGTCAAGATTCGGACCATTTTATGCAAAAAACCGTTGCCTTTGAAGGTAAACCGCAGTAGGTCGCCTTCTGGTGTGATGGTGATTTCATCGATCGTGCGCACCGTTGATTTTTTTGATTTTTTCAATGCAGAAAAGCCGATAAAATCATGGGTGCCGATCAACTTCTCAGCTGCTTGCTGCATTTTTTCCAAATCAAGGGGCTGCGGGCAATGAAAACTGGTATTGCGAGCAAAGACCGATGGGATCGCGTTGTTCCAAACATAATAGCTGTATTGCTTGCCTTTGGCGTGATAGCGTGCATGGAATCGTTCAGGCACTTCTTCAATCTTGTTGACAACGATGTCTTGCGGCAAATAGCGGTTAAAGAACTGCTGCATCTCTGGCAAACTCATTTGATGGGTCGTCTTGAAATTTGCCACTTGTCCTCGAGCATGCGTGCCCGCATCGGTTCTACCAGAACCCACGATCTCAATTTCTTCTCCCGTCAATAATTTGATGACCCCTTCAACTTTTTCTTGGATCGTTTTTTCAGAATCTCCTAGTCGTTGCCACCCTAAGTAGCGCTTGCCGTCGTATTCAATCGTTAGTTTGATATTTCGCATGGTTGTTGCTCCTTTTTACCGGTAGTACCGGTGGATAATTTTTTCTATTATACTGCTTAAGATATTTACTTATGATACGGCGCTCCCGTATTGATTCGATACGCGCGATAAATCTGCTCCAATAAGATCAGTTTCATGAGTTGGTGGGGGTAGGTCATTTTGCCAAAGGAGATTTTGGCATCACTGCGAGTCATGACTTCTTGGCTTAAGCCTAGGGAGCCGCCGATGACGAAGGTCAGTTGGCTTTTTCCTTGGATGCCGAGTTGATCGATTTGTTTGGCGAAGGCTTCACTGGTGGGATTGGTGCCTTCGATTGCTAAGGCAAAGACATATTCGGTGTCTTTGATTTTGGCTAAAATGCGCTGGCCTTCTTTTTCTTTGATTTGCAGCATTTGGGCTTCACTCAAGGTTTCTGGCGCTTTTTCATCTGGTACTTCGACAAACTCAAGCTTTGCGTATGCCCCCAATCGTTTGGCGTACTCGTTGATTCCTTGAACGAGGTACTTTTCTTTTAGTTTTCCTACTGTGACGATTTTGATTTTCATAGGTTCCTCCTCGTTATCCCCTTATTTTATGAAAATGTGGACAATGCTATCCACAGCCTTTTACACACTTTGACTTTCTTTGAAATCCTTCTATCTTATCTATAAAACTGCGACACTTCAAGGGTTTCTTCATCCATCCAATCAAAGCTCTCAAGTTTGTCCACACAGTGTGGATAAAAAGACCTTTGCTTCTCCCCAGTTTAGCCTGCTATTTTTATTCAAAAATGAACGGGCTTTACGAAGAAAATTTCATCGTTTGAAACAGATTCTTACGCAACTTCTTCATATTTTTTTCAAAATCTCTTAGTAGACTAATCTCAGATAGAAGGAATATACTGATTATAACGAATTATTCATTAAGGGGGAAATAGTAATGTCAAGAAAATATGTCACACCAGGTAAGAAAACTTCTCCTGGTTTATTAAAACGATTAGGTATTGGGATTTTAGGCGGTATGGTCGGCGGTTTATTGACCTTCGGCGGTCTATATCTGGCAATGGGTTCATCCTTGACTTCAACACCAGAAACCACGACCAACAGTGGGGTCCAAGATTCTAACGGGCAAACACAAGTATCTAATGTCAAACTTGATGTGACCAGCGATGTCACTGAAGCAGTTGAAAAAGTACAAGATTCCGTCGTTTCCATCATTAATTTACAACAAAGTCAAAGCAACGATTGGAACAGCCTCTTTGGTCAGCAAGGTGGACAAAGTGAAGGCGATAGCCAAAGCGAAGACGACAGTGCTTTAGAAGCTTCTTCTGAAGGGAGTGGTGTCATTTACAAAATCGATGGCGACGATGCCTATGTCGTAACCAACAACCACGTAGTTGAAGGTCAAGATGGTTTGGAAGTTGTCTTAGCAGATGGTACAAAAGTCAAAGCTGAATTGGTAGGTACCGATTCTTACACAGACTTAGCCGTCTTAAAAATCTCTTCTGAAAAAGTTACAACTGCCGCAACATTTGGCGATTCAAGTGCCTTGAAAGTCGGCGAACCAGCAATCGCGATTGGTTCTCCTCTAGGCTCTGACTACGCAAACTCTGTGACACAAGGGATCGTGTCTTCCTTGAATCGTCAAGTAACAAGCCAAAACGAATCTGGTGGTACGATCAGTATCAACGCGATCCAAACGGATGCTGCAATCAACCCAGGAAACTCTGGTGGTCCACTGATCAACGTTGATGGTCAAGTGATTGGGATCAACTCAAGTAAAATCGCCAGCACCTCTGGTTCTGCGTCAGGCGTTAGTGTCGAAGGAATGGGCTTTGCGATTCCAAGTAACGATGTCGTTGAAATCATCAATCAACTAGAAGCAGACGGCAAAGTGGTCCGCCCTGCACTAGGGATCCAAACGATCGATTTAGGTTCCATCACATCACAACAACAAGAACAAATCTTGAAAGTTCCTTCATCCGTAACTTCAGGCGTTGTGATCTACTCAGTCAACAATGCAACACCAGCAGAACAAGCAGGATTGCAACAATATGACGTTATCACGAAGATTGATGATACAGAAGTCAGCACAACAACGGATCTACAATCTGCGTTGTACAAACACAAAGTCGGTGACACGATCACTGTAACCTTCTATCGTGGCGATGAAGAAAAAACAGCAGAAGTAAAACTTTCCGTTGATACATCGATCAACGAACAATCAACAGACAGCAGCAACTAAGCAGCCAATCACCAAAACTAATCGAAACAATAATCAAAAAATGAACTGCCGCAAAAACAGGAAGCGGCAGTTCATTTTTTTAGGCTTTACCGACTGGAAAAGCTTCACCTAAAACGGCATCTTGAGGCAGCTCAAGGATGCCTTTTTTTATTGGTGCACCTTCTAAATGCAGTTCTTTAGCAGAACAGATCATTCCGAAGCTTTCTACGCCACGAAGCGTCCCCGGCCAAATCATCAAGCCATCCGGCATCATTGCGCCAGGTTTAGCGACAACGACTTTCAATCCTTTACGGATATTGGCAGCGCCACAGACGATTTGCAAGACTTCCCCATCTCCAACTTCTGTTTCCGTGATAGACAGATGGTCGCTGTCTGGATGTTCCACACAAGACTTCACATAGCCAACGACGATTTTTGGTTCTGTTTCTGCAGGCAGTTCTTCCCTGAATCCGGCTTCTTTGATCATGGTGTTCAATTGTTGGATTTGTTCTTTCGTCAACGTCACTTGACCACGGCCTTCGATCGTCATCACTTCTGAAATCGCAAAAAAGTTCCAGCCGACGATCGTGCCTTCTTCATTTTTGATTTGGGCAACATTGCCTTTGCGTTCGACGGTTTGTTCTAATCCTTTATCATCTGCTGTGATCGCAAGCAGTGTATCACTGACATATTCTTTGTTATAAGCAAAAATCACGTTTTTTCCTCCTTAGGTACTTACACATTCCGCCCATAATCTTAACAAATTTTTCGGCATCCGTCATGGAATTTCTTTGTTTTCCTTGAAATTCTAGTTATTTTCAAAGACAAAAAAGCCTGAAAACCAGCTACTGCTCATTTGCTAAAGATAATGCTTCACTAGCGAGCAAAACCGCTGGTTCTCAGGAACTTCCTTTTGTCACTTGTTATTACCATGCGAACTAAGGAAAAGAACACGGCAACGACAAGCTTATTTTTTCCAAAATGACCTTACGCTTTGGTTTCTTCAGGTGATACGATCAGCACGTCGCACCGGGCTTCACGAATAACGAAGCTGGCGACACTCCCCATCATGAAACGTTCCACGGCGTTCAGCCCGGATTGCCCCACCATGATCAAATCGATGTCGTATTGATCCGGTAATTGGGTGGCAAGGGCGTCTTTGATGGAGCCGTAAGCGACGATGCCTTCTACTAGATCAAAATCTACTGATTTTGCGTAGGCTTTGCAGTCGTCGATCAGATTTTTCGCCGTGTCTTTTTCTTGTTCTAAGATGGAACTATCCAAAGGTGCATAGCCCATCATGGTCGGCACTTGCTGATCGATGATCGTTGCGGCATAGACCTTCCCTTGATTTCGACGAGCGACTTCCACTGCTTTTTTGAAGGCTGACATCGCTTGATCTGAACCGTCGATCCCTACTAAAATGTTTTGATATCTTTGTGCTTCCATCTTTTTCCCCTCCTATGCTGATTGTACGCTGGTTAAAAAGGCTTCGATCTCTTCTTTGGTTTTGCGATCCTTGTTGACTAACCGTCCCAGCTCCTTGCCGTCTTCGATAACGACGAGGCTAGGAATACCAAAAATGTTCCATTCAACCGCTACATCCATGTATTCGTCACGGTCGACTTCGATAAATTGAAGATCTGGAAAGTCCGCTTCGATCTCAGGCAATTGCGGTTTGATATATCGGCAATCGCCACACCAATCGGCGGTGAAAAAGAAGACATTTTTGCCTTTCTCCACATATGTTGCTAACTCTGCTAAATCTTTTGGAATAATCAAATACTCACCACTTTCTTTTCTTTAAGTATACACCTTTCTTTCAGGGACTACCAACTGACATGCTGATCTTGCAAAGCCCTGCAGAAAAAAAAGAGACAACGGGTGGCTGTCTCTTTGCTTTCGTTCGTTCTCGCTTATTGTCCTGCCAAAATCGTATCAACGGTTGAACGATCCAAACCTTTCAAGACTTGAATCACCATTTCCCGTGCCGCTTCAAAATCAGCGATACTGAATAAGGTTTGGTGAGTATGGATGTACCGTCCAGGAACACCGATGACAGAACTTGGGATCCCTTCATTTGCCATGTGTGCTGCACCAGCATCGGTACCACCTTTTGAAACAAAGTATTGGTAAGGAATGTTGTTGCTTTCTGCTGTATCCAACAAGAATTCTTTCATCCGTGGCAACATGATCATGCCTGGATCATAGATTCGCATCAAAGTCCCGGCTCCTAGATGACCAAAGGTGCCATTTTTCGTGACTGTGTCATCCGCTGGCGAGCAATCGACCGCAAAGAACAAGTCTGGTTTGAATTTCGTCACAGACGGACGAGAACCCCGTAAGCCGACTTCTTCCTGAACGTTGGCACCAGCAATCAACGTATGGCCTAATGTTTCCTCTTTCAAGGCTTCAAGTGCTTCTAATACGACAGCACAGCCGTAACGGTTGTCCCAAGCTTTCGAGATGATGTTTTTCCCATTGACTGTTTTGATGGTTTCCACTTGTGGGACGATCGTATCGCCAGGACGTACGCCAAAGCTTTCTGCTTCTTCTTTTGATTCAAACCCAGCATCAAACAAAATATCTGTCACTTCGACATTTTTTTGACCGCTGCTTCCTCGCAATAAATGTGGCGGTACTGAAGAAGAAACGCATGGGTAATCGCCCTTCGCTGTTTTCAATGTAAACCGTTGAGCAGATACCACATAAGGGTTCCATCCGCCTAAAGGAGTGACTTTGAATAAGCCGCGATCGGTGATCGTCGTCAATAAGAAACCAACTTCGTCCATGTGAGCAGCTAACATCACTCGTGGTGCATCTGCTTCTTGGTGGTGACGCAAACCGAAGATGCCGCCTAAGCCATCTTGTTGGATTTCATCTACCAATGGAGTCATCGCTTCACGCATATACGCTCGCACGTCGTGTTCAAACCCGCTGGTTCCTTGTAGCTCCGTTAGTTCTTTGATACGTTGAAATGTTTTTTCTTCCATGATCATTCGAGAAACACGTATCAGTTGTTTGCTGCCCCAAAGAAACAAAGCTGCTTTTTTTGAAAAAGCAACGCTTGCTGTTGCTGTGTTTTTCAGCAATTTTTGGGTGAAACAACGGATGTGCTCTCTTCCTCCTTATTCCTACTGATATTCTTTATTATAGCGCAAATTTCTATTGTTGGTTATTTTTCTTATAGAATATTTCTAAACTATGGTAAACTATTGTTAAGAGGACCTGTGCTTTCACCGAGATCAAAACATTCGGGAAAACTTACTTTAGGAGGGACATTAGATGGAGAATGAGCATCCATTGCATTATTTTAAAAATGGACTGACCATCGGTTTAGGTCTTGGCTTTGCAGGAGGGATTTTTTCAACGATCTGGTTGAAGAAAAGGCAAGCCATGAATGCCGATGATGTCTTAGACAATATAAAAGCGGCGTTTATCAAAGAAGGACCGATCGAAGGTTCTTGGATCAATTTCGAAAAACAACCTTTGCGCAAATTTGCGATCACTTCCCAAGGATATACTGGCGGCATCACCCGCACCGAAGACGGACAGCTTGTCACCTATGAATTTTTGGCAGATGCTCATACCGGCACCGTCTTAGATATCCAACGAGCAATCGTGGAATAATTACTGCACTTACGACCAGCTTCTTAAGAGGCTGGTCTTTTTTCTTTTTAAGCAGTTATCTTACTGAAGTAAGGTCGCAAGGTCCAATACCACGACTTCATCGATGCTGCCGCCTTTTTGCCGATACGCCCATGCCCCACTTTCAAACAAGCAGTACAGCTGCCCTTTTTCTACCACGATCTGTTCAAGGTAATGGGGAAACTTGATGCGCCGCAACGCATGTTTGCGGGTCAGCACCGTTGCATCCTTTGAAAAGACCCATAACTCAGCCGACCCTGGTCCAAAGGAACGTGCCAACAACAAGTATTCAGTGGTAAAAGCGATACTTTGGACTTTCGTGGTGGTGACCCTTCTCTTTCGCGGCTTGATGCGAGGAGATGCTTTGCGACCGCTGTCTGAAAGAACAGGCAGCGGATAATTCGCCACCACGCCACCGTTTTTCAAGGCAAAGGTCCCTGAGACAAGTTCACCGCTATCGGCTGCCAAATAGGAGCTGTGAGTGATGCCTGCCAATTCGATGACTTGCTGATAAGCGATCGGCTGACTGGTTGCCAAGGAATCATCTTCCAGCAGTGTCTGCAAAGAAACACACGCCACTCGTCCCATTCCTTTCCCAGTGATGGTTAGCCACAGCACTTGCGTTGCTCGATCAAAGACTAATCCGCCGACATGGGGGCGTTTTGGCAGAACCACCGTTTTCAGATGCCGTCCGCTCGTTCTTTCTATTATATAAAGCTGTGAGTGATGTTCCTGCTGCGAACAGTACGCAGAGAGGAACAAATAGTCCTCCGAAACGGCCAACCCTTGTGGAGTCATTGCCTGACACTGATCCGCATGCTTGTACAGCCTCGTTTCTGCTTTCGCCGTTGCCGTCGTTGCAACTGCGGCAGTGGCTTTTTTTAAACCGGGAACCAAAAGGACTGCTTCCCTTTTTACCCCGGCTGCCAGCCACGCTTTCCGCACGCTGGGATAACGCTTCAGCTGAGCTGCCAGTGCTTGATTGTGGCGCGCATGTCGGTGCTTTTTCAGCCAGTACACCACAAAAAGGCCAACCACAAACACGCCCAAAAGCAGCAAGATCTCTGTTTGTCTCATTGATTGGCCTCCTTGATGAATTCCCTCTTGTCGGCTGATTCATCAGCCGCTTATTTTTTGTCTAGCTGCAATAATGCTTAGACTACTTGTACTTCGACATCAATGTTGCCACGAGTTGCCCGAGAATACGGACAAAAATCATGGGCTTCTTCTGCGATTTTCTCTGCCTCGGCTTTTTCAACGCCTGGTAACGACACTTCTAAAATCACGCCGATTTGGTAACTGCCGTCCTCATGCTGATACAAAGACACTCTTGCTTTAACTTCGGATTCGGATTCGATGTTATGCTCTTTCAGCATATGCTGTACGGCACCGTTGAAACAAGAAGCATAGCCAGCGGCAAATAATTGTTCTGGGTTTGTGCCCTCACTGTGAAGACCCGGTTTGTCGATTTTCAGGTGAAAACTGCCATTTGGTGCTTCGACCTCTCCGACACGTCCGCCTCGATTGATCATCGCTGTTTCATATTGCTTTTTCATTGAACCTCTTCCTTTCTTTTTTTGACCTACTTCAAGTGTAACGACAATTTCCCGATATGACAAAAGGATTGCTTATGCTTCCTTAAAAACAAAAAAGGCAAACCCAGAAAAATCTGGATTTGCCTGTCTATTCGAGGTAATTACTACCCGAAATAAATGAATGGAAACAATTGCTGAATGGACTAGCCGTTTGAACGTCCTAAGAAGAATGAAACAACAGCAACTACAATAACCGCACCAATAATTGATGGGACGATTGCCATTCCAGCAAGTGATGGACCCCAAGAACCTAAGATTGCTTGTCCAATAGCTGAACCTACTAAACCTGCAACGATGTTGGCGATCCAACCCATTGATCCACCTTTATTTGTGATAGCTCCGGCGATCAAACCGATAATAGCTCCTACGATTAATACCCATAACCAATGCATATTTTTCTCCTTCTTTCTTTTAAGTAGTTATTACACATATTATGTTACGCTTAATCCCCGTTTTAGACAAAAGATTTGCACTCAATTTGCAAAAAAAAATTTCAAACCTTGTTATATTAACGTTTATCAGTACTTCTTAATTATCGTTGTAAGAGCTTTAATTCGTTTTTTTTAGTATTGGTGCTTTTTTTGAAATCGTTTTATTTTTTATTTTGCATCTTCTTCGCTAAACTGAGGGAGAGCCACTCTCATTTTGTCAGATAATTGGCACTTTTTACTCCTCAGTGCGTTTTAGGACAGCTATCTTTTCAGCACTTCAGCTATTTTTCATTAGAGGACGTTTCGATCGTTTTAAATTGGAAATGTCTTCGCAGATTCCCGTGTTTACTTCCAGAGCTCCCAGCGAAGGCGGTACTTATTTGAAAATGGCGGGAAAATACACAGAAAAAACGGTATGACTGTAGAAGTTCCTGATTTGCCTTACGCGGATTTATTGAGGATTCTAGTCAGTGCCGACTGCAGCTATGCGCTTACAAAATACGATGCCATTTTTTTCTTCCTCTATCATCGCCATCACCATGCTGCCGATTGCCCGACCAATCATTATGACACTGGGGATCTTCTCCTTCCAGTGGCGGTGGAAGGAGAAGATCTAGCCCTTGATCGTCTTGAATGATCCGAAAAAATACACCTTGCAAGTGGCGAACCGCAGCTTGGTGGGCACTGAAAATATCCATTGGACGATTTTGATTGCTGCCTTGGTAATTTACATCTTGCCTTTGCTGCTGGTCTTCCTCGCCTTTCAGCGCTGGATTCTCGACAGCAATTTAGACAGCGGGTTAAAATAAAAAAATGCCAACTGCTTCGTCACACCATTCTCCTTTTATGGATGAACGGTGCCACAGAGCAGCGGCGCTTTTTATTTTGAAAAGTCTTTCCGTGACAAGTAAATGGCGGTTAATATCCCAACTAAAATAGCCAAACCAAAGACAATGATCGTGCCGATGGCATTGTCTTTTCCTGGCAGTCCCCCGGTGTTGATCCCCCATAGCCCCGCGATCAAGGACGGCACAGCCACCACTAATGCCGCAGAATCTAAGTATTTCATCAGATGGTTTAGATTGTTGTCCATCATATCAGAGAACAAGCCACCGATGGTTTCTAGCAAGTCGCGATAGATGGTGACCATTTTCATGGCAAATTTCTGCCGCAGCTTGATGTCATAAACGAGTGCTTCATTATCCAAACGATCCAAAAATTCTTTGCGATCCATCAAACGATCGACGGTATGGTTCTGATCCCGTAAGGTGTGATCCAGATAGACCATGTCTCGTTCGGTATCGGCTAAATTAAACAATTCGTTGTTTTCCGTCGTTTTACGGGCTGCTTCATCTAGTGCATCGATCTGTTTCTTCATTTCCTGCAGACCTTTGATGTAATGGGTGTAGATCATCAGCGTCGAGTAGGCAACAATATCTTCATAGCGTTGAATATCTTGCTCATGCTTTTCAATCAGGCGTTTAATCAGTGTAGATTGATGAGAGACATAAGTGATCAAAAGATCTTTGGTATAAATAAACGTCACCGGTTCTAAACGATCTTCGATGCGGTCTTGTGTCACTTCTGACAAATCGATCAAGGTATAAAGAATCGGATGATTTAACTTAGTGTTACGTAAGTATTCCAAACGTGAGACTTCTTCCGGTTCATTGGCGCCAATAAAAATATCTTCGGGCAGTTGATACTTATCTAACAAGTGGCGTTGTTCCTCTGGATCTGTCCCAGAAACCACCAGCCAATTGTAATCTTCCTCCGAGGATTCCCTTATTTTTCGGTCGTCCATTTTGTAATACTGAAACATGGTGACTCGCTCCTTTTCTAATTCTCTCTTAATTTAACTATCTAACGCTTCTCGCTTTTTGTCAAAGCAAATGGCTTTTCTTTTTGGAGCTTTTTTTATTTTGAACTAAGTGCATTTTATTAGACGAACCTTTCGATTCATGAGAAACTTTTTATGGGCCCAATAAAAAATTTTAGGAGGAATAGTATGTTTCGTCATCAAAAAGAACTACAGTTTGAAGCTAAACCAGAAAAACCAAATCCGTTAGTTGCGAAATACCTTCAAGAATTAATCGGTGGACAATATGGAGAGATGAGTGTTGCCATGCAATACTTATTCCAAGGATGGAGCTGCCGTGGGGAAGAAAAATACAAAGATATGTTGATGGATATCGCTACTGAAGAGCTTGGACACGTTGAAATGTTGGCAACGATGGTTGCACGTCTGCTGGAAGGTGCACCTGTGGAAGATCAGGAAGCTGCCATGAAAAAAGACCCAACGATCGGTGCGATCATTTCCGGAATGAATCCGCAACATGCCATCGTTGCCGGCTTAGGACCACGTCCTGCTGATAGCGTCGGCAATCCATGGTCAGGTGCGTATATCATTGCTAGTGGCAACTTGCTTGCTGATTTCCGTGCCAACTTAAATGCAGAATCACAAGGTCGTCTGCAAGTAGCACGCATCTATGAAATGATCGATGACCGTGGGGTCAAAGACTTACTTTCGGTCTTATTAGCGCGTGATAGCTACCACCAAAATCTTTGGGCAGCTGCCGTGAAAGAATTGGAAGAAAACGAAGGCTCGATTTTAGTGCCGACTACCTTTGACCGCAAAAACGAACGCTTAGATATCGCTTATGATTTCTATAACTTCTCAGAAGGCGACCAAAGTAAAGAAGGCTCTTGGGCGAAAGGCAAAGCCCTTGATGGTGAAGGCGAATACCAATGGCTAGACGAACCAAAGATCGAAGGAAAAGCGCCAAAACTCGATCAAGTCACACCAAAAATGTATGGCACACCGCCTGAAAAATAATTTAATCAAAAAGAGCAATTGTTTCTGAAACAGAAACCGTTGCTCTTTTTTCTTTGTTTGAGCAAGTTGGTTACGTTCCTGGCAAAAAAGCGTTAGAGTAGAATGTAAAGAAAAGGAGGAATCATTTTATGAAAGCACCTTTACTGACATTAAACGACGGCAATTTACGCCCCGCCGTGGGCATCGGTACCTATCAGATCCGCGGTGGCGAAGGATTGAGCCAGCTGCAAGCAGCGATCGCCGACGGGTATCGCTTGATCGATTCTTCAACCAATTATGACAATGAAGGCATTGTCGGCAAAGCGATCCGTCGCTCTGGTATCCCACGTTCAGAATTTTATATCACCTCAAAATTACCAGGAAAATACCATGGCTATGATGATGCCTTAACCAGCATTCAAGAATCCCTTGCTCGCATGGGGCTCGACTACTTCGATGCCTTTTTGATCCACTGGCCATTACCAAAACGCGGCAAATATGTCGAAGCTTGGCAAGCCTTAGTGACCGCCCAAAAATTAGGCTTGATCCGTTCCATCGGCGTTTCCAATTTTGAACCAGAACATTTGGATGCCATTATTGAAGCAACTGGTGTGACCCCTGCACTAAATCAAATTGAGATCCATCCTTACTGGGTCCAAGAACGAATGGTCGCAGAAAACAAAAAACGCGGCATCGTAACGGAAGCTTGGAGCCCATTAGGTCGTGGCAGCGATGCCCTGAAAGAACCACTGATCACTGAATTAGCTGAGAAATACCAAAAATCAGCTGGTCAAATCATCTTACGCTGGCATGTGGAACGTGGCATTTTGCCCCTGCCAAAATCAAGAAACCTCGCCCATCAACGAGAAAATCTTGCGATCTTCGACTTTGAACTGACTGAAGATGAAATCAATCAATTCAATCAGTTAAACAAAGCAGACGGCCGTATCGATGGTCAAGACCCAAATGAGTATGAAGAATTTGAATAAACACAACCAGCAGATTCTCCGCTATAAATGGAGAATCTGCTGGTTTTAGTTTATCTCAACTCAAAATGAAATGTTTTTATTTCGAAGGGTGACAAGGTAAATGAGACTTCATCTTTCCACTGCTCATTATTTAAAGGTATCTCCATTAAATCTGTTTCTTGCCAAAAACTGCTTGGCAACTGCAATGTAACCTTTCTAGTTCCTCCCGTGTGATCATGTAAGCGTAAAATCCACCCTTTGCCGGTTTCTGCTTGCTTGATGGCGTCGATGGTAACTGAGGTTTCACAGTCTATTTGCAACGGAAGCAACCAAGAATGTTCTCCGTTAATAACCGTTAATGGCGAGTTGAGGGACCATGCTTCTTCCATTGTTCCTCCATCGATGGCATCGTGCTCGTGGGCATAAAAACTGTAAGTAAATTTGTGATCGCCATCGTCAGCCAGTGGATCAGGATAGATAGCGCCTTTAAGCAAGGTCAAGCTTAATTGATTTTCCTTAACAGCATAACCATATTTACAGTCATTCAATAAACTTACCCCACAATATTTTTCTGAAAGATCTGCCCATTGGTGGCCTACTGTTTCAAACTGAGCCAATTGCCAACTGGTATTAGCATGGGTAGCTCGTTTTACATTTCCGTACTGAATATCAAATACTGCTTCAGTTGATCGAATTGCTGCATCAAAGTTTACCTTCAACAGTTGTTGGCGTTCATGCCATGACACGTTTGTAAAAAAATCGATTCGTTGTGTATGAGCATAGACCCGCATTTCCTGATGTATCTGCGAATTACCAAACGTATACTCAAATACTACGGAAGCGTAAAGCGCATTATTTGAGCGTAATCGTATTTGATCGGCTTGAAGCACTGTTGGTTTTTCTTGATAAAAACTATCGATATCCCATGCATCGTAATTTAAAGGTTTGTCTTCAAATAGCTGAAAAACATTCCCTTTTCCTTCCAACATTTCTCTACCTAGTTTCTTATCAAAAATGCTGATCAAATTTCCCGATGTTTCCCATAAAATTCGCAAACGATCGGTCTCAAGCGCTCCCTCTGTGAACTCAGCGAGCGGTTTGATGTCTTTATTTTCTGCTATCGGTTGAAACTCTATCATCACCTGACTCATTGGCGGAACATTTGTCACAAGAACAGACTGTTTTTCTCCATCAAAATAAGCCGGAAGTTCTTTTCCTTGTGAATCAATAAAGCGACCTTCTTGTAAAAGTGGAAGTTCAATCAGTTCATTCCTTGACCAGCTAGCTGTATTGTTGACTGTATACTTTTGATTAGCAGGTCCATCTAATTGTTCAAATAACTGTTGAATGGTCTGAGTCACGACGGCAAACTCTGCTCTATGGTCTTGATAGACTTCTTTGATCGAAGAACCAGGAATAATATCGTGGAATTGATTACGAAGAACCGTCTCCCATGTTTCAAAAAGCGGATCCTTAGGATACTCGTCTTCTTTGCTGGCTGCTAAACATGTATAGAGAATCTCAAGTTCCCGTAGAGCAATTTCAGCTTTTCGATTCATTTTTTTGACAAACGCTTGCGAGGTATAGGTTCCTCGATGATATTCCAAGTACAATTCGCCATCCCAACGAGAGACCAGCGACTTATTTCGTTCTACTGTCTGATGCAGTCGTTCAAAAAAGGCTTTCGCTATTCCTGTTTTGACTTGCGGCAATCCTGGAATCTGGTCAAGGCGTCGTCGATTTTCCAGCATCTCTCTAGTGACACCGCCTCCGCCGTCCCCATGACCGTAAGACAGCAGAAATTCTTGATTCAAACGCTTGTCTTGATATCCGTCGTAAATTCCTTGAACGGTCCCCGGAGAGAGCGTTCCATTGTAGGTATAAAACCATTCTTCTGCCCATTCATCCGTTTTACCATCAACTGGCGTGGTGATAAAATGCGTCAAAATATCTGTCCCATCGATTCCCCGCCAATAAAAGGTATCATGAGGCATCCGGTTATATTGATTCCAGCTGATTTTGGTCGTCATAAACGTCTCAATACCGGATTTTTTCAAGATTTGGGGCAGTGCCCATGAATAACCGAACACATCCGGAAGCCACAAGAAATGCATTTCTTTGTCAAATTCTTCCTTCACAAATTTTTTCCCATGGAGTATCTGACGGACCAATGATTCGCCTGACGGTATATTGCAATCGGCTTCCAGCCACATGGCTCCGTCCACTTCCCAACGGCCTTCTTTGATCCTCTTTTTGATTTTCTCATAAAGTGCTGGATAGCTTTCTTTGACATATTTGTATAGCTGAGGTTGGGTTTGTAAGAAAATATATTCTGGGTATTGTTCCATCAAACGTAAAACCGTTGAAAAACTGCGGACAGCTTTTTCCCCTGTATGCTTCAGCCGCCACAACCAAGCAACATCGATATGTGTATGGCCGATAGCCGTCACAGTGATCTCCGAAAGTTTAGGTATTTTTTGCAGTTCTTGATTTAAATAATGATCAGCTTCCTCAACGCTATGGTAAAAAGAGATAGATCCGGGTACCTGCCACTGAATCAAACGAAAGGCATCATCTAAAAGACTCAACAGCTTGTATCGTATCGGTTCATTTTCCGGTAACCCATCGATAGTTTTCGCCATCATATCAGCGAGAAAGAAACAGTCATCAGCAGCTAAGTGTCGTTTTGCCAAACAAGCTTGCCGAAACTCATGCCGTTGAATGACTTCAGACCCACCGCCTTCCAAGCCCGACCATAGTTTTAAATCAAGTCGGATGGTTTTCCCTCGGTAATGATCCGCCAGAAAAATCTCTGTATGATTCGAATCGACACCCTGATAAGGTTCACCATCGATCAACAGCAAGGACTCAAAGCCTGAATTATAGCCACCACCTGTACGACCAAAATCGATCAGTAACCATAAGTCTTCCTCCTCTGGAACTGTCAATTCATGATGAGCCCAAATATAACGGTCTCTCCCTTGCCAGAAATCGCTAACTGAAAGTGTAAAGTCCCACTCTTCTGGTGGGTGTTTTTCCGTTTTTGACTTATCTTCTTTTGCCGACCACATTGTAAGGTCTTGTACTTTTTGAAAACGATACGCTTTTAGTTCAGCGATTCGTTTCGTTAATTTTTTTGTCGTATGAAATGGATCTTTCATCCTTTCGTCGCTCCTCCCATGCTAAATCCTTTAGACATATACGTTTGTGACAAAGCATATAAAATGACGACTGGTAAGGTATATAGCACCGAAAAAGCGGCTAAACGGCCATAATTGACCATACCAAAGTTGCCGAAAAACTGAAAGATCGAGACTGATGCCGGCATTTTTTCGGGTGACTGAATCAAAATATAAGGAACAAAGAAGTTGCCCCAGCTTCCAGTAAAAGTAAAAATACCAACCGTACAAATACCTGGAACCATCAGCGGCGCTACGACTTTTCGCACCCCTTGCCATGTTGAAGCCCCATCGACCCAAGCGGACTCTTCTAAGTCGATTGGTACCGAATCCATAAAGTTCTTCATCATCCAAATCCCATAAGGCAGTGAGGACGCCGTCAAGAAAAACGTCACCGCCAGTAACGAATCTTGAAACTTCAAAAAGATAAACAGTTGATAGACCGGCACGATGACAGCAGTCATCGGTAATGAGGTCATGAACAGCACCGCCATCAAAAAACTTTTTTTATATCTTAGCTGATACCTCGACAAGGGATATGCTGCCAAAACACATAAGACAACAACTAAAATCGATTGACAGCCGGACAAAAGCAAGCCGATTCCGAATGACCGAATGATAGTTTGATCAGAAAGGATCGAAGCAAAATTTTCAAATGATACTGCTTCAGGTAATTTCAAAGTTTGAATAGCGCCCGGATCAATAGAGGCGATCAGCATCCACAACAATGGGAGCAAAAACAATAAGGCTAATACTGCCAAAAGCAGATAATGAATCATGGTCTCCAATTTTTCACTGCGTTTTACCATTTTTTTCACCTACACTTTCACTTTCAGCATTTTCATATAAATCAAGCTTGCGGCAGCACCAATCAGTAGCAAGACCAGCGAAATCGCTGTTCCGTATCCTAGCTGATAGCTCACAAAAGCTTGTTTGTACATGAAGACCGGCAGGGTTGCAGTCTGATTGCCGGGACCACCACCAGTCATAGTATAAATCAACGTAAAGACACCCAATGTCTGCAAAGTGACGAGCATCAAATTCGTTGCAATGGTACCTTTGACCATCGGTATCGTAATTTTTCGAATCACTTGCCAGCGGCTGGCGCCATCCATAACTGCAGCTTCCTCTACTTCCTTAGGGATCTCATCTAAAGCGGATTGAAACACCATCATTGAAAAAGCGGTTCCTCGCCAAATATTGGCAACCACAACGCTTATCATAGGAAAAGCAAACAGCCAAGCAACCGGCTCAAATCCCATCAGTCCCATCAACCAATTAGCTGTTCCGCTATCTCCTAAAAAAGCGACCCAGCAAAAGGAAACAACGACTTCCGGCGTAACCCATGCAGCAATGATGATCAGACCAACGACTCGCCGAAAGGCTCGATTTTTCTCCCGCATCATAAATGCAATCAAAAAACCTAAGAAACATTGACCGATCACTGCAGAAAAAATGACAAAAATCAAGGTTCGTACGACACTAGTTTGAAAAGCCGGATCATTGAACATGCGCACAAAATTTTCAAAGCCGATGAACCGCAATTGACTTGCTTCAGCACCGGTCAGAGCCAAGTTCGTGAAGGAAAAGATAAAAGTTAAGATAACTGGACCAACAAAAAATATCAGCAGCAAGAGCCAACTGGGAAATAAAAAAATCAACGCTTTTTTACTATTGGACATTTGCTGCTCTCGTTTTAGCGAATTTTCCATTCTTTTCTCCTTTCTTTTTTTAAAGAGAAGAAACGTTAGCCTCCATTCGGATTGTTTGCTGCAATTCCTTCTCTTTATTAATGATTTAGTTAACGGCATCGTCTCCAACGATCCTTGTTACATTGGCGGCATAATCACTAGCTGCTTCTTCCGGTGTCTTGCTGCCAGTGGCAACTGATTCAACCATTGTTTGGATTTCTACTGAAACATTAGGATATTTGTCATCTGCCGGACGGAAATGAGCATATTGTAAGAAAGAGGTTGCTTGCTCAATAAAAGGTTGCTCCTTATATTCAGCTATTTCTGCTGAATCGTCTCGGACGGTTAAATTCCCTTCAGCGATTGCTCGTGCAGCTTGCTGTTCTTTTCCACCGAGTGCTTGAACTACTCGCCATGAAGCTTCTTTATTTTGTGCTTTTTCAGGAATGGCCCATGTCCAACCTCCGGACATGGTCGTAAATGGCGGTTCACCACCATTTTGTGTAGGCATGGCTGCAAAACCAAAGCGTTCTGTCATATTCTCAACAGGAGTTGCCCCATTTTCGGCCCAGTTACCGGCACTCCAAAAGCCATCTAGAAGCATACCAACTTCGTCATTAGGAAATTTATCTTGGAACATCACAGATCCGTAATTGCTGTTGATCGCAACGGATAATGATGGTCCTAATTGTTTTTGGTTATACACTTCATCAATGAAAGCCAATGAATCAATGATTCCTTGTGTATTTACTTGCCATTTACGCGTTTCACTATCAAATAATGTATCTTGAGTACCATATAAGAGCATCTGGAAAGTCTGCATGGAAACCGACTCACCATTGGCTTTAGCCACACCTAATCCTAAGGGGATCACATTCTCATCGGAAGCTTTGATTGCTTCAGCTGCCTCAATAATCTCCCCCCAAGTTGCTGGCTGCCAGTCTTCAGGCAGACCGGCTTTCTTAAAGACATTTTTGTTGTACCAAATCCCGCGAGAATCAGAAGTTCCTGGAATGGCATACGTACTACCATCTTCAGCAATGACACCAGCTTTTAAGTTTTCTGTATATTTATCCCATTGATCCCAGTCAGCAACATATTCATCAAGATTGGTTAAGTAACCGGCATTTGCATCAGAATTCAACATAAACGAATCCTCTGCCACTACATCAGGTGCTGTGCTCTCCGATTGCATAGAAAGAGCAACTTTTGAAAAATAGTCTCCCTCACTTGCGGTAATCGGAGAAAGTACGATTTTAATGTCCTCATTTTCTTTCTCAAATTGTGGAATAAATGTTTCTTCCAAATATTGGGTCATTTTATCGTTTTCCCCGGTATTGCGCCAAGTAACCTTTATCTCGGTTTTCCCCTCTGCCCCGTCCCCATTTGACGAGCCGTCGCTGTTCCCACAAGCAGCTAAAACCATTGGTAGTGTCATTAGAGACAGTAATGATACAGCTTTTCTTTTCATCGACATAATCGTTCCTCCTAAATTTTTTCATTTTCTCTTGCTTAAAGTAAGCGCTTTAAATATAGCCTGTTTAGCCATTGTTGAATATCATTATTATTCGTTGAAATATACACTTTTTACTCTTAATATCAAGTTTTGTAGACAACTACAAATAATGATGATTTGACTCAAGCTAATTTATCTCTATAATCAATGTAAACGTTACCAAAAAAAGAAAGGAGCACTTATGAAATCAAAAACATATCGAAAAATATTCTTAACCTTTTTAACGGTAATCATTGCATATACTATTTTTATTATGGTGATTGTCATCAATAATGAAGTTAATCAGCGGAAAACTGAACAAACTACCCAAAGTATTATGACGCTAGAAAACAGTGCTTTTCGCATTGATCAGCAACTTCGATTTGCCCTCAATTCAATGAAATCTTTAGCAACAAAAGAAAGTATTATACTGTTTTCCCAAAGTACTGAATCTGATTATGCGCTGTTTTCAGCGATGTATGATGAAATTCGTGAAAACTATTTATTAATGAATCAGTTTGAATACTCTATCGGAATCTTGAATCCAGAAAATCATATCATCGTAAGTTCTGACGGCTATTTTGTTTACAATGATTTCTTTTCCTTCTTGAATATAGAAACAAAATCCGGGCTTCTTTCCGAAATGCTGGCAGATGCCAGCTTCAGTTCCTCCATCTTCGAAACCCTTGATCAACGGCTGATCATGCTTCATAAAGAGCAAGTAGAGAATCAGACCCTCTACTTCTTTGCCTACTGGAAAAAAAATGAACTACTGTCTCCAATGAATCAAGGACTACAAGTTATCGATCAACAATATCCTTCTAGTAAGACTAGTTCACCGATACTTACTGATTTTACACAAAATACCATTCAGCATGAGACCCAATCAGATACTATCGTTTTTATAAAAAATTCAGAGGTGCTCCCTTTTGCCAATTATGAATTGACAACCGCGATTCAAAGCAGTTTTCCACTCTCTACAATTTCGTCCTTTCTCCTTCCATTAATGGTTTTGATCGTACTGGGTGCTTTGATCGTCATTTTCTTGAGTAAGCGGATGTACAAACCTTATCTAGAAATATTAGATGAAATCAAAAAGAGTAATGTTGATATTTTAACAGTTGATGATATCAACTTAGCTTTGCACCAGATAATCGAGTCGTCTAGTTCGATCAACCAGCTCCAATCCCCTGTCTCAGAAGAAGTAAAGGAACTATTCTTGAAGAATCTGCTTTACGGAAAATATACGTACAATATGAGCAAGAGTTTACTGCCCACTTTCCATCTTGAAGGCATAGAAAAACGTGGGAGTTTTGCTTTTCTGACCTTCTCAGGCGAGATGGCGGAAGAAGCCACTTTTAATGAAACAGAGATCATTCATGTGCGAAAACAGTTGATCAAGAAAAATCTTCATATCAAGTGTTATGATATCATCAGTTTTTCCGAAAAACACCTTGCCATTCTTTTTTATGATCAGGAATTTTCACAAATCATGAAAGAGATCGATCAATTGAAACTAACAATCGAAGACAGTTTGAACTTAAGAATGACTTACTTGCTATCAAAACCTTTTCATTCTCTTGAACATTTTATCGAAGTCTTTCATGAAACCTGTCAGTGGTCAGATGAATGCAATGGCGAAGATCAGTTCCATCAAATACCGGTTCCAACATCCAATGCTCTTCATAAAATCAATTATACCGTTGATGAGGAACAGTTATTGATCCAATATTTCAAAGTAGATGATTTTGTCCATGCCAGAGAATTATTGCAACAAATCGTGGAGATCAATATTTCCAGCAACCATTCCCTAGGCTTCCTTCAGGAATTTT
The DNA here is from genome assembly GCF_002850555.1 of Enterococcus sp. CR-Ec1. Classification (NCBI taxonomy): domain Bacteria; kingdom Bacillati; phylum Bacillota; class Bacilli; order Lactobacillales; family Enterococcaceae; genus Enterococcus; species Enterococcus sp. CR-Ec1. Next base: position 2,658,195 of record NZ_CP025223.1, read on the forward strand.
CAACCGCTCTGATCTTAACAATAAAACGAATTGCTGTGATCAAAGAGATTTCCTATCCTGAATTCTACAATCAAAATAAGAAACAATTTCTTTATTTAAGAAAAGGGTTTTCAGATCCCGATGTGAAAAAAACGATTTTTTCCCTTTTTGACACGCTGATCACTCAGATCGAAACCATGGAAAAAAATAATGGATCCAAAATAGATGAAATCATTCAATATATTAATAGCAACTATTGCAGCGACCTCAGTTTAACAGATATTGCCCAGCAGTTTCATCTAAGTGAAGCCTATTTAAGCCGGTTGATTAAAGAACGACTGTCCATGTCCTTCAAACCATACGTCAATCAACTACGTGTCGAAAAAGCCAAACGTCTGATGAGCGAACAAGAAAGTTCAATCAATGAAATTGCTAGTAAAGTCGGCTTTAAAAATACCAATTCCTTTATTCGGGTATTCAAACAATTTGAAGGGTCGACACCTGGTACTTATCGTACCAATAAAATTCATTAAGCTCTAAAATTCTAATACAAAAAAAACGATCTGAACGAGATTTGACCACTACATTTACGAATTGATTCCCCCAAGAAAATTCGTTCTATTAGTAGTTTTCAAATTTTTCGTTCTGATCGTTCTAATAAAAAGATAAGTTACTTATACAGTCACAGCTGATAATGGATCGCTTCTTGGTACTTTTCAAACAGGGACTGGTTCAATTCATCCCCGCCGTCTAGGTTCGCTGAGTAAAAAATCGGCGGATAGTCGACACCGGCTTCTTTTAGTTTTTGGCAAACTTCAACGATAATCGCATTTAAGATCGTTGCGCCGACTACGGTGGATGTAGGTCCGACTTTTTGTTCTACGTCTGGAATCGTACACGCAGCATCGCCAATCTCCCCATGATTGTCGATGACGATATCCGCCGTTTCAAACAAACGCAAGCCTGATGTATGACGGCTGCTGACTGTTTTCGAATAGGTAAGGTTCGTTAATGCGATGATCTTGACCCCTTTTTCTTTGGCATGAAGCGCCATATCGATGATAACTGGATTTCGCCCAGACACCGAATGCAAGATCAGCACATCGCCTGCTGTAAAGGGCTGGGTCGCCGCCAAGGCACTACCGTAGCCTTCTAAGCGCTCCATTTTACTAGTGAAGGTGATTGGGCTGCGATCAAGCATCAGTTCTCTTCCAAAGATCGCGTTGATCGTCATCATGCCGCCTGCTCGATAATACATCTCTTCGGCTAAGATCCCAGCGTGACTAGCGCCAAAAATGTAGATGGCTTTTTTGGTCAAGTTGGCTTGCGTCAGCAATTCAATGGCTTGCTCAATCGCTGGTGCTTCTTTTTCTTCTACAATAGACAATAGTTCTTTTGCTTTTTCAAAGTATTGAAACATTTAAAACCCTCCAAACAGCTTGCCGATCAATTCACCAAGGATGCCCCATAGAGATAAATCGTTCCCACCGAAAATCAAGATCCAGTTTTGAATCGTCGTTGAGAATAACGCTGCAGAGATCCCAACGAGTGCTACCATAACGACAGAAGCTGTGATCGTACCAATAATGGCCCCTCGCAAGCCCCCTTGTCCTTCACCGATCACCGCAGCACCGCCACATTCAAAGAAGCTGGTGATGACTAAAGGAACGATCAAAATGCCAAAGACGTTGGTGGTATTGGCAATCACCACTAAAATCGTTGAGGTGATCATCGCCACGATAAAGCCGATGATTACAGCATTTGGACGGTAGTTGAACAAGATTGGCACATCAAAAGCTGGTTTTGCTCCAGGAACGACTTTTTCTGCGATCCCTTGAAAGGCGGGAATGATTTGGTTGATCAATAGACGTACCCCATACAACATGATCAATAATCCTGCACCGAAGTTCAAGCCAGCATCAACCGCAAACATCACCAAGTTGCCCCCTTCAGGAACTAATACGGGCGCAATCAGACCGATAACGATATTCATCAAAAACATCACTAACGCGCCAGTAATCGATATTTCACGGAAAAACGATAGATTTTCTGGCACTTTCAAATCTTCCGTCGATTTTTCTTTGTTTCCGACCCGTTTTGCAACAAAGCCTGAAACCAATGACAAGATCCCCGTTGGATGACCGATCAAGAATGAATCATCGCCTGTGGCATCCCACACATATTTACGCATGATCCATGGCATGAAGGACCAGTAACAAGCAGATAGAACCGCCCCTAAGATCAACAGTGGGATTCCGGTAAGTCCGCCTTCAACGCCCCCAGCGACGATGACGAATGGGAACCACCACAACATGTGACCGGTGAGGAAAATCGTCTTCACAGGTGTAAAGCGAGCAATCAATAAATGAATGATCAGGCCGAAAAACATCGCTAAACCAACTGTTCCGCCGTATTCTGCCGTAAAGGTGATGTCAGAGAGTCCATCTGACACAGCAACGCCTAATTGGGTTTGAACCGCAGCATTGATCGGTGCGATCGTTCCCACCAACATGTTTACCCCAGCCGTCAATGCCACCATCCCGAAGGAAGCTGTTAAGGTTCCTTTAACAACTTCTGCAAAAGGTTTTCTTTGTACCAATAACCCAATCATGGCAATAATCCCCAATAGGACTGGCGGATTTTTTAAAATATAATCCGTGACAAAATTCATGATTATCCCTCTCTTTCAGCTAAAAATTTTTCCATTTGCTGTTTGACTTCTTCTTTATCCATATACTTTTTGATTGGATAAACGGGTGCTTTCACGGATGCTTTTAACTCATTCAATAATTCATTACTCGTAAAATAGACATCTGCTGGTGTCGCTTTTGCCGTTGATAAATCAGTATTCTCGGCAGTTGCCGTCAACCCTAACTCTTTGATCACCTTATCGATCGTCATCTTCAATACCATTGAGCTTCCTACACCAAATCCACATACTGCCAAAATTTTCATATTCTTTTCCTCCTAATGGAATAATTGACAAATTTGTTCCCGATCGCCGTTTAATATCACGTTGTATTTTTCTTCATCCATAAAGATCGCCATGATCTCTTTCAAGCTTTCTAGATGGCTTTCACTATCTGCGGCGGCTAAGACAAGAAATATCCGCACCGGTTTGCCCTCAAGATCGATGGGCTGTTTCGTTACTAAAAGGCTCATACTTTGCTCCAAAACCCCTTCTCCAGGACGGGCATGCATCAGCGCAAAGTAATCCGCCAACACCATGTAAGGACCATTTTCTTCCACGCTTTGAATCATCGCTTCGATGTATTCTGACGTGATCAGCGCTTCATCGAGCAAGGGCTGACTGGCTAATTTTACGGCTGAGCGCCAATCTGCCACTGTCTCATCCGTCTGTATATGCTTCTCAGGCAAATAATCCTTCACTTTCATTCTGATTTAACCTCCAACATTTTTGATAGGAACCATTCTTTGTTTTCGATTCCTTGCATGATCAATTTCATCATTGGTTCCACCTTTTGCGTCTCATCCTCTCGGATCATCAATAAAATAATGATGTCCGCTTTTTGGTTGCCCCATTCTACTGGCTGATCCAAAAGCAGGATCGAGATCGCTGTTTTTTCGACATAATTCGGATTGCCATGAGGGATGGCAAAGCCATTATCTAAATAGGTTGATTGTAGCTGCTCTCTTTCAATGACGGATTGCCGAAACTGCGCTTTTCGTTTTTCATCACTAAAAGGGGTTTGTTCGATCAAAAAATTGATGGCTTCTGTTTTGCTGGCAAATCGCTCGAAAAAGACGGTTGGCTGGATCATCGATTGGGCTTGAAGAAGTAAACCATTTTGATCGACCACCGCCTCATTATCGATGACTAAATCGATGTAGTGATTCATGATCCGCTTCATGTCGCGATTGGTCACCATAGGCGAGATCCGCACCACAGGTTTTTGAATCCCTACGAGATCGATAGTTGAAATAATAAAATCGATCGCCGAAATGTCCATCTGCTTTAATTTTTCTACTGAAACGGTTTCGATACTGTCGATCTCTGGCAGAATGCGACGGATTTTCGCAGAGACAAATGAGCTAGTGCCGACGCCATTGGGGCAGACAAAAATGATTTTGTTCATGCGGCGCATTCGCTCGATTGCTGCTTGAAAATGGATCGTGACAAATCCGATCTCATCATCAGAGATCCCCACTTGATACGCTTTCAAGAAATCATGAAGCGAGAACCAGACCACGCCATACAAGGCAGGATAGTTTTGTTTGATTTCTTCTAACAAAGGGTTGATGACTGTGGTTTGCGCTTCGATCCGCAGCAGTAGTTGATACAGATGGATCGTCACATCTTCTTCCAAACGATTGTCTTGGGTCAAGTCGGTGCCTAAGCCTTCGCTGATCTTTTGAATCAAGTTACGCACTTTCCCCCGAAAGACGAAAGGAACTTTTTCACTTTTCATAAAAAATTTCAAGCCGCTACCTACAATTAGGTAGGTTAGATATTGCACTTCTTTTGGTGAAAATTGATAAATGTGTTGTTCTTCGATTTCTTTCAGTAGCTCATAGACTAACGGATATTTGTCGAACTCCAAAAACAGCTTCCCCACTTGGCGGTTTTCTTCAATCACTAAGCTTTCCGCATGACTCGCCCGCTCGATCAGCAGCACGATGGAAAGGACAATACTTTGGATATAGCTGTCGGGCATTTCCACTTGTTTTTCCATTAACGCTCGACGAAAGGCCTGATTTACTTCCTGGTATTTCGCAGGTTCCACCAACAAGGAAAACGCCGCTGGTTGATCCAGCATCATTAAGCAAAAGCGTTTGAGCACTCGATGGATCTGGGATTCACTTCCTTCAAAAAATGTACCTGAATTATCAAATCTCAGACGTAAGCTTTCTTTTTGAAACAGCTCTTTTAAATAAGAAATATCTTTTGCAATACTGCTGCGGGAAACGAAATAATCCTCTGCTAACTGCTGATAGCTGAGGTGCTCGCCAGCAATCAACCGTTTAAAAATCAAAATCCTTCGTTCCGATGTCCCCGAATAATTCATTTTCATACGCTCACCCTCTACATCTATTTTATTGCTACTGTACCAAATTAGAAGGCTAATTGTTAGATTAAAGAATGATTAAAAGGAGTGTACACTTTGATTTTTAAGGCTCCTGAAGGCATTTTATAACAATTTCAAGGCGCTTTTTTTCACAATCTGCCGCCTTTCTCTTATAATTAAGCTAGGATTTCTATAGGAGGAGATAACATGAAATGGCGTGGGGGTAGACAAAGCAGCAATGTCGATGATCGAACGGGGCGATCATCTGGCTCAGGTGGGATGTTGGCTGCTGGTGGCGGGATCGGTACGGTGATCATCGCTGTTTTATTTTTCCTGTTTAGCGGTGGTGATTTAAATTCGCTGCCGGATGTCTTGGGTGGCAGCGGACAAGCAGCCAATTACCAGACAGAAAATGTGGGCACCAGTGAGTACACGGAAGAAAAAGAGTTTTCCGCAGTCGTGTTCGGCTATTTAGAAGATTACTGGCAAGACGTTTTTCAAGAGCGGCAAGAAACCTATCAAGACCCAACACTCGTATTATTTACGGGAAGTGTCCAGTCGGCATGCGGCTATGCCACGTCACAGGTTGGTCCGTTTTATTGCCCAGCAGATGAGAATGTGTACCTTGATCTGAGTTTTGCCAATGAGCTTTCTGATAAATATGGCGCAAGCGGCGACTTTGCAATGGCCTATGTCATCGCCCATGAAGTCGGTCATCATGTGCAAAATGAGCTGGGGATCACCCAACAATTGGAAAAAATCCGCCAGCAAGTTTCAGAGAAGGAGTACAACCAGTACAGCGTTCGCTTGGAGTTGCAAGCTGACTACTTAGCTGGTACCTTTGCGAAATATTTGCAAGGCGAAACCTATCAAGGACAGCCGATTTTAGAAGCTGGCGATATTCAAGAAGCGATCACGGCTGCCAATGCCATCGGGGATGATACGCTGCAAAAAGAATACCAAGGCTATGTTGTTCCAGATAGTTTTACGCACGGCACATCGCAGCAGCGCGTGGACTGGTTTAACCGTGGCTATCGTTATAGTGACTTAGCACATGGCGACACCTTTAATGTCGATAGCCTTGATTTGAGCAAGTAGCTTCAACTAAAAAAACACTCCGTAACAGCATGAACCGCCTGCTGCTTCGGAGTGTTTTTAGGTTCTGGGTGTCCCTTCAAGCCTTTTGGTGAAGGGACACTTTAGGCTTTCTTAACTTTCGCAACGATTTTTTCGCAAAAACGTGCCTGCTTCGTCATACTTTTTTCACATTTCGAGACTATTATATAAGCATACCAACAAACAACCCTAACACTTTTTCATTTTTACTCCTTTGCCTGTCAGTCCCCGCTGACAGGCTCTTTTTCGTCTTTTGATTGTAGTGCTCAGACCTGCAAGTCTTTGCGCTCGTAACGGTAAAAGGTGCCAAAGAAACACAATACACCGATCAGCAGTACCCATAGGATTGATGTGGCGCCGTTATCCATGAGTTGGACGGGTAATGCCATCCGCACAGGCGAAAGTCCTGCCAGCCATTCCAATTTATCGTAGAGTTCCCCCACGATGCCGAGCAAATACAGACCAAACACGCAGCCTAAGCCGACACTTGCGGTTTGTTTGCTGGAACGCAAGATCGTGGATAAAAAGAAACCTAGACAGAGGAAGAAGACTAAGACACCATACTCGGCAACGAAGATTTTGCTGATTTCTTCTATAAAAGAGGACAGGTCGTCTCCTGGTAGTTTGAATAGAGCAAACGAGGCCAGACTACTGCCATAGGCAATCAGCCAAAAGCCAGTCAGCAGCAACAATCGGGCGAGGAACTTCCACCCAGCGATTTCTCTGCGGCTAATAGGCTGAGCATATAAATACTCGATCGTTCCTTCTGATTCTTCAGTGATCAGACTGTTCAAGCCTAAAAGCATCCCATAAATACACGCGGCGATAAATAAGTATTGAAAGTAGTACCCGAAAAAGCCTGTCGGTGAAACCAAGCTTGAGGGTCCTGTCAGTTGGATGTTAAAGATGCCTAGTAATTCTGGGCTGAAAGAGCCCAACATCTGGTCTAAGGACGTTTTCATTTCTGGCGTGATCATTTGAGGATAGATAGCCGTAAATGCAAAAATGATTGCTGCAAAAAGGATCGTCCAGACCAGCCAGCCTTTGAAGGTATTTTTAAGGTCGATTTTCATTAAAGTCATTTTTGAGAACCTCCTTCATAGAGCAGCATAAATTGCTGTTCAAGGGTTGGGTGTTCGATCGTGAACTCTTTAATGGCAGGATTGGTTAAAAAATGTGCCAGCTGATTCATGTCCCCTTGATAGAAAAAACGCAAGCTGTGTGATTCCTGAGCAAGAACTTGCACGTTTTCCAAGCCGGCTAATGAGAGACTCCCCTCATTCGTGAGCGTTACAACTTTGCCGAAATTTTCTTCCTCACTCAGTTCTTTCACGGTGATGATCTGTCCTTCACGAATAAAGGCGGTCCGATGGGCATAGGTCTGAATTTCATGCAAATCATGGCTAGATAGAAAAATCGTCATCCCCTGTTTGTTTCTTCTAAGGAGCTCTTCAAACAGCCGTTTTTGAATCAAGGGATCTAAGCCATTGGTCGGTTCATCTAAAATCAACATTCTCGGTTGTGCAATCAAGGCGCTCGCAAGCCCGACTTTTTTCTTGTTGCCCAAAGAAAGTTCTGCGATCGATTTGTTTGGATCAATTTGAAAAAGCTCCATCAAATTCTGAATCTCTTTTTTTGGCTGCTTGACTTGATGAAAATCTGCCGTAAATGCCAGCAATTCTGCTGTCGTCATTTTTGAATAAAACCGTACATCACTGGAAACATATCCAGTAAACGTCTTGATTTCTTTGGCTGCTTGTTGGCAATCTCGTCCAAAAATCGCCGCATGCCCTGCATCCGGTTTAATAAAATTCAACAATACTTTGATGGTCGTTGATTTTCCCGCACCATTTGGTCCGATAAAGCCAAAAATCTCTCCTTCTGCCACTTGCAATGATACATTCTCGATGGCGTACTTCTTGTTGTATTGTTTGCTTAATCCGTTGATCGTAATGGCATCCATCCTGTCCCCTCCTTGTACTGCTTTGATGCCATCAGTGTAGCCTTATTTCGTGTTTCCGTCAATCAAAGACCTAAAAGGGTTCCGCTGGAATGTTTTACGAAAATCATCAAAAGATTGACACACTTCTATTACTTTCTCTTCCGATATTTTTCACATTTTCCCGCTATTATCAATACATACCAACAAACAACCCTAACACTTTTTCATTTTTACTCCTATCCCGCCAGTCCCCGCTGGCGGGCTCCTTTTTTTTATCGGCAAAAAAACGCAGACCTAGCAGCAACTGGCTTTAGCAAATGTAGCACTCGCTAAAGTCAATTGACTGACTGTCCTGCGTTTTTTGTCTCGATCATTTATGGGACCGGATGAATCAGAGTTGATTCATCCGTCCCACTTTCATTATTGACAATGAGTCCGTTTTTTTAAGTTTTCATGTGTTGATTTGTTAACGAAACGGATTGTAGAAGCGTCCGCCATTAAGGACCATCAAGAACAATCCAAGCGCCACGATCAAGCAAACGACAGCAATCGCCAAGAGATCTTTGCCTTGGATCGGCTTAGCTTTCAGCCAGGTACGCTGCTTATGCTTGCCAAACCTTCTTAGCTCCATGGCAGCAGAAATATGGTCGATCCGTTCCAAGCTGGAAAAAATCAAAGGAATCGCGATCGCGACATTGCCTGCCACTCGTTTGCGCAAAGGTGCTTTTTTAGAAAGCTCCACGCCACGTGCTTGCTGCGCTTTGGCAATGGTTCGAAAATCCTCTTGAATATCAGGGATGTAACGCAAAGCCAGTGCGACTGCATAGGCGATCTTGTAGGAAATCCCGATGCGGTTGATACTGGACGCCAACTCGCTTGGATTAGTGGTAAACAGGAAAATCAACCCTGGCGGAATCGTGACAAAATATTTGATCAACAGATTCAACTCATAAAACACTTGCTCTTGGGTCAATGTATACCGACCGATCCCTTCGAAAATCACGTGGCGCGTCCCATAGATCTCCACCCCGTATTCTGGAGCGAAAAGATAGACCGCCACCAAATTCAAAATCGAAAAGAAGATGATAAATTTTAATACAAAAGCGATATCTCGGTAGCGAATTCCAGCACTGGCAAATAGAAAGACCGAAAACAATGCCAGTCCAATAAGAAAACGCGTATCATAAGAGATCATCCCGATAACGGATAGCAGCAAAAAACAAATCAGTTTTGCGGCACCGCTTAATTGGTGGATCCACGTTTTGCGGTCAAGATAGCCGATTAGATTACTCTCCATCGTGTCCCTCCTTCTCGCTGGCAATGAAGGCGGCAGTAAAAGCGGCGGGATCTGTCAACTGGTTAAGGGTCGCCAGTGTATACAAGCTGGTTTCTTTAAGGTTCGCGGCACTCACCACTTGTTTGTCTGCTAAAACAACTTCTGGCGGTGCGTCCAGCAAAATCGTTCCTTGCGTCAAAACGATCGTCCGCTGTGTATACTCCAACATCAGGTGCATATCGTGGGTGATCATAACAATCGTTAATCCCCGCTGGTTCAACTCCTGTAAAAATTGCATCATTTCGGTGTAATGGCGATAGTCTTGTCCCGCTGTCGGCTCATCCAATAAAATGAGTTCAGGATCTAAGACGAGGATCGCTGCAATGGCGGCTCGGCGTTTTTGCCCATGACTTAGTGCCGACAATGGCCATGAGCGAAACGGATAAAGACCACAAATTTTCAAGGTCTGATGAACTTTTTCTGTGATTTCAGCCTCTGGGACATTTCGGTTGCGCAAGCCTAAGGCAACTTCGTCAAACAGGAAGTTTTTTGACAGCATTTGATTGCTGTTTTGCAAAACATACCCGATTTTTTGCGCTCGTTCTTTGATGGAATCATTGCCCATGTCTGTTCCTTGCCAAAGCAACTTGCCAGAAGTCGGTGTCAAAAAGCCGGTAATCAAATGGGACAAGGTCGATTTTCCTGCGCCATTATGCCCAACCAAACTAATCATTTCTCCTTGATGGATGGTAAAATCCAGTGCCTGCAAGATTGGTTTGCCCACTTGGTAAGAAAACGATAAATTCTTCGCTTCCAACAACGGCGGCTGTTGGCTAGGAAGTGCCGATTTCGGATATTCCTTTTGAAACCTAGTCAGTTTTTCGGCAATCTCAGGTGATGCAAATGCTTCTACCGCGACCAAATCAGCAGCATCGGTCACAGGAACCCCCGCTTTTTTTAAGGCGGCTAAATACAGTGGTTCACGAATGCCGACTTGCTGCAGCATTTCCGTTTTTAATAGTTCATTCGGTGTACTGTCGGCAATGATGCGGCCTTCTTCCATCACGATGATGCGATCGACAGCGGCGGCTAACACTTCTTCTAAGCGATGTTCGATGATGATGGTAGTAAAACGCTTCTCTTGATACAGCTGGTCGATCATTTTGATGGCTTCCACACCTGTTTGCGGATCTAAGTTGGCTAGCGGCTCATCAAACAGTAGAATCGGTGTTTCATCGATCAAAACACCTGCCATTGAAACACGCTGCTTTTGGCCACCCGATAATTCCTGCGGTTTTTTTGCCAAATGATCCATTAAGTCGGTCTTTTCTGCCCAAACGCGCAGCGCCTCCTGCATCACAGCTTGACTACGCTGATCGTTTTCCAAGGAAAACACGATATCTTCTGCTACGGTCAAGCCTACAAATTGGCTATCGGTGTCTTGCAGCACCGTGCCGACGGTCAAAGACAGCTCGTAGATGGAAGCTTGCCCAAAGGCATTGGTACCGATCGTCAATGCTCCGGTACTACTACCTTCGTCATTTTGCGGGATCAAACCGTTCAAACATTTTCCTAATGTACTTTTGCCAGAACCGCTAGCACCGACGATCAGGACTTTTTCTCCTTCATAGATCGTTAGATCGATGTTTTTCAAGGTCGGTTCCGCTTGTGCATCATATTGGAAAGAAAAATTCGTAAATTGAATGATTTTTTGTTTCATTTTTTAGCCTTCACACATTTCTTTGTTTAGGATTCCTTGCTCAAGCTGCCTTTTTTGGTTTTGGTTTGGGCATAGGCTTTTAGCAGGATCACTCCGATTATCCCAGTTACGACTGTGTTGGTCAATCCCGCAATGACTCCTTGCGCAAAGACTTTGTTCGCTGGTTCGCCATAGATCAAAATATCACCGATTGGGGCAATGATCACCCAGACGACCAAATTTGCGATCGATTCACCAATCAAGAAGGTCCGAATTTCTTTAGCGCCAAAGGTTCCTTGCTGGATTGGAATCCAACGAGTCAAAAGTCCGAAGAACACCCCTAAGATCCCAGAGGCGGCGATCCAAGACCACCACGGACCATAAGTCGTCAAATCTCCTAGGGCATGGCCGATAAAGCCCGCTAAACCAGCAACGATTGGACCGTAGACAACGCCTACTAATGCCAAGAAAGGATAGGCTGTGGCGATATCTGTATTTGGAAAACCAGTCGGAATCGTGACGAAACGTTTTAAGACGAAAAAGACGGCAGCACCGATTCCGATAGCAACAATGTGTTTTACTGTAAATTTTGATTGATTCATTTTTCATTTCTCCTTTTTTTGAGGGTAATTTTCCAATTCGTGCCAGTCCCGATTTTATAGGTTTCAGCAAATGAAGCCAAGTTGAGCCCTAAACCAATATTCAATAGGGAATTGACATATAAGACAGGTTCATTTTCCGACACTTGCGCAAAAGAGCGTCCGAAACGCACTTCTTCTTGATAACGCAGCGTATCTTGGTAATAAATACTGACGAGCAGCGGCTCATTGTACTGTACCTGCCATTGCTTAAAGAACGTATGGGGAATATTCGTCCACAACGAACCAAAACGAATATCAAGAATATCGATCGTGCCAGTGATCGTTTCTGCTGTTTGGCTTGGCTTTTCAATGGCAAAGACTTGGATCGCTTCTTTAGGTTCGGGTGTTCCTAGCTCATCAAAGCTGATGGCGCCACTGGCGAGACGCGCGGCGTTATACATATAAACATCCCGACCATGAAATGTATGGCTTTCGGCTGATCCTGCCAACCGCTCAGTTGCCTCATTGATCACCCGTAGTTCAGTGATTCCGATATAAGTCGCTAAATAGGTCAGTGTGCCATTATCTGGTGTCAAAACCAACTGTCCGGTCGCCAACTTGGCAACCACACTTCGTCGATCAGACCCTACGCCAGGATCGACCACTGAAACAAAGACCGTTCCTGCCGGCCAATAGGTGACGCTTTGCAGCAGACGATAGCTGGCATCATGAATGTTGTATGGCTCGATCTCATGAGTCAAATCAGCAATGACCAGCTCTGGTGCCACTTGATAAGCTACCCCGTACATCGCATTAACCGCTCCATCTTGCAAACCAAAATCGGTTTGAACCACTAATTTGTGCATTTTTCTCTCCTCCCAACAACCTTTCTCCTTTTTAACAAAACCTGCGCTTGAAACAGCTGACCGTGCAGACACAAAAAAAGCCCTTAGCCAAAGCTAAGGGCATCACCTGCGGTACCACCTTAATCTGCAAAACCTTCACAGGCTTCACCTCATTCAGTACCCGAAAACACTCGGAGACTGTCGCTTGTTAACGGGGCAACCGTATTTTCCTAATTAGTCAGAAAATCCGCTCCAAAGTCATTTTCAAATCATTCGTTGTCGTTCCTTCCCACCTACCGGAACTCTCTGCTAGACAACTTCCTTGATTCTACTTTCTTTTTCATCGCGTTTGCATTTTGTTTCATTTAAATTATCAAAGCTTGTGCCTTTTGTCAATTCTCTTTTAAGAAAAAATTCAAACAGAAGGCATAATTTGTCAAAAGATTCACGCAATTCCTAAATTTCGCTCGAAAATTCTTCATATTTTCTCGGTATGATACTTGTATACCAACAAACAACCCTAACACTTTTTCATTTTTACTCCTTCCCGCCAGTCCCCGCTGGCGGGCTCCTTTTTGTCTTCTGACTGTTTTACATGGTTTCACTTTTTCTTGGCGATTTCTTCTCAGAATTCTGTTTGATTCGTCAACTTTTTTTCACATTTTCACGCTATTATAAATGCATACCAACAAACAACCCTAACACTTTTTCATTTTTACTCCTATCCCGTCAGTCCCCGCTGGCGGGCTCCTTTTTGTCTTCTGATTGTTTTATCTAGTTTCACTTTTTCTTGGCGATTTCTTCTCAGAATTCTGTTTGATTCGTCAATTTTTTTTCACATTTACACGCTATTATAAATGCATACCAACAAACAACCCTAACACTTTTTCATTTTTACTCCTATCCCGCCAGTCCCCGCTGGCGGGCTCCTTTTTGTGAGATTGGACTTGCATTTCTTCCTAGAAAGGATTATCTTTATCTTATGCGGAAGTGGCGGAATGGCAGACGCGCACGCTTCAGGCGCGTGTGAGTTTATCTCGTGTGGGTTCAACTCCCATCTTCCGCATTTAGCAGTTCAGCTTTCTGAACTGCTTTTTTTGTTGCAAAAAGCGCATGTTCATCGAATAAACATGCGCTCTTCATTCAGCTATCTTTCTCCTTATTCACTGACATAGGCGGTGCGGAAAAAGAAATGCGCGCCATAGGCTGGGAATTGGATGTCTTTTACATTTGATTTGATCAGATAATTTGAAGCACTCTGGTATAAAGGGACTTGCGCAGCATCTTGTTCCAACAATATTTCTTCTGCCGCTTTGTAATCTTCAAAATATTGATCGGGGTCATTGGCATGAAGGGTGCGAGCATCTTCCGTCAATGCCGTATATTCTTCGTTGACATAGCCGCCGTAGTTAAAGGAAGCGCCATTTTTGTATAAGATAAAGAACATATCCATGTCACTACTTCCAGCGATCCAGCCAGAAACGGAAAGCTCGTAATCACTATTTGCTCTTGATTGATTCAAGCTGGCACGTGGCTGTTTGTTGATGGAGATCGACAAGCCTGGCAAGTTTTCTTGCAGTTGGCTTTGCAAGTACTCCCCGATTTTTTGACCATTGTCATCATCTGTCACTAATAAACGCAACGTCGTACTTTCGCCAATTTCCGCTTGGGCTTTTTCCCACTCTTCCTTGGCCGCCTCTAAATCATACAAGTTGTAATCACCGCTATATGCTCGAAAATCTTCGCCAGTATTTGGATTCGTAGCTAAGCCGGTGGGGACCAGCCCGTTTAAAACTTTCGCTCCATCGTTCAACACATTATCCACGAGACTTTCTTTGTCGATCGCCAACGCGATCGCTTTACGCACATGAACATTTGACAAGGCATCGTTGGCCGTTTTGTTAAAGTCTAAGAAAAAGTTCGCAACATCATTTTGCGTAACTAGCTCTTCATTGTCTCCATATTGTTGAACGTAGATCCCACTGATTTTTTGCAAATCCAGGTCGCCGCTTTCAAACAATTGGATCCCAGTATTTTCTTCTTTGATGGTGGAGCCTTTGATCTCCTCCAATTGAACGACATCAGCATCATAGTATTGGTCATTTTTCACCAATGTCCACTCATCCCCAGTCTGTTGCCAATCGGTCAAGGTAAAGGGACCAGAATACAGCAAATCTTCACTTGTACGAGCATAGGTATCACCTTTTTCTTCAACAAAGGCTTGGTTTTGCGGTGCCAACCAGCCGATGGAAATCAAGGATAAAAAGGATGGCTGTGGCTGCTCCAACTGCACGATAAAGGTCGCGTCATCTGGGGTCTCCAGACCAATCGTTTCTATATCAGCATTGCCTTCACGAATGTCTTTACTATTAACTACATTATCTAACAAATAGGCGTTAGGTCCCATCGTTGCTGGATCGACTAACTTTTTCCACGAATAAGCAAAGTCAGCTGAAGTGATCGCTTCGCCATTGCTCCACTTCGCATCCTCTCGCAAGGTAAAGGTATAGGTTTTGCCATCTTCACTGATTTCGACTCCTTCTGCCAAGCCCGGAACTGGTTCACTGTTTTCATCGAAACGGTAAAGCCCTTCGAATAAATGTTGAACGATGGTAAATGTTGCTTTATCCGTCGTTTGAGTCGTATCGAGAGTCGTCAGCTCAGCCGGTAGACTCACCGCAATCGCTTGATTCGGCGCTCCGTTAGTTTCAGCCTCTGATCCCTCGGTATTTCCTGTTGTCGTGCAGCCGGAAAGGGTCAACCCAATCACTCCTGCTGCAACCAATAAACGCTTCTTCCAGATCATTTCCATTCTTCCTCCTATGTGATTGCGCAACCAACGCAAGTGTTTTTCATGACGGCAAAAAACGCATTCATCGATAAAAAGAAAAAACCTCATCCCTTTGCTTATCAATTTTGACAAACAAAGGGACGAGATTTTCGTGTTACCACCCTTTTTCGCACCATCCTCACAAATGGCACCTCAACAGTACGCTAAGATACTTGGCACGATAACGGCTGCTTTCCGTCTGATTTGCGTGAACAAATCAGATCACTCAGAGCTCATCTTCACTTTTTTTCTGCTGCCCTTTCTCACCATCCGGGTTCTCTTCTAACAGATTCCAAAGCTACTCTTCTCTTCATCGTCTTTCTTTTTATCTAAAAAACAGGTAAATGACGTTTTTTTGTCTATTTCATGATTGTTATAAAGTATACTATTGGTGTTTTTGGAAGTCAACAAGAATTGCGAATATTCAGTTTTTTATGATTTTTCTGGCAGACCTTTTTTTGCATCTTGCTTGCCTTTCATCACGTTCTTCTCTAGGATAAGAACTAGATAAGCTGTTCTCATTTGTAAAAAGGAGTGTGCCAAAATGAAATTAGCAGAAGCGTTACTTTTAAGACGGGATTTGAACAATCGTCTGTTTCAATTACGTAACGAGATCTCTAGCAGTGTGTTAGTCCAAGAAGGCGATACCTTGGATCGTAGTATCACAGAATTGTTCAAGGAATACGATGAGATCAATCAACAATATTCAGAATTAGTCGTTGCCATCAATCGGAAAAATGCGACTGCCTCTTTAGCAGATAGTGCGTTATTGCTGATGGAAGCACTAGAACAGCGAGAACAGCTGCGCCGCAAGCATGCACTGCTAACGCAAGCACTGGATGAAACCAAAGCAGCTCCCCGAATAGGTCGCAACGAAATTCGACTGGTGCGTACGATCGATACAAAAACGCTAACGGAGCAATTGAATGCGACCGCCAAGCAGCTGCGAGAATTAGATGGAAAGATCCAACAAACCAACTGGCTGGTCGATCTTTAATCAATATGGGTGGGTGTCAAAGGCGAGCACAAAGCAGGTACAGGCTGATATGTACACTATGGAACGTCTGGCAGAGACGTAAACGTAACAACCACTGCTTACGAATCACAATCGTAACAATCACATTGTATTTTTTAGCGACCACGTGCTGATTTGACTGGATGGGAAAAACCCTCTTCTTTTTTGAGAAGAGGGTTGTTTTTATCGTATCCAGTCGTACATGGAGGCGGCTCTTTTACTGCGAAGCCTGCTGCTTGTTACTCACAGCGGAAGGACGCGCCAGAAACGCTTGCCCTTTCTCACTGCTCCAAAACTCCTTCATCAATGCCGTCAATCCCTCTTTGGTTTGATTGGCACCAAAGAAAGGACTGCCGGGTTCCAACATGATGCCATTAGCTAAAGCACCGATAGGAAAGGGATCAAAGCCGAAAGCGTCAACGATTTCGTCTGTCTGATCGAGGGCGGTTTGGTCATCACCAGCAATGGCGATGGCTTTTTTGGCAGTTCCTTGAGCAGCCGTTCTCGTCAGCAAGGATTCCTCTTGGATGTCGTGGTACCCCATATGATTGAATCCTTTGACTACTTTACTTTGGGAAAAATAGCGTTGCACACGTTCCGAAGAAGTCTGCTCGATCGATGAGTATTCTGTTTCTTTGCCATCGACTTCCCACCAATAATTCATGGCATCGATCACTAGCTTACCAGCCAAAGCTTCTGCCGGCAGCTGTTGGTACTTACTCAACGGAATGGCCAAAATGATCGTTTGAGCTTCCGCCATCACTTCAGCGGCATTTTTTGCGATTGCTCCCGGAGCCAACACAGAAACGGACAAGGCGATTTTTTCTGCTGGCTTCGTACTAGCAATCAAGACCCGATAGCCCGCCTGGGCACCAAGATTTGCGAGCGCTAAGCCTAACTTGCCTGCGCCTAAAATACCGATGGTTTTAGGCATTGCCATCACCTGCTGCCAACAATTCTTTCACCCGTGGAATCACTTTGGTTCCATACAATTCAATCGTTTTGAAACGGTCTTTTTGCAGCTGTCCGCCAGTACCGTAAACCAGATCAAAGCGTTCTACACCGACTTGCGGCATCATACGGGCGATTTTTTGCGCCACGGTTTCTGGACTGCCTACATAGTAAGATCCATGTTCGACTTCAAAGTCAAAGCGCTCTTTGCTCATGGCTGGCCAGCCGCGATCAAGACCGATTTTGTCCATGCTCTTTTTGATGTAGTTCCAGCCGATTTCATAGGCTTCTTCGTCGGTGTCGGCGATCACACCATGGGAGTGCATGCCGATTGGCAGAATCGGTTGCCCCAATTGCTGCGCTGCCTTCTTATACAGATCAACATAGGGCGCAAAACGAGCAGGTTCGCCACCGATGATCGCTAACATAACGGGAAACCCATAACGGACGGCACGAATGATCGATTCAGGGGTTCCACCGACACCCACATAGGTATCTAATTGGTGTCCCTCGATTTTTGGAAAAACGTCGGCATTTTTTAAGGATTGCGTGAACTTGCCTTCCCAAGTTAATGGTTTGCCTTTTCTCAATTCACTGAACATCGCTGTTTTTTCTTCAAATAGTTCTTCATAATCTTGCAAGTCATAGCCGAATAGAGGGAATGATTCAGTAAAAGATCCTCGTCCCAGCATGATTTGTGCGCGACCGTTCGACAACGCATCAACGGTCGCGAACCGTTCGTAGACCCGCACGGGATCATCCGAACTCAAGACAGTTACACCGGTACCTAATTTGATGGTTTTGGTAACCATTGCTAAAGCCGCTAGTACCGTATCAGGACTTGAGATCGAATATTCTTCCCGATGGTGCTCCCCTAAGGCAATGACATCGATGCCGACTTCATCGGCTAATTTTCCTTCCGCTACGATATTGCGCAACGATTCGCTGTAACTGATCCGTTCTTTCGTTGTATCATCAAAGGCTAGATCGCCAAAAGTATCTAACCCAAATTCAAGATTTCTATGATTGATGGTCATTTTCTTTTCCTCATTTCTCATTACTGATTCTCTTTTCTCACTATAACAAGGAACAAAAAAAGTTGCGAACAATATGCTTACTTTTTGTAAGTTAACGATTTTAAAGCGAAAAAAAACACTTTCCCGAACAAAAATTCAGGAAAGTGTTTGGTCTTTAAAGATAGATCCCCTTATGATGGAGATTCACTAAGCATTCTTCCAAGTATGCTTCATCATGTTCTGGATAGATCGGCGTAGTCAAAGGAACAGCTTGAACGGAGGGTTCCAGCGGCAGATTTTTGCCACGATACGCTGGATCGTACCATTCAGGTGCTGGCCGATAGCCTCGATAGGTCATTTCATCCAGCACTAACTGATGGTATTGAAACAATTTATAGGGTGGATGAGTAAAAACGTAATCGACGGTTGCATGCTTCTTGCCCCAGCCTAACCCTCGTAAGGCTGCTGCTTCACGATGCTGGCCTAACAGCTGCTGCCGAGGCAAAGCAGGTATCAGTGCTTCATGCCATAAGCGCATCGGTTCAGCCTCCTTTATTCTGCGTCTTGGCTGATGAAATTGTCTTGATTTTCAATAACGATCTTGCCGACCGCATGATGTGTCTCACTCAATGTGTGGGCATCGTAAATTCCTTGTGCCGTCAATGGGAAGGTTGCACCGATGACACTGTTGACTTTTTCTGCTTCGATCAGCTCTGTCAATTCTGCCAATTGTTTGCCGTTGGTTCGTAACCAAACTGCTTTGGCGAAGATGTCTTTTTCTTTTGCCAAGTCTTCGTCTTCAATACTCAAAATCGAGATCAGACGGCCCTTAGGTTTTAAGACAGTGAAACTTTTCTTCTGGGTGTCGCCCCCCATCGTATCAAAGACCAAATCGATGTCTTGCAAGACTTCTTCAAAATCTGTCGTGTGGTAATCGATGATCTCATCGGCACCAAGTTTTTGCAATAACTCATGGTTACGTGGACTAGCCGTCGTGATGACGTAAGCGCCAACTGCTTTGGCCAGTTGGATCGCATAGGTACCAACTCCGCCTGCTCCGGCATGGATCAAGACTTTTTCCCCTTCTTTTAAATGACCGTGTTCAAACAACGCTTGGTAAGCAGTCAAACCAGCTAATGGCACTGCAGCTGCTTCTGCGTAGTTTTGGTTTTCTGGTTTAATCGCTGCTAACTCAGCATCCACGATGGTATAATCAGCATACGTCCCAAAACGAGTCGTTTCAGGGCGGGCATAGATTGCATCACCAACTTTGAATTCTGTCACGTCAGCGCCTATTTCTACGATATCCCCTGCGACATCCCAGCCTAAAATAATTGGGAAGTCCCATGGAAACATTTGTTTCAAATAGCCTTCTCTTAATTTCCAATCGATTGGGTTGATGGATGTTGCGGCAACTTTGACTAATAATTGATTTGCTTTTAATTCTGGTAATTGGACCGTTGCTTCTTTTAATTGGTCTTTTCCACCATAGGCTTCAATAACGACAGCACGTGTTTCCATTGATGCTTCACTCCTTACATTCATTCTTCATCAAAGAGAGGTTCCTGTTTTTCCATCCCTTGATTTCTCACTTCCCTAGCTTAGGCAAAAGGAAGAAATTTGACAAATGATATGTTTGGAAACTGCCGCAGCCACCTGGCCATTCCTCCTGCTAAGCCTTGAAAGAAACGGGTTTATTTTTTCTTCATTTTTTTATTGCCTTTTCTTTAAAAATCAATTACGCTACTCAAGAAATACGAAATTGTAAAGAAAGAAGGAATTGATGAATTGAAAAGGTTGTGGGTATTTTTTGGCGGTGTGATCGGCATCACCGCATTGCTGTTTTTCGGTGCTTCGGTGTTAACGAAAGAATCGGGGGCAGCAACGTCGTCCGACAAAAATACAGTGATTATTTACAATTGGGGCGAATATATTGACCCCGAATTGATCAAAACATTCGAAACTGAGACTGGTTACTCAGTGATTTATAATACATTTGACTCCAACGAAGCGATGGAAACAAAAATCAAACAAGGCGGCTCACGCTATGATTTGGTTTTCCCTAGCGAATCGATCATTCCGAAAATGATCGAAGAAGGACTGTTAGTGCCTTTAGATCATCAGAAATTGACGGGAACGGAAGATCTGTCGCCTTTTTTGATGGACCAAACCTTTGATCCGGACAATACCTACTCGATCCCCTATTTTTGGGGCACGATCGGGATCATGGCAAATACTGAAGAAGTCGATGTTTCTTCGATCCATGGCTGGGGGGATTTATGGAACCCTGCATTTAAAAATGATGTATTGATGGTGGATGGTGCTCGTGAAACCTTAGGAATCGCGTTACAGACGCTCGGTCTTTCCCAAAATGAAAAAGACCCGACCAAAGTCGCCAAAGCCTTGAAGAAGCTGGAAAGTATCCGTCCCAATGTCAAAGCAGTTTTGACCGACGAGATCAAAACCTTGATGATCAACAACGATGCCCCTTTAGGAATCGGGTATTCGGGCGATGCCGCTTATGTGATGGCGGAAAATCCTGCCGTCACCTATATCGTTCCCAATGACGGCGGTGCGATTTGGACGGACAATTTTGCGATTCCGAAAACCGTTGGTAATCTTGAAGGAGCCTACGCCTTCATCAATTTTATGCTCCGCCCAGAAAATGCCGCACAAAATGCCGAATACGTAGGCTATGCCACGCCGAGTGAAACGGCCAAAGCCATGCTGCCGGCTGAACTGACTGCTGACAAAGCTTTCTACCCTGAGCCAAGTGCGATGGAACAAATGGAACATTATGAATACTTAGGAAAAGAAGCGGTTGAGCTTTACAACGACCTTTTCCTTGAATGGAAGTTGGGATTATAATTGTCACTATTACTAAAATCTGAACACATCTTTGATACCAAAACGAAAACGACTTTTGCGGGCTTTCTCCTGATAGAAGACCAGAAAATCACGGCTGTGGGTCCTCTTTCAGCGCTGCCAACACTTGCTGAAGACACCCAGGTCATTGATCTCAAAGAACAAATGATCATCCCGGGCTTTATTGATGCTCATGTTCATTTTTATCTTTCCGCATTACTCCATCAAGGGGCACTGACCCATCTTACGGGAGTGACAGAAGAAGCCGTTGCCCAGCAAGTGCCCGCGCTGCCCATCACCCATGGATGGAAAATCGGCATCGGCTGGTTCAGCAGTGATTTCGGTCAGCAAGTCTACCCAACGAAAGATTCGATCGACAACTATTGTGCCGACACGCCTGTCATGCTGATTTCCGGTGATGCCCACAGCATTTGGTTGAATAGCCAAGGGATCGCTGCTTTAGGGATCACACCTGAGAACTTGCCAACGGGGATCAGCGGGGAGGCATTGCTTGACGAAAACAGCGGACAATTAAGCGGCTGCTTTTTAGAAGCGATCGCCATTCATTATTTAGCAAAGGTCTTACAGTCATTCCAAGCGCAAAGCCCTGCTGCTTTTCTGACCTATATGAAACAGCTCAATCAATACGGCATCACGACGATCGGCGATGTTGCCTTGACAGGAGAAAGCTGGGACGATCTAGTCTATCCCACTCTTTATCGACAAACGGAAGCAGAAGCGACCCTGCGCGCTGTCTTTTATCCAGCCATGCGAGAAGACATCACGCAACTAAAAGAAACTTACCGTACGTATCGCTCCGAAAAAGTACAGATGGGCGGCGTCAAACAATTTTTTGACGGCGTGACGAGTACGCACACGGCTTTTTTAAAAGCGGAATATGAAACACCGTATTTTGCCGGTGATGTCGGGATGCCGTTGATCGATGTTCAACGGATGCGCCGCTTTATATTACAAGCTAACCAGCAAGACTGGCCGATGCGCATCCATACCATCGGTGATGAAGCGATTCGACAAGCACTCCTCTTTTATCAAGAAAGTGCTGCTGCTCACCCGCTTTCTAAAGGCAAAGCCAATACCTTGGAACACTTGGAAGTGATGGATGCCGCCGATTTGCCACTAGTTCGCCAAGAACAACTAGTACTCTCCGTACAGCCTAGCCATCTATTAGTCGGTTATGAGACCCTCGATGAAGAAGTAGGACCTCAGCGTGCCAGTCAAATGTTTCCTTTTCAATCCTTTCTAGAGCAAGGTGCCACCTTGGCTTTTGGGACTGATACGCCGGTCGTGATCGACGTGACCCCTTTAGACTCGCTGTATTATGCGGTTGCTCGGCAAGAAAAAAATGGCCAGCCAGCAGGCGGATTGATGCCACAGGAAAAAATCACCATCGCCGATGCCCTCTATGCCCACACCGCAGGCGCCGCCAAAGCCTTGAGTCGGCAAGATATCGGTCAATTAGAAGTTGGCTGTTTAGCCGATCTTTGTATTTTGTCACAAAACATCTTGCCTTTAACTGCCGAAGAATTGCTTCAAACGACCGTTGAAGCCACCGTATTTGATGGACGATTTGTTTATTGGGGCAACTAACATGAACCCCTGATATGGACCACGCGTGTTTTACGCGTGGTTTTTGTTTTGTACGCGCTGAAATTGATACGCAAAAAAACTCCAGCACTTGTACACCGCAAGTACTGGAGTATTTAATCATAAGCCGTTTCGTTCAATCACTTTTTGATACCAATAGAAACTGTCTTTTTTCTTTCTATCTAAAGTCCCTGTCCCGTCGTCATATTTATCCACAAAAATGATGCCATACCTTTTTTTCATTTCTCCTGTAGAAGCACTGACAATATCAACGGCACTCCAAATCGTGTAACCAATCAACTCGACACCATCATCGATGGCTTTCTCCATTTCAGCAATATGCTTTTCTAAATAATCGATACGGTAATCATCATGAATCTGTCCATCTTCAGCAACAGTTTCTGAAATTCCGATCCCATTTTCCACGATCATCAATGGCAGCTGGTAGCGATCATAAATATCATTCAACGCAATTCTCAATCCTACTGGATCAATCATCGCATTCCATTCCGTCTGCTCTAGATAAGGATTATTTACGCCAGAGCCGCCAATCATACTGTGTCCATTTTTGGTAACTTTCTCATCTGCAGAGACACAAAGTGTTAGATAGTAACTAAACGTGTAGTAATCCACTGTTCCCTTAGCTAGGATCGCTTGATCTTCTGGTGCAAACTCGATTGCAAAGCCATGATCAGCAAAATATTTCTTTGCATAATAAGGATATTTCCCTTTGACCTGCACATCGCCACAAAATTTCGAATGCATATTTTCTTCTTGTTTGGCTAGTAATACATCATTTGGATGGCTAGTATAAGGATAGCGTGGCATATAAGAAATCATACAGCCGATTTTCAAATCTGGATAGTGTTTATGTCCGTAAGCGACAACCTTTGCACTGGCAACAAATTGATGATGCAGGGCTTGGTAGCGTTGCTGTAGATTATCCGGCTGATTGATAAATTCAGATTCACCAACTTGCAGTCCCAGTGATAAAAAGTTTCCGATACTTAAGGTGGCCGTGTTGATTTCATTAAAAGTGATCCAATAGTTTACTTTTTCGTGATAGCGTTCAAACAACACCGCCGCATATCTCGCATAAAAGTCGATCACTTCACGACTCGCCCAACCATTGTATTCTTGGCTCAAATATGCGGGAACATCAAAATGAGCAATGGTTACAATTGGTTCAATCCCGTACTTCCGACACTCGTCAAACACACGATCATAAAAGGCCAGGCCTTCTTCATTCGGTTCAGTGTCGTTGCCCTTGGGAAAAATCCGGGTCCAGTTGATAGACATGCGGAAAGCTTTAAATCCAGCTTCTGCAAACAATGCAATATCTTCTTGATAATGATGATAAAAATCAGTTGCTTCGTGGCTTGGATACAACAACTCTTCTTCAATTTTTGCTGTGATTTTCCGAGAAGTCGTATGGCTGCCACCGCTGATCAAGTCAGCACAAGCGAGCCCTTTTCCGCCCTCATTATAGCCGCCTTCATATTGGTTTGCCGCCGAAGCGCCGCCCCATAAAAAATGTTTTGGGAAACTCATTGCTGTCATCCTTTCTTCTTTCTAATGGTTAAAAAATGGCTAATAACTGATCGCCAGCTTTAATTTCTTGATTTTGGGCAAGTGCCACAACATCTAAGAAGTCTGCCGTATTGGTAACAGTGATCATAACGGTATCTTCATACCCTGCCTGAGCGATTTTTTCTGCATCAAAGTGCAATAATGTTTCTCCCATAGTGATTTGATCACCTTCATTGACTAGTCGTTCAAAGGCACTTCCTTGCATATTCACCGTATCAATACCGATGTGGATCAGAAGTTCAATCCCCTCGGTACTGGTAAGTCCAATCGCATGATTTCCTGGAAAAACGGCAGAAACCTGTCCCGTAAATGGGGCAATCACCTGTTGATCTTGTGGCTTAACAGCAATTCCTTTGCCTAATGCCAATGAAGCAAACGCCTGATCATTGGTTTCTGTCAATGGAACGGCAGTTCCTTTTAAAGGTGATAATACAATTTTTTCAATCGCTGATTGTTCTTTCTTCGTTTCAGAAGAAACATCAGTTGCTTTGGCTGTCACATCTTGCGCTCCAGATTTGACTGCTTGCGGCTGATTATTATTAGGAAAATCTGCATCTTTGACCATGACCCAGGTGTAAGCAAAGGCAATCACAAAAGTAATCAACGAGCCGATCAGCGCATGAAACACACTGCTGTATGATGGAAGCGCCACAAATGAAGCAATGACTACTGGCGTATTGATTTTCATCAAACCAAAATAAAGTCCCCCAGCAGCACCCCCAAGGATCATTCCGACAATCGGTTTTTTCAGACGTAAGGTTACTCCGTACAAAGCAGGTTCAGACACACCCATCAAGGCAGTAATTGCCGATGAAAAACTCACTTGTTTAAATTCCGTATCCTTAGCTTTGATTCCAGCCGCTAAACAAATCGCTGCTTCGGCAGCCAATCCAAGCAGCATACCAGGGACGATCAAATCATCATACCCGTACGTTGCCAAAGAAGTTAATAAAATAGGGGTCAGCGTCGTGTGCATGCCCGTCATTACTAGCAATTGAGCAAAGGCACCCATAAACAAGACGGCTAACGGACCAAAATTGTTTGTTAAGTAGTTCAAAAACTGTGACACATAGTTGCCGATCGTCACACCTAATGGTCCGATTAGCAATAGAGCCAGCGGTGTGATCACGATGATGGCGATCAATGGACGTAGAATAAATTTGACACTGTTCGGTAAAATCCGATCGGCGAACCGATAGACATAAGACATAACCCAGACACTTAATAAAACTGGCAAAACGGAGGCATTGTAGCTCACATTCGGTACGAGCAATCCAAATAATGTGATTCCTCCTTCTTGGCTAAGAAGGGCCGTCAATCCTGGCATCACAAAAATCGCTCCGACGTAGCTTCCTAAGAAAGGATCAATTTTCAATCGTTTGGCCACAGAATTTCCTAAATAAACGGGAATGAAAAAGAAGGCTGCTTGCGATACTTGATACAATACGAGATACGTATCGTCAGTTGCAGCTAAAATTCCTGATAACTCCAATAGTGAAAGGACCACTTGCAGCATTCCTCCAGCTGCTATGATTGCAATCATCGGTGTAAAACAGCCTGCGATAAAGTCAAGGAGTCGTGAGATGATCGATTGATCGCTACTGCTTTGATCAGCCGTCGTTTCTGTCGTCGGTAGTTGAGCGTATACACTCGATACATCTGGCCCAATAATCACTTGGTATTGACCATTTCCCTGAACGAGTCCAGTCACTCCTTTTAACTGTTTGATTGCTTCACTGTCAGCTTTTTTGTCGTCGGCCAGCGTGAAACGCAGTCTTGTTGCACAATGGGTCACGTGCTGGATATTTTTACCACCGCCGACATTTTCATAAATTTCATTGGCTAGTTGTTTATAGTCCATTGTTTTTCTCCCTTTCTCCTTGTTCCGTCAATTTCTGGATATGGAGTGATAGATAAATTTCTTCATTTTCTGAGATGTTGATATCATACGTATTTTTGATATAAACCTTGATTTTTTCCACACAGTGAAACGCTTGCGGATACATCTTCTCAATTTGTGCATAGAGCGTCGACGCTTCATAGCTGGGAAGTGTATGATTGATCACATTTTGTGCAAAATAGTGCAGATGCGTGACAAAGCGAGAATAATGGAAACTATTCTCATCAAAATTTTGTTTGTACTCATACTTTACGATCGTCAGTACGTCTTCTATAAATTTCGCGATTTGATTGGTAACCGCCATATCCTTCTTTTGTGATTGGACATTTACAAAATGCAATGCGATGGAGATCGCTTCTTCTGTTGGTACATCGATCGTTAGTTCTTGCTCCATAAGTTGGACAGCATACACCCCAATGGCATATTCATCGGGATAAAATCGCCGAATATCCCATTGCAAAGGACTATGAAAAGTCATTTGCTGCTTGATACGATGAACAGTGAAATCAATATGATCCAGCAAAGTCAAATAAATATAGTCGCTGACTGCTAAGCGATAATTCTGTTTGGCATAAGCCACGATTTTAGCAACGATCGCTACGTATTTCGGATCGCACTTTCCTAATTGATAGCTAAAATGTTCCAACATTGCGTGAGTATCCAATACAAAAATCTTTTCAAAATCTTGTTCTTCTACATCATCTCCTACCTTCTTATTGAAGCTGATGCCTGTAGAAAATCCGATAATTTCATTGCTGCCTTTCTTTAGTAAGACAACATTATTATTTAAAAACTTCTTTATTTTCATGATTTCCTCCACCTTAAAAACACTAAAAAACCTCATACTCCACCCTTGGTGGAATATGAGGTTTGCCTTCTTACAGTAACACGCCTCTTGGTCACAGCACTTCTGTAACCGTTATCTAATTACATCGGTATCATAGCACTTCAAAAAAAACTTGTCAATCGCTTCCTTAAATTTTTTCACACGATCGTTAAGCCCCCGTTGAGCTTCTCACAAAAGCTATTTTTGTCAGACTGGTGTTTTAAGAACAACTTTTGCTTTTTTTAATCCCCAAACCAGCAACTTGCCGGCACAATAAACAACAATCTTCGTGCTTATGCAGCGCTTGAATCATCGTTTCTTTCTACAAACCATTTTTTGAGGGGAAAATGTCTCAATAACACGCAAATACAAAAATAGATTCTCTTCTCTACTTTTGACACCTATCTTAGCTATTCCTCGATTGGTCTATTTGTTTAAATTTCAAAACAAAATCGCTTTCATTCTTTGTCCTTCTATGATGGAAAGCAAGTAGCAGAAACTTTATACATCTAGGTTCCTTCGTCTTTCCTTTCAAATGCGCATTGGTCTATTCCACACCTCCTCCCTTTATCCCTCAATCTTTTCTTAAGCGTTTGAACAATTTCTTAATAAAATAACTAACAAAAAATAAAGTTTTACTATATCTCTTGAATGTAAGCGGTAAATTTGTTATTATTACGAAGGATAAGGAGGTGTTTATCGATTGTATGCGATTAAAATCTTTCATGGTTATCTAACCGCCGAAGGAAAAAGAACACGGGACAAAACAATTGCATTGACCTATACTTGCAGAGAAGATGCTGAACGTTTCGCAAATAAAATCGGCGGGAGAGTTAAAAAAATTGGCTAACCAACTAGAATAAAAAAGGCTGTCAACCTCAGTAGGTGACTGCCTTTTTTTGTTATCTGATTTCTTTTAACTCTTTTCGCGGTACTAACTTTTTACATAACCGCCCCTATCCTTTCGTTGTCGAATCACGCTGTGAAGCAAGTTAGTTGGTTTTGACGCCTTGAGTCTTTATACTGAAACAAAGGCACCAGCCAATCCAAAAAAAGGAGTGACCTGTCCATGTGCGGCCGATACTTATTTGATCCATCAACTGGCGAATTGTCAGAATATTATCAAGAAGCCGCGGCGAAAGCCCGCAAGCGCCAACAGACTGTCGCTATCAATGATGTTTTCCCCTCCAATCACGTCGTAACCATCGGTGCAAATCAACAACAACAAGTTGTAGCTGGTGTGACAAGATGGGGCTTTACCGGCTTTAAAAAAGGGCATTTGATGATCAATGCGCGTTCTGAGACCGTTGAAGAGAAACCGACTTTTCGCCAGCCTTTCCAAGAGCATCGCTGTGTCTTTCCGATGTCTGGTTTCTATGAATGGAATCATGAAAAGGAAAAGTTCCTCTTTTCGCAAGATCACGTGATTTATGCTGCTGGTTTTTATCGCATCCTTCAAAAAGAGGATCAGATCGAAACCGAATCAATCATTCTAACGACTGCCGCGAACGATTCTGTTGAACCAGTCCACGATCGAATGCCTCTGTTCTTAGAAAAAGAAGCGATTGCTTCTTGGATCAATGACTTGGCTTTTGCTCGCCAACAACTCAAAGCAGAAATGCCCAAGCTGAAAACCCAATTGCTCTCTTCTTAACTGCTTGCTACTTCTTTTTCAGCAGAACAAAAACCGCCAAGTCAGCTTTGATTTGGCGGTTTTTTTCTACTTCTGCTTTTCCTTAATAAACGGTGAAGGTCTTGCCAGTCATGATTCCAAAGACTGCTTTTTGATACGCTGCAAAAACGGGTGCGTCACCAACGGGAATAAAGCCTTTGAAAGAATCGGCGAAGGTTTCCCAAGAGCCCACAAGCGCATTGGGACTGACTGCATTGATTCGTATCCCCTGACCGATCTCAAAAGCTGCCGATGCCACGAAGGCTTCTAAACCGCCGTTGACCAGTGCTGAAGGCGTGCCCATTGGGATAAATTCGTCTTTGATAATTCCAGAAGTCAGCGTGATACTGCCACCTTCATTGAGAAAATGCTGGCCAATCAACGCAAGGTTGACTTGTCCTTGCAGCTTCGAAGCCACCGACTGTTGAATATCTGCTGGCGTCAATTCCTCAAAGGGTTTAAACACTGTGCTTCCCGCAGCGGAAACAATGGCATCCACTTTCCCAGTGGCTGTAAATAGCTGGCTGACACTGTCTGCATCCGCAATTTCGACCTGATGATCGCCATTGCTACGGCTAGCCGTGATCAGCTCCACCTCTGGTACCTGCTGAAAGCCTTCAACTAAAAGCTGCCCAAGTGTGCCGGTATGTCCAATCAAAAGTAATTTCATTTGCTCGCCTCTTTTTTTGTTTTGTGTTTCGATTCTAACCCAACCAAGCGATTTCGACCATTCATCTGCTTTTCCTGCTTTTTAGGTCTATTCTTGCCCTTGTCCATTTGTTCCCCTACTACCTGCGTAGTGATTGGAATCACCTATCACGAAAGCAATTGACAACTTTCTCATCTTGTTCTAAGATACTACTAATTTCATACACATGCAGTGAGAAGAAGAGTACGATCCCCCCTTTCTTTCAAGAGAACTCGGAACTGGTGGAAACGAGTAAGGAAGACGATCCGAAAATGACCTTTGAGCATTCGTGGACGAACAATCCCCGACGGAGAAAGCCCGATAGCGCAATGCAGTTTATTTGATGAACTGACTGAGGTTTTTTGTTTCAGCAAAAAACAAACGAAGGTGGTACCGCGAAATGATCGTCCTTCCCAAAGACTATTCTTTGGGAAGGCTTTTTTTATAAAAAAGGAGGAAAAGTTATGAAACGAAAGATTCGATTGGGTGTGGGCATTGGTTTATTGTCCTTAGTTTTATTTGCCGGTTGTGGCAATCAAGAAGAAGTAACGGGAAATGCCGAGGAACAGCAGACAGAAATCAGATTGGGGACGACACCAGGGCCTTACAGCGAACTGTTTCTCAAAGGAATCAAACCGATTTTAGAAGAAGCTGGCTATACTGTGACGGATATTGGCTTTACTGGGGTCTTGGAAGCGGACATTGCATTGAACGATGGCGAGATCGACTTAAACGTCGATCAGCACACCGCCTATTTAGAAAACTTCAATGAAAACACGGATGCCGATTTAGTGGGTATCACACCGATTCCTACCGTTCCAGCCGGCTTGTATCCTGGCAGAAAGGACAGTTTAACAGCGATTGAAGCAAACGATACCATCGGGATCCCCAATGATCCGTCAAATAGTGCCCGGGCCCTGTTGCTGCTGCAAAAAGCCGGCTGGATCGAACTTGACCCGGAAGTGGCGCCCATTGACGCGACGTTAAGAACCATTACTGACAATCCTTATGACTTGGATATCGTTGAGATGGATTCTGCCCAAATCCCCCGCAGCTTAGCAGATTTAGACTATGCGGTGATTCCCGGCAGCATCGTTTACAGTGCTGGAATCGCTGCAGAGGAAAGCTTATTAAGTGAAGACATTTTGCAAGAGTATGAACTGGTGGCAACGGTAAAAAAAGCCAACAAAGATAGTGACTGGGCACAGGCAGTGGTGGCAGCTTATCATTCTGAAGCCTTTAAAGAACTGCTGGCAGAAGAGAATCAAACGGGTTATTGGTTTATTCCTGAAGAATTGCAATGACCGCTTCACAAGTAGCAATAAGCAGCAACTGTCGTCGTATTTTTTAAAGAAGCTTCTATTACTATAGAAGGAAAAGACATGACTACTATTGATTAGTGGACCATTCCCCGTCTGAATCTTTGTAAAGGAGGTCAAAAATTGAATATTCAACAAATGCGCATCGTGCAAGCGATCGCTGACCATGGAAGTTTTCGTGAAGCAGCCAAACGGCTGTATCTTTCGCAGCCAAGTCTTTCCCAAGCCGTGAAAGAGTTGGAAACAGAATTGGAGGTCCAGCTTTTCGAGCGTACGAATCAAGGCGCCCGCTTGACTGCCGAAGGCTCGGAATTTCTAGACCATGCCCAGCCGATCTTGAGTCAAGTGGCGCAGCTGCAAACGCGTTTTTCCAGCAAGCAAGCAGCGAGTCAAACCTTCGCTATCGCAAGCCAGCACTATGATTTCACGGCTGGAATTTTCAGTGAGCTGCTGCAGGAATTTCCCGACTGCCGCCAGTTTCGCTTATTAGAAACCACGACCTTAAAGGTGATCACGGACGTGCAACAATATCGAAGTGAATTTGGGATCCTTTATTTGAATGAGCAAAACCAAGCAGGATTGGAACGACTGCTGCAAGGCGCCCAATTGTCCTTCGAGGCGTTGGGACGGTTTCGCCCCCATGTCTTTTTGCGAGCAGCTCATCCCTTGACAGAAAAAAGGCAGCTTTCCTTAAGAGATCTCGCCCCTTATCCACAAGTACGCTTTTTGCAAGAAGATGAACGCTATTCGTTCTTCTCAGAAGATTTGATCGACTTCGCTCAAAGCCCTCAAGTGGTGCATGTCAGCGATCGAGGCACGATGGTCCAGCTATTACAACAGACGGATCTTTATGGAACCGGCTCGGGGATCGTTGCCCAACCAGAACGCCAAGACTTGGCTTTTCTTCCTTTGATCGACGCGTCCGAGGGTGAGATCATCCTCATTAAAAAGAACGATCGCCCGTTATCAGTGATCGGCGAGCGTTTCTTAGCAAAATTACGGCATCATCTTACAGCTTTTCCTATTGATATATAAGCGAAGGCCTCCTCTTCCAACTCCCCATAGATGATTGGCTGCTCCTTCGCATTATATAAAAAATCCTTGAGCCACTTCCCATGCAGGAGGCTCAAGGATTTTCTTTTACGGTTAACATTGTCGGCAATCACCGCTGATTACAGCTGCTCTGCCTGCATTTGATACATTTGCTGATAGATTCCTTGCCCTTGGACAAGACTCGAATGGGTTCCCCGTTCCACGATCTTCCCTTGATCCAAGACCAAGATTTGATCTGCTTGTTTGATCGTTGACAAACGGTGAGCGATCATAAAGGTCGTCCGTCCTTTTTGCAAGATGGTCATCGCCTTTTGAATGATGGATTCTGTTTCAGTGTCCACATGGCTCGTCGCTTCATCCAGAATCAAGATTTTCGGATCAAACACCAATGCACGGGCAAAACTGATCAGCTGGCGTTCTCCACTAGAAAACTCATTGCCTTTTTCAACGACTGGATGATGGATGCCTTTTTCGTAGCGGCTCAAAAGGTAGTCAGCGCCGACTTGTTTCAAGGCATCGATAATCATCGCTTCGGTGATCGTTGGATCGTTCATTCCGATGTTGCTGGCGATCGTTCCAGTAAATAGATAGGGATCTTGCATGACGATCGCCATTGAATCTCTTAAACTATGACGATCAAAATCAGCGATCACTTGTCCATCCACAACGATTTTTCCGTGCTGCGGATCATAAAAACGGAACAACAGGTTCAAAATACTCGATTTTCCAGAACCAGTATGACCGACTAGAGCAATGGTCTCTCCTGCTGCAACGTCAAAGTTGATATCGTGCAAGATTGCTTGCTCAGGATCGTAGCCAAAGGTCACTTGTTGGAAAGAAACATCGCCATTCGTGACAGTCAGCTGCTCACTTTGTTGTTTTTCAACCGGCTGATCAGCAAACTCAAAGACCCGCTGTCCGGCTGCCAATGATTGCTGCACATTGGTGATGGTTTGGACAAGCCCTTCGATGGGATCATACAGGCGGTTGATGTAATCAATAAAGGCATACAGCAAGCCTGCTGAGATCGCCAAGCGGCCATCAAGGAAAAAGGCAGCCAAGGTCGTGATCAAAATCAAGATCGTTGAATTTCGCAACAAATTGCCTAATCCCCAAGCGATACTTGAATCGAGTAAGAGGTATTTACGTCCGGTTTTGAACCATTTCTCTACTGTCTCATTAAATTCTTTCTGCAACTGATTTTCTCGTTGGAAGGCTTGGATGATCGCCATTCCTTGGACAAATTCATTTAACTGCCCACTGATTTGTGAGATGTATTCCCGCATTGCTAAATTGTAACGAGAGGCATATTTTGTGTAAAAATGCTGCCAGATTCCTAAAATCGGGATCAGGATCAGCATCGCTGCTCCTAAGGTGCGGTTCAAAAGAAATAATGCAATAAACGCACCAATGATTTGGATAATGTTGCTTAACAAATTACTGATCACGATCACGTAGAAATTAGACCGCAAAACTTCGGTGTCATTCGTAATCCGTGCGACGACTTTACCAGCTGGGATCTGGTCAAAGTAAGAAACCGGTAATTTGTGCATATGGTCAAAAAGCTGATCCCGCATTTTTTTGACAATACTGTTGGACATTTTTCGCAATTGCAGCAAGCTGATATAACGAAAGAGAGAACCAATCAAATTGACCAGCAAATAC
This sequence comes from Enterococcus sp. CR-Ec1, assembly GCF_002850555.1. Classification (NCBI taxonomy): domain Bacteria; kingdom Bacillati; phylum Bacillota; class Bacilli; order Lactobacillales; family Enterococcaceae; genus Enterococcus; species Enterococcus sp. CR-Ec1. The sequence goes on from NZ_CP025223.1 coordinate 2,691,655, forward strand.
CCAGCGAGTAATTGGATCAAAAGCATCGTGTTTAGGTTTCTGCTGTCAACCGCCGGTGTCATCACTCGGTCGATCAGCTGTTTGGCAATCAGTGGTGAAGTCAGTTCGAGCGCTGCTGCCAACAACAGCAAGATTGCGCCCACGGTAAATTGTTTTTTATAATAGCTCAAATACGTGAGCAAACGCTTAATCGTTGAGAACACTTGTATCGTCCTCCTTTAACTGTTGATGGTAATACTGTTCTTGGTACCAGCCTGGCGTTTCGATCAACTCCTGATGGGTACCACGCTGTGTGATCCGTCCGTCTTCTAAGACGATGATTTGATCCGCTTCGGTGATGGCGGACAATCGATGGGTCACGATGATGGAGGTCGGTGCCTGCTTCATCGTTTTCAAATTCGTGATGATGGCTTGTTCCGTTTTGGCATCAACTGCCGAAAGGGCATCATCCAGTAAGAGGACTTCACTGTTTCGTAAAAACGCCCGTGCTAAGGACAAGCGTTGTTTTTGTCCACCAGACAGGGAAACGCCTTTCTCACCGACGACCGTTTCGAGCCCTTCTGGCATCCGCTTGATGTCTTCACTAAAGCAAGCGGCTTCCAGTGCTTCCCACAACACTTCTTCTGAAGCATCTGGCTGTCCGAATAGCAAGTTCTCGCGAATTGTTCGTGAAAACAAGGTATGTTCTTGCGGCACTTCTGCAAAGTGGTTGCGCACTGCTGTTGTTTGATAGGTCGTCAACGGCTGCTCGTTAATCAAGGGTACTTGATCAGAGTATGGATAGCGGTGACCGAATTGTCTTAGCAGCGTCGTTTTTCCGCTACCGGTCTTCCCAACGATCCCTAAGACTTCTCCACGAGTGATCGTCAAATCCAGTCCTTCTAACACATAACGAGCTGCTTGTGGGTATTGGAAATGGTATGCTTCAAAACGGATCGTATTGATGGCTTGCAGGTCGGCTTCACCAGGAGTTTCTAATTCATCACCCGTCTGCAGCACTTCATTGATCCGACGCCAGGATGCGGCACCTTGTTGCATCACATTCACAAGATCTCCTGCTGAGATCATCGGCCAAACGACCATTGTCAAGTACACTTGGAAAGAAACCATCGCACCGATGGTGATCGTTTGGTTGGCAACAAGAAACGCCCCGACACCAAAGCTCATCACAAAACTGATCGCTAAGATGATGGTAATCAGCGGCCCGAAACGGGAATCGATCTCAGAAACGATATTGTTTTTTGCTCTTGTTTCCAGTGTTTTCTTTTGAAACTGTTCCGTGGTGGCTCCTTCTAGTCCATAAGCTCGGACGACCCGAATGCCATCAATGATCTCCAACACTTCACTGTTCATCTCTGAAACAGAATTCTGCGCTTCCGTAAATGCCTTATCGACTTGCGAGCCCCATTTGAAAATGTAATAGGCTAAAAGCGGCATTGGAATCAAGGCAATCAAGGTCAATAGCCAAGAAACCGTCCCAGCCATCATCGCCACGATAAAACTTAGATACAAACTAGTATTTAAGAAAACCATCAGTCCATACCCAACGGTCATCCCCATCACTTGGACATCGTCACTGGAACGAGTCATTAAATCGCCTGTTCGGAAACGATGGTAAAACGGCGCCCCCATTTTAAGAAAGTGGCTCATCAATTGTTCCCGCAATTGTTTTTGCAAATCGTAGGAACCAATAAATAAATTAAACGTCCAAACAAATTCGGCCAGATATCCTAACAAGATAGCTCCGGCAAAGAGGGTCACGTATTGGACCAGTACCGAATAATCAAAATTATCTTGGATCAGCGCATCAATGAATAAGCGCAAGATATAGATTGGTGCGACATACATCGCACTAGCAATCACCATAAAGACGAATACGAAGGTATAGCGCACCTTATGTTCTTTAAAATACGTTGTTAATTGTTTTAATACATACTTCATGTTTTATCCCTCACATTCTAAAAAAGTACACAAAAAAGCTCTGTCCCTTCGGAAAAAGGACAGAGCATAAACGTCGTTATTATAGACATTATCTGTACACTAATGGTTACCGAATGAGGGATTCACTTTATTCAATTTGGTTGTTTTTTTATCAAATACTTTTTGCATCGTAATCCCTCCTTCTCTTTTTATTTTGCTGACTACACCTAACACTTTACAGATAAGTTTCTGAGAATGCAACAACTTTTATTAATTTTCTTTAAAAAAGATTGACTTTTCTAAAAACACAGATGTGAAAACAGCCCTTTTTAACAACCTTTTTTTGAAAACGAATTTCTGTTTTACCCCAAGAGTTGCAACGATTTTGGCTAAAATAAAAAAACAGATGCCCTTCTCTTCAACAAACGCTGTTTGATCAGCACACTTGGTTGAAAAAAAGTTCCTCTGTTTTCTTACTACCTGTTTATTCTGTGACAGATGCTAGGCGATAGGATACTGTTCGTCCAAAAGGAAACACTTGCACCCCTTGCAAACGATCTGTTTTCAAATACGCCACCGCCCCTTGATATAACGGCAAAACGGCTGTATCTTCAACGATCAATTGTTTTTCCAGTTCTTTCAATAAGTCCCAACGGGCAGCTGGGTCGTTTGCTAAAGTCGTCCGTGCTTCTGCTAACCCTTGATCGTAACTTTCACTAGCATACCCAGACGTATTCAAGCCACCTGTTGAATCATAAAATTCTAAGAAGTTGATCGGGTCCGCGTAATCTGGTGTCCAAGTCCCAAAAACGAGATCAAATTCACCTTGGGATTGCAAGTCCAAACGGTTTTGTAAAGGAATCGACTTGGCATCAATGGTTAATCCCGGCAAATTGGTTTCTAACTGCCCTTGGACAAACTCGATGGTTTTCTTGGCTGCTGCTGTATCTGCTGACAACAGTTTCAAAGTGATTTCCTCTTGTCCCAACTCTTCTTTGGCTTGTGCCCAAAGCTCTTGTGCGGCTGTTAAATCGTACGGCAGTAAATCGCCATTTTCTTCACGAAAATCTTGGTCTGTTTCAGGATCTTTGGCAAAGTTGCTTGGCACAAAGCCGTTCAATGCAGTGGACCCATCACCTAAGATATTTTCGGCAAATGCCTCTTTGTCGATGGCTTGTAAAATTGCTTGACGTACTTTGACATTGCCTGTGACTTCTCGTTTTTGGTTGGCACTTAAATACCCCACCAGCGCCTTTGGCACATAGTTGGCTTGAGCTGAGTTTTGGTATTGCTGCGCGTAAGTATCCGTTAAGGTGGTGTAGTCCAGTTCTCCTGTTTCAAAAAGGCTGACACCAGTCGCCGTTTCCTTCACTACTTGCACGTCGATCTTGGTCAATTGGACATTCTCAGCATCCCAATAATCAGGATTTTTCGTTAACGTCCATGATTCGTTGGTCCCGTTCCACCCTTCGATCAAGAATGGGCCATTGCCGACAAAATTTTCCGCTGATAACCCATAATCGGCACCTTTTTCTTCAGCAAACGCTTGGTTTTTTGGCATAAAAGGTGTCCCGACCAAAATTTGATCCAGATACGAGATTGGACTTGCCAATGTCAGCTCTAACGTCTGCTGGTCCAATGCTTTTGCACCTAACTCACTCACCTCAACATCCCCTTGACGCACTTGACTGCCATTTTTCAACACATCCATTTGATTACTGCTACTAGAACCATTCTCTGGATTAGCAACATATTGAAAGGCGTAGACAAAATCATCCGCAGTAACAGGATCGCCATTGCTCCATTTTGCATCACGAATGGTGAAGGTATAAACCAGTCCATCTTCTGATACCGTAGGCTCTTCAGCGGCCATCGCAAGCTCAGGATCCCCCTCTTGATCCAGACGGTATAACCCTTCTGCCACTTGTCCGATCATATCGGAGCTATTGACATCCGTGTATTGTCCGCTATCAAGGGTTGATAAGGCGCCAGCGGTTGACACTTGAATTTCTTGCGCAACGGCTCCTTGCTCCTCTTGCTGTCCAGAATCCGTCGTGGGGCTCGTGGTACTGCAGGCACTTAAAACCAATACTGTGAAAGCAGTGATACCCATCATTTTCTTTTTCATTTTTCTCCTCCTTGCGTGATCCTCTTTCTTACAATACGTCAACGACATACTTGAAAACCGCTTGTTCTTGTATAAGCGCATCATAGGCAAAATCAGGATGCCATTGAACCGCCAACAAGCGCTGACCCACGTGTTCAATGCCTTCAATGATGCCATCAGGACTCCAAGCTGTCTTTTGCAATGGACGAGCCAATCGATCCACCGCTTGATGATGAAAGGAATTAACCTTTGTTTTTTGACCGTAAACACGAGCCAACATGCTTTTTTCAGCCGTCACGATGGCATGGGTCGGCACTTCTTTCGGAATCGGCGCCTGCATATGAATGATCTCACTGAAGGTACTGATGTCTTGCTGCAGCGTGCCACCGAATGCCACGTTGACCAGCTGCATTCCCCGACAAACCGCAAAAATTGGTTTCTTTTGCAGCAGCGCTTCATCGATCAGCGCTAGTTCAAACTCATCCCGTGCCAACAAGCCGCTTCCAGTTGCCTGATGGGCCTCCTGCCCATAAAACTTGGGTGAAACATCTTGTCCACCAGCTAATACCAGTTTATCGATCTGTGAAACATAGTCCTTGGCTGCAGCTGGCTCACTGATTGGCACGAGCAATGGCAGTCCGCCCGCTTGCTGGATCGCTCGCACATACCCTAATGGTGTGTAGGCGATCGGCAAATGATGCAGCACATCGCCAGCATCTTGCACTTCATTCGCAGCGATCCCTATAATTGATTTGCCCATCGACATCCCTCCCTGATTAACGATTTTTTCAGAAAAAAGCGGTATCTAGCAGTTGAACAAGGCAAGCGCCGCTCTTTTTCTCAAGATATGTTTCAACTATTCTAAACCAATCCGCACTTTTTGTGAAACACTATTTTCACTTTCGCGATCATTTATTACAATCACCATTCTATTTAACCCCCTCTTTGATAAGCAATAAAGAATACCGCTAGTCAGATATAGTTGAATTTTACCAATACTTTCTCTACGTAAAAAAACATGCGAGAAGCCGTTGCTTTCCGCATGTTTCTTCATTAAAATAATCGATTGTCTTTTAAAAACTCCAGCATCTGTGTTTTTAGGGGATCTTTTTCATTACGGATCGACTTTGTTTGCGTTGTTTCATCAAGTGTCGATGGCCGCTTTTTAGGAAAAGGCGCCGCTGGTTCTTCTGCCAACTCTAAGATTTGGAAGCTATCCACCACCACTTCTGCCGCACAAAGTCTCTGACCTTCTGGTGTTTCATAAGGACAGCCTTGCAAGTGTCCATTGATTTTGATACTTGCCCCTTTTTGAGAATACCGTAAAAAGGTCTCTGCCTGCTTTCCATGAATGACGCAAGCAAACCATTCATGGTGCACTTCTTCACTGTTTTGCCATTGAGACACAATGACAAGATCAAAACGTACGCCCTGATCGTCCGCCGCATCAAACGCTTCTTTACTAGGCATCTCTGCGATTTTCCCAGTAAGAACCACTTTATTCATTGCCACGTTGCATCCTCGCTTTTCTCTCATTTCTTGAGTGATCTTAACTTATGCGACCTATTCTACCACATTCCAAAAAACAAGCAATCAAAGGTCGAATGGCTTAAGAAATGCTTTGAACAAAATGAACCAACTCAAAGAATTCGTCTGATCCTGCCAATAATGTGCGATTTTCTGACTGAAAACTTCTCTTTGCTCCACACAGCAAAAAAACAGTTGGTTCAATCCCCCTATGAACCAACTGCCTTTTGCGGATTTTTATTTAGCAAAGGAATCTTGACTACCATAGCGATCAAAATGGAGGGTTTCGCTTTCGAGATAGTCGATGATCGCTTTGGGGATCATGACCCCTTCTTGCTGGGCTTTTTCAAAGTGTATTTGGCTGATCTCTCCAGGATAGTAGACTTGTGATTGCCCTTCTACTGGCGGGATTGCATGCAGCTCAGTCACCATCTGATCGATGCTTTGCTTGAAGGTTTCGGTGTTGGTAAAACGAGATGGATCGATCACAAGAAGGATTTGTCCTAAGCGGCGTTTTTCCGTCAAGTCCGCATACATGGAGGTGACCTGTTTACCAAAAGCCAAGCCTAGCATCGAGCCAGCTAAAATATCCACCATCATCATCAAGCCATATCCTTTAGCACCAGCGATTGGCAATAATCCTTGGACAGCATAGGGATCGGTGGTAGGCAAGCCATGCTCGTCTACTGCCCAAGTATCGGGGATCTGCTGCTTCTTCGAGCGAGCATCCAAAATTTTGCCCCACGCTTGAACCGTCGTCGCCATATCAAAAACCACCGGTGGATGATTGGCTCGTGGTGCAGCAAACGCGATTGGATTGGTGCCAAAATAGTTTTCGGTCCCACCAAAAGGCACCGCCATCGGATCCGATTGACACATGGCGATCGCTACTAAGTCGGCTTCAGCAGCCTGTTTGACGTAATACGCCATCGTCCCGCTATGGCTGGTCTGCTCGATTCCTACTGCAGCGATCCCGGCTTCTTTTGCCAGATGAATGGCGATCGCCATCGCTTCATTGCACACATAATGCCCCATGCCGTTATCTCCGTGGAAAATTCCGGTAGCGGCGCCTGTTTTTTCAAAAGACATGTTTGGTTCCAGCGTGATGCCACCTTTTACTAAACGCTCGGCATAGTAGTCCATCCGCACGGCACCATGAGAATGGATCCCGCAAGCATCCGCAAAGGTCAAATGCGCCGCTGTTTCACTGGCAGCGGCTTCTGGCAAACCAGCAGCCAATAGTTTCTTTTTCATCAATGCTTCTAATTCCAGCAGAGAACGTCTGCTCATTTCTTCCATCTTTTCTCCTCCTTAGAAAAAGAGAAGCACGCTTGGCAACGGCTTCTCTTATTGATTAAACACGCGATAATCCAGTTCATCGGCTGACTTAGCGATCAGCAGCGCTGAATAGACGTCTGAGTTCACGTTCAAAATTGTCCGCAGCATGCCAACAAACCATTCGACACCAGCAAATAGCGCAATGCTTTCGATTGGTAAACCGAGCTGGGGAACGATGATTGCCAAGGAAACTAACCCCGCTCCGGGAACAACTGCATTGGCTAAAGAAACGAAAGTCGCAGTTACAGCTACCGTCACCATTTGGATCCCGTCAAAGTTGATTTGATACATTTGGGCGATTGTCATGACGGTAATCGCCATATGCATCGCTGACCCATTGCTGTTCAAAGACATGCCCAATGGCAATACCAAATTGGTGATGCGGCTACTGAGTCCTAATTTGTTCTGGGATTCTTCCATAGCGATCGGCAGCGTGATGGCAGAGGAGGTTGTCGCCAATGCCATGACCGACATATTCTTCATATTTTTGATCAATCGTAACGGATTGATCCGACAATACACGGTCAACAAGACTAGCCACAGCCCAAGGAACGTGACGGTGGCTAGACCGTAGACGAGCAAATAGCTGCCTAATGGCAAAATGATCTGCAAGCCCAGGGAGCTGATCGTTGAAGCGATCAAAGCAAAAATACCGATTGGTGCCACGATCATCACGTAACGAATGATGGCAATGACGACCTCATTCAGATCCACGATCAGCCCATAAAGAGATGACTCAGGTTTCTTTTGCATAAAGTGATTGAGAGCAACACCAAAGAACAACCCAAAAACGATGATTTGAATAATTGACCCTTTACTCAACGCATCGAAAATATTCGTGGGAATAAAGTTGATTACAGTCTCTGATATAGAAATTTCTTGTGCTTGCAGAGGTTCGCCGGCAGCTTGTGAAAAGTCGATCCCTTTGCCCGGAGCAAAGAAGACCGCCATCAGCACACCCCATGCAGCTGCGAATAAGGAGGAAATCCCAAAGACAGCGATCGTTTTTCCACCCAAACGTGTGAGTTCTTTCGGGGCAATGCCCCCAACTGCTTGAATGATTTGTCCAACGATCAATAACGGGATCGCCATTTGCATCAGACGCAAGAAAAGATCGCCCAAGATTTTTAGGAATGAAGCGGCTTGCCCAAAGAACAAACCGCAAAGAATCCCTAGAAGAACGGCAATAACGATCTGCGTCACCATCGGTAGTTTTTTTGCTTTCACTTTGATCCCCTCTTTATTTTCGAAGTATGGTTCCTGTATGCTGATCCAGTTCAGCTAACTTTTCGATTGAGGTAATAATCGCGGTTCTGGCTGCATCTTCTTCAACAAAATCAATCGCAGCTTCTATTTTTGGCAACATACTGCCCGCTGCAAAATGGCCTTCCTCGATGTAGCCCTTGGCTTGTGCCACACTGATTTCCCCTAAGGCTTGCTGATTCGGCTGATTGTAATTGATGTAGATATTGTCGACACCGGTCAAAATGATCAGGCGATCGGCCTGCACATCTTTTGCTAAGACACTGGCGGTAAAGTCTTTGTCGTTGACGGCTTCCACGCCAGTAAACCCATTATCGTTGCGAACGACAGGTACGCCACCGCCACCGGCACAAATCGTGATCACACCTGCATCGACCAATGTTTTGATGGCTTCTTTTTCAACAATTTCTTGCGGTTTCGGCGATGGAACCACTTTGCGGTAACCACGCCCAGCGTCTTCTTGATACACCCCGCCATTGGCTGCCATCGCAGCATTGGCTTCCTCTTCACTATAAAAAGGTCCGACTGGTTTGGAAGGTTTCTCAAACGATGGATCTGCTGGATCGACACGAACTTGGGTGACTAATGAGATCACCGATGGATGTGCTTGTCGTGTGGCAAACTCATTGATCAAGGCATTTTGCAGCCAATAACCGATACTTCCTTGGGTCATTGCCACGCAGCTGTCTAATTTCAATTGGGGATTTTTTTCACTTTCCCCGGCTTTTTGCTGCAACAGTAAGTTGCCGACTTGTGGTCCATTGCCGTGACAAACAATGACTTTTTCCCCTTTTTCGACAAAATCGGCAATATAACGTGCTGCTTGCGCAACAACTGCTTTTTGTCCTTCATCACTAGGGTCTTTATCTAAAATAGCATTGCCGCCTAACGCGATCACATTCAAACTCATTTTATGCTCTCCTTCTGATTTTCCTTTGCTAATACGGCAAAAACACCTAATCCGATCAGCAGTAATAGACAAGACAGGTAAAACCCGACCTGCATCGATCCTAAAGAATCGGCTAAAAAGCCAGTAACATAAGGTGCTAAGATCGACCCCGACATCCCGATAAAGTTATAGGCACTCAAGGTCGTTCCTAAGGCGCCTTTTGGTGCGTTTTTCGTCACAAAGGTCACGACGATTGGATCAAGCGCCAGCTTGCCAGTCAATCCATACAAAATCAAAACAGTGATCAATAAGGTACGATCCGTTACAAAGGCAATGGCAAATACGGAAAGGGTCGCCAATGGGACCAATAAATAGACTAATTTTTTCGTCGCGCCAGTTTTATCATTCAATCGAGCAAAAATCAGCGCACCTGGAATCGATGCCCATGGGACTAAGGAAGCAATAAAGCCGACACTCGCCCCTTCAAAGCCACGCTCGGCAATCAAGAATTGCGGCAGCCAAGTTATAATCACAAAGTTTGCATAAATGCTGGTAAAGCATAGAACAAAGGCTGCCACGAGATTGCGGTTTGAAAAAATCTGCTTCAAGGAAATCTTTTCTTTTGGCCCCTCTTCTTTTATTTCTTGTCCTTCATCTTCTGGACGAATCACTTTTTCTTTCAAAACAAAATAGAACAAGACACCGACAATCAAGGTCGGAAACGCCATTAGGAAGAAGGGTTGGCTCCAATGGCCCCCGTTATCCAAGACCAATTTACTAGAAAGCAAGTACCCGCCAGACGTTCCAAACGCCATCCCACTGTTGATAATGGCATTTCCGACGGTCCGTTTGTTGTCGGGAATCGCTTCGGTAGACAATGCGTATTGCGGACCGTAATAGGCACCTTGACCAATCCCTGCAATGGCACGAATCACTAAGAACAAAACGAAGCTTGTGGCTAGCCCACTGAAGTAAGTAGTCACCGCCAATAAAACAAAACCTAGGGCGATCACCAATTTGCGACCGATTTTGTCGCCGATGATGCCAAAAGGAATTTGCGCAACGGCATATGTCAAAAAGAAAATACTATTGGCAAGTCCTAGTTGTGTGTTGCTTAAATTGAATTCTTCTCCGATCACACCCATGATTGGATTGAAGATCGTCCGTGTGGCGTACATTAAAATCCAGCCGACAAAGAAAATAGCAACGACTTTTTTCCAGTAAGAATTGCTTACTTTGACCGCATCTTTCTGGTTACTGATTTCCATGATTTCTCCCCATTTCTATTCTTTTTCCTCAAGTGACAATGACTCCAACGCTAACAACAACCCAAAACTAAGATCTTTGCCTGACGAATGACCAACGGACATCAACTGCTGCACATCTTTTTCAATCACCTGTGGGTTTTGCTTTTTTAAATCTTTGAATAATTGCAGCATCAGAGAATTGACATACCCTTGACTGGCACTTTGAATATAAGCAAAGCTGACATCCGTCGTAGACAGCGGTTTTGCCAATGCTTGCGCTAACACTTCAGCTTCCGGCTGCTGCAAGGCATAGAGCATCGCTTGATAGGCAACTAAAAGATCATCGCCGCTAGGCGTCAATCCTTTGCCACGACCAATCAGGTGAGCAATGATTGGTTCCCAATCTGAGACAGGCTGCCGCAATGCCGCAAATACTGCTTGGGTTTTCTCATCTTCGGGCAACCCAATCTTGGTTTCTAGTTTTTGTTGAATCAGGATTTCTTTCAAAAGCTGCAATTCCGCAGAGGTGAAGGATAGCTCCTTCACCTGCAGCGAAACCAATTCTTTTTCCTCTAATGAAAGAGAAAATGTTCCTTTTGTGCTGTAAAAGGTCAGACCATGCTCTCGGACTTGCACGCGATTGCCGACCTCGATCAAAGGCAGGACTTGCTCAAACAATGCATCTGGTAAAAAGACTCCGAAGCCAGTCAAATAGTTGCGATAGTTGTTGATATTGACCAGCTGCTGCCCGATCATCACATTGAATGAACGATCAAACACGCTATGCACCCGACCGGTACGACCGAATCGTTGCAATGGGTCTAGATAATCACTGATTTTGATTTTCTCAGTCAACATCGATCCCCAGATCCTTCGCATAAGCCGTCAAGGCATTTTCAAAACAGCCTAACGGTGCGCGCACCGTCCCTGCACCCACTTGGCCGACACCTGCTTCTTTATGGGCGATCCCGGTATTGATGATTGGGGTGATGCCTGTTTCAACGACTTTACGGATGTCGATCCCCAAACAAGTCCCTTGGAAGTCCCATGTTGGGATCGAGAAGGTCGGATTATGACCGAAACAGATTTTTGCCATTTCATTGGAAGTTTCTAGCGCATCTTCAAAACCACCAGCGCCGACAAAGCGTGTTACACCTGGTGCGGCTACCATCGCCATTGCTCCGACACCGACGGTTTCAGTAATGGCACTGTCCCCAATATCAGGATTGCCATCTGCTTCGGTAAACCCAGTAAAGTACAAACCTTTCGGCGTATTGACTGGTGCAGTATGCCATTGGTCTTCTGTTTGGGCGACACGAACCCCAAAATTGACGCCGTTTCTCGTCATGGTGGTCACGATCGTTCCTTTGGCATCGACACGGGCACCGTCAACGATGGCTTTGCCGGTTGCCATCATGATATTCAAGAAGAACTGATCGGTATCTGCTAAGAACTTGATCACTTCATATTTTTGCTTTTCATCGATTTCTGTTTGGATGATCAACGGCGCGATCTCTTTCAAGAAGTTCAATGATGCTGCAATATTTCGTTGATGGAATTCATCCCCCATTGTGATCGACCGGGCAATCAATACATTCAAATTGATGCCTTCTTCAGTTAGTTTTAATGCCTTGGCAATGGTTGGTCCTAAGACGTCTTTGATCCAATCCAAACGATCGATGACTTCTTGTGAATAGGCACCAAATCGTAAGACTTTACCGATCCCTTCGTTCAAAATACAGTAGGCTTTGTTGCCGACAAGGCGGTTTTCAACCACAAAGACAGGCATATTCCCAGAAGTGATTCCCCCCATTGGTCCAACTGCCTGGACATGGTGACATGGCATAAAGCGGACTTCCCCACTTTCGAGTAAGCGGCGGGCTTCGTCTTCATCTTTCGCCCAGCGTTCAAACAAGGCAGCGCCGATACAAGACCCTTGCATCGGTCCCGTCATTTCCGACCATTGGATCGGCGGTCCTGCATGCAGCAAGGTTTTCTGACTTTCGTTTAATTCAGCGATCACTGATTTAGCCGGAACGACATCGATCAAGAATGGTTGGGCATTTTTGATTTTATCCGTCACTGCTTGGTTTTCATCTGTGATTTTTTCGTCAAATTCTTCTAACGCGTCTAAAATACGGATCATTTTCTTGTTGCCGTTGGCACGAGGACGCCAGTTGAATTGTTCTGTTTTCCCGCCATATTGCAGGATCGATTCATTGAAGCTTTGCAAGCCAACATTGATGATCCGTGGTTTGGTGGTCAACAGCTCCATTACTTTCTCGCTGACTGTCGGCACCTCAACCTTGCTACCAGTATAGTCATTGACTGTTTTGTCTGCTTCAGAAAGAGTCGCCCCTTTTAAAGCTAGGGCTAATTGCACTGCTTGAGCATTGCTCGGTGCCACATAGACGCCAGCTGCTTTCAAACGGTTGACTGCTTCTTGGTAGTTTTGCGGATCTTTTTCAGTTCCGCAGACGGTAGCAACAAAGTACAACGCGCGATCAGCTGCTTGGGCTGTTTGCTGTGCAGCTTCGATAGCTGGTAACAAAGCTCCTACCATATCTGTATGCGCGCCGTAACCTAGCACCACATCAAATAAAATGACCCCGGTTTGCTCATCTTGCGCATAGTCTTCGATTTTTTTGATGCGCACTTCAGGATCGATCATTGGATGCGGTTTGCCTTGGGTATAGATATCATCACCAAGGTCGATCACATCATAGCCGTGGGAATGCAAGATATAGCCTTCTTGTTTTACAAGGCCTTCTAGATTCAAGGCTTCGGAGATCAGCATTCCTGCTTCGGCAGCTAATGTACCGCCAGAATAAAGACCTTTGACCACTTTGTCTTCAGCGAGTTTGGGCACATCTGGGGATTTCACGCGTTCAAAATAGTTCGCTTTGACGGGTTCTTCATTGGCAAGATCAACAGCGATACGCGCTGTTTCTTCCAGCGTATGTGCCAAATAGACTTTTCCTTCATGGGCTTCTGGTTTTTCTCCTAAGAAAATCGCTACCACAGGTTTGCTGATACTTTGCAGCAATTGAACGACTTCATCCCGCACTTCTTTTGCAGGTGGTTTCGAGATCACGCAAATCACATCTGTCGGTTCATGATTTTCTAAAGCAACGATGGCATCTTTGACAGTGATCGCCCCAACTTTGTCGCTTAAGTCACGTCCGCCGGTCCCGATGGCATGAACGACACCACCGCCTAATCGGTCAATGATCGTCGTCACTTCTTGAATCCCCGTACCAGAGGCACCAACGACGCCGATGTTTCCTGGTGCCACGACATTCGTGAAGGCAATCGGAATGCTAGAAATAATACCAGTCCCACAGTCAGGCCCCATCATCAATAAGCCTTTTTCATGAGCCAGCTTTTTCAAACGCACTTCATCTTCGATAGCGACATTGTCCGTAAACGAGAAAACATGCAAGTCATTTTTTAGCGCTTTTTCCATCTCGGCTGCGCCATATTCCCCAGGAATACTAAATAATGCAACATTGGCATCTGGCATTGCGCTCAAGGCTTCTTGCCATGAAGCCGCCGCTGGCGTTTCTTTGCCTTGATCTTTTGCTGAAAGATCAGCTAAAAATGAATCGATCGCTGGCATTACTTGATCCATGATCTGTTCGTTTTGGCTATCGACCACGATCATCATATCGTTGGGTGAAGCACCTTCTGCCTCTTTAGAAAGCAATCCAGTGTTATTTAATATGTCTTTGTTTGCATCCGTCCCCATCATGATTTGACTCATTTCGACATCGCCTAGATCATTGATCGTATTCGTCAGCAGCATTAAGTTAATGGAATCTTGGTAGTTATTCTTTAAGATTACTGTGTGCAGCATTTGTTCTCCTCCTTTTCTTATACTCTCATTCTAACGAGCTTTGTTTGCGTTTTCATTGGATAAAGTTCTAAAAAAATGCTATACTTTTTATCCAAAAGAGAAAAAAGGAGCATTTTATGAAATTAAAAGAATTGGTTGAACTGCCGCTTTTTGAAAAAAGTAAAGTCCTGACTGGCTCCATTGGTTTAACAAATTCCGTTGGTTCCGTTATGGTGTTGGAAGCGATGGATATCGAAAAATGGAGCAAAGCCCATCAATTGATTTTGACTTCTTTTTATGCCTTCAAAGACCAATCGCCTGAGGAACTGCGTGTTTTTTTTGAAAAAATGCAGCAAATCGGTGTCAGCGGTTTAGTGATCAAAGTGGATCGCTTGATCCCTATGATTCCAGATTGGGTGATTGAGCTTAGCTTTGCTTATCAGATCCCTTTGATCAAAGTACAGCAAGAAGTCAGCTATGAAGCCATCATGCTAGCGGTTTACGAACCATTGCTGAATCACCAAACCCAGCTGCTGCGTACCTATTACGAAGTTCGTCAGCGCTTCATGAAAGTCGAGCGCAACCACTCTTCTTTCGATCAGATCATGCAAGAGTTCTATCAATTGATCGAAAAGCCTTGTTCTTTGCGCATCCCCCATTTAGATGTGCATGTGTCCGTCGGTCAATCCTTTAAGAATTTCGTGGTGACCAAACAAGAACCCATGAAAACCGTCGAGTTTACCAAGAACCACTACGAATATTTAGAATTATTTTCTCATGAGAACAATCAATATGTGACTGCCATCAAAGTAGAGATCATCAATCCTTACAATGATTTATGTACCTTGATCGTTTATCAGAAAGATTCGCAGATCCCTGAGGCAAAAGTCATGATTATTGAAAATGTGATCGACGTCATCTATGAACGCCTCCAAATGGCGTATTTGTTGAAGAAAGAGCGCTACAATCGCATGAACAATCTTGCCGATGCGATCTTGCAAAACACTCCTAGCAATTTGGCTGAGCTGGATCTTTTGTTAGAAGAAGCGCAACTGGATCGCTACGATTTCTACCAAGGCATCGCCTTTGCTTCCAACAGCTTTAAAGATAAGGAGCGTAAGTCCGTCGTTTTGCACAAGCTACGGGCGTTGAAAACACCCCACGTCTTTTTTGAACACCACAATTATTTGGTGATCCTCTATAATTTCCAATCGATCGCCCATCAGGTGACGAAACAGATGCTGCAGACATATTTTGATGATGCCCTGCTAGCCGATGAACATGGCTGCTTGGTGGTCAGCGAAGTCTTGCGCAAGGAACAGATCAAAGAGATCCTGCCAGAGTGTTTGGATGCGATTCGCTTCAATCGGCAGTTTTATTTGGCGCCGATCATTGCCTATAGCGACTTAGGTATCTTTAGTTCCTTTATCAAGGAGAACCAACTGGAAAAGCTGCAGCAAAGCATTCCCCCGAAGCTGTATCAACTCTCGGAAGAAAATGAAGAGCTGTTCAAAACGCTATATACCTTTTTTATCACGAATCGCAATTACAAAAATACGGCTGAAACCTTGTTTCTTCATGCCAAAACGATTCGTTATCGGCTAAGCAAAATCGAACAGCTACTAGAGATCGATCTGACAAGTCCGATCCAATTAGTCAATTACGAGATCGGCACCTATTTATTAGAGCTTCAGAAAAGGAGTCAAGCAAAATGAAAAAAGAATGGCAATTGACCACCGGTGCTTCCGTGACCCTCTATCCTGCTTCGGAGAAATACCTGATTTATTTTCACGGCGGCGGTTTTGTTTATGGAACCCGCCAAGACATTCCCGCATCACTGATCACACTATTTCAAGCGCAGCAATACAGCGTCCTCACAGTCGATTATTTACTGGCGCCCAATTCCTCGTTAGCGGAGATTTTGGCGCTGAACTGGCAAAATTTTCAAGAATTGCAAGCAACTGTGCTTAAAGATAACCCGTTTTGTTTCTGCGGACGCTCAGCTGGCGGTTATTTGATGCTGGCGCTTACCCAGCAATTACTGAAGGAACAACAGAGATTGCCTGAAAAACTGGTCAATTTTTATGGGTATACCGATCTTTCTTTTATTGAAAACAAACGAGTCTTGCAGCAGCCGCTCTTAAGCAAAGAGCAAGTCCCTTCTTTGGATCAAACCGAGATCGTTTGGGATGATCCGCAGTTTCAGCGCTATTTGCCTTATGTTTATTGGGTTCAACAGCAAGAACTCACAACGATCTATGGTCTAACAGCTGAAGCTCTTTCTGACTATGCCATTGATCCTGAGCTGCTTGCTCAATTTCCTCCAATTTTCAGCAGTGCCAGCAGTACCGATGAGGAAGTTCCTTTTCGTTACAGCAAAGGCTTGAAGAAAGTGCCTAAAAGCAAATTTGTCCCTGTCTATGATTTGCCCCACGACTTTTTGAAAAACGTCGAGGAGCCGCAAGTCCAAATGGTTTTTCAACGGCTTGCCCGTTGGCTCGAACAATAATTTGTTACAAGTAAAGTGAAAATAATGTTTTTTTATTTCGACGAGTGCACAGAAAAACTCTGATTGCCTTCGCTTCCTCCTTATCTCAAAAAACGTGTGGTTTAATGAAACTCTTTTAATAAAAAAAGGCTTGATACAGGCTCAATTCAAGAGAGAATGCTATACTAAAGGGGAGTATGTTATAGGAAAGAAGGATGAGGTTTTATGCATTTTGTCGGGATTTTGTGTTTGATCCTAATCACGACGACCCTCTTCTCGCATCTGGCGAGACGGATGGGCGTTCCTGCTGTTATCGGGCAGTTGTTAGCGGGGGTTTTATTAGGAGGCGCAGGACTCAATTGGGTCCATCCAGATATTCTGGTTCATGATTTTTCAGAGATTGGTGTTATTTTGCTGATGTTTTTAGCGGGATTGGAAAGTGATATTTCTTTATTGAAACGCTATTTTCGTCCAGGGATGCTCGTTGCCCTTTTGGGGATCGTGTTCCCTATGCTCTTCGGGTATGCCACGGGGGTCGGTTTTCAAAGCAGTCCCACAGAAGCGTTCTTTTTCGGGATCGTATTAGCTGCCACCTCAGTCAGTATTTCTGTCGAAGTATTGAAAGAGTTGAATGTGGTGAATACGAAAGAAGGGTCGACGATTCTTGGTGCTTCCGTCGTGGATGATATTTTGGTCGTGTTGGTTTTGAGTCTTAGCCTTTCCTTTTTAGGCGGCGAAAGCAGCCAAGCAACACCACTGCCGGTCACCTTATTGGTAGAATTGATTTATTTTGTGTTGATTTTTCTATTAGTGAAATGGATTGCTCCGTTCTTATTGGCACTTGCAGAAAAGCTATTTGCAAATTCCGCGGTGATCATCATGTCACTGATCATCTGCTTAGGAATGGCGTATCTTGCTGACCTCGTTGGGTTAAGCTCGGTCATTGGTGCCTTCTTCGCAGGGATCGCTGTCAGTCAAACGAAGGTTCGTGAGGAAGTGGAACACAGTGTCGAAGCATTAGGTTACGCCGTCTTCATTCCGGTGTTCTTTGTCAGCGTTGGCTTAGAAGTTGATTTTTCCCGCTTAAATGAGCAATTATTCTTTATTCTTGCCTTTACCGTGGTCGCGATCATGACCAAATTGGTCGGCGGCTATGTCGGGGCGAAAATCGCGAAATTCTCAAACAACAGTGCTTGGATGGTGGGAGCTGGAATGATTTCCCGAGGTGAAATGGCATTGATCATTTTACAGATTGGTCAACAAAACCAATTGATTTCGTCCGCATTGTATTCCCCTTTGGTGATCGTTGTCTTGTTGAGTACCTTGATCTCTCCCCTGATCTTAAAATACTTTACGAAAAAGATTTATTAAGCGATGTAGCAACAGCTAGGCGATACCGATGATTGCGAAAAAAACAGCGCGGGTTTTGTAGTGACCGCTCAACGGCCGATTGTTGATCGAACGTTGGGCGGTCGCTTCCTTTCCCGCGCTGTTTTTCTCTATACAGGTATAAAAGCGACTATGCTGCTAGTTACTAGAAACCAATGTTAATTTCCCATGATCGATTAGATACACGTCATCCGCGACGGCATCGATAAACGCTTGATCGTGAGATGTGAACAAAACGATGCCTCGATAGCTGCGAATCAATTGTTCCAAGACGGTGATTGTCGGTAGATCAATAAAGTTCGTCGGTTCATCAAGTATCAAGACATTGGCAGATTGAGTAAAGATGCGTGCGAGCTCGACCCGTGTCGCTTCCCCGCCGCTTAGCACATTGACTGGCTTCATCACGTCAATCTGGCTAAATCCCAGATTGTGTAAAATACTTCGGACCAGTGGTTCCTGATAGTCTGTTTGAGCCATCAATTCCGTCAAAAGCGGTGTGGTGCTGTTTTTTCGATAGCCCATTTGCTCGTAGACCGCAAAGACGATTTTCGGTGATACATAGATTCCCTCTCCACCTGCGATGATTTCTTTTAGTAAAGTCGACTTCCCCGAACCGTTCGGACCCACGATAGCGATTTTCTTCCCGGCAGCAAACTGGAAACTGCTGCTGTCTAGCAAACGTTTCGCCCCTCTTTGAATGGTTACTTGCTCCCCACGAATCGGTCGTTTATTATGCAGCTCCACTGCAGGGACTACTGGAAAACGAATCACCTGCTGCCGGGCAACACCCTTCACTTCTTCCAACTGATCCAAGCGGCTTTCCATGGCTTTGACTGTTTTTTGCAATGACTTTTGCACCGTGTCTTTTTGTTTTGATGACGACAAACGGTCTGGTCGGATGTTCTGCTGCCGCTTTTTTTCAGAAATGCGACTGCTCTTGATCGCTTGTTCTTTTTTCTTTTGGATCGCTTGGGTCAACTGCTGTTTTTGTTGCTGATACTGCGCAGCCTCCCAGGCAACACGCTGTGCCGCTTGCTCTTTTTGCTGTCGATAACTGTCATAATTACCAGAATACTCGGTGACTTTTCCTTGATCGACTTCCCAGATTTTCGTTGCCAGCTGATTCAATAGATACCGATCATGACTGACCACGATCAGGGTGCCATAATAATACTGCAGTTCATCAATCAAGACTTGAATTCCTTGCTGGTCCAAGTGGGTCGTTGGCTCATCGAGCAAAAGTCCTAACTGATAGGAAGATAACGTTTGTGCCAACCGGTATTTGGTCTCCTCCCCGCTGCTTAGTGTCGCCAATTCATTTGTTGGGATCGAAAAACGACCGAACAGCGCCCAGTCAAGGGCCTCTGTCTTTTCAGTCACCTCAGCGATTTGCGGGAAATAGTGAAACGAATTTTCTTTTTGGATCGTTCCTGAATCAGGATCGACCACTCCCGCAATCAACTTCAGCAAGGTAGACTTGCCTTGCCCGTTTGCGCCCACGATCCCGATACGATCCGTTTGATAGGCACTCAGTTCTTCAATGTTCAGTACTTCTTTGGCCCCATAATTTTTGATTAGATTGTTTATTTTTACACTTAATTGTTCCATCAGTCTGTCCTTCCCGTCTAGGAAAACGCAAGCACAAAAAAAGGGCATAGCCTACCGCTATACCCTGATTTTAATAAGAAATTGGAAAAAAGAGGACACTCATCCCTTGAAATCACGATTGCCTAGACTTTTGAAATAGATTTAAATTAGCTATTCAAAAGGTCAATCCACAATTTCATCGATGCTGTCATGTTTTTTCCTCCTCTTTTTGTCGTATTTGTCTGTTGAATGACAAGCGGAAAATCAGCCGCTACTGTTTACCGTTTACGGTATTTCAGGAAGCTTCTTTAGTCTATCAACGAATCAATCGTAGCACGTTTCCAAAAAAGAGTAAAGTTTCATCACAAGAATGATTGGTCTTATACGCCATCGGTGATTTTTTCTGCTAATTTGACCTGGGCTTTTTCACCATTGAAGATTGCACGATCCAGTTCTCCTTCATCATGAGCAACGATCAACGCCACCGTGACGTCAGGGTCAACATTCAAGAGGGTCCGAAACATCCCAGAAAACCAATCGATCCCTGCCAGTAAGGCGATGCTTTCATTAGGCAGTCCTAACATAGGTAAAACCGTAGCCAGTGTGACTAATCCGCCGCCTGGAACGACGATCGTTCCCAAGCATGCCAACGAGGACAACAAGACCACTTGCAAAAGATCCCCCCAGCTCAATTGGATCTGGTACGCCTGAGCAACGGTTACGATTGCCAGGGCTAAAAATAAGGAGAGCCCATTGCTATTTAAGGTCATGCCTAGAGGCATCACGAGCTTATTGATTCGATCACTGATCCCAAATCGTTCTTTGCCATCTTCGATTTGAAACGGCAATGAAACAGCAGAAGAGGTGGTCGTAAAGGAAATCACCGATAGACGCCACATATTCTTTATCAAACGAAACAAGGAAACTTTGCAATAGAGCGACGTCAAGAGAAACCAAAGAAACAAAAAGAGCAAAGATGCCGCTGCTAACGTCAATAAAAAACTGGCTAACATTCCCAACACACGAATGCCGGTATCTTCTACCAAGGAAGCAACAAGGCCGAAAATCCCGATCGGCGCCAACTTCATGATCATGCTGACCATTTTTAACAAAATATGATTAAAACTACTGATCATATCTAGAAACAGCTGATTCTTTTTTTCATGCTTGATTAAGCTCAAGGCAAGGCCAAAGAAGAGCGAAAAAATAATCACTTGGATCATATTCTGCTCCACCATGGCTTGAATAATGTTCAGTGGAACAAAGTTCAAGATGACTTCTTCTATACTGCTGGTACTTAATGCAGTTTCTGTACTTTGCAGCAGCGACTGGTCAAGGCCTGCGCCGGGCTTGAGGATCAAGGCGAACAAGAGACCGAAAATAGCGGCGACGAGGGTCGAACCGGTAAACCAGAGGAAGACTTTCCCGCCGATCCCACCTAATTCTTTTGGATCAAGTC
Organism: Enterococcus sp. CR-Ec1; assembly: GCF_002850555.1. Classification (NCBI taxonomy): domain Bacteria; kingdom Bacillati; phylum Bacillota; class Bacilli; order Lactobacillales; family Enterococcaceae; genus Enterococcus; species Enterococcus sp. CR-Ec1. Next base: position 2,712,704 of record NZ_CP025223.1, read on the forward strand.
CCCCCACCGCTTCAATCACCGAGCCCATGACCAACACGACCACAGACATTTGAATCAGTCGCAAGAAGAAGTCCCCGACTAGCTGCATTTGATCACCTAAACCGGGAAAGGAAACGCCCCAAAAAATCCCCAATACCGTTGCAATCATGATTTGGTTGGTCAAACTGATTTTTAAGGATCGTTTTTTCATCTGTTGTTCCTCACTTTTCTACTTTGCTGTTTTCTTAGAGTTTACAGTCAAGAATAAGAATGTACCACCGATCAACAAAATAATTGCGATATAAAAGCCCATTACTTTTGACCCTGTTGCATCCGAGATCGATCCGGTCAATGTTGGTGCGATAACGGAAGACATCATGCCGAAAAAGTTGAAGACCCCTAATGTCGTACCGACCCCAACTTTTGGTGCATTTTCCCCTAGCCAAGAAATGATGATTGGTTCAACCGCTAGTTTTCCAAGGAACCCGTACAAGATCAACGCGATCATTAAGAAGGTCGAATTTGTTGCTTGCACCGTTACTAATAACATCAACGCCGCTAATATTTCTAAAATAACGATAAAGGTAACTTTTTTATGCATGTATTTGTCTGCCAAGCGGCTAAAGAACAAGGCCCCAGGAATCGAAGCAAATGCCACCAATGAAGAAGAGAATCCGATTGCGACTCCTTGGAAGCCTCGTTCTGTTCCTAAGAAGTTTGGTAGCCAAGTAACCGTCATATAGTAGGCATAACACGTCGCAAAATATAACACATACGTAAAGAGCATCCGCAGGGAGAACAAGGTCGAAAGGGAAACTTTTTCTTTCGGCTGATCCGTTGTTTCTTCTTCAGCTGCTGCTTGACTCTCCAAGAAAGCTACGTCTTCTTTGTTGCTGCGGATCACCAATGCGAAAGCGATCGTCATACATACGATCAAGAAAGCGGATAAATACATCATTGTTTGCCAAGGCATATTCATCTGAATAACGATAAAGCTTGATAAGATCATCCCAAACCCTGAACCAACGGCAGAACCACTATTGACGATCGCTGTTGAGAAGCTCTTCTTTTCTTTCGGAATGTTCTGTGAGGTCAAAGAATACGCGGAACCATAAAATGATCCACAGCCGATCCCTGCTAAAAAGCTACCGGTATAGATCATGGAGATTGAAGAGGCTTGTGAAATCAGTAAAGCTGCCAGTGCAAATACCACAAATCCCGGAAGCAGAACTGTTTTCTTCCCAATCTTATCCACTAAAAAGCCGGCAGGGATCTGCATGATCACATAGCCGAAAAAGTAAAAGCTGGCGATCGATCCTAATGCTGTATCAGAAATATTGCCGCCAAGTGACTCATTGATTTGCGGATAGACCGGTGATAACGCAGCGCGATAAATCCAGATAGTGACCCAGCCTGAACACATTAAGATAATAATTTGTTTCCAGTAGGCAAGCCCACCACGTTCTTTATTGATTTCCATTTTTTTCCCTCCATCAGTTACACAAGTAAAGTTTGTGAAGCACGCCAACGAAAGCGCTTTAAGATAGTCTTAGTGTACGTTTTTTTGCCGACTATTGCATTTGTCATTTTTCACAAAGCGCTTTCAGTCGTTGTGCATTTGTGCTAAAATTTTAAGTCGTTTTTTGGTAGTAATTTAACGCAGCGATGAGCGCTTTGCCGGCAGAAATTGGTGCTTGCTGGTACAATAGTGCCCCTTCTAACGCGGCTAGGACATGTAAAATATTTTCTTTGCGGCTGCTGTAGCCCATATTTCCAATCCGCCAGATTTTTCCTTTTAGATCACCAAATGAACTAGCGATCTCTACACCAAAGGAGTGAAGCATCACTTCTCGGACAGCTTCGCCATCAACACCTTCTGGAATAAAGATGGGGGTAACTGTCGGCATTTTGGTTGCTTTTTCGCCATAAATCGAAAGCCCCATTGCCTCCAGTCCAGCGACCAACGCCCCTTCATTCGTCAAATGACGTTGATAGGCTGCATCGAGGCCTTCGTTTAGCAACATCCGTAATCCTTCATGAAGCGCATAGATCATACTCGTCGCTTCTGTGTGATGGTTGATTCGCTCTTTGTTCCAGTAGCGTTGCAATTGACTCAAATCCAAGTAATTACTCATAATGTGCCGCTTGTTTCGATCCGTTTTGCTCAAGCCTAATTCTTTTTGGTAACGGGCATTAAGGACGGCTTCGACTCGATCGTTGTAGGTCACTAATGAAAGACCAGACGGCACACTTAAACACTTCTGTGTACCGGCAATTGCCAAATCGACACACCAATCATCGACTGACAGGGCCACGCCACCATAAGTCGCCACCATGTCAACGACAAAGAAAATATCTTTTGCGCGACAATACTGCCCGATTTCTGCTAACGGCTGCATTTGCCCATTGGCAGTTTCCCCGTGGACCATCGCCACGATCTTGGGTTGAAATGCGTCGATTTCTTTGATGACCTTTGCGGGTGCAAAAGGAGCCGTCCATTCTTTTTCTACATATTTGACTTGCGCTTGGGCACGTTCACAGATTTCTCCAAGTAAAAAAGCAAAGCGCCCATAGGCGGGGATCAAGACTTTGTCCCCTGGTTCGATCAAAGCGATCAGCGCCGCTTCTAAACCAGCTCGGGAAGTCCCATCAATGGCAAATGCCTCTTTGTTTTTGGTTCCAAACGGTTGTTTGATCATTTCTTTGACCTCATCCATGATCGCCAAAAAATTCGGATCAAACTGTCCCAAAATACGATTGGTCATTGCTTGAAGGACAGCTGGATGGACTTCTGCAGGCCCAGGTGTCATGATCGTACGTTGTGCGATCGTTAACTCTTTATACATCTTTTCCCCTCATTTCTCTTTTTGATTTCACTGCCCAACGCCTTGTCAACGTTTCCAAGTTTGTTGTACAATAAAGCTAAAAAAGGACATGTTTTTGTTTGTTTTGTTCAATTCTAAAAGGAGTTTCTCTATGAAGTTAGTTGCTGAATTGCTTGCTACACCACGCTTTTCCAATTTGCGTTTGTTGACAGATCCCATTACCGCGGAAATTCCCGTCGACAGTATCGAAATCACTGAGACCCCCGATATCGCCCACTATATTCCTGAGCATACCTTTATCTTAAGCACGGCGATGGTTTATAAAGATAATCAAGGAGCACTGCTTGAACTGATCGATTCCCTCGTAGCCAAAAATGCCGCTGGATTAGGCATCAAGATCGGTCGTTTTTTGGATGTCATCGATCCTGAAGTCATCGCCTACGCCGATAGTTTAGGTTTCCCCATCGTAGAAGTACCTGCCACGATGCCGCTGGGCCGTTTGATGCACCAGCTTTTGAATTTACTATGGAACACCAAAACCGAGCAGCTGAGTTATGCCTTAGATATCCAAAAACGGTTCTCTGCTTCCTTGATGAAGGATGTCAGCATCGCTCGCTTTATCGCTGATTTTGGCCAAATGGTCAATACACCGATCATTTTGTTGAATCCTTTCAAACAAGTGATTGCCCATTCCAAGCATTTCACCCGCATGTCAAAACCCGCGGAGTACTACATCCATCAATTAGGACAAACGAAAGGGGTTTTTACTGGTGAAAAAAGCGGGGCGATCCCTATCAAAGATCTCCATGAAAAAACGTCACAAATTTCTTATTATGCCATTGAAACCTCCACTTATTTCCCCCATTATTTAGTCATTTTGAATCCTGAGGCGATTCCTTATCCTGTCTCGGATTTTGCGCTGGAACAAGCAGCATTGGTCTTGTCGTTTATGCTCTACAAAAACCAAAAAGTGCAAGAATCTTTTGAAGATTTAAAAAGTGACTTTTTAACACGGATGATCGAATACCAGCAATCTTCCAAACAGGAACAAAAAGATTGGTTAGATCTCGGAAAGACTTACGGGTTGGTCAAAGCCCGCCATTATCGTGTCATCTATGGTGCCTGTGAACCAACCAAAGAAACCAAAGACAAAGACAAATACCTAAAAGAAGAAAGTGACTTGGTCTATCAGTGGTTTAGTGAACAACTGCCTTATCGCATCAAAGATGTTTGTCTCTTTCGCTTAAAGGGCAGCAATCACTTTGCGATTTTCGTGCAGCATAAGTGTGATGCCTTAGAAGACCATTTGATTGAGACCGCCAATGCTTTGACCAATCGGTTGCCTTTTCGAATGGCCTTTGGTGTAGGGAGTGTCTGTGAAAGCATCAATGATTTAGCCAGCTCCTACATTGAAGCAAAGACTGCTTATGAAGAACGAAGAGGCCAACATGATTCTCCCATCGTCTCTTTCTACCATCAACGGGGAATGCGGAGTCTATTTGAAAAAATGAGCCCTGAAGATATCCATTATTTCTGCCGCACGATCCTCAAAGAATTGGCGTTTCCGCAAGAAGATGCCACCATCGAATTGCGCAAAACCTTACGGGCTTACTTGGATTATCAATGTGAGATCACCCGCACCGCCAAAGCCTTGTTCGTTCATCGCAATACGATCAAATACCGCATCGAACAGTGCCAAAAGCTACTAGGAAAAAACGTGCATGATCCTAGCATTAGCCTGGATCTGCGCTTAGCCCTTGAGCTGTCCGAAGAAGGCGACTAATAGGCGAATCAAGCAGTTGGATCGCTGGTGTTACCCAGCGATCCTTGTGCCTGCTTCACCTAACAATGCTAAGTCTGCTTCTTCCAATGAGCAGATGATTGCCGTCTTTCCTTGCTTGGCAAACGCAATCGCTGCTTCCATTTTCGGCCCCATACTGCCTTCTGCAAAATGCCCCGCATCAAAATATGCTTGCGCTTCACTTACGGATAAACCCGTTAATTTTTCTTGCTCCGGTGTTCCGTAATTGATATAAACGTTGCTGACGTCGGTCAGCATCATAAATACATCGGCATCCACTTGTTCTGCCAGTTTTTTCCCAGTTCGATCTTTATCGATGACTGCTTCGATCCCTTTCAAGCCTTCCGCTTGTTTTACGACTGGAATCCCACCGCCGCCACCAGCGATCACGATGGTATTTTGATTCAATAAATGAACCATTGATTCCACGCCGTGGATCGTCACAGGTTGTGGGGATGGCACGACGCGACGGTACCCACGTCCAGCATCTTCTTCCATCACCCAATGTTTTTCCTCAGCCATTGTTTTTGCTTCTTCTTCTGAGTAGAACAAGCCGATCGGCTTCGTTGGCTTTTCAAACGCGGGATCATCCGCTGCCACTTCCACTTGAGTCAATAAGGTCACGACATTGCTGGTCAGTTCTTCTTGCTCGATTTTATTTTTGATGCTTTGCTCCATCAAATAACCGATAAAGCCTTGTGACTCTGCATTGCAGACATCCAGTGGAAAAGGCGGCACGACTTCTTTGGCTTCTTCATTTTGTCGTAAAATATTGCCGACTTGTGGCCCATTGCCATGCGTCACAACGATTTGATGGTCAAGTTTCTCGATTTTAGCGATCTGTTCTGCACTTAACTGGATATTTGCAAGCTGTGTCTCTACGGTCGCTGGTTGATTCGGTTTTAAAATTGCATTGCCCCCTAGAGCGATGACCACTCGTTTTGCCATATGAATTCCTCATTTCTATTGTTTTGAAATTGATTGATACTGCGAGCAAACCCTGCCAAAAAGTCAGCCCCCGAGGTATGACCGATCGCTAGTATCTCTTTGATTACTTGGTAAAAAGCCGCTGAATCGGTACACCTAGTCAAGGATAACGCCGATTGATTGAATGCGCCTGTCAGTGCATGCAGAAGATAGTGTTTACTGACGTCAGTCGTTAAATCATTGACTGTCAACAGCCTTCTTTGTAGATAAGCCACCAAGCGGGTATCTTCTTGCCCCATCACTCGGCGAGCCAGTAAATGACCAACTAGCATATCATCGCCTGTGGGGGTCAATCCGACACCCCGTCCGACTAAATAAGCGACTGCTTGCCGTTGTTCTTTAAATGAAGGCGTGCATAGCTGATCGATTGCGTCGTAAAACGGATGATTGCTGCTGATGGTTTGTGAAACAGCTTCTTGAATCCCCGTCTTTTCCGTGACATGTTGCAGGATTGACCAAAACAGTTCTCGATCAAATGGGACTGTGCCAGCTGGAAAGGTGGTTGTAAATTTGGCTGCCTTTTGAAAAGACAGACGATGATGCGGAAAATGGATCACCCGTTGCTGAACCAAAAGAGTGGTACCAGCAACTAAGCCTGTCGCCAACGCTGCATAATCGTCGGCAGCTAAAATCATCCCTTTGGGCACGCGAGCCGCTTGTTTGGAGACACAGATCAGCTGATCCTGACGAGGATCTTGCAGATTGAAACTATGCTGAAACACACTGTGAACGAGCCAGGTGCCATTGATAAATGCGGGTTCAAATAAAGCTTGGTCGATCCATTTTGCCTGTATCATCGCTAGGTTGCTCCTTTTCACGTTTTCAGCCCCTGAGTTATTCTTCAAATCCTAATTTTTTTGCATAAGCCAAGACAGCTTTTTCAAAGCAATCCATTGGTGGTGTCACTGTCCCGGCACCAATTTGTCCCCGTCCAGCTTGTTTGTTGGCGATCCCTGTATTGATCACCGGTAAGATCCCTGTTTCCACGACTTTACGAGCATCGATCCCTAAACAGATCCCTTTGAAGTCCCATGTAGGAACGGGAAAATTTGGATTGGTATCAATGGAGATCTCTAACATCTCATTGCTGGTTTTCAACGCATCGTGAAATCCACCAGAACCAACGAAGCGTGTCACAGCTGGGGCAGCAATCATCGCCATTCCCCCAACACCAAAGGTTTCCGTAATGGCACTGTCGCCCATATCTGGAGAGGCATCTTCTTCACTGAATCCTGAGAAATACAACCCTTTTGGTGTATTGACAGGACCGGTAAACCACTCGTCCCCCATACCAGAAATACGGATACCGAATTCATGCCCGTTGCGACACATTGCTGTCACAACCGTTCCTTCTTCAATCGTCCGGGCGCCATCAAGCACCGCTTTTGAAGAAGCCATCATGATATTCAAGAAAAACTGATCCGTGTCTGCTAGAAACTGAATGACTTCTGGTTTTTCTTTTTCAAATCCTTCAAGGGTAACGATCGCTGGTGCTACTTCTTTTAAGAACGCCAACGAAGCAGCGATATTCCGTTGATGGAACTCATCCCCCATGGCGATTGCTTTTGCGACTAAGACATTGATGTTCAAGCCATCGGGTTTTGTTTGTAGTGCAGCACTTAAAACTGGTGCTAACGTATTTTTCATCCAATGCAAGCGATCAATGACTTCTTGAGAATAGGCGCCAAAACGTAAAACTGCCCCAATCCCTTCGTTCATCGTACAGTACGCTCGGTTGCCGTCTGTTTTGTTTTCCACCACGAGAACCGGCATATTGGCAGAGGTGATGCCCCCCATTGGGCCAACCGCTTGCACGTGGTGACAAGGAATCAGTTGAACTTCCCCAGATGCTAATAAATGACGTACCTCTTCTTCCGTTTCGCCCCAGCCTTCAAAAAGTCCCGCTCCAACACAAGCGCCTTGAATCGGATCGATCATCTGGTCGTAGCGGATCGGTGGCCCTGCGTGCAATAGGACTTTTCCTTCACCTAATTCTGGAATGACACTGACTGCTGGAACGACATCCAACAAAAAAGGCGAACCGGCAACGATCTTGGCAATAACGGCTTGGTTTGCTTCTTCAATAGTTTCGTACACGATAACTTCCTCCTACTCTGATAGTGACACTTGTGCTAAGAAACGTAAGGCTTTTTGTAACGTTACGTTCCCACCAGCAATTGGCTGCCAGTCATATTGAACGACTTGACCGTGATGCGTCTGGATCGCTTCTGCAAAGCTACGCAACCCTACATTGATGAACGCGTCATTCGACAACAATTCGCGGCTCTTTTCAGATGGCTCTGGCAACCCATCGGCAGTTGTCACTGCTTTTGGCAACAGCTTACGACTAATTTGGGAAAAGGGATGGCCGAGCATTGCTAAAGCTTTTTTGACTGCTTGGGCATTGCTTTGACACAAAATCACGCCAGCTGCGGTTAAAATCTCTGCTTGCTCGTTGCTATCTTGGGGGTCTAAATCAGTTCCAACGATCGTAGCGATCACCGCTAACTCCCGACCAGCTGCTTGTGCTTCTTCCTTCAATGATTTGATGGTCGGTGCCAATTCACTCGCCATATCTTGATGAGAGCCGTACCCTAATACGATATCTAACAAAATCACTGCCGTTTCAGGATCTTCCCCCGCTTGTTTCAACAGTTCGATCCGCTTTGTTGGGTCGATCATCGGATGGGGCTTGCCTTGAGTATAAATGTCATCACCTAAATCGATGATCTCATGGCCAGCTGCTTTTAAGATGTACCCTTCCTGATAGGTATCTTCTTGTTCCAGATTTAATCCTGCTTTAACAAGCATCGCTGCTTCGTACGCCAATGTTCCGCCAGAATAGTAAGCTTTGATTTTTTGTTGTTCAGGTCCGAAAGTGGCAGCTGCTGTTTCCTCTTTCACTGGCTCTAGTCCAATCTGTTCTTGACGTAGCAGCTGCACGGCTAATTGAGCCGCTTCTTCCAGCGTGTAGGCTCGGTAAAGATTTTCTTCGTGGTCCGTTGGCTCTTCCCCAAGAAAAATCGTGACTGCAGGTTTTGTTCCTCTTCTTAAAAGTGCCAACACTTCATCTCGGACACGTGGTGCAGGTGGTTTGGAGATCACCACGATCACCTCCGTATCAGGATCGTGTTCCAAGGCAAGAATGCTATCTTTCATGGTGATCCCACCGACGGCTTCTTTGAGATCTCGTCCACCGGTTCCGATGGCTTGTGTCACACCGGCACCCAATTTATGAATAATAGTGGTGACTTCTTGGATACCAGTACCCGAAGCGCCGACAACACCGATTTTCCCTTTACGGACGGCATTGGTGAAGGCTACTGGTATCCCATTGAGAATCCCTGTGCCACAATCTGGTCCCATTAAAAGAAGTCCTTTTTCATGCGCCAGTTTCTTTAGCCGAACTTCCTCTTCCAATGAAACGTTATCACTGAAACAAAATACATGTTTGCCCGCTGCTAATGCGGTTTCAATTTCTGGTGCTGCCATAGTACCGGGAATCGATAAGACAGCGACCTTCGCATCTTTTCCAAGATCTAAGGCTTTTTCCCAAGTTTTGACGCTTTGGGTTTCCTCTCCTGCGCTATTGCTTTGGTCCGATAAGAAGGCATCGATTTCTGACAGGACTGTTTCGATGATTTCTTCCTCTTCGATGTCTAAAACGAGCACCATATCGTTGGATGTCGCATTGCTCATCTCCTCGGTATAAAGACCACCCGTCTTGAAAATGTCCTTATTGGCAGGTGTGCCCATCATGACCGAAGCGTTGTTGATCCCTTCGATCGTCAGTAGACGATTGGTCAAAAGCATTAAAACAATGGAATCTTGGTAATTGTTTTTTTGAATAATAGTGTGTAACATGGGTCTCCTCACTCTCCTGTTCCTGTCTGTGCAAAGGCATCTGACCCAGAATACTGGTCAAAATGAACCGTGTCGCTAATGAGATAGCGATAAATGTTCTTCTCGATGGGAATGCCTTCTGCCATATATTTTTCATAGGTTAGTTGATTGATCTCGCCTGGATAATAGACTTGCTGGAACTGTTCAGCAGCCGGTATGGCGTGCAGCTCTTCGATCATCGTTTCCACCGACTCTTTAAATGTGTCTAAATCTGTGAAGCGTTGCGGATCGATCAGCAAAATAAACTGCCCTAAGTCGCGACCTTTCGTCAGATCGTTGTACATAGAGGAAACATGCTTGCCAAAAGGCAGCCCTAGGAGCATTCCAGACAAGATATCCACCATCATCATCAACCCAAAGCCTTTTGGTCCTGAGATTGGCAATAACCCATGAACATGATGCGGATTCGTTGTTGGCTTGCCATGGGCATCAACGGCCCATGTTGCAGGAATCTCTTTATTTTTGGAGCGAGCGTCTAATATTTTGCCCCACGCTTGGACCGTCGTTGCCATATCAAAGACCACCGGTGCCCCCTGTTTTCGTGGTGCGGCAAATGCGATTGGATTGGTACCAAAATAATTTTCTTTGCCGCCAAAAGGAACCACCATTGAATCTGATTGGCACATAGATAATGCAATCAAGTCAGCTTCTGCAGCTTTTTTGACATAATAGGATAGCGCCCCACTATGACTCGTTTTCCGTACACCAACTGCCGCGATCCCAGAACGTTTAGCCATCTCAATGGCATGCTTTGTCGCTTCTAATACAACGACCTGCCCTGCGCCATTTTGACCGTGAACGATCCCGCAGCTCGGCCCAGTCTCTTCAAACGTGATCTGTGGAGTGCGATTCATTCCACCTTTAGCGATCCGCTCTGCGTAATAGTCTACCCGTACAGCCCCATGAGAGTGGATCCCGCTGGCATCGGCAAAGACCAAATGCTCTGCAACGATTGCTGCGTGCGCTTCAGACAAACCAGCAGCCGCTAATTTTTTTTGGATCAATTGCTGTAACTCTTGTGACTGTACAATAACCGTCTCTTCCATTTTCTAAACTCCTTTAAATTTCCGGATCGCGGTTGCAATCTTTGGAATAAATATAGGTCAATGGTTCGTCACGACCAACACCATAGGCCGCTTGCTGTACATAGGCACTCATGAAAATGTAGTCGCCTTTTTCCACCGGGAACCACTCATTGTCTAAGTTATACATCCCTTTACCTGACAGTAAGTACGCCCCGTGTTCTTGATAGTGGGTCTCAATGTAGCCATGACTTGCCCCTGGTTCAAAGGAAAGGATATGAATATTCATGTCAAAGCCCAACTCTTTCGGTAAGAAATCCCAAAGCAAGACGTCTGCCATCCCTTCGTATTGGATCGGTGTCAACTCTGAAAGATTCCCCACTACTTTGTAGGATTGGTGATTTTCTAACTGTTGGTAACGCTTCTTATACAAGAACACTTCTGTCGCTTCTTCTTGGAGATTTTTCATATACAGTTTTTCTCCAGCAGGCAGATAGATATAGCCTCCGTCCGTCAATGTATGGGTTTCTTTGCCATCACTTACTTCCAGTTTGCCCGAGATGACATACAAGAAACTCTCGATCTCTGGACCGCCGAAGCCCAATTGGTTGGCGCCATCTTTTTTGAATGAAATGATGTAATCGACAAAAGACGCCCCTAATTTTGGTGTGCCGAGTATCGAACATTCACAGTTTTCGAATCCTGGAATGACATTATTCACTAGCCCATCATGCGGCAAGATCGCAAAATTATTTTTTCTAATGACTGCTCGTGATTGCAGCAATCCATCTAAATAGCCCGTATTATTATTTTTGTATCCCATGTGTGTCCCTGCTTTCTATTCTTTGTATGCTAGCTCGTAAAGGGAAGCTGCTAAAACTTCTACCCCAGCTGTTAAATCTTCGATAGTCGTTGCTTCGGCTGGGTTGTGGCTAATCCCATCAATACTTGGTACAAACAGCATCGCCGTTGGAAAATGTGGTGCAATGATTTGGGAATCATGCCCCGCCCCACTATGCATGACTTTGTAGCGTTTGCCAGTTTGCTTCACCGCGTGTTCCACCGTGGCAACGATCGTATCGTCCATCGGCACAGGGCGTTCATCCATCCATAGATCCATCTCCACTGTCAAGTCATGCTCTTGGGCGATCGTTTGAATGATCTGTTCTGCTTCAGCAGTAAAGGCATCCAATAGCTGCCCATCAGTATGGCGACAATCCATCGTAAACAACACTTCACCAGGAACCACGTTGACCGTATTCGGTTTTGGCTCAACTTTACCGAATGTCACTACTAATGGATCCCCAAGCTCTAAGCCACGGTCGATCACTGCGGCACACATTTTGGCAAAACCATACACAGCATCTTGGCGATAGCCCATCGGTGTGGTTCCTGCATGATTGGCTTGTCCTTTTAAGACAAAGGTGTAGCGCTTTTGACCAGCGATACTATTGACGACACCGATCTGCAAATTTTCTTTTTCTAAAACACTGCCTTGTTCGATATGGATTTCCACGAAGGCTTTGATGTCTGATCGAACCGGTTCTTGTGGGTCGCGAAAGTCAAAGCCCTGGCGTTGCATCTCTGCCACGAAGCTGTTGCCTTCAAAATCTGCGATCGCTTCAACATCGGCTTTTTTGGCTTCTCCGACAAAGTTTTTGCTTCCCCAAAAAACGGTTGGAAAACGACTGCCTTCTTCTTCTGCCATTGAGATGACTTCCAAGGAGCGTAAAGGTTGTCCATAGGTCTCTTTTAAATACTTGATCGCTAAAGCAGCAGCAACGACCCCGTATTGACCGTCTAATGTGCCACCGTTGACGACGGTATCGATATGTGACCCTGAAAGAATCGTTTCTTCTGGATACTGGCTGCCTTCCATTCTGCCGAAGAGATTGCCGACTGCATCATAGGACGTCGTTAAGCCAGTTTCTTTTAATTGTTTTTCTACAAATGATTGCGCTTCTTTCCATGAATCGGTATAAAGCAGTCTAGTCATTCCTCCAGTTGGATCACTCCCAATCTGAGATAATGCATCGATCATTGCCGCTACTTCTTTTTTCAACTCCATTGTTCTGCCTCCTTTAATTTATACGGTTATTGTAAGCGTGTTACTGAAGGACATCATTGTTCACTTTCGACAAAACCGTTTCTATTTTTAGTCATAACGCTGTTTTTTAAACCGCTTCCTTCTCCTATACTCTTCCTTATACTATCGAAGAAGAGAAAGGAAGAAAACAATGGTTTATCCTAAAAATGCCTTTGCGCAAACAGAAAAAATCCAATTTGACACCTACGGCACTTTGCCGTTAGAAGTGACGATCCTAAAAGCAGCGCAGCCTCGGATCAGCCTTTTGTATTTTCATGGTGGTGGCTTCCTCTATGGTCAGCGGGAAGACCTTCCGCAGGATTATGTCCACCAATTGCTGGCTGCCGGTGTTAGCCTTTACCTGTTCGACTATCCACTGGCTCCCGAAGTAGCGCTACACGATATCTACCTTCATGCAAAAAAGGCCGTGGAGTGGTTTTTGACAGAAGGCTGGCACTTCAGCGGCGTTGGTACAAATGAGTACGTTTTGTTCGGTCGCTCCGCCGGCGGTTTTTTAGCGACCTTACTGACCGCACGCACAAAGCACTCGGAGCAAAAGGGCTTGATCCGATTTTACGGTTACCAAGAGTTGTTTTGTAAAGAATTTTTGCAGCCGGCACGCTTTTACACGCAATTTCCGAAAGTCCCGCCACTCGACGCCGAAGCTATGATCGAAAGCCAACCAATCACCCACGGCACGTTAGAAAAACGATTCCCTTTGTACCTTTCCGCCCGTCAATATGGCAACTGGCAGCGTTATTTAGGCAATCGGGAACAGCTGGCAGCCTTGGCGATTCCTGCTGCCGCTTACCAAGACTTTCCTCCTTGCTTTGTCGTTCATTGCAAAAAAGATCCAGACGTTCCCTTCAGCGCCTCCGAAGCTTTCGCAGCACAAGTCCCCCGTGCCAAAACACTTTGGCTCGATTTAGATCAGCATGACTTTGATCGGACACCAAATGCGATCGCTGATGAGTGCTATCGAGAGATGATTTCATGGCTCCTTTTAACAATAGAGAAAAATTAAGCGCAGATTTGGCCATGCTTCTTTAGTAAACAAAAACAGGCGATCTTCAAAGGAATGTTCCCTCTAAAGATCGCCTGTTTTTTGATTATAGTGAGTTGAAGGTATTCACAACATTTTCAACACTAAAGCCGAATTCTGCTAATACTTTGTCGCCAGGTGCTGATGCACCGAAGTGATCGATCGCGATCACTTTTCCATGACAACTGGTGTAACGTTCCCAACCAAATGGGGAAGCCGCTTCGATCGCTACGCGTTTCTTCACTGCTTTTGGCAAGACGCTTTCTTTGTATTCTGAGCTTTGTGCTTCAAACAGATCAAAGCTTGGTAAGGAGACCACCGATACATCGATGCCTTCTTCTGCCAATTTAGCTTGTGCATGGACCGCAAGATTCACTTCAGAACCTGTGGCGATCAAAATCCCCGCTGGTGTTTCACCGGCTTGTTTTGAAATCACATAGCCACCTTTTGCGACATTTTCATCCGCACCAGTTTGCGTGCCTTCGATCACTGGTAGGTTTTGTCGGCTTAAGACTAAGACCGTTGGTTTATCCGTTGTTGTCATAGCCAGTTTCCAAGCAGCACGGGTTTCATTGCCGTCTGCTGGACGAATCACTTGGACATTTGGCATGCAACGGACGCTAGCTAATTGCTCGATTGGCTCGTGGGTCGGTCCATCTTCCCCAACTGCCACGGAGTCATGCGTCAAGACATAGATCACAGGTGCATGCTGGATCGCAGACAAGCGCACCGCTGGACGCAAGTAATCAACGAAGACGAAGAAGGTTCCACCATAGATTCGCGTACCGCCATGCAATTGGATCCCGTTCATGGCTGCCGCCATCGCAAATTCTCGGACACCAAACCAAATGTTACGGCCTTCGTATTGGCCAGGTTCAAAGTCTTTTTCTGCTGCCACCATCGTGTTGTTGGAACCAGAAAGGTCAGCCGATCCGCCCCAGAGACTAGGGACGGCTTTGGATAAGGCTTGGATCATCTCTTTGCTGGATACCCGGCTAGCTTGTGAGCTGCCAACTTCGTAGCTTGGTAATGCTGCATCCCAATCTGCTGGCAATTCACCCGCAAAGGCTTGTTTGAATTGCGCCGCAAGTTCTGGGTAGGCTGCTTCATAGGCATGGAAAGTTTCGTTCCAAGCGGCTTCAGCTTTTTGTCCTTCATCGATCATGGTTTCTTTGAAGCGCGCGGCAACTTCTTCGGGTACGGTAAATTCTGGGTATTCCCAGCCATAAATCGCTTTGGCTGCTGAAATGCCTTCGGCACCGATCGGCGCACCATGAACAGCAGAGGTGCCTTGATTTGGCGCACCGTATCCGATCACAGTCTTGATTTCGATCAAGGTTGGTTTGTCGCTTTCAGCTTTTGCTTCGTCGATCGCTTTCGAGATCGCTTCTAAATCATTGCCGTCTTCAACGAGAATGTGTTGCCAGCCATACGCTTCAAAACGCGCACCGACATTTTCTGTAAAAGCTTTTGAGGTCGGACCATCTAGGGAAATGTCGTTTGAATCGTACAAGACGATCAGTTTATCTAATTTCATGTGACCCGCCATGGATGCAGCTTCTTGCGAAACACCTTCCATCAAATCCCCATCGCCACATAAGGCATAGGTATAGTGATCGATGACTTGATACTTGTCGCGATTGTAGGTTGCAGCCAAGTGGGCTTCGGCCATCGCCATACCGACTGCCATAGCGATCCCTTGTCCTAAAGGTCCAGTGGTTGCTTCCACGCCGTCTGTGTGATCGACTTCTGGATGTCCTGGCGTGTGGCTATCCCATTGACGGAAGTTTTTTAGATCCTCAATGGTCACATCGTAACCAGACACGTGCAACAAGCTGTACAATAGAGCCGAACCATGTCCAACAGACAAAACAAAGCGGTCACGATCCACCCAGTTGCGAGAAGTCGTTGGATTGACTTTCAAGTGTTTGGTCCACAAGGCATAGGCCATGGGTGCTGCCCCCATCGGTAATCCTGGATGTCCTGAATTGGCTTTTTGTACGGCTTCGATACTTAATGTACGAAGGGTGTTCACTCCTAATTGATCGATTTTATCAAATAATTTTTTCAATTAAATTGCCTCCTTCACTTTCTTCAGCCAGCATGTTTCTATTCACTGCCTTTTCACAATAGAAAAGAACCAGACACCCAAAGTTTACAGGCTAGGAGGCATCTAATGCTCCTCTTTTTAACAGTCCGCAACTTGAGTCGTCCGGTTCTTTTGCTTTCGGCTTTGCTTAGCTACTCAAAACTTTTCCAGTCATTTCTTGATAATCTGCGACCATGATCGACCATGCTTTGGCAATGTCATCATCTAAACCAAACAATCCACTGCGTCCGACAATATAGATGTCTGGATTGGCTTCATCGATCCGTTTGAAGGATTTCCGATTGGAGGAACCATCCATTTCAATGACATAGTGATAGTCGTATTCTTCCCGTAATTCCCGCAGTTCAACAATTTTATCTAACGCCCCTTCAATAAAGCGTTGGCCAGCAAACCCTGGATCAACCGTCATGATCGTGACTTTATCCAAACGATCGATATAAGGCAAAATGACCGATACTGGCGTTTCAGGATTTAAGACGATCCCGGCTTTTAATCCAGCATCATGGATTTGATCGATCAGACGAAATGCTAACCCATCCAAAACTTCAGCGTGCATGCAAATCCATTCACAGTTGATATCGATCAGCTGCTGCACCCAAAAGGCAGGTTCAGTGACCATCAAATGAGCGGACAAAGGCAAAGTACTGATTTTGCGGACCTCTTGAATAAACCATGGGGATAGGGAAATATTGGGTACGTAATGACCATCCATAATATCAATATGATAGGAGTCCACTTGGTCATTCAAAAAAGTGATTTGCTCTTTAAATTTATCTAGATCCATCGTCATCAGTGACGGTGAAAATTCAACTTTGTTCATAGACTTATCCTTTCTCCTCGATCAGTCTTGTACTGAGAGGAACGATTCTTCTTTCAATTGAATCGCTTTTCTTAGAAAATTTGAATATCATCTAAATCGATTTCTTCTTCTTCCACTTCTGCTTGCGCGGCTACTTGTTCTTCAGTGACATTTTTCTTGATCAAAGCCAAGGTGATCCCAGTCACTACTATATTTACCAACAAAGCTACTGCCCCAGCCCATGGACGAGTCATAGTCGGCAGCATCAGCACACCACCAAACGGTACCGTTGCATCTGCCCCTAAGACCATTGAAACAGCACCTCCAGCAGCGCCACCGATAGCTGTTGCGATCAGCCCTCGGACGATATCGTTCATAACGATTGGGATCACCCCTTCAACGATATTGATCACACCCATTGGTACGGCAGATTTTAACGTTTCCACTTCTACAGGCGTATAGATGTTTTTGCCGAACAATTTTGCAATAAAGAATGCTAAACCAAAACCGATTGGTGTTGCAGTATTGACTAATTGCAACGCAGTGATCGGTCCATTGATCCCTTCTGCTTGCATCGTCAGAACAAAAGCAAAGACCGTTTTATTGATTGGTCCGCCATAATCAACGCCACTCAACAAGCCGATGACCGCACCAAAAACCAATAATGAAGAGGAGCCTAAGCTATTTAATGCGTTCGTTAGTAAGTTCGTAAAGGCAGTGATCGGTGTACCGATAATATAGACCATGATCAGACCACCGATCAAAGAGGTCAAAAAGGGAATGATCAATGTCGGCATCAAGCCTTTCGCCCAATTTGGTACTTTAATAAATCGTAAAATAGCAATTACTAGATATCCAGCTAAGTAGCCGCCCAAGATTCCTCCAATAAAACCTGCACCAATGGCATTGGCTGTCAAACCAATAATAAACCCTGGCGCGATCCCCGGTTTTTCGGCAATCGCATAAGAAATTCCTGTCGCAATGACCACCGGAAGCAACCCGAGTCCTGCGCCTCCCATCGTAGCTAAAGCATCCCAAATCGTAAATTCACCTGGCACCAGTTGTCCCTGACTGGTGCCGCCGAAAGCCATGCCAATGGCAATCAAGAATCCGGCACCGCAGACGATCGGAATCAAATAGGAGATGGCTGTCAACAAATGTCCTTTTAAATTCAATGCTTTGATTTTTTCCATAGTTTCCTTCCTCCTTCGGTTTGCTTAGACCGCCTGCTGTTGAACGACCTCTTTGGCTTTTTCCAACAATTTGCTTGGGGACTTGATGGCAACTTCGGTCGGCACTTGAATGATCCGTTTCCCTTCAAATCGTTCACGTCCTGCTACTTTGACGTCAACTGCTAAAATCACGACATCTGCAGCCGCAATCGCTTCAGGTGACAATTCATTTTCACGGCCGATCGTTCCTTGTGTTTCCACATGGATCTCGTAACCTGCCTTTTTTGCCGCATTTTCTAACTTTTCTTGCGCAATATAAGTGTGAGCGATCCCTACTGTACATGCACATACTCCGACGATTTTCATAATAATTCCTCCTTAAATTTTCTGTTATCCTTGAAATGCTTCAATCACTTGCTGCGGCTCTTTTGCTTTCAACAAGGCAGCCGTCACCTCGTCATTTCCTAATTTCCGAGCGAACAAAGAGAGCAGTTTCAAATGCTTTTGCGCCCCTTCCGTGTCATCACCGACGGCAAATAAGATAATTCCTTTCACTCCCTTGCCATCCAACGTTTCCCAAGGGATCTCTTGTTTTAAAACCCCGATTGCTACGCCGATCTCCTTCACATGAGCACTTTTTCCATGGGGAATGGCAATGTAATTGCCAATCCCTGTTTGACCAACTGCTTCCCGCTCATAGACATCTTTTAAAAATGCTGCCTGATCCGTCAAGTACTCATTGGTATATAAAAGCTGACTCAATTGCTGCAGGGCTTCTTCTTTAGAAGCTGCCTCCATGTTGGTTTTGATTATTTTTGGATCAATCACTGTTGAAATATCCATTCGTTTTCCTCCTCTAGTTGAGTACCTCTTGCCTTACTGAATTGATCATTCATTCCTATCAGCCGCATTGGTTGAGAAGGAAGGCTTCGATTTCTTCTTTTGATTTTTCTGCAATGAATTGCAGATTTTCTTCATAGGCGAAACATTTCATTAAACGGATGACTGCTTGTTTCACCGCGGTTGTTTCGTTAGTCTTCATCAGGATCGCAAAAATCGTTTTTGCTTGCAGCGTTCCCTGCCAAAGGACTTCTTCACCTCTGACGAGGACGATTCCGCTTTTTTTCACCACAGCACTTTCAATGTGCGGTAGCGCAAAATCTTCAGCAATCATCGTATTGCCGCTCGCTTCTCGGGCTTGCAGAGCTTCAAATAGCAAGGTTTTGCTCTCCGTCAGCCCGATTGTTTGGCTAACTGCTGCAATCTTCCTTAAAACATCGACTTTCGTCTCTCCAGCTTCTGTTGAAACTAAAGTAAGGGACAAAGGGAATTTAGTCATTTCTCACCCTCCCAATCATCGCTTCAAGGCGTTTTTGGTCTTCCATCGTCAGCATGGCACTCACGATCACGACCGGAATCGGACTATCGATCGTTAATTGAACGGTTGAGATGATCATCTCCGTATCCGGGTGCTGCTTTAAAGCCGCTTCCACATCACGAGAAGGTAGGACAGCGGTGATTGCCAACTCACGAAACTTCTTATGCACTTTTACTTTTAATAATTCGGAGGTCCCGATTCCCGTAGTACAGACGATCATGACCTTGAGTTGTTGGGGATGTTCTTCGATCGCTTGAGCAAAGTAAAGGGTGACAAAGCCGATTTCATCTTCTGTGAGCACTGGCAAATCATACACTTGACAGATTTCTCTTGCAGTCTCTTCGGTAGCAAAAAACAAATCTGTATATTCTAATTTGATTTGCTCCAAAAGATTGTTTTTGACTTCGATCCCATGTCGCAACCGATTGATCATTGGTTTGATATGGCGAGCCAATTTACCGAATAACTCCTCGTCTTCAAATGAGCGCTGCAGCTGAGTGCTCATTTTTTCTATAAATGCATTGGAAATCAGTTTTACTTGTTCTGACAGATCCTCTAATTCATCCGTGGCCTTTTGCATCCGTGAGGAGACGAGGTATTGATACATATAATAGCCTTCGTTTTCTGGTAATTTCGTATGCAAGTACTCTTCGCTATTGCCAATGATCTCCTTGGCGATGGTGGCTAACTCTGGGTTTTCTTGCATTTGCTGTTTCTCTTTCTCATCTAAAATATCCTCGTTAAACGAATTCCCTACTTTGCGAAACCGTCGCAATAAGATATACAGGTGAGAAAAAAGATTAATGTTATAAGGATGTGGTATTACTAAGCCTAGGTGATTTTCAATCAAATTCAGCTGTCGCAAAACAAACTCCGCATCATAACGGTTGAACGCCTCATTCGTCACATGCAGATCATCCAAGCGGATATTGCGGGTTTGTTGGATATACTCCTGCAATGCACGACGGATATTTTTTTCTGCACCGTTCACCCCGATCATTTTATTTTTGCGGGAAACCGTCAGCTCAAAACGCTGCAAAGCTTCAGAAATTAATTTCTCATCACTGTTGATGACCGTTTCACTCACATAAAAAGGCTGATACAGGGAAAAAATATTCTTTCTTTTGGGTGAAATAAGCAATAGCTCCTCCATCACCTTGTTACGGCGTTCCACTGGTGTCAGCGCATTCGGCATTTCCGCTTTCTGACTCTGGGGCTTTTCTTGATGATGGAAACTTAAGCGGTAGCCTTTCCCTTTTTCTGAGAGAATCACATAGTCAATCGCGGCATCCTCATTTATCGCTTTTACGATGCGATAAATCGACTTTGTAGAAAGTCGAAGCGCTGCGGATAGTTCATCGGCTGTGACAAATTCTCTCGTATTGGAAAGAATATGGATGATTTTTCTCTTTCGTTGTTCCATAACAGTCATGTAACCGTTCTCCTTTCTACACACTTATCATAGCACCAGGAAATGTAAGCGTTCTATCATTCTTTGTCCCCTTCATGGGACAAAGATGATCAATAATAAGAATTACAATACAACGTTAAGGACAAAAAAAACAGCCATTTTTCAAAATGGCTGTAACAAAGTCAGTGTTATCATCAATGTTCATTATTCAACTGTTGGAATAAGAAAAGCTGCTAGTTCCCATGAAACGAGAAGGAAAACGCCGTTTATCGAAACCCTTCAACCGTCGTTAAGGAGCAATCCAGGTTTGAGCGCCTATACAGCAAGCGAAATAAGCACGCTCATTGAAAGGAACGATTTGAGCTTTTACATCAACGAACGATAAAGCTCAATAATCTCTTCTAAAGTCGTTTCCCGCGGGTTGCCTGGTGTGCAGACATCGTTCAAGGCATCTTTGGCGATGGCTGGGATATCTTCTTCTTTGACGCCTAATTCAGAAATGGTCGCTGGAATGCCCACATCTTTGCTTAACTGATCGATTGCTTGGCAAGCAGCATCTCGGACGTCTTCAAGTGACATCGTTTCTGCCCCTTCAATGCCTAAAACGATCGCGATCTCACGGTATTTTTCACCCGTAAAGTCTTTGTTGTATTTCATGATGGTTGGCAACAAAGACGCGCACGCTACTCCGTGAGGAATGTTGTACCAAGCGGACAATGGATGTGCCATGCCGTGGACTAAGCCCAAGCCGACGTTTGAAAAGCCCATACCGGCAATGTATTGCCCTAGTGCCATCGCTTCTCGTCCTGCTTGATCGCCATTCACGGAATCTCTCAATGAGCGCCCGATGATCTCGATTGCTTTGATGTGCAGCATGTCAGTCATTTCCCAAGCGCCTTTGGTGATGAAGCCTTCGATGGCGTGGGTCATGGCATCCATCCCCGTTGCAGCTGCCAGGCTCTTCGGCATCCCCATCATCATATCGCTGTCCACAAAGGCTACTAGAGGAATATCGTGAGGATCTACACAAACAAATTTCCGATGATTTTCTTCATCTGTAATCACATAGTTAATCGTTACTTCGGCTGCAGTCCCAGAAGTTGTCGGTACCGCTAAAATCGGCAAGCATGGATTTTTCGTGTCTGCCACGCCTTCCAAACTAATCACATCTGAAAATTCAGGATTCGTAGCAATGATTGCGATCGCTTTTGCCGTATCGATCGGTGAACCACCGCCAATCGCAATGATACAATCGGCTTGGGCTTCTTTGACAAAGGCTAAGCCGTCTTTGACATTTTGGATCGTTGGGTTGGGCACGATCCCATCATATAACGCATAGTCGACACCTGCTTCATCCAATAATTTCGTCACTTTGGTTGCTACTTCAAATTCCACCAAATCTTTGTCGGTGATCACAGCCGCTTTTTTGAACCCTCGTGCTTTGAATTCGGTCGGTACGTTCTCGATCGCTCCTTTTCCAAAATACGATGTTTCATTCAAAATCATTCTATTTGCCATTCTTCCTACCTCCATTTGTTTGTTTATTCACAATATAGTTTAAATAGAAAAGACTGAGAGCCTTTTCTATTCTTCTACCATTACTTATACCTCAAGATAGCCTGCTCGGGGAGTGACTTTGAAAGCGTCAGCCAATTTTTTCAGATTTTCATCTGTAATGGTTTGTAAGATTGGGCCTTGCGCTTTAACATAGGTGTACACTTCCGCAGCTTTCTCTGCCGTTTCAATCAAGCCAAAGACTTCATCCATATCTTTGCCAGCACCGTAGATGCCATGTTGCGGCCAAAGTACCAAACGGGTTTCTTTCATTTTAGCAGCTGTTGCTTCGCCGATCTCGTTCGTTCCTGGAACCATCCAAGGAATGATGGAAACACCTTCTGGGAAGACCACCAAGCACTCCGTACACATCTGCCACAGGGTCATCGTGAAACTGCGTTCATCCAACTCATGGGTAAAACTCATGGCCAAAAGATGCGATGCGTGGTTATGCATGATGATTCGGTTTTCTGGATCGACCGACAAGCGAGCGATATGACTCATGAAATGACTTGGCAATTCACTCGTTGGCACCGCACCATTTTCCAAGCCCCAAAGCAATTCCAATGTTTGCCCATCTTCTTTGACCCGAATCACACCAAGGTTTTCCGCTGGATGTGCGGCTACATTTTTAAAGTATTTTCCTGAACCTGTCACAATAAAGTACTTGCCGGCTAGTGCCGTAGCATCAAAAATCATGGGAATTTCCCGCAAGACGCTTTGCGGATCGATGAAAGGCAAGATCTCTTCTTCTGTTAATAAGTAAGAAATATTGCCACCGTTGCGCTCATCCCACCCTAAACGGTAAAGATTTGCTGTCGTTTCCATCATTTCTTGTACAAAATTCGCTTGTAAAATATCAATTTTTTTCATCGTTCTCCTACTTTCTGGCTTTTAAGACGGTTTCTTCATAGGCTTTCACTTCTGATAGCCAATCCAGACCTGCTGGTACCCCTTGGCTTTCACAGAAGTAATTCCAAACATCTGCATACGGATAGTCTTTTAATTCTTCCGTCATGGCTAAACGAGTGGTGAAATCACCTGACAATTCGATTGCTTTTAGTTCTTCGATCGGTTCTAGCATCGCTTTTAGCAACGCTTTTTGAGTATTGCGCGTCCCGATCACCCACGCAGCGACCCGATTGATCGTTGCATCAAAGAAATCTAACCCAATGTTGGTTTTTGGCAATAAGTCATTGCGAACCAATTCGCGGCCAATCTCTTGCAATTCATCGTCCATGATCACGACATGATCACTATCCCAGCGTACAGGACGGCTGACATGCAGCAAAATGCCTTTGCTGAATAGTGCCAATGAAGACAATTTATTGGAGATCACTTCGGTTGGATGGAAATGTCCAGCATCCAAACAAATCAATTTATCGCGCGTCAAGCCATAGCCCATATAAAATTCATGAGAGCCGACGGTGTAGGCTTCGGCACCAAGACCAAACAGCTTGCTTTCCACGGCATCCACTGTGTATTCCGCTGGCAATTCTTCAACAAAAATCTCATCTAATGCTGTCATCAAGCGTTCCCGTGGTGTAAAACGATCGATCGGGTTGTCTTTGTAGCCATCTGGCACCCAGAAATTATTGACACAGACTTGCCCAGTTTCTTTCCCCATATAGGCAGCGATTTGACGCGAACGTTTGCCGTGTTCGATCCAAAACTGACGAACTTCTTCATCTGGTGAAGCAAGGGTAAAGCCATCTTTGAACATGGGATGTGAGAAAAAGGTTGGATTGAAGTCTAAACCTAAGCCTTGTTCCTTCGCCCAAGCAACCCATTTTTCAAAATGCTTCGGCTCCAATTCATTTAGATCCACTGCTTCCTCGGTGTCTAAATAGATGGCGTGAAGGTTCAATTTGTGTTTTCCAGGAATCAAAGAGTAGGCTTTTTCTAAATCTTGGCGCAACTCCTCTGGGGTATGGGCAGCACCAGGATAATTCCCCGTTACAGAGATCCCACCAGATAATGCTTCATCACTCAAAAATCCTTGGACATCGTCCCCTTGCCAAACATGCATCGAGATTTTCACATCGGCTAATTTTTTCAAAACCGCATCCGTGTCGACGCCTAATTTGGCATATGCTGTCTTAGCTTCTTCATAACGCTGTTGAATCGTTGTCATTTTTTCCTTCTCCTTCTATAAAACGTTGATAGTTGCTTAAAATCTTGTGATCAAAAGGCTGTGGTTCATGAACACTGCAAGGAAATGAGTGTTTGACCGCGCGGCGTGCTTCAACCAGCGACGTGAGGATGCCAGCACTCATCATCTGCATTAAAAGATTGCCGATCGCCGTTGCTTCACTTGGGCCAGCTTCGATCGTCAGCTGCGCAGCATCAGCCGTCAGTTGATTTAAAAAGCGATTGTTGGAACCGCCCCCCACGATATGCAGTTTTTGCAGCTTGTTCGTCGTACCTGTCAGCTGTTCCAGCTTTTGCAATTCGCTGGCATAACAAAGCGCTAAGTTATCATACACACAGCGAGCCAGTTCCCCTGCGGTTTCTGGAACTTTCTGCTGGGTTTCTCGACAATACGCTTGCAGTTCAGTAATCATATTTTCTGGATTCAAAAAACGAGGATCATTGACATCGACAAACTGTTGAAAAGCAGGCGTTGCTTGCGCCAATTCCGCCAATTCTGCATAGGAATACTGATAATCTTGCTGCCGAGCCACTTCTTGGATCAGCCACATGCCCATGATATTTTTTAAAAAGCGAATCGTGTTGTGGGCACCCCATTCGTTCGTATAATTTTCATCGAAGGCGGCAAGGGAAACGTTGGGTACTTTGGTTTCGATCCCCAGCAATGACCATGTCCCGCTGCTGATGTAGCCCCACTCTGACCCTTCTCCGGGTGTACCGATGATCGCCGACGCCGTATCATGACTAGCGACAGTGACAAAGGTCGCTTGTGGCAAATCATAGGCTGGAAACTTCTGAGTTTGCAGTGTGCCTAAAACCGTTCCAGCATCAACCAATGGTGGGAACAGTCCTTCTGTTACGCCAATCTCAGCTAATAATTCTACATCCCATGTTTGGGTATTAGCATTTAGAAGCTGCATCGTCGAGGCATTGGTTTTTTCCGTGACCATCTTGCCGGTAAAAACGTAGCCCAAATAATCTGGAATCAACAGCAGTTTGTCGGCTTTTTGCAACAGTTGCGCTTCTTCTGTAGCTAATTGAAAAATCGTGTTGAAGGGCTGCAGCTGAATGCCTGTTTTCTCATACAGTTTTTGCAAAGAATAGCGCTGGCCAAAAGCCGCGATCGCATCATTGGTGCGACTATCTCGATAAGCGACTGGGTCGCCTAAACGTTCGCCTGCTTGATCGATCAAACAGTAGTCCACTGCCCAGGTGTCGATTCCGACGAAGCAGTCATTGATACCGGCTTGTTTCACTTTTTGCAGTCCTACTAAAATCTCTTGGATCAAATAATCGATCGCCCAGCGGTCAAAGCCTTCAAGGGGACGAAAGCCGTTTTTAAAGCGATGGATCTCTTCTAAAGTGATCTGCTCATTTTCCCAACGGCTCAACATCAGACGACCGCTTGATGCGCCGATATCGATTGCGATAAATGTGTTCACTGGTCTCCACCTTTCATTATCTTGGTTAAAAATAAATCGATTACAATTTACTGATTCATTCTTGTTGCCTCAATTTTAGCTTGACAATCAACGAGTTTCATCACACAATTTTGATAAAGACTTGCACAATCTTGGTAAAAAGGAGGATCCGATGGATTACTGGGAAAAAGCCAACCACTCATGGTCAACCGATTCACTGCGTTACATCAATACTTCAACCCAAAAGCAGCGTGAACTTTTCTATTACATTCAAGAAATCGGCTATTTCAAAGCCAGCAAACCTTACTTTACAGAACGAGAGAACCTGCCTTCTTATTTGATCAAATATACATTGTCCGGTTGCGGTGAATTGCGCTACAAAGGAAAAAGCTATCAATTAAAAGCAGGTGATGTGTTTTTTATCGACTGCCTAGACTATCAGTACTACCGCACCGTTAGTCAAGAGCCCTGGGAAATGGACTGGATCCATCTATATGGCGCCAACGTCGCAGCGTTTTATGATGAATTTCTCAAAAATGGCAGTCCAGTTTTTCACACAAATCCTGCCAGCAGCCGCCAAAATCCGATCCATTTGGTCTTACAAGATTTATTAATGTTACAGCCAGAACCAAATGCGAAAACTGCCTTCCAAAGCTCTGTTTTGATCCATCAGCTACTCAACGAACTGCTCCTGCAAAAATATCATCTCGATTTTTCGGATAGTGAGATCCCGCCTTATATTTTGCAGATTCGTGACCAGCTAGAAGAGGATTTCCGTCAAGGGATCACCTTGGAATCTTTGGAGGAAAGGTACCATATCAATAAGTATCAAATCGTCAAGGAGTTTTCCAAATACATGGGCTTGCCCCCCATCGAGTACCAGATCAGCAAACGCATCTCTTACTCGAAAGACCTTTTGCGCTATTCTCGTCTTTCCATCAAAGAGATCTCATTGGCGATCGGCATCGAAAACACCGCCTATTTCAGCCGTTTATTCAAGAAAAAAGTCGGCATTTCACCTAGTGATTATCGACAAACGGAGAATGGACGGTAAAAAAGAAACATGAAATCATTCACTGATTTCATGTTTCTTTGCATCTATTGGTTAAACTGTTATCTGCTACTTTATTGATCACTAACTAAAATTGCTCAGGTGCAAAGTTATTTCAACCAACTCATCCCTAATACACCAACAATATAGAGCAAGCTACCAAGAGCTACAAATTGCTTTTCTCTGCCAACTTTTTGTTCCTTTAAGAGGATAATACTTCCATAAGTAGCAACAAGTAAGCTCATTTGAGAAAATGAATAGGTTACGCCTACACCTAAAGAAGACGATACAGCGAATAACGAAGTATTCGCTATAACCCATGTGCTACCAGTACCTAAATTGCGGATTATTTTGCGGAAATGCAACTGTTGCTTACTTTTCAAGGAAATTACGCTTCCCCCGAGAAACATCCCTACTGCCTGAGGCAAGAAAATCTGTGCGCCACTTATCTGAAACAGACCAGTGACTGTCACATATAGCATCAAAAAAGCTGAAGAACAACATAGATAAAGAAGTACTTGCTGTGTTAAGCCTGTTTGCTGATGAGTTGTCTTAGTTACAAGGAAAACACCTGTTAGAATGACTCCTAATGCCATGATTGAGAAAATTACAGTCGTTAAATCTGTCCATTCTTTGAGAAAGAAGCCAGATGCTAATGTAACAAATAATAATTGGGTCCCGACGGAGACGGGCATTACTTTAGAAACCTCCGCTTTCTCCAAAGCGAGAAATTGGAAGTATTGTCCGCAAGCCCAAAAAACCCCAGATAATAAACTGATGAAAAATGGCACCATGGCATAACTCACTTGATTCAAGAAACCAAATACACTACCGAAAATCAAGGCTGCGATTGTTGTTCCTAGCAGTTGTTCCTCTGATTTTCCTCCCATCAATTTAGAGACGATTGGCATTAAGCCCCATCCTAGTGCAGGCAGTGAGGCAAGCAATAAAAGTTGTACGGACATAAAAACTCCTTCTAAATATTGTAAAAAAGCGAGAACACAAAATCTTGTAGAGGAAAACGTTACAGAAGCAATTCCTTCTCGACAAATTTTGTGTTCTTTATTCCTAGTTTTTAGTTAATAAATAGGTTGCTACTCCATAAGCGTGGATGATATGATCCGCTTCAAGCGGTTCTTCTAAGGAATTGATTCGCTGATATTCGTACCCATTAAATAATTTTTTGGGCTCAAGAGGACGTTCTTTGTTCGTTGAATTGACGAAACGGACAACGATTCCCTCAGAGTAATAAGCATTATGGAGCGCACTGACTCCCACACCTGGTTCTAAGCTGCAAGACAACAAAGAAAGAGACATGTCGGTCAGAGATAATGGATCAATGCGCTTTTGAATTTTATTGTCTATACGATAAATAAAGTAATTCAAATCTTGCAATTGATAAGAAATCGATGGCTGTTCTTTAACAGTTTTCCAAGTAACCAACAACTCTTCAGAAATAGCTGTTGATGCGACCCTTAGGGAAAAATCGAAGACCATCTCATAGTTTTCCATTTGAGCAAGAGGTGTTTCCATCATAATATGTCCCTTTTTGGTTGTATCGCCAGAAGCACGACCTGGTCGATACAACAAATCTGGTTTTCCTAGAGAGTCGGTTGTAGCTAGTACCGTTACATATAAGGAGTCATCGATATATTCATACTCTTTGCTCTGCTCGCTATAAAAAACGAGGGCGTTCTCTTGATCATAAACAACCACTTGTTTTTCAAATGGTTCAATATTGACAGGTTTTTCTGCATATTTTTCTTGCCAATTTTCCAGTGTTTGATTTCTTTTTTCAAGATAGCCAAATTGAATGGCCGCAACCGCTCTTTCTATCGGCTTGTTTAATCGAGCTTTCACTCGAATCCGATGATTTAAAAGCGTATTTTTAAAACGTAGCTTTGCGTTTACCTCACCATTTTTTGTCAGTTGGAGGGTCAATGTATAAGCGAATGTTTTGGTGGCGATTCCTTTCATCCGTTCTTCGATCGTATACGGTAGCTGTAAACTTCCTTCCAAAGCCAATGTTTCTTGCTTCCCTTTGCAGCTGGCAAAACGAAGCGTGATCGGTTGATCATTCAAAATAGGCGAATAGTCATACGTATCACCGGCATTACTATCATCGATGATCGACAAGAAATCCAAGATCTGTTGTTTTCCATCTGAATAAATCAGGTGGCCGTCTTCAAAGGAAAGCATGTATTTTCCATTTCTAATCCATGTGTTTTGATCTAAAGACGATTCGGGAGTTGTCTCTTGCTCTTCAAATGTAAGGACTTGATAACCAAGGCCTGAAAAGGCACAGGTCACTTGAACGGTTAACAGATAATACCCCTCTTCTTCAATAAAACGGTTGCCAGCCGGAGTTTCTTCCATAATATTTTTCCTGCTTGGGATATACACTGCTTCAAGTACAGATGAATCAGCTCCAATAACCTTGATATTGTTGGTTCTGGATACGATCTTAACTAATTTCTCTCCTTGAAATGGCACTGGTGTTGGATGAAGAATCAGAAATTGGTTGGCTTGTAAAGCGAGTCCTTCACTGATTCTTTTTAAAATCAAATTTTCAATGCTCTCACAAATCTCACTGATTTCTTTTAACCGATGACTGATATCTTGTGCAACACTATCTGATACACAGCCTGCCAAACTATCATGGGCTTGACATTCAAATAACTTTTTCCAAGCTTTCATTAGCAAGCGATTGCTTAATTCGATCCCTAAATCTTTCGCAATAACTAACATTGGTTCAATTTCTAAAACTAATTTGTTTTCTAATCGAAAAATCTCACGTTTCAGATCCATTCGTACAGAACCAATCGTTTTGTGAACCCGTGCAAAAACCGGTGCACGAAACTCTCCTTGATAAACTTCCAGTTCTTTTTGACGGACGATCTCCATAAATGCTGGATAGGTGCTCAATTGATACTTGTATTTTCCAAGCTGATTGATTTTCGTTAGTTTTTCTTCTATGGCAGAAACAATGCCTAACTGATCATTTCCAGTTGGAATCAAGATTTCAGGTTCATTCGCGTAGCTCTTAATAAAATCAACACCTCTATCGAGTCTGCCATCTACATAACTGCTCGTTGGCTCCAATTGCTGCTGTGCACCATATCCTTGAGGAAAATTCACCGCATACAGTGAACCTCGCCCACTTAAACTCGTCCATTTAAAGTAAGGGGATTTGACCTGTTCCCCTAAATCGATGCCTCGCCAAAAGATAATGTTATCAAGTCCAACTTCGTTCAATATGGTTGGCATTTGAGCATTAAAACCAAATGTATCTGGCAAATAACCGATCGGCATATAGCTGCCATATTTTTTGCTATCAAATATACCAATCATGGCATTTCGAATGATGGACTCACCAGAAGCGAAAAAGGCATCTGTTTGGGTGTACCAAGGCCCGATGAACAATTGACCATTGGCGATCAACTCTTTGACCTCAGTCAAGCGCTCAGGATAGAGTTCTAAGTAATCGTCCAGAATAGACATTTGTCCATCTAGCACGAAAGATGCAGTCGGTTGCCTCTTTAGTTCTTTTAGTACATCACTAAATAATTGGTCACTCAAAACGACACAGTCCATCGAAGTAAAATACCATTCACGATCCCAATGGGTGTGGTTTACTATGTGTACATTTGTCATAGCTATGCTTCCCACTGCTCTTCCCAAGCCGCTTCGTCAAACTCTTCCATCGTGGCATCTGTTTCTTTCCCCGCATCTTTTGAACGTAGCAAGCTTGTACAAATCGCAATAAATAATGAGCCAGTAGCAATCGATAAAACATACAGTGGCCATTTTTCTACGGTGAACCAACCATAAAAACCAGAGATTGGCGCTGTATTGACAGCTCCTAGACCTACAGCCATTGCAGAACCAATCGCTGAACCAATCATATTCACTGGGATCACTTTTAGTGGATTTTCCACCGCAAATGGGATCGCTCCTTCTGAAATACCTACTAGTCCCATAATGATCGACGATTTTCCTGCTTCTTTTAGTTCGTTATTGTATTTATTCTTTGCAAAAACAGTCGCTAATCCTAAACCAATTGGCGGAATGATAATCGCCACTTGTGCTGCAGTGTTTGGTGCATAAACGTTACTTGTCAATAAAGCCATCGCGGTTGTCACAGCTGCCTTATTTACTGGCCCTCCAAGATCAAATCCAACCATTGCCCCTACAACTGCCGCCATCACGACCGCATTTCCGCCACTCAATCCGTTCAACCATGACTCTAAGCCCACATTGATAGCTGCAAATGGTGTACCGATCACATAATTCACAAGTAGGACAGTGACTAAAGTACCTAAAACAGGAACTAAGAACACTGGAACTACCGATGCCATCGATTTTGGCAGCTTTATATGGTTTTTGATCCACAAGCAGATGTACCCAGCGATCAGCCCTGAAACAATTGCGCCTAAGAAGCCTGCGTTAATGTCTTTTACTAACATACCTCCAACAAGACCAGGGGCTATCCCTAGCTTATCGGAAATCGAATAAGCAATAAATGCCGATATTACGGGAAACATCAATCCTAAAGCGATGCCACCGAATCCATCTAAACTATGGAGTAATCGGATGATCGTATTCGCACTTTCTCCATGAGAGGCATCCCAAATATCGACGATCCCAAATATTGATCCGCCTACTCGAGAAATCGCCATGATAACTGCTCCGGCAATCACCAGAGGAATCATATAAGATATTCCTGTTAAAACATGATTTTTCATTTCACTTGCCAAATTTTTCATCTGATTTTCCTCCTCTTTATTGATCAATCAGCTTTAATGCATCTTCAATTACTTTTTCTGCATTTTTTATAGGGGCTGCTACCGGGACTTTAAGGATCTCCTTGCCATTGAAACGCTCCTCATTTCTCACTTTCGTATCAACGGCAAAAATCACAACTTCCCCAATTTGACAATCCCGCTCGTTCAATTCATTTTCGATACCTGTTGCTCCTTGTGTCTCAACCTTGATTAAATCCCCACGTTTCGCTGCTGCTTTTTTTAGCGCCTGTGCCGCCATAAAGGTATGGGCAACTCCTGTGGCACACGCCGTTACTGCAATAATTTTTCTCTTCATTCTTCTTTCTCCTTTTCTCCGTTTTATTCGCTTAATAGTTTCGCGATAATCTCTTTATCTGTTTCGCTTTTCAGCGCTTCTGTGATGTCTTCATCCATCAATTTCATGGCAATTTCTGATAAGATCCGTAAATGGGTGTCTCCTTGATGTTCTTCAGGAATAGCAAGCATAATCACAACCGTTACTGGTTCATCATCTAAGGATTGCCATTCTAATGGTGCCTTTAACCGAGCAAAAACGATTGCGGGTTCAGAAACTGCACGACTTTTTCCATGGGGGATTGCTATATTATTGCCTATTCCTGTGGTCGAGTGATCTTCTCTTTCCATAACTGATTGAACATACTCATTTTCGGATTGAACAATTCCTTCAGTTACCAATATTTTTGCTAACTGACGGACCACTTCTTCTTTAGTGGTTGCCTCTAGACCAAGAACAATATGTTCAAAAGGTAGTAGTGTTTCTATATTCATTTTATGTTCCCCCTTGTAAATACTTTTTTAATTCCTCTTTCGTCCCTTTAAGGAGGAAGGTTCGTTCATCTGATTCCATCACATTAAGCATCGTGTCATAGATTTCCTCAAGTTCTTGTACAGTTTCATCTTTGATACAGATGAAAAAGACATATTTCACCTTTGTTTCTCCCCAGTGGATCTCATTATTAAGACGTAAAAATACAATCGCTGATTTTTTCACGTATTCTGGTGTACCATGAGGTGTTGCGAATCGTCCAAAAGAAGTAAAGGAAAGCTGTTCCCTTTTTAGCGAAGAGTCAATCATTTCCTCTTTTACATACCCACGAGTAATCAACTGCTCCCCAATAAATGTAATCACCTCTTGATAATCTTCAAAATGATGATCTAAAAAAATCAAGTCCTCATGAATCAATTTCGCAAACTGACTGAAAGAACCATTTTGTTTTTCTTCGACTTTTCTTAAAAAGGCTTCTATTTTTCGCTGCTCATCTTTATTCAGTACAGGAGAAACATGGATTGTTGGAATCGAATCGATTTTTAAATCCACTGTCGATAAAATCAAGTCCTCATAAATATTGGTCTGAATCAACTCTTGAATTGAAAGAATCCTAGAAATATCGATTTGCTCATAATTCCTCCGAATACGAGCAGCTAATAGCTGTGAAGTGCCTTTCCCACTGCTACAAACTAATAAGACACTCACTTTTTTCGGTTGTTTTTCTTCTCGTTGTTCTTTCATCACTTGGATGTGTACGGCCAGAAAGGCAACCTCATCTTCGGGGATCGAAATCGAAAACTGCCAATTTAAGGCATGAGCTAATCGAAGCGCTTCCTCAAAAGACAAAGGGAAATTCTTCTTCACATCATTTAGAAAAGGGTTATGAATGACTAATCCTTTTTGAATGCGATAAATAGCTTCTTTGATATGTGATACCAATCCTAACAAGAGACTTTCATTGCGT
The DNA here is from genome assembly GCF_002850555.1 of Enterococcus sp. CR-Ec1. Taxonomy (NCBI): domain Bacteria; kingdom Bacillati; phylum Bacillota; class Bacilli; order Lactobacillales; family Enterococcaceae; genus Enterococcus; species Enterococcus sp. CR-Ec1. The sequence goes on from NZ_CP025223.1 coordinate 2,745,934, forward strand.
AGGGAGATCGTTTCATGAATCAATTTGCGTATCGTTTCATCAAGCAAATCATCGGAGTCATTCTTCTTCATCAACGAATCCCCATAGATATGAAGCGAAATATAATGAACTTCCGAAACTGGCAACGACAGAGAAAACGTTTCTTCTATTGAAGCAATAAAACGATAAAAAGCTCTATTCTCCATCAAAGGATGTCTTCTTTCTTCGAAAGTCAGATAATTCTTCTCTTTGACCCGATCAATCATGATGATAAGATGAAGCAATAGTGAGTGATAGGCAGCATCATTAAGCGTAATTTGTTCTTTTTTCAAATACTCTTGTAAGAGCGTATCAACTAAAGAAATCTTTGTCAGGTCAATAAAATCATTAACAAACTGAGGAATTCCTTGAATCGAATGCAAATAGCGTTGCTGCTCTTGTGTTATTTTCCAATTTCCACCCCAGAAATAGTAGATCAAATCAAATGCTAAACGACGTTTTTCTTGTTCTGACAAATTCAAAAAGGAACCCTTCCCCGGTAAAACTTCAATCGTAACGTTAAAATGACGAAAGATCTCGCTTACCTGCCCCATGTCATTTTCTAAAGTTGATTTACTGATGTAGAGTGCATCTTGCAGTTGTTGACGCGTAAAATACGTTTTTTGTTTCAGTATTTCAAAGCAAAGAAACTGAATACGATCTTTTTTGCTCGTCGGTAAGTTTGATTCCTCGTGCCCATCAAGATACTTTAGAATTTCAGCTGAATCGCCATCAAGAAATACACCTACTCTAGGTTTGCGAACAAGCCTTATTGCTGTTTCCTGCAAAAATTCATCCATTCTCTTTAGCGATTGCGAAACTGTCTTTTGCGAAAGCGACATATGCAACCCAATTTTAGCAACCGTTGTTGGTCCATTCTCTAAGAGATATCGAATAATTGCTTTTTCCCGTTCACTGATCATGAAACTTTCACCTCGTCTACATTTCTAATGGTAGCTGTTTCTCAAAAAAATGAAAACACTTACTTTTACTGCATTGATTACAGTAAATCATAGGCACTGAAAATATTGCGCCGTTTTTTTATTCATGTGTACCCTTTCGTTTAATACAGATTATTTACATATCCTTTGGTATTTTCATAGTATAGAGGATATTACTCAGTGGGAACAGAAAAAAAATACCAATGAACAAACGATACGTCTGTTTCATTGGTATTTTTACTATTGATTCTCTAATAAGGAGACGCGCTTGAGAAATTCCTTCATTTATTGCCCCAACACCTCCGCCACCGAATAAACACCAGGGGCAAAGGTTTTGCCTGTTAGCTTCTTCGTCATGGCATTAAAGGTATAGTGCTCTTCTAAGACGACGACTTCATCGTATTGCTTTAATAGCGTGCGAAAATCTGCATCTGATAAGAGGAAATTCTCTCGACCATCGACATTGGGTGAAAACAAGTAATATTTGCCGACATAGCCAACTAAGTAGCTGTCTACTGCTTCTTTATTGGTACTGACCACCAAGTATTTTTTCTGGTTTAGGTCAAAGCGATCGCCAGTAACGGCTGAAACTTGTGCTGGAATCGAAGCAGCATATTCACGATTGGTATAACGCATGCCATTATTTTCTGAAAGGATCAGCAATGTCGCAAAAAATAACAGAATCAAGGTACTGTATTGATAGATTTTTTTTGTGGTCAAGCTGGCAAAACTACGGTAGTTTCGCCGATCGATCGCTTGTTCATGATACAAATGATCAATGCCCCGGACCATGAAAAAGGTCATCAAACCTAATGCCAAGATCACAATACTCGAAGCATAGCGATCGAACCCTGCCAAAGACAGTGCTTCATCAGTGGGCATCGAGAACAAGAACATGGCGTAAATACCCAAGTAATAGAGACCAATAATACCATCGATCAACAGCAGTTCTTTTAGAAATGGATTGCGTTTTTTTATAATAAATCGGACAAATAGCCAACTGCCCAACAGGATGACCTGGATCAAGAGAATCCCTTGCGTGGAAACCGTCGTAACATCCGTGATCGTTTTGACAAAAACATCCGTAATCTGCTGCAGTATCTGAGAATCCTTTTCACCAAAAATCTGTTTATAAGCGGTCACGCTGACTTCATGCTTCGATTTAGGAAAATTCGCTTTGACATGCAGGTTCCAAAGAATCGCCGGCAGGACAGATAGCCCAATGGCAGCTAATCCTACAATCATCAAGCCTAGCCGTTGCCGCCAACGAATTGATGCCTGCCATAAGCAGACTAGTAAATAGCCACCTAAAATCAGCAGAAAAAAGACGGCACTATTTTTGACCAAATCAAGAGAGGCGCCAATCAAAAGAAAGTAGCTGATTGAAGGCAGCACTTTGCCTTTTAAAGAAAATAACCCGGAGATGCCTGCCAAAGTTAAAACGGGAAGAATGAAGTCTACCAGCAAATTATTCATTCGAATCGCAATATTAAAATAATTGAATACGGCCATGCTGGTGAAGACCAAGACAAAAGCCAGCTTTCTTTTCGGATCACGAATAATCGCAAAAAAACTATACAGACTACAGAAAATCAAAATCAATTGACCAATCAGCAAGACATTCTCATGATAGCCAACGATGATTGCTGTATAAGTAACAAACAGTGAGCTGCCTAAAGGATAGGAAGTAAAACTGATGATGGCATCGGTTGCCGTTGGCAATTGTCCCTGCGTATAAAGGAATTTAACGATCGTCGCCCAATGAGAGAAGTTGTCATAGTGGGTCAAATGACTGTGAAGCAATGTTAAAACGAACAAAGCAAAATAGCCATAAAACCACAGCATGATGGGCTCTTGTAAACCCCAGCGCACCTGATGGCGCTCCTGCCAAAAACGCCAAACGCATAATAGTAAGCCAAGACCAAATAAAAACCAGGCCCCCCAGATCAACCATCCTTTGGGACCATATGCGACAAAGGAAAGAACGAGGATCGGCAAACAGCAGGCAGCGATCCAGCTAATGTATTTGGTAAAATGACAAACTCGTACAAAAAGATAGGCATAGCCAGCTAATGATAAACCAAATAGACTAAATCGCAGCAGGATCTCGATCATCGTCTGCCTCCTTTCTCAGCAAGCTGTCTACCCATTCTTGGAGGGCTACTGTGGAACGCAGCTCTGAAAGATTGCTTACTTGATATATCACTTGATTTTCTTTTGGCTGAAGCGTCGCTTTTTCAGCGTGAAGCACAAGATTACTGATCGGTAAGTTTAGATGGACCGGCATCTCGACCTCCTCTGTTTTTGCCAACGTGAACTGATCAAAACCAAATGTTGTGACCGCATAGGTTCCTTCATCAAAGTGCCATTTTTGATCAATGGTCAGTATGGGCACTCTTTGAGGCGGCAATGGCTTTTGTTTGGCTTGCAGCAGATGCTTACCGAGATTTTCAAAAAGACTGTCAAAGAAGGTCATCCACGGATCCCGCAGAACCGGCAGGCTTTGATTGAAGCCATCATAAATGATCTGCAGATAGGCTAAGTAATCTTTTTCTGTCAACTGGTTTAAAGCAACGCCATAGACCCATCGATCTTTTCCAGAAAAGACGCGGACAATATTTCCAGTCATCTCTGCTTGGTAGCCATTACGGGTGATTTTAAAAGTCAGCGGCGCATCTGGCGGAAAATAAAGAGGAACGTCAGAAACGAAGGACAAGCCATTTTCTGAGATATTTTCTGTCATCAAAGAATAGCTGGCGTCTTGGTCGGAAACTTCAACAGGATAATGGGCTCTGAACCGTTCCGTCGTTCGATAAATCGGGCGACCGAGATAAAATAAGACCGCAAAGGTTAAGTTAAAGAAATGGGTCAGCAGCCAGAAGGTCAACACACTGCCGTAGAAAATCTCTGAGCCGAATTTGCCGTAATTAAACTTCACTAAGCCGATAATCGTCAAAATCAACAGCAACAAATGCGGCACCACAAACAACAAGTCTTTTTTAGACTGAGTTGCTGCTTTATTAGTCACCTTGAAGCGGGTCTCTTTGATGCCAATGGCTTGCAAAAAGACAGGAATCACTAGGTAAGGTGCAAAAATCGTTTCCTGGATCTCGCCCCAACGCTGCGTTCGAATATCACTGCTCAAATCCTGCATCGCCAAATGCAAGAACGTATAGCTTGGCAGCCAAAACAGCAGCAAGACCCAAAAGTTTGTCTCTACGACCCTTACATTAAAGACGGTGTACAAAATCGGCGCGAAAATAAATAGTAGCCGTCGTAGAAACGACCACCAATACAAATAGCTGTTTAAGAAAACCATTTTTTGCGCCAAAGACAACGTCTTATTCTTAAAAAGATGGAGATTGTGGACACTTTGGACCACTCCTCTTCCCCAGCGAATTCGCTGCTTTAAGGCACTTGGGATATCAATTGGAGACAGACCGCTGGCCATTGGCTGCAGTGTTGATAAACTGCGATAACCTTGGCAATTGATCAAGGCGCCTAATTCAAAATCTTCCGTGATCGTGTCCGTCGGAAATCCGCCAGCGGCTTCGATCGCTTCTCGTGCAATCACCGTATTGGAACCTGTATAAATAGCGGTATCATGGGCGTTGTTCAAAACATTGACTTCTCTGGAAAAGAAGTCCTGCTCGTTAGGGATCGCCGCTTCTGAAAAAAGATTGTACTGAAAAAGATCCGCGTTGTAAAAACTTTGCGGTGTTTGAACAAAGCCCAACGGTTTGATGGTCTGGTCATTGCGGCGTTCCTGCTGATTTGCCACAAAATATGGCACTGTTTCCAGCAAAAAATCTGAGTAAGGAATCATATCTGCATCAAAGGTCGCCACTAGCGGCGAATTGGTTTTTGATAATGCATGATTGAGATTGCCTGACTTGGCATGCTGATTGCCGATCAATCCGATATAGCCGATGCCAAATTTATCTGCCAGTGCTTTGACCTCTGGACGGTTGGTGTCATCTGACAAATAGATGTGAACTTTTTTGGGATCGGGGTATTTCATATGAACTGCCGCATTGACCGTTTTTAATAAAAGCGGCACTTCTTCATTATGAGTAGCAATCAACACATCGATCGCCGGATAGTCGGCTTCTGGCACGACCGGTTTTTCAAAGGGCTTTGCTTTGTTTTTGTTCCAAATCAACAGCAAGCCCGTAAAGTTCGATACGATCTCACTGCCCCAAAGCAGCAAACCAAACAGCAAGGCAAACCAAGACTCGTGCCATGGCAATGTATACAGCCCCCGCCATGATAAATAGATCAGCGAAAAGACAAACGCCAGAAAGTAAACGACTTTTTTCGCCCAAGGCAAACGTTTTTGTTCCACCTCAATCACTCCTTAAAGATGACATTTTTTTGCACATGGTAACTAAAGAAAAAGAGCAGGCAATCGACGCCTATTTTTAACAACACAGAATCTCCGATCGGTAGGATCAAATAAATCAGGTAGACGAGAAAAGAGGACAGCAAAATCTGTACGATCACCAATAAAAAATACTGCAGCATACTGTTCTTTGTCCGTTGACCAAAAACAAGCTCGCGATTGATGTAGTAATTGACGATCGCCGAAATCAATCGGGCACCCAACGAAGCGATCACGATGGAGGACAGATTGATGACAGACAAGAAATGGATCAATAACGCATAAGCGATCACATCGACAAAAAAGGAGACCACAGATGAAAACAAATACTTCAAAAAGACGCTATAGATAGCGACAGAATCTGCCAAGACCCGAAAATGGGAAGAGGCATTTTCTTCAATATAGATGGTGGCGATCGGTTGTGAAAGAATCGGCCACCCCCGCTTCTGGGCTTCGATTAGCATCCGCGTTTCATATTCAAAACGCTCACCTGAGATCGCCAACAAATCTGTCATGAATTTTCGAGGGAAAACCCTTAAGCCCGTCTGCGAATCCTCGATAGCAAGACCAGTCGCTAAACGCAGGATATTTCGGGTCAAAATGTTGCCGAACTTACTCCGCAAGGGCACTTCTTTGCCAAAGGATCGGGTCCCTAAAATAATGCTGTCCGGATGGGCTTGGGCCTTTGCTAAGCAAGCCATCATATCGGTATACTCATGCTGCCCGTCCGAATCAATGGTCACCATAAATTCAACAGCTGGCTGGTTTGTCAGCACTTCAGTGAGAGCGGTTTTGATGGCTGCGCCTTTTCCCTGATTCTTTGGATGGGTCAAAACCTGACAACCAAACTTCTGTGCCAATGCCGAAAAGACGGACTGATAAGCTGCCCCACTGCCATCATCCACGACCAAAATCGGCAGGTGCTGATTATGCAAACGAATTTTCTCCACCAGAGCCAGCAGTTTGTGGTCAGGTTCTAGCGAAGGAATCATGATTAAACTATTTTCCATATGCGTTCCTCATTTAAGGTAGTATTTTTGAAAACAAAAAAAGAAAAGAAGCCACCCCCATCAGTAAAGACAGAGTTGGTCGCGACCGCTGCGTTTGGCTCGATACAATGCTTGATCCGCACGTTCTTGCGTTTGCTGTAGCAACTCACCCCTTTGCCGTTGTGCGATCCCAATCGACAACGTGATGCTGACCGAATCACCGGCATCCAAGATGATTTCTTGGTAACGGATGCGCTTTTGAATTTTTTCAAGGAGATAAGCAGCAGCCTGTGCGTCTCCTTGGATCAAGATCGCAAACTCTTCCCCACCGATGCGATAGACCGGATTGCTCGCCGTACAGTAGGTCGAAAAAATACGAGCGATTTCTTGCAAAATCACATCCCCGGCACGGTGTCCGTAACGGTCATTGTAATTTTTGAAATGATCGATATCGATCAAAGCGATCGATAAGTCCACCTCGGTCGTATCTAGGCGTTGACGGTCATCTTGAAATTTACGAAAGTTGTTCAACTGCGTAAGATCATCGATTTTGACCAATGCCAAAATGCGCTGCATATCATTGACTATCGAGTAAAGGAAAAACGCCAACGTATAGGCGAGAATGCCATAAACTATATAAATTAGGGTCGTTTTTTGAATATCGCCCGTCAAATAAAAACCAAAAAGAAAGGAGATAGCGATCAAGTAGGTAATTGATAGGAACAACTCTTGTTTGTCAGTAAATCGCCGTTTGGCCCAGGCATGCAGAAATGTCAGTGTCACTATCAAAAAACACGTAAGGTATAAGTTCAACCAAGAAGATTTTGATACTTCAAACAAGAAACGCCCTAACGCTAGATTGACCATCGTCGGTACGGTCACCTTCCATCCCAGATACTTCATGGAAAAAGCGTAAAGCAAGAAGCGCAGGTCAAATCGCGTTTCGTATACGACATAAGAGAAATTCATCATCAGCATCCCCACCACGGTTTCACAAGCAATCGCCGCTGCGATCTGTTTCGCTTTGAACGTCCCTTGGCCAACGAATCCGTCACTGATTTTGAATAACAAATAAATATTGATGATAATTGCGCCTAAATTTGCGAGTGTATTGACAACCAGCGTATTTGCCATTTCCTGTGCTTCCTTTCTAAAAAAAAGAACCCTTACTTGCTGATTCGACGGGACAATTCCAGAAACATTTCATTGGAAAAGCGGACAAAGCATCAAGTAAGAATCACTATTAATTATTGACAGTTTTTATCACTCTTGATTTAGAATAATTTACCAGAAATTATACATAGTTTCAATCTTTTTGTTGATATGCGAAGATTCTCAAGATAAATAAAATAATCAAAATGTATATTTTGTAAATAAATAACATTATTTCTTTATTATTACTAACAATTTGTGCATAAAGATTTAATTCTTTGTGAATTTGTGCAAATCATTTTTTCATTATTTTTTTACGTCTCAGGTAAGGTGCACACCCGGTTTCGACCACTTTGTTTTGCGAGATAGAGTGCTTGATCGGCTCTTTCGACGGCTGCCAAGATATCCCCATGACAAACGGTGCTCGCTTCAACGCCGCAAGACAAAGACATCGTCCCTTTTTCAAAATTAGCGACAGGAAACATACTACTAGAAATGGTTTGACACAGTGTCGTCATCGCAGCTACGGTCTGTTCTTTGACATCCCCTTCGATCACGACACAGAACTCTTCTCCGCCATAACGATAAAAGGAAAAGGTCTCGGCAAAATGCGCCTCTAAAAAAGTGGCCGTCCGTGAGGCGAAAGTTCTCAATAGCTCATTTCCGGCGATATGACCATAACGGTCGTTGACCTTTTTGAAGTGATCGAGATCGATCATGGCGATCGTCACAGTCTTTTTCTGTGAAACGGCTTGAAGCAGATCGTGGTTATAGGTCCCATAGTTGAAGCAGCCGGTCAACGCATCGATCTTACTATTCGCTAACTCTGCCAGTACTTGGTATTCTTGCCCCTCAATCAATCGATGCAACCACATAAAACTTCCTAGCAGCACGAAAGAACCAACAAATACTGCCAACATCGCTTCCCAGTCATAGGTCGTCGTATGATGGACTAGCATCGAAAAACGCGGTGAGAGCAGGCAGGTCAAAAAATACATCATATAAAATTGCTGTTGCGGACGCAGCGACTTGATTTTTGATAAGAGAAAATCAAGGACAAAGACACCGACACCTAATAGCGGTAAATAAAAGGCTTTGCCAATGTCAGAAAAACCGACAAACAGTAAATAGAAAACGACCATACACGGCGTTATCAAAATCAAGATCTTGCCACGATCACCATAGAAAAAATGACTCGCAATAAAAGCAGTTGTGTATTGATAACAGATAAACCCAACTGAATTCATTGAGAAAGAAAGAATAAAATACAAATGCGTAAACGTCAGAATACCAATAATAAAATACTTAAATGGACGAGAAACCGATATTTTTTGCACACTTCGTACAAAAACATCTGCGGTCACCAGTAAACTGGCAATCATCAGCGGCAAACCAAACGCCAAAAGCACGCCTCGTTCTAACATTCCATCACAATCGCTCTCCTTTAGACCATAAATATCCTTGTTGCAAATGCACCCCCATCTCAAGCAACTGGACCATTTTTTCGCGGTTCTCGATCCCTTCAACGATCAGCTCAAGCTGATATTTTTGGGCAACCTTCAACCAACAAGCCAAAAAGCTGAAGCCAATCTCCTCATCAAGCTGAATAAACGGTAACAACGAAAATTTCAAACAATCAACGCTGGCAAGATTGGCAAAGACCAACGAGAGGGTATTTTGTCCGCAACCGATATCATCGACCGCAATCACATAACCATAAGCTTTAATTTTTGCAATGGCTACAGACAAATCAAATGACTCTTGCTGTATGCGTACGGGGTGTTCCGTCAATTCAATCTGCAACTGCGCCTTATAAACAGCCATCGTTTCAAAAAAGGACCACGTAGACTGCCACAGCAGCTGTTGTGGATGTATATTGACACTAAAGCGGGTTTCCGGCTTTTTTTTGCATAGACGCCGCAATTCCTTGGCATACCATCTCATCAATTGCTGATTGCCACTTTCAGTTTGAATCATTGTGCTGAATTCTTGCTGTGGAAATCGGTTGTTCTTCTCGCTACGTAGCAAGACTTCATAGCCATTCAACTCTTGCTGACTTAGCGATTTTACCTGCATGATTGGTTGACACAACAGATAAAGGCGGTCTGTGTTCTCCCAAGTCGTTTCATTTCCCATCTTCGTTAAGCCCCCATCTAGTAAAGTTATCACTTCCGAAAATCGGCAATATTCCTGTCATCGCTCGTTTCTCATGCTATAAAATGGTTCTCTCAAAGGAACTGATTTGCCTAAGTATACCAAACAGAACCAAAAATGCCCAAATATTTTAAATTCTCTGAAAGAAATTTCTGTGAAAGAATCGACTGTGATTTTCCGTTCCACTCCATACCTGTTTCATAGAAATGCCCCAAAGCAACCATTGCTTTTTTCAATTTCGTAGAAACTAGCTTGTTGAAAGTGGCTTCTTCCATATCAGCCTCCTGTTTCTTTAAGTACTTATAAAAAAACACGATTCTTTTTAAATAACAAAAAAACAGCAAGAGTGCTTGCTGTTTTTTTCTACGTATCTCTTTGACTGGGGTAGCTGGATTCGAACCAACGCATGACGGAGTCAAAGTCCGTTGCCTTACCGCTTGGCTATACCCCAATAATGGTGGAGGAGAGTGGATTCGAACCACTGAACCCTAAGGAACGGATTTACAGTCCGTCGCGTTTAGCCACTTCGCTACTCCTCCAAAAGGTTTTTCTCAAACCTGACAATAGTTATAATACCGAAAAAGATAACAAATTGCAAGAGCAAAAAGTAAATTTTTCTAGAAATTATTCATGTAAATTCCATTGACGAATAATCATCTCGATGGCAGCTTCTAAGCTTCTGCTCGAACCTAGATCTTCATCCCCTAAAAAGCTTTGAAATTCTTTTGGTCCAGTTGTTAAAATCTCACCAATGCGTTTTTTTCCGATGAATAATTCATTGACGGTATAGTCTTTGCCATGAATGGCTTTTGTTGTTTCTTCAATACGTACTTCGATATCTTTATTTTTCTTAGACATGGTTGCACCTCTTTCTTTACAGCACCTTCCTATTTTAACAGAAAAGCAACAAAAGAAAAAGAAAATCTCTTCTGGAAATAAAAAAAGTAGCCAATCTTTACGATCAGCTACTTTTTCTTAGATCACTTCTGGTTCGTCAAGACAGCACTCGTCACGGTATAGCCTGCATCGCTTAAAATTTTCTCGATTGCTGCGACTTGCCGTGATTCTACTTGGATCTCAACAACTGTTTTTAGTGCCATCCGATTTACCACAATCGTCAAAATACTCATCTGATGATCCGCAAGGAGTTTCGTCACGTCTGCTAAAACACCCACATGGTCATCCGTGATCTCAATGGACACTCGTGTTCCACCATCGTGGTACCCAGTGATTTTCAAAAAGGCATCGAAAATATCATTGTTGGTAATGATTCCCACTAAGGCATCATCATCCATGACTGGTAAAACCCCAACGTTTTCACTTCGCATCACCGAAATCGCATCCTCTAATAAAGCTTCCGGTTCAATCGTGGTCACTTTTTTCAACATGATATCAGCGACCGTCGTTTTATTTAAGAGATAGTTCATTTCATAAACGCTTAAGCTGGTCGCTTTTGAGGGAGTTGCTTCAGCGATCGTTCCTTCTGTGATCAACCCTACTAATTTGCCATCACCAACGACAGGTAGACGATGGATATCGTGCTGCTTCATCACATCTATTGCATCAAAGATCGGTGTTTGTGAATCGACGGTGATGACCGTCTTCGTCATAAAATCACTTACGCTCATTGTTTAACCTCCTAGATACGCTTTTCTAACTTCATCGCTTGCTAGTAATTCTTCTCCGGTACCTTCTAAAACGATTTTCCCGGTTTCTAATACATAGCCGCGATCGGCAATCGATAAAGCCATTTTCGCATTTTGTTCGATCAGCAGCACAGTCGTTCCTTGCTGCTTGATTTCTTGAATGATGGAAAAAATTTCTTTGATAAAAATTGGCGCCAAGCCCATCGATGGCTCATCCAGCAAAAGCAAGCGCGGTTTTGACATCAATGCCCGCCCCATTGCCAACATCTGCTGCTCACCGCCAGATAATGTCGACGCATCTTGCGAGAGGCGTTCTTTCAATACAGGAAACTTGCGATAAACTTGTTCATAGTCTTCTTTGACACCACTGTCTTTACGCAAGAAGGCGCCCATCTCTAAGTTTTCTTGAACCGTCAAACCGGAAAAGACGTGCCGCCCTTCTGGCACCTGCGACAAGCCGTTTGCGACGATTTTTTGCGGTGCTTCTTTCTCAATTTTCTTTCCTTCAAAAGTGACGGAGCCTTTTGAAGGACGGATCAATCCAGAAATCGTCCGTAAAATCGTGGTTTTTCCGGCACCATTGGCACCAATCAGCGAAACGATCTCTCCTTGATTGACGTGGAAGGAAACATCATGAACTGCTTGGATCATGCCGTAGTGAACACTTAAATTTTGAATTTCCAGCATCAGATTTCCCCTCCTAGATAGGCTTCGATTACCCGTGGATTGTTTTTGATCTCTTCTGGTTCACCGTGGGCGATGACTTGCCCGTATTCCAGTACATAGATCCGTTCGCACACTTCCATGACCAAACTCATATCATGCTCGATCAAGAGGATCGTCAATTGAAAATCTTTTTGGATCTTATAGATCAGCTTTGTCAGTTCTGTTGTTTCCTGAGGATTCATCCCCGCTGCCGGCTCGTCAAGAAACAAAATTTTTGGCTCTGTAGCCAATGCGCGTACGATCTCTAAACGGCGTTGCTCGCCATAAGGCAAATTTTTCGCTAACGTTTGGCTTTTGCCATCCATATCAAAGATCCGTAACAGCTCTAAGGCTTTTTTCTTCATGGATTCTTCGTTTTTGTAATACTTTGGCAAACGCAAGATGCTCGTCAGTAGTCCTTCTTTATGCTTACTGTTCATAGCGATCAAGACGTTATCCATTACGGTCAAGTTTTTAAACAAGCGAATATTTTGGAAGGTTCTTGAAAGGCCTAAATCCGCGATTTTATAAGGCTTCACGCCATTTAAACGTTTTGGCTTACCTTGGGTCTCAAAAAGCACTTCGCCTTCACTAGGCTCATAAACACCTGTCAGGAGGTTAAAGAGCGTTGTCTTGCCGGCACCGTTTGGTCCAATCAACCCGACCAGCTCATTGGTATCTAGATGGAGGTCTACATGAGAAACAGCAGCTAAACCACCGAAGTTTTTCGTTAAGCTTTTAACTTCTAATAGAGGCATCGTTGTCATCCCCCTTTTTTCTAAATTTGTCCAACAGTCCTTTTACGGAGAATTCCCAGGTCCCTAAAAGTCCGCTTGGTTTAAAGATCATGATGATGATCAAAGCCAATGCATAAATGATCATGCGCAAATCAGAGAAGCCTTGCAAGTACATGTTTAAGATTCCTAGCACTACTGCCGAAACAACCGCTCCTGTGGTACTCCCAAGCCCTCCAAAAACGACGATGATCAACACATCGATCGATTTCATAAAACCGTAATCTCGTGGGAAAACCGACTGCTGATAGCTGGCATAAAGGGTACCAGCAATGCTTGCCATCACTGCCCCCATCACAAACGCAATTACCTTGTATTTCGTTGTGTTGACCCCCATCGATTCTGCAGCGATCTCATCTTCCCGAATCGCTAAAGTCGCTCTGCCTGGTCCGCTATGGATAAAGTTTGAAACGACAAGAATCGATAGAACGGCAAAGAGAAAGACGATCTGCCAATTACTGAATTGGGGCAATCCGAAAATTCCAGCAGGACCATTGGTCAAGCCTCGTAGGTTCACCAACAAGATCCGAATGATCTCTGCCACACCTAGGGTAGCGATCGCTAGATAGTCGCCTTTTAAACGGAGGGTCGGAATCCCAACCACTAATGCGACTGCACCTGAAACCAGCATCCCCACCAGTAAACCAGTTAAAAAGCCGCCAAAGGTTGGATTGCTTGCCGACAGGATCGCGCCAGCATAAGCACCGATTGCCATAAACCCAGCATGTCCTAAGGAGAATTGCCCTGAAAAGCCGATGATTAGATTCAAACTGACTGCCAAGATGATATTGATTCCGATATTGACGATGATCGCATCAGAGAACAAATTAATCATTCCGCCATTGTAGGCTGCAAATAATCCAAAATAAAGAATAGCTGCCAGAGCGAGCCAGATTAAGTTGTAACGTAAATTCTTTTTCATTTCTGCCACCTACACTTTCTCTTTGATATTTTTGCCGAGGATCCCAGCTGGACGAACCAACAATATAATTATTAAAATGACATACACTAAAGCATCCTTGTAATCAGAAAAACCAAGCGCTGTCGCTGCTGTCTCCACTAAACCGATCACAAAGCCGCCTAAAGCTGCACCAGGAATGATCCCGATCCCGCCGAGAACCGCCGCAACAAAAGACTTCAGACCAGGAACGACCCCCATTGATGGATCAATGGAATTATAATACAAACCGATCAGCATCCCGCCAGCTGCAGCTAAAGCCGAGCCTAAGGCAAAGGTAAAGGAAATCGTTCGATTAACATTGATCCCCATCAAACGCGCTGCATCTGCATCAACACTTACTGCACGCATCGCTTTTCCCATACGGGTCTTTTTCACGATCAATTGCAAGAGAATCATTAAGGTAACCGAAACAGCCAAAATCAATAACTGGACATTACTTACTTGAACAAACCCGATGGAATAGGTTTTTCGTTCGATTGCTTGCGGAAACGGGCGCACATTGGCAGAAAAGAAAAAAATCATGACATTTTGCAAAAAATAAGAAACCCCGATTGCCGTAATCAATGCCGAAATTCGCGTGGAATTTCTCAAAGGACGATAGGCTAAAAATTCAATCGTTACCCCAAGTGCTGCACTGGCGATCATCGAAATGAATAACGCTGGGAAAAAGCCCAATTGCCATTGATTGATCAAAAAGTAACCGATAAAACTACCAATCATATAAACTTCTCCGTGGGCGAAGTTGATCAGCTTGATGATGCCATACACCATCGTATAACCCAACGCTAACAAGGCGTAGATACTGCCTAGAAACAAGCCGTTGATCAATTGTTGGATCATCATTTCCATATACTCACTTCCAATATCATTTATTATGGTTCTTCTCATTAGAGAAAAGAAACTGAGACAAACACATCAGGTCTGTCCCAGTTTTCACTGCCAAACAACTACAGGTTTTTAAGGTTCCACAGTGTCTGCTGAGGTTTCCTTCCCGTCAGTCAATCCTAAAACAACTGCTGATTTCTCAGGGTTATGATTTTCATCCATTGTGATTTCACCTGTCACGCCGACAAAGTCTTTCAGTTCAGACAAACCAGCTGCAATTGCCAATGAATCTGCTGAGTTTTGATCTTCGATTGCTTGTTTGATCATGTAAACTGCATCATAGGCTAACGCATTAAAAGCAGAAGGTTCTTTGCCATACTTTTCATTGAACGCTGCCACAAAGGGCTCAACTTTGTCGTTTGCTGGTGCTTTGGTAGAGAAGTGACCGGTATAGTAAACATTGCTGACATTTTCTGCACCAGCTGTTTGAACCATTTTTTCATCACCGAATCCATCGGCACCAATGATTGCTTGATCAATTCCTAATTCTCGCGCTTGCTTGATGATCAAACCAGCTTCTGTGTAGTAGCCTGGAATGAACAAGACATCGAAGTCGACATCTTTGATTCTTGTAAGAACTGCTTGGAAATCTTTGTCGCCTTCAGTAAAGTTATCTTCTAAGACAATTTCGCCTGGGTAACTTTCTTTAAATGCTTCCGTCAATCCAATTGCGTAATCACTTGAGTTGTCTCCCAAGATCACGGCTTTTGATGCATCCAAATTTTCAGCCGCATATTTCGCTAAGATCGTTCCTTGGAAGCTATCTTGGAAACAAGAACGGAAGGCAAATTCTTGCACTTTCCCACTAGTATAAGTAATCGCATCGTCAGTACCTGAAGGTGTAACCATTGGTACTTGTGCTCTGGTCACGTTAGGCAAAGCCGCTTTCGTAGCACCAGAAGTTGCTGGACCAATGATGGCTACAACTTTATCATTTGTAGCTAAGTTGGCTGCTACCGTTGCAGCTTCATTGTTATCTGATTTGTTATCTTTCGAAATAATTTCAATTTGTTTTCCAAGAATACCGCCGGCAGCATTGATTTCTTCTACTGCTAAGTCGATTCCTTCTTTTTCAGCCGTCCCATAAGCAGCTACGGCTCCTGACAACTCTAAGTTGGTTCCGATCTTGATGGTATCTCCCTCTTGTTTATTGCCACCTTCAGCAGCCCCGCTGCCATCCGTTGATCCACCTGTTGGTCCAGCGCTACATGCTGTCAACAAAAACAAACTCGCAAACAAAAACGCAAATTTCTTTTTCATAATTTTCCTCTCCTTCACTTCCCCTGAATATGTTATCCAATATACTGAAAAATCTGGAAAATGTCAACGAATTATCAGAATATTTCACCTATTCAGAATTTATTTTTTTACTAGGAAAAAATAGTGTTTTTAAAACACTGTTCCATCAATAATGGAATCGCTTTTCATTTTTTTGAACAAAAAGAAAAGCAAGCAAAGTTTTTTTTCCTTTGCTTACTTTTTGATCGTTTCGAATTGCTTCATTTTTTGTCAAAAGGACGTTTGAAAACATTACATCAAGATGTTAGCGGCTATTTCGTGGATACAATGCTTGAAAATTGGCTGCCGCCCCAACTAGATTGGCATCGTTGCGATAGTCACATAGCTTGATCAGTGGGACAAAATCATTTAAAGCTTGATCTGCCAACATTTTTTTCAACCGTTGATTCACTTCTTCTAACAAGCCATTTTTGGCACTGACACCGCCACCGATAATGATCACTTCAGGATCAAAAGCAAATTGAATACTGAATAGTCCTTGCGCTAAATAGCGGTAAAATTTATTGACTTCCTCGATCGCAATGGCATCCCCATCTTCTGCACGTTGAAAGACCTCTTCGCCGGTAATTGTGGTTCGATCTACACCAATTCGATCACAATAACGCCAAGCCATCTGAACCGCTGTCCCTAGTTGCGAAAATGTTTTGCCTTGATCCAAAATCATCAACCCAAATTCACCGCCGTATAAATGTGCCCCACGGACTAGCTCACCATTTTGAAACAGGGTACCGCCAACGCCTGTTCCGATCACAACGAAAGCTGCTTGCTGATACTCTTTGCCCGCTCCTTGATAGAATTCAGCCATCCCAGCGCAATTAGCATCATTTTCGATGGTTACTGGTACCCCAAACACTCCTTCGAGTTCAGAGTAGATGTCAAACCCATGGATATAAGGAATCGCACTGATACCGTCGATTCGACGTTCTTGGGCATTGACTGCACCTGGAGCACTGATCCCGACCCCTTCGATCTCTTCGTTTACGCTTGCTCTTACTTGCTGCAACTGGGCTTTCATTTCTTGCCACGTGCTTGGTGTAGTAAATTTGCCTTTACTCACCAAAGAATCCTGTGCCCAGACGCCATATTTTACTGCTGAACCACCCATATCAAAGACTAAAATCGCCATTTTTTTCCCTCAATCCTTTATTATTCTGATACTATCTATTTTACCGTAAGTCCCCACTTGAAGAAAGCGATTTCCGAGAACAATAAAAAAAACAGCCTAAAATCGCCATAGACTGTCTCTATGGGATTAGAGCTGCTTTTCCAAAATAACTTGATCGATCAACTGCTGCCCATTTTCAAAAATCGGTTCAGCATAGTGAGTGGTGAAATAATTTTCCATCCGGTCTTTTTCAACATAGTCTTGCGTTTGGTACAAAGTCAGGGCTGCAGAGGGCAGACTACCAGTTTTGATCACTACAATCGGCCGTTTTGCCCCAAGGTGTTGACTGAGGATCGCTTCTTCGGCAGCTTGCAGCAATTGACGACCAATGCCCATTCCTTGCTTTTCTGGAGAAACGGCCACATTCATAATCTCCCAGTTGTTGCCTTGATTTTGATAAACTAGCACACCAATCATTTCTCCAGCTTCTTCATAAACAAGTGTTTGGCTATTATATAGATAGCTTTCTACGACTGCTTTTTCAGGATCTGCATCCAGCAGCAACGCCCAAGGATACGCTTCATTAGAGTCGATTGGACGAATCATGGCTTTTTGGCTCCTTTTTTACATTTTTGTAGATTCCTTTTAACTTTTCCGATAACGGTACGTTGGTTTGACTTTGTCTTGCGTATTTCGTTTTAAAGTAAACGTCTGGGGTACGTAATCTATACCGCCTTTTACAAAGGGATGGCAGCGTAAGATACGAGCTACCCCCATCAAACCTCCTTTGGCTGCGCCATGTACTTGGATCGCTTGGATCATGTATCCTGAGCAAGTCGGATAATAACGACAGCTAGGAGGAAATAATGGGGAAATAAAACGTTGATAGAAACGAACAAAGCCAATCAAAAGTTTACTCATTTCTTGCCAACCTTTCTTTTTATGATCACGATTCAGTGAAGACAGATAGAAAAAACTAGGACTCAGCACGAGGCATAAGTCCTAGTTTGGGGTTACTTCATAAACTCAAAGATATGATTCCAAAGACTTGGAGAGAAGACTTTAAAAGGACTACCGTCGCCAATCACCCCATAGCCAATCATCGTTCCGGCTAAGAACAATAAAATAGCTAATAATATGACGATTAGAATTTTTATCAAGCTAGTTAGAATGTAACGGTTCAACTTCACTTTATTCTCTCCTACTCCTACTATGCGTTTACTGGTACGGTTTCTTCAACTGCTTCAGAAACTCGTTCCACAGAAGCACCTAATTGCTGCAATTTTTCATGGAATTTGTAATAGCCACGATCCAAATATTTTAGATTGCGGACACGTGTCCGACCAGTTGAACGTAGACCTAATAAAATTAACGCTGCTGCTGCACGTAAATCCGTTGCATAGACCAGCGCACCTTGCAATTCATGGCCGCCTTCGATCACTGCTACGTTGCCGTCTATTTTGACATGAGCATTCATCCGACGCATTTCTTCTAAATGTTGGAAACGGTTCTCAAATACAGTTTCGTTCACAACACTCGTTCCAGCTGCTAAAAGTTGAATAGCAGACATTTGCGCTTGCATGTCCGTAGGAAAACCTGGATGAGGCATTGTTTTCACATCTGTTGCCTTCAATTGTTCAGGTCCAACGACACGAATCCCTTCAGCTACTTCAGTCACTTCTGCGCCCATTTCGATCAATTTTGAGATCAATGGACGATTGTGTTCTGAGATCGCATCTTTAATAATGACGTCTCCTTGGGTCATCGCTGCTGCAACCATAAAGGTTCCTGCTTCGATACGGTCTTGGACGATCGAATGTTCCACCGCATGAAGGTGATCGACCCCTTCGATACGCATCGTTTCGGTTCCTGCACCAAAGACTTTGGCACCCATTTTGTTTAAAATGTTTGCTAAATCGACGATTTCAGGTTCACGAGCGACGTTTTCAATGATGGTGATACCTTTAGCTTTTACGGCAGCCATCATGATATTTTGCGTTGCGCCGACACTTGGGAAATCCAAGTAAATGCTATTGCCTTTTAACTCATCGGCGATCGCTTCTATGTATCCATCTTTTTGGATGATTTGAGCGCCTAGTGCTTGAAATCCCTTCAAATGCAAATCAATTGGTCGTTTGCCGATTGCACAGCCGCCAGGCATTGCCACTTTGGCATGACCATTACGGGCTAACAAAGGCCCCATGACTACGATTGAAGCGCGCATTTGGCTTACATACTCATAAGGTGCTTCGATCGCTAACTCTTGTGATGCATCGATCGTCATCGTATTGTTTTCTTCTTCAAAATCGATTGCGACATTTAAATGCCGAATCACTTCTTTCATTGTTAATACATCGGAAAGGATCGGTACATTTGTTAATGTCGTTGTTCCTTCTTCCGCTAATAAGCTTGCCGCTAAGATAGGTAGAACAGCATTTTTTGCCCCTTCGATCTTCACTGTTCCAGTTAATCGATTACCACCTTGAACGATCATCTCTTCCATTTATGTTCCCTCCAAATAATGCAGTGACTCACACAAATCTTGCCAATTATAGCATAATATTCGGTGTTTTTGCATATATTAATGAAATTCTTAAAAACCTGTTAAAAATAAATTACGACATAACGCAATCAACTCAAGGAAAAAAGTACTGGCGGTGTAGCCTAATGCAATCGCAAGAAACACCATGATCATTCGTATCTGAGTCGTTCGTAAGACTTTAAAAAAAGCATCGATCCGCACAGATTGCAATGCCCAAAATGCTAAATAGATGAACGCTAAATGACTCACGATTCGAATGATTGCATCAATTCCATACACTTGCATACTTCCTGCTCCTTTTTCATAATTGAACATTCCTATCATACCACAAAGATGTCAAGATAAAAAATAATCTTTCTTGAAACCTTCATGAAAAGACTTTAAAAAGTTTTTAAAACGTTTTCTCGAATAAAAAAAAACAAAGGCAAGATGCCCTTGTTTTTTTAGGAATGTTTTGACACGTTGATTCGATTAATGGCGCGGTGCAAAGCAACCGTTGCGCGACGAAGCTGGTCGATATCTTCGACTTGTTTGGCCTCTTCGATTTGACGTTCTGCACGTTGTTTTGCTCTTTCTGCCCGTGAAACGTCGATATCACGATCACGTTCCGCACTATCGGCTACGATGGAGACAACATTGTCCCGCACTTCAAGGATACCGCCATTAACGGCGACCCAGTCGACGTGAGTATCTGAATCGATCCGTTTGACCCGGACTTCATCAATCGTCAAAGGAACGATGATTGGGGCATGATGCGGCAAAATACCGATCTCACCATCTGTCGTACGTGCAACCACGATTTTCGCGTGATGATCGTAAACCAAACCAGCAGGTGTCACCACATTGACTGTTAAAAATTGATCCATGAGGTTCCCCTCTTTCTTCAAGGCTGGTTAATTAATAGCCAATTTTTTTCGCTTTTTCAATGACGTCTTCAATTCGTCCTACACTACGGAAGGCTTCTTCTGGAAGATCATCATATTTTCCTTCAAGAATCTCAGCAAAGCCTTTGATCGTTTCTTCAACTGGTACATAAGAACCAGGTTGTCCAGTAAACTGTTCCGCTACGTGGAAGTTTTGCGACAAGAAGAATTGGATCCGACGCGCACGAGCCACTAACGTTTTTTCTTCATCAGACAACTCATCCATCCCTAAGATAGCGATGATGTCTTGTAGTTCGCGATAACGTTGCAACGCATGCTGTACTTCAGTCGCTACTTCATAGTGTTTTTCACCAACGATTTCAGGTGCTAACGCACTAGAAGAAGAAGCTAGCGGATCAACAGCTGGATAGATCCCTTGTTCAGTCAATTTACGTTCCAAGTTGGTTGTTGCATCTAAATGGGCAAAAGCAGTCGCTGGTGCCGGGTCCGTGTAGTCATCGGCAGGAACATAGATTGCTTGAATAGAAGTAACCGATCCTTTTTTTGTTGAAGTGATCCGTTCTTGCAATTGTCCCATTTCGGTTGCTAGTGTCGGTTGATATCCAACGGCAGAAGGCATCCGACCTAGTAAGGCAGATACTTCAGAACCAGCTTGAGTAAATCGGAAGATATTATCGATAAACAAGAGCACGTCTTGTCCTTCTACATCGCGGAAGTACTCCGCTAAGGTCAACCCAGTCAAGGCAACCCGCATCCGGGCACCTGGTGGTTCGTTCATTTGTCCAAACACCATGGCTGTTTTTTCGATAACGCCAGATTCTTTCATTTCATTATAAAGGTCGTTTCCTTCACGTGTCCGTTCACCAACACCTGTGAAGACAGAGATCCCCCCATGCTCTTGGGCAATGTTGTGGATCAGTTCTTGGATCAAGACAGTTTTACCAACACCGGCACCACCGAAAAGACCAACTTTCCCCCCTTTTAAATAAGGGGCTAATAAGTCGATAACTTTGATCCCAGTCTCAAGGATCTCGGTACTTGTTGACAATTCATCAAAGTCAGGAGCTTTTTTGTGGATCCCACTGCGGGGTGCTTCTTCAGGAAACGGTGCTTCTAAATCGATGGTGTCCCCTAAGACATTAAACACCCGTCCTAAGGTTTCTGTCCCAACTGGAACAGAAATGGAGGCGCCTGTATCGATTACTTCCATTCCTCGTTGTAAGCCATCTGTTGATTCCATGGCAATCGTACGGATAACGCCGTCGCCAAGTTCTAAGGCAGCTTCTAACACAACTTTTGTTTTCTGCTCATCTTTTTTGTAAACAATCAACGCATTGTTGATATCTGGTAATGATTGGTCTAGAGAGAATTCCACGTCAACAACGGGACCAATGACTTGAACAATCTTGCCTGAACTCATTCGTATTCCTCCATTCGTTCTTGAAACTATTCTAACGCGGATGCCCCCGCCACAATTTCAGTAATTTCTTGGGTGATCGCTCCTTGGCGCGCTCGGTTATAAGAGATCGTCAAGTCCCCAATAATATTTTTGGCATTATCTGTTGCTGTTTTCATCGCTGTCATTCCGGCAGCATGCTCGGCTGTTTTTGCGTCAACAATCGCACCATAAATCAAGCTTTCAGCGTATTGAGGCAGTAATTGATTCAAAATTGCTTCTCTGGAAGGTTCAAACAAGTATTCTTGTTCATAACTTTCGGCTTCTTCAGGATCTAGATCGGAAATCGGCAACATTTTCTCCACACGAAATTGGCTAGTCAATGAGTTGATGTGATGGTTATAACACACATATAATTCATCGAAGACTTCGTTTTGGTACATCGTTGTCGCCAATGTTACGATTTTACGCACCTCGTCAAAGCTTGGTTGATCCGAAAGGTTTCTTAGCTCGTACGCCAAATTGATGCCCCGTGCTTTGAAAAAGTCAGCGCCAGTTGCACCAATGGCAATCATGACATACTCTTCTTCTTTTGCATGGTCTTCATCCAGCATGGTCATCATTTGCTTCAAGATGGAACTATTGTAGCCGCCCACTAGACCGCCATCAGAAGTGATGACGATGTAGCCTGTGCGTTTGACCGGACGACTAACCAACATACTGTTATAGTTCACACCATCTTTTGGACCAGAACCTGCAAGATCGGAAAGCTGCTGCGCAGTTAAATGCGTAACGATTTCACGTACTTTGTTGGCATACACTTGAAACTGTTTCGAATGAGCTTCAGATTTTGTTAATTTTGCAGCTGAAACCATTTGCATGGCCTTTGTGATTTGGCTGGTTTTTTTTGTTGAGGCAATTCGTTGCTTGATTTCATTTAATGAAGCAGCCATTTTCTCTCACCTCTTTTTATGCGTTTTGCATTGTCGATATTTTATCTTGGGGTGTCACCCGAGAACCGTTGGATGCCATGAAAATATCTTTGAATGCTTTAATGGTGTCATCTAACAAGCTTTCTTCTGGCAAGTCTTTCGTTGTCCGAATGGTTTCAAAAATCGTCGCTGCATTTGCTTCGATATATTCAAATAATTCTGCTTCAAAGTCCAATAGTTTATTGACTGGTACACTATCAATGAATCCATGTGTCAAGGCATAAAGAATCACGACTTGTTTTTCTACTGCCAGTGGTTCATGCAGTTTTTGCTTCAAGATTTCAACGGTTCGACGACCGCGGTTTAATTTGGCTTGTGTTGCAGCATCTAGATCAGACCCAAACTGCGTAAAGGCCTCTAGTTCGCGATAGCTAGCCAAGTCCAAACGCAAGGTACCGGCAACTTTTTTCATTGCTTTGATCTGCGCAGAACCACCAACCCGTGAAACGGATAATCCAGCCGCTACGGCAGGACGAACACCAGAATAGAAAAGGTCGTTTTCTAAGAAAATTTGTCCATCTGTGATAGAAATCACGTTGGTTGGGATATAGGCTGAAATATCCCCTGCTTGTGTTTCAACAAACGGCAATGCCGTCATCGATCCACCACCTAGTTCATCACTTAATTTCGCTGCACGTTCCAATAAACGAGAATGCAAGTAGAAGACATCCCCTGGGTATGCTTCACGACCTGGCGGACGACGTAGAAGTAGAGAAAGTTCACGATAAGCGACCGCTTGTTTTGATAAGTCATCAAAGACGATCAAAACATGTTTGCCGTTATACATGAATTCTTCCCCCATCGCAGCCCCCGCATAAGGTGCGATATAAAGCAGTGGTGCTGGTTGTGAAGCACCTGCTGAGACCACGATCGTGTAATCAAGGGCCCCGTAACGACGCAATGTTTCCACTTGTGCACGAACAGTTGAATCTTTTTGGCCAATTGCGACATAAATACAGATCATGTCTTGCCCTTTTTGGTTGATGATCGCATCAATAGCGATCGTTGTTTTCCCGGTTTTCCGGTCACCGATGACTAATTCCCGTTGGCCACGACCGATTGGTACTAAAGCATCAATAGCTTTCAACCCTGTTTGCATTGGTTCCGAAACGGATTTCCGTTGCATAACACCTGGTGCAGCTGCTTCGACTGGGCGTGATTTATTTGTTTCGATCGGACCTAAACCATCGATTGGTTGCCCTAATGGATTTACTACCCGGCCAATTAATGCATCGCCGACAGGAACTTCCATGATTTTACCAGTTCGTTTTACTTTGTCCCCTTCACGAATGGTTTCAAAATCACCTAGGATGATGATTCCGACATCGTTTGACTCTAAGTTTTGTGCCATCCCATAAGAACCGTTTGAAAACTCAAGCAGTTCTCCACTCATGGCATTTTCTAAACCGTGGGCGCGGGCGATCCCGTCCCCAACATATGTGACAGTACCGATTTCTTCTACAGAAAGTTCGTTCTGATAATTTTTAATTTGCTCTTTGATCAAGGCACTAATTTCTTCTGCTTTGATGGCCATCCGATTCACCTCTTATCTCTTGTTTATCTGCCGATTTTTTGTCGCAGATAATCCAGTTGGCTCTTAATACTACCGTCGATCACTTGATGATTTGCTTCAACGATGACACCGCCTAAAATCGTTGGATCGATCGTTTCTTTCAATTGTGCCTGCTTGTACCCAAGCTTATCGGCGATTTGCTTTTCGATTTTGCTTTTTTGTTCTGCTGACAAAGCAACAGCCGTTGTGATCGTTCCGAGAACAAGACCTTGATATTCATCGTAACGACGTTCGTATTCATCAATGATCAGCAATAGATCATCCATGCGATCATATTCATAAACGATCTCTAAGAAATTTCTGACCAAGCCTTCAAAGCCCTTCAGCAATTGATCGACTAATTGTCTTTTTTCATGGAGATCCAAGCGGTTATCCGTCACGATCTGACCGAATGTTGGAATCTCCTGATAAATCTGACGCAAGGTCATTAATTCTTGGTAAACTTCTGTCAAGCGCTGTTCTTCCATCGCCAATTCGAACAAGGCTTTTCCATAGCGTTTTCCCACTGTGAATTTATCGAGTTTCATTAACTGAACCCAATCCTTCGATATATTGATTGATTAGGGATTCATGATTTTCGGGAGTCAATTCGCGTCCTAAGATTTTTTCTGCGATTTGAAGCGAAAGTTCTGCAACATCATCTTTCACTTCTTTTAACGCAGTTTCTTTTTCAAGGGTGATATCTGAGTTTGCTTTTTCTTTCAAACGAGCCACTTCTTCTTTGGTCTCGCTCAAAATATTTTGTCGACTCAATTCCCCGCTATCTTTGGCGCTCTTGATGATCTCCGCAGCTTCAGAATGAGAACGTGCCAATTTTTCTTGGCGTTCTTTTTCTAATTTTGCTGCATTCAAGCGTGATTGTTCCGCTGAATCCAAATCATTGGCGATTTTATCTTCCCGTTTTTGCATCATGCTGCTGATGGCATCCCATGCAAAATGTTTCAATAAGAATAGCAAAAGAAGAATTGACCCGCTGACAACGATAATATTGCCAAGCATTGGATTTTGAACTTCCGCCATAACCAACTGATTTAGCATAACGATTCTTCCTTTCTGAAAGTCATTGTTTCATTAGAAAAAAGCAAAAACGAGTGCAATTGTTCGTTTCTGCCTTTTCGTGCTTGTCTTATCGGAAGACTAATAACAGCGCGATAACTACCCCTAGAATCGGTACAGCTTCGACTAACGCTACCCCGATAAACATTGTTGAACGTAGTTGACCTGACATTTCAGGTTGGCGTGCCATTGATTCGATCGTTTTTGCGATTACTTGTCCGTTACCATACCCTGCACCAATTGCTGCTCCGATAATTGCTAATCCTGCTCCAATAAAGTTCATTCTTTTTTCCTCCTAATTGTATGTCGATTCGATTAATGTTCTGCCACGATTTTGTGGCTCATAAATACCATGGTCAATGTAACAAATACATAAGCTTGGATCGCTCCAATAAAGAGCGAGAAGCCAATCCAGATCATTTCTAGCGGCATCACGATCGGCAATGACCACCAACCAAGACTAATAAACATGTTGGCAATCAATCCTAATAACACTTCTCCCGCGAATATATTCCCATATAAACGTAAGCCTAACGTGATGACATTCGTAAATTCTTCGATGATTTTTAGCGGCAATAAGAACCCCACCGGTTTCAAGTACGAATTGATCAAGTAATTTTTGAAGCCCAACGACTTGATCCCAAAGAAATGTGTCAAGGAAATAACCATAAGTGCAAGTGTCAATGTAACAAACGGGTCTGCTGTCGGACTTTTCCACAAGGTAATGTCATCTGTCGTCACAATTTTTGTGACTAAGCCGATCTCATTTGCCACAAACACAAAAAGAAACATTGTTACACCGAGCAAATGAAAGTTGTTCACTTGAGATCCTGGTAGATTGTCCGCTACGATACCACGAACAAAGTCAATGACCCATTCAATGAAGTTCTGCTTCCCTTTCGGTTTCATTTGCAGATTACGTGTACAAATAAAGACCACCAAAAAAACAATAATACAAGAAATGATTGTCATCATAGCTACAGTTCCATCAAACCATATAGGACCGATATGAAACATAAGCGATTTATCTTCCAATCTTTCTCACCTCTTTTCCTGTCATCTCCAGAAAAAAATCTGGTGTTACAATGCGTTTCCTCTCATAACAATCGGTATCATACCACCACGAATGGAAAATTTCAAAGCATTTTCAAGAAAATTAGACAAAAAACTCACAATGCCAAAAATCCTAAATTAAATGAAAAATCCCCGTGTCGCTATGTGGAAGAAAAAGCCTGTTATATCAACAGCTTTCCCTTAAATGCTACCAAATTTAGCGTGATTTTCAAAGCAATAACCTCTATCGGATTCTAAAAGAAGTTCTTAGAAAATTAGAAATTTCTAAGAACTCGGTCAATTTGTCTTTCTTGATCTTTGCGTTTCAAGGATTCCCGCTTGTCATATTCGCGTTTTCCTTTCGCTAAACCAATCAAAACTTTGGCATAACCATCCTTGATATACACCTTTAACGGAACGATCGTCATGCCGGTATTTTTTGTTTCGCCAATCAGACGAGCAATCTGCTTTTTATGCAGTAACAGTTTTCTTGTCCGTAGTGGATCATGATTAAAAATGTTTCCTTGCTCGTAAGGGCTGATATGCACATTGACTAAGAATGCCTCACCGTTACGAATACGTACAAAGCCGTCTTTCAAATTGATCCGACTGTTACGGATCGCCTTGATCTCGGTTCCCTGTAAGACGATCCCCGCTTCGATCGTATCGAGGATCGTGTAATCATGGCGGGCCTTTTTGTTTTGGGCGATTAATTTCCCTTCTCCTTTAGGCACGGGCCATCCCTCCAATTATTTTTTCTTGATTCCTTTGTAAAAAGGTTTTTTCTTTTTCACTTTGCCAGCTTTTTTCGGCTTGCCTTTGCCTGATTGCTCAAAGCGTTTCCCTTGGTTTTTCTCAGGGTTTCGTTGTTTTTTTCCACGGCGGCTAGCTTCATTTTTTTGATTGTTGTTACGTTTGTTGGCTTTTGGTGCTTGCAGTTTTTCAACTTCTTCTGCTGCTACCAGTTCGAAATCGATCTCTCTTGTTTCTGGATCAGCCTTTACGACTTTGATGCGAACTTTCTGACCAATTTTAAAGGTCAGGCCTGTCCGTTCACCCACAAGTGCCAGATGGTTTTCCAAATAATGGAAGTAATCTTGCTTCAGATTATTGATATGGATCAACCCTTCAATCGTGTTAGGCAATTCAATAAACAAGCCAAACTTAACGACGGAACTGATGATACCGTCAAACTCTTCTCCTACTTTATCGGCCATATACTCAGCTTTTTTAAGCGCATCGACTTCTCTTTCTGCATCGACTGCTCGTCGTTCCATTTGGGAGCTGTGCAGCGCGATGTCCGGCAAGATTTCCGCCCATTTGTTTTGGTTGGCTTCTGAGACATCTTCACTGTAAGATCGAATCAAACGATGCACGATCAAGTCGGGATAACGACGGATCGGTGACGTGAAGTGGGTATAATCTTCCGCTGCCAAACCATAGTGACCGACGTTTTCTTCAGAATACTTCGCTTGTTGCATACTTCTTAGTAGCATCGTATTGACAACCATTGCCTCTGGCTTATCTGCGACATCTTCAACAACTTTTTGCAATTGTTTTGGTGAGATCGAGCCATTGGTCTGCTTGACTACGATCCCTAAAGCAGATGCAAAATCAAAGAAGCGGCGCATTTTCTCTTCTTTTGGTTCCTCATGGATCCGGTAAATAAATGGTAAATGCTTCTGATTGAAATGACGCGCCACGGTTTCATTGGCTGCCAACATGAATGATTCGATCAATCGTTCGCCGACGCCCCGTGCTCGTAGAACGATTTCTTGCGGGTGTCCTTCTCCATCGACCAAGACTTTTGCTTCTCGGTCTTCAAAAGAAACTGCCCCACGTTTGATGCGCATCGCTTCTAACACGTGATGCAAGGCGGCCATATCATGAAACATCGGTACTAGTTCCGCATACTCTTTGGTGGTTTTCGGATCATTCTCTTCAATAATTTGATTGACTGCCTGATAGGTCATACGGGCACTTGTTTGAATAATACTTTGGAAAATATTGTAATCCGTGACGATCCCCTCTTGGTTGATCCACATTTCACAGCTCATAGTCAACCTTGGGACATTCGGATTCAACGAACAGATCCCGTTTGATAAACGCTGTGGGATCATCGGAATCACACGATCCGTAAGATAGACACTCGTTCCCCGATCAAACGCTTCTTTATCCAATGCGCTGTTTTCGGTCACATAATAAGAAACATCGGCGATATGCACGCCCAAATAGAAGCTACCGTCAGGCAATGCTTTTACGGTCACCGCATCATCCAAATCTTTGGCATCCGCTCCATCGATTGTTACAATCTGTTGATCTCGTAAATCCCGCCGTTCCGGAAAGTCGGCAGGATCGATCGTATCTGGTACTGCGTCTGCCGCTGCTAAGGTTTCTTCCTCGAATTTTGTTGGAATCCCGTTCGCCACGACGATCGATAATATATCCATTCCAGGATCGTTTTTATGTCCTACAACTTTCGTGATCAACCCCTCTAAGCTTTTCGAATAACCTTTTTCTGGGTAATGGCTGATTTCAACGATCACAATGCTCCCATCTACAGGTCGAATCCCTTGAGCACCAATAAACACCTTTAATTCACTTAGTTTTTTATCTTTAGGCTGAACAACGCCATATAGATCCGACTCTTCGATCTCTTTTTCATCAAATAATGTAAACTCGCCGACCAACTGACTGATGGCCCGTTGTTTGATCTCAACGACTTTCCCCTCTGCACCACGATCTGAGAAAGGATCCGCAACGTGCACGATGTCCACAGCAACGGTATCGCCGTCCATGGCATAGCCTGTTGCTTCTTTAGGGATATAAATATCGTCTTCTTCTTCATCCAAAGTGACAAAGCCGAAGCCCCGCTCGTTGGCACGGAAGGTTCCTTCCACAAACACTCGTTTCATGGGTAATTTCACTTTGCCTTTTTTGTTAAAAATCACGCTGCCTTCTCGTTCCATCGCCGCTACTGTCTGAACAAGATTCTTAAAGTCTGTACTTTTTTGAAGTCCTAGACCTTCAGCAATTTCTTCCATTGAAAAACTTTTTTTGCGGCTTTCTTCGAGAAACTGAATGATTTTTGTTTTAATCGTTTCTGTCATAACTCACTCTTTCCAAGCAAGTGTTTCTAAGAAAGCAAACACATCCTGCTCTAATTTTTTCCGTTCTGGTCCAACGGTCACCACATGACCGCTTTCGGGATACCATTGAAGCGTATAGGGAACATGGGACAGTGCCCCTGCTGTTTTGAAAACCGTCTGTGGATCGATCATTTGATCCTTTCCTGCTTGTGCTAGAAAGACTGGGCGCTCGATTTTCCCTAAATGCCCAGCTGTGGTTTGTCCGACTGTTTCGATTCCTTGCAGTTGCTCTCTGACCTTACGAGGGACTTCTGCCAATATTTCTTTTTGGGTCGCCTCGTCTAAATCAGCATAGGGTATGACCATTTCAGCATACTTTTCAAAATTGACTGGCACTTCATTCTTGGTTTCAAATAATGGCGAACAAAACAGTCCGCCCCCCATCAATGTTGGATCTTGTGTCAAACGATCCATCGCTAAAATCCCGCCCATCGAAAGTCCAAGAACGGCAACTTCTTCATAGCCTTTTTCTCTTACATAAGTAACTGCATCTGCAGCATCCTGCTGCCAAACAGCCATCCCTTGATTTAAGATATCATCTGGATTGGGCGTACCATGTCCAGTAAACATCGGCGTATAAACCGTGTAGTCTTTTTGTTCTAACGAACGACAAAGCATACGCACATCGTTAGGACTACCTGAATAGGCATGGAACAAAATGACTGCTCGCTTGCCGTGTTCAGCAAAAACCGGTTTTGGTTGATTAAATGTTTTCATGTTTCCTTTCACCTCACGTCCAATTCTACCATAGTTAAGAAGAATACTTCGACAAATGCGATCAAAATCTTCCCCTTAAAAAGAAAAAAACCTCTCTTTACGAGAGGTTCGCTAGCAAAATGATTAGTTTGATGAAAGAAAAGCCAAAATAAAGAGCAAGACCATCCAAACAAACCCTAAAATGGCCGTTGAGCGCTGCATCACTGCTTCAAATCCACGGGCTTTTTGCTTACCAAACAATTGATCCGCACCGCCAGTAAAGGCACTAGCTGCACTATTTTGCTTGCTAGGCTGCATCATGATCGTAATGACCATTAAAATCGAAATAACAATTACAGCAGTTAAT
Source organism: Enterococcus sp. CR-Ec1 (assembly GCF_002850555.1). NCBI lineage: Bacteria > Bacillati > Bacillota > Bacilli > Lactobacillales > Enterococcaceae > Enterococcus > Enterococcus sp. CR-Ec1. The sequence goes on from NZ_CP025223.1 coordinate 2,776,672, forward strand.
AAGATATTATACACGTTAGCTCCTCCTTGCTTGCTAAAGTCGTCCTTTCTATTTTAGCATTTTCCGCTAGAAATTACTACTCCCTTTTTGTCATTGCTCGTTGCGTGACGGTTTAAAAAAAAGACTGTCCTTTCTGACAGCCTTTTTCTCATAGATCGCTTTCGTTCAAATCAGCGAACGAGTACGTCATCATATTCTGGTTTTTCTTTGAACTCTTTGACCGCAAAGGAGCAGACAGGCATAATTTTTTTCTCTTCCCGTCGTGCTTTTTCAACAACTGCTTTGAGCAATTTTTGCGCCAATTGCTGTCCACGATAATCAGGGTTGACGAAGGTGTGATCAACTTCAAGTACATCATCTGGTGTTTCTTGCCATGTAATCTCACCAATTTCTGTTTCTCCATCATATAAAGCAAAACGCTTGTTTTCTTCTTTTATTTCCATTGTTTTCGCCCTTTCTATCAGACAATGTCTGTTTTTTGTTTGATATTCTCAATAAATTGCAAAACGGTTGGCCAATATTCTGGGGCATCTTTAACTGCCTGTAAATGTCCCATATTGGGAAAAAGGACTTTTTGTTTCGGACCAGCCGTTGCTTCCATTAAAGTATTGATTTCTTTTTCAGAAAGAAACGTATCCTTTTCTCCTTGTAAAAACAGCACAGGTAAATGGTTGCTGCCGACTTGTCGGGTCACTGAGATTTGTAGGAAGGGGTAGCCGACTAAGTGTTTACTGTAACGATTGGCTAATCGCAAAAAGCGCTTGACGGGTAACCGAGAAAATTGTGGTAGACTTGCCCGAATGGCACTATAAACGGACGTATAACTGCTGTCTGAGATCAAACCCGCAACTTGCACCGGCATGACTTCTCCACTGGCCAGCAGCAAAGTCGCCGCTCCCATCCCTAAACCATAGAGGAAGATTTGGGTTTGTGGGTCTTTTTCCAAAATCTTATCGATCCACAAAAGCAGATCCATCCGATCTAGCCACCCTAAGCCGATCTCTTTGCCTTCACTACGGCCATGTCCACGCAAATCAGGAACTAAAACATTGTAACCCGCAGCCCAGAATTTCTCGGCCGCATCTTGACAGTCTGCTTGCCCATCACTGCGATACCCATGCAAGCAGATCACCCACGTTTTAGCACACTGATCAAAGACTTCTGCTCTCAGGATCAGATCATCGGTGGTCGTTACCGTACATTCCGAACCTTGTGACCAAAAAGCCGAACTGCTTTTCGCGATCCGCTCTTTGTATGGAATCCCCAGTTTCTTTCTGCCTTCTTTTTCATACCATTCATTGTTACGCATAATAATTGCCGAAACAAAATAGCGTACGCCCTTTTTCATCACAGACGTGCGATATACATAGTACACCAAAAAAATAAAAATTAGCAGTAGTAGCAATAGCCAAACCATAGGATCCCCCCTTCATTTTAGTTTACCATTTACACCGGTTTTCAGCCAAAGTTTTGTCGCAAGTCTTAAATAAGTCCTATACTTTTTTAAGAAAAAATCTTTGTACTGACTTCTAGCGAAGGAGCAGTACAAAGATTTGTTTGGTTAAATATGTTTCTGTTTATAGAATAGGAAGGCGATCATGGTGAGTAAAATACTTCCAAGAACACTTAGTTCATAAGAGGATTCCTCATTTGTCTTTGGCAATCGTTTTTCATTATCTGTCTGTGATGACTCTGTCTGGTTCTTTTTGTCATCCAGCTTTTGCTCGGCGTTTCCGGCTATTTTTATCGGTTTATCAGACTTGTCAGAAGGTGTTGGTACTTTGGGACCGCTAGGATCATTCGGTGTCTTAGGCGTTCTCGGCGTTTTTGGTTCGACATAAGTATTGATCAAATCATAATCATGGACTTCTGACCTGTATCCTTTGACAGCCACTTCTTGAATGCTATAGGTGTACGCTTGACCTTTCTCATCATATTTTGGCAGATCTTCAAAACGATAGGTCCAGTTGCCTTCTTTATCTGCTTTTACGGTTTGCTTGTCGATTTCTTTACCGTTTTGCATTAATTCGACAGTGATGCTTTCAGGGCGGGTATTGAACTTGTTGCCATAGTCATTCCACGTCTTCGTTCCCGATACTACCGTTGTTTCGGTATTGTGATAGGTGTTGACCAGGTCATAGCCGTTGACTTTAATAGTGTAACCTGGCACTTTTTCTTCTTGGATCGTGTACGTGTATGCTTGACCTTTTTCATCATACTTAGGCAAATTTTCAAAGCGATAGGTCCAGTTCCCTTGGTTATCTGCTTTTACGGTTTGTTTGTCAATTTTTTTATCATTTTGCATCAGCTTCACAGTGATACTCTCTGGACGGGTGTGGAACTTGTTGCCATAGTCATTCCACGTCTTCGTTCCCGATACTACCGTTGTTTCGGTGTTGCGATAGGTGTTGAATAGGTCATAACCATTGATTTCAGTGGTGTAACCTGAAACTTTTTCTTCTTGGATCGTGTAGGTGTAAGCTTGACCTTTTTCATCATACTTTGGCAGATTCTCGAAGTGATAAGTCCAGTCGCCTTGGTTATCTGCTTTTACGACTTGCTTGTCGATTTCTTTATCATTTTGCATCAGCTTGACAGTGATGCTTTCTGGTCTTGTTTCGAATTTGTTATCGTAGTCATTCCATGTCTTTGTTCCGGCTACGTCTGTCGTTTCAGTATTGCGGTAGGTGTTGACTAGATCATAACCATTGATTTCAGTGGTGTAACCTGGCACTTTTTCTTCTTGGATCGTGTACGTGTACACTTGACCTTTTTCATCATACTTAGGCAGATTCTCGAAGTGATAGGTCCAGTTGTTTTCTTTATCAGCTTTTACGGTTTGTTTGTCAATCTCTTTACCGTTTTGCATTAAGTCGACAGTGATGTTTTCAGGGCGGGTATTGAACTTGTTGCCATAGTCATCCCATGTCTTTGTTCCAGCTACGTCTGTCGTTTCAGTATTGCGATAGGTGTTGACTAGGTCATAACCATTGATTTCAGTGGTGTAACCTGAAACTTTTTCTTCTTGGATCGTGTACGTGTATGCTTGACCTTTTTCATCATACTTAGGCAGATTCTCAAAGTGATAAGTCCAGTCGCCTTGGTTATCTGCTTTTACGACTTGCTTGTCGATTTCTTTATCATTTTGCATCAGCTTGACAGTGATGCTTTCTGGTCTTGTTTCGAATTTGTTATCGTAGTCTTTCCATGTCTTTGTTCCAGCTACGTCTGTCGTTTCAATATTGCGGTACGTGTTGACCAGGTCATAACCGTTTACTTTAGTAGAATACCCTTCAACATGTGTTTCTTGGATTGTGTATTCATAAGTCTGACCAGATTCGTCAGTTTTCGGTAGATCAGTAAATTCATAATGCCAGTCCCCCTCTTTACTTTGGGTAACCGTTTTTGTTTGGAATACTTCACCGTTTTGCAATAATTGAACCATAATGCTTGTCGGACGGGTATTGAATTTGTTGTCATAATCATCCCACGTTTTGGTCCCGCTGATTGTCGTTGTATCAAAAGAAAGTAATTGATTCATGGCAGCTAGTTTAATAGTCGGCACGATTGTTTCATTTGCTTGCAGATCCCAGCGATGGGTTTCTGCGTTGACCAGCACTGTATCAGCAATGATACTGCCGTCAACATTTTGATGGACATCGACTGTATCACCAACAGCCAAGATGGTTCCTTGGAATGGACTATTAATCGAAATCGTTTGGCCCTCTGATTGGCCAACAAAATTCCATAAGATAACAGCATCATCAAACTCTTCTGTTTCATGGCTATTACGAGACGTACCATCCGTATATTCTAGTTTGATTTGGGACTTAACATTAACGGTGCTGGCTCCCTCAGTGTCCACATTGATGATTACAGGCGTATTTCCTCTTGTTAGCCCTTTAATGGTGATCGGCGTATCTTTTTCTAATTCCGTTTTTGAAAGAGAAACAACAACCTTTTGATCTTCTTTCGCAATTGTATCTTCTGAAAAAGAAATGGGTTTTTTATCAATCAGATAGCCGTCTGGCGCTTCCGTTTCCACAAAGGAATATTCTCCCTCTGGAAGACCAGCTTCGATCACCTGCCCATCATCATTTGTGACTTCTTCATCAACTTCCTTATGCGTCTTGTTGTTTTGAAGTTCGTAAACACCATCATCAAGTGGATTTCCTTGTTCGTCTGTCAAGGTCAAAACAACCACTTGTGTCTCATCTTCGGCATCGGCTGTATTGATGACCCGCTGATTATTATCGGTGAAATCCTTGGTTACACCGGGTGTCTGCGGATAAGCTCCCAGTCTTTCTGACGTCGCCTGTAACGTTGAAAATGCCTGTTCAAAGTCTATATAAGGCTCACTCACGGATTGATCTTGAAAAACTTCGGAAGTCTTCAAGTGATCCATTCTCTGACCATTTACAAAAACGGCAGGTTGCTGATTTTGATCTGCTAAATCTACTGTGACTGATGGGCCAAAAACAACTTTGTTTTTTCTACTATCAGTTCCTGATACAAAAGAAGAGTTTGCGATGGAATTGACCTTTTGAATATAATTGATTTCTGTTGGCAAAGAACCATCCTGAATACTGGTCCCAAAATTGACATTTCCGTTTAATTCACCAACGGCCAAATTTCCGTTCGTGTGTGTATTTAGCGTCGCATGGTTAGCAAAAATATGAAAATATTGCGCTTCTCCTAGAAGTGCGTCATCAACTTCAGGAACATCATTTTTAAAAATGCCCCCACTTGAAAGTTGTGAAGCTGCTGGCGCACTTGCTTGGGTATCAAGCGTTGATTCTATGGTTTTTGATGCAGTATTTGACGCCGTTTGTTGTTGTGACTCGCTGCTTGTTGTTACAACCTTTTTTTCAGAAGCCTCTGTTTGATCCTGAGTATCAGAAAGTACGGCTTCTGTACTCGTTGCTTCTGTGGATTCATTTTCAGATAGAACAACTGCTACATCTGTTGTGTTGATGATGTCTTCTTTCACTTGTCCATTTTTTTCATCTGTTTGAAGAAAGGCGGATTTGATTGTCAATGTTTGAAGACTTTTTGTTTGAAACGTTAGCGTCATTTGGCTAAAAGAACTGCTAGCGGTTTCTTCCATCAGCTGCTGTCTTTGCGGATCATATGTAAATGGCGTGCCGCTGCTTTGAATCGAGTTCGGCAGAACCTTTTGTTCCCCTTCACTCAAGCTGAATGCCAGTTGATTTGCTGCTTGTTGATTCTTTTCTACTTGGATCGTCCAAGTGATCTCCCCTGTGGTAGGATCTGGTAATGATGTCACTTGCGCTATGCCCTTTTCGTTTTGAAATAGGATTGTTTTGGGATTCTCCTCGGTGTCCGCATTGGCTGTGATGACTGATAATAAAGGCGCCAAATAGGATAAAATAAGTAAGGACAGCATGAACATTGGGTAAGCTATTTTTTTCACATAAGTACGCATTTCTCTTCCTCCAAACAACAAATTTTACTCAGGTGATTATCCTAATCGGAAAAAAGAGAAAATGCAAAATGACCCAAATTTTGATTCTGTGAGAAAAATGAGAGCAAAAGCCAAAAAATGGGTCCTTCTCTCAAGGGAATTTGTGAAAATGAAATAGGATTTCTTTTGTTTGAAAAACAACAGAATATTTTTTTCATGATAAATACTCAAAATCCAGAAAGAATCTTTTGTTTGTGATAAAAGTTCTTTCCTTAAAAACTCTTAAACATCAGGAGTGATTGGCTACTCGCTAAAATTTCACTTGTCAAAAAAAAATAATTGTAAACTGAAAATGAAATTTTCATAAACAATCATATTATTTTCATTTTCGGTTACAAAAATTTTAGCAGATTCTTTAAAATCTTACTGTTATTTTCCCTTTATTTATAAGTTCTCTTAACTTTTACTGTACAAAGAAACGTCTTTATCGTTTTTGGGACTGATGAATCATAATTGATTCTTCAGTCCCAAGTGTGTTTTTTGTACAACATATCAATCCTTATTGACGACAAGACTTTATTGCAAAGTCCGATGTTCTGATCTAGTACAAAAGACTAACCATGGAAAAAAAGGGAATGGTTATTGCAATCCGCTCGAAATTCACGTTTCCTTCTCCAAATTGACTACTCTTTGTCGTTGCTGATCAAGAAATCAAGCAATTCCGACTGTTCCGCAAAGATTGCTTCTACTGATAAGCTTCTATGATGACTCTTTTGCTTGGTAGCTTCTGGTAGCTCAGAATCAATTTGGTTAGTTGAAGATTCGAGGGACTTCTCGACTGGTAAAGGTTCTGCATTCACTTTCGACTCTAAACCGTCTGGCTTCATTGGAAATGGACTGTTATCCTCAAAGTGATCTATCGAAGCATTCAGTTGACTTTTCCAAAACAACTCTCCGAAGAGATACACGCCAAGAGCATTTTTATTGTTAAACACTTTACAAGATAACCCCATCTTGTTGAGTGCCTGATTTACTGTGTTTTCGTTGATCGTTTCTGAAGGAATATCTCTGATTAGAATTGTATCAGCATATTGAATATCTTGATCACTGTTTACATAATCAATCAATTGATCTGTCAAAGCAGTCGTCTCTTTTTTAACGATCTCAGTTAAATCTATTGTCTGACCTCCATTGATCGTCACGACAAATGGATTGTTTTTCTTAGCTGTGACAAGCATATCGTAAACGACGCCATGATCTAGCGCAAAGATAGGTGCGGGATGATCCCCCTCATTTTCTTGATAAGCTTGTACCACGTTGCCTGCCAATTCAAACAAGCCGTCTGTGACTTTTGAACTTTTGATCAGTTCCCCATTTTCGTAGCTATCACAAGTGAGAGAATGATCATTGATTTCAATCACATAGGTCAACCCAGCAAGAATTTCTTCCACGCCTAACATCAAATGAATATCATTTCGTTTGCTTTCAAAAATTGCGCCCAGAGATTTCGGGATCAGCTTTACTCGCTCGATGCGGATCTGATAGTGCGTGCCATCAACAACTGTCTCGAATTCATCTGCCAGTTGTCTCTCAATGTCAGCAAGCCGGTCAAAACTTTCTGTTGCTACGCCAAGGCATAATGAACAGCTAAAGTAATCCTCTGCAATTTCAGTAAAAAGTGAGGGTCTTTTCGCTACTAAATAAGAGAGTATCGTTTTGATATATGTCTTAAATTTTTGGTCTCCCAGGATTGCCAACGGATTGCCAAATGTTTGATAGGCTTCTGATCGTCGACTATACAACTTGTCGAGCCCCCAAGTGATTTCTTTCTCGCTGCCCCCGAGAAGTATTCGTTTCCCTACTTTGTTTTTTAGGTAGATCGGTTCATTATTCTTTCCTAAAAGATATTGTAGATTATTTTTTTTGACTTCTGAATAAACAGAACTTCTGACATCTTGATAACCGTAGCCAACAACGCCTACTCGAAATTCATCAATGTCTAATGCAATGATTTTGTTCACACTAATCCCCCTAACTTCCCTATTTATCATGACTTACAGCTTCCCTAATAACACTATTGCTATTTCATCCTCTATTTTCCTGCCTCTTCTTGGATAAAGAATGCATTGGACAGTTCCTGAATTTTACTCATTTGTTCGTTGACTTCTGCTTCTAAAAGCAACAAGTCGCTGAAAATTACTTTTGTATTACGTATATGCCGTAAAAGTTCATTGGTTTTGACCATCTGCAAGTCAATTTTTTTGCATAACTCTCTCAATTCTTCTTGGCTATTCTTTAAGACAATAAAATCGCGATAACCAATGGCTGACTGTCGTTTTTCTAAAATCATTTGTTGTAATCGCGCAATTTTACTGTCCCGTTGTTCGATCGTTTGTTTCAAATCAGTCAACATCTGGTCTAGTTCGCTGATTTGAATGATTGCGGATAACTTCTTTGTACTCATTGATTGTTTCATGCTTGACTTGCTCCTTTGCCTAGGAGTATTTTCACTTCTGAATCCATCAGTGCCGTTCTAGTAAATATTCCTGATTGCAGTAAACGACTAAATGAAAGAACATTATTTTTTATCCGCAGCAGCTCTTCATCTGTTAACTCACTTAATTGATGATCAATGTCTTCAATTGCGTTGATAGTAATGCCAAGTTCCAGTTTCTGTACCATCTCTGCTATAGCTGCTTCTTTCCATACAATGACAGGGATTCCTAACGAGAGATACAACGAGATTTTGTGTGGTGCATTATACTTCGTATATTGTTGGTAGTCACCACCATCAGGCAACTTATCATCCCACGCAAGTCCGAAACCATTTTTCTCCATCCTACGAACCAATTCTTCTTGCTCAAAAACACCACAATAATGAACATTCGGACCAAAATGACTGTCGTTTTTATCACCGTATACAAGAATTTCCGTGCGATTGGGCCACTGCTGAAGAAAACGGGTTTTTGCCAAATTTCCTGCAAAGACAACTCGTTTTTCTGGTCTTTCATGACTGACACTAACATCTTGATGCTGATAGTCGAAAAATGGTTTTTGGATCATTCTCCGTGTCACGCCTCTTTCGACTAAGGCTGTCTGCATAGCTTGGCTATGAACGATCAATACTGTTGCTTCATTGAAAAGAGCAGATTCATCAAAATCGACTTTCCCACGTAACATCTCAGCGTCATGGATGAATAAACTCGTGTAAATCCCTCTTTGTTTCATTCTTTGTAAGAACATTCGGTCAAAATGGGCTCCGTTATAACTTGGATATTGATAGACCACGATATCTTCATAAGCGACACCAGCTGTAATGCCATCAATCCTTGACATAAGTGCATAATCATCTTCATTCTCATCGATATAACGATAAATATATAAAGGTTGATAATCCATCCCATTGGCAATGTGAAAAACATCTACTTTCGCTTTTTTGACTGAATCTGCTGCATTCGATTCAATGATCGTCGTCACCCACCGATTCACGCTTGTCCCATCTCCTTTTCCATCATTGCCCGCACAAACATCACTTCATCTTTTGGTAAGCACCATTCTGCACCCTTCAAATTTTTAGAAAACAGTTGTACAGCAGGATCTTCTTGTGCAGTATTCCTTGTAAGCAGCAAATATTTGACTAATTTTAGAACTGTCTGATTATAGACATCAATATGCCAATGTTCCTCCATTAAACGACTTGCATGTTGAAGTAATTGAACCGCATCATCACAGCGTTGGATGTCTACCAAACATTCTGATAAATCTAATACGGCGCCTACTAAGACTGGCCGCAGTTCCGTAAAATCAGTCGAATTTATTTTCTTTAAAAGGCAGCTCTCTAACAAAAAAATTTGTTTTTCTAAAGATGAAGCGTGCAAGCCATAGCGCTGTTTGATGCGTAATGTAGCTAAATATAAAAGGCTGTCAAATAATGTATAAAAATCAGTTCCCAGAAAAAATGTTTCAAGCATTTCTAAACTTGCATCTGGGACTTTCTGGTTCATACAACCAAATACGATGTCAGAATAGGCCAACATGAGTTTAAATATCGTATTATCCTCAGTTGAGGGGCGAAACTTTTCTAACTCTTTTCTAACTTTCATAAAGGTAACAAACATGTCCTCTTTCGTTGATAAAGAGCTATAAATCAATACACTCAATAGATGAAGTTGTTCATCTGTTGACATTGCAAACATGTCTAGCAATTCGGTATCTGAAATGCTCAACATTTTCTTGATGCCAACAACCAATTCGAAGGGCAAATCGATCTCATATTGTACCCATCTATAGTACCGTGAGCGAGATAACCCAATCTTTCTTTCAAAAGATTTCACAGATAGTCCTTTACATTTGCGTATCTCTTCTAATTTCTCGCGATCAATATTGACAGCAACGACTGATGTATCAGGTATCTTTAAGTCTGGGTTGATCGTGCTAATTAATCGACAAACGCTTAGTAATCTAGTTTCCATATTTTTCAAATCCTTTTTTCTAAAATGCAGGACCTATTTTTATTCTTACTTCTGTAATGCTTCCAATAAAGAATAAACCAACGATCCAAGGATCACGATCGACATAACTAAGGAAAGCACGATGGTGATCGCTTTGCCCTTTTTCTTTTCTTCTGAGTGATTTCTTACGTTTTCTCGTTCTTCTTGAAATCCCGCTTGAATCGTTTTTTCTAGCTGATTATTCGCCAACGAAATCACCTCTTCCCAGTTTATTTTCGGCAAACAACTATGAAGAAAACTGGTTTATCTACTGGTTCTGATCGTCTGCCAGTTGTAGTGATTCACTCAGTTCTGAAACATTTTCTACTGGTTCATTTTCGTTTGTAGCTATCTCATTCACTACCTCTGCTACTTCCACTGCCCGAAGCTCATCAATCAGCTCTTGACTCAATTGATTCACATCGTTATCTTGTCTTTCGACGGTTGAGGTTAACCGATCAATGATCTGCTCGGTTTCATTCAAAAAATAGGTTCGAAGCATTTGCTTTTCAACCTCATAAGCAGAAAAGAGCTTCTCATAAATCATTTGTAATTTATTTTGCTCCTCCTGTTGCTGCTCAAAAGATGCATTGAATTGTTTTTTTAATGTTTGGATCACATTTAGATCGATATCGTTTTCTGACTTGTTCATCATTGCTTTCATTTCTTGATTGATTTGAATCAGCTGATCAATCAATGCGTTTTGATGAGCAAAAAGTTTCTTTGCTTCCTCTTGTTCCTTCTCAAAAGTGAGCATGGACCCGCTGTTCTCTTTTATTAACAACATAATTTGCTCATACAATTCAGTGGTTTTCATTTTTTTCATTTTGTCTTCATCCTTTCAACACAACTTTGTCCAAGCATACATTTTTGTTTGCCAACAACTGATAATTCTTTTGATCGACTTCTACCTTATGAATATAAGGAACGCGGTCATCTAAAATACTCATTAAGTTCCCTTTGATATTCCCTTTGCCATCAAGCGGCGATTCTTCCAGATAAAGTGTATTTGTCGAGTTGGATTTTGCTAGAGAAAATAATTCTAACCCCATATATGAAATGCCAACTGTATCATTTTCTGTTAACCGAAAAGCTAACTGATCACGAATGAAATCAAGTGTTGTGTTAAATTTTTGAGTTACCTTGAATGTTTCTGTATCACGAATCGTGACTAAATTGATGGTGCCTTGATAAAAATAGTAATTCAGAATACTTTGTTGCTGATCATTGAAAAAAGCAATCTCTTGAACCTGGTCATTGCAGTAATAAATAGTTGAGAATAATTTCCCATCTGTGGCATATTCTTCAATGAAATCTGTCGTGCCATCAGGATAAAAGTAGCGAACTTCTTTGACATGTCTTCTAGTCATAGGATACAAGCTCACTTTACCTACTTCATCTCCATCAGTGATCAAGGAAATGGTCCGGTCCTCGTTCATATAAACTTCTGTAGAGTAAGCTGTTGGTACTTGGTTAAAAAACAGAAAGGCTTCTGGATCGTGACTGCGCTGTGTCACTTGATCTAAAATATTTATTCCCTGCAATGCTTCTTTTTGGAGCATCGCTTGAAAATTTGGACTCGGTGAGATGGACAACACTTGACTTCCTTCTTTGATTCGTGATTTTTGTGCCATCCAAATTCGGTCATTTGGTCGGATCACGGTGACTAATTCATAATGCATCGATCAACTCACTCCATTTCTCTGCAATTATCGCGTCTTGAAACATTCGTACAGACTTGCGGGTATTGGCTTTAAGTTGGTTCAGATCAGAAGCAGTCAACTGACGAATGCCATCTGTTAGTTGCTGAATAGTATAAGCTTCATCAGTTCTAGAAAAATCTTTCAAATAACCATTGACTCCTTCTTTGATCAACTCCATGGCCCCAAAACGAGCCTTGAAGGTTACAATTGGCAATCCTGCATTTAAAGCTTCAATATAAGTCAATCCGAAACCTTCTGAGAAAGAACCAGAGATAAATGCATCATAATCAGGATATACTTCATTGATTGCATGAGAATGCCCTTTTAACCGAATGTACTCTTCTGCATTCAACTCCTTGATCACTGCTTTTAACTTACCTTCTTCTCCCCCTTGACCATAGATGTCTAAAGAGATCGTTGGATGTTCTTTTTTTGCTGCAGCAATTGCCCGCATCACAAGATCAATGTGCTTTTCGGATGCCAAACGAGAGACTGTCACAAACTTTTCTGCCTGTTGTTTGCCTAATTCAAATGAATCTTCTGTCACATCGCGAATCCCTCCCACCGGGATCGTCACAATTTTTTTGGACTCGTTTGGGAAATCGATCAACAAATCTTGCCTTTGCAATTCTGTCGCAACAACGATATGAGCGACTTGTTCCAAATGCGTCAAAGCAAATTCATAGTAATTGTTCCAAAGAGGTGCGCTAGCTACGTCACGATCAGATAAATGATCGGCATGAACGATCTCAATCAATTTGATTTCCGGAGGACAATGATCATATAAAGCAGCCTCGCTTTCCTCCCCCCGATCAATGATGATACTTTTGGTTTCTGGGAATTCTTCTATCAGTTGTTTAAAGAAAAATCGCTGCAATAAGACTTCATTTCTAAAGAAACGATGTTTGCCTTTGAAAGCAAACAAATGAATATTCGTCATTACTCTTCCTCGATGCGAATCATTTCGATAACTGTACATGATTTTTCTTTGATTCGTTCGATAGTCAAAAATCTCTACCCGATAATCCGAAACTAGCAGTAAGCCTTCCTTTTTTGGACTAGGAGATTTTTCCATATGCTCAACGATTTTTAATCCTGATGACGTGATGGTTTCTTTGATTCTATGTGTGTTCGTAGCATCTACTAAGAGATCTTGTTGTGCAGTAAAAACTGCTTTAGCCCCTTGCCTTAAATAATCACCTTCTAGTGCAAAATATTCCCACATGGAGATGACTTTATCATCTGGTATTTTCCAAGCCGCCATGGCTTCATGGAGATTCTTCACTAGCTCCATAAAAATATACTTATAGGGAATATTTTTTCTATCAAAACAAGCAGCACGATAGAACTGTGCATGTTCCACACCAGAATTACCAATCCCCATTGCTTTATTTACAAAAAAATTCATGATGTCCCCCTCTTTATTAGGTTGATTTTTTCCTGTTTTCTTTTACATTCTCTAAAACTTTTAGTGCCCTTTGATTAAGTGCGATCTTTTTTTGCAGACGATCCATAAGCTCGGGTGCTTCGGCTTCTTCATTTGGCTTTGCAAATAATAAAGCTAATACAGAAAAATCTTCGTGGTAACAAGACTCCAGCAAAGAAAAATTTTGTCCCATTTTAAGGTTGATTTTTTCGGGACTGTCGCTTCGCTGATAGATTTGTTCAAGCAATACTTCCAAATACGATGATGCAGCCTTAGTATCCGGTTCAACAAACAATCCTGCTTCAAAATCTGAAAGTGAATATTCTTTGACATAGCTGTTCTGTTTTTCAAATACGACCGATAATGCAGCATGTTTCTCAATCAACGGTGTAACCGCAACAACGCTGGTTGCTATGTTTGAGCCTTGGTTTGCTCCAGTGGTTGCATTTATAGGAACCACTTCAAATGCTTGATTCTCCTTAGTGGATAAAACCAAATCCTTAAAATGAATCTCTTGATGCTTTTTGTTTACCATATGAATCTGATAATCAGTGGCACCTTGCGGAAAGAGAAAACATTCTTGGTTTGTTTCGAAGACTAGTTTTTCAAGGAGAAAACCATCCTTATCAAAAAATTCCACCAATAGCTGTACTGCTTCCTTACGATCGAATGCAGCATGAAGTGTTAACTCGTACTTGTATCCAGGCAGTAACATTGGTAGCATTGGTGATTTCCGACTAATATGAAATTCTGTTTTCGAATACCAAGATTTAATACTGACGCCTGGAGGCATCAAAGGAGAAGAGTACAAGACATCCCCAGAGGGCATATAAGCTATTTTTGCGCCATAATTATAATTGTCATTAAAGTCGATCCCCCACTTGATACGATATAAACTATTCATCGACTCCCTCATTCCCTATAATATTTTCTTGATATCGCGGTGAAATGTATGCACGAGAATATTTTTGTATTGTTTCAAAAACCAATTATTGATGGCAGGACTATTATCGTTATGTCGGCCGATCATGCCTTTATACAGAACACGAGTCATGGGGAAATTATTTTTTAAAAATTCAAACAACATTGGAAATGCCTCCATGTCGTAATCGTCTTGTTTCATATAGGCGATCGCAAAGGTTGTCTCCCGATAATCGCCACTTTTGAATTTGCTCCAGAACCGTTCATTCAATTGACTGCTCGCTTCTTTTGAAACAACCCCAATATTGTAAAGCAGCATATCCAATGAGGTTGGAAATCCAGTTGGTCGATTGATGCGTTCATTTAGAGCAATGGAACCAAGATTCGTCAACGGTTTTCCCACGATGACACTGTTTGGGCTTAAATCGCTAGCAAAATATAGCGCGCCAAACGTGCCCATCGACAATCCGGATAAAATGAGATCTGACTTTTCAAAACCTAGCAGTGCTAGTTTCCCTAAGATGATCGCTACGATTTCTTGTTCGAATTTCTGGCTGCCTAGATAGAAATTCCCACCTTCTAAACGAGGGTCACCAATCAGCAGAAACGGACAGCCCATACTTCCCATCATCCCACGGCCTTCAAATCCTTCCGCTGAACGATAGCCAGAAAAATAAACCGCTAATGGAGGTTTTAAATCTCCCGGATTAAAGTAATAGATCACTTCTCCCCCCAGATTCTCTTCATCCCGAATCCGACCACCTCCTGGAATCATGACACTTTCATCTGCCATTGCTCTTCGCAGGTGCATCTGCCCGATCGTAAATTGCCCTCGATTTCCTTTGGCATACAATGAAACATTGATGTATGAATTTTGATCTAATTTGAAGTAAACCGGCTCCCCATTTATGATTTGATCGTGAAGGACCTCAATCACTTGGATGACTTGATTCGTGTTTTCTTTAATGAAAAAGAGTTTGATTTTTAATGTCACTTCTCCTTGAACATCTGCGATCTCCGGATAAAAACAGGTGCGTTCGTTTTTAGGAATCAGGTTAGTCATTTTCCAAGTAGTTATTTGCTGATCGTCTGATGTCAGTTGTGCCTTTACCTGACAGGCTGCATGTCCTTCTTTAACGATCTGCAACGGGACAGTTTTATTAAATTTCATGTGATCCATAGATAGCTTATATCCTTGTTGCTTTGCTGAGAATTGCTCATTGATCGTACGAAAAACATTTTCTAGCTGCTTTTTATCAAAAGGATTCGCTGCTTTTAATGTGAATAGCGCTTGAACTTCTGGAGATAGCTGCCCATTTTCTTCGTAAAATATTTGGTAGGCTGGTAATTGTTTTAAAAATTCCAAATTTTCAAGAATCGCGGCATTTTCCTCTAGAAGAAAAATTGCCCGATGGTATTTGGTATTATATTTGTCTTTCTTAAACAGCTGTAGCTCCTGCTCATCTTTTCTGAAATCATAGGCCAACGGAAGCCACTGATAGGCAAACAAAGGAGAAAGCTGCTTTTGCCCCTCAGAAGAAACAGCTGCAACATGAAATACCTGAATCTGTTTAGACGACACCCTCTAGCAACTCCCTCCATTGTTTAATAATATTTTCCTCACTAAAACGCTCAATATAACTAATATTTTCCACCAATGCTTGGTTCCAATTATTTAAATCGTCCAGGTAAAAAGCGATTGCTGCATCTAATTCTCTAATTTGACCAATGATTTGCCCATTCTTTTGGTCATCCACATAATCGGTTTTCTTCCTAACAAGCTGAGGAATCCCTGCACTAACAGCTAGTGCTTGTTTCTGGACATCAACTTCAGCAGACAAATCAATATACAATCGTGTCTCATTGAAATCCTGACGAATCGTGGTGAGATGAGAATCCAAGCGAAAGTGAATCCTAAAATTGACATCAACTGCCTCTACTAGATTTCGCCAATTTTTGCTTTCTCGGATCTCTTCAATCGCCTCTTCATCCGTTTTAAATAACTTTTTCGCCTTTTTTGCTTCGAAATACTTTAATACCTTTTGATACTCCTCAGATTCACTATCGACACCGAAGTGAGTATCAACCAGTTCTTTTTGTGCTTCTCGTAAAACGACTTCGCTTTGGAATGTCGTCGTTTCGATAATTAAGTCATAACGATCATTCTGAATAACTTTTTGCAGTAATAGATGATGGATTCTCCGAACGTCTTCGTTAAGCTCACCGGCGTTCCAATAAAGAACCAGCTGGGGAATGGAGTTGCTATTGCCCAGCTGAAAAGAAGTTGTGTAAATAGGGATGCGTTGTATCCGAGATAAGTCATTGACACCGGACTGTTTCATTAAAGAGAAAAGCGCTGTTTGATTACTAGTCGAATCCGTAATGATTTTATTTTCGCCAGCCCATAATGCTGCTTTTTCATCTGATGCACAAGTTGAAAGTCTGTGGGCATCAGAAACGATCTGGATCACTCTTTTTCGTTCCTCGTTCGTTTTGACCAATCGTAGACTCCGCTCATTTGTCAAACAGAGGATTTGATCTTCTGGCTCAAGGTTCAGTTGAAATTGATTCATCATCTCTAAAAGAAGTTCATCCATGCTTCGATACTGACTTTTCTTTAGTCCACTTTTCCGAGGATTTACCAGCTCAACGTGTGGATTTTCTCCAAAGTATTCCACACATTTTTCCATTCCCGATTCGTTATAATAAATCTTCTTTACTTGTTCCCCTTTGTCATTCTGGAACGATTTTGCAGAAATAAATCCCCGATCATCGAAAAAGAGGATTTGTCGATAAGGTTCCGTCATTATAGACATCTGTTCTGCAAAACCAAATGAATTGAACCGAATTTCACCAAATGGTTGATTTTCCTTAATCAGCGTGATTCCAAAAGGTGTATAGACCTTCTCAACATTCAGAGCAAGAGGCAAGTCATCGACATCTAAGGGAAATCCATTGGTTTTTTGAATGTCTTGCAAGCGATCATAAAGCGAAGTCATTTGCGCTACTTCTAATTCATATGCATGCATCTGATAACGTAAAAACGGTATATGCTCCAATAACAATAAGTGATACGGTTCTCGATTGTTCTTGAAAAGCTGAATGATATTCATCATATAATCACTTTCTAAATTGCCACTACTGGTCGTCCAATCAGGGATAAAATAATTCAAAAAATCGCCTCCTAACATCCTCTAAAAAATCCGGTAAGTATGTCTGGAAAAGAGGAACCGTATTTCATTTGTGATAGTTTCTAAAATGATGATCAACATAAAAATACTTCCGAAATAAAAAGCTAAGTTGGAAATGATTTGATTTTGCAATCCAATCAACAAGGGAATCATTGAAACGATCACAAGATAACTGTTGCCAAGTAATGCAACGGTTGATAAACGCTTCAATATATATCGCTCTGTCTGTTTGCCAGGAGCAACATTTAAAATGTAATCTCCCGTCTCTTTTAGATTTTTGGCTATATCGTATGGTCGAACATTTATAAAACTAAATCCGTAACCTAAAACATAGAGAATCAGACCATAAGTGAAAATACCCCGCACATTATTAAAGGAAAAGTAAGTCGTAATAAAATTTGAAAAGCCTGTGTCTCCCCACTTTTCGTTCAATAGTAAAAGCTGTGGCATTGAAAAGACGGTTACTGCAAACATGAAAGGCATTGCCCCGGCAGGTAAAAGTCGAATAGGAATATACGAATTGTTAAAGCGACTGTCGATACCTGTCCGTTCAATATTGATACGGTATTCTGCATTGTAAAGGAAGAGTGTGAGATAAATAAAAACTAAGGTCACCATAACTAACCCGATAATAAAGTTTTGACTTAAATGAACGGATTCTGTTTGTCCCGAAATTAACATAGCTGGGATATTCATCAGTAAACCTGGAACAATAAACAGACTTTGACCTCCAATTCCTTTATCAATGTTGATATCAGCTAGCCATGCAACGAACAATCCCCCAGCCGTCAAAAGAAGAACTGCTCCTAAAAACAACAGGACAATAGAGCCTCCAATTGCTTTTTGATCAATCATTGAGGAACGAAATTTTAAAACCAGTGCGCAACTTTGAAGGATAGCAAATAAAAGAGTCAAACTGCGTTGAATATACCCAATTCGTTTGGTGGAAAGATTTCCGATACTTTCTGTATCAATCATGCTGATCGTTGTCCAGATGATCAGGGCAGTCATATACGGGCCCATCCCTAAAGAAAAAAGCGTTGGAACAGTAAAATTCCCACCGGTTGATGTCGCTAAAAATTTCAGAATCAAACTAGTTGATTCCTCTGGTATCTTTTCTGAAATAAAAAAAGGAACCTGGATATGCTTACCTATCTCAACAATGAACAAAAGGAAAAAGCTCGCGATTATTCTTCGAATGAGTTCTTTTTGATTCTTCATTTTCATCTCCAATTTTCTTACTTTTTTTTAATCTGCAAGGTTTAACAAAATAGTAACAGGTTTAAAATTGCCTTTTGTACTTGTTTTTTGTTGAAATAAAAAAAAAAAAGGAAAAGGTGAGGTTGGTCATTGTGGTATCATCGTTTTAAATTCAAATAAGTAAAAACTACTCACTTTAAATGGTCATCAGAGAAATACAAGGATTGGAAAAGAAAAAAAGGGAGAATTTCCTGAGAAATAGCCCCCAAAAGAAGGTCTTTACTATGAAAAAACTAATTGAAGTCATCATACCTCTCGTTTTGCTCTTAGGAGGTATCTTTTTTTTGAAAGAAAATTTAACAGTCAACGAAACACCGACTACAGAATCTAGGGTCCCTGACAATGAACCGACGCCTAAGTTAAACCTAAAAGCTGTCGTTTTGCGGACTGATGACTCTTTGGAAGCAGTTGATCAAGAGTCCATCTATCACGGTGAATTTCCCTACTATAATATGGATAGCACCAAAACCTATACGTTTTCACTTCACTTCGTAACAAGTTCTGGTGAAGCGCTGCTGGATCAAAACGAAGAACCACTTATTGCATCAAGAAAGATGAAACTAGTTACTCAGAAGGGAAAGATCGTCTTTTTTTTAGAAGCCAATGATTTGATGAGGGAATATCTTTTTGACCTAGACGACGTCATGATTCGTGCTAAATTAGAAAGCATTGCTGATTAAGCTTAAGCCACAAGCAATATCAGTTTTTGAAAGGAGGAACAAAAAAATGAAAGATAAAAAGTTTCGCAAGTATATTCGGTTGGCGAGAAAAGTTCAAAGTCTTGCAGAAAACTATCGGCAATTATCAGATCAAGAATTGCAAATGCAAACCATTCATTTTCGACAACAACTCGAACAGGGCAAAAAACTGGAGAGTTTACTCCCGCAAGCCTATGCTGTCGTTGTCGAAGCAGACCGTCGTGTCTTGGGAATGGAGCCTTATTTTGTTCAAATTCTTGGCGCAATTGCTCTTTTTTACGGCAATGTTGCTGAAATGAAAACCGGAGAAGGAAAAACATTGACCGCAACCATGCCGATGTATTTACATGGTCTGGGAGGCAAAGGCAATTTCTTGATTACTTCTAATACGTATTTAGCCTTGCGAGATATTGAAGAAACGGGAAAAGTCTATCGTTTTCTAGGACTATCCGTGGCTGCAGGTGTTCCTGAACATGAAGATGAAGGAGAAGAAATCGATAAAGAGGTGGTCTATGCAGCAGACATCGTCTATACGACGCATAGCGCACTGGGCTTTGACTATTTATTTGACAACTTGGCTGTTTCTCCAGACGAACAATATGTCACCCACTTCAATTATGTACTGATAGATGAAATCGATGCAATATTACTTGATATGGCGCAAACCCCATTGATCATTTCAGGAGCACCCAAAGTTCAGTCAAATTTTTTTACGCTATCTGATTGGTTTGTGAAAAGCTTGATTGAAGGTAAAGACTTTATGAGAAGTGAAAACAAACGTCACGCTTGGTTTACAGAAGCAGGCATAAAAAAAGCCGAAGACTACTTAGGTATTGAAACTATTCTTTCAGAAAAATGGAAAAGTCTTTACCGTCATTTAGTCATTGCCTTACGGGCCAATTATCTCTTACACTTAAACAAAGACTATGTTGTGGAGGACAACGAGATTCTTTTGCTTGATGAAGCAAATGGACGTAAGCTGATTGGAACAAAACTACAAGCTGGCCTTCATCAAGCAATCGAAGCGAAAGAAGGCGTAGAGATTACTACAGAGAGCCGCTCCATGGGCTCCATTACCTACCAAAACCTATTCCGAAAATTTAAAATTTTGTCCGGAATGACTGGTACTGCCAAAACAGACGCCGACGAATTTCGAGAAACGTATGATATTGACGTAATCGAAATTCCGACAAATAAACCCATTCGCCGAAAAGATCATCAGGATCTGGTCTATGTGACCAATCAGTCGAAAATCATGGCTTCTTTAGAAGCAGTAAGAAATGCTTTGACGCAAGAACGCCCCGTATTGATTGAGACAGGATCAGTCTCAATGTCGACGTTATACTCCCTGATTCTCTTAAAGCATCGAATCCCTCATAATCTTTTAAACGCTACAACAGCGACCAAGGAATCCTGGATCATCTCAGAAGCTGGTAAACAAGGTGCCGTAACTGTGGCTACTTCAATGGCTGGGCGTGGTACAGATATTAAACTGGAAGAAGACGCACGGGAAAATGGTGGTCTATTAGTAGTAGGAACTGAGCGGATGACCAGTGACCGAATTGACAATCAGCTTCGGGGCCGCTCTGGACGTCAAGGAGATCCGGGTGACAGTATTTTCTATGTATCTATGGAAGACAAAATCGTGGTTGAAAGTGCACCCAAATGGGCCGCCGACGAACGAGAATTATTAACTGAACAAGAAGAATTATCCAGTGATCTCACGCCCTTAAAAAAGAAAAAATACAATAAACTAATCAATCAGTCTCAAAGCAATCGCAAAAATCAAGAAATTGCCGGACGTCAAACGACGCTAGAATTTGACTCAATTATTACCATTCAAAGAGACAAAATGTACAGCATGAGAAACAGCATTATGAAAGGTACCCCTGTCGAGTTAGAAAACATCATTAATCAATGCATAGAAGAAACAATCAATCAATTCACCACTAAAAAAGAGAACCTAAATCAACAAGCGATCCTTGATTTTATCTTTAATAATTTGGACTATAATTTTGATGTTTTTGAAATCGAGAAACTAGATAAATTTAATAAGCGAACGGTCAAAAAATTTTTATTGGATCTGATTTCAGAGCGTTTGATTCACATTCAACAATTTATGCCAGATAGTTTCCAACAGCTATTTTTCAAGCGAATCATTCTTTTAAAAGCCTTAGATACTCTTTGGATCGAACAATCAGACAACCTGCAACAATTGAAAACAGTCATCAATGGGCGAAACTGGGGACAACATCGCCCCATCTATGAATTTCAAGTAGAAGCACATCGTTCTTTTACTGAAATGCGTGAAGCCATTTATCTAGAAGCAGTCAGAAATTTATTATTATCCGAGTTGGTAAAAACAGAAGATGGTTCATTCGATGTTGAATTTCCATAGCCAACCATAGCCAATAAAAAAGCATCACAGTTAGTTTGCCTAACTGTGATGCTTTTTTATTTAATAGAAGTACTTTTATCATTTTAGAAGAGCTAGGAAATTTATCCTAGCTCTTCACAAAACAAAACTAACGAGTTACTCTGTTTCACGCTTTGCTTCATCTTTTTTCTTTTTCATTAAAGCAATAGCAGCTAACAGCGTGGCAATTCCAGCAAGAGACATTTGAATACCACTTGCATCAGATTCGCCAGTCTTAGGAAGAGTAGAACCAGTTGCACCGGTCGTATGACTCCCTACTTCTGTGTTGCCAATTGGCGTTATTGTATTTCCATTTACTCCATTGTTCTGATCAGAACTTGATGGTGTTGAAGTAGAGCCGCTGTTAGACTCACTTGCCGAAAGTGAATGATCTTGGCTAGTTGATTGTGATTGCAGCTCTGATAGACTCTCAGACAAGCTATTACTGTGATATTCACTGACGATATCAGAGTTGATATCACTTGTACTTGTGCTTAGCGAAGCAGAGTCACTCACGCTGGTACTATCGCTGATTGATTCACTAGCGCTCATGGAGACTGAATCTCGATCAGAGGCACTAAAGCTTTCACTCTGACTAGCCGAGTTGCTAGCACTCAGACTGTCGCTTGTTGACCCTGAATCACTTGATTCGGCGCTAAGTGATACTGAATCACGTTCACTATCACTGATGCTGGTGCTTTCGCTTGCAGATTCACTTACGCTTGTACTGTCACTGATAGAAGTCGAATCACTTACACTTGCACTATTTGACATTGAATCACGTTCACTATCGCTGATGCTAGTGCTTTCGCTTGCTGATTCACTCACACTTAGGCTTTCGCTTGCTGAAGTCGAATCACTTACACTTGCACTATCAGACATTGAACCACGTTCACTGTCGCTGATGCTGGTGCTTTCGCTTGCTGATTCACTCACACTTAGGCTTTCGCTTGCTGAAGTCGAATCACTTACACTTGCACTATCAGACATTGAACCACGTTCACTGTCACTAATGCTGGTACTTTCGCTAACAGATTCACTCACACTTGTACTGTCACTGGTTGAAGTCGAATCACTTACACTTGCACTATCAGACATTGAACCACGTTCACTGTCACTAATGCTGGTACTTTCACTAGCTGATTCGCTCATACTTGTACTGTCACTTTGACTGATTGATGTGCTCTCACTTGCAAAAATCGACTCACTTGTACTGAAGCTGCGGCTTTCTTCCGTAGAAATACTTGCGCTTTCAGACTCAGAATCGCGAATGCTAGAACTGTTGCTTGTGCTTTCAGAGGCGGAGGCTTGGTCGCTCGTACTCATAGATTGACTCAAACTTGTACTGTCACTTGAACTAACCGATTCGGAATCTCGTACACTTTCACTTGTACTAATGCTTTCGCTAATGGAGGTTGATTCGCTAGGTGTAACTTCCGTACTATTCCGCTCGCTTTCGCTAGTACTGATGCTGACGCTAACTGATTCACTGGTGCTAGAGCTTTGTGAATCACTTGTCGAAGCACTCACACTTTGAGATTCAATCACTTCTTGTTTTTCGCTAAGCGATGTGCTGATTGATGCCGATTCGCTTAGACTTGTACTAGTAGATTGTGAAATGCTGGTGCTCTCACTAGCACTTGCTGAGACAGAATCATTTGTACTTGTACTGTCACTGGTTGAAAGGCTAGAACTGTTCGATCTTGAATATAGATCGCTTAAGCTATCACTTGCACTATCGCTATTGCTGAGTGATGTGCTTGCACTATCACTCGTACTGAAACTACGTGATTCGCTGGCACTTTCAGATCTAGATAGTAAATCACTTAGACTCGCGCTTAAACTTAAGCTGTTACTTACGCTCGTGCTGCCGCTATAGCTTAGGCTATCACTTCTAGATTCACTTGCACTCTCTGATCTAGAAAGTAAATCACTTACACTCGTACTAGAACTTAAGCTGTCACTGGTTGATGTGCTCATGCTATTGCTTACACTATCACTCCGTGATTCGCTCGCACTGCTAGATTGAGAGTTCATTTCACTTAAACTTAAGCTAGAGCTGTTGCTGCCACTCAACGAAGTACTTGTGCTTTGGCTCAAGCTATTGCTCCGTGATTCACTGGCACTGGTTGAACGAGATAGTAATTCGCTCAAGCTAGTACTGCTACTTTCACTCGTACTAATTGATGTGCTGCTACTATAGCTTAGGCTATCACTCCGTGACTCGCTGGCACTGACTGATTGAGATAATTGTTCACTTAGACTTGTACTTGAACTCAAACTCGTGCTAGCTGAAGTACTTTGACTGAAACTATTACTTAGGCTATTACTTAAACTAATACCTTCGGAAAGTGAGTCACTTGTCAATTGGCTCAAACTATTACTCAAACTGTAGCTGTCGCTCGCACTAGTTGACGATGAATCACTTAATGAACTGCTAGTACTTGTGCTGAGACTTAGACTCGCAGAAGTACTACTACTGTAGCTTTGACTTTCACTTGCTAGTGATCTGCTTTCTGAAAGACTATCGCTATTGCTCAAGCTAGCACTGATTGACGATGAGTCGCTCATTGATGTACTGATACTCAAGCTTTCACTCATACTTTCAGAAGCACTATTACTAATACTTGTACTATCGCTAGTACTTGTACTTATGCTTGCTGAGGTGCTGCTACTGTAGCTAGTACTGTCACTAGTACTTAGACTAATACTTGCTGAGGTACTGCTGCTAAAGCTTTCACTCATACTTGAACGTGAATCACTAATTGACGTACTCAAACTATTCGATTCACTATTACTGCTACTTGTACTAATTGAAGCAGAGTCACTAACCGAAGTACTGACACTAGTACTCATGCTCAAGCTGGCTGAAGTACTGCTGCTATAGCTTTGACTTTCACTAGTCCGTGAATCGCTCACAGACGTACTAATGCTTGTTGATTCACTATTACTTGTACTTGTGCTACCGCTGTAGCTTGCAGAGTCGCTTGCACTTTGTGACATTAAACCACTAGTACTCAATGATGATGAATCACTTAGTGAAGTACTAATACTTGCTGACTCACTGTTACTAATACTTGTACTTACTGATAATGAGTCACTCAATGACGTACTCGTACTTGTTGACTCACTGTTGCTTACACTTGTGCTGCCACTAAAGCTTGTAGAATCGCTCGCACTTAATGACAACGAAGTACTTGTGCTTAGAGATAACGAGTCACTGATCGACGTACTTGCACTTGTTGATTCACTAGTACTTACGCTTGTGCTACCACTAAAGCTTGTAGAATCGCTCGCACTTTGTGATACTGAGATACTTGTGCTCAATGACGAAGAGGCACTGATGGACGTACTCAAGCTTGTTGATTCACTGTTACTGATGCTTGTACTTACAGACATTGAATCGCTAATTGAGGCACTTGTACTTGTCGAATCACTATCACTCACACTGGTACTTAACGATGATGAATCGCTGATCGACGTACTTGCACTTGTCGAGTCACTGTTGCTTACACTTGTACTTAGCGATGATGAATCACTTAATGACGTACTTACACTTGTGGAATCGCTACTGCTAACACTTGTGCTGCCGCTAAAGCTTGCTGAATCACTCGCACTTAAGGATGCCGAAATACTTGTACTCAATGATGATGAATCACTGATTGATGTGCTTGTAATTGCTGATTCACTGTTACTGATACTTGTACTTACTGATAACGAATCGCTGATCGACGTGCTTGTACTTGTCGAGTCACTGTTGCTTACACTTGTACTTAGCGATGATGAATCACTTAATGACGTACTTACACTTGTGGAATCGCTACTGCTAACACTTGTGCTTCCGCTAAAGCTTGCTGAATCACTCGCACTTAAGGATGCCGAAATACTTGTACTCAATGATGATGAATCACTGATCGACGTGCTCGTACTTATGGACTCACTGTTGCTTACACTTGTGCTGCCACTAAAGCTTGCTGAATCACTCGCACTTAGAGATGTCGAAATGCTTGTGCTCAATGATGATGAATCACTGATTGATGTGCTTGTACTTATCGACTCACTGTTACTGATGCTTGTACTTACAGACAATGAATCGCTGATCGACGTGCTTGTACTTATCGACTCACTATTACTTACGCTTGTGCTGCCACTAAAGCTTGCAGAATCACTCGCACTTAGAGATGTCGAAACACTTGTACTCAATGATGATGAATCACTGATTGATGTGCTCAGGCTTGTTGATTCACTGTTACTAATGCTTGTACTTACAGATAATGAATCGCTGATCGACGTGCTCGTACTTGTGGAATCACTGTTGCTTAGACTTGTGCTGCCACTAAAGCTTGTAGAATCGCTCGCACTTAATGATGTCGAAATGCTTGCACTTTGTGATGATGAGTCACTGATCGATGTGCTCAAGCTTGTCGACTCACTAACGCTTGTAGATGATGATTCGCTCACTGACGTACTTGAGCTTGTGGACTCACTGTTGCTTACGCTTGTGCTGCCACTGTAACTTGCGGAATCACTCGCACTTAGGGATGCTGAAATACTTGTACTCAATGATAGTGAATCACTGATCGACGTACTTGTACTTGTTGACTCACTATTACTTACACTTGTGCTACCACTAAAGCTTGCTGAATCACTCGCACTTAGAGATGTCGAAACACTTGTACTCAATGATGATGAATCACTGTTCGATGTGCTGTTGCTTGTTGATTCACTAATGCTTGTAGATGTTGATTCGCTCGATGACGTACTTGCGCTTGTGGAATCACTGTTACTTACACTTGTACTGCCGCTAAAGCTTGCTGAATCACTCGCACTTAGAGATGTCGAAATACTTGTGCTCAATGATGATGAATCACTGATTGACGTACTTTCACTTGCTGATTCACTGTTACTGATACTTGTACTTACAGACATTGAATCGCTAATCGACGTGCTGGTGCTTGTCGACTCACTATTACTTACACTTGTGCTGCCACTGAAGCTTGCAGAATCACTCGCACTTAGAGATGTCGAAATACTTGTGCTCAATGATGATGAATCGCTGATCGACGTGCTCGTACTTGTGGAATCACTGCTGCTTACACTTGTACTACCACTGAAGCTTGCTGAATCACTCGCACTTAGAGATGTCGAAACACTTGTACTCAATGATGATGAATCACTGATTGATGTGCTTATACTTGCTGATTCACTGTTACTGATGCTTGTACTCACTGATAATGAATCGCTAATCGACGTGCTTGTACTTGTGGACTCACTATTACTTACACTTGTGCTACCACTAAAGCTTGCTGAATCACTCGCACTTAGGGATGCTGAAATACTTGTACTCAATGATAGTGAATCACTGATCGACGTACTTGTACTTGTCGACTCACTGTTGCTTACACTTGTGCTTCCACTAAAGCTTGTAGAATCGCTCGCACTTAGGGATGCTGAAATACTTGTACTCAATGATGATGAATCACTGATTGATGTGCTTGTACTTGTCGACTCACTGTTGCTTACACTTGTGCTACCACTGAAGCTTGCAGAATCACTCGCGCTTAGAGATGTCGAAACACTTGTACTCAATGATGATGAATCACTGACTGATGTGCTCAGGCTTGCTGATTCACTGTTACTAATGCTTGTACTTACAGACAATGAATCGCTGATCGACGTGCTTGTACTTGTGGAATCACTGTTGCTTACACTTGTGCTTCCACTAAAGCTTGCTGATTCACTCGCACTTAGAGATGTCGAAACACTTGTGCTCAATGATGATGAATCACTGACTGATGTGCTTGTACTTGCTGATTCGCTGTTACTGATGCTTGTACTTACTGATAATGAATCGCTAATCGACGTGCTCGTACTTGTGGACTCACTATTACTTACACTTGTGCTACCACTAAAGCTTGCTGATTCACTCGCACTTAGAGATGTCGAAACACTTGTACTCAATGATAATGAATCACTGATTGATGTGCTCAAGCTTGTTGACTCACTAACGCTTGTAGATGTTGATTCGCTCACTGACGTACTTGCGCTTGTCGACTCACTGTTGCTTACGCTTGTGCTACCACTAAAGCTTGCTGATTCACTCGCACTTAGGGATGTCGAAACACTTGTACTCAATGATAATGAATCACTGATTGATGTGCTCAAGCTTGTTGACTCACTAACGCTTGTAGATGTTGATTCGCTCACTGACGTACTTGCGCTTGTCGACTCACTGTTGCTTACGCTTGTGCTACCACTAAAGCTTGCTGAATCACTCGCACTTAGAGATGTCGAAATACTTGTGCTCAATGATGATGAATCACTGACTGATGTGCTCAGGCTTGCTGATTCACTGTTACTGATGCTTGTACTTACTGATAATGAATCGCTGATCGATGTGCTGGTGCTTGTCGACTCACTAATACTTGTAGATGTTGATTCACTACTTGACGTACTTGCACTTGTCGAATCACTGTTACTTACACTTGTGCTACCGCTAAAGCTTGCTGAATCACTCGCACTTAGGGAAGAAGAAACACTTGTACTCAATGATGATGAATCACTGATCGATGTGCTTAGGCTTGTTGACTCACTAATACTTGTAGATGTTGATTCACTATTTAACGTACTTGTACTTGTCGACTCACTGTTACTTACACTTGTACTGCCGCTAAAGCTTGCTGATTCACTCGCACTTAGAGATGTCGAAATACTTGTGCTCAATGATGATGAATCACTGACTGATGTGCTCAGGCTTGCTGATTCGCTGTTACTGATACTTGTACTTACTGATAACGAATCGCTGATCGACGTGCTGGTGCTTGTTGACTCACTAATGCTTGCAGATGTTGATTCACTGCTTGACGTACTTGCGCTTGTGGAATCACTGTTGCTTACACTTGTACTACCACTGAAGCTTGCTGATTCACTCGCACTTAAGGAAGATGAAACACTTGTACTCAATGATAATGAATCGCTGATCGAGGTGCTCAAGCTTGTCGACTCACTGATACTTGTAGATGTTGATTCACTACTTGACGTACTTGCACTTGTCGAATCACTGTTACTTACACTTGTGCTACCGCTAAAGCTTGCTGATTCACTCGCACTTAGGGAAGATGAAACACTTGTACTCAATGATAATGAATCGCTGATCGAGGTGCTTGTGCTTGTGGATTCACTAATACTTACAGATGTTGATTCACTCACTGATGTACTTGCACTTGCCGAATCACTGTTACTGATACTTGTACTTACTGATAACGAATCGCTGATCGATGTGCTGGTGCTTGTCGACTCACTAATGCTTGCAGATGTTGATTCACTACTTGACGTACTTGCGCTTGTGGAATCACTGTTGCTTACACTTGTACTACCACTGTAACTTGCAGAATCACTCGCACTTAGGGATGTCGAAATGCTTGTACTCAATGATGCAGAATCGCTGATTGACGTACTTTCACTTGTTGACTCACTAATACTTACTGAAAGTGAATTACTTGCAGATATACTTTCGCTTGCCGAATCGCTATTACTTACGCTCGTACTGCCGCTATAACTTGCAGAGTCACTTGCACTTAATGATGTCGAAATGCTGGCGCTCAATGAGGATGAATCACTAAGCGAGGTACTCAAACTCATTGACTCACTGTTACTTAATGATAATGAATCGCTAACTGATGTGCTGGTACTGATTGACTCGCTAATACTTACAGATGTTGAAGCACTAGCTGACGTACTTACACTTGTGGAATCACTGTTACTTACACTTGTGCTGCCACTGAAGCTTGCTGATTCGCTAGTAGACTCACTATTGCTTTCACTAATGCTCAATGACATCGACATACTAATTGAATTTGAGATCGAGTCTGATTCCGATAAACTTTCTGATAAACTCATGCTAGCACTCAATGAATCAGAAATAGATTCGCTGAAACTAATGCTCTCACTAAGCGAAGAAGAATCAGATTCACTAATTGCGACAGATAATGATTCTGATGCTGAAATACTTTCTGATACTGAATCACTCTCTGACAATGATAGTGAAGTGGATTCACTGAGTGATTGCGAGAGTGAAACTGATACTGACTCAGATAAAGATAAACTTTCAGAATCACTTGTACTGTTGCTCAATGATCCAGAAACAGAGGCACTAAAGCTAGAACTATCACTTTCTGAATCTGACTCAGAAACACTAGCTGATATGGATAACGATTCTGATGCTGAAAGACTTTCTGACATTGAATCACTATCCGACAATGAAATCGATGTTGAAATACTTTCAGATAGGGATTCTGATAAAGATTCTGAATCACTAAGCGAAATTGAAAGAGACATTGATTCACTTTCTGAGATAGAGGTCGATGACGAGCCACTCTCTGAGTCCGACACTGAAATAGATTCACTTGTTGAAAGAGACGCTGATTCTGAGTCACTCAATGAGATCGAAACCGATTCTGAATCACTTAAAGAAGTTGAAGTAGAGATTGATGTTGATAATGATTCAGATGTCGAATCATTCATATCAGATTCACTTTCTGAAATAGACGATGACAATGAGTCACTCTCTGATTCTGAAACTGAAACAGACTCACTCATTGATGTAGACATTGATTCTGAATCACTAACAGAGATCGATTCTGATAAAGAGTCACTTTCTGAAATCGATTGAGAAAGAGAAACACTTTCTGATTCTGAAGTAGAAGTAATAATGGATTCTGATAATGATTCACTTCCCGAAACAGACTCTGAAGTAGACAAAGATACCGGATCTTGTTCATAATTGACCGTGAACATCTGAGGTGAAGAATCCATTTGAGATGCTCCATTACTGGTGGTGTCAAAAGTTTGATTGGCAGCCATAGCTTCCGCTAATGTATTGTAGACTACTCCATCTGGTCCTGTAACCGTATAAATATATCCATTTCTCTCTAAATCTGCATCTGTTACACCAAGAGTGATACTTTCGTTTGAAACGCCAGAAGTACCATATTTTCCAACAGTGACTGTTCCCGGGATTTGCTCAAATGCTTCCCCTGTAGCAGGATCTGATTCCGGTTGATTATTTCCAACGACACCGACTTCTTGATAAGACGGATAGAGAGTGATCGTAATAAACTGTTGATCACTATCTGTCGTACTACCATTATTGCTAGTATTATCAAAAACAAATGTCCCTGTTTGATCTGCATAATAACCGGTTTGAGTGAGGTAATCCGCAATTAAATCCTCATAACTTATTTCTTGGCCGGTCGTCCCATTGATGGCAACTGTGCCAGTTTGGTTTTGTAATGGACGACCATCTGAATTAACAAATGTTACGTTGACTGTTTGTGTATCTGCTACAACATAAATAGTGGTTAGACTCGCTCCAGTTCCGACTGTAGTAGATCCAGGCTGTACATTACCATTTAATACTGCACCTGTTGCATAATAGTAACCAGGAGGTAAATTCGTCGAAGTATAGTAACTATTGGTCCAATCAATAACATTCCCGTAGTTTGCAGGAACTCTATCTGTTCCTGAAGCTTCGGTACCAGCATTCATGTACTCAGAAGAAATCACTTGACCTGTCTTAACGTCAACATATTGGTACTGAACCGAATTATTAGCAACACCGTATACATAAATATTATAGGTATAATTGGTGTTTTCCATCGGAACGATCGCAACTGTCGCTTGTCCATAACTATCCCCATTATCAGCATCAGTCGTACTATCTCCACCACTTTGGCCATCATTTTTCGCAGAACTAGCGACTTGGGTACCAATCGCCCACATATAATTATCAGGCATTAGATCATTGGCATACTCCAACGTTTGCAAATCAAGATACTCACCAATGTAATTAACGTCTGGATCAATTGGCATATCAACAGTTTTGATAATATTGCCATACTGATCAACATAGTTTACAGTTACAGTTCCTGGTGCAATAGCAACAGTCGCTAATTCACGGGTAGAAGTATCTACAATATTAGATGTAGTAACATTTCCAGCCGTATCTTTAATGGTGGTTGTCGTACCTGAAATAGTCATCTCTACGAATTTTAAGTTACGGTTTCCTTCTGGAGCAGCGGTTTGGCTACTGCTGCCTTGCCATGTACTAATCTGAGAATTATTCATGACAAATGTTCCCGAACCTGTAATCAATCGGCCAGCCGAAACAGCTCCTGAAGAAGTTAAACGTGCTAAGTGCAATGCTCGCGGTGAAATAAAGCGAATGGTTGCGCCAGAATCAACGTTTACAACAGTATTGGCATTCCATTGTTGCAAATCAAGTACCGTTCCTGCATTAAATGTAACAACCGCTCTATTTGTGACATTCAGCGAGTTAGAACCTACTGTACGCGTAGCCGTCATTTGTAAATTTTGTCCAAAAGTTGCAGTTCGGTCATTTGATTGACTTCCTGAATAACGAGAAAAATCAAGGAGCATTTGGAAGCCGTCTTGCTTCCAGGTTACGTCATCTCCAACAGTGATTGAGTTAAATCCATAATAGACAAGGGGATAGTTGTTACTATTATAGGTACTAAGTTCGTTCCCAATAATTGTCGCTCCATCACCTACTTTAAAGGTATGGTTGAATCCTGTATCACTCGCATTGTTCCCTCGGATGGCCATATAGTAAAACATGGAATAACCAGTGGTACCAGCTGTTCGATTCAACTCTACATGGGATCCGTTAGCGATAGCTACTTCCCCAATTTGCATCAATTCTTGTTTTACATTGGCAACGATTTTGCCTGATAAAGTCACTTGACTATCCTCAGCATCCAGTAGTCGTCGTGGTTGATAAGCAGTATCTGTTCCGCTAACACCATCTCGTCCTTCGAGAGTGACATTATCGATATTGAAGTACCAGTATCCATAACCACCTGTTGCCGACCTTGAATCAATCACTGCGTCCGCTGTACCTGTCCCACTGTCTCCTGAGTTGGTGCCTGACTGCCAATGAATCAAGTTAATATTTGTGATCGTAAAAATAGAACCGCGAACCGTAGAACTTGCCCCTACATTAAACGCTGCTCCTGCCATATTGACTGTAAAACCATTCCCGTCAATAATCACACTCGTTTCGCGCCAACCCAAATCACGAGTTGCCACATTGGTAGCTGCTGTAATATTGGCGGTTACCTCGATATAGGTAATCGAAGAATTTCCATATGCTGCTTTTAAGGTAGCCCAGTCAGTAACTGCGGCATAAGTGCCATTAGCAATAGCGGTTTGCTTATATAAATCTTTATTCTTCACTTGGTCTGGCACATCAACTGTTACTCCAGAAGGTGAATTGGTTTTATTTCCATCATTGATTGCCTGTTCAAATTCTTCTCGACCCATATCCGGATCTGCAGAAACGTTGATTTTAATGATCTGCCCTGATTGAGTGGTGATTGCAAAACTTGCAATCAAGTTATTGGCACTAGCATATTGCTGCGCTGCCCGTATCAAAGATGTACTTGGTGAATTGCCATCTTTGACTACTATTTCTAATGAATTCGTTGTAGTGTCAACCGAAGCTTGTACTTTCTTAGGCACTAATTGATCAAAGAGCTCTTGTGCTTTTTGTGATTCTACTTTATTTT
This sequence comes from Enterococcus sp. CR-Ec1, assembly GCF_002850555.1. Taxonomy (NCBI): domain Bacteria; kingdom Bacillati; phylum Bacillota; class Bacilli; order Lactobacillales; family Enterococcaceae; genus Enterococcus; species Enterococcus sp. CR-Ec1. Next base: position 2,809,787 of record NZ_CP025223.1, read on the forward strand.
TTTCGGTGACTGTTTGTTTTGGTGGGTTCTTTTGACTTACTGACGTTGAATGAGAGACGCTGGTAGATCGTGACATCGATAGACTAGTCGATTCTGATGCACTTGACGACAACGAACCACTTTCTGAAATAGAGGTACTTTCTGAGATACTCAAACTCTCTGATTCAGACACACTCTCCTCCTCGGAAAGGCTCATTGATTCAGAAGTGCTTTGGGATTCTTCAATAGTGGTAACATTGTTTTCAATTTCTGAATCACTCACACTCTGTGATTCGGTTAAACTAGTTGACTCTGTTGCACTTTGTGACTGGGTAATACTTTCGGATTCAGAAAAACTATCCGATGGCTGTGTGCTTTCAGATTGAGAAGTAGCTTCACTTTCTTGTGTCGATGAAGCCGGTATTTTGGTCGTCGTTTTATTTGCCAAGACATTCTCGGCATTTGCTTCTTTACTTGCATCTAATGGCGGTGTGATTTCTGAAGCATGTGCCACGATTGGCGCGATACTCAATCCAGCAATGCCAGTAAAAGAAGTGATCGTTGCATAGACCCAATGTTTTCCGCTTTTATACATCTTGTAGCGTTCACTTTTATTGGAGCGTAACAACTTTCGATAATTATTCTTTTTACTCATTACGTTTATTTTTCTCCCCTTTCGTAAAAATGTTTTATAAACTTCCCCAAGTCCTATTTATTTAGAAGATAGGATAACTAATTATTTCATAGCTAGTAAAAAAGTTACGTTTTGTCCCAGAATCGGGACAAAAAAAAGCAACCTCTCCAATAGAAGAGGTTACTCCACTTGAAATTCCTGTTGGACAAGCTTTAAAGCAGCTGCGATCGTATCGTCCATATCATAATAGCGATAGCTGGCTAGGCGCCCACCAAACAAACAATTTTTTTGCTGTTGCGCTAATTTTTCATACTTGCGATACAATGCATTATTGCTTTGATCGTTAATTGGGTAGTAAGGAATATCTCCTTTCTTCCACTCTTTCGGGTATTCTTTAGTGATAACTGTTCTTTTTGACACCACTGGACAAAAATGTTTATGCTCAATGATTCGCGTATAGGGCGTTTGACTGTCTGTAAAGTTCATGACGGCTGTTCCTTGGTAATTATCCGTGTTATAGACTTCAGTTTCAAAATGTAAAGACCGATAGGCCAACTCGCCATAACAATAATCGAAATATTGATCAATCATTCCAGTATAAACAATGTTCTTAGAAGAGGCTTCATGTCGTGTGCGATCTGCAAAAAAATCAGTCTCTAAAGAAACATCAATCAGTGGATGTGTAAGCATTTTTTGAATCATTTGTGTATAACCCAATTTAGGTATTCCTTGAAAAATATCCGTAAAATAATTGTTGTTAAAGGTATACCGGATCGGCAGCCTTTTGATAATAAAAGAAGGAAGAAGATCACATTCTCGTCCCCACTGTTTTTCAGTGTAGCCTTTGATCAGCTTATGATAGATGTCTGGTCCGACTAAAGAAAGAGCCTGTTCTTCTAAATTTCGTGGTCTTTTTATTCTTGTCTTTTCAATTTGAGTCATTATTTTGGTACGAGCTTCAGCAGGATTTTGGGTTCCCCACAGTTGGTAAAATGTGTTCATATTAAAAGGAAGATTATATAGCTCGCCTTGATAGTTTGCAATAGGAGCATGAATGTAGGGATAGAATTCAGTAAACTGATTGATATAGTCCCAAATTTTTTTACTCGATGTATGAAAAATATGCGCACCATATTTATGTACGTCGATTCCTGCTTGTTTTTCTGTATAACAATTACCGCCAATATGTGTCCGTTTTTCCAACATTTTCACTGTATGTCCCCGTTTCGCTGCTTCATGAGCAAAAACTGAGCCAAAAAGACCTGTACCAACGATCAAATAATCATAAGCCATTTTTTTCTCCTAAAAACTATTTTCTTTTATTATAGGATTTTGATAAGTCAGAACTATAATTTCTTTTTTTTGAAAAAGAAAATAAAGAAGAAATGACTACCTTCTGTTATCTTAAATGATTGGTCATTGTCTGCACTGAATGAATCGAGGCAACAAAAAAGCTCTGAAATCGCAGCAGCTGACTGTTAAATCAACCGCTACTCTTTCAGAGCAAAGCAATAATCGAAAGATTATTTATTTTTTAAGTTGTAGAAAGCTTGCAAGCCTTTGTATTCAGCAACTTCACCAAGTTGGTCTTCGATACGTAGTAATTGGTTGTATTTTGCAATACGGTCAGTACGTGAAAGAGAACCAGTTTTGATTTGGCCAGCGTTTGTTGCAACAGCGATATCAGAGATTGTTGAATCTTCTGTTTCACCTGAACGGTGAGAAACTACTGCAGTGTAACCAGCTTCTTTCGCCATTTCGATTGCATTGAATGTTTCAGTCAATGTACCGATTTGGTTAACTTTGATAAGGATTGAGTTACCGATACCGTTTTTGATTCCTTTTTCAAGGATTTCAGTATTTGTAACAAACAAGTCATCCCCTACTAATTGAACTTTGTCGCCTAAGCGTTCAGTTAATAGTTTCCAACCATCCCAATCGTTTTCATCCATACCGTCTTCGATAGTGATGATTGGGTATTTGTTAACTAATTCTTCTAAGTAGTCAACTTGTTCAGCAGCAGTACGTTTTACGCCGTTTTCGCCTTCAAATTTAGAGTAGTCGTAAACACCGTTTTCGTAGAATTCTGATGATGCACAGTCAAATCCTAGGTATACATCTTTACCTGGTTCTAAACCAGCAGCTTTGATTGCTTCTAAGATTGTTTCAACACCGTCTTCAGTTCCTTCAAAACGAGGAGCGAAACCACCTTCGTCACCTACTGAAGTTTCTAAACCACGTTTAGACAAGATTGATTTCAAAGCGTGGAATACTTCAGTACCCCAACGTAAGCCTTCTTTGAATGTAGGTGCGCCTACAGGCAAGATCATGAATTCTTGGAAAGCGATTGGTGCGTCAGAGTGAGAACCACCGTTGATGATGTTCATCATAGGAGTTGGCAATACTTTTGTATTGAATCCGCCTAAGTAGTGGTATAAAGGTACTTCTAGGTAATCAGCAGCTGCACGAGCAACAGCGATAGAAACACCAAGAATCGCGTTTGCGCCTAATTTGCCTTTGTTAGGAGTTCCGTCTAAAGCGATCATTGCTTTATCGATAGCCATTTGGTCACGTACATCGTAGCCGATGATAGCTTCTGCAATGATGTTATTTACATTGTCAACTGCTTTCGTTACACCTTTACCGCCATAACGAGCTTTGTCGCCATCACGTAATTCAACTGCTTCGTGTTCACCTGTTGAAGCTCCTGAAGGAACCATTCCGCGGCCGAAAGCACCTGATTCTGTGTAGACTTCTACTTCGATAGTTGGGTTACCACGTGAGTCTAAGACTTCGCGTGCGTAAACATCAGTAATAATTGACATGTTTTGTCTCTCCTTTGAGTTTGTTTTATCTTAAGGGGAATACCCCTTGCGAACAACTTAATTGTAGTGAAAAAATCACGATTCTGCAAATGTTATTTTCATGAAAATGAAATTATTTTACAGCATCTAATAATGCTAGGAATGAATCAGCTTGCAAGCTTGCGCCGCCAACTAATGCTCCGTCAACATTTTCTTTTGCCATGTATTCAGCAATGTTTTCAGGTTTTACAGAACCGCCGTATTGGATACGCACGCTATCTGAAACTTCTTTGCCGTATAATTTTTCAACGGTTTTGCGGACAACGCCACAAATTTCGTCTGCGATGTTTGCATCCGCTGATTTACCAGTACCGATCGCCCAGATTGGTTCGTAAGCAATCACAAGATTACTTACTTGACCGTCTGTTAAACCGTCTAAGCCAGCAGTGATTTGTCCTTCGATCCACTCCGCTGTTTTGCCAGCTTCATAGGTTTCTAAAGATTCACCACAGCATAGGATTGGGATCATGCCGTTTGCAAAGATTGCTTTGGCTTTTTTGTTGATGTCTTCATCTGTCTCATGGAAGTATTCACGACGTTCTGAATGACCAATGATGACATAGTCAACACCTAGATCTGCTAAAGCTGCTGGTGAAGTTTCGCCAGTAAAGGCACCTTCATTTTCCCAGTAGCTGTTTTGAGCAGCAATTTTTAATTCTGTTCCTTCAGCAGCATCCACTAATGTTTCTAAGAATAAAGCTGGCGAACCGATCACAGAGTCAACTGTCTCGTTGCTAGGAATTTTTGTTTTGACTGCTTCAGCAAATTCTTTTGCTTCTTTCGCAGTTTTGTTCATTTTCCAGTTTCCGGCAATAATTGGTTTGCGCATGTTCTGGCACTCCTTTTCGTTATCAAGCGTGCAAAGAAAGTTCTTTGCACGGCTTGTCATTGATTATTTATCGTTGATCGCAGCTAGGCCAGGAAGTGTTTTTCCTTCTAGCAATTCAAGGCTGGCACCGCCACCTGTTGAGATGTGGGTAAATTTGTCAGCAAACCCTAATTGTTCTGCTGCAGCTGCAGAGTCACCGCCACCGATGATCGTTGTTGCATCTTCAAGGTTGGCAATTGCTTCACAAACACCAATCGTACCGTTTGCGAAGTTAGACATTTCAAACACACCCATAGGTCCGTTCCAAACGACTGTTTTTGCGCCTTTTAATGTTTCAGCAAACAAAGCGATGGTTTCAGGTCCGATATCTAAGCCCATTTGTCCTTCAGGAACATCACCAGTATGTTCTTCTGTTGGGACATCATTTGAAAATTCAGCAGCAGTGATTGAATCAACTGGTAATACTAATTTATCGCCAGCTTTTTCGATCAATTCTTTTGCTAATTCTACTTTATCTGCTTCCACAAGAGAATTACCGATTTCCATGCCTTTTGCTTTGTAGAACGTATACGTCATTCCGCCGCCGATCAAGATTTTGTCTGCTTTAGGAATCAAGTTTTCGATTACGCCGATTTTATCAGATACTTTTGCTCCACCAAGAATCGCGATCATTGGACGTTTTGGTTCTTCGACTGCTTCCCCGATGAATTTGATTTCTTTTTCCATTAAGAAACCAGCAACTGTTGGGATACCTGTTGAAGCGATCCCTACGTTTGAAGCGTGTGCGCGGTGTGCGGTACCAAAGGCATCATTTACAAAAACATCGCCTAAAGAAGCCCAGTATTTGCCTAGTTCAGGATCGTTTTTGCTTTCTTTTTTGCCATCGATGTCTTCGAAACGAGTGTTTTCAAAAACAACGACATCGCCATCTTGCATGTTGTTGATCGCTGCTTCTAATTTTTCGCCGCGGGTTTCATCAACGAATGTTACTTCTTTGCCTAACAATTCGCCAAGACGTTTCGCAACTGGCGCTAAAGATTTTCCAGCTTTATCTGCTTCTTCTTTCACACGACCTAAGTGTGAGAAAAGAATTGCTTTTCCGCCGTTTTCGATCACATAATTGATTGTTGGTAATGCTGCTTTGATCCGTGTATCATCTCCGATCACTCCATCTTTCAATGGAACGTTGAAGTCCACACGTACAAGAACTTTTTTATCTTTTAAATCGATATCTTGAACTGTCATTTTAGCCATGAACAGATTCCTCCTAGCATAATTGTTAAAAAAAGCGGAGAAGCGCGATGCTTCCCCGCTTTCTCTTGCGATGGTTTAAATTAAAGTCGTTCGCAACTCTTATAGGTTAGCGAAGTATTCTAAAGTACGTACTAATTGTGCAGTGTATGACATTTCATTGTCGTACCAAGCAACAGTTTTAACTAATTGTTTGTCGCCAACAGTCATAACTTTTGTTTGAGTTGCATCAAATAATGAACCGTAAGTCATACCAACGATATCAGAAGAAACGATTTCGTCTGTGTTGTAACCGTAAGATTCGTTTGAAGCTTCTTTCATTGCTGCATTGATTTCATCAACAGTTACTTCTTTGTCAAGAACAGTAACTAATTCAGTTAATGAACCAGTTGCAACAGGAACACGTTGAGCAGCACCATCTAATTTGCCGTTCAATTCTGGGATTACTAAGCCGATCGCTTTAGCAGCACCAGTTGAGTTAGGCACGATGTTTGCAGCAGCAGCACGGGCACGGCGGAAGTCACCTTTAGGGTGTGGTCCGTCTAGAGTCATTTGGTCACCTGTGTAAGCATGGATTGTAGTCATTAATCCTTCAATCACACCAAATTTGTCGTTCAATGTTTTCGCCATAGGAGCTAAACAGTTTGTTGTACATGAAGCACCAGAGATAACTGTTTCTTCACCTGTTAAAGTTTCATGGTTTGTGTTGTAAACGATTGTTGGAACATCGTTTCCACCAGGAGCTGAGATAACTACACGTTTTGCACCAGCTGTTAAATGTTTTTCAGCAGCTGCTTTAGAAGTGAAGAATCCAGTACATTCTAACACGATTTCAACACCTAGTTCGCCCCAAGGCAATTCTTCAGGGTTGCGGTTAGCTAAAACTTTGATTTCGTTTCCGTTCACATTGAATGAACCTTCGTGAACTTCAACTGTACCGTTGAAACGTCCTTGTGTTGTATCATATTTTAACAAGTGAGCTAACATTTTAGCGTCTGTTAAGTCATTGATAGCCACAACTTCGATTCCTTCTACTTCTTGGATACGACGAAATGCTAAGCGTCCGATACGTCCAAATCCATTAATACCTACTTTAACTGTCATTTAAGATTTCCTCCTTATGAAAATCATAAAAATATTTATTTTAAAGGGTTGCCCCTTTTAAAATCTCATTTGCGCAAGCTTCATCGGTGATGAGCCAGGTTTGTTTTGGTGCATTTTTCATGTATGCATTGACCGCTTTGGCTTTTGATTGTCCGCCAGCGACCGCAAAAATGATTGGGACTTTTTGTAAATCTTTTAATTGAAGTCCGATTCGAGGAACTTTGTAAACGACCTCGCCTGCTTCGTTAAAGAAATACCCAAAGGATTCTGCAACTGCATTTTTTTGTTTCAACATCAGAATTTCTTGTTCTGACATTTTTCTTCGAGCCGCCATATGCAACGCCCGTCCAATACTATGAATAACACAATTTGCTTGACTTATCAAGTTTAAGACATCAACGATGGCGGGTTCTTTCAAGAGAAACTCGTAGGTGTTCATGCTTAATTGTTCTGGTACAAACAAGGAGCGATAATCGCCATTTGTCTGCATTGCCATCACCGAGCTGACAGAGTTTGCTTGCACGTTGACTGATTCTCCGATACCACCACGGGCTGGAACAAACAAGTTATGACGTTTGGCGGTTTCCAAATTACCCAATTCCTCGGCAACTTTCGCCATTGTCGTCCCTCCCATTACTGCGATGGTGTTTTTGCCTTCTGGCAATAAGAGATCCAACGATTCATTCAGCAACTGGCCAAATTCAGCAATAACTTTCGGTTGTCGATCACCATCGCCGCTCGCAATCAAACAACGTTCGATGCCAAAGGTCTCTGATAATCGTTTCTCGATTTGGTGCATTCCGAACAGCTGATCCATCAGTGCACCAATCTTCGTGTACACTTCTTCTCCGTAGGCGGTCAATTGCATGCCGCTTTTTGAAGAGTCGATCAGTTTCAGCTTTTTAAGGATATCTGTTTCCGTCCTCAACACGCGTTCCGTCATTGATAAACTTTCCGAAAGTGTCCGGCGGCCAACGGGCTGCATCCAATAAATATTTCTTAAGATACGGTAACGTTCCTGGAGTACAGCGAGAATATCCGGGGTGATTGCCTCAATCAATTTTAATTCATCGAGCATTTTATATCCTCCCGTTGGACAATTTTCGTCCTACAATGACTTAAAATGACCCATCGATTGCAAAAAAAATTTAATCTGTTTCCTACACCAATAATAGTAGCACTTATCGCCTTGATACGCAACTATTTCAGTCACAAAATCTTGCTTTTCATAAAATCGTCATAATTTGAAAAAGAGGAAAGGATCGATAAAAAAAGGAAAGGCTTTGCTGCCTTCCCTACTCATCGTTAATAGTAAGTTTTGCTTTACTCGAATCGTTTCCGCTTGGAAGAACCAGGGATATTCATGGCTTCACGATACTTTGCCACCGTTCGTCTAGAAATATCGATGCCTTGGGCTTTGAGGGCATCTGTCAACTTTTGGTCTGACAATGGTTTGTTTTTATTTTCTTCATTGATCAGTGCTTTTAGCTGCTGTTTGATCGATGCCGTCGTCAGGTCATCACCGCTTTCTTGCGTCGAAACTTTCTGTCCAAAGAATAGTTTTAATTCAAACACCCCAAAGGAGGTCTCCAAGTATTTCCCATTGACTGCCCGGCTGACCGTTGATTCATGAATTCCTAATTCTTCGGCAACTTCTCTTAAAACCAATGGCTTTAATGGTCGATCTGGTTGAGTGAAAAACTCCTTTTGCCGCGCAACGATCTGCACCCCGACACGATAGATGGTATCCCCTCGTTGCAGCAAGGTCTTCTTTAACCACTCGAACTCTTGGGCTTTATTGTCTAAATAACTTAAGACTTCTGGATCACCGCTTTGCTTCAATTGGTCAAAGTACTGCTGCTGAAAGCGAACCTCTGGTAAGGCGCGTTTGTTTGATTTCACGATCGGTTGTCCTTTTTCAACCGTCACTCGCAGGTCAGGAACGATGTAAAGCCCATCGGTCGACCCAAACGCCGCCCCTGGTGTGGGGGTCAATGTTTGAACATAATCAAAGACCTTTTGAATCTCAGTTAATGGAATCTGCAGCGCTTTGCTGATTTTGTCCCACTTGCGCTCTGCCATTTCCGTGAAGAATTCTTCTAAAATGAGATAAGCCATTGGCGGCGCATAGTCATCTCTTTCCGTTTGCAGCATCAAACACTCTCTTAGATCACGAGCACCGACTCCTGCCGGATCCAGTTGCTGGATCAAGGTTAAAGCATCAAGCATTTGGATCGGCGTCCCCCCGACAAGCTTCCCAGCTTCTTCCAAATCAATCGTCAAAAAGCCGTTTAAATCAATGTACTCGACTAAAAATAAAACGATCGTCCGCAAAAAGGTGTCGCGGTAATTTAAATGAACTTGATCAATGAGGTGTTCGAATAAAGACGTGTGCTGATCAGGGATCTGGCTTAAGTAATCCATTATTTGTTCTGACGAGCCGCTGCTCTTGCTTGGTGTGATGGGCGAATCATATTCCCCCAGATCAATCAACGGATTTTCTAATGCCTGGTTATCTATGAAGGACAATAATTCATCTGCAGAAAATTGCAGCACTTGGATCGATTGCTGTAATTTCTGCGTCATAGCAAGCTTTTGCGTCTGTTTTTGTTGTTGTGAAAATTGCTGTTGAAATTTCATCATTCTACCTCTTGTTTTTTTCACTGAAATTGGTTAAACTAATATTTGTGCTTCGCGCCTTTAGTGTAGTGGATATCACGTAAGATTCCGGTTCTTGAGACGGGGGTTCGATTCCCTCAAGGCGCGTTTTTTCTTTTCGTTACAAGTATACTCGATTCAAATCAATAATTCAAAAGCACTTAGGGACCGCTGATGCGGTTCCTTTTTTATTTGTATCTATGTAAGAAGGCGAACTCGTCCTTCAACGATTAAAAGCTGCTTGCAGCCATAAGGCGAAAAAAAGAAGAGGATTACTCCTCTTCTTCCTCTTCATCCGCAAAATCATCTTCATCATCGTCATCGATAATGGTGAGATCTTCCTCAATGCTGTCAGGTAATTCTTCTTCATCATCGGTGCTATTGTCGGCGCCGATTTCTTGCAAGTCTGAATTGTATGCCGAGATTTCTTCATCCTCGTCATCATCATCATCAAAGAGATCATCTTCTTCGTCATCTGACAAATCAGTATCCTCAGGATCATCATCGTTATAATCGATTGCATCTTCATCATCGTTGATAAAGGCATTGACTTTTTTACGTTTGCGACGACGTGGTGTATCTTCATCATCGTCTTCGATGCCATGGTTGACTTCTTCATCGATCGAATCAATGGCGTACCACGAACGTAAGCCCCAACGATTGTCGCCTAAAGAAATAAAACTACCGTCGATATTCAAGTCTGTATAAAACTGCGCCAATGAATCACGAATCTCGCTGTCTGAAGTTTCAAGATAGTTTTGAATTTGGTTGACCAAATCAGAAAAATCCATCACGTCACCGCGCTGCTCTAAAATCGCATGGGCAACTTCAATCATCGACAATTCGTTTTTATTTACACCTTCAAATACATTAATTTCCAAACGGGACACGTCCTTTCACAGTCTACTCCTAATCATACAAAATTACGTCTCAAATTGCAATTTTTTCTTTCAATTTCCCTTTGATTAAGCGGTAAATTCTAAAGACAGTTTGTATTCGCCGACTTTGTCAGCAGCCATGAACAAGTCATAATCGATATCGATCTTTCCCGAGTATGGACGGTCTTTCAAGCTAACGTGCAAGTGATTGGTGAAGGTGTGGAACATCATCAAGCCATACGGGGTTTGATAACTCGTCTCTAAACGTTCCTTATAAGAAAATTTCAAGCGCATGCGCATTTCCCCTGAGCGAATCAATTGAATCAATCCGTCTGGCATAATTTTCATCGTAACGGGAATGTCGGTGCCGTCTGGCTGGATCTCTTTGTAACGGAGATATAAGGTATCACCGATCTTGACTGCTTGTCCTTGCAGATCAAACAGAAAGTTCTCTGTTTCCCCTGCTTGACGTACATTGGTTGTTAAATGAATCGAGATTGGGATTCCTTTTGATAATTCTTGCATGTACGTGTGCCTCCTTTGAAGATTTCAGTTTCATTCTTGCTTTTTTTCATTCGTTTGTCAATCATTTCAGTTGATTCTCCTTAGTCTATTTCTTCATTGAAAATAAAAAAAGAAAACAATAGCAAGTTTTCATTCTTTTCTCCAAGTAATTTTCCAAGAATCGTATATAATAAGGATAACAGGTATTTTAAAGGAGTTTAACCGATTTGACTATCTATGTAATGGATCAAACCTTACCACGTATCCACAATCCTTATGAGCCGTTTGCCTTCACCGATGTTGCCACCGAAGTTGCTGGCAAACAGGAACAAGTTTATTGTCATTTTTGGCAGTTGTCCGATACGATGATTTTAGGCATGAAAGATACCCGGCTGCCTTTTTTGACAGATGGTCTGCAGGTTTTGAAAGAAGCTGGCTATGCCTCGATCATCCGCAACTCAGGGGGGCTTGGCGTAATTAATGATGCCGGTATTTTGAATGTCTCCCTCATCTTCCCTAAACATTTGGCTGCCACCACAGATGCAGCCTATGAAATGATGGCGACATTGCTGCAAACCGCCTTTCCTGAGCGGACAATTTTGGCTTATGAAATTGCTGACTCGTATTGCCCAGGCACCTATGACCTGAGTATTGATGGGAAAAAAATTGCTGGTACAGCACAACGACGAATCAAAGACGGCGTGGCTGTCATGATGTATCTGAGTGTCAACGGCGACCAACCAGCCCGCGGCTCTCTCGTTCGTCGTTTTTACCAAGCAGGTTTGAAAGAGCGCTTTGGTACAGATGGCTATCCAGCCGTCAATCCTGCGAGCATGACCACTTTAGAAGCGGCCCTCGGCCGTAAGTTTACCACACACGAGGTGACTGACCGCTTGCAAAAAGCCCTGCTTTCCTTGATCACAGACCAATCCCTATATCCGCTTGAATCACTGGATCAATGGCGGACAGAAAATAACCTTAGCGAACAAATGCAGCAACGCTTAGCTGGCATGGAAAAGCGAAACCAACCAATAAAGGAGTTTAGCGATGAGCCTACCATATAAATATCAAACCTTAGCGATAGAAAAAGTATTTCGTGATCCTGTTCATAACTATGTCCATGTACAGCACCAAGTGATTTTAGATTTGATCAATTCCAAAGAAGTGCAGCGTTTGCGGCGCATCAAACAGCTGGGAACTGCTTCCTTTACCTTTCACGGAGCAGAACATAGCCGCTTTTCTCACTCCTTGGGCGTTTATGAAATCAGCCGTCGCATTTGCGATATTTTCCAACGCAATTATTCCCTTGAAAAAGTCGGACCAAACGGCTGGGATGATAAAGAGCGTTTAGTGACCTTGTGTGCAGCATTGCTTCATGATGTGGGCCACGGACCATACTCCCACACCTTTGAGCACATTTTCCATACAGACCATGAAGCCATCACAGTGGCGATCATTACTTCTCCTGAAACGGAAGTTCATCAGATATTGAACCGAGTGGAAGCTGGATTTCCTGAGAAAGTCGCAAGTGTTATCACTAAAACTTATCCAAATCCTCAAGTCGTTCAAATGATTTCTAGTCAAATCGATGCTGATCGGATGGACTACTTGCTGCGCGATGCTTATTTTACCGGCACTGAATACGGCACGTTTGATCTGACCCGAATTTTACGAGTGATTCGTCCGTACGAAGGCGGTATTGCTTTTTCTATGAATGGCATGCACGCTGTGGAGGACTACATCGTCAGTCGTTACCAGATGTATGTGCAAGTTTATTTCCATGCGAGTTCTCGAGGGATGGAAGTGATCTTAGCCCATTTGCTGGATCGAGCTGCAGAACTGTATCAAGTGGATTCAGAATTGTTTCAAGGCCATTCGCAGCTGCTTCTCCCATTTTTAAAACAAGAATTCACCTTAGATGAATACTTGAAACTCGACGATGGCGTTCTGAATACCTACTTTACCCAATGGACGGAAGAAAATGATCCGATCCTCAGCGATTTGGCCAAGCGGTTCTTAAATCGTAAACCGTTGAAATCCGCCCGCTTTGACGATGAGACGCAGTTGCCTATGATTGAAGAAATGCAGGGACTGGTGGAAAAAGTCGGCTTCAATCCCCGCTATTATACTGCCATCAATTCAAGCTTCGATCTGCCTTATGATTTTTATCGGCCGACTTCAGGCAAACATCGGACACAAATCGAATTACAGGAAAAAGATGGTTCCCTTGTGGAATTATCCCAAGCCAGTCAGCTAGTTGCAGCTTTAGCGGGACAAACCCAAGGTGACCAACGCTTTTATTTTCCAAAAGAAATGATTGACCCCAACATCCAAAATCACTATGATTTATTTGGAGAGACGTATCAAGAGTTTGCCAAGCACATTCGCAATGGTGCTTTGATCAAACCAAGCCACTAGGAGGAACTTATGAGTATCAAATTGATCGCCATCGATATCGATGGTACCCTGTTGAACAACGACCGCAAGATCACCCCAGCCGTTTACAAGGCATTGAAAGACGCTGAAAAGCAAGGTGTACGCATCGTTTTGTGTACGGGACGCCCTTTAACTGGTGTCCAAGATTTATTAAAGGAACTAGACTTATTTACGGACAATGATTTCGTTATTACTTATAATGGCTCTTTGGTTCAAAAAACCAAAAACCAAGAGATCATCTCTGAATTCGGCTTGTCCCAAGATGACTATCTCTTTGTTGAGATGACTGCGAGAAAATTAGGGGTTCATCTTCATGTAGAAACCGAAGATACCATGTATACCGCTAACCGCGATATCAGTCCTTATACGATTTATGAAGCCTTCTTAGTCAACATGCCATTGAAATATCGGACACCAGAAGAAATGACTGCTGACTTGAATATCATCAAAATGATGATGATCGATGATCCCGAAAAACTTAATCAGATCATCCCACAATTGCCGAGCAGTTTGACGGACAATTACAATGTGGTCAAAAGTGCTCCTTACTTCTTGGAAGTTCTAAATAAACAAGCCCATAAAGGGGCTGCTGTCAAAAAATTGGCGGAGCACTTAGGCATCAAACAAGAAGAAGTCATGGCGATCGGCGATAACGAAAATGATTTAACCATGGTGGAATACGCTGGTATCGGTGTGGCGATGGCCAATGCCACTGAAAACGTGAAAAATGCCGCAGATGTCCTAACTGCATCAAACGAAGAAGATGGTGTGGCAGAAGTAATCAACAAGTATGTTTTAGCAAATAACTAAGTGTAAAAGGCAGGTTTCCTTTTTATCGGAAGCCTGCCTTTTTTATTTTGCCAACCATTGTTCAACTGCCCATTTATGGCTGCCGCGTTTTAATCGCTGAATCGCTTCTTCTGGCGTATGCCATGACAACTGATTGGTTTCTTCTGTCGGTTCACAGACTTTTTTCCATTTGGTCATTAAATAGAAATAGCCGGGATGATGGTAAAATGTATCGCGATGGCGTGAATAGAAGTATTCAACTGCCTCCCCTAAATAGGCAGCGATCTCCCCTTCAAATCCAAGTTCTTCTATTAATTCTCGCTGGATCGCTTCTTCTTTGGTCTCATTTGGTTCAATTTCACCGCCTGGTAAAAAATAGGCGCCATTGGGTGCTTGTACCAAGATCACTTCATTTTTTTCATTTGGAAGAACGACATACGCGCCATATCTTGATTTGTATGGTTTCCCCGCTTCTTTTTCCCCGAACACAATTTCCTTTTCTGGCATGATTCCCTCCACCAACACTTTCTTTCCATTTTACCCTATGCCAATAGTCTGGACAAGCTGGAAATAACGCTCTGTTGTCTTTTATTCGTTATAAAATGATAAAATATGTTATCATACAACTATCAAGATCGAAAGGATGATTTACCCATGAAAATGGCTCACACTTGTGTCCGCGTCAAAGACTTAACGGCTTCTCTAGATTTTTATCAAACTGCCTTTGGTTTTGAAGAATCTCGCCGTCGTGATTTTCCTGAACATCAATTTACTTTGGTTTACTTAACATTGCCTGGAGATGACTACGAGCTAGAGTTGACATATAACTATGACCATCCTGGCTATGAGTTAGGCGACGGCTATGGCCACATCGCCATCAGTACCGATGATCTAGAAGCGCTTCATGAGAAGCACCAAGCTGCCGGATTTGACGTCACTGACTTGAAAGGACTACCAGGGACTTCTCCATCTTACTATTTTGTGAAAGATCCTGATGGTTATAAAATCGAAGTTATTCGCGAAAAATAAAGCGAAGATGCTCGAAAAAAGGACCTCGTGTCCTTTTTTCTTTTCGTTCCATTTACTTATAGAAAGGTTTGATCAAATGAAACCCATTATCGGCATCGCTGCTAATGAACGGCCAATGATTGAAGAAGCAGAACATTGGTTGTCCTATACACCCAAAAATTTTGTCACCCATATCCAACAAGCCCAAGGCATTCCCCTAATATTACCAATGGGTGTCGTGGAAGATGCTGCGACTTACATCAGCAAAATCGATAAACTCTTGTTAGCCGGTGGTCATGATGTCTCCCCTGATCATTATGGCGAAGATCCTCATCCTTTGATTCAAGGCATTCATCCTGATCGTGATGTCTTTGAATTGGCATTGATCAAAGAAGCAGTGGCTCAAAACAAACCCATCTTTGGAATCTGCCGCGGCATGCAGTTACTAAATGTCGCATTTGGTGGGAGTTTGTACCAAGATCTCTCTTTGATCGATCACCCAACGATCAAACACGTGCAATTACCAACGTTCTTTCAATTCCCTACACATCGGGTGGAAATCAAGGCAGACAGTCGTTTGGCTGCTCTTTTAGGCACAACCTATCAAGTCAATTCTTTTCATCACCAAGCAGTCAAAACAGTTGCAGATGATTTCAATGTGACCGCCACCGCTCCTGATGGTGTTGTTGAAGCCATTGAATCCACCGCCTATGGCGCACCGATCTTAGGCATTCAGTGGCATCCTGAGCTAGCCGCTCACAAGCTGCCTTCTGAGCAATCGATCTTCGACTTTTTTGTGCAGGAATTCTAAAGGCCTGCACCTTGTTTTCTAGATGCTAGCCAATAAAAAACGCCCGATCACAAAAAGGATCGGGCGTTTTGTTTATTTCTCATTTTTCATTAACACCAGTGATTGTTTCAACGTTGCCAAGATGCCATTGTCGTTATAGATCAAGACATTTGATTTGTACATTTTTGCAGAAACCAGCATCAGGACGATCGTGGTAACAGCAAGGATCCCTACTGAAATCAACGCTCCGCCAATCCCCACTGTATCATTAGCAAGCCGTACTGGCATAATATACGAGGACAAGAATGGGATATAAGAAGTTACTCGTAAAACAACGTTATGCGGATCCATACCGCCTAGTACGATTCCTAGCATATACCCGCCCAACGAAAGATACGTCACTGGAATAATGGCTTTCGCCGTATCTTCTGCTTTGTTCACTAACGACCCGCAAAGGGCTGACAAGACAGAATAGATCAAGATTCCTAAGAAGACGAAAACGATCGCAAACACGAGGAAAGGACCAAAAATGCCATCTGATGAAAAACTTGCCAATAAGTCTTTTACCATGGAGTTGTCCTTGATCCAGAAATAACTCCCGCCAAAAATCGCAACATACGCAACTAGCTGGGTCGCTGCAACCATGATCACCCCAGTTAATTTGGCGTAGTAATGGGTTTGTGCTCGCGTACTAGACAAAATGACTTCCATAATGCGCGTTCCTTTTTCAGAAGCAATTTCTTGCGCAATGATTTGTGCGTAAGTGATGATAAAGAAAAAGAGAACGATTGTTGCGATGGTACTAACTGCTGCTTGCATCGCGGTATTATCTTCTCCATAGGTCATTTCGCCACCTTCACTGAAGGAAACTTTTTGCCGGTCAAGTGGTGCAACTTCACTAAGAACTGCCACTTGCTCAGCAGTCAAACCAAGCTCGCTAGCTCGAAAGGATGACTGCAAGCCCGTCAATAATTGTTGGATCGTCAGCTCTAAAGCTTGCCCCATCGAGGACTCGCTTAATAATTCCCCTTGCAGCGTATCCCCTGAAGCAGTAATAACTAACAAGGCATCAGCATCTTTGTCAGCCAACTGTTGTTGTCCTTGTTCTTCGCTTTCCACAACTTCAAATTCATAATCATCGCTACTTTGCTCCACAAAGGTCTGCGCAATGGCTGGTTCATTCGCATAAACGACAATTTTATCCACACTGCTCATACCATCGGCAAAGTAACTAATCAGATAAAATCCGCCCATTGCAATGAATGGAACCAATATCATAATCAAAAACGAAATTGATTTGATATTTTTCTTATAAACATCTAATGCGATTACCCAAAACTTATTCATTTGTTTTTCCTGCCTTCCGCTTAAAGATTTCTTCTAACGTTGGCGGTTGTTGATTGAACATAGGGATATAACCATCCGCCGTCGCTAAATCAAATAAGGTTTTTCCTACTGCAGGATCAGCGATCGTAATATCATAGCTGCCGTCTTCTCTGGCAATGACTTCCTCAACACCTGCCACTGCCAAAAGCTGTTCTTTCGTCAAATTAGACTCCAAATAAACTTTCGTTCGTCCAAAGGATTCACGAATTTCATGGACCTTTCCGTTTAAGACAGTTTGACCATCCCTTAGCATAATCAAGTGGTCACAGATTTTTTCTACGTTATCCATATTATGACTGGAGAAGATGACACAAGAGCCATTTTTTTTCAGTTCAATGATCCCGTTTTTCAACAGTTCCGCGTTGACTGGATCTAAGCCACTAAACGGTTCATCTAGAATCACTAATTTTGGTTCATGGATCAACGTTGAAATTAGCTGAACTTTTTGCTGATTTCCTTTTGATAAAGATTTGACTTTATCAGTTTTCTTGCCTTTGACTTTAAACTTGTCCATCCAATAGTCGATTTTGGGTACGATGTCTTCTTTCTTTTTACCACGTAAACGCGCGAAGTAGATCAATTGATCTTCAATCGTGACTTTTGGATACAAGCCGCGTTCTTCTGGCAGATAGCCAATAAGATTGTATTCTTTTTCACTAATTTTGTGACCATCCCATAATACTTCTCCTTGATCGGCTTTCAAAAAATCCAAGATCAATCGGAATGTCGTCGTTTTTCCTGCTCCGTTTTGACCAATTAATCCCATAATCTGACCATCATTGATGGTAAAAGACAATTGATCGACTGCTGTATAATCCCCAAATGTTTTTACTAGCTGTTTTGCTTCTAACACATGCTCACCTTCCCTGTCTAATAAAATATGTCACTAAAGAAAAAACCGATAATGGCACCAACGATTGCTCCTGCAACCATCAAGATGATAGAGTCGCGGATCACCCGTTGGCGTTTCGCCAGTTTCTCTGGTTCATTGTAATAACTTGCTCGATTTTTGTATAAAAATTTCATCAAAATCGTGGTCAATCCTACCCCTATCGGAATAAATACTAGCCCAGTAATCAATCCTAGCCCAAAGGACCAAAAGGGATTTGTACGAATATTGAAATAACGAATGGAAAAATAAATCACTGCTAAAATTGCTAAACTGACCACTGAAAACAGAATCGATTTTTTCATCAAATAGCGCGTCTCATTATCGATTCGTTCTTGATAGCTTTCTTGATCGCTGAAAATCGCTGGTGTATCCGGAGATGCTTTAAAATAAAAATACCGATCTTTATAATTGCTGATATAGGTCCAGCCCCCAGCTTGATACATCGCTAGGTAATCAACGATCTCAGAAGGATCTCCTTCGAAAAAGTCCACTGCATATTTGGTCGTTTCCGATTTTCCTTTGATAAACTTCAAAAACCCTAACCGATTCATCTTCACAAAATGCCAGCCCATTGACGCTTGTTTTTGTAAACGAACCATTTCCTTTTCCGGATAATAGGCGACTCCAAGAGAAAGAAGATATTTCTTATTGATGCCCATCTTGTTCCCCTCCTAACGCTTCGAAGACCTGTTCTCCGATTTGATAAAATAGTTTGCGTCGCTGAATATCTTTCTCCAGAACCTGTCTTCCTTCTGGTGTAATCTGATAGATTTTTTTTCGATCGACGCTTTCTTCTAAATCGATCCACCCCTTTTTCGTCAGCTTTTTCAAAATCGTATACATCGTCGCGGGGCCAATCTCAAATGTTCCTTGGCTTAGCTCATGGATTTGTTTCATAATGACATACCCATGTTTTGGCTTTAAAAGCGCTAATAAAATCAAATAGGTTGAATCTGTCAATGCCTCATCCATTTGATTCCTCCATCCCACTAACTATATCACTTAATGATATATTATCGAATGATATAGCCAGCGTCAATCTTTTTTTTAGGGAAAATAAAAGCCGTCTCCGTTGACGGAAACGACTTTTGATCATTAATTAGCAATTTTGACAGGCGTATTATAAGGCATGTTATAGTAAAACCATTTGGCATCCGGCACTGCTAATCGAATACAGCCATGAGAAGCCCGAGTGCCTAATTTTCGTCCTTCAACGGAACTAAAAGCATTGGTGGACCAAGCGATACTCGTTGGGATCGTATGGAATAAATAGACCCCATGGTCTTTAAAGGAACGGTAGTAGGCGGCTCCTGAAAAAGCTAAGCCTTTTTCTGCTTGGATGCGAAAATTCCCTAAAGGTGTTGGTGTATTGAAGGCACCGGTCGAGCAAAGCATCGTATAAATCACTTTATTCCCTGATTTGATATAAACCCGCTGTTTGCTGATGGATACTTCAATATTTAAGTTTTGAACGTTTAATGAAGGATATTTTCCTCCAGTAGTATACATCCAAAAGTTACTATTTACATTTGTGGTTTGATTTTCCTTGACCCAACCGATTCGACCGGCTGGCGAAACGAGATACAGGTAGTTGCCATCACTCGTTTTTGCTAGTTTGGTCGCTTGTGCCATATACCCTTTGTAGGCACTCTTTTTCCCAAGTTTCGTACTATTTGGATCAGCTTTTTCAAAGAAATTGCCATCCCCATTCTTGACGACCACGTAGCGGCTAATGTTGCTTTGAGAGGTGATCGTATGGGCATTAGTCACCCCACTTGCATTGATGTAACCCAGCCACTTGTTATTGAGATAAAGTGAATAGTAGGTGGAGCCGTTGAAATGTTGATATTTCCCAGTAACTTGAATATTCTTGTTCATATAATCAGCGCTGCTGCCTTTTTTCTTCGCAAAAGCTAAATCTTGCCATAAGGTATAATTCTTACTTTTTAGGCGGACTGTGCGTTTTTCACTTTGCCAAGTACCGCCTTGATTGTTGGCAACCGTTGCTGCATCGGCATTTAAGTA
This sequence comes from Enterococcus sp. CR-Ec1, assembly GCF_002850555.1. Taxonomy (NCBI): domain Bacteria; kingdom Bacillati; phylum Bacillota; class Bacilli; order Lactobacillales; family Enterococcaceae; genus Enterococcus; species Enterococcus sp. CR-Ec1. The sequence goes on from NZ_CP025223.1 coordinate 2,829,814, forward strand.
GCCGATCCATTTTCCGTTAGCATCATAAAGGGACAAGTAGACACCGCCATTGACATGGTTATATCTTCCTTTTGCAAGATAGGTTTTTCCCGCTAATTTCGTTGTAGTATTTTTCTTACTCGACCAGCGAAAATTGCCCCAAATCGTGTAATTTTTCTTGGTCAATGTCACATATTTTCCGTAGGATTGATAGGCACCTTGTGCATCCGTCGTTAACTTAACACCCGAGGCATTGATATAGCCTAGCCATTTATTGTTATTTGTATAAAGGGAATAGTACGTCGACCCATTCAAATGACGATATTTACCAGTAACTTTGACTGTTTTGCCATTTAAAGCGGCTGTCGTTCCTTTCTTCGCTGTCCAATTAAAATTTTGCCATAGCGTATAATTCCCGCTGATGATCGTGGCATATTTTGATTCAGACTGCCATGCACCCCCAGGAGTTGTCGCTAACTTAACACCGGCGGCTTTTATCCAACCGATGAGAACATTTTTATTTGAATACAATGCGTAATAGACTACGTTATTATTCGTCGTGAATACTTCTTTGATTTCAAAGGTTTGACCATTAATGCTTGAAGAGGTGCTCGTTTTTTTATCTAAAAACACATCTTGCCAAAGCGGTTCTTTCGCACTTGTGATGGTTGCATATTTCTTCTCGGTTTTGAAGGTTCCGCCGGCAACTTTCACTGCTGCTTCTGCTACGACACCGATAACCTTTTGATCGTCGCGAATTTCAAGATAGGTCTGCTTATCGGTATCTTGATACCGTTTGACACTACGGTATACCTTGCCAGCTAATTCATCGATCGTTCCTTGTTCGATCAATTGATCCTTCTCAAAACGGTAAAGGATTTTTTGTGTTTCTGGATCCGTTGCTACGACCGGCTTGATTTTTACATATTGGTTTTTATCTGCAACTGGTTCAACATCAATGTTCCCAAGTTCTGGTTCTTCCGAAGTTTCTTCCGTCGATTGAGTAGATGAGTCTTGGGTGGCCTCGGTCTGACTGGTCTCAGTCGTAGCCGTGCCAGTACTTGACGTTGTTTCTGATGAAGAGGTAGACGTTGATGAGGACTCTGTTGTCGAACTTGACTCTATACTTTCAGTGCTGGCCTCTTGAGATGATGCTGCGCTTTCTTCTGAGAAACTTTCTGACGTAGTCTCTTGCGCAGCGAAAGAAGCTGTTGTCGAATCTCCTTCATTTGCTGCATAGACTTGTGTGATCGTTCCTACGATGGGTGCGACCAGTACCCCAACAATCGCAACGCCTTGAAATAACCCGCGTTTCAACTTTTTCATTTTTATTCCCCCTTTAATCCTATTTTGGTATCACTTTCTTACTATATAAACGAGATATTTTTTAGTGCCACTCCCCACTTTAAGTATACCACTGCCGAAAGAAATATCTAAAAAAAACCTCCCAAAAACAAAAAAGCAATAGCCTCTTTCGGCTATTGCTTCAAAAACGGCTCTATAATTTATGGGACTGATGAATCAGAATTGATTCTTCAGTCCCATTTTCATTTTAGGTATTAAAAAACATATCGTTCTCTAGTATGATTAAATCACCACAAAATAAACAACTGAGAGGACGATATGCTATATGAATGATTCTATCAAAAAAATGCTGAGAATAATAGAGAAAGATTTGATGATTATAGAGGTCTCTTACGAGACCCTTCAGAAGAAAAAGACGTTGGTCGTCGATGCTGTTCTCTCGCCTGCTCCTCGTGCTTGTAGAAGTTGTGGTTCTACTGTGGTAGATGGAAACGGGAAAGCAATTATAGTGAAAAATGGGAAGAAGGAAACGATTGTCCGTTTTGAACAATACAATCATATGCCTTTGGTTATGCGCCTAAAAAAACAGCGCTATACCTGTAAAAACTGCCGAACCCATTGGACTGCTCAAAGTTATTTTGTCCAACCCAGACATTCAATCGCAAATCATGTTAGATATAAAATTGCTTCTTTACTGACTGAAAAAGTATCTTTATCTTTTATTGCGAAAAGCTGTCAGGTATCTTTGACCACCGTTATTCGTACATTGAAAGAGTTTAAAAGCTATTTACCAAAGCAATCTAAGAAGATTCTCCCCAGAGTATTGATGGTTGATGAATTTCGTTCGCATGCTTCCATAGAAGATAAAATGAGCTTTATTTGCGCAGATGGCGAAACAGGAAAATTAATAGATGTTTTGCCTACGCGTAAATTACCTCGATTAACAAGCTATTTCTTAGGTTGTACCAATCCAGAAGAAGTAGAATTCTTGGTTACAGACATGAACGCTGCCTACTTCCAGCTCACCAAACGTGTTCTGCCAAATGCGAAAATAGTGATTGATCGGTTTCATATTGTCAAACACATGAATCAAGCGTTCAATGAGTTGCGTATCCGTGAAATGAATGAACTTCGTAAAGTAGGACAGAAAAGCCAGGCAGAAAAACTGAAAAAGAACTGGCGCTTTTTGCTAAAAAATCGTGCAAACATCAACCATTATGAATACAAAACATGGAAAAGTTTCCGAGCACCAAAATACCCATTTCTTACTGAAGCAATGATGATTGATCGATTGCTTGAGTTTTCTACGCCCCTGAAGGAGGCGTATCCCTTTTTTCATGAATTAGTTGAAGCCTTTCGAGACAAAGACCCTGACTTATTTTTCTGCATATTGGCAGAACTTCCCGAAACGTTAGATGACGGCTTTCGGGAGAAGCTTCAAAACCTTCTGACCTATGAAGAAGGCATCACCAACGCAATGATCTATCCTTATTCCAATGGAAAAATAGAAGCGAAGAATACCCACATAAAGACAATGAAACGAGTATCCTACGGATTTAAATCATTCGAGAACATGAGAATTAGAATCTTTTTGATCAATCAATTAATCAATGTAAGATAACAAAAAATCTGAGCCAGAATGCGGTTCATTCTGACCCAGATTTGATTTTGCACAACTCATCAGTCCTTATTGACAAAGAGCCTCAAAAACACTTATTCTATTACATATGTTCCGCAACTAAAGCTTTCAATTGATCTTTTGTATGCACCCCAATTGCTTTATCAACGACTTGCCCGTCTTTTTTCAACAACAAAGTAGGAATAGACATGATCCCGAATGAAGCAGGTGTTTCAGGATTTTCATCCACATCCATTTTCACGATCTTCAATTCGTCTTCCTCATATTCATTCGCTAATTGTTCCAAGATCGGTGCTTGCATACGACAAGGGCCACACCAAGTTGCCCAAAAATCAATAAGGACTAAGCCTTTATCGGTTTCTTCTGAAAAAGTTTTATCGGTTATTTCTTTTGCCATCGTACTTCCCCTCCATTTTTAAAACTAAAAAAAGTATACCACGTATCGTAAGTTTTTTAAAATCGTCTGCTTACAAAAGGTAAGGGTTCTTAACGTTTAGTTAAACTTCACAATGGTCGCTCCATTGCCCCCTTGGTTTGCTGGCGCAAATTCAAAACTTTTCACCGAGCGATGATTTTTTAGGTAGTCAGTGATCCCTTGACGCAATGCGCCAGTTCCTTTACCGTGAACGATCGTCACCTGCGGATAGCCTGCCAAAATTGCTGCATCCAAATACTGATCCACTTCATTTAGGGCTTCTTCGTACCGCTTGCCGCGTAAATCCAACTGATTGACCACTGGACTGCTGTCAGCAGAACGAATCGTATTAACGATACGCTGTGTAGGCTCCTTCACTGGCGCTGCTGGTTGGAGATCTGTTTCTGGCAAATTCATTTTCAGAATGCCGATTTGGACTTGCCACTGATTTTTACCGGCTTTTTTCAACAGTACCCCACGCTGCCCATAAGAAGTTACGAGTACCTCGTCTCCTTCTTTCAGCGTCTTGGCTGCTTTGGCTTTTTGCAGAACCTTGTTTTTTTGCAGATGTTCTTCTTGCTGCAGTCCTGATAGCTTGGTGCGCGCGTCGATCAGTTCGTGTTCTTTGACCTTCGTTTGACCGCCGGCTAACTGCATTTTACGAATATCGGCAATGATTTTTTCAGATTCCTCTTTAGCCTCTTCTACGATTTGATTGGCTTTTTGACGGGCTTTTGCCAATTCTTTTTCGCGTTCTTCAAAGAAATAACTGTAAGCTGCTTCTAATTCTTGGTGCAAGCGGGCTGCTTCTTTTACATGATGACGAACTTCCAGATACTCGGTTTCCGTCATTTTTCTTCGATTTTCTAAATCAGCGATCATTTCATTCAGGTCTTGGCTTTCTCCGTCCATGATCTCTTTGGCTTGATCAATGATCGTCTCTGGCAAGCCAAGTCTTTTCGAAATCTCAAACGCATTGCTTCGTCCCGGAACCCCGATCAACAAGCGATAGGTCGGACTTAAGGTATCGACATCAAACTCCATAGAGGCGTTGATCGTATTGGATCGGTTATAGCCATAAACTTTCAATTCTGGATAATGGGTCGTCGCCATGACATAAGCCGACTTAGCCCCAAGTTCGTCCAAAATCGCAATTGCTAGTGCTGCCCCTTCTTGGGGATCGGTCCCAGCACCTAGTTCATCAAAAAGCACCAGACTTGTTTCGTCGACTTTTTTCAACACATCAACGATCGTTGTCATATGTGAAGAAAAGGTCGATAGACTTTGCTCAATGGATTGTTCATCACCAATGTCCGCAAAAATCTCATTGAAGATCCCCATTTGGCTTTCTTCTTCTGCCAGGATTGGTAAGCCGGCTTGGCCCATGATCTGTAATAGCCCTAATGTTTTTAAGGTGATGGTTTTTCCGCCGGTATTCGGCCCAGTAATGACAACAGCTTGATAGTCTTTTCCAATCGTAATATCGTTAGGAACGACTTTTTCTTGATCGATCAATGGATGACGTGCTTGTTTAAAAAAGACATGGTTATCTTGATTGATCGCTGGTACGATTGCCTTCATCTCTTTCCCAAAACGAGCCTTGGCATTCATGAAATCCATGATTCCGATCACATATGCATTATGGAGGATCTCTCTTTGGTACGGAGCTAACTCTGCTGATAATTCCGCCAAAATACGAGTTATTTCGTCCCGTTCCGCAATTTGATGCTGACGCAAGCGGTTATTTTGTTCCACTACTTGTTTCGGTTCGATAAACAAGGTTTGACCAGATGAACTTTGGTCGTGAACCACGCCGCCGAAAACACCTCGGTATTCTTGTTTGACTGGAATCACATAACGCTCATTTCGCATGGTTACGATCGTATCACTTAGATACTTTGCATTGCCACCTCGGACGATGCCATCCAATGTCTCACGGATCGTCCGTTCTGCTCGTCGGATCGATTGACGAATTCCCCGAAGTGCTGGAGAGGCATCGTCTGTGACTCGGCCATCCTCATCGATAGCTTCTTTCAAGCGACGATTCAAGGTTGGTAAAGAAACCAACTGTTCTTCCCAGTGATACAAGCGGGAAAATTCAATCTCACTTTCAGACAAATCAGCAAAAAAGCGTTTCAATTCCTGCGTAGTTGATAAGACGCGGGCAACTTGTGCCAATTCAACGCCGTTTAAATCTGCGCCGATTTCGATCCGTTTCATTTGGGGACGAATATTCTCAATTTTTGGTACAGGGATTCCGCCTCTTAAACGCTGGATCTTGATCGCGTCTTCTGTTTCTGCTAGCCAAGAGGAAATGACTTGCGCATCACTTGATGGCACAAGCTTTGCTAAGGCTTCTTTTCCTTGGGCTGTTACGATATACTGACCGATTTGACTCTTTACTTGTTCAAATCCTAAAACATCAAGGATCTTAGTATTCATTCTTTTCTCACCTGCTTTGTTTTAACTTTTTGTTCCTAAGAAAAAGGCAGAATGGCTCTGCAACCATCTGCCTGCTTTTTACCCAATCACATCTGTGATCCACAATCGATAGAAGTAATCTGAGAGAATCGGTGACCGATCAACGATGAAATTCGCAGTTCCGCTCGTTTCAAACAGATTTTGAATCGTGGCAAACGGGATCATTGAGAGAATCATGAAAAACATATACAAATTGATATACATCAAGATGACATTCAAAACACCCGCAACTGCCCAGTCATAGCCGCCTAAAAAACGTAGGCGTTTGTAACGCAAACTGTCTACAAAAATCACTAATAGTTTGGTGATCAGCCAACCAGCAAAGAGTACCATCACAAAAGCAATGGCCGCATAATAGGCTTTGTCTAAATCTAAAGCCAGTTCCATATCGTAGTATTTTAACTTTGAATCCGCCGTTACTGACATATAAGGAACATAGAGCTCAATTTTTTTCGCAATTTCTTGGTAATTCGCAACTGCAAAGAAAAAAGAGAGCAAATAGCCCAAAACTGAGACCAATTGTAAACTGGTTCCGCGCCGCGCGCCGCCGTAAAAGGCTGCCAACAACAAAACCAAGACAAATAATCCAATCATTTAGGAATCCTTTCTACGCCGCACTACCCATGGGCTGTCTTTTCTTGAATTTTTCGTTTCCTTTGTTCATTTAAGATCTGTTGTGCTTCCACATGATTATGGATCTCCACATCACTGCGACCTGTCTCATCGAGAACTTTCCGTGCTTCGGATTCGATTGCTTCGATCCGCTTGATGCGATTCTCAAGCTCCGTTGCTTTAATGGCTTGTCCCCGCAACTCGTCCACTTTTTTTTGTAGGACCAAAAGCTGTTCTTGTTTTTTCAGCTGGTCGGAAACAGCGTTGATCGCTAACAAGATCGACGCTTGTTCTTGATCGGTTTGTGGCGATAATTGCATGATCTCAAGCAGTTGGTCATTGACCAATCTTGTCACCATATCCATGTGTTCTTTGCTTTCGCGTCCAATAATCGTGTAACTTTGATTCGCGATAACTGCTTTATAGCGTTTCTTTTGCTCCGTCATAGGAATATTTCCTCCCATTGCTTACATTCTGCTCTATTCTATCACTTATTGAACATGTGTCGCAAACTCTTAACTATTATACGTGATTTTCTTATGAATTTCCATGCCAATCGTTTGTTTGCTGATCGTCTTAGTAAAAAAGAATAAGAAGTATGGTAAAATCTTAAAGTATCCTTTTGTCTACCTAAGAAAAGACAAAAAAACAGGAGGAATCAAATGAGTACGATCGTTATCAAAGTACCAACTTCAACTATCAAAAAGATGCAGCAATTTTACCAACGAGAACTGCTGGCTAAGAAAGTTCCTTATACAGTGTTTGTCGCCAAAAAAGGGCCAACAACGATCACTGCTTATACGTCTGGAAAAGTCATGTTTCAAGGAGCGACTGCCGAAAAAGAAGCTTCCTTATGGGGCGATTCGGCAAGTGCTGTACCGGATAAGAAAAAAGCGACTGTTTCAACCACTGCGTTGCCAGCAGGATTTAGCGAAAAAAGCGTCGTCGGCAGTGACGAGGTCGGCAACGGCAGTTATTTCGGTCCTTTGGTGGTCTGTGCCGTCTATGCCAAAAAAGAGCAATTGCCACAGCTGAAAGCCTTAGGTGTCAAGGACTCAAAAATGCTGACAGATCCAGAGATCCGTAAGATGGCGCCGAAAATCAAAGAATTGGTTCCTTACCAATTGCTCACTGTTACACCCAGCAAATACAACGAGATCCAACCAAAATACAACACGGTCCGAATGAAAGTTGCTTTGCATAATCAAGCCATTCGTTTGCTTTTGCAAAAGATTGCTCCTGAGACACCAGATGCCATTTTGATCGATCAGTTCACAAGCGAAAAAAATTATCGCACTTATTTAAAGTCGGAACAAGCAGCGGTTACCGAAAAGCTCTATTTTGCGACGAAAGGTGAACAATATCATCTAGCAGTAGCGGCAGCCTCTATTTTATGTCGTACAGTCTTTTTGGATGAATTAGATGCAGCCTCTAAAGAAGTCGGTTTGCGCTTGCCTTCTGGCGCCCACGCAGCTGCTGACCAAGTTGCCGCAAAATTACTGCAGCAAGGTGGCATAGCACTATTGGGCAAATATGCCAAACTGCATTTTGCGAATACCGAAAAAGCACAGAAACTCGCTAAACTGTGAGTTCTCGTATTTTCAAAAAAACTGCCACTGCTTCTGATAAAGGAAGCAGTGGCAGTTTTTGTCCTCAGTACCAGTTGAATGCTGCGAATCAAAGCCCTAAGCCCGCTGCTTCGATTCCCATCGTGATCAACCCAGCCAAATAGTTTTCTGAAAACCGATCTGAAAAGTGTAACTTTGGTAAGACGCCATAATGAAACACTGCTGCCAGCTGCTTTTCCAAAAAAGAGCGCGGCACAAGCGCCTGCCACTCAGAGGGCAAAAACAAAATGACTTGATGCGGGTCCGTGACTGCCACGATCGCTTGAAGAGTGGCAGTCACTTGCTCTTGGATCGCCTCTGTTGCCAAAGGGTAAGAAACTTTGTAAAGATGCGGCAAATGCTTGATTTCGCCACTTAAATGGTTGGCTCCTTTAAAGAGCTGTTGGTCGATGACCAGTCCCGCACCTGGCGGATAATTTTTCGGAAAATAAATGCCAGCCACGATTTTTTTCTCTTCTTTGAAATGGAATACCGCTGCATTCACGTCATTCTCAATAAGCGTTTTTACCGCGATCTCCTTTTCAATCAATTCCCCTAGCGCCATGTCCTTAAATGCTGGAGCATCCATGATCTTCAGTCTTCCAGCAATTTCCACACCAGGAATTCCCACGACTGCCAAGCTGATTTTCGGGTATTCCTGTTTTATCTGACGAATCACTTGCAAGAACTGCGGCAATCGGCCCTCTGCTGACTGCTCATGATGCAAAATGTTCCCGACGAGATCGACGACTGAAAAACGAATCACGATCTGCTGGTCTTCTTCGATAAACTGAATGATCAACAACAGTGTCCGTTGCGCATTGTACTGGTAAGCCGCAGCTTGACGTCCTCCCGTTCGTTGCGGTTGATCCGTCGTCAAAAGCAACTGCTTTTCTATCAATTCAGGAAGCAGCTTGTTGATCGTTACCACGCTTAATTGAGAGGCATCTGCCAGTTGGCGCTTGGTCATAGGCGCTTGCTGCTGTTTTAGCAAATCCAGCAATACTGCCTGATTATGTAATTTAATGGTCGTTGGCTGATAAGCTTTCATTTTTCTCCCCCTCAACTCTCCTATTTTAACAGATAAAAAGCTGGGAATACACCTTTATTAATTTTGTTAACAAAGGTATAATAGAAGCAACTTATTAAACAAAGTTTACTAAGTTCAAAAAGGAACGAAGAAAGAACGACGCATGTTGCTTATTAAAGGAGTTGTCAATAATGAAAATTGAACACATCGCACTATATGTCAATGATTTAGAAAAAATGAGAACATTTTATGAAACCTACTTTCAGGCGGTCAGCAACCAAAAATATCATAATCCGAAAACAGGCTTTCAGTCCTATTTTTTGACCTTTGATTCTGGAAGTCGGTTAGAATTAACGACCAAGAAATTTTTAAGCCCTCGTGTCAGTGAGAGCTTAGGCTACACTCACCTTGCGATTGCAGTAGGTGATCAAGCTGACGTTGATCGATACGCTCAACGGTTTGTTGAAGATGGCTACCCTCTTTTAAATGGTCCTCGTACGACAGGCGATGGCTATTATGAAGCAGTTGTCCAAGACCCCGAAGGCAATTTGATTGAATTAACCACCGACGATTTACCGTCTTAGAAAGGATTTTGCAATGAAAGAAGATTTTGATTATCAAGCGATGTTGGCTGGTCAACTGTATCAAGCTGCCGGTATTCTCCCTGAGAATGGCTCAGTGGAGGGAAAAAAACGTGCCCAGGAAATCAACCTTTTACCAGTCGATGACCGAGAAGGAATCATCGCCAAAGAAAAAGCACTCTTTGGCAAATTTGGGCAGCATTGCTTTGTCCAACCACCCCTTTTTGTCGACTATGGTCGCCATGTTGAGATTGGTGATCACTTTTATGCCAATATGGATTGCATTTTTTTAGATGTCAATAAGATTCTGATTGGTGATCATGTGATGGTGGGACCACGGGTCAGCTTCTATACAGCCGGCCATCCGATCGATTCTGTGATCCGCAGTCAAGATTTGGAATTTGGCCTACCGATCACCGTCGAAGATTACGTTTGGATCGGAGGCAATAGTACGATTTTACCAGGTGTCACGATCGGCAAACATGCCATCGTCGCTGCTGGTTCCGTCGTCACAAAAGATGTGCCGCCGAATACGATCGTCGGCGGCAATCCAGCCCGTCTGATCCGTGAGATTCAGCCGACTGACAAAGAGCATTGGGAAACGGCCGCCCAGCTTTATTATCAAAAACGAGCAGACTGGCAGAAGCAGCAAAAATAACGAAACAAAAGGAGACGCCATGATTTTTACAGACTATCACGTTCATAGTGATTACAGCGATGATTCTTGGTATTTGATGGAAGATGTAGTCAAAGACGCCATTAACCTAGGCTTAGCAGAAATCTGCTTTACCGATCATGTGGATTATGGGGTCAAAGAAGACTGGCAAGCGACGGATGCGTACCTCGTCGGAGCCAATAAAGTCGTAAAAAATGTCTACTACGACTTGTATTTTACCGAACTGGCACGCTTAAAGGAAACATACAGTGACCAAATCAAGCTAAAAACTGGGCTGGAATTTGGGATGCAAATGCACACGATCCCACAATTTACCCGTCTTTATCATTCGCATCCCTTTGACTTCATTTTACTTTCCGTTCATCAGGTAGACGATCAAGAATTTTGGACTGGAGAATTTCAAAAAGGACGCAGCCAACAGGAATGCTACGAGCGCTATTATGATGAAATGTATCAGCTGGTCACGACATATAAAGAGTATTCCGTCTTAGCTCATATGGATTTGATTCGTCGTTATTTAGATAAAGAGAAGGATGCTTTTGAACAAACGAAAGAACAAATCGCAGAGATCTTGAAAGTCGTGATCAAAGATGGCAAAGGCATTGAACTGAATACCTCTTCCCACCGTTACGGAATCAATGGGTATACGCCATCGATCGAGATCCTCAAGCTTTATCGTGACTTGGGGGGAAGCGTGCTAACCATCGGCAGCGACAGTCATAAACCAGAGCAGCTCAGGTTTCAAATCAAAGAGGGACAAGATCTTTTACGATCATTAGGATTTACTGAACTCTGTACGTTTGAACAGATGCAGCCGATTTTTCATCGTTTTGCTTAACCTAAAAATCACCTGATAAAACGCATACTGAAGCTACCTCGACTCGTTAGAGTTTTGGTCTAACTGTTCGAGGTTGCTCCATGATCAGGTGATTTTTTGTTGCTCAACGAACCGAATGCTTTCGCGCAAACTCCATGACTGGCGCAAAGTTCAGTAATAATAAGATGGCAATCAGCCCTACGCCAAATAATGCCAGATAAATTGGAACCAAGGCTAACAGCAGCCAACTACTAATGATGATCATAAAACTTAACATATATCGGCTGGATTTCAAAATAAATAATTGGAGATTAAGCAAAAGAGCTTCCTTGATTGAAAGAGACGGTGCCGTTGCGACCACTAAAAAATAATTGATCGCAAACGTCAAGGCGACGATCAGCAGAAACAGATTTAGCCATTTCAATTCAGTGATTTGGATCGTGACCCTCAGTAACAATAAATTTGCACTACATAACCCAATAACGACTAAAACAGGAAGCCACCCTAGAAGACTATGCTTAAATTTCCTGCGATAGGCCAATAAAAATACTTTTGGGGTACCATCTTTCTCCTTTGCTTCTTTCAAATAGATGAGTAACGCTGTAAAAGCTGGGGCTACTGGCAAGAAGGACAGGAGAAACAATGGTAAGGTGCTAAGTTTGATTTCCATTGTTAGCAATAAAAAAAGAAGGGGTAAATTGAACAACCAAAACAGCAGCGTCCCTAGAAAAGTATAGATAATATAATTTAAATAAGATAGATGATGAAACAGTTTGTAGCTATCTTTTTGATTGATCTCCGGTTGTCGAATATTTTTTTCCATCTGTCGCTCCTTGTAACTCTATTTTTCTATATGCGATCGTCAGTTTTTTTCATAAGCTCTTCAACTTATTTTGTCCCGCTATTGCCAATCCCCAAATTGATTTGGAACAAATATTTTTGTCCTAAGAAATAGATAACGATCTGTGGAAGTGTCAGCAGCAATGACATTACCATTAACATCGACATATTGACGGTACCCGCTGGATTGGAGGTGGCGGACATAGATTGTGCGCCTAAAGCTAAGGTCATTTTGCTCGTATCTGATACATAGATCAAAGGACCCATGATGTCGCTCCAAGCAAAGTTAAAGGTAAAAATAGCAATGGCAGCCATCGCTGGTTTGATCAAAGGTAAGACTATTTTGGTAAAGGATCTAAATGGTCCTAAACCATCCATTTCTGCCGCTTCAAATAAGTTTCCCGGAATCGCCGTAATAAATTGGCGAGTAAAAAAGATATTATAGGCAGAGCCAAAGAATTGCGGGATGATCAGTGGCCAAAGAGTGTTAAAAAGACCTAAGTTTCTAAAAATCAAAAACACAGGAATCAAGGTGATTTGACCTGGTAACATCATTGTTCCTAATACCAATAGAAACAATTTATTTTTATGTTTATACTTCATTCGGGCAAAGCCAAAAGCAACCAGTGTCGAAGAAATAATTTGTCCAACAATGCTAAGAACGACGATCAGCATCGTGTTGAAAAACCACAACAAGATTGGTCGCTCTCCTGAAAAGGAATCTCTAAACAAATTGGTGAAATTGGACAAATAGAATTCCATCGGCAGTAAAGTGAACTGTTCTTTGATATTTGACTCCGGCGAAGCTAGTGCAATCGAAATCATATAAACGAATGGAATGATCAAAATTCCCGCAAACAAAATCAAGGTCAGATAGATCAATAATTTAGATACTTTGGATAGATTTTTATCTAACACTTACTTCACCTCCTCTTCATAAAATACCCATAAGCTTGAGCTCTTCAGCACGATCAAGGATAAGACCATCACGATCATAAACAACACCCAAGCCATTGCCGAAGCATAGCCCATCCGATAAAATGAAAAGGCATTTCGATAAAGGTACGGAACAATCATTTCGCTGGCATAATCAGGCCCACCACCGGTCATCATATATACTTGAGTAAAGGTTTGAAGGGAGCCAATGACTCCGGTAATCAGGTTGAAAAATAAAATCGGCGAAATTTGGGGAATGGTTATACTAATAAACATCCTGAATCTGGATGCACCATCAAGAAGTGCCGATTCATACATTTCTTCCCCCACACTATTGATAGCAGACAACATCAAAATCATTGTTCCACCGACACCCCATAGAGAAAGGAATACGAAGCTCCAAAGCACATGGTCCTTACTCAACAGCCAAACTGGTCCGTCGATACCAAATAAGGCTAGTGCCTGGTTGACTAGTCCTTTGGAAGAAAGCAAACGGGTAAACAGCATCGTGCTCGCAACGATTGGTACAATGGAAGGTAAGTAATAGATGGTACGAAAAACACGCATCCCTTTCAAATGAAAGCTCAATAAATAAGCCATACCTAATGAAAGTAACAAATTGATTGGAACACTGATCAAGGTATATTGAAAAGTATTTGCTAAAGCTTTTAAAAAAATATCATCCTTAAAAAGACGCAGATAGTTATCAAATCCGATAAAATTAAATTCCGAAAACATATCCCAATCAGTAAAACTCATGATGATCGAAAAAATCATTGGTCCAATGGTAAAACAAACAAACCCAATGATCCAAGGTGAAACAAAGGCAAAAAACCAGCGGGACTGAGTCCGCTTACGCTTTTTTTGATTTAGTTGAAGTTGTGTCGCTGAAATGTCCAATAGGAAACCCTCCTTAACTAAGGTGCTTAAGGAAGAAAATTTTTTCTTCCCTAAGCTATCCTTTCTCTGAATTAATATTGTTCCATGATTTTTTCGCCAGATTCTTGCATTTTCTCAAGCGCTTCTTCTGGTGTTAAACGGCCAAGGAGCATTTCTTTTACTTGATTACTGAACTCACCGGTCAGTTCTCCATAGTAAGGACCTTCGAAAATACCATCGATCACAACACGTTCTGTCGAGATTCCTACGACGTCCAAGCGAAGATCTTTCCCATTTACTTGTCTATTGGTAAATTCTTCAGAGTTCAATACTTTGATATTGGCAGGAGAATCCACTAAACTTTCACCAAGAATTTTTTGTGCTTCTTCGCTCGTCATATATTCAATGAATCGAAAGGCGGCATCTTGTTTGGTCGATTGCTTAGAAATCGCTAAGGCACTTCCGAAAGGCCATGTAACTTTTTCATTGAAGAAAGGCATCGGTGCAATATCAAAATTTAAATCATCCAGTTGTGTGAAGTTGCCAATATTCCAAAATCCTGTCGTCAACATACCAATTCTACCTTGTGAGAACATTGAATCCGCACCAGACTGCGCAACAGATTCATAAAATTCATATGTGCCAACATAACCGTCTTGGTATAGATTATTAAACCAAGTAAGAACTTCTAAGTTTTCGGGAGAATTGATCACAACCTCATTATTTTCCACAAGGGAACCACCATTGGACTTGATAAATACTCCCCAGTTTGGCACCCAATCCATTCCACTAGCACCATACTGAACCGTTTCGCCGTTTTCTATTTTTGTTAATTTTTCGGCAGCAGCTGTGTATTCTTCAATCGTCCAATCATTTGTCGGGTATTCGATCCCTGCTTCATCAAATAAGTCTTTATTGTAGTAAAGAATTTCCGGGCCCCCTCTATCCGGCAAACCAAATGGTTGGCCATCATAGGTATATTGGGTTATTGCCTCCCCCCAATTGCTTTCTACGTCAATCGATGATTCCTCAATATATTCTGAAAGATCAATAAACAATCCCTTAGAAGCAAAGTTTTGCCCATTTTCTGCCACTTGGACAACGTCAGGTGCTTCATTTCCGGCATACATTGTTTGCAGTTTGGTGTCATAATCACTTGGCACTTGAACGAAGTCTACTTTTATGTCAGGATTCGCTTCCTCAAAGGCTTTGATGCGTGGCTCATAGATGGGAAGGTCACCTTCACCTCCCCACGTATAAAACTGGATCGTTGTGATTTCTCCATCCGAATCATTATTGTTGTTTTCTTGCCCACAAGCAACAAATAAGACTACTGAAGACGCCAATAAAGATGTTTTAGCAATTTTCCCAAAGTTCATAGCCATTTCCCCTTTTCTTATTCATTCGTTGTAACGCTCTTCAAGGTAACGATCGATTGCCGAGGGATTGTCAGTTCCTGAGAAGTGATGCTCTGCTCTTCTAAATCAGATTCACCATCTGTCGTATAGCTGATGATTTCACCAAATCCGACTCCTTGAAGATCAATCTCTTTTTCCTGAAAACTGTTATTGATAAGCACTGTAATAAGTTCTTCTTCGTTTGCTTCATTTTTTCCCAAAAAGCTTACGACATTCACCTCTTTGTCGTCGCTGATTGCGGAAACTCTCGTGTACCCTGGTCGAATAAACTTGCTGAAATTCCCCATTCCCCAAAGTCTTTTTGTCGGAATAATTTCTTTTGAACCTAAGTTTACATAGATCAGACCATCCCGATAATCGTAACTACTGACTGCGATCCAATATTGCCAAGCAACCACATCAAGGATCGTTAAATCATCGTGTATCTCGTTGGCTAAATTTAGGGCAGAATCCATAGTGTAGTCGCGACCATTGATCATTTCTGTCCACTCAGACATTTTTAAGGTAACATCGATTTCCTTTTCTTCTAACCACTCTTTAAAATTCATTTTCTCGACGTAAGTTGTCCAATATGAATGGACTTCCCACGTGTCAAAGTAATTCATCAATGTATCATTTTCGATGATTGCTTCGAAATATTCCTTGCTGGTGTTTGCCCATTCTCCTAATTCAGGCATCGATAGCGCTATTTGTTTCAGCTCTGGTCTTTTTTGTTTTTCTTCAATAAATACCTCTAAGAGTGCGACTACTTCAGCTGGATCGTAGTAGGTTCCCTCCTGACCACCAGTCCAATCCCATTGTGGTTCATTGATTGGCGACACATGCGTGACGGGAATGTCTTCTTTTAAGAAGTGTTCCGTTACATCATAGACGTAGTTGGCAAATGCTTGATAATTCTCAGGAGCTAGATTACTGCGTTTTTCTTCCAGCTGATCACCATACGCAGAACCATTTTTCGTTAGCCTCGTCAATGGACTATTGACGAATAAATAGATATCATCAATTCCATAATCAACCGCTGTTTTCAGCATCCATCGTGCATTTTCATCCTTCGACCAATCATAGACTTCGGGTCCTTCTTCAAAGTTTTCTGCTCGTCGCCAGGGATCTTCAATGCGAGGACTATTTTGTAACGTACTTCCGGCGCCTAAGTTGTAGCGATAAGACGTCAAGCCAATCCCTTCAAGCGGATCAAATAATAATTCTGCGATATATTCTCGCTTCGAAAGTTCTGCTGTTTCTTCTTCGATCCAGCCACCAATATCTTGACTCCACCAAGCACCACTTGCGCCAAAGCTTTCAATTGTCTGGTAGGTTTCTGCCGTATTTAAGGTGATCATCGCCGTATCAATGACTTCATCTGTCTCTGGCTCTTTTTCTTTCTGTGTATTTTCCTCGACCGTTCCACACGCTGTCAGTATACTCAATAAGACCAAAGGAATAAGGAGTGTCCGCTTTTTTATCATGTACTTCCCTCTCTATTCTCTAGAATCAATCGTGTATCTGGTAGTCCAGGTGAGCGCAGCGTCACAACTGTCTCTTTCTTGCGCTCTCCTGCTACAAAGCAAAGCAACTTTCCTTGCATCGTTCTACGGAATGACTCTGTATAAGCGGTAGTATCTGCTAGATCACCATTCTCCAAACCTAATAATGTCCCATTTTCGACTTCTAGATAGACCATCACTTCTGCTGCTATCAGATTTTCAGCATAATCCAAGACTTGGCATTCGATTTGATGAAGGGTCTTATCTAGCGTTAAATCGGTAGCAGCTAATTTCTCCCGCCATCTTTGAGGAATTTCGTAATTCATAGCTGCCAAAGCAGTTGGCGCTGCTTCGGGTTTTATTTCATCATGCAGAATCGTTTCTTCAAATACTGCTTCGACCGACAAGTTTTTTGGCTGATAGTTGATCCGTGCAACATAATAACCAAAGGTATCATCATAACGAACATCGGGTACTTCCAAGTCGCCAATCTTCAATCGAATCTCTTTTGCATTTGTATAACACCTTACTTCAATTTCTTGCTCAGCTGGGTAAGACCATTTTCGATAGGTGGGTTCCCATTCTGCTCTTCGTTTGTTTTTCTCGTAAGGAATCGTTGTCAAATAAACAGTCGGTTCTTGACTCCACCAGCTCTTTCTCTTGTAATAACTAGGCTTTTCAATACCAGCCAATGTCAATAAGCCTGCCCCAGATCCGTGAATAGGCCAGCCATGGGCTTCCCCTAAATAATCAATGCCCGTCCATAAAAATTGTCCAGCGATATACGGAAGAGTGTTTGCCGTTTGCCATTCTTTAAACCCGTGACTGTTCTCACTCCCAATAAAAGGTTTATCTGGGAATTTGCGATGATCTTCTTCGTATAGATGTTCTTTGTAGTTATAGCCAACGACATCCAAGTGATCGATCAAGCCAATTTTCGTAGATAATTCTGGAAAAGCTGCTGCCAAGGTAACTGGTCGAGTCGGATCGAGTGTTTTGCTCAAATGGACCAGCTTTTCGGCTATCGTGCGTAACCTTCTCATATCAGGTCGATGTGGATTATAGATGCGCTCAGCTTCTGGTTTGCTATTGTCATTATTCCCTGTCATTTCAGCAAACAATGGACTAGCATATGGATCATTGGGATAATCAATCTCATTGCCAATGCTCCAAGCAATGATCGATGGATGGTTTCGATTGCGTAAAATCATATTTTCCAAATCTTTTTCATACCAAGTTGGAAAATGTTCTGCTGCTCCTTCTAACTTGGGTGGATACACATTATGACCTTGCCACCATTTATTTTTAGGATTTTCCCATTCATCAAATGCTTCATCAAAGACTAAAAATCCCATGGTGTCGCACAAACGATACAAAGCAAACGAATGAGGATTGTGTGCCATTCGTATAGCATTTGCCCCCATCTCTTTTAACTTTATTAAACGCCGTACCCATACCTCGCTCGGAACAGCTGTACCGAAAGAGCCCGCATCTTCGTGCAAGCAAACACCTTTGATTTTCAGCTTTTGCCCATTTAAAGAAAAGCCCTCATTGGCATCAAAATGAAAGGATCTGATCCCGATATACTCGTTGTATACGCTCTCAATTCTATTTAAGGACGCATCTTGAAAACTCACCTTTGTTCGTAGCTGATAAAGATTCGGCGCTTCAGGTGACCATAGCTCTGGCTTTTCAATTTTTGCTTTCAATGTGACCGTGCGGCGTTCCCCTGCGTTAAGTTGGATTTCCTCACTTATGTTCATCACTTTTTCCGTTTGTAAACTTTCCAGCACTTGTTCGATCCTAACAACACGGTCTTGTTTTAAGGTATTTACTAGCCGATGTTCGATCATGATCTCCGCTTGCCCCTCTGTAACACTTGGCGTTGAAAAACTCGTTCCGTATTCGTCGATATAAATAGAATCATGAATTTCAAGAGAAACAGGACGTGTGAGTCCATTTCCGTTATACCATCTTGAATCTGCCAAATCTGTGTGCTCGACACGGACACTAATAAGCAAGCTATCATCCGAATTGTAAGTTAAAATCTCTGTCAAATCATAATAAAATGAAGCATATCCTGAAGGTCTAATCCCCATATGATAGCCATTGATCCAAACCCGTGCATTTTTATAAACACCTTCAAAATGAATTTTTACGACTTTATTCGTAAGGTCACCCAACTCTTGCAGCGGCTGTTTGGTTCGATACCAACCTATTCCTCCGGATAGATACCCTGTTCCGCTTGAAAAATGTTTTTCAAAGGGATAAGAGACACCCCAATCATGAGGAATCGTTACCTTTTCCCAAATAGAATCATCAAAATCTTTTTTCCATGCTTCTTTTTCTTCTTGTTTTGAGAATCGCCATTCATTCAAAAAACGTTTTTCCATTTAACCCCTAACCTCCCTTTTACCAATACTCACATAAAGAAATCGCTTTCTTTCACTTAATTTTACTAAAACATTTAATGAAGAACATAGTCTATCCGATTCATTTTCATGTATTATATGATATGAAGAAAAAAAAGCGCCTACTTTTTCGTAGGTAATAGGAGGGAACTATGTACCACATCCATTCGAATATATTTAATCCTGAAATTATTTATGTCGTTGACTTTTGGAATAAAAAGAAAAATCTTCGGGGCTACCACCATCATGATTTCATTGAGATCAGCATCGTATTAGAAGGAACCGTTGATTACGAATTCAATGAAACCCGCACAAGGCTATATACTGGTGACACGCTCCTTTTTAACCCTGGCCTTCCCCATACCGAAATCCATCCAGCAGGGATGGAATCCCATGAACTTCATATCGGCCTTTCTAATATTCTGATCGAAGGACTTCCTTTTAATACCTTCCCTAATGAAGATCCCCTGCTCAATTTGGGGATTTATCAAGAAGCGTTCTTCAAAAAAGCATGGCAGCTGACCCATGAGTTTAACAGCCATAATATTCATCACGATTTGATGGGCAAAGGAATCATTCTCGAAATGCTAGCTTTGATTTTAAGAAGTTTGACGCCCTCCGATCCAAACAATAGCCTGTCAGTAATTTCTGAAAAAGATAAACAAAAACAAACGCTAGTAAACCATACGATTTATTATTTGGAGAATCATCATCAAGAAGACATCACTTTGGAAATGCTAGCGGACATGCTTTATATTAGTCCTGCCCAACTTTCAAAAGTTTTTCGGAAAATCACTGGTCGTAGTCCGATTAAATATTTGATCGAGATTCGTCTCAAACATGCCTATGAGCTGTTGCTTCATACCAATTTGACCGTCAAAGAAATCGCAGAAAAAGTAGGCTATCATGATCCTTTTTATTTTAGTAAACTATTTAAAAAGCATTATGATCTTGCTCCTTCTAATGTTCGTAAAAGAAACTAACTGAATTTGCAGACAAAAAAGGATGCATCGCTGCACCCTTTTTCTTATACGACTACTTGCTTCATATAGCCTGTTTTGTCAAAATCTAATGGGGAAATGCGAACCTGTCGATGAAATCCGCGGGCTTCTTCTGGATACTTACTAAGTGGAACAGCAAAGCTGTGATAAGCAATATAATATCGATCAAAATGTTCCAAAATGCTGTGATGACCGGTTCCTAAAATGCCTTTCTCAACATTTTTTTGTAAGATAGGATAATGATACTGAATCGGTCCATACAATGAAGATGAGGTACCATAATTCACATGATAGTCTTCACTGCGGGTATCTTCTCCCGACCAGGTAAAGTGATACAAATCATCTTTTTTCAAAACAGTAATGGCTTCTCGAAAATCTTCCAGCCCTTGATATTCTGTTAGCGTATCAAGTTTGACAGTCCGCATGTCATCTCCCAACGCTACGATGGCAGCAGTCCCTCCCGCAGAATTGCCAAACAATAGATAATACTTTCCAGCTTCTACGTAAACAGATGGATC
Source organism: Enterococcus sp. CR-Ec1 (assembly GCF_002850555.1). Lineage (NCBI taxonomy): Bacteria > Bacillati > Bacillota > Bacilli > Lactobacillales > Enterococcaceae > Enterococcus > Enterococcus sp. CR-Ec1. The sequence goes on from NZ_CP025223.1 coordinate 2,850,443, forward strand.
AATGACTTGACTCATGTTTAACCCATAGTCATCGATAAGATCAGGACTCAATAGCGGTTTCTCATCTGCAATAAAGGGACCTGTTGGATGATCCGCATAAGCGACACCGATTCCTGAGCGTCCATCCGCCATTTTTCCAGTAAAGTAAAAATAAAACGTTCCTTCTTTTTCTGCTATACAGGGTGCCCACGCACCACCGATCGTCCACTTCACCTGAGCGGATGCTAGATCAAGGATCGTCCCTTTATTTGTCCACTGAGTGAGATCTTCTGATTCAAATACCGAAAAGCTTGTCCCAGACCAATCCGTAAAACCATCTGATGTTGGATATAAGTAAAATTTCCCATTAAATGAAACCAAATCAGGGTCAGCATAAAGTCCCTCTAAAACCGGGTTTTTTTGTTGATAATAGGTCAGTAGTCGTTGATACTCCTCATCTGTGATCGTGATCACCCCACCATGGCGCTTGATAGATTGACCGAAGTCGAAGGCAGAAACAGGTTCGAAAACGCCTGTTGTGAGATCATCACTTACTGCGATCCCATATCCTGTGCCTTTTTTAAAGTGATCTACGATCAGCGCCCATTTGCCATCAGGTAATTGGTACACTTGCGGTCCTTCAACCCCTTCTAATTGAGCGAGGTATTCAGAAGTTACTTCCTGATAGTCTCCTGTCAGCTGTTGACTGCGATCTAAAAAAATGCGACTATTTTCTTCGTTTTTTGTAAAACGATAATAATACCCCTGACTAAAAACAATCGTTGTATCGATCACATCCATCGTTTTTTCAATAAATAGCACAGGCTCAGTAAACGTCTGAAAATCCATAGTAGAAACAGAATAAATCTTATGTTTTCCATTAACCTTTGCAGCAAAATAGACAAAAAATGTCTCTTTTTCTGCGTCATAAATTGCCTCTGGCGCCCACAAATTCCCTGCACCTTCTGGAGCAATCGTTGCGGTCCATGGGTTTGTCCAATACACAAGATCCGTTGATGACCAGATAACCATCTGGCGGCTACCATTGGTTTGAGCATGTGCCCAGCCAAGTCCCTTTTCAATACGCAAATCTGTCGCAATGAGATAATACGTGTCCTTCCCCTTAACCAGAAAAGGATCTCTGACTCCTTTTTCCCCAAGATCACTTTTCAAAACGGGATGGCCTTGATTTAAATCTGTAAAAGTCAATCCATCCTTGCTCACACTAAAGTATACTTGCTCACCATTTTTTTGCTCGCCAGTGAAATGACAAAATAAATAAGCTGTCATTCAATCCCTCCTAATTCCTTCTCTATGCACTCGACTTCCTTCTCTCTCATTTTATAGAAGTCCCCGTGAATTTGTATAAGTTGATGAACGAACTTTTATAAGATTTTGAAACACTTGCTTTCCTATTTTCTTACACGAGCGATTCCATTGACTTGCCATTTTTTGCTATCTCTTGTCAAAAATCGTCGGCCATTATTCTTTCATTTTCTTTATACCTGAAGTTTGTGCAGCAAATAAACGATCAAAAAAAGCACACATCCACTTTCGGATGTGTGCTAACTCAACATTAAAATCGATTGAAGATTTAATACACTTATTTGAAAGAAGTTAGTTCGTCCATGCAGCAACTTCTTCTGGGTGATTGGCTACCCAATCTTTGGCTGCATCTTCGGCTGATGTTCCGTCATTGATTGCTAACATGACTTCTTCCATATCTTCTTGTGTCCAGTTGAAACGATCAAGTACTTCGTAAACTTCTGGCATGTCATCTGCTAATCCTTGACGTACAACAGTATTGATGCTTTCTGCTTCACCCATTGTTCCTTCTGGATCATCCAGATATTTCAGATCATATTTCGCAAACATCCAATGTGGAGACCAACCAGTAATAACGATCTCATCTTGGTTCTTGATCGCTTGGCCCAATGCCACTGTCATCGCTCCAGAAGAAGAGGTAGCGACATTCCAATCTGAAAGATTGTCATACGTCGCAACCGTATTCTCCGCTGCATTCACGACACCAGCGCCTGGTTCGATACCAGTGATGGTTTTTCCAGCTTCGTCAGAAAGGTCAGCGATGGAATCTACATCCATATAGCTTGGGACAACGATCCCCAGTTTTGCCCCTTCTAAGTTAGGACCTAAGTTCTCGACTTGATCTTGGTACTGTTCATACTGGGATTGATGCGTAGATGGCAGCCAAGCAGCAACCATCCCGTCAACTTCCCCTTTTGCCACCGATTCCCACATGATGGCATTATCCAAAGGCGTCGTGTTGACTTCGTAGCCCATTTGCGACAAGACTTCTGCCACCACATGGGTAGATGCGACTTCCGTATCCCATTCGACATACGCCAAGTTCACCGTGCCTTTGCTGTCAGAAACATTTCCAAAGGCAAACGATGCGCCAATCAAAGCAATGACTGCCGCTGCAGCAATCCCGCCAAAAAGACGTTTTTGTTTGCGACTTGTCTTGCTGGCTGCTTTTTGATGTGCCGAACGATTCAAATTCTGGGTAAAGCGATCCATGATGATCGCCAAAATAACTAAGGATACCCCACTGACAAATCCGTTACCGACTTGTGCTCGTTGCAAGGCGGACAAGACGCCGCGCCCTAACCCAGGAGCACCGATCATTGACGCGATCACGACCATTGATAATGCCAGCATCGTGGTTTGGTTGACCCCAGCCAAAATAGTACTTTTGGCTAGTGGCAATTCTAATTTGATCAGTTTTTGCCAGCCAGTCCCACCGAAGGAATCAGAGGCTTCCACCAATTCACGAGAAATTTGGCGAATCCCTAAGTTCGTCATCCGAACGGTTGGTGGTAGAGCAAAGATCACTGAGGCGAAGACCCCAGGAACCATCCCGATCCCAAAGAAAGCAACCGCAGGAATCAAATAAACGAAACCAGGCATCGTTTGCATAAAGTCTAAGATCGGCGTCACGATACTTTGCGCTTTTTCGCTTTTCGCCATTAAGATTCCTAGTGGAATCCCAATGATGATCGAAACCAAACTCGACAATAAGACCAACGTCACGGTGTTCATCAAGTCTGTCCATAACCCTTGGTTATAGATGAACAGCAACCCGACAAAAGTAAAAGCTGGCAAGCCGAATTTTTTACGTGAAACGAAAAAGGCAGCAGCCGTCAATAAGACGATCATTAATAACGGTGGTACAAACAGTAATACATTTGTAATAGCGTCCATGATAAATTGTCCGAAAGACTGTAAGGCTGAAAACAATCCACTGAAAGTTCCTGTTAGCCAATCAGTAAAGTTTTCGACCCAATCAGCCACCGGAATCGTATGTTGTAAGAAATTATCCATTTGTCACTACCCCTTCCTCTGCTTGAGCGGCTGAATCAGTCTCAGCCAATGCTTCAATCACACTTCCGCGGATCACGACTCCGATCAAACGATCGTTTTCTACCACGGCTAAAGGTGTAGGCGAATCATAGATCAAATTGAAGATATCCGTTACCAGCATATCTTTATCGATCTTTTTAACATTTTTATCAATAACTTCCTTCAAGGTCAGATTGTTTTTCCGTGCCTCACGAGCAGACTCGGCTGTCAGGCTTCCTTTTAGGTGACGACGTTTGTCGACGGCTAACAGCATGCTGACTTCTTCTTTCCGCATCCGGTTCAATGCTACGCTTGGTCCATCGATCTCGATGTTCGTCGTCAATGCTGGGACCATGATGTTTTGCGCAGTCAAGACTTTGGAACGATCGACATCTTCCACGAAATCACGCACGTATTGGTTGGCAGGATTCGTCAAAATATCTTCTCCTGTACCGATCTGCATGATCTGACCATCTTTCATTAAAGCGATCCGGTCACCGATCCGCAAGGCCTCGTTCAAATCATGGGTGATAAAGATAATCGTTTTTTGAACATTGGCTTGCAATTCTAAAAGTTCATCTTGCATTTCACGGCGAATCAGCGGATCTAATGCTGAAAAGGCCTCATCCATCAAGAGGATCTCTGGATCATTGGCTAACGCACGGGCAAGTCCCACACGCTGTTGCATCCCTCCAGACAGCTGATCAGGGTATTGGTCTTTAAAAGAAAGCAATCCTGAGTTTTCTAACGCTTTTTCCGCTTTCGCTGTTCGTTCTTCTTTCGAGACCCCACGGACTTCTAGTCCGTATTCTGTGTTCTCTAAAATTGTCCGATGAGGGAAAAGGCCAAAGCTTTGGAAAACCATGTTGATTTTGTGACGGCGAACTTCTCGTAGTTCCTCTTTACTCATTTTGGCAACATCCACGCCATCTATGTAAATATCTCCGCCAGACGGCTCGATCAATCGATTCAATAGTCGAATCAATGTTGACTTCCCGCTTCCAGAAAGGCCCATGATGACGAAAATCTCGCCTTCGTTGACTTCAAAGTTCACATCATAGACCCCGACGGTGGCACCCGTTTTTTCTAAAATCTCGTTTTTGCTGCGTTGTTCTTTGACCATGGCAAGAGCTTGCTGCTTTTTCTTACCGAAGATTTTGGTTAAGTGTTCCACTTTAACTTTACTCAAATGATTAATACTCCTTTTTCTGAAAAATTTCACGAAAGTGACCATACTATCTTAACAAGATGTGGTCACTTTGTCAAAAAAAATTTCCCAATGCTTTTTCTTTTGCAAAAAAAGCATGGGAATCAGGAAAAAGAATTACGCTGAATGGTCCGTTGGATAGAAGAAATTGGTCATGCGCTGCAACGCCAGTTCATTTCCGACAAAATAAATCGTATTGCCTGCACTGAATTTCGCATAAGGTCCTGGTGACAACAACAATTCTTCGGTTGTTTGGATTGCGATGATCGTCGCCCCTGTGGCTTGCCAAATATTCAATTCATTGATACTTTTTTCCAAATGCTGCGCTTGTTCCGTCAACTGAAGTTCAAAGGGTACAAACGGACTCATATGGTGTACCTTTTTGGTCTGCTGCACTAACGTGTTCAACAAGTCAGAAAAATTATCCAGCTCTTGCTGCTGCCGCTCCACACTGTCTAAAATGTCTTGTCTGATTTCTTGGATCGACTGCACATCTTGGTATTGTTCAACAAAGGCCTGTGCTTTTTCCTTTGAAGCGATATAGGCGCCGCTGCCATGACGGACATCCATGATTTCTAAATCAACTAATACATTGATCGCTTTGCGGGCTGTTTCAGGAGAGACATTGAAATTGCTGGCTAACGTTGAGCGCGCATGGATCTTTTGCCCAACTTGGTAGCGATTTTCAACGATTCGTTCCGCGATCGCCACGGCAATCTGCTGATAACGAGGCAAAGCGACCTTCTTTTTATCTTGAAACTTATTCGTCATGATGAACTTCCTTTACTTTTTTTTCATCATAACAAGAAACATTGTTGGTGGCAACTATTCACTGGTTCGCGGATTTTTGATCAAGCGGGCACGGATGATCGCTGTTTCTTGCCGTATCTGCTTTTGTAGATCTTGCAGCAGTATTTCATTTGTCTCATCAAGATCAATCAAGGTATAGGCGACTCCGGCTTTTCTCTCACTCGCCAAATTATCGATATCTACGCCTGCTTCAGAAATGATCCGCAATAATGGGGCAAAAGCACCAGGCTTGTCGTGATAAAACAGCGCCAGGCGATACGGTGCAAAAAAAGGCAACTCTGCATGAGGAAAGTTGACCGATTCTTGAATCGTCCCAGCGCGCAAATAGGCATGCATGCGATCAAAAACTACGTGATCCCCCTTTTCCAAGGCATTGGTAGTACTGCCGCCGATATGCGGATAACACAACACTTTTGGTTGTCCGATCAAGCCGGCACTAGGAAAGTCGGTGATGTATTGTTTGAGCTGATTTTTGGCTAGTGCTTCTAAGACGGCTGCTTCTTCCACGATCTCCCCGCGCCCAAAATTCATCAACACTGCATTTTTTTTCATCTGCTGAATCGTTTGTCGATTCAGCATGCCTTTGGTTTCCTGACTTAAAGGGAGCAAAACCACTACAAAATCTGATTCGGCCAACAGTACGTGCAAGTCACTGACTTGTTCGTAATCGTGTGCCGCTTTTTTCGTACGGGCATAGCCGAGGACTTCCATCCCTAGCTGATGACAGGCTTTTGCCACCCGTTCACCGATCTCTCCTAAGCCTAAAATACCGATGGTTTTTCCAGCTAATTCTTCGCCGATCACTTCTTTTCGCCGTTCTTCAGCTACCTTCAACACATCTTCTGCTTCAATTTGACCTGACGTTACCTCTTCTTGCAAATCGGCTACCGTCTGGATGGCTTTGAATAAGGGGCGAACGCTGAGAAACAAATTGGAGAGCACCAATTCTTTGACTGCATTGGCATTGACACCGGGACTATTGAAGACTACTGTGCCATTTTGAGTACACCGTGCCAAATCGATCGTATTGGTGCCTGTTCCTGAGCGAGCGATCACAGCTAATTCTGGTGTGATCAATTCGTTAGGAACCGTTGAACTGCGTACAAACAGCGCCTCTGGGGCCGCTTGATTTTTTAACGAGTATCCTTTTTTGATTGCTCGCTTACCTATCGTTTCGGTCATCTTATCTAACTGATAAATCGTCTCCATAAAGCAGACCTCCTTTTGTCTTTAGTGCGTATTAGTCAAATAGTACAAAAAAGTGCGGTAAAATGATAGCAATACGCAAGAGAGGATGATTACTATGCACCTATCGATCACAAATTTTCCAGATGAACAGCCGATCGTTGGCAAAGACTCGCAGCTTCAAGACACAACTTTAGGAGACTATGTCGAAATTGGCGAAGCCAATCACATTGATCATTCTTCCATCGGCAATTATACCTATACGGGGCAATATTGCTTTATTCAGAACAGTCAATTAGGACGTTTTATCAGTATCGCAGCGATGGTCCGCATCGGCCCCACCAATCATCCCTATGAATGCCCTAGTCAGCATCTTTTTGCCTATAATGGCGAAGGCTATGGATTTGCGCCAAAGGACGAGTCCTTCTTAGAAAAACGCAAAGCAAAAACGACCGTCATTGGCAATGATGTCTGGATCGGCCACGGTGCCGTGATCCAATCTGGTTTGACCGTCGGTGATGGTGCCGTGATCGCCTCAAACGCAGTCGTAACCAAAGATGTGCCGCCTTATGCGATCGTCGGCGGGGTTCCAGCAAAAGTGATCAAATACCGCTTTGATCCAGAAACGATCACTGCTTTACAAGAAATCGCTTGGTGGAATTGGAGTCGTGCAGAATTAGAAGCACGCTATCTGGATTTCCGGCTCCCAATCGAAGATTTTATAGTAAAATACACCCGTTGATTATGCGCTTTTTCCGCTTAGTACGAGGAATGAATGATAACACATCACAGTCATTCATTCTTCGAAAGTCTTTGAGGGAAGGATTTTTTAGAAATAAATAAAAAACACTGAAAATCTATTGTATCGAGAAATTCCTGTGCTAAAATGGAGAAATCAAATGAAGTTTTTCACGAACTTTTAAAGGAGTGTTCTATTTGACCATTTTAGACTATCGTCCATTAAATCTTTACACCAATTACCGCGAAGCTGCCGAGGCATTTCCTGACACAACCATCATCCACGATGAAGTGCTGCCAGCATTTCCTGAACTTGGCTATCGTAGTACTTACCGTTCGAGCCATGAAATGATTTTAAAACGTGCTTACCAACTTGCTGCACTAGGCGTGCAAGCCGGCGATAAAATCATTCTTTATAAATCTTCAAAATTCGATACCTATTTATTAGCAACGGCTGCTTCTTACCTTGGCGCAGTGCCTGCTATGATCTCTTACCATTTCCCTGCTGAAACCATCGAAGTGTTTGTGGATCGCTTAGAAGATCCATTCATCTTATTTGATGAAGAAACCGAAGGCCGCGTCGCACAAGTGAAAAATAGCAGTACTGACAAACAGATTGCTGTTCGTCATCTGCTGCAACAACCAGCGGAACCAGTGGCCCAAACTGAGTTACCAGTGGATCAAATTTCTTATATGACCCACACTTCTGGAACAACGGGTATTCCAAAATTGATTTGTCATTCGGCAAACTCCATGGGCTGGCGGACAAAATGGCAAAAAACGATCTTCACCAAGATTGATCGCACCAAGGCAGACTCTGATAAAGCAGACTCTGATTTAATTGCGTTCCATATCTCACCGGTGCACTCCCGCTTCAATATCGGCATCTCATCCTTGATGGCGATGGGCTTTCCGATGATGCCATTAGCCAATGCCAACGGCGCTCATGTCGTAAGCATGCTAAAAGAATACCCACCAATCGCTTTGGAAACTCATCCAAACAATTTTGTCCAATGGAGCTTCGTGGCAAAAGAACAACCAGATGCTTTCGCCAATATTCGTTACTATCACTCAACCTTTGATGCCATCAACAATCAAACAATGGCCACTTTTTTAAATACTTCAGCAACAAAAGAAGCAATCTTTTTGCAAGTCTATGGTCAAAGTGAATGCGGGCCAATGATCCTAAAAGCACATACCTTAGAAAGCATCGCTACCAACGATGCCCGTGATATGGGTGTTGGTCTAGAGGACTTAACGAGAGCACGGATCGCCGATGCAGAGGGCAACGAGCTGCCAGCCAATACCGATGGGCACATCCATTTCCTTTCAAAAGGACGCGCGTTGACCTATTATAAAGAAGATCAGCGTTTTGCTGACAATGTCTATGGCGCTTGGTGGGACAGTGGTGACTACGGCATGATGGATGATCAGGGACATCTTTACTTAAAAGACCGTCAAGTGGACTTGATCAAAAATATTGAAAGCAATCTTGCTTTGGAAGACCTTTTGCTGGATCATTTAGACTTCCTTGCCGAAGTTGTGATCGTTCGCGACAAAGAGAACTCACCACAACCTATCATTGCTTTAGCGCCAAATCGTGAAATGGATTGGGATGCTTGGTGGAAAATGGTGGAAGATCTCCCTCACCTCAATCAGCCAATTTTACGCGACTACGATGATATCCCACGAACAGCAACCATGAAAGTCCAACGACTACAAATTGAAAAAGAATTCAAAAACGTAGAATAAAACAAAAGAAACGGCCAGCAGATTTCCCTGCTGGCCGTTTCTTTTGCTTTCGCTGTTTTTCTTTGGCTGATGTTATTCTTTCGCTGATCCTTTTCTTGAGTAGATACGTTCTTTAGGTTGCCCATATTGACTTAGCTTTGTTTCAGCTAACGTGATACCAAAGCCCTCTCCATCAGGTACCAGCAGCTTTCCTTTATGCAAAGTTGCAGGCTGTGTAATGACATCATCATAAAAGTAACGGTCAGAAGCGGAAAGGTCCCCGGGAAAATGGAAAATATCTTGACTCGCAAATTGCAAATTCATGGCTCGTCCCACACCAGACTCAAACATGCCGCCTAACCAAACGAGTAGTCCATGGGTTTGACATCGATCAAGGATTCGCAAGGCTTCGGTGATCCCACCGACACGGGGGATTTTCAGGTTGATCGCACGGCAGCTGTCCAGGGCTGCGACGGTATCGACGTCTTCTGCCGTTCGAATATCTTCATCCAAACATAGAGGCGTCTTCATCTGCCGCTGCAGCTGACTGTGCCCCACCAGATCTCGTACCTTAAGGGGTTGCTCGATCATCACCAAGCCTAAGTCATCAAGTGCCAAAATGCGTTCTGGCTCACTCTGATAGGCTCCGTTTGCATCTGCCATCAAAAGCAATTCTGGAAAGACTTGTCGAATCGCTCGCAAGGGTACCAGATCTTGCCCAGGCTTGATTTTTAATTTGATTCGTTGATACCCTTGGGCGACATAATCGGCAACAAGAGCCACTAGTTTTTCGACAGAGTCTTGTATGCCAAGACTAACGCCAACAGCAACACTCGGTCGGGTTGCGGTATAAAGCTCTTTCACACTTTGATGCGTTTGCTTGCCATATAGATCCCAAATCGCTGTTTCCAAAGCCGATTTTGCCATGTAGTTTCCTTGAACCGTTTGGAACAGCTGACAAACTTCTTGCGGATGCTCGATCTCTTGGTCAATCAATAATGGGATCAGTGCTGTTTCAATCACTTGTCGAGCAGAAAAGAGGGTTTCTTCAATGTATTCTGGCTGCTCAAAAGCGACCAATTCACCGATGCCAACCATTCCATCCTCTGCCGTCACCAAATAAAGATCAAAGGCTTTTTCTGTTAATTGTCCGTAACTTGTCACAAAGGGTTGTTTGAGGGGCAAGCGACAGGCGATGCGTTCAATTTTCTCAATCTTCATTGCGTTCTCTCCTTGTCAATCAGCTGACTGTGGCCTCGATCCTTTTACAAACCATTGATCGATTTCATGACGAACCTGTGTCGGCTGTTCTAAATGGATACAATGTCCAGCATTAGCAACGACTTTGATGGTCATCTCTGGTTGCAGCTGCTTCATTTGGTGGGCGATTTTCCGAAACTTTAAATCTTTTTCCCCCGCTAAATAAAGAATTTCACAAGCTAGCTGCGGAAGTGCCGACCAACAGCTTGGCTGTTTGCCAGTACCACCGTAAACCAAGCTTACTGCCAAGCCAAATTTATTTTGCTGCAAGCGTCCTTGGCGTACAGCAGCCTGCTGCACTAAGGGCAGCTCCTTTTGACTAGCAAACAACGGCAGTTCTTGCCAGTAATCGACAAAATCGACAAAAGGCTCCCTTAGTAAGCGCAATCCTAAGCGGCGATCGTGCCGCTGACGAGCGAGTCGTTCTGCTGGATCAGCCAACCCGGGGGAACCACTCTCAAGCAAAAGATGGGTCACTGCAGCTGGTTCCTTGACTGCCCAGACAAGTGCGATTCGTGCCCCCATCGAGTAGCCATAAAGACCATAGCGTTCAATCCCTAACTTCGCTAAAAGCTGTGCGAGATCCTCCACCAGTAAAGGAAGTTCATAACGCATGGGATGGACATAAATCGATGACCGTCCATGTCCAATCAAGTCGACTGCCAATACATTATAAGAACCTTCCTCTACAAAAACCGGTCGAAAACTTTCCGAAGAACCCGTGAAGCCATGCAATGCCACAAGGGTTGGTAAGGCTGGTCGGTACGGTTGCAACCACTGATAAAAATAACTGACGCCATTTATCGTGTCCCTCATTGCTGCGCTCCCGCCTCGCTAAACTGCTGTTGCAGTGCTTGCCAAGTATCAACCGGATCTTTTGGCTCACCCTTCACTTCGATTATTTGAAAACGCGGCTGTTGGCTTGTTTCCGTTAAAATCGTTTGAAACTCTAGCAAAGAGGTCGGTGTGTGCCAATCTGCCTCATATAAGGCCGCCACTTTTTGAAACTCAAGGTCTAACGGCGTGCCAAAGAGCGGGACAAAGTCGTTTGGTTCTAAGGTGTTTTGTGACAAAAAGGAAAAGATCCCACCACCGTTATTATTCAGTAAAATGATCGTTACTGGCAATTGATACTGACGCAGTAGTTGTAGGCCGTTCATATCATGGTACAACGCTAAATCACCAATCAACAAGTAGGTAGGCTTTTGACTGGCTGAAGCAATCCCAGCTACGGTCGAGACAAGGCCGTCGATCCCATTGACGCCCCGATTTCCATACACTCGATAAGTGGAGGAAGTTTTGCTGCCGTAGCGATCAAAGAAACGGATCGCATTGCTGTTTGCCAAAAGAATTTGCGCTTCTTCAGGTAGACATTGTTGGAGCATGCGCACAGCGCTGCTCTCATCCCATTGTTTCAACTGCGGACTTGCAGCAATCACCTGATCTGCCCGCGCTTGAAGTGCTTGCCATTGTTGTTGCCACGCCGTATGTTTGACGATCGGCAACTGGGTGATGGCCACCACGAAAGTGCTGATCGCTGCTTCGATCAAATAGTTTGCCCGATGCAACTGGTCTTGCCACTGCCCCGATGGATCAACAAAGAGCCACGTCGTCGTATCCGCTGCTTTGTTCAACCATAACAGGACATTTTTAGTGACTGGTAAGCGACCAAAACGCACGACCACCTCTGGTTGGAAGGCAGAAGTCAATTGCGGGAAAATAAGATCGGCTTGACTGATAAATGTTCCTACTTTGGTACCGGCTGTCGCCAAATTGGTCAATGGATCGCCGACAATCGGCCAGCCTAATTTCTCTGAAAAAGCCAGCAACTGCTGCGCTTCTTCGATCGTAAGGCTTTCTCCAGCAATCAGAATACCTTTTTTATCAAAGTAAGGGGCTAGCTGGTTGATCATCTCTGCTGACAGCTCTTGTTGTGGTGCCAGATAGCTCACGTCTTGCTGAATACTGCATTGGCTACTAAAGTCAGGCAACAGCGGCTCCCGTAATGGAAAGTTGATTTGGACCGGGCCTTTCGGCTGTTTTTGCGCTTCGATCGTGCAAGTTGTAGCTTGCCAAAAACTATAACGCAACAAAGCAGGATCGTTTTCTGGCACCGTCATCTCTACCATCTTTTTGACGTGAGAGGCATACAAATTCTGTTGGTCCATTGCTTGTGGCGCCCCAACGCCCCGCAGTTCTGGTGGACGATCAGCCGTTAAGACGATCAGTGGCAAGTTGGTGGCTTCTGCTTCACAAACGGCTGGATAATAATTGGCTGCTGCAGTTCCAGAAGTACACAGTAAGATTGTTGGCTGGAGATCAACTTTGGACATCCCTAAAGCAAAAAAAGCAGCCGAACGTTCATCGACAGCCACCGTACAGGTGATCTCAGGATCACGATGCAATAGTAGCGCCAATGGCGTTGAGCGTGAACCGGGACTAATAACCGCTCGCTTCGCACCCGCTGCTTTTAGTCCCTGGATGGCCGCTAATAAATAGTCTGTCATGACTGTCTGATTATTCATCTCCTAAGATCCCTCTCCTCATCGGTTGAAATTTTAACCGTGTTTCTTGACGTTCAGATTCTGCGTCTGAATCGGCAACGATCCCACAGCCCGCATACAGCGTTGCTTGATTGCCGCTAAAGAATCCTGAGCGGATGGCCACTGCAAACTCGCCAATATCTTCTTGAATACCCAACCAACCGATCGGTCCACCGTACATCCCTCTGCTGGCTGGTTCATGGGTACGAATCCAAGAGACGGCTGCTTCTTTCGGTTCTCCCCCCAATGCTGGGGTCGGGTGTAGTTTTTGCACGGCGCTCAGAAAATTGACTCCTGCTTTTCTTTGCCCTGCTAAAGGAACAAACAAATGCTGAATGTCCCGATTTTTGATCACGGAGCGGGCTTCTGATTGAAAACCGTCAGCTAACAAAGTAGCCAATGCCGTTTCTAAGCGATCGACAACTACTTGATGTTCATGGGTATTTTTTGCGTCAGCTAAGAGGGCTTGTGCCAGTGCCTCATCCTCTTCTTTGGTTTTGCCTCTTGGTGCGGAACCTGCGATACTTACCGTTTCAAACTGATCGACAGTTGCTTTTAGCAAGCGTTCTGGCGTCGCACCAGCAAAAACATGGCCCCCATGTTCGATGGCAAAAAGATAGGTATTCGGCTGCTGTTGCGCCAACCGTTGCAACACCCCAGCACTAATGATCGACTGCTTCGTTTCTATCTTCATTCTCCTGGCCAGAACCACTTTTTTCAACGGTGTTTCAGTCGAGCGAATGGCTGCCACTGTCTCTTCGACCGCTTGCAGCCATTGGGTCACCTCTAGTTCCTCTTGTGCCTGAAAAGCAGGCGTTTCTGCTACAAGACTCTTGTCCGGGTTGGCATTCAACCAGCTTGCGACTTTTTCCTGTAAGACAGCGACTTTTTGTTGTCGTTGTTCCTCGGAAGAAGCGGCTACTGTATAAACGACGCCACACTGATCTCCAGTTTTGCTGACCAGTATTTCTGGCAACGCAAAGAGACCGGCACCTAGCTCAGCCCAATCCTGACTGACTTCTGCCTGTTCATCAAAAGCAAAACCACCAACCAACTGCGCCTGCAAAGGTGCCTCTGGTTGATAATGGGCTTGCTTTAAGAGAGATCGGACTTCTGAAAAGTCCGCAAGTTTGGGTTGCGAAAAAGTGGCTAACCAACCCAACCCTACCATACTAGTCGTTTCATCAGGGGTACGCCAGAAATAGCGTTCCCCTTGATATTCTTGTGCCGCTGCATAAAGAGCCAGTAAGTCACACCTTTCTAAAGGCTGATACTCACTCAAATAGGTTTTCCCGGCAGCGATCGCTGCTTCATAATTACTTGTTGATTTGCTGTTCAATGTAGTTCACTCTTTCTTCACTCAGCAATAGCCGTTTTAAAAGTTTGCCGCTTGCTGTGCGCGGCATTTCTCGCACGTGATAAAAACGGCGCGGAAATTTATAATGGGCGATCTGCCCTTCTAATGTATCCAACAAGGCTTGGAGTCGGACGGACTCATTTAACGTTAAATAAGCCGCGACAGATTGTCCCCACTCCTCGTCTGGTTCCCCCACCACAGCTGCCTCTTTGACCGCTGGATGCTGCAACAAGGCTTGCTCCACTTCTGCGGGATAGATGTTTTCTCCACCAGATATGATCAGTTCGCTTGCACGACTGACTACATACAAAAAGCCCTCTTGATCAAGATACCCTAGATCTCCTGTGGCAAACCAGCCCTCTTGGTCCCACTGCTGTGGACTGCGATCGTTTAAGTAACGGGTCGTGATCGCCGGTCCTTGCAGTTGTATCTCTCCGATCGACTGGGTACTTTCAGCAGTCCGATGATCTGCCATTTTCGCATCAACCGCAATTCGTAGATGGACACCTTGCAGGGGAACCCCTGAGGAGCCGATTTTTTCTGAAGCTTTTTCTGGCGGCAATGCCACCACTTGTGAACAGGTTTCTGTCATCCCATAGGATTGGATCACAGAAAGCTGTTTTTGCTGGCATTTTTCCAATATACTTTTGGCAATGGGCCCGCCGCCTAGCAGTACATAACGCAACGAATCAAAGCCTTGTTGAGGCACCAACGGCAGCAAATCTGTCAACATTTTCGCCACCAAAGAAACGATCGTCCCTTTTCCTGCCTCAAGATCTTTCGCCATTTCTCCAGCATCAAAGCGCTCATACAAACGAACACTCATTCCAAGTCGCAAGGAACGCAAGAGAATTGATAATCCACTGATATGATACAGCGGAACTGCACAAAGCCAACAATCCTCACTAGTGATCGTTAAGTTCTTTTGAGTCGCTTCGGCACTTGCTAGATGATTCCTAAAGGTTTGCGGCACACCCTTAGGATTGCCCGTCGTACCGGATGTATACATAATCGAAGCTACTTGTTCTGCTTGATAGATTGCTTTATTAGGAACAAACGAAGGATCAATAGAACTGGCAAGAGCCTTCGCCTGTTCCATCGCTTGTCCAAAGGTCATGCTGCGAACACCCGAGACCGCAATCTTATCTGCCGTGATCACCCAGTCGCAGTGGGCATCTTGCAATTGGAAGGTGATTTCAGCGGCTGTCAATCGCGTATTCAACAGCTGGACTTCGATCCCCAACTCCCACAACGCAAGGATCGTAAAAACCAATTCAGGGGAGTTATTGCTAAAAAGGGCTACCCGGTTTGGCAGAACAACGAATTGGGCTTGATAATAAGCAGCATAAGCATAAACCTCTTTTTGCAAGGCAGCAAACGACCAGCTTTTTTCATGCCAATAAAAAGCTGGTCGTTCTGGATGAAGTTGTGCTTGCCTTTGCAGCCAACTCCCAGTCATTATGGGAATTTAGGGAATTGGTCGAAGTCTGGTTGACGTTTTTCTTTAAACGCGTCACGACCTTCTTTGGCTTCATCCATCGTGTAATACAATAAGGTCGCATCGCCAGCTAATTGCTGAATGCCAGCTAATCCATCCGTATCGGCATTCATTGATGCTTTGATCATACGTAACGCCAACGGGCTCTTTTGCAGCATCGTTTCGGCCCATTCCATCGTTTCATCTTCTACTCGATCAAGAGGAACGACTGTATTGATCCAGTTCATCGCCAATGCTTCTTCGGCAGTATATTGTTTTGTCATGAACCAAACTTCCTTGGCTTTTTTATGTCCGATCGTCCGTGCAAGATAGCCCGAACCATAGCCACCATCAAAACTACCGACATTTGGTCCTGTTTGACCAAATTTAGCGTTGTCAGCGGCAATCGTTAAATCACAAACCAATTGTAAAACATTTCCGCCGCCGATCGACCAGCCTTTGACCATGGCGATCACCGGTTTTGGCAACGTGCGGATCAAGCGTTGCAGATCCAATACGTTTAAGCGAGGAACCTGATCTTCCCCAACATAGCCACCGTGACCACGGACTTTTTGGTCTCCGCCTGAACAAAAGGCTTTGTCGCCGGCGCCTGTCAAAATAATCACGCCGATGCCTGGTTCATCGCGACTGATTGAAAACGCATCAATCATTTCAAACACCGTTTTTGGTGTAAACGCATTGTGGACTTCTGGGCGGTTGATCGTGATCTTCGCCACTTTTCCATGTTGTTCAAATAAAATTTCATCATATTCTTTTAAGGTTTTCCATTCTCTCATTTCTTGTTCCTCCTCAATTCACATAGCTCTATTATACACATATCTAGTCGCTTTTCGTTAGAAATTGCTTTGGTTAAGGGAATTTCTTAAGACTTCTCCCCCTGTTGCCGACTTTCTGAGAACTTCGGCTATTTCTACCAAAACTCGTGCTATAATCATGGTAACTTTCTTAGAAAAAGGAGCAAAAAATGAACTTACTAGAAGCCTTAGAAATCGAAGTAGAAGCAGCAACAGCCGATTTTGTTCGTTTACGGATGCCAATCAAAGAACAGCACAAACAGCCTTTTGGTCTCGTTCACGGTGGCATTAACGGCGTTTTGATCGAGACTGCCTGCAGCATCGGCGCCAATCAAGCTTTGGCTCAAGAAGAAGCCTTCGCCGCCGGCATTGACCTACAAGTCAACCATCTAGCCGCCGCTCAAGAAGGAACCCTGATCGTAGAAGCTAGTCCTGATCGTATCGGCGCTCGTATCCAAACTTGGCAAGCCACTATTTGGTTAGCTAGCGGGTTAAAAACTGCCGTTGGTCGCTGTACCTTGACGACAGTGCGCAAATAATTCTTTTCGCTCCTGTGTTGTAAACACGGGAGCATTTTTGGCCTGCTTTGAAGAAAGATGCCACCAGTTAACCCCTTATCAAAGATATTCTTTCATTATAAAGATATTGAGAATATGAGCGTAGTTTTTTCAAAAGGTACGTTGTTTTTTTACAGAATAGGGGTCTTTCGTTATAATGTAGCTAAGAAAGCGAGGCTTATTATGAAAAATAACCGATTGATCCACTTTTTAGGCGGCAAAACAAGCTATTATGTCTTAGGACTGATTATCTTGTCAGCAGTTGCTGTCTTTTTGCTAAATCAGATTTCTTTTTTATTTACACCCTTTTCAGCCATACTTACAGCTATTATCCCCCCCTTTTTATTTGGGCTGATCCTTTACTATCTGTTTAACCCGGTGGTCGATAAATTGGAATCGAAAAAAATTCCCCGCAGTGTTTCGATTGCTGGGATCTATCTTTTGATTCTTTTGTTGATCGTCTTTGCTGGTTTCCAGCTTTACCCGATTTTGGAGCAGCAAACCACCGATCTGATCAACAGCTTACCAAGTTTGGTCAGTGACTTTGAGAAAAACGCGACCGCCTTTTTAGAAAATACCCCGTTTCAAGATGAGATGGCACAAATTACAGACACATTGCAAAATATCACCAACAACATCATGAGTTTTATTGGGGACTATTGGGAAACTGGTGCTGCTGGGCTCAGCAGTTTGTTTTCAACGATATCGACCTTGTTCATCGCTTTGTTTACGGGACCGATCATTGCCTTTTTCTTATTGCGCAACCCCAACAAGTTTTATTTTTCGGTTCTCTCGTTAGTGCCACCACGTTTTCGCAAAGACTTTAATGAAATCGTCAAGATCTCTGACATACAAGTCGGTGCCTTTTTGAAAGGACAAATCATTTCTTCCTTGATTTTAGGGGCGATCTATTGGGTCGTTTTCCTATTGATTGGCTTAGAGTATGCCAGTATTCTGGCGATCGCCGCTGGTCTGCTATGCATCATCCCCTATATTGGTCCTTTTATCGTCTTTTTCCCGGGACTTTTCATTGCCGCACAAGACTCCACCGGGATGTTGGTTAAATTTTTGATTGCTTGGTTTGCTGTACAGTTGCTTCATGGGGATTTAGTCGTGCCCCGTGTGATGGGTGACCGATTGAAAATTCATCCTATTACGATTCTGGTTGTTTTATTAGTGATGGGTGATTTGATGGGGATCGTTGGGGTGATTTTCGGAATCCCGATTTATTGTCTGCTAAAAGTTCTTGTCGTTTACGTGTTCCGCAAATTCAAGCAGCGCTACAACCGCTATTACGGTCAAGACGGCAAATACTTCCACAGTGCCTTCACTAGCAAAGATTACCTAGGTGACGAAGACAAAGACACCAAGAAAAAAGCCTAAAAAAACTGCCGCGAATCGTTGGTTCGCGGCAGTTTTTTTCTATTTTATTTCATCTCATGTTCCAAAAAGAAATGATAGAGCGCCCCTAATAAATTGGCGTCATTTTGAAATTTGCAGGCTTGGATTTCCGGCTTCGTCAAGGTCTGCTGCAAAATCGGTAAACTAGCCAGCAGTTGCTGATACTGACGGTCGATTTCTTCCACCACGATCGCTTGGGCACTGATGCCCCCGCCAATCACGAAGCGCTCTAAGTCGATCACGGCTTGAACATTGAGCATGACACACGCGATTTCTCGGCAATACGCTGTAAACAGCGCCCAGACCTGTGGTTGTTTCTGATTGATGGCGTCAAAAACTGCTTCACCATCCGCAAGATCAGCTAAGCCTAGCAGTTGGGCGCTGCGACGAATCATGGCGACCGCTGAACCGCTAAAACCTGCCAATTGCTGCAGGGTCAATCCCTGATTGACTGGTTGCTCAGCGTTTTCTTGAGTGTCACTTCTCTTAGTGGCATTTAGTAGAAAACTTAATTCCCCGGCTTGAAAATGTGCACCTTGGATCAGTTTTCCCTCAACGATTACGCCACCGCCCAAACCAGTACCTAATGTTATGGCAGCTCCGTTTTGAATCCCTTTAAGGTTTCCTAGCCACCATTCAGCTAATGCGGCTGCTTTGCCATCGTTGGTCACAGCAAGCGGCATTTGATACTTTGCCAGCAGCTGTTTTAAGGAGACCCCATCTAAAAAAGGCAATGCCCCGCCAAACGAGATTGTCCCTGTCTCTGGGTTGACTTTTCCCGGGGTACTAACCGCAATGCCCCGAATGCTTCCATGAACGTCCTCAACGATCGTTTCAATCCCCGTCAAAAATTCCGCAAGACTTTTCGGCGTATCCATCCGTCCTCGTGTCAGAATATTCCCCGAACGATCAATGACAGCCGATTTGATTTTCGTGCCACCGATGTCGATGCTTAAATAGTTGGTTATCATAAATTTTATCCTTCCTGTGCCCCATATTTTAAACGATATTGATTTGGGGTCATCTGAAAATGAAGTTTGAACAAATGGCCAAAGTGGCTTTGGCTAGAAAAAGATAAATAGTTCGCGATTTCATGAATCTCATATTGAGAGTAACATAGTAGATTAGCCGCTACAAGAAGCTTTTCTTTTACAATAAACTGATGGACCGTAATCCCTGTCTCTTTTTTAAAAACAGTTGAAAGATAGGACGCCGTAGTATTTAGTTCCCTTGCTATGCTGCCTAGCGTTACCTTTTCATGCATTCTTTTGAAGATACTATTTTTTGCTCTTAAAACAAGAGGATTTTCGCTTTTATTCTGTTTATTCTCAGCCACTAATTCAGTAAAGTGAATTTCTGCATTTCGAACGGTCGAATATATCTCATTTTCTGTCGTAGCTTCATCGATACTTAGAATATAGCTATCACTTAGTAAAAAGGCTTTCTCTGGATGTAAACCGCCCTCAATCGCTGACCTAGTTGATATAGCAAGAACAACAATCCCCAAATTCTTAAGAGAGCGAAGCTTGTTTTTAGATAGCCTGGCTAATTTCCCTGCATAATTTTCTTTGAAGCTCATCATCAAGCGATCCACATTGCCTTCTCGAATACTGCCTTGTTCACGCAGTTCTTGTGTGTATGGATTGTGCAATGTCTGCTCTTCGTTATAGCGAAAATGAGTATCAATTACTTTCTTGCCTTGACGGCTCAAAAACTGACTATCTGTTTTCATACTCATTAAAAAATCATGTTTCGTCAATTTGACACCAGTTAATACGGTGTAAACTAAAAGCCCTGAATCTAACAAAAGAGACCAATCAGTTTCTATATAATCTTTTCTTTGTTTTTGATCTGGATCTGCTTGGACTGTACCTAGCAGATAGATACGATTCTTTGCATTATTTTCAATCAGAAGGATCGTTTGATCATTATGACTATACAGATATAGTGGATAATCAAGCTGTTCACGTTTCTCATAAAATCCAGCAATCGTTTGCAAATCGTATATAAGCGAGTCGGGATAAGCATTAAACTCGCCGAAAACACGCTTCAATTTAAGGGAAGTATCATATTCACGAACCGGATAAGAAAGTACTTTTGATAGATAGTCCATCAACAGTTCTAGTTCCATTGTCTTGCTTCCCCTTTGCTTAATCGATTACTAAAGAATGCTTCTCACTTTTTAAATGTCTAATCAAAAAGAGACACGCCATCACCACATAGATCACTCCACTAATTGTAAAAGAAAAAGACGTTTGGTCATTTCCAAGTAACTCTCCCAACCATTGTAACACGTATGGAGAAATGAAGGAGCCGAGATTACAAGCTACCATTGCTAAAGAGACAGCAAGATTAGTCGAATGCTCAGGTGCCCCCGGTAGTAAGATATCGTACATGTAAGGAACAAATAATCCAACAACTAGAAAAGTAA
Source organism: Enterococcus sp. CR-Ec1 (assembly GCF_002850555.1). NCBI lineage: Bacteria > Bacillati > Bacillota > Bacilli > Lactobacillales > Enterococcaceae > Enterococcus > Enterococcus sp. CR-Ec1. The sequence goes on from NZ_CP025223.1 coordinate 2,871,294, forward strand.
AAATCAAAACGATCGTTAAGATCAACATATTCTGCGCATAAGGAATAAAGAAGTACGCCCCAGCAACAAACAATAATGCTACGATGGGAGTATATGCTTTTAGCATGTTTCTGACTTGACTATATGCAAAGCCCGTCAGTGCTCCTACTAAACTCGCAATTGTTAGTGCTGTACCTAAAAAACCTTGATTGGCATAATTTTGTTCAACGATCAATGTACTCGTCTTTGTATAGATCGTCATAATCAAAATAAAAAAGACAAACATCATGGAGCAGCAAAAAACAACTAATTTATTAATCCTTTGCTTAGTCACTTGAGAGGCTGCCTCATTTCGATTAAATAACGTATGCCGTGACTGATCTTGTGGAAGAAAGAAAAAAACAAATAGTAAAATCGGCAGAACTAAGAAATAGACACTATAAGCATAATGCCATGAAATATTGACCAAGATTCCTGCTAAAAAGGTGGCAAAACTGGAGCCTAAGGTTGAAAATGCTGTTTGGTAACCCAACATTTTTTGCTGTTCTTCTCCCGAAAAATAATCTCCAATGAGCCCAATAGCAAGAGAGTTGTAGATCCCTGTTCCAGCACCTAATACAAAACGAGAAAGATAAATGATCGTAAAATTAGCAACAAATACGGGGATGATTCCTCCGACAAAAGCCAAAAGCAGCCCTAACAAGACGGTATTCTTCTTTCCAATTGCTTTGATGATAAACGTACTTAATAAAATGAAGATCATCATAGTAAATGAAGGAATTGTTACTAAAGATTCTACTGTAGCCGATTGAATATCCGGAAATTGATTTTTGATCATTGGTAAAGTAACTGCAATCGCACTGGCGGCACTGATCATCAAAGAGATACTGAGAATGGATAATTTTAATAATCCACTTTTAGACTGCTTCATCTTTGTCACACCTTTCTTTCCTTTACTTTGAATTGATAAACAGAAATCGATGCTGCCTTACTAGTTACACTGATTTGATCGTCCTGACAATAGACATCTTGGATCTTTTTGGTCGTCACTGTTTCGGGCTTCCCAAACTCGTTGAAAGCGCACAGCGTTTCTCCGGTAAGTTCTTCACCAGTAACGAATTCCACTGGCGAATCAAAAAATATCGTGACCGCTTCTTCTTCATTATCAGAAGTATTAATAATATTTAATGTAAGCAAATTTTTTTTGATCGAAGCAAAACAATATATTTTTTTCAATGCCGGTTCATCTGGACGAGTAAAAGTCGGAGCATCATCTGAAAGAGCAACTACATTGCCGTTTTGATGATTTTGATAAAGCTTAAACACATAATAGTTAGGTGTAAGAACAGTTTCTTCACCTTTCGTAAGAAATAATGAATTAAGAACATTTACTGATTGTGCGACGCACGCCATTTTTACCTTATCCGCATTTCGATGGAAAATATCCAATGTTAGTGCGGTTGTAATGGCATCTCTCATGGTACTTTGCTGCCATAAAATAGAAGGAGCATTAAAGTCAATATTGTGCCAATTCCCCCATTCTCCCACAATTAAATCGACATTTATATCCGTTGCAAACGCCCCTTCTTCTTTAGGAATCTGTTTGATGCCGTCTTGAATCAATGCATGCTGCTCTTTAATGATATCTTCTAATTCAAGTGCCCCATTAATGACCCGATACCATGCATCCATGCTAAAATCTGTGATAAGATCTTTTGGGTCTTCTAAATTCCAATTATAAAAGTGCAAATCGTATCCATTGATTCTCGGTTTGCGGTATTTTCCAAGCTCATTAAAAAAATCTTTTGTCCATTCAACACGTTCTTTCGGCTTATTTCCATCGGGACCCACGGCAATCATTTTCATTTCTTTACTTGTTTTCACCCATGGCAAACCGGCGCCAAAGCTAGGAATAGCACTGGTATGTTTGCGGTATTCATCTGCATAGGATTGCGCAGTATAATTGCCTCCGCCAGCCCAACTTTCATTCCCAATCCCCCAATATTCGACATTAAATGGTTCACTACGCCCATTAGCTGCACGTTCATTTGCCAAAGAGTTACCAGTTTCTCTATTTACATACTCAACCCATTCCCTTGTTTCTCGGGTCGATCCCGTCAACATATTGATATTAAACCATGGCTTCGCCCCCACTAACTCGCATAATTTCATAAATTCATGGGTCCCAAATGCGTTGTTTTCCCTCGTCATTGTCCCAAAATTCTCATTAAAGTATGTTGGACGTTCTTGTCTAGAACCTATCCCATCTCGCCAATGATAGACATCCGCGAAACAGCCACCCGGCCACCTTAAAACCGGCGGCTTTATTGCTTTAAGTGCATCAACAACATCTTTTCTTAAGCCATCATAATTAGGAATAGCAGAGTCTTCCCCCACCCAAATCCCGTCATAGATACCGCTTCCAAGAAACTCAATAAATTGACCATGAAGCTCCGGCTGAACGACAGCACCTTGTTTTTGTGACTCAACAATTATTTTTACCAATAGAATCGCTCCTCTCTTGATAAGAAAAGCATAATTTTTTTGGTAACGCTTTTATATCAGAATATTTCCCTTCCTATCATAAAATTAAAAAAAGAAAAATGCTCTTCAAGCAATGCTTGAAAAGCATTTTTCTTTATTCTCCTTTTTCTACTGCCCATCGCAGGACGGTTTTGGCTTTATCTGGTGAGACTTTTCGCGGATCAGACAAATAGATTTCTCGATGCTGGAACGTGTCCATCGTTGGACGGATTACTAACTGTTCTTGTTTTAACAGCTCCTTCATTTGCGCAAATGTTTCCGCTTCAGTGTCAAAAGAGCCTGTATGCATCGCTTGCAGACACAATCCTTCTTCATAGCGCTCAAATATAAGCTTTTCTAGATTTGGATTGTCTTTCTTCTCTTTGACTGCCAAGAGCTGTTCTTGAAACAGTGTTTCCGTGACTGGTTCTGGTTGGCGAATCATGATTTTGTAGATCAATTCTTCTTTGTTGACGGCACCGTCTGGCTTTGTCAGAGAGGTCCACACACCTTCTAAAGGAAAGACCGTGTATTCAAAGGGTTCATTGCCAAAAGTCCCTTTTTTTAACCCCATCCTGAGTGAATAAGAAATCGTATATAAAGCGGCGATCTCTTCGCTGAATTCAGGTCGATTCGGATTGCCGCTGCCGCTCAAACTGATAAATTGATACGTTGGCACCTCGATCACTGTTGGTTTTTTGGGAAGATAGAGCTCTTTTTCTAGTTTGCGCCATTCATACTTCATAAAAGACCCTCCTCGATTTGCTTTTCTTTATTTTACCATGAAAAAGAAGGGACATCGCAAAAACAGTTATCCCTTCAACTGCAAAGGGACAACTGTTTTTTTATAGGGATAATGTAGCTACTTGCTGTTTCCCCAACTGCTCGTCTTATGCGGCTTCTTGTTCTTCTTTCAGCAATTTTGTGTCATAAAACTTCGCAAATGGAAAATAGATCAAGAAAGAAACAACTGCACAAACAATGGCAACGACGCCTGCACGCCAGTCTCCACCGGTGCCAATAAAGCCACCAAGTCCAACGGGTGTTGGGAAAGGAATATTGGCGATCATGGGACGAATCAATTCCATCCTTGTGGCAAAATACGCGATCGTGGCGGATGCCATCGGTGCTAACAAGAAAGGAATTGCTAAATAAGGATTATAGATGATCGGCACGCCGAAAATGATCGGTTCATTGATATTGAAAATCGACGGGACGATGGCAGCTCTCCCTAATACTTTCATCTGTTTCGATTTAGCAATGTAGATCATAAATAAGGTAAAACCAAGGGTTGCTCCCGAACCACCTAATGTCACGTACCCGTTGGTAAATTGGCCTGCTAATGGGAAACTCGCCCCTTCAACATTGGCAGCTAAATTAGCTAACATGATCGGGGTGATCAGTGGACTAATGATATTGAATCCATGAATCCCTACCAACCACAAGGCATGCGCGAGGAAATAAATCACCATGATTCCCAACCAGCTATCCGTAAGGTGGGTAACAAACCCGAACGGAATTGCTACTAGTTGAAAAATATCCGTCCCTAAAACAACTAAAACACCATTGATGGTCAGAACCACGACTGCCACCACAAAGGCTGGTATCAGTGCCGTAAAACTACGAGCCACACCTTCAGGCACTTCTTCAGGCATTTTGATGACCCAGTTGTTTTTTACACAGAGACGATACAGCTGAACGGCAACGACCGCCATCACGATCCCAGTGAAAATACCAACAGTTCCTAAACGTGCGACCCCATCGGCACCAATCAACCAACCATTGATCAGCCCTTCTTCCATATCATTCATCCGTGTCATTTTTCCGCCGTCAAAAACAAGCTGAGGAATCGACATCAATGTAGCAAAAACACCTAACAACGCCCCATTGATCGGCGTCAGGTCGAGATTCTCCTCGACTTGAATGATCTTGGAATACTCATAGCCCAGAACGATACAAAAATATAATGCCAATAACCCCATGGTCGTACTATTTGCTAACATATACAAATCACTGAAATTCAAAAAAGTCGCTTCAAAAAAGTCAGCTAAAAACGGAAACGTGATCGGTAAAATGTTGAATACTAAAAACATTGAGCCTACGATCGTAAAAGGAATCGACGCCATCCCTGCCGCCATGATGCTACGAACGATTTTTTATTGGGAAATCTTTCCCATCGGACCCATTACTGCTTTTTCCAAAAGTTGAAATAGTTTATTGTTCGATTCTGTCAATTCAATCACCCTTTCTTTCTATCTCTTCAAATTCACGTATCCATTGCCATTGTCGATCTTTATTACGAAAAATTTTCTTCAGTTTTCTGATACCACTCCAAGCAAAGACGCCACTTATCCAGAGAACTATGCGAACATACTCCGTACTTTGCGAGGTGAAATAGGGGAAAATAACTTCTGTCACTCCAAAAAAAGTCAATAAAAAAAGAATGGCCATTGTCCCCATTTGAAGGCGTAAATACCAAGTAGTAAAAAAGAGTTGCTTGCGGACGATGGTTGCGTGGTGTCCATATAAGCGGATAAACTCACTGATCGCTCCCATTGAAAAAAGCAACAGGCTCAGTGGAACCACACGCAGCCATTGCCCTGCCAAAGAAGCAGCTAACAGCCAATATAGGTTAAAAAAGAAAGAGAATGCGACTAAGTACCGCAAAAACAACAGACGTTGAAAATAGAGATTTTTCTTCGTCAGTTTTTGCGATGCATCTCTTTGCGCGACTTTTGCTTGCTTACTCGCCATCTGCACTCCTGCATTGGATCGCTTCTTCAAGGCGATTCATCTTTTGATAAATCCTTAGCATTTCTAGTGCAACCTCTCTGAGGGTCATGGTTGTCATCAAATGATCTTGTGCATGGATCAACAAGATATCGCAGGTAAATGAGGTCCCTGAAGCATATTCTTGCAGCATTTTTGACTGGATGCGGTGGGCTTTGACTAATGAATCATTGGCTGTGTCCAACAACTCTTGCGCTTCTTGACAACTACTGATTCGCATCTGTTCAAAGGCTTGATGAATCATCGTGCGGGCATCACCGCTTGCTAAAATAAGTTCAAAGGATATTTCTTGTATTTTTTCACTATCCATAGCCTGCCTCCATTTATTTCGTACTTTTTTCTAATGCAATGCTTTCTTTGACTAACTGTGCTAATTTCTCGATTCCGATTGGGATCGGAATATACGCTTGCGGGGGAATATTCACGATTGGTTTGCCGTATTTATCGGCGCTTTTCTTTAAATTGGCAAAATGCATTTTCGTTTGCGGGCTAACTAGATATAAATCGTAGTCATCCTTGGCGATCGTAGCGATCCCTTCTGAAGCAGAGATGGCATCGATCCTCACTGACCAACCTTCTGTGGTTAAAAAGCTTGTTCCTTTTTTGGCGATCAACGATGAAGACATGCCTGCTGCACAAATTATCAATACTTTTTTCATTTCCCTTCCTCCTTCTATGAAACGCTTCCATTTTGTTGTATCTGTTCCTTTTTTCTCCCCTCCTTCGTGCTATAAAAAATCCTTGAGAACGATTCACTATCTGCTGATTCTTACAGGTAGTAATCCTTCTTCACATAAATAGTATTACATATCGAGTACTTTGTAAATTCAATAAAACTCTATTAGTGATATAAAACATTAATTTCTTTCTGCTTCTATCGTGTCATAGTAGAATAATTTTGTGGAGGGGATTTCATGTTTAAAGATCGTTTAAGACAGTTGCGGAAAACGCGATCTGGTTTAACACAAGCAAAAATGGCAAAATATTTAGGAATCGCCAAAACAACCTATGCTTCGTATGAGCAAGGCAATCGGATGCCCGATATTGAGATCCAAAAAGAACTTGCTGATTACTTCAATGTCAGTCTCGATTATTTACATGGACGTCCGAATGATTTGGAAGCCCTCTCTATGAAACAGATTCGTGTGGCTTCAAGAATCAATGAGGACTTTACTGAATATCAACTATCTGAAATCATTACCTTTATCGAATTTATAAAAAACCGTCCAGAGTAAACGCGATACTATTCTGCCTTTTTTCTCTGGCTAACTTGTGGTGCTGCTTCATTACCTAAAGAAAAAACTGCTGTCAATGTCTCACAAGGAAACATTGACAGCAGTTGAAGGGCCTCGGCTCTTTTTTTATTGTCTTACAGTATCATTAGCAGCAAAGCGTTTTGAAAAATGTTGTTCTAATCGCTTTTGCCCGGCTTCAATCAAAATGCACAACAGCCAATAGATGATGGCAACTAGCACGTACATGGACATGTAATCAAAAGTTCGTCCGCCAACGATCTTGGCTTTTTGAAAAATATCAGGAATCGTGATCATTGCTGCCAAGGAGGTTCCTTTCAACAAATCCATTGCCACATTACTCAATGCCGGTACAGATATACGAAAAGCTTGCGGCAAAATAATCAGACGCATCGTTTTCGTAAATGATAACCCTAACGCATAGGCAGCATCAAATTGCCCACGATCCACTCCAGCAATTGATCCTCGGTAGATTTCCCCGATAAATGCGCTGCTGGTCAATGTAAAACAGATGATCGCAGCACTAAGCGCCGACAATTGATAGGGCAAGCCAAAATACAGTAGGAACAACAAGACCAACGCTGGGACGCCTCTTAGAAATGAGAGATAGCCCCGCACGAACCCTCTAATGATGGGGTTTTCCAGCATCCCTAAGAAGGTGAGCATGATCCCTAAAAGGTTGCCACCTAGAAAAGAAACGACAGCAATGCCGACCGTATAGGACAAGCCCGACAGCAAATAGGGCAATGAGTCCCACATCAACGGCAAATCAAGGGTTGGAATATACATTAGTCTGTTTCAACCGTTTGGATCGCTTGATCAGATTTTACTGAAATATCGGTTTGAAAATACGTTTCTGCAAGTTCTTTTAAACGGCCGTCTTCTTTCATTTCTGCTAAAACAGCATCCACTTTTTCCTGCAATGCTTTATGATCCTTCAAAAATAAGAAGCCCGTTTCATTCGGATTAAAGTAGACATCTTCTAAAATTTTTACAGGGATATCTGGCAAAGCAGCAACCGCCATTTTTTGCAAATAGTAATCATTCAAGATCACATCCGTTCGACCATTCGCAACATCTGTCAAATACTGATCATTCGTTGCGTTGTCGTAAGTCACTAATTCTGCCCCATAAGATTCGGCTAAGCGCATGTAGCTGGTATTCGGTTCACCAGCAGCTTTTTTGCCATCCAAATCTTCTAAAGAAGCAATCCCTGAGTCATCACTTTTACGCACGATCATACTATCGAACGAGTATTTGATAGGCGTTGAGAGACTGAATTTTTCCGCCCGTTCATCCGTCAAACCAAAATCGTTGGCAGCAAAATCGGCTTCTCCACGTGTTAAAGAAGAAACTTGTCCATCGACATTGTACTCTTTAAATGTGATCTCTACGCCTAATCGTTTGGCGACTTCTTTTGCCACATCGACATCATAGCCCACTAATTCATTTTCATCGTTATAATAAGACGATGGATACAAGGTTCCCGAAGTAGCAACAACCAATGTTTTGGCTTCTTCCACCTTACTTAGACTCGTGTCTTCTTCCGTTGGTTTGCTGCAGGCACTTAACAAGACTCCCGCAAATAAACCTAAAAAGCCAACCATTGCAACGATTTTCCCTTTTCTAACTTGTTTCATAATATCCTCCTCTTAGTCTCCTTGTTTTGGCAACAGAAATCGTTGCTGTGTTTCAAATAAATAGCCGACTTGGAAAAGTAGATCTTCTCTGCCTTTAGACGCCATAAATTGGATCCCTAGCGGCAACCCTTCCTCACTAAGAGCAGTTGGCAAGCTGATGGCTGGCTGCCCCGTTAAGTTGGCTAATTGAGTGTAAGGTGTCAGAGCATAGCTCTTGGCAAACATTTCTTCGATCAACTCACCCGCAGCACTTTTTCCAAGCGATTCGATCTCATGCAGTCTTTGGCGAATGCTATCGCTTTGTAAGTCTTCCTCGATCAAAGGGGCTGGAAAAGCCGTCGTCGGTGTTAAAAAGAGATCATAGGTCGAAAAGACTTCTTCCATTTTTTCTGCCAATTGATCCCACCACTGCAAGGCAAGGACGTAATCGGCGGCAGGCAGTTTTTTGCCATATTGGTAAAGTGCCCAGGTCATCAATTCCATCTCTTCCCGTCTGACCGGTACTTGACGAGCAGCATTGATCTCAGCAAACATCGCAGCTGTTTCGCCGCCATTCATGGCGTAATAGGTGGTCATCATTTGCTGACCATCCACTGGATAGCCCACTTCAACGACTTCATGCCCCTGCTTTTCTAAAAATGCGGCTGCACTTCGGACTGCTTGGATGGCAGTTTCAGACACTTGGCCACCGGTCGGCGATGCGGTAGTAAAAGCAACCTTCAACCACGGTTTTTGACTCGCTTGCTGATGATGCCATTCTACTTGCGGTGCCTGATAAGGGGCTGTCGGCTGTGACGTCCGCAACGCATAAAACAACTGTTCCGTATCACGCATGGAAAGCGTCAACGCAAAGTTGATGGAAGCACCTTGCCAGCTGCGCCATTCACTAGGACCCACTGGCATCGTACCACGGGTTGGCTTCAAACCAATCAATCCGCTAAAGGATGCTGGAATGCGGATCGATCCGCCGCCATCACTGGCACCTGCAATCGGAAACATCCCCGAAGCCACTGCCGCTGCCGCACCACCACTGGAACCACCAGCTGAATAGGCAGGATTCCACGGATTACGTGTAGGCCCATACAATGTTGGATCAGTAATATTTTTGAATCCAAATTCTGGTGCATTGGTTTGCCCTAACGGCACAAAGCCTGCCTCTTCTAAACGAGAGACAAAATGAGCCGTGCGGCTGGCTCGTGCATTTGCAAACAGTTTGGCTCCTGACGTTGCTGGCCACCCTGCTTTGGTTTGGCCGAGTATTTTTAACGGCATGGGTTGTCCCCCAAAAACCGTTTTTTGAAGATGCTGCTCGTAATGCTGGATTGCTGCTTGCGGATCAAATGTTACAAGCGCATTCAAAAGCGGATTTTGTTGATTGACTTTTTCTTCGATCATCGCCACCCGCTCTGCAAAACTGATTTGTCCTTGCCGCAATTGTTCCGCCCAATAGGTCGCATCTTGCATGCTTGCCCCTCCTTTTTCTCAAAACCTCAAACAATTATCTATGCTGTAACACATGAAAAAATCTTCTTTATATAGACTACAATATACCAAACACTTGGAAATCTTTCAACAAAAATAGAACAGTTTTTAAACCTGTATTATATCGTTATCAAACGTTCCGATATTTTTTACTACCAGCTGTCGACCAACGCTTCTTCTTAGCTGTCCTCATCATTACCTAACAAAAACGGCACATCGCCAAACGATGTGCCGTTTTGATTTACTTGTATTTTTCTTCCAGCTTGCTCATCCAAAGACCTAACCAAGCCCCCAAGACAAACAAGATAATTCCGATGACGGCTGTTACCCAAGTAAAGCCGCTATAGTTTGCCACCGGAGGAATCACGATCAATATCGTTGAGGCAATAACGATCCCTAAAATGAAGTGATAGACTTTTGAATGATAATGGCTCAATAGCCACTCCATCAATTTCGAAAACAGCAGCATCACTGCCAAGCCGCCAATGGCGATCGGTAGAAAGACCCCCATGATGTCAAAGCTCTTAAAGCCTTTCAACATCGGATCATAAAGGCCCAAAACGAGCAAAAGGTTTGAAGGACTCAAGCCGGGAACCAAAACACCTAACGCGATCAGACCGCCGGCGATCACAAAACCAATGAAATTGGCAGGGATCGTTCCTAAGATATCGCCCATAAAATAGAGGAACAAGAAGCCGATGACCATACTGCCGAAGAACCAAAGCAGGTCGCCGGTTGTCCGTTTGCTTTTCAAGGTCGATTCTTTAGCAAGTGCTGGTAACGTCCCAATAATTGCCCCCGCAAAGCCCCACAAAACGATGATTTGATAGTTTTGCAGCAGCCACTCTAATGGCTTTGATAAAAGCCCGATCCCTACGATTCCCCCGATCCCTACTGGCAGGAAAAAGAGGAGATTCTCTTTAAAATTCTTCGTCAGATGTGCCATAAAGCGCAGCATCCGCTCATAAATGCCTAAGATGGCTGCCAATACGCCACCTGAAACACCAGGCAAGATAAAGCCCAAGGCAATCACCACGCCTTTAAGAAAACGTGACAAAATACTTTCGTTTCTCTGTTTTTCCATTTACAATTGCTCTCCTTAGCGATGGTTTTCACCAATCGTTCTTTTTTCATCAATCCCTTTAACTATACTTGATTGCCAAAAAAATGGAAAGTAATTTCTAATTCCTCATACAAAGGCAGATTTCAAAGTTCTTTCAGCATCAAGAAATCCGTCTGCTCATCATCCCCCATAAAAAAGGAATGACTGCCAACTCTTACAAAGCCCATCGTATGATAAAAAGCCAACGCATTGTCGTTAAATTCCCAAACACCTAACCAGATCGACTTTTTCTGCAGCGCTTTGGCGGTCTCTTGAGCAAACAGCAGCAGTGTTTTGCCATAGCCTCTGCGCTTATGTTCTTTTTTGATATAGATTCGTTCAATTTCCAACCCCTCTGGGGCAATCGCTTCCGTTTGCGCCTCACCCCAGTTAAGTTTGATATATCCTACGGTTTGATCATTTTCTTGTAAAAAATAAAACGCCGATTGCGGATTTTCTAACTCTCGGGTCAGTTTCGGCAGATTGTAGGCTTCTTCTAGATAGATACGAGTATTTTCCTCCGTATTGAAAGGAGCAAATGTATCGTAATAGGTGGATACGCTGATTTCTCCCAATTCTTCTAAATCTGCCAAAGTACATCGTTTGATAGCCATCAAAACGCCTCCTTTTTTATCAAGCTATTCTATCACATCTCCATTATCCCTTGCAAAAGCAAAAAGGGCGGACAGCTTTCCCCACTGTCCGTCCTTTCATAGACTTACTCTTTTATAACCAAGAGCCAGAAAACTGATGGATCACCATCGTACTCGGATCTTCCTCGACCTCACCCGTGATATAGCTTTTTGGTGAAAACGTCATTTGCGGGAAGATCTCTACGCCCTTAACGGTTTGTCGTTGATTATTCAATTCTAATCCGTGGTTTTGCAGCAGTTCCGTCACTCGGATCACATTGGTGACGACATCTTCCGTTTTTTCTGCCCGGACAAATTTTCGGTCATCGTAATCGTGGTACCATTCTTCCATAAAGGGATGGTGCGGAACCGCTCCAATGATCCCAGTAGAAATCTTGGTTTCGATCTCAAAGCCCATAAATGCCTCCAGTGTCAAGAGCTCATCTAAAGGTTTGACCACCTCGATATCAGTATCCATATAAATACCGCCTTCTGTCACTAACGCATACAAACGAACCACATCTGACACAAATGCCCATTCTTCTTGGTCATAGGCCTCTTTTAGATAAGGACCGAATTTTGAAAGGTCGATCGTTGATTCATCCCAACGTTTGATCTCATAATCCGGACAATATTTTTTCCAGGTATCCATGTATTTCTTTTCTTGTTCACCTAATGGATTGCCGCCAAACCAGCAATAATGAATAATTTTTGGAATCATCAATCTCTCTCCTTTAGTTTATTGGTCTCTTTTAAGTGTAGCGGATTTTGCAATTGTTTCAAAATCATATACACTTTTTACGGCGAAAAGAACTGTTGGCTCTGCTCTTCAGGATCAGAAAGGATCATTGAAAAAAGCACCTGAGTCAACGACTCGAGTGCTTTTTGAGGGATTGCTTATAAATAATGATTGTCCCGTAAGACGGCTTTTTTGATATCTGCCACCGTTTGCGTCCCCGCAAGCTGCATGACCATCTCCAATTCTTTTTTGAAGAAATCAAAGACTTGTTGAACACCAGTGGCACCACCTAGAGCCAACCCATAGATCACTGGTCGACCGATCGCCACTAGATCTGCTCCGCAAGCAATCGCTTTAAAGACATGCTGTCCTCGCCGTACCCCGCTATCGAAGACGATCGGCGCCCGACCTGCCACTGCTTCAGCCACGATCTGCAAGGAATCAAAGGAAGCTGGACCACCATCCAATTGGCGTCCCCCGTGATTTGAGACCCAAATCCCTTGTGCACCTGCCCCTAAAGCTCGTTCCACATCTTCTTCTGATTGCACCCCTTTGACATAAACTGGCAAGTCAGATTCTTTGGCGATAAAAGCGACGTCCTGGGGACTTAATTTTTGTTTTGAGGAGCCGTAAACGGCATCCATCGTTTGTCCGATCCCTGATTGATAAGCCTGAACGATCGGCATTGCCAACGGAAAGGTGAAGCCATTGCGGCGATCCGTTTCTCGATTGCCCCCCACGGTTGCATCTGCGGTCAAAACGATCGCTTTGGCGCCATTGCGTTTTGCCATCGCCAAGATGTCTTTGTTAATACCATCGTCTTTACTCATATAAAACTGGAACCACTGCGGCGCTTCTTGACCTCCAGCCGCTCGGATTTCTTCCAACGTACAAGAGGCATACGAACTCGCCGTATAGATCGTGCCAAAACGTGACACACCTTTGGCTGACGCTTGTTCTGCCGCAACATTTGCTAAGCCGTGGGCAGCCACAGGTGCCATAATGATTGGCGCTGACAACGTGTCACCGCCAAAGGACAACGTTGTGTCCGGTAATTCAATGTCCTTTAAGACATGAGGAATGATCAATTTGTGATTGAAGGCGCGTTCATTTTCTTGATAGGTAAAAATATCCCCCGCACCACTGCTGATATAGCCATACCCACCTTTAGGAATCACTTCCTCTGCCGCGATCTCCAAATCGCGCATATTGATAAAATCGATTGCTCCTTCTGCGGTACTTGCTTGATAAATTTTTTCCATGCCTTTCCCTACTCTCCAATAAGATAACGTTTACATTTTCATCCTACCCCTGATTGCAGGATCACGCAACTCATTCGCTCACTCCTGTCAAATAGGCTTACTTTACTTTTCCACTCAAGACAGCCCTCCATTTGAACTAGCTGAATTATTGTTTTGTTCGTTTAACATATTCTGCCAATAACAACGGCTGAATCGTTGGATATGTCCAACTGACAGGCGGCTTTACCCTTACATAGATTGCTTCGATCTCTGAGGTCAACTCATCCTCCAACTCCGTGATCTGGGCTTCGAACACCAAGCCGTAATCGGTCTCCCCGTCTTTTTCTACCCCATAGATAAATAACGGCTCTAGAGTAAAGTGCTTGGCGCCTGTTTCTTCTTTTAATTCACGGGCAGCACACTCTGTGATGCTTTCTCCTAGTTCTCGCTTGCCTCCAGGGATCTCCAAGGTGTCTCGTTCTTTGTGTTTGACATAGACGAACTTTTCTTGGTACTTGCTGATGATCACGGCAAAAACTAGCTGCTCTTCTGCGATCTTTTCAAGATCGAATATCGTTACGTTACTCATTTTTCTCATTCCTTTCAAAAAAGCAGACATGTTTCTAAAATAAACAGTCGTTAAATCAAAAAAAGTGCTGATCCCTTATGGAAAGGGTCAGCACTTGCAACTTATTACTCTTCTTCTTCCGCCATGAATGTGTTGAAGACTTCTTCAATCATATCCCATTCTGCTTCTGTTTCGATCTGTTCTAATTCACCTTCAGAACCGTCTTCGTTTTCAATATAAGCGTATGCTTGTAATTCAACGTCTTCTTCTTCTGGTACGCCTGCTGGATAAAGCAAGACGTAGTTGCGGCCGAATTCTTCCGTACCGTCAACCGTTAATAGAATTTCGTATAAGGTTTCATTTCCTTGATCATCGATTAAAGTAATGTGTTCATGTCCTTCATGATCGTGATCGTGGTTATGATCGTGTGTATGTTCTGACATTTATTTTCCTCTTTTCTGTAAATTAAAACAGCTGTTTCCCAGCACCATCTAAATAATTCTGCAAAATCATGACTGCTGCTAATTTATCAATCACTTTTTTTCGTTTGGCACGCGATGTATTCGCCTGTTCTACCAGCATTCGTTCTGCTTGAACGGTCGTCAGACGTTCGTCTTGGTAAACGACCGGCAAACCGAATTGCTGTTCGATCGCTGCGCCGTAAGCCATAGAAGCTTCCGCTCTAGGTCCGATCGTATTATTCATATTTTTAGGTAGTCCTACCACAAAACGTGAGACTTCATATTCTTTCACCAATTCAGCAAGTCGATCATAACCGAAATTGCCTTCATCTTCATTGATGCGAATGATCTCGATCCCTTGTGCTGTCCAGCCCATTGGGTCACTGACCGCCACGCCGACTGTCCGCGAACCAACATCCAATCCCATGATTCTCATTATAGGTTGATCCCGTGATTGCCTAAATAATAACGGATCAGAACTTCCATGATCTCATCCCGTTCGTGACGACGAATCAAATTCCGGGCATCCCGATAACGAGGAATGTAAGCCGGGTCGCCAGAAAGGAGATAACCGACGATTTGATTGATCGGATTGTATCCTTTTTCCTCTAATGCTCGGTAGACGATAGCTAATGTTTCGCTGACTTCTTTTTTACGGCTATCATCAAAATCAAAGCGAACTGTTTCATCTGTAAAACCCATTTCACGACACCTCTCTTTTGTATAGATTTTAGCATATGTTCCTACTATATTGTACTAAACGTTTGATAAAACTACAAACATATGCTTAGATTTTCTTCATTATAACAAAGGTTTATGATGTTTCTATGAACTTTCTTAAAAAAAGCTAGAAAGCGCGATAGACATACTGGTTTTCTGGTGCTTCAATCGTCTTCTCTTGGTCTGCTACCACCATCGGCAAGTCTCGTTTGAAGGGTTGATAGTACTTCGATTGGATCGTCCCTTCCACGTGGAGCCACTGGTTATTTTCTGCAGTCGCTTGCTGCGGCAATTCCACCCGTAAACCGAAAACGCCTGAATCAGCCACACAATGGATAATGCCAAAACGAAACAAAAAGATTTCATTGGCATCATCTTGATCTGCATGGTACACAAATCCATCATAGGTGATTTTCTTACCAATGAATTCACTCGGGTACGTATAGATCAACTCCATGACTTCCAAGTAATTTTCTTCCGTTACCGCAATCGTCTCATCTTTGGCGTAACGTGCCAAGGCTGCATCCATCTGAGTGTCATAATCTTCTTTGTTAAAATAAAGACTTGTATCGGGTTTCAGATATTGGGTCGTCATTTCTGGATCCCCCACAGATTCTTCACTTAGGGGGAAATTAAACCCTTTTGCTTCAACGATCGTCGTATCCAAGCTAACGGTGGGAAAAAAGAGACCCACGATGATCGGTAAGGCTAATAGAAAATACGCAATCACTCGTTGGTATTTTTTCTCTAATCCATGCTGGTGCTCGTCGTCATGATGATGCTCGGGCTCTTGTTTGACCCAAAAGTACAGCTGGACCAAAGCCAACAATAAAGAAATGATCATAGATAAAATAGCGAGATAGCGATAATGAATGTTGATAAACTGATTGAGTTTGCCCGTCACTTGCAAATACATCATTAATTCAAAATAGCCTGATAAGATCAAAAAACGAATCATTCTTTACACCACCCATGCATAAATTGAAACGACGATTGCGACTAAACCAACCAGAGAAGCGATAAAACGCCCCGAAAAGTACCGCTTCATCATCAACAGGTTTTTAATATCTACCATTGGACCAAAAACCAGGAAACCGACGACTGGTCCAGTGCCGAATAAAC
This sequence comes from Enterococcus sp. CR-Ec1, assembly GCF_002850555.1. Taxonomy (NCBI): domain Bacteria; kingdom Bacillati; phylum Bacillota; class Bacilli; order Lactobacillales; family Enterococcaceae; genus Enterococcus; species Enterococcus sp. CR-Ec1. Next base: position 2,887,546 of record NZ_CP025223.1, read on the forward strand.
TCAACAACGAAGAGCCGATAAAGGCATCTGCTTCGGAACATAGGGATAATGTCAGTGCCAACAGCAGCATGACGAAAACCGCTAACAGCTTCGTGGAGCCTAATGTCAGCATCAAGCCAGTTGGCAGATAGGTCTGCATCGCTGAGGCGATCAACGCACCAATGATCAAATAACGCCCAGTATCGAAAAACTCATCCAAACTATGCTGTAGCAAATGACGAATCTGCCGAAGAAGCGGATGACTGGTCTTTTCTGTTTGATGGTGGGCGTGATCATGCCCATGATGGTGTGGGTGAGCTACTTGCTCATTCCCGCCACTTAATTGATTGGCAAGCCGTGTTTTTAAGACCTCTTGTTTGTTAAAATACGCCAGCCAGATCCCCACGACCATTGCGACCAATAAGCTGCCCAGTACACGCAAAAAGGCGAACTTCGCGGAATTTCCAAAGGCAATGAATGTCGAAAAAATCACGATAGGATTGATGATCGGTGCAGTCAGCATAAAGGCAAACGCCGTATACACTGGCACGTCTTTTTTTACGAACTGATTAACGATCGGTACGATCCCACACTCGCAGGAAGGAAAAAATACCCCCAGGCCACAACCAACAGTGATCGATGCCAATTTGTTTTTTGGTAAGAGTCTCGTGACTCTTTCTGGCGTCAAGAAGACTTGTAAAGCACCTGATATCAAGCAGCCCAATAGGACAAAGGGCAAGGCTTCAATGACGATAGATAAAAAAATAACACTCATTTGCAGGACAGAATTCGGTAATGCCTGAAACATAACTTTAACCTTCTTTATCAATAAATTCGAAACGCTGGAATTACTATACGTTTTTTCCTTTTTTTATACAACGTTTTTTTTAAAGCAGTCTGTTTTTTTAATCGTTGCTTTAGATTTTCCTTATCTTTAAATCCTTCTTGTTCACCTAAATGATCAGCAACTAGCAGATATTTTGACTTTTCCTCAAGAACAGCGTACATTTTCCATGGAGGAATGACTTATGCAAAAAAATCAACCGATCCAAGAGAGGCTCGCCCAACATCCGTTGGCACTACTCTATCTCTCTCAACCAAATTGCAGTATTTGTGTTGCGGACAAACCACGCATCCAAACACTGGCACAAACCCAACAACTCCCACTATTTACCATCAACACGCTGACAGAGCCAGAAGCAGCCAGTTTATTTTCGGTCTTGACGGTTCCCGTCGTCCTCTTGTTCGCAAATGGGAAAGAAGTGCATCGCGAAGCCCGCATCATCGATTTCACACGTTTGACTCAACAAATCTTGCGGTATCAAGAAGCACTCACAAGCGTTGAAGAGCAAGATTCCTACGAATCACTTTTTGACCAGTTAGACGAGTAAGTTCAGTGAATGAAAGCAAAAAACAGCTGTCAGATCCTTGTATATACTACGATCTGGCAGCTGTTTTGCTGGTTCCTATTTATGTGATGCGATTATTCGCTTAGTGATGGTTCTTCTACTGGTTCTTCATGGGACAAGACGTTGCCTGAATGCAAGAAATAAATCAATGTTTGCAATTCATTGGTTAAGTCAACGTTTTGAATCAGCACGCCTTTTGGTGCAGTGATCCGTGCAGGTGTAAAGTTCAAGATTCCTTTAATGCCAGCTTTCACAAGCTCGTTCACTAAATCTTGTGAATGTTGTGCGGGAACCGTCAAAATAGCCACATCGATCTGCTGGATCTTCACTTGTTCCTTCATGTCATCCATTGGATAGACCGGCACACCATCTACGATTCGACCAACTAGATCTTCATTGACATCAAATGCAGCACTGATCCGAATGCTGTTGCTTTGGTGAAATTTGTATTTCAACAAGGCGCTCCCCAAGTTTCCGACACCGACTAAAGCTACATTCGTCATGTGGTCTTCGTTCAATGTCTTCGCAAAGAACTGCATCAAGCTTTCAACGTCATAGCCATAGCCGCGTTTTCCTAATTCACCAAAGTAGGAAAAGTCGCGGCGGATCGTCGCACTATCAACTTGAACAGCTTCACTTAGTTCGGTCGAAGAAACTTTTAATTTGCCAGCTTGGTGCAAAATACGCAAGTAACGATAATATAAAGGCAATCGCTTCGCTGTTGCCTTTGGAATTTGATGATCTTTCAAAGAATACTCCCCCATTGTGAAAAATTCACTTGTGATGAAGCTATCATAACAAATACATTGTTCAAAAATCAATTTGAATGCTCATAATTTGAAATATAAATTTTATAATGGTAAAATCAAACTTTTTCCCAATCGCTGTTTTTCATAAAATATGATAGACTTGTAGTATTGCAACCTTGATACAGACAAGTTTCTTAAAGATAGGAATGACATACACATGATTTTATTACAAGCCAACCAAATCGCCCGTCTTTTCGGAGCCGAGGTTTTATTTGAAAATATCCAATTAGAGATTGCCAGCAATTCCCGAATCGCGCTTGTTGGGCGCAACGGTGCTGGTAAATCAACGCTACTGAAAATTATTGCTGGACTCGAAAGTCCTGATAAAGGAACGATCGCTAAAAACAAGACCGCTACGATGGGCTACTTAGCTCAAGATACCGGACTTGATAGTCAGGCCACCGTTTGGGAAGAAATGCTAGGAGCTTTTGCAACGGTTCGACAGATGGAGCAGCGCATGCGTACCTTAGAGATCGCCATCTCCGAAGCAGATCCTGCTGCTAACTCTGGCAATCTCCTGAAAGAATACGATCAATTGCAACATGAATTTGCAGAAAAAAACGGCTATGGCTATGAAAATGAAATTCGCTCCGTCTTGCACGGTTTTCAGTTTGATCCTTCTTTTTACACACAGCCGATCGATACCCTTTCCGGTGGTCAAAAAACCCGCTTGGCATTAGCAAAAATGCTGCTGCAAAAACCTGATATCTTGATCCTCGATGAGCCGACCAACCATTTAGACATCGAAACGTTATCTTGGTTGGAAAACTATCTACAAGGATATGCCGGTGCGTTGCTGATCGTTTCCCATGACCGTTACTTCTTAGACAAAGTTGTCAACGAAGTCTACGAACTGAGTCGGCAAAAAATGCGCCACTACAAAGGCAATTACAGCCGCTATTTGACCCTGAAAGCTGAACAGCTGCAAAGCGAATGGAAAGCCTTTGAAAAGCAGCAAGAAGAAATCAATAAACTGGAAGACTTTGTTGCCCGCAACCTTGTCCGTGCCTCTACCACCAAACGCGCGCAAAGTCGCCGTAAGCAATTGGAGAAAATGGACCGGTTGGATCGCCCGCAAGGAGATGAAAAATCCGCCCACTTCCTTTTTTCCATTGAAAAACCTTCAGGAAATGTTGTAATGCAAGTAGAAAATGCCGCTATCGGTTATTCTGAAGAAGAAGTCTTATCGGCGCCCATCGACTTAGATGTTCGTCGCAAAGATGCGATCGCTTTAGTGGGGCCGAATGGGATCGGCAAGTCAACCTTACTGAAATCGCTGATTCATAAAATCCCCTTTATTCAAGGAAAGGTGCATTTTGGCGCCAATGTTTCAATCGGGTACTATGACCAAACTCAATCCGATCTGCACTCAACCAAAACGATCCTCCATGAGCTTTGGGATGACCACAGTACCACACCTGAAGTCGATATTCGCAATATATTAGGCAGCTTCTTATTTTCGGGAGAAGATGTTGAAAAGCCGATCACGCTGTTAAGCGGTGGCGAAAAAGCCCGTGTCGCTTTGGCAAAATTAGCCATGGATCATGACAATTTCTTGATTTTGGATGAACCAACCAATCACTTAGACATCGACAGCAAAGAAGTCTTAGAAAATGCCCTGATCGATTATGAAGGCACGTTGTTCTTCGTATCTCACGACCGCTACTTTATCAATCGAATCGCCACCAAGGTCGTGGAACTGTCTGAAAATGGCAGCAAGCTCTATCTAGGCGATTACGATTATTATTTAGAAAAGAAACAAGAAGAAGCTGAAATCGCAGCGATGCTGGAAGCAAAAACAACCGAAACCACCATTTCAGCAGGCAAACAAAACTTTGTCCAAAGCAAAGAACAGCAAAAAGCCGTTAGAACCTTACAGCGAAAAGTCGCCCAAATCGAAGAAGAGCTTGCCAAGATAGAAGAAACGATCCAGCAACTGGAACAAGACATGACCGCACCAGAAGCGTTGAATGATCATGTAAAATTGACCGCGTTGAATCAAGCGTTAGAACAAGCCCGCACTGAACAAGAAGCCCTATTAGAAGCATGGGAAAATACTAGCTTAGAACTAGAGGCATTTGAAAGTTGATCGTGGAATCGGTCTGTAGGCCGATGACAAGCTCCCCCTCCTTTGTTTTACTTAAAAGAACAGGATGAATACGTACGATTCGTAAAACAAGGAGGGAAAAATGCAAAAACAGACAGATGTTTATCGAAAGCGTCGGCCAATGATTGTTTTAGCAGGATTGGTGTTGATTTGGATAGGGTTCAATCGAATCTCTCATCACGTGTTGTACGGAGAGTTGTCCGAACACGTGCACACCGTCGTTGCCTATGATGAGAGTTATGACGACGAATATATTTACTCTCAAGCTATTTTTAGTGAAGATATCAATGCGTACTTAGGGGAAATGGACATCACAACACCGATTTTCCTGCAGACGAACGAAGAATGGGCCGATAGATCCTATGGCAATGACGGCAGCCAAACCTTAGCAGAAAACGGCTGTGCGATCGCTTCTCTTGCGATGGTTCAATCCTATCTTGAAGGCTATCACATTACGCCACCGGAAGTCCTTGATTGGGCAGGAGATCATTATTACGTTGACGGCCAAGGAACGGACTGGCGGATTTTTTCTGACTTTGCCGATGCAAACGGCTACAACTATTATGATCTTAGTACTGACCTAGCTAGCGTTGAAGCCTACTTGCAACAAAATCATCCCGTCATCGTTTCTATGACCCCAGGGGAATTTACAGATGGCGGCCATATCATGGTCTTAGGTGGAATGATGGGCGATCAAGTGTTTGTCTTAGATCCCAATGATGATCCGGAAAAATCCCACTACGCTACTTACTACACACTAGATGAAATCGCTGATCAAAGCTTACGCTTTTGGACCTTCAGCTGATTGTTCGAAAAAAGTCCCATTGTGGGGCTTTTTTCTTTGTCGTCCCGAAAGCAGCAACTGGATCTTATTTTTTTAATAAAAAAACCCTTTTTTCTCCCTTTGGGAATCCGCTTTCTATTATAATGGAAGAAAGAAAGGTGTGAAATCTATGAAAATCGGTATCCCCAAAGAAATTAAGAACAATGAAAATCGTGTGGCATTGCCGCCCTCCGGAGTCTATGAGTTAGTCCAAGACGGACACGAAGTCTTCGTTGAACAAGGCGCTGGTGCAGGATCAACCTTTTCTGATCAAGCGTATCAGGAAGTCGGCGCTACGATTGCTACCGTTGAAGAGGTTTGGGCCTCTGAATTGGTTATGAAAGTCAAAGAACCTTTACCAGAAGAATACCCCTTTTTGCATGAGGGACTGGTTTTATTCACCTATTTCCACGTAGCCGCCAATCAACAGCTTGCTCAAGCGTTGATCGACAGCAAAGTGATCGCTGTTGCTTATGAGAACGTCCAGCTGGCGAACGGCACCCTGCCTTTACTGTCTCCCATGAGTGAGATCGCTGGAAGAATGTCTGTTCAAATTGGCGCGCAATTTCTCGAAAAAATTTATGGCGGAAAAGGGATCCTGCTTTCGGGTGTTCCCGGCGTCCGTCAAGGTCGGGTAACGATCATTGGTGGTGGCGTTGCCGGCGAGAATGCCGCGAGAGTCGCCGTAGGTCTAGGCGCACAAGTGACAATTTTAGACGTTTCAATCCCACGCTTACAAGAGCTGGATCGACAATTTTCTGGTCAAGTCCAAACTTTGTATTCCAATCGTTTGAATATCGAGCGAACGATCCAATCCGCAGACTTGGTGGTAGGAGCCGTTTTATTGCCAGGACAAAAAGCCCCGTGCTTAGTGACCCGCGACATGGTGAAACAGATGCCTGAAAAATCCGTGATCGTCGATATTGCCATTGACCAAGGCGGAATTTTCGAGACCGAAGACAAAGTCACCACCCACGACGAGCCAACCTATATCCGGGAAGAAGTCATTCACTATGCAGTGGCGAATATGCCGGGTGCTGTGCCGCAAACGGCAACCATCGCATTGAGCATTGCCACATTGCCATATGCCCAGCAGCTAGCGAAGGATCCTTTAGCAGCGTTGCGAGAAAACGAGGCCCTTGCCAAAGGGGTCATCGCCTATGAGGGCGCATTTACTTCAAAAGAAGCCGCTCACGATCTGTCATTGCCTTTTACCGATCTATCGGAATTGATTTGAGCCACTCTCCCACAATAAAACCAGCAGCCGTACAAGTAATTCGCGGCTGCTGGTTTGCTTTCTATGAGAATTTCCTTTTTTGGGTAGCATGGGCTTTGGAAGTATGCTATATTCATACTTAAAAAAATTCGACCTAGACAGGAGGAACACTGTGCTTACTCAACAACAAATCCAAGCATTTCCCAAAGTAGAACTTCACTGCCATCTCGACGGTTCCATTCGTCCAGAAACATTGATCGCCATCGCCAATCAGCAAGAGCTTCCCATCGCTCAAGACATCGAAGCTGTGAAAGCACAGATGCAAGCCCCCAAAGATTGTCATGACCTGAGGGATTATCTTCGCTGCTTTGATTTTGTTCGGCCGTATCTGCAAACACAAGAAGCTTTAGCAGCTGCTGCCTATGACGTGATGGAACAAGCCGCTCAAGATGGGGTCGCTTATATTGAGATCCGCTTTGCCCCCAGCTTATCGATGGACAAAGGACTCACTTGCAGCCAGACCATCCAAGCCGTGATCGAAGGCATCGCACGAGCAGAAAAACGCTACCCAATCAAAGGCAATGTTTTGGTCATTGGGATGCGTCAAGAAGACCTACCAGCTATTACGGAGATTTTTGATGAAGCGATCGCTCTTACCGATGAAAAAGTAGTCGGTATTGATCTAGCAGGTCCAGAAGAAGACGGGTACGTCCCTGATTTAGCTGCCAGCTATCAAGTGTTCCTCAAGAACCAAAGTGTCCAGCTGACCTTACATGCAGGCGAATGCGGCTGTGTGCAAAACATTTATCAAGCCATCGAAAGCGGTGCGCAGCGGATTGGCCACGGCATCGCCTTAAAAGGAGATCACACTGCTCAAGCGTTTGTTCGAGAACAAAAGCGCTGTATCGAAGGCTGTCCTACCAGCAATGTTCATACTCGTGCGATTCCCACATACTCGGCATACCCATTAAGAGAATGGCTGGAAGCCAAGGTCCCTTTTTGTTTGAACACCGATAACCGAACGGTCTCAAATACGACATTGACCAATGAATACCTGCAAATGGCTCATCATTGCGACATGTCCGAATCAGAGATGCGCTTCATAAACGAAACTGCCGCTCAGCATTCCTTTGCGGAAGCTGCCGACAAAGCGGTACTCTTGAAAAAAATTCAAGAATGGCAATTCTAATAAACATGGACGCTAGTGATCCCCACTGGCGTCCATGTTTATTTCCAAAACAATCAACTTTCTTTCCTTCACGCAAAGAAGAGCCGATCGATCCTTGTTAATCCTAAGGCATCGATTTCTAAAAGAGCTCTTTCGTAAATTTCTGTATTTGTGAAAGCCGCACTCTCGTGGGCATCGATCCCAATAATACAAGAGCAGCCGACTTCCTTAGCGATCTTCCAAAATTCAGGATGCGGATAGCCACCATTCGTATAGCCCGCCAAATTATACTCCAATGGCAGCTGATACTCTTTGGCTTTTTCACATAAGCGGTAGGCAACTTCTTCGCAATGAGAATCGAAGGTTTTATAGCCCCGCATGAACACATCTGGATGTGCCATATAAGCAAAAATTTCTGATTCGATCCCTTGTAAAGAAACACGGAGATAATCTTTGATCGCTTTTACCGAATCCCCGGGTGTATGGTCGTAATAGTGATTGCTTTCGATTTCAGGAAAATGATTGCCAAAAATCAAATAGTCGATCGACAGCTTTTCTTTCTCCGCAACTAACCAAGGGATCATTGTTTCAAAATATTCACACTCTAATCCTAATTTCACATCGATTTGTCCTTGATACTTTTCCCGTAAGCTTTTCACCGATGAAACGTAATCTTCCAATTGCGCAACATCCATTCTCATCGGCGAGACATACCCATCCTCAAAGGGCCAGGGACAATGATCAGCGAAGCCGATTTCCTTAAAGCCAGCTTGGATGGCTTTGATCACATAGTCTTCATCAGAATCCCGTGCATGTTTGCATCGAGTTGTGTGGGTATGATAGTTTGCTTTCCACATGGTTATTCACTCCTTCTTATTACATTTAGGTTAATTTGTTTTTGTGATCGCATTTTAGGTACACTCTTCTTGAGGCGTTATCCTTCAAACCGTTCGCTATTTTACAGAATCTTTTGTAAACGGAACCATTTTTTCGAAAAAATAGTACTAGCTATCAACACCTATCACTTAGCAACTTCATCAGTCTGGATTTATTCCAGTCCATTTCATTATAGAATTGCGGCTATCCCAAGACAATCAAAAGAAAGCTGCAAGCGGTTGCTTCTTTTCCCATCACTTCCATTGAGTCGTTTCTCTTGGGACAAATGAATTTTTCAAGAGGACATGTCTTGGTGCGGTTTTGTCTCCTTGTACCTCTTGAAAAAGTAGCTGGGTCGTCCAATCTACCATCTCTTCTAAAGGTCGTGCGATGGACGAAAGCAAAGGGTTAGTACAAAGACAAACATTGGTGTTTTCATAACCAATCACTTGAATCGCTTCACCAACCTTTTTATCCAGTGAATGAAGGGAACGTAAAGCGCAGGCTGCCAAAAAATCGCTTGCCGCAAAAATGCCATCGATAGAAGGCCATTGACGAAAAAGTTGATCAAAGGAAGTTTGCGTGACATTTACAAAATCGAGTATGACCTCGTGAACATGGATCTCTGGGTATTGGTCCATCACTTGATAAAAACCAGCTGATTTTTCTTGAACGGAATGTAATGTCTTTGGTCCATTAACGAAGAGGATCTCGCGACAACGATTTTGGATTAAGATCTGTGCTGCCAACTGTCCACCTGAGGTATTATCCGCAGAAACGGAGGATACTTCATCGCTAAGGACTCTACCCACACTCACTAGAGGTAATTTGAGAACCTTTTGCAACAATGGACCTTGCGTACAAAGGTTGGTACATAAAATTACCCCATCAATATTATTTGCGAGAAACAAGTTCAAAAAATAGGTTTCTCTTTCAGGATTCCCTTGTGTGGTACCAATCATCAAACTATAGCCTTTCTCAATCAGTTGCGACTCGATTCGGGTGATAAATTGATTATAAAAATCATTTTTCAAATCATAGATCAGCAAGCCGATCATCTTTGAGGAATTGTAATAAAAGGACCGTGCTAATTCATTTGGTACATAATCAAGTGCTTGAATTGCTTCTAGCACAATCTGCTTTGTTTCTTCATTCACGTATTTTTTATTGTTGATCACTCGTGAGACGGTAGTCACGGATACATTGGCAAGTTTTGCCACGTCTTGCATGTTTGCCATTGGTCCCTCCTTTCTCTCTTTTGCATGTCTCGTAATTGTTAAATCCTTTTCCATTTGATCTATTATCCGAATGCAACACTCTAAAATACTTTCTTTTTATTCTATAATAACAAACCTTGCATCATATTTTCTGTTTTTATGAAAATAAAAAAGCTGTTTAGATGAAATCTCACCATAAACAACTTTTCTATGCTCGATAAAAGTTTGCATTAATGTCAGCGTCTTTGAAGAAAACAAGAAAATCACTCCCGTGTTCTCTTAAACAATCATTTACAAAAGCACCCAGCTAATTTTTTAAATCTAAGCCTTCAATCAACGCCACCGCACGATCGATCCCAGCGTCTTTTGTTTCTTCTAGCACCACGTAACAGTATGGCTTATGTTTGATCAGAAGCTGTAAAATTTCTGGATACCGTATTTGTCCTTCACCTAACGGGACAGGGATCACTTCTTCTCCCGAGAGTTGAAAATCCTTTAGGTGCAAGCAGACGATTTTCTCGCCAAAAAGAGTAAACGCTTCTTCTACCAATGCAACTTGATCAGCAGCCGTTTTTGCGGTGATCAAATTCGTTGGATCGTAAATGATCCCTAGATAATCAGAAGGAACACGTTCAATCAGCTCGGCGATGCGCTGATTCGAATACAACGGATGATTCAGTCCTGCTTCGATCCCTACCATGGTTTTATGTTTTTCTCCCACTCGAACGAGTCGCTGGATCACATGGATCAAGTCTTCAAAAACCTCATCCGAAAAATTCTCTTCGCTATATCCCAGCGCGGCAATGACTGAGCCTGTTTCTGAAGCCACCATGCTGGCACCAAAATAACGGGCATGGAATAAGTAGCGCTCAAATTTCTGTAAGATTTTCTCTCGTTCCTCTGGTTCGGGATGAATCAAGTTACTATAACAACTTAACAAAGCGATTTGAACGCCTTGTTCTTGGAATTCATTCTTGAAGAAGGTCCCCATACCTGGACTCATTTTTTCAGGAGCACTTAGGTCTGGAAAAGACGCATTCAAGGCAAACTGAACGTTTCTTATTTTCTTTGCTTCTACCGCTTGTGCTAGCTGCTTGGGTGTATATTCTCCTGAGAGGTCATGCCCTCGGATGGCTAAATGAATCATCTGACTCCTCGCTTTCTACTGTTTTTTCCCATTCAATAATCAAATTTTCATAAGGTTCTAGCCTATGGCTACCCCGCGCCAGCGCTTCACCTGATAAGCGTTCGAAACCGGGGAGATGTAAGGTAAAGTCAGCTGTCGTCATCCCTAAGTTACTGATCCAGAGTTGGACATGGGTCGCTGACTCTCGGCGATACTTCATCACACCTTCCGAACATTTGATCAACTGGCGCTCTGATTCATAAGGGAAAAGTTCTTTGTGACAAAACGACTGCCATATCAAACTGTCTGTTAAATTGCTAGGTAGCGCACCTAAATAGATGATCTCTCCTTGAGCCAGTTGTTTCTTAGCTAGTAGCGTTTGGTCATTCCCTCGTCCGATCGTTTCCCAATCTTCTGGGCAATGAAAAACTGTGACCAAATGATCCAAAGGTTCTTTTAGGCCGTCATAGGTTAGCTGATAAGTCAGTCCTTTCACCGTAAACTGCTGGATTTGGTCAAACCCGAGCCATTCTCCTAAACGATCTAAGCCATTCGTCGCTGGCCAAGCCAGCTCTTTTGTCCGATCCCCCGTCATCGGGCCTAAAATCAGCTTGCCTCCTGCTTCAGTAAAGGCGGCAAATTTTTTCAGCAAGGTCGGACTGATCCAACGAACAAATGGGGCAAGAACAACATCATACTCTTCTAACGGACTATTTTCTTGAATGATTTCTACACGAATCCCTTGGCGAATTAGACTGCCGTAAAATTCGGTAAACAGGCTGCGATAATCATAAACACCCCCATGATCGATCGTGTAAAAGCGTTTCGAGTAATCCGAGTAGATGATGGCTATTTTTGACGATACATACTTCGTTTCCGCTAAAAGTGGTGCGATCTGTTGTCTTAGTTCGCCAATCCGAACTACCTCTTCATACCCACAATCTGGCTCTCCCCAAGCAGTTAACACGGCACTATGGGGTTGCTCCACACCATAGCGATGTCCACGAAAATGCCAAAAGCAGAAGGATTTCAAATGACCAGCATAGCCAATGAACGCTTCACTTGTGACAAACCCATGAGGACGAGGTGCCGCATAATTTTCAATATGACCAGCATTGGCAGTACAAGTTTCTAACAATAACATTTCCTTGTTGCGCGGTTTGACATTCCGCCAACGATCCAAGTTCATGGTATACGCTGGATAGTTGTCTGCCGGTGCATACGTATCAAAACCAGCAATATCTAAATCAGCAAATAGCTCATCATTTTGCAAGTTAAACCCAAAAGCGGAGTTATGGGTAATGGGTAACGCGGTCTCCATTCGGATAAAATGACAAAGATCATGCGCAAACTCATTCAACGTATCAGTGGTAAAGCGACGAAAGGCATTCATCAGGGAAGAATTATGCAAAAACGGGGTCGTTAGTGGCAAGACGACATCCTCAAATGCGTCATACCACTCACTCCATACCTTCGTGCCCCAACACTCGTTGAGGTTGGTCACGGATTGATAGCTATCTTTTAAATACGTATGCCAACGCGTTTGGCACGTCGTACAATAACATAGATCGACATGACATTTAAATTCATTGTCCAATTGCAACATAACGACATTTTCATGTTTTTCGGCAATCTCAGCGATTTTTCTCGTCAACCGATAGGCATAACGGCGAAAGTCCTCGTTGTTTGTACAGACATGCTGTCTTGAGCCGTGATGCATCTTCGTTCCATCTTGATTAGTGATTAATGCTTCTGGGTACTGTTTTGTAAACCAGCGGGGTGGGGTCGGCGTTGGAATACATAAGCAAACATCGATGCCATTTGCTTGGTACTGTTCTAGCGCACGTTCCAACAACGAAAAATCATATTCTCCAGGTTGAGGCTCCAAGTCACGCCAAATGAATTCCCCAATTCTAGCAAAATTCATGCCCAACGTTTTCATCGTTTGACTATCACTTTGCATGATTTCTTCCGACCAGACTTCTGGATACATGCAGGCGCCGTAATAAATATCAGGAAACAGTGGTTGCTCATGGAAAAACGCCTGTAAACGAATCGCTACATAGCGAGCGATCATATGCGCCCCGACCTTTGAAAAGTGGGTATCATCTGCGAGACCTGCAGGATAATTAGGGTGTTCATCCGGTGCTAACCAAACAAAGAGTGCTTTGGAAGCTTCTAGTCCTAGTGTGTCATAATAATGATAGGTATAGCGATTTAAATCAAACAAATCCACTTCTTCCGTTCGACTAAGTTCTCTTAAGACCGATAAAAACGCTGACAACGTATGCGCCAGTCGTCCCTCTTCTCCTACACGCCGTTCAACAGGTGTACACAGGATCGGGATTCCTGTTTTTTCTTTGATTTGACGGATCATGTCTGTCAAATGAGCAATGTACGCCTCCATCGTGACATGATTTTTCTCTTTTTGGTCATTATGTCCAAATTGCAGTAGGACGACTGTATTCGGTTCGACTTCTTGCAGGAGTTGCTCAAACAACCCTTCTTCGATAAAGGAACGAGTCGTACTGCCGTTTTTCGCAAAATTGTGTACGTCTACTTCTGGGGACAGATAGCTTGGTAAAGCTTGTCCCCAGCCCATCATTGGCTGTTGATCAAGGGGATAATCCGCCATGGTTGAATCTCCGCCTAGAACGATTTTCATTTCTTTTCTTCCTCCATCTATTTACTATCAGATTTCCAACAGCTTTGACAAGTCTGCTGGTTTTCTTGCTGAACTTAAGCTGTATTAGAAATCGCTTTCTTTTCTATTATACAAAACATTGGCTGACGAAAACATGGAAAAATCAGAGCAAAAGCTGCGAAAATACGAGCTTTTCCGCAGCAACCAACAGTGATCAGCTCTGACCTTTTCGATATTGTCCTGGGGTCATTCCCGTGCACTTTTTAAATAAACGATTGAAGTAACTGGGATTATACCCAAGGCTTTCTGCAATTTCATTGATTTGGTGATCAGTTTCGAGCAACTGCCGTTTTGCTTCTACGATGCGAACATTGGTTAAATAATCAATAAAGTTGACCTGCTTGGCACGCTTGAACTCCTTACTCAAAAAGATTGGGTCTACTTCGAAACGATCCGCAACGTATTCTAACGAAATTTGTTCATTGCGAAAATCAGATTGGATGTACTCAGCTACTTTTTGGATCATTTCACTATAAGAATTAGCGACATTTTCTTGCCAGAGGATGGAGACGGGTTTTAAGAAATGATGGTACAAAAAGGCTTGGATCTGATTGATGGCTAAAAGTCGTTCGATTCGCTCTAACACAACCGTTTTCGATACATAATCCGTTCGTGAGACCCCATTTTCATTTAAAAGGTAATCGACTTGATCGTACAGTCGATTGACCACATAGATCACCGCAGCCTGTTGATTGTTTTCTGCCACGACCTGTTCTAAAAACCGCTGGAGACTTCGTTGCAATTCTTCATGATAGCCACTTTTCAGCGCTGTTAAAATCAAATTTTCTTGCGAAAGAGAATACTTCGGCAGTGGGCGCATTTTCTCTCCTTGAAGCACTTGATTTTCGGAAATCAACCGTTGCAGATGGATTTGCTTTTTGAGACATTGGGCAACTTCAGGCAACTTGCGAATCTCTGTTTCTTGTTGCGAACTAACGATGGTGACATAACGGCAGACGATCAAATTGATTTGCTTGGTGACCATCGTGAAGTAATCTGTCAGTTGTTGCTCTTGATTGACCACAAAAACCAAAATCCGTCCTTCATTTGAAGAAACGATGGTTGATTCAGGGAAAAACATGGCTGTGACATCCGCTATAATGTTTTCTAAGGCAAACAAAATGTGAGTTTCATCTTGTGAATTTGCTTGATTGCTTAATAGATCATTGAGTTGGAAATAAAACAGGCGATACCCTTGGTCACTTAAGCACCAGTTTTTTTGCTGCAGTAATTGTTGCGATTCTTCCTCCGATAAATAGCCATAATACCCTTCCATCAAATGTTGGATCACTTGTCGCTTCAGCGAATCTTGAAAGCGTTCCGCCTGATTTTGCAACAATCCTTTTTCCCGACTTAATTGTTGCCAACGGTCCACCAAAAACTCCAGATCGTTTTCTTTTTTCCATTGGGTATTACCAAAGAGCTGATCCATCGTTTTTTCAAAAGGTTGGTATTGTTTTTTTGCCAAAAAGAGACTCATGACTGCCACACAAGCAATAAAAAGAATGCTTACGACGATCAGCACTCTAGCCAAATGAGTGACTGGCTCGGTAATCAATGCTAAGGGAACGACGGTATAAAACGTCCATATTTGGTTGAGTCGCGTACTGTTTACGGCGATCATGCTATAATCATTGCCATTGATCGATTCGACCCAGGTTCCTTGATGCTCCTCACTCAGCGGTTGGATAACATTCGCTAAGTTCTGATCGCCAATAAAACGAAAACTCTCATGATTAAAGGAAATCGCTGCGAGTCCATTTTCAATTTGAGTATCATAAAAATACTTTAACAATGATTGCTCGTCGATCGTTGCAACTAAAAAAATTTTAGGCTGATCTTCGCCTTGGCTATCAATGTTTTGTACAAAAATCAATTCATCCTCTTCTTCAATGATCTTCCACTGATACTGCCTACCATTATCGATCCGATAGCGTGCAAATGCTGTTTTGGTTTGCTCGAGTGTTAATTCATACGTGCCGCCACTTTCAATCCCAAAAGGCGTCTCGCCTAGTGAATAAATACCGATTCGATTGACATAATTGGAGCTATTTGTTAAGTAAAACAATTCTTCCGACAGCTGGATCAGCGTCTGATAATTTGTCGTTTCCAATAAATCTTCTTGGTAGCGCCTTTGAAACGATTGCCCCCAAACGCTTAAAGTCACTTCCAGCTGCGAGAACTGTTGGTTGATGTTACTAACGATTCCTTCGACTTGGCGATTATTTAGTTCCTGATACGATCGTTGTAATGGTCCGATCAAATAGGCATGCAAAAAGATTGCAACGGCTAATAGCGGCACGACGATCCATAGACTGGCTAGCTGCAGTTTTCGATGAAAACCGCCTGTTTTAAAGTACTTCATTCCCAAACACCCTTGTAATAGATTTTATGTAACAAATTGTCATGCGAAAAAACGCATGACAACCTATCCACAACTATTGAAGTGTATCATCCTTTGACGGATCCAATCAGCATTCCTTTGGCAAAATGTTTTTGCAAAAACGGATAGAAGATCAAAATTGGCAAAGTAGCCACAATGATGACTGCAAATTTGATTCCTTGTTCCGGGGGCACATAGTTGGGGTCCATACTTGCTAACGCATTGGCACCACTGGACGCCATCGTGATCTGTCTTAACAATAACTGAATCGGCCATTTTGCTGAATCGTTGATATAAAGCAATCCACTCATGAAGTCGTTCCAGATACCAACGGCGTAAAAAAGAGTGAAGGTCGCGATCACTGGTTTTGATAAAGGCAAAATGATTTTCCATAAAATCCCTAGTTCCGTACAGCCGTCCATCTTGGCGGATTCTTCCAATTCGATCGGCATTTCTTGAAAGAAATTTTTAATGATCATTAAGTTGAACGGGTTGATCGCGATTGGCAAAATCAATGCCCAATAAGAATTGATCAGTCCTAAATTTTTAACCACGATAAACGTTGGGATCATCCCACCTGAAAAGAGCATCGCAAAAATCACGAGATTCAACAATGTGTTCCGTCCTTTTAGATGCTTGCGTGATAAAGGATAGGCAAAGGTGAAGGTACAGAAAAGTTGCACCAGCGTACCAACGATGGTAACGCCGACCGTTACAAGCAAACTACGGATAAAGGTGTTGGTTGAAAAAATAAAACGATAGGAGTCGAGACTGATCTCGTTTGGCCATAAGAAAAACGAGCGAGTGGTCAATTCTAACTCCGTAGCAAATGAACCTGCGATCACATAAATAAAAGGAATCACCATGAATAACCCAATCAATGCCAAAAATAGTGCATTAAAAATGTCAAATATTTTCCCTGCTTTCGTATTGTGTAAAGTAGCCATCTTTTTCCTCCTTAGTATAAGCCGCTTTCGCCAAAGCGTTTCGCTAATTTATTGGTACAAAGTACGAGGATGATCCCAACGATCGATTTAAATAATCCGACGGCTGTTGAATAACTGTAAGCGCCATTGGTAATCCCCATCATATACACATACGTGTCAAAAACATCTGCTACTGTCCGGTTCAATTGATTGGTCATCAAGAAAATCTGATCAAACCCAGTAGACAAAATTGACCCGATCCGCATAATCAGCATAATGATGATCGTCGAACGAATCGCAGGCAAAGTAATGTGCCACACACGACGGAAACGTCCTGCACCATCCATGATCGCGGCTTCGTATTGTTCCTGATCCACACCTGATAAGGCAGCTAAATAAATAATAGTCCCCCAACCGATCTCTTTCCAAATCGATTGCATTACGATCATGGGGCGGAACCATTGCGGGTCTGAGAGAAAGTCGATTTCAACGCCTGTCAACGAAGCGATAAATTGAGTGATCGCTCCATGATCGATGTTGAATAAGATATGCCAAAGACTAACGACGATCGTCCATGAAAGAAAATGTGGTACATAGACGAAGGTTTGAATGGTCCGCTGAAACAGCTTGTTGCGCAATTCATTCAGTAACAGTGCCAAAAAGATGGGTGCTGGAAACGAAAAGAAGATGTTTAAAAAGGCAATCATCAACGTGTTCCACAAGATCCGAAAGAAATCAGGATTATTGAAGAAATCCATAAAATTTTGTGTTCCAACCCATGGACTATCTGCGATTCCTAAAAAAGGCACATAATCTTTGAAAGCAATGATCAACCCATACATCGGTGCATAACGAAATACTGCAAAATAGATGATCCCGGGAATCGTCAAAATATAGAGCCATTTATTTTGTTTAAAATGGTTGAGAAAACTCCCCCATTGCTCTTTCATTTTCGGCACTTTTTTTATTGTTGTTTCCATTCATTCTCCTCCTCTAACTCCGCTCCGATCAGTGCTAAACAACAAATCGTATTTAGCCCCCACTGTGACAACACATTGGTCGATACCCACGGCATTTCTTTTATTTTTTTCCACGTTGTCGCTGCTTCAATGGTCGCTTCGATCGGCAATGGAACACTCGATTTGTCATTATCAAGCAATAACTGCCAAGCCCTTTGGCTGATTGCTTGATCGTTACGCACTCGCCCAGCAAAGGCCATCATCGTCGACGCAAACATTGGCCAGGCAAAATGAGGTTCCGTCAGTACCCCGTTTGATTCTTCTGCTTTTCTCTCAGGACTCAAGCTATAAAACCAGCCAAACTCCCCTAACATCTCTGACCACTCGGGGTCTTCCAGCACTTGAGCAAGTTCTAACCAAACTTGCGGCGCCCCAAAGGAGATGACCATGTGATAGCCGCCAAAATTCCCAGTTCCCATATAAGATAAGGTTTTGTCTTGTGGATCAAATAACACTGTGGGACCAGACAATAGGCGCTGGGGCATGGCTTTGATGCAGGTGATGCCGGTGCGAATTTTTTCAAGGTAAACAGGATCATTCGTCCGTTCCCACTGGGTAAACCAGTTCGAGACTAGCGCAGCCCAATCTGGTCCGATGCGAATCGGTATCCGCTTCGTTTCTCGTTCATAAAACTCGCGCATCGGTGGTAACGCATCAAAAGCATAGGTTTCATTGTCTTTGACTTGTTCCATAATCTCCCCAATGCGTTCATCCGCTGTCAAATAGTAGTAGTAGCGATGGAGACCCGCCATTGAAATTCGAACTTCTTTTGCTTGGCAGCCCCAATGAACGACATTATGCCGTGACCCTAATCCTTTGTATTCACCAGCATGATACTGATCGACTTCTGAAGTATGTCTCGTCATGCTTTCAGCCAGATAGTAGACGCTTGGATCACCAGTCCGTAAGAAATCTAGCCAAAGCCACATGTTAGGGACCAATTCAGTGTTTTGCCAAGCGTACCCACCAAGATCGTAGCGCCATTGGTGTCGAAACTGATCATAGGTATGCATGACATCACCATAGTTCCAATAGCCATACCAACTTCTTTGTTGGACTTCTTCTAAATAGAATTGACGCATCTCAGCCAATTGTTGCTCCAGCAACTGTTTCGTTTTCGTTGATTCGTCTGGTAAACTGATCCTGCCAAAAACCTTCGTCTCTTGATAACGCTCTGGCAATGAAACGATCTGGGCAGGTTCTTGGTTTTCTTGAGCTAAGTCCAGCAACACTTCTTCTGACGGGGCTTCCTCATAAAGATCCAACCAACAACGAGTCGTATTTGCTACGCCAACTGCCGTCGAACGAATCTCTTCCATTCCTTCGTATCCGCTAAGCACATGATCCCGTTTGGAATAGTGCTGAAAATCCATTGGCTTGGCATTCGGTGACCACTGCCACATCGTGATTCGGGTTGCTTTTTGGGTGATGCCTGCCACCTCGATCGCAGATGGTGCTTTTTCCCAAAATTTCTCCATACTGCAAGCAACGCCGCCGGTTTCTCCCCCAGCGTAAAAGGTACCTGAATAACGCTCACCATCCCCAATGGGCAACCAACAGTACCCAGGTTCTGTCTGTTTTTCTAATTCAAATGACCGATGATTGATTTGATTGACCCGAAAATTGTCCCAAATAGCATTTTCCACCGCATGAGACAGCATCGGCTCGTCCGCTGGGGTCAATGAAACGAGCTGTCCACTGGCTTGTTCTTGATAGGGAATGTTTTGTTGATAGTGTCGCCGTGAAAGTAACAATTGCGCCGCTTCATGATACACAGCATCTGCAATAAATTTGACTTGTCGATTCCAATTTTCACCTGTCAACGCATAATCAAATGCTACCCCCATGCCTTCATAAGCAAGTGGTTTGATGATAATGACCGTATGAATGATTTCCAATTTGCTGATTTCGCGAAAGATACGGAACCGTAAAATAAACTCTTGCACCACTTCTTGATCGATCTCAATGATGCCTGATACTTTGATAACGGCTTTCTCGGAACCATTTTCTTCCAACATCAAGTCCGTTACTTTGGACTGCACCTTTTTGTTTTGGTATTGCAGGATTGCGTGAAGATCTTGCAATTTTTTCTGCCCATTGACCGCTACCCAGTCCAATACATTTTTCCCTTCCCCATGTTTCGGGAAGAAGCCTTTGATCGTACCGTTGTCAAAATAAATACCGTTGTAAGCTTCCCTAGCAATCGCCTGTTTCTTCTGGACACGCTGTTTTCTTTGAAAAAGTAACTGCGTCGTTTCTGCCACCAGACCACTGTGTCCTGTCCATTTCACACTGCCATCTGGCCAGTAAGCCAGTACTTTCGTTTGCAGCGGCTCCTCCCCCAGCAAAAACAGTTCCTCACTTAGAGCCTCAGGTTGTAAAGCTCCTTTTTCCCATGGATACCCAAAACTCAGCCCACGTTTTCCCTTAGGTTTATTTTTGAGCCATTTCAATGCCATGCTCGATTTCCTCCTCTTCCCTCTCTGCAGGTTGACCTGCATCGTTTTGTTGCTTTAGCTTTTGTTCATTTTCATCAAATAATTTCAAGTAAATCCCCATTGTGCCAATGATCCACATCCCAATACTTAAAAATGGCAGGAGACCGGGGAGAAAAAAGCTGATCGTACTACAAATCCCAAACCAAAGGACGCCTAAAAAGGTGCCAATAGGTTGAAAGAAAAGAAAGCGTAGTGAAGCGCCTAGGTACTTCTTCGTTGGGAGCACATAATATTCGTACATGCTAAGCAATGTATTAATCACAGCGATCGCGACGCATTGGCTAACGATCAATAGGATCAAGCCTGTTTGAGTCAATGCCGCTAAAAATCCTTGCTGGATCACTACCATGGGGCACAAATAAAAGAGAATGATCGGTAAGCCCAAGCGATTCGATCGCCAAAAGTTCCTGCGGTAATACCGAAAGAACGTTTGAAAAAAAGGCGGCGATTCCTGTTTAAGGGTTTTCTTTGCTACGTGGAATCCTGCTTGTACGCTAGGCGCCAGTCCAAAGATGATCCCACCTACTAGCGCACCTATAATAACGGTTACATTTATCAGCAAACAATAAAAGACAAAATCTGCTGCTTGATATGCTTTCTGCCATTTCATCACTGTTCCTCCTCTAAGGAATATACCTTCAAGTCTTTATAGCAGGCCTTCATTGGCGCCATTTGCCGAAATCCGATCGCTCCTTTGGTTAATACGGGACCAAACTGTTCCTCATTAAGGTACCTTAACACCAATAAGTCGTTGATCCAAAAGGTAATCGTTGCACCTACCTTATCGATTCTTAGGTGATAAAACCCTCGGGCATCTGCTACACTCGGAAGTGGATCTGCGCCTTGGGCGACCAGATGAAATCCATGGCTTTTGCGCAAATTACACGTTTCAAACGCCCGTTCCTCCTCATACTTTCTTCGAAAATAAGAAAGGTGGTAAGCATTGATCCCTCCAGAATGATACTCGGGATATGCCCCGGTTCGTTTGGGTACTCCAGAATCGAAGATCGAGCCACCCTTGCGATTGGCTGCTGCAAAAAAGAGCATACATAAGCCTGGTTCAGCCAGTGGTTGAAACTGCCAGGTGATTCGTAGGTCCGCTGGAAATTGTTGAGGCAGCCATAAAACAAAATGTGGTTGTTTGTTTGATTCTTCAGAATACGTATTTGCCAGAATCATCCCGTCTTGGAAAGTAATTTTGGGCTCTCCTTCA
Source organism: Enterococcus sp. CR-Ec1 (assembly GCF_002850555.1). Taxonomy (NCBI): domain Bacteria; kingdom Bacillati; phylum Bacillota; class Bacilli; order Lactobacillales; family Enterococcaceae; genus Enterococcus; species Enterococcus sp. CR-Ec1. The sequence continues at coordinate 2,909,019 of NZ_CP025223.1, forward strand.
GCAATAAAGTGTTGAATATCTGCTGCTTGATTCAGCGGATTTTCATAGATCAATTTCGCTAACATTTCTTCTCCTTTTATGCGTATATGAGCTGCTTTTCTCTTTTCATAGTAAACTTGACCTACATTTCTAACAATTGACTTTTTTTGAATTCTTTGATATCAAGCGTTAGATTAGGGTTTTCATTTGCTTGTTTCCATTTTTTCTTTTCTGATTTCTCACTACCTGTCTCGTCTCACTTGACTATTACTCCATTTTATTAGCTGAAAAAAATTATTGAAAAAGAAAAAGGTTGAGAGCAAGATCCACTCAACCTTCTTCGACTGTCGTTATTGTGCTTGATGAAGGGCATTCGTTTCTTCCATCAGCTGCGTGCCTCCTTGATTCTTCCAAAGTTCGATCGCAGCTTCCCAACCCGCTTCATCGATTTGTCCTGCGATAAATTGAACCCGCGCATCACTAATGATCTGATCAAGCTGTGCCCCTTTTGTTACATACGTATCTGTATTATAGGAGGCTGCTGGGTTAAAGACAGCGTGCTCTAAATCAGCTTCCATCAATGACAATCGTTTTTCATAGCTTTCAGTAGCCGCTTCTGTATCAGGCTTAGCAATGTAGTACAGGGTATCTTCCGTTACATTCATCCCAATTTGTGAGTACCCTTTGACCGCATTGGCTAACGCTTCAGCTTCTGATCCTTCTAGTGCGACGGACATTCCATCCACTACTTCAAAATTGATTCCTTCGATTCCGTTGTTCAGCAATACCTGTGCTTCTTTATCATTTAATTTATCAAGGAACGTCAACACCTCTTTTAGATGTTCCTCTGTCTGGACACTCGACTTAGGAATCGCCAAGAAACCAGAATAGCCATCTGTCGGTAACGCATTCATCGTACCGCTATTATCTTTTAAATTCCCTGTAAAGACGACGAGGTCTTCTTCTCCAGCTTGCAATAATTTATTACTGATTTGTGCTGCTCGTGAATACGTATCAATAATGATCCCACCACGTCCATTGATAAACGGCTCATCCCATTTATCTGCTGCCATGGTTGCAAAATCACGATTGACATAGCCTTGTTCCACCATATCTTTAACAAATTGCATTGATTCTAGGTATTCTGGTTGCATAAAGGATGGCTCTAAAGTGCCGTCTATTTCTTTCCAAGCATTTCCTGCCCCAAACCAAGTAGCTAACACATCGTAAGGACTATTTGAATTGATCGAGCCAGGCCATTGGGGAATAAGCAAACCAAACGTATCATTTTCACCATTCCCATCGGGATCGTTCTCAGTAAATGCTTTGGCAATCTCATAAAGATCATCGATCGTTTCTGGTACCTCTAAGTTTAAGTTTTCTAACCAATCTTTTCGGATGATCACCGCCGTCCGCATCGCATCACGTTTCCGATAAATTCCGTACACTTTGCCATTCACAGAAGAATTACGCAAAACATCCTCGTTAGACTGAGAGAGATTAGGATAATCAGCTAAATAGTCGGTCAAATCCCAAAAAGCCCCATTTTCTGCTGACTTGATAAATCCTCCTGATTTTCCTTGAATGACCATCACTTCTGGAATATCATCTGAAGCTAACGTAATATTCATTTTATCCTCATAGGATGTATTGGGTGCCCAGGTAATATCAATGTTTTTGCCAGTGTAAGCTTCTAATTGTTTCAAAATCTCGTTGTCACTTGCAGGTGGTTCAGTTTCAATGTACGGCGATAAAATCGAAATCGTATCATAATCTGTTGTGGAACCTGCTTCCTCCTTCCCACATGCCGACAAAAAGGCGACTGATAGTAACCCCAAACCAAGAATCGTACTTAATTTTTTCACTACTTTTCCTCCTTAGATTTTGTTGTTGAGCTCGATTAAATAAACCGCTTTCAATACCAAAAGCATAACGAAAAGCAGGATTTCCAGCAATTGACATTTTTTGTTAATCGTTGATATATGGCTGGGTAGGGAGTTTTGCTCTACATTTGCAGGTATCGTAAATTATAGGAAAAAAGAATAAATAGTTCTTCGTGTTCTTAGTTCGCTCAATCAATTTAATTATCGCAGTTTTTCTGATTCCTATCATTCTTAAATTCTCGTTGTAGAAAAAGTAGCCTAAGTACTGATGTTCTTATTCGTGAGAGATTTGGAAACATCTTATCATGAAAAAAAGACCAACTCATTGGTCTTTTTTGATAATTCATCAGTTTTGTAGTACTAAGCGGATCACCACTCATTCATATCCGACAGAAAGAGTACTACCGCTCATACACATCATTTTGATCCAAGGTTGGCGCTAACGCAGTGACGATCGTTTCCACCATCTTTAAGTTTTCGACCCCTGCAATCTTGCCGAACTCGTCGGCATGGATGGAAAGATTTTTCATTGTTAGATTGCGGATCGGTTCTGCTGGGCTGGCCTCGATGAAGAAAGCACGCACGCTTTGTTGTCCTATTTTGGTAGCTTGCACGTTTTCAATATTAATGTCGCAGACCTTTGCTGGACCTACTGGAATAGCAGGTTGTGCCATCAATTTGTGCCAATAGTCGGGAATCTCTTCCGCATAATCAGCTGGCAGTTCTGGATAACTATAATCTGGGTACCAATTTGTTTGTAAGAGAAAAGGAAAGCCAACATCCTTCATCGTTAAATCCGAAGCAGTGACCTTGCGTATAAATCCACCTCGATTGTTAGCGGATTTGATCCGAAACCCTGCGCCAGTTTGCTCAAAGACGACTTTTTGGATTTTGATCTCTTCGATCCCACCTGAAGTTTCACTGCCAATGGCAATTCCTGAACCGTACCCTAACTGACAGTCTTTGATCGTGATTTTCCGACAGCTTCTTTGCTGGGCTAAGGCTTCTGCCCCACGTCCCGCCTTGATCGAGATATTGTCATCGTTGCAGGAAATGTAGGCATTTTGAATGGTGACTTCTTCACAGGAATCAATATCGATGCCATCAGTACTAGGCCCTTTTCCATTGTCTATCGTGATGCCGTCGATCAATATGTGGTGAGAATACGTGATTTGTGTATTCCAAAAACCCGACTGTACCGACGAAATATCTTTGATGGTTACTTGCTGACTTTCATAAACAAGGATATTTCGTGGACGCTTGCAATCATAATCTGCTGCCCAGCGTAAGCCTTTCTTTGCATAATCCGCCATCATCCCGCTGGCTTCATCTGTTCCCCAAAACGTTTGCCACCATGTTTCTCCACGACCATCAAGTTTCCCTTTTCCCGAGATCATGACATTTTCTGCGTGAAAAACATTGATCATCGCTGCAGGCCGCTTCATATTGATCCCTGCGACCCGATTATCTACTTCGGGATAATCGGCCAGTTCTTGACTACCATACAGAATCGTATCCTCTGAGACAATCAAGTGCACATTGCTTTTTAAAAACAACGCGCCGATTTGATAGGCGCCGGGTGGTGTAATCACTGTTCCCTGCACAGTTGATGCTTGGTCAATTTCTCGTTGCAATAATTGCGTGATGTCTTCCATTCTTGCTTACCTCCTAAGCTTTTGTTTTACGCTACAAATAGGTTTATCGATATCCATGACTTTTAAAAATTTGCGCATCGCCAACCTTTTTTCATCTATCATTTATTTGGATAGAACTAAGTGCTTCTTACTGGCGCTGTCCATCAAGTAAAGCGTTCCTCTTGGCACATCTCGTTGTCTTTTCCCATGTGCTTTCTGGCGTCCTTTTTTCCTACATTCTTTACTATAGTCCCCTTAGCGGCAAAAGAAAGTCCTTTTTGATTTCTGAGGATCGTCTTTTTTTGTAACGTCCTTTCTTGTTAGAAAAATGCGCCTTTTTGTCTACAAAAGCAAAAAGGCGCAACCTGTCAAGGAAGGAAATAAGGTGCTTAACTAACTGTTTCTCATTGGGAAAACCAACGCAGATCATTTCCAAAAGCTTGTTCTACGTGCGTTTCTTTTGCCCCACCATGGATAGTTCGACTGTTTCTTGGCAACTTATTGCGTCACTTATGGCCGCTCGATCAATGATCGCTGCCTCTTTAAAGCTGACCTCCTGACACTGTTCAAAAATCATTTTCTTTTGCCCTTTAGCTGATTCAAAGGCAACTGACTCAAAAGTAACGCGTTGGATCGGTGAAACCTGCTGTGTTTGTTCATCGACAAACCCTTTTAGCTCGACCAAAGGGTTCTGCCCTACGATACGGGTATTCTTGACCAAAATATCCGAAATGATCGGTAACTGTTGTGCTGCCTGACCATCGGCATTGTAAGCAACAGGATGAGCCATGAAACGATCCAACAGGCAATCGGTGATCGTCACTTGACGAATATAGCCACCACGATCATTCTGCGCTTTCAATTCTAGTCCATAAAGCGTATTGGTCAGTTGACAATCTCGAAAAGCGATATTTTCAACACCACCAGATTGCTCACTACCAATCGCGATGCCATGTCCCCCTCGAATAGCCAAATCAAACAGCCGAATATTTTTCGCTGGTCTATTGATCTGATTTCCTTCTGGATTTTTGCCAGATTTGATTGCGATACAATCATCGCCCGTATCAAAAACGGTGTCAAAAATCAGCAAATTTTGCGAAGAATCTGGGTCCCAACCATCGCCATTGTCGATGCCTTTGGACTGAATAGTCACCCCATGGGTCACAACGGTGTCACAGTAAATCATATGAACAGTCCAGCATGGTGGATCAATCAACGTCAGCTCTGTCAAATGGATGTTTTTGGCCTGCATCATACAGATCAAACGTCCCCTTACTCGTCTTCCAGGTTTTCCATCAGAAACATATTCTGGATACTGTTCACGGTCTGCATAAGGGTTTCGCATCGCTAGTCCTAATGGATTCCCGCCACCAATGATCGTTCCTTTGCCACAAAGACGGACATTTTCACAAACGATACGCCCTCGATCGCCCCGATCGATATACCCAATGTTGATCAATGAACGAAAACAAAACAATTCCCAGCCTTCATAACGGCTTAATGGCAACCCCTCTTGATTCACGCTCCCTAAATAATCGTGAGGGGCAACCCGATACGTTTCTATGTCGAGGCTTGCTTGCAATGTGCCATCTACCTGAAAAATCATATTGCTTTTTAGCTCCAACGCACCGGAAAGGATCACCGCCCCTGTTGGGATCCAGACTGTGCCGTTGCTAGGACAATCGTTGATCGCTTGCTGGAGAATGGCGGTACTATCTTCTTTGCCTTCGCTATCAGCATGGTATGGTGCTTGCGTAACATCTAACACAACACTTTTTTTCTTTGTACGAAAGGTCGTCGTGACTGCGGTATTTGTAAGCAGACATCCCTGAAGATCGAGGCAGATGATCGTTACTTGATACGTTTGATCGGCAGATAAGTTTGTCAACGTCCAATGCGTCTTGTTTGTTGGTCTGGTTTGGATCAAATCGTTGTCTAAAAACAATTGATAACCAAAAATAGCTTGAGCGTGCAGCGGCTTCTCCCAAATAAGGGTCGCTTGATGAGCGCCGATCGTGCTTGGTACCACATGAAAATCAATTACTTGAAATGGTTGCATCGGTTTGTCCTTTCTTCAACGAATTCATTCAATAGAAAAAAGATATTCCAAAACAGCGAATATCTTTTTCCACACTTATTTAAGACCAGTCGTGCTGATGCCTTCAACAATGTATTTTTGGAAAATAAAGAAGATGATCAACACAGGCAGCAAGGAGACGACAGACATCGCGAACATCGCTCCCCAATTGGAGGTTCTGCTAGCATCTAGGAACTGCTTTAAGGCAATCGATACCGTGTAGTTTTGCGGACGTGTAAGGTACAGCATCGGTCCGATCAGTTCTTCCCATTTCCAATAGAAAGAGAAGATCGCAGCGTTTGCCAAGGAAGGCTTCATCAACGGTAGAATCACACGGAAGAAAATACCGACCCGTCCACAGCCGTCCATTTTTGCTGCTTCATCTAAATCTGTCGGGATCGCAGAGACAAATTGAACCATCATGAAAATAAAGAAAGCTTGTCCGAAGTATGAAGGAACGGTTACCGGACGAATCGAGTTAAGCCAGCCTAATTGATTGAACCAAAGATACTGAGGCACCATGATGATCTCTTGCGGCAGCATCATCGTGACCAAGATACAAGCAAACCAAAAGCCTTTTCCTTTGAAAGGAATTCGACCAAATCCATAAGAAATGACAGCCGAAGAACAGACCGCCCCTACCATTGAAATCAACGCGATTTGCAACGAGTTGAAAATATAGCGAATGAAGGGAATCCCTGCGATCCCTTCAAACCCCTTGGTAAAATTTTCTAACGTCCAGCTTCGGGGGATCAACTCCGTTGCCGTTCGAAAAATGTCACTACTAGGTTTAAAGGCACTAAACAGCAGCCAGAAAATCGGATAAAGCATCAGTAATGCAGCAACTAAGATCACGGCATCAAAGAAATAATTTTGTTTTTGTTCACGCATCAATCAAACCTCCTCGTTTTCTTTAAACACCCAAAATTTCGATGTTGCGAACAACAGAATCGTAATCAACCCAACGATGACCAGTAAAATCCACGCTAAGGCTGAAGCATAGCCCATTTTGAAATCGGTAAAGGCTCGTTGATACATGTACAAGGAATAGACTAACGTGCCGTTACGGGGTGAACCCGTCCCATTCGAAATGATAAACGCAGGTGTAAAGGTCAAAAAGGCCATGATCGTTTGATAGATCAGATTGAAAAAGATGATTGGCGTCAGGACTGGAACCGTGATATTGAAAAACTGTCTGATTTTTCCTGCCCCATCAATTTCTGCCGCTTCGTAATAATCTTTCGGAATATTTTTCAAACCGGATAAGAAAATCAACATCGACGAGCCAAATTGCCACGCTGCTAATAAAATCAAGGTCATCAACGCTAAGCCAGGACTTTTAAAGAAGTAGATCGGGTCTAAGCCGATCGCCGCTAGCACGCCATTGATCAACCCTGAATCGCCAAAAAGATTCCGCCACATGATCGAGACCGCCACGCTCCCACCTAAAATCGAAGGGATATAAAATAATACCCGATAAGCGCCGCTTAATTTCGATGGGCGGTTGATCAGCATCGCCACTGCTAATGCGACGATCAGCCGTAAAGGGACTGCCAACACAACATATTTCAGCGTAACAGTCAGTGACTGAACAAACTTGGGATCATTCGTAAAAATCGTCTTAAAGTTATTCCAGCCAACAAATTGCGCCTCTGTCAATAAATCATAGTCATGAAAAGACATAAAAAGAGAAATCCCCATCGGGACGATAATAAAAGCAAAAAAGCCAATGATGAAGGGTGAGATAAATAAGTAGCCTGTAACCATATTCTGTTTTGATTCTGGTAATCGATTAAACCAGCTTTTGAGTTTCCCAGGCTCTTTTGCCGTGGGTGATTTTGATTGTAGTTCCATAATTTTCACTTCCTACCTCCTATAGTTGATTACGCTTACAAGTTGATTTTAACGAAGTACTTCTTAAAAATGAATAGAAAAAAAAGCACAGAAATGTGAAAAACTAGAGGACCTATATTTTTTTCCTCCAGTGCTTCTCCTAAAAAAACGCCTTTACTGAAAAAGTCAGTAAAGGCGCCGCATCTATGCTTATTGATAGTTTTCTGCAAAAATTTCTTCGCAGCGTTGCGTAAAGGCATCATAAGTTTCTTCTGGTGTCATCGTGCCATAAGTGATCTCTGCGTACAGCTCTTTAAAGTACGTGTTGATTTCAGCAAACCCAATTGGTGGGATTGGGGATGGATCACCGACGATGTCTGCAATATCATCTAAGAAATCAGAGGACTCTTGTTCTTCTGGTGTCATGTCGGCATAAAGCAATTCTTTGATGGCATCATTGGAAGGAATTCCCCGCTCAGTACCGATGATCTTATTGGCTTCTTCACTATTCACTAAAAAGTCAACAAACTTCGCAGCTGCTTCTTTTGATTCAGAAGCATTCGCGATCGAATAAAAGAACCCTGGTCGATACGCCATCGCCCCGTTTTCTGAGTCAAAAGGACGAGCCAAATTGATTTCGACATCTTCTGCGGCGGAGGCTTTATAGGTCAAGTATTGATTGGACCAAGTCATCATATAAGCTGCTTTTCCTTGTGAAAACGGATATTGATCCATACTGTTGGCATTGCTAGTCACTTCTGCGGTTGGCATTGCTTTGGCTTCCGTAAGATCTGCGATAGCCCCCATAAATTCAACCCAGTTTTCTTTGGTAAAACCGATCTCTGGTTTGCCGTCTGCATCGTATTGGTATAGATCTTCGCCTTTAGTACGTAAAAAGTATTGCAAAATCGTACTGTTGTCATTGTTATCGTTCCAACCGTAATCACCTGTTGCTTCAGCGATCGCTGCCGTACTTTCTACAAGGTCATCGAAGGTATAATTGCTAAAGTCGATCCCAGTGCCCCCTTGTTCTACCAATGATGGATTGTAGAGCATCGCCATAGTATTGACAGAAGTTGGTATGCCGAAAACGTTTCCATCTAACTCGCCTGTTGCTAAAATCGATTCTTTGATATCATCGGTTTGAATCTCATTGCCGATAAATTCCGACATATCTGCTAATTGATTTTTCGTTCCATATTGCGCAATGTACTGCACATCCATCTGGATCACATCAGGTAATTCTCCAGAAGCCGCTTTTGTCGCTAGTTTTTTCCAATGGTCATCCCAAGAACCATATTCATATTCAACTTTGATGTCAGGATTTTGTTTCTCAAATTCTTTGATCGATTCGATATACTTCTCGTGTCTGACTTCTGAGCCCCACCAGGTAAAGGAAATCGTCGTTTTCCCATCTGCATCAGCTTCTGAGCTTCCGCTACTATTGCCGTTATTGCCACAAGCTGCTAAGGTCGCACCAAGAAACAACAAGCTCGCTGCTTTTAAAAAAGTTTTCTTCATTCTTCTACACTCCTTTTTGTTTGCGCTTACAAGGTGATTGTAATGGAAATCCTCGTTAATAAAAATGAAAAAACAAGAGCAAATATGTGAAAAACTAGACTGTCGTTTTTGCTGAAGGCTAAGCCTTCACGGGCAATAGCTAGAAAAAAATAGAAAAACAGATGAAAAATGTAAAAAAACAGACATGCTCTATTTTTTCCAATATACTATGCTATACTAGCGTTGAAAAGGCTTACTTTTCAAAAAACAAGGTAGGTGGAAACAATGAAAAAAATACAAACCGGACTGTTTCGTCTTTTTACGGTAACAGCTTATTTTGCTAAATTAAACCTTTTATGGCTTTTCTTTACCCTTTTAGGGTTGGGGATTTTTGGCTTCGGTCCTGCCACCGCTGTCACGATCAAATGTTTACATGATTTTCGTAAAACTGGTCATGACTATTCAGCTGTTGCCTTCTGGCAAGCCTACAAGCAAGCCTTTCGCACCTTTTCCCTTTTTGGCATTGGACTATTAAGTACAGTACTCCTGTTGTTGTTTAACTTACGGATTACTCATTTTTTCCCGACTGAAATGGCTTGGCTGCGTCCTGTCTATTTACTTTTAACGATTCTCCTCCTTTACACTGCATTCATCAGCTTTATGACCTATGCCAAAGCCGAACAACACGCTTGGAAACAGACCTTGTACGTCAGTATCTTTCTAGTCTTTCGCTACCCACTGCAAGGCCTTGCCTTGTTGTTTACCTGGTATTTATTGTTTCTCTTATTGACTGCCAAAACCTCTTTGTTACTCGTCTTTGGACTGGTGATTTTCTTGTTCTTCGCTGAATTTTTTCATGGTCAGATGATTGAAAAAACCAAACAATTGCAAGCAAAGCGAGGCAGTGTCCATGAAGTCCCAGAAGCTGATCAATCACTTTAAAAAGCAGCCTTTTGAGCGACAGTTACATTTTGTCTTTTTTGCGACGGTGGCAATTATCGTCTCATTGGCTGTTCTCCTGACCTTAGTTTGGCGACAAGTCTACATGGCGCAGCTGAAAGAAGCCGCGTATAAAGATGTCTCGATCATTTCAACAAATATCGCCAAGCGTTTAACTGCCGTCGAAACCCTCTCTTTTCGCATTATCGATAGTGCACCGATCCAAAATGGCCTACAAAGGATCTTGGCACAAGATTCCTTGCAATCCTTAGAGGCGATCAACCAAAAGAATGCCTTAAGTGCAGAAATCAACGCCCTCGTACGCAATGAATCAACGATTCAAAACGTCTATCTCTTTACCCCAACGAACGAAAACATGATCAACTTTCTAGCCGAGACCGACCATATCTTTAATGGCCAAACCATCAAAGATATGATCGAGACTTTGCCCGATAAGCCTGCCAAAGGGAGTTGGTTTTTTGCAAAAGACCTTTCTCAAGGCGTCTACCTGCGAAAAATCTATTCAACAGCCGATCTTTCTTTAACCTATATTGGTACGGTGATATTTCTAGTGAATACGTCCTTCTTTCGTAACGAGATCGAAAGTCTTCCCATTGTCTCCGAACAAAACCAATTTTTCATGGCGTATCAGAACCAATTTTATAGTACCGCAAATGACGAGCAAACCCTCGCTGCGGATCAAAATACCTTGCAGCAAAAAATGGAAACCTTCCAGCGATCGATCGGCTCCATGACGTTTGATAATCGCCAGTACTACTACGCAATGGATCGGAAGACGATGCCGAATATGACCTTCATTTATTTACTGCCTGAAAATCAAGTCTTAGCTGATCTTTATAAACTACAAGGCCTTTCCATCGCTGTGAGTTTGCCTTTTTTATGTTTGATTATTGTTGTGATTCGGAAAATAAGCAATCAGCTGACCCGCCCTTTAGCTGACTTGGCTTCGCAAATGGCCGTTCTGCGGAAAACGAAAAAACTGGCCTCTTTAAAGACCCTCGCTGTCCCAGAAAATAGTCAAGAAGAGATCATGGTCCTTTATGAAAGCTACAATACGATGATCGATGAATTAAATGCCTTGATCAAGGACAATTATGAAATGCGTATATTGTCCCAAGAAATCGAATTTAAAGGATTGCAAGCGCAATTAGATCCACATTTTCTATACAATACGTTAGACTCGATCAACTGGATCGCCATTGAAAATCAGCAGTGGCAGATCTCAGAGATGGTCACCTCCCTTGCCTATTTGTTTCGAAAAAAAATCGATACCAAGTCTGACTTCACAACGCTACAAGATGAATTAGATATCGTGCACGCCTATATCAATATTCAAAACGTTCGCTTCGGGAAACGGATCGAGTATATCGAAGTAATTTTGGTGAATGACTTGTCCTTTAAGATTCCTAAGTTACTGATTCAACCATTGATTGAAAATGTCTTTAAATACGCGGTCAATGATATGAAGGAGACGTGTCGCCTCGTCCTTACGATTGAACAACAAGCAACCTTTCTCCAAGTCAGTGTCTCTGACAATGGCCCTGGTTTTAAAGCCAACTTCTCGATTGAAAAAGAAGGCGGCATCGGATTGACCAATATTCAAAAACGATTGCAACTGCATTATGGTGATCAAGCGTCCTTAGCCATCGTCTCCTCGATTCCCTTCAAAAAGACGACGGTGCGCTTTGTGATCCCCTTAAAAGGAGTGAGTGAAACATGAAAAATATCCTCGTTGTTGACGATGAACCCTTGATAGCAAATGGTGTGGCTAACCTCGTTGCTTCTTTTGATTTCCCATTAGTGGTCAAAGGAATTTACACAGACAGTGAAGAAGCCTTGGCATTTTGTCAGCAAAACACCATCGACATCGTGATTACCGACATCAATATGCCTAAAGTCAATGGACTTGCCTTGATCAAAAAATTAAAAGCCATCAATCCTGCGATTCAAATCATTATTTTGACAGGCTTTGGCAGCTTCTCCTTTGCCAAAGAAGCGATGGCTTTAGGGGTCAAATTTTTCCTTGAAAAACCTGTTTTTCCGAGCAAGCTTTCAGAAGCGTTGGCTGAGACGATCGAACGTTCTGAACGTCGTCAAATGGAATCTACCCTCTATTTAAAACAACAAATTGAACAATACATCAATAGCTGCGGAGAAGAACCGCTGCCTGAATCGTTCGTTTTTCCATTTTGTATGTACTTATTTGATTCGAAATTCTATCACGCCATCGCCAAGCGGATCGAAAGCTATGAGAACCATCACGAGTTGGTGATCGGTCATCAAAACAAAGTTGGCTATATCCTGAACTTCAGTACGGAAAATACCTTTAATCTCTTTTTTAAAACGAAGGTACAGGCTGCGCATCTAGGAAAAGGGATCGCCATCAATTGCTGGGTCGAAACCCCCGAAAAATTTTTACTCAGTTATCATTTAGGCAAGCGGAACTTGGATAAGGAGTTTTATTTTGATACCTTTGAAGTCATCCAAGAAGCCCAAATCTCACAAGAAAATGTCTATGAAAATAGTCTCTACATGGAATACCGTGAAAAACTTTTGGCATTGATCGACAAAGGCGAACTGACTTTAGCCCAAGTTCTTACGGAAAACTTTTTTTCTACCTGTCGCATGGAGCTTTACCCTGTCCAACTATTGCGGCTGCAGGTCAACGATTTGTTATCAGCAATTTTTGAAAATCATCGCATCAAAAAAGACATCTACTTCGATGACTATTCCCCAAAGATCATGCTCTTGAATAATTGGCACGAACTCCAGTTTATGCTGCTTCACTGTATCGATTTGATGCGGGGCAGCTTAGACGATAGCGAGAACATGCAGTTGTCCCAAAAAGTCAACCTAATCATCGAAGAATATTATGACCATGAAGCATTGTCATTGAAATGGATCGCCGCCCATCTTTTGTACTTAAATCCTGAATACTTAGGAAAAACCTATTACAAAGAAACCGGGATTCGCTTCAATCAAAAATTAGCCGAATACCGCATCCAAAAAGCACAAGAATTGCTGAAGAAAAACTACAAAGTCTACGAAGTGGCAGCGATGACGGGCTTTAGTAATGCCCCCGAATATTTTGTTCAAACGTTCAAAAAGATTACCGGTATGACACCAAAGAAATTCTTGAAGCAGCAAGAAAAAGCACTTCTCTCTTAACGGTTCTTCTATCCGAAATGATTGTTTTGCTATTTCAACAAAAGAGGTAGTCCGCTCACATTCGTGAGCGAACTACCTCTTTGACTAACCAGTAATTGATGTCAAACAATTGATGCGACCGTGTTCGTTTTAAGAAATAAACATTTTTGTCTAGCTTACAGCGTAAAGACTTCCTTTAACTCCTGTGTCACTGGCGAATCATCCGGATTTGTTTCCATAAGTTCTGCCATGTACTGCCACCATTTTTGGTTGATCTCGGTTGCCGCTAACTGCTGCCAGCGGGTTTCATCTTCAATCTCAAGGTAGCCAAACAACGCAAGGCTTTCTGGATCTAAAAAAATCTGGTAGCTTTTCGCCCCGTGTGCTATGAGCTGCTCTTTTAGTTCTGGCCATAGTTCGCGATGCCGTTTTTCATATTCTGCTTCATAACCAGGATGTAGCTTCATCCGAATCGCTTTTTTGATCATCTTTGTCTGCTCCTCTCTTTATTACGTAAGGTGTTCTGCTTAACAAAATGAAACCAATAGTTCAGTAAATGCTAAAACTGTCAGTGATTGCCCGTAAGGCATCGCCGTAATCGCGATATTTTTGTAGTACGCCAAGTCTTCTCCCATTCCAGTACCGATGGAAACATTTTGGACTTCTCCATCTTCTGCGACTTGTTCGATCAAACCGGCTAACGCTTTATAGGCAACATCTTCCCAAGCTTTGTCAATGTAACGCTTATGAACGGCTTTTAAAATCCCATAGGCAAAACCAGCCGTCGCGGAAGCCTCCACATACGAGCTAGGATCGTCTAACAAGGTGTGCCACAGGCCACTTTCATCTTGCATTTCTTGCAAGGCAGTTAGTTGGTCTAAGAGGGTATTGATTAAGAAGCCACGTAACGCATCTCCTTCTTGCAAGTCGAGAATTTCAATGATCTCAGGAATCGCAATGGTGATCCAGCAGTTGCCTCTTGCCCAAAGCGCTTGTGCATAATTGTGGCGTTCTTCAAAGGTCCAGCCGTGGAACCAAAGCCCAGTTTTTTTATCCACTAAGTATTTGATATGGATCATAAATTGTTGTTTTGCTTCTTCGATATAAGCCGGACGATTCAGCAACATGCCAATTTTCGCCAAAGGCAAAGCGGTCATCATCAAGGTATCGTCCCAAAGCTGGTTGCGATTTTCTGGTCCATAGGTCGCATGCTGCAGACCATTTTCATCGGTTCGCGGCATATCATGCATGACCCATTCCGCCCATTGTTCAAGGTAAGGCAAGTAACGAGAATCTTTGGTGTCTTCATAAAGATACGCCATTGCCAAAAGCGGCGCCATCGTGTTGACATTTTTAGGCGGCGCGCCTTCTAACATCCGCTGCTCAAACCATTCTTCCACAACTTGGAGCGCTTTAGGATTTTTGGTGATTTGGTAGTTTTTATAAATGCCATATAGTCCCACCCCTTGCGGCCAGTTCCAAATCCCCCAGCTTTTATCATCAACGATCAAGCCGTCAAAGTCTAATAGAAATTCGCCATTATCATCCTTGATCGTCGTTAAATTTTCGATCATGCGATCAATTTTTTCTTCTACAACACGTTTTTCCACAAACAACTGTTCTAAAATCACCATTGGGTTCATCCTCTCATTTCTCTTTGATAGATTGATCGTAACACGCTTACATTTACACAAAAATAGCAGTTATTGACACTTTACTATCTATTCTTGTATGATAAAAACAAACGAGTACGAAAGGAGCCAATCATGGAGAAGCAAAGTGCGGATACGATGATCAACGATCGTTTTGAGGCCTTTCATATCAAAGACATCGTAGAAGAAAACAATACCCTTTATCATTACCATAGTTTTTATGAGATTCACTGTACCTTAAAAGGATCAGCGGTCTTCTTTATCGATGGCGGAGAATTCCCTCTAGAACCTGGTACGATCATCTTGATTCCTCCAAACGTCTTGCATCGAATCGTTCATCAAACTTCTGATTTTTTCGAGCGAACCTACCTGTATATCAATCCTAGTTATCTCGCTGCCCTCTCCACTACCCAAACAGATCTCACTGCCTGTTTTCGTAGCAACGGCGGCATCAACAGTCGTATTTTATCGATCGATGCCGACCAACTAGACCAGCTATTGCGTCCTTTACGCAAAAAAACGGATAGCAATTATGGCACCGACTTACTTTATCAAAATCATTTGATTGCGTTTTTGATTTCCATCAATACGATTGCCTATCAGGAAAAAGAACCGCTATTTTTATCCGACTCACTCTATAAAAATAAAGACATTTTGGCTGCTATTACCTATATCAATCAGCATTTGACCGCTGATCTCTCCTTAGAGACCGTCGCCAAAGCCCTTTTCATGAGCCCATACTCGCTTTCAAGGACCTTCAAAAAAGAAACTGGCGTCGCCTTTCATGCCTATGTGGTAAAGAAACGACTCTTAAAGAGCAAAGAAATTTTACGTAAAACCAGAAGCGCCACCGCCACGTTCGAAGCTTGCGGCTTCAACTCCTATACCCATTTTTTACGCTGCTTTAAACAAGAATTTCAGCTGACACCAAAAGAATTTTTACAAGAAGAAGCCCAAAATCAGTTTGTCCGTTTTACGCATTTTGCAGGGAAAAAATAGCAAGCCGTTGCAAAGCGCCAATCATTGGCTCGTGAAAAAAGAGTTGCTGCTTCCCTTTCCTGATGTTAGATGACACAATACAAAAAGAATGACACGAGGAAATGTGTCATTCTTTTTGTATGCTATAAAACTTCCCCATTTGAAGCGATCACTTTTTTATACCACTCAAAGGATTTTTTCTTGGTTCGTTTCAAGGTGCCGTTGCCTTGATCGTCTCGATCCACGTAGATAAAGCCGTAGCGTTTACTCATTTGACCGGTGCTGGCTGCTACAAGATCAATACAACCCCAAGTAGTATAACCAAGTAGTTCCACGCCATCGATCGTCACTGCATCTTTGAAGGCTTGAATATGTTTTTTTAAATAGTCGATCCGATAATCGTCTGCGACAAACCCATTCTCATCAGGGGTATCGATCGCCCCTAACCCATTTTCTACGATAAACAACGGTTTTTGATAGCGATCATACAATTGATTCAATGAATTTCTCAGTCCTAACGGATCAATCTGCCACCCCCACTCAGTCGATGATAGATGTTCATTTTTAATTGATGGAAAGAGATTCCCTGTCGCTTGCGCATAGTCTTCTGGGTGGGCACTGACCGTTCGCGAACAGTAATAAGAAAAACTGACAAAATCAACAGGAGAAGCCGCTAAAATCGCCTCGTCCTCAGGTGTTATTTTGATTGTTAAGCCTTCTCGCTCAAATTTTTTCAAGGCATAATTGGGGTATTTGCCTCGGGCTTGCACATCGATAAAGAAATAGCCTTCGCGATCACGATCGATTGCTTCTTGGTAATCTTCAGGTCGGCAAGTATAAGGATAATGACTGCCACCAGCCAGCATACAACCAACTTGATTGGTCGGATCGATTTCATGAGCCTTTTGGGTTGCTAAGGCACTGGCGACTAACTGATGATGCGCTGCTTGGTATTTGATTTCTTGACGATTGTCCCCTTCTTTAAAGACGATCCCGCCACCTACAAAGGGCTGATGCAGCAAAATATTGATTTCATTGATCGTCAGCCAATATTTGACCAACCCGCGATAGCGTTGGAAGACGGTTTCCGCATAAGTCACATAGAAATCAATGAGTCGGCGATTTTTCCAGCCACCAAATTCCTTGATCAAATGCAGCGGAACATCGAAGTGGGCAATCGTGACTAATGGCTCGATTTGATGTTTTCTCAATTCTTTGAAGATTTTCTCATAAAAAAGCAGTCCTTCTTCGTTGGGCGCTTCGTCATTGCCATTCGGAAAAATCCGTGACCAAGAAAGTGACATCCGATACACGTTAAACCCCATTTCGGCAAAAAGGGCAATATCTTCCATATAATGGTGGTACATATCAATGGCCGTTTGGGCTGGATAAAAAGAATCTTCCTGCCATTCCAACATTTCCAGTTCACCCGCAGCGACCTTTGCGCGATCAGGACCAGTTGGTAAGAGGTCGACATTTGATAAGCCACGTCCTCCTGCTAATACACCACCTTCTGCTTGATTGGCAGCCGTTGCACCGCCCCATAAAAAATCATCTGATAATCCCATGTTATTTCCTCCTAAACTTTGACTACAAGTACTTCCTCTTCTTTAGCTACCAAACCTTCTTTCACACGTTCGACTGCGGTATATTGTGGTGTATTGGTAACGATGATCGGTACTTGTGTGACATATCCTGCAGCTTTTATCTGCGGTACATCAAACGTCAGCAATCGCTGCCCTTTTGTAACTTTTTGCTCTGCTTCTACTAAAGCATCAAAATACTGACCATTTAGTTCCACTGTGTCTAAACCGACATGGATCAACAATTCGATTCCGGTGTCTGAAACCAAGCCAATCGCGTGTTTGGTAGGAAAAACAGCAGCGACTTTTCCATCAAAAGGCGCAATGACTTCACCGATGGGTTCATCGACCGCAAATCCTTTTCCGAGTGCTTCAGAAGCAAATGCGTCATCTTTGACTTGATTCAACGGAATCACGATTCCCGGTACAGGATTGATCAAGCCGGTATCTTCTAGTACTACTGCTTTCATCTCCGGAACATCAATTGTCACTTTTGTTTCATATTTGAAACTTAAGACATAGGTAACGGCCCCACTCACCACAGCTGCAATCACCAATGCGATAATGATGTTCCAAAAATAGCGCATCGTATCATCACCGATATATAGTAAGACTGCTGGGAGACCAGACGAACCGGTCGCAAAGCGATGCGTATTGGTCAAGCCAGCATACAAACCACCAGAAGCCCCACCAATCATTGCCGCAACCAACGGATATTTTTTGGGCAAATTGATGCCATATAAAGCGGGTTCGGTAATCCCCATGTAGGCAGTGATTGCCCCTGATACCGCCAACTGCTTAGTTTTTTTTCTTTCGTACGCAATGCGACAACTGCTACTGCGGTTGCTTGAGCAATGTTTGAGACCAATGCCCCTGGACCAAAAATACTGTCATACCCAAGTTCTGCCATTTGCATCACCCCTAAAGGAGCAATCCCATTGTGCAATCCAAACATCACCATGATTGGCAAAAAGCCCCCAATCAAAACCGCTGGAACCCAGCTAGCATGGACACTTAAGAAGGTAAAGAATGTTGCCAAATAACCACCCAAGATACTACCGATCGGTCCAAATAGCGAGAAGGCTAATGTACCCATTATCAAGAATGTTAGCATCGGAACAAAAACCAGCTCCACTGATTTTGGAATCACTTTGTTCAAAAACTTTTCGACATACGATTGGAAAAAAATCACGATCAGGATTGGAATGACTGATCCCGTATAATTTGCTAATGTAAAAGGAATAACCCCAAAAAAGTGAACGGGTTCGCCTGCTGTGACCAAGGCACCCTAATTAGGATGCATCATCATAGCAGCCACTGAAGCCGCTAAAATCGGATTGCATCGCAATTTTTGTGCCACAGTGAAGGCCAGGATCATTGGTAAGAAGAAGAAAACACCATCTGCAAAAAGATTCAGCATGTAATAGGTTTGCGAATCAGCCGTGATCACATCAAAAACGATCAATAAAGCCAAAACTGCCTTAACCATTCCGGCACCGGACAGTGCGGGAATAATTGGTTGAAACGTTCCTGCCACAAAATCGATCACTGCAGCTGCTGGTCCTTTTTTCTCCCCAGGTTCCGACGCCCCTGATGATTGAAGCGAAACCAATTTTGTGACTTCTTCATAGACATCTTTGACATGTGTTCCGATCACGACTTGATGTACCCCTGCGTTATTGATGTATTTGGCAACCCCATCGAGCGCCTCTAGTTCTCCTTGATCTATACGCTTTTCTTCATTGACTTTAAAGCGCAATCGGGTTTGACAGTGATAGGCATCCGTGATATTTTCTTGTCCCCCCAGATACTGGACGATTTTTTTTGCTAATGATTGATAATTTTCACTCATACATTCCACCCCTAAATAAATTTCAAAGAAAATCTATGTTGTATGTGCTTACCGGTATAACATACTGTTCTTTCTGCCAGCAATGTACCATTTATAGAGAGCGTTTCCAATATATTTTCCTAAAGACGAAATGGATTTCATCTTTTCATTAAAAACCGCTCTTTTTTCGAAATCCATTCCATTAAAAGACCAAACATCGCCTTGACGAAGCCACTAGAAACAATGATATAATTTACTAGATGATTGTGTTACTTTTGATTTATCGCGATCATAATAGGCTTTTTCAACGTAATGGACCCACCAACCGAAAAAGAGCGCCCCGATGATCCCGCAACAACGGATCAAACCACTGCTTCTTCCCCCAACCATTGAAGCAATCCTTACTGAATCAACGATTTGGTCTAGCCTGTTATGAACGGCTATTCTAGGTTGGATTTATAAAAAACAGGCGAAGGGAACGAAGAAACATGACAAACGCGAAACAAGCAATACCCCCAAAAACGATTTTCTTTCATGAAGAAGCTTTTCAAAAAACAGATCAAACGATCATTCGCTGGTTAGGAAACTCCGGTATTCTTCTAAACAGCCGTGGTACATGTATCATGGTCGATCCGGTCTTAGAAGGATTTGACCTGCCGTTACTGATCGATCTGCCAATCAAACCGGCGGCAGTCCCTCACTTAGATGCGGTATTGATCACCCATTCAGATAATGATCACTACGGCATTCCGACGATTGAAAAATTAGTCCCGGTTACCGATAGCTTCCATGGACCCAAATATGTTGCCGAACTTATGCAAGAGCACTTTCAAGTTGCTGCCCAAGGTCACGAAATCTATGATTCATTCACCGTTAAAAATTTGGAGATTTCTTTAACAAAGGCGTATCACCTTTGGCAAAATGAGACGACAAAATTTGACCGTGTCTTCCAAATTGAGGACTATTGCGGCTTTTGGATCGATACTCCGGATGGTTCCTTGTGGATTCCTGGCGATTCTCGTCTTTTACCAGAACAATTAGAGATGCCTCAACCAGATGCGATCTTATTTGACTTTAACGACAACGCTTGGCATATCGGCTTTGAGAACGCCGTGAAACTGGCAAATACCTATCCTCATGCTGAATTGATCCTCTCCCATTGGGGAACAGTGGATGCTCCGTATATCGATGCTTTTAATGGGGACCCTGAAGCTTTGTACGATCGGATCGTCAATCCGAAACGGATTCGTCTAGTTGCTGCCGGTGAGCCGATCGAATTGAAATCAACCACTTCCAACAATTTAGAATAGGGAAAAAGGACCACACCGTTTTTGGTGTGGTCCTTTTATTCTTCTGCCATCTCTTTAAACGTCGTTCTTCGACTCGTTTCTAAATAACGAGCGTTGCTGATTTTCATTTGGATATTCTCCTGATAATCGAGGGAAAAAATCTGAGCAAACAAAACCGTCAAAAGGAATTGAATCGATTCTTCTGTGGAAAAATTTCCGATTTTAGAATATAGTTTTTCTCGGCTAGCAATCGTCAAGACGATCGTCGAATAGTCCCGCAAATAGTTGTCCCCACCACTCGTAAGACTGATAATTGGCACACCATTTTTCAGCAATGTTTTCACATTTTTCATAGGATAGGTCTCTGAATTATTGCCAGAATAAGAGATAAGAATGGCACAATCCTGCGGGGTCAGCGTTTGGGAAATCAAGCCCGCTTCGTCCGTATCCGCAACAAAGGCTTTTTTATGAATCGTGTTTAAGTTGCGTTTAAACAGCTGCCCGAAATACGAATTTGGACTACGCCCATAGATGACAACGTTTTGAGCGCCATTGATGAGTCGAGCGGCTTGATTCAGGTCTTTTACCGTCATAAGTGCCGCTGTTTCTTTAATCGTCTGCATGCGCAAGTTCGCCAAGTTTTCAATGATTTCTAATGTGTCTGCCGCCTCACCAAAAGGGATATTCACATCGATCGTTGCTGAGCCATCATCAAAGTGTGCCAGTTCATGCACGAAGGCATACACAAATTCTTTCCAACCGGAAAAGCCAAAATATTTTGCAAAACGGACTAACGTCGGCTTTGAGGTATGGGTCAGTTTTGCGATTTCTTCCATAGTATACTCACTGACTTTTTCCCGATTGCCTAGTAAAAAATCACCGATCGTCCTTCTTGCATCATTTTGTTTAAACGCTGCTTCTTCAATTTTTTGAAAAAGATACATCTGGTTCTCCCTTCTGATTGCTGCTGTTAGTTTTACACGTCCCATTCATTCACGTTTCTTTCTATCTAAAAGCACTGAAAGTGATGAATTGAAGACAGAAAAGCGTGGAGCACGCCAGCGTATGCCTACCCTCGTTCAAAATACAAAAAGAATTTATTTCCCAAAAGGGCGATCATACCAATCAGACATAGCATGCCCCCTGATAAGATCATCTGCATCCCTGCTGTTTCATTGCCGCTGACTAGTATCAGCAAGCGTGATGCATAGGGTGCGAGCGTGACCCCTAAATTGTAAGCAACGATCGAGACGATCGTGCCAAACTTAGCTTCTGCTTCACCACCAGTCGTCAGCAAGTGGGTGAAAAAAGGCATGATGCTGCGAAAGGCAAAGCCTAATAATAAAGAACAACCCAAGAGTAGCCCCACTGTCTGCAATGCATAAGTCAAATAGATGCTGCTTCCTGCAAGCAATGCCGCAATGGGCAGCAACCAGCGATGTAGGCGACTGTATATCAAGCCAAAGGCATTGCCGGCGATAAATGCTCCCGTCGCAATGGCGGCAATCATGTTACTGCCTTCAGTGGCGTCCCCGATTCCTTTTTCCAATAACAATGGTGTGATCTGTAAATTGTAATTAATAAATAAGACAACGATTAGAAACAAGAGCACACCCAGAACGAATGATCGCTGTTTCCGTTCTTTTGAAACCGTGACGTTCGCCAATAACGTCTCATTAGTCACAGCCTGTGTTTCGTTTGGAATAAACAGCTGGACAAAGAAGAGACTGATCAGGGCAAAGCCATAAACCAAGAAGGACATTTCCCAACTGATTTTCACTAGCTGCCCAACCAGCAAAGTCATAAAGATACCACCTAAACCACCGACGGCACTTTCTAATCCAAGAGCTTTGGCTTTCTTTTGCGGCTCATTTTGAAACAGCAAACTAATCATTTGAATCGCCAAACGATTGAATAAGCCGATCCCGAAGCCAAGAATCCCTCGAGAAAGAAACAAGACGGGAAAGCTCCCCTGATACCATGCCGGCAGCGTGCCAAAAACCGCCACAATGACCAAGCCGGTGACCATTGTGTATTTTTTGCCGATCCTTTTTTCGATCATGCTGGTAGTAAAAATTCCCAGTAAAAGAAACAATGATGGAATCGTGGTCAGTAACCCAATGTAGACCGCATCAACTTCTGGGAAGCTTGCCGCAATCGCTGGGACATTGGCAGAAATCGCCGGTGCCGAATAGACAACCATTGCCACCGACAGCAGTGCCAACAACTTCATAGAAAAAAATTTCATAATTACCCCTTTCCTTAAAAACACCTTTTCTTCCTTGTCTCTGAAGCCAATAGCCCAAGATGACAAAGTGATCCTTTCACTACCTTATTATTCGCTAGATTGTCCTCGTTGACCAATGCTTAACGCGCTTGGGCTTTATGCTTGAAAAGCATTGGTCTTCTGTATTTTGCTAGGTTTCTATGGCGATTGCTGGAACTCATTTATGTTTGTCTAAAAAAAAGAAACCTTGCAGTATGTTTTCTGCAAGGTTTTCTGCTTTTCATAAATCGACTGTAACTACTCAGAATGCTTTAGTGAATTGATTGCTGTAACTGTTCCATAATGTCTTTCGTAATTGTCTCAACGGTGATACCAAGTTCAGATAAAACGTCCGCTGCCCGGTAATTATCATAAAATTTCTTTTCTAAGCCATAGTTTTTGACGACAATCTCACGATCACCCAGGTAGCTGGCAATCATTTGTCCATAGCCACCCTCTCGTATGCCATCTTCCAACGTGACAACGAGTTTGTGCGATCGTGCCACAGCATCCAACAACTCTTTGTCGACCCCTGAAATAAACTTAGGATTGATCACCGTTGGCGTAATTCCATGTTGCATTTTCAATTGTTCTGCGATCTCTTCCGCTAGCGCATAAAAGTTCCCAACACCGACGATGGCTACCTGCGTGCCAGCTTGAGTCACTTCATTTTTTTGATCACTGTAGTCAGTAGAGACTGTCACTGCCATTTCGTTGACAGGTCCAACCGGTACCCGGATCGCAACTGGTGCGTTGGTTTGTTCCAGCGACCAATCCAACATTGCCAGATATTCTTCTTTAGAGGTTGGCGCAAGATAAATAAGGTTGGGAATATGTGCCAAAAATGGAATATCAAAAATTCCCAAATGGCTCTCGTCATTCATGCCGTGAATCGATGCACCATATACCAGAATCGTTCCAGGCAGATGATTTAAGGCCAAATCATGGGAAATTTGATCAAAACTACGTTGCATAAAGGTAGAAAAAACGGCCCAGACAGGTTTTGCTCCATTTTTTGCTAACCCAGCAACCATCGATACCGCATGTTCTTCTGCAATACCTACATCTACAAATTGTTTGCCTGCTTTTTCTCTTTGTTCCGGAGAAAAAAGCAGCATCGGTGTACCAGCGTTTACTGCCACGACTTTAGGATCTGACGCCATTTTTTCTAATAAATAATCCGTCGTTAAGCTATTGTACGTTACTTGATTGCCGCCAGTAGAAATATATTCGCCGGTTTCTAAATGAAAGGGACCGCCTGCATGAAACTTTTCACGATTTTCTTCCGCAAACTTGAAGCCTTTGCCTTTGATCGTATGAATGTGTAATAAAACAGGATGATCAACATCTTTCACTTTTTCAAATAAAGCAATCAATGCAGCGAGGTCATTTCCTTCATCCAAATAGTGGTACTCAAAACCAATCGCTTTGAACAGATTGTCTGCTGCTTGCCCCTTTGTTTCCCGCAATGCTCGCAAATTCTGATACATCCCCCCATGGTTTTCTGCGATCGATTGGTCATTGTCGTTGAGGACCACGATGGTATTGGTGCCTAATTCCACGATATTGTTCAAGCCTTCAAACGCTAACCCGCCTGATAGAGAACCATCACCAATCACGGCAACGACGTTATACGTTTCATTTTTTAGGTCACGGGCTTTCGCCACACCATTTGCCAGCGAAACTGACGTGGAGGTATGTCCGACCGTAAAGAGATCGTGCTCGCTTTCTTTCGGATTCGTGTAACCAGAAACCGCACCATACTGCGCAGCATCAAGAAAGGCATGGACGCGTCCTGTCAGCATTTTATGGATATAGGTCTGATGGGACACATCAAAAATCAGCTTATCTGTGGGGGAATCAAAGACTTTATGCAACGCAATCGTCATCTCAACCATCCCCAGATTGGGGCCATTGTGCCCCCCATGGTGACTGATTTTTTCCAATAAAGCAGTTCGTGCTTCTACTACCAGTTCTTGAAGTTGCCCACTGGTCAATTCTTTTAACGCTTTGGGGCTTTTGATTTTTTCTAATAACATGTACGTACCTCCTGTAAAAATATTCGAATGATTCGTGCGTTTACTCACAAGGAAAAAGACACGAAATCGAAATGAGTGGATCGTTCTCTAGAATGAAAAACGTGGCCATCGGAGCTAGACGCTCTTTTTAGAATTCCTGTCAAACCTAGAAATAGCAAGTTATCCTAAAGGGAAATCGTGATTTTTTTGAGTTTCAACAATCGCTGCTCATTTCTTCTATCTAAAAAGATACCACCTAGAGTTCACTTTAGGTCAAGCACTTTTTGTGAATTTATTCTATTTTGATCCTATCTTTACTGCATGCCCGCCATAATGATACAAAAAAAAGATAAGAAGCGCTTGCTTCTTATCTCGGATTTTACTTGTTCAATGGTCATTCTTAAGAAACCTAAATTTTTTCATTGACCACTTATTCTTCTTTCTCTAAGCCAACAAGCACTCGCTGTTTACGGTTCGATTCTTCTGCAACAAAGTTTAAAACTGTTTTCAATTCGCTAGGCGTTGCCTTTTTCTGTAAGATCGAGAAGTTTCGATGATATTTTATCATGATTGTTTCTACTTTTTCTTTCTCAGTCATTGAGCTTCTCCTCCAATTCTTCCTTTGTGTATGTTAATGGCAAAGCGAACGATACATTGTCAACTGCCATCAACGTATGAGAATGGCGATTTTGAAAATCTTTTATAAAAATATTAACGGTCACATTTTCTTTATACAATTCCTTCATTTTAATCAAGTTATATCTTGATTGAAAAAAAGCATTTATAAAATGTTCTTTAGGAACAAAGCGTCCTTCTATTTTTTCACGTTGCTTCGTATAATTCCAAGCAATAAAAGGATCTTGATAGATATAATAGATAAGCACATCATAATTCTTTTTTAAGCATCGCGCAATATTTTGATCAGCTTTTTTAGTGGGTGAAACAAGAATCATTTATTGCGAGAAGTAAGATGGCAAAAATTTCTGTTAATGAACTATACGCAAAAAAACAGACTACATTTGTCATGCAGTCTGCTTTTCCAACTTTTTCTTTATTTAGTGTTTGTCCCACTGTTTTCCGAAAGATTGTTGTTGTGATTCGACATGTCCTCGATGGCCATATACAGGTATTTGATTCAATTGGTTTTCAATTACTTGAAACTCGGTATCTGTAAGCTGTACATCCCAAGCAGCTAGATTTTCCAAAATCCTGCCTCGATTTTTTGATCCAGGAATCGGCACTGCATTCGGGTACTTGTGAAGCATCCACGCCAATGAAATTTGGGCATTTGTCGACTGCTTTGCTTGAGCGACTTCTGCTAGCATATTTAAAATCGGTTGATTGGCTACGAGGTTTTCTTTAGCCAGCTGAGGGACGAATTTGCGAACATCATCCCCTTCAAAGGATGTATCTGGTGTGACTTTTCCAGATAAAAACCCACTAGCGATTGGTGAAAAAGGAACGACGGCGATCTCGTTCTCAAGACAATAGGGGAAAATCTCTCGCTCACAATCAAGCTCAACCATTGAATAGAGATTTTGCACAGCACCAACGGGGGTAATCCCATGTGCTTTAGCAAGTGTCTCCACGGAAACTTGTGAGAGTCCCCATTCTCTGATCATACCTTCTTTGATCAATCGTCCCATCACCTCAGCTATTTCTTCTAAAGAAAGCTGTTCATTGATTCGATGAAGATAATAGAGATCAACATAATCGGTGCGCAATTTTTCCATTGAAGCAATCAAATGGTTACGGATGGCTGTGTAAAGAGTTGTGCTTTCATTCACTTCTTTTTCGTCGAGATGATACTTGGTGGCAAGAACAACTTTGTTTCGAAAAGGCGACAGTGCTTTACCCACCAACTCCTCATTATGTCCAGAATAAAACATTTCTTTTCCATAAGCTTCTGCTGTATCAAAAAATGTACAGCCAAATTCGTAAGCTTTGCGAATAGATGCAATACTCTCTTTTTCTTCTGGCACCTTTCCATATCCGTGAGAAAACCCCATACACCCCATTCCGATTGGCGAAACTGCTAAACTTCTGATTTTTCTATTCTTCATATTACAATTCCCTCCTTCATCGATACCTTATGCACTCGTTAAGCTAGCTAAACTTTAGCATCTTCGAGTCACTCGAAGTCAAGGAGTTTCTAACAATCATTTTTCTTCCACCTTTTGTCTTTTTGAGGCTCTCAAATAGGAAGCTACTTTTCTCCACAAAATTATCTGTGCTATAATACGCGATATAAAAAGAAAATGATCTACAACAGTTTTTACTAATACGTTCAAACGACTTGCTTGACTTCAGCAAATTATGAAAGGCGTGACCAACATTTACTCTATCAAAGAAGCAGCCACGATCACTGAATTGTCTGAACACACGATTCGCTATTATACCGATATGGGTTTGGTTCCTAGTTTGATCAGGGACAAAAACAACAGACGGGTTTTTAATCAGACTTCCATCAATTGGTTAACTGGTATCAAGAATTTGCGCGAAACAGGCATGTCTTTAGAAGCCATTAAGCATTATATTTCGCTTTGCCTCCTTGGCGATTCGACGATCAAAGAAAGAGCCGACATCATTCAATCGCAAAAAGAAAAAGCGCTCGTTAAACTTACAGAAGCGCAAAAACGAGTCGCTTATTTAGAAAAGAAAAGCAATACCTATCAAGAGCTCATCAACCAGAAAACAGCTTCTAACGATCCATTGAATCCGGCAACTTGGGAGGAGGAAGCAGTATTGCGGAATAGAACTTGAATGAAGATATTTTACCAATGATTTGGATCAATAGACACTTAATTTTTTGATGATTATATTCGTATAGTGCTGAAATAGACTATTCATTACTAAAAAACTGCCATTAAACAGGATTCATTCCCTGCTTAATGGCAGTTTGCTTATTTCCGATACATCTTAAACCCTAAATAAAAGCTTCTAAACATTGATATATAAATGTTTCCAACTTCACTGGTAGAACGCTGGTAGAATAGTTTAACCAAATAACGTGTCAATAGCTTCCACCACTCGGTCATCCGCTTTAGCATATAAATGTCCATATGTTCCTAATGTAATTTGGATATTCGCATGTCCCAAACGTTCTTGAATCATCAATGGTTGAATATTTTTTTCAACTAACAGCGCCACATGAGAATGTCTCAAAGAATGTAACTTAATTGGTTTAATCCCTGCCTGTTTCGCATAGTCCTTCAACCAATTTGCAAATGAATAAGGTGGTGTGAAGCTTCCATCTAATTGAGCCATATACTCAAAGTTTCCAACCATTTCTTGAAGTTTTTTCCACTGCACTAACTTTGCAGAAAGATTTGAGCCGATACCAATCGTCCGATATGCTTTATTCGATTTTGGTGTAGATAAATACCAATCATTTTTTGTCTGGTAAATTAAAGTTTGCTCAATCGTAATTTGATTTTTTTCAAAGTTTACATTTTCCCAGGTCAGAGCTTGTAATTCTCCAATTCGTACTCCTGTGTAGAAGAGCATCTCATAGATTATTTTTCTGTGTTGAGATTGGATAGAAGAATTAGGAATAACAGCCATTACTTGCTTAAATTCCTCCACTTCCCAAAATTCTACTTTCTTGTTTTCTTTTGGAAATAGCGAAACAGCTTCTACAGGATTTCTTTCGAGAAGCCCTTCTTTAACTGCTCGATTTAAAACAATTTTCAAGTGTCCAAATATGCGATTAATATAGGATTTAGATAGTGTTGAAATCTCGTCTTTCCCACGAGAATGACGTGTAGCCGTCTGACTCAGTTCATGCATCCAATCTTCAATATCTTGACCCTGAATATCTCTTAATCGCATCGTATAAAAATAGCATAACTTCTTTTCAAATAAAAATTGTGCATTTTCATATGTTTGACGCTTGACTTGTTTTTCATACCATCTGACAAATCGAACACGATAAAACTCTTCAAAAGTAAGCTTACTCGCTAAATTAACTGGCTTAAGATATAAATGTGTGTACATACACTTATCATACGCCTGCTTCGCTTCTCTTTGCGTTGCAAAACCTCGCTTTGTCTTTTGAATCTTCTTACCATTTTCATCCTTACCTAAATAAGCACGATAGAACCATTTGTTTGTTTTTTTATCTTTATAAATATTAGTTGGTTTACCCATATATTCTCCTCACAATAGACGGAGAATAAGCCTAAATCCAGTATAATACTTACTTAATTATTTGTATATCAAATAATTTCTCAATGATCCTCGCAGGAACAACGCCTACCTGACGATTAGAATAAAAGCTTATTCCCTCAACAGTTGATAGATGCTCTTTTGCTTCTCTTATCATGACACTCGCTTGATGAGGTTTAAATCCTATATGAATCAAATCAAATCGACTTATCATTATTTCAAAATCTTTTGCCATATTTTACTCCTTATGTTGCTTTAGTTACATAATAACTTGTTACATTTTTCTTTTTGTTAGGTTACCTTGTGCTAAAGGTACATAGGAATTTCACCTCTCCGCAAGTTTATGCCGAGCTTTACAGAAGTATCATTATCATTCTAAAAGTCATCGCAGCTATTGTAGCACTTCCAATATCTTGTTCTATTCACTAATCGCTCCCGGATGATCATGGCGTAGAATAAATCAAAGCTCACTTTAGAATTAAACGTCCCTAACAAATCTATTCACTTTTCAAAGACCAATTATTTTCTTACACTAATAACAACAAAACTTCTTTTTAAAATGACACAAATAAGAAAAGAATTTACATATTTTGTAAATTCTCTCTTTGTCTGTCACCTGATTTGGAATTTATTAATTGATTTTATTACAGCAATTGCACATTCTTGATAGCAATCTTCATCAAACGCTCCATACTTTATTGAAACTTTAATCAATAAGGGATGGAACCTCAATACCAAAATTTCTAAAGCAAATGTATCTCCACTCTGACAGTCTAAGCATAGTTTTTTCAGTGACATTTTAAACACTCCTAACTTTATGTTTGTCATTTTAATCAGATAATATTTCCTTTAACTTTTTGTATAGACGAAGTTTCATATTTGTAACACCTTGTCGGCTAATTCCAAATAACACCCCGATTTCTTGATCTGTTTTTTCAAAAACAAATTTTTCAATGAGAAGCTCCTTTTCCCTTTCATTTAATACTGATGCAAGATCACTTATGCTATCATAAGAAAAAATATTCATTTCAGACTCGTTTATCATTATTGACTGAATGATGTCCTCTTCAAGCGAAACAGTCCCTTCCATGTTTTCCAAGATAGTATCAGAAATGTATTCTTTTTCAGCATAACGAAATTTTTTCCTATAATAATTGGAAGCTGCATTACAAATAACTTTGCTAAAATATTTTGTTAACTGAGCTTCTATTTTTTCATCCTGAAATGCCATAGTAATTCCACTTCCTTAAAATTAAATAAGAAAGGTTCCGAAAGAAGGATAATTTTACTATGAATTTAGTCTATATTGCCAATAGCCTCGATATGCTCTTTCAATATTCATCGTTGAATCATTATTCATCTTAGGCAAAATATTCATTGTCAAATTTTTATACCCAATTTGAATCCGATTTTCATTTTTTAAGATGGTGTGTATCTCTTTATTAGATAATGGGCGCCCAGAACCTTTTAGAATAGATGATATCGTCAACGCTATTTTTTGATAAGGGATATTTTTTGATGACTTCTTTGAGAGAATATACTGTTGATAATTACTTTCTTTGCTTAATATATTTCCCTCTCTTTTTACCATTAGTGTATTAGTCTTTTTTATTTCTTTACAATCTACTAATTTGTCTAGTGAAGATAGTCTTTCCTTCAAATGAAAGTATAATTTTGTTAATTCCCTCCTTTCTTCAATAATCAAGTGCATTTGTTGGTAGATATATTTTTTCTCAGAAGCATTATCCATCTAACGTCACTCCTTTCTATTAAATACCAACAATTTTGTTCTCAAAAATGACACAAAAATAGGGAAGAATCTGTAAAATTCTTCCCCTGATTATTCTTCTAATTAAAATATAGTATTAATAATTTTTTTAACTAACTAGAATCGT
This sequence comes from Enterococcus sp. CR-Ec1, assembly GCF_002850555.1. Lineage (NCBI taxonomy): Bacteria > Bacillati > Bacillota > Bacilli > Lactobacillales > Enterococcaceae > Enterococcus > Enterococcus sp. CR-Ec1. The sequence goes on from NZ_CP025223.1 coordinate 2,939,711, forward strand.
ATATCGAATCACAAAAACATAATACTTAACCAATAAATCTACCTTTATTATTATTTTTATGAGATGGAGAATTTGAATGCATCAATAATCACTTTTTATTTTTTAGTAAATAAACAACTACAGCTATTAAAAATATTGAAACAATTGCAAATACGAATCCATACGTTTTTAAATAACTCTGTTTATACGGGTTAACTTGTTTGATATTTTTCTCATCTTGTTTAGTTATTTCAAATTCTTTAGAAAATTCCCAATTATTTGAATCATCACGTTTTACACTTAACACTAAAGTATATTCCCCAGATTTTATAGTCTCAGGTAACGTAACTGGATAAACAAACTCTGTTTCTGGAGTAATATCAAGCTGACTTTCTTGGCTAAAGACAGTTTGGCCTTGTTCATTCATTACATTAGAATGAAACATTACTTCTTTCATTAAGTTTGGGCCTTTATTTTCTAATAAAGCATCTACACTATAGGTATCACTGGTAAATTTTTCCACAGTTACTTTTTTCAGATTTAAGACTGGATCTGGTCTTTTGTCTTCATTTCCTCTAATAACAAAAGGAATATTGTATGCCACCGAATTAGAGACATTAGATTCACTATCTTTTGTTTTCTTTTCTGACACATGAATGCCTGCCATTAAAAGTCCATTAAAATCTTCTTTTGGAAATGTTAGACTTCCACTTACATTCTCACTACTATTTGCGGGTACTTTAACTTCTTTAGAAATATCAATCATTTCAGTTAATTTATACTTAGCCTCATTGGCTTCAGGAGTATCGTCTGAGTAATCTACTATCCCATTTTTATTAGTTCGTGCTTTATTTACTTCGATTTTATATGTTTGTTCTTCATCCGTATTATTTGTAATTTTAACGGAAAAGTTTTCTTTACTTGAGGGTGTCCATTTAATATCAAAAAAGTTTTCAACACCTTTAGATTGATGCGTTGAGTATTGAGGCGACACTGAATAACTAGATAGTTTATCATCCGCATACACTGAACTAATTGAAATCAAGCTTAATATGAGTAAAGTTAACGTTGTGGCTATTTTTTTTATCATTATTTATTCCTTTCTAATAAAAAAGAGAGAACTTTTCTCTCTTTTCTTTATTTTTATTCTGAAATTTGTTTTGTTGTTGATTTAGTTAAATTCCATTCAATATTTGATGTATACTTTTGAACTTTTTCAATACCAGTATACTTAAGTACTGATGATACTGTTTTCGTATTTTCCCCTACAACATTATTAGTTTCTGTTACAACTGGTTGAGCTGTTTCAGATAATTCTTTATCCCCAATTTGTAATGAACGCTTTTCATCTGCGTCCATTACTTTTGCGCTTAATTCAAATCCATTGGTTGTACCCGTATAATCTGTCACTGTATAACTAATATCTTTTGAACCAAAGTCAACAACATCACTTAATGGTTGTGAACCAAAATCTGTTTCCGTATCCACTTTTAATGTGATATCTCCTTTTGTTACATCTGCCCCAATTGTTGTGCTACCATCTAATTGATCTGCTGCTTGAGCGGTTAATCCACTTGTCATTCCCATTAAAACTCCACCACATAATACTGCGCTTACTATTACTTTTTTCATTTCTTTCTCTCCTATTCCTGTATCTTATTTTTTATATTCGGTTGCAGATTCCATTCTAGATCTCCACCATATGAACCAGCTTTTGCATCAGCTGAGAGTTCAACACTTGTTGATAATGATAAATCTTTTATGAGTGATTGTTTATCATTCTTATATACAATCACACTATTATCTGAAATAAACTGATTATTTATCTTCAGTTGATAATGTTGCTGATATTGATTGAAATTAGGTGACTTAACAATCACTTGCCAGCCATTATCAATCCCTCTATAATCTGTGACACTTGTTTGGATGTCATCAATTTGAATAGACTGTTTTTGTCCACTTAATTTTGTAGAAAAACTCACATCATTTGGTACAGACATAGAAAATTCACCAGAAATAATTTCTCCACTAACTGTAGATGTGACATTTGATTCCGCATGACTAACAAGTGTTTGATTAAAGCTACCGATGATACCAAGAAGCATAATAGTGACTAATTTATTTATTTTCATTATTATTCCTCCTTCTTTTCATCAGGATCACTAACAAGGAAACAACAACTAATAGTATTCCCACAATAGAAATTCCCCATTTAATTGTTTCTCCTGTTTGAGGTAGCTTTGAAAATAAATATCCTTTTGAATAATTATCTTTTTTAACCTCTGATTCAGACTGATTATTATCCTCTAAATCATTTTTCGAAGGTGGCTTTAAGGTATTGGCACCTAGTTCATCCGTATCTGTGGTTTCATCTGGTTGAACCAATGTACCCGTCACTTTTGAATGAACTTCTTCAGCATAGGCAGTTGATATATTGCCAAAAAATAATAAGGTACACATCATTAAAAATGTGATGGCACTCATTTTTTTCATTATTCTTCAACCCCCTTAGTAGACGGGCTCAATGTCCATTCTAATATCGCTTTATCTTTTCTAATTGATTTAATAGATGAATAATCAACATAGATAAATTTATCTTCTGTCAGATCATTCGTAATATTTTTACTAGATGATCCAGAATCAATCAGGACTGAGCCTTCTTTAAAGGATTGATCTTTATATTTTAAATAATTAGTAAAATCTTGATTAGAACTTCCAGTCAGCTTAGCCGTGAGATCCCATTTTCTATTGCCCTCATTTTTTATCGATACTTCTGATTTTTTATCCCAATAAAGTTTTTTTATTTTACCAAGTACGGCATGACCAAAAGAAGATTCTTTAGGTACTGATAATGATAATTCTTTTTCTTTTACATCAACATACTTGTTCCACTTTACTGTTTTACCTGAAGCGTTTTTTAAACCATACCAAACATTGTATCTACCAGGTTTACTTGTATCTACTGGTTTATTAGAGTCTAATGGCCAACACATAGATTCAGCAAAGTCTAAGGAATTCCCATCTTTATCTGTCGCACTTTTAAAAGCATCTTCAGGATTATATTTGTCACCAACAAAATAAGTAAGATTCTTTGCATCTATACTTGTTTTATCCTCTTTGATTGTAACTTTAAATGATGAATCTGAATTTTTAACTTTTCCTTTAAAGGTGTACTTAAAAGTGTACTCATTGGGATCGTTAGTATTTACTTCCGTGCCATTGGTATCAATACGACTATCTGACCATGGGACATCTTTACCATCTTCATCTGTCGCACTGACAAAATTGTCTTTTCTAGTCCAATTTTGTCCAGTATAAATAATAATATCTTTTGTAGTAATACTTGATTTATCTGCTTTTACTTCTACTTTATAATTTGATGTCTTTGTTTTTGTTTCGCCATTCAGTGAATAAGTGTAAGTCAATATCTGATTGTAAATTTTTGGAACCTTCATATCTACTGTATCTCCAGATACTTTCAAGTTTGGATCATTCCATTTTAAAGGATTCCCATTAACATCTGTGGCACTTACAAAATTATCAGCTTCTGGATTATATATCTGTCCTTGATATAAAGATGAATCTTTAACTACTACGCTCGTTTTATCTGGATTAGCTTTAAATTTAAGTGTAGTAGTAGCCTCATGTTTATAATCATCCAATTGATCAACTACTTTTACTCGGATACTTTGATCATTCTTAGCATTCACATCCAATTTATCAATCCATGTATAAGTTAATGTACCACCAGTCATTGTGTTTGAACTAGTAACATATTCTTCTGGTGTAGATGGCGCTTTAGTCGGCATATCAAAACTAATTTTTTTAGGTGTCGCTTGAACTTCTGGTGAATCTTCCAGTGAGATATGATCAAGTATATTGATGTCACCTTTATTCAGCTGCCAATTTTCTTCTAATCTTTCGTAGTATAAATTAACCATTTTATTTTCCAACGGATGGCTATATCTATTATCTTTTACATCAACAAATATTGGAACCTGTTGAGGACCTATTGATATTATGTCTTCCATAGCTGATTGATAATAAAATGTCCCTTGAGAATTTAGAGGTACATACATAGGTAACTTTTCAGTATCAGAAACATTTTGGTTTCTAACTCTTTCTACTCTTATTTTTTGATTAGATATCACCTTGAATTTCAAAGCCCCATTAGACGACATCCCTTCTGTTCCAACAGGAATAGATACTGTAGTTTGATCATAGCCTGCCCCAATTACAGTAATTTCCTGAGTAGGCATTATGGATTCTAAGATTTTATAGGCTTTAACAAATGTATAATCAACCTTTTTTGCTACGTATGCTTTACCTATGTCAATATCTACATAATTACCTTTTAGGTATCCTACTTCAACATTTGTTAATTTTTTCAATCCCTCTCTAACGATATTACCCAATTCTTTTTTTGATTTTTCTATTAACGCCTCTTCTACATCACTTTCATATTTTGGCGAAACCCATTTATCTCCACGTGATTTACTTGCTATTTCTCCAGTTTCAAGTTCATTATTTGGATCATTTACATCTATTTCCGACTGATCTGCAAAGTTCGATGCTGATAAATCTGTCTTCTGGCTGTCTACTTCAGGCAAAGTCGAGACCGATTCAACAAATTCATTTTTATTAGAATTATTCATTTGTTCTCTAGTATCTGATTCAGACTGAATATTATCAATAGAATCTCTTTTTAAATGTATATTTGATTCATTTGAAACTGAGACATTTGTGTCTATTGTTTTTGTATTTTCATCTGGTTGAAACGGGCTATTTGGCATTGTAGGCGTCAAAGTTGCCAATACAACATTGCTAATTAAAAAGATAGCGTATTTTTTCATATAACATAACCTCCTAGGACAGAATAACAAAATGCGTGGACGATATACGCCTAGTGAATTTCTGTTGTATTTTTAATCTTCCTATGTTAATAATTATTTATACTACATGCGAGAGGGGATTATATGAAAAGCATATTATCTAAAAAAGATTATTTGGAATTACAAATTTTAGAATATTTATTTAAAAATACACACACAGATGTCTCATTATTATCCGAAACTCTTTCTATAGATACGCGCACAATTAGAAGTTGTTTACTCACAATAAACTCCAAATATTCCCCAATTAGCATCTTAAATAATAATAATTTTATAGAATTAAAAATTCCTCATAATTATTCAATTCGATATATTTACTCAACTATTCTTCAAAACAGTTTGGAATTTAAAATCATTGAATTATGTTTCTTTGAACCTAAAATTAGTTTATCAAAATTAGAAAAAACTTTATTTATCAGCAAATCTACTTTAAAAAGAAAATTAAAAAAAATAAACGATGCATTATCTACAGAAAATTTTTCACTTAGTTTAACGACATTACGATTAGTTGGAGAATCTAATGCTATTCAAAATTTTATAACTCATTATATCTATGATGCCTATTTACAAAAAAGTGAAGCTTTCAAAAGAAATGAATACTCATTAATAAAAAAAGCCATTACATTATATGCACAGGTGCGAAACATAGAAATAAATGAACCAGATTTAGATAAAGCAACTGTCATCATTTTAGTTCACTTCTACTTAAAAAAAAATAGTGGAATATTGCAAAAAAGCAAGAATACTCCTAAATTAGATATCCTTTTAGAGCGTCAAATCAAATATCTCTTTTTCCCTAACTCAAATTTTTTTAATCTCTACTCTGCATTAAAAATTTTACAAGAAAAACTTCTATTTACTACCTACGATAAATTACTTCTTGAAATTGAACAAAATATTGAGTTGAAAATTGTTTACGAAAATTTCAATAATGTAATTAACAATGTATGTTCTGCTTTTTCAATTAATCATCCTGCTAATATGGAGAAGTTACTACTTGATTTGTGTACAGTTTACAACTTGAATTTCGGAAAACCCTTTATTCTTTATGATAAATACGACTTATTCGTCAAACAAATGAGTCACAATCATTCCAATTTAATTTTATTCATTCAAAATCAGTTTAATAGTTATTTTAAAAACATTGAGGAACATTCTATTAACTCTTTTACCTATATATTAGTTACCCATTGGAAGGAATTGATCAATTACATCGAACAAAATAAAACTAAAATTACTATCGCATTAATTTATGACACAGATATTGAACATATTGATATGTTAGAAGCTGATATTTCCACTCACTTACATCATCATTGTATTATTCAAAAAGAATCAATACACTTCTTACATTCACCACATCATTTATATAATAAAAAATATGATTTAATAATAACTAATGTTCCTGGGATAGATATTTCGGAAATTAAAGTTCTCTGCTTACCTATCTACCCCAGTCTATCGGACTGGATTGATCTTGGAGTAATTTACAAAGAAATCACTCAAAATAAGTTAATTCCTTAATGAAAAAGTGTACTTATCCTTCTTTTTAAAGGTTGTATAACCCTAAAGAAAATGCTCATTTATAAATCTAAAAAAGGTCAGGATATTAGATTTTACTAGTAATTATCCAATTTTCTACTTTTTCTAAAAAAAGCTTATATTGAAAAGTCTGTGTTGTTTTTGTTAAGGAATCAAGATATTTTACTGAAACTTCAACAGAAATTTTCCCCTTACTCCGATAATAGTTAGAAGATGATACCTCTAAAAACTCATATTTCTTATTCGTAGCCTTTAATGAACTATCCTTAACATAGTAAGACAGTTCTTTTTCATTGGCCTTGGGATAAAGTTTAAAGAATGTTTTTAAAAATGAGTCTATTTCTTCTGTAGTCTTGTCATTCACTGTTCCATCGCTATCACTAGCTGTTGGTTTATAGTTTGATTTAACAGGAATAGAATTAGCAGTTGGATTTTTAACAATGACCATATTTTCTTTATCATCCAAATGAATAGTAAGACTATAATCAGAATCAATCGTTTGCTTTTTATCCTGTTCAGTAATCATTTGTCTCACAGTAAATAATACATCAAAGTTGTTCTTATCAATTGACTCAATATCCCAAAACTGAATGGATTCAACTGTAGAATTTGTAGGAATATCAGTCCTCACCATATCTGCATTTAGGACTTGTAACTCTTCTGTAAGATAATCTTTTAATTTTTCAGTTCGTTGATCTAATGCTTTTTGATTATGTTCCCAAGAATAGAAAGCCGTAATGAAGTTTCGACTGAAGCTTTCGATTTTATTGGTATCAATGACTCGTTGTTCAATGACTTCTTTTTCATGCGTTGTATGTTGATCGATGGCTGTAAAGTTTTTATAGACTCCAAAAGCAATACTTGTTAGAAGTAAAATCCATAGTGCCGTTGTCGTTTTTTTGTGCGTTCCTACTTTTATTGTAGGAACTTTTTTAACTTTGTTTCTTTTTTCTTTTCTCTCTAGTTTGATTTTCATGAATGTGATTCCTTTCTTTTATTTAGTAATGATTCTTCCTGCACCAATCAGATGTTGTTGCCAATAGGATGAGGTAAGGTCACCATAACCAATTGGATCTCCTGCGTGATACATTTGAGTTGGAGATACGACGATGCCAACATGTGTCACATAATCTGATGTATCGTAGGTTGAGTGGAAGAAAACTAAGTCCCCAGCTTTTGCTTCAGTTAATGGAATATGTTGTGTGGCGTCATACTGTGCTTGAGCGATTCTAGGAAGGGTTATACCTGCTTTTCCAAAACACCATAACGTTAATCCGCTACAATCAAAACTTGTCTCAGGGCTGGCTCCACCAAAGACGTAAGGATAGCCCTGATACTTCAACGCTTCATCCATGATTGCTTGGACAGTTTTATTATCAAATTCAGTCACTGTTAGATATTGAGAAACTAATTTCACATAAAATTGATTTCCATAGTTGTATCGCCATCCACCATTAATAGGGAGGGCAATTGGATTGGGATAACTCACTTTAGTACCACCTGATTTTTCTTTTGAGAAGTTTTCTGCTAGCTCATAAGAATACTTCTTTCCATGAGTAGCAACGTATTGAAGAAAGCCACCGCCATAATTATAGGATTGAATGACTGAATCAATATCACAGCCTAAGGCATTGGAAGATTTCAAAAGTTCGCTAAAGTACTTACAGCCTTGTTTAATTGATTCTTCAGTAGATAAAGTATTTGGAGGAAGTCCTAAAGACTCACTACTTTGCATCACATCTTGTCCTTTCCCACCAGATTCTACTTGCATAATCGCAAGAATATAGCGAACATATTTTGAGATATCATATTCCTTGCAGTATTTCTCAACGGTATTCTTATGAGAAAGAACTTCCTTTGAAACAGACAATCCACCTATATCAGAAGAGTCTTGAGCACTACTGTCATCATCTGAGAAAAAAAGGGTGACGCAAAAAATTAAGCCAAATAGGATCATAAATAAACTACCAAGTAGTAGAGTAAACTTTAGTTTCATTAGCTTCATTTTTTAGAACCTCGATTTTTGGGTTGCCTTCTTTCCTGTGTCGTGTTCCTAGGGGCTTGATTATCTTTTGATTGTTTAGGGTGAGGATTCTTATTTTTAACTGGTTTATTTTCACGGTTGATTGGTGTAGTCAATGCATTCATTATTTCAGATTTTGAATAAGGCTTGATAGTATATTTTGTAAGCGGGCGTTGATGATCTGGCGTTTTTGAATTTGTTTTATTTTGAGTTTTAGGTGAACTAGTTTTACGATTTGTTTTTACTTGTTCCATTTCTAATCGTTTTTGTGCAATTGTTTGTCTATGCTGACGTTTTTTTTCAGTCGTTCGTCTTGATTTTTTTGTGGTGTATTTTTAGTTGTATCAGAAAAGTTTTGAATGCCTTCTTTTAAGTTGACTTTCTTTTTATGAATCGCATATTTAGCTTGTGTCGGTAAATCTTTTGTTTGCTCTTTTAGTAGTTTGGTTTTATCACTTGCTCGTTGTTTTATATCTAACACATTGCCTGTTGTTTTTCCAAGTCGTTCTGATAATGTTTGCTTCGGTTTAATAGGTGAAGGAACATTATTCTGTCTGTCGTGAGTTTGAGGTACGGATTTGTTATTAGCTGCTGCTTTCTTTTTAGAAGGGTAATTTTCTGAAGTAAGACTTTTACTGAGTTGCCGTTGGATTTTTCTTGTTTGGCGATTGACTAAGCGTTTAGGTTTACGGAAAATTTGTTTTCCAACACCTTGAGAATCGCTGCTTTGTAATGCAAACAGACTCATCAAGTCACCTAGTTTTAAATAGATACCAGCGAACGTCACAATCTGTAAGAAGGCCGTCATAAAGAAGGGTGAACTTGCGGACAATGAATACAACATCGTAGAAATACTAAAAGCAACGGTAATAATCAATGTAATACCAGCTCGGGTCATGATGACATTAAAGAGTTTCATAACAGCTCTTTTACTAGTACTTTGAAAACTAGGAATCATACTTAGTAGAAAACTAATTGGTAAAAACATTGCGTAGACAATAAAGAGGACTTGAGAAAAGATCATAATACCTGTTAGCAGAAAGATAAAAATAGAAATGCCGATGTTAAAGAAAAATAAGAAGAAGACCGTCCCCAGTCGATTAATGGCTTTGGTAATACTCAAATTGTTGTTTTTCTTATTCTCAATCTCATCTTTGACAGTCGTTTCTCTATCTTTTCCGTCATTAAGTGTTGGACTAACGGAAAGCAGTTTTTCAACACGAGATTCTCCTAGCGATTCAATATCGGAATCATCGTATTGTAAAAGAAGCCAAGGCTGTTGCACTTGGATAGAGAATAAACTATCTCGTATTAAATCGACACTGTCTTTTCCTTTAGAATCAGAATTAGGCAAAATAATCTTTGTACCAATATCCAAACTGGCTTTGCTTACATCAGTAGAAAATTCATTAATCTTTTGAATGTAATCGGGTGCATAAGCGATAAAGGAAGCAGATAAAATAAAGACGATGAAAAAGTTGACAACGGCTTGAACTGCTTTTGTAGTTTCGCGCTTTAATAGTCCTGTATAAGCGACATAGATACCCAAAATTAAAACTAGAATCAATAGAAAGCCCACATAGAATCCAGAACTAGAAAACCCATGCTTCGTAATTCCTGCAATGGTTTGCATGTTTTGACCAATTGCATCGGTTGTTTGAGAAATGAAATCTAACTTGTAGGCTTCTTGAATCAAGTAACCTGTCGCATTCGAAAGGTAAAGAGAAATAGTCCAAATGAAATTAGTAATGGCATAAAGACCATACGTGACTTGTTTTCCAATCCCATCGCCCCAGTTCCAAGGTAACCAGCCCCATGAATTATCGACATAAAAATCTAGTTGGTAATTATCAAGCGGGTATTTTGAATACACATTACTGGAATTAATGGTATCGTCTACTAGTCCAGCAGCTTCTACAAAGGTTCCTAGAAAAATTAGCGAAAGTAAAACAATCCCAACCAGTAGAAGTAGAGATAAAATAATTTTCTTTAAAGACAATTTGTGTTTCATCAGGACACCTCTTTTCTCACGGGCGGTCTTGTATCAAAAGCATGAAGCAACTCTTCAAAAATGGGATGAAATTGAATCACACCTACACGTCCATATAAATCTGAAAGGAGACATTGACCATTTTCTAAATCTCTTAATCGTTTTTGATTGCCTTCATCTTCTTTATCAATACCAAAGAATTCCAGTGTCTTTTTAATTTCATTAATATCTGTAGAACGAAAAGCAAATTTTAAACCGAGATTATTTTTTAATTTTTCATCCAGTAAGTCATCCGCATTTTGCGTAACAAAATAGACCCCTGCATTCATGGCTCGTCCAGCACGGACTAGCTTCATTGAAAGGGTCTTTCCTTGTGCTACTTGAAGAAAACTCCAGGCTTCATCTAGGTCAACAATTTTAAAGATAGAGCGGTCAGAGTGAATAAAGTCTAAAGCAAAGGTACTAATAACAATTAGCATGGCAACACTTAGTAATTCCATTGTCGTATATTCTTCAAAGCCAGTTTCAGCATCTGGAAGAACTAAATCGGCAACTTGAATGATATTCAATTTCTTATCTAAACTAATAGACTGTTCAACAGTTCCGTCACTAAACAATAAGTGGGCAAAATCATAGTCGGTAAAAGATTCAATGTGATCGGCTATATGGTTACTGATAACTGTATCTTCTTTTCGTAACTCATCCAGAACAAGTAAGAGTCCACGCGTTTTACTTTTGGTAACACGACGAATCGCTTTTCGTAAGACTGGAAATTTTTCACCATCCCGACTAGATATTCCTGTTAAAAACGTCAAAATATCTATCGCTAGGCTTTCACTATCTTTAGGGCGTTTTAAAATGACATACGGATCAAGTAATCCTTTATTGGTCTCTTCACTTGTCAGGTTCACAATATTAATCTCATGCGCAATATCTGGTAACTTTTCTTTCCATTTACCTCGTTCTGCTTTAGGATCAACAATGACAGCTTGCCCACCAAATAAAACAGCATAATAAACAAGCATATTATTACTAAAGGATTTCCCACCACCCAAAGAGCCAATGAAAGCTGAAGCCAAGGCATTCGTAACAGAGCCTTTTACACCTTGACTGGCTAAACTAGGTTTCAGGTAAACGTTTCTTCCGGTATCTAAGTTGTATCCTACATAGATACCTTCTGTTTCTCCTAGCATTTGAGTCGCACCAAAACCTAATCCAGCAAGAAAATCAGAGGTAACATATTGGATATAGTCGTTTATATACCGTTTGGAAGCTGGAATAAATTCACCATGTAACCCAATCATATCGCCAAAAGGTCGAACCAATTTGATACTAAAATCATCATAGAAATCTTTGACTTCATTGCAGCGACGTTTTAATTCATCTGGATTACTTGCGGAGACACGGACAACATAGCTTAGTTTGTACATAGACTCTTTTGTTTGATCTAAGGTACTTTCAAGTTCATCTACAGAATCTAAAGCATCTGCGACGTTTGAGCTCGTCTCATTATTACTTTCAAACGCATGATTGTCTAAATCTTTGAGTTCTTTCTTTTTGTTCCGTACAGTAGAAAGAGCTTTTTATTGGTGACGATTTCTACGTTCATAGAAGTGTCAATAGGGAAGGAAAATTGTTGTTGCTGGTAATAAAAGATTTCGCTGTTTGGAAAACATAATTCACCAATAACAGAATTGATTGTAAAATAAGCAGCGTAGGTTGTCTCATCTTCGTTTTCAATTTTCAAGTAGCGTTGATTTTCTTCGATTAAGCAGCGGGTTGGTTTTAAAAGGTCATACCGCTTTACCAAGGTTTCTTTCTTTAGTTTTTTAGTTGGTAGGTGATAAGAGTATTCTTCATACGGCGTTCCCGTTTGTCCATAAATGTGTTCAATGATATAGCCAAAATCATCTTTTGATGCGAGACGAATCTTAAAGCGTTTTGAAATTTTGTTTTCAAGAAGGTGTTCCATTTTTGAAAAACGATCAATTTCATCATTACTCATAGAAACAAAATCTCCCATAAGCTTATGATTTACATCATGAAAAAAGTCTTGTAAAGAAAGCCAAAACTCGTTGGATATATTCTTAACAGTCACTTCTTGATCATTGAGAGATAATTTAAAGCCAATAAAAAAACGATAGTCAACTTGATTGTCTCCAATCATTTCAACTAACGCTTCGGTTTGTTCGTCTATTTTTTTAGTTGCGACTTCTTTTAATTTACCAGTGATTTCATTTTTAGATCGCTTCTGTGTGGCTCGAATACTGGATTCGGTACTAAGCTGCAAGGCATGAATTTTTCCATCTCGATTTTGAGCAATCAATTGACGGAAGCTATCGTGTACTTGAAACTTTTCTTCAGGACTTAGGAAACTGTAATTATAAGGTATCAATTCATAGTAGGCAAAACATTCCCCATCATGATTGAATACCAGGTTATTTTCAATATATTTAATCGGATACTTCATAAAGTTCACTCCTTACAATTGTAATGGATTCATTTAGTTTTTGAGATTTCAATTTTATGGGCTTGTAGGCATATGTTAGTTTAGAGCGTAAAAAATAGGTTAGGATGGATTTTAAGAATCCATAAGGTTTCTTTCCATCGAATGTCTTTTGGCTCATAAACCATGTAAAGGCAACAGGTAAGCCTAGATATTTTAGAAACGCCCCATCATCAATGAAGGACAAAGGTGGCATATGACTAAATAGAATGACAAAAAGAATAGATACCACGAACCATGTTATTTGGGTGAATGTAATAGGAAATGGGAGTTGAAAGTCATTGATTGCATAAATAACTTTTTCGATATTCCAGATGCTAGTGTAGCTTTTTATTTTTTTCAATATATCAAATCCTTTAATAAGTATCCAAAAAATGGGCCATTCTAAATAAGACAAATATGCATCTTATTTAGGAATAGCCCATTTTCTAAATATTTTTTTTTAAGATCTCTTTATAATAAAATTGTGCAAGAAGTTTTGAACGTTCTTTTAACTTATCTATATCAAACTGTGGATACTTTTGGATGAAATCTTTCACTTGTTTGTACTTAGAATTATTATAAATTTCTATTTTTTCAGTGTAATTTAAATTATCAGCTTCATTATTTAAAACTTCTTCTAGACAAATTAAGTTGCCTATAGATAAAGTTTCTGGAATGTTAGCATCTTCATTAATAATATGTTCAATGGAAGAATCATCCCAAAAAAAATCTCTTCTCGAAATGTGTTGGCTTATTTTATTTAAGACATATTTTGTTAAATTATTACTAGAAACTCTTTCTTTTGTGAAAGTAAGAAGTATGAAATTTTCTTCAAATTCTTCATATTTTGGCAATTTATCCTCGAAAACGCCATACAAAAATTCCTTAAGAATTTTATTTGTCTGATCCTTACTTGAAGTTTTTCTTAATTCAATTGCTAATTTTGAAAATCTTGACTCATACATATTAGCAGGTTTTTTTGCAATTGCTGTATATGCAAAAGTAAAGTTCTCAATAAATTGAACTGCATCTTTAAAGCTAGCAGTTGAAATCTTATTACTTTCTTTGATATCAAACAATGCTAATAATGCAATTCTAGTTTGTACTATACCAAAACTATTTTGAAAGGAATTCAAACTTTGAACAAGCCATTTATACTCTTTTCTATTTTTATAATCTTCTAATCTCGGACTTAAAATTTGTACATATTTTTTAGCCGCACTATTAAGATCATTTATAAAATTCATATAAGTATCTACATTTTTAGGAGATATTGATAACTTGAAAGAATCATATAGCTTAACATTAGTTACTTTAGCATATTTAGATATCCAATAGTGTCTATAAAATGTTGCTAAACCTATTGAATTATCTCTATTACGTAGCTGATTCTTAGTATCCTCCCATAATTTTTCTGCAAGACCTACTGATCCATTTTCATCTCCATGCAATTTTTCAAAAATTACATTTTTTATTAAATCTATGCTAGCTAAATTTTTACCTTTGGCATTGAGTATTTCAAAAATCATATAAGCACTGTCTTTGTCTGGAGTAACTATTGCAATAAGCATAGAAGAAAGCATTTGATCTCTAATTCCAACTAATATTTTCACGTATTCTATTAATTTAAGTTTTGGAAAATCCTTTTTTATTCTTTCTTCAGAAATAACATAACTAAAATAATCATAAGTTAACTTAATATTTTCTTCTTCTTCAGTGTTTACATTAGGAGCATTTTCCTTATTTCTAGATTGTATAAAACAATCAAAATAAGGAAAGGAAGTAGCGCTCACTAAATGACAGATGGGTTCATTGTTATCGTCTACATCTTTAATGTATTTAAAAGTTGCAGATGCTAATCCTTCTTCTTTTTCTTTTTCCAATTTTTCAGCAATCACTGATAGCAAAATTGTCATAACAGTCAATCTTTGTTGTCCATCAACAACATCAATTTTATTTTCTCTTTGTCCCCCAGAGAATACCATAGTACCAATAAAATATATACTGTTTTCGAGTTCACTACCATTCACAGAAATTCCACTTAAAATATCCTCTAAAAATCTACTATAGAACGGTTTATCCCAAGAATAATCTCTTTGAAAAATGGGAATATTAAAAGTGGGATATGTTTTAAATAACGTTTTTACATCCATATCTTTTGGATCAAAATTCATAATGCCCCTCCTCATTTACAATTACTTCTCTTACATTATACCAAAAATACTATTTAAATTCTTAGGAAACTAATATTGCAAATTATAATTTTTTCGATTTCATTTTATTGAATCAGTTCAAAAACACCATGTGACGTTATTAAAAAACTTCTTTCAAGTTCCATATCTCGTCCCAGAGCTTGGTAATCAATGTAGTTTTGTAAATTACTTGGAACCTCACCAAGGCTTCCAGTTTCTTCTACATAGTAACGAGCTACATCCTCCATACTGTCACAATCCGGATAACAAATGATATCATCTTTATTTTCTATTAATTCTTCAATATCATTAAACCAGTAATTCATAAATTCTGAGATGTTGTCATAAAATTCTGTTCCTTCTAGTTCTTCAATTAATGCGCATTTTCGATTGATTTCTGATATTGATGTATATTCACCAACATCAAATGGAAGCTCATAATCGTGGATGGCGTATTCTTCATATTCATCATTTAATCCAATTCGTTCTTTGACAGTATCAAAATCAATAGGGGGAGTGAACCAGTCGCCGACTAGCTCACCCTCATTGTATTTGCCAAGATTGGCTATATAAACTTGCATTTCCATTGTATGAATTCCTCCTAGGCACCAATAATTTTATTAAAAATGTTCAATAGTACATCTTTGACACCACCGGCATTAAATACCAATCCAACTGCAATCAGTGCAATGATTAAAAATCCAATGAGTTTTGAAAATTCACGTTTAAAACCTAAATAAATTCCAATCACAACAATGGCCATTAAAACGAGCGATTGCGCATTGGATAGAAACCAGGTATATAAATTTTGTCCAAAGTTCATAATGATGTTTTGCTCCTTCCATTTAAATAATTTGTTCTGTTCGATAAATAGATACGCACACGTTCTAGCAATTTAGCAGGCGTTAAATGTTTTCCATAAAGTTGTAACACTATTAGAGCGATACTTATGAAAAGTCTGTTTGTAAAAGGTGTATCGATAGTAAATATCGTTTGGTTTCTTGTAACCTTCAATGACTAAAGAACTGTATTTTCCTGTATCTAACATATATAGTTCATTTTCTTTGAAACAAAAAAATCCAAGTAGTTTTAATACTTTCGTTAGACGATTCATAAAATGACGTCCTCCGTACTATAAGATTGTTGTTCTACTATTTTTTCATGCCGCTCATTTAAGCGAGCTTCACGAATGAGTTCATCCACAATATCCGTTTTATTTAAGGTATCCAACATTTTTGCTACTTTTAATGTCGGGGCAACTTGATGCCGTAACCAATTTAACGTTCGTTCAAACGAGTAAGGTTCAGGTTCTGTTGTTAATCTTAGCTCTCTACGATCTTTTCCTATAAACCATTCCCAACGTTCATTGGTTTCCCAATCTGTTCGCCGCTTTGTTTCGTCTTTATCTACAAAGCGTAAATAGCGGTTAATGATATCGAAGGCTGTTTTCTCAGCATTGTTAAAAGCTAGTAAATACTGAACGGCATGTATGGCTCTATCATTTTTTAAACGAATTTCAAAACGATTTTTGATATCTGCTACTTCAATAGGGACATCATTTTTGACATATTGTTCATAGTCTTTTTCGTAGATACAAAAATAGACTTCACTTTTCAGTGAGCCTATATATAAGGTGTTTCCCATATCTGCTTTTTCATCACGATGAACCAATTCTCCAGAACGATAATTTTTAAAGCTACGAAAAACTGAAATACATTCTTCTTGTTTACATTTTTTGGTGAGTTCTGGAATATCTAAGATGCCAACTTTGTCATTAATTGCTAAATCCAGTCGTTTGAAAACTGCTTTTTCTTCTAAGCAAGTCCGAAAAAAATCAAACCAGCTACGATGTTGAGCCAACAAAAAGCTTTCGAATTGACGGCAACCTTTTCCTTTGAGTTCAAGTAGTGTACCTTTCGTAATATCATAAGAAATCATGACGACAATATCACCAAAACGAAAATGTTCTTGATAGCCGTAAAAAGCAAAATCTTCATGAAGCATATAATCTATGTTGATTCGTAAAATATGTTCAATTACATGATCCACCTTGTCGGTGGGAAATCGAATTCGGACATAATCGAAAAGCATCTCTAAAGGATTATCTGGATTAAAACGTTCTAAAGCACGATTTAGAGTTTCTTTTAGCTTAAGTGTAGGTATTGCTTTTCCAGTTTCAATCTCACTTATATAGGAACGAGTAATGCCAGAGGCTAGAGCGAGCTTGTTTTGTGAGAGACCATAAGTTAATCGTTTATTTTTTAGTTCTTTTCTCCAAGTTTCATTTGTGTTCAATGGCAAACCTCCAATAAAAAATACAGATGTAAACTTTTAGTGCTTAGTTTACATCTGCATAGTATTTTCAAAAGCCTTGTGAGTAAGGGCTTTAGGATATTTTAGGAACTGTTTCCAGTTGCTTTTGTGCCCCCCTGTTAGGTATAGGGGGCTGAATCTGTTGGTGTGGCTTGCGCCACACCAACAACAAGCTAGTCTGTATCTGCATCTTTCGCTTCGCACGATGCAGCCACAGCCTGCTTGTGTTGATTGAGCTCTTGAATAGCTTCTAAAAATCGTGCTCTTTTGGAACAAGAGGGGTATAAAACTCACTAATGACACTTGCTCCAACATCTACATAGCCACGACCTTTGATAGTTTTTAAGAAAAAGTCTTTATCATTCTCGCCGAACATCATGTTATAGCCAAGTTCTGACATTCTGCCTAAAGTTACTCTGAAATTAAAGTTATCACGTATGCCATCCCCTAAATATTTTGCATCAGGTCTTTGGCAAGCCAAAATCAAGAAAAAACCAGATTGCCGTCCTAACATTACGATTTGTTTCAATTTACTCATCACTTCGATACTGTCACGTCCAATCATTTCCATGAAAGAAGTATACTCATCGAAAACTAAAAAGTGAGCAGGTAAATTTAAATAGGCGTAGTTTTTGCCTGTTTTATATCCATCCATTAATTTCATGTTTTCATTTCGTAGCATCATTTCATCATAAAATTGGTTTAGGCAGTCGATCATGTCTTCTTTCTTATAATAGACATTTGGCATAACCGTTTCTAAGTCAGCCAAGTCAGCATTCTTTGGATCAAGCACATAAATAGTCGCATTGGTTTGAAGAAGGGCTTCAATAATCGTTAGGATGAAATAAGTTTTTCCTCCTCCGGTTCCGCCAGCAATTAACATATGAGGTAGGGAATCATAAGACCACCAAAGGTTATCCATTAATTTAAGTTGTCCATTTTGAGCTTGAACATCATCAATTGTAATCCGACTGTTAATCGTATCGTAAAGAAGAATGTATTCCACATAAGAGTCTTTAAGAATTTTATCCGTAAGTTCACAATATAGTCCTGTTTCTAATTTTTTTTCCAATCTTAAAAGCTGATCTTGGTATTTGCCCATTGTGATTTCTACGTGAATATGAATTAATCCATCTTTTAACCGATAATAAACCTTAGGAAAATAACGGAGTTTTTCTTTCGCTTTACTACTACCTAAGTCTTTAAAAAAGCTGTCTGCTTGTACTTGTTCGGATTCATACCAGCCATTTTCTAGAATCATTCGTGCTAATTTTTGACGGTGCTGAAATTGTTTAATATGGTCAATTCGGTAGTGATAGTAAAGATAAGTTGCTAAAAGGCAAACAAAAAGAGCAGTGAAGAGACTGCTCATTAAATAGGGTATATTTAATTGGATGTTTGCATCTATAAGCTTTATATTTTTCCAGTTCATTTGAATAAGTTGTTTATGGTAGAACAACAAAAGAATAGAAAGGAAAAGAGGTAGTAGTGTAGCGAGAGTGAAATGATAAAGGAGATTTTTATCATTCGCTCTAATTCGTTTTCCACGATAAGTTCAGTTCATTTTGAGAGTCTCCCTTCATTAAAGAGTAAATTTTTGTGAGGTATATGCATGACAATTTTTATCAAAGGATGGTTGGGGAAGGCTTTCGTATTTTCGATAAGCAATTCGCTTTTCAAATCGAAGTTCATTTTCTTTTGGGTAATTACCTCTCATATATTTTGGTGAGCATTTCAAGAGTTTTTCAGCATCCTATGTTAAAGGATAAAGATAACGAAACATACGGCCATTAATCTTTTCAATGCCTTTATATTCACAAAAATCGTGAGTTAACCAATTTCTTTTAAATACACCATCAAACTGAGCGTTTTCTTCCAACAAAATTCGTGCACTTCGAGGATGGATTTTTTCGGAAGTTATACTATGACGATAAACACTTGTCTTGAAGTAACCGCCATAATAAAAATTAGCAGCTTGATAAACATAGCCACATTTTCCTTCAATCCCATCAGCTAACGTATATAAAAAGAGGCAGGCTGTATTCTCTTTAAGCCACTTAACAAGAGTGGAAAGAGCTAGACTGCCAAAGTAGTTCGTTTGATTCATTTTGGGGAGAAAGCACATTTTCCCAATTTCTAAATAATCCTTTGTAACTAAATTCTGTTTAGGAAAAAGTTTTCGAATCGTTTGTAGTGGCTGAGTTCCCCAACCAAGCTCTATTACACCTAACAATTCCTTTTCACAATAGATTCCTAGAAAGTATTTGCACAATCTAGGAATCACTTTTGAATAGTGGTAGTTCCGAATAAAAGATATTGCCTGTTCTCTAGGAATAGGTTCTATCACGAGCGATTTAGAAATCATCTAATCATACTTCTTATTTCCCGTTAGTAGGTTCTTTTTTTGACATTTGCACTTTTTCCTTTAGTTTAATATTATCGGCTTTAATATACCAGTCTACATCTGCGCCTTGGTAAGTGGCATTAGCGACTGTATCTGCAATTGGATTCATTAATTCCACTTCTGCGTTGTACTCAAATTCTTTTAGTGGAACAGAAGCAGGGATACTTACTTGAATCATACGACCTTGACCGGTTGATTTTAAATCGTAAGTGCGCTCTTTGATATCGTTTGAAGCAGTTCCGTCTTCATTTTGGATACGAACTTCTCGACGCAATGCCGAAAATTTTAATTTACCAAATGTTTCTTCTTTTTCAATGACAATTCCTTCAGCTAATCTCATAATTTTTCCTCCTATAATTTCACAATATCATCTGCGTGCATGATGTAATTTGTGAATCCTCTCGTTCCAATTTTGTATCCTTCAGCTGTGATTTTTGGATTCACAAGCTTCACTTTATCGTCTACTTCAAAATGCTTTTCACCAGCATCAGCAGGTAAAATGACTTCAATATCATCTGCACGTTGAATCGTTGAGTAAAGATTATAACTGCGAGAGAGTACAGTCGGTTTTCCATTGATTCGTCTTTGTTCGACTGTTCCTTCACCAGCATATTCTAGCTGACCAAATGTTTTTTCCATGTTTGGGATAATGTGTTTTAATTCCATTTTTAGTTACCTCTTTCTTTTAGTTGATTTAAATTCGTTTGGTTTTAATAGTCTGTTGTTGGTGAGCGGATAAGATTCATACTTAGCC
This sequence comes from Enterococcus sp. CR-Ec1, assembly GCF_002850555.1. NCBI lineage: Bacteria > Bacillati > Bacillota > Bacilli > Lactobacillales > Enterococcaceae > Enterococcus > Enterococcus sp. CR-Ec1. The sequence continues at coordinate 2,960,288 of NZ_CP025223.1, forward strand.
TCCTAGAAGATATAAAAAACACAAGAATCTTTTAGAAAGTAGATTCTTGTGTTTAGTCGTTAGTTTCTTTTGATTTTTTTACTTTCTTTGCGCCAATAAAAGCTAATGCGCTCAGAGACAAGGCAATCCCAATGCCAAGTAGAAGAGGACTACGTGATTCTCCTGTTTGTGGTAATGGATTTGTTTCTGTTCTTTTATTTGTCATTTCACATTTCACCACTTTTCCATGTTCTTTGATTTCAAATTTTATTGGTGTTTCATCTAATTGGTAGCCTTGTGGCGCACCAAATTCTTGGAAATAATAGATTCCTTTTGGTAACTCTTTAAAGGTGAAGATTCCTTTTTCATCGGTTTTCCCTTCAATAATACAGTTTTTATTTTCATCAAGAATTCTAATATTTGTGTTCGGAAGAATTTCACCAGTAGAAACATCTTTCTTCGTTAATTCAGCACTTCCTTTTATTAAGTCATTTTTGATTTCTAATAGAATAGGGATTTCTTCATTTTCAGAAAGCTGTTCTCCTATAGTTTTTCCGTCAGTATCGGTTGCTTTAATGCCTTCTTTAGTAGAAGTTATTTGAATAATTGAATCAACAGGGAGGTAATGGTCGGAAGAAGGGAACTTTTCTTTCAGATAGAACGTCCCTACAGGAATGTTTGAAAAAGTACCTATGGATTCTTTGTCGATAGAAACGGTTTGTAAAACTTTTCCATCTTCATCTTCAAGTGTAAATTTAGCACCTGTTCCTAGACCGTCATAATTAAATTCATAACCGTTTTTATTTTTAAATGTCGCTTGTTCATTGATTTTTTTGATACGGAATTCATTAAAATGTAGTTTGTTTAAAATGGGAATAGCTGAACCTTCTTCAGTTGGGGACTCGTAGATCGTAATTTCTTTCAGAGGATCATTGTCTTCAGCTTTAAAACTAAAAGGGTGCTTATTTGGATTTAAGTCGTGATTAGTACCTGAATCTAGTTCTTTAAAGTAATAGTTGCCTTCTGGATACTGAAGCTCATCCAGCGTTAAAAGACCTTCTTTGACCGTTCCATAATTAATTAAAGAGTCTTGAGGTAGTTCTTGATCAGCAAACGCCATGGATTGGTCGGTGTACAAACCAAATACTTTATCATTTGCTTCTTGGACATCAAGAATAGGGAGGTTTTCTTTCCAATCTTTGATGATCTCTTCAGATTTGTGAAGGGTTAATTTTATTTTTTGAAATTCATTGGTAGCGGATAAGGATTCAGAGACCAATTCAATTGTTTGCCCTTGATAAGTGAATTCAAAAGGAATCGGAGTGGAATCAATAATGAATCCATCTGGTGCAGATTTTTCAATAGCTTGGTATTTACCATGGTAGAGAAGAGGCATGTCAATTAATTCTCCATCATCACCAGTTACAACAGTAGCAACCGTGTCTCCTTTCTTAGCATGAGTAGTGCTGCCTACTTTGATGTCTTCCGTCGCTTGAATATCGTAGGTTACACCTGCAAGAGGTTGATAATCAAATTTGAATTCATATAAATCACCGTATTCTGCTTCTTTCTTTTCAATTCCTACAGGTACTTTTCCTTTTTTTATTAGAGATAATTGTCCTTTTTGAGGTTTATTATCTAAAGTAACTTCAATCGTTTTGTTTGGTTCCACCACCACTTTTTTTAGTTCGCCTTGATTGAAGAAACCATCTGGTGCAGTCACTTCACTAATCATGACGGTTGTACCTTGGGTAATATCATTTATTTGAGCGAGTCCATTGGAATCTGTAATAACCTCTTTAGTTTGATTATTGTACTCAAATTTCAATTTAGCATTTGGTAGAGGTTTTCCAGTATCTTTATCGATTTTCTTTACTTTGATATTGCCATTCAGTTTGACTTTGACATTTAGATTGAATTCACCCGCATTGGAGAGTTTAAAGGTAGCAACTTTTTGTTCATTAGGCTTTGCATAAACAAAGCTTTGACCCACTGAATTGGAATCAGCAATACTATATTTAATGTTTCCAGATTCCTTAGAATCTTTGGTAGCAGTCAATGTTAATTTATTACCATTCTTCTCAATTTTAAGGTTAGCGGAATTATTAAGTTGCTTAACATATTTGGATAAGACATTGTTTTTATCTTCTAAAGTAACAGACTCATCAACTTTTAGATTGATGGTTTGGTTATTAAAAGTTGGTTTAATGTTATGATTTTTGACTTGATATAATATTTCATTTTTTCGATTCTCAAAATTGGGTATATTTGTGGTTAGCAATTCATCACCAAATTCAAGCCAAACTAAGTTTTGAGTAATCCCATAATTATCAATAGTGGGGTTTATTTGGTAACCATAGTACGAGATTAATGAAAGTCGTTCCTTTTCTGCGATAGTTAGTTCTGATGGGGTGAATCCAGAACCACCAGTAAGAAGTGTTCCATGTTCAATGCAAAATGCAGGTTGATTATCTGCTTTAATCATATGAATGCCGTCATCAGTCCAGTGTAAGCCACCTAATGACTTAACATGCCAAGTAGAAATATAGTTCGCAACTTTTTCATAATTGACAGTAGCTGCGAATGTGGTAATAGGGGAAATAAAAAAAGCGATTAGGACTGTTAGTAAACTAGACAGCTTAATCGCTTTGGTTCTTTGTTTATTCATTTTTTGTCTCCTTTATTTTATTAAAAATTTTATTTTTAAACAAAAAAATAGGCGCTCACTAAGATACACCTACTTTTTATTTAAAGAATAATATTGTATCTATATAAATTAAGTCTCAATAGATACTTCAACAGATTGCTCAATTTCTATTTGTGTTACGATTGGTGTATAAAGATCAGTATCTATCTCAGGTGTCTCTATTGAGACTATAAGTGAATACCTTATTTTTTCATTGGACTTTCCTAAATAGCCACGCTCTCTCCACCATCCAATTACAGGATATACAGCCACATAATTAGTATCACAAAAATTTATCGCCATATCTTCACAAAAATCTGAATGAATTGATCCGACATCTCTATTTCCAGGTCCCAAATACCAATTTCTTTTAGTACCATCACCACTATCTTTTCTATCATCTCCACGCATTTTAACATTCACTCTTTTTTTGAAATCTTCTAATGTTTCATCACTATTGATAACATCAAATCTTAATCCACAAGATGGATAACGATATTTATCTTTCCAGCCAATCTCACCTGGTCCAGGTTCGATAAAGTATGATAATGTCACTTTAAGCTTAGCATCGATTTCGCCTAATGATTGAAGAACATCTTTAGGCCAAGGGATTTTATGAATATGCATATCATTCATTTTTCCAGACTTAAATGGCTGTAATTCAGATTGAATGACAAGATTTACGGAATTATTAGCACATTCAATTGCTTTTTCTAAATTAGGAATTCCATATCCACATGTACGTAACAACTGCTTTATTCCAACTGTCTTTCTATCATCAGTTCGGAATTGATTAATCATTTTATTAGTCCAATTTGCAGAATGTACTAGTAAGGCCCGAGTAGTTTCTGGCCAAATATCAGGATACTCATTATGAATTTGACTTGCCATCCATGAAGCTTGTGCAGTAGCTGAACTTGTTCCCCAGGTAGTAGTTAACGGTTTAGTCAGAAAATCTTTACTAGTCGTCAAAAGTGATAAATCTTCGCACTCTGAAAAATCATCTCCATTAGTTACCATATTTCCACCGTCTAATAATATCTCTGGTTTGATTGGCCACTTATCATTCCATAATTTAGATGTAGAACTATATGGGGATAATTCTCCCACATCTGCAATTGCTTTACAGCCATTATAGTCAGAAGAAGATATTCTAACGTCATTAGAATATGCACCTACAGTGATAGCATTCCATGATTGACCTGGATTTTCTATGCTATGAAGAATGTTGACATCTGGATATGGCGAGCTATTTAATTCTATCGGATGTACATTTCCACCACTAATGAAGAATAAACGTTTCTCTCCATCTCCATTCACTCCAGATGTTATACTATCAATAGCAGCTGACCAAGATGTAGGACTACCATCATCAGTATTATAATTGGGTGCTGTTACAGCCATGCATAATGTTCTGACTGCCTTAGGATTTGTGATTTCTGAAAGAAAAACAGCCTGTTCAGTAATAGCCCCATATAATTCTGGAGAATTTTCTCCTCTAGGAGGTAAAATTTTTACTGATTCTATTTTATGATTAATTGTAACTTGATGACTATCACTCATTTTTTCCTTAAGGTTATAGTACAAAGCGACCCCAGCCATTTCTGTTCCATGACCATCGTGGTCATCAGAGTTCCAAGCACTATTGACAGCCTGAATTGAAGCAGAATCGACAATTGCCGGAAATAAAAGTGGATGCTCTGAATTTAGACCTGTGTCTAGTAAGCAAACTGTTATATTTTGATCTGTAAAATCTGTTCGTGTTAATAATTCATCAACCCACTCTTGTTGATCTGATCCTGATAAATCATAAAAAAAACTTGTTTGTTCAGGAGCCCTACGAAATTCTGCTATATATTCGCAAATATTAATTAAATTTGTTAATTGTGATTTTTTAGCAAAAATCAGTTTTACAATTCGTTCTGGGAAAGTTAAAATTTGCTCATCAACTTCAATTTTTAATGTCTCACAGCATTGAATCAAACTGTTCATCGCTTGATTTTCATTTGACGTTATTTGAGAATTTTTCGACTTTTTAACATCATATCTAATCCACACTTCACACCATCTTGCTTCGTCACCAGGCATATCCTCTATTTTTCCAGTCCAAAATGAGTCAAGCATGGCTAAAGAAATATCTTCAATGCTGCTAATTAAATCATTGTTTTTTGGATTTCCACTCTCCTTAGATACTTCAGTGGCATATGCCTTAACTTTATTTAAAAAATGTGCCTCTTTTCCATCAGGTATATAAACGGTGGCTTTAACCTGTTTTGTTCCCATATTTTCTTTCACGTTTAAAAGACGTATACCTTGTCTTCGATCTTCAAGACTCTTTACGGACATTTCATGACCAAGAGAACCTGAAAATTCCAGATATACGCCATTTTTATATCTTATTGCAGCAGCTTGCTTCTGAGTTTTTGATCGTTCATAACTATCATTTAGTTTACTTTGTATAAAGTTTGCATGTGCATTAACATCTTTTCTTACTGGATAGTTGGGCTGGATTGGCATAGAGCGCCCTGAATAACCTAAAGATGTTTCAGTATTACGTAAAAAAATATTTCGTTTATCAACAGTCAAAAATTACGCCTCCTTGTCAGAATAAATAACTATTCGTTCTTTAATTAAATTGAGCAATTCAGATTGAGTGATTATATTATCGTTTAAAATGGAACTTTTAATAGCATCTTCACAAACACGGATTAATTCTGCTTGACTTAATGAAAGAGACTTAGTTATTAATTCATCTGATGGTTTAAATCCTTTTTGAAAAACAGATAATTTATACTCATATATTTTCCTTATTTCACCTTCAGAAGGAGTTTTATAATGTAGCACATCATCAAATCTTCTAAATAAAGCTTGGTCTAATAAATGATGATTATTAGTTGCAGCAATAATAATGCTGTCAGAAGAATCTTGTTCAATAAATTGTAGAAAAGAGTTCAATATTCTCCTCATTTCACCAACTTCATTATCAAGGCTTCTATCCGATCCAATTGCATCAAATTCGTCAAAGAAATAAACTCCAATATTATTCTCAACCGATTCAAATATCTGGCGTAATTTAGTACTCGTTTCACCCATGAACTTTGTAACTAATTTATCAATTTGAACAGAGTATAACGGAAGATTTAATTCAGATGCAATAACAGATGCAGTGAACGTCTTACCTGTTCCAGGAGGACCCTCAATTAATATTTTTCTACGATTGTCCATTCCAAATTGCTTTAACTTATTACTATTTTTATACTCAGATAGAATTCTCAGGATTCTTTCATGAATTTCATCAGAAACAATTAAGTCATGTAGCTTTTGATTTGGTAAGGACATTTGTAACATGGGATTACTTTGAGTTATTGGTATAATACTAGCTCTAGAAATACGTGGTTTATCAATTAACTTTTTTAGATCTTGAGCAAGATTCACATGGTTTTTCTTTGCTTCATATGCAGCTATTTGTAATACAACCGTTTTAAATTTTTCATCATTTCCATCTAGATGAGCTTTTATTAAACTTTTTATTTGGTCTGCAGTAGCCATAAAAACACCTCCCACGTGTCGTACTTATAATAAGCCTTATTTTAATTGTATTCTCCATAAAACATAAAGTCAATCTATACATTTTATCTATAAACTTGAATTAAATAATTCTGATTAATCATAGAATATACTCTAGCTTACAATCAGTCTTTTTCCAGTAGATGTTTTTATCTCCCATTCCTAGCTAAAAAAAATAATTTTTAATAATACTTTTTAAATGATGATTTTTCTCTTTAAAAAATGTATGTGCTCAACCCTACATACATCAAGCTTTCTAGCCAAAAATCTCTGGTAGAATTCTCTGGTAGAAAACACCAAAAAAGCGACAATTTCGTCGCTTTTGGTAGAATTTTGGAAAACTGGCAGTAAAAACGATGGCTTATTCTCCTGAATTTTTGTTGATTTAACGCGTTTTCACTGAGTTTTCCAATCATCGGCGATACATCTTCAATTCCAAGAACAAATCATTATAGATGCCAAGATACTCAGCACCTAAGTTTTCATAGACTTCGAGGTGTTCCATCAATTCATCGGATGGGTAGAATTGTTCGTCTTCGGTGATCTCGTCTGGCAGTAAGGCCATGGCTTCTTGGTTAGGTGTGGAATAGCCGATGTATTCTGCGTTTTGTGCAGCATTCTCGGGTTCTAGCATAAAGTTCAAGAAGGCGTAAGCACCGGCTTCGTTTTGTGAGGTCTTAGGAATGACCATATTATCAAACCACAGGTTGGAGCCTTCCGAAGGGATCACATAATGAATGTGTTCGTTTTCGTACATCATGTCGGCTGCTTCCCCAGAAAATGTGACCGCAACCGATGCTTCTTCATTGGCCATGTACATCTTGATTTCATCTGCGACGATGGCTTTGATGTTTGGGGTCATGGTCCGCAGCTTATTGAATGCCTCTTGCAGCTGATCATCGTCTTTGCTGTTTAGAGAATAGCCTAAGCTGTCCAAACCTAATCCCATTACTTCACGCGCGCCATCGATCAGCATGATGCTGTTTGCTAATTCGGGTTTCCAAAGATCGTCCCATTGGGTGATCTCACCTTCATCAAAGAATTTATCGTTATAGACGATCCCCAGTGTTCCCCAGAAATAAGGGATCGAATATTGATTGCCCGGATCAAAACTCAGGTCTAAAAAGCGAGGGTCGATATTGTCTAGCCCTTTGATTTTGCTGTGATCCAATGGTTTTAAAAGATTTTGTTCCATCATTTTCTCAATCATGTATTCACTCGGTATGGCGATGTCATAGGACGTACCGCCTTGTTGGATCTTCGTGAACATCGCTTCATTTGAGTCAAAGGTTTCATAATTGACTTTGTAGCCAGTCTCTTCTTCAAACTTACTGATCAAATCAGGGTCGATGTAGTCGCCCCAGTTGTAGATGTTGACGACCTCAGCACCTGCCATACCAGAGGTGCGTTCCAATTCACGGACACCAAAGAGCAAGATCAGGACGATCGCAACAATACCGATAATCAGAGATTGTAGTCGTTTCATCGCAGATTTGCCACCTCCACACGGCGGTTTTTACGTAATTTCTTCGAGCCGTTTTCTTTACTGATAAAGTAATAGCCTACCACCAGAATCATGGAGAATAAGAAGACAAGTGTGCTTAATGCATTGATTTCTAAACTGATTCCTTGACGTGCTCTAGAATAGATCTCTACTGATAAGGTACTAAAGCCATTGCCCGTCACAAAGAATGTCACGGCAAAATCATCAAGTGAATAAGTAAAGGCCATGAAATAGCCGGCGATGATGCCCGGTGTCAAGAAAGGCAAAATGATATTTTTGATGACTTGAAAATTATTCGCGCCTAAATCACGGGCAGCATCGATCATTGAATCGTTCATCTCTTGCAATTTCGGCAAGACCATCAATACCACGATCGGGATACTAAAGGCGATATGCGAAAGCAACACGCTGAAAAAGCCTAAGCTAAACCCACGGAACAAGTTGCCGATCATCGTAAAGAAAATCAAGAAACTGGCGCCAATGATGACATCTGGTGAAACCAGCAAAATATTATTCAAACTCAACAAGGCCGTTCTCGTTCGGCGCTTGCGGGTATAGTAGATGCCCATCGCACCAAATGTGCCAATGATCGTTGCCAGTAATGCTGATAAAAATGCCAGCATAAAGGTGTTCAACACGATGATCATCAAGCGGGTATCTTGAAAGACGGATTGGTAATGTTCAAAAGTGAAACCCGTAAAAGCATTCATGGTGCCTCCTTCATTGAAGGAATAGAAAATCAAATAAAAGATCGGCACGTACAAAAGAATAAAGACGACGATCAGATAAAGATTCGACCAGCGAAATTTTTTCATTTACGTTGCCCTCCTTTTTTCTTTTCTCCCGTAAACAACATCACGAGGAACATGGCGATGATCAAAATGACGCCGATGGTCGAACCCATGCCCCAATTTTGGGTAACGAGAAAGTGCTGCTCGATCGCCGTACCAAGCGTGATCACGCGATTGCCCCCAATCAAACGGGTCAACATGAAGAGGGAGAGCGATGGAATGAAGACGGCTTGGACGCCGCTTTTTACCCCGTTTAACGAAAGAGGGAAAATCACTCGTCGGAAAGTATCATAGCTGTTTGCCCCTAGATCGCGACTGGCACTGATCAAAGAGGGATTCATTTCTTCTAAGGCATTAAAAATCGGCATGATCATAAAGGGCAGTTCGATATAGACGGCAACCGTCAAAAAGCTGAAGTCAGTAAACAAAATCTGCTTTGGTCCAACCCCCATGATTTCTAGGAAGTTGTTGACACTGCCATGAATGCCGAAAATCCCAATAAACGCATAGGCTTTTAACAATAAGTTGACCCACGTTGGTAAGATGATCAACAGCAGCCACAAATCTTTGTGGCGCAGCTTAGTTAAGAAATACGCTGTCGGGTAGCTGATCACTAAGGTAATCAAGGTGATCAAAAAGGCATACCAAACCGAGTTTAAGGTCATGATCAAATATTTTCCCGAACCTAAGTAGCTTTGATAATTGACCAGCGAAAAGTTGCCGTTCATATCAAAAAAAGATTGGTAGATGATCAATAAGACTGGTGCAATAACAAATAGCAATAACCAAAAGACATAGGGTATCGCATAAAAACGACGCATTTTCGTCATTAGCTTTCCCTCCTAATCTTCGTAGCTCTCTAAACGAGCATCAAAATCTTCTTCGGACTCATTGAAACGCATGACGTGGATGTCTTCTGGTTCAAAGGAAAGACCGATCTTGCTTCCTTCAGTGGCTTTTCTTGTAGAGTGAACCATCCACTCGTTGCCTTGTTCGTCGTAACAAATGATCTCGTAATGCACGCCTCGGAACAATTGCGTGTCTACTTCAACGACCAGCTTGCCTTTTTCCGCCGTCGTCAAATTCAAATCTTCTGGACGGATCACGATCTCAACGGCTTCATTCGGCCGCATCCCGCCATCGACACATTCAAATTGCTTGCCGACAAATTCCACTAAGTTGTCTTCGATCATCGTACCTGTGACGATGTTGCTTTCACCGACAAAATCCGCCACAAAATGGTTGATTGGTTCATCGTAGATATCCACCGGTGTGCCGCTTTGGACGATCTTCCCTTTGTTCATAACGAAAATCTCATCACTCATCGCCAACGCTTCTTCTTGGTCATGGGTGACAAAAATAAAGGTGATGCCTAGTCGCTGCTGCAATTCCCGCAGTTCGTATTGCATGTCAGTTCGCAATTTCAAATCCAATGCGGACAATGGTTCATCAAGAAGCAATACTTTGGGTTCATTGACGATCGCTCGTGCGATTGCGACCCGTTGGCGTTGTCCTCCAGACATTTCGCTGATTTCACGATTCTCATAACCAGGAAGCTGCACTAGCCGCAACGCTTCTAAGACTTTTTTATTCACTTCATCTTTTGGTAATTTTTTGATTCGCAGACCAAATGCCACATTTTCAAAAACGTTCATATGTGGGAATAAGGCGTAATCTTGAAAGACAGTATTCACTTGCCGTTGATTGGCAGGAACGTCATTGATTCTTTGTCCATCAAAATAAACGTCGCCTTCTGTTGCGTCCGAAAAACCCGCAATGATGCGTAAGATGGTTGTTTTTCCACAACCTGAAGGACCTAACAATGTATAAAAGCGACCTTCTTCAATATCAAAACTCACTTTTTTCAAAACTGTTTCATCATCATCAAATCGCTTCACCACATTGTTGAATGAAATTATTGTTTTTCCCACACTCTTTCCTCCTGTACTATAAATAAGAATCTGTCACGACTACAAGCACACGGCTTTTTTTGCCCGCAATATTTTTTAATTGATGCGGCTCAGTCGCCTGATAATAAATCGATTGGCCTTTACGAGCCTTGTACTGCGTTTCTCCTAACGACAACGCCACACTGCCCTCTAAGACATAGATAAATGTTTCTGCTAACGATGGTTCAAAGGTCTTGTATTCGCCCGCTTTATCAAAGGTCAGCAAGACTGGCTCCATTTCTTTTTCATTGGAATCGGGAATCAGCCACTTCAATTCATAGCCATTTTCTTCATCATAATAAAGCGTGCTGTCTTCTTCGCGATAAACCACTTGATGCTGCGCATTTTCTTCTCGGAAAAATTCCTCTGGTGTCACGCCTAAAACTTCTAAGATCGTAAAAAAAGTTTCCATAGAAGGCGAACTCAAATCACGCTCCAACTGTGAGATATAGCCTTTCGTCAAATCGGTCCGCTCGCCTAATTCTTCTTGGGTCAAATTCTTTTGAACGCGCAAATTGCGCAGCTTCTCGCCAATCTCCATGTTCATTCCCCCTTTGATTGACACAACTTCAAATAAAAAAGTTTGCTATAAGTAAACTTCATGTTTAATTTCACTTTTTCTAGTATACAAATAATTGCAAAAAACACAAGCCTTTTTTCTTCATTTTTTTGAAATCTTTTCTCTCTGATCAAAAAAAGGAGTGACGCTAAACGCTTGTATTATAAAGGAAAGGAGTGGCGGTCCCGTCATTTTCGCTTTTCAAAGGTTTAAAAGAACAACTTCTATTTTAACGAAGAAAAGGTAGATTTAATAATGATCTGTTTTTGCTGATTTTTTGATAAGAAGACCTACCTTTTCTTGCTTCGCTGGTTAAAAAAATAAAACTTATGGTATTATGAGTACAAACCATCAAAGGAGTGTCTGAAATGACGAATTTCTCTACCTTTCGTGTCATGAATGAACCAAATTTTACTGCTTCACTCACAACTGCAACCCTTGACGAGCTGCCAGCAGGCGATGTGCTTGTCCGTGTTGATTACTCAGATGTCAATTACAAAGATGCCTTGGCAGCAAAAGAAAATGGCGGCGTGATCCGCACGTATCCGATGACGCCGGGAATCGATTTAGCAGGGGAAGTCGTGGACAGTCAGTCTGCTGATTTTGCCCCAGGCGACCAAGTCTTAGTGACAGGTTATGGCTTAGGGGTTTCTCACCCAGGCGGTTACAGTCAATTTCAACGGGTCCCAGCCGAGTGGCTCGTGAAACGTTCTGCTGGTTTTTCAGCAAAAGACAGTATGACCTATGGCACGGCTGGGTTCACAGCAGCTTTAGCGGTGCAAGAATTAGAACAGCTGCACTTAGCAAAAGACGCTGCTATTTTGGTGACAGGTGCTAGCGGTGGCGTCGGCAGTGTCAGCATTGCTTTATTGAAAAAACTGGGCTATACAAATATAGTGGCGCTATCTCGGAAAACCGATGCGCAATGGTTGTTGGACCTAGGCGCAGCGAAAATCGTCCGTCCGGATGAAGTGGTACCCGAAAAGGTCAAACCATTAGCAAAACAATCGTTTGCAGCGGTCATCGATACTGTTGGCGGTCCATTGCTTGCGGCAGTGCTTCCGCAAATCGCTTATGGGGGCGGTGCCTTCTTATGCGGCAATGCTGGTGGGATCAAAATCGAAACGACTGTCTTACCCTTTATTTTGCGTGGGATTCGCGTAATTGGGATCGATTCGGTCAATGTTTCCCATGAGATCCGCTCGGCATTATGGGAGAAATTAGCGGGTGAGTGGAATGTGATCGATCAGCTTTACACGAAAGCCATCACTTTGGAAGACTTGCCAGAAACATTGGCAGCTTTATTAGCTGGTACGCACCAAGGACGGACGATCGTTGAGGTGTCACAAGCGCAATGAGAATTTTGATTACGGCTGGCGGTACTTCCGAAAAAATCGATGATGTCCGTGCAATCACGAATCATTCCACGGGCTCACTTGGTCAAGCCATTGCCAAGGAATGGCTGCAATACCCTGAGGTGGCCATCGATTACGTTACGACGAAAACTGCCAAACAACCGCCGACCGATCCACGCGTTACCTGTCATTTCATTGAAGGGACCACGGACTTATTGACGCAGTTGACCGATTTATTGACGACCCATTCGTATGCTGCTGTGATCCACAGTATGGCAGTCAGTGATTTCACCCCTGCTGCTCATTTTTCAGAAGCAGCGTTTTATGAAGCAATCAACGATGCCCTACCAGCTTATGACAACCAGGTCACTCCGGCATTGATGGCACACGTGCTCTCACAATCTGAATCAACGGCAGGCAAAGTTTCTTCCAATACTGATCATTTGTTTTTAGTGTTGAAGAAAACCCCGAAAGTGATCCAAACCATCAAAGCATTACAGCCGACAACCTTATTAGTCGGATTCAAATTATTAGTAGACGTAGCGGAAGCCGAGTTGTTTGCGGTCGCACGAAAAAGTCTGCTGGCTAGCCAAGCGGATTATGTGTTGGCCAACGACTTGACGCAAATTTCTGGAAACCAGCATGTCGGACACCTTTTGACACAAGAAGGACAAATCGGGACTGGCCGCACAAAAGCTGAGATCGCAACCTTGATCGTTGACACATTACGCAATGACCTGCGTGCTTAGCTAGATGTTTTTTAGAAAAGGAGAAAGAAACATGAAACAAAAACACGTTCTGCTTGGCGTCAGCGGCAGTATCTCTGCATACAAAGCAGCCGACCTAACCAATGAATTAACCAAAAAGGGCTATGCAGTGGATGTCTTAATGACTCAAAATAGCACACAATTTATTACGCCTTTGACTCTACAGTCATTATCCAAACGCCCGATCCATGTGGATGTTATGCAAGAGCGCCAACCAGATCGGATCAATCATATTGAACTAGCCAAACAAGCCGATCTTTTCTTGCTCGCCCCAGCCAGTGCTAACAGTATTGGCAAGCTGGCGCATGGGTTAGCCGATGATTTGATCTCAACAGTTGCCTTAGCGTTGCCGTTATCCGTGCCCCGCTTGATTGCACCAGCCATGAATACCGTCATGTACGAAAACCCGATTGTTCAAAGAAATTTGGGGATTTTGAAAGAAGTCGGCTTTCAAGAGATTGAACCCCGTGAAGCGTTACTGGCTTGCGGTGATTTCGGCAGAGGCGCATTAGCAGCAACAGAAACGATTCTCGAAAAAGCATTGACTGCTTTGGAAGTACGGAGTGTCTAACAATGAAAAAAATATCAACTTTTGAACTTGTCTTAACAGCTTTCTTTTTAGGAATCTTGATTCTTTTAGCATCGGTACCCTTTCTTGGATTTATTCCCTTAGGACCAATCAATGCGACAACGATGCACATTCCTGTCATCATTGCTTCCATTGTATTGGGCCCTCGGATCGGCGGCTTTTTAGGCGGTGCCTTTGGGATCATCAGTATGGTACGTTCGACGTGGATCATCACCCCTCTTTCTTTTGTCTTCTCTCCTTTCGTACCGATTTATGGGAGTGATCAAGGAAGTTGGAAAGCGATCCTCGTAGCGCTGATTCCCCGTATTTTGATTGGTGTCGTTCCTTATTTTGTTTATAAAGGCTGTCAAAAAATCTGGAAAAACAAACAGCAAAGTCTTTCGCTACTGATTGCTGGTGTTGCCGGAGGTTTGACGAATACGATCCTGGTAATGAACTTAATCTACTTCTTGTTCCAGCAAGAATATGCGGAGGTTGTGGGAAAAGCCGGCAATGCTGTTTACGCAGCGATTTTGGGTGTGATCTTCGCCCAAGGCGTGCCTGAAGCCATTGTAGCGGGAATCGCCACGATGGCAGTTGGAACCGTTCTTTTGCGCTTAGTCATGAACCGCAAAAAAAATCGAATCTAAAAAATAGCGACCGCCTAAAGTTAGCTTTTTGGCTAACTTAGGCGGTCGCTTCCCTTTTGAGTGACTCATAAACTTTGTGTCATCTGGAGTGCTTCGACAAGCTCTTGATACTGCTCTTGGGTCAAATACTCTTCATAAAATGTCAGATAATCATCGATATCTGCTTGGGTCAAATAAGGCAGCTCTTGCTTGATTTGCAGTAGCAGTTCCTCGAACTCCTCATCCGTCAGCATATAAGAAGACCAATCATCGGCTTCATCATAGCTATCCCAGTACTCATCATCATAATCATTCTCATACCCATCGTCATAGCTGTCATCCCAGCCATAATCATAGGGAGAAAACAATTCTTCTGGGTCAATCAATTCTTCCGCTGTGGGGATCGCAACGGCAGTATCACTTTTCTTTCCTGTAAAAGTCACCGTAGCTCCGATAGTCGTTTGCAGCTCATCCGCTTGCACGAAGTGAAAAGCCATTTTCTGCTGATTTGTTTTCGTATTGACGGTCATAGCTAAGTCAAACTGCTCGACTTCTTCCAGCATCGTTTCTAATTCGGCGACTTGCTTTTGATCGGCACCGTGTTCTTGGGCATAGGTTGCATAATCTGCCAATTCTTCTTTGGTAAACGTATGGCTGATCGTATCTCCATCTCTTTTGAAAGCATCCGGTTCGAAGGTTTTCAAATAGTCTGCAAACGTCTCATTATGAAAAAGACTGTTCATGGTAAAGAGGTTTTCAGGCGCTTTTTCTGCTTCGGTTGTCTCCTCGTCGTCCTCTGCAAAAGTTCCTTCAAAGTAAGAATCTAAGGTTTCTTGATCGATGCGCAGGTACTTGCCCTCATATTCCCCAGCGTCTGGTGTTGTTCCATAACTGTCATCACCAAATGCGCTGATATACCCTTGCAGTGTTTCATAGATTTCAGCTGACACATACGCTTCTTGTTTTTCAGGATCGACGATCAGCTTGATCGGCAGCTCCTGCCCCCCATAAGCGACTGCCAGATTGAGTAAAATCGCTTTGGTTTCCTTGTCTTGGACGAAGTCCCCTTTAAATGACGAGCCGACTAACTGTGACATCAACATAGAGGCATACCTATCGGCTTCTTGACCGTATTCGCTGCTGTTGCCTATCTCAAAGGTATCGATCGTCGCTTGGAATTCACCAGCATTCGTTGCTTGCTGATTCGTCAACTGTTCGGCAAACTGTTCTTGCGGTAATTTCGTACAGCCACCGAAAAGAAAGGCGAACCCAACAAACAAAATGATGCGTCCCCACTTTTTCATCCTGCTCACTCCTTTTCGTTTATTGTACCGAAGACTGCGAAAGCTTACAATCCTAAGCTCTTTTTATTAGCTCTCATGAAAAAAAGATTGCCCCGCGGGACAATCTTTT
Organism: Enterococcus sp. CR-Ec1; assembly: GCF_002850555.1. Taxonomy (NCBI): domain Bacteria; kingdom Bacillati; phylum Bacillota; class Bacilli; order Lactobacillales; family Enterococcaceae; genus Enterococcus; species Enterococcus sp. CR-Ec1. Next base: position 2,976,055 of record NZ_CP025223.1, read on the forward strand.
CGCTAATCTATTCTTCGCCGATGATTCGGACTTCTGTTTCTAAGGTGACATCAAAAGTTTCTTTGATGACTTGTTGGATATGAGCGATCAGTTCAACGTAATCCGTGGCTGTCGCTTGATCGACATTCACGATAAAGCCCGCATGTTTTTCCGAAATTTGGGCACCGCCCCATTTCAATCCTTGTAAGCCTGCATCTTGGATCAGCTTGCCGGTAAAATGACCGACTGGGCGTTTGAAGACACTCCCACAAGAGGGGTATTCTAGCGGTTGCTTCAATTGCCGCAATTCTGTCAGTTCATCCATTCGCTTTTTGATTTGCTCTTGATCGCCTTTTGCTAGATCAAAGCGACTGCTCAAAATGATCATCTTTTGCTCTTGCAATTTGCTATGCCGATAAGCAAATTCCATTTCTTCCTTGGTATATGTCACGATTTGACCATCAGCCAGCAAAACGTCGCAGGACGCAAAGACATCTTGGATCTCGCCATCATAGGCGCCTGCATTCATAAAGACGGCACCGCCGACACTGCCGGGAATCCCGCAGGCAAATTCAAAACCAGTCAAGGATTCATGCAAAGCGACATAGGTCGTATCGATCAACTTTGCTCCAGCATCGACGATCAAAGAAGTGCCGTCTACAACGATTTGGTTCATTTCCGACAGCATGATCACCACGCCACGAATACCACCATCACGGACGATCAAGTTGCTGGCGTTTCCTAAGACGATCCAAGGAATCGCTTGTTCTCGGCAATAATCAAGCAGCTGTTTAGCCTCTTCTGCTGTTTTGGGAAAAGCCAAAATGTCTGCCGGTCCACCAGTTTTTGTATACGTATAGTTCAATAAGGGTTCATCTTTTAATAAGGCAATTTCAGGGAATTGCGCAATCATCAAGTCTTTATTCACGAGAAGGTTTCCTTTCACAATAAACATCTCACTTATTTTAGCATGTTCAAGGAAAAGTTGCTACCTCTGGTGAATCAAAGAAAAGCTTAATAATCGAATGACCTGATTAATAAAGAGTAAACTTCAAAAAAAGTGTTTTGTTATTTCAGATAATCGTTCTTTCATCTCCGTAGTGACTTTATCGACTACTTCTAAGTTGCTGCGATGCAAGAGGTCCACACTGCGAATATGCTGACAAAGAATCGTCCCTTGAACTTTACTCTTTTGTGTTTCGGTAACTGTTTGAAACGCATTCGATCGAGCGAATTTTTCTTCTACATATTTTTTTGAGCTACTGATTGGCATCACTAAGACGGTATTGAAACTCTTGTTATAATAATCATTACTAACCACCACACACAGTCTTTTTTTTGCCATTTCATTTCCTTTGGTGGGATTTAAGTCAATAAAAAGAATATCTCCTTGTCTTACCATTCAATATTCTCCTCACCTAAATCTTCTCCAAAAAACATCTCACCTGTATCAAATTTCCCCGTTTCTTCTACGATCGCTAATTCTTGTTTCCAAAAATCTTCAAAGGAAGGTGCTGCTTTTTCGCCTGTTACCTTGATCTCGCCTTCTGGAGTAAATTCAAAAATTACTCGCTGATTCTCTTTTAAGCCTAACTTTTGCCGCACACTTTTTGGAATAGTTATTTGATTTTTCGAAGTCATTTTCGCTGAAACTTGCGCTTTGATCGTCATGTGAACTGCCCCCTTTTCAAAATGATTGTAACATAGAACGTAAGGAAAAGTAAGGATTTATTAATCCTTTTTCGTACCACAAACGAATTTTCTCTAGCATCCAAATTTAATCCTCATTCTTCCTCCTTGTTTTCCTTATTCCGCTCACTTGCTTTGCGCTTCTGGCTTTTTTAGGTAAAATGGGAGGCGTAGTGGAAAATAAGGAGGAGTCTTAATGAAATTTATTTCTTGGAATGTGAATGGTTTACGGGCCATCGTTAAAAAAAATTTTTCTGAAGTGTTTGAAGCCCTCGATGCTGATTTCTTTTGTTTACAAGAAACAAAGCTGCAAGAAGGTCAGATCGAATTGGATTTACCAGGCTATCATCAATACTGGAATTATGCGGAGAAGAAAGGCTATTCTGGCACGGCGATTTTCGCAAAAGAACCTGCACTATCCGTCCGTTATGGATTAGGAATCGAAGAACATGATACGGAAGGTCGCGTCATCACGCTGGAGTATCCTGAATTTTTCTTGATTACTTGCTACACACCGAATTCCCAAAATGAATTGTGCCGCTTGGATTATCGCATGACTTGGGAAGATGCCTTTTTGGCTTACTTGACTGAATTGAAACAACAAAAGCCAGTGATTCTCTGTGGTGATTTGAATGTTGCCCATAAAAATATCGATATCAAAAACTGGAAAACCAATCAAAAAAGTGCTGGGTTTACACCTGAAGAACGGGAAAAGTTTTCAACTCTTTTGGCTGCTGGCTTTACCGATACGTTCCGTTATTTCTATCCAGATGCAGAAGGCATTTATTCTTGGTGGAGCTACCGTTTCAACGCTCGCAAAAACAATGCCGGCTGGCGCATCGATTACTTTGTCGTTTCGGATGACTTAAATGAGCGCTTGCTAGACGCCAAGATCCATACAGATATCATCGGCAGTGACCATTGTCCGGTGGAACTGGATCTCAACTAACCGTAGGAAAACTTCAGTTTTTCTTAACGTTTGTTCGCTTTTCATTCTTTGATTTTGTGCTAGAATGGCAATGAGGTGAGTCTGATGAATTTTATCGCAATGGACTTTGAAACAGCAAATTATCAAAAGCATAGTGCCTGTTCCCTTGCACTAGTCATGGTACAAGACAGCAAAATCGTGGGCGAATATTACACATTGATCCAACCGGAAACGGAATTTTTTTGGAAAAACATTCAAATTCATGGCATCCGTCCAGAAGATGTGCAAGAAGCGCCTAAGTTTCCTGACGTATGGAAACAAATCCAACAATATTATCAATTAAACAGTCTGATCGTTGCGCATAATGCTGGTTTTGATACCGGCGTTTTGGCGGGGTGTCTTGACTATTATGGGTTGTCACAACCAAACTATCTTTCCTTGTGCACGGTACGAACAAGCCGCAAACTGTATCCAGAATTTACGAACCACAAATTAAATACGGTTTGTGAGCAATTGCAGATTCCTTTACTAAACCACCATGATGCCTTGGAAGATAGCCGGGCATGTGCCCAAATCTTATTGCGTCAAGAAGAAGAATTTGGCATCGATCCATTAAAAAAATTGGTTTTAGTCAAATAAATAAGAACGTGCGTCCTAAAGTCTAGCGCAATGCTGACTTTAGGACGCACGTTTTCATTTAAGGAAGCATTCATTTCAGGTCAGGTCGATCCAATAATGACAGATTACAGCGCCATCTTCAGGATCAATGGCTTTTTCTGTCAATTTACCTCCGTTGTTTTCAATGACTTTGGCGGAGGCGCGATTGGCTTCTTCACAGGTTACTAACACGTTGTTCAAGCCAAATTGTTTGGCCTTTACCAATGACTGTGCCAGCATTGCCGAGCCGATGCCTTGCTTTCGATGGTCTGGGTGCACCGAATACCCGATGTGTCCGCCAATTTGGCGCAAATACGCATTAAGTGTCAGACGCAGATTCAAGAGACCGACCACTTTTTGATCTTGGATAGCCAGATAGGTACGGGCGGGGACGAATCCTTCTGGTACCGTTTCTGCTGTTTTAAAATCCGCCAATCCCTCTAGCCAGTCTTTGGCTGTCGGACTTTCTACAAGTCCTGCCCCACCGTGGATGACTTCTTGATTCTTCTCAAACGCTTGCCGATACGCTTCGATTTGATCGCAGTCTGCGATCGTCGGTTCCCGAAACTCCATTTCCTTCACTCCTTTTTTATGATTCAAAAAGACGTGCCATCATCAAGACGTCAACTTTTTGCCCCTCGCGGGTTTGCACTGCTTCTTTCATGCAGCCTTCTGTTAAAAAACCAAATTTTTGATACAGATGGATCGCTCGTAGATTTCTCGCTTGGACGGTCAACTCGATGCGGGTCAATTCGCCAACTTCTACTACCCAGTCCAGTAATTCTTCAATCAGGAGCGAACCTAAACCCAAGCCCCAATAGTCTTTTAAAATCGAGATACCGATCTCCCCGACATGGGCTAATTGCCACTCTTCGTTGCCTTTGACTGATGCCATGGCGATCAATTGTTCTTGATCAAATGCCAACAACAGCAAATAGTCCTCCCGTTCATAGATAGCATCCAACTGTTCTGCCAATAGGGCTTCTGGCAACGCCAAGCCGCTTTCGTCCATTAAGAGAAAATCCGTTTCTTCTCCTAGCTGTTGACTGACTGCTAACACGGCTTTCGCATCAGCACCCGTGGCTTCTTTGATCTGTAATTGGATCTCACTCATGGGCTGCCTGCCATTTGGTTGTGATCCGTTGCAAAAAGGCGGTTGCTTTGGAGCCATATGCATGACATTTCACAAGACGTTTTTGTTCATCTGTATCATCTTTTTCCAAAATCAGTTCTAAATAATCCTCTGGCAGGGAGGCTTCTAAGAGGTTGCCCCACTCGATCACACACAAGCCATCTCCTTCGAAATAATCATCCAGTCCTAAATCTTCTGCACCGTATTCCACCCGATAGACATCCATATGGTACAGGGGTAGCCGCCCATTGGTATATTCACGAATGATCGTATAGGTCGGACTTTTGATCAGTTGCTCGATCCCTAACCCCAAGGCGATGCCTTTCGTCAATGTTGTTTTGCCAGCACCCAAGTCGCCCGTCAATACCAGATTATCCCCTGGCTCGGCTACTTCTCCAATGATTTTTGCAAATGCTGCGGTTGCTTCTAAGTCGTTAATGGTAAACATAGTCCCCATCCTTTGATCAATCTAATTTACTAGTTGCTAGTATAGCTTGTTTTTCAAGGAATTGTAAAGAAGGAGCTTAAGGAAAATTTCCCGACGACCACTGGATCGTTGATTCATACGGACGCCCCCTGCTTTGCTGCCCTCAACTTTCCAAAAGCAAAACAAAAAACTGACCCTCAAGGGATCAGTTTTTCATAAGTGCAGCGATTGGCTGCTTATTTTTCCATTAATGTTTGTGCCGCAGTAATGATTGATAATTTGTAGACATCTTCTTCATTTGAACCACGGGACAAATCAGAGATTGGTTTGTTCAACCCTTGTAAGATTGGTCCAATCGCTTCAAAGTTACCGAAACGTTGGGCGATCTTGTAGCCAATGTTTCCTGATTGTAAATCGGGGAAAACAAAGACGGTTGCTTTACCTGCTACTTCAGATTCAGGAGCTTTCAATTGCGCAACTGCTGAGATATACGCAGCATCGAATTGCAATTCTCCATCGATTTGATATTCTGGTGCCAATTCTTTGGCGATTTTTGTTGCTTCAACGACTTTATCTACTTCCGGTGCTTTCGCAGAACCTTTCGTTGAGAAGCTTAACATAGCAACTTTTGGATCGATTTCAAATAATTCAGCGGTTTTCGCTGAGTCAACAGCGATTTCTGCTAGTTCTTGTGCATTTGGGTTTACATTGATGGCACAGTCTGAGAACAAGTATTTTTCTTGGTCACGACCACGAACCATTAAGAAAGCACCACTTGTACGGCTCACACCTGGTTTTGTTTTGATGATTTGTAAAGCGGGTCTTACTGTATCACCCGTAGAATGGATCGCTCCGGAAACCATTCCTTCAGTAATGCCCATGTAAGTCAACATTGTACCGAAATAGTTGACATCTTTTAAGATTTCTTCTGCTTGTTCTTTCGTTGCTTTGCCGTTGCGGCGTTCCACAAAAGCTTCAACCATTTCATCCCAACGATCATAATTTTCAGGATCTAAAATTTCAAAGTTTGATACGTTGATTCCGCGAGCTTCTGCTGCTTTTTCGATTTCAACCGGGTTACCGATCAAAACGGGTTCAATCAATTCTTCTGAACGTAGACGGCTAGCAGCACCTAAGATACGAGGATCTGTTGCTTCTGGAAAAACGATTTTGATATGACGACGCACGATTTTAAATTTTAAACTTTCGAATAATTCCACGGGTAAAGACCTCCAGTTTTTTTATACCCTTCCATTGTACAATAACTGCGAAAAAAAGAACAGATAAAAATCCTGTATTAGTCGATTATTTTAAATATCGTTACCTTTTTCACAAAAACACCAGTTCTAAATAACACAGTTTTACAACTGTGTTATTTTTTCCGGTAACGCCCAAGAAATCGGTTCTTCCCCTAATGCAAGCAACGCTTGATTGATCTTAGAAAAAGGCTTTGAACCAAAGAATCCTCGATGTGCCGACAACGGACTTGGATGAGGCGCTGTTATAATAATATGTTTGCTGGTATCTAGTAAAGCGGCTTTCTTTTGAGCGGGTTTGCCCCAAAGCACAAAAATGACCGGTTTTTCTCGTTGATTCAATTTTTCGATAATCGTATCTGTCAGCTGCTCCCAGCCATGCCCGTGATGTGAATAGGCTTGTCCCTCACGTACCGTCAATACGGTATTCAACAATAAGACCCCTTGCTGCGCCCATGGCACAAGATAGCCATGGGACACAGGTGCAATCCCTAAGTCATCGGCTAATTCCTTGTAAATATTGCGTAAGGAAGGCGGTATTTTGACCCCCGGCTGCACGGAAAACGACAGTCCGTGGGCTTGGTGAGGGCCATGATAAGGATCTTGACCTAAGATGACAACTTTTACGTCATGGTATGGTGTCAGTTTAAGTGCTTCATAAATATGATCCATCGCTGGATGGATCTTTTGCTGGGCATATTCTTGTTTCAAGAAAGCCCGTAGTTGTTGGTAATAGGGTTGCTCAAATGATTCCTGCAATTGTTCTTGCCAATCATTGTCCAATAGTCGTTTCATGGCGAATCTCCTTTGTTTTCTTCTAGGATAACAAATCCCTCCCCTTAGAAACAAGAATTACTCTTCGAAAGAAAAAAAATCCGTGATTTATGGTACACTATTTGTAGAAACGATTAAGAAAGGACGCTGACAATGATCAAATTAATTGCTTCTGATATGGATGGTACGCTTTTAAATGCCAGTATGCAGATTTCAGAAGAAAATATCCAAGCAATCAAATATGCCCAATCCAAAGGAATCGAATTTATGGTCGCAACTGGCCGTAACCGTAAAGAGGCATTGCCGCCGCTGCAAGAAGCCGGGATCGACTGTGCAATGATCACCTTGAATGGGGCCCAAGTCTATGACGAAGCGGGTAATTCATTATTTACTGTGCCGATCAGCCATGAACAAACTCGTTCGTTGATCGACCTACTAAAAGAAAACGACATCTATTTTGAGATCTCAACGAGCAATGGGATCTATTCGGAAAGTCAGACACGTCGGATCGAAAATTTTGCGATCCATACGGCAGAAGCAATGCCCCATCTCACTCATAAGATGGCGATTGCTATGACAGCTGCCCGTTTAGAATTTTTACCGATCAATTATGTCGATGATTTCAGTGAGTTGTTTTCGATCGAAGAATTAGAATTTTTGAAAGTGATCTGCTTCCATCAAGATGGTGCGCGGGTATTGGGTCCTATCACGAAAATCATCGATGGGTACGGCGATTTAGTGGTGACTTCTTCTGGACAAAACAATATTGAGATCAACCACCGAAACGCGCAAAAAGGAATCGCAGTGGCACATGTCGCCAAAGATCGGATGATCTCACTGGCGGAAGTGATGACGATCGGTGACAACTTAAATGATGTAAGTATGCTGCAACTGGCAGGCGTTAGTTTTGCAATGGGAAATGGCGAGTTAGAGGTAAAAGAAGTCGCGAAGTATTTGACGGACACCAATATTGAGGCTGGTGTCGGCAAAGCAATCGTTCGGGCAATTGATGAAAATCTTTAAACCACGCAGCTTTTTGGGGATACATGAGGAGGCGTAAGTATGTCAGAATTTTTCATCCAAGATAGGCAACTTAGCAGAGTCACACGAACCATTGTCAAAGATGAAACAGGCAAATCACTATTTTTGATGGTGGGACGTTGGGGAACCAAGGGCGATGCCCTCTCCCTTTACCGTTTAAATGGGCAAATGGTCGCTAGTATCAAACAAATCAGCTTTACTTTTGGTACACGCTTTGAGATCTACAAAGACTTTGAGAAAGTCGGTACACTGCAAAAAATCTTTAACTGGCCAGGTGATTTCTACTATATCCAGCAGCTTCACTGGGCGGTCCACGGCGATATCTATAATCATCGCTATGGGATCCATCATTTCAATAAAAAGATTATGGAGATGGACAAAGCGACCTTGTTGACGGGGGATTATTATGTACTGGATGTTGTCGATGACCGGGATGCGCCGGTCTGCATCTGTATTGCGGCCGTCATGGATTACTGGCTGTACAATCGGCACCGCAAAAAAGACCATCCTCTTGAGCTTCGACTAACAAATGGAACCAGCTGAAAAATCAGCTGGTTCTTTTTTGCATATGGTCGTAAAGATGGCCACTGATCTCTCTTTGGGCCACGACTTCAAATCCGTGCTTTTCATAGAGCCGCTTCGCATGGGGATTTGCTCGGTCAACACTCAAGCCGATCACCTCATAACCATCTCTAGAAGCAATTTTCGGCAATGCTTCTAACAAGGCTGAGCCGACGCCTTTGCCCCGAAATTTCTCAGCCACACAGATGGTATCTAAGTACCATTCATTTGGTAAAGTCTCTTCATCGATAAACAGCTTCATGTCTTTACTCAAACCGTACTGTTCCAGCACTTTATCTAGAGGCTGATCGATCGTCGCCTCTTCTTTGTCTGGGTATCCAAAGGCGACGCCAGCAACTTCTCCTTCGATCTCATTGACTAGCGCACGGCGAAAGCCGTAACGATAATCGGGTTCTAGCATGGCATCTGCCAAGATCTCTAAGGTCTTGGCTTCTCCGATCTCTTTGACAAACGGCAATTCCATGTCCTTTAAAATGACTAAAACGAGTTCAGCCATGACAAAACGATCTTCTTCTTTTGCAAATCTTATCACGTTTTTTCCTCCTTGCTTCTATACATAGAATAACAATTCTCTCAAGAAAAACCAAGTTGAATCGACAAAGGATCAACACAAAGTCTTCCTTGTTTATTCATGTAATTCCAACGGCAAGCCGTCTGGATCTTGGAAAAAGGTCATCTTCTTATTGGTGAAGGTATCAAAACGAATCGGTTCGCACACAATCCCTTTAGTGGCTAACTCCGCTACGACTGCTTCAATATTTTCCACCGCAAAGGCCAAATGTCGCAAGCCAGCTGCTTCGGGAAAACTTGGTCTTGCTGGTGGGTTTTCCACCACAAACAGTTCTATTTCTGATTCCCCAAAGCGCAAGTCGATTTTTACATCTTTCTTTTCTGGACGCGCATGTTCACGAATCACTTCAAAGCCTAATTTTTCTACATAAAACTCTTTGGTCTGTTGGTAATTACTAGCGATGATCGCCACATGATGCATTTTTGAAAACATTATTGCCACTCCTTTGTATTGGACTCCTCTCTCAGTTTAAAGCCTTTGGCTGCATTTTACTAGAAAAGACTGCCGAAGTTCTCCTCTTTTCATAAATGGTTTCTGTTATACTAGAAAGCGGAAGGTGATGAAAAAATGAAACTACTTTATATTTCAATCTCTGGAAATACCCGTGCATTCGTCAACCGCTTGTTGGCCTATGCAGATCAGCAAGACACACCGAGCACTTGGGAAGCCAAAGAAATTCATGACAATAGTGTCTTTGAACAAGAAGACGAACCTTATGTGGTTTTTGTCCCTACCTATTTAGAAGGTGGAAACGGCGTCGATAACGGCGATCAGGAGATCCTTACAGAAACCATGCGGGAATACATTGACTATGAAAACAACGCCGCTCTTTGCTTAGGCGTGATCGGCAGCGGCAACAAAAACTTTAATTATCAATATTGCTTGACCGCAAAGCAATATGCGGAACAATTTTCGATTCCGTTCTTAGCGGATTTCGAGCTGCGAGGCACGACCCAAGATATTGAACGGATCTATGCTTGTTTAAAAGAAATCGATCCTGCCCACAGCAACACTTAGCTTTAGCCAGCATTCATTAGCCATTAGGAGGACTTTTGCATATGGAACCACAAACGATGGTCATTTTGATCATACTCGCCAGCATTCTCATCTTGACCGCACTAGATATCTGGAATCGATACAAAGTACGTCGTTACGTTCGGCTTGCTTGGGGAAAACTTCCCCGTCAGCCCCGCTTTGATAAAGAAGCGAGTTTGAAAAAAGCTTGGCTGACTGAGAAGAAGTTTCACGATTTTGATAGCGAGGTCGATGACATCACTTGGTATGACTTGGATGGCTTTTCGTTGTTTGAGTCCATTAATCTGACGTTTTCCAGTGTTGGTTCAGAAGCGTTGTACCAGCAATTACGCAATTTCCACTTCAAGCCGGACAAACAGCTGACCAAATTGATCGACTTTTTTGCTGCTGACAGTGCCGCACGCGAACAATCCCAATATACGTTTGCTCGTTTAGGAAAACAAGATGATAATTTTTCGAAAGCCTACTTGGCCAATGAAGCGGCGCAATCGATCGGTTCTCTGCCGTTCTTTGTCTTTTTAGGTGTGCTGCCATTAGTCGGCATCTTGCTGCTCCTGCTGGGGATTGTCCAAGGCCTCCTGTTGACGTTGATTAGTGTCGTTTTCAATACGATCTATTACTCCATCAAAAAAGCCAAGCTGGAAACAGAACTGAACAGCATGCGCTATTTGGTTCAAACGATTGCCTGTGGCAGTCAGATCGCTAAAATCAACACGCCCCTCCAAGATGAGCTCAAACAATCCTTGGCACCATTAAAGAAGATCACTCGTTTCGCTTTCTCGTTTCGTGCCAAAAACGGCAGCGAAGGAGACATGTTGTTTGAATACATCAATATCATTTTTATGCTGCCGTTTATTTCCTATCAAACGGTCACCACTACTCTGGCCAAACACCAACAAGCAGCCATGGATCTGTGGAATTTGCTGGGAAAATTGGAAGTCGCAGCCGCCATTTTAAATTTTCGCACGTATATGCCCATCACTTGCCTACCGACCTTCCAAACAAGCGGAGGTGTAGAAGCAACGGGTACGTATCATCCCCTTCTGAGTGAAGCAGTCATGAATGATGTCACTTGGACCCACAATACCCTTGTAACTGGCTCTAATGCCTCAGGCAAATCGACATATGTCAAAAGTGTCGCCATCAACTGTATTTTGGCACAAACGATCCAGACAGCAGTAGCTGAAACCTTTACGATGGTTCCTGGTCACGTCGTTACCTCGATGGCTGTCGAAGATGATCTATTTGAAGGCGACAGCTATTTCGTGGCGGAGATCAAATCCATCAAACGCCTGCTAGATACCGTTGCCACGAAACAGCGCTGCTACTGTTTTGTTGATGAGATTTTAAAAGGAACCAATACGGTGGAACGAATCGCTTCTTCTGCCAGCATCATCCATTGGTTGCGAGCCTACCCATCATTGGCCTTTGTCGCTACCCATGATATTGAGCTGACTGAAATTTTGAAAAATGATTGCCGCAACATTCATTTTTCTGAACAAGTCACGGAAGATGACGGCATCTCCTTTGATTATAAGGTCAAATCCGGTCCTGCCTTGAGCCGCAACGCGATCGCCCTCTTAAAAGTCATGGGCTACCCTGAAACGATCGTTCAAGACGCCTACGCCGCCGCCAATGATTTTGATCAAAATCGTAAATGGCAGGAATTATAACTTCACACAAACAAAAGCGCCTTATCCCAGTGTCAGTCACAGGATAAGGCGCTATTTTATGTTTCATTTAGTCAAACAAACCAGTCGTTAAACTGTATTGCTCTCCTTGTAGCACATCATATTGGATCAAATTGTAGGCATCATAGATTTCTTGGGCTTCTTGATCCAACGCAAGAGTCGTCTGCCATTGTCCCTCTTGATAATATTGACCCAGTTCAAAAGCCGGCAACTCATCTTGCAAGGCCAACAACAACTGGTAAAACCCGCTGGTTGGTTGATCACTGGCTTCTAATAGGTTCGGCGCAAAATAAAAAGGACTTGTTACTGGTACATTTTCTGGCGCAAAATTCCCTTGCGAATCAACCATCAAAAATTCGGTTTCATGCAGGGCAGCCGTTTCATTTTGATCCTTGATCTCATCGGCATAAATGCCTGGTAAATGATCTCCCCAAAAGACGACCAGCGTTCGCCGATCCAGCTGCTCTAATTCAGCCACAAAGTTTTTCAATGCTGTACTGCTATAAGAGATATCCTGCAGGTAGTTTTCCAAAGAAGCCATATTGCCAGGACCGCTCGCTTGGTAATTCAACGTATCGTATTTGCCAGCATAAGGCATATGGGTCTGCATCGTCACTAAATGGACAAATTGCGGTTGCTGATCGTTTTCCAACAAAGCCAGCACTTCTTTGTAGGCCGCCTCATCAGAGATATAAGGATTATTTTCAATTTTGTCGGTATAGGTCATCGTATCTTGATCGATAAACTGTTCAAACCCCATCACCCCATAGACATCCTTGCGTTTGTACATCGATGTATCGTAAGGATGGATCGCCGTTGCCGTATACCCTGATTGTTCCAAGAAAGAAACCAAGGATGGCAGTTGCGTCAATTTCGGCACTAGCATCGTGTAAGGCGTTGTCATCTGTGGATTCAATAGGCCCATGGCAAAACCAGTCAACGCTTCAAACTCGATGTTTGCCGTACCGCCTCCATAATTTTGCGAAAGCATTTTTCCACTGATGGTTTGATCGGCGACGTGGTAATAGTCTTTCAACGGATCGCCGGTGATCGATAAGCCATTTAAATGGCTCGGGTCGGAAAAACTCTCGCTCATCACATAGACGATATTTGGTGCTTCGCTTTCACGGTCTTGATTTTTCTCCGCCGCCTGTGCATTGTAGGTATCCGCAATCGCTTGGATCGCTTCTTTTGAATACCCCTCAGGCTTCGTCATGGCATCTACCCGCAAGTTGTACAAAAACCCACCGATAAATCCCGTATTGTAATAGTTCATTTTTTGTGAATACGGAATCCAGAGCGCCGTCTGATTGTAGGCTTTGCGTAGAAGGTTGTTGCTGTCGTTGAAGTGTGAAACATAGACTAAGCCCAGCGAGCATACGACCAGCACTGCCCCTCGCATTACTTGTAAACGCCGGTTTAATTTGCGGCTGCGATAGATACTCCAGCCGATCGCCCCGATCGCCGCCAGAGCAAAGAGGATGGCTAAGAAAAACGCGCCATTGCCAATCATGGTTCGTAGAAGGTCGAATTGAGTGACCATCTTTAAATCATCAGGATAGATTGGTTCTTGGCGATAGACCATCTTCGTATGGTTGGCGTACCCTAAGATTCCGATGACGACACTATAAAAGATGCCCCCGATCAGTACTGAACCTGCCAAACTGGCAAACACCCCATACACCAGCAGTAGCACCCCACAAGCCAAGAAAAACTTTGCTGTATGCCACGAAAAGGCAAATTTCAAGGCTAATTCAACGGAAAGATTGTTTTGACACCATTGCAAATATAAATTACTGAAAATGATCAACAGGACGATGGCGATGCCTTTTAATGCGATCTTCAGATAAGGATGGCTATTTATTTTCACGAAGGAACATTCCTCCTTTTCTACACGTTCTAGGTACCCTCGTATTTTATGCTTTCAAGACAAGAAAGTAAAGCCAGGGCAAGAAGCTTTTGTTATTTTTAAAGAAAGCAACCCTCATAAAAAAGAGTCTAAGGTTTCTTGCCCCCTAGACTCTTCTTTCTATCTGAATGGAACGGAATCACTGGTTTCGTTTATTTCCAAAAATCATCAAAAATCGTGACTGGCAAGTGGCGTTTGTGTTGCGTTTTGTTCCACCAGTTTTCAATGGTTTGTTGGGCTTCAGCCGCAATTTCCTTGCCTTCTAAATAGTCATCGATGTCGTTGTAGGTCACTCCTAAAGCTGCTTCATCTGCCACTAAAGGTTTGCCGTCTTCCAAGTCCGCAGTTGGGACTTTTGTATACAATGCTTCTGGTGCGCCTAAGTATTGCAAGAGTTGGCGGCCTTGGCGTTTGTTTAAACGAAACAGTGGTAAGATATCGGCACCGCCATCGCCGTATTTCGTAAAGAAGCCGGTGATATTTTCAGCAGCGTGATCCGTACCCAGAACAGCTCCTGCTTTTTCACCCGCAATGGCATATTGCGTAATCATCCGTTGACGGGCTTTGATATTGCCTTTATTAAAGTCAGAAACCGCTAAGCCTGCTTCTTCCACCGCTTGTACTTGGGCATCGACGGCGGCTTTGATGTTTACCCGCAGCTCAATATCTGGTTTGATAAATTCAATGGCTTTTTTGGCATCTTCTTCATCTGCTTGTTCCCCATAAGGTAAGCGTACCCCTATGAACTGATAGTTGGGATTCCCGGTTTCACTGCGCATTTCCTCCATCGTCAATTGCGCGATCCGGCCAGCTAATGTCGAATCTTGCCCACCACTGATCCCCAAGACAAACGTATGCAAGAACGAATTCTTTTGCAGATACGCCTTTAAAAAATCAATACTCTTACGAACTTCTTCTTTCGGGTCGATGGTCGGTAAGACTCCTAATTCTTTGATAATTTCTTGTTGCATGGTCATAGAAACGCCTCCTCTTATTTTTTGAAGCAGCTGACTGATCCTAGGACCAGCGCAGTTGCGGATTACAAAATCGCGCCATTGGTTTGTTTACGTACTTTTTCAATCGTCCGCATTTTATGATCCCAACATTCTTGCGAGAGATCGACTGGGTATTTCTGTGGATTCAAGTCACGTTTGTACTCATCCCAAAGGGAATCCAAGCAATTCGTCGCATAGGCTTTGACGTGTTCTAAGTCAGGCACTTGATACACTTGCTGGCCATCTACAAAGATGTCTTGCAACAATGGTCGCGCATCAAAGTTCGTCACTGTTTTGTTGATAAAAGTGTGAACAGGATGGAACATGAACAGTTCGTCTGCAGCTTGGGGATTTTCTTCCCATAGCGTGACATAATCGCCTTCGGACTTGCCGTCCGATTTACGGGTGATCCGCCAGACTTGTTTTTTTCCAGGGGTCGAAACCTTTTCGGCATTGCTGGATAATTTGATGGTGTCGATCATTTCTCCCTGCTCATTTTCGATGGCAACCAGTTTATAAACCGCGCCTAATGCCGGTTGATCGTAAGCGGTGATCAGCTTGGTGCCGACACCCCACACATCGATTTTCGCCTTTTGCATTTTCAAGCTTAAAATCGTATTTTCGTCTAGATCATTGGAAGCATAGACTTTGGCTTCCGTGAATCCCGCTTCATCCAGCTGTTCACGGACTTTTTTCGAGATATACGCCATATCGCCGCTGTCGATCCGCACACCTAAGAAATTGATTTTATCCCCCATCTCTTTGGCCACACGAATCGCATTTGGCACACCTAAACGCAATGTATCATAGGTATCGACTAAGAATACGCAATCTTTGTGGGTTTGGGCATATGCCATAAATGCATCATAGTCATTGCCGTAGGATTGCACGAGGGAATGGGCGTGGGTTCCGCTGGCTGGGATGCCAAAAATCTTCCCTGCCCGCACATTACTCGTCGCATCCGCTCCGCCAATATAGGCCGCTCGAGTCCCCCAAATGGCTGCATCCAATTCTTGTGCCCGCCGTGAACCAAATTCCAACAAGGGATCCGTGCCGATCACGGATTTGATGCGGGCAGCTTTCGTGGCGATCAAGGTTTGGAAATTGACCATATTTAGTAACGCCGTTTCGATCAGCTGCGCTTGTGCCAACGGCCCTTCTACTTGTATGATCGGTTCATTGTTGAAGACCAAATCGCCTTCTAACGCTGAACGAACGGTACAAGCAAACTTGAACTCTTTTAGATACTCTAAAAAGGCTTCTGGGTAGCCGCCGATTTCTCGCAAGTAGGCAATATCCGTTTCTGAAAAGGATAAATCGTTCAAATAATCGATCAATCGTTCCAGACCGGCAAAGATCGCATAGCCGTTTTCAAAAGGCATGTCACGGAAATAGCATTCAAACACCGCATTACGATCGGCTCTGCCTAACTCCCAATAGGTTTGCATCATGTTGATTTGGTAGAGATCAGTGTGTAGCGTCAAGCTGTCATCTTTAAATAATTTCTGCATGTTCTTACTCCCTCTAGCTTACTTCTTCTCATTATAGCAAAAAAAACACAAAAGACAGAAAATCTTGTTTTTTTCAAAAAAAAGTTGGGTTTTTGCCAGTACAAGGCAATCCATCTGAGAACAAATTGCTCAAAAGCATGGGTCAACCTCCTACTTATTGCGCATTATTTACGCGCTCGTATAAGGTCGCCCCTTTGTTCAACGTTTGATTGCTCTTGCAACGTGCATGTCCCAACTTCTTTCAACTAGTGTTCTTTCACAGGAAATTGAACAAGAATGACATCTTTTCTCGGTTTAGAAAAGGTGATGCCTCTTGCTTCCATTTCTTTACGAATATTGATATTGACGGTCACGCCTTTGCGATCGACCTTCAGCAAACGATGAATCGCTGTATCGACTTCTTCCCGACTGATTTTCTTTTTATTGTTGATCAATACTAAAGAAATCGTATCAAAACTATCCACATAGAGAATCTGCGTCCGATCAAGCGAATACAATTTATAGTATTTGATCGCTATTTTGTCGAATAGATACTTGGAGATGTTCGGGTAAAAAGTTTCCATATTTAGATTTTGGTTTACTGGGGTTTCAATCAACTTCATGCACAACATCCTCTCTCGAAACTAATTCTGTTAAAATAAAGCGGCCAACACCGCCGTCTTCCGCGCGCTCAATGGTTCGATCACAAACTGCTTTGATCGCTGGGCTGGCATTTGCTACAGCCAAAGAAACATCCACCGCTTCAAACATCGCAAGGTCATTTTCACCATCACCGATCCCGTAGCTTTTGGCAGCGGGAAAAGCTTCTAAAAAGCTACGGATCGCCGCACCTTTGGTCGCCAATGGATCAACGATTTCCAGTGTTTGGACAAAGGATTGAAAAATCGCTGCCGTTTCTGACTGGATCATCGCCCGCAGCCGTTCTCTTTTTTCGTCTGACGCTTCCATCAGTTCGATTTTGATGACCTTTATCTCTGGATGTTCCTTCATAAACTGCAACACGTCGTCTTTATGAAGGCATTCGTTGTAGAAGAACTCGTATTTGTAGTCAGCGATGATTTGCCCTCGCTCCCCTAACTCCGCGAGTAACTGCTTACGGCTTTCTTGAAATTGCGCTTCATACAAATGCGCTTGTGGGGAAATGATGCCATGGTCAGTATGTAAGAAATAAAAAACCGCTTCTGTCTCTAAGATACCAATCACTTGTGCCAATGTCTTATAGGGTAAGGTATGCGTCAAAACAGGCGCTTCTCCTTTTATCATCAGACCGGCGCCGTTTCCGAAAATCACATCGCAGGAAAGGCCTTCTTCCGCCATCATATCTTGAACAAGCTCAAATCCTCGCCCTGTGACAAACACAAAGTGATCCCCTTGGGCTTGCAAACAACGGATGGCTTCTTTATTGATCTCATGAATCGGGTGCCCCATTTCTTGGAACGTCCCATCAATATCAGAAAAAACTATTTGCATCTTATCTTCCTTTCTTTGTTATAATTATAGCACATTTTAAAAAACGCAAAAAAATTTTCTTGACTTTGTCGTTACGTCAACCTTTAGGATACAGGTGTAAGGAGGGAAAAGCCGATGGAATATACGATCAGTGCCTTAGCCAAACTGTCAGGAGTCAGCAGCCGTACCCTGCGGTATTATGATCAGATCAAGTTGTTACAACCGCAACGCACCAACTCAGCTGGTTACCGTATCTACGGGAGGCAGGAAGTCGATCGCCTACAGCAGATTTTATATTTTAAGTCTTTTGGGCTGTCATTAGAAACGATCCGCGGGATCTTGGATGAGCCGCAAACATCGATCCAAACGGTCTTGTTGCAGCATTACCAACAGCTTTTACAAGAGCGAGCAGCCCTGGACAGTCTTTTGACCACCTTAGCGCAAACAATTGATTATTATGAAGGAGAAAAGACGATGACCGATCAAGAGAAATTCAGTTATTTTAAGGAACAAAAAATTCGTGAAAACGAAGCGAACTACGGTGCCGAATTACGAGAAGCCTACGGTGAGGAAATCATCGAACAAAGCAACCAAAAGTGGCAGCAGATGACCCAAGTCGATTATCAAGCACTGACCGACAACGAAAACCGCTTATTGCAGCTATTAAAAGAGCTGTTGAATGAAAAGGAAGGGAAACGAATCCCTTCTGACAAAGCCCAAATGGCTTTTGCTGCACATCAAGCATGGCTTAAACAAGCAGCGCCCTTTTACTCAGTAGAATATCACCGATCTTTAGGGGAAATGTACGTTCAAGACGAGCGTTTTACCGCCTATTACGATCAAAAAGCGGGCGTCGGTAGCGCCCAGCTGTTGAAACAGATCATTGACCATTACACCGAATCCCATTAAAAAAACGATGCGCAAGCACTGCCCGTTCAGGGGCTTTGTTTGCGCATCGTTTCGTCTATGCTATCGTTTGATGAACTCATAGGGCATGCGATAGTTGCCGCTTTTTTCCATTATCGCCAATTGGACGGCAGTCTCCCCGCAAGCTTGCAAGTGATGATCGATCGTTGAAAGCTGTAGCAGCTCGCTGATGTATAAATTGTCCCGTCCAATCACGAGCCATTCTCCCGGCGCCTGCGACTGGATCCCAGCAGCAACATGATCCCCATTGGTGAAAATCGCTTCGACCCCTTTATCTGCAAAATAAGCAGCTGCTTCTTTGCCATCTTCTTCCGTCAAACAATCCCAAAAGATCAAGTCTTCGGAAAAAGTCGAAAAATAGTCATGAGCCAAACGGACCGTGATTTTTGAATTGCTGCTGAGCTTGCGGCTACGTCCCAATGTCACGCCGATTTTCTGGATACCTTGTTCCTTAAAATACGTAAAGACTTCTTTGATCGATTCCTCTCGATCAATATAGGTGCAACCGTCAGTCAAATACGAGATATTCTCACAAAAGACGATGCGACCGTAAGAACGATAAGGCAATAAGGTTTCGATCGGATTCGCCCGCGAGGCAATGATCAAGGCATCAAAGCTTTTCGCCGCAAATTCTTGCAAATACGCTTCCTCTACTTGCGGATCATAGTTCGTGGCTAAAAGCGTCACCTTATAGCCCCGAGCAAACGCTGCTGTTGTGATGCCGCTCAACAAGCGATCGAAGTACGGATGATTGACAAATGGCAGAATCACACCAATATTTTGGGTTTTGCCAACACTCAATGCCCGCGCGGTGTAATTTGGAATATAGTTGACCTCTTTCATGACAGCCAGGATCTTGCGACGCTTTTCTTCACTGACATACGGATTGTTGTTAATGACTCGTGAAACTGTGGAGACCGAATAGCCGGTCAAGCGTGCAATATCCCGAATGTTTGCCATGACTCACTGCTCCTTAAACGAATAATTGTTCTTTCATATAGTCTATCACACTTAACCCACATGTATAAAATTCATAGTAATCATTGTGATGAATAAAACCGATCCGCTGAGACCCGAAGTGTTCATCACACGTCAAGTGACTGATCTCATCCACAGGAATTTCTACTAATCGTTCTTGAAAGAACCCTTTTGGCTTCGTCAATACCAGTTGTTGTCCATCAAAAGCCAACGTTACATAACAACATTCCGCACCATTTTTCTTCATGTATGTATTCATTTTTTCATCCCGCCTTCCTTTTTATAAATCAAGCATACTGTATGAAACGCGTCTCAGAGCAAGTCATTTGTTTCACTTTTTAACAAAAACCGTTCGACCTTCATGTGAATTACTTCGCATATTTTGCTTTTGTTGGTACAATAAAAAGAGAACAGTGCGAAAGGAAGCGCAATTTTTTAAGGAGGACCGCAAAGTGACATTAGAAGAAGCTTTTTTATTAGACACCTTGCGTTGCCGCTTCAAGTTTTTAAGAGAAGAACGCGGATTGAGCCCAAAAGAAGTATGCCAGCATCTCGATGTGTCTTACCCCGATTACACCTTATACGAAGCAGGCGATTGCTTACCCGATGTATTGACGCTGCTACACGCAGCTTCCCTTTATAATGTTTCTGTCGATTACTTATTAGGACAGACAGAACGACCAGAACGGTATTTATGCTAACAATCGACTTTATCGAAAAAACGATCAAATGGTCGTTTTTTCTTTTGCCTCTTTCCCACTTTTCATCGATTAGCAACAATTGTTATCTAATCAAATGAAAAAAATCAAATCATGCGGTTCTTCTTGAAAAAAAATGATAGAATAAACCATCATACATAGAAGGAGTTCAAACAAACATGACCTATGCACTAGAACTAACCGATTTACGCAAAGTCTATGCCACCGGCGTTGAAGCGTTGCGGGGCATAAATTTGACGGTGGAAGAAGGCGACTTTTATGCCTTGTTAGGCCCTAACGGCGCTGGAAAGTCCACCACCATCGGCATTATCACCTCTCTTGTCAATAAATCTTCCGGAAGCGTCAAAGTCTTCGGCTACGATTTAGACAAAGAATTGGTCCAAGTCAAACAACAGATTGGTTTGGTTCCCCAAGAATTCAATTTCAATCCCTTTGAAACGGTCCAGCAGATCGTGGTCAATCAAGCTGGGTATTATGGTGTCCCCCGCAACGAAGCCATCAAGCGCAGCGAAAAATACTTGAAGCAGTCGAATTTGTGGGAAAAACGCAATGTTCGTGCGCGGATGCTGTCGGGCGGGATGAAACGCCGTTTGATGATCGCTCGTGCCCTGATGCATGAACCACGGCTATTGATTTTGGATGAACCGACGGCAGGTGTCGATATCGAATTGCGTCGGGAAATGTGGAGCTTTTTGCGGGAGCTGAACCAAAATGGCACAACGATCATTTTGACGACCCATTATTTAGAAGAGGCGGAAATGCTTTGCCGCAACATCGGGATCATTCAATCTGGTGAACTGATCGAAAACACCAGCATGAAATCCTTGTTGGCAAAACTGCAATTTGAAACCTTTCTTTTTGATATCGCACCGATCAAACAAGCACCAACGATCACTGGATATCCGATCCAAATGGAAGATGAACAGACCATCGCCGTTGAAGTCGCTCGAGACCAAGGCGTCAACGATCTTTTTGCTCAATTCAGCCAGCAAGGGATCAATGTCCTCTCCATGCGCAACAAATCCAATCGCTTGGAAGAACTATTTTTGAAAATCACCGAAGAAGCACACGAAGCGGAGGAAAACCATGTTTAGTCTTTATTTTACAGCCTTAAAAAGTTTAGCGGTCAAAGAGACCAACCGCTATTTAAGGATTTGGGTGCAGACCCTCGTCCCACCCGTCATCACTACTTCCTTATACTTCATTATCTTTGGGAAAATGATTGGCAGCCGCATCGGCGAAATGGGCGGCTTTTCTTATATGGAATTTATCGTTCCTGGGCTGATCATGATGTCGACGATCACCAGCTCTTACTCCAATGTGTCTTCTTCCTTCTTTTCACAGAAGTTTCAAAAAAACATTGAGGAACTCTTAGTGGCGCCGGTTCCTACTCACGTCATCATTTGGGGCTTTGTCTTTGGCGGACTTGGCCGTAGTATCTTGGTGGGCACATTGGTGACCATCATTTCCCTTTTCTTCGTGCCATTACATGTGTATTCTTGGGTCATCGTTGTCTTAACCCTAGTCATGACCGCCATCTTATTTTCATTAGCAGGGTTGCTAAATGGGATCTTCGCCCAATCCTTTGACGATGTTTCCATCGTGCCAACCTTTGTTTTACAACCATTGACCTATCTTGGAGGCGTCTTTTACTCCATCAGCATGCTGCCGCCGATTTGGCAAACGATCTCCAAAGTCAACCCGATCGTGTATATGATCTCTGGTTTCCGCTACGGCTTTTTAGGCACCATCGATGTCCCAATTTTCCTATCCATCGGTATTTTGGTCTTGTTCATTGTTGTCTTATACAGCGTATGCTGGTACTTGATCCAAAAAGGCCGCGGGCTGCGTAGTTAATTGCAATAAAAAAAGATGAACTTCATTAATGAAGCTCATCTTTTTTTTTTATTAGGCATTCAAAACGACTTTTTCCAGCAATGCACCGGCTTGGTGTCTGCCTTCTAAATCAGTACTTCCAGAAAATTGCTGCACGCGATCCATGTTGGTGATCAAAACGATCACCATGGTTTCTTTGCCTTGCTGCTTGATATAAGGTAGATCCATTTGTGCCAGTTTGGTTTGCGGAGTGACTTGCTCCCCAGCTTTGACAAAGACATCAAAGCCTTGTCCGCCAAGTGAGACTGTATCGATCCCCATATGCACAAGAACTTCAACGCCGTTTTGGGTTTTGATCCCGACGGCATGTTTTGAAGGGAACACAGTGGTGACTTCGCCACTGACCGGTGCAAAGATTTGCCCATCTTGTGACTCGATGGCATAGCCTTCTCCCATCATTTTCGTTGAAAAAACTTCATCTGGTACATCTTCTAATGGGACATATTCTCCATGGGTCACGGCATGCAGATCCACTTCGTTGGTGTAACGATCGCCTTCGGCTGCTTGATTTGGTACCAAGAACCAGCTCATTGCAAAGGATAAGCCGATTGCCAAGATGATCCCTAAAACAGCATAGATAAAGTATTCCCCAATATAGGCTGGCAAACTAAAGATACTTGAAAGAATATATCCATAAATCCGAACACCGAAGAAACTGATGAAGGCAGACGCCACAGAACTACCAACTGTTGCTGCGATAAAGGCTTTTTTATACTTCGACAAAATCCCGAATAACGCAGGTTCTGTGATCCCTAATAAGCCAGAAACCGCCGAAGATAGAATGATCGATTTTTCTTCTTTGGTTTTGACTTTGAAATAAATAGCTGCTGTTGCGCCGGTGATTGCCATATTTGCCATAAACATCATTGGCATCAACATGTCATACCCTTGATTGGCGAAGTTTTGCAAAGCGATCGGGGTCATGGCATGATGCAATCCCGTGAAGATTGCAATTGGTCGAATCGCCCCTACCACAATTCCTGCTAAGACAGGCGAGATAGTGAATAAACCAGCCACGCCAGCAGCCAGTAAGTTTCCTAGATGGATACTGATTGGGCCAATGACCGTTAATGTCAAGATACCAGCGACAAACAACGAAATCGTCGGTGTAAACACGGTACGCAGCACTTGTGGTAAGAGTTTATCGACCCAACGGTAAATATAACTGAGCGCCAGCACGGCAAAGATAATGGGAATCACTGTTCCTGCATAGTTAAAGACGGGTACTGGCAGTATGCCGAACAAGCGAAAGGCGGAAATACTTCCTTCGGCTACCGCATTGGTCATCGTTGGAAATTGCAGCGTTGCCGCGATTGCGATCGCTAAATATTGATTGGTTTTAAAAATCCGAGCGGCTGAGGCAGCAACAAAAAATGGCAAGAATGTAAATACGCCGCTCGCGATCATGTCGATCACTAAATAGGTGTCTGTTTGATTAGAGATGACATTCAAAGCCACCAATCCAGCCATTAATCCTTTGATCATTCCTGCGCCAGCGATAGCTGGAACGATCGGACCAAAAACGCCAGAAACGGTATCCATAAATAAGGAAACGGCCCCTTTTTTCTCTGATGTTCCCCCTTGGTTCGCTTCATCAAGACCTAATTCTTTGGCTAAAGGTGCATAATAATCAGCAACATCCGTTCCTATCACTACTTGCAGCTGATTGCTTTGATATTTTGTTCCTACGACTTTGGGTGTTTTTTCTAACGCCGCATAGTCGACTTTCTTCTCATCCTTTAAATCAAAACGCAAGCGAGTCATACAGTGCCATGCATTGTTGATATTTTCTGATCCGCCAACATCTTTAATAATCTGTTTTACGATGTCTTCTTTGGTCATCTTTTTTTCCCCCTGTTGTTTGCTAACGGTCCTGATCCTTTTGACGGGCGCCCTTTCAGGTGTTTCCGTTTTCACACACATAGTAGCATGCTCACACATACTTGTAAAACCAGTCCTTTTTTGATAAAAACAGAATAAAAACGCTATATATCAACGTTTTATTATAAAAAAGTAAAAAATTGGACTGGTTTTATGGTGTATATCTAGTTTTTATTAGACCAAATTGACAGCGGTTGCCAAGCATGTTTCAATGGCTATAGCAACTAGAGACAAAAATTGGAGTGAATGAAATGACACCAACGATCATCACCGACGTCAAAGCCTTTGCGATCAAACCTGATCGCCATAACCTTGTTGTCGTTAAAGTAGAAACGAACAAAGGCGTATCTGGGTTAGGCTGCGCAACCTTCCAGTTTCGCCCACTAGCCGTAAAAACCGTCGTTGACGAGTATTTACGCCCCCTCTTACTTGGCCGCGATGCCAATCAAATCGAAGATCTTTGGCAAGTGATGAATGTCAACTCTTACTGGCGGAATGGTCCGATCACCTACAATGCCATCTCAGGAGTCGACATGGCTTTATGGGACATCAAGGGACAATTAGCCGATATGCCATTGTATCAACTGTTAGGTGGAAAAGCGCGTACGGCGATTCCCGCCTATACCCATGCCGTGGCAGATAATCTCGAAGGCCTTTATCAAGAAATCGATCGCTTCTTGGCTGAGGGGTATCGCTATATCCGTTGCCAATTAGGCTTTTATGGTGGAAATCCTAGCCAACTGCAAACACCCGATCAGCCCATCGCTGGTTCCTATTTTGATCAAACAGACTACATGGACACAACACTGAAAATGTTTGCTGCGATCCAAGAACGATACGGCAATCAATTTCAAATGCTGCATGACGTGCATGAACGGCTGCATCCAAACCAAGCGATTCAATTTGCAAAATCCGCTGAACCTTTTAATCTCTTTTTCCTAGAAGATATTTTGCCGCCGGATCAAAACAAGTGGTTGCAGCAACTCCGCAGCCAGTCGGCGACCCCGATCGCGACCGGCGAATTGTTCAATAATCCGATGGAATGGCAAGAGCTAGTCAAAAATCAACAGATTGACTTTATGCGTGCCCATGTCTCACAAATCGGTGGGATCACGCCAGCATTGAAATTGGCTCACTTCTGCGATGCGATGGGCATTCGGATCGCTTGGCACACGCCGTCTGATATCAGCCCTGTCGGCTTAGCCGTCAACACCCATCTAAATATCCATCTGCACAATGCCGCGATCCAAGAAACGATTGCGATCCCAGCAAATACCCAGTCGGTCTTTGGTGGCAGTCCGCAACCTGAAAACGGCTATTTTTATCCGATCGAGAAAAGTGGGATCGGAATCACGTTCGATGAAGCAGCAGCTGCGGAATTTCCCGTGGTTTACCGTCCTCATGAATGGACCCAGAGCCGTACACCAGACGGCACATTGATCACTCCTTAAACACAACAAAAGACATCCCCTGTCCAACCGACAGGGGATGTCTTTTGTTCTTTCTGGATAAAAAAGACGCAACTGGCACATTTGCTTTTCCAAATCAATCGATGCGTGAGCGATGGATCTCACGGTCAAAGGGACGGATGTAGGTCACGGCATAATCAATGGCAACGATATTGCTGAACTCATACACGCGGCCGTCTTCTAAAATCGCCCGATTGCTGATCTGCATTGCCGGCGTCCCCCGCTTGCACAATAAAATGCCCGATTGAGCGGTCGATGTGGTGATGGGGGTATAGCTGGTGATGTAGTGGGAAATACGGTACCCGCAGCTTTCGACATAGCGTTGGATCGAGTGCTCCACGATTTCCTGTGTCAATTCGGGAAATAGGCTGACGGGCAATTTAGAGGTTTCCAGCTGTTCGATTTTGTAATTGACGATCCGCACTCGTTCAAAGGTCCAGACTTCCTCGTCTGGGCCTATTTGGAAAATCTGCTGTTCATCCAACGTTGCTGCCTCCTTATTCAAGGAAATCATTTTGGAATGGATGCGGTCATAAGGAGTGCGGGTCAAGGAATTAAAGATCATTGGGTTTTTGACCCATTTTTCATGGATAAAAATCCCTGAACCTTGTACCACTTTGACGATCCCGATCTCTTCAAGGTTTTTGATTGCTTGCTGGATCGTAAACCGAGAAACGCCATAGGTTTGCGCAAGGGTTCTTTGGTTGGGTAATTTGCCGGCAGAAAATTCTTCCTGATAGATTTTACTCAACAGATCTTGCACGATAAATTCACGTTTTTTCATAATGGCTCCTTCATTTGAGCGGGAGCGATCTCGCTCATGGACCAACTGCAAGCCTTCATATCGATACGACCACTGGCTTTGAAGACCACCCCTTCATTGACGAGTGCTGCTTTTCGCACATTGGCGGAGGAACCAACTAAGACGCCATCTGCCCGCACGACTCGATGAGCAGGGACATCCTGAGGACTCAAGCGCATCGCTCGACCGACTGCTCGCGCGCCGTTGATTTGTCCCAATTTCCACGCAATCTGACTATAGGAGACGACTTTACCAAAAGGGATCTGCCGCGCCAGCGCATAGACTTCTTCATAGAATGGATTCATACTGTTCGCTCCTTCTTTGATTCTTTCTATCATAGTACTGGATTCCCTGCCAATAGTAAATGAACAGACGCAACTTTAGCAATAGCCATCCAAACACTCGATTCCTTCTCTAGCAAGCCAAGAACGAATCGAGTAGTCATTAGTTTGGAAAATCAAAGTAGGTTTTCGCATTGTGATATGAGATATCTGCGACGATCTGCCCTAAATATATTTCATCTGCTGGTAGTTGTCCGTCTTCTACCCATTCACTGATCACCTGACACAAAATCCGCCGGAAATACTCGTGGCGTGGATAAGACAAAAAGCTGCGAGAATCCGTCAGCATGCCGACGAAGTTTCCAAGAATCCCGCCTTCTGCTAGGGTCGTCAACTGATATCGCATACCAGAATACGTATCATTGAACCACCAAGCAGAGCCTAATTGCAGCTTGCCTTTGCTCTCTTCTTGGAACGCCCCCATCAGCGCAGTCAACACTGGATAATCTTTGGGGTTCAGTGAATACAAAATCGTCTTCGGCAATAAACTTTCCGCCTGAAGCTGCGCCAATGTCCGACTTAAGCCGCTCACTAGACGATCGTCCCCCATCGCATCACCGCCGCTATCAGGTCCTAGTTGTTGGAAAAGTTTTTGATTGTTGTTGCGAGTCGCCATCAGATGCAATTGCGCGGTCCAGCCTTGCTTTGCGTATTGGCGCATCAAGTCAATCAGCAAGCCGGTTTGAAACTGTCTGATTTCTTCATTAGTCAGTGTTCCAGTGGTCAAACGCTTCTGAAAAATCGCTTCAAGTGCAGCGGTATCGTAGGCTTCCTCTCCAAGACGTGATAGACTGTGATCTGCTAAACGACAGCCCCGTTGCTGGAAGTAGGAAATACGCACGGTCAATGCTTCAACCAGCGTTTGATAGCTAGTGATTTCTTTGCTCGCAGCTGCAGCCAATTGCTTAAGGTATGCTGGAAATTCTGAATTCTGCAGATTGATTGCTTTGTCAGGACGAAAGGTAGGATACACAGCAAAGGATTCTTCTGCCAGCTTTTGATGATACGTCAACGAATCAATGGGATCATCCGTCGTACAGATCACCTCAACGGCCATCTTTTTGATCAGCCCTCGTGGTGAAAATTCCTTCGTCTGCAACTGTTGATTGGCTTTTTCCCAAATGCTTGCTGCATTGGCTAGTGTCAACCGCTCATCAATACCAAAGATTCGCTTCAATTCCAAATTGGTCCAGACATATAAGGGATTGCCAATGCAAGCCTCCAAGGTCTGCGCCCAAGCACAGAATTTTTCGTAGTCATCAGCATCGCCAGTGATCAAAGATTCTGCAACACCATTGGCTCGCATTAAGCGCCATTTGTAATGGTCCCCCGCCAGCCACGCTTGGGTCAGATTGGTGAAGTTTTGGTCTTCGAAAATCTCTTTCGGATCTAAATGACAATGGTAATCAATGATCGGCTGCTTTTTTGCATACTCATGGTATAACTGTTTGGCAAAGCTGTTTTTCAAAATAAAATCGTCAGTTAAAAACATTTCTTCGCTCCTTTTCTTAACGCCCCACGCTCTTGTCGATGGCTTCCCACAACCCTAATAAGTAGGAAGCGCCGATCGCCCGATCATATAAGCCATAGCCTGGACGTCCCTTCTCTCCCCAGATCATTCGCCCATGATCTGGTCGAATATAGCCGTCAAAGCCATTTTTGTACATCGCTTCTAGGATCTGATACATGTCTAACGAGCCTTCAGAGGAGAGATGCGGTGCTTCATAAAAGTCTTTGTCATTGCCCAAGTATTGAATGTTACGAACATGAGCAAAAGGAATCCGGTCCCGGCGACAAAACTCAGCCAAAATCTCATAGACATTATTGGCTGGGTCTTCGGCGATACTGCCAGTACAAAGTGTGATACCATTTGACGGACTGTCGACCACGTTGCAGACCCAATCCAAATCATCGCGGTTTTTAACGATACGAGGCAGACCAAAAATCGAATAGGGAGGATCATCTGGATGAACAGCCATCTTGATGCCGACCTCTTCACAGGTGGGAATAATGGCTTTTAGGAAGTAAGCAAAGTTTTCTCTTAATTTGTCATCATCGACATCCTTATACGCAGCAAACAATTCTTTGACATGTGCCAAACGTTCTGGTTCCCAGCCTGGCAAGGTATAGCCAGAGCTTGACTCCTCAACTTCTTTGACGATCTCTTCTGGGTCTTTGTCAATCCCTGCTTTTTCAAATGCCATCGTAGAAGAACCGTCGGCTAAGCGATAATCGAGATCCGT
Source organism: Enterococcus sp. CR-Ec1 (assembly GCF_002850555.1). Classification (NCBI taxonomy): domain Bacteria; kingdom Bacillati; phylum Bacillota; class Bacilli; order Lactobacillales; family Enterococcaceae; genus Enterococcus; species Enterococcus sp. CR-Ec1. The sequence goes on from NZ_CP025223.1 coordinate 3,004,937, forward strand.
TTTGATCCAATCGAAAATCGGCATAAAATTATAGCAGATCACTTCGATCCCATATGCTGCCAAATTACGAATCGTTTTTTTGTAGTTTTCGATATACAGGTCTCTCGAAGGCAAGCCAATCTTGATGTCATCATGAATATTGACGCTTTCGATCACCTTCAGGGAAAGTCCAGCTGCTTCGACTTCTTCCACGAGCGCCTTGATCCGTTCTTTCGGCCAAACTGCCCCAGCAGGCAAATCAAAGAGTGTGCCGACGATGCCTTTCATTCCAGGAATTTGACGGATATCTGCTAACTTGATTTTATCGTAGTCTTTTCCATACCAACGAAATGTCATTTCCATTTTTTATTCGATCCCTTCTACTGTTTCATGTAATGTTTTACGGACTGCGCCGGTTCCTGCCAGCATCTTAGCGAACAAGTGACCCACCTTTTCAGTGATTCCTGCTTGATAGAGATCCAAACCAAAAATCTGCGGATTTGCTAGGATTGGTCGAATGATCCCTTGAACATCGGCGGCTGTCCCTAACTGACACTCACGTAAAATCTCTTGTAATTCTGCTAAGAGGGGATCAGGACTTGGACCAAATGGATGGCCTTCATCATCGATCGCTAATAGATAACGCAACCAGCCTGCAATCGCTAAGGGAATGAAAGTCAGCTCAGAAGCCGAGCCTTCTTTCTCCACATACTTTTTGATGGTTTCGCCAAAACGGATGGCGATTTTCTGTGAGGTATCTGCGGCGATCCGCTGTGGAGTGTCAGGAATCAGCGGATTGGGTAAACGAAGGCCCACCACCTCATCGATAAATTTCTTTGGCTGAATGATCTCAGGATCTTCCACTACCGGCAAGCCTTCACGATAGCCGATTCCTTTGATCAAAGCAACAATATCTGGATCGGTCATTTCCGCAGCAATGGATGTATAACCGAGTAAACAGCCGAACAAACTCATTGCGGTATGCAGTGGATTCAAACAAGTTGTGACTTTCATACTATCGGTTTTGTCGACGATCTCTCGACTCGTCAAGATCACCCCCGCTTTATCCAAATTCGGGCGACCATTTGGAAAATCATCTTCAATCACCAGGTAATGAGTCGTCTCTGTGTTAGCAAACGGAGCGATATTCGTTCCTTTATCGGTACGGATGACTGGCAGCTGCTCGATCCCAGCTGCTGCTAATTCTTCTGCAACTGCTGTTGAAGGATTTGGCGTGATCCGATCGATCATTGACCACGGAAACGTCACCTGCGCGTTGTTTTCTAAGTATCGGACAAACGCTTCTGAAACATGCCCCAGCTTTTGCCATTCTTTTGCAATGGTGACAATCGCCGTTTGGAAACGGAGCCCATTTTGCGAAAAATTATCGGTGGAAACCATAGCGATCGGAAGTGCCCCTGATTGAAAACGATCCCATAAAAAGCTAGCCAAAATGCTCATTGTATGGTTGACCTGATGGGGACCCGCAGCGAGATCCGCTTGTACGACAGGTAAAAATTTCCCCTGACTGTCTTTTAAGCCATAGCCTTTTTCTGTGATCGTTACGGTAACCAACTGTAGTGACGGCTCCTGAAATACTTTGCGTATTTGCTCATAACTCGCAATGCGGGAAGGATGGCAATAATAACTAGCCGCCGTTGACTGGAGCAATTTTTTCTCCAACCGTCCCCCTTCATGCATGACCACTTCTAAAATATCATTCTCGTAAGGGGCATATACTTGATCAATCACCTGTTCATCAAAGGTTTCACAAACTACGATTCCTTTTGTCAGCGCTTGTTGATCGATCAACGTTTGGGCTACTTCTGCGTGAAATGCCCGATACAAATTTCCCCCACCAAAGTGTAACCATTGAAACTGAGTATCTGATTGATCCGTCACTTCTTTGGGAACGATCGGCATCGTAACTCCTGCCTGTTTCAAGGCAGCAAAATCAAACATCCTACTTCCTCCTTTTTCTTAAAACTGATATATTAGTATTCTAGTTCATTCTATACTGAATTGCAAGCCTTTACAAAAGGTTATTCAACTTATATACTAGTTTTATTACTCAAAACTATCCCTAGGCACCTTCCTTCAGAGTTTTTCTTTAGAAGGTAATTGAATGCCTGATACAGAAAGAAGCGTTTATGTTGAACCCTACAAATTTTCAATCACAAGCTTATGAATCAATCAAAGAGTTGATTTTAACCGCCAAACTGATTCCCGGTCAAAAAATATCTGAAAAGGAATTGGAGCAGCGGCTAACCATTGGCAGGACGCCGATCCGTGAAGCAATTATTCGTCTGCGCCGTGAAGCACTGATCCATGTCGTTCCCCAAAGCGGCACCTATATTTCTAAAATCAGTATCAAACAAATTGAAGAAGCTCGTTTTGTCAGAGAGACGCTTGAAAAAGAAGTATTCGTAGCGGCCTGCCAAGCCATTACAGAAGAGCAGCTGAAAGAACTAGAAAAACTCGTTATTTTGCAGCGGACCTATGCCCAATTGAAGGATGAAATCGAGTTTTTCCAACTCGACGAGGCCTTCCATCAGTTGATTTATAAAATCGCCGACAAAGAAAATGTCTGGAATTGGCTACAAACGATCAATCTGCCTTTAAATCGCTTCCGCTTCTTACGTTTAGAGGTGGAGGAATTGTCTTGGGAAATTATTTTGCGGGATCACGAAGAAATCTTAGCCACTTTAAAAGAAAAAGACCAAGCCAAAATTGCTCCCTTGGTCGGACAACACATTGATGTCATTGATAACGATTTGATTTTTGTGGAAAAGGCCTTTCCCGATTACTTTACGGAGTAAAGCTATTTGAAAATCATGGACCTTAAAAACCACCCTCGTCGAGTAGATTGCCTACTTGACGAGGGTGGTTTCATACGCTGAACAAGCGAGAATACGCTCATTCGATTGGGTGATAACTAAAGCCTTGGCCCAGTACTTCTGAGACATTATTGACGATCACAAACGCTTTTGGGTCAATGGTCTCAATGATTTGTCTGATCTGCATAAATTCTTGGTCGCTGGCCACGATCAACAGTACTTGTTTGTCTGCTTGCTGGTAGCCGCCTTGGGCAGCCAATAGTGTGGCACCACGAGCTGTTTTATCAAAGACTGCTTCTCGAATCTCGTTCACGTGGTTCTCACTTAAGATCATGATGGATTTCTTCCGGTTAAAGCCCGTTTCAATGTAGGTCATCACACCAGAGGTGATCACGATCGATAATATCGCAAACAAGAACTCTTCAAACCCGAAAACGAACAAGTTCATGGAGACCACGATCGCATCGGTCGCCAGCAAGCCAATCGCTGGATTCAAATTAAAGTATTTCTTGAAAATCAGCGGTGGAATCGTTGTACCACCGCTAGAAGATTGATTTTTGTACAAAATCGCTACTCCTAAAGCAAAAATCGCACTGCCAAATATCACGGAAAGCAGCCGATCTTCAGCCACCATATATTCTGGGACTAAAGCAATTGCTACTGGAAAAGCAAAACTACCATAGAGGACTTTCAAAAAAGGCCCCTTCCCTAAAAAGGCATAGGCAAGAATAAGCATGAGAATATTCAAGACCATGATCACAGCCGCTCGATCCCAACCGAGGGCTGACTCTAATAAAATACCGATTCCGCTGACACCGCCAGCTGCCACATGATGCGGGCCTAAAAATAAATTGATGCTTGCCGCTAACAAGAAAAGTGCTGCGGTGATTTTTCCATAGGTTTTCAGAATTGTCATTTGTTTCCTCTTTTCTCTGTCATTTTCACGGTTTATTCAAGCCGCTTTGCAGCCATTCTTACTCCTCACTATACGCCCATTTGATGTCACCGACAAAATTTATGTTTAGCCAGAGGGAATAACCGGAAATCTGTTGGCTGATTGCTTGATTCAATCGTTCTCGCAAGGGATCTTGCCGCCCAACTGTATCGAGAGGTGTTGCAGGTAAAATCACCACATCTAATTCCACAATGACTTGATTGCCGACTTTGGCGGTACGTAACACAAAGTCCACCACTTCTTCTGCGCGCAGTTCTTTTTCAACGATCGTCATGATGGACTCTCGTAGTTCTTCTTTCGGAGTTGAAGAAGTCAATTCCAGAATGGCCGCTTTCAACTCTTTAATCGAAAGCTGAATAAAGAACAAGGTGATCCCGATGGAGATGATTGGGTCGACATACATCGCGAAATTTCCATAGGGACTGGCTTGAATCAGCCATGACACAAGAAATGAACCGACGACACCCAGACTAAAGAAAAAGCCGAAACGCCATTGTTCTAGTTCTACCCAGTAAAAGGGATGAGTCAGTGGTTTCTTTTTTAAGTACAAGTAAAAAGAGAAACAGTAGATCGTACCAATCAGCGAGAAATACAAACCGATTGGATCAATCATGCCATCACTGACGTGTAATAAACTAAAAGCAGATTCAATGATTCCATAAATTGAGATCAGCAAGATGATACTATATTGAATAAAAACAACCAACGGCATCAACGCTTCTTTGCCGAATGGGAAACGTTCAAAGTCTTGGGCTTGGATATATTTTGCCACATACAAAGCAATCAGTGACATCACTGCACCAATCAATGTATAAACACCATCTAACAAGAGGACGTTATAACTGACCAGTAACCCAAAAAGCAAGGCACCGCCGCCATAGATACTCCCAGCGACAATCGATGCCAGCAAAAGCTTGCGTATTTTTTTCTTTTCACTCATGATACTCCTCTTTCTTTTTTTCAAAGAAACTATCAATTTGATTGCATTCTTCTATCTATAAGCCTATCTTCCCATATAAATAACATAAAAAACAGTCGATTTTTTCATACAAAGCGGAAAAAAATAGTATTGCTGTCAATCATTCACTCTATTCTCTAGTGATGCATATTCGATCTTTCTATCCCACTCTTTTTACATTCTGGTGTAAATCCCCTTGACTACGCGGATTGATTCCCTTATCATCAAGGGTAACCATATTCAATCAGAATTTTCAGAATATTCCGTTATATTTTTCATAACGGCGATTCATTGGAAGACAGGGAGGATGAAGAGAGTGAATGAAACAAAACAAGTCCCATGGACAGGAGAACCAAACCAACGAGCGATCAACTATTTGAATGAAGAAGGCAAAGTGATCGTCTGCCCAACCAAAGTCGGCTATATCATTGCCGTCTCTGATAAAAAAGGGCTGGAACGCAAGTTTTCAGCAAAGAATCGCAAGCGTAACAAACCAGGTGTCGTTCTTTGCAGCTCATTGGAGCAGCTACATGAATTAGCCGAATTAAATGCGGAAACCGCCGCCGTTTATGAAACGTGTTGGAACAATGACGTGTTATTCGGTGCGATTTTGCCTTGGAAAGAATCAGGAAAAGCCTATATCCCAAAAGATGGTTCAGAAGAATTGATGACGGACGTTCGGGGAACCAGCTGTTTCGTGATCAAATTCGGTGTCCCTGGTGAGCAGATCTCAAAAGAACTTTGGGATCAAAAAAAGAAATTGCTTTTCGCCAGCTCAGCGAACCCTTCAGGCAAAGGAAACCGCGGACTTGTTGAAGGGATCGGCGAACAAATCGCGCAAGAAGCCGATCTAATCATTGAAGGCAACGACTATGTTGCATCGATCCAACCAGACAAAACGCTGGAAACCCGCTACGAACAAGGAGTCATGGTTTCTTTCGTTGATAAAGACGGTAACTTGATTCCAGAGCAAGGAGACCAACGCTCCATCACTCCCGCACCTGTCTTGATCCGTAAAGGACTCGATGTTGAAAAAATCCAAATGTACCTTTCTGATCACTTCAACTCATGGGACTATCGCCACGGGGAGTATTATTAATCTTTCATCGTCAACAAAGAACCGAAGAACCAGCTAACGGCCCTCCTATTCAAGGAAAAACGCTCAGCTCGTTCTTCGGTTTTTCAATAGAAAAAAATACTTTTCTTCTATCGTGTTTCTTTCAAAAGCTGAATGATCTGTGCCTGTTGTTTGATGATCGTATCTTGTTGCTTGATTTTAATCCAGTTTTGGTCGATTTGGATAGCTGCTCCGAGATTTTTGTAACTAAGGTTGGGGATCTCCATGAAATGTATTCGGTGTGCAGATAAGTCATTAAAGATCTGAACAGACAGTTCCTCACTCAATTCATGAACCTCTTTTTCTACAATATACTGGTTGATCAGGTCTTCTACAGTCAAACGCTTTTTTCGTTTCTTGCCTTGTGTGCCATTCGAATTTTCAGATTTCTTGTTCGTACCAAACATTTTTGTTCTCCTTTCGTTAGGTCATCCTTCCTCCATTTTGTGATTCCGTGTCTCTTCTTCAGTGACCAAAATAAAATTGAGCGAAACCTACATACGAACATTTTGTCATAAATTAGCATTATAATCTACATTTTGTTGTTTTTAAAGATAAAAAAGGAGATAAATTACGATCAGGTTTTCTCTGTCATAGAATTCCAACTCTATTTCTGCTATAATCCCCTCATAAACACATAGGAGGGACTCTATGAAAAAGCATTCCTCAATTGCTTTCTAGGGGACGACGCCAATGACAGTGACTTTGGACTACACTTACTGCTGGGTTGTGGGCTGCCGCAACACAGTGCTTAGCACAAAACGAAAAAACTAAGCGTGGTACGGATTGCGAAATCGCATGAAGCTGGAAGCAGAAGTAATCGTTACGGACGGTGAATGTGTCCCTAGCCAAAGAAGCCTGATGAAGAACGAACGGAACCCTTTTCTCTCAAAAGAAATCATTCTTTTGGAGGAAAGCAAAATGAGAAAAGGTGAAAATACGACCTTTGTTTGTAAAAACTGCAGTACGCCTGTGGCACCCTTGACCAATGGTTCTTACCGCAACCATTGTCCTCAGTGTCTCTACTCGTTACACGTGGATATTCGCCCGGGTGATCGTCAAAATACTTGCCATGGCCTGATGCGACCCATCGATTATCGCCAACATTCCAAAAAAGGCTATCAGCTGCTGCATCAATGCACTCGCTGCAAAAACCAGCAGTGGAATATCGTGGCACAGGATACGCAACAGCCTGACCATTTTATTGAGTGGTTGGCTCAAACCGCTGCGTATCACTAAACAGCCAAAGAAGACCATGCTTCAGGCTGGTCTTTTTTGGTAATCAGAACAACGGCCCCCTTATACCACTAACTGCTCATAGACATTGTCGTCATAAGAAGTGCTTACTTTAACCTAAAAAAACAGCCCGCTGTCTCGTCGATTGGTTGACGAAATCAGCGGGCTGTCCTGCTAGTGTCTTCTTGATGATTTTACGTTGGTTTGCGCTTATTCAAAAACGAATTGATTGTGATACAGTTCCGCATAAAAGCCGTCAGCCGCCACCAATTGATGGTGATTGCCTTCTTCAATGACTTCGCCGTCCTTCAAGACAACGATGCGATCGGCATTCAAAATTGTCTTCAAGCGATGGGCGATCACAAAACTGGTTCGTCCTTTGATTGCTTCATCCATTGCTCGTTGAATTTTCGCTTCGGTCACGGTATCGACATTACTGGTGGCTTCATCCAAAATCAACAATTCTGGATTAGTCAGAATCGTTCGGGCAATACTCATCAATTGTTTTTGACCAGTACTGAAAAGATTGTTCTCTTCGGTGATCTCCGTGTCATAGCCTTTTTCCAACGTCATAACAAACTCATGGATATTGGCTTGTTTCGCTGCTGTAATGACTTCTGCTTCGGTCGCTTCTGGTTTCCCAAAAGCAATGTTTTCACGAATCGTCCCTGAGAACAGCACGGATTCTTGCAAAACGATTCCCACTTGAGAACGCAGCAGATCCAAGTCTAGCTCCCGGATGTCGATGCCGTCAAAGGTCACAGAACCACCATTCACATCATAGAAGCGATTCAACAAGTTCATGATGGTCGTTTTTCCTGAACCAGTCGGTCCGACCAATGCGACCATTTCGCCTTTGTTGACCGTGATCGACACATCTTTTAGGACCAATTTTTGACTGTCATACCCAAAGTCCACATGATTCAAAGCAACCGCCTCTTTGATGTCCTTCACTTTGATCCCGTCTTTTGGTTTGACCTCATCAGGTTCATCAAACATTTCATTGATTCTGCGCGCACCGGTGATCGCCAACTGAATCATGCTGTAACCAGAAGAGATCTGCATCAATGGTTGGTAATACTGCTGCGAATACTGGACAAAGGTCACAACTAATCCTAAAGCAACGGAACGTTCTAAGTCACCGTTCAATGCTAACCAGCCACCAAAGAAAATCACGATTGCCGTGTTCAACAAGGACATCCCTTGCATCAAGGGGAAAAGCAGCCCAGAGTAGACTTGCCCTTTGTAGGTAGCTTCCCGGACTTGTTGGTTGTGGACCAGAAAACCATCGATGGTTTCTTCTTGCAGTCCATTGGTGATGATGATTCGTTGACCACTGATTTTTTCATCGATATAGCCGTTTAATTTTCCGACTTCATCTTGCTGCAGATCGACATATTTGCGGGCTTTTTGGATCACGATCACCGCGATCAACACCGCAATCGGGGTAGAAGCAATCGTTGCCCATGCCAATTCAACGTTTTGACGGAACATCATGATCAAGATCCCCACCATTAAGACTACATTGGTCAGCACTTGCAACAATGCTTGGTTCAGACTGTTTTGGATGTTATCCAAGTCACTGGTGAAACGGCTCAAAATATCACCGTCTTGATGAGAATCAAAGAATTTGATCGTCAATTTTTCCAGTTTATTAAATAAACCGATCCGCATTCTGTTGGTTGATTTCCCCACCACTTGCGTGAACAAGATACTATAGACAAAATTAGCTGCACTGGCTAAGACATAAAAAATCAACAGTTTCCAAATGATCGATAGAAAAGCCGATTTATCATCGACCCCTTGCATCAAACCGCCAACATAATTCGCCAATTCCTGGAACGCTTCTCCGATAAAGACTGGCGCTTGTACTTGCAGATACGTTGCCAGAATCACCGTTACAAAAATGAATAGAAACGACCACTTGTATTGTTTTAAGTAATGGTAGAAAAATTTACTCGCTTTGAACAAATCTGTCATGGTTACTCCTCTCCTTTCTGTGTTGCGAAGATTTCTTGATAGATGGCATTGTTATTGGCTAAAAATTCATGGCTTCCTTCACCAACCAGACGTCCATTATCTAAAACGAAGATACGGTCGGCTTTCACAACAGAGGCAATCTTTTGCGCGATAATGATTGTTGTCGTGTCTTTTAATTGTTTTTCAAACGCTTCGCGAACCAATTTCTCCGAACGCGCATCTAATGCACTCGTACTATCATCCAAAATCAAAATTTTCGGTTCACCGATCACGCCTCGAGAAATCGATAAGCGTTGCTTTTGTCCTCCAGAAAAATTGCTGCTGCGCTCGGAGACCGGCGCTTCAAAACCCGCTGTCAATTTTTGAATAAATTCACTGGCTTGGGCGATTTCTGTTGCCCGAGACATCTCAGACTCTGAAGCATCTTTTTTCCCTTGCCGCAAGTTTTGGGCAATCGTTCCTGAAAAGAGGATCGCTTTTTGCAAGACAAAGGCGACCGTTTTACGCAAGCTTTGTTCATTGACTTCTTTTAGGTCAACGCCGCCAACCCGCACGACACCTTCCGTTGGGTCAAACAAACGGGGAATCAGCTGCGCCAGTGTTGATTTGCCGGCACCAGTCGCTCCTACGATCCCAATCATTTCGCCAGGTTTGATGGTAAAACTGATAGCCGTTAGGGCATTTTTTTCATCCCCAGGGTAACGGAAGCTGACGTTTTCAAAAGCGACACTTCCAGACAATTCTTGTTCTGGGACATCTTGGTATTGCAGATCCGGTTCGGTATCTAGAATCTCTTTGATCCGTTTTAGCGAAACTGCAGCCCGTGAAGTCATCATCATCATCATGCCGCCGATAATGATCGCCATCATAATTTGCATCAAATAATTCATGAATGAGGCAATTCCCCCAATCAAGGTTGGGTCATCTTTCGCTAGATCACTGACAAAGAAAATCGCGCCGACCACTGCTAAGTTGGCCGCCAGCATAAAGGAGGGGATCATTACAGAGAACAGGGTTCCTACAATAATATTATGCTTCGTTAACGTTTCACTGACTTTGGAAAAGCCTTGCAGTTGGTTGTCTTCTTGGACAAAGGATTTCACCACACGAATCCCCATCAAATTTTCTTTGGCGATCCCGTTGATTTTGTCGATCAAGTTTTGGATAATCATAAAGTGTTTCCCCATCCGTGTAAAGGAGAGTGCCGTAATCACTAGAACAGCGATAATCAGTAAGACGATGATCCACCACAGTTGCGGCATGGTTGTCATCGCCAAAATGAAGGCACCGATAAATAAGAACGGGATGCGAAACAACGATTGTAGTGAGATCATCACTAAGTTTTGAATTTGCGTGATGTCATTGGTCAAACGCACCACTAAGTTTCCTGCCGAGAAGGTTTCGATATTACCAAATGAGAAAGTCTGGATTTTCCGAAACATTTCTTCTCGAATATCGGCACTAACGCCTTGCGCCACTTTCGCAGAAAAAACCGTGTTGATGATCCCTGCAACAAGTCCTAGCAATGCTAGCCCAATCAACTGCACACCAATTTTTTTCATTTCATCATTGTTTTCGGTAATAATTGATTCTAGCACTTGCTGCAAGAGCTTTGGCTGCCATAATGCAGCAACGACCATTAAAATGACCGATAATAAGGCAATGCTGGTTGCCGCTTTGTACTTTTTGACATGGCGTAAGACCAGATCCATATACGTACCACTCCTTTGTGTTTAGCAGAAAAGACTGCCAAAAAATTTCGGTTGCACAACAATTTACCATGGATCACGACTAGAAACAAGCGAACAAATAAAACAAAAAGAGCTTTCATGAAAGCTCTTTGAAAATATTGCATAAATGTTGGCGAAAATAACGAATAATAAAGGGATTATGATGATCCTCAAGAGGGTCTTCCTTATTTTCTGGCGCTAAATCTTTGACTTACGATTCGCTGTTTTCCAGCTCACTTTTTTGTTTTTTTGTCAGTTTTTGTTTGACTAGATCGTAGGAAACCAAAATCATTTGTTCGATGTTTTCTTCCATCAAGGCATCAGATGCCAACTTGATGGTATTCCAATGGGTCTTATTGGCATAATACCCCGGAATGATGACGTCAGGAAATTGCTCTCGCAGCGTTTCGTTGACCTCGGGCAGATTTTTCAAAGTCAAAAATGCTGTTTCTTCTGCTTGCGGACTCATGATCCCAAACTGTTTTCCTACTAAATCAAAGTAGATTGCATCCCAATCTTCGCGGTAATAGACTTTGGCTCCCGGCAAGCCTTCCCCAAATGCTTGAAATCGCTGCATTTTTTGTGCAATTTTTTCTTCAATCGATGTACTCATTGTGTTTCCCTCACTTTCTACTATCAAAACCGTCATTTTCTGTCTCAATTTTGACAGATTGAATCGCTTTCTGCTCTATTTCCTACTATTATACATGGTTGCCGTGTAAAAAGGGATTTTTTATCAATGGCATGTTGCCTGAAAATGACTCTTGAGAGTTGCATGCGGCGTTACATTCATTCATCTCTCTCAGAAGATACAAAAAAACCCTTATCAGCGAGTAAGATGTACTCGCCAATAAGGGCAATTGATTACTAGATGTCATGGACAAGATTCATTTTAGAATCTTAGTACCAACCATTTGCTTCCCAGAATGCTTTGGCAGCAGACCAAGAACCATAACGTGATGCAACATATTCATCGGCAACCTTTTCTTGGTTAGCAGCTGAATAGTCACCATTTAAGTAAGAGTTGGTTAATTGGTAACGGCCGTAGTATTGTCCGTTTGTCGCTGTGTAAGAACCACCAGATTCTTTGTTTGCGATCCATTCTTTTGCTGAAGCTTCTGAGCCGCTAGCTGAAGAGCTGTAGCTTGAGCTGCTTTGTGTGCTTGCAGCAGCAGATTGTGTGTTGCTTGATTGTGAAGCTGCTGGTTCACTTGGTTGTTGTACACTTGCTGCAGCAGTCGTGTTTGCAGATTCTGTATAAGTGGCAGTGCCATCTGTAGGGATGATCAATGCTTCCCCAACAAAAATCAAGTTTTTATCAGCAATCTCGTTTGCTTCAACGATCGCACTGATCGTATCATCAGAGCTATAACCGTAAAAGTTAGTAGCGATTGTTGATAATGTATCACCAGATTGAACAGTGTATTGTTCGTCTGCAAAGGCGTCTTTCCCACCTAAGAAAAGGCCGAAACCGGCAAGGACAGCTGTACTAAGTAAAACAGTTTTTAAAGACTTCATATAATTAAATCTCCTTCTTTGAAACTCATTTTGCGTCATTTGAGATGACTCAAGCGCATAAACAAGTCTAACACCGAAGAATATTTCATAGGTAAAGAAATCATTACAGATGATTACGAAAACGACAGTTGCCTTACGTTTCGTAAGAATTGAAAAAGACTATCATATCAAGCTTTTCTCTGCTGTAATTTTTAACATTACAGTTATTTTGTTTTCAGGTAAACCAGTTAACCTTAGAAAACCTTTCCTATATTACAAAAAACCCTCTTTTTACACAGACTTGTAACAAAAGAAGGAACGAGACAAGGTCTCATTCCCCATTTACTTCCTATTTTTTCTTCACTGGGATCAATTTATTCATGACGATCGCCGCAATAGCGCTTAAAGCAATCGGTGAATCTAATAAATATTGTAAGAATTGAGGCGCAGATTCTTTGATTTCTGCTGGCATAAACAACAAGCCGATGGCAATAATCAATGGTACCCCGATAATATACAACTCACGCTCGGAAAACTCTTCATTCTTAATGACCCGAAAGCCGCTCAACAAAATAATGACACAGACGACCGCGAACACGCCGCCGATGACAGCAGAAGGTACTGCGTGAATCAAGGCTGAAAGTTTCCCCATGAAGGACAATAGGATAAACCAGACGGATGCCATCACAAAGACTTTTTTACTAGCAACCCCGGTGATCGAAATGATCCCTGCATTGGTAGAATAACCAGTCACAGGGGTCGTTCCTACTAAGGCGGCAACCAAGCAGCCTAATCCTTCGCCGATCACGCCTTTATTGATCTGTTCATCCGTAACAGGTTCTTCTGTCACGGAACTGACCGCATACCAAGTACCTGTTGTTTCTGCTAGGAGCACCATATAGATCACTAGCATCGTTAAGATCGCTGAAACATCAAAGTGCAGGCCATAGTTTAGAAATACCAGTTTTGGCAGACTAAAGAAAGAAGCATCCGCCACCGACTGAAAATCAACGCCCCCCATAAAGGAAGCAATCACGGTACCGATAACCAAAGCAATAATGACCGAACTGATTCGGAAGTATTTTCCCATTCCCGGAAAATAATCGCCTAACATGGAAAACAAAATCAAAATCGCCGCAGTAATCGCAGCCAACAACATGTTTTGATTGGCACTTAGTGTTTCAGTGGCAGGATAGATATTGCTGGTAAAGGCCGTTGGCAGCAATGTCAACCCAACGATCATAATGATCGTTCCACTGACGATCGTAGGAATAAAATGACGAACGATATACTTATAAATGCCCGTAAAACCTAGTAAAATGACTGCTGTGGCACCTACGATGCTGGCTCCTAACACCGTGTCCATGCCGTTGGCACCAAAATAAATACCGATGATCGCTCCAACGGGGACAAAGGATGGCCCTTGACATACGGGTAATTTCAAGAAAAAGAGGACTTGGATCAAAGAAGCGATCCCTGCTCCTAAAAAGGTCGATTGGATCAAACCTGATGCATCTGAAGAGGACATCGCCACCGCCGTTGCGATAATAAATGGCGGCACATACACGTCCATTGCCAACACATGCTGCAACCCTAAAAGTACTGCTTGACCAAAGGGAATGTCTTCATTCATTCCGATCGTTAAATGTTTATTTTTCGTTGATTCCACTGTCTCATTCTCCTCGTTTTTCGTGTACTTTTTTTCCTTGGACCCAGACTTGGCGAATATTTTGCATCGTTGCTAAGTACAGGATTTTTTGTAATCTTGCTTCGGGTGAGGTGAACACACCGAAGTCAGGCAAAGGATTTTCTTTTTGTCGCGTATCGATCACTTGTACATCAAACGCATAGCCTTCTTTGATGACACCTACAGGTAATTTCAGTGCCTCACCGCCGCCTTTTGTCGCTAATGAGAACGCATCGATCACGGATATACGAGAATCTGCTACTCCTCGTGTATTTTGGGGAAGCGTGACATCTACGCCATCTTCTAACATTCTCGAAGACATCACAGCTTGTTTGATGTTGTCATACAAACTCGGTGAAAAACCGCCGGAGATATCCGTTCCTAAACCAATCGTGACTCCTTGTTCTTTCAAGCGCTTGATTGGGATCACGCCATTGGCAAAGTAGGCATTTGAGATGGGACAGTGCGCAACTGCGGCGCCGGTTTCGACAAAACGGGCGCCGTCAGCTGGGCTGATGAAATTGCCATGAGCCATCACTGCTTTGTCACGCAACAAGCCGAAATCTTGCAGCACTTCGGTATCCGTTTTGCCAAATCGTTCTTGAACAAAGTCATGTTCCCATTGCCCTTCACTGCAGTGGGTCTGAACATGGACATCATATTTTTGAGCCAATGCGCCTAAGCCTGCCAAGCCTTCATCGGTACAGCTGGGGACAAATCGCGGAGTGACCACAGGATAAACGCCTTGAGGTGCGGTCTTTGCGATTGCTTGTACTTCTTGAATAAAACGTTCTGTATCCGCTAATGCCTCTTCTGTTGACGCATCCCGATAAAAAACAGGATTGGCTTGGGGATCGTCCATAACGACTTTTCCGACTAATCCCCGTTGACCAAGAGCGGCACAAGTCTTCGCCAATTGAAGGCTCGCTTCTAGATGGATCGTTGCAAAATAAAGAACCGTTGTCGTTCCTCTTGCCAATAGCTGTGCCACCAAATCTTGATAGACAGCTTTGGCAAATGCTGGATCGGCATATTTTGCCTCCAGCGGAAACGTGCATTCATCTAACCAGACATTTAACGGTTCATCTAACGCGATCCCTGCTTGCGGCCATTGCGGTGCATGGACATGCAGATCGACAAACCCTGGTAAAAAGCACTGGCCTTCAGATAAAGCCTGAAGATTCTCTGATGCTTTTGCCAGCTCTGACTCATACCCTTGATCTGTTTTGGCAGTGACTTTCGTGATGATCCCTGCATCATCGACTTGAATCAATGCATCTTCTATATATTCTAGTTTTCCATCAGTTGGCGTATGGAAAACATCTCCTTTAAAATAGCGAATGGTTGCCATTTGTTTGATTTCCCCCGTTCTCTAAGACATTGTCAGGAAAAAGCCGTTCATTTAATGTTCCTTTTTCACTAACACGATGTTCTTATTTTAACGCTATTCGAAAATAGTGCAATAAAATTCACTATCATAAAGGAAGATAAAACGCTGAACGTTCGGTTTTTATGCGGTTTCAAAAAAAGCAGCCACTGTCTTGAATCAAGATAGTGACTGCTAAAGACGCTTATTCTTTTGTTTTCTTTGATTGTCGGCGAAATACCACCAATCCACCTACTAGCAAACACAGTAATCCTGCAATCGAGCCCCATTTTGCTGGCTCTAAAAAGCTTTGGATCCTTGAGGTCTGATTCGTTGCCGTCGTTCCTGATAGCTGAAACAAGAAAGCCAACGGCTGATGTTCAAAACGAAGAATGACAAACAGGAGTGTCATCAAAAGAAATTGATGTACCAGACTCCCTTTGCTTTGTGTGGCATACTTGGCTAAACTCTGCTGTTCAATTGCTTCCGGTTTTGCCGCCAAATACTGTTTCGTGAGCCATTGATTCAATCCCGCATTAAAGAAGCTAATGACAAATAAACTTATTGGAATCAGTGTGTCGCTGCTGAACAGAAGAACACCTGCCATCAGCCCAAGTAAATATGTTGGTACCAGCTGTTTTTCTAAACGATGAGCGAGTTTTCCTCCGAGAAACATGGCACCAAAAAGGCCCAGTGCATATGGTAAGTAAACGTGCGTGCTTAGCGCTTGTGCCCCAAATCGACCGGTAACATAGACCGAGCCGAAAAGAAAAAGAAAGTTACCGATCACTCCCCGAATAAAGGTGAGGATGTTCAAGTGAAGCGGCTGTCTCCACGACTTACTGCGTTTCGTTAAAGTGATCAGTAGCAAAGCAAAGAGAAACAAGAAACCAGTGATCGCCCACTCAAAGAGGGCATTCGACTTGATCAGCCTGGCGGCTCGCAAGCCAAACAGTAAGAGAAAGAAAAAGAAATACAACAAAAATTGCTTATTGAATAACTGGTTGCGCTGCATCAGCGGTCTTTTTGGGAGGTTTTTGAAGGTTTGACTACTCTTAGCCGCCAGCATAAAGAGTGCAAGATAACTGCCAAATAGACCAATGCCTTGAAGGTCATCAGGCAACCGTAAGGCAAACAATAAAACGAAAAGAAAGAACAGCGCCTCCTTCCAATCATTTTTCAGCGGCTGTTCAGTGAGCTTGGCTTTTTGGCGTACCATCAGGTCAGCTGGCGGCAACCAAGAAGCACTGATCCCCAACAAACCAGCAGCTGGCAAGAGTGCAGCGCTCCACCAAGTGCTCAAGATACCTACCAATGCGCCGGCGCCGCCGATCAAGACACTGGCTGCTAACAATGATGGTGCAAAAAGCGCCGTAAGCGTCTGTAAGAAAAAGACCCCTGTCATGCGAAAGGTATAAAAGAGCGCAAAGGCTAATGCTGCACTTAGCGACTGCTCTTTGCTCAAAGATAAGAAATAAAGATACGGGATGATCGTGATCGTATTGCTGATGATCAAAAGTGCGGTATGGGATTTTAAAACTTTCATCGTCCGACTCCTTGCCTTGATTTAAAGTTCCATCTTTCTTCTATCCTACACTTTCAAGCAATCCTGTCAACTTGCGTGCCAAATTTAAGCAAAAAGAAACCAAGTGTATTGTCAAAAGACTGACACTTCGTTTCTTTTTCTTATTGCGATTTTCGGCTAGAAGCCAGTAGACTGAATCGTTTGCTTAATTGCCTGAATTTCTTCATACAACCCTTGAAACTCTTTTGCAAGCTCACTCATGATGTCTGCGCTCATCAAAAGATCTTCCGCATGACTTAATAGTAAGGACATCCAAACTTTGTCCCCTTGAGCTTCTTGTTGAACTAACTTCCGATGTGCCAAATGGGCTTCATGATAGTGTTCTTTTCCTTTTTCGATTGCTTGCAGTGCAGCCAGATTCTGGGCTTCTCTTCCTTTTTGAATACTTTCAAAAAAGCAACTTCTTGCCATACCCGCTTGCGAGATAATCTGAAAACAAATTTGTTCTTTTTCTTCCATTCTACTCTCCTATTAGTTCAAGTGCTTGTTCCAATGCTTTTTTTCCATCCATCATGCCATAGGTGCGCATGTCGATACTGGCTGCTGGACAAGCAACTAAGCCTTGGACTTCATTTAATCGGTAAGAAACTTGCGGTCCTAACAGTACGCAATCAGCATCTTTTGCTGCAGTCGTGACCGATTCAATGGAGAACGCATCGATCGCCACCGCTTCTCCTTTTTCTTGCGCTGCTTTCTTCATATTATTTACTAAGACGCCAGTAGACATGCCGCCAGCGCAAACTAACACTATTTTTTTCATCATTTTTCCTCCATTTTCTCGTTATTTGTTACTCAACGACTGCCGCTTGGGTTTGCAGATTCTTTTCTTCAGCTAGTGCTGCTTTGTCTTGCAGACGCATAAAAGGGATGTAGATGATGATACATAAGACAAATTGGATCAATTGTGCAATGATCCCTTGCCAGCCATTCACTAAGAAGCCACCGAAAATAATCGGAAATCCAGTTGGGATATTGACTCCATTGTGGTAAGGCAAAAAGCCGACAATTGTTAAGAGATATGCTGACAACACGGAAACAGCCGGTGTTAACATCAAGGGAAGCAGCATTCTGATATTCATCACCTGAGGAATCCCAAATTTGATTGGCTCAGAAATACCAAACATGGAAGGGATCAATCCAATTTTACCAACAGCTTTTAGTTGCTCTGATTTGCAGCCAAAAATAGCCAGTAAAGCGACTGCAAATGAACGAGCCCCGCGATTGTTCAAAATAAACCCAATCGTAAACAGATGTGGTAATGCTTGGCCGGCACTGTACGCCGCCAGATTATCAAGCCCTGGTTGGTAAAAGACCAACATCAAGATCGGATAAACAGCCAACACTCCGTGAATGCCAAAGAACCAAAGAAATTCGATAAACGCCACAATGATCATACAAGCAAAAATATTCGCTCCTAATAAGGTCAATGGAGCTTGTACCCAAGTATAGATCATATCTGTCAGTGTGCCGTAAGGAGTTGCCGCCATACCCACGTAAATGATGCCCATAATGGCTGAAACAATAATTGCTGGCACGATCGCTGCAAAGGATTTGTTGACGATCGGCGGTACCGAATCCGGCATTTTGATCATCAAATTCTTCTGTACACATAAAATGTAAATTCTGGCACCCAACAATCCGCCAAACATGGCGACAAACATCCCACCGGAGCCAAGGGTCGACAACTCCATCGTACGGGTTTCTTCTAAAGTCGAAATCGGACTCAAGATCAAAAATGATACCAAACTCATGATACCGGCATTTAGTTGATCCGCATTTAAATGCTCGGCTAATTTATAGCCAACTAGAAAGGCGACATAAACGGAAACGACATCGATCGTCATCGCGTTGACTTGGGTTAATAATGCTTTCAAACCAATTTGTTCCATTATCTGTTGCGTTGCCCCAATGTCGATCGCATTGATCAAGGAGGCAATGGAACTGATCATCATGACGGGCATTAAGCCCATCATTGCATTGGCAATGGCTTTCATATAAATATTGTTTTGTACTTGAACGGCTGCAGCTAGTATTTTATCTTTCAGTGTATTCATAAGGTCCTCCTTCACTTAATCCCGCAAGTATTTATCTTTAAGTAGCTGGATTTTCTGCTGTGAAAAACCCAGTTCTTCTTTTACATACGTTTCAATCCCCCCATGAGCCTCAATCAAATCCAAAGCGGTTTGTAAAAAACACCGATCAGCTTCTTTGAAGTATCGCATTGCTGCCACAAAATCGGGGTTGTTCGTTTCTTCTTGTATCTGCTTGAGACTCTTGGTATTTTTCTCCCTTTTGTACTCGTTGGTCAGCAGGTAATCTTCCATGACCTCTTCATAACTGACACCCAGCAGTAACTGAATCAGGGCAACCCCATACCCGGTGCGGTCTTTGCCACCACGACAGTGCTGAACCACTGCACCTTCAGCTTCCAAATGAATGGCCAATACTTCTTTAAAAACGGTCTTGCATTGACTGTTTTCAACAAATTCATAATTTTGCCGAATCATCAATTCTTTTGCAACTTCGGCGGTGATTTTTTCTGCAGAAAGCGCCATTGGCTCCCCTTCTTCTGAAGAAGCTAAAGCAGCAATATCAGCAATTGGCGTCAAATAAAGTATCTGAGCATTCCCAATGGGTTTGTCTTCATTGTCTGCTCTTTCTTGGGCATTGCGGTAGTCAATAATTTTCTCAATTCCCAGAGCTGCTAATTTTTTCTGATCAGCTTCTGTCAATTTGCTCAATTCGTCTGAGCGGTATAGTTTTCCAGTCACTACGTATTTGCCCTCTTTGGTCCGATAGCCGCCAAAATCGCGAAAATTATACGCACCTTCTAAGGTTACTTTTTCATTTGTCATACACTACTCCTTTAAATAATTAATGAACGTCATAAAGTCCGTTGTCGCAGCTAGTTTGTTTACTTTATCCAACGAAGAACATTGTTTGATCAAATGATCATTCAGCGGTTTCACTTTTAAGTGATCTTGTTCAGCAATCACTAATAAGAAAACGAGACGAACCGTCTGTTTGTACCAGAACACTGGCTTTTTCAAGTTTGCAACGGCAATCACCGTTTCTGCACCAATCAGCGCATTGGGATGAGGGAAAGCGACTGACGGTAAGAAATCGGTTCCAAAAAAGGCTTCTCGTTCAAAAACCAACGTTTCAAAATTCTCAGGCATTGAATACTGTTCTTTGATTTGTTGGCATAAAAAATGCAACACCGCTTCTTTTGTTTCAAATTCTTGTTCACAGATGAATAACGATTCCTTAAAGTAGTTCAAAAGCACTTCTTCTGTGAAGACAGCGGCCAATGCGGCTTCGATCTTTTTGATCATATCCGGTTGCATAAAATAATCAACACTCATAACAGGAATCGTTCCTTCGTAAGGAAGTGGAATCGAAGAAAAGATAAAATCGAACTCCTGCTCTTCGATCATTTGCAAAAATTCATATTGATTGCATACCGTGACTTTCTTGATATAATTGCGAAAATAAAACTCAAATTTCTCTTTAAGGAAGGTATTGGCCGCTCGGCCTAGGTCATTGACCACTAAAATATACTTGCGCTGTGTTTGCGAATTTTTCTTATTTAAAGCCACATCAAAGTGCATCGCCAAATAGCTGAGTTCATGATCACTGATGGTCTTTTCAAATTGCTTTGCAATGACTTGACCGGCAATGATGGCTAAATCATAAGCGACATTACAGTGTACCTTCACCTCATTCAACAAAGGATTTTTCAGCTCGATCCCCAATTCGATCCGATCGATCAGCGGAGCAAAGTGCAACATCAACATCGTTTGCAGATCCAAGTCTTTGCTGAAATCGATTTGGCGGCTTTCCTTGATCGCTTTTAAAATTTTGCTGACCAATTCTGCTGCTTCATCTGAAACAGTCATCTTTTCATTTCTAGGGACTACTCGTTTGCCAACGATTTGCCCTAAAACATAATTTCGCTCGTATTCGGTAAAATGTACAGCACACTCTTTTTCAATTCTGGCGATGATTCGCTCTCCTAGTAATGTCTGCTCATCATTGGTCCTGCCGCTGATCGGTAGGTTTCGATCTAAGTAGCGGCCGCTTTGCATGCGTAAGACAGCGATCGCTAAATGATTCACCAGATTGTTCAAAATAGCCTCCGACATGGGGTAGGCTTTTTGCGAAAACTCCGTCGAAACGATCGCTTTTATCTGCTGGTGAAGAAGCGACGGTGTATCTTCGCTGATTGTGCCCTCTTCTAACTGCTTGATATGGGTTCTTTGCAAATAATTACTAGCCATAAACCGTCTCAAGTCAAATTCGCTACCGCTAAGTTTCATTCCGTAATACGGCTTCGTTTGAATGGAGAGCTGGTAATGGCTTAGTATCCGTCGCAGCTTTTTCAATTCTTGAGATAGCTTACTCTGAGAAATGAATAAGCGTTCGCAAAGCATTTCGGATTTAATATACGTTTCTTCTTGAATAAAGAATTCAATAATTCTAGAAACAAAGTCGTCATTGTGGGACGCTTGTTCTTTCCTTCGCTGAAAAGCTTCTTCGTTCGTTATTTGTAAATACAACCCACTCCCTTTTTTCGCTTGAATCATACAACCGTATCGTTCTTGATGCTGGTTGATTTCTTCTGCATAACGGCGAACGGTTTTTCTGCTAACACCCAACTCGGCAGCAGCCGCTTTACTCGTCATAAAACCGTCATGCTCCGAAAGTGTTCTTAACAACAATAGGCTTAATTTTTCCATCTCTCTCTCCCTCGCTTACTAGTTTAGAGTCAAACCCAAGCAACCTCCATAGGTATATCTTCCCTTTCATTAAGGGAAATTTCTACAAGAAGTTGCTTGCCTTGTGCTTTGCTTCTTATCAAAAAAACGAATGGTCGTGACTTTCACTTTGTTGTTGCCACATATGACCGACCAATTTGTTTGAGTTTTCTTCTCCACAAAAAAAGACATGATCTTCACTCAATGAAGGTCATGTCTTTTTTATTTAGCGAACCTCGCTGATTTTCTCTACCGACTGTCGCACTTTTAATTGATGGGGACTAATTTTTCGATGGCTCGTTTCTGCTTGATTGGTGATGATGTCTGCTAGTAATTCAGCTGCTTCATAACCGATTCGTTCCATATCTTGGGCAACGGTTGTTAATTCAGGCGTTACGTAGCTAGCCAAAATAATATCATCGAACCCGATGACCGAAATATCTTCAGGAACCCGCAAGCCCATGTCTTTGATTCCTCGTATCGCTCCGATTGCCATAATATCACTAGCACAGAACAGTGCAGTGATTTCTTGATTGTTTTCTAACAGATTTTTACAAATCAAATAGGCAATTTCTTCTTCATAGTTGGCGTACTGGATATACGACTCATTCACTAACAAGCCATGCGCTGCCAAAGAAGCGCGGTAGCCTTTTTCTCTAAGTTCACTGACATTGGCATCACGACTCCCGTTGATCATGCCAATTTGTCGATGATTATTGGCAATCAAAAAATCCACAGCTTCTTGCGCCGCTTTTTCATTGTCAATCGAAACCAAGCCGATCTTAGGATTGTCGATTTCCATATCAATCAGAACTGTCGGCAAAGAGGTTTGCTGTACTTCCTGGTAGTAAGGATCGGTGGTTTTTAACCCTTGGATCACTACACCAGTGATATTGTGCTCATTGCAGAACTGACTAAACGTCTTTTGCTTTTGTTTCTCAGTACTTGTCCCATAAAAGACAAACTCAAAATCTGACTGATCCGTATAACGATAGACCCCATTCAACACTTCCAAAGGCATCGTTGATTTTCGGTTGAAATTCAACTCATTTAAAATCAAGGCGATGGTTTGTTGTTTCTTCGAAGACAGTGTCCTTGCTGCCATGTTTGGGGAATAGTCTAATTCTTTCGCTATTTTTAAAATTTCTTGCTTGGTTTGTTGGTTGATATCACTATACCCGTTAAAAACTTTGGATACAGTCGCTATTGATACACCGGCTGCCTTTGCCACATCGCGAATCGTTGTTCGCATTTGCTATCTCTCCTTTATCCAAATACCACCATCAGTCTTCGTAGCGAGCAATTGGGTTGTCTCCGCTAACTGACAGTCAATATCGCGATCCTTTAAACTGATTTTAACAGGTTCTCCTTGATAAAAGAGCGTAAATTTTAGTTCTTTTATTTTCTGTGGCAAATGATTCGCTAATCGCAGGCCTTGATCGTAATACAACCCTGCAAAACCGTAAATCAAGCTCAGCCAACTTCCCCCCATATTTGCTGCGTGAATGCCATCGACAACATTTTTTTGGAGATCCGTTAAATCCATCAAAGCCGTATCCATAAAATAACGATAGGCTTTTTCAGAATCCCCAATTCGACTCGCCATCACGCTAAAAATAGAACGAGACAAGGAGGAATCATGCGTCGTCACTTGTTCGTAATAGTCATAATCTTTTTTTAATTGCTCAAGACTGAAGTCTCCTGTATAGAGCATTTGGGCTAAAACCGTATCGGCTTGCTTACAGACTTGATGTTTGTAGATGACCATTGGATGATAATGCAGCAGGAGAGGATACTTTTCAGCAGGTGTAGTTTCAAATGGCCAGACTGCTTGTTCTAAGAATCCATCGTCTTGCTTCGTAATCCCTCGCTGTTCATCGTAACCAAAGTACATTAAGTCGGCTGCTTGCTGCCAAGCACTAATTGTTTCTTGGTATTTACCATACCGCTGTGCTAACTCAATGGCATAATATAGATTATTTTGAACCATTTTATTCGTATAAAAATTATTATTAACAAGGGCACTGTACTCATCAGGTCCAGTCACTCCATTGATGCAAAAGGCAAGTTTGCCCTCTTTTTCTACTAGATCGCCATAGCTCAACCAGAATTTCGCCGTTTCAAAAACAACTTCACTGCCAACCGTTTCGATGAATGCCTGGTCGCCAGTCACTCGTTCATACAATTGGAATGCATAAACGATATCCGCATTGATATGGACTTGGGCAGTTCCCGCTGGATAATAAGCACTCGTCTCATTTCCATCAATTGTTCGCCAAGCAAACAAAGCACCCTCTTGGCTTAGCTCCTGCGCCCGTTGTTTGGCTTGCGGCAAGATCTTCCCGCGATAGGAAAGCAATGCCTTGGCTATTTCAGGGTTCGTGAAAATAAAAAATGGCAACAGATACATTTCCGTATCCCAGAAGTAATGCCCTTCATATCCCTCGCCAGTCAATCCTTTGGCTGCGAAATTTGTTCTGCCGTCTCGCCCCGCACCTTGATTCAAATGAAACAAATTGAACCGAATGCCTTTTTGAAGAACTGGATCTCCTTCGATTTGGATATCACTTGCCGCCCAAAATTGCTGATAACTTTGTTGCTGCTCTTGCAAGAGAACTTCAAAATCGGCTAACTCTTGGTTAAAAGGTGTTTCGTGATTTTGATTATCTTCAAGTAGTTTCATTTGGAAAACCGTCGTAAGCGTTTCCTCTGCTTGTACTTGCTTTTCGCCATTGATCACTCGAATTGCTATACTTCGTTGACTATTTTCAGCAGTCCAAATCGCATAATCCTGATAATCAGCTTTTCGTAAGTGATGTGCTTTACTAGCAACCCGAGGATCATCTGTTTGAACAATTGCTGCTTTTTGTTCTAACGGATGTGTTATGGAAATTGGCTCTGAGAAATTGGTGTTCTTAATTTGATACTGACAGACGTAAAGTTCACTTCGTGTCACAGAGGCAAACGACTGCATCACCAATTCAAAAGTTTTACCTAGTGGCGTTACTACTTTATAGGATTCATCCAACACGCCTTTTTCCAAATCCAAAGTCATTTGTATAGGCTTTACTTGCCATTCTGAAGCACTAGAGTCCTCGTCACCAATCTGTAAACGTACGCCTCTTAGATTCGGCAGCTTGATGATCGTCTGATGCTCTTTGGCATAGCCGTATGCCCATTCACCATATTGGATCGTCTCACTATCAAAAAAACCATTAACAAAGGAGCCTGGGTTTCCCTCGTAAAGCTCATTGACTTTTAAGGGGTGACCTGCACGCACGCCAATTTGACCATTGCCAACTGCAAACAATGTTTCTAAGTATTCAGGGGTTTGATGAGAAAGTTCCTGTGCTCTTACTTTAAATGAATCATTTTTCGCCATCCATTCGCACTCCTTGTAAGAAATATTTGTTGAACAGCAAGTAAATGATCACAATGGGAATGATCGTGATCACACTTGCCGCCATCGTCTGATCCCATCGTACACCACCATTTCGACTTTGGAAAGTCTGCAACCCTAGAGTCAAAGTATATTTACTTGGCGTGGTCAAATAGAGCATTGGTTTCATGAATTCATTCCAAAAGCCCATAAAAATAAAGACAGCTTGTGTTGCGATGGATGGTTTTGCTAATGGCATCACGATACGAAAGAATGTTTGAAATCTGCCGAGACCATCGATTGCCGCAGCTTCTTCCACATCTTTTGGAAAAGATAAAAAGAATTGACGCATCATAAAGATATTCCCGATGTTGATCGCAGCTGGTAAAATCAATGCTGAAAAACTATCTAACATTCCTAGATTCATCAAGATTAAGTAATTTGGAATCAACAAAACCTGAGCTGGCACCATCATCAATGCCAAAAACCCATAGTAAATTCGTTCACGCCCCGGAAAATTTAATCTTGCTAAGGCATAACCTGCCATCGTATTTAATAAAATATTGATGGTCGTTCCAATAACGGATATAATCACGGAGTTTAGAAACCAGCGCATAAACAAAGAAGAGCGCCCCAAGACATATCGAAAATTGTCTAAAGTAAACTCATTGGGGATCAAACTCATATCCCCAGAAACAATTTCTCTATAGGGTTTGAAAGATGCAGCAATTGCCCAGACAAAAGGATAAAAGGTCAGTACTGCATAAAGAATCAAGATCGTATAAAGCAAGATCTTTAAAATTTTTGTTTTCTCTTTTCCTCTCACGGACGTTACCCTCTTTCTTTGTTCAATTTTTCTGCTAAAAGTGACGTGATAAAGATAATAATTGCTAAAACGATCGCTAATGCTGCCGCATACCCCATCGTGTTCATTTGTCCAAAGGCGTATTGGTAAATCATTAGTGACAAGGTCAGAGTCGAATTGTTGGGTCCCCCTGATCCGTTCGAGAAGATATACGCCTGGTCAAACATCTGAAAGGTACCAATGATCCCCGTCAGCAGTACATAGGTAGTGATTGGGCGTAGATAAGGAATCGTGATATACCGTAATTTATCCACGGTTGTCGCACCATCGATCTCTGCTGCTTCGTACAAAGAATGAGGCAGATCAACTAAAGAAGCCAAATAGATCGTCATATAATAAGGCACGGTCGACCAGATATTCATTACCATAATCACTTTCAACGCATAGGCCGGTTCTTGTAAAAAATTGATTGGTTCTGAGTAAAATCCTAAATTCATAAATAAGTCATTGACTGGACCGTAAATATTAAAAATAAACATAAAGATGATCGTCAATGCTGAACTAGAAGTTAAAGTTGGCAAAAAATAAACCATCCGAAACAGTTTCTTCCCCTTGATTCCTTTGCTGCTTAAAATATACGCGATAATCAAAGCAAAAATCGTTTGTAACGGAACGACGACCAAGGCAAACGTGGCCGTATTTCTAAGAGCGATTCGCGCTTTTTGATCGGTGAAGATACGTAAATAGTTTTCTATCCCTTTAAAAGAAAATGTATTGGTAAACAAATTGACGTCGTTGAAAGATAGATAAAAAGCAAAGAGAACAGCTAAGACGAAAAAGATTCCTACGACAATGATTGCTGGAGCCAGAAAGAGCCAAGCTTGTCGGATTTCTTGCCATTGGCTTTTTGTATAGTTAGTTTTTTTTCGTTCCATCATGTTGTCACCTTTCCCAAAAGAAAAGAGAGAGGAGTTCCTCTCCCTCGTTCAAATTCAGACTAATTTGCTGTAATATCTGCGTTCGCTTGTTCATCAGCAGCTTCCATTGCTTCTTCAAAGGTCATGTTTCCATTTAAAGCATTCGGTAAAAAGTTTTGATAGGCTTTGTTGATCGTATCTAAAGTGGTGCCCTTTTGCCAAATCGTTGCATAATCCCAAGCCTCTAGGTGAACATTCAAGTCACTGTTTTCTGTGATTTTGGCCGCATCTGCTACATCTTGACGACTAGGTAATGTCCCGGTTCCTTCAACCCATGCTTGCATACCGCTTTGACCAGTAGCGTGTTGAATCCATTTATCTGCCAAGGCACTTTTTTCGGTCCCAACATATTTTCCCCAACCGACAGAAAACATCATTGACCCTTCCGTTCCTTTATACGTTGGCATTTCTTTTACAACAAAAGGAATATCAGGAAATTCTGTCTTAAGTGTCTCATACACCCAGTTTCCTTCATCCATGATCGCAATTTTTCCAGAACCAAAAGCTTCGCCGTTCCAACCTGTTCCGATATCTTGCGGTGTAACAGCTGCTTTCGTATCGACCAACTCTTTTAAAATCGAAAGATTATCAACTACTGCTGGATCAGCCAAATTAGCCGTCCCATCTTCATTGATTGGTTGAGCATTTTCCCGCGTTGCAAGATGATAGTTGCGAGCCATATCTTGGTTATAGCTCATGGCAAAAACATTTCCGTCACCATACGCCTCATTGATTTTTTCTTGGAACGACGGCAGCCACTCAACATACGCTTCAAGTGTGTCTGGCACTTCATCGATCGACACACCCGCTTCTTCAAAAATCGCTGTATTGAAATAGAGTGCTAAAGTTGACATATCTTTGGGAACAGCCTGCAGTTGTCCATCCGAAGTCGTAAAAGCATCGATCAAGCTATCATAAAACTGCTCACTTTCAAAATTAGCCGGATCCAGCTCTGCAAGTGTGCCATTCTCTGAGAACCATGGGAACATATAGGCATCCACGTAAAAGACATCTGGTGCCGTTCTACCAGCCATGTCAGCTTGAATTTGGGTATTATAATCGGTATATACTTTCTTTTCAACTGTTGCACCCGTTGCTTCTTCAAAAGATTGGATCATCTCATCCAACGATTTTTCTTCTGCCTCGTTGCCACCCCAAACACCGATCGTTAACGAATCCCCCGTGAAATCCGTCTGATCTGTCGAACTACTGGTGTCTTCGTTTCCCCCACAAGCTGCCAGCACCACTGCTCCAGACAATAGAAGCCCTGTTCCTACTACTTTTTTCCATCCAGTCATTTTATTTCCCCCTAAAAAGTGATTTTGATTTGTTCTTCAAGCAGATAAACCTTATCAAAAGCGATAAACTCAATCGCTTGCTCCCCATGGTTGGTGACCGTAAAACCTTCCTGTGTGACCTCAATCTTTAATGGCTGTTGGTGCCACATAATACCAAATTCAAGTGCTTCCCAAGCCTTTGGTAAATGTGGTTCGATTCTTAACTGGCCGTCTAAACAACGGATACCACCATAGCCGAAGACCGTCATTTGCCAAATACCGCCGAGTGATGCTGCATGAATCCCTTCATTGGAAGACAGCATATTTTCTCCCATATCAATGTTGATTGCTTGTTGAAACAAATCATAAGAAAGTGCTACTTCCCCTAAATCAGCAGCGAGGATGGCATGTGTCGATAAGGATAAGGAAGAATCATGCAACGTTTTCGGCTCATAGTAATCCCAATTCAACCGTTTCTCTTCTTTTGGAAAAAGGTTCTCAAATAAGAACAAGAGCAAAAGAACATCCGCTTGTTTCGAAACTTGCATCTCGTTGACTTGTTCTAAGTTATACTCATGGAACAGTGTGCCTACTTGCGAATCATTTTTATATTTCGTGAGATCGATCTCTTTTTTCGTCAAATAGGTATCATCTTGCGGGATGATTCCCGCTTCATTCGGTTGCGGTAAATAAATAGCAGCTACTTTTGCTTGCCATTCTTGATAAGCTTCATTTAATGGTAATTTTTCAGCTAGTTTCGCAAATTGTTCTGGCTGGTTCTTTTTCAACTCTTCATACAATGAAATGGCTAATTGAATGTTCCAGTGCGCAGTATGATTCGTGAAAGCATTGTTATCGACATGCTCCTTATATTCATCTGGTCCGACTACGTCTAAAATTTCAAAGCGCTGGTTTTCTTCGGACCACTCTAAACGACTCGCCCAGAAGATCGCCGTATCAAAAATCACTTCATAACCTTTTTCCCATGCAAATTGTTGATCATTCGTTACATCAATAAATTGTTTGATGCCGTAGGTGACATCACTGGTAATATGCTGTTCAATAAATCCTGACCAAATTTTCGTTGGTAAGCCCGTAAGGATATCCGCAGCGCCCCAAACTGGCGTAGTCTCACCATCTTCAGGCCAAGCAGCTTCCCACGGAAATTGGGCGCCTTGATAGCCGTTCTCAGTAGCTTTTTTATGGGCACCAGCCAAACCTAAATAGCGATAAGTCACTAATTTTTTGGCGATTTCTGGGTGTGTGAAGGTAAAATATGGCAGCATGAAAATCTCTGTATCCCAAAAGGTATGTCCTTTGTACCCTTCCCCAGATAGGCCTTTGGCACCTATGTTCATGCGTTCGTCATGGGCTGGTGTCATCACATGTAGATGATATTTTGCAAAATGAATCGCTAATTGATCTAGTGTGTTCTCTGTCTTGATTTTGATTGGAAAGACGGACCAGACTTCTTTGTCCCATGCCGCTGCTGAAGCTTTTGCTAATTCCTGATAGCCGTTTTTGCGAATCTCTTTCAGCTCTTCAAGGGCAATCTTCTTCAAATCTTGTGGTGCCTTTCCTAAATGCTCTTTATCGATCGTGGTATAAACAGAAGAAAACTTCTCAAGCTTCAACGTCTCATTAGGTGCCAAGGTTTGCCAGTAACGATTGTAGATTTTCCGTCTTCCCATCTCGATCCGCTTCTTGGTTCCATCATAGCAATCTTCTGTTTTTTCTAGATTATGTGCTGTCGAAAGAACAAAGGCGATCTTAGATTGAGTGGTCTTTGGCATCATTTGTAAGAAACGATTTTCTGTTAATGATTTGTCACCTTCAGTAAAATGCTGTGAGCCGCTATTTGTCTTTTGTCCGTCAATACCAGAAATAATTTCCAACGTGACTTCTTTTCCTAAATTTTCGACCAGCACTTGTTGCGCAAACACATGCTTTTGGGCAAAGGAAACACATCGCTTAAAGGTCAGTTCGACATTAATCTGACCATGTTTCCATTGAAAGGAGCGCGTGAGTTCCCCAGTTCTCAAATTTAAGACACGTGAATAGTTTGAATATTTGCCTTTTGATAAATCTAATCGTTCGCCATCAAAAAGGAGCTCCATTCCAATCATATCCGGCACATTAGGAAGCTCAGTCACTTCATTTTCGTCGAATTTATTAAAGGTTCCTGCAACAAAAAGATTACGCGTTTCGCCAACATATTTCTCTTCTGTCACAGAGCGCATCCCCAGATACCCGTTGCCCAAACACATGATGGCTTCTGCTTTGCCTAACCATTTTGTATCAAAGGTCTTTTCCGTAATTTTCCAAGGGTCTTCTTTTAAATACTGCATCGCTGTCTCCATTTTTTCCTCCTATTTCTTCAGAAAACGTTTTAGTTTCTTTCAAAAATTTTTTATTTATAAAAATAGTTATTGGACCGAAACAAAAGTACAATCAAGCCCATGAAATAACTACCAATTACTAGGACAATTGCTGCGTTAAGAAACACCCATCCTACGATCAAGTGGAGTGGCGCATAGTAAGCATAATCTCTAATTATTTTTGCGGCTTGGTATTCGTTTCGCCACTTCCAAGCAATAAGACTAGCACTAGCCCAAGCAAAAATAACTAACAAAAGTAGCGCTTGTGTATTGATCTCCAATAAAGGATTCCCTGTTAACAACTCATCGAAGGAGGTTTCGTTCATACTGATCATTCCCCTGTTTCTTATTGAACCCCACTACACTTTGTCCTAAAATGTCGTGTAACGTTTTTTTCGTACCTAGATAGAGGAAGAAAGAACCAGTGAAAAACAACCAACCGATCATTGGTAAAAAGTAGAGCAATTTTGCTACTTCCCTCATTCCTACAGTTAATAAATTACGTTGATTCGTAAAAACAACGAGTTTCGCAAAATGTTTGCCAATCGTTTTCCCCTCAAAACTACTCAAACAAATCATGTTGTAGACCACAAAGAGAAGTTGTGGCAAGACAATCGTTACTCCAGCAGGTACCATTAGGAGATAGCTAAGCATGGTACTTGGTAAAAAAATGATCATGCAATCAATCAAAAATGCTAGCAATCTTAGTAACAGCATATTTGTCCCCCTCTTTTCGAAAACCTTTTCGTTACATCCACATATTACCAGACATCTTTTCTCTATTCAAGCGTTTTCATAAAAAAATAATGTTTATTTTTTCCGATTTCCTAATGGAAAATCGCGTGAATACTAAAACGTTTTAGATTGTCTGTTTTTTTGCAAGCGATTTGGTTGGGAACCAGCTTTACTTGTGATACCATGAAGCAAATACGAAAGAAGGCGATTTCTTGGATTTATGGCTTACAAATGTACAACTTGAGACGAGTTATTTAAAAGAAGGCGATTGGTCTTATGGAACCAAAACAGAAAATACAGCAATCGGGATCAATGATGGAAAAATAGCGGAGATCGTGCCGATGACCGAATGGCAGGCATCAAGCGAAGCGACGATCATTGATGGGGGAAATCAGTTATTGTTGCCAGGATTGATCGAAAAACATTGTCATTTGGACAAAAGTAAATTAGGTACTCCTTGGCGTCCAGTAACGCCGGCAGCTAGCTTGGTGGAACGATTTGAAACTGAGATTCCCCAATTAGATGCCTTGCCGTTATCGATCAAAGAACGCGGACAAGCGCTGATCGATTTAGAACTGCCTCATGGTGCGGTGATGTTCCGCTCACATATTGATATTGAACCAATGACTCAGCTGCGTTATTTTGATGCGATTACCGAATTAGTTGCCGAACAACCTTTTGGCTCGGAGTTGGTCTTATTCCCACAACATGGCTTATTGCGCTCAAATGCTGCTTCTTTGATTGAAGAAGCCTTAGCAACGGGCAAAGCATCTTTTATTGGCGGTGTTGATCCTTATACACTCGATCAAGATTACCAGGCTTCCTTACGGACAACTTTTGAACTTGCTCAAAAAGGACATGTCGGGATTGACCTCCATCTTCACGATCGGCAAGAAGCTGGCAGAGCGACCGTCAAAGAAATGATTCGTTTGACGAAGGAATTCAATATGCAAGGAAATGTGGCGATCAGTCACGCCTTTGGTCTAAATGACTTTGAAGGCACAGAACGCAAAGAAGTCTTTCAAGCCTTAGCAGATTTAGAGATCCACATCATTTCAAGTATTCCCATCAGCCCTGGCACGATTCCACCGCTTAAGGAATTGCAAAGCTATGGCGTTGCTGTTCATATTGGTTGCGACAACGTCTATGATTCTTGGTCTTCTCTAGGAGATGGTTCTTTACAAGAAAAACTGGCCCGCTATTTAGAGATTTTTGCCGTCAAAAGTCAGGAAGACTTGACGCAAGCATTAGGTTTAGTCACGGATGGCAAAGTCCCATTGGATAAAAACGGTGCGCAGCAATGGCCTAAGGTTGGTGATTCGGCTGATTTCTTACTGACACCAGCTACTTGTACGGCAGAATTCGTTGCCCGTAAAGGCTTCGTCAGCAAAAGCTTTTATCACGGAACAGTTGTTTTCACCGCATAAATCTTACCTATATAAAAGGCATCTGCGCTTCTTTTTAGAGGCGCAGATGCCTTTTTTCAGGAATAGTCGTTTGCTAATTGTACATAGTCTTTCAGGTAAATGAATCAACCTGCTGCTTCATAAACTCTTCTATTTCACTTTTTAGTGGCATTCCTGTTTGAGCCCCCAGCTTTTGAACGGACAGACTAGCTCCATTATTCGCCATAGAAACGGCTTCATAAAAATCGGCTTCTTCCCCTAAAGCTGCTGCCAAGATGCCATTAAAGGTATCCCCCGCACCGGTAGTGTCTACAACTGAAACTTTGTTCGATGGAATCGTCACAACTTGTGACTTTTCTACAAATGTTACCCCTTTGCTTCCTCGTGTGACAACGATTCGCGTGGCATATTTTTTTTGCCAATCAGCAATGACCTGCTCAATTTCGTCTTCCAAAATGGCCTCTTTACCGATCAAAGCGGCAAATTCCGTTTCATTTGGTGTCAAAATATCAATATACGGCAGGAGTTCCGGTACGATTTCATTGTAAGGAGCAGGATTCAAAATCGTTAGAACTCCTTTTTTCTTGGCAAGAATCAATGCTTGTTTGATTGTTTCCACAGGAATTTCCAGTTGAGTAAGTAAGATATCCCCTTGTGAAAGTTCACTGATTGTTTGCTGAACGTAGGCTTCATCGATCAGTCCATTCGCACCGGGGACGACAGTGATACAATTATCCTCTGCTAATTTAAAAATACTCGCAATTCCTGTGAACATATTTTTTTCACGGGAAACAGCCGATAAATCGAGAGCTTCTCTGCTGAGGTGCTGAAGAACCTTTTCCCCAAAAGTATCTTCCCCGATTTTCCCTAAAAATTTTGTTGATGCACCGTAACGAGAAGCTGCCACTGCTTGATTTGCTCCTTTGCCCCCGACAAAATAATCAATTTGCTCCCCAATGATCGTTTCGCCGATCCTCGGCATTCGTGTTGTCGTGATCACGATATCCATGTTCACACTACCTAAAATCGTTATCTTACTCAAAAAATCACCTATTTCTCTTGAATATATAAAAAGGACCAAAGGCTTCCCGACCCTCAATGGTCGTTTCACCAACCTTTAAAAACCCTGTTTTTACAAATAATCGCTGCATGGGCAGATTGGTATGATTTGTGATTGAAAGAAGTGTTTCCCCTTCATCACACTGTTGTTCCAAACAGCTTCTGATCCACTGGCGGCCAAAGCCTTGCCCCGCTTGAGATGGTCTCGCAACGAGTCGCTGAATCGTTCTTATCCCATGATATTCTTTGCTACAATTTGACAATGAGTCAACTGACAAAACACCGACACTTACAATGTTTTTATTTTCATCCTTCAACACCAACAGTTCCTTTTTCTCGATATCCTTCGCTAAGATTTCTAGGGAGGGATAAGTATCAGTCCACTGGTAGATTTTCCTTCTATTCATCTGCTGCTTTGCTTCGATGAACAGTTGAAAAATCTCTGCTAATTCTTGCCGTGACGCCCTTTGTAGTTCATTCATGACTCTAGTAAGGGAGCAATACCAACGACAAAATGACCACTGCTATAATCCCAACGATCGTTGGAACGCTGGTTCGTTTCAGTAACCGAACAGGGCTGACGTCGATTGAAGAAGACACAATCATAATTACAGCGGCAACTGGTGAGATCGTTCTGCCAAGATTGGCGATCATCTGCATTGGCAAGGCGATCAAAATCCCGTCAATTCCCGCTTTAGCGGCAATATCGGGAATCAGTTCAATCACAGCGTAAAACATCGCCAATCCTCCGCCACTCAAAATACCGAACAATGCGGTTGCGCCGCTGAATATCAATGCCGTTAACACGCCAGCAGATTGAGAATTTTCTACCGCACTCATTAGTGAATCAATCACTCCTAAGCTTTGGATAGCTGTGGTAAATAATGATCCACCCACAACCAACATGACTACTTGACTAAACCCTTGTCCCATTCCTTTGAATAGTTCCACTGCACTTTCTTGCGCGATTTTGAAAGATTTCTTTCTCAAACATTCAATCAGTAATGCGACAAAAAAGGAAATCATCGTTAGGACGAAAATATCCATTGTTACACCTTCTTTGAATATACCGATTATACCAACGATAATGATCAACACCAAAGGAAGGAGTGGTAAAATTGCATAAAATCCAGGAACAGCCGTTTCTTCTGACTTACTTTCAATTTCTTTTAGTTCTACAAAGGCATCTTTGCCTTCTTTTTTATCACAATACGTTTGCCAAAAGTAATGAACAATGGCCATGATCAGCAATGTTGGGATGGAAATTTTCGCATGGTACAGAACATAAGTTAAGATGTTGTAATTCAATGTCTGAGCCGCAATCACATTATCCGCACCTAATGGCGTCGGCATGATCGTGGCAGTCATTGCGATAACACCGGCTGCTGTTAAGGAAGAGATACCAATCCCTTGAAGCAGTGGATAAAGGATTGCCATCAAAATTATTGCCAAACTAGATGCACTTGGGACGACTAACGACATCAAATTCCCTAATAAGAAAACGATCGGAATAAATAATGCCTTAGACTTGATTTTGGTCATTGGCTGAACCAGGATATTGACAGCTTTTTGATTGGCACCAATGAGATTCATATAACCTGAATATCCGAATAAGATCATGATCACTAGACCAGCAGAACTTACTTGAGAGATGATCGTATCTTTAAGCTTTAAAAAAATATCGAATAAGGCCAAGCCAGTCCCTTCGCCTTCTGGGTAAAGCGGATTTCCTAAAGCAACGGATGCACAAAGCAAGACAAGTGCCCCAATAATCAAAATCAATGCTGGATTATAACTCTTAATAATAAAATATCCGACGATCCCCAAAACAACGAGTACTAAAATCGCTTCTATCATTTCTTTCCCCTCCTATTTACACTTGCTGATTGCCTGTAAAAACCATTCTTTAAAGAGCGCTTCATCGATATCGACACAAACACGGCAATTGTTTTTCTGCTTCAGACGATTGTTGAGATCGACAATTGTCGCACCTGCTGTGTAGGCTCCTTGTGTTTCGATCGCAACAAAAGTCTCTTGAACAGTGAACATCTCTGGACACAAAAGATAAGCGATCGCGCAACTGTCATACATTTTCAGCCCCGTGCCAAAACTGCCACCACGATATTTTTTGAATAATTGAACCATCATATCTCCGGTTTGATTCATTTCTTTGATTTTTGCGCTGTCTTCTGGGTAAACAAGCGCTTTGGCGCCCACATCTAATGGTGCTACAGAAAGTGGTAAGCCGCTCTCAAAAACAATCGTTGCAGCCTCGGGGTCAATCGCAATATTGAACTCTGACAATACACCAAAGTTTCCTCTACCTAAGGCTCCGCCCATTAAAACGATCTCATCGATTTTTTCTTTGACTTCTGGATAAATCTTAAGCAAAAGAGCAATATTCGTTAGAGGACCTAATGCGACAATTGTGATTTTTTCTTTATTCTTTTTGATCGTTTGATACATCGCTTCCACAGCTGAAGTTTCCAGCAGCAATGAACGATCTGGTTCTGGAAATGAATAGCCGGCCATTCCTGTGACCCCATGAACATCGCTGGCATCTTTGACTGCTCGCGTTAGTGGCTGAGATGCACCTTGTGCTGCTGGAATCGACAAATTCCAAAAGGAAAGCAGTTTCAGTAAATTATTGGTGACATGTTCAATACCGACATTTCCGGCCACTGTCGTGATCAACTTGACCTCCAAGACTTCACTAAATAGAGCAATTCCCAACGCAACTGCATCATCGATCCCCGGATCCGTATCAATAATGACTTCTTTTTTTGACATACGTATTCTCCTCTCACCTTTGATAAAACGTTTTATCATTTTTCTAAAAAAAGCGAACATCTGATAAAGCGTTTTATCTAATGTTCACACAAAGAATAACATCGTTTTAAAGCGCTGTCAATAGTAAAAAAAGAGTTTCGCTAGGAAACTCTTTCAGTCACACTGTTCTTTTTTATCAATCTAGGTGTCAATTGGACGTAACGTGGCTTCTGTCCGCTGATTGCATTCATCAAGGCAAGAACCGTTTTTTCACCTAAATCATTTACATCTTGTTCCACAGACGTTAGAGATACTTCTAAAAGATCATTCAAAACAAGATTGTCGTATCCTACGATCGAAACATCCTCTGGAACCTTGATTCCTAGTTCTTTGGCACGCTTCATAATTCCCAATGCAATCAAGTCGTTGCCAGCAACAATGCCGGTTACATCTCGGTTTTTTAAGAGAATGTCTGCTTTTTCATAGGCGTCTTCAAATTGGAACTTTGTTACCACATGCCAACTGTCTTTTCGTTGGAGATTGAATTCCTTCAGCGCATCTAAATAGCCTTGGTATCGATACACACAATTGATATTTTTATCAGGGTTCATCATCGTGCCGATCTTTTTGTGTCCTTTTTTTATTAGCTCACTGGTAGCAATATATCCCCCATGCCGATTATTATAAAAGACTTGATCGACCTCAAAGTTATCTATTCCTCTATCAACCAAAACGATTGGAACCGAAAGATTCTTCAATCGTTCTTTGGTTTGTACCTCATCCGCGTAGGATTCGGTTGAAAGGGCGATGATCAACGCATCAACGTTGCGGTCAATCAGGAGCTGAATCAATTCCTTCTCAACGTCAACTTTATCATCTGAGTTGACCAAAATCAGCAGATACCCCTGTTTTCGCAGCAAATCTTCTAAGACCTTGGCCAAGTTGGCAAAAAAAGGATTGTTGATATCTGGGATGATCAGTCCGATCGTATTGGTTTTTTTCAAAACCAGGCTTTTAGCCGCAGCATTCGGCGTATAATTATTTTCTGCCGCCAAGCGCTTGATTTGCTGTTTTTTTTCTTCTGTGATCCGAATCGGTTTGTCATTTAACACTTGAGAAACGGCTGCGATCGATACACCTAC
This sequence comes from Enterococcus sp. CR-Ec1, assembly GCF_002850555.1. Classification (NCBI taxonomy): domain Bacteria; kingdom Bacillati; phylum Bacillota; class Bacilli; order Lactobacillales; family Enterococcaceae; genus Enterococcus; species Enterococcus sp. CR-Ec1. Next base: position 3,042,548 of record NZ_CP025223.1, read on the forward strand.
TTCTTTTGCAATGTCTTTTAATCTGACTTTCACTGAATACCCCTTTCGCTTTCCTAATTTTGTAAATGAACCAAGCACTCAATCTTATGTTTTCAGTAAATCCTTTTTATACTGCTGAAAAAACGGATTTGAGAATTCGACAAAGATGATTGATTAAAGATTATACTGTTTTTTGCATTCCTCTTAGATGTTCCACTTCACCCAATCAGCAAACAATTCTGGCCAACGGACAACCGATGCTTCGATCCCGTGTTGATTGCCGTTGGCGGTTTCCGGTGTTCCTAAACTTAGTCCATGACCACCGCGAGGGAAAATGTGCAGCTCATAAGGTATATTAAATTTGCGCAGCTGTTCGGCAAAAAGGAGGCTGTTTTCCGCCAAGACTAATCCATCTTCTAACGTATGCCAAAGAAACGTCGGCGGTGTCTGTTCATTGACTAAAGTCTCTAAAGACAAGGCGGCTTTTTCTGTTTCATAGCGATCTGCTAATAATGAACGGAAGGAATCTTGGTGTCCAAGTTCACCACTAGATAAGACCGGATAACTCAACAGTAACCCGTTAGGTCGCCATTCTTCATTGGCTCCTTGTAAAGCCTCTGCTAGAAAAGGTTGCTGCCAAGACACACCCAGATTAGCAGCTAAGTGACCACCAGCTGAAAAACCGGCAACAATGATTCTTTCAGGATCGACGTGCCAGACCTCATGATTGGTGCGCACAAGACGAACGGCAGCCGCCAATTCCTTTAAGGCTAACGGATAGACAGCCGGTTTGATACTATAATGCAACACAAAGGCTTGGAAACCAAAGCTCATCATTTTGATGGCGATGGGTTCCGCTTCACGATCCGACAACATTTCATAGCCGCCGCCAGGACAGATGATGACCGCCGGTCGGACACGATCTGGTTCCATTTCAGGAGAATTTTCGACGACATAGGTAGTTAAACTGGCTTGGCTTTCTGGTAAAAGTGCGGTTATTTTTTCATGTATCACGGATTGCGCCTCATTTCATTGTAATTTTATAGACAATTGGTTGGTCGGTTTCAATTGGTTCAAAAGTTAGTTGCAAGCCTTCATCGGTCACTTGCCAATCAACAGAATGTTCTTCGTATCCTAGAATCGTCACGGTTTGGATGATGCCGTGAAATTCTGGCAAATTTTGATCTTTAGACTGGGTCAGTGCTTGGATCCTTGCGTGTCCATTCTCAGGACTTGCCATGCCAATAGCATACAACGAATCCCCCTGAACCGTAAAGCGGAAATCCTGGCTCGTGTATGTCGTCGCCTGTGCCTCTTGAAATTGTCCTGAGACAACGGTCGTGGGTCCTTCACCGGCTTTGCGCCATGGTTTCGCTTCATAAATGGCTTCACCGTTTACATCCAGCCACGCACCGATTTCTTTTAAGATCGTTTGATCTTTTTCTGGGATCGAACCATCCCCTTTCGGCCCGATATTCAAAAGAAGATTGCCATTTTTACTGACGACTTCGATCAAATCCTGTAAAATCTCACGTGTTGTTTTGTAATCCAACGTTGTGGTATAACACCATGAATTACGAGCGATCGCTGTATCTGTTTGCCAGTAAAAAGGTTGTGGTTCGGCAAATTTTCCCCGTTCGATCTCCACAATACCACTGCCAAACATCATGGCATCATGTTTGTAACAGATACCAACTTGTTTGCCCCATTCAGACCCACGATTGTAATAGTAAGCAGCGAAAAGTTGCAGGTGCTCCTTGAAGGCTTCGTGTTGGATCCACCAATCAAAATAGAGCAGCTCTGGTTGATAGTTATCGACGAGTTCACAGGTTCGCAGTAGCCAATCATCTAAAAACTCTTTTGATGGATATGGCTCGCTATACAAATCTTGATTATCAGGTTCTGGCATAGCAGGCCAATAAAAGTCGCCTTTTTCTAACGGTTCCTTGATGTCGCTGTCGAATTCCTTACCGTGTCCCATAAAAAACCAATGTTCGGCACGATGAGATGATGTACAAAAATGCAGGCCTTGTTCCTCAGCTGCTTCTTTTAATTCCGCAAGAATATCTTTTTTCGGTCCCATAACTGCCGCATTCCATTCAGACAGCTCGCTTTTGTACATCTGAAACCCATCGTGATGTTCTGCAACGGGAAAAAGATAATTGGCACCGGCTTGTTTGATCAGTCGAATCCACTCATTTGCATCGAATTTTTCTGCAGTAAACATGGGAATAAAGTCTTTGTAGCCAAAGTTTTTTTGTGGACCGTAGGTGTTGATATGGTGATCGTATTCCGGATGGTCTTTGATGTACATATTTCTGGAGTACCACTCGTTATTAAATGCAGGAACACTATACAATCCCCAATGAATGAAGACCCCGAATTTTGCTTTGGGGAACCATTCTGGTAGAACAAAAGCACCCAATGACTGCCAATTTGGGAAAAAGGGACCTTGGTGCGCGACTTGGCGGATCGTTTCTACTGTGATCATGGTTTTTCCTCCAAAATACCGACTGTTTCCAGCCATGTTTTTGCAATCAACACATGTCCTGCAGTCGACGGATGCACACGATCACTGCTTAAGACATAGGATGACTGATAAAGCAAAAAATCATCAAACTTTTCCTGCGTATCTCCTAAAAGGATACCATACTCTTGCGCTACTTTAGCAAGCACGTGTTGGTAGTTGGTAAGCATTTTTCTTAGTGGATCTTCTTTGTTGGCTTCAACCATAAATGGGGTCAAGAGAATCATTCCCTTGACACTCGGTAATGTCTGAGCGATCAAATCACGCAACTCTGATTCAAATCTTTCAATCCCCACCAATTCCGTTTGAGTAAATGTGCCATCAAAATGCCGCCACACATCATTTACACCGATCATGATCGTTACCCAATCTGGTTGAAATGCTAATACATCATCATTCCAACGCTTCTTCAAATCGACGACTGTATCTCCACTGATGCCTCGGTTAACGATCATTAATTCCATTTGTGGGAGTAATGCTGTGGTATAGGCGTTGATCAGATGAACATAGCCGTCCCCCCATGACGACCATCCCGCAGGTATCGCTTGATAATTTCGATTACTATCTGTGATCGAATCCCCCATAAAAAGCAGACGATCTTTTTTATCCACTATCATTGTTTTCCTCCTTAAAGAAAGAAGACTGATCCGCTGGTGCTGGATCAATCTTCTTAAGTGATTGCTTAACCAAACGCTGTTTACTCACTTTTGTCAAGGAACCATTGACCAACCATTTTTATGATTCTTTGTTTTTGATTAGTCCCCAAATTCTTTTGCTACTTCTACCCGTTTTTCGTTTTGATCTTTCGCATTATTCATGTCAAATTCTAGCACTGTTTGATAGCCTAAGCCGTCTGCTGTTTCTTGCATTTCTTTTAGCAATTGGTCAAATTCTGCTTCATCTTTGGCAAAAACCATTCGCCAAGAGTACTCGATGATCGTCGCTTTGGCTTGATTCCGCAACGTAGAGATCTCTGAACTATCTTCTGGCGCTACATAGCTGGCACCAGGGGCAACTAACAATTGGTCGTTCTCCTCTAAATAGCCAATGGTCGATTCTGCACCACCCATATTTTTTGACCAATCTTCTTTTACAGGATCGGTTGTTTCATTTTGATAGCTTTCCCACATTGTGTAAGCATATGGGAAGCCGGTATCAGGATTAATATCGATCGGTAATACCGTATTGACGTTTAGTGCGGATACACCATCTTTGTAACTTCCGCCACCATATTCTTCTGGCACATCCCCATCGCCATCTAGCAACGCTTGTTTTCCGAACTCAGTTAAGACAGGCTCGCCATCTTTCATTTCCCAAGTTAAGCCTTCAGGGCCACTACTACCGCTTGTTTGAGAAGAATTTGCTAACACGCCTTCTGAAGAGTAGAGCCAGTCAATAAAGGCTGCGATTCGCTCTGGGTCTTCGGCATTTGAACCGATCCCGATAAATTGTTTGCCACCGTAAACTTCCGCACCATAAGAGAAGATTTTTTGGTCTTGAATCGGTGCCAACATAAAGCCTTTTCCTTCAGTCAAGTTCGTGGTCGTATTAAAGGCCGCTTGACCTAACCAAGGCCACCATGAGAATAAGACTTGTCCTTCTTGGAATTTGGCAAAAAGTGTATCGTAATTTTGCGTCGTTGATTCTGGATCCACTAAGCCCATTTGATTGGCTTGGAAATAAAACTTAAGTGCGCGAATATATTCAGAATCACTATCGAGAATGCTTTGATAATCAGAACCATCCGCTTTTGCCAAGACAAATCCTGATTCATCGTACCCATAATAGGTGACCAGCTGTTTGCCTGCATTCATCATGTTGCCGTCCCAATCGCTGAATAGAGAAAACCCATAAACTTTTTTCCCAGAATCTGTTGTTGGATTGTCTTCTTGCATTTTTTGAATCACAGGAAGTAGGTCTTCCAATGTACCGATTTCTGGATATCCTTGCTCCCCATAAAGATCCCACCGCACATAAGCACCAAATGTAGGATCTAATCCTTCTGAAGGATCGGTGGCTTTTAATGTAGAAACGGAAGTTGGAAAGCCATATAGACCATCGGCATCTTTGTTTAGATTTTGAACAGCCGCATCAAAGCGCTGAACATTTTCCATAGTTTCATAATACTCGCTCGCATCGGTCAACAAGCCAGCTTCAACCAATTCGTTGTATTGTTGGCCATTATCAACAATGATCAAATCGCCCAAATCACCTGCTGCCGTCCTCGTTTGATAAAGAGTGTCTCCGTTTCCAGCAACGTTTGGTGCGATGATGTTCAATTCCATATTGAATTTATCTCGCACGATTTTGGCAAACCAACCTTCTTGCATCCCCATATAGTTGGCTAACCCATTATAGACATCGATCGTGATCGTCTCATCGTAACCACTTTCGCTAGAAGCAGCGTCTGTGTCAGATTCAGCCGCTCCTCCACAGCCGGCTAAACTACCTAGCAATGTCATGCCTAACAAACCTGTTGTTACATATTTCGACATTTTTTTCATTTTCTTCCCTCTTTCTTTTTATTAACCTTTCACCGCACCCAACATAATTCCTTTGACAAAATATTTCTGGAATAGCGGATAAATGAACATGATTGGTAAAACAACAATGACTGAAACGGTCATGCGAATCGAAGTCGGCGTCTGCGTTGTCGCTGCTGAAGCGATGCTGGAAAGTGATCCCGATGTATTTTTGACCATTTGTGCCAACGAATTGGCTTGATTGATATACGTATAAAGAAGGTATTGCAAGGAGTAGAGACTTTGATCCGTAATGTAAATCAGTGTATCTTGGAAAGAATTCCATTGACCAACTGCCGAGAAGATCGCAACTGTTGCTAAAATCGGCGTACAGTTGGGTAAAATTACCCGAAAGAATACTTGAATGATGCCAGCTCCATCCATTTCAGCTGCTTCTTGCAACGATTTGGGGATTGACTCAATATAGGTTTTCACTAAGATGATGTTAAAAGGCTGAACGACAGCCGGCAAAATATAGACCCAAAAATTATTCGTTAAACCTAATGTCTTCATGGTGATGAATAATGGAATCAGCCCTGCATTGAAATACATTGTAATCACGACAAAGCGATACCAAAATTTTCGTTTCCACATTTTTTCTTGGGTAAACATAAAGCCTAAGAAGGCTGAAGCTAAGACGGTTGCTGCTGTTCCGATCACCGTTCTAGCCACCGAAACGGTTGCGGCTAATGGCAACCCTTTTAGTTGTAACACTTGACTGTAGTTTTCAAAATGGATCTCTTGTGGAAAAAAGCGAATTTGTCCTAACGCACTCAACTCATTATTACTGATTGAATTAATAATCAAGTAATAAAAAGGATACGCGCAAATCAACGTAATCAGAAAGAAAAAGGTATAATTGAGGATACTAAACGTCAGGTTTTCACGTTTGGGTACTTTTTTCGCCTTTTTCTTTTCACTAATCGATAGTTCCATAGATATCCTCCTCTCCTAAATAATGGAAGTCCCCCGAATTTTTTTCGAAGCAATATTGACGATGGCCAACAAGGCAACAGAAATGACACTTTTTAGCATACTGATCGCGGTAGCCAGAGATAGACTATTTCCGCCCATCCCCAAATTGTAGACATACAAATCGAGGACTTGGATCGTATTTCGATTGAATGCATTTTGGAAAACAAAGTACTGATCCATCCCGTTGTTCAGCAAGTTGGCGATAGACAGCATCAGCATCACAAGGAACGTCGGCATCAAGGCAGGTAGTGTGATATGACGCATCAGATGGAAACGATTCGCCCCATCGATTCGTGCCGATTCATACAATTCGGGGTCAATTCCTGAAATGCCTGCCAGATACATGATGGCACCCCAGCCCAAGCCTTTCCAAATATTCCAAAGACACATCATCAGCCATGTATGATTGCCGCTATCCAAAAATTTGACTGGATCGGTAACGAAGCCCCATTCTTGCAGCAACGTGTTTACCAGCCCTGTTGAAGAAAACAAGCTAAAGGCGATCGTATACACCAAAACCCAACTGATAAAATTTGGCAGCGTGGTCAGCGTTTGGACCAAGTTTTTAAACCATTTGCACTTGATTTCGTTCAGTAAAATGGCGAAGCCTACTGGTAGGATCGAAGTAGCGATCCCTAAAAAACTCATGGCAAAGGTGTTTTTCATTACTTGTACGATCTGATCCACTTGTGTTGGACTAGAGACAAGAAGTCGAAACCATTTGAAGCCTACAAACTCGCTGCGCGCTAAACCTAATGCTGGTTTGTAATCATAAAGTGAATAAATCCATCCGTGCAAAGGAAAATAAGAGAACAAAAACACGAGAATCAGGAAGGGAACGATACATAAAAACAAAATCTTCCCTTCTCGTGTCACCCGCTTATTTTTTCTTGGGACACTGCTTAATTTACTTTCCATTTTCCTCCCCCTTTTTTGTAACCGCTTTTACATTTTTAATACTAGCACCTGAAATCTTATTTGCCACCTGTTAAAAATAGAGGTCAATCCGTACATTTTAGACTTTATTTTTCTTTTATTTATAAAGAATGCTGATATATCAAGGTTTCAGATAAAAGACACCTAAATGGTAAGGCTTTCAATATTTGTTTTTTGCGAGTACTATAGGAATATATCAATTTTGGAGGGATAAAAATGAAGTACAATCCTGATGGTCAACTGTACAAAATAACCACCGTTTTTTCACAATTCACATTGTTAAATTTACTATATATCGTTAGCTGTTTGCCAATTATTACGATTGGAGCTGCGACAGCTGCCCTTTATGAAGTGACGATTCGTTATGCGGATGAAGAGCGTGGTGAATTGATCATGGGCTATGTCCGAGCGCTACGAGCAAACTTCATGAAAGCAACCGGTAGTTTTCTCCTTCTTGGGTTGCCTATGGTAGCACTACTGTATAGTAGCTTGTTTTGGTTTTCCTCAAAAACCATTCTTGCCAGTATTTTTGCCTTCGTTCTAATAGTTACAGCTATTTATCTGTTTATTGTGTTAGTCTATTGCCTCGCGTTAATTGGACATTATGAAAACAGCTTTAGGCAAACATTAAAAAACGCGTTTCTGTTACCGATCGCGGACCCTATCCGTTCGTTAGCCCTCGCGCTTATTCCTATCGCTGCGTTTTGTTTTGTTGTTTTATTTCCGTTGTTTAAATTCCTCTTGTTGATTTTTGGTTTTTCTTTTGTTATTTATTGTAGCTCGTTCCTGTTGCTTTCTATCTTTCGTAATCAACAAGCATGAAAAGAATCAGTCATCTCTCACTTTTTCGTCGTCTGAGTCAGTTTTCCATTCGGCGACAATTGTTCATTCTTTATCTACCTGTTGTTTTTTTATCCACAGTGACTATTGGTCTCTTATTGGTCTACGATTCAACCAAACAGCTGACAGGCAATTACCAACACTTGGCTGAGTTAAATGCTCAGCGTGTCAAATCTGTTCTTTTTGATACAACAAACACGCTGACCAACACGGCGAGTTCCTTATCAAACGATACTCATCTACGTCAGCTTTTAACTGCCAATTACCTTGACGACCAAGAAGCGATCGTGGACATCAATAGCTATGATCAGCTAGATGAGATCAGAAATCTTCAAACCTCGATTGCGAAATTAACCATCTATACGACGAATCAAACCATTCCGAACTATAAATATTTTCAACAGGCAGATGACACGATTCAAGCGACCGCCTGGTACCAAAGAGCTCTCAAGCAACCCGATGCTTTTTTGATGACGATGCCAGAGGATTACAAAGCAAATCGTTTGAGTCTTTATAAAACGTTGCCTTTGCCTTTATCAAAAGAAACTGCCGTTTTGGAGATCCAAGTCGATTACAATTATCTCAGTAACCGACTTCGTAATTCATCCTATGAATTGGAATTACAGTTAAATGATGATGTCATCTTTTATAGCGACAAAATCAATCAAGTTGGGGAACCGGGACAGCTGACAGCTCTTTCTGAGCCGCAAACGAGTGCTGCCTTTTTAAAAAATGATGGTACCAAGGTGATGCTGACCAAAAGCACCTTACCCATGAGTAACAAAGAAGACATCATCACGATTTATAGTGCGGATACCAATGCCTATCGCAATCTACGCGCCAATCTGATCCGGTGGAGCACGATCGTTTTGGTGATTTTGATCACTACTTTCATCATCGTCTTTCTCTTTGCTCGATTCTTTACCAAACGAATTTCTCAACTGCAGCAGGCGGTCTACTTTGCCTCGATCGAGGATTATGATTTCTTTCAAAATATTAGCGGCGAAGACGAGATTTCACAGATCTCTCTTGATTTCCACAAGATCATTCAACGAATCAAGAAAAAAGAAGAAGAGATCTACCGTTCACGTTTGGCACAGCAAGAGCTGTTGACTCAGCAGCAGCAAATGGAATTTAATATCTTAGCGGGGCAGATCAATCCCCACTTCTTGTTCAATACATTAGAAACGATTCGTATGATGGCGCTGACTTCCGGCAATTCTGACGTCGTTTATGCCATCAAATTACTGGCAAAATCGATGCGCTATACGCTAGAAGCCCACGGAACCAAGCGAACGAGTTTAGAAGAGTCCTTAGATGCCGTTCACGTATATGTCAAGATCCAGCGGATGCGCTTTGGCGATCGAGTCAACTTTTCCTATTCAGTCTCCAATGAGATCGACCAAAAAGAGGTCCAAATATTGCCCCTCCTGATTCAACCATTGGTGGAAAACGCCATCTCCCATGGCTTGGAAGGCATCACCTATCCAGGATTTGTCCGTTTGACGATCACCAAAGACGGCCATGATCTGGTGATCGTGGTACAAGACAACGGCAGCGGGATACCGCCAGAAAAACTCGAACACTTGCAGCAAAAAATCAAGACGCCCTCCACCCATGCCAAAAAGAACATTGGGCTAGCCAATGTCAATCATCGGGTCAAAATGTTTTATGGACCTGAATACGGCTTAACGATCGAGAGTGTGTTGGGCAGCGGCACACAAGTCACCTTGCGGATCCACGATCTAAGCCAAGATTCATTTTCTCCTCGCTAAAACAGTAAAGCCCCCCTTCGATTTCTGAAACAGAAATCGAAGGGGGGCTTTTGATTGATTAGAAATCCCGCACACGAACGGTTTGTTGTGGTGAAGAAGCACTGGCGTAACAGCCCACCATGATTCCAGTAAAGACACCACCGACCTCAGTGGTCAGATATTTTGTTTCTCCACTGCCTAAAGGCTGTGCTTGTCCTTGTTCATCAAGAACAGAAAAACGATAGGTTTCATTATCGGCGCTCAGCCGAAAGGTGACCGTATCCGCTGCATAAGACAGTTTCTTTTCCACTTTCCATAAGGAACCGATTTGTCGGCGGAAAACCAGCTGCTGACTGGTTGCTGTTTTTTCCAGGTATCCCTCATAGTGATGGGTGGCATTTAAGAAAACCGTCAATCCCACTTGTCCATCCGTTAGTTGCCGACAATCAAAGGTTGCCTGAAATTGTTGCTCAAAGGCGGTTTGTCGTTGGAACACAGCCGCGAGTTTGCCTTGATCAGACAGACCCGTCTGATTAGGATGCAGCAAGAAGCCATGTGGCTCTTCTTCAATCAATGTTGGGTCCCATTCGAATAAAGTCACGTAATCAGGCTTGCTGCTCTCCTTTCGTGTTTCCTTTGATGCTGCCGCTGTGTCTACCTGAATGGTTTCTGGCAAATGACCTTTTTCGCCAAACACCGGCCATGAGTTTGACCAGTCTACTGACAGCAAACATGTTTCCCGCCCTAACAAATGCCTCAAAGGATAGCTGATGGGGCGTACTGCTAGACAGACTGCCCACCAGTTGCCTTTAGTATCTTGCACGAGATCCGCATGCCCTGCGGCTTGCAGTGGCAAATTCGTACTGCGATTGGTCATCACTGGATTGTTGGGGCATGCTTCGTAGGGTCCCGTCAAGGAACGGCTGCGGGCCATGGTCAGCATATGCCCATAGGACGTTCCGCCTTCGGAGATCAACAGGTAGTAATAGCCGTCTTTTTTATACAAGTGGGGGCCTTCTGGATCAGCCGCTCCGCTGCCCGTCCAAATGTTTTGGCGCGGGCCTAGTTCTCCAGAAACCAAATCGATCGTCCGCAGATAGATCTCCTTATGGGTGCCTAAGTAATAGGTCTGTCCATCGTCATCTGCGAAAATCGTCGGGTCGATCCCAGGAGTGTCCAGCCAAATCGGGGCAGACCATTCACCGGCGATGTCATCTGTCCAGATCAGAAAGTTGCCTTCTCTTCCTTCGTTTGCCCCAACGTTGGTACAAACGAGGTAAAAGCGGTCCTTGATAAAACGCAAGGTTGGGGCATACAGACCAAAAGCATTGGGATTTTCCGTCGATAACTGCAGCTGCTCAGGTCGCGAAAGTCCATGACCAATCAGCTGCCAGTCTGCCAAGTTTTTACTGTGATAAATTGGTAATCCAGGAAAATATTCAAAAGTACTCGTCACCAGATAAAAGTCTTCACCGACACGGCAAATACTGGGATCTGGATGAAATCCAGGTAAAATTGGATTCGTGATGGTTCGCATCGGCATCTAGAACTCCTTTATCGTGGTTTGGTCAGCCGTCAGCTTATGGCTCGTTTTTCCAGCAGTCGTGTGAATCTGCAAGGATGCTTGCTGGATCCCTGTCAGCTTGACGATCAGTTCTTGATCGACTCTTTCAACAGCCACCTCGCCAATCCACTCACCGTGGTGATCATAGATAGCCGCAGCGGTCTTGTCTTGCGGATCAAAGAGATGGATCGTTGGATGTTCGGCATAGTCATAGACTGCTTTGGTTTGTTCATGGCCTTCGATAATCAGTTGATTTGGTCGGACTAACAGTGGCAAGTGGAAATAATCATAGGTTTCTTGGTACCAACGTCCGCCCTCGTAAGCTTTGCCAGATAAATAGTCGATCCAATGCCCCTTCGTTTTCGGTACGTAAAAGGAGACCGTTCCTTGATCATTAAAAATGGGCGCAACTAAAAGGTGTTCCCCCAGCATGTATTGGCGATCCAAATGATGGGTCATCTCGTCTTCAGGAAACTCTAAGACCATCGCCCGCATCATCGGAATCCCCGTTTGGGCGGTTAGCACCGATTGAGCTTGCAAGTAAGGCATCAAGGACAATTTTAACTTGGTAAAGGCTTTGGCTACCGCCACGGCTTCGTCGTCATAAACCCAAGGCACTTTGTATTCCCAGCTGCCATGGTAACGGCTATGGGAAGACAGCAGACCAAATTGTGTCCAGCGCTTGTAAAGGTCTGGGGTTGAGCCAGCTTCAAACCCTGAGATATCGTGGCTCCAATATCCAAAGCCGCCTAACCCAAAGGACAGACCTGCCCGCAGTGACTCTGCCATTGATGGATAATCTGAGGTACTGTCGCCACCCCAGTGTACAGGCAAGCGTTGCGAACCAACCGAAGCTGCCCGCGCAAAAACGATGGCTTCTTCTGCTCCCTTGACTTCTTTCAGCAAGTCAAAGACGACTTTATTGTATAGGTAGGCGTAATAATTGTGCATTTTTTCTGGATCAGAGCCGTCATAGTACACCGCATCGGTGGGAATCCGTTCACCAAAATCCGTTTTGAAGCAATCCACACCCATGTCTAATAAGGCACGCAGCTTGCTATTGTACCAAGCGACCGCTTCAGGGTTGGTGAAGTCGACGATCGCCAAACCTGCTTGCCATTTGTCCCATTGCCAGACATCTCCATTGGCGCGTTTCAAAAAGTAGCCATTGGCCATCCCTTCGTCAAACAAGGGTGATTTTTGCCCAATGTACGGATTGATCCAGACACAGATTTTCAATCCTTTGGCTTTCAAGCGCTGCAGCATTTTTTCCGGTTCTGGGAAAGTTCGTTCGTCCCACGTGAAGTTGCACCACTCGTATTCCTTCATCCATAAGCAGTCAAAATGAAAGACCTCAAGGGGAATCTCACGTTCTGCCATACCGTCTACAAAAGATGTTACGGTTTGTTCATCATAATCCGTCAAGAACGAGGTACTTAGCCACAACCCAAAGGACCACGCAGGTGGCAGCGACGGTTTCCCCGTCAAATCAGTGTAGCGCTGGATCACTTGTTTTAACTCATCACCGGCGATCACAAAGTACTGCAGCGTTTGTCCTGGATTGCTGAATTGAACACGAGAAACTTTTTCACTCCCCACTTCAAATTGCACCCGGTCGGGTGAATTGACAAAGACGCCATACCCTTTATTACTTACATAAAACGGAATATTTTTGTAAGCTTGCTCCGTACCAGTGCCCCCGTCGGCATTCCAGATATCAACACTTTGGCCGTTCTTCACGAAATTTGTAAAGCGTTCCCCTAAACCATAAATCGTTTCTCCCACATCCAGGGTCAACTGTTCGCTGATATGGGTATTTGCTTGCGGATCAATCACTAAGGCTTTGCTGCGAGGTTTGCTTTGGGTAATCAGCTGTTCTTTGTAATAAAACGAAGCTGTCACATTTTCCTCTTTGCTGATCACGACTTGCAAGTCTCCCGAGCGAAAAACATACGATTGCTCATCTTCTGAAATATCAGGAGTGATCTCTTCTGTCATCAATTCAAAGTTGGGGGCTTTGGCTTGGACCCCTTTATAATTGTAGAGGGTGATCCCAATGATATTGGTTCTAGGGGTAGTAACTTCCATCGTTAACAATCCGCCATCCAGTGTTGCCCCTTTATGCCCGACATAGCTATAAGGCAGATATAAGACCAATTTGTTTTCTTCTTTACGGGCATCGTAGACATGCACCGCAAATTTCACATCAAATCCTTCACGAAATAACCAACCGCCATCTGAAAATTTCATTTTTTTCCTCCTTGTTGGATCAATGTCAACGCCCCTAACAGACCAGAATCATTATAGTAACGACAAGTCTCTATCGGCACTTGGAAATCCGGCCAATGGGGGTTCTCATTGATTGCTTGTTTGATTATAGCTAATAAATCAGGGTTTTGGCTGATGCCGCCGCCGATCAGTATTTTTTCGGGATTCATCGTGACAGCTAGGTTGTAAATCGCAAGTGCGACATAACGTGCCCACTGTTTCAGAATCTCCTGCGTTTCAGGATCACTCGATCGCTGCTGCATGATGGTTTCGCCTAAAATCTCCTCTGATTCAGGAATCGCTTTTGCCCGTCGATAGGCATCAATCAGTCCTCTCGTTGAAGCTAGGTCATGGAGGGTCGCAAAAGAAGATGCTTGAAAATCAGTGATCATCATTCCGAATTCTCCTGCCCGAAACCCATTTCCGCGAATCAACTGGCGCTGATGAACGAGCGCGCCACCAATACCGGTGCCTAATGTGATCATGACAAAATCTTGTACGTCAGTAGCATTGCCGGTCGAGAGTTCTGCTAAAGCAGCACATTTCGCATCATTTTCGATCCAGATCGGATAAGACTTGGTTAAACGCTGCTGTAGCTCTTGTACGACAGCACAGCCGTGTAAAGGAGCCAACGCCCCCGCCATGATCGCTCGGCCATTGACTGAATCAATGAAACCAGGAAAACTCAGCCCGATCCCTTCGATAACATGCGCTTGCTCGACTTCTTGTATTTTGGCAGCTAAGGCAGCAAAAAATTCATCCCGCGTATTACTCGGGGTTTTGATTTTGCCTCGGTCCAGCCATTGATTCTTCTCGGTAAAAACCCCGAATTTGATATAGGTCCCGCCTACATCAAAGCACAGGCGTACATCTGTCATTTCTCCTCCTCCGTTCAAAAAGCGCTTACAGTTTCATCTAAATTATATAAAAGAAAAAAAAGAAAGCCTACCAAGCAATTTAGTCATCGTTACCCTAAAAAATAGATGTCCGTAGAAAATCACGGACATCTTTGTGGTTATTCATTTTTCCGAAACTCATTCGGCGAAACCTGATGGTATTGTTTGAACTTTTTATAGAAATAATCAACATTGCTGTAGCCCACCAATTCAGCAACTTCGTAGACCATTAGATTGGAATGACGTAAGATTTCCACCGCTTTTTCCATTCGTACTTCATCCAAGAACGCCAAATAATTTTTACCGGTTTCTTTGCGAAACTTCTTGCCTAGATAGGCACTATTGTAATTGAAACGTTCCCCGATTTTTTTCAAGGTCAAATCTTCTTGATAATGCTTTTTTGTGTATTGGATCAATTCTGCAATGATATCGATTTGGTTCAAACTGCTGGCGACTGTTGCTTGCAAGTCTGCTAGTTTTTCGGTGATCACCTCTTGTAGCATCGGAAACGTTTGGGCGAGAAAAATCTGCTGATGCACTTCGTCTGTCGACCATTCGATCGCTAATGCTACTTTTTCACTGATTTGATGCTGCAGCCATTCGATGTCGCCATTGACTTGCCATTTGATCTCTTCTTCCAATGCCAATAAATGATAAAAGGTTTGATAATAGCGGAATAACGGCTGTTCCAACGGATCGTTTGCCAAAATCGCTTTTACTAATTCTTCACGCAAATCGCTTCGTTCTTCTGCTTCTTGGGTCGTATCCAAAACATGGTGAGAAATGACTTGATTGGGAAATAAGAAAATCAATTTACTTAATGTCTGGATATCGATCATCAATGGCTTCAAGTTCTCTTGCGCCGCAAACCAGCGGGAGATCAAGATCTCTTGATGAGCCATTTTTTTGCGGCACCACGCATCGATCGCCTCGTCGGGAAAGCGTTCCTCGTTTAACAAAACCAAATACCGATGATGCCGATGGATCAAGGTGATGACTTGCGCCACTTGCTCCTGCAATTTCTCAACCAGCTTTTGGGCATCTGCCTCCTCGGAAAGTCGCAATAGCTTGATGGCTTGTGCGTCTTTGATCCCCGTTTGATCCCCGCCAAACAATTTCTCCATCAACTGACTCTTCTGATTTTTCTGCTGATCGGTCTTGGCTTTTTGATCGATTTTCGTCAAAATACCAATCAGCTCTTCTTCATCAACTGGTTTCAGCAAATAGGTCACAGCACCCAGTTGCAACGCTTGCTTGGCATAGTCAAAATCTGAGTAGCCGGACAAAATAATGGCAAAAAACAAAAGCCCTTCCTCCGATGCTGCTTGCACCATCTCAAGACCATTTTTTCCCGGCATACGGATATCAGCGATCACAACGTCTGGCTTCAATTCGCGGATCATTGCCAAGCCATCTTCGCCGTTTTCCGCCGACCCGACAATTTGATACCCCAGACATTCCCAATCGATGATCAGAGGCAGTCCATTTCGGATCGATGCTTCATCATCAACGATCAACACTTTACGCATTTTCCAACCTCCATTTTCAGCTACTCCTTCGTTACATCATGTTTCACTTGTCAAACTTGCCCCATTGGTGCGAATCACCTCTTGATACCAATAAAAACTATCCTTCGGGATGCGCGCCAACTGACGTTCGTTTTGATTGTCGCGATCGACATAAACAAACCCATAGCGTTTTTGGTATCCATTCAACCAACTTAGTAGATCTGTAAAGGACCAAGCACAATAGCCGATCAGCTCAACCCCATCCGTGATGGCCTTTTGCAGTTCCACCAGATGTTCCTGCAAATAGGTGATGCGGTATGGGTCATGGATCTGCTTGTCTTCTGTCAATTGATCGATAGCGCCTAACCCATTTTCAGTAATAAAAATCGGCAAGTCATAATTGGCTTGGATGCGCCGCAAGGCTACGCGGAAACCAACGGGATCGATCTCCCAGCCCCAATCTGTTTTTTTCAAGTGAGGATTTTCTGCTGACACAAACATGGTTTCTTCTGGTGAGAACTCGCCAGCTGCCGCTTGCATCAAATACGGATCGACTTTAGAAAATTCTTTCTTTTCAGCTGACTGCTTTTGCAAATTGTTTTGTTGGGCCGTTCCACCGTGATAGTAATTGATCCCTAAGAAATCAGGTTTTGCCTGTTTTAATAGTGCTTGATCTTCTGGAGTGACTTCAGGAGCCAGACCGACTTTGGCTAATTGCTTGTAGACAAATTTCGGGTATTCGCCTTTGCAATAGACATCTAAAAACCACGCGTTGTTGAAGGCTTCGCCATTTTCTGCAGCCAGCACATCTTCTGGGTCACAGCTAAACGGATACATCGGACCATAGCCAAAACTTGGACCAATCTTGCCCTGTGGAACCAGCTCATGGAACAAATTAATTGCCTTTGCATTGGCAAGGTTGATGATATGATTGGCTGCATACATCCGTTTTAAGTCCTTCAAGCCCGGTGGATGTGCCGCCCAACGGTACCCAAGAGAAGTGAAGACATTTTGTTCATTCATGGTGACCCAATAGGTGACTTTCTTTCCTAAGCGTTCAAACAGGATTCGGCAATACCGTTCAAATGCCGCTGCTGTTTCTCGTCCCTCCCATCCTTGGTATTTGTCTTGCAAAGCCTGAGGAAGATCCCAATGATACAGCGTCAAAATCGGTTCTACTCCTTGCCGAAGCAATTCGTCCACCAGCTTTTCGTAAAACGCCACACCAGCTTCATTGACCGCACCTTCGCCATCAGGCACGATTCGCGACCACGCCACGCTGAAGCGATAGGCTTTCAAGCCCATTTGCTTCATCAAGGCAACATCTTCTTTGTATCGATGGTAGTGATCGATCGCCACTTTGCCGTTGGTTTCCTCAAAGGTATTGCCGGGAATTTGGGCATAGGTATCCCAAATCGACGGACCTTTGCCGTCTTCTGCCCATGCACCTTCAATTTGATAGGCCGCCGAAGCCGCCCCCCATAAGAAGTTTTCTGGGAAAGGATCTAAGTTTGTGTGAAACATCAAGTTGCCTCCTTCAATTCCTAAACCGAGTTAAATCGGTTACATTTTATCGTATCATAATTTGGTTGATTCGTAACAATTGCCAAAAGATATTTTTTAGGTGAAAAAACTGTCGCTCCTCAGAACGACAGTCGTTTCTTATTAAAACAGGTAATCATTCAAACGCGATTTCACATATTCAATGTGGCTGGATTCTAATTCGATTTGATCATGTGCCAATGCGTAATCTGTCAGTGTTTCTAAGTTTTCCTCATCAGCAACGATCTTCGCTCCGATGCCTTCTTGGAAAGAGGCGTACCGTTTTTCCTTCAACTCGTCTAAGAAGCGGTCTTCTTTCAGTTTCGCTGCTGCTTTCAACGCTCGGGCATACGTATCCATACCAGCGATGTGAGCTAACAACAGATCTTCCATTTCAAATGACGAACGACGGACTTTAGAATCGAAGTTGATTCCTCCCGGTGCGATGCCGCCGTTTTCTAAGACTTCGTATAAAGCGAGTGTCGAGTCAAAGACGTTGGTTGGAAATTCATCCGTATCCCATCCTAACAGCATATCTCCTTGGTTGGCATCCAGTGAGCCTAATGCGTTATAGCTGCGAGCGACGGCGATTTCATGTTCAAAGGTATGCCCAGCTAATGTTGCATGATTGGCTTCTAGATTTAATTTGAAATCTCCTTCTAAGCCGTAGTGCTGAATGAAGGCCATCGTTGTCGCTGCATCAAAATCATATTGGTGTTTTGATGGTTCTTTTGGTTTCGGCTCTAATAAAAACTGCGGTTTATGACCGATTTTCCCTCCATAAGCGATCGCCATTTTGAATAGACGGGCGATGTTGTCTTGTTCAAATTTCATGTCTGTATTCAACAAGGTTTCATAGCCTTCACGGCCGCCCCAGAAGACATAGTTCTCACCGCCTAATTTTTTCGAGATATCTAAGCCTTTTTTAACTTGGGCTGCTGCATACGCGTAAACTTCCGCATTATTGGTGGAAGCAGCGCCGTTATTGAAACGAGGATGTGAGAACATATTTGCTGTATTCCATAATAGTTTGATTCCCGTTTGTTCCATTTTTTCTTTGATCAAATCGGTGATTTCGTCTAAGTTTTGGAAAAATTCTTCTAACGTTTCTCCCGCAGGTGCCACGTCAACATCATGGAAACAGAAGAACTCTGCCCCTAATTTTTCGCAAATCTCGAAGAAGGCTTCTACTCGATTTTTCGCTGTTTCCATTTCGGTGTCACCGATCCACGTCCGTTTGTTGACGGGTGCGCCGAAAGGATCAGAGCCGTCTTGCGTCATCGTATGCCAATAGGCGATTGCAAAACGTAGATGATCTTTCATTTTCTTGCCTAAAACAACTTCTTCGGCATCGTAGTGGCGAAATGCAAACATATTGTCTGTTTTAGGACCTTCGTAGCGGATTTTTTCGATTTCTGGGAAATAAGTCATTGTTGTTGCCTCCATTTTATGTTTTTTAGTGTAATAAACTAACTTACTTGGTTCCAATCATTTAGAACCAAAAACGATTCCTCGCTTTAATCAAGCAGATTTTCTGCTGCCATTATGCTATTCGATTTGCGCCAACGCATGGCAGATAGGCGCGGTTTGCTGGTAGACGGTCCGGTAGATCGCATAGATTTCTTGGTATTTGGCGACATTTTCAGGAATCGGTGCAATGGCCTTGCTGTATTTGACAAAGGCGTTAACACAAGCGGCCGCATCTGGATAAATGCCGCTGCCGATTGCTGCCAGCATTGCTGCGCCCATACCTGGACCTTGTTCAGTAGATAAAGTCAGCATTTCTGCATTAAAAATATCGGCTTGCATTTGCAGCCATTCGGCATTTTTCGCACCGCCCCCCACAGAAACGATCTGGGTGAATTTCCGCTGTGCTCGTTCTTCCATGATCATTTGGGAATCTTTCAGAGAGAAGGTGATCCCTTCTAAGACGGCACGACTGAAATGCTTTTCGCGATGCCGTGTGTCAATGCCAATAAAACTTCCCCTGATTTGGCTGTCGGTATGTGGTGTGCGTTCGCCCACGATATAAGGCGTAAACAGCAGGCCTTCTGCCCCCGGTTTTACCTCACTGATCGCTGAAAGCAATTCCTGAAACGATTGGTTTGGGGCAAACGTATCACGATACCAGCTTAAGGAATTTCCAGCGGCTAACGTGACCCCCATTGAATACAACTTGTCTTTGATCGCATGACGGAAAAGGTGTAGATCGCCTTGATAATCAACCTCTTGCGCTTCTTCAAAGGATAAGAACACACCGCTAGTGCCAATCGACACCATGCCGACACCTTCGGCGATGATCCCTGAACCTAATGCAGCACAGGCATTGTCTGCGCCACCTGCATAGATCGTCACCTCTTGTTCAAAGCCAAAGGCTTCTTGCAGTTCTTTTCGCATTTTCCCTACAGGCGCTGCTGATTCAAAAAGCGGCGGCAGTAAATCCGATGCGATTGCGAATTTTTCTAGAATGGCTTCAGACCAGCACTTCTTTTCGATATCCAGCAGTAACGTACCCGCCGCATCAGAATAATCCATCGAATAGTTACCAGTCAGCCAAAAAGCCAAGTAGTCTTTTGGCAACATCATGTGACGAACTTGTTGCCAATGTTCAGGCTCGTGTTCTTGGACCCATAAAATTTTGGGTAAGGTGAACCCTTCCAAAGCAATATTCTTGGTGATTGCTTTTATTTCCTCTCCAAAGGATGCCATGATCGCTTGGCATTGTTTGGTGGTTCGAACGTCATTCCATAATATTGCCGGACGAATGACTCGGTTTTCTTCATCCAATAAAACAAGACTATGCATTTGCCCGGAAAAGCTGATGCCGATCAATTCTTTCTGCAACGTTGGAAGCTGCTGGATCAAGGTTTTGATTACCTTATCTGCCGCCTCTTGCCAATGCACAGGCTCTTGCTCACTGAACCCCGGTCTAGGGGATGACAATGGATAGTCAACACTTGCTGTTCCTTGGAGTTCCCCGGTTTGATCAAAAACTAAGCCTTTTAACGCACTTGTTCCTAGATCCAACCCTAAAAAATAAGCCATCTCTTCTCTCCTTCCTCTGTTTGAAGCAGTTAACCATTGCCTCTCAATCGGTTAATTAGCATTCAAAACTAACTAATTGGATAGTAAACGATTCTCGTATTTCTGTCAAGCGCTTTCAACGATTCTTTCTTTGATTTTCGTTCTCAAACTGCTGCTCCTACATTCTTCCTCTTTTCTTTATTCTTCAGCTTGCACAATATTAATTTGCACGGTAAACTAACACTAATCACATCTATGAAGAGGAGAACACATGATTATCAATAAAATGGGCATACGCGAACAAAATGAAGCGGCTGTATTGAAGACGATCATTGACAATGAAAATGTGTCACGAGCGGAAGTATCAAATTTGACCCATCTCAATAAAGCGTCTGTTTCTCAAATAACAAAAAAACTGATCGACACGGACTTCGTTCGCGAAGTCGGCATTGGGGATTCCACTTCGATCGGTGGTCGCAAACCGATTCAATTGCAATTCAATCACCGCAGCAGCTTAGCTGTTACCTTTGACATCGGCTATAACTATGTTCGTGGAATGCTTTCTTATATCAATGGCGAGATGATCGCCTCCGCCGATCATTCCCATGAATTGATCACTAAAGAAAATGTACTGGCGACGATCGATTCCATGATGAAAGAATTTTGGCCGCAAATGCCGCAAACCACTCATGGATTAGTAGGAATCTGTTTGGCGATCCACGGTATCGTTCACAATCAGACGATCACCTTTGCCCCCTACTACGACTTGGAACACTTTGATTTGATCGCCCCTTTGAGCCAAAAATACAATACGGCGGTCTATATAGAGAACGAAGCCAATCTGACGGCTTTAGGCGAGTACTGTTTTTCTTCTGATTCCACGAATTTACTGAGCGTCAGCGTCCATAGTGGGATCGGTGTCGGAATCATCGTTGATGGGCAGCTGCAAACCGGTACTCACGGCATGGCGGGGGAAGTTGGCCACTCTACGCTCTTTCCTCACGGCAACTTGTGTCCTTGCGGCAATCGAGGTTGCTTAGAGCAATATGCCTCGAACAAAGTCTTGTTTGATACCTATAGCCACTATACAAAAACTGCGTTCGTTAATTCGGATACCTTCGCACAAGCCTACCATGCCGGAGAAAAATCAGCAGTCGAATTGGCGCAACAAAATGTTGAGTTTCTTAGTATTGGGCTGAATAATGTCATCACTTTTTCTGATCCCGAAGAAGTCTATATCAACAGCTCGATCTATCGCAAAATTCCTGATTTATTACTGGCGCTGCAGCAAAAATTGACCAGCCAGTTCACCAAAAACACGAAGATCAAAAACAGTCGATTAGGCGATCAAGCCCCGTTATTTGGCGGCAACGTTTTAGTGGCAAAACATTTCTTAAATATCAACGATTTGCGCTTTGCGGCACTTGATCTCTCCCGTGCGATCCGTTAAATGAATGCTGGACTGAAAACTCAGTCCAGCGTTTTCTTTTGGTAAAAGGGTATCGCTATCCTTTGATTCCGCCAGCCGTCACACCGCCCACGATGTATTTCGATAGAAACAGGTAAATCAGCAGTAAAGGAATAATACTTAATGAGATCCCTAGATACATACTGCCAAATTCAGTACGGTAAACATCAGTTTTCAACAATTGGACCAGCATCGGCAACGTATACTTTTCCGTATCGTTGATCAAGATCAAGGGCATCAAGAAATTATTCCACGAGGTCACGAACGAGAAAATCGCCATGGTAGCTAAGCCCGGTTTCATCAAAGGCAACATGATGCGATGGAAAATTTTGATTTCGCCGGCTCCGTCTAAACGAGCAGAATCTGCCAAATCAGGATGATAGATCGTTTCTAAGTATTGCTTTAAGAAAAAAACGGTCGCGGGTGATGCAATCGCTGGTAAAATCAATGGCAGAAAATTATTTAAGAGTCCTAAGCGATTCATAAATTGATAAAAACCGATCATGCTGATTTGCTGAGGAATCATGATCAGCCCAAGAATGACAGCAAACAGGACTTTCTTGCCACGAAATTCATAGGCGATCACGCCATAAGCCGTCAGCGCCGAAAAATACACATTGAGAACGGTAGCACCAGCAGCAATCAGGAAACTATTTTTAAACCCATTGAAAACATTGAAGCCTCTGCCCATTAAGACGGACCAGTTGTATTGGAGATTACCGCCGGGCCACAAGGACAGCCCTTGCTGGATCTGTTCCGCTGAACGGGTTGCATTGACTAAGACGACCCAAAACGGCAGTATACTTAGGATGGTCAGCAACACCAAAAAGACATAGATCAACAATCGTTTTGCTCGATAGCTATTTTCCATTTATTTTCGCCCCACTTTGCTGTTTTCTTTGAAAAATTGAAACAATAACGTGCTTAATACGATTGAAAGTACCAATAATAGTACCGACGCGGTTGCGGCAACGTTGAAATTCCGACTCCCGGTAAAGGCCTGGTTGTAGATGAACATCGTGATCGTTAAGACACTATTGTTGGGATTACCGTTTGTCAGCAAAAAAGGAATGTCGAACATTTGCAAGCCGCCAATCAAAGACGTCACCAATGTATAAAGCAAGATTGGTTTTAACAAAGGCAGCGTGATCTTGCGGAAAATTTGACCATCATTGGCTCCATCGACCATTGCTGATTCAAAAAGAGCATCATCAATGCTCAAAATGCCCGAAACCAAAACGATCGTGGTCTGACCATACCACATCCAAAATTGGATAAAGGAAACGATCAGCCGAGTGCCCGTTTCACTACGGAAAAAGTCATAGGGCTGGTCCAAAACACCGAAATGCTGCAAGACTAGGTTGATCGGACCTAACGGAAAACTGAACAAAACGAAAAATAAGATTGCTACTGAAGCGGCAGTAATGATGTTGGGTAAGTAAAAAGCGACTTTGAAGAAGCCTTTCCCCCGCAAGCGCAACTTGATATTGGTAAACCATGCCGCCAGCAACAAAGCCAAGCCAATTTGAGGGACAAAGTTTACGCCCCACAAAATAAAGGTATTGCTGATCGATTTTAAAAATAACGGGTTGCGAAAAATCGCAAAATAGTTATCCAGTCCGACAAGATTGGCAGCTGGATTCCACCCTTTTAGATCCGTAAAACTTAGGTAAATCGTATAGAGAATTGGATAAAGCTGAAAAACCAAGAATGCTAGAAAAAATGGTGCGATAAATAATAGCCCATAGCGATGATACTGTTCAAATCTTCTCTTATTCTGCATCGTAATCCCCCTGATATTTTTTTATTCTACTGCCAACTTCTGCCTGTAAAGACAAGCCCTTTAAGCAGCGCATAGTACCTAGAAAAGGTTGAAACCGACCCCGTCTTCGGTGCCGGTTTCTACAACACCTAATCTACTTGAACATCTGGATAAGCATTGACGACCGCATCTTTAAAGTTTTGGATTGCTGTTTCCTGATCCACTTCACCTTTTGAATATGGTGTCAAACAACTATCCGTAAAGAGGGTTTCAATCGTCTGGTCATACTCGGTCAGAATTTTCGCGTTGATGTCTTGAACCATATCGGCAAATTCTGCATAGTGGTTTTGACCGCCTAAAAATTCCTCTTGGTATTCGCTTTTAATTTCTTCAACGACTCGCTCATTCGATACAAAATCACCGGTATCTTCGGCCCATTGTTTTAAAAATGCTTGATCTGTGGTCAAGTAAGCCACCAATTGCGCCGCTTCTTCTTGCATCTCAGAATTTGCCGTAGCACCGATCCATGTGCCGCCCCAGAACCACGACGACGGTCCTTGGATCATGCGCCAGTCCCCTTCTGTTGAGCTGGAGTTATCGGCAGCTGTCGCATTTGGTTTTAACCAATAGTGCAGCCCCCATGTCGGCAAACTATAACCGAATACATTGTCGCTATTCATTCCAGCAAACCAAGCTTCTGATTGTCCTTCTGTATCTTGTGTCAGGCCTTCTTCTACAAATTTTCGTGATATATCCAACAAATCATACAAACTGTCGTCGATCACTAATTTACCGTCTTCAATCCAGCCATGTTCGCGTTGACCATAAAAAGGCTTCGCCAAATCTTGGACACTAGAGATCATATAGGTGGTTCCACCACTTTTTTCTTTGACTGCTTTGGCTTCCTCATAGAACTTGTCGTAGTCTGACAAGGCCGCTTGCGCAGCCGCTGGATCATCGATCCCTAGCAGCTCTTCTGCCATCGACGCCCGGTAATAAAACCCGCCAGGAGCAGCTTGCCAAGCCAAGGCATGAAGAACCCCGTCTTTTGAAGTTCCTACGTCTTTGACATATTGATACGTATCTGCCGCGGCTTCATCAAGTCCCAGTGAACCAAGGTCTGCCATCATCCCTGATTCCACATATTTTTTGACAAAGGCAGATTCTAAAGCAATCACATCTGGTGCATCTTTGGAACCGAGAATCGGATCGAGCTTAGTCTCGAATTGGTCAGAAGGAATCTCCACGATCCGAATGTCATAGGCCAAATCGTCATGCGCCGGCAAATAGTAATCATTGATCATCGTTGATAATTCTGAAGTAAAGGTCCAAACCACGAGTTCATCCTTGCCACTGCTTCCCGTTGCGCTGTTATCCGAGCCGCTGTTTCCTGAACCATTCCCGCAGCCACTAAGCATAAAAGCCGCTAAGCCCGCCATTGACGCTGTTTGTACGACCCGTTTCCAATTTTTCATCTTTCTTCCTCCTCGATTTTTTGATAGTCAAATGAATCAAAATCAGCCGCCAAACGATTGCCAGTCGTATCGATCGCAAACATCCCCACAAAAGCCCCCGTAAAGAACCCACCGTAATGTTCTGCCACATAGTCGTCAGACAATTGCAAGCTGTCAAATAGCTGATCGATGACCTGCCACTCTTTTTGATCAAAGGAGTACGCGTATTGATAGTGGGCATAATTGACGATCGTTTTGAAGTAGACCGTTTGTACATCGGCTGGTATCACAACTTTTGATACTTTTTGGCTCTTCAGTTGGCCCTTTTCGCTTGCCAATACAGTGATGATTTTTCCTTTCCTCTCATCATGAGTGATGTAGATCGCCGACCAATTTTGTGTATTGTAGTAATTCGTCATGCCTGCCAACTGTAGAAACGAGGTCGGCGAAAATTCGACGGCAGTCGTTGCTTCGAAACGAAAATCGCTCCATCTTCTTGCCACCAGTGCTTGATGGAACAAGGAATTGAACGACTCTCGCCCATACAAGCGCAAATACCCTGGTCGTGCGGTCAAACTACCGATTTCCTCAGAAAAAGGAATCCGCAAGGTTTGAAACATTGGTGCCAACGACGCATCTTCAAAATCATCAAAGCCTGATTCTGTTTCCCACGGATGTTCGGGCAGCTGTGGCTGTGGGACCTCCGCTTTTGGAAAGTTCCCGCCTGTGATATACGGCCAATCATTTTCCCAGTAAACAGACTGGATCGCTGTTTCTCGTCCGAGCGGGCAATAGCCGCGATTTTCTAAGAGGGGTGTTTCTGGATACTTCAGCGCTCGTCCTGTTAAGTGAACAAAATACCATTCATCGGTCTGCGTTTTCACAAATGAACCATGACCGGCTTTTTGTAGCGGGATCTCTGGCTGTCCCCATGAACTAATTAGAGGGTTTTGAGGATGAACTTCATAGGGGCCTTCAATGTGTGTTCCACGAGCGATGGTACTTGCATGTTCAAATTGGGTGCCGCCTTCTGCCGTCAATAAATAATAATAGCCGTTCACTTTATACATGACCGGTGCTTCAGTCAATTTGCGCTCTGTTCCGTTGAAGATAATTTTGGGCTGCCCCACCAATTTCTTGGCTTGCCAATCAAACTCTTGTAGAACGATCCCATAAAAGGAATGGTTTGTCGGGCGATAATCCCATACCATGTTCAGAAAATATTTTTTGCCGTCATCGTCATGAAATAACGAGGGATCGAAACCAGAAGAGTTCATATAGATTGGTTCTGACCAATCCCCATCAATGGTTTCACAGGTGATCAAATAATTGTTCACATCTTTCCAGCTATTGGATTGTGTTTTGACATCTGAATAAATCAACCAAAAACGACCATCACTGTAACTTAAGTTTGGCGCCCAAACGCCCCCAGAATCAGGATTTCCCAGCATATTCAACTGACTGACACGATTGACTGGTGTACTGATCAAGCGCCAGTTCTTCAAATCCTTTGAATGGAAGATGCGCACACCTGGAAACCATTCAAAGGTCGACGTAGCAATGTAATAATCTTCTCCTGCACGACAAATACTCGGGTCTGGATGAAAGCCTGTTAGTATCGGATTGGTAATCAAAAAAATTTCCTCCTCTTTCCCTTTTTGGCATTTTGTGATTCAACTGAGAGTCAGTAGGAATGAGCTTCTTTCAGTTAGTAAGTTTTCTTTACTAATATACCTAACTAAAAAAAGAAACTTGTTACTGCAGTCCATTTTTAAAATATTCACTAATCATTGTTCTATTTACTTTCTTCAGCTGAACTGTCATAATTATAAAATGAAATCGCTATCATTCACAGGACGATTTCCACACATCGATAGACAAAAAATGGAGGAAAGATTGCGTGACCATTTTAGAAGAATATCATTTTGGCGAATACCTAGGCGTTTCCAGTTACCATCCCTACTCGCTTAATTACATGGAACATTTTCATCGTTCCTTTGAATTGCTTTTTTGTAGTGACGGCGAAGCGGTTGTCAAAATCGAAGAAAGTCCCTATGTCCTTACAACTGGCCAAGTGTTATTAGTCATGCCTTACCAGACCCATGCCATCGAAACCCCTAAGGAATCACAACTGCATATTCTGGTTTTTTCGCCGGAGTTTATTCCAGATTTTTATGCTAAAACCAAAGATTTCGCTTTGTCAGATCCCGTTATCACCATTGATCCGTCTGTCGCAAATCAGCTGTATTATCCTTTATTTGAAACGGATTCCCTCTATTTACGAAAATCGGCACTGTATCAAGTCCTTTACCTTTTTGAGCACCAAACGACTTTACTACCAGCCAAAAACCAAGAGGATATCCTGATCCAGCTGCTTGCCTATATCGAGTCACACTTCAAAGAAGAGCTGACGCTCGAAAAACTAAGCAGCAGTATCGGTTATAGTAGCGTCTACGTTTCCAGAATGATCACTGAGAAATTGAAAAGCACCTTTCCTCGGCTTTTGAATCAAGCAAGAATTCGCCATGCCTCTTTTTTGCTGACCCATAGTCTCTTGCCGATTACGGAAGTAGCAGAACAGGCTGGCTTTCAAAATGTGCGAACCTTCAATCGAAATTTCAAAGCATTGACCTCACTGACTCCGAAAGAATACCGCTTAACACACAATGCTCATTTTTCGTTGCTGAAGGAATAGCAAAACAAAAAAGCAGCTTCACTTACCTATAAAGTGAGCTGCTACAATCTTACTCGTTTTTCTAGTCAGCCTTTTGCCACGTTCCCAGAAAGTAGTGAAAAACATTCTAACTCTCCCCTTCTTCATAGAGAAATGAGCAGGAAAAAACCAATTGCCAAAATGAACCTTTGTTGTTTTACCGATTCCGTAACGCTATGCCTGATTTATAGCACCGTATGTTCTTGCTTAATGCCGTTTGCTTTATCGAAGCTTCTTGGAACATCGATCAAGCCCAAGAAAAATGATTCACGACTAGCCAGTCTCTGACTTCCGTCAGATCAGAAAAAGTTTTCACCTGTGCAGCTACTTCTTGCTCAAGTTTTGGCTGTTTAAGCAAAGGATACTTCCCATTTTTCTTGACTGGCAAAATACTCAAATCATCCGCAATCAGAAAAGCTGGGATCTTGGCTTGTTTTGCGGCTCTTATGCCGGCTAGAGAATCTTCTAATACCAAGGCTGCTTCAGGCTTTACGCCTAATTGTTGGCATGCTGTCAGAAAGATTTCTGGATCAGGTTTGCCCTTTCGCACTTGATCCCCAGAAACCACCGTATCAAACCAATCTGGCATCTGTTCCATTTCAAAATACGCCTTGATTTTTTCTTTCGACGAAGAGGACGCCACGGCTATCAAGCAATCTTGTTTTTTTAATGCTTCCAATAGTTCAAGAAGGCCGGGCTTTTTGAAAACCCGTTTTTCTTCAGCTAAAATCACTTCTTTCTGACGATTCATCGCTTCTCGCCACCGATCCGTTGGTACCGTACTGCCATAAAGTTCCTGCATCCCTTTACGAATATCTGCTTCCGTTCTGCCAGTCAGGTAATAATAAACATCTTGGCAAACTTCAAAATCATACTCCTCCGCGGCTCTTAAATAGGCGCGGTAAGCTAACCGACCTGTTTCAAACATCAAACCGTCCATATCAAAAATCACCAGTTTTATCTTCTCCATCCTATGGCCTCCTTTGCTTTTCTGCGAATAAAAAAGCAATGGTACCAAAATCCTTTGGCACCCATTGCTTCATCTTGTTTATTTACAGCTGACTGCTCAACTTAGCAATGATTTTACATGCGCCAAATGGCTGTCAGCCTTTTCCCGCCCTTCTTTTACTAGCGCTTCTGACAGAATGAAGGAGCCTCCAACCGCTAATACTTGCGGATCAGATAAATAGTCTTGAACATTTTCGAGAGTGATTCCGCCAGTTGGGACAAATCGAATATCATAAAACGGACCACTGAGGGCTTTGATTGCCGGCAAGCCCCCGTAGATATCCGCAGAGAAAAATTTCACAACTGATAAGCCATAATCCATTGCCCGTTGAATGTCATTTGGCGTAGCTGTCCCTGGAAACACTGGAATGTTTTCGGCAAGACAAAATTCCACCACATCAGGTACAAGAGCAGGGGAAACAATAAAGCGCGCCCCTTTCTCAACTGCTGCTTTCGCTTGTTCTAAGGTGCGGACCGTGCCTGCGCCTACGATCAATTTGCCCGATTGAGAGAGTTTTTCAATCGCTTCTAAAGCAAGGGCACTGCGGAAGGTCACTTCAATAAAATACAGTTCATGCTCAATCAGCAGTGATTCTACTACTGGCAAATAGGTAAGGTCTGTTGCAGTGTAAAGAGGCAACACCCTTGTTTTTGCCAATTGTTCATAGAGTGTCATACGCTCTCTCCTCCCTTCGTTCCCCTCGATTGCATTTGCTCTTTCAAGACGGCTTCATGAAGCCCTTGAAGATAACTGATCCCAATCGCGCGATCATACAGACCATAGCCTGGCATCGCCACTTCCCCCCAGATCGTCCGCCCGTGATCAGGACGGATGACACCATCAAAACCGACCTCAACCAAGGCTTTCATAATGGCATACATATCTAACGATCCTTCAGTGGAAAGATGGGCAGATTCTTTAAATTTGCGTTCCCCCATAAACAACACATTGCGAAAATGAACAAAGTTGATGCGGCCTTTTAAGCCATGAACGATCTCCACCATGTCGTTTTCTGGATCGGCACCTAACGAACCGGTGCACAACGTCACCCCATTATAAGGCGAATCCACGATGGCCATGATTTTTTTCAAGTCCTCTAAATTTTTGGTGATCCGTGGCAAACCAAAAATTTCCCAAGGTGGATCGTCCGGATGGATCGCCATTTTCACATCTACTTCTTCACACACAGGAATGATTCGCTTTAAGAAATAGCTTAAGTTATCAAAGAGGATCTCTTGAGTGACCCCTTCATAAGTTGCCATCAAACGCTGGAACTTTTTCAGTCGTTCTTCTTCCCAACCTGGTAATTTAAAGCCTTTTGATTGGCTATGGATCAGCGTATACATCTCACTAGGTTCCATATCATCCACAACGGCTTGATCATAGAGCAAAGAGGAGCTGCCATCCTCGTTTTGATAAAATAGATTTGTTTTTGCCCAGCCGAAGATCGGTTTGAAGCTATAGCAGATCATATGTACATCACAAGCTGCTAAATTCCGAATTGTTTGAATATATTGATCGATGTAGTGATCCCGTTCCTCTGTTCCGGCTTTGATCGCATCGTGGATCGCCACACTCTCAATCCCTAATAGTGAAAGATTCTCTTTTTCAATTGATGCTTTTAGTGCGTTGATTTCGGAAATCTCCCAGACATCTCCAGGCATTTTATTTAGAAGTGTTCCTACAATGCCGTGCATTCCTGGAATTTGTCGAATATTCGTTAACGGGATCGTATCCCCTTCCCCGTACCATCGAAACCCCCATTGCATTTGCTGTCATCCTTTCGTTTTTAAAAATCATCGTCCTCATCAGTTTCTTCGCTACTATCACCTGCTGAAGAATTGTGCCAAAGCGCTACACTGTTTTCTCCTTGCTGGATCACTGCTGCCACCGCCTGTTCAATCGGTGTCGCCAAAAATTGGTGATTGATTGCTTCTAATACCATCGGTAGATTCACTCCGCCGATCACATACGTCTTTTCCTGAAGTGGTTCATCTAATTGATTGATCGTAACAACCGACTGATTGTAGGGACTGGCACTCAATAGATCAGCAAACACCAAGACACCGTCCCCTTGATCTGTTTCATGAATCGCTTCATGGATTTTGTTTCCCAGAAGTTGAATATCCTCTCCGTGGTTCAAATTAACGACCGCAATATTTTCGACACTGCCCATGATCACCTCTGCAGCATCTTTAAAACCAGTACTCAGCTGTCCGTGAGTTGCCAATACGATTCCTAACAAATGTTATTCCTCCTTTTTCGCTTCCTAACCAAATAACGCAAGAACTTTTTGCATATTCCTCAGATTCAGCTCTTTTTGCTTTAATTGTTTTCTAGGCAGCACATACGTCTGATCCTGCTGCTTTTCTGCACAAAACAGATAGTTGAGGCTGCCCATTGCTTCACTACTGTGTTCGATCGCCAACTGCTGCAGTTGCCCTTCATTGAATTGCTTGCCGATAGCTCGAATCGGAGCATCGGCACCAATAGAATCTAAATAATAAATCTTCGCATTCGGCCTTACTGAATCACGTAACACTTCCAACCCGCGTTCTCCGTAACTTCCGTCATCAAGAAATGCGAAGGCCGTCGCTGTTTGACTGTTTTGACTGATCAAGGACAGCAGCGCTAAGATAGAGGAGGTATTGCGGGTTAGATTTTGCTGAAATCCTGCCCCGCGGCTTACGCGATTTAATAGCAGAAAATAAATACCGACCCCTGAAGCAAAAAGCGCTGTTTGCCAAGACAATAAGGGAAATCTCCCTGAGACAAAGTGGATATAAAGCCAAGTCCCCAACAACCCTAAAAGAATCATCACTGCTGAAGCAGTCAGAATAAATTGATTTGTTTTACGGCCTTGCTCCTGCCGATCAAAAAAATGGTAATCGCCGAAATGCTCTGGCGGTGTATCATAATATGTGCAGATGATCCGTTTTGCTTTGGTCAGATCACCAACATACAAATTGCGTGAGGCGTTTTTTTTCGTGTGATCATACTCGATCACCTGAAGGTCTTTGCGAAATGGAATGATATCCGCGATGAGTGCCTTCAAAAATCTTTGTTTGCTTTTATCCGTTGATCGCGACCGATAGACATACCGATAACGAAAAAGCCAATCACGAAATGCTTCTGTTTGATTCATGGCAGATTCTCCTATTCACAAATTACTGACACTGGAGGACCTCTTTTCCTTGCGAGATCCCCCAGCTTCCCTCACAATATTCCTTAGATATAAATGAATTAGTATGCTACTTATAACTTGAACTGTTTCAAAACATCCTTCAGTGTTGATTTCGGTGCAGAAGGCGTTGCCTGAAAATAGATTGATTCCACACCATATTCTTCATTCATTTCTTTGAGTTTTTGCGCATCAGCTTGATTTAAATAAACAGATTTTGTAACGAGAAGATCCTTTTCAGGATCTTTTTGGGCGATACCGCCTATGTTCAATTCTTTCATCGGCACGCCATGTTTGACTAAGTCGTACATCACGCTGACGGTTTTGGCGATCAAGATACAGTTGTAATCTTTGAAGTTGTATTCATCCCAGTAAAATTTGGCTTTTTCTGGTGTAACGACGATCGTTTTTTGCCCTGTTCGGCTACCGGCATTTTTGTATAGTTCCCGCATGAACTTATCCTTAGCTACTACTTCATCCACTACAAAGATCGAATTGACTCCGCTTTTTTGCGACAAGGTCATCATGACCTGCCCATGGATCAATCGCTCGTCTACTCGTGCTAAATTTACTACACCCATTTTTGACACTCCTTTTTATAAAATCCCTACACCAGCTAAAATGATCAAGATCAAAGTCAGCCATAGCAGTGCTTGAGTCACTTTCAGTCCCTTTTTGTTATAGAACCAGTAGACACCCATTACGACAGCCAATGGCAAGATCCCTGGTATGATCTGATCAAGAATATCTTGAATAATAAATTCTCTTCCTGAGATATCAAATTTTAGAGAAGAACTCACATTCACATAATTTCCTGCCAATACCCCCATCATGAATAAACCTAAAACAGATAGCGTTTCAATGGCTGTTTGAACACCTGTACTTTGCATCAGTCCAGTGGCATTGCGCCCCATTGAAAAGGCTTGACGAGCAAAGAATAGGCCGATGGAAACTTGATACAGGGCAAAACAAATGAATGGGAAGAGGGATCCTAATGGGTTCCCTTGTTGTGCCCATGGCACCGCAATCGCTATGAAAATGTATTGCACAGTTCCTGAATCGATGGCATCGCCAATCCCTGCTAAAGCCCCCATCAAACCGGCTTTGGTGTTGTACATCAAATCATCTTGCATCAAAATTTCTTTTTTCTCATACTCTTCTTCGGCTCGCTGCTGTTCCATCGAAGACATCAACCCAGTGATGACTCCGCCACCCCAACTCAGTTGTGTATTGAAGAAAAGCAGTTGTCGTTTGTAAGCAGCTTTTAACGCATCATCTTCTTTATAGAGTTTGCGCAAAATCGGCATCATTGCATATAAAAGCGAAGGTGCCACATAACGTTCGAATGAGTGAGGGATTTCATTTGCGAAATGCCATCTTAAATAGGCTTTAGTCACATCTTTTGTGGTAATTTCTTCGGGCGCACCTTGTGCATTTTGAACCATTTCTGACATTATTGCTCCTCCTTATCGGTTAAAAACCATCATCGTAATCATCGTCTTCTTCAAAAGTTGACGACGCTTTTTCTGCAGCAGGCGCTATTTTTCCTTTTTGAGACTGGACAAAAATCAATGCAATCAAGATGCCAAAAATCGAATAAGTTACCATGGTGATTTCCAGTGAACTTAAAACCACACTCATGAAATAAGCTAGGAAGAAAAAGACCATATAATCTTTACGGCCAATGACATAGACCGTTGTCGCAATCCCAATTGCCGCTAAACCACCACCAACAACTTCTAAAATATGAATAACTACAGTTCCTTCTAATGCATTGATTACATCAGCGATCAGTGGGGCACCAAAATAAAGCGAGATAAAAATCAGCGGTACATATAGAATAAATGAAGCCAATGTCGGGTATAAAATAATGGAACGGCTCATTGCTTTGGCATTAAGATCTTCTACTGCTTTATCCGTATATTTTCCTAAGAAGGTATTGATAAAGAACCGGAACTGATATAGGTAACTTCCTAACAAGCCAACCGGCACTGCTACGGCAATCGCGGCTTCTGCAGGAAGATTCCCAAGTAAAGCCACGGGCACAGCAATCGCTGCGGCAACTGATGGTTCTGCTGGCATTGACCCGCCCGGAGCAAAAACCCCCATATAGATCATTTGCAACGCTGCAGTAACGATCATCGCTTGTTTGACATCCCCCATCACTATGCCGACGATCAAGCCGGTCATTAATGGCGAAAATCGTAAAGTCAGCGTTGCGCCTCCACCGAGCCAACGAGACATGACTGCTGCCACCCATAAAGCAATCAGTAAACTTTGTGTAATGCTCAATGTATCCATTTTTCGCTCCTCCTATACATCTTTCAAATAAGTTTCTAACGCATAAATAGCTTCTTTCAAACGTTCTTTGTTGACTTCGACCGGAATCAGATGAACTTTTTCTTTCGAATCAATAAAAGCTACCAACTGATCGATCACTTGCTCGTCTTTAGGATAGATTTCCATTTGGTGGAGGCTCATTGGTAGATGTAACTCTTGATAGAATGGCAGCAGCTGATCAATCGCTGCCCATTTTTCTTCAAGAGCTAATTGATAGAACATCCCATAAGCAACCTTTTCTCCGTGAAGAAAGCGGTGACTCTCAGGCAAATATTTACTGATGGCATCATGCATCGCATGAGCCGCAGCATTCCGGGCGTATTTGTCACCTAAGCCCCCGACCATACCAGCGACAGCTATAATGATCTCAGACAAATGACAAAAGGCATCAGTGACTTCTTGCTGTTCCATATCTGTAATGGCTTGCTTCGATTGAGATAAAATCGCTGTTTCACATAATTTGGCCGTATAGCCGGCCATCTGCAAGAATGGTTCGTCTTGGAGATGTGGCTGAGCAAGGATCGCTTCGGATTCGATCCATTTCGCCAAGGTATCAGCCAACCCAGCGATAAAGTAGTCCACCGGTGCATCAATGACTAAAGTTGGGTCAGTGATCAAAAAAGCCGCCTGTCTCAAATAGTGCTCCGTTTTCCCTTCTGCTTCTCCTGACTCTTTGTACATTACCGATAACGGTGTCCAAGGAGCACAGTTGCTCGCTAATGTGGGAATCAATCCGAATGGCAAATTGGTTTTATGGGCAGCATAACCGACTAAATCCGCCAATTTCCCGCCACCAACGCCGAGAATAAAATCAATTTCTTTTTCTTGCGCAATGTTTTCAATCAATTCAGTCCCATAATAGCTGCATTCGCCAGTATAACGATGGTAAAAAATTTCTATGGGCAGTGACTTCAAAAACGTCATTTTTGGTTGTGCTTTTTCCCACGAAACAGTCCCATGAACAATCAACAATCGTTTTACTTGATACTCGGCTAGCACCGTTGGCACAAAATCAATTGCTCCTTCATGATAGCGATACACTTGTGGACCTACCTTTACCTTTAAATCTGTTAACATCTCTTTCACACTCCTTTAAACTGCTAGAAATTTACTTTGTGCTTGTACAGCGCGATCTGGTAACAATCCTTTGGTAATTCTCTCGATGTCCGTCACACATTTATTGCCCATTTCTTCTAAACACTCTAATGTGTAAGCAGAGGTATGTGGCGTCATCACGACATTGTCGAAGGCAAGATAAGGATGGTCTTTGCTTCCTGGTTCTTCTTCCAAAACATCTGTTGCTAAACCAGCGATTTTCCCACTTTTCAACCCGCTTACAATGGCAGCTTCATCTAATAATGCTCCCCGTGCACTATTCGAGAGATAGACTTTATCCTTCATCTTAGCGACTTCAGCAAAGGAAATCATATGGTAGTTTTCTTCTGTTAAATTCGCACAAAGACAAATGATGTCTGATTTGGCCAATAATTCATCTAATTCCACTTTTTTGCCACCAAAGCTCTGAATATGCAGTGCTGATTTGTACGGATCATATGCCAAAACATCACAACGGAAGCCATTTCTTAAAATCTCCACTACACAACTTCCTGTATTGCCTACCCCAATAACGCCAACTGTTTTATTGAACAATGCTCTGCCGACAAAATCTGCTCGTTTTTCCCATTGGTCGGCGCGCACTTGCGTCATTGATTCCACAGTACAACGCAAGAGTGCCAGTAAATTCGTTACATTGTTTTCAGCCACCGCATCCCGTTCCACCAAAGCAGGGATGATTGAAACAATCGTTTGATGTTCTTTCGCTGCTGCCAAATCAATGTTGTTATACCCGATTCCATGCCGTGTGATTAGTAAGAGTTCATCCTTATTTTCAAAAAATTCTTTTGTAAAAAAAGGGGTCACACTAGCGATGATGATGTTATAACCCGCCAATGCTTTCGCCAACTCTTTGCCACCGATCTCACTGTCGAAGGAAAAGTAGTTCACTGGTCCAATCGCTTGCAAGCGTTGGATATGCTCTGGAAACACTTTGCCAAAACTGCTTGAATTCACCACAGCGATCTTGAAATTTCCCATTGATTCGCTCCTCTCTTAGCTTCTTATGACCATCTCATGGTCGCTAGATCCATTTTTTATCCACACATCTTTTTCCAGAAATCGTTTTCTTGTGAAATATTTATCATGAGTAAACTCACGGCGTCTGCAACTACCACCAAATTGATCGCTAGCGCAATTTATTCAGTCTATTTTGCTGTCTTAGGATTACCAATCTTATCAGTGTGCCTTGTTAGCAATGGGATTTCAAAAATTATGCGAATGTTTCTAGCAATCAGTAATGAGTAAAGCGAGATTTCAAGCCAACTGGTACGAAATCAAATCCAGTTCGACGTTGGTTTCCCAATTGACCCTTTCTTCATTGCCTCTCACTTGCTTCGATGCCATTGGCGAACAGCTTGCAAAAACACCTGATTTTGTAACCAAGTTAACTGTTTTGCCATCAACACAACCCGATAACTAAGTTGCCCGACAGAAAAGCGGTTTCATTTCATCAGCGAAAAAATGAGCAGTCAGTAGTTAGAATCTTTCTTATTTGAATCCCCCTTTCAATCAAGCTGGCTCTAACCCTTGACCGTGATTCGACTGATCGCTTTTCCTGTAGGTAACATCGGCTAAAGTCTACGTTTGGCAGGTATCGATGTGCTTCACTCAATGCTGGCTGAAACTAGATCGATTCCTTTTTTACCGTAGTTTCTTTCACTGATCCTGCAAGGTCGCCCCTTCCCCTAAGTCGCTTTGCTCTTTGAGCTTGAGACACATTCTCCATTTTCCAAGACCGATAAGCTCGCCTTTATGATAGCGCCTCCATTCCACACCTTTATTATACAAAAAAATATTTTTTTGTAAATATAAAAAATAAAAATAATTTTTATTTGCATTTTTTTCGCAAAAGAGGTACTTTAGAGGTAAAGAGATGTTGTTATTAAAAAGGAGGTAGAAGCTTTTGACTGTCTCGATTCGCTTGCAAATAAAAACGCTTTATAAAGATCTCAGTCTTAAAGAACAAGCAATTGCCGACTATGTGTTAGAAAACCCTAGTAAGGTCTGCCACAGTTCGATCAGTGATCTCTCAAGTGATTTGGGCATTGCTGATTCCACGTTTTTCCAATTCACAAAAAAACTCGGTTACAATGGGTTTAAGGACTTCAAAATGGCGATGTTGATGCAAGAAAGCGAGCTTGCCGCCCTCTCAATCCATGAAAATATCGAGAAATCGGACAATGAATTGACGATCGCACAAAAAGTATTCGATTCGATCATGACGACGCTCACGGACACTAGAAAGTTATTAAAAGAAGAGGATCTTCAGAAGGCCGCAGCAATGATCAATGAATCCAATCGGCTTTTCTTCTTCGGGGTGGGTGGCTCTGAGATTGTAGCCACAGATGCTTATCACAAATTTTTGCGCTCTTCGATCTCTGTCTTCCACAGTGCAGATTTTCATATCCAATTGATGGAAGCGGCGGTATTAACACCAGATGATTGCGCCTTTTTCATCTCCCATACCGGAAAATCACGAGAAACGATTGAGTTAGCCAACGTTGCTAAGAGCAACGGTGCCAAGATCATCGTTGTGACCAGTCATGCGGCTTCCCCTTTGGCAAAACTTGGCGATGTCGTCTTAATTTCAATTTCACAAGAAATCGAGTTTCGGTCAGAGGCACTTTCTTCTCGGATTGCCCAGTTAAGTATCTTGGACTCCCTCTATGTGATCGTGATGTTTCTTAACCGTGAGAAAGCCCAACGCTCGATTGCAAAAATTAGACGTTCCATCTCAACAGCAAAAGAAACCTAACAGAATAGAAAGGTTGTTCTCTTGTGGATATTTTTTCTTAATGAACATACGGCAATTAATCCGTAAGAAGGGATGAAAATTTTATATGGTTTTATTTGCCTAAACTATGATTGCCTTCCCAGAATGTAGCGGAAGGCATTTTTTTGTACAAAAAATTGTTTAATCAGCCACCAAAACGAGAAAACCTTCGTGCAATCTATAAAGATTCTCAGACACAATTTTCAACAAAAAAAACACTTTCCATCTTAGCGGAAAGTGTTTTCGAAATCTCCATTTCTTACCATCTTTTGGAGACAACTTCTGCCCCGAATGGCATCAATGCCAGTTGGGCTAGCTTTAAGGATTGTGCTGCAAATGGAATGCCAATGATAGTGATGGCAAGAATGACCGCACTAGCTAAATGACCTAAAGCCAGTGGCACACCAGAAAAAATCAGCCATAATATATTGAGAATCAAGGAAGTACCACCACCTCGGTAGACGATTTCTTTGCCAAAAGGTGCTAATGACAAGCTGGCGAATTTAAAGCACTGCAAACCGATTGGAATCCCAATAATCGTGATGCACCAGAGGCAGCCTGCTAGAAACCATGAGATTGCGCCAATCAATCCACCAAAAATAAACCAAATGAGATTGCCCAGAAAATTCATTTTGCTTCCTCCCTTCTTCTCGTCTAAAAAACTGTACCATAAACGCAAGTTGAAATTTTTTTTACCTAAATGAGGCGTGTGCAAGCAAAAAAACAGATGCTTGGCCTTTTTCCTGGCTATGTTATCGTCACAGCTCTAATTAGCAACGGTTCAAGCTTTCATTCCTATTGTCCAGAATCAACCGTTGATTCGCTGCTGTTATTTGATTCATTTGAGTCATTGCCGAAGACACCGGTGATCGAAGACCAGATGCCGCTAAAGAAGCTCTTGATATTTTCCCAAAGGCCCTTAGAGGTTTCTTCGATTTGCTTGCGAGCTTCTGACAGATCCAATTCTTTGATGAAGTCATCGAAGATATTGTTGTCTCGCATGTCGCTCATCAAAGAGGTCAATTCAGAAATTTGATTATCCGTAACGATTCCTTCCAGTCCGTTGTCCTTCAAGGCTTTTTCTACTGTCTCTTGAATATCTGCTTGAGTCAATTCCGTACCATCTGCAGTTTGAGCAGCCAAATCGGTTTTCGCTTGTTCTTGCGCTGCATTCAAAGCTTCATCGGAATAGCCTTCTTTATCTTTATTCTCTTCGGTGATCGTAGAAAGCACATCCATCTCATCTTGAGCTACGGCTACTCGATTCTGATTGATGACACCGCCTGATTCTTCAACGATTTTGTATACCCCAGCTAAAGCTCCGGAACCGTCGATCGGTACGGCAGAAGCGACCGTTAGCTTCGCATCAGTGATTCCTGCCGTCAGCGCTGCATTTTGGTACTGGGCTGCAGTGATGCGGGTAATGTTATCTGGTGTCGCGATATCGACAGTGATTCCTGCCCCGCTTTCTAAAGTCTGCATTCTGACCGAGCTATAGACCGCCCAATCTGCAGTAAAGCCGCCATCGGGAATGTATTTCATCAAGTCAGCACCGTTTGTCGTATAAATCGGTGTTTCGCCTTGGATGCCTAAGCGCTCAAGTGTGTAGTCTTCTTGTGCTTTCGTCAAGGCATTTCCGATCGCCACAGCATTGACTTGCAAACGATCTGAACTGCTGTCAGAGGTACTTGTTTGACTGTCGGTAGTGGCTGTCGTTGCGGTAGAACTGCTTGTTGCAGTGGAACTGCTCGTCGTTGAATTGGTTTCGTCAGCAAAAACTTGTGGTGCTGCTAATAAAACTTGGCTAGATACCAAGAGAGTCGCTAAAATCATCGCTGGTTTTCGAGTCTGTTTTTTCATCACTATATCCTCCAAGTGTTGATCTCTTTTTCAGGGATTTTCCCCTCTTACTGCTGTTATTGTACTATAGGTTTTCTTGCAAAGCCTACGTCTAGGGTCTGAAATGAAGAAAAACTTAGAACTCTGCTGCTATTTAAAAAAGGCGCAATTTGGTATTATCCTTGGTACAGCAATACTTTAGGCGCTTTTCTTTTCATCAACTGTTTTTTTAGCAAACCCAACAGCATAGGATTTGAAATGACTGCCCACTTTCCTCAAGCCGAGAAAGGCTCCCGTTAAAACTATCGTATAAAAGAACAACGGAAACCCTCCTAGTGAAAAAAAGACTTTCCCGGATTCCAGAAACAGCGGGTGACTCAGAAAGATCAATCGACTAGCCTCAGCTGCCTGTTTTTCTTGCCAAGTCCGCTTTTGTGGTTGCTGCTTGATCAGCCAAGCAAGGAAAAAAAGAGTCGTCGGCACAAAGAACAGCATGAAATTCTTATCGTCCCCCTGATTGAGATACACCAGTCGACCTTCAATGCCTAATAAGCAAAGAGAGACCGCAAATTTTCTGCCAAGATGCTTCGTGAAAAAAGGACGTTTCTGGTGTTCACCTAAACAAAACCCGCACAGCAAAAAAAGAAACCCATAAAAAAGACCGTTTCTCGTTGTAAAAAATAGGGTCCGATAATTTTGATAAAATACCAATAAAGGTCCACTTAAATAACTGCTGTACGTTTCAAGACAGCCAATCAAATACAAACTGATCGCCAGTAAAAACTGCCACCGATAGCCAAGAAAACGGGTTTTCCTTACTAACCACATGCCAAAGAGCAACGCTGGAAAATACCAAAGATGGTACCAGACCCCTACTGTTAAAAAGCCAGCAGCCAAACCGATGACCCGTAATGGATCGGCAAGATTTTGCTGTCCTAAATAAAACCAACCTAAGGGAAGGTACACGATCGACCAACGCAAATAAAGCTTGAGTTGTCGTTTGCACCATTGCTGCCATGAACAGGTGCTCTTTTGAAAAAAATAGCCATTCAGCAGCAGAAAAAAAGGAACCGCCAAACGACATAAGAGACTCTTTAACAAAAAATGAAGCCCGTTGTTTTCTGCCAGTCGACCACAGTGAACGAGAATCACCAGTAAGGAAGCGAAGAATTGGGTATAGCCAATTGGAACCATAAGGTGTTTTGTCTTCATTCGATCGTTTCTCCTTTCTCCGTCAAATTTGATCAAACATACTTCACTCTACTGGACCTTTCATTTTATGACCAGCACTGAAAGCTTCCAGAATAGAAAGACAGTGCAACAAGTAGAAACATTGATAAATAAAGGATGTTACCCTTTGTTGCATCGTTAATTTCATAGATCCTCGTTCGCATAGAAAAGAGTTTGCTATAATATATAAGAAGAATGATGGAGGCAAAACAGACACATGGATATTGGGAAAAT
Organism: Enterococcus sp. CR-Ec1; assembly: GCF_002850555.1. Classification (NCBI taxonomy): domain Bacteria; kingdom Bacillati; phylum Bacillota; class Bacilli; order Lactobacillales; family Enterococcaceae; genus Enterococcus; species Enterococcus sp. CR-Ec1. The sequence continues at coordinate 3,084,002 of NZ_CP025223.1, forward strand.
TATTAAAGAAGAACGCACCAAACGAAATCTCACGCAAGAACAATTGGCGCAGGAATTTTTTGTCACTCGGCAACTGATTTCAAAATGGGAAAACGGCAAGAGCTATCCTGATCTAGACCAAGTAGTCAAACTGAGCAACTATTTTGAATTGACCTTGGACTATTTATTAAAAGAAGACAAACAGATGGTCCAAGAACTCAATCTGACCACCCACCGAAAACGAATTGGCCTCGTATTGATCGCCCTTTTGACTGTTCTCAGTATTAGCTTAAGTACGATTTTGCTGGCAGGATTTTGGATCGATCCAGTCTTTTTCACAAAAGAAGACCTAACGATCACTTCTATTAAAAAGTACCACTTGCCTGCCACTGAGATAACGAATCAGGAAACCGGACAAGTGATTCAGCTGCCTGAAGATACGGAATACTTGATCACTTATACGATCGATCGGCCAATGGTAAAAACGGGCCGTCTGTCGGGTTATAAAGAATACAGCAGCGAAAATGCCAGCCAATTAATGGTTTCGGGTTATCACGGTTTTCATTTTGGCACGCAAACAAGCAAAATCGTCATTCGCAGCAATCGCGAAGACAATTTAGCTGCACCAGAATTAAATGCAAACAAGGATCTTTATCTTCGTAATATGAATAAAGCGCGCGCCTATCAAAAATCTGCAGCAGGTGACGCATTTTCTATCGAAGACGAAGGCGATCTCCTCTTTACTGCAGAAGAACTGGAACAATTACCCTTTGAACAAGGACAACTGCCAGAGTAAACAAAAACCACCGAATCGTTTTGATCGGTGGTTTTTTGCTGACTTCTTATCCTAGCAAGATCATTGCGATCGCCGCCAAGGCGTTATTGAGAAAATGCATGGCGATGGCTGTTTCTAGACGCTTAGTTTTTACATAAATCAACGCCATGATCAGACCCATAGCACCGTAGATCAAAAACTCGACCAGGTTGGTGACGGAATGGATGATACTAAAAACGGCTACACTTGAAATGATCCCGACTATCGGGTATTTCTTGAATAAAAGGCCGATAAACCCACCACGGAAAACGATTTCTTCCATGATTGGCGCCGCCACAGCGATCAATAGGAAGATCAAAAGCGGATTTTCGCCTGTAAACAGTTCCCCTAACAATGCATCATTCGCGGTCGCCTCTTGATCGGATATATGCTGCAGATACATAGTACCACCAACAGCAACGACTCGACCTAAAACAAAACCACCGATGATCCATAGCCAGTTGCGCTTCGTTGACCAGCCAAAGTCAAAGGTGGCAAGTCCTAGCTTCCGAGCCAAATACATCAGTAGGCCAATGTTTGCCAAAAGCAAGGCAATCAACCCGTAGCTCATCATCGCAGGAATCCTCGGCTCTCCTGCTTCCAAATAATAGATTTTTACCACACTGAATACGGTCATCCCTACTTGACTTAGTAAGAATAAGCCAATCAAAATAAATAAGTTCTTTACTGCTTTCATGCTCTCCTCCATCGTTTGCTCATTGCATTTTGCAGGATTGGGTTACGACAAATCATGACACAGTCCATCACTTGGTTCCCCATATATCCAGAAACTACTTAGCCGCTATCGGCTTGTTTCTAATGATACTGAGTTTCCTCAGTATTTACAACAAATAAAAAATAAAAACAGTTATTTTGCGTATTTTATCCAACAAACCACGTTTTTTCTTTCGCTGCCCTCAAAAAAATATAAGTAGTGTTTGAAAAAAGCGCTCTCTTATGCTACACTGTTCCTACTTTTGTTTGGCTGACGAACCGCTGCCCCAACCATGTTCGTTTGGACCAACTCGTTGCGAGTATTCGATTTCGAATGCTCTTTTTGTCGCGTTTGTCAAAAGAAAGTGAGTGAATCCAAATGATCCAAGTAGAACACCTCAGCAAGACCTTCCAAGTGTCCAAGCGAAAAAGCGGCTTTCGCCAAGCAGCCAAAGCATTTCTTTCTCGTGAAACCACCACCGTCCATGCGTTGCAAGACATCAGCTTTACCATCAATGAAGGCGAAATGGTTGGCTACATCGGGCCTAATGGTGCTGGAAAAAGTACCACCATAAAAATCATGTGCGGGATTTTGACCCCTGATCAAGGCATTTGTCACATCAATGGTCGTACGCCTTGGCAAGAACGTATTCAACATGTCAAAGACATCGGCGTCGTCTTCGGGCAGCGCAGTCAACTCTGGTGGGATGTCCCCGTCAATGACAGCTTTGATTTGATCCGTGATATCTACAAAGTCGACGCTGCTAGTTATCAGCGCAACCTAGAAGAATTAGTCACCTTACTAGATTTAGGTGAGATCTTAAAAACCCCTGCTCGGTCCTTGAGTCTCGGTCAGCGTATGCGCTGTGAGATCGCCGCCTCCTTACTCCATGACCCCAAAATCTTATTTCTTGATGAACCCACCATCGGTTTAGATGCTGTATCAAAGATTGCCGTGCGTCAGTTTATTAAAAAAAGAAACCAAGAAAAAGGCACCACAGTCATCCTGACGACCCACGATATGCAAGATATCGAGGCGCTGACACAGCGAATTCTGTTGATCGGCAAAGGGCAAATTTTGCTGGATGGTCGCCTCGATGAACTAAAGCATCGTTTTTCTGATGTCAAAACGCTGGAGATCGACTATCAAGGGAATGAACCTCATCTGCCAGAAAACGTCCAGCTGCTTCAAAAAGACGTTGGTCGCCTTGTTCTGAAACTTAATCCCAAAGAAGTGTCGGTCGCTCAGCTGCTCAGTCTGCTCAGCAATCAAGTCGAGATCACCGATTTGGCCGTCGCCAGTATCACCGCCGAAGAAATGGTCGCTAAGCTGTATCAGGAGTATCAAATATGAGGAAGTATCAGGCATTTTTCCGCATTCGCTTTATCAATACCTTGCAATACCGCTCGGCGGCAATTGCCGGGATGGCTACGCAACTAGCTTGGGGCTTGATGGAAATTCTGGCATTCCACGCCTTTTACCAAGCAGATCCTAGTGCCTCTCCCATGACCTTTCAACAAACCGTCTCCTATGTTTGGCTCCAGCAAGCCTTTTTGTCTTTATTTATGTTGTGGTTCTTTGAGGCAGAAATTTTCAATACCATCACCACAGGGACGATCGCCTACGAACTTGTGCGGCCGATGGATCTATACAATCGCTGGTTTTGCCAATCGGCTGCCAATCGCTTAGCAAAAGCGCTCTTGCGTTGCGGACCGATTTTTGTGATTGCCTTTTTACTGCCAGCACCTTATCGCTTGATTCTGCCAGCAAACATCGTTGCCCTGTTCTTGTTTCTTTTGTCTATGGCGCTGAGTTTAGGTGTAGTGATCGCTATGTCGCAGCTGGTCTATATCTCGACTTTTTATACATTATCCTCCATCGGGGTGCGGATCGTCATCAGCTCCATCGGTGAATTTTTAGCTGGCGGGGTCATTCCTCTGCCTTTCTTTCCACAGCCTTTTCGCCAATTCGTGGAACTATTGCCTTTTGCTTCCATGCAAAACGTCCCGCTGCGAATTTACAACGGGGATCTGACTGGCTTTGCGCTTGTTTCTGCATTGCTCTTACAAGCGTTTTGGCTCGTACTTTTGATCGTGATCGGAAAAATTTGGCTGCAGCAGGCACTCAAGCGTGTCGTTGTGCAAGGAGGTTAAGGAATATGGTTTATTGGCATTATTTTTGTATTCATCTCAAAAGTCAGATGCAGTATAAAGTTTCCTTTGTGTTAACTGCTTTGGGACAATTTCTAGGTTCCTTTACTGCTTTTTTAGGCATTTGGTTTATGTTTACCCGGTTTCATCAAGTGGATGGCTTCACCTTTGAGGAAGTCCTGCTTTCCTTTGCGACGGTTTTGTTTGCCTTTTCGATTGCGGAATGCTTCTTTCGCGGGTTCGATCTTTTTCCACAAATGATCAGTAATGGCGAGTTCGATCGGGCACTCGTGCGCCCTCGATCCTTGATCTTTCAAGTCTTAGCTTCCAAAATGGAGTTCTCGCGTCTCGGTCGTTTTATTCAAGCCTTGCTGTTGTTTGCTTATGCGATTCCCAATAGTGGAATTGCTTGGCATTTTGGAAATGTCCTGACTCTTTTTCTAATGATCGTCTGTGGCGCCCTCTTTTTCGCCCTATTGTTCTTAGTGTATGCCGCCATTTCCTTCTTTACGATCCAAGGACTTGAATTTATGAATATTTTTACCGATGGTGCCCGAGAATTTGGTCGCTACCCATTTAGTATCTACGGAAAACACGTCTTGCGTTTGTTGACCTACGTCGTGCCGATGGCTTGGTTTCAGTATTATCCATTCTTGTATGTCATTGGTCGGGTAACTAATCCTTGGTGGATCTTATCACCGTTGGTTTGTCTGCTCTTTGCCTTTCCCGCCTTCTTCTTTTGGCGAGTAGGTTTGAAGAATTATATTTCAACGGGTTCGTAGAACAAGCAAGAAGCCCTTTTAGACATCAATCATTGAAGACGCATCCTCTAATGATTGGTGCTCTTTTTCTTTTCGATAATTGTAAAATTACTCAGTCGCTTTTTATTTGAGCAATCACGTCACTGATATACTGTAAATATTTATCCCCTTAAAGACAAAAACTGGCTAGGAAAAGCAAGCAATCTCTGGTAAGATAAATAAAAACGTAAAAGAGGACCAGTTATGGAATATTTAGCGATTTTACTTGTTTTCTTTCTATTGAATGTAGTGATACTTGTACTTGGATTGAAGAAGAAACGAATCATGCTGCTTTTTCTGTCACTCTCTGGTTTATTGTTGGTTTGCTTGATTGCCATTTCTTACGTTTTCTTCTATTCAAATACACTTTAAGTCGTCAAAAACACGGGGAGCTGGCTACAAACCTACCGAAACAAACGAGGCTATTTTAGTCATTACACCCGATTTAGAAGCTATTGGACACACACAATTTGTGTCCACCTTCAAACAAATCGCTGTTCTTTTGCTCTTTATCAAGTCTAGCGAAAGCAACATATGCACCTTTGATGTCGGTGATACCGTCCCCATCTTCGCAGCAACCTTTGTGGATGCCCGTGCGTTCGCCGATCACTCTTCCAAGTCCGAGGTAGAACGATGTACCACTTATGTTTTTTTGCAAAGTAGATTGACAGTGGCTACAGGCGACCAATCAGTCGTAAACGACAAGTTTGTTAAAATCACACGAAAAAACCAGAACCCCCGAAAGGATCGTTCTGTTTTTTTTGCTGATTTGATTATCTAGAGAAACGACCTAAATCGCTCTGATTCTAGCCAAATTTCTGAAAGAGAATTATAGAAGGATTCTCCTAGCTGATCCGTCATCGACGCTGTTTTCTCGATTTAACAATAAAGCGAAAAAGCGGATTCTACGCTTTTTTCGGTCCTTTCGTCACTTCACAAACAGCTTCTGCTGCTAATTTCCCAGAAGTCAATGCCCAGGCATTATTGGCACCAGATGGAGAGTCTGATCCCATGACGCCTCCCACAACTTCACCTGCAGCATAGAGCCCTTTAATGGGCTGGTTTTGCTGATTCAAAACTTGCAACGAACGATTGACCGCTAACCCACCAAGCGTAGTCGCAAACCGAGGCTTTTGTTCGATAAGATAATAGGGACCTGCACCAATCGGTTCTTGCAAGTATTCAGGTGCACGGTGAAATTCTTCATCTCTTCCTTGCGCTACCCAGTAGTTAAATTTACCCACTGATTCGATCAATTGTTCTACAGGCATCTGCGCTTTGATGGCTAACTGTTCTAATGTGGCTGCTTTAAGGATGCGAGGCGTGGCCTTTCCTTCTTGCGCAATCCAACAAGCCAGCTCTTCACTGGTGATTCCGCCTTCTGCTACGCCTTGGCTGAAATGCTCAAAATGTTTGCCGTCTAGCAATAAATAAAGTATTGGCGAGCGTTGTCTTATTAATGCTTCTAATACTAACTTATTGCTAGCTCGTTCGTTGACTACCCGCTTTCCAAGTTGATTCACTAGAATACCGTTTTCTTTCAACACGATCAGATTGCCGCCAATCGTTGATTTCGCCACACCTTGAGAAACTTCCAATCCATTGGGATAGATTTTTCCTTGATCCATCGCTCGTGTTTGTGCCTTTAAAGCAGGGATGGTTGCCATCAACAGACCATCGCCGGTGGCAGATTTTAGTCCATAATACAAAATTTGCTTGAATCTTTCCTTGAGTAAAGAGGCATTATTCCCATAGCCACCGGTTGTCATAATGACTGTTGAGGCATAGATCATATGTGTTTTCCCTGATTCTTCAAGGGCTTTGACGCCTATGACATTATTTTGATCATCTACTAGTAGCTGTTGGGCTTTCGTTTGGAGCAAGACCCGAACCGCACTATTCTGTAGTGTTTTACGGACGGTCTGGGCAAATCCAGCGCCGCCCCCTTGATAAGCAAGTTCGCGATTTTTTTGATATTCTGGTAGGACGTGCAGCCCTTGCTTCATATCGTAGGCTACACCTAAGTATTCATGGACCCAATCTGTGGTTTCTCCTACGTTCTCAGCGAAAAGGGTCAAAAGGTTTCGATCGTTCAGCCCATTCCCGTTTTCCAGAAAATCAGCCACCATTGCTGTCGGTGTATCATCTTTTACACCAGCAATCTGTTGTAGTTTCGAACCAGTCACGATTTGGTTTCCACCACTAATAGAGATCGCTCCACCCACAAAACTTAATTTTTCCAGTAAGATGACCTTTCGTTCTAACTGATCCGCTCGCAATGCAGCAGCAAGCCCAGCAGCGCCTGAGCCAATGATCACTACATCAACTGCTTCTTCAACCACTTCTTCTGACCAAGCCACGACTGGCTTTGGCCGTGCTTTGAGGACCTCTACATCGGCTCCTGCAAGTTTTACCGCTTCTTCCACCCCTGCGATCACCCCTTGACTGGAAGCAGAAGCACCAGAAACAGCATCGACATTCAGCGTTTGTCCTTCAATGATCTGTGCCGGAATTCTCGTAAAGACTAAATCAGATAAACCTTCAGATTCATTGCCTTTATCAATCGTAATCTTTTCAATCGTTTCCTTTGAAAAAGTCACTTGCATTTCAATCGGACTATTGTGTCCTTGGGCTTGTACAAGATATGTCCCTGGTTGGTAAGCGACTTTCCGCTTTTGGAGTTCTTTCAAGCGTTCATGCTTTTGTTTCTCCTCTTCTGGATCAATGACCATATCTTCCATAAACTGCCACAATGGTGTTGGGATTTTCAACTCACTTTGCGCATGACTAAGAGCAAAATGACGAACAACTTTCTTCTCGGCGATCATCTGAACCCAATTAGGTTCGACTAAAAATCCTTTCCCGATGGCAAGCAAATCGTAGCCAATTTTCAGTGCTGCTTCTGCGTCTTCTCGTTGCAAGATAGAGCCCACTCCTATAATCGGAATAGTCGAAAGTTCAGGCGAACGCATTGTTAAAAACTTCACAATTGATGGCTCGCTGCTCTCGTTATCAATAATAGAGCTTCGTTGGTACGTTCCCATTGAAAAATGAAGGTACTCTGGCTTGCTTTTCGCTAGTTGATTCAACAAGTACATCGTTTCTTCAAAACAAATCCCAGGCTTTTCCATTTCTTCTGGCGAAAAACGATAACCGATAACAAAGTCTTCAACCGATTCTTCTTGACGGACCCGCTGTACTTCTTTTAATACGGCTAATGGAAAGTGCGCTCTTTTTTCCAGACTGCCTCCCCAATGGTCGTTTCTGTGATTTGAATGGGGCGAGAAAAATTGTTGGATCAAAAAGGTATTCGCACCATGTATCTCCACACCATCGTAACCAGCTTTGATCGCACGCCTAGTCGCGTCTCCAAATCGTTGAATCATCGTTAGGATCTCATCATTACTCATTTCTTTCGGAACAGGTGCGTTTGGTCGTAACGCTGCGACGGGACTTGCGCAAATCGGTTGTACTCCACCATTGTACTCAGGCCATGCCATTCGTCCAGCATGATAAATTTGCAGGATCGCTTTCGAGCCTTTTTCTTTGATGGTTTTTGCTAATCTAGTGAGCCCAGCAATTTTCTTGTCTGTATCTACCCCGAGTGCTCCCGGAAACCCACGCCCATGTTCTTCGATAAAGCAGCTTTCTACGATCACTGCCGCAGCTGCACCGGCACGACAGCGATAGTATTCAATGATCTCTTCCGTTATTTCACCATCGTAAAAAGCAGATTGAGTTGTCATAGGTGCCATAACGAGTCGATTTTTAAGTTCAACGCCAGAAGATAGTTTGATCGGTTCAAATAATTCTTTTTTCATAAAAATCAGTTCCTTTCAAATAGCTTGCTTCGTCAGACCGCATGTATTAAGGCATCACGAAATACACCCATCTTTTTCGAACAAGTCGAAAAGATGAGTGTCTCCCCTATTCAGTTATTACTTACTTCATTTCCCCATTTATTTTTGGTTTTCCGGCCGAGAATTGATGGCATACTGTTTACGCCCACCAGGTTTTGGTACTTGATCCCCCATCATGATCCCAAAACCGCCTTCAACACGTAATTCGTGCCCGTTCGTATAATCGGAACGTTCGCTGGCTAAGTAAAGGACTGCATTAGCAATGTCTTGCACATCGCCGATTCGCTTATTGGCAGTTAAACGTTTCCGCCCTTCTTCAACTTCTGGGTCTGCATAAAAGCTTGCGGATAACGGTGTCTTCACAAAGCATGGCAAGACACAATTGCTGCGAAGACCGTACTGCCCCCACTCGGCGGCCATTTGTTTCGACATCATATTAACTCCAGCCTTACTTGGGCTATACGCACCAGAATATGTTTCAGGGCTGATTGAGGCGATCGTTGAGACATGCACCATCCGCCCTGATTTTTGTGCGATCATCACTCGCCCGATTCTTTGAGAAACCAAGAAGTAGCCGTTTAAATTGACGTCGATCACTTGTTTCCATTCTTCAAATGGTAGATCTTCAAGCAATGAAAATTTCAAAATAGCCGCTGTGTTTACCAAAACATCAATGCGGCCAAAATCTTCTTTGACCTTTTCTGCCAATGCATCTACCTGCGCTTCGATCGTCGAATTGCAGACATAACTGTTTACTTTCACACCGAATTGATCTGCTAGCTGTACAGCATAGTTGGCAAGGTTTTCCTCATGTAAATCAACTAATGCAAGTTGTGCGCCTTGATCAGCAAAGTCCTGTGCGATTTTTTTCCCCATACCACCTAAAGCGCCAGTAATAACTACGACTTCATTCTTAAGATTCAACCAAGATTGCTCCATCATTTATACCACCTCTAATATTGTTATATTCTTCACTAACAATATACCTTGATATGAGCAGAGAAACTAATTCTTTTTTTCCATTGATCAATAGCTTCTGTGAATGGTTTGTTCCTTTAACGCAGTCGTAACGAGCGCTTGAGCGAGCTCAGGATTTTTACAATAGATTATGCAGCTAGCAAGCAATGTAGGGGAATTTTCCAGCTGATAAAACGTCTGTACAAAAGATGCAGCAGCGATCTCACTCAAGGAATAGAGACGTGCCTGTTTTTTCAAAAAACCTATCTGATAGTGCAGTTGTCTTTGAATGGTCCAGAGATTTTTACGATATTCCAATACATGAAACACTTCATGCATGAAAACCAATTTCGTAAGTGTCGTCGCAGGAAGTAATCGGCTTAATTGCTGTGCTTCGATAAAATGCTGCGCTTGCGCCAAGAAATTGCGATCAATCATAATATGATCTGTTTTTTTATAGACAGCAAAGGTATAGCGCTCCTGTTGCGCTTGCGCTTCAGGCAGTTCATTGATCTTTAATGAATCAATGATTCCTTGCAATTCTTGAGGATGCTCTCGATACCAGCGGGCTTCTTGCTTACCTATGCTTTCAGCAGTTTCAATAAAGGACTCTGCCTGCGCAGGATCAACTTTGGCGTGAAGGGGGTCTTGTTTGAACAGCTGCAGGTGAGGATTGGTTGCTTGAGACCATAGGTGTAAAAATTGTTGGCAAAATTCTTCTACTTTCACGGATCTCATTCCTTCCTTGGCCTACTGCAAGCGGTTCGCAGCAATAATAATAATCTCTTCTGTACCAATCAACTGACTTAATTCAATATCGATCAACATCATCAATTGGTTATAATCTGTCGAACTAAAATCAAAGAGACGCGGTCCAGCACAAATATAAAAATCTGGCCGGATGACTAGATCACTTTGGTAGTTCGCCATACTTTCCCAAAGACGAGCGATTTGTTCACTATAACTTTGGATCGTCGTTTTCACGACATCTGCATGGTCTCTTTGCACGCGAATAAAGCCTCGATGATCAATGACACAAACACGATCGCCTTTTTTTGTCGCTGCGCCATAAACATAAAAATGTTCACTTGTAGCACAAGAAACCACGTTTTCTTTAGCAACTTGCAGCTCAGCATAGGCAATGTCTTGCGCTTCTTCACGGTTAATTTGGTTTTGACGCTCAGCGGCTTGAGCAGCTGTGGCACCGGAGGCTCGCGCAGTAATTTTTTGCGTCTGAGGATCGATTTCAATATAGACTTCAATACTATCAGGCGTTGCCCCACTCTCGATCGCCAAAGTAGCTGCTTCTTGCTTGATTGCTGCAATATCCGCTTTTGTTGGATTCGGGACAATTCGTTCCACCACGTCTTGAACGACGGATAACGCCACACCGATCGATGAAATCACTTCAGCATTTTCAGGTATTTTATAATTCAACGACAATTGTTTCGCTGCATGTTTGATCAGTGAAGAGACGCCTCCTCCTACACCTACTAAAGTCATTTGGTTAGGCTCTAATTGATACTTGCGGGCAAAAGATTGAATCACAGGTGCTATTTTTTGGACTGCTTGATCCAATATTTGCTGTGCGACATCCTCCACCGTCGTTTCTAAGTACTTCGCTAAAGGCTGCATGGCTTTTCTGGCCGAATGGGCATTGCCATAGGAAAAATCATCCTTTGTGACATATCCTAAGACATTCGCTGCACAAGAATTCGTGATCGTAATTCGTTTCCCGTTAGCAAGTTTGATTGCAACATAATCTGCTGGGTCACCTTCTTTTGGCGCATAAAGCTCCAGTTCTGGTGCAACGATCTCTTCTTCTGGCAGATACGTACTATATTCTAACCCAGCGATATGGGCACTTCTTGGGCCGACGTCTATCACGCCTTTTTTGTTCACTCGAACCATACTGCCGCCAGCCACACCTAGCACGCGAACATCTAATGAATTGACATACGTCTTATGGCCTGCAATCTCTGAGTAATCGATGACTGGCCGACCATTTTTGATCACGCCAAGATTCGTAGAAGTTCCCCCTACTTCAAAATAAATACCGTTCGACGTTCGCAGATACATCAATGCTCCCATCACGCTGGCTGCTGGACCAGAAAGCATCGTTAGCACCGGTCGTTTTTTCATTTCAACAATGTCCATCAACCCGCCATCGCCCCGCATGATCATCAGTGGTACATCCACACCTGCTTGGCGAACACTATTTTCTGTTGAATTTGCCGTTTCCAGCATCGTAGGCAAAATCGATGCATTGATTGCTGCGGTACGGGTTCTCCGGGATAACCCATATAGTTTGGTCATCTCCGACGCCAAGGTTACTTCGATGCCCTTTCGTTTGGCTACTTCAGCGATTCTTTCTTCTGTTTGTAAATCATCTACACCAAAAGCTGCTGAAGTCACGATGACCTGAGCTTGTGCCTGTTGTAGTTCTGCTAATGCCGCTTCGATTGTTGCTTCTGAAAGCTCTTTTTTAGGAATAAAGCGAGCAACGACTTCAATACTTCTTCCCGTACCTAAATCAATGTCTTTTAATGCCGTTTGCCACTTTGCCAGCCAACCTTCGACGCCGCCCTTTGCTGTACTGATAATGCCGACCTTCGCTACATCTCCTTCTAAGAGTGCATTGGTGGCTTGGGTTGTGCTGTGAGCGACAAAGACCACTTCATCTGGCTGGATCTGATTTTCGGCTAAACACTTAATAAAAGAGGCCACTACACCTTCTGCAACCCCTTGCTCACTTTTGTGGGTCGTTTTTACAGATGACTTTCCAATCACCTCTTGCGTGTCATTGTTGATTGCGACAGCTTTCGTATGAGTTCCACCCACATCAATGCCAATTCGGACACTTCTTCTCATTTTTTTCACCTACTTTTTTAAATCGGGCTATATAACAGGAACGTCGCAATTTCAAGAACCAGCGAAATGACGACTCCTGGTAAAAAAGCAACCTTCATGTAATCTTTCGTATTGATATTATTGAAGCCTAATCCCCAAGCATTCCAAGAAATGGTCAAATCAAAATGACCCATTCCGATCATATTAGAAATGAACAACGGATATAAAAACGTCACAGGATAATTGGTTTGATTGCTGATTACTGCTAATAACGCTGCACCACAACCAATCAAAGAAAGTGGCCCGCGAAACCAGGTCAAGGGAGCTAAAAAACCAAAAAGCAAACAAAGCGCTAAGGGATGCGTCGGAATGATTCCTCCTAGCAATGATTCAAAATAAGGTGCAGCGAAGGTTGCAGCTGCATTGAACATCGCAAGGGTCATCCAAAAGGCAACTAAGGTCGCAGTATCTTTGACCCCATCTGCAAAAATACGTGTCAAAATCTGAGAATCTTTTCTAAACCCATCCTTTAAAACACCACAAATCCACAAGGCATAAAGACTCGCACCAATAAAACAAAAGATCACTGGAAATTGAAAGATGATGACTCCTACGACCGGTATAAAAGGGGTAAGTAACGCCAAACTAGGAACGTCTTGAACTTTCGGTTCTTCTCCAACCGCCCAAGCATAGGTCAAACTTTCTACTCTCAAATACCCAATAGCAAAAATCGAAGAAACCAGAATCATCACAAAGAAAGCCAATAATCCAAACGAAAAATAATCATTATAGGTGTAATCAACCCCACCATTCACATTGCCAAAAAAGGCTTGATACTGTGTGAAATTGATTGGATTTAAGAAAACACCTGCTGCAACGGAAGCCGAAAAACTAAAGAATGCCACGACTTTAGGAATACCAATCGAAAATAAAATTGGCAATACGATCACGGCGATCGCGATGACAGATCCGGCACCTGACATGGATGAAAAGATAAAGCCGGTAATCAAATTGACAATTACTAGAATAATCGCTGGGCTATCCCCACCTAGTTCCACACTCTTACGAATGATAGTTGCCGCAATGCCCGTTTCCAACAAGATCCTACCAAAGAATGCTCCTACAAAAATATTCATTTGTGAAGCCCCCCAGCGTTCTGGCGCCTGTTGATAGACCTGTGCCAGCATCTCGGTAAAAGGGAGGTTTTCAAATGCCGGATTGGGTGAAATGACATTCCCTATAAGCGGCAACAACACCCATAATGTTGCCATAACGATAAAACCAATCATCAGGTTATATCCTTTGATACAATAAAAAACCATGCCACCAAATGACACTACTAGTAATAAGCCAATCAAGCTATCCATTCTTCTTCTCCTCCATACAAATTACGCCGTTTGAACCTGCAGCCAGATACGCGAAAGCCGCCGTTTAACAAAAGCGAAAAAGGAGGAAGTGGTTGGCCACTATCCTCCAGGACGTTTAGTCCTTTAATTTATCAAATGCGCTGTAGCCAAATACTCTTTTGTGTTGCAGTAACAAATAAACCATCATGACGATCGCTAAAACCGCAGCTGCGAGTAATAAGCCCATCATAATAAAAATCGCTTGCGTTTCTCCTACTGACCGAGTCATGGAAGCAACGATGTAAGGTAAAAAGGTACTTGCTAAGCCCATCCAAGTATAGTAGATCCCGGTATTTCGACCTTTTGGTCCAGGGCAAAACATTTGTCGTACCCCTAGCCCAGTTTGCAACGCCCCTCCGGCAGCAAAGAAACCCAAGAAGGCGATACTGATATAAATCACTACGACATGTTGGATCACTAATACCATCCCTAACGCAAGAGCGATGAATACCGTATCAATAAACAAGACTTTTAAGGGATTCCAACGCAATTTCCCCATCATTACTGCCCAAAACAAAACAGCCACCATTGAGCCAAAAGTATAGATCGATGTTAGCCCTGCTGACTGCATCTCAGTCAAACCAGCATTCGTCAAACCAAACGCTTTGGTATACTGTTGGGCGCCGTACATGATGAACATACAGATGAAACCAAAGAACATTGTGAAGAAGTTAACGACCATATTCGGCTTAACAAGCATTCTGGCCTTCATTGCCGCAATTTCTTCTTGAACCGCATTCGTTTCTTTTCCATCGACGGTTGCCGCTTTTTCTTTCATCATGTCATCATAGGCGAATGGCGCGATAGCTGCTAAAATCGTGCAGACGATCGATAGGACTAATGGAATAATAATCCCCATCGACTGATTCCCAGACCCGATGAAATTTACCACAAGTAAGGGATAGATAACCCCTGACAAAGAAACAAAAAACTTGATCCCAATCATTGCTGAAGCCGCATATTTCGGTGCTGCTTCTTGAGAAGCGGGATACAATGCAGCATCCCAGAAACCAGAAGTCGCCACCCCTGCGATAAAGGCACAGACAGACGCGATCACCATATTCGTCGTCAGTAACAGACCTAAAAAGCATAGCGTATACAAAACAGCCCCCATGACCGCCATTTTTTTGCGTCCCACTTTATCCGAAATTTCTCCACCGATCCAGACGGTCAAAAATTTTCCTAATCCGGTCGCAGTGATGGCCAACGATACCGCAGCGGCTCCTGCAGAAGCATCGGTATAGCCCCATTTATCCGAAAAATAAGTCGCATTTTGGCTTAAAATAATGGCTTGGATCCCATGAGTGAAATAACACATATAGATAGTTGCCAGTGACAAAATATACTTTTTTGCTCTCATTTGTACGCTCCTTATAAAAGAACATCCAGCTTTCCTACGAAATACCCACAGGGAAATTTTCGTAGGAAAGGGATACTCGGTCCCTAGTTAGTTTGCTCTGACAGGCAGTTCCTTGCCAGTAAACAGTTTAAAGGCGGCTTTTCCTTGTCCCACCAGCATTCCTTTTCCACCCACGGTCTTACAACCTTTTGCGCTGGCATCTTTCAATAACTGGGTCATTGGTGGGTTATAGATCGCATCAGCCACCGTCAAATCTGCATGCAGTACCTCTGTGTCTGCAATCGGTGTCGCTGTATTTCCTTCACCCATTCCAACAGTCGTTGCATTCACTAAACAATCGGCTCCTTTTATTTTTTCAGCAAGTAACGCTTGATCCGTCAGATCATAAATATCAATTACTAGATCAGGGTAATATTCTTTAATGCGAGCAACGGTCTCTTTGCCTTTTTCATAAAATGCATCTTTGATGTTGAAAATTGCAATGGAGGCTGCGCCTTCGATCGCCAATTGGACTTGGATCGCGGTGGCAGCTCCACCAGCTCCGATCACAACAAATTTTTGATCTTTCATTTTTACATCGTGTGCTTGCAGATTATCAACAAAGCCGACACCATCGGTAATATGGCCGACGAGCTTGCCTTCATCATTGACGATAGTATTGATGGCACCAACCATTTTTGCAGCGGGGGTCAATTCATCCATGTATTCTGCCGCTGCCGTCTTGCAAGGCATCGTGACATTTCCACTCATTTTGAAGGTTCGAAATGCCTCGATCGCCTGGGCGACTTGGTCTTCTTTAATGTCAAAAGCTAAATAAACTGCATCGATATCAAGCTGGTCAAAGCCATAATTATACATGGCTGGCGAACCAGAATGCCCAACAGGTGTACCGATCAATCCTAAGAGCTTCGTTTTTCCCGAAATTTTTTCGCTCATCGTATTTCCTCTTTTCTATTTGATTTTTTTTTACGCAAGCAATTCTGGCCATGCGTTTTGGATCACTTCAATACTCGTTTTGTAATTTTGCTCTGCTGCTTTTTGATAGCCTTGACTTAAAATCGGATCAGAAATCACTTCCGTGCCTACAACACGAGGCTTGATGCCGTGTGCTTTTAGTGCCCGTAAGAAGCCTTCGGTATCACCCCATCCTGTTCCTGGACATAAGCGATCGTGCATCGACTCATCCCGTAAGATCGTATCAGGATATCGTCTTTCTAAAACATCACAAATTTGGATCGAAACAACTTTCTCCGCTGGGACCCCTTCCAAGTCAGCTGCTGTCATGTTGGCTCTCGCCCAGTGCCATGTATCTAGGATCAGCATCCCATTTTCACAATCTGCCTCTTTGACAATATTCCATGCACTAGCTAGATCAGGAACACCGCTATAAGGCATGAATTCTAACCCAATGACTAATTCTTTTGCTCGTGTACATAGTTCTTTAAAGGCTTGGATATGAACCTCTGCTGGGTATTTTTCCATTAAGCCACAATTGATGTGCCCAACACCAAACAAACGTGCCATATGATAGATCGTTTGCTCTTTAAATTGTTGCAGCAGTGTTTCCGGTGTTTCCATCGTTTTATTTGGATCAGCCCACAAGGTGATATATTCGACCTCGGTTACTTTCATGTCATGTTCTGCAAGAATTTCAAGCATCCGCTCATCAGAATAGCCTTGCTTCACAGCAAGCATATAGGTCTCCGCACGTAAACCGATCCCGTCGTATCCTGCCTCTTTCGCGATCTTCACTCTGTCTTCAAAATTAATCTCTGTCCCTAATGTGTAAGAGCTAATCGTCAATGGAATGTTTCTCATGTTATTTCCCCCTTTAAAAGTCTGTAAACAACTACTACTTGGTTTACAGCTGGAAATAAAAACACGAACTAAAAAGCGGCCGCAGTAATTGTGTTTTTATTCACAATGTTTATTACCGTTATTATAGCTTTTCCCTCTCCGTACTTCTAATTGTTTTTTCTTTATGGATCTATAGATAAAAGATATAAGTCTTGTGATATACTGATAAAAAAAGAAGGATTTTAGAGGAGGTTTCTATGAATCTTCAGCATTTAAAATATTTTGATATCCTTGCTAGAGAAGAACACTATACACGTTCGAGTAAATTGCTCAACATCACACAACCAAGTCTCAGTAATGCCATTTCACTTTTAGAAGATGAGCTAGGTGTACAACTCTTTGAAAAAAACGGACGAAATGTGATCCTAACCAAGCCTGGAAAAATTTTCCATGAACATGTTATACGAACGTTAGAAAACTTAGATTCGGGTATCGATACAGTAACAAAAATCAGCAAAGGCTTTGGGCATATCAGCTTTGCTTTTTTGCAAGTCCTCGGTACATCTTACGTACCAAAAATCACTAAACAATTTCTTGAAGCAAATCCTGAAAAAAAGATTCAATTTGAATTTCACTCAGATAGCGTCAGTACCGAAACAGTCCAAGGACTAAAAACCTTGCGCTATGATCTCGGTATTTGTTCCTACATCACCAATGAACCAACCATTGAATTCGTCCCGATTGCAAGTCAAGAACTTGTCGTGATCACCGCGTTGGATCATCCTCTCGCACAATTTGATGAAGTCTCTTTGGACGACTTAGCAGAATATCCCCAGATTATTTTCAGCAAAAAAAGTGCCTTACGTGAAATCATCGATGACCTTTATCAGCGTAACAACGTCAGCTATCAAGTAGCCTACGAAGTCAAGATCGATCAAGTGATCGCTGGACTAGTCAGTCAAGGATTGGGGATTGCTATCATTCCCAATATGACGATGCTTGACTCTTTGCCCCTTAAGCGAATCAAACTTAATGGCATCAGTTGGGAGCGATACTTTTATTTAGCCTACAATAAAGAGACTTACTTACCACCTGTAGTCAGCAATTTCAAAGAATTTATTTTGGCCCATGCAAATCCGAAACAGATCGTTTATTGAGTGACTGGGTGGGTGAAAAACAAAGCTTTAGAAAATAGGAATAAAACTATGTTCCCGCCTTTTTTTGGCGTTTTCACTTAATAAAAAACAGACATTCATTAATAGAATGTCTGTTTTTTATTGCTTATTCTCTTGTTCTTTTTTCTCATGACGAATAATGAAAAGAGCTATACTCACCGCACGTTTCGCAGATATAGTAATAATTGCGCTTCTTCTTATTGTAGAGTTTCAACTTCTTCCCATTTTTACAACTCTTGCATTCTTCTAATTCCGTCAAGGTTTTATAATAAAACAACTCACTGATCATCTCTGGATAAAAATGCGCAAGCAGCTCAATCAGTTTTTTTCTATCAACCAACAGTAGATTATCACCGGCTATTTCTAATGCTTGATCTGTAAAAAAATGTGTAGTGATGAAAAGCCCATTGGGAAACCCTTTGTCTGGAAAAATCCCTTTAAATGCGGCAACGAGTGGCTTACTGATCCGCTCCGTTGTCTTTTGCGGATTCCAGGCTTTACATTGGACCGCTATTGCCTTTTTATTATTAGAAAAAGCATACACATCAATACCACCATCTTTGTAACCATCGATGTTTTGGACGGTATATCCCATCTTTTGTAAAATACATTCAGCAATATAATTCAAATCCTCTGATTTACAGGTTTCTAATTGAGCCACAATCTTTTTCAATTTTTTCGGGTATGTACGTTCATTATGGTTGCTTAGTTCCGAGAAATTAATGACTTCCTTCTTTTTCTTAAATGAAAACATGTCTCTTCCTTTCTTGATTGTTTTGGATGTGATTCGTTAAAGCATAGCTAGTGAGTGGTCTTTAATTATGTAGAATAGAAACTGGTTCTTAAAGAGAGAACTATCTACTTTTCTCAATAAAAATCGTGTGAACTCGATAAAATAAGTCAAAAATAAGAAACTTATAACGGAATATTATTAATTTAATGATAATTTTATTCAAGATAAATGTCAATTGAAGTTTGAATATTCAATAATAATCGATGATTAAATCAAACCACTCTTGATCATTGCTCCATTTCGAAAATTACTAGATAGGATTCGTTACAGTGCTAATTTCAACATTCTTGCCTACAGATTTATTGATTCCTTTTACTTTGTTTGTAACAGATTCTGAATGTTTTTTTTCGGTTTAGCAGTTGAGTGTCTATTACCTATAAAAACAAAAAAAGGTTTCCCTCGTAAAAGGGAAACCTCAGAAATGTTATCGAAACAACATTTACATTTATTTGTCTTATTCTGCAGCGTTGTTGTCTTTGAGACCGTATTTTTTGTTGAAACGGTCCACACGTCCGTCTGCTTGTGTGAATTTTTGACGTCCAGTGTAGAATGGATGTGAATCAGAAGTTACTTCGACACGGATCAATGGATACGTGTTGCCGTCTTCCCACTCAACAGTTTCTTGAGAATTCTTTGTAGAACCTGATAAGAATTTGAAACCAGTAGTTGAGTCCATGAATACAACTGGATGATAATCTGGATGGATATCTTGTTTCATTTCTTCTTCTCTCCTTTGCCCTGGCTCATTTGCTTCACCAGAGTTGATTTGTCGATTTTACAACATGACTATCTTACCATGTTTGGATTTTAGATGCAATTATCTTTTTATATTTCTTTTTGGCCGCTTGTCTCCGAAATGGACATCATGAAAAGCCGCTAAAAACTCTTCATTCTTTTTCGTTTTGCGCAAGAATTGAATGAATTGTTCTGTGAACTCCAAGGAATCCCCCAACATGTTGTTGCGTAAGCGCCAAGTTTCTTCCAATTGTTCACTGCTCATCAGCAATTCTTCTTTACGGGTACCAGATTTCTTGATGTCGATCGCTGGGAAGACCCGGCGTTCTGCGAGGCTGCGAGAAAGCTGCAGCTCCATATTGCCGGTTCCTTTAAACTCTTCATAGATGACATCATCCATGCGGCTGCCGGTATCTACCAAAGCTGTGGCAAGGATCGTCAAACTACCGCCTTCTTCAATATTGCGGGCAGCGCCAAAGAATTTCTTCGGTTTGTACAAAGCAGCTGGATCGATCCCGCCGCTTAGTGTACGTCCGCTTGGAGGAACGACTAAGTTATAAGCTCTCGCCAAACGAGTGATACTATCCATCAAAATCACGACATCACGCTTGTCTTCCACCAAGCGCATCGCCCGTTCTAGTACCAATTCTGAAACACGGGTATGATTGCTAGGCTGTAGGTCAAAGGTTGAAGAAACCACGTCACCCTTGACACTACGTTCTAGATCAGTTACTTCTTCTGGACGCTCGTCGATCAAAAGTACGATCAATTCCACCTCAGGATAGTTGTCCGTAATCCCATTGGCAATTTCTTTCAATATACTGGTTTTCCCAGCTTTAGGCGGGGCAACGATCAGTCCTCGTTGACCAAAACCCACTGGCGCCAGCATATCGATCATCCGAGTCGAAAGACGTCCTGACGTTGTTTCTAATTTTAAATGACGGTTCGGATAAAGGGGCGTCAGCGCTGGAAAATGCGGGCGCTCTTTGGCATCTTCTGGATCTTTGCCGTTAACAGACTCAACGTGCATCAATCCATAATAGCGTTCAGATTCCTTAGGCGGGCGCGCCTTACCGGCGACTTTATCGCCATTACGCAAACTAAACCGACGAATCTGTGAAGAAGAAATATAGATATCTTCTGCACTCGGTCCATAGTTGATTGGACGTAAAAAACCATAGCCTTCTTGGCCTACGATATCCAAGATTCCTTCCATATAAAAGAAGCCTTGTTTTTCCGCCTGCGCCCGTATCACAGCCAATGACAATTCTTTTTTATTCATTTGGCTGTAATAAGGAATTCGAAACTCTTTGGCAAAGGTGTAGATCTCTTTTAAGGTTTTGTTTTCCAACTCTGCCATCGTAAGATAATCGCTCATAATTACTCCTCTATCATTTGAATATCAGCTCCAAGAGCCGTTAGTTTTTCGATGATATGATCATAGCCGCGCAAAATGTACTCGACATTAAAGACGCTAGTCGTGCCAGTCGCCATCAATCCGGCAATAACTAGACAAGCCCCTGCCCGCAAATCAGAAGCGACAACTTCTGCTCCGTGCAATTGGCTCGGTCCGCTGACAAAAATCATGTTGCCTTCTGTCGTTGCTTGTGCGCCCATCCGTGCTAATTCAGGAATATGGTTGACCCGTTTGGCATAAATCGTGTCCATAATCTCCGATGTTCCCTTTGCTTTTAGCAATAATGGTGTGATCGGCTGTTGCAGGTCTGTGGCAAATCCCGGATAAGGATAAGTTTTCACAGTCGCTGGTTTCAACTCTTTTGAGGGATGCACATAGATTTCATCTTCGCTGATATCCATTCGCACACCGATTTCTTCCAATTTCGCAATGTAGCTTTCTAGATGCTCATAAATCACATTTTTGACTGTAATGCCTTCACCCGCTGCTGCGGCTAAAGAAAGATAGGTTCCTGCTTCGATTCGGTCTGGAATAATAGAATGACGACAACCGTGCAGTTCTTCCACACCTTCGATACGAATTTCATTGGTACCTGCACCTCTAATTTTCGCTCCCATATTATTTAAAAGGGTCGCGACATCAATGATCTCAGGTTCCCGTGCAGCATTTTCAATGATCGTTTTACCTTTGGCTCTTACTGCTGCCAGCATTACATTGATTGTTGCTCCGATGGAGACCATATCTAAGAAAATCCGTTCGCCAGTCAAGCCTTCTTCTTCGGTACGCAAATACATGGCGCCATGCTCGTTGGTGACTTTTGCGCCAAGTGCTTCGAAGCCTTTGATATGCAAATCGATTGGTCGCGGGCCTAAGAAACAGCCGCCAGGCAACCCAACGACGCCTTCACCAAACTTCGCCAATAATGCCCCCATGAAATAATACGAAGCCCGTAGACTATTGATTTTTCCGTTAGGCATCGGGATCGAAACGATATTGGTTGGATCGATCTCTAGCGTATTGTTTTCAAAATGGGTCTTCACGCCCATAATTTCGATAATCTCAATTAATGAGTGCACATCTTGGATGTCGGGCACTCCTTCTAAAATGACCGGTGAATCAGCTAAGATCGCTGCCGGGATCAATGCGACTGCACTGTTTTTTGCGCCGCTAATGGTGACTTCACCTTTTAAGGGACGATTGCCGTTGATGACAATTTTTTTCATTGAATTCCACCTATACTCTTTTTTAATTTATGTGTATCATTCCAATTTTAGCACAGATTACACAAAGAAAAAAGATGCAGTATATTTTTGATCCCCGCATCAAGAATATTTTCTTAGAAAACAAAAAAACTCTTAGAATCAGTGATTCTAAGAGTTTTGATCTTTGATTAAGATTAAGCTTTACCAGCTGAACCGAACCAGTCGATGTGTTCTTCTGCATCTTTAACGATTGCAGCAACACCTGGTGCTAATAATTTACGAGGGTCGAATCCTTTGCCTTCTTTATCTTTGCCAGCTTCGATGTATTCACGAGTTGCTTTAGCAAATGATAATTGGAATTCAGTATTTACGTTTACTTTAGAAACACCCATTGAGATTGCTTTTTCGATTTGGTCTTGAGGAATACCAGAACCACCGTGTAATACTAATGGTACATCAGAACCTACTGCATCAGCGATTGCTTGTAAGTGGTCAAAAGCAAGGCCTTTCCAGTTTTCAGGGTATTGACCGTGAATGTTACCAATTCCGCAAGCTAGGTAATCAATACCAGTTGCAACCATTTGTTTACATTCTTCGATGTCAGCTAATTCGCCAGAACCGATGATTCCATCTTCTTCTCCGCCGATTGAACCAACTTCACACTCAACAGAAACGCCTTTTGCGTGTGCTTTTTCGACAACTTCTTTAGCCAATTTCAAGTTTTCTTCAAATGGTAAGTGAGAGCCATCAAACATAACAGAAGTGTAACCAACTTCGATACATTCCATTGCTGCATCGTAATCACCATGGTCTAAGTGGATTGCAACTGGAACAGTGATGTTCATTGAATCAACCAAGTTTGTAACGATGTCTTTAGCAACTTTGTATCCGCCCATATATTTGGCAGCACCCATTGAAGTTTGGATTAGAACTGGCGCTTTTTTCGCTTCAGCAGCTTTTAAAATCGCTTGTGTCCATTCTAAGTTGTTTGTGTTGAATCCGCCGACTGCATATCCGCCTTGACGAGCAGCTTTTAAGAATTCAGCTCCTGATACTACTGGCATAAAAAATTCCTCCTAAGTTTTGAAAAACTTTATTTGTTAAGCAATGCTTAACCGACAATGCTATTTTAGCAAAGATTTGCGGTATTTGCTACTAAAAAGAGGAATTTCTCTTTTCAAAAAAAGATTGCACAAATATAAAAATCCAGCATTTTCATCATCTTTTCTGAAAGTCTACGATTCTGTAAGGTTTTTCTCTTCTGTCTACGGTCGTTAGATAACAAATCGGCATGTGAAAATTCGAGAAAAATTTCACATATTTTTTCGTTATTTTATCATAATCTTCCAGCAAATCCTTTCCTCTTCTCTTTTGAGCATAAGAATAGCCTTGTGAAAGCGGCTATATTATTATGTAAAAAAGGAGGGATAAAATGAAAAAAGCGCTTATTGGATTTTTGGCAGTCATCGGAGTTCTTTTCTTGGCAAGCTGTAGCTCGGGGGCCAAGGAAGAAACCAAAACATTCACAATGGATCAAAATGGGGTTTCGATGGAACTGGTCTTCACTTATGAAGGCGATAAAGTAAAAACTCAGACTGCGAACAATGTCATGCCGTATTCAGCGATCGGGGTAACGACTAAAGAAGAAGCACAAACCGTGCTTGATCCGATCGCTAAGAAGTATCAGCAAGTCAAAGGGTTGGACTATTCCCTCGACTATACAGATAGTGAAGCGACTGAATCCTTGACCATCAATTATGATGAGTTGGATTATGATTCAGCGAAACAATTGCCTGGGGTTAGTTTCGAAGGAAACACTGAAAATGGGATCAGCATGGAACGTACAGAGGAAATGCTCTTAGACCAAGGGTATAAGCTAAAAGAATAATCCTCTCTAGGCACCAGCAAATCAACATGGGTTTTCCGCTGGCGGATTTCATTCGAACTGTTAGCGAAAAAAATAATGCATCAGTCAGAAACTTCCGGTCGCTTTGACGGAAGTTTTTTTGTGTGCAAAAAGGGATAGCTTCTACCAACGCTCAAGCAAGTTTCAACCTTTTACGGATTACTGGGATCGCACAACTCAAAAAAACTCCCCATCTTGAGATGAGGAGTTTCGCACATTCATTGCTTGATTTTGCCGCTAGCGATTATTATGCTTGGCGGTTGTCTAATGAAGCTCCAACAAAGGCTTTGATCAAGCGTTGTGGGCGAGTTGGACGAGAAATCAATTCTGGGTGGAATTGGCAACCCACGAAGAATTTGTTTTCTGGGATCTCAACGATCTCAACCAAACGATTGTCTGGTGACACACCTGAGAAAACCATCCCGTTTGCTTCAAAGATTTCACGGTATTTGTTGTTGAATTCATAACGATGACGGTGACGTTCTTGAACAACTTCCTCCCCATCATAAGCTGCAGCTGTTTTGGTGCCTTTTTTCACTTTACATGGATACAAGCCTAAACGCAATGTTCCACCTAAGTTTTCGATGTTTTCTTGGTCAGCCATCAAGTCAATGATGTTGTTGGCTGTTTCAGGATCTGTTTCTGCGGAATTGGCATTTTCCAAGCCAACGACATTGCGGGCATATTCCACACAAGCCATTTGCATCCCTAGACAAATCCCTAAGAATGGCACATCGTTTTCCCGAGCATATCGGATCGCTTCGATTTTTCCTTCAATCCCGCGATCACCGAATCCACCAGGAACAAGAATACCGTCTACTTCACCTAAGTAAGAATCCACGTTTTCTCGTGTGATTTCTTGGGCTTTGATCCAATCGATCTCGATGTCTGCATCAAAGGCAAAACCAGAATGTTTCAAGGCTTCGACAACTGATAGATAAGCATCTGGCAATTCCACATATTTTCCAACTAACGCGATGCGTACTTTTTTCTTCAAATTCAGCACCTTTTCTTCCAATGCTTGCCATTCAGTCATGTCAGCAACTGGTGCAGTCAGTTTCAAATGATCACACACGATTTGATCCATGCCTTGCGCTTGCAGTGCCAATGGGATCGAATACAGGGTCTCAACGTCACGAGATTCGATCACGGCTTCTGGTGCCACGTCACAGAATTGTGCCAATTTGTTTTTTGTTGATTGTCCTACAGGTTGTTCTGTCCGAACGACCAAGATATTTGGTTGAATCCCTAAGCCGCGCAGTTCCTTCACACTATGTTGGGTCGGCTTTGTTTTCATTTCGCCTGCTGCTTTCAAATAAGGAATCAGCGTCGTATGGATGTACATCACGTTGTCCGCACCTACGTCTGCTTTCATTTGAC
This sequence comes from Enterococcus sp. CR-Ec1, assembly GCF_002850555.1. Taxonomy (NCBI): domain Bacteria; kingdom Bacillati; phylum Bacillota; class Bacilli; order Lactobacillales; family Enterococcaceae; genus Enterococcus; species Enterococcus sp. CR-Ec1. The sequence goes on from NZ_CP025223.1 coordinate 3,109,298, forward strand.
GCAAAGCTTCTAGAAACGGCAATGATTCAATATCCCCTACTGTTCCGCCGACTTCTGTGATGATCACATCTGAATCAGTCATTTTGGCTGCCCGCATGATTTTTTCTTTGATCTCGTTGGTGATGTGCGGGATCACTTGAACAGTCGCGCCTAAGTATTCTCCTTTACGCTCTTTCCGCAAAACTTCTGAATAGATTTTTCCAGTTGTTACATTTGAGTATTTGTTCAAATTGATATCGATAAAGCGTTCATAGTGACCTAAGTCTAAGTCGGTCTCTGCTCCATCATCGGTTACGAATACTTCACCATGTTGATATGGGCTCATCGTTCCTGGATCGACGTTGATGTACGGATCGAATTTTTGAATGGTTACTTTCAAGCCACGATTTTTCAACAAACGTCCTAATGATGCTGCTACGATCCCTTTACCAATAGAAGAAACCACACCGCCGGTTACAAAAATATATTTTGTCATAAACTGAAAAACTCCTTTAATCTATTTTACAGGAAAAGCATTTAGAAAATAATAAAAGCTCCCTATCCATAAATGAATAGGGAGCGAAAATTCTAAATCACTTTCTGACTCTTGTAAAGAGTGCCCAAACAGAATGATACATTCTCACCTCACAAATGTCAAGAAAACTTTATCTGATTTTTTCAGAAAAAACGGAGGTTTCCAAACGAAGCGCTTTACGCTTCGATGCAGCTGGTTCCTCCTTTTTCACGCCGGCATTCTAAGGTTACTCTTTCTTAAACAACCTTCATGTTTTCTGCACAACTTTTTGCAATTTTTTCATTGCTTCTTACGAAATCGTTGAACTCTCTTTGGCATAATACAAAGTGTAGATGAAGTCTGGCGCTTTACTCGTTTTGGTAAAAATGATCGGAACGTATTTCTGGTTATTTTTGGCAAAGACGAGGTGCAGGTTCGATTCCTGCCTTCTACGCTAAGATAATTTTTCTTTTGCAGGATAGAGCTAACTATTCTGCTATTTTTGTCTGCCAAGTAATGTGCTCTGAATGATTTTTCCCCAATAAGGAGTGCCCTCAATAAATATCAAAATTTGATTGCGCTTTTTGGTTATCTTTGAGATTATAGATATATATTTAAATTATTTTTTTGTGGTATCTTCCGGTAATCATTTACCGATAAGGAAACAATCAAATTCTATTGTCTCCCAAAAGAGATTCTATAGAAGCCACAATTTTGGAGGAAGAAGACAATGACTGCTAAAAACCAAAAAGCACCAGATACTGTCAAGACACTAATCCGGTCTCGAAATCCTTTACAGATTTTTTTCGCATTCTTGCTCGTGATAGGGCTACCTACCATGCTTTATTGTTATTACTATAATTACAGTCCTTTCCCTAGTAAAAAAGTAGCTGGCGTCCCCAATAATCACCTTGTTCAGCTAGAGAACCCTATGGACCTTTCTAGTTTATTGTTGGATTTTGGCTCACAACTGAAATTTAACACAGTGGCTGAGTCCATGACGGTTTACTTTGATTATTATCAAAAAGGGGAGATAAAAGAACACAAAATAGTCGCTTCCCTGATAACAGAGCCAAGAAGTGATTATAATGGCTATTTGAACATAGGAATTACTAAGAGCGATTCTCTCCTCTTCGTTGATTTATTTTCAAATGGTTCCTCATCAAATACAATGACCGACTTATCTAAATTCCACTATACGTCCCTTGGAGAAGATAGTTTATCTCCCACTGGAGCTAGCACTAGTATTCCCAATAACGAGCTTAACATTGAGAAAAAACAAGAAATTCCATTGCTTTATATTGCCAAGGGCGGTGACGTTAAACTATATGCTGAAATGGAAAACAATCTATCTGAAGAAAATTTAAAAAGCGTTGAAAACGTCTATTACGTTTACTTAATAGTAGAATAACGAAAAAAGACCAGTTCAGGATGCTGAGCTGGTCTTTTTTCTGTCATACTGTCGATTAATTCCGACGGTTGTTATTACCGAATAAAATAATCAAACGTAAGAGCTGCAATAAGGTTGCTACGGCAGCTGCGACATAGGTCAACGCTGCGGCAAAGAGCACTCTTCTCGCTTGTGGCACTTCCTCTTCTGTTAACAAGCCACCATCTGCCAAAATACGGATCGCCCGTTTTGAGGCATCGAACTCGACTGGCAAGGTCACTAATTGGAAAATAAACGCCAATGAGAAAGCCAACAAACCTAAGTTGATCAGAAACGAGCCTCGTAACAGTACCCCGATCAAAATCAACGGGATCGAGATGCTAGTTCCGATATTGGCGATCGGCACGATCGCATGACGCAAACGCAAAGGAAAATAACCTTTGGCATCTTGGACTGCGTGACCACACTCATGGGCTGCAACACCGATTGCTGCTACCGAAGTTGATTGTGCGGTGGATTGTGATAAACTCAGCATTTTGTTGCCAGAATTGTAATTATCCGTCAAATCACCAGCGATCGCTTGCACACCAACATTATTGATTCCTTGGCTCTGCAAGATGTACTGCGCCGCTTTTGTGCCGGTAATATTATTTTTACTTCTGACTTTGTCATATTTGTTAAAGGTACTTTTGACGTACGCTGACGCTGCTAGCGATATCACCATACCGATAATTACGAGAATGAAAGTCGGGTCATAAAAAAAGCCGAACCCGTATCCGCCCATACCATACACGATAAAATTCCCCCTTTTAATCTTTGACCTTATTTTACCATTAAAGTGGTGAAAAAATTATGAAGATGACTGGAAGATTTTGTTTTTAACCTTTTTTTACAAATTCTGATTTTAGTTTCATCGCGCCGAAGCCATCGATCTTGCAATCAATGTTGTGGTCGCCTTCGACTAATTTGATGTTTTTCACTTTCGTTCCTTGTTTGATGGCGCCAGATGCGCCTTTGACTTTCAAGTCTTTGATGACTGTCACTGTATCACCATCTACTAAAATATTGCCATTGGCATCTTTGTATACGGGTGCTTCTTCCGCCGCTTGTTGCTCTTGCCATTCGTTTCCGCATTCAGGACAAACAAACAGCCCGCGATCTTCATAAGCGTATTCAGATTGGCAATTTGGACAGTTAGGAATTTGAGTCATAATGTTGCTCCTTTAAAATATAATTTTCGCTGTAAAAAACAACTCACCATCAGCATACCGAAAAACCACTAGTGGCGCAACCAAAAATCAGTGACCGATAAGCAAAAAAATCGCTTCTGTAGAGTAATAACAGAAGCGATAATTCACGTGTATCCGAAAAGGAACTACACAGAATTCATTTTTATTTCGAGAAATAATTTGCACAAGCATCGCCGATCCACTGGATGAGTTGTACCAAAAGGATCAACAAGAGAATCACCACAATCAAAATCGCCGTTTCATAGCGATAATAACCATACTGAATTGCTAAATCGCCAATGCCGCCTGCACCAATTGTTCCCACCATCGCTGAGTAGCCTAAAAGACTGATCAAAGTTAGCACAAATCCGCGAATCAAGGCTGGCAAGCTTTCTGGTAAAATCACTTCGCGAATAATTTGCCCCGTCGATGCTCCGGAAGCGACACTAGCTTCAAGGACGCCATAGTCGATTTCGGCAAATGCGGATTCAGCGATTCGGGCGTAAAAAGGAATCGCGGCAATCGATAAAGCAATCGCTCCGCCGGCCGGGGTATAAGGATCACCGATCAGCATCGCTGATAACGGAATCAGCGTAATCAATAAGATCAAAAATGGTAGCGAACGGATTGCATTGACGACAAAATCGGCCAGATGATGCAAGAAAACATTTTTATGAAAAAGTTTACTGCCGACTAAAAACAGGACTAATCCAATCAATAAGCCGAAAACTACTCCTATAATTGCTGAAGTTCCCACCATGAAGAATGTTTCCCATAGTGCTTGGGGCAGGTTTGTTTTTAAAATCTCAAGCGTATCAGCCATTTTCTTCACCTATCTTTCTTAGAGAAAAGACGTTCGCAGCTAGGTGTGCTCGGGCTTTTGCTGCTTCTTCGGCGGGGCCAGTCAAATAGATATACAAAATACCGATCACATCTTTTTTGATATACTCAATTTTTCCGTGGATAATATTGATCGACACATCATAGGCTTTGGCTACAGTCGAAATCAGTGGTTCTAACGTATACTCCCCTTGATAGCGCAATTCCAGCAAGTCGCCTTCCGTGAAGGATGCTAGAATCTCCTCGGGAAGCGTCAGATCCAAGTAACGACCTACCAGTTTTTTCGTCATAGGCTGTTTAGGCTGACTGAACAAGCCGTAGGTCGTTTGTTCTTCAACGATGCGACCCTTCTCCATCACTGCCACCCGATCAAAAAACTTGCGGGCAACATCCAATTCATGGGTGATAAAGACGATGGTGATGCCTGTCTGTTCCTTGATTCGGATCAATAATTTCAAAATTTCTTCAGTCGTTTCAACATCTAACGCACTGGTAGCTTCGTCACACAACAAAATCTCAGGTTCGTTGGCAATCGCTCGTGCAATGCCGATCCGTTGCTTTTCTCCCCCAGACAAATTATTCGGATACTCGTGAATTTTGTGAGGCAGATCCACCATTTCCAACAGTTCCTTGATCCTCGCTTCTTGCTTTTCTTGCGGATAATGCCCAGCACGCAAAGCAAAGGCTAAATTTTCCTTGATGGTTCGATTATGGATCAGATTGAAATGCTGAAAGATCATCCCGATTTTTTGTCGTACTTCACGCAAGTGTTTCCCTTTGGCTTGCGTGATGTCTTGACCATCAATCAGAATTTGACCGCTAGATGGTACCTGCAGTAGATTCAACGTACGAACCAAGGTACTTTTCCCAGCCCCGCTCAATCCGACGATCCCGTATACTTCTCCAGCTTGAACGGAAAAATCAACGGAATCCACTGCTTTTTTGATTTGTTTTTTATGAGTGAATGTCACTGATACTTGTTTTACTTCTATTTTTGCCATAAGATATGCCCTTCTTACTCAGTCCAAAATTTCGGTTGATCAAAGTTGCTGAACGGTGATTCGGCAATCGCTTTTTTAAATGCGTCACTTTCTAATACTTCCGTAACTGCCTTAGCAAAATCACTGTCTTCTTCTTCGGAGGACACCACAAAGACATTTTTATATTCTTCTTTCAATGACTCCAACGCCAAAGCATCTGCGGGATCAAGAGAAGCCGCCCAAGCGAAGTTTCCTGGTACTAAAGCTAAATCGACTGTATCTAACGAACGAGCCAATTGAGCTGCGTCTAATTCTTTAAATGTCAGATTCTTCGGATTTCCTTCGATGTCATTCACTGTTGCTTTCGTTTCGTCGATATTGTCTGCGATGGTGATCAACTCATTGGCAGCTAACAGTTGCAAGGTCCGAGCTAAATTTGAGGCATCATTGGCAATCGAAACAGTCGCCCCGTCTGCTAACTCATCCAAGCTGGACAGTTGATTCGAATAGATGCCCATTCCCAGTGTGGGCACTTTTTGTAATGCCGTAAGGGATAACTGGTTATCTGCCGAAAATTTTTCTAGATAGGCCGTATGTTGAAACAAATTGGCATCGATTTGGCCATTCGCCAAGGCATTGTTCGGCTGAATATAATCATTAAACACTTTGGTCGTAAGTTGATACCCTTTTTCTTCCAGTAATGGAGAAATCACCTCTGTCACCATGTCCCCGTATGGTCCCGGCGCCACTCCAACGACTTTTTCTTCCACTGCATTTACACTGTTTTCACCAGACTGTGTATCCCCTGTGCTGCTAGTATTGCCACAAGCTGCCAATGTAATTAAGAAAGCAGCAGCAACTAATCCAACGATTCCCTTTTTCAACTGTTTCATTTTTTTGTTCCCCCTTTTTATAATAAAAAAACGTCCTTTCTCCATCATAGAGAAAGGACGAAACAACCTTGTTCGTGGTACCACCTTTGATTCATTGGCACAAGCTGCCAACCTTATCAGTTTATCAACTGCTTTGCTATAACGGGCAATCCCGCTGCACGCTTGCTTTTGCTCACGTCCAAACGCTCCAAGGCCATCTTCAGTCAAACGGCTGTGCTCTTTCTCACCAATCCGAGCTCTCTGATCCAATCGAAACTGACTTACTCTTCTTATCATCGCGTGTTTTTTAATTTGTGTTTAACTATACGATAGCCTCAAATGAATGTCAATTCTTTTTTTCACGAAAATATCATCTTTTTGCAATAACTTTCACAGTGTTTACAGAGTCAAATTCTCATCTAGAATCAAGCCTTCAGAGACCATAACCGCATCACCGATCAATTCTAATGCGCCCTGATCAACATCAACTTCTACCGTTAACACGCCCCCTAACACGTGCAGCAAGACATTCGCTGCCGCTTGCTGTTGGCGTTTGGTCACGACATACGCAGTGGCACCAGATCCTGTGCCGCACGCATAGGTAAAACCTTCCACCCCTCGTTCATACGTGCGAACGATCAGATCACCCTTGTCATCTTCTTCATAGAAATTGACATTCGCCCCTTTGGGGAAAACCTCCCAATAGCGTATCTCTTTGGCAAGTTCAGCCAGCTGTTCCAACTCAGTTTCTGCCAGACCAGGATAGTGAACCACCGCATGAGGGATTCCTGGATCACCCAATTCCACATAGTCCACGAAAGAAACCATTGGATTCGGGTACGCTTGATCAAATGTAGTCACGGTCGGTGGATTCAAGGTTACTTTGTAGTGTTTTGCCGACAAGCGCCATGCGGGGACATCGCCAGCAACTGTTTCGATGGTCATCTGCTCGCCAGCAATTCCCTTCTCAAAGGCATAACGGGCAATACAGCGAGCGCCGTTGCCGCACATTTCTGCTTCGGTCCCATCAGCATTGTAAAACCGCATCCGAAAATCAGCGGTTCCTGTGGGAAAATCCACTGCCATGACTGCATCCGCGCCAACAGAAAATTTCCGATGGCAAACCTGAGCAGCAAATTGCGACAGTTGTTCATGGGAGAATTTCAATGTGCGGTTATCGATTACGATAAAATCATTTCCTGCACCTTGCATTTTTGTATAAGGAATCGTCATGTTGTCACCTGCTTTTCAAAATTTTACTTGCTGGAAGCTTCTTCTTTTAGAAACGAAGGAACCACTTCATTTTGCAGCATTTGCTCGTAGGACTGGCGTTTAACGGCTAATTCCGCTTGGCCATTTTCCACAAAGACGACTGCGGGTATCTGTAAATTATTGTAGCTGCTGGCCATCGAATAGCCGTAAGCTCCTGTTGCGAACGTAGCAAACAGATCCCCAGTTTCAACGGGCGGTAATGCAAGATCTTTTACTAAGATGTCTGTGCTCTCACAAGCTTTACCAGAAATGGTGATCTTCTGTGTCGCTGCTTCGGAAGCGCGGTTGGCTAAGATCCCAGTGTAAGTTGCCTGATAAAGACCAGGACGAATATTGTCTGTCATGCCACCGTCAATGCTGGCGTATGTTCTGATTCCCGGCAATGTCTTGATACTGCCGATGGTGTGCAAACTGATACCTGCTTCTGCGACGATACTGCGACCGGGTTCAATAACGATGGTCGGACGTTCGCTCTGGTGCTGCGCATAAAAGGCGTCGATTTTTTCCATCACAGGATCTAAAAAATAGCTGTAGGGTTGGCGAATATCTGCATCTGTGTATCGAACGCCAAAGCCGCCGCCAACATTTAGTTCTTTGATCCAATAATCAAAACGTTCATGAATGGTTTGGACAAGGGCCAAAGCCGCATCAACTGCCGCAAGATGTGAGCGATTGTCCGACAATTGACTGCCGACATGAAAATGCAGGCCATAGAAATCCAATTCAGGTGCTTGAATCACTTCTTCCACTAATGGAAATAAGATTTCTTCATCTAAAGGAATCCCGAATTTTGAATCTTTTTGTCCGGTCGAGATAAATTGATGGGTGCTGACCGAAACCTCGGGTGTGATGCGCAACAAGATTTTAGCAACGACTTGCTTTTCTTGACATAACGCGCGGATCAAGCCGACTTCTTGAATGCCATCAACGATGATCCGTCCCACGCCATAATCAAGGGCGGCTGCTAATTCTTCAATGGATTTGTTATTGCCGTTAAACTCGATGTGTTCTGCTGGAAAATCAGCTTGGATCGCTGTATACAGCTCCCCACCGCTAACCACGTCTAATGAAAGTCCTTCTGACTTGATCACTTGCAGCATCGCTGTAGTACAGAAAGCTTTAGCGGCATAGGCTGCTCGTGTCTTGCTGTAGCGCGTCAAAAACTGCGCCTGAATCTTTTGGCATTCTTCGCGAATCTCCGAAACGGAATACACGTAAAGGGGGGTTCCAAAGGTTTTTGCCAGTTCAACGGTATCGCAACCGTCAATGTATAAGTGATTGTTCTTGATTTCTTTTGCCATCGCTTTACTCCTTGTCTGTCGGCTCGTTCAACGCCTCGATCAAACGAACGTAGCATTCGATGCCTTGCAATAGATTTTTTTCGTCAAAATTCATTTTGCTGCTGTGTAAAGGGTGGACATAACCTTTTTCTTCATTTCGGGTACCGACAAAGAAAAAGACGCCGGGGATTTCCTTTTGGTACATCGAAAAATCCTCTGCCAACATATATGGCGGTGTTTCTCGGTAGCTCTCCCCGACCACTTTTTCCAATACTTCCACCATCTCAGGATCATTGTCCACGACACGATAAAGATGTTCGAATTCAACATCCGCCGTGCAATCATATCCTTTGGCGATTTCTTGTGCGACAGTGGTGATTCTGCGCGTCATCGTTTCATAGACTTCATCTTCAAACGCCCGCATCGTTCCTTTTAAAACGACCTTGCCGGGAATGATATTTTCCGCATCTCCCCCATGGATCTTCCCAAAAGTGATGACCCCAGCAGAAAGCGGGCTGATATTGCGTGAAATGATCGAATGCAATCCTTGAATGATCGCAGCCGCAGCTAAAATGGCATCATGCCCTTGATGAGGCTGGGCACCATGGGCACTCGTACCGTTGATCGTTAGATTGATCTCGCCGTTACGGGCCATCATCGGACCTTTCCGACTCGCAATGACTCCTTCGGGAAAGTCTGGGAAGACATGCAGCCCCACGATTTTTTCCACGCCAAAATCTCGTAAGATGCCTTCATCGATCATCAGTTGAGCGCCACCGGGGCTTTCCTCGGCTGGTTGGAAAATCAAAACGATCGTTCCACGAATCACTTCAGGATGCGTCGCTAAGTATTTGGCAAACCCTAGCATCGTTGCCATATGGCCATCATGACCGCAGGCGTGCATTTTTCCTTCATGTTTGGAAGCAAAAGAAACACCGGTCTCTTCTTTGATCGGTAGTGCATCGATATCCGTTCGAAAGGCCAGTGTCTTTCCTGGACGCTCACTGCGAAAGACAGCAATCAAGCCGGTTTCAATCACTGGATAGATTTCTTTGATCCCAAAGGATTGCAACTGACGCAGCAAGTATTCCTTTGTTTTGAACTCAGTTAACCCTAATTCAGGGATTGTATGTAATTCACGACGAAAACGAACCACGTCTTCGGTTAATTCTGTGACTGTTTGCGATACTTGCATGTTAAAACACCTTTCTATACATTCCTTTTAAAAATATCCATAAAAACCAGCGAATATTCAGTTTTTCATTGATATTGTTTAATATTATAGTATATAATTCGAATAATCTATAGTATAAATTGTCGAAATGTTTCGATTTTTATTGAAAATTTTACCCCTCGTTTTGGTACACTTATACGTAGAGTAACGAAAAATAAATTGGTTGAAAGGATGTGTCGTAGTTTGACAATATTCAAAGGTTCTGGCGTTGCGTTGATTACCCCTATGCTTCAAGATGGTTCGGTGGATTTCGATAAGCTGAAGGAGTTAGCGGAGTGGCATGTGCAGCAAGGAACGAATGCAATCATTGCATGCGGTACGACCGGTGAAGCATCCACGTTAGACGATGAAGAACATATCGCGGTGATCGAAGCGGTGGTAAAACAAGTTGCTGGTCAAATCCCCGTTATCGGAGGAACAGGCTCCAACAATACCCAACATGGGATCCATCTTTCAAAAGAAGCACAGCGCGTTGGTGCTGACGCATTATTGGTTGTAACACCTTACTACAACAAAGCGACCAAGAAAAGTTTAGTCGCTCACTATGAAGCAATCTGTCAAAGCGTTGAGCTGCCAGTGATCTTATACTCCGTCAGCTCAAGAACCGGCTTAAATTTAACACCTGAAGCCGTGGCAGAACTAAAAAAAATCCCTAATATCAAAGGCATCAAAGAGGCCAGCGGTGATATTTCGCAAATCGCAGAAATCGCTCGTCTTGCGGATGATGACTTTGCGATCTATTCAGGAAATGACGATCAAGTAACCCCAATTTTAGCTTTAGGTGGCTCTGGCGTGATTTCAACGATCGGCAATATTGCACCGAAACAAACGGCACAACTCGTTGCTGATTTCTTAAATGGTGATGTAAAAGCCGCCATCAAAGAGCAATTGCGACAAAAACCGTTGATCGATGCGATTTTCAGTGAAGTAAATCCTGTGCCGATCAAAGCAGCGGTCTCCTTGCTAGGCAAATGTGAATTGCATTATCGTTTGCCTTTGGGTGTCCCAGAAGATGCGACCCTCGTTCATTTAGAAGAAGAAATGACCAATTACGGATTGCTGTAAGGAGGAGTTTTTGGTGAAACAGATTTTATTAAGCGGTGCAAACGGTCGCATGGGCAAAGTGTTGCAAAGCCTGATCGCAAAACACCCTCAGTTAGAAGTGGCCGCCGGCTTGGATCGTACCGAGCAATTAGATGGTCCTTTTCCAATCTATGATCTTCCAGAAAAAATCACGCAGCCAATCGATTTGGTGATTGATTTTTCTCATTATAGCAATGTCCCTGCCTTGTTGAACTATTGTGTCGAACAGCAGCTGCCAATCGTGGTTGCTACAACTGGTTTGACGGAAGACACGCAGATGATGCTGCCGTTAGCTGCTAAAGTGATTCCGGTTTTCTATTCTGCCAATATGTCGTTGGGGATCAATGTGCTGATCAAAGCACTACAAAGTATCACCCCCGCATTAGAAGCTGACTTTGACATTGAGATCATCGAAAAGCATCATAATCAAAAACTCGATGCGCCAAGCGGTACAGCTTTGCTGTTGGCAGATAGTATCAATGACAGCTGTGAAACAAAAAAAGAGTATCTCTACGGGCGTGAAGGCAGTGATCTAGTAAATGACCGCAAGCAGATGGGCATCCATGCCGTTCGCGGCGGAACGATCCCTGGGGAACACATTGTCATCTATGCTGGGCAGGATGAAATCATTGAATTAAAACACACTGCGCTCTCCCGCGAAATCTTCGCCAATGGTGCGCTAAAAGCAGCGGAATTTTTAGCCGATCAACCAGCCGGTTTTTATTCCATGCAAAATCTAATCGACAAGTAAAGGTGGTCTCTCATGACAGAATTACAATTTTCCGATCCTTATCAATTAGCAAAATATATCAAAGAAGCAAATAAACAAACACCTGTAAAAGTCTATATCAATGGAGATCTTGGCGACGTCCAAGCAGATGGCATCCAATTGTTTGGTAACGGCACCTTCTATTTCGTGGTTGGTGACAGTCAAAAAGTAGCTGAGTTTTTAACCGCGCACCAAGACAAAATCACCGATCACTATCTGGAAAATGATCGCCGCAACTCAGCGATCCCTTTGTTAGACTTGACGAAAGTCGATGCCCGTATCGAACCAGGTGCCTTTATCCGTGACCAAGCCATCATTGAAAAAAATGCCGTTATCATGATGGGGGCCGTGATCAACATTGGTGCCGTCGTTGGTGAAGAAACCATGATCGACATGGGTGCGATTTTAGGCGCCCGGGCGACCGTTGGGAAAAAAGCCCATATTGGCGCTGGTGCTGTCTTGGCTGGCGTTCTTGAGCCACCTTCAGCAAGCCCAGTCATCATAGAAGACAATGTTTTGATCGGTGCAAATGCCGTCGTCCTTGAAGGTGTCCGTGTTGGCGAAGGTGCAGTCGTCGCTGCTGGTTCTGTGGTGACTGAAGATGTCCCTGCTGGAGCAGTCGTTGCTGGCTCACCAGCCAAAGTCATCAAAATGAAAGACGAGAAAACGAAAAGCAAAACCGAATTTTTAGACGATCTACGGGGCTAAGCCGTGCTTTTCTCAAATATAAGCAAAAAAACGCAGTGCCGGTTCAGTGATGAGCCTGCGCTGCGTTTTGTCTAAAAAAGGGCATGCCGAAAGCTTTTGGCACGCCCTTTTTTTATTGGCAAATGTTCTTGTGAAAGTGTTTATTCTGCTTGAAATTCTTTGATCGCTGCTTGGATCTCTTGATAGATTACTGCAACTTCTTCAAGGTCTTTTGCGTTTGCTCCACTGGCAAGGGGATGTCCGCCGCCATGATGACGTTTGGCGATCTCATTGATCACTGGACCTTTCGAACGCATCCGCACTCGGTAATAGCCTTCTGGTTGTTCGACAAAGATCGCCCAAGCCAGCACCTCATCGATTTTCCCTGGTAAGGAAACGACTGCTGAGGTTTCCGAATCCACTACGCCAAAACGCTGCTGCAATTCTTGTGATAGGATCACTTTGCCAGCACCAATCTCATCGATTTCGATGTTTTCGTAGACATACCCTGAAAGGCGGGCAACACTGCGAGAGACTTGATCCAATTGACGATTGATCTTCGGAGCATCAAAGCCGTAATCCAATAGTTCAGCCGCTAAGCGCAGGGTTGTCGCTGTCGTTGCCGGATATAAAAACCGTCCAGTATCACCAACAATGCCCGCATATAACAGACGAGCCGCTTCTTGCGTCATCGTCAGCTCGTTTTGAAACATTTGCCAAAACGAAACGATCATCTCACTACAGCTGCTGGCTTTCGTATTGACCCAAACCAGTTCTCCGTAAGGTTCATCATTAGGGTGATGATCGATTTTGATCAATTTCGCCCCTTGATCATAGCGTTGGTCACTGATCCGTGGTGCATTGGCCGTATCTGTAACGATCACCAGCGCCCCTTTATACAAATCATCAGGGATCGTCTGCATCAGCGCCAAGTAATCCAATCCTTCAACGGGTCCGCCAACTTGATAGATTTCTTTTTTGGGAAAACTAGCTCGTAAAATTTCTGCCAACCCCACTTGTGATCCTAATGCATCTGGATCAGGGCGCTGGTGCCGATGGATAATGATCCGGTCGAATGCTTTGATTGTTGCAAGTATTTCTTCTTGTACCTTCATGAATGGTCTCAACTTTCTCTCTAAGATTTTTCCATAAGTGCCGTTTTCGATGATTTATGGGCGTTCCATTACTTGGCATACCACGATCGCTTTTGCCACTAAGGAATTTTCGATCGATACTTCGATATCGATTTTCGCCGAACGTCGCCCCAGTTCTAGAATCTTCGGTTGAATGATGATCTCGCTTTCTAATTGGATCAAACGGAAGTAATGCAGATTGACTTGCTCGATCCAGCTATTGCGTCGTTGATTCAACTGCATCGTACGTTTCGCCGTATTAGCGATTACTTCACTCAAGACACCAAAAGAGATCGTTCCGACTTCATTAACCATTTGGGGCGTCACCGCAAAGCTGAAATACGGCTGCGGCAATTTGTTCCCTTCAAAATCTTGTTCGATAACTTGCATCTGTCCCGAGATTTGGTCAGAAATCGTATCTGAAATTTGCGTTTGTCGTTGGACCATCTGCATCGCTTTCATAATGTCTTGGCGTGTGACAATCCCAATCAAAGAAAGGTCATCAGCTACGACGGGCATCACTTCTAAGCCATCCCAAATCATCTGATGGCTGGCAGAGGCCACACTCATCTCTTTTTTTACGACCCGTGGTTCCCGGGTCATGATTCGTTCGATGATCTGCGTATCAGGCTTTTCTAAGACATCTTTGGCTGTGATGATCCCAACGACCCGCATATTCTTGTTGACGACTGGATAGCGGGAGTGATTGGTAGACTCCGAGAGTAGTTTGTAATCCTTGACCGTATCAAAGGTGTGCAGATACTTGGTTTTTTCCAATGGCATATAAATGTCACTCACCAGCATAATGTCCTTTTTGATCAGCTGGTCGCTTAAGGCACGGTTGATCATCGTTGCCACGGTAAAGGTGTCATAGGTCGTTTGTAAAATCGGCAACTCCAATTCGTCTGCTAAACGACAGATTTCCTCTGTTGTTTCAAAGCCTCCCGTGATCAAGACGGCTGCGCCATCCTCCAGTGCCAACTTGTGGACTTCGTTGCGGTTTCCGACGATCACTAAGGAGCCAGGCGTGATGTAGCGTTCCATTGCTGATTCTTTCATGGCGCCGATAACAAATTTGTTCAAGTCTTTGTCCAAACCGGCAGCGCCGCCCAAAACATCACCTTCAATGATTTGGACGACTTCGCCGAAAGTTAGTTTTTCAATGTGTTTTTTTAGTTTTCGTTCGATACGGATGGTTCCGACACGCTGGATCGTTGAAACCAAGCCGATATTTTCCGCATCTTTGATTGCCCGATAGGCTGTTCCTTCACTGACATTCAAGTCTTTTGCGATTCCCCGCACCGAGATGCGATTGCCTACAGGCAGATTCTCGATATGCGCTAAAATCAAGTCGTGTTTTGTCGCCATAATTATCCCCTATTCCTACTACGAATCTTCCTGTTGCTTAAACTTCTAATGTCTCACCGACTGCAAGGATCTGGCCCACACCTGCCGGCAATAAATTCACGAAGGTTTGCGGATCTTGCTTGATCATTGGAAACGTATTGTAATGGATCGGTACTACTTTGCTCGCGTTTAAAAGGGCCGCTGCTGTTGCGGCATCTTGAACGCCCATCGTAAAATTATCCCCGATCGGTAAAAATGCCACATTGATGTCGAAACGTTCACCGATCATCGCCATATCGCTAAAGAGTGCAGTATCTCCAGCGTGGTAGATGGTTTTGCCTTCTGCTTCTAAAATGATTCCAACAGGATTGCCCATATAGATCATCGTTCCGTCTTCTTCAAGGCCAGAGCTGTGTTTCGCTTCCACCATTGAGATTTTGCCAAACGGAAACTCAAAAGAACCTCCCATATTCATGCCATGCGTCTCAGCAACGCCTTTGCGGGCTGCATAGCGGCAAATTTCAACGACACTGATCACTGGCGCTTCATTTCTTTTGGCGATCGGCACCATATCCCCAATATGATCACTATGACCATGCGTGATCAAAAGCCAATCGGTTTCCACTGTCTCTGCATCTAAATCAGTCAGAGCATTTCCAGTAATAAAAGGGTCAAACAACAATTTTTGGCCATCCGCTAATTGGATAGCAAGCACTGAGTGTCCGTGATACGTGAGTTTCATACAACATTCCCCTTTCCATCTAAGTAATACAGTCTAATATTTTTCATTATAACAGATAACGCCAGAAATCCAAAAGCACAAATTCTGGCAGCTTTATTACATCCGTCCTTTTTCTGGTTCTTGTCAAGAAAAATAAAGAAACTGTTCTACCCTTTCTGAATAAGGAATAGAACAGTTCGACCTGATGACTTCAAGCGATCATAGCGTTTTCTTACGTCCGCCTTGTTTATAGATGCGCCAGACTGTTAAGAATAACGCCGTGATGCAAAGAAGGAACGCCCCAAAGAAGGTGATTTTCATGCCATAGGCAAAAATATCTGCCCGACCTGCGATATAGGTCGTCACATGCTTTCCATACGCTTGACTCATTGCTGCATAGAGAATCGTCGTTGCTAAGGATATCCCTAACACCATGCCCAAATTGCGGGCAAAGGAATTTAGACTACCTGCCACCCCAAGATTTTCTTTGGTGACACTGCTCATTACCATCGTATTGTTTGGGGATTGGAACAACGAATTGCCAAGTCCCATGATGGCAGTGGCAACGATATAATACCAAATCGGCGTATCCTGATTCATAAACATATACATCAGCTGAGTGATCGACAGCAACGCTAAGCCAGCTAAGACCAAAATCTCCGGTCCTACACGGTCCGTCAAATACCCGCTAAGTGGTGAACCAATGACCATCATCAAAGGAAAGACCATCATCAGCATTCCTGCCACGCTCGGCGTTAAGCCTCGGGCACTTTGCAAGTAAAAGGGAATCACGACATTGACAAAAAAGTTTGCAGAAAAGATCAGCAACGCCGTGATCAGGCTCATGGTGAAAATTTTATTACGAAAGATCCCAAAGGTAATCAGCGGTTTGCTCAGACGCGCTTCTACTCGCAAAAAGACGATGAATGCCACTAAAGCGATCCCACCCAACAGCAGCGGCAGCCACGTTAGAAAGCCACGCTCTTGTCCAAGAAAAATGCCGCCGAAGAAGCTGATAATTGCAATTGAAAACAGCACAAACCCGGTTTTATCGATGGAATCGTGACTCATGGTAATATCTTTTGGTAACACCTTTTCTCCAGCAATCATCGTCAGAATACCGACAGGAACATTGATCCAAAAAATAAACGGCCAAGAAAAATGCGCCAAAATCACTCCGCCTAATCCAGGACCGGCGATGGAGCCTAACGAAACAAAGGCACCAATCATCCCTAAGGCGCGTCCTCGTTCACTCATAGGAAAAACTTCAGTAATGATTCCGGTATTCGTCGCCATCGTCATGCTAGCACCGATCGCTTGCACCACTCGGGCAAATAAAAGAAAAGCTAAGGAGTGATTAAACCCGCATAACAGCGAACCGATAATAAAAATTAGCATTCCCAAGCGGAAAACTTTGATTTTGCCCCAACTGTCCCCTACCTTACCGAATAATAAAAGGCAGGCACAAACGATCATCAAGTAAACGGACACGACCCATTCCGCTTGATTCATAGGTACACCCATATCTGCCGAGATCGTCGGCAATGCGATATTTACGATACTCCCATCCAGTGTTGACATAAAGGTAAACATCGAAACAGCAATGAGAATCCACCACTTTCTCTGTTGTACTACGGGGTTTTCTTGATAACTATTCACAAATCGACCATCCTCTCTTTGCTTATTTTGTTCCTCTAGTCTTAGGGGGACAACTTTGTATTATTAATCGAAATCCATTCGCCGTCAATCCTTATCTGCCATTCACGATCAAAATAAGGGGTATTTATTGAAAAAAAACGCCGCTTGTTTTCTTCACAAAAAAAGACAAAAGCTTCGGTGAAAAGAAATCGGCCGTCAAACGGCTATTCTTTCACCTGCTTTTGTCAGTAGGTCAAAACGAATTATTTACGGTTGCGATTTCTTTGGCTTGATTCCATGATGACCGGCAAGATGACTGGACGGCGTTTGGTTTGTTCAAACAAGAAACGACTCAAACGATCACGGATATCTTGTTTCAATTTGCTCCATTCAAACTCTTCATCATGAAGGTGTTTTTCTACGATTTCTTCTACGATCTCGCCACTTTCACGAATCAGGTCACGGCTGGCTTTCACGTAGACAAACCCGCGAGAAGTGATTTGAGGGGCAGAAATAATTTTCTTTTCGCGACGATTAATCGTCACTACTGCAACGAAAATTCCATCTTCAGATAAGACTTTGCGGTCTCGCAGGACGATATTCCCAATATCTCCGACACCGATCCCGTCGATCATGACGTTCTCAGCTGGAACCGCACCTGCGGCGATCATTTCGCCTTTTTTGTATTCTAAAACATCCCCGCGTGCAGTAATGAAGATATTTTTCATCGGAATCCCGACTTCTTGCGCCAAGTCCACATGGGCGGCTAATTGGCGGTACTCGCCTTGAATAGGGATAAAGTACTTCGGTTTCATCATATTCAACATCAGCTGCAGATCATTCGGGTTGGCATGACCAGAAACACGGAAATTATCCGAGATCTGTTTCACGGTACCGCCAGCGCGATAGATGATATCTTCCGTTTTCGCAACCACCGTTTCCATTGCCGTTGTCGGCGTCGTCGTGATGTAAACAAGATCTCCTTCTTTGATACGCAGCGTCCGGTGAGAGCCGTTGGCCATTTTTTGCAACGCTTTGATTGGTTCCCCCATGCGTCCTGTTTCTAAAATCAACAACTGTTCGTCTGAGTATTTTTTCATTTCTTTTTGGGTGATCAGCAAGTCTTCGGCAGGTAATTTTAATTTCCCTAACTTCATGGCCGTTTTGATGATCCGACCAAAATCTTGACCAGTCAAAACGACTTTGCGGTCAGAACGAAACGCCGCATCTAATACTTGTTGCACCCGTTGCAAATTGCTAGCAACGCTAGCGACGATGATCCGACCTTCCCAGTAACGGATATTGTCATAAACTTCATCTTGGATCGTCAATTCAGAAGCAATCGGCGTTGGATTTTCGGCATTTGAGGACGTACTTAGCAATGCTAAGACTCCTTCTTTTCCAATTTCCGCTAAGCGGCCAAAATCGGTTTGATACATAGGGATCGCTGTTTGGTCAAACTTGAAATCTCCTGTATAAACGATATTGCCAGCTTCTGTTTTTACGCTGATTCCAACAGAATCAGGGATAGAGTGGGTCGTACGGAAAAAGCTGATGGTCGCATGGCCAAAGTCGATCTCCGAATGTTCATCGATCACATGAAAATCTTTGAAGCGCTTGGTAGCTTCATTTTTATTCACGGTCAATTTTGCTAGTTCGATCGTTAACTCGGTCCCAAAGACCGGTACTTGGATATTCTCCAAGAAATAAGGCAATGCACCAATCGCATCTGCATGCCCGTGGGTCAAGAAGACACCAGCCACACGGTCGGCATTTTCTTCTAAATATGTGAAGTCTGGAATCACTGTATCGATCCCTAATAATTCATTTTCTGGATAACGGACACCGCAATCCAGCACAAATATATCCTCGCCAACTTCAGCAATGTACATGTTCTTTCCGTTTTCGCGTACACCGCCAAGAGGAATGATTTTTATCGTTTCCACTTTTATTCACCTCTTAATTTTTTTCTACTGTATTATTTCCCAAGCATAAGCCGTCCCTATTATTATACAACAAAAAAAAGAAAAGCGTGGCATTCACCACACTTTTCTGAAAAACTTATGGTTTACACATGAACTAATCCTTGCTGATGCAGGCTTTCGGCGATTTGAACAGAGTTCCATGCCGCACCTTTCAGCAAATTATCAGAAACGACCCATAAATGCAAGCCGTTTTCGACATCCAAATCTTTGCGAATCCGACCAACAAAGGTTTCCGTTTTGTCCACACTGGTCAAAGCTTGCGGGTACACTTGTTGACTCGGATCATCTTGCAAGACAGCTCCTGGGGCTTCGCTGATCCACTGCCTAACTTCCTCAACACTGGCATGGTCTTTGGTCTCGATATAAATCGACTCCGAATGACCGCTAAACACAGGGATTCGCACACACGTAGCTGCTACTTTGATCTGCGCATCTTCCATGATCTTCTTCGTTTCATTGATCATTTTCCACTCTTCGTAAGTATAATCGTCTTCAGCAAAGACATCGATTTGTGGCAAGGCGTTAAACGCGATTGGGTAGTGCTTTTTATCGCTGCCTGCTGGTAAAATCTCAGGGTTTAGTTCATCAGCGGCTTTGCCGGCTAATAGTTCTTGAGATTCACGAGTCAATTCAGCCAAGGCTTGTGCGCCAGCACCTGAAACTGCTTGATACGTTGAAACCAAGACCCTCGATAAACCGACTTTTTGACGAATCGGTTCTAATGCCACCATCATTTGAATCGTTGAACAATTCGGATTGGCAATGATTCCTTTATGTTGCGCTAATGCATGAGGATTCACCTCAGGAACGACTAGAGGAACATTCGGATCCATCCGAAAATGACTGGTATTGTCGATTACGACTGCACCGTGTTTGACTGCTTCTGGAGCAAATTGTTTTGAAATGCCACCACCGGCACTGAACAATGCAATATCGACTCCCGCAAAGGAATCTGCGGTCAGCTCTTGAATAACGAGCGGCTCATTTTTGAACACAAGGGTCTTCCCAGCAGAACGTTTGGATGCCAACAACGTTATTTTTTTGATCGGCAACGTGGTCTTCTCCAACATCTCAATCATTTTTGTTCCTACTGCGCCGGTAGCTCCGACAACTGCTATGTGATACCCTGTACTCATCAAATCACTCCTCGAATAAAAATACATTTTTACTAGTTTATCATATCTTGTAAAAAAGAAAAGGCCTTTCGTGGAAAGAAGCGCAAAAAGAAGGCAGAACTATCTAAATTTTCAATCGTTTTCCCCGTTTCAGGAAAAAACTACCTATATTTAAGGGTTATCATTTGTCACATTTAGGTGTTATAGGATATAATACCGACAGAAGGAATTTTGGGGAAGATTCTTTCCAACGTGCATGGGGAAATTAAAAATACCCAAAACATTGAATGAGGCAAGAATTGCATATGCAATTCTTGCCTCATTTTTATGCTTCATTCGATTCTTCGTTATTTACTTTCACGATAGCAAAGCCTTTGTTATCGATGATCATCGTCTCATCTTCCAGTTGGACAAACTGTTCCATCAAAATTGAATCAGGACGAGAGAGTGTAAGTTGGTCCTCGCCAGTGTTGAAAATACCGATGATCCGCTGTGCCCCCAACTCTCGTTCGAAAATGATCAGGCCATCTTCTTCCGAAACCCAGTTCCAACTCAAGGAACCTTCAGATAAGACTTTTTGGTTGTCTTTGCGTAGTTTGATCAATGACTGGGTGAAATGCAGCAAATCACGATCTTGCTTTTCCTCATCCCAAATCATACATTTACGACAATCCGGATCCATATCACCGGTCAAACCAATCTCATCGCCGTAATACAGGCAAGGAACTCCTTGTTGCAGATACGTAAAGGCCATCACTTGGCGCATCAAGTCTTTGTCTCCCCGAGCCAAAGTTAACAAACGCGGGGTATCATGAGAATCCAAAATATTGAACTGCACTTGGTTGGTTTGCTCCCGATACAACATCAGCTGGTTATTTAATTCCGAGACCATTTTCGTCATGGAGATCTCGTCTTTGACAAAATATTCAATAATTGCATCTGTAAAGGCGTAGTTCATCACTGCATGAAACTCGTCGCCTTGTAACCAGCGTTGAGAAGAATGCCAAATTTCCCCAAGGATATAAAAATCATCTTTGGCCTCATCACACACTTGGCGGAATTTTTTCCAGAAGAAGTGACTAACTTCATTAGCCACGTCCAAGCGCCAAGCATCGATATCAAATTCTTCGATCCAATAACGAGCGATCTTCAACAAATAATCTTGCACATCGGGATTTTCCGTATTGAGTTTCGGCATATGCGGCGTAAAGGCAAAAACATCATAGGTGATGTCATAAGCATCTTCAAAGTTTTCCCCTTCTTTGTAGTTGACAGGAAACTCATTGATGTGGAACCAATCAGCAAACGGCGAATCTTTGCCGTTTTTGATGACATCTAGCCATTGATGCGAAGTATCCCCCATATGGTTGAAAACAGCATCCAGCATAACTTTGATGCCGCGTTTGTGACATTCCTCCACTAATCGTTTAAAGGTATCGTTATCACCAAAAGCAGGATCGATGGCCAAATAATCGATGGTATCATACTTGTGATTCGAATATGCCTCAAAAATCGGACAGAAATAGATCCCATTGATTCCTAGATCGACAAGGTAATCCAAATGATCGATGACTCCTTGTAGATCCCCACCGAAAAAGTCTTGGCGATCGGGATTTTTTGAGCCCCATGGCAACACACCTTCAGGATCATTTGATGGGTCCCCATTTGCAAAGCGCTCAGGGAAAATTTGATACCAAACCGTTTCTTTCGCCCACTCGGGAATTTTGAAACGATCGGCTTCTTGGAAGTAAGGCATCCGAAAATAATTGTTGTTCATTTCTAAATATTGCTGTTCAAAGGGGTAGACCCCGTGATCCCCATAGAAGACATGCAACCCATCGTAACTTTCGATGGAAAAGCCGTAAGACAAACGGCGGAATTCTGCTCCGACCGATACTTGCCAATAATCATGCAAGTCCGTGGAAAGAATTTTTTGCATTTCAATTCTTTGTTGGTACCAAGCTTCTTTATACAGTGTGTAAGGATCACCGCAAAGTAGCTGGACATGGCGGACGTCTTGACGGGCGGTACGCAAACGGATATGCATTTTATCCTTCTCGTACAAATACGCAAATTCACTTTCGGGACGATGATAGATGGCAGTAGTATTCATAGCAGACTCCTTTGACTTGTTTGATATACCCATTGTCGCACAAATCAGAAGTCAAAACAAGAGAAAAACGCAATCGGTTGCTTTATCTAATAAATCGATAATATAGGTCAATATGAAATTAATTCAGCAATTAAAAAGCAAACGATTGCTTCACCCTTTTTTAATCAAACGGTGTCTTCTTCTCACATTGATTGCCAGTCCGTAAAATGTCATATTTCCGCAAGATCCCCACTGCCTCCGTCAACGATTGACTCAACTGCTGGATATCTTCCGCAGCCATTTGAGCGGTTTTGGCATTCAAGCGGTCTTCCACTTGTTTTTTCTTTTGGATAAACAACTGCTTCCCAGCTTCTTCCAAATAAACATTGACGTTGCGACGATTGACGCCATTGGTTTTGCGTACCACAAAGCCAGCCTTTTCCAACCCCGAGATCGAACGACTGATTTGGACTTTTGACGTACCGATTTGCTGAGCCAACTCGGACATCGTAATTCCTTCATTACTAGAGATCACCACGAGTTCCAAGATTTCCATTTTGGTCAATTTTAAATCTTCCAGACCGATTTCTTCAAACAATATGTTTCCCATCAGCGAAAAGATCTCCGCAAACACCGCCATATTGAATGTTCCTAACGCTTTTTCCATACTCTCCCTCTTTTCTGTCTTTAGTTTAGTATAAATTATTTGTTTAAACAATGATAATCGTTGATTTTTGTTAACCATTATGATAGCGTGGTTACATAATGAAAATAATCGTGAAAACGGCAAGAAAAGAGTGACCCCATGTTAGAATTAAAAGATATCAAGAAGTATTATACAGTTGGCGCCAGTACTACGAAAGCCCTCGACGGCGTCACCGTCGCCTTTCGTAAACAAGAGTTTGTTGCCATTTTAGGGCCAAGCGGCTCTGGGAAAACAACCATGTTGAACGTGATCGGCGGCTTAGATAATTACGACTCTGGTGATATGATCATCAATGGCAAATCAACCAAGTCCTTTAAAGACCGCGACTGGGATGCCTATCGGAACAATTCGATCGGCTTTGTCTTCCAAAGCTACAATTTGATCAGTCATTTAGGCATCATCGACAACGTCGAGCTTGGAATGACCTTGAGCGGTGTGTCAAAAGAAGAAAAACGCGCCAAAGCAACCGATGCTTTGACGCGTGTGGGCTTAGCTGAGCATATGCACAAAAAACCAAATCAGCTTTCTGGTGGTCAAATGCAGCGGGTAGCGATCGCTCGTGCCTTAGCAAATGATCCTGATATCCTCCTTTGTGATGAACCTACAGGTGCCTTAGATTCAGAGACAAGTGTCCAAATCATGGAACTGATCCAAGAGCTATCAAAAGAAAAATTGGTCATCATGGTTACTCATAATCCTGAATTGGCCCACAAATACGCTGGACGGATCATTGAATTCAAAGACGGACGAATCATTAAAGATTCGAACCCCCATGTCGAAGGCCAAAAGAAAGACCAATTCGAATTAAAGCACACAAAAATGAGTTTTATGACGGCCTTACGTTTGTCGTTTAACAATATCCGAACCAAAAAAGGGCGCACCTTCTTGACAGCCTTTGCTTCTAGTATCGGAATCATCGGAATCGCCATTGTTTTGTCACTATCAACGGGATTCCAAAAACAAATCGACAATACCCAGTCAGAAACATTAGCTCGTTTTCCGATCACGATCTCACAAGTGGCCACTGAACAAGATCCATCAGCGATGGGTACGCGGGATAAATCTGAAGATTTCCCTTCAGATAAAGAGGTCACTGCCAAATTAAGTGATACGGATCGTGCAACCCATATCAACAAAATCGATCAAGAGTTTCTCGATTACATCAACGACATTGATCCTGAGTTAAGTAACAATATCGGCTACACTCGTTCAACTTCATTGAATCTTTTCCGCAAGATCGATGACAATGTGGAACAAGTCAGCTTCTCCAACGCGTCGCCTGACAATGAACAGACCAATGCCATGATGTCTGCCATGAGTGCCTCAACCGGTATTGGGGTTTCGACTTTCCCTGAGCAGTTATCAGAGGATAACGGCAATTTCTTGAAAGACAACTATGACCTTTTAGAAGGCAGCTACCCAAGTGCCAGCACAGATGTCGTTTTGATCGTCGATGAAAACAACGTAACGAATGTCAATGCATTGATCAATCTCGGTTTTGATATTGAAGATGGTGACACGGTTTCCTTCGACGATATCGTGGGAACAAAAATCACATTGGCGTCTAATGATGCCTTTTACACCGAATTGCCGACTGGAAACTTCATTCCAAACCAAGATTTAAATGAAGTTTTCGATAACAGCAACAACAAAGAATTAACGATCAGCGGAATCTTACGTATCAAGCAAAACTCTACGATGAACTTGCTTTCAACCGGCATTGCCTACAGTGATGCCCTCGCGCAAGAAGTGATCAAAGAAAACCAAGACTCAGCGATCGTCCAAGCACAAAAAGATAGCGACACCAACGTGATGACGAATGAACCCGTTGACGAAAGTGCCAAAGATTCATTGATCGCTTATCTCGGCGGCAGTGATTTACCAAACAGCATTATGATCTATCCAAATGATTTCAGTGCCAAAGAAAAAATTCTTGATTACTTGGATGACTTCAACAAAGGCAAAGACAAAGAAGACCAAATCGTTTATTCCGATTTAGCCGGTACGATGACTCAATTGACTGGCGGCTTGATGGATGCCATCACCTATGTCTTGATCGCTTTTGCAGGAATCTCCTTGGTAACCAGCATGATCATGATCGGTATCATCACTTATACCTCTGTACTAGAAC
This sequence comes from Enterococcus sp. CR-Ec1, assembly GCF_002850555.1. NCBI lineage: Bacteria > Bacillati > Bacillota > Bacilli > Lactobacillales > Enterococcaceae > Enterococcus > Enterococcus sp. CR-Ec1. Next base: position 3,134,295 of record NZ_CP025223.1, read on the forward strand.
GCACGAAAGAAATTGGGGTCTTAAAAGCATTAGGTGCTCGTAAAAAAGACATCACCCGCGTCTTCGATGCCGAAACCTGTATTTTAGGGATCGCTTCAGGAGCTTTAGGTGTCCTCATTGCTTGGTTAGCCACATTCCCGATCAACGCAATCTTATATAGTATGACTGATCTCGAAAATGTTGCTCAATTAAATCCGGTCCACGGCCTGATCTTGATTGCTGTCAGCACCGTCCTAACGATGATCGGCGGCCACATTCCAGCTCGAATGGCAGCGAAAAAAGATGCAGCGATCGCTTTACGCGCCGACTAATTTTATAAGAAAACCCAGCAGACAGCAGCCATTCCTTTGGCTGCTGTTTTTTTGTCCTTCCTTCTGACTTCCAAAAGGTTTCTCTTGAAAAATCCATAAATGAGGAATACAATAGATTTGTTTTTAGGTATACCTAAAAAGATAGGGTGTGAAACGATGAATGATGAAAAAAAATTGATCCAAGCGGCCAACGGTCCTAGCTTGGAAGAAATAAATAATACAGTTGCCATTCCAAAAAACGGCAGCTTTTGGCGCAATCTCTTAGCGTTCTCTGGTCCTGGGGCATTGGTAGCCGTGGGCTATATGGACCCAGGAAACTGGATCACCTCGATCGGTGGCGGTGCTGAATATGGCTATCTCTTACTTTCTGTGATCTTGATTTCCAGTTTGATCGCTATGCTGCTGCAATACATGGCAGCCAAGCTAGGGATCGTGACCCAGATGGACCTTGCGCAAGCAACTCGTAAACACACCAGCAAAGGTTTAGGCTTTGTCTTGTGGATCGTCACCGAATTGGCTATCATGGCAACGGATATCGCGGAAGTGATCGGAGGAGCGATCGCTCTCAATCTACTATTCGGCTTACCTTTATTAGTTGGGGTCATCTTAACGATTTTCGATGTATTGCTTCTGCTCTTTTTAATGAAATTGGGTTTCCGAAAAATCGAAGCGATCGTCATGACACTGATTTTGGTCATTATGCTGGTCTTTTGTTACGAAGTCATTATTGCTCAACCAAATTTGCCTGCTGTCTTGCAAGGCTTTATTCCCCAAAAGCAAGTCTTGAACCATGGACAGCTGACAATGGCGTTGGGGATCGTTGGTGCGACTGTGATGCCGCATAATCTCTATCTGCATTCTTCGATCTCCCAATCACGAAAAATCGATCGCAGCGATACCCAAGAAGTGGCAACGGCCGTGCGGTTCGCTACTTGGGATTCCAATATCCAATTATCCGCTGCCTTTTTGGTCAATTGCCTGCTTTTGATCTTAGGAAGCGCCTTGTTCTTTGGTCATAGCGAAGAAGTCGGCACCTTCTCCGCGCTGTTCGATGCTTTGCAAGATTCCTCCATTGCTGGTGCTGTCGCCAGTCCAGTCTTGAGCGTTCTGTTTGCCGTGGCGCTCTTGGCATCTGGTCAAAATTCAACGATCACTGGGACACTGACGGGGCAAGTCGTGATGGAAGGATTTATCCATATGAAGATCCCTACTTGGGCGCGACGTCTGATCACCCGTGGCTTATCGGTGATCCCCGTCTTGCTTTGTACGATTTACTTTGGCGGCAACGAACAAGCCTTGGACGATCTGCTGATTTATTCGCAAGTCTTTTTAAGCATCGCCTTACCCGTTTCGATGATTCCGTTGGTTCTTTTTACCAGCTCAAAAAAAATCATGGGGGAACGCTTCAAGAATCCGCTATGGGTCTCTACCTTAGGCTGGATCTGTGCCATTGCACTGACGGTCTTGAATGTCCGCTTGATCATCGAAACACTCGGCAACTTCTAATATCGAAAAAAGCTTACGAGCTAGCCTCGTAAGCTTTTTTTGGTTAATTCGTTTCTAAATCATGTAAAAACAGACCGCTCAACAGTTTTGGTTCAAACCAAGTTGATTTTGGCGGCATAATTTCTCCCGCATCGGCGACTGCCAAAAGATCGGCCATTTGCGTTGGATACATGGAAAAGGCCAATGTCCATTCTCCGCTATCTACCAAACGTTCCAATTCTTCTGGACCACGAATTCCGCCGACAAAATCAATGCGTTTGTCTGTCCGCACATCTTGGATCGCGAAAATATCAGCCAGCACGTATTGTTGTAAAAGCGACACATCCAGCTGTCCTACCGCATCTTGCGGCACAGATTCCGGTTTGATGGTCAACTCCCACCACGCATGGTTTAGGTACAGATGAATCGAACCACGTTGCGCTGGTTTCTTCGTTGTAGTTTCTTGAATCGTAAAATGCTGGGCTGCCTGCTCAAAAAAGGTTTCTGGCACTGGTACCCGCAAGACCCGATTGTATTCCCAAATCGCTAATTCATTTTCTGGGAATAAGATTGCTAAAAAGCGGTCGCTTTCTTGGCTGCTTTGGCCATCGGCTCGCTTTTGCAAGCCAACTTTAACTGCTGACTCTGTACGGTGATGTCCATCCGCAATATAGAGGGCATCTACAGCCTGAAACTGCTGGGCAAAAGAGGCGACTAGCGCTGGATCATCGATCAGCCAAACACGATGCTGCACCTCATGATAGCTGACAAAATCATAGATCGGCGCATGCTCTGCTTGCCACGCATCGATTGCTTCTTTGACTGCTGCTGGTTGGCGATAGCTCAAGAAAATCGGACTTGTATTGGCATCACATGCCAGAATGTGATTGATCCGATCGATTTCTTTTTCTGGACGGGTAAACTCGTGTTTCTTGATTTTCCCAGCGACATAATCATCGATCGAGGTACAGGCGACAAGCCCAGTTTGACTTCTGCCAGCCATCGTCAATTCATACAAATAATATGCGGGCGCCGTTTCTTGAATCAACCAGCCTTCTTCTTGAAAAGATGCAAGATTTTCAGCCGCTTTTTGATACACCTGTGGATCATAAGGATCGATTCCTGGCAAGTCGATCTCCGAACGGTCGATGTGGAAATAGCTGTAAGGATTGCCTTGCGCAAACGCTGCGGCTTCTTGTGAATTGACCACGTCATAAGGCAGCTCGGCCACTTTTTCTGCCAATGAGGCTTCTGGACGAATGGCTTTAAACGGAAATACTTGAACCATTAATACCCAACCTCCTGATTTTTGATGACCCGTACACGAACGATATTTTCGTTCTCCCGCAGTTTATCGGCTAATTGATTCAACAATGCCTCATCTTCAGAAGCGACATCGGCTAGGGTGTAAGCAAAGTCTTCCCGTCCACGATTCAGCATATTGTCGATATTGATCCCAGATTCCGCAATGATCGACGAAATCTGACCTAACATATTCGGTACATTGCGATTGATGATCGTCAGACGATAAGGCGAATGAAAAGCCATCTCAACGGTTGGAAAATTCACCGAGCGCTTGATGGTCCCGAATTCCAAGAATTTTTTCAATGTTCGGGCTGCCATCTTGGCACAGTTGACTTCAGCTTCTTCTGTTGATGCACCTAAATGCGGCAAGACGAGTACTTTTTCATTGTGCAGCAATTGTTCATCTGCAAAATCAGTCGTATAGCCCGCTAAACGGTCGGCTTTTAATGCACGTAAAACGGCATCTGTATCGACGATTTCTTTACGGGAAAAGTTGAATAGTTTCGTTGTTGGTTTCATTTTCGCAAGTTCGGCTTCCCCGACGAGATGATGGGTGTTTTCCATTAGCGGTACATGAACCGTAATAAAATCACAGGTTGAAAAGACTTCCGCAATATCATTGGCACGCTTGACCCGACGAGAGATCGTCCAAGCAGTATCCACTGACACGTAAGGATCATAACCGACTACTTCCATCCCTAGACGATAAGCATCGTTGGCAACCATCGCTCCAATAGAACCAAGGCCGATGATTCCTAACTTTTTACCTTCTAACTCTGTTCCAGCAAATTGACTTTTTTGTGCTTCTGCTTGTTCTTCCACATTATCACCGTTCAAGGTTTGGACCCATTGGGCACCTCGTAAAATCGGGCGGACACTTAAGAGCAGACTAGCAATCACTAATTCTTTGACCGCATTGGCATTGGCACCGGGTGTATTAAAGACGACGATCCCTTTTTCAGTACATGCTTTGACGGGAATGTTGTTGGTCCCAGCCCCTGCACGAGCAATACCTAAGACACTTTCAGGAAAAGCGTAATCGTGCAATTTCTGGCTGCGCAGCAAAATCCCTTGCGGTTGGTCGCTCTCGTTGATGGCATACTTTTCTTTTTCTAAACGCTGTAATCCTTCTGGTGCGATCGCATTGAATGTTTTGATTTGGAACATTTATTTGACCTCCGCTTCAAATGATTTCATAAAGTCGACTAACGCTTGAACGCCAGCTAATGGAAAGGCATTGTACAAGCTTGCTCGCATTCCTCCAACGGAACGATGCCCTTTCAAGTTCTCAAAACCAGCTTTGACAGCTTCTTCATTGAAGCGCTGATCTAATGCTTTATCCCCTGTTACAAAAGGAATATTCGTTAGTGAACGGCTATCAACAGCCACAGGACTACTGTAAAGAGCAGAGGCTTCGATCGTTTCGTATAAAAGCGCCGCTTTTTGGCGGTCTTGTTCTAAAATTGCAGGAATGCCGCCTAATTCTTCCAACCATTCAAACACCAATTTAGCAATATAGATAGCATACGTTGGTGGTGTATTGTACAATGAGTCATTTTTAGCCTGTAGACGATAATCCAGCATTGGAGAGAAAACAGCATCATCATTGAGTAAATCTTCTCGGATGATCACTACCGTCAACCCTGCAGGACCAATATTCTTTTGGGCCCCAGCATAAATCACACCGAAGTCTTCTACGCGATAGTCATTGGCTAAAATATTTGAGGACATGTCTGCTACGATCGGCACATTGCCAGCCTGCGGAATCGTTTGAAAGGCCGTCCCTTCAATGGTATTGTTCGTGGTGATATGCAAATAAGCCGCTTCTTGATCGATCGCATCTTCTGAAATTTCTGGAATATAAGTAAAGTTTTGATCCTCACTAGAGGCAATGACTTCCACCGTCACGTTTCCAAGCGCTTTTGCTGCTTCAATAGCTTTCTTCGACCAAGAACCGGTATTTACGTATAAGGCTTTTTTGTTTTGTGCAAGATTCAAAGGGATCATACTGAATTGGAGACTCGCGCCGCCTTGTAAAAACAGTACCTGATAGTTTTCAGGAATTCCCATTAATTTTCGTAAAAGTGCTTCTGCATCTTTAATGATTGCTTCAAACAAGGAGGACCGATGACTCAGCTCCATAACGGACATCCCACTTCCGCGGTAATTCAAAAGTTCGGATTGTGCTTTCTCCAATACGGGACGGGGCAATACGGCAGGACCAGCTGAAAAGTTATAAACTGTCATACAAAAAATCTCTCCTTTATGTTAGATGTGAAAATCATTATAACAGATAGCCGAAAATGAAAAAAGCCTTAAAAGAGAAAATAATTTTGAATTTTCAGAAAAGACTACCAATTTCTTAACGTTCGTCATTTCGGCATTTTTTCAAATAGCCAGCGAGAAATTTCATTGTAAACGATCTCGCGGTTGCGCTCATTCAAAATCTCATGACGGCCATGTTCGAGCAAATACATCGTCACGTCAGCATTTTGCTTCAGTTGCTGAGCCAATTGGCGGACGCTTTTGCCATAGTGCCCAACAGGATCGTCTCCACCTGAAATCAGCAGCAGCGGCAATTCTGAATCAATCTTGCGCAGTTGATCCGGATCACTGGCAGCTTGTGTCAATGTAAAGAGATCCTTGTAAGCTGCTAAAGAAAAATGAAATTGGGTGTAAGGGTCCTTCAAATAGCGATCCACTTGTTGCGGATCACTGGTCAACCAATCCTTGGCGGTCCGATTGGGACGAAAACGCCGGTTGTGCTGGCCAAAAACTAGCTGTTCCATTACGTGATAAGGCCATTGCTGAGCGGCAAACGGCCGCAACAAGTTCGTAACGAGTTTACCTCCTTGCATCAGCACGGCTTTTTCCATCGTGGTGCCCATGATGATCGCTCCTGTCAATGGATGTGGCTGACTAAACAAATAATTCCGCAAAACCAGCGATCCCATACTGTGACCTAAGATAAAGTATGGTCGGTCTGGATAGCAAGCAGCGGCGTACTGATGGACTATTGCCACATCTGCCACTAAATGTTTGGCACCCTCTTTTTCACCAAAATGCCCATAAGCCTGTGTGTCCTTCACGGATTGCCCATGCCCTAAGTGATCATGACCGACCACCGCATAGCCTTGCACAGTCAAACATTCCGCAAACTCGTGGTAACGTTCAATGTGTTCGATCATTCCGTGAACGATTTGCACGACTGCTTTCGGCTGTTCTTCTGGCAGCCACGTTTTGACAAAAAGCTGATCCTTCCCATTTGATGAAGTCAGCTTTTCTTGATTCATCCTCATAGTTCGCACCTCTTTTGCTTTTTCTTTTCCCTTCGCCAAATAAAACGGTCGTTTTCTTTATTATACATGGAATTTTAGGCTATGGCGGTAGGAGTTGGGAATTTTCAAGGATAAAAAAATCCTGCCACATAGTCTAAAGACAAAGTAGCAGGAGTCAAACGATAATCACCCATCGCTTGGATTAAAAAAACTTCCTCATTATTCTTTATTGGAATTTGACGATTTCTAAACGATCAATACTTAGCGTATCCACCCCAATCTCAGACGAAAGGGTGATTTCCTGCGCCCCTTTCGGTAACTTCATGCGGACTTGTAGCGGTTGATAATATTCGGAAGGATAGACATCCACCACGTGGTTTGCTTGTTTCGTTTCAATCCTGACCTGAATTGGGTCATTCAAGGAGAGATAATCAGTGGTTTTGACATAGGCAATCACCAGAAATTCGTCTGCTTCTTCAATCTGCGGGGCAAAGATAATTTTGTCAGTCGTTGATTCAAAGCCTTGGACGACTTTCTTAGAGAGTGCTGCCTCATCTTCGACAAGCACTAAATCGCCCTCCAGCAAAGCACGGCTAGCAGTTAATCGCAGTCGATTGGGCTCAGCTTTTGGCAACGCTTGAACATGCCATTCATCCAAAGGAGCTTCCATTAGAATTTTATCCTCTTGATCCCAACCAAACTTTTGTAAGCGGATCGAACGGTTCCAGCCCGAATGATCCCACCGAGCAGCATGATAAATCAGCCAGTCTTCAGAACCATCTTTTGATTTGGAAAATCCATTATGACCAGGTCCATAGACAGTGTTTGTCTGTTGGAAAATCGGCGCTGGTTCCTTTTGCCAGTTCGCTCTTTCTAGCGGATCATCAGCCACATCTAGGGTCATAAGACCAAGAGCGTAATCATTGTCCCAGCTTCCACTGGCAGAGTATACCAAATTGACTGTTTCGTCTTTGATCATCACTTGAGGGGCTTCATTGATCAATGGTGTTTGCCGCATTTCCCATTCATATTCTGGTTCTGAGATAAGTCGTTTCTCCCCAATCACTTCCGTAGGGGAGGCCATTTCCGCTAAATAAAGATTTTGCGCGACATTTTCATACCCTTCCCAGCCCGACCAAAGGAAATAGCGTTTGTCATTGATCTCTAAGACTGTTCCATCAATCGCAAATTTATCATCCATCCCTTTGATCTCTTCCAATTGCCACTCACCCATGTAAGGATCTTTTTGATGATTGACTAATGCGTACATACGATGTGTTTCTGAAGGACGATTAGCCGCGAAATACATCACCCAGCGATCATCTAAGTAATGAAGCTCAGGTGCCCAGATACTTTCAAATTCTGCTGGCATTTCCCAGATGATCTTTTTTTCACCAGCAGCAACGTGAGAGAGGTTATCAGCACGCCAAAGCGTTAAATTATTCCCAGTCGTTTTGGTATAATAAAAGAACGCTTCCGTTTGCAAGATCCAAGGATCTGCCCCATCATTATCGATAATTGATGTAAAATCGGACACTTCTTCCCCTGGATCAGTTCCAGCGCTACAACCGGTTATCATAAGCGCAGCAATCAAGATACTTACTCCACTGAGCCAAGCTGCTGATTTCCCCATCGGACATCGCTCCTTTCCTTACCAATCATTTTATTCTATCTGTGGTGGATGAAACTGCTCATTGATCTCTTTAATCGCTGCCAAATCAACTTTTGGTTGGCGGTCATAGGTCAGTAATCCATTGATTTCTTGTTCAACATCTGTCAACTGAGTGTAGCAATAGCCCCAGAGTCCGACAGAATCATAAACAGCTGTCATGATTCGCTGATAATCCTTCAAGAAATCTTGTTGATTTTCCACTGAGGTATAGCCCCAACCGGGTTGCCCCGAAACATCGAAGCCAATACCGCCAAACTCAGTCAATAAAATAGGCTGATCCTGATAAGAAAATCCTCCAGCGAAAATCGGCCAGGGGGTCGATACTCGATTTACCAATTTTTCTCTCGTGCTGAGACTGTCTTTGAAGTATAGATATTTTTGCCGCTCAGATTCTTGCCCATGCGCATAATTATGAATCGCACAAATATCTGTCTCCGTCATCGCCCAACCATCATTTGAAATAACCAACCGTTGCTGGTCTAGCGAATGGATAAAGTGATACATTGCTTGAGAAAAATGCTGTTGCTGACGATCAAATGATATTTTTGGTACACCCCAGCTCTCATTGATTGGTACCCAAGTAACGATCGAAGGGTGACTATAGTCCCGAGTGATGATCTCTGCCCACTCTTGCATCAAACGCATCACAGAACGATCGGTATAGATTGCCGGCGCCGCACACTCTCCCCAAACAAGAAATCCTAATTTATCTGCCCAGTATAAAAAGCGTGGGTCTTCTGTTTTTTGATGTTTTCGGCAACCATTAAATCCCATTTCTTTGGCCAATAAGATGTCTTGTTTAAAGTCCTCATCTGTTGGTGCAGTTAACAAACCGCTCGGCCAATATCCTTGATCGAGCACCAGCTTCTGGTAGTAAGGCTTGTTATTTAAGTAAATCATACCGTTTTCTGTATGTATTTTACGCATACCAAAATAACTTTTTAGCTGATCGATGGCATTCCCTGCTTCTCTAAGCGTCAATTCAACATCAAATAATTGCGGCTTTTCAGGTGTCCAAGACCAGCCTTCGTGGTGAAAATTCGTCCGAAAAATTTCTTGCTGGAAAATATCAACTGCAAAACTCAACTTAGAAGTGATAAAGTCTGCCTTTCCGCTGGTAACTAAAGCATCTTTAAAATAGATTTGATATTCTAAGACTACTTGCGGCTGTAACTGGTTCAGTTCTACATCGATCTTCACGGCGCCAGCATCAAAATCACTCGTAAATTTCACCTGTTGCAGATGGGTTTCAGCAACTACTTCAAGCCAGACTGGCTGCCAGATCCCTGTTGAGTTTGTGTACCAGATTCCTGCTGATTCTTCTTCCCAAAATTGTTTCCCCCGTGGAATGCTTTCATCAAAATGCGGGTCAAATGCTCGCACACTTAGTATTTGCTCTTGTCCAGATACTAGAGCATCCGTGATGTCTATAGCAAACGAGGTATGCCCTCCGCAATGATTTTTCACATGATTGCCATTGACAAACACATCTGCTTCATAGTCCACCGCCCCAAAATGCAAAAGGACACGACTTTTTTCAGGGACTTGCACATTGAAGGTCCGATAATACCATACAACGTCGTGCACTTCTCGATGATCAATGCCGCTCAATGCACTTTGATAGACAAAGGGAACATTGATCTTGTACGGATAGTTTGCTTCATTTGTGTACCACTTTTCTTTTAAACCAAGATTTTGGTCATCAAAGGTAAATTGCCATTCACCATTTAAGCTTAACCAATTCTCTCTCTCAAATTGCGGTCTCGGGTATTCTTCTCTACTCATATTTCCTCCAAAAACAAATTATTTTATGCCACTTTGCAACGACATTGACGCCATAAAGCTTTTTTGCGCCACCAAATACAATAAAAAGGTAGGGATCAAAGCCAAGATTGCTCCGGCAGTTCCAATTCCCGGATAGGTCATGTATTGCCCTTGTAGCAACTGCAGCCCCGGTGTAATCGGTAATTTATCAATATCGTTTATCACGATCGATGGCCACAAGAAGTCATTCCATGAGCCAGTAAAACTAAATAACGCAACCACCGTCAATACAGGTTTGATCAGTGGTAAGATAATATGATAAAAGATTTGAAACTCGTTGGCCCCATCGATCACAGCCGATTCATCCAATTCTTTAGGAATCCCTAAAATGAACTGCCGAACGAGGAAAATGTTATAAACACCTGCAGCCCCAGGAACGATGACTGCCAGAAATGTATTGGTCCAACCTAACGTATCAACGATTTTAAAATTCGGGATCAAATTGACCACCCCGGGAAACATCATCGTTCCTAACAATAGGGCAAAAATCAAATCTCTCCCCTTAAAGGTGAGTCGTGTATAGCCATAGGCTGCAAACGAGACGATCACCATAACCAACAGCGTATGTGAAGTTGAAATAATCATTGAATTCACAAACCAGCGGAACACAGGAGAAGAATCATTGCCTTGTAACAAGCCCAAAAAGTTAGTCAGCGTCCAATCTTGTGGAATCAAACTGAACCCAACCTTTTGAATCTCTGCCTCCGATTTAAACGAGGTAAAAATTGCCCATATCAAAGGAAAGAGCCAAATCACACAGACGATCGCTAGCAAAATAAAGGCAATTCTTTTCCCTAGTTTGTTTTCTCGCATCTTCTTCCCTCCTATCTTTCCATTTTTTTGATGACCATAAATTGCACAATCGAAACTGCCATGATTACAAAACCTAGTAAAATAGCCATCGCTGAAGAAATTCCTGCAACCGAGGTACTACTACCAAAAGCATTTTCTTGGATGTACATCATCAACACGCGAGTAGAATTGTTGGGTCCGCCACCCGTCAACATTAGTGGCTGACCATAAATATTAAACTGAGCGATGGTCGTCATGACCGTGGTAAAAACAAGCTGGTTGCGAATACTCGGCAAAGAAATACGGAAAAATTTCGTTATACTATTTGCACCATCTAATTCTGCTGCTTCTAACTGCTCTTTAGAGACGCCATTTAATGCAGCAACATAAATAATTAGATTCCCACCTAATGTCCACCAAATCGTCACGATCAAAATAGCGATCCATGCCCATGGTTGCGTGCCTACAAAATTGATGTCGATACCGAATACTTCTTTGATTGGCCCAAAAGATTTGCTCAAAAGGAACCCCCAAATAATCATGACGGCAGAGATTGCAAACAGTGTTGGCAGGTAGAGAATCGATTGAAAAAAACGCATCATTTTTGGTTTAGCATATAATGCAACCGCTAGTAACAAGGGAATTACAATACATAACGGAACGGAGATTGCCGCAAAAAACAGCGTATTTTTCATTCCATTAAAAAATTGCGTATGATACAACGAGTCTTGATCAAACAAAATCGTTTGAAAATTATCAAACCCGACAAAAATCGGTGTACTGAACAGATCCCATTCAGTAAAAGAAACATAGATCCCAATCACTGCAGGAACTAAAAAGAATAAAAGAAAAAGGAGCATATGCGGACCAATAAAAACGATTGGCCAGCCATTTAACCTTTTTTTCATCAATACCCATCCTTCCTTGTATTTCTAGTGCAGCTCTCAACAAGAAACGACTGTGACAGCCCTTTAAGCCTCCCCATCAGAATTCCTCCCCTATCAAAAAATAGACTGAATTCTTTTTATGGTCGCTCTTCCTTCTGCCACAGCCTCTATGTGAGAAGATTATTTCATCTTTTCTTCTACAACTTTTTGGATCTCACCAAACGTCGTTTGAATATCTGCTTTTCCTGTGATCATGTCCCATGAGCGATTATCATATTCACCAAAGATATACGATAAGCCATCAACTGCGTTAACAGAAATTGCCGCTTGTCCTTTTTCTGTCTTCAATAAGAAGGATTGTGGCATCTCAACATATTCTTCATTGTCTAGCATAGCTAAGGAAGTAGGATTTGCACCTGATTTGACCCACTCTAATTGGTTTGCTTGTAACCAAGTCAGAAAGTCGACCATGCCACTTTTCTTTTCATCGAAACGTTCCTCGTTCGTTTTGAACATTGCAAACTGATCGACGCCTGAACCTTGAATGATATGTTCCGCATCCCATTGAGGAGTAAATGTTTGGCCCCAAGTGAAGTCACTGATTTCTTCCATATTACTTAGCATCCATGTTCCTTCTGGAAGAAAAATCAGCTGCTGGTTTGCAAAAAGTTTATTTGCATCTTCACCATCTGGGACCATGTAGCCGGCATCGTACAGATCCTTAAACTCTTGAACGGCATTGTAAGAATACTCATTATCGATATTGATGTTTCCTTGTGCATCTTGCCATTCCCCACCCATTTGTTGGTAGAGATTCGAATAATTCTGCATGCCCCATGTATAGCCAAAACTATAGATACCATCTGCTTTTGCTTTTTCCCCAGCTTGTCTGATTTCTTCATACGTCACTACGCCATCATCCAACGCTCCTGGAACATATTTATCCACCAAATCTTGGTTGTAATACATCACCCACGAACCCATGGTTGCCGGAATCCCATATTGACTATCATCCACTACACCAGTGTCCCAAGCAGCTTCAACGTAGTTTTCCCGTGCCAATTCTGTCCCATCGATCATGTCATCCCAAGTTTCAAGCATGTCTTGGTGTTTGTAAGTAGGCAAAGCTTCTGAGGCAATCAAAGCCAAATCAGGAACACCTTTCCCCGATTTCCCCGCAGTCGTCAACTTTGAAGTAAAGGTGTCACCTTGCATGCTTACTAACTTCACTTTAAAGTCTGGGTCTGTTTCATTGTATTGATCAATCGTTTTTTTGATTTTTTCACCGTCTGGTCCTGTCGTCGAAGACCAAAGCAAAATTTCTGAATTATTACTTGAGCTACCACTCCCGCCACAAGCAGCTAACAACACTGTACATAATAAGCTTGTCCCTACTAAAACAATAGATTTACTTACTTTCATTTTTTACACTCCTTTTAATTTAACTAAAAAGTAAAATGACATCCAATTATCAATAAACATAATCGTTAGACTATCGTCAAATAATGTTTACACCGTAAAGTTACTATAAATATAAAGCGCTGTCAACATTATTTTAACAAGGCATAACCAAAAATTATATCATTTTACTATTTTGTAAATCCACAAGGTTGTGTTATAATTAAACTATCTTTTCATTAAACATTTTAGTATAACGAGGTGATCGCTATGGAATTGGATTTAACAAACGCATCTTTACCGATCTACGAAGCACTGGCAAATGAAACTCGCTTAGCGATTTTAAGAGAATTAGGCGATAAGAAGAAAAGCATCAGTGAAATTGGACAAAAATTAGCAATCAGCAATGCTTTAATGACCAAACATATCCGTAAACTCGAAGAAGCTCAGTTGATCAAAACCGAAAAAGGATCGGGGCAAGACTGGAAGAAAAAATATTTGTCTCTAAAAACTGATTTCATCAATATCAATTTCCCAGCAAAAGTGTTTCCAGAAATGAATCTAACCTCCCAATCTGTGAAAATCGGCCACTTCACCGATTTTAAAGCTGAGCCTTCTTGTGGAATGGCGACCAAAGACCGCTTGATTGGCGCCTTAGATGATCCAAAATCTTTTCTGGATCAAGAACGTGTTGATGCAAGTATCATCTGGCTAAATAACGGTTTTTTAGAATACAAAATCCCAAATCCTTTGAAAAATGGTGAAAAAATCGAATTACTGGAAATCAGTATGGAGATCGCTTCAGAGTTCCCAATTTCGAATAACTATTGGCCCAGTGATCTTTCCTTTTACTTAAACAATCACTGCATCGGTAGTTACACCGTACCAGGAAACTTTTCGGATGTCAGAGGTTCTCTGACTCCGCAATGGTGGATCGATGAGTTCAGTCAATATGGATTGCTTAAGCATTTACGCATCAATCGCTATGATACTTCCCTCGATGGAGAAAAATTAACAGATCACAACCTGAATGAAATCGACTTAGACCACAGTGACTTTTTCACCTTTAAAATTGCTGCACCTGCAACTGCCGAAAACGCTGGTGGTTTGACCATTTTCGGCGATCGATGGGGAAATTATCCTCAAGATTTATTGTTCAATTTTTACGTATCGGAATGACTGTTGTCGTTCCATTACACAAAAAAAGCACGTAGCGAAGAGAGACCACTCCCTCAGCTAGTGCTTTTTTCTATTCTCTTACGCTGTGGCAAAAATGCGTTCGATCAACTGCATCACTGCTCGGACTTCTTCGTTTTTAACGATAGGTTCGGCACCGTTGCGTACAACGTTGTAAAAATTCTTGTAGAAAGGTTCAAAATCCACTTCGGCTTTCGGGAAAGGAATCTCTTTGGCTGCCAATTCCGATGGCGGTGCCATCGTTTTCGTCAAGCCAACGCCTGCTTGAACTGGTTTTGGTGCGGCCACGTCTTCGCGACCTGTTGCCTGAACCATTTCACCATTTAGATCCCAATCGGTGATGGTGGCTGTTCCTTCCGTTCCTTTGATGTACCAGCGAGGCAATTGCGTGTAATTGGAGGTTCCAACTTCCACGATTGCTTTGACCCCATTTTCAAAGGTAATCAAAGCGAAGAACCCATCATCGACTTCTTCCCCCAACACAAAGCTAAGATCCACTTTGACGTCTTTCACTGGGCTGTCGATCAGCCATAGCATTTGATCTAGCAAGTGAACGCCCCAGTCTAAGAGCATTCCCCCGCCTTGTTTTTTCACATGACGCCAGTCTCCTGGGATGCCGTTTGCCCCTTGGACCCGTGATTCTAATTGGAACAAATCGCCGATCTGTCCATTACGGTACAGTTCGCGTACAAGTAAAAAATCAGGATCCCAACGGCGGTTTTGGTGAACCATAAAGGTATTGCCGGTTTCTTGGGCAACCGCCACGATCTCATCTAGTTCCGCAGTATTCAGCGCAACAGGCTTCTCGCAAACAACATGTTTGCCTGCTCTCAATGCAGCGATCGATAACTCTTTATGCAAGTCATTAGGTGTGGCGATCAATACTGCTTCGATCGTCTCATCGGCTAAGACTTCATCATAGCTTTTAAAGATCTTATGGCCTTTTTCTTGTGAGATCGCTTGACGTTCTTCATTGATATCGTAAGTTCCTACGATGTGGATTCGTTCGTTTTCATTTGGTAAGATATTGTGGACATGGTACGCACCCATGCCGCCATATCCGATTACTGCAAAATTGATTGCACTCATGTCTGACACTCCTCGGTTTTCTTCTTATGCCCACCACATGGATGAAGCTTCTTCACGGATCATAATCGTCTTCAAGTTGCTGATGGCACGATTCAGTCCTTCATCAATGGACATGATTGGATCTTCATGCTCAATACTCAAGACATAATCATACCCATAAATTCTAAGTGCAGAAATAATATCTGACCAGACTTGTAAGCTGTGGCCGCAACCGACTGAACGGAAGGTCCAAGCTCGGGTTTTGACATTGCTATATGGCTGCATGTCCGTCAAGCCATGCATGTTGATATTGTCTTGGTCCAAATACGTATCTTTGGCATGGAAGTGATGGATCGCATCGGCTTCCCCTAAGATTTTGACCGCTGCCACTGGGTCGATCCCTTGCCACCATAAATGACTTGGATCCAAGTTACAGCCGATGGCTTTACCCGCAGCATCCCGCAGTTTCAACATCGTATAAGGGGTATGTGCCAAAAAGCCGCCATGAAGTTCGATCCCGATTTTAACACCAGCCGCTTCCGCTTCCGTGTTGATGCCTTTCCAATAAGGAATCAGTTTTTGTTCCCATTGATAATTATAATTGTCATCGTATTCCGTCGGCCATGGCAATACTGGCCAGTTGACTTGTGTATCTGTTGCATTTCCGCCTGAAACGCCTGAAAAACCATTCACAACAGGTACATTCATTAAGCTGGCTAATTTGATGGTTTTACGCAAAAGTTCATCGGCTTCTTGCGCTTCTGCTTTTAGTGGAGAGATTGGGTTGTTGTGACAGCTCAAAGCTGAGATTTCCAATCCTTTATCAGCTAATTTTGCCAAGTATTCTTTTCGCTCTGCTTCACTTGCTAGTAAACAGTCAATGTCTAAGTGGGCATTGCCGGGAGAACCACCGGTACCGATCTCAACGGTTTGGAGCCCTTTTTTCGCTACTTCATCGATCATTTCTTCAAAGCTAAGTTGATTGAATAACGGGGTAAAAACACCTAATTTCATTTTCTTTCCTCCTCAATTGCTTGAAAATGCCCATATGTTGGGTAACGATTTTCTGTTGGTGCACACCAGCGAGCCGCATTTTGGATCACTTTTTGCACTTTGGGATTGTAATAGCTTGGGAATGTCTCATGACCAGGCTGGAAATAGAAGATTTTGCCATTCCCACGGCGGAATGTACAGCCGCTGCGGAAAACTTCACCACCAGGGAACCAGCTGACAAAGATCAATTCATCCGGCGCTGGAATATCAAAGTGCTCGCCATACATTTCCTCTTGCTCTAGTTCGATCCATTCGCCGACTCCTTCAGCGATTGGGTGGCTTGGATTAACATTCCAGATCCGCGCATGCTGATCGTCTACCCGCCATTTCAAATCGCACGACGTTCCCATCAACGTTTTAAAGATTTTCGAAAAGTGGCCAGAATGCAAGACGATCAGTCCCATTCCTTCCCATACACGCTGCTGCACACGAGCAACGATAGCATCATCGACTTCTTCATGCGCCATATGGCCCCACCAAACCAACACATCCGTGTCAGCCAATACTTGCTCCGTCAACCCATGTTCTGGTTCATCAAGGGTCGCCGTTCGTACTTGAAAATCATCCTCTGCTAAAAACTTGGCAATTTGACCATGGATTCCTTCTGGATACATTTTTTGGACGGTCTCATTCGTTTTTTCATGACGAAACTCGTTCCATACCGTAACATGGATCATTGGTAGACCTCCTCTACGATGTCTTTTAATTGCAGATAATCAATCCCGCTGGCTTCTAAAGGAGCGAATTTTTGAAACGCTTCCTGCTCGACGATCAGCCATGGTAGTTCTAATGCTTTAGCTGCTTCTACATACGACTTAATTGGTAAAATCCCATTGCCGATCTCGGTGCTTTCCTGCGGCTGCTCTTGCATATCTTTGATATGAACCAAGCCGACCTTCGTTTCGCGTTCCTTTAGCCAAGGTAAAATAGCCACGTTTGCAAAGGCTAACCAGTAAAGGTCGGCTTCCAAACGCAGTTGCGGATTGTCTTTGATCAGTTCATCGATCATGGATTTTCCAGCAACTTCAGTAAATTCATGGGCATGGTTGTGGTAGTAGCAAATCAGCCCTTCTGCCTGCAATTTTTGGGTGATCTGGGTTAGCTCCGCAGCAAAGGCTTGCCATTTTTCCAAAGAATCAAAGCTGGCATACGGAATCACGATCCGTTGATTGCCAATCGTTTTTTCAAAAGCGACGGTTTCTTCAAAACGATCTTGCAATGCTTCAAACGGGATATGGGAAGCCGCGACCGCCAAATCCAACTGCTCCAGCATTTCTTTGATCTGAACAGCGCTGTGTCCATGATAACCGGCAAATTCAACACCGTCATAGCCGTTTTGTTTTACTGTTTTCAACGCATCAAAAAGATTTGTCTTGCAGTCCTCTTGAATACTCCAAAGCTGTAAAGCGATTTTCGGTTTTGTCATTTATGCTCGCTCCTTTTCTTCCAGCAGTTCTTATAGGTAGACTGGCTCACCGGTTTGCGATGATTTGTAGATCGCTTCTAAAATCTCCGTCACGACCATTGCTTCTTCAGGTTTGACCACTGGTTCGGTATCGTTGATGATCGCATGGATCCACGATTGTGCTTCTAAAATTTCTGGCGTCTCCCCGTTTCCTTCATAAAAATCAACGCCGCCTGTTTCAAGTTCGATATTTTTTTCATACAGCAAACTGTGGTCTTCTCCGTTGATGGTCAAACCGTTGTTCATATCCGCACCCGCTTTGCTGCCCATCAGTGTCGTTTTGGCTTCTTTCACATCCAAGCTGTTGAGCGCCCAGCTAGCTTCTAAGAAAATCGTTGCGCCATCTTCCATGACCACAAAACCAAAGGCCGAATCTTCTACTGAGAATTTCTCTGGATCCCAAGGGCCCCAAGCATTTGCGGCATTTTTGGTTTGCGACAACTCATGATACGCTTTTCCGACAACAAATTTTGGTTTGTAATTGTTCATCATCCATAAGGTCAGATCCAATGCGTGGGTACCGATATCGATCAACGGACCGCCGCCTTGCGCTTCTTCATCAAGGAAAACACCCCAAGTTGGCACGGCCCGACGACGGATCGCATGAGCTTTCCCAAAATAAATGTTTCCTAATTGTCCTTCGGCGCACACTTCATGAAGATAACGAGAATCTTTTCTAAAACGGTTTTGGTAGCCGATCGTGAGTTTTTTCCCTGTTCGGTTAGCTGCTTCGATCATTGCTTTGGCTTCTGCCGCTGTTTTTGCCATTGGTTTTTCACACATGACATGACAATCCGTTTCTAGTGCGGCAATCGTCAACTCAGCATGTGAGGCGTTCGGTGTACACACATGGATCACATCTAGATCAGCTTGTGCCAACATTTCTTGATAATCGCTGAATACTTGGGCATCTTCGGTCCCAAATGCTGATTTCGCTTCAACTGCACGTTCAACCAGCAGATCACAAAAGGCAACCATTTCTACTTCTTCTACTTGAGACAAGGCAGGCATGTGCTTGCCGTTTGCGATCCCACCGCACCCAATGATTCCAACTTTAACTGTCATATCTTTCCTCCTGAAAACGCTTATTATTTTCTACCTCCTCATTATAGCGAAACATCGAAAGCAGTTCTTCCCAGTTTCCATTGAAAAAATTCCCGAAAATTATCTTATGAAACTTTAACAAAAAGAACCACTCCACAATTTATGAAAAGCGCTTAAAAAAACACTATCGAGAAAAAAATAGTGTCAAATTGACAAAAAAACAGTCGACAAGCAAAGGCTCATCGGCTGTTTCTATCAATTTTGATTCAGTTGTTTCTGGTACTGCAACGGTGATTGACCAACGGCTTCCTTAAAGACATGGTGAAATGTTTTGACACTGGCAAAACCTGCTTTTTCAGCGACTTCTGCCATGGGGATCTTTTCATTGGCCAAAATAAATTTGGCTTGATTGATGCGGTATTCCGTCAAAAACTGCATGAAGGTCTTGCCAGTATTGGTTTTAAAGAAACGCGTGAAATAATGGGGACTAAACCCTACATGTCTTGCGGTGTCCTCCATCGTCAAGACTTCTTGGTAATGAGATTCGATGTACTCAAAGACATCATTCAGACGCTGCAAGGTTTCTTTGTATTGTGCGGCCGTTCGTTTTAGCGGATTGACGGCTTGTTTGCGCTTAGGCAAACCTTGATAGCACTCCCCAATCAACTGGTAAAGCAGCCCGAGAGTCAAATAACGCTTCCCAACAACATTTTCCTCTTCCAACTGATACAACTCGATCAAGAGACCTGTTATTTTTTCCGTAAAACTCGTTGGCCAATTTTTGCTGTGGGGCTCCCCTTCTTCAAAGAGTGTCATCAAGGATACTTCATTTTCTCGAAGCAACGGCTCTTCAAAAAGCTGCATATCAAATTGATAGACATAGCGTTCACTCTCAGGCGATGCTAGAAAATAGTGGGGTTGCCCGCTGGAAAAAAGATACAGATCCCCTTCCTCCAACTCAATGATCATATCGTCAACACCAATATTCACCGTGCCGCGCTTAGCGTAAATGATCTCGATTTCTTTATGGACATGGGGGTAAACGATGGTCAAACCATCATTTAGAAACGTTCGAAAACGAAATTCACTTTCAAATTCAGGAATTTCAAGGTACATACTCATGGCTGACCGACTCCTTCGCTCTATTCTTATTTATTATAAGCGAAAAATTGTCCAAGAGAAAACCTTTTCTCAGCCAATCATAGTTTCTTCTGCTTTTTTGTGGTATCGTATTCAAGAAAAGGAGTCTTGTTTATGAATTATTATGATCAACATCTGCATACATTTTTGTCTTTTGATTCAGATGAACAGTTTGAGAATTATCTTGCTTACCAGCCTGCCTACTTCGTTGCGACAGATCATTTCGATTTGAAGAACCCCTATTCGGGATTCCGTGATGATATTCCTGACTATGAATTACTAGTAAATACCCACCAGAAGCTGCAAGAGACCACAGCGACGAAACTCTTAAAAGGCATCGAGATTGGTGTCGTGCCTGGTCAAGAACAAGAAATCTTGCGCTATCTTGAAAGCCATCCCTATGACTTGAAATTGATCAGTATCCATCAAAACGGTACCTTTGATTATATGGACGATGCCGTGTTGAACAAGGACAAATTTGCAGTCGCCAAACAATACTTTGACCAAATGGCCCACGTGTTGGACTCGTTTTCTGACGGGCACATCGTGACCCACTTTGATTATGGCTTGCGTCGTTTCCAATTTACAGCTGAGGAATTGGCCGCCCATTTTGAAACAGAGTTAACGACGATCTTCAAAAAAATCGTTGCCCGTGACTTAGCGATGGAAATCAACGCGAAGAGCTTTGGCCCCTATCAAAATGCCCACCTTTATCAATATGCAATCCCGCTGTATCAAAGTGTCGGTGGTAAATTGTTCACCCTCGGCTCTGATGCCCATAAAGCCAGTGACTATCGGTTAGATTTTGCAGCGATGAGCGATCTATTGCGTTCCTTTGGTGTCAATCAATTAGCGGTCTTTCAAGGTAGCGAACGGTTTATGGCGGATCTGACTGCTCAATAGCGTCACCTTTGAATGCACTCTACAACAACACATTTTCAATAAATGGACAAAAAAAACGGCGAACCCTAAAAGGATACGCCGTTTTTGCATGTTTAGAATAGATTTACTTAGGTTATTCTGCTGCTAAAATATCTTCCTTAGCATGGATCATTTGAGTCAAAAAGTCACAATAAGGCGTTGGCACTTGGTACTTGCGGCCTTTTCGCGAGATTGCGCCATTGATATAATCGATCTCGGTTTTGCGATGATTATTGATCAAATCTTGATACATGGATGGATAGTGCATTCCGATGCCTTCTGGATCATAGGTTTCCTCAATATGGTGGACTACTTCGGATACATCCAGTTCAACAGATTCATGGGTAGCAACTGCCGCAAATTCTTCCACAATCGTTTGGACCATCGCACGCGCC
Source organism: Enterococcus sp. CR-Ec1 (assembly GCF_002850555.1). Lineage (NCBI taxonomy): Bacteria > Bacillati > Bacillota > Bacilli > Lactobacillales > Enterococcaceae > Enterococcus > Enterococcus sp. CR-Ec1. The sequence goes on from NZ_CP025223.1 coordinate 3,155,530, forward strand.
GTTGAGGTTTGTCCGAATTGGGCAATATTCACATTTAAAATCGAACACAAACCATTTAGTGTGCCGTTGACACAGGCTTTGCGATAGATGGAGTAGCGAATGTTCTCAGAATAAGACGCATTTAACCCAGCATCAGCCAAGACTGCCGCTAATTGACGGGCATCTTCTTCTTTGCCCGGTTCGATATTTTGCAATTCTACAGAACCATCCCCAAACAAGCGAACATTACCAGGACCAATCAAGTCCGCCGTCCAAATGGTATTTCCTAAAAAGATTTTATCCGTGCTGACATATTTTTCAATCGTGTCCTCATGACCGATCCCGTTTAATAAGCATAAGACTTTCGTTTGCTCTCCGATCATCGGTTTGATCGTTTGCATCATTTGATCCAGTTGCATCGCTTTAGTAAAGACCAGGATCAAGTCTGCTTGTACAGTCGTTGGGATCTCATTTTGCGAATAGATCGAAAAAGGGACTGCGATCTCTTCACCGTTTAAGTTCGCTCGTAATCCGTGTTCACGGATCGCTTCGATATGCGCCGGCCAGCCGTCGATCAACGTGACGTCATTTCCGCCTCTTTTTAGCATAATAGCAAAACGGCTGCCCATAGCACCTGCACCAGCAATAACAATTTTCATCTGAATTCCTCTTTCCTCTTCCACAATTAGGTATAGTTTACTCTAAAATCATGAAATATGCGAGAGCCTTGCGTTTTTTCTCGATAGGAAAGAAAAAAGAACAATTGGAATAGTTAGATTTTTCAGATAATTAAAAAACGGTTGTTTCCAATTTTGTCCATTCAAAAAAGTCGCACGGAAGATTGAAAACTTGACTGAGCTAAACCAGTTTTCGGACTCACGTGCGACCCTTCTATTCAATTATTTCCTGTGAAACAGTTGTCGGTTTAGGCAGTGACTGTTTCATTGTTTGTTGTAAAGTTTTTTAGCCGTTCAGCTTTTTCCGCTTCTGTGATCCCATGTTGTTCCACGTACCGGTTGTGTTCGTGGATGGCACAATCATAGCTACAGGCACCTAAATGGGCAGCTTGATTTTCTTCAGAAGTCAAAAATTGGCGATTGCATTCTGGGTTGGCACAGTTTACATAGCGCTCGCAAGGTGTGCCATCAAACCAGTCGCGACCGATAACTTTTTTATCCACATGATTGATTTCCACACTAATGCGTTCATCAAAGACGTACATTTTGCCATCCCAAAGCTCGCCTTGAACTTCTGGGTCATTCCCATAAGCAAAGATACCACCATGAAGTTGGGCCACATCATCAAAGCCTTCTCGCAGCAACCAGCCTGAGAATTTTTCACAACGGATACCACCAGTACAATAAGTAACGACTTTTTTATCCATAAATTTTTCTTTATTATCGATGATCCATTGCGGCAACTCACGGAAGCTGCGGATATCGGGACGAACGGCTCCCCGGAAATGGCCTAAGTCATATTCATAATCGTTACGGGCATCGATCACCACGGTATCTTCATCTAACAAAGCTTCTTTGAACGCTTTAGGATCTAAATATTTTCCAGTCATTTCTAATGGATCGATGTCATCTTCCAGGTTCAATGAAACCAATTCTTTGCGCGGACGAACGAATAGCTTTTTAAACGCATGTTCTTCTACTTCATCGATTTTATAAAAAATCCCTTTAAAACGGGGATCAGCTTCCATTTTTTCCATATAGCGATTTGTTGCTTCAACCGTTCCAGAAAGCGTGCCATTGATCCCTTCATTGGCTACTAAAATACGGCCCTTGATGCCAATTTCTTTTCCAAATGCTAAATGCTCCTTGGCGAAGCTTTCCGGATCTTCAATTGTTGTATATTTATAAAATAATAAAACGCGGTATGTCAAACCAATTCCTCCTTTTTTTGCACCCTACAGTATAGGTTATCGCGTGACAAAAAACGAGTTTTATGCTTGTACCTTTTCACACAATCTTTTTCTTTGAGCAAACAGTGTCATGGATTGGTTTTATTGAGCTCTGCCACGAAAAAAGCTGTGACTTGATCCATCGTTTCTCCACGCACCAGATGGCGTTCTTCTCGCGAGATAAACTGCAGATTTGCTTCTGGATTTTCTGCCACAAAGGCTTCCACATCAGCATAAGGAATTTTCTCATCTTGGGTACCATGCCAAAATAAAAGGGGACGCTGTCCTAATTTCTCTGGTTGAGAAGACAGATCGTAAGCATCCATCCAGCTTAAAAGCTGACCATAATCCTCGGGTACAAAGAACCCAGCAGCGCCGGCGTGCATTTGGATGCGGTCACGGTATTTCAACATGGAAGGAGAACCCATGATACAAGCTGCCGCTGTGATTTCTGGATGCTGGCATAATAAACCACACGTGGTCATCCCTCCCATGGAGACACCGCCAACTGCGATCTGACCGTTGACCAAACCAAGGTTTTCAAAAAAATCGACTAAGTAAGAAAACTCAAATAGATTGGTTTGGATACTTTGCCAAAAAGTTAAAGAAGGAATCTCCGATAGCTGGGTCTTGCGCTCCCCATGATTGGCTGCATCTGGCAAGACCACCCGAAAACCTTCTCTAGCCAACTTTCTGCCTTGTGTCAACACTAATTCTTTACTCGTCTGCCAGCCATGATAGTAAATAATCAATGGCAGCGGCTCATAAATCATTTCTTCTGGTACGACTTCTAAGACCGGAATATTCCCGATTTTTCTTTTTCGAACAGCTAATTTCATTCTTTTCCACCTCAGCTTAAGTATACAAAAAGTCGCCAAAAGCGCCACTGATACGCTGCAAAAAAAGACCATACCCAAAGAGTATGATCTTTTTTTATTTATGAATGTAAGACCGCTTCTCGAGCCAATGCCAAACAACCGAGGGTTCCAGCGTTGTCTTCCAATGCTGGGGTCACGATATATTTGCTTAACTCAGGCGTTTCGACATACCCATTGACCAATTTTGCAAATGCGTCGTGGACGTTTTGCAGCATATGGCGCTGTTTCATCACTCCACCGCCAAAAATGATCACATCTGGAGAAAACATCAAGGTTGTATTGTAGGCACATTGAGCAATATAGGAGGCTTCGATCTCCCAATAAGGATCATCTTCTGCAACCTCTTGTCCTTTTTTCCCTAAGCGTTTTTCGATGGCTGGCCCAGCGGCCATCCCTTCTAAACAGTTGCCATGAAATGGACAGCTGCCAGCAAAGTCATCTTTTGGATGAGGGACGACGAGCATATGCCCCATTTCTGGATGACTAAATCCTTCGATAAAGCGCCCTTCTTGTAAGGCACCGCCGCCAACACCTGTACCGATCGTGTAGTAAACGACACTACTCAATCCTTTGCCACTGCCGAAGACATACTCACCATAGGCAGCCGCATTGACATCTGTTGTCCAAGAAATAGGGATCGGAAATTCTTTTTTCATGGTACCGATGAAATCAAAATTTTGCCATGCCAATTTCGGGGTTGAGGTAATGTACCCATAAGTGGCAGAATCGCGATGGATATCGATGGGCCCAAATGAGCCAATCCCAATCCCTGCTAAATCTGCTTGGTATTGTTTGAAGAAATCAATGACTAAAGGCATTGTTTCCTCAGGTGTCGTTGTCGGAAAGCTCACTCTTTCCTTGATCGTCATTTCTTCATCGCCAATGGCACACACAAATTTTGTGCCGCCTGCTTCAATCGAACCGTATAACATGCACATCGCTCCTTTTTTTCTAACTACTTGCTGAACTTGATGCTGCGGCATCATCTGCTTTGACGCGATCGATGGCTACCACTAATGCAATGATCAGGTCATCTAGATCTTCTTCATAGATCACAACTTCATAGGTATCGCCCCAAGAGATCCATTTTTTGTGGATCTCTGCGATCCGCTTGCCGTTGCGGTTGACCACAAAATCCATATCCCACCAATTGCCATCCACATCGATGCCTTCTGCACTGATGGAATAGCGGGCTTTAAAAAATGTGAAATGTTTTTCTAAAACGATCGCTTCTTGGCCGTGGACTTCCACAAAAAATTTTGGTAATAAACTGAACACTTTTTTGGTGATCTCCGCGATCGGTCGCTGCTGCTCATTGAAGATCGTAAAACTTTTCGGGATCTTAAAAAAACTGCCTTCGACATAATAGCGAGGGTTTTGTAAGTCATCGGTCACGGTAAATTTTTCGCCAATGCTGAAAACCTTCTGTTTGATGTAAAGTTTCTTCAAATGCTACACTCCTTTCTCTTTGACATCGCCCGTATTGATCACCGGCTGAGTGCCTTTATCGGTAATGATCGACACCAATAAATTATTGATCAGTTGGACTTTGCGGTCATCTGTGAAATTGATGTCCTGTCCGTCTTCGATTTGTTCTAACGCCATTTGTGTCATGGAGACGGCCCCTTCAACAATGATTTGCCGTGCTGATAAAATTGCTTTAGCTTGTTGGCGCTGCAGCATCGCACTAGCGATCTCAGTCGCATACGCGAGGTGATTTAAGCGGGTCTCTATGACTTCGACCCCAGCAACAGCTAATCGTTCCTGCAATTCTTTTGCCAGCTCCTCCGAGACTTCACTTGTATTGCCTCGCAACGTCAGATCATCGTCATTGAACGTGTCATAAGGGTATTGCGTCGCAATATGACGAATCGCTGTTTCACTTTGGATCTCAATGAAGTCTTGGTAATAATCGACATCAAACAATGCTTTAGCGGTATCTACAACTTTAAATACCACCACTGCCGAGATCTCGATCGGGTTTCCGTCTGAATCATTGACCTTCAACAGCGAACTGTTAAAGTTGCGGACTTTCAATGAAACATTGATTTTTTGGGTTAATGGGGTTGTCACAAACAAGCCGTTGTCTTTAATGGTTCCTAAATATTGTCCAAAAAAGAGGATCGCTTTGGCTTGGTTGGGTTGTACGATCGTTAACGAACTAAGGAAAAGAAACGAAACGATCCATAAAAGAATACTGAGAACGATTTCGAGAACGCTCTCATTTACGAACCCATGATAAAACAAATAACCGCCGCCAACTAATAACCCGATTAGCACAACCAGTGCTAAATACCCATTCACATGAAATGTCTGTTTTTCTGTCATTTTTATTCCTTCCCTTCTTGCTCTTATCTTACCTTGGTTAAAGCCGCTGTGCAAATGTTCTTGCGCATATCAGCGACGATTCCCAATCAAGCTATTTTGTTTTCTGCAACTTTCCCGTTACAATTAAGGTAGGACAAAATTTTTCACAAAAAGGAGTAATTCTTATGGCACAAAAAATTGACTTAGAAACGAGTAAATGGTCGTTGGAATCGATCATTAAAACGGTCGGCACCGATCTTTCCTCTGTTGTGGAGGTACAAAACAAAGACGGCATTGACGTTGTAGTGATCTCGAAAGACGAGTGGCAACATCTTTTGGAATTACTCGATGCGCGTCATGCAGAAGGCTATCGTCTAGAACAAGAGCTTCCTGAAGAAATTTTAATTGACGTTGCCGATACCGACAATCAGTATACAGAAGACGGCGAGTTAGAAATGGAACTGCCTGAACGTGTGCATCCAGCACCTGATTTTGAACTGGATTCAGAAGAAATCGTTGAAAGTGATGACGTACTAGATTAAATAAAAAAGCAAAACGGCCCCGGGCTCGTTTTGCTTTTTTTATAGCTCTTTTTCCTGCTTTTTGGTAATGACTGCTTGCAATCGTTCGATGGCAGGCTGCAATTCTTGTAGCGCCTCTTCTTCGGGTTCTAACTCTGCACACCGTTGCAGTCGCTCTAACCACATTTCTGGTTCTTTGACGCCCAACTGGCCAATGGCCCAATAAGCCGTTCCTCGAATCACTGGGCGCACGTCTTCTGTCGCACAGCGCCAAATCGCTGGCAAGGCACTGCGATCCCCTACATTGGCTAAGGCGATGATGGCATTACGCTGCAACGGTTTTTTCCCCCGCCAAGAGCCAGATAGATGGCCAAATTGTGCCTTGAAGGCTTTGTTTGATAAAGACAGCATCGGTTGCAGTTTTGGATAAACGGTATCGACTTCAGGCTCCATCTCTTGATGAAAATGGAAGTCTTTCCCCCGATTATAAGGGCAGACCAGCTGACAAATATCGCAGCCGTAAATCACGTTATGCATCTTTTTGCGGTACTCTTCTGGCATCATACCCTTCGTCTGGGTTTGATAGGACAAACAGCGCTGGGCATTCATTCGACCATCGCCCAATAACGCTTTGGTGGGGCAAGCCGTCACACAACGCATGCAATCCCCACAACCAAACGGGACTTCTTCATCTGGTTCAAGAGAGATATTAGTGACGATCTCCCCTAGATAAACAAACGAACCAAATTCTTCCGTAATCAGCAAGCCATTACGACCGATAAAGCCAAGACCCGCCCGCTGCGCTGCCGCCACATCCACCAATTCCCCTGTATCGACTTGCGGTGCGAAACGCCATTCGACTTGTTCTTCCATCGTTTGCGCTTGTTCTTTGATAAAGGCGATCAAGCGATCCAATCGTTCTCGCAAAATATCATGGTAATCGATGCCCCACGAGGCACGGGCAAACATGCCGCGTTTTTCATCCCGCGGGACTTTCTCTTTGATTTTTGTCGGATAAGCTAAAGCGATCGCAATGATCGTTTGCGGATTTTCAAATGTCCGTTCAGGATAGATACGCTCTTCGATCACGGGATGCTCAAAACCAGACGTATGACCTTTGGCTTTTTGTTCCCGCAAGGAAGGCTCCAATGCCAAAAACGGCTCCGCTGAAGCAAACCCGATCTTGTCGATGCCAAGCCGCTTGCTTTCTGCAATAATTTTTTCTTTTAAAGACATGCACGCTACCCTCTTTTGTCCGCTAAGCATCTGCTTCTCGGCTTTTTCTCTTCCCCTATTATACGTAAGCACCTGAAAAAAGTCGATGGTGCGGTTTGTTCCCCCCGTTTTTTTCTTTCTTTAAAAGAACACGTGTTGATTGTTTAAGATTTTAATTAATTTTATCGTTATTTTCCTCGCAACGATTGCATTGCCTTTTTCGAATGCTAGACTAGATAAAGGAATTAGAAAGAAATGAACAAATGAAATGGAGATGCTTATGACTCAATTACCCACCGGCTTGACTGCAGCAGAAGTCGCCAAGAAAACCCAAGAGGGGTTGCACAATGATTATGAAACAAAAACCAGTAAATCAACTGCTGCGATCATCAAAGACAATTTACTGACATTATTCAATTTTCTCAATCTATTGATTGGCGTTTTTTTATTTGCCGTAGGCGCCTATTCCAACATGTTCTACTTAGCGATTATTTTTGTGAATATCACCATTGGGATCAGCCAAGAATTGCACGCGCGTAATTTAGTAAAAAAACTCTCACTTGTTTCACCGCAAACGGTACGAGTGATTCGAGATGCCCAAATCCATGAGATTTCAGCCAAAGAATTGGTCTTAGAGGACGTAGTTATTCTTGGTGCTGGGGACCAAATCCCCGCTGATATGACGGTGCTTTCTGGACTAGTCGAAGTCAATGAAGCGATGCTGACTGGTGAAGCCGATCTGGTTGTCAAAGAAGCAGGTGCTTCCTTACTCTCAGGAAGTTTCATCGTCAGCGGTGAAGTGACAGGAACAGTCCTTCATGTCGGTGCAGAAAACTATGCAGCAAAACTAAGCAATGAGGCGAAGGTCCACAAACCGATCCGCTCTGAGCTGCTTGCTTCGATCCGTAGTGTATCCAAATTCACCAGCTATGTAATCGTTCCTTTAGGGGTGATTTTGTTCTTCCAAGCCTTTATGATGCGAGATGCTGGGATCAAGGAATCCGTCGTCGTTTCTGCCGCTGCCTTATTAGGAATGTTACCAAAAGGACTTGTCCTGCTGATCAGTATCGCCTTGACGACAGGTGTCATTAAATTGGCAAAAAAACGGATTTTGGTCCAAGACATGTATGCCGTTGAAACCTTAGCGCATGTCGATACCCTTTGTCTGGATAAGACGGGGACGTTGACGGAAGGCCATATGGTTCTCGAATCGATCGTTCCTCTCCAAGCCGACAGCGACCCTAACATGCTCTTAGGGAATTATTTGGCAGCCAGTACGGATAACAATTTGACGATGCAAGCATTGCGTCAAGGCTGTCCTGAGCTAACGGATCATCAGCCGATCGACGTCGCTGCCTTTTCTTCACAGCGCAAATGGGGTGCTGTGGCTTTTGAACATCTAGGAAATGTCTATCTTGGTGCACCTGAAAAAGTCGCCGGCTCTGCTGCCTTGCCGCAAGTCATAGAAGCGCAAGAAGCTGGTCTACGGGTGTTGATTTTAGCCGTAGAAACTGATCCAAAAACGCCGACATCCTTTGACCCAACCAACGCACAAGCGGTGGCTGTCTTGATTTTATCCGATATCATCCGCCAAAACGCAGAAGAAACCTTGGCTTACTTAGCGGATCAAGGCATCGATCTAAAAGTGATCTCTGGCGATAATCCAATAGCAGTCGCAGCGATCGCCCATCGTGCAGGCCTAGCGAATGCCGATCAAGCCATCGATCTTTCTACCTTAACGACCGAAGCAGAAGTCCGAGAAGCTGCGACACGCTATACGGTCTTTGGTCGTGTGACTCCTGAACAAAAGAAACTACTCGTTCAAGAATTAAAAGCCAATCAACGGACCGTTGCCATGACGGGTGATGGCGTCAACGATGTGTTGGCACTACGGGAAGCCGACGTCAGCATTGCAATGGCTGCTGGCGACAGTGCGGCTCGTCAAATCGCTAACTTTGTCTTATTGGATTCTGACTTTACTACGTTGCCAGATGTTTTATTTGAAGGACGCCGCGTCGTCAATAACGTGACCAAAGCGTCGGGAATCTTCTTTATCAAGACGATTTACAGCTTCTTGCTCTCTTTGGTTTGTATCCTGACATCCAGCGCCTTTCCGTTCTTGCCGATCCAAATCACATTGATCGACTTAGCAATTGAAGGTTATCCATCTTTCTTCCTTTCCTTTGAAGAAAACAAAGCACCGATCAAAGGTCGTTACTTGCCGACAGTCTTGCTCAATGCGTTGCCAAATGCCTTGTTGGTGTTAGTCAATTACTTTGCGATCCGCTTTTTACAAACCGACTACGGTTGGTCGCAATTTGATACGACGACCTTGTTGTACTATTTGTTGATCGGGATCAGCTGTATCGCTGTGATTCGCGCTTGCTTGCCATTAAATCCATTGCGATTGTTCTTAGCGATTACCACTACCGTGGGGATCTATGTCGCAGCAATGCTTTTCCACGGATTGCTGGAAGTCGGTTTCTTGACCGCCGTAACATTGCCTTACTTCCTTGGCATGATGGCATTGAACATCTGCCTGTACGTGGGGCTTTCTTTCCTAACGAAGCGCTTTTCAGCCAAAGTGCTCGTTAAACAATCCTAATTGATTTTGCAGCATCGCTCTTTCTTGCTTTGTCCAGAAAGACGATGCTGTTTTTTTGTCCTCTCCATAGGTGCAACCATACAAGAAGAAAGAAATTTGGTATACTGAACCTGTAGGCGGTTTCAACAGGAAAGCTATCATTTTACCAAAAGCCATCTTGTTGAACAGCCAAATTTAATCAGAAAGTGTTGGTGAAATTGGATGAAAAAAAGTATTTTACTCGTTTCTCACAGTCAGCAACTCACCGAAGGATTAAAACAGATGATCGAAGAAATGGCTGATGGCGAGTCAGTCACGATCTATTCTTTAGGCGGGACAGCAGAAGGAGAGCTGGGTTCTGACGCCACGAAAATCGTGGATGCCGTCAACGAATCCGCAGATGCTGAACTGATCTTAGTCTTTGCCGATCTAGGCAGTGCCGTTTTGAATGCCGAACTTGCTTACGACATGCTGGAACCTCAGCAACAAGAACGCTATCACCTGATCGACGCGCCGCTGGTGGAAGGTGCCTTTGCTGCAGCAATCACCGCTGGTTTTAGTGATGATTTGGCGCAAATCGTTGCAGAAGCAAAAAAAGCAGCCGAGAAAGGATGGCATGAAGCATGAAAAAAATCATTAATGATCCCTCAATGATCGTAGAAGAAATGTTGGCTGGTATCGTAGGCAGTTATCCTGAACTGGTCCATCAAGTCGCCGACTCACGGGTGATCGCTAAGAATAATCAAAAAGAACAAGTCGGTCTTGTTTCTGGCGGTGGGAGCGGACATGAGCCGGCCCATGCTGGCTTTGTCGGTGATGGGATGCTTAGCGCCGCCGTTTTAGGCGATGTCTTCACCTCCCCTACCCCCGACCAGATTTTGACGGCTATCCAAGATTCTGATCAAGGACAAGGCGTCTTGTTGATCGTCAAAAACTATACTGGCGATATCTTGAACTTTGAGATGGCCAAAGATATGGCAGAAATGGAAGAGATCACAACGGAGATCGTGGTCGTTGATGATGATATCGCTGTTGAAAATAGCACCTATACTGCTGGGAAACGAGGAGTTGCCGGTACGGTCTTAGTCCACAAGATTTTAGGCGCAGCTGCTCGTAATGGTGCCAGCTTAAGTGAATTAAAAACACTGGGCGATGCCTTGGTTGCATCGATCAAAACCATTGGGGTCGCATTAAAAGCGGCAACAGTTCCTGAAGTTGGGAAACCAGGTTTTGACTTAGCCGATGATGAGATCGAGTATGGCGTGGGTATCCACGGCGAACCTGGTTACCGTCGAGAAAAACTGAAACCCTCACGTGAACTAGCAAAAGAGTTGGTGGAAAAAATCTTGGCGGATTATGAAAAGACCCCAGAAAAAGTCGGTGTCTTGATCAACGGTATGGGTGGTACGCCGCAAATGGAGTTATTCGTTTTTGCCAATGATGTCGCGAAATTACTCGCAGAAAAAGACATCCCTGTCTCCTTCCATAAAGTCGGCAATTTCATGACTTCCATCGATATGCAGGGACTTTCACTGACCTTGATCGACTTCAGCGAAACGGATCACACCGATGCGTTAAATGAAGCCGTCACAACAATAGCCTGGTAAAGGAGCGAATAGAGATGCAATTGACAACAGAAACGGTGCAAGCATGGTTAGATACCTTCACGAAAGAAATCGAAGCAAACAAGGCCTATTTAAGCGATTTAGATACACCGATCGGCGACGGTGACCATGGCAACAATATGGCACGCGGCGTAGCCGCTTATCAAGAAGCTTATGCCAAACAACAGCCAACGACGATCAGTGATACCTTTAAAGTCTTCTCGATGGCAATGATCTCAAAAGTCGGCGGAGCTTCGGGTCCCCTTTATGGTTCGGCGTTTATGAATATGACCAAAGCAACGAAGGAACTAGAAACAATCGACTCCTTTGAACAATTAGGTACGATCGTTGAAGAAGGCTTGACCGGCATCAAAATGCGGGGAAAAGCTGAGTTTGAAGACAAAACGATGGTCGATGTGTGGCAACCTGTCGCAGAAGCCTTGAAAAAAGGTGAATTGACCAAAGACACGATCGAAGCAGCGAAAGAGCATACCAAAGAACTAGTGGCTAAAAAAGGCCGTGCCTCTTATGTTGGTGAACGTGCCATCGGTCATATCGATCCCGGATCGGCTTCTAGTGCGATTTTATTTGAGTCTTTGTTAACGGTGATAGAAAAGGATTAAAAAAACGATGCTCTTACAAAATACCGTTTAAGACAAAAGACAAACCTTATGATTGCATAAGGTTTGTCTTTTTCTTGTTTATTCATCTTGTAAAATCGTTTGGGCAACTAGCTTCACGTATTGATCCATGCCATCTGGATTTGGATGGACCCGATCTTCATAGAACCAGGACTCTTGATCATTACTCAAATCATACCAATCGATCAAGGTCATATTGTCGTATTTTTCCGCCATGCGCTCCAACATCCGATTGACTTCATTTTGCCAACGCTGTGTCGGTACCCGTACATTGATCCAGTAGACTTTGCGATCACCGATCTCGTTCATAAAGCTGTCAAATTGGGCTTCTGTAAAGGAACCATTCGTCCCTAGCCCCACAAGGACGGTATCCCGCAAAAGATTTTTTTCTTTCAAGTCTTTGATCAATTCAGGGCTCGCATACAGTTGGCGCCCAACATCCCCATCAACTACCGCTTGGGTAAAGACTTCTTTCAAGTCAGCCGTTGCATCCAGCATCACAGAATCACCAAAAGCCGTGATTTCAAGAGATTCCGCTTTTTTCACTTGGGCTGCTGTTAAATCATACTTTTCCATGATATTTTTTTCATCTTCACTCGTGTTCGCCTCATCATCCGCTTCATTTCCTTCAGCATTCGCATTCTTTTGCGATTGCTCTGCCGCTTTTTTATTGGCAGCAATGTTGTCTTTCAACTGCTGCTGCTGGGCATCGACATAATTCGTCGGTGCAGTCACGACGCCAAACAAAGCAACGAGGGTAATGAGTAAGCTGGGCACTAACCACGGTTTTTTCCAACTAAAAATTGGTTTACTGAACCAACCGCGGACCGTTCTGAATGTATCTTTGTACTGGAATTTACGCATTGGGTTTTCGATAAACCGATAGGACAATTCACTGATAAACAAGATCAAGAATAGTTCCACTAACGTGTGCATCAGCACGTTCTCACCGATATTTCCCACTTTTGCTTCGTAAAAAATCATCACTGGAAATTGATACAAATAGATCCCATAACTGCGCTTGCCGATATAACTGAAAATCGGATTACTCAATACACGATTCAAACTGGCTCCGGGATGAGCGGTGACTGCCACAAGAATCGTACATAGGATACTGATCAAGAACATGCCGCCATAATAGACAAAGGTCAAATGATCATCTAAGAAAAAGAACGCTGCGATCAGACCAGCCAAGGAAGCAAAACCAGAGATATTTAAGACCCGTTTGGCTTTTTGCGGTATCTCTTTCTTCAAGTGGGTACTTGGCCAAATGAATGCTAAGGCACTCCCCATCCAGATCGAAAAGAGCCGCGTATCTGTTCCATAATAGACCCGTGTCGGATCAGCGCCTGGTGTGTAAAGGACCGCTAACAGAATTGCCGATAAAATCGTGACTGCGGCAGTAAATTTAAAGGCGCGATGCCTCTGCTTGCCGATTTTCATCAACAAAATAAACACTAAAGGCCAAATCAGATAGTTCTGTCCCTCCACAGCCAGTGACCACAGATGGGTAAAGGGGGATTCATTGCCGAACCGATCAAAATAGGATAACCCATGATTGATCTGCCACCAGTTGTTGTAATACAGCAGCGAGCTAACAAAAACCCCGCGCAAATTATTCAGCAGGTTTCGCTGGAACAAAGTGATATACGCTGCTGAGATAAGCAGCATCACCACCATTCCTGGATAGAGCCGTTTCATCCGCCGAATATAAAAATCTTTGACTTTGATTTTGCCGTTTTGATCCCACTCTTGCCTCAGCAAGTCAGTGATTAAATAACCTGATACGACAAAGAATACTGGAACTCCTAAATACCCGCCTCGCATATGAGTAGGTAGTAAATGATATAAAATAACGCCGATGACTGCCAAGGTTCGAATGCCGTCAAACCCGGTAATATAGCGGCTTGTGCTTAAACGTTTATTCATTTTTCAACCACTTTTCTCTAATTGATCCAATTGTTTCATAAAAAAACAATTTCAGCATGAACGCTATTGATTCCATACTCTCATAATTTACCAGAAATCCCCCATATAAAGCTAGCAACATCTGCTATATTTCAAAAAAATTAATTTTTGGCGAAAAAAAATTACTTCTATAAAGAAATACTTTTCCAACTCCTTTTTTACAGTTCTTCTTCATAAAATCGACCCAAAATCTGGACATTTTCCGCAATACTAACAAAGGCTTTTGGATCGGCTTCTTTCATAGCACTGCGCAGCATCGGCAGTTCAAAGCGTGTGACTACCGTCAGCAAAACCGTTTGTTTGTCATGCTTGTAGGCTCCTTCGGCTTCATTGATGATGGTAATGCCTCGCCGCATATGTTTTTGGATCGTTTGAATGACTTCTTCTGGGTTGCGAGTGATGATCGTCACCTGCATTTTCTTTTGCTTCGTAAAGACCGCATCCGTCACTTTTCCACTGACAAAAATCGCGATTGCACTATACAACGCATATTGCCAGCCAAACAAGATTCCGGCGGCGAACAAAATAACAATGTTAAAGAAAATCGATATCGAGCCGATCGTCTTCCCTGTCCGTTTGCGGATGGCAATGCTGACAAAATCCAGCCCTCCGGAAGAAAGACCATTCTTCAAGGCATAGCCGATCCCCACTCCATTGATGGCACCACCGAAAATCGCACAGATCATCGGGTCCGTCGTGACGGTTTCTTCTGGCAAAATTTGCACGAATAAGGATGTCAATAAAACAGTGATTCCAGTAAAGATCGTAAATTTGTGGCCGATCTTAAACCAGCCAAGAAAAAATAATGGCACATTCAACAATAATAGCGCAAGAGATAAGGGGATATAAAACCCGATCCATTCTCTTGAGATCGTAGTAATGATCTGAGCGACACCGGTAATGCCGCTGGAATAAATATTGCCCGGCTGATAGAAAAAATTGACCGCAATCGATGCCAGCAGTGCGTACACGATCGAGAATGAAAGTTTGTTGGCATATTCCGGATGAGGGAGCCATTTAAACAGAGGAGTCATTGCATTTCATAGCCTCACTTTTTTGATTTGCCTTTATTATACTTCAGCACATAAAAAAAGAAACGAGCAATGAAAGAAATGGGTGAATTCTCATGAACTTTTTTCATTCATTCACCAATTTCTATTTCATCACTCATTTCATCATGGGTTTAACGCTTATTCGTTTTCTTCAACCGTTGTTACATCAATGCTCAAGTCAAACAGTTGCATTGGCGAAACGGTACTTGGCGCTTGTGACATTGGATCAGCCGCTTTCCCATTTTTAGGGAAGGCAATGACTTCGCGAATGTTTTCTTCACCAGCCAAGAGCATGACTAATCGGTCTAACCCAAGGGCGATGCCGCCATGTGGTGGGAAACCATAATCCAAAGCATCCAATAAGAAGCCAAATTGATTTTGCATCTCGCGACGTGAGAAGCCTAGCGCTTCAAACATTTGCTCTTGCACTTCCCGTGTATGGATACGCAATGATCCGCCACCTAGCTCGTAACCGTTTAGCACGATATCGTAGGCTTGCGCATAGACTTTTGAAGGGTCTGTCGTTAACAACGGCAGATCGCTTTCTTTTGGCAATGTGAACGGATGGTGAGCAGAAACATAGCGACCTGCTTCTTCATCGTATTCAAATTGCGGCCAGTCAGTAACCCATAGGAAGTTGAATTTGCTCTCGTCGATCAAGCCTAATTCTTTTCCTAATTTATTACGGATCGCACCTAACGTCGCTGAAACGATCTCAAAGGAATCGGCACCAAACATCAGAATATCGCCAACTTCCGCATTGGCTGCTGCAATAATCGCGTCGGTTGCTTCCGTCAAGAATTTAGCGATCGGTCCTTTCAATCCATCTTCTTCAACTTTGACCCATGCCAATCCTTTGGCACCAAATTGGCCAGCGTAATGGCCTAGATTGTCCATGTCTTTTCTTGAGTATTTGTCTGCAGCCCCTTTGGCGTTCAAGACTTTCACAACGCCGCCTTTTTCAAGAGCCATTTGGAAGACTTTAAAATCAACGTCTTTCACAACTTCTGATAAGTCGATAAGCTCCATGTCAAACCGTGTATCTGGTTTGTCACTGCCGTAGCGTCCCATTGCCTCATCATAGGTCATCCGTGGGAATGGCAAGGTAACTTCGATGCCTTTGACTTCTCGCATCACTTTTGCCAATAGCTCTTCCGTATAGGTTTGGATTTCTTCTGCCGTCAAGAAAGAGGTTTCGATATCGACTTGGGTAAATTCTGGTTGACGGTCGCCCCGCAAATCTTCGTCACGGAAGCAACGTACGATTTGATAGTAGCGATCGAAGCCGGCGCCCATCAATAACTGTTTAAAAATTTGTGGTGATTGCGGCAACGCATAGAAATGACCTGGATAGATCCGTGAAGGAACCAAATAATCCCGCGCGCCCTCTGGTGTTGATTTTCCTAGATAAGGTGTTTCGATATCCAAGAACTCGTTCGTGTCTAAGAAATTGCGGATCGCTTGCGTCGTTTTCGCCCGCATCACGATGTTGTTCGTCATTTTTGGACGACGCAAGTCTAAATAACGGTATTTCATGCGAATCTCGTCGCCAACGGTTTGATCATCTTCAATCAAAAAGGCTGGTGTTTTTGCAGTGTTTAAAATCGTGATTTCGCTGATCATCACTTCATAGGCACCTGTCACCATTTTCGGATTGATGGCTTCTGGTGCACGATTGATTACTTGACCTGTTACTTCTAATACATATTCGCTGCGGCATTTGTCCGCGATTTCCCAGGCTTCTTTCGAAACCTCAGGATTGAAGACGATTTGCACGATCCCTTCCCGGTCGCGCAAGTCAATAAAAATCACGCCACCTAAGTCACGGCGCTTTTGCACCCAGCCTTTTAGTGTCACTGTCTGGTTTAAATGGGTCTCATTTACTAACCCGCAATATACTGTACGTTTTGTCATTCTTTTTCTCCTCACTCAAACATTTTGGTTGTCATTTCATCGTAGATCTCATCGAAGCGGGCATAAAGATCCGCTAACGGAAATTGTTTTTCTTCACGGCTTGCCATGGATTTGATATTGATCACTTGTTCTGCTAATTCTGTTTCGCCTAGAGTCAGAACCAACCGTGCCCCTTGTTTATCAGCAGATTTGAACTGGGCTTTGGCTTTACGATCCATGAAATCACGATCGGCAGAAAAGCCGAAATTACGGATCGCTTGCACGACTTTCAGCGCTTCTAAATTGGTTTCTTGTCCCAGACCAACCACATACGCATCTAACTCATTCAAAGCAGGAATCACAACTTCTTCGGCTTCCATAGTGATCAATAAACGTTCGATCCCCAAAGCAAAACCAAAACCAGGTGTTTCTGGTCCACCTAGCTCTTCCACTAAATGATTGTAACGACCGCCGGCACAGATGGTGGCTTGCGCCCCCATTTTTGGTGCATCACTCATGATCTCAAAAATCGTGTGGGTATAATAATCCAGACCACGCACCATATTCGAATCGACCTCATAAGGGATCTCCAACGCATCCAGCATACTCGTTACGGTTTCAAAATGTGCCTTGGCATCTGGCGTTAAGTAGTCTAAGATCGATGGCGCATCTGCCACAAATTTTTGGTCTCGCTTGTCTTTGCTGTCAAGGACCCGCAAAGGATTCTCATGCAAGCGGCGTTTTGAATCCTCACTAAGCTCCGCTTCATGGGGCGCTAGATAATCGATCAACGCTTGACGATAGTTTTGGCGTGTCTCTTTGTCACCTAATGAATTGATGACCAAGCGCAATTGACTCAGTCCTAATTGACGATAAAAATCCATTGCCATCGCCATTGTCTCAACATCGGTCGCTGGATTTGCTGAACCGAAAACTTCGACACCGATTTGGTGGAATTGACGCAAACGGCCTTTTTGCGGACGTTCATAACGGAACATTGGTCCCATGTAAAACACTTTATAAGGCTTCGTATGTTCTGGTCCGAATAGTTTGTTTTCGACATAAGAACGAGCGATCGGTGCGGTGCCTTCTGGACGCAACGTCACATGACGCTCTCCTTTATCGTAGAAATCATACATTTCTTTTGAAACGATATCCGTTGTGTCCCCGACACTGCGGGCGATCACTTCAAAGTGCTCAAAAATCGGTGTCCGAATTTCGTTGAATTGGTAATCGCGAAACACTAAACGTGCTGTTTCTTCCACAAATTGCCATTTTTCGGATTCTCCTGGCAAAATATCGTTGGTTCCTTTTGGACGTTGGTAACTCATCGTATGCATCCTCCTATTTGTTTCATGGTTGCCCATGTTCTTTGCTTTCATTGCTTGTTTGCTTATTCACCTATTGCTTGTTGCTCATTGATGTGGGTGGGTTGTTCTCGTGTTTGGCTTTTGGGTTATTGCGCTTTTAGTGGTTGGTTGCTGCTGGTCATCATCTATTCTGTCTTGCTCCAAAAGACAATCCCAGTGATTCCTAGTACGGTTATTACGCTCCCTAGGGTCGCCTAGTACTGTTCATCATCTATTCTGTCTTGCTCCGCAAGCCAACCCCAGTGATTCCTAGTATGGTTACTACGCTCCCTGTGGTCGCCTAGTACTGTTCATCATCTATTCTGTCTTGCTCCGCAAGCCAATCATAGTGATTCACAGCAAAAAACTCGCCCTTGTTTTTTTATACAAGGGCGAGTTTTGATTACACGCGGTACCACCTAAATTCGAGAAATGTTCTTCTCCTCTCGATTAACGCTCGGTCACGGAACAGCTTTTCTTCTGTTCATCTCCAGATTGTCTTTCCTTTACACGTCCTAAACTGCTTTCAGCCGGGGCAGTTTTCTCTTTTAAGGAATAGAATAAAGTACTCGATCCTTCACTGATTTTTGATATTATCTATAAACTACAAGAAAGCTATGAAAAAGTCAAGGTGTTTCACTGTCTTTTTCACTCCGCTGCTTTCCAGTAGCGTTTTCTCTAGTGATCAACGCAAAGAAGTTCTCCTTCTGTTTGCTTTTCTTTCTTTTTGCGTTATGCTGAATAACGAAGGTTTTGTTTCTATGAAAGGAGCTGTTTTTATGTCTTTATATTCAGGCTATATCCGTCAACCACACTACTATGAGACCGATCAAATGGCGATCATCCATCACGCCAATTATATCCGCTGGTTTGAAGAGGCCCGCGTGGAATTACTGGCGTTTTTGGATTTACCATATCATACCATCGAAGAAGCTGGCTTGATCGTTCCTGTGCTGGAAGTCAGTGCGCAATACAAAACGATGATTCGTTACGAAGATGAGGTGCGAATCGATGTTTTGGTCGACAAATATACGGGCACGCGTTTGGATTTTCGCTATGAGATCTACAAAACTAGCGATGGTCAGTTGGCTACGACGGGGACTTCAAAGCATTGTTTTTTAGCAAAAGAGACCAATCGCATCGTGCAGCTGAAGCGTAGTTTTCCTGAAATCCATCAACGATTTGCTGATTATGCTGCCCTGTCAGGAGAATAATCAATTCTGATCACTCATTTAAGACAAAATCCTTGCTTTTTGAAACGGCTTTCGTATAATCAAAAGTAATTTCAGGGAAGGATGATGGCGATGTACGTGATTAAAGTTTTGCATGGTTACATTGGCAAAGATGGTCGTCGCACTCGTGAAAAAATTCCAGACAAGTTATGGGTCTTTGAAGATCGGAAGCAGTCCGAAGCATTTGCAGATAAAATTGGTGGTCGCGTCAAACCGTTAACTGAAGTCAAACAGCATACGTAAAGAAATAAGCCGTTATCGTCTTTTGCGCATAGACGATAGCGGCTTATCTTTTTTACTGCGTAAAAGGATTAGTCATCCAATTCTGTTTCAAGTACTTCACCTGTTTGGGCATTGATTTTCACATCTGTTTGTTTGTTGCCATCTTCTACTTTGACTTCCCAATAGGTTACATTCATTTCTTTGTCTAAGGACCAATCTGTTGCTTGACCACCGCCAGCTTCTTTCACGGCGATATCAGAAATTTCTTCCAATGAAAGCAAGTTGGTTAGGTCCAATTGATCGGCATCTTTTTTGACACCGTTTTGTTCATCGGCATCCAATTTTTCCGTTCTTTCTTCAGAAGTTTCTTTGGTTTCTGCATCGATCTTTAATTCAAACTCATTCGTGTCATCCACGCCTTCTACTTGGTAGAAGTAATTGCCAAAAGAAGTATCCAAATCAATCGAAGTGATCGCTGCATCTGGGTATTTGTCTTGGAATACTTGGATCGCTTCTTCTACGGTCACGGTAGGCAAGCCCCCATTGGCGATCGCTGCACTGCTTGAAGAGCTGTCCGCTGCTTGTGATGAGGTTGTTTCACTTGATGAGGCAACTGCTGTGCTTGAGCTGCTGTTTTGCGCAGGTTCTGAATTTCCCGTGTTGTTTTGTGTACATCCTGCCAATAACCCTAATGCGGCAATTCCGAATAAAATAGTTGTTTTTTTCATGTTTCATTCCTCCAATTGTTTGTGTATTCCTTTTTTCTATATATTTAGAATAACAAGTTCCCAAAGAAAAAGAATCAAAATTGCTTGAAGAAAATCTAAAAAAATCTTCATCTTTCTCTTTCATTTGGAAAGGCAAGTTTAAAGATACTGCCTTGCGGTTGATTGTCTATCACGGTGATTTTGGCATGATATTTGTCTGCCAGCTGTTTTACCAGTGAAAGCCCAATGCCTGAACCGGCAATCTGGCTAGAACGAGAATCTTCTACCCGATAGAACCGTTCAAAAATCAAGGCTTTCTTGTCATCGGGAATCCCAATGCCAAAATCGGCGACGGTTAAAGACAACTGCCTTTGCTCTTGTGTCAAGGTCACATGAATCGGCTGATCAACAGGCGAATACTTCGCGGCATTTTCTAACAGGTTTTGGATGATTTGCTGGAAGTCACGTTTATGTCCTCGCTTCATACATTGGTTCTCCACAAAATATTCAATCGATTGCGGAACGATCGTCGCTTGTTTTTCACACTCTTCTCGGACGATCTGGGAAACATTAACAAGGGTCATTTCTTCTTGGGATTGATTTTTTTCTAGGTCTAGCAATTGATTGCTCAATGTTTCCAAACGCTTCGACTCTTTGTCAATAAATGCCATCGAGGAAGGAATGACTTCGGGATGTTTGGTTCCACGCCGCTGGATCAATTGGACATGTCCGCGAATCGCAGCCAAAGGTGTGCGCAGCTCATGGGAAGCATCGGCAACGAATCGTTTTTCCCGTTCGATCGTCTCACGCTGTTCTTTCAACAATTTATTGAAAGCCAAGGCCACCGAACGAATCTCGATGGGTTCTTCAGACACTGACAATTCTCCTTGTCGGCTTTGTTCAATGGCAGCAATTTCTTGCGCCATGCCGGTAAGTTTCTGACTCCATTTCCCGACACTCCAATAAATCAGCAGGCTGCCCACCACAACAGCGATCAGATTCAAGAAACTGCTGATCATAAAGAGACCATAGGCTAATTCCACACTATCCTCCCCATTGATAGCGATCGTCACCTGATCCCCATCGACTTCTTGGGTTTTCGTGTAATAGATGCCATCCTCTGTAAAAACGATGTCTTCGAGAAATGGCATCACTCGTCCTTGATTGATATCGGCAAAAATCTCTTCCGCATCTTCTGATGAAACGACACTGCCATCGGCTAAGATCACTTGCAGGGCGTCTTCTTCATCTGCCGAAACATAGGCATTGACGAGAGTGTCCCAGGTATCCCCTGATGCCTCGCCTTTTTCGATGGCTTCAAGAATGTTGTTGGCACGATTTTCGATATGTTCAAACAAATAACCTACGGATAATAAAATAAACAGCAGATTGAAGAGAATCAGCAGACCAAAGAGTATCAAGGAAAAGCGGCTCGTCAATTGAAACTGGGCTGTTTTTCTACGTTGGTTGACTGACTTATTCTTCATGGTCGGTCCTCAAGACATAGCCTAATCCTCGAACGGTTGCGATCATTTTGCCTTTGCCGCAAACATCCAGCTTGTTCCGCAGTGTACGGATATAGACATCTACAACATTCGTTTGACCGTCGTATTCATAACCCCAAATCTCATTCAATAGGTCATCTCTGGTTTTGACGACTTCCGGCTCTTTCATTAATTCATATAAAATCCCAAACTCTTTGGGCGTCAACTCAATGGTTTCACCGGCAACCTGAACCAAGTGCTTGGCAATGTCCATCATCAACTCCCCCGCCACTAATTGGTTTTGCTGGTTCTTTTGTTGTTTGGCTTCTCGTTGCAACCGCCGCTCGATCACCCGAATTCTGGCAAACAGTTCTTCGATTTCAAAAGGTTTCGTTAAATAATCATCTAATCCGACATCAAGCCCCGTCACCACATCGGCGGTTTGATTTCTGGCGGTCATCATCAAAATCGGGATGTCGCTTTCTTTGCGTATCCGCCGCGCCACTGTGATGCCGTCATAGATTGGCAGCATCCAATCCAATAAAATCAGATCAAAGGCATTTGCTTGCTGATTGAACAAGGTCAATGCCTCTTGCCCATCTTTGGCCCAGACCGTGTCATATCCCTCAAAAGTCAATTCGGTCTGAATAAAACTGGCTAAACTTTCTTCGTCTTCTACTAGCAAGATCTTCAAGGCCATATGCACTCCTCCTCCTGTTTTGCTTCTATCATAACGGATTTTTTCAAAACTTCCTAACTGATTGAAAGAAAAAAATCATGAAGATTTTTTCATGTTCAACAAAAAAAGACGGCATGAACCAAGGTCCACTCCGTCTTTCATTTATTCCATATTTTTTGCTAGCTGATACGTGCCAACGAGTTCCCCTTGTTGGAGTTGAAGCACGTAAGGACATGTTTCAGCTAAAAACTCACGATCATGACTGATCACCGCTAATAAATCAACTTCCTTAGCGACTGTTCGCAACAGTTTTGCGACTTCTTCCATTTGCTGCAAATCTAACCCACTCGTTGGTTCATCGAAAAACAACAAGCGTTTACCAGAAAGCAGGGCACTGCCGATGGCAACTCGTTGTTTTTCCCCTCCTGACAAGCTTTGCGGATGTCGGGCAAGGAGTGGTGTTAAGTGCAACAATGAGACAATTTCTTCAAAACGAGCTGGGTTTTGGGCTTTGATCAGCAGCTCTTTTTCCACCGTTTCAAAAAACAGCTGCAAGTTGACATCCTGCATCACAAGAAAGCTTTCCTGCAGCAGCTGCTTTTGGGTCCGCTTTTGTCCATTGATGGCAAATACTGCTTCTGGGCATTTTTTCAATCCTGACAGGACTTGCACCAACGTACTTTTGCCAGCACCATTTGGTCCAACGATCCCCACAGCTTGCTTCGTCGGCAATTGTAGTTCAGGCAAGTTAAGCGCCCAATTTCTGCTGTTTGCTGAGCGTTTCGATTGCTTGATCTGCAGATGCGTTGCCCTTAATCCAGACTTTTCTGGCAAAGATTCTCGGCAGTGCTGGGCTGCCAATGTCACCTCGCCTACTTTTCGCAATCCCAACTCGTGAATTGCCTCCTCGGGCAGTGACAAAAGCTGAGCTGCTGGATAAGACGCCCGCAATCGTCCTGCTTCTAATAGACAGAAGCGATCTGCCAGTGGCGCCAAATACGCCAAGCGGTGTTCGGCGATCACAATGGTTTTCCCTTGTTGTTTTAAAGAAGCCAATCCTTGAGTCAACTTTTGGATCGCTTCTTGATCCAAATTACTGGAAGGCTCATCCAATAAGAACACATCATGGGGCAACATCGTGGCTGCAGCGAGAGCAATCAGCTGCTTCTCTCCACCAGATAGGTCAAAGACACTAGCATCAAGCAACGGGGTCAGGGAAAACTGCTGTGCTACTTCGGTGATTCGCTGCCGAATGTTTTCTGGTGCGACGCCCGCATTTTCCATCGAAAAAGCCAACTCCGAATAGACATCCGTGGTGAAAAATTGCGTCTTGGGGTTTTGAAAGACGACGCCAATCGTCTGGGCATAATGGGAGAAATCGGCAACTGGCAAGTCTGTTTCTCCGACACGGATCTTTCCTTGCACTTCGGCGGGATACAGCTCAGGGATCAAGCCATTCACAACATTGAGCAGGGTCGATTTGCCGCTGCCGCTAGCGCCGCACAAAACGATGACTTCCCCAGCTGCGACCGTCAAAGAAAGCTCAGATAATACGGTTCGATTTTCTCGCTTCACTGACACTTGTTCTAATCTGATCATCCAAGCCACATCCTTTTCACGATAAAGCCGCATAATGCTAAAAAGACCAAGCCATCCCACCAGCGCAGCTTCAGTTCGTGGACGGTGGTATGGGGAGTTTCTGATGCTAACCCGCGAACCAGCGCCGTAGCCGACAGTTCGGTTGCGGTCTTTTCAGCCGACATCAGTAATGGGATCAAAAAATACTCCGCACTTTGCAGTGGATGAAGCAAGATCGATCCTGCCGACAGCGAGATGCCGCGAAAGCGCATCGCTTGGCGAATACTTTTGAAATCTTGTACCAATGTGGGAAAAAAACGAAATAAGACTGCCAGCGGGACTAATAATACATTGGGCACGTGCATTTTTTGCAACGCCGCCATCCACTCACTGTTCTTCGTCCCACTAATGGCAAAAGCCGCCGCCATGATCGTTGGCAATAAGCGGCGATAACCGACGGAAAAGAAATCCAGCAACACGATCAATAGGTGGTTTCCTTGGCGAAACAAAAAACTATCTGCCAGTGTCAGCAAGACAAACACGCCATAGAACATCAGACCTTTTTTCCAAAAGCCGCTGACTAAAAATAGCAGCAGCAAGAACGTGACAAAGACAAACTCATCGATCCAGCTAATGGACACCATCATAGTAAAACTAGCAAAGAGAATCACCGCCAATTTGCTGCGGGGATCAAACCTTGTTTTCGACACATTCCTCACCCTTTATGCGATTGGATCGTTGGTTGAAAATGTTTTTCCATCAAGCGGCTGCCAATGCCTAAACCAACCACCGCACCAATCAAAACGGCCAATGCACAAAGCCCTAACATCACATTGGAGGTATGAGCAAACACGCCGGCAATGTAGGTTTCATCTTTTCCGCGAGCCACTAATGAATCGATATAGGCATTTTTCATAAACCACAGGGGCAAGATCGGGCCCATCAAGCCAAAACTAAAGACGATATAACTCGCCATTACGCGAACGTTCTCTTTGAGCTTTGTTTTGTATTGAATCAAATCAGCTACTAAGGCACAAAGCATATTGGGTAAAAAGGCCAATGGAAAATGTCCTGAAATCAAAAAAAGAGCCCTACCACGGTACCCATAATGGTGATTGCGCCAAATTTCGGTACTTTATTCAATAAAATCAGATAGATAATGCCAGAAAACAAAGCGGTGACTGCTGGAATAAATAAATTATGAAAACCTGGGATCACAAAACGCAAAATCAATAGACAGACGCTCATTAAAAGAAAATAGATCGCTGTATAGATCCCTACTGCAATTAAATCTTGAACCTTTAGTTTTTTCACTGCGTATACGCTCCTTCTTGCAAGCAATCAATGAAAAAACCGTTGCTGCTTGCTTGTACAAACTTATTTTTACAAAGCCTCAGTATAGCACAAAGCAGACGTTTTTATGGGGAGATATGCTTATCAACAGTCGATTTTCTTCTAGAACAGAACCAACAAACAGACGTGACTTCTGAATGGCTCCATTTCAACACACAGGGACCTTTAAAGATCCACTAATGGAAAAATGATGCTTTCACACGCTTAGTTGCTTTTTCCTATTCCCATCTTTGCGAAATTAATGAATAATAGATAAAGACAAACATTAAAAATCAGCACAGACTCTTCATCATTTTCTTTATTAAGAAACCAGCAGGTGCTTCTAAAAAAAACAATAAGAAAGCTGACTGTCGCTTATTCGTTGAAGAAAATCAACGCTGTACTGCTGTGTAAACAGCATAAACCCAACTGTAAAAACATTTTGACACTTGATTTCAAGGCATTGTCAAAGACATTTGATCGTTAGAACGCAGACGTTGGCCTAAACTAATGGTAGAAGGAGCGGATAAAATGAACTTAAGCAAACAAATAAAAAAACATCGGGAACGATTAAGTCTCTCTCAGGAAGGGCTGGCAGAAAAACTCTATGTCTCCCGACAAACGATCTCAAATTGGGAGAATGAAAAAAGTTATCCTGATGTTCACACCTTATTATTGCTCAGTGTTCTATTTGATGTTTCTTTAGATGAATTAGTCAAAGGGGATGTTGAACAAATGAAAGAAACGATTGAGAAAACAGCAATGGATCACTACACGAAAATAATGTTGGTCTTTACATTGTTGGCCGCATTATCTGTTGGCCCTGCTCTCTTTTTACCAGGACACTGGTGGATTGCCCCGCCTCTATGTTTTTGGCTCGTCTCCATGTATGCCGCATTGAAGATCGAAAAAATCAAGAAAACCCAAAATATCAAAACGTATAAAGAGATCGTTGCCTTCATGGAAAATCAAGACCTCGATGCCATTAGGAAAAAGCGGGACATCAAAAAAGATTTCCTCTCAAAAACAGTCATCGTCTTGGTCTTTGCCTTGATTGTCGGCATGCTTGCATGGCTTAGTACACTGCCGCATTTACTGATGCGCTGATCAAAACACAGGTTGAAGCTGCTTTTATGATGAAGCCGCTTCAACCTGTGTTTTTTTCAATTCAATGATCTCATCCGCATAAACCAAGTTTTTCGGACGATGGGTAATCATGATGACTAGTTTATTTTTTAATTGGTCTTTGATCGCTGCAAAAAGCTTTTCTTCTGTTGCTTCATCTAAAGCCGATGTGGCTTCATCAAGGACAATGACTTCTGCGTTTGTGAAAAACAATCGGGCAAAAGCGATCCGCTGTTTTTCCCCACCAGAAAGGTTGGCTCCTTTTTCTCCAATTTCAGCAGACAGTCCTCCCTTGAGTGCCTGATAGAATGCGCCTAATTGACATTTTTCTAATACCCTATGATTTCCTCGTCTGCGATTTCCTTATCAAAAATGATATTTTCTTTCAGCGTTCCTTGGAATATTGGCGCATCTTGCGATAGATAAAAGACATGCTGATAGTAATCATTTAAGTTGTAAGCAACTAAATTTTTGTGATTGATCAGGACCGCACCGGTCGTCGGCTGATACAAGCCTAAAATCGTTTTGACCAGCGTTGATTTTCCTGCGCCGCTTTCTCCTACTAACCCATAAATCGCTCCCCGCTTCAGCTCCAGTGTGCTATCGGTTAAGATTTTCTTTTCTTGAAGTATGACGGATAGATCCTTAACTGTGATGTAGTTGATGGTTTCAGACAATGCATCTCCTTGTGTTAATGCTTTGTCCTCTGGCAGATAGAAAAATTCATTTAACCGTGCAAAGGCAACTTTATCTAAGCTGTATTGAACAAAAATCACGTTAAATATTGCAACAGGCGTGTAGATTCGATCCACATAAATAATCAATGCTGCTAAACCACCCAAGCTGACCGTAATCTGATTTGTAAATGCCAATACCACAATTGCGACTTTGATCAATGCGACTAAAACTGCAAAAATACCAAAGAAAAACTCATGGATCATCGTCATTTTCGTCAAACGTTCTGTTGTATCAGCAGACATATTTTTATATTGTGCGATCTCTTTTTCAAACCGTTTATTGATCCGAAACGTGACCATTTCCGTTAATCCGCGGATAAAGGTGCTGTTCATGGCTTCTTCTGAAACTAGCGCATGTTCTTTGAGAGAGCGTAAAACTTTCAAAAGCAAATTGGTCACGATAAACACCATTAGATAGCCCACAAGGATCGCTGGAATCAACCTTTTATCGATCATAGCAATAAAAGTTAAGTTAAACAGTGTTTCGGGAAGCAATTCTTTAAACAAGCGTCCATAAAAATTCAAATGGATATTTCTACCCGCCGCTGCTCCCGCTTCAGTTTTCTGTAAGAGTGCTCCAGAGCCAATCTGCAAGTATTCAGAATAGGCAATCTTGCTGATTTTCACTAAAGCTTGTTCTTTGAGATAGAAATACATGCTGTTGTGCAATTTCGTTTTGGGTTTCTGCTCGAGATAGGACAAAAGCGGTACCAGTACAAGCGTTAACCCATAGATAAAAATAACTGACCAATCAAATGTCATGCCAAATGAATCGAGTAATTTTTGAAAATAAAAGACATTCGCGGCACTCAAAAATGAGACCGCAATTCCAATCCCAATATATACCGTCAATCCTTTTTTAAAATGCCGCCATAAATCAATCGCCATCGTAAGCTCCTTTTGCTGCAGTGTTCGTGGAAAAGTCGTGAGATAAATAAAATAACCGCTTTCAAAAGTATAATCTATTTTTCGCTTAATGGAAAGAAACGTATGAAAGATAGTGAGAAACCATTCCTCGGTCATCGAGAAAAACAAAAAAACCCCGCTCAAAGAGCGGGGCTAACGTTGTTGCCAACGATTGATTATTTGTTTAAAGCGTCTTTTGCTTGGTCAGCTAATGCAGTAAATGCTGCTGCATCGTTTACAGCCAAGTCAGCTAACATTTTGCGGTTGATGTCGATTTCAGCTAATTTCAAGCCGTGCATCAATTTTGAGTAGCTTAAGCCATTCATACGAGCCGCTGCGTTGATACGAGCGATCCACAATTTGCGGAAGTCGCGTTTCTTTTGACGACGATCGCGGTATGCGTAGTTGTATGAATTCATTACTTGTTCTTTTGCTGTTTTAAATAGAGTGTGTTTAGAACCGTAGTAACCTTTTGCTAATTTAAGCACTTTTTTACGACGTTTACGAGTTACTGTTCCACCTTTAACACGTGCCATGTATAATTCCTCCTAATATGAAAATCGATAATTGTTTGTATACGTGAAGCTTGGGTTACGCAATTATTTCATGCGTGCTAGTTGTTGACGGATACGTTTGTAATCGCCAGCTGAAACCATTGAAGCTTTACGCAATTGACGACGTTGTTTTTTTGTTTTGCCGTGGAAACGGTGACTGGTAAAGGCACGGAAGCGTTTCAATCCGCCGCCGCCAGTGCGTTTTACGCGTTTTGCTAATCCGCGGTGTGTTTTTTGTTTTGGCATAACTAATTTCCTCCTCAAAATCTTTCGTTATCTGACTTTAAACTGAAACTCAGTGAGTCATTATTTATCGTTTTTTGGTGCTAAGACTAAGAACATACTGCGGCCATCCATTTTTGGCTTTTGCTCAACAGTTGCCAAATCAGCAGTTTCTTCCGCCAAACGATCTAACACTTTCTGACCAATTTCTTTATGGGTAATGGCACGGCCTTTGAAACGGATCGAAGCTTTCACTTTGTCCCCTTTTTCAAGGAATTTACGTGCATTACGCAATTTTGTATTGAAATCATTGACGTCGATCGTTGGACTTAAACGAACCTCTTTAATGTTGATTACTTTTTGTTTCTTACGAGCTTCACGGTCTTTTTTCTGTTGCTCAAAGCGGAATTTCCCGTAATCCATAATTCTTGCTACTGGCGGCTTAGCATTTGGTGCCACCAATACCACATCAAGGTTTGCTCGTTCTGCAATTTGCAATGCTTCAGCTTTACTCTTTACACCAAGTTGTTCGCCGTTTTGATCAATCAAACGCAATTCACGTGCACGAATGCCGTCGTTTACCATCATATCCTTTGCTATGGTCATTCACCTCCGAGTTTTTTGAGAGAAAGAAAAGCTTGTCGATTCGAAATCAGACAATAAAAAAACGAGTTCTTCACGAACCCGCACGTACTCCACACAAATAAATGGTAGGAATCCTATTCTGCCCAGCGATATCTTCACTCAGGCGAGAAGCGGGTGCTTCTGCTTTTATTTCTCAACTTTTATAGTATACTGCTTTTTCCTCTTATTGTCAACAGTTTTCATGATTGTTTCAAAAAAAAGCCGGAGCATACGCTCCGACTTTCGTGTTTCTTATTCTGCTTTCAACGCAGCCATCGTGATGTAGTTGTATGGTTGATTGAAGTGAGGCAAGAAGAAGATATCTAATAGCTTCATCTTGTCGATCGTTACGCCTTCTTCGATCGCTAGTGAGAACATGTGGATGCCCATTGCGATTTCAGATGTTCGTGATGCCATTTGTGCACCAACGATGCGGCGTGATTCTTCTTCATAGACGATGCGGATTTTAACCGTCGCATTTTCTTTCATGAAGCCTGGTTTTTGGGTATCTTCGTAATCAGAGTATTTCACTTTCATGCCATTACGTTCGGCAGCTTCTACTGACAAGCCAGTTGAAACCATGTTGTAGCCGAAGATCGAAATCCCGTTTGATCCTTGAACACCTGTTGATTCTAAAGAAGTTCCGCCGATATTATGGGCAGCGACGATCCCTGAACGTACGGCATTCGTTGCTAATGCGATATAAGTGGTTTGTTGCAAAGCATTTGAGTACACAGTTGCACAGTCACCGACTGCGTAAACATCTGCATCGCTTGTCCGTTGATGGCGGTCCACTAAGTACGCGCCGTTAGCAAACAATTCCAAATGATCTTTGCCTAGCTCATTGTTTGGTAAGAAACCGATCGCATTGATCACTAGATCAACTGGGTATTCGCCGTTGTCTGTTACAACTGCTTCTACTTTCTCTGTTCCTTTGTATTCACGTGCTAATTCACCGAAATGCAATTCAATACCATTGTCAGCTAAGTTTTTGTCCATATCTTCTGTGAACCATTTGTCGTAGTAGTTTGGCAATGCCCGTGTCGCTGCATCAAAAAGCAACACATTTTTACCACGGCGTTTTGCTGCTTCAGCAATTTCAACACCGATGTAACCAGCACCGATAACGGCAACGTTTTTCACGTCTTCTGAGGCTAACTCTTTATCAACCGTTTGTCCATCTTGGAATTTTTTCAAGAAATGGATGTTTTTCAAGTCACGTCCAGGTACTTTGGGTGAGATCGGAACAGATCCAGTTGCGATGACAACTTTGTCATAAGATTCAACGATCGTTTCACCTTCACTGGTCACAGCGTGTACTTCTTTTTTCTCAAAATCGATATGGTCAACCACTGTTTCCATATGGATTTTTGCACCTTTTGCTTCAAAATCTTCACGTTTTGTATAGAACAAGCCTTCGTATGAATCGATTTGACGTCCAACCCATAAAGCAGTCCCACAACCTAGGTAGCTTAAGTTTGTATTACGGTCGATCATTACGACCTCTTGGTCTTTGTAGTTATCTAATAGTGTATTGGCAGCAGCAATCCCCGCGTGGTTTGCACCGATAATAACTGTTTTTGTCATGGAAAATTTCCTCCTTTTGTTTACATTGTCATTATAGCTCGCTTGTGAATTTGAAAACTATCAACTTTTTCGCGATTTTAAAAATTTGTGACAGTTTTTCGTTGATATACGTCACTTTCAGCGGGTTAAGTTTCTATATCGAAATTATTTTCGTCTTGCAAGTAAAAAGATTGTGAAAAAATATGTATTAAAAATCAAAGATTTTCCTTGTTATAAAAGCATTCTGCAAACCGATTGAATAAATTTCACAATACCCTGCCGCTTTTTCGTAACTATCGCGGCATCGATTCGCCGTGTTATACTGAGAGAAAAACATACAGGATGGGATCTTGATGAAGAAAAAAATCGTATTGCCACTACCGCCCTTATTGTCGGCATTAGAGCCACAGGATTTTTATTTAGAAGAAGAACTGCTTTTCGAAGGGGGGGTGTTCGAAGGCGGTGATTATAGCTATGATACTTGCAAAAACCTTATCTTGAAGCAATGTCATTTCAAGAAAGTGACGATGCAAAAAACACGCTTGAGTCAATGGGAATGTCAAAATGTCCTCTTTGAGAACTGCGATTTTTCTAATCTGGAATGTTTTGGTGCCAGCTTTCATCGTGTTCACTTTAAACAGTGTAAATTGACTGGTACGAATTTTGCGGAAAGCTATTTCCGTGACTGTACCTTTGAAGATTGCGTGGCAAACTTTGCTTCTTTTAGCAATACCAATTTACGGACGATGCTGTTTCGTCAGTGCCAACTAAACGACAGTGAGTTTTATGAGATGGATTGGAAACACTTGACGCTACAAGAAAACCAGTTGAACAATAGCAACTGGTTTCACACAAAATTAGCAACTTTAGATTTTCGGACCAATCAATTTCAAAAGATCGCGTTGTCCTTTGAACACTTGCGAGGACTAACAGTCGATCAAGAACAAGCCTTGGTCATCGCCGCCGGTCTAGGTTTGGTGATCGACTAACGAATTCTGCGCCATAAAGCAATCAACATCCAGACGGATAACACTAAACTGATCAACAAGGCAATACCCCAACCGAAAATACTATTGGTAAAAGGCAGCGGAACATTCATGCCAAAGAAACTGGTGACGATGGAAGGCACAGTCAATAAGAGGGACCAAACGGTCAAAAACTTCATGGTATCATTCAAGTTATTGTTTAATAGATTATTGTAGGTACCAGACAATTGTTCCAAAATTTGGAATGCCAGTTGGGTCATTTCCACTGCCTGTTTGGCTTCGATCAAGGCATCATCCAGTTGTTCCCGCTCATCATCATCCATCAAACGATAAATGGATAATGCTTTGATTTGCTCCAAGAGGACCGCATTTTGTTTCGTGGCAGACACTAAAAAAACCAGTCCAACTTCCAAATCAGACATTTGCAGTAAGTTTTTATTGGTTGTTTTTTCCCGTAGTCGCTGATTCAAGCGAATCCGCTCACTATTGACTTCTTCGACTAACGGAAAAAACGTGCCAGAAATCAAGAACAAGCTTTGAAACAAAAAATGAATGGGCGTTTGCAGCGGGTTTTGCAGGATCAAGCGCTCCATCATTGGAATCACATAACGGGTATTGTGGGATGCAAAAGTAAAGAGTTGCTTCCTTTTTAAAATAAACGTCATCGGGCTGGTCTCAAAATGATTTTCACGCTTTTCTTGCTGAGGTACATTGAAAACCAGCAGCAATGCTTCCTCTTCGGCATCATATTCGACCCGCGCGCGTTCGTTTTTATCTAAAGAGTACGTAAGCATCTCGTCAGACAAATGATATTGTTTTTGCAGTGCCATCACGCTTTTTGCGTCTTGTTGGTCGACTTGAATCCATTCATAGTTTCCGTCATAAAAGACATGTTTGTTTTCCACAATCCATCCTCCACTCTTGCTTTCTTCTATTATAAAAGAAAACAGCCAGAAGCCCAATCAAAGGACTTTCCTGGCTGTATTGGCTATTACTTATTTACGGGCGTCTTTCAAGGCCTCTTCCACCATCGTTAAAACGGCCTGTGCCGCTTGCGGGTCTTCGACAAAATTGAATTGATCGCCATCGATCTGGATCTTTGGACTCTCATTGTACTCTTCGTACCATTGATCGTAGCGTTTGTTCAACTCTTTGTAATAGTCGTATAACGAAGGATCAAAGGTCAACTGCTCATATTCCCGCCCACGTTTTTCAATACGCTCGAGCATCGTTTCAAAAGAAACGCGAATATGCACCAAAAGATCTGGATGCTTTTTGTGGGCTGCATACGGCAGCTCTTCTAACATATTGGCTAACAATTCATCATAGACTTTGACCTCGGTATCGGTCGCTCGCCCAAGGTCCGCATTTAAATGGAACAACAGTGAATCCTCATAAATGGAACGGTCCAGGACGTTATTGTCGTCTTTCATGGCTTGCTTGATACTTTCAAATCGTTTATTTAAGAAATAGATTTGCAGTAAAAACGCATATTTATTTGGATCTGCATAAAATAATGGTAACACTTCATTGTCATCGATCGATTCATAAAAGGCTTGACTGCCAAAATGATTGGCGATCAATGCGGTCAAACTTGATTTACCGGCACCAATCGTTCCTGCTAATACGATCACGCTCATATCCCCCAACTCACTCATCACTAAATATTGTATGTTGCCTTTGCGATATCAACTATACAACACTATATCTTGTGCCGTCAACTGAAACTTTTGAAGCACAGATCAAGAATTTTTTCAATAAAAGTTTAAAGATTTTTGCTTTTTTTTGAAATCTCATACGGAATGCTTAACGAAAGAGCCTTCTTCTAGTAAAATAGGAAAGGATCTTTAATTAAATTGTGTTTTTGTCAGGAGATAGTTACAATTGACTGACAAACGATAAATGAATCATGTGGGGTAAGCTCCCTAGAGAAATGAGGAAAATAATGTCAATTGGTACTGGCATAGCTACAGGAAAAATCATCTTAATGGGTGAACATTCGGTTGTTTACGGTGAACCAGCAATTGCTTTCCCTTTTGCGGGAGCAAAAGTACAAGTCGAGATCACAGCAAATGAAACAAGCACCTTGATTTCAAGTTACTATCACGGTCTGCTTGAAGAAGTCCCCAGCCACTTAAAAAATGTCAAAGACTTGCTGCATCGTCTGCAACAAGACTTCCACACGGGTCCTTTTGCAACCTCCATCGTCAGCACTATCCCTTCTGAACGGGGAATGGGTTCTAGCGCGGCGGTCGCTGTTGCACTGACTCGCGCTTTTTTTGATTGGATCAAAAAAGACTTTACAAAAGAAGAATTGATGACCTATGTCAACTTTTCTGAAAAAATCGCTCATGGCAATCCTAGCGGGATCGATGCTGCGGCAGCCAGTGGGACAGATGCCATTTACTTTATCAAAGGGCATCCCATCACTTCGTTTCCCCTCACGATCGACGGTTATTTGCTCGTCGCTGATACTGGAATCAAAGGGCAAACGAGAGAAGCAGTCAAAAGTGTCGCCCATCTTTTTGAAACCAGCAAGCAGCTGGCTAGTCAAGCAATCCAGCGTTTAGGGATCGAAACCAAAAAAGCTAAAGAGGCCATCATAGCCAATCAATTAGAAGTATTAGGTGAAAGCATGAACAACGCCCATCAGGCCCTGCAGCAGCTAGGGGTCAGCAATCAGCAACTGGATCAGTTGGTTTCCTTAGCGTTGGCACACGGTGCTTACGGGGCAAAGCTGACCGGCGGGGGCCGGGGCGGCTGTATGATCGCACTAACCAAAACGAAGGAACAGGCTGAGAATATCAGCCGTATTTTATTGTCCGATGGCGCTCGTGCGGCATGGATACAAGGATTAGGAGTTTATGAACATGTATAAGGGAAAGGCTCGCGCCTACACGAATATCGCATTGATCAAGTATTGGGGAAAACAAGATGAAACTTTCATTTTACCGATGAACAATAGTTTGTCCCTGACCCTCGATGCTTTTTACACAGAAACAACGGTGGCTTTTTCACCCGATTTTACGCAAGATCGCTTTACATTGGATGGCGTGGTTCAAACAGACGCTGCCACAAAAAAAGTTGCGGACTTTTTGGATCTGGTACGAAAAAAAGCGGACTGCCCGTGGTATGCCACGGTGGAAAGTCAAAATTTTGTTCCAACCGCTGCCGGACTTGCCTCTTCTGCCAGTGGATTAGCGGCATTGGCGGGTGCCTGTAGTGAAGCACTGGAATTAAACTTGTCGGAGCAAGAGTTATCCCGTTTGGCCCGTCGCGGTTCTGGTTCGGCGTGTCGGAGTATCTACGGCGGCTTTGCTGAATGGCATCAAGGCACCGATGAGACTTCTTTTGCCACGCAAGTGCCGTCGAATGGCTGGGAAGAAGAATTGAGTATGATCTTTATTTTGATCAACGCACAAGCCAAAGAAGTTTCCAGTCGTGAGGGGATGCGTCGAACCGTTGAAACCTCGAGTTTTTATCCGGGTTGG
This sequence comes from Enterococcus sp. CR-Ec1, assembly GCF_002850555.1. Lineage (NCBI taxonomy): Bacteria > Bacillati > Bacillota > Bacilli > Lactobacillales > Enterococcaceae > Enterococcus > Enterococcus sp. CR-Ec1. The sequence continues at coordinate 3,190,872 of NZ_CP025223.1, forward strand.
CTTACTGCCACCGCAACTGATCTCGTGAAAATGAAACAAGCGATTGCCGAGAAAGACTTTACTGCTTTAGGTGAAACGACCGAGGCCAACGCCTTGAAAATGCATGGAACGACCTTAGCCGCCGAACCACCTTTTACTTATTGGTCTTCTGAATCTTTACGAGCCATGGAATGTGTCCGAATGCTGCGAAAAAAAGGATTGGCTTGCTATTTCACGATGGATGCTGGTCCCAATGTCAAAGTTTTATGCCAAAAACAAGAAGAACAAACGATTTTACGTGAATTAAGTGCTCACTTTGCCTCAGAACAATTAGTAACTGCTCACGCGGGTAAAGGATTAGCCTTTTTACCGGTGGAAGAATCTTCTGCCATCAACTAAGAAGCCATTAAGAAGCCATCGATTAGGAGTGTCGAAATGATTGAACTATCCGTTCCCGGAAAACTATTTATTGCTGGTGAATACGCCGTTGTCGAACCTGGTCATCCTGCAATCATCGTTGCCGTTGACCAATTTATTACAGTCAATGTGGAAGAGGCCCGTAAAAACGGCAGCATCCAGTCTGCCCAATACAGCGACCTGCCGATTCGCTGGACGCGTCGCAAAGGCGAATTAGTCTTAGACCATCGGGATAATCCTTTCCACTATATTTTGGCAGCCATTCGTCTGACGGAAAAATATGCCCAAGAAAAAGGCATCCCCCTTTCCTTTTACGATTTAAAAGTGACCAGTGAACTGGATAACTCGAATGGTCGCAAATATGGCCTCGGTTCCAGCGGTGCCGTGACTGTTGCCACGGTCAAAGCATTGAATCTGTACTATCAAATGGAAATGGATCGGTTGACCCAATTCAAAATTGCGGCTCTTGCCCATCTCGCTGTTCAAGGCAATGGGTCGTGCGGTGATATTGCGGCCTCTTGTTATGGCGGCTGGATCGCTTTTTCAACCTTCGATCACGACTGGGTCTTAGCCAAACAAAAGGACCATACCTTAACAGAATTGATTGCTTTCGATTGGCCAGGATTATCGATCCGTCCCTTGACGGTTCCGAAATCGCTTCGACTATTGATTGGTTGGACAGGCTCTCCTGCCTCTACTTCTGATTTAGTGGATCAAGTCTATCAATCCAAAGAAGAAAAAGAAAACGCCTATGCCGCCTTTTTAGCAGCCAGCAAAGACTGCGTCAATCGATTGATCGACGGCTTTTTAAATGAAGACAGTCGCACGATCAAAAAAATGATCACGGAAAATCGAAAGCTCCTGCGGGAGTTGTCTGCACTAACTGGTGTACCGATTGAAACCCCCGCACTTAAAAAGCTTTGTGATCTAGCAGAAAATTATTGTGGCGCAGCCAAATCTTCTGGTGCCGGCGGTGGCGATTGTGGCATCGTGATCGTTGACCAGAAAACCGGTATTTTACCATTGATGAGTGCGTGGGAAAAAGCCGAGATCACCCCATTGCCGCTGCATGTTTACCATTACCGGGAGGACCTATCATGAATCGAAAAGATGAACATGTTTCCTTAGCAAAAGCGTTCCATAAAGAACACAGCAACGATTTTGATGCAGTTCGCTTGGTCCACCAGTCCTTTCCGCAAATTGACGTGGCTGATGTGTCAATTACGACGACTGTCTTTGACCGCTCATTTTCCAGCCCTTTTTTCATCAATGCCATGACAGGCGGCAGTGAAAAAACCTTAAAAATCAATCAAGAGTTAGCAGAGATCGCGCAAGCCTGTGACTTGATGATGGCAACCGGCTCCGTTTCGGCTGCCTTAAAAGACCCAAGTGTCGCCGATTCTTTCCGTATCGTCCGTAAAGCCAATCCTGACGGCTTCTTATTAGCCAATATTGGTGCGGGCAGTCCCGTTGAAAATGCACAACGGGCAGTAGAACTGTTTGGCGCCGACGCCTTGCAGATCCATCTTAATGCACCACAAGAATTAGTGATGCCCGAAGGCGATCGTCAATTTAGCCAATGGCTGTCCTTATTGGAAAAAACGGTTGCTTCCGTTGCCGTTCCGGTTGTCGTCAAAGAAGTCGGCTTTGGGATGTCTCGTGAAACGATTCAGCAGTTACTGGCGATCGGCGTACAAACGATTGATGTTGCTGGCAGCGGCGGCACAAGTTTTACTCAAATCGAAAATGCTCGTCGAAAAAAACGTGAATTGGCGTATTTAGACACCTTTGGTCAATCCACCGTGATTTCCTTGCTGGAAGCAAATGAGATCCAACAGCCCTTTACCCGCATCGCTTCAGGCGGCGTTCGGGATGCTTACGATATCTTCAAAGCACTTTGCCTTGGTGCGGATAGTGTAGGACTATCCGCCACGATCCTCGTGCTGCTTTTGTCAAAAGGCAAAGAAGAAACGATCGCCACCTTGCAATCATGGAAGGAACAGCTACAGCTGCTCTACACTATGGCAGGACAGACAAGTACCAAAGACCTCACCAAGATCCAGCTGATTTTTTCTGGTGCTGTCAAAGAGTGGTGTGAAGCACGTCAGATTCCCTTAGCAAAGTATAGTTTGCGTTAACCGATCCAGTCGCTGACTACCACATCGAACAAGCAAAAGCAGTACAATTCGTTTTTTATTGTACTGCTTTTTTTGTGTTCTTTTTTCTATAATAGTGAGTTTCCATTTATCATTTGGATAGTAGCGTTATTTAATCGCTACTTGATAATCACTTTCATTATCAGGTACGTTGTTTTTTTACCATCTTGTTTTCGAATGTGCTATGCTCAAGTTGAGGGAGGAACAATCGATTGTTTCTTGAGAAAAGGATCGGTTTTTTCATTCATAGACTACATTCAAAAGGAGGCGTTTCTTATGAGTAAATCCGAATCGTCGGCTGTTTTTTCAACGATTGCTTGTTTGCTATTGATGGCAACTGGCTTTCTTATGGCATCTTTTTCCATTCCTTATAGCTTTGTCCCTTATCTGTTAGCGATTCTTGCCGGGGGTTGGAAACAAACCTGGGAAGGCACGCAAGAATTGGTGCACGACAAACGGTTGAACGTCGATCTACTGATGGCGTTAGCCGCCATTGGTGCCTGTATCATTGGGCATTGGTTTGAAGGGGCGATGCTGACCTTTATCTTTTGTTTGAGCGGTGCCCTTGAGGAATATACGACCAACAAAAGTACGCGAGAAATTAGTTCATTAATGGCACTGCAACCAACGACTGCCTTAAAAATGATTGAATCTGGGGAGCTCGTCGAAGTACCAGTCGAAGCCCTTCAGTTAAAAGATACGATTATGGTGGCAAAAGGCAGTGCGATCCCGATCGACGGTATCGTGATCCAAGGAACCAGCAGTGTTGATGAGGCGGCCATCAGTGGCGAATCCATTCCTGTCGAGAAACGTTTAGGCAGTGAAGTCTTTGGGGGAACCATCAACCTTGGGCAGCCATTGTACATTGAAGTTACTCAAACGAGTGAAAACACCCGCTTTGCAAAAATCATTCAATTGGTGGAAGAAGCGCAGCAAATGCCAAGTCAAACGGCGACCCTGATCGAAAAAATCGAACGGATCTATGTGCCGATCGTCCTGATCGCCGTCCCACTAATGATCGTTTTGTGTACGTTTTTCACGAATTGGGGGTTCCAAGAAAGTTTTTATCGTGGCATGGTCTTACTAGTAGTGGCATCCCCTTGTGCCTTAGTCGCCTCTGCTACTCCTGCGACGTTAGCAGCCATTTCTCACGCTGCTCGTTTGGGCGTTTTATGCAAAGGCGGACAAGCCTTGGATGCCTTTGCCAATGTCAAAGCGATCGCTTTTGACAAAACCGGAACGCTGACTCGAGGCAAACCTGCTGTCACTGATGTTCATCTATTGCTGGATGAACCGTTTATCCCCCAACTGATTGTTGGGATGGAAAAACAATCAAATCACCCATTGGCTGAAGCGATCTTGGCGTATTTCCACGATGAAAGACCATTGGAATTAGCAGTGGAAGAACAAGCGGGGGTCGGTCTAGCCACCACTTACCAAGCTGCCCATTGGACGATTGGAAAAGAAGTCGATCTAACCTCTGTTGCTGTCAGTGAACAAACCCGCATCCAAGAATTGAAAGCAGCCGGAAAAACCTTGATTTATATCAATCGTGACCGTGTATTAGCAGGGTATTTAGCACTATTGGATCAGCCCCGTCCTGAAGCTCGTGAGAGTCTTGCCTACTTCAATAAGCAAGGAATTCACACGACGATGCTGACGGGTGATCATTTAGGTACTGCCAAAGTGATCGCCGCAGAAATCGGCTTGTCTGACTACGAAAGTGATTGCCTGCCTGATGAGAAAACCACTCGGATCAAAGAAATGAAAGAAACCTACCAAATCAATGCGATGGTCGGTGATGGGATCAATGATGCCCCCGCCTTAGCGACCGCAAGTGTAGGGATCGCGATGGGCGAAGGAACAGATGTCGCAATGGATGTGGCGGAGATCGTCTTGATGAAAAATGATTTGCTGCGTTTGGTCGACAGTCACCGTTTGGCTAAGAAATTACAGCGGATCATCAAACAAAACATCGTCTTTTCTATCAGTGTCATCTTGTTGCTGATCGCTTCAAACTTCCTTGAATTTCTCACGCTACCTCTAGGGGTCGTGGGTCATGAAGGAAGCACGATCTTAGTTATCTTAAACGGGTTGCGTATGCTTTTGCCATTACACAAAGAAACACCCCAGCAAGCCAAACCAACCCGCAAAGATTGCGATGATTGTGTCTTGTATCAACAGTCTTTGCATACGTGACCACTATTTGCACTAGCAAAAACGCCCATTGTTGGCACTTCACTAGAAGTCCATCAACGGGCGTTTTGCTGTTTTTTCTACTTATGCTTGATTGGCAAGTTGTTCCGTGTAGAGTTTGCCATCGTACATCTTAAAGAATGGATAATAGCAGAGAATGGAAACCCCTAAGTTGATCAAAGCGATCAGGATGGCTCGGAAATCACCGCCGGTTCCTAAAAACGCCCCTATGCCCACCGGTGAAATCCAGGGAATTCCCGTAATGACTTTATCGACAAAGCCAAACGAGCTAGCAAAGTAAGCAATCGTCACGTTGATCAAAGGTGTTACGATAAAGGGGATGATCAAATACGGATTGTAGACGATCGGTGCCCCGAAGATCACTGGTTCATTGATGTTAAAAAGCCCCGGTAAGATCGCTGCTTTTCCTAAGACTTTGAGCTGTTGTGATTTTGCCACAAACAGCATCAATAAAACCAATCCAAGTGTACTTCCTGCGCCACCCATAAAAATATACATGTTCACAAAATCCCCAGCAAAAATATTATTGGCACCATCGATATTTTCAGTTAGAGCCACCAATAGGATGGGATTGATGAAACTATTTTTTATAACTGCCGTCCCATGAACCCCCACTGCCCATAAGAGATGGATAAGGAGCATAATCACGATGATTCCTAACCACGAACCCGTCAACTCCTTCACGAATTCAAATGGTTTGGATAGCAATCCGTGAAGATCCGTGTGGAAAACCGCCAGTACTCCATTGATCGCCACCATCAAAAAGGCAATCAAAATCGCTGGGATCAATGACGCAAATGCTTTGCTGACTCCATCAGGAACCCCTTCAGGCATCTGGATGGTGATCTTTCTTTTTACACAAAAACGATAGACTGACGTAGCAAGTACTGCAGTGATAATCCCGATGAAGATCCCTACTCCACTGAAGCGAGTGATCCAACCGCCTAAAGCGACCCCATTATAAACAATGGCGGTTTCGCTCTCTGACTGCAGCAATTGTGCCGCACCATCTGTGATATCGACTTGGACGATCGTCATTAAAAAGGCAAACAAACTTAATAACGCCCCTACAAAACTGCTCATAGTCAAATGCTCTTCTTTATGATAGATCTCAGTTAAATAATACCCTGTTGCTAAACAATAAAAAACAGCAATCGAGCCAACAGACATGGTAGTTACGACACTATAAAGCGGTGAAAATCGTAAAATCGTTTGTTCGAAAAAGCCAGCCAGTGGTGGAATGATTTGTGGTAAATTATTGATGATTAAAAAAATCGATCCGACGATCGTAAAAGGGACCGTAATGATCCCAGCTTGCATGATTGCGCGAATAAAGCGTAAATTCGCCAACTTATTCAATGGCGGCATCAAACGCGTTTCTAAAAAGGTAAAAACACTTGTCATCATTACTCCTCCAACGAAGGGATCGCCCCTTCTTCAATCAGCTTTTGATACCAATAAAAGCTGTCTTTTCTCACTCGTTTTTGTTCTTTTTCCTCTGCATCATTGCGATCTACGTAAATAAAACCATACCGTTTTCGAATCCCTTCATGCACACTAATCAAATCAATGGCAGACCACGGGCTATATCCGATCAGATCCACCCCAGCATTGATCGCGGCTAAGCATTGATTGATATGCTGCGACAAATAATCGATACGGTACGGATCATGAACCGCGCCATCTGCTTCTAGATGGTCTTCGGCCCCTAAGCCGTTTTCAGTAATGATGATCGGCAAGTGGTAACGATCATAAAGTGTTTGCAACGTCGTTTTCAGTCCCAAGGGATCGATGGTCCAATTGAAGGCATTTTTCTTCAAGAACGTATTGGTGAACCCTTTGTAAAAACCACGCTCCATAATGTCTTCACTTTGCTGATCACTGATGCCGTTTTTCATGTCCCCAGCTTCCGTCGGCTGCTCCACTGTCACCGTGGTGTAGAAGTTCATTGCGACAAAGTCAGGCAGAGCCCGTTTCATCAACACCTCATCTTCCGGACCAAAGTCAATCGTGAGGCCGTTTTGGTTCAAATAATCTTGAAAGACCGTATTGTAACGACCGAAGCAGGCGAAATCAAGGTACGCCCAGTTCCGGACACTGTTGAAATACAGCGCCGCTTGGTTGTCTTCTGGTCGACTAGTCGCCGCATAGACCAACGAAATATTCGGCACCGGTCCGATTTTGCCATTCGGTACGATTTCATGACACGCTTCGAAAGCATATTTTTCAGCGATCATCAGGTGATGAAATTGCTGGTATTTTTCTGATAATGGAATCTTTTTCCCTAATATTTTTTGATCCACCAACAGCATGATATTTGGTTCATTGATCGTCAGCCAGTGCGTCACTCGATCCCCATAGGCTGTAAACAGCGTTTTGGCGTATGCGGCAAATGCCTCAACGGTGCTGCGTTTTGTCCAGCCGCCTTCGTCTTCCAATGCTTGCGGCAAGTCAAAATGGTTCAACGTTACAAAGGGCTGAATGCCGTGTTTCAGCAATTCATCAATGACATCGCTGTAATGATCCAATCCTTTTTGATTAATAGTACCGCGCCCTTCTGGAAAAATTCGCGACCAAGCGATCGAAAAACGGAAAATTTTGATCCCCATTTCTGCTAACAAGGCGATATCCTCTTTGTACTGGTGGTAATGGTCGACAGCCACAGTAAAATCCGCGATCTTGTGGTTGTCTCTTGGACGAGTATCTTGGACACTCAGTCCCTTGCCATCGGTTTGATACGCTCCTTCGGTTTGGTGAGCGGAAATCGATGCTCCCCATAAAAAATCAGTTGGAAATGTTTGTTTCATATCGTACTCCTTATCCTAAATAAGATGCGTTTAACATCTTAGAATTATTGCTTGCATGGCAAAGACAATATTCTGAATTATCTCTTATTTTTCGCACTAAAGCAAAAAATAACTCCTGTCAAGTAAGACCCTTTTGAAGATGTGCTACTTAGACAAAAAAAAAGCAAAGTCTAGTTTCCTAGACTTTGCTTTTCAATGCGATAATTTAGAAATAGCAGCTTATTTTTGCTCTGCTTTATCTTCGTTCAATAGTGCTTTTCTTGAAAGGTTCACACGGCCTTGTTTGTCGATTTCTGTGACCTTCACTAAGATTTCGTCGCCTTCTTTGACAACGTCTTCTACTTTGTTGACCCGTTCGTTCGCAAGTTGTGAAATGTGAACTAAGCCGTCTTTGCCTTTGATCAAGTTGACAAACGCACCGAATTTTTCAACACGGACAACTTTCCCAAGGTACACTTCGCCAACTTTTACTTCTTTCGTCAATTCTTCAATGATCTTGATAGCTTTTTGGATCATTTCTGCATCAGCAGAAGCAATCGAAACTTTTCCGTCTTGATCAATATCGATTTTCACGCCAGTTTCATCAATGATGCCATTGATGGTGTCGCCGCCTTTACCGATTACATCTTTGATCTTCGCAGGATCGATTTGGATCATTTCGATCTTCGGTGCGTATTGGCTTAACTCTTCACGAGGAGCAGCCAATGTTGATGTCAATTCATTTAAGATTTCCATCCGTGCTTTTTTCGCTTGATCTAATGCTTCTGTCAAGATTTGTTCAGTGATTCCTTGAATCTTGATATCCATTTGTAACGCAGTGATCCCATCTTTGGTTCCAGCAACTTTAAAGTCCATATCGCCAAGGTGATCTTCTAAGCCTTGAATATCAGTTAAGATCGTGTAGTTTTCACCATCAGATACAAGTCCCATTGCGATACCTGCAACTGGTGCTTTGATTGGCACCCCTGCATCCATCAATGCTAAGGTTCCTGCACAGATACTTGCTTGAGAAGAAGAACCATTTGATTCTAATACTTCTGCAACGAGACGGATTGTGTAAGGGAAGTCTGTTTCATCAGGAATCACTTGTGCTAAGGCACGTTCGCCTAATGCACCATGACCGATTTCACGACGTCCTGGTGAGCCGGCACGACCAGTCGAACCAACAGAAAATTGAGGGAAGTTGTAATGGTGGATGAATCGTTTTGATTCTTCAACCCCTAATCCATCAATGATTTGGTGTTCGCCTAAAGGTGCTAATGTACAAGCAGACAATGCTTGGGTTTGTCCCCGAGTAAATAGACCAGAACCATGAACACGTGGCAATAAGCCAACTTCTGATGCCAATGGACGGATTTCGTCTAATTGACGGCCATCCGGACGAATCTTGTCGATGGTGATCAATTCGCGAACCACATCTTTTTCAAGATCTTCCGCGATTTGTTTCACTTCTTTCAAGAATTGTGCTTCCTCTTCATGTCCAGCAAATTTTTCTGCATACACTTCTTTCACTGTGTCTTTGACTTTATCGATCTCGTCTTCACGAGCCAATTTTTCTTCAGTCATAACAGCAGTTTTCATTGTTTGGTAGTAGCCGTCGAAAATTTCTTTTTTCAAGTCAGCATCTACTTGTAACAATTTGACTTCCATTTTTGGTTTACCCACAGCTGCGACAACTTCTTCTTGGAAGGCAACCAATTCTTGGATAGCATCAAAACCGAATAATAACGCACCTAACATGTCTTCTTCAGAAACTTCCTTCGCGCCTGATTCAACCATGTTGATAGCTTTTTTCGTTCCAGCTACTGTCAATTCGATATCAGTTTGTTCTGCTTGTTCTACTGTTGGATTCAAGACGTACTCACCATTGACCCGACCAACATCAACACCAGCGATCGGTCCGTCAAACGGGATATCTGAAATAGACAATGCTAAAGAAGAACCTAACATTGCCGCCATTGCTGGCGTACAATCTTGTTCAACACTCATTACGATGTTTGTTACTTGTACTTCGTTACGGAAACCTTCCGCAAACATTGGACGGATCGGACGATCGATCAAGCGGGCAGTCAAGGTTGCTTCCGTACTTGGACGTCCTTCCCGTTTGATAAAGCCACCAGGTACTTTCCCTACGGCATACATTTTTTCTTCGTAATTGATTGTTAATGGGAAAAAGTCGGTATCTTTTGCTTCCTTAGATGCAACCGCTGCACTTAGGACAACCGTATCGCCATAACGAACCAATACAGCTCCGTTTGCTTGTTTGGCTAATTGGCCAACTTCTACTTCTAATGGGCGGCCGCCCCAAGTTGTTTTGAATACTTGTTTTTCTGTCATGTTCTGCTCCTTTTCATCGGATCCCAGCAAGTCACTACTAAACAAATGAAAAAATCGGAATGTCGTTCCGCTGCTTTCATTTGGTTAGTAGGATGCTGCTTACAAGGACCCAAAATTCTTTTTAGCTGCGCTTTTTGATTCACCAGTCAAAAGGCCGCTCTTTCGGTGTTTCACTTTTTAGATGACTCGAGATCACCTGTCAGACTGCATCAGCTGTTTTAGCCGACACTGCAGTCGCAGTGATTCATAGCAAAAAAGTGAGATTCGGGTTGAACCTCACTTTTCTTTGTTTGATTAACGACGTAATCCTAAAGCTTGGATTAATTCGCGGTAACGTTGTACGTCTTTTTGACGTAGGTAAGCTAATAAGTTACGACGATGTCCAACTTTTTTCATCAACCCACGGTATGAATGGTGGTCTTTTTTGTGCATACGTGCATGTTCGTTCAAATGGTTGATTTCTTCTGTTAAAACAGCGATTTGAACTTCTGGAGAACCAGTATCTCCTTCATGACGTGCAAATTTGTTGATGATTTCGTTTTTGCGTTCTTTTGAAATTGCCATGTTTTTCACCTCTTTTTCTTTTTCCCCTGCGACTGAGTAAAACGTTGGTGATTCGTTAAACCAAGTAACAGGTACTGTGCTTTTCACACGTAATTACTTTACTTGATTCTAAGTAAAAAAGCAAGTTTATCTACCTATTCTTTTCGTTTCTTTTGAAAGCTCCTCCAAAACTTATGTTATACTGAGGATACTACTCTATCTAAAGGAAGTGTAAGGATGAGCGTTCTTTCCCGAATCGAGAGCATGAAAAATGAATTATCGCTTTCTGAGAAGAAACTCTTCGCATTCATGGAGGCCAATCCTGAAAAAGTGCCGTCGATGACTGCGAGTCAATTAGCAGAAGCCACTGGGATCAGTGCGCCGACTGTCGTACGCTTTGCGAAAAAAACCGGCTTTGCTAGTTTGACAGATTTAAAAATACAATTATCTGCGGAATCCGGCTTGCGCCAAAATGCCAATGAAAACTTGGGCTATGCCGATGTTGAATTAAATGAGCCCTTTCATGCCATCACATCTAAATTAAGCCACAATGCACAGGTGACTATGAATGAGACGGCTCAATTGTTAGAAGAACAGCTGATGTTGGCTGCCGCTGAACTGATCGCGACTCGTGAGCGAATCTTTGTCTGCGGGATCGGTGCTTCTTCATTGATCGCACAAGATATCCAACAAAAATGGACCCGTTTAGGCAAAATCGTCGTGTTTGAAAATGACTACAATCTCTTGTTGCCGCAACTCGTCAAAAACGAGAAAAAAAGTCTCCTCTGGGTCATTTCCAACAGTGGACACACGCCTGAGATGGTTCACTTAGCAGAAATCGTTAAAAATCTTGGCGTCCCGATTCTGTCACTCACCCGATTTGGCAGTAATCCGTTAACAAAGTTGGCGGATGTTCCCCTGCAAGTGTCCCGTTCCAAAGAAGCCAACCAACGTAGTGCTGCTACGAATTCGATTATCGCCCACCTATTGGCGGTCGATGTCCTTTTCTATGTCTTTTTAAGCAAGAATGAAAAGCTGGCACGCAATATCTATGCCTCACGCCAAGCCATTGCCGATTTTCGTGAGAAGTATTTATAAAATATTCATAGCCAAAGAAGTCCGCAGGAAAGTTTTCCTGCGGTATTTTTTCTTCTAAGGACACTTTGATCAATCAAGGGCATTCTTGGCAGCTACTTCTGCCAACCAAAAACTGGACGCTTTGGGATAACGCTTGAAGTCATTTTTCAAATCCACTCGATAAAACCCATAACGGTTTTTATATGCATTCAACCAGCTCCAGCAATCCATAAAGGTCCACATATGGTAACCGAAACAAGGAGACCCGTCTTCGATTGCATGATGCAGCTGACGCAAATGGTCTTCAACAAAGGCGATCCGATACGTATCATTGACCTGCCCCGTGGCGTCCATGAACCGTTCTTCCTCAGATACCCCCATGCCATTTTCGGAAACAAACCATGGCATGTTTTGATAGTCATTCTTTAGACGCATCGCGATATCGTAAATCCCTTCTGGATAGATTTCCCAGCCGCGATGAGGATTGATTTTTTTCTCTGGCCAATCGTACCCACGAAATAACTGACGTGGCTCAAAGGGACCGGATGCTGCCTTCTGCGGAAGTGGTGCTTGGATCCGCAACGGTTGATAATAATTGCAACCAATAAAATCTACGGTATTTTCACGAAAAATTTCCGCATCTGTTGCTTCATATTCAGGGGACAATTGATGCTCCTTGAATAAGCTCGTTAGCTTTTCTGGAAATTGTCCATAAACGACACAGTCCAAAAAACTGCGAATATACAAGAGATCTGCCCATTCAGCGGCTTCTCGATCAGCCGCTTCTTGACTTTTGGATAAACAGGTGACAAATTCAAGATGATACAGATTTCTCCATCAGGAAGTGCGATTTTACGAAACTCAGCAACTGCCTTCGCATGGGCTAACAAGGTATGATAACCAACTTGAATTGCCCGCTTGAAATCACGCACTTGCGGCCAATGAGCATCTCCGTAATACCCACATTCAATATGCACCAATGGTTCATTAAAGGTCGCCCATTTTTTCACTAAATCGCCAAATTGTTCAAAAGCAGTTTTTGCATAAAATGCAAAATGGTCCACGGATTCCCGCGCCTCCCAACCTCCTTTTTCCATCAGCCACCAAGGCATGTCAAAATGAAACAAATTAATGATCGGTTCGATGCCTTGATCCAGCATTTCCTGAAAATATGCCCGATAAAACCGGACTGCCGTCTGATTCAATGTTTTTCCATCTGGTAATAAGCGGGTCCATGCAATCGATGTCCGATAGGAATTCAAGTTCATGGCCTTCATGTTTGCTACGTCTTCCCGGTATTGATAGTAGGTATTTGAGGTGTCGCTTGGTCCGACACCATCGTAAAAGCGTGACGGCTCCAACTCAAACCATTTGTCCCATGTAGAGGGACTTTTGCCGTCAACCACTGCGGCCCCCTCGGTTTGCGGTGCTGACGCGGCCGCTCCCCATAAAAAGTTTTTTGGAAAGTGAATCATTCTTTTGCTCCTTTCTGAATTACCTGCCACGTGCGGTCAGGGTTGGACCGTTGAAATACAAATCGATACTGCTGACCTGCTGTTTCGACTTCCAGACAAAACGATGTTGTTTCTTCCAAGGAAATTGCCAGCTGCTGCAATGATGCTTCACCGATCACGAGTTGAAAAGTTGCTTGTCCTTGACTAGGCACCCATACTTTTTGAAAGCCGCATAAGACTTTTTTCCTCGGCACATATGCTTTTGTATACTCTTTTAGATAGCATTGGACCAGTTCTTTACCAGACACAGTAGAATGATTTTCAAGTGTGCCACTGACGATAATGCCTTCCCCTGCATATTCAGCCGAAACCGAGCTGCAAATAAAAGAGGCATAACTAAGACCATAACCAAAAGAATATACTGGTGCGCCTTTTTGATCGAGGTAGTCTTTTTGAAACGCTGTGTTGCGATAATTATAACAGACAGGCAGTTGTCCAACTGTATCAGGAATAGAAACTGCTAATTTCCCACTAGGTACCGTTTCACCAAAAAGAATCCGAGCAATCGCTTCCCCTCCATATTGGCCGGGATAGCCAGCGTAAAGCACCCCATCGAACAAGTCTTGCAAAGGAGCTAAGCAATGCGGTCGACCGGAAATCACGATCCCAATCAGCGGCTTTTTACTCTTCTTCAACGCAAACAGTAAATCCAACTGGCATTGCGGCAAATCGAGGGTAGCCAAGTCGATGTTTTCTCCACTGGTCATTTCCTGAGATCCCCTTAAGGCGGCACCGTTTTTGTCAAAATCCGTTGTGAAATCACGGGCACTGGAGCCGCCGATCGTCACTAAGACGACATCCGCTTTTTCTGCAATCTGACAGGCTTGCCTTCGTTGAGCCAGTGTGCCACTAGAGATTTCGCAGCCTTTCTCGTAGAAGAAGTCAGCTTGATGCGTACTTAAACTGGTCAAACCTTCCCAAAGGGTCGTACATGTTGTTTCTTCCTTGAATGGCGTATAATCCCCCAGCTGATGATAGAGCTGTTTAACGTGAGGACCGATGACGGCAATCTTTTGTCGCGTTTTCTTCAAAGGCAAAATACCATTGTTCTCTAGTAAAACAATCGATTCCTCCGCCAATTTCAAGGCAACTTGTTGCGCCTTTTCTTTACGGGGCAATGAAACACGGGGCGTTGCTTCTTTAAACAAGCCAAGTTTTTCTTTCAAAAGAAGCACACGACGGACTGCATCATCGATCGCCGTTTCCGCAAGTAGCCCCTCAAGGACAGCTTCTTCTAACACTGGGAAAACTTCATCCCATAAACTAACATCCACACCGCTGGTCAAGGATTTGGCGGCCGCTTGTGGGTGGCTCCCCAGCCAGTCAGCAATCCGATCCAGCCCACACCCATCGGCCATCACAATTCCCGTAAAGCCACTTTCTTCTCGTAAAACATCTTGCAGCAAATAAGCATTGGCATGGCACGGGATACCGTCTAGATCATTGTATGCAGCCATACACCCCAAGGCCCCAGCAGCAATCCCTGCTTTCATTGGTGGCAGATGGATCTCGCGGAATTCCCGATCACCGATTGCCACTGGCCCTGCATTGTGTCCCCCCATTCCTGCACCTTGGGCAGCAAAGTGCTTCAATACCGCTAAAACGTTCTGCTTTTCTATCGTTGTTTTTGATCCTTGTAATCCTCTGACGGCCGCTTTGGTAAAGCTGCTGGTTAAAAACGGATCTTCACTGAAACATTCTTCAGTTCGCCCCCAACGCGGATCTCTAGCAATGTCCAATGCGGAAACCAAGCCAACATGGGCTCCTTTTGCCCGAATCTCTTGAGCAGTGATGGTTTGGGCCGCTTGATACAGCTCTGGATTCCAACTAGAACCAACACTAAAATTGACCGGAAACGTCGTCGCTTCTAAACCTTGGTGCCCGTGAGGACACTCTTCACTGAGAAGGGCCGGAATCCCCAGCCGAGTGTGCTCCTGCAAATAAGTTTGAATCATAAGGGATAGCTCATAGGACTCCGTGGTCGTCAGGCCTGTTTGCTTATTTCTACCTGACCAAGGATCAGCTCGAAACACGCCGTAAATCCAGCCAAGACTGCCAAAACGAGCTACTTCTTTTTTAAAGGTTTCAGTCAACATAATTTTTCCGTTAGTTTTTTCATAAACTTCCCAACCATACAGACGCTGATTCAGCTGGCCGATTTTTTCTTTCAACGTCATTTGCCGTAAAAGTGTCTCAATCATATGCTTCTCCATTTCTATTTAGTCTTCTAAATAAAGCATGATGGTCTGGATCTCAAAAGGCTGGAAATGGATTGTGATGCTTTGGGCATCCAGCGGCTCGACCGGCAGTTCAGCGACGGTTTCTTCCAAAAGATTCGTTAAAACCGCTTTTTTGATTCTTTTTTGGCAACGCAATTGACAGGCGGTGGTTTGATTGTGATATTCATACAACCGCACGATCAGTGCCTCTTCATCTTCGGCTTTTTTCACCGTATCCAGCAAGACATTCTTTTGATCGACTGCTAGAAAAGCTTCTGCTGATAGTTGTGGCACACTTGGAACGGTTAGAACGGGAACATTCAATGCCAAAGCTTCTTCCATCGTTTGCGCGTCTTGCCAAGTCCCTTCGTGGGCGTACAAGGAGTAGGTAAACTCATGAAAGCCTTGATCCGCTTCTGGATACGGATCAATCGGCGATTTAATCAAAGAAAGCCCGATCTTTTGATAATCCGTATTGAACCCATATTTCGAATCTGTCAAAATACTAACCCCATAATTTCCTTCTGAGAGATCAACCCATTTTTGACCACAGCTCTCAAAACGTGCTTGGTCCCATGTCGTGTTTTGATGCACAGGTCGTTTTACCTGCCCAAACTGAATATCAAATGTCGCTTCCAATGTGTTGACATCAATCGGCAGCAATGCCTTCAGCAGCAATTGATGCTGCTGCCAATCAACCGCTGTTTCAAAATCGATTCTTCCGGTGCCATGATAAAAATGTAGCCATTGGGTAATAAAAGAATCTTCAAACTGACGTTTGATTTTCAAGGTATCACGAATCTCACCTTGCTCAACGACCTCAGCTGAGGGAACTTGCTTCACAGGATAAGGCTTCTTCTGGTAATAAATATCAATGTCCCACGCATCATAATCCATCGGCAGATCTTCATAAGCTACTAACTGATTCAACCGCTCGCCTTTTGGTACGATCTCTCGTTGATGCCGTTTGTCAAATAAAGAGATGATGTCAAAGTGTTTGTCAAAAATCACTTTAAAATCAACCGTTTCAAACGATTCCTCCAGCCGCATTGCCACTTGCTTTGATTGAGGCACAGCTGAGACAGGGGTCAGTGTTTTGCAGCTCAATCCAGCCATGGCGGGAATTTTGACTAAGAGCCGGTCATCATAGGTCCGCTGAGTCAGGTAAGCTTCTTTGATCCCTGTCTGATCGTCTAAATAGACCAGACCCGTCCGCTCTTGTCCCAGCGGATTAAAGACATGCCATGACGTAGCTTCGGCTGCTTGCACCGCTGGAATCAAAGTTTCGATCAGCTTGCAGCCTTTATCAAAGAGCTGTTGATACTCTTGATCCGTCTGATCATAAACTTCTTTGATCGAGCTTCCCGGCAGAATGTCATGGAATTGATTAAATAGCAGCTGTTTCCAAAGTTGTTCTAATTCAGCTTGCGGATAACGATTGATTGCACAAATACTATAAAGTTTTTCAATCGTCTGTAAGAAAAATTCTCCTTGGCGATTGGCCTTCTTGTTTTTGCCAATCGAAGTCAGTGTTCCACGATGGTATTCAAAGTACAATTCGCCGTACCAGACTGGCCCAGATTTTTCCTTAAAAGAATCTGCCAGTCGATCAAAAAAGCCCCCCACATGATTGCCAGTAATCGTCGGCATATCCGGCAATGTTTTTTGCAGCCGTTTCTGGACTTCTAGCATCTCTTTCGTCGGGCCTCCGCCACCGTCACCGTACCCATAGGCAATCAAAATTTCGTCGTGCTGATCTTTTTGCTGATAACGTTCAAAACTGCCTTTGATCGTGTAAGGATCTAGCAATCCATTATACGTCGTATAATAATCTCTTGGACTGTATCCTTCACTGATGGTGGTAATAAAATGCGTCAAAACGCGGCTGCCATCAATTCCTTGCCAATAGAAGGAATCATAAGGAATTTGATTGAACTGGTTCCATGACAGCTTCGTCGTCATAAAGTAGGGCGTATTTGTTTTGCGTAAAATTTGCGGCAAGGCGGCTGAATAACCAAAGACATCCGGTAGCCATAAGATGCGGCTATCGACTTGAAATTCCTCTTTCATAAACCGTTTGCCATAAAGGATCTGACGAACCAGCGATTCCCCTGAAGTCAAATTGCAATCGGCTTCCACCCACATCGCCCCGTCAACTTCCCATCTTCCTTCTCGAACTTTTTCTTTGATTGCAGCGTAAAGTTCAGGATAATGTGTTTTCATGGAGAGATACAGTTGTGGTTGGCTTTGAAAAAACGTGTAATCTGGATACTCCTCCATCAATTTCAAGACCGTCTGGAAACTGCGCTCACCTTTTTCAATTGCTTGCTGTGCCGTCCAAAGCCACGCCAGATCGATGTGGGTATGGCCGACAGCCGTCACTTTTTGTTTTGGTGTATGCGCTGGTAAGTAACATGACGCAAGCAGTTGCTTGGCTTTTGCGAGACTTTCATAGAATGCCGCTGAGTAGGGCGTACGAAAATCCAAGACATTGGCGACTTGACCAAGAACTTGTTGATAAAATGCTTCGTCACCGCCAAACGCACGAATGGCACGCCAACTATCAAACAGCGTATAAAAATCAAACCAGAGTTCATTGACGACAGGATCCAATGCCAATAAGTTGATATGCAGTGGGAATGGTTTATCGGAACGGCCCGAGAACAGATCAATCTTCAGTTTGACTGCTTTTTGTTGATATCCTTCAGCCAAAGTGACCTCTCGATGATTGACATCGATAGCTTGGACATAGGTATCGTCCAAATAAATTTTGATTTGGGGATTGGTGGTGTTGTCCCACTCTGAGAGGCTTGAATAGACTTGTAAGACACAAGGATTCCCTACCCAATCATTGGGAACTTGAAAGCTGCCTTTCAGCTGATAATAGGTGTTTTTTTCTCCGAAATAACTCCCTTGCTCATACGGTACCCAATCCTCTTGTTTTAAAAAAAGCGGGTCTATTGGCTGTTGATAGCGTACACGGTACTGTTTTAATTTGTAGAAAATTTTTCGGATGCGTTCAAACTCGTAAGGCTGCATAACTCTCATTTTTCATTTGACTCCTCTATCTATTTTTTGAAAAAAAACGGGTGGAGATTGATTGTCTCGACCCGTTTCCCTTATCGTATGATATTAGTTTGCTTTCCAGCGGTCATAGGCCGTTTGATAGACTTCGACATATTCGTCAATGCCCATTGCTTCGATCGTTTTCACATAATCGTCCCAATTGTCTAATGGCTCGACACCTGTGATAAACTTCGCTTCCATTTGTTCTACATAAGTTGTCAAATCAGTGGCAGTGGCTGCTACTTTGTCATTTTCTTCAATCGTTAAATACAGTAGCGGGAATGGTACTTCAGCGATGTCTTCCATCTTTTCTGCCGTTTCTTGTGCAACCCAATCACTAAAACGAGTATCTGGTTCTTCATCAGCCGTTTTGCGAATATGGTATTCACCTGTTGTATCAATGACTATGTTTGGTGTAGTCAATCCATATGCCGGCGTGATTTTGCCGCGTTCGTCTTCCGTGTTGTCTGTATCAATGCCATCCACATAAACCCGGACTTTTTCGCCATCCGCATTTTCTTGGTACTCCCAAAGAACACCTTCTGGCCCTTGTTCAATATATTTTGTGCCTTCTTCCGAATAGAAGTAATCCACCCAACGCATGGAAGCTTCTGGGGAAGGATTGACATTGGTCAATGCAAAAGTTCCCCGAGAGATTCGTGGACTGCCAGGAATCTTGGCTTCTGGTGCCCATTCAGAGGTCAACGGTTGGAACATCGGATCGTTCATCGCCTCTGCCTCACTGCGACCAGTAGTAAAGAAGCTGAAATAGTCGGCAAAAAGCCCTAGTTGATTGTTTTCACCCTTCGCTTTTTTCTGCTCATCTGACTGTCCATAAACTTCTTTATCCAGCAAGCCTTCATCGTAAAGTGTATTCATGTATTCCAAGAATGCTTTGTAGTTTTCTGATGTCGGTGTGTAGGAGACCACATCATCGTCCACTTGAATCCCGCGAGTCCGTAAGCCAAAGGCGGCCATCAACCAAACACGTGTCGAGTTCATATCGACATCCGTCAATGGAATCTCGTCTGCTTGACCATTTCCGTTAGGATCTTCGTCTTTGAAACGCGTCAACAATTCTTGCAGTTCCTCTGTGGTTTTCGGCAGTTCTGATACACCTAAATTATCTAGCCACGTGCCGTTGTACCACATCGGGCCTTGCCACCAGATTGAAGTCGCATTCCGAGAGATCATTGGTAAGGAGTAAATGTGCCCATCTGGCGTGGTGATCGATTTTAAAATAGAAGGATCTTCTTGCGTCAGTGCATAAAGATTTGGCATGATTTCTGGCGTGATATACTCCTCTAAGGGAAGTAAAATCCCTTGTGAACCGTAATCGATCTCCATCGAAGCCGTCAGTGCTTGCGAACCAGCACCGTAAACGATATCCGGCAAGTCGCCGGAAGCAAAAGCTAAGTTCAGTTTCGTACTAAAGTCAGCCGATGGCGGTGTCGTATAAGTCAGTTTGATACCGGTTTTTTCTTGGTAATCCTGTAGCGTCGGCATGTCTTCCCACTCGGCCATTCCCACACCTGGTGCCATGATATTCAAGGTCAGCTCTTCGCCTTCTTTGATGATTGGAAATTGGCTGTCATGATTGATAGCAACCTCTTTCTTTTCTCCAGTTCCCTCATCTGAAGAATTGCCGCAGGCACCCAAGACGAGGGTACTGCATAAAGCGACACCCGCCATTCCTAAAATTTTCTTTTTTAATCCCATTTTCTTCCTCCTTTGATTTTTTTATCCTTTAATTGAACCGACCATCATGCCCTTGACAAAATACTTTTGTAAGAACGGATAGACGATGATTACCGGTAACGAAGAAACGATCATGACGCCGTATTTGATGACTTGAGCGAGTTGCTGTTTGCTGTATAGCATATTCGCCATTTCTGAAGTCACATTGCTGACGGTATTTGAAGACATATCTTGAAGAATCAAAATTTCTCTTAAAATCATCTGCAGCGGGTACATCGATCGATCAGAAAGATAGATCAATGCGTTAAAGAAGCTGTTCCAATGTCCGACGCCATAGAACAAAGCCATTACCGCAATGATCGGCGTTGATAATGGTAAAACGATCTGCATGAATAGACGAAAATCGGAACAACCATCCACAATCGCTGCTTCTTCCATCTCTCGCGGAATTGTGGATTGAAAAAACGTTCGTGTGACAACCACATTGTAAACCGAGACGGCCCCTGGAATCACCAGTGCCCAAACGGTATTCAGCATACCTAAGCTGCGAATCAGCAAATAGCTGGGAATCAAGCCACCAGACAGGAACATGGTAACCAGCATAAAATTGGTGAAGGCTCGTCGCCCATAAAAATCTTCTCGCGATAACGCATAGGCACAAGGCAAGGTTACCAAGAGATTGATCGATGTTCCTAACACTGTATAGTAGATCGTGTTCAAATAGCCACGCCAGATACTGCTGTTGCCCAATAATGTTCGATAGCCTTCGAAGGTGATTCCTTTTGGTAAAAGCCACATTTCACCTGAGTTTACCAGATGCGGATTTGAGATCGAAGCACTGACGATATAGATCAGCGGATATAAAACGATCAGCAATGAAATTGCTAAAAACACATAAACAAAGATCAAAAAGATTTTATCAGCACGGGTATCTTTTATTAAAGAAGTTGTTTTCACTTTTGGTCCTCCCTCCTACAATAGACTAGAATTGCTTAAACGTTTGGCAATATGATTGACTACGATCAACAATACGGAATTGATCAATGAGTTAAATAGGCCGACTGCCGCAGCAAAACTGTACTGCGCATCTAACAGCCCTTGCTGGTAAACAAAGGTCGCAATCACATTCGAGGATTGCATGTTCAAAGGATTCTGCATCAAGATGATTTTTTCAAACCCAACTGACATCAAGCTGCCGAAGCTCATTATCAATAAGATCACCATCGTGGGCATGATCGTTGGAATATTGATATACCAAACGCGTTGCAGACGAGAAGCGCCATCGATCGTTGCCGCTTCGTGCAGTTGCGTATCGACTCCAGATAGAGCTGCCAGATAAATCACAGACCCCCATCCCGTTCCTTGCCAAACTCCGGACAGGACATAAATCGTTTTAAACCAACGGGGATTAGTCATAAAGCTGATCCGCTCGAAACCCAAAAATTCTAATAGGTGATTGATGATCCCTGTTGAAGGAGATAAGAAAGCAATGACCATACCAACCATGACCACCACAGCAATAAAGTTTGGGGCATAAGTGACTGTTTGGGTAATCTTTTTAAACGGGCCGTCTTTGATCTCATTCAAAGCCAATGCCAGGATGATCGGCAGCGGAAAACCGACAACCAACGAATAGATACTGATTCCTAAAGTATTTTTGATGAGTTCCCAAAAATAATAGGAATCGAAGAAACGTTGAAAATGTTTAAATCCAACCCAAGGACTGCCCAAAATCCCTAATGAAGGCATATAATCCTTGAATGCAATAATGATTCCATACATCGGTCCATAAGAGAAAATCAAAATAATCAAAAATGCTGGCAACACAAACAAGTACAATTGCCGATTTTTCTTGATCTTCATTTTTATATCTTGTTTCTTTGTTTTAGGTACTGAAACGGTTTGTCTGATTGGCGCTGTTTCCATTCTTCCTCCTCCTTGCTTGGTGTTAGCCTTATCATGAATTGTATTCGCTTTCAAATCAATGTGTATTTTTTTCCCTATGTGTCGAAACGCGAATCCCAACTGCCCCAACGTTCGGCTGACTGATATCCGACCATAAGAGGTACGGTTCGGTAGCGTTTTTATAGACTGGTAACGCTTTTTAGTGGCTAGATCAATTAGCTCGTCTTCTTCAGTTGCACCAATCTCTGTTAAAGGAATCTGTTCGAAAGCGCCTGCAGCGATACTGCGAAATGCAAAATGAGCCTTGCCCTCTTTTTGATAGGTCAAATGCCATTCATTTGGCCAAGCTATTGGGTTCGCCCGCGTTTCATAGATGCCTTCACCATATAGCGCCAACCAATTGCCGATTTCTTCTAAGCGTTGGGTCTCTTCGAATGTAAATTCGCCATCAGGTGTTGGGCCGACACCTAAAATCAAATTTCCCCCTTTGCTGACTACCTCAATCAAGGTTTCCAGCAGTTCTTGGCTGCTCTTGAAGGTATCATTCGGCACATATCCCCAATCATTCCCAATCGGGATATTGCTTTCCCAAACTTTTTTAGGAATTTCTGCTAATGCAGGAATTTTGCGTTCTGGTGTCACATAGTTTTCATGACGGCCACCCATCATTCGATCAACGATGATCAATTCCGGCTGTTTCTCACGTGCAATCTCAGCTAAACGATCCATTTGTAGGTCTTCTTTTCCTTGCCCGCACCAACCGGCATCTAGCCAAAGAAAATCGACTTTTCCGTAATTGGAAGTAATCTCTACAATCTGACGATGCACAAATGACACATAGCGCGCCCAGATTTCTGGGTGAAGGTGGGTGTCATAGCTGGCATGACGGCCTTTGACGGTATCATCATCCAACCAGTAAAAAGGAGAATACCAGTCAGCTTTAGAATAGTAGGCTCCTGTTGCAATCCCTGCTTCTTGAAACGCCGTAAACACTTCTTGTAAAATATCGCGTTTAAAGGGACTTAATTTCCCGCCGATTTTAAACTCTGACTCCATTGTGTTAAACATCGAAAACCCATCATGATGCTTTGTTGTGAATAAACAGTACTTAAATCCCGCCTTCTTACAGATCTTGGCCCATTTACGGGTATCCAGCTTCTTCGGCTCAAATCGATTAATCAACTGCCAATAATCCAAACGCAGTGCTTCGATAGTTTCTCGATAGGGCTGGTTTTCTCTAGCCCATTCATCTTTTTCAGATAATTGCCATGATTCAACGATCCCCGCTTCAGCATACAGCCCATAATGGAAGATTACTCCGAATTTCAAGTCTTGAAACCATTCCAGACGCTGCTTGAGCATTTCTGTTTCCGGGACCCACGCTGCTTGCTCTCTCTCCTTGGCTTCTTCAATATCGCCGCGAATTTTTATCATACATTTGCACTCCTTTCTTTGTTCTAAATGTAAACGAAAAAAAGTCCATCTAACAATATGTAACTTTTTTTACTGTGTTAAACCAAGCAAGAGCGTTTGTAAAATTTGTAACGAAAAAAGCTTCCTTCCATAAAAGCGTTAGGAGAAATAAAGCGGATCAAATATATTTGCTGTGTTTTTCCTGTATGGGATGTGTGATTTTTTCATCCATGCCCATTATCCATGGATCAATGGTACGATAAGGACAACAATTAAAGCGGATACAAAATGGTAATCCGTAAGAAAGTGAGGATTTTATGAAACAATCCAATGGACTTTATCATGTTTCCTATCAAGTCGGTGAATGGCTCCTCCATTGCCTAAAATTGCAGTTTCTTTGGTTTTATTGGGTATTTCGATATGGGATATTTTTAGGCATTCTCCCTGCCACCGCTACGATTATCCAAGCTTTTTTCAACAGTTTCCAAAAAAAGGAACGCCCAGCGGCTTTGAAGCCTTGGTTCAGAACTGTCGTGAAAAAAAATTTCCGTCGCGCCAATCAATTAGGAGCCATGCAAGCGGGTTTGCTGCTTTTCTTATGGCTAGAATTGCGCATCTCTAGTACCTTTATCCAAAATAGCTTGATTCACTTTTTTTTGCTGCTGTTGTTTATCAGTGCCCTTTTGATCAGCTTGTATCTGCTGCCAGTGTATTTGCGTTATGACTTGCCCCTTCTTCACTATTTTAAGCAAGCAGTAATACTGATGGTTATCAGTATTCCCCAAACGATTGCGATGATTTTGGGAATCTTAGTAACTACAATCATTTTGACTTTTTTACCGATTTTATTAGTCATCGGCTTTGTTCCTTTTTTCCTTTTTCCAAATAGTTGGTTCTCTTTTCAAGCGATCCAACGTTCAGAATCATTGCTGATAAAAGAAACTTAAGAAGGGACGTTCGTAATGAAAGACATTTTTATCCAAAGTAATGAAAATCTTGATGATTTTTTTAGTCACATACTACCGGAACTAGCGTTGCGAGAATCACCGCAAGGGCATCCATTACAGCTGATTCAACGGACCGGTTCTCTGAAAATTTGCCACGGTCCGCTAGCAACAATCATTTACTATCAAGAAAAGGCCCATTTATTTCGGGCATTAACTTTATGGGTGCATGAAGACCGCCCAGTCTATGTCTTAGAAGAACAGCCGCATTTTGAAGCAATTGGACCAATGATCGATCTGTCCCGCAATGCAGTAATGACCGTTGAAAAACTGCAACGCTTTATTCTATTGACAAGCAAGATGGGGCTTAATCGTCTCACGCTTTATATGGAAGACACTTATGAAATTCCAGAGTATCCTTATTTTGGTCATTTACGAGGCCGTTATACACAAGGTGAGTTAAAGAAGCTTGATAGCTACGCGCAATCTATAGGTGTAACTTTGATTCCGGCGATTCAAACATTGGCACACTTAACGAATCCCTTAAAATGGGGATTTGCTAAAAACATTCGGGACACGGAAGATATTTTACTGGTGGGAGAAGAAGAAACATATACCTTTTTGGAAGCAGCGATCTGTTCGATCCGTTCGTGTTTTACGACGGATCAGCTACACATTGGCATGGATGAAGCACACCAATTGGGGAAAGGAAGATATTTGGTATTGCACGGTTTAAAAGACCGTTTCTCGATTATGGCCGAACATCTGCAGCGGGTAGCTGCGCTTTGTCAAAAAGTGGGTTTTAAGCCGATGATGTGGAGCGATATGTTTTTTAGGATCGGTGCACCTACTGGTGATTATTACGATCCAGACGTGTGTTTTCCCACAGAATTGTTTGCTGACCTTCCTGCTGTCAAAATGGTTTACTGGGATTATTACCACCATGATCATGCCTCTTATCAGCGAATGTTTGCGAAACATCGGGAATTAAAACAGCGGATCGCCTTTGCTGGAGGTATCTGGACTTGGAACGGTTTGGCGCCGAACTATGGCAAGAGTTTCGCCACCATGCGTCATGCCTTGCAAGCCGCCAAAGAAAACGATGTTCAGGAAGTTTATGCCACACTTTGGGGCGACGACGGAGCCGAAACACCGCTGATTGCTGCGCTATTAGGTTTGCAATATTTCAGTGAAGCGCAGTTTGGAAACGACCTTTCGTTAGAGAATTTAACTAAAAAATTTCAGCTCTTTCACCAATCAATAGCCAAAGATTTTTTACTGCTTGATCGCTTTGATCAAACTGCAGGTGTACCAGAAAACAATCCTCACGGAGAAAACCCCAGCAAGCTGTTGCTCTACCAAGACTTGCTGTATGGCTTGTATCAAGAAAATTTAACTGATCTTTCTTTAGCATCCCACTATCAAACATTGGCTCAAGAGTTGGCCGCTGTGAAAGCAACACGGGACACACAAACGATGTTTGCCTTTTATCAACAGATGGCAGTCGTTTTGGCTAAAAAGGCCAACATTTCCCACCAAATCACCCGTGCGTATCAAAGCAAGGATCGCACCGGACTGTGCCAAGCAGTCGATGAGCTCAGTGTCTATAAATCCGCCTTGCAATCCCTTTATGAAGCCCATCGTCAAGTCTGGTTTGACTGGAATCGACCTTTCGGTTTTGAGAGTATCGATCTGCGCTACGGCGCCTTGCTGATGCGCTGCGACACGACACTCTGGCGGCTTACTGCCTTCTTGGACGGGGAGCTCGATACTTTGGAAGAATTGACTCAACCGTCCTTACCAATGGTGACCCCTTTCAGCGGCAACACTTCTGTGGGTCGCAATTTATTTCATGGAATCTATAGTGCGGGGAAAATTTCTGATGTTTAAAAGAAGGAGTGAGAAATTATGAAAACATCCTTGCTGCGCCGAACCATCATCGTGAGTTTGCTGGCTGTTGTTAGCCTATTCTTTCTCTATTTTCTAACAACCGATTCTTCTGCTCCAGTTCATGCCCAACCTTCAGAAAAACTGGAGATGACAGGTAATATTACAAGTCAAGCAGCGGCGGAGGCTTGTTTGGCAGTGCTGAAAGAAAATTTACAAGCAGCCTCTGACCAAGACGCGACAGCTTATGCCGCCACGCTCGTGGCAGCGGCGCGAGCAGAGACGACCCAAGAATTGGCTGCTTTTTTTGCAGAAGAACAGCTGCAGCACACGCTGCTTTCTTTTGAAGTCGTTAAACAAGAGACAGAATCCATGCTGGTCGCGGCGCAACAGAAAACGATCAGCCCAAAAGATTCTTCCTACCGTGATCACATCACAGAGGCTTACCATACTTTCGTTAAGGAAGCAGATGGCTGGAAAATTCAAGAAACAGTCATGACGAATACAGAATTTCTTTAAGTGAGTGAAAAAGGAGTGATTTTTAATGAGAACGTATAAGAATTGGCCTGCCAACTACCCTGATCCAAACTGGTTCCTCCATGATCGGTTTGGCTTATTCATCCATTTCGGCCTATTCAGTATTGGCGCTCGACACGAATGGTTTATGACGACAGAAAAAATTGAACCCACCACCTATCGCGAGAACTATTTTTCTCAGTTTGATCCTGATCTTTTCAACGCGGAGGAATGGGCTCAAACCGCAAAGAAGGCCGGTTTTCAATACATGGTCTTCACGACGAAACATCATGAAGGCTTTGCCCTTTGGGACACCGCGCTCAGCGACTACAAAGTAACCAACACCCCATTCAAGCGAGACCTCTTAGCAGAACTGCTGCCGGCATTTCGCAAGGTAGGCATTAAGGTCGGACTGTATCATTCGCTGATCGATTGGTATCATCCAGATTTCACGCTCGACGGCCTGCATCCGCAACGAGAGTCTATTCAAGCCCGTCAAACCAATGACCAGCGGGACATGCGCCGTTACCAAGATTTTTTGGCTGGTCAAGTCACCGAACTATTGACCAATTATGGAACCATCGATTATATGTGGTTTGATTTTCCTTATAGCCATCGAGATTGGGGATGGTCAAAAGGCAAGGGTGCCGCCGATTGGGATAGTAAGCGGATCGAAGAAATTTGCCGAAGTCTACAGCCGGAGATGTTACTGAATGACCGTTTGGATTTGGGCCGAGGGATTACCACCCCTGAGCAATTCCAACCAGACAAACCATTAGAAGCGAATGGATTGCCTTTAATATGGGAAGCGTGCCAAACGATGTACGAAACGTGGGGCTATGATCGTGATGCTCAGCACTGGAAATCCAGTGAAATGATGACCAAAATGCTGATTGACACAGTAGCAAAAGATGGGAACTTTCTCTTAAATATCGGTCCGAATGCTCGTGGAGAAATCAACTTACCAACTCGCGGCCATTTAGAAGCCATCGGTTCATGGATGCATTATCATCAGCAAGCGATTATCGGCTGTGGTGCCAGCACTTTTCAACCGCCTATTGACAGTCGTTACACCCAAAACGGGAATAAACTTTACTTGCACCTCTTCTCCTACCCCTACAAATCCTTGCATCTTCCGGGACTTGCAGGATGCGTGAAGCATATCCGTTTCTTACATGATGGCTCCGAGTTGTTTTATCGAGGATTTGATCCCGAGGAAGTTCTCACGTCAACGGAAGCCATCATCAACAAAGAGGACCTTGTTCTCAGCTTACCCGTCTGCCCCCCAGATGTGTTGGTACCAGTGGTCGAAATCACTTTAAAAGAAATATAAGCGCCTATTGCACTGTCCTAAATGAATATTTTATTGATACAAAAACATTGTCCTTACTTTCTTTACAAAAAAATGACTAGAAACTGATCGTTTCTAGTCATTTTTTATGGCTATTTTTTCAAAAACTCCCCAAATTCGCTTATACGAAAGTAGCGAGCTAGCTTGTTGAACAGGTGATGAGAACATGCAAACAAGCTGCGGGATTAATCCTTTTTTAAAGGTACTTACCACGGGAGGGTCAAAGTTCCTTAGACAAATAAAGAACAAGATCGTCATTGTTACAACAAGGCACATTCATCGCACAATTCTGATTATTGAACCAAACACCAGATCCATCTGGAATATAGCCTTGTTTTACATACAGTCTCTGGGCCGATCCATAACCATTGTGTAAACCTACCCCTAATGTCACCACGGCAGCTATTTCTCGTGCCTTTTCTTCGGCTGCTTTTAAAAGCTGACTGCCTACCCCTTGTTTTTGATAAGATTCAAAAACATTAAAATCCACAATTTCTGGGTACAAGCCTTTAAATGGTCCGTGCTTTGCTAGAGGGACCAATGTCAAATACCCGGCAGTTTTGTTGTTTATTTTGGCAAGCAAAATGTATCTCTCCCCCGCTTCTTGCTCGTTTAAATACTCCATCAAGAGCTGCTGGCGAGAAGGCCACCCTTGCTTTAAAAACATTTGATCCATTTCAAGGATATCTTTTTTCTTCAACGGTTGAATGTCTATGATCACTTATTGCTCCATTTCTCCCCTCACTCGGAGTTACGTTCATTTTATCAAAATACTATTGGCTTTTGTTTCACTTGTCGCTAAACTTATTCATCATAAAGAAAACAACAGGGATTGTCAGCGATGTGCCCTTTCACCCAATTCCTCTAACAATCAGCTAAATGTCGCTTCCCACCCATCATAAAGCTTTCGAAATGTTTCTTTTGGTCGATTTGGCTCATTATAAACTTTTTGGCTAATGGCCGTTTGGAGCCAAAAAATCGCTTGGATCACTTCACGACTAGTCTGAGCCTCAGGTACATCCGCCCAGACGGATAAAGCGATCGCCTGTGTTTGGGCAAGCTGTTCCTGTGCAACTTGTTGTCCATTGGCAAACGTCGTCAACTGGAATTCATTGCTGATTTTTTCGTAAGTTGGGTAGGTATACCCTGCCGCTTCTCCTAAGACATAATAGAAAAAATTATCATTGTGATTGATCATGGTATAGCCCTTTTCAAAAAAGACATCCGCCGGCGCCATATTCTGGTTCCAACGGGTCCAATAGGAGATTTGACAATTCTCCGTCAACGTTGTCTGCTCTTGGCGATTCAAGCGGTAAAAACCATCATTCCAGACCCGCACAACAAAGCCGAGACTTTCAACAAAGGCCGCCAGCTCATTGACATAATCAATAAAAACTTCGATTCCGCTGGCTTTTTCCCCATAACGCTCGCGGGCAGCTTCGATCATTTGTGGAAAGTTTTCTAACTGGTCAAAATCAATAAACTCATCGGCCCCGATGTGAAAATAGGTGCTGTCTTCAAACAGTTGCGCATATTCTCGATAAACTTCCTGAATAAAGGCTACCGCTTCTGAATCCAAAATGTTCAGTGCTCGATCATCACGAGTGCCAGCTGCTGTCGGCAATTGCCATTGAGGTTTTTGTGCTAGGACTTGACGCAAATGACCAGGAGAATCAAAATCAGGGATAATGGCAATTTCATGGTTTTGAGCATACGCAATCAATTCACGAATTTCTTGCTTGGTCAAACATTCTTCCGAAACAATTTCTGGAAATTGCTGAGATTCAATCCGAAAGCCTTCGTTTTCCGAAAAATGAAGTTGCAGATGAGTGAATTGGAAGCAAGCCATGCTGCGGACGATTGCTTTCAAATCAGCTAGCGAATAAAATTTGCGCCCGATATCGATCATCAGACAGCGTTCTTTAAGCGCTGCTAGATAGCTTTTCTGTGCTAATTGACCCGTCGCCTGATCTCGGCCATATTTGGTTAACGCGTAAAAGGCATGTTCTGGCGAGGACACACTGATTGTTTGGTTTTCAAATCGAAAATCAGCATCCAGCTGCGGATCGATCACTATTTTCGGTAACGGATCTTTCGCCGACTGCCAACCTATTTCCTCAAAAAAGACGGCTGCTCGTTGCTGAACTTTTGTCAAATCAACTTGTTTGTTCATCTCATTTTCCCCCATACTTTCAATAATTTCTCATTTTTTGGTTCATTTCACGGTATTGCCCTGGTGTCACACCCACTATTTTTCGGAACTTTCTCGTATAATTGGAAACATCATAATACCCATTGTTGCGAATAATTTCTTTGATTGGCAAATCTGTTTCAATCAGTTCCTCTTTGATTTTTTTCAGTCTTAGTTCTTGAATATATTTGGAGAAGGTTTTGCCGCTTTCTTTTTTTACAAAACGGCTGACATAAGAGACAGAAACACCAACCTCCTCTGCCACCGATTCCAAGGAGAGCTGTGAGGAATGGTAATTTTCTTGGATAAAACTGAAGATTTTCTCATTCATTTCCGACTCGTCATCCAGCGGCTGTTTCTGCACCTTCGTGCAAATCTGCTGGGCAATCGTTAACAAGGCAGACTGCAATTGATTCAAGCTGTTGAAATCAGCACTTTCAGAAGCGGTATGCAGTACTTCTGCCCCCACCAATTCACCGCCGACTTGCGCGATCGTATTCAACAAGTAGTAGCCATACATTTTTTGGACACGAGGCGAAGTCTGTTTACTCTCGCCTTCTTCGATTAACCGCTGGATCGTTTCACTGGCAATCTCAATATTTCCTTGATTCAAGGCTTGGATCAATTTTAATTTTTGATTGTCTGGGTAATTGATTGGCAAATGATTGGTCTCTTTGGAAAGCTCCGCATAGTAGCTGATTTGCTTGCCTTGACTCCCTTGATTTTCCAGTGCTGCCAACCCTTCGATATAGGATTCATTGATGGCGGTTAGTTGATCGACCGTCATACCGACACCCATTGTGGGTGTTAGGGAGATCGCATGGGTAATTTTTTCCGCAATGGCATCCACAATTTCTTGTTGTTCTTTGCCATCAACAAACCCTACGGTCAAGGCTAACATTTCTTTGGATAAAATTTCCGTCGCATATGCCGTATAATCCGCCTCTTTGATTTCCTCGATATAATCGATCAGAAATTTTTTATCTCCTTGCTTGGCTTTGGAATCCACAGTTTTCGTATCGATGGCGATCACAAAGTAATTTGACTTAGGAAAGCAGACATGAACCGCTTCTAAAAGCAAAGCCAGTTCTTGCTCGGACCGAAAACGTCCGCTCATTAATTTGCGCAGCACTTGCTCTCTGGCATGAGGTGTTTGCAGGCGGACTTCCTGATGCAGTTCTTGGTGCTCAACCAAAAATGCCGCCAAGGTATTATGGACATCATCCATCGAATGAAGGGTCATTTTGGGGTCCCGATGAAACTCCTGAACCAGATTTTCGATTTTGCGAATTGGGCGATAACTACGTAACCCAAGCATCACGACTGCAGTGATACCCGTAAATAATATGGCGATAAATACTAGGACGAACTGCTCTTGTACACGGTTGACCGATGCCAGCGCTTGATTCGGATTAGCAACGGCTACCACTGAAATATTCAATTCATTATTGGCAATCGCTTGAACAAAATACGTTGATTGTTCAAACCGCATTCGTCCTGTTTGAATGCCTTTTTTCATGCGTTCGGGATGATTTAAAAAGCGCGCTAACTCATCATTGGTGGTACTGGCTAATAACTGGTACTCATCATTGATAATATAGGTGTTACTGATCCCATCGTTATTGCTGAGATCAAGAATTCTCTTCAAATTGTTCTCTTTGATTTCATAGATCGCTGAGCCATAGACAGTCATCTCTTCACTTTGAATGGGAACGATATAAAAGAAACGGGAATATCGCTGCTCCTCACCGGCGCCTTCTAAGGTCAACAATGTAGGCGCTGAGGAATCCAATTGTGCGGCTAACTGTTCCTGGCCCATTTCATTTTTCGGCAGTACTTTTTTCAAAAATGTGTCAAAAGAGAATGATCCTACGGTTGAATACAAGGTTGCTGGGGACTCTTTATAATATAAATAGACTTCTTCGACTAAGTCGTTGGTGATTTTGTACGTTTGCATGGCCTCTCTTGCTTCTTTGGTCAAGTAAGGATGCTGCAAATATTTCAATGAGACAACATGATCATTGGTCATTTTTTGCGTCAGATAATTCAATTGAATAAACGTATTTTCTAAAGAATATTTCAACTGAATCAATTGATTTCTAGCGGTCAGCATCACTTGTTCATTGATACTTTTGACAGATGTATCATACCAAATCCATGACACGGCTAAAAAAGGCACTAAAAACACGATTAAATAAGAGCTGATGGCACGAATGATTCCCCTAAATAGTTTTTGACGATTCAGTTCCGTGTACTTTCCCATTTGCATCACCTATTCTCTGTTATTTCGAAAGCTCAAAAACGCTTTCATTTATCGGTACTTATTTAGGAGAAAAGAATGTATGATACTCTAATAAAATACGCTTTATTTTAATAAAAAACAATGCTTTTTTACAAGTCAGCTATCAGGCTTGTATTTTCTTAACCAGTTATAACAAGCGCCCAATAAATTAGATTCATTGCCGAAACGACAGGCACAAATGTTTGGCACGATAACAGTACTAGGAATCTGCTCAGCAATCATAGCTAATCGTGCGTTTACATGTGGGATCAAGAAACGGCTCGCACTGATTCCACCGCCAATCAAGATGATTTCCGGATCAATCATATATTGCAGGCTATAGCAAGCCGCCGCCAGTTTATCGACAAAATCAGCTACTACTGGCAGACATCGCGGATCTTGTTCTTGAACCAGTGTATCAATACGCTGGCCATTGATTGTTGGGTCTCCGATACGTTTTGCTGTTTTCTCTACTAATGTTCTGGTTGACCCTGCGATGCTCCAAAGTTCCCAATCCTTCCTTTCGGTCGGAAAAAGCAGATAACCAAACTCTCCTGCTAGTAAGTGTTTGCCGCGAATCAATTGATGATCGATCATCAAGCCACCGCCAACGGATGTACCTAGGACAATTGTCGCAAAGGACGCACAATTTTGAGCGTGACCCAACCATTTTTCTGCCAATAACGCACAGTTGCCATCATTTTCGGCAGCCACTGGACATTGGTATGTACTGCGCAAATGCTTAACCAGTCTTTTACCAAATCCTTCATATAAAGGTGATGTCATCCCGATTTCTTGGCTTCGGGGATCAACCAGTCCCGTTGAGCTAATAGCGATGCCATCAAATGCTGCTGCATAGAATGCATCGATCTGTCGACATATACGTTGCGTGACTGTGGAATATTCCTTGTTCATAGGAAATTGAGTCAATTGTCTGCGTTCCCCTTGACTATTCACTAACCCACATTTAATAGCAGTACCGCCAATATCAATTGCTAAAATCCACATTTTCTTGACCTCACAAGGTTTTCTTTTGTCTTGCATTCAGTATACGCACCCAATGTTTTCAGCGACCATATGTATTTCTTGCAACAATATGTCAAATCCGTCCAAGCCATAAAAAAGCCCGCAACGAAAGATATCTTGCATTTAGAAAGAATATACATTGTACATACAGAGATAGCTTCTCTGCTTATTTTTTTAGCACTTGAAAGACCTGGTTTAACGTTCAGCTTCACAAAAATGTTCATCATGCAAAGCTAAAAAATAGAACTATTAGATACAATGTCTGAGAATTTTATAAACAAAGGAATCAGCTACTCCCGTTTTTTCTATTAAGATAAGCTATAAACAAAAAAACCGTCACGCATAAGACATCCTCTCATGCGTGATCGGCATTCTACCTACTCATTGAATTTTAGGAATAGATCAAACAATTTTAAGAACTTAGTTGCAGACTCTTGGTGTCACAACAAAAAATCTATTCGCAGTAAACTAATTTTGTTCTGTTCTTACACTCTGGTCACTTATTGCTCATTTGATTCATAAAACCTCAATAAAGCGCTTGTGCTCGTTCAATACAATTCCTGCTCCAAATAATCCACCAACGGAACCAAGTATTTTTTATCCGTCCAATCGCAATCTTGTCCATTGGCTTCCATGAGTACCTTCGTCTGTGGGTCATAGGTGTGTGGCTCTTTTTTAGCGGCCGCTTTTCTTAACATTTTCACTAAGGTTCGATCGAAAAAGTTCATTTTGCTTTCCTGCCATTGTCCTCTTCCGTAAAAAAAGGGGATGTCCTTTAGCGGACCCGTGAGATTCTGTTCTCTGAGTTTTTTCACTACCACTTTTTCAGGAACAGAAGCTCCCGCACAAAAGATGAGTATCTCTTTGCCTTTTAGCTGATTGCTATTCTTTTTTAAAAAGGACAGTCCAGCAATACCCGAAGCATAGATTCCCCCACAGAAGATAATTGTGTCATAATCCATTACTTCAGCTATTTTGGCTTTTGGGGTTTCTAGGCAGGGAAAACCTGTTGCTTCTTGAAGCCAGTGGACATACTTTTTGACAGCGCCGTATTTCGATTGATAAACAATAATGCCATTTTTCATGAGGAATTCCTCCCTGCAGTTAGGACTGCGACCTACTTTTTGCGCCATCTATTGCCTGTTTCAAAAACATCTCGTAAGCTTTTTCCTGTTGTGCATAGATTTCATCTAGTGGAATACCAGGTGTCGTTACTGCGAAAATCGTACCGATTCCGATCGTGTAAATGAGCATATGCATGTGTAGCTGTTTGGCGGTTTCTATGCTAATATTCAAATCGGCGGCAATCCTTTGGGCTACTTGAGGATTCGTCTCCAACTGATACAGCTCTTCTAATGACGAAACATTCGCTCTTTTTTGTAAGACAAAAATTCTCAAAATTTGGGGTTCTTCTTTCGCCAATTGCAAATATGCGTGTCCGGTACTGCGAAACAGATCCTGGGTGTCACTATGGGCTTCTAAAAACTCTTGTAAAAATTGCCGTGCTCTCTGCTCTACTTCTGTCCGCAGTCCTTCCATATTGGTGCAATAACTATAAATGGGCTGGACTGAACAGCCTAACCTTTCCGCAATATTTTTTACAATCACTTGCTCCATACCGCCTTTTCGAGCAATCTCAAAAGCGGCATCAACCACCATTTCCTTTGTTATTCGTTGTTTTGGCATCCAAGTCCCTCCTTAAGCACAAGTCACATTATATAAACGATTTATATAACTCGATTATATTCTTTTGTTCCTGCGAAGTCAATCGGGTTCAAGACACTACTCCCTCACTCTTTCTATTGAATAAAGAACTGTCGGTTTCTCCCAAATCACCGTTCATAGGTTGTAAATCTTGCATTACTTCCCAGTGATTGCTGGCTCTTTTATCCGCACAAAAAAGGTACAGCCCACAGAAAAAGGCTGTACCGTTGATAATACGTATGGACTCTTTTGCACTCGAAGCTGCTAAACTTCTGGGGTGTCCTCTGGTGGTGCTTCGAGGATTGGTTCTTCCTCTTCATACAAGGAGGAAACCCGCGTATACCATTCAAACACATGGGTAATGATCACCTTGGCAGCCGCATAGACAGGAATCCCTAAAATGACCCCAACAAGACCAAACAATTTTCCTGAAGTCAAGAGGACTAACAGGATCGTGACAGGATGGATCGACAACTCATTTCCTAGAACTAATGGCGAAATCAAGCGTCCTTCAATGGTTTGCTCAATAACAAAGACGATCAGAACTTGGATCAGTAACACTGGTCCGCCGACGATTCCTAAAAAAACCGCAGGGATCATGGCCAAAAAGGAGCCTAAATAAGGGATCAAGTTTAGAAATCCCGCTGCAATCCCCAGTGTGATGGCATAATCTAAGCCAATAATACTAAAGCCGATCATAAACATCACTGCGACCGCAAACGCCACTGTCAGCTGTCCCCGAATATAGGAGGATACCTGGTCATTCATTTCTTTTAAAACGATCAGTGACGGCTGGCGCATTTTGGTTGGTAAAAATTTGACAAAATAAGGGGCTAGTTTGCGGCCATCTTTCAGTAGGTAGAACAAAATAAACGGCATGGTAATGACCGCTAAAACGATCGTCGCAACGGCTCCGAAGAAACTACCTAGATTTTGAATCGTACTGCGGGAAAGATTTTGGACGATATCCGTCAGAGAAGAAATCAACTTCTCATTGGAAGCTTCGATCTGATCTTGGACTTGCGAGAAGATTGGATCAGACAAGATTTCATTCACCTTATTCTCAATAATCGTCAAATACCCCGGCAGATTATCCGCAAAACTCATGGATTGCTCTTGGATCTTAGGAATGATGACCACCACCCCCCAGACAATCAGACCAACCACCAAAACAAAAAGACCAAAAATACTGTAAATTCGTTTGATTCCTTTGCGCTCCAAATAGTCAACAGTGGGATTCATCAAGTAATACAAGATCCCCGCCAAAATGATTGGCAATCCGACGATGGCTAAAAATTGCCAGACAGGCTCAAACAAATATGAAACTTTCGTGAAGAGCAGCAAAATTAAGAGAATCAATAAAATGACCAGCAAGCTGGTCACTGCTTGATTGTTTAAAAACCATTTCCAAAACCAGGAATGCGGCTTTTTCTGCGTTTCTTTCATGACATTCTTTGCCTCCTAGTTGTACGTCACTTGCATGCCGACTTCTAGGTTCGGCAAAACAGTTGGCGTTAAATAAATCGCACTTGAAAGCGGTTCTTCATCCGGCACTTCGTCAAAGACAAAGGTCACATGCTGGATCGTTTGCAGGATTTGGTTAGCCACCGTTCCTACATATTGGACTTGATAGGTCTGATCACCAAAAGTAATCTGATCCTCTTTCTTTACGACTAACGCTTGCGAATCAGGAATCGTTTGGATGACTGAATATTCTCGCAATGTATCGGTCGCTTCTTCCCCAAAGAAGATGATCATTCTTTCTTGCGAATCGATCGCCTGTGGACCGATTTCTTTGATCGTCCCTTTTTTCATATGACAAACTCCCCTTTCTATCTTCTCGTTTATTATAACATAAAGAGTTTTTCTGCCCGCCCAAATCCGCATTCTATGGTAGAATTAAAGAGGAATGAAACTATTAGGAGGTTTTTTTATGTTGCAAACGATTTATTTAGGTACGTACACTCGTCGCGAAAGTAAGGGGATCTATTCGATCGCTTTAGATACGGAAAAAGGAACACTGACCGATTTGACCTTATGTGCGGAAGAAAAAAGTCCGACTTATCTTGTCCGCAGTAAAAAAGAAGCAGTTTACAGCGTCACAGAAGTAGCTGGCAACGGCGGCGCCGCTGCTTATACCCCAGACTTTACCTTGCTGAATACCGCAACGGAAGAAGGCGCACCCCTTTGCTATGTAGCAGTTGATGAAAACCGTCAGCTTTTATATGGTGCCAACTACCACAAAGGTGAAGTGAATGTTTATAAAATTCTAGAAGATGGCAGCATCGAAGCAACGGACAGCATCTACCATGATGAACCCGTCGGCTCTCATGAAAACCAAGACAAACCTCATGTCCATTATACTGACTTAACACCAGACCAACGTTTAGCAGTTTGTGACCTTGGAACGGACCGGGTCTATACTTATGATATTTCAGAAGATGGCAAACTGACAGAAGTAGCTGTCTATGTGGCAGAAGACGGAACTGGTCCTCGTCACTTAGTCTTCCATCCAAATAACCAATACGCTTACTTAGTGGGCGAATTAGACAGCTCATTGACTGTTTTACGCTACAATCAAGCAGATGGCAGTTTTGAGAAAATCCAAAAGGTGCCAACGATCCCTGCGGACTTTACGGATTTCAACAGTGGCGCTGCGGTACGGATCTCGAACGATGGACGTTTTGTTTACAGCTCAAATCGCGGCCATAATTCAATCGCTGTTTTTGAAGTAACCGATGAAGGCGCTGGCCTGGCTTTTGTTCAATCAATCTCAACAGAAGGCGACTTCCCTCGCGATTTCGATTTGGACCCGACAAACGATTATCTGGTTTGTGCCAACCAAAATTCTGATAACCTAACGTTATACAAACGCGATGAAGCCACTGGCAAATTGACTGTCTTAGAAAAAGACATCTACGCACCAGAATGTGTCTGCGTCTTATTCAAAAAATAAAGTTTTGGAGGATTCCCCCATGTTTGATAAAACACCAAAGGAACTCGTGCTCAAAGATTTTTCTAATATCTACAATAAATGTCAATCAACCTTTGAACTAGTGACGAGCCGCAAATACAATGAATCATTGGTCCTATTAACGACTGCGGAAACGTATGCGATCGCTGAAAAAGCCTATATTCGCTGCGATACTGCCAAAGAGCTGCAAACAGCGGAAGTCATTGCTTTCTTTGATGCTTTTGAGATCTATTATTTTGAATTAAAACAAGTCCTTTTTCATGATGACGATGATTTTGTTTCTTTAAAAAATCGTTTAGAAAAAATGAAAGACACTTACGAAGCATTGACAGCCTCATTTCATTTGTTATGATGAAATCAAATCAAAAGTGAAAAAGGTGACGTTATGAACCAAGAACAAGTGTTGGATCGTTTACGAGAAGAATTGGCCATGCCATTTTTCGAAGCAAAACTAGAAGACAAAGACTATTCCGAAGAAGACTATCAACAAGTCAAAGCGGATTTGGTAAAATACTTTGATGACTATGTACGTAATGTAGAAAATTAAGAAACAGCCTGCGATGATTCATTCATCGCAGGCTGTTTTGCTATTATAACGTCACTAGAAAGTTTTGATTCGTCGTAGCTTCGATCTGAGGATGCTGTTTCAAATAGTCAGCAATCAGTTCCGTCATATCGACTTGAATCTCACGAACGATTTTTTCGGCAGAAAACATGGCGTAGTTGCCACCGCCCACGGCACGGTATTGGTTGATGACGATCTCTAATTCCTGGTCCATCGCAATGGCTTTTTCTTCAAAGTCCAAACGGGTGATTCGTTGACCAACGGGTTGACTAAGATCGATCGTATACTCGATGCCTTCATACATATCGTAGTTATAATATTGCGGTTTTGGTTCAATAAAAGCAGGATTGAAAACGATCTGACCGTCAACAACGGCTAAATAATCCGCCGTTTGTTCTAAAGCAGCTTTTAATTCGGCACCTGTTATTTTGACTACAGCTAATGTATTTGGGTAAATATAATTGGTGATCACATCCCGCATCGTGATGGTTGCGCCAAAGCCTTTGCCTTCATTGTTGAAAAGAGCAGTGCCAGAAATTTTAGCACCGCTGGCAGCCATCTGAACACGATTGATGAATTCAATATAAGGATGCTCTTTCAAGCGTGCCCCCATCGGATCGTTGATTCGCATGTCCCCACTGACTTTGCCTAACGGCTGATCTAGCCATGTTTGTAACTCTTCTTCGATGGGTGCTAACAAAGCCAACGTCTCTTGATCTGGGACAGCATCCGCAACAGGGATCAACGCAGCCGTACTGTTTGTGACATGAACCCCTGTCTGATTTTTTTCAACCGTCAATTCGATGGCGCCGATAAAGCTTCCACGATAACCGGGCTGCACAACAGGGACACCATTGATTTTTGTGGCGATCTCACGATGTTGGTGTCCTGTGAAGAAGGCATCGATTCCTGAAACTTCCTGCAGTAATTGATAGCCCTCATTTTCGCCAGTCAATAATTCGGTCGGTTCCCCAGTGACTAAATCACGCTCGAAGCCGCCATGGTAGCTGATGACAACGATATCGGCTTGTTCTCGTAAGTAAGGTACATAGTTTTTCGCCGTCTCAACAATACTGACAAATTGCATCCCGCGAATCGTCGCAGGTTGTTCCCAATGAGGAATATAGGGCGTCACCATTCCTAAAATCGCGATCTTTACCCCTTCTTTTTCAATGATGGTGTAAGCTTGCCCAAAGAATGGTTCCCCCGCTTCATTTAAAATATTGGCTGCAAGTACCGGCGTTTGGTAGCTGGCGATCGCTTCTTGCAAATAAGGCAGACCGTAGTTGAACTCATGATTGCCTAAGACATGAACATCAACGTCTAGGTGGTTGACGACAGCGGTCAATGCGGCAACGGAGTGCTGGCTTTTGGCAATGTAATAGCTTAAGGGCGATCCTTGGATAAAGTCGCCATTTTCGATCGTTACGACCGATCCGGTGGCTGCTTGGCGCAGTTCTTTCATTTTGGTGGCAACTTTTGCCACGCCGAATCCTTGTTCCGTGTCATCGGCAAAATTGGTTGGATAGACATAGCCATGCATATCGCTCGTTTCTAAAAACGTGATTTTCATTCAAAAGACTCCTTTTCCCCTCAATACACCAAAAGGGCATGCGCATAAGTCGAAAACCCTCGAAAGCCAGCAAATTCTGCTTCCTTGCGTCTTCAAACCTTATGATACAAACCCTTTGGTGTTTCATCTCAGGTGTTTCCCTGATTATACCCTATTTTGACGAAGAAATTCAGAATTATTGGTTCCAAGCATCTTCTAATTGTGGTTTTGCGTTTTCAATCAATTGATCGACATCTTGATCTGTATTAGACAAAATGTTTTCCATGATTGAACGCATTTCATTGTAAGCAGGATCAGCATTTTCAATCACTGGGATCGAGAACAATTCTTTGGTTGCATCTTCTAATTTGGCAGCCACTTTTGTTTCAGGATTGTTTTTGTATTCATCGCTTTCCAAAACAGATTCAACAACTGGCATGTAGCCGGTATCGATTGCCCATGTTTTTTGCGCTTCTGGAGAAGTCAAGAATTTCATGTATTCAAAAGCAGCAGTACGTTGCTCTGGTGTTGCGCTGTTGAACATGTACAAGTCAGTTCCTTGTTGCAAGTTGATTGGTTCTGGACGAGCTGCTACGTCATATTCAAATTTGCCTTCGGTATCTTTTTTAACAAAACCTTCCCCTGCGATTGAGCCGACATACATTGCGACTTGCTCGTTGGCAAATGGTCCAGACAAGTATTGATCAGAACCAGCGATTCGGAAGTAGCCCTCTTTGACACCATCCAGGTAGTAGTTGATGACTTCTTTTGATTCATCGCTGTCTAGTTGCAAGTCTTTGTCAAAATCAACACCTTGGTTTTTCATTGCGATGGCGTAGTAGTTGTTTAATGAGTCAAAACCAGCACCTACTACTTCACCGTTTGATTTTTCATAGATTTCTTGAGAAGCTTCTTTTAATTCTTCAAGGTTTGTCGGTACGTCAATACCATACTCGTCTAACATGTCTGCATTGTAGAACAGCATTTCTGTTGATTTGTTGAAAGGAATCCCGTATTGCACGCCGTCGATCTGCGCGCCTTCTAAAAGGGCACTGCGGATTTCTTCTTGGTCACCCCAACCGATAGTATCATCGTTGATGTATTCGCCAAGGTCAACCAACATGTCATCTTGGGCAGCATTCCATAACCAACCAGGATATGCTTGGGTGATAGTTGGTAGATCTTTTGGTGAAGGCAAGGTTGAATTCACCTTTGCTTGTAGATCAGAGTAGCTGGATTGGTTTTGCAATTCGATCTTGATGTTTGGATTTTCGTCCATGAATTGCTCCGTCAATTTCGTCAATGATTCTTCTTG
The DNA here is from genome assembly GCF_002850555.1 of Enterococcus sp. CR-Ec1. Taxonomy (NCBI): domain Bacteria; kingdom Bacillati; phylum Bacillota; class Bacilli; order Lactobacillales; family Enterococcaceae; genus Enterococcus; species Enterococcus sp. CR-Ec1. The sequence continues at coordinate 3,232,526 of NZ_CP025223.1, forward strand.
CGCACCATTCATTGCATGCCAAAAGGTGACAGTCGTATCTTCGCTTAGTTCTGTAACGATTTCATCACTTTCGGTAGAACCAGATGAATCGTTGTTGTTTCCACAAGCCCCTAATACCAATGTCGCGGCTGCAGCTGCTGCAAATGCAAGTTTCTTTGTTTTCATTTTTTCCTCTCCTCTATCACTCTAAAATAATTTTTTCACCGCGTTGCGGCAATATTCCTTCACCGTACGGATTCACCAGATTTTCTGGTTTCAGCGTATGGATTGGAACCAATCGTTGGGGCTCGATCCAGGCAATGATCTGATCTAAATCAGCTGGTTTTGCATGTCCCGAGTTTGGCAAACGGACAAATTCGATCTCCAGTGCTGCCAGTTGATCCAAAAAGACTTGATAAGCTGGATCAAAATCGCCTAACGGCTGCGCATCACTGTGAATATACAATCCACCTGTTTGCAAGTTTTCAAAATGCGCGACTGCTTGCCAAAGGTACTGGCTCGTGTCGGCACATAATGCCTGATAAGAAATGGCGAAGGCTGGATCGAGAGTCGCTGGTACTTGATCATCGATCGTATAGAACGGTACATCTTTATTGAAAATTTCTTTCAACAAAGCAGCTTGCGTCGCCTCTAAAACAACCGTCCGCGGCGCGGCTTCAACAAGCGCCATAAAGCGCTCAACATTGGCTGGATAGCCATTGAAGGTAATTTGTCGTTGGGGATTTTCTTTGACCAAACGCACGAAGGTCTCAATCAATTCTGTTTCACTTTCCACCGTGATCGCTTTGGGGTCCGGTTCTCTTTCTGGGAAGCTGATGCTGACCCCTTCCATCATCAATAGATCCGTGTGTTTGGCTAATTGACAGAATTCTTTGGTACGCTCTGGATGATAGCCATGCAAACGCAAATCACCGGTATAAGCGATAAAATGATCCGGCGTGCGAATTAACAAGGCCGCCGCACCGTACGCATCATGATCGACTGGAATGATCTCGACTTCGATTTCCCCGATCCGAATCACATCATGGGGTTCTAAGCCGATCAATTCACGGACAAAGCTTTTTTCCTCATGAGGAACGGGCAGCAAGAAGTCCCCTTTTTGATTCAACACTTCGAGGATCGCTTTGGTTTCCTTCAAGGTGTACATAGGAATATTTGGGTCTAAAAAGTTGATCATCTTGGAATGATCCAGATGGGCGTGGGAAAGAAAAACTGCTGTTTCTTGGTATTCTTTCGTTTCGCTTCCTTGGTACGTGTAGTCTAAGCGTGGATCGTAGACATTTTTCAGTTCTGGTATCCAGCGATGCGCAACTAACGTTTGTAATTCTTCATCTGGTAAGGGTGTTTCTGGATGATACTCCGAACCGAAATCAAAAAAGATATGGGCATCTTTGTACGCAACTTCGATGACGGTTCCTCCAATCGTTAAAATTCCGCTATGGAAGGTGATCGTTGTTTTATCCTTTGATGCCATCTTTAGCCACTCCTTTGATAATTTCTTTTCTAAAGATCAAGTAAATGATCAGAATTGGAATGACGGTCAAGGTCGCTGCCGCCATTTGTAAATGAACGTCACTGCCGCTTTCTGTGGTAAAGGCAGCCAATCCATTATTTAAGAGACGGTATTTTTTCTCATTCGTCACTAACAACGGCCATAAGAAAGAATTCCAGCTAGAGATGAACGTCAGAATCCCGACTGTCACCAAGGCTGGTTTAGACATGGGGATCAAAATTCGGCGGATATAAGCTAGGTCGCTGGCACCGTCAATTTTGGCTGCCTTATAAAAGGTATTAGAAATACTTTGTAAATAACCGTTTAAATAATAGATGTAAAAAATACTGGTCAGAAACGGAATGATCAAGGCACTATACGTATTTAATAAGCCCATTCGAGCAATCGTATTGTAATTGGTAAAGATGATGGATTCATAAGGAACCATCAGTAAGGAGATCATCAAACCAATCACGAGACGCTTGTATTTGAATTCAAGACTCGTTAATGCAAAAGCAGCTAAAATTGCCGTGATCAGCGTCGCTATGGTAGTGACCGCTGAAACAAAGACCGTATTGAAGAAGTAGCGTAAAAACGGTGCTCGGGTAAAGACTTCCCCGTAGTTGCTCCATTGGAAGGACTCTGGCATGATCGTCGGTGGAATACTGGTTGCTTCACTGTAGGTCATTAGACCAGCTAAAATCATATAGACAAAGGGAAACAGCGTGATCACTGCTAAAATTGCTAAAAACAGCATCGAAACAATCGTGACAATTTTTTTCATTCGTTTATTCGCCCACTTTCTTCAAAAGTTTATTTTGGATAAAGGTGACGAGCAAAATAATGATAAACAAGATCACGGTTGCCGCCATTGCAATCCCCGGACGTCCGGCGATATGGAATTTGTCGTAGATATAAAAGACTGCTGTCGTGGCACTACGAGCGATCCCTGGCTGGCCGCCAAACAAAGCATATACTTGGGTATAAACTTTAAAGGCACTGATCAGATTGACCGTCAACAAGAAAGCAAAGGTCGGGATCAACTGCGGAAAGGTGATTTTCCGAAAAATTTCGCCATCGGTAGCGCCAAACATTTTTGCGATTTTATAATGTTCTTTGTCGATGTTGCGCATTCCTGCCAACAAGATAATAATGTTGAAGGCGAGGCTCGTCCAAACGCCGAAGATGATCAAGGTCGTCATACTCATGTTGACGTTATCTAGCCAGTTGACTGGCGCAATGCCGACAAGACCTAGCAGATAATTAATGATCCCGTAAGAGCCATTGAAAAAGTAACGAAACACGATCCCGATCGCAATCGTACTTGTGACATAGGGCATAAAGAAGATCGTTTCAAAAAAACTTTTGTATTTGACTTTTTCAAAAATGATCCAAGCAATCGCTAATGAGAGAATCAGCGAGATCGGCACGACCGCAAAAGCAAACAGTGCTGTGTTTTGCAGTGCTCGAAAGAATACGGGGTCCGTTAAAACCCTTTGATAGTTCTCAAGCCCAGCATACTGTTGGTTAATCAAGGTTCCTTTTTGGAAACTCATGATGAAAGAACGAAACAGCGGATACACACTGAATAAGAAAATAATGACCAATGAAGGCAGTAAAAACAGCCACGCCTTTGGTTGATTCTCAGGGTTATAATTTTTTTTGAACATTAGTAGACCCGCTCTCCTTTTTCATCAAAGATAAAGGCTTTTTTGTAATGAAAATCAAATGACACTTGCGCGCCTTCTTCAATGATCTCTTCAATACTAACGATCGATTTCATATGTTTTGCAGCCAGATCAAAGTTCAAGATTCGTTCTCGTCCGATCAGCTCCACACTCTTGATTTCTGTTTGGAACAACCCCGTTTGTAAGGTGGTCAGCACATCTTCTGGACGAATACCTAACGTATATTGGCCGTCTGTCAATGGTTTCTTGAAGCGAATGTCGGTAAAGCGGTCAACTGGGATCGTGAATGCTGGATGGATCATTTGTCCCTCTTTGACTTCTACTGGCAAGATGTTGATGATTGGATTACCAATGAATTTCGCTACGAAAAGATTGTTTGGTTCTAAGTAAAGGTTTTGCGGATCATCATTTTGTTGAATGATCCCTTCATTCATCAAAATAATCTTATCACTGATAGAAAGAGCTTCTTCTTGGTCATGAGTCACGAAGATCGTAGTGATTCCTACTTCTTTGACTAACCGACGAATTTCTTCACGGATCTTCAAGCGCAAACGGGCATCTAAGTTACTCAATGGTTCATCCAGCAGTAACACTTCTGGACTTTGCACCAAAGCACGAGTAATGGCGACCCGTTGCTGTTGTCCACCGGAAAGGGTTCCTGGTTTTTTCTGACTTAATTCTTCAATATTGGTCAGCTTCATGAACTTTTCAGCAATTTTCTGTGCTTCGTTTTTCTTGATTTTTTTCTCTCCGACTGTCAAGGGAAACATGACATTTTCTAACACAGTCATATGGGGATAAAGGGCATAGTTCTGAAAAACAAACCCGATATTGCGGTCTTTCGGCTCCGTCTTAACAACGGAAGTACCATTAAAGCGGATATCACCATCGGTGGGACTTAACAACCCCGCGATCAAATTCAATATCGTCGATTTCCCGCAACCACTAGGTCCCAACAAACAAACCAAATCGCCTTTTTCTATTGTAAAATCTACTGCTTTCAAGGCTTCGAACTTATTATCAAAAACCTTCTTCAACCCGACTACTTCTATCAAAACTGCCCCTCCATTTTCTCTTTTTCCTCCGAATAGTTGACTGGCATTTCAAGTCACAAAAAAAACGAACTCTTGATGTTTCGGTCAAACGCTCAAAGAAATTCGATTTTAATCATAACAAACGAATGTTTTTATTCGATACTATTATTGTAAATGTTTTGTAAAAACCAATGGGAATTATGAAAGAATTTTTAATTAATTTACCAAACAATGAGAAAACGATGAGTGATTCAAAGGGAATTCTACCCGCTAATCCCGAACGTTTCGTCATTTTTCGAAAATTTTCATGAAAAAATGAATGAATTTTATCAAATATACATACCTGTGTATAATAACACTATTTTTACACAGCTTTTTTATCAAAAGCACCCTTATTAAATACTTACTAAAATCGTCAGTATCTCTCCGATTAAAATAACAAAAAAGGACGGTTTCCCCAAAGAAAACAATCGTCCTTTTTCCCCTTCAGTTATTCGACTTCATCGATCGTCAACGTCAGCAATTTCGTTGAGACTTGCTCAAGAAAATAACGGTCGTGTTCAATGATCAGCATAGAAGGCTCCACCAAATGGATTACTTCCTCTAATTGCTTCTGATTGAAGACATCCAAATAATTCAGAGGTTCATCCCAGATAAACAATTCTGCTGGTGTTGCTAATGATTTGGCTAGTTCCACGCGTTTACGCTGCCCCATGCTCATTTGCTGGATCGGCGTTTGAAAAACAGCTCTTTCCAAGCCAAGTTTTTTCAAATTATTTAGCAGATCTTGATAATTCAAGCCATGTTCTTGGGCAAACTCTGTCAGCATCCCACAGTTGTCCTCGTAGTTTTGTCGAACATAACTGATGGTGATCCCATGGGCTGTTTTGATCTTCCCTGTCTGCTGTCCTTCGAAAGTACCTAAAATACTCGCAATCAAACTGGACTTGCCAGATCCGTTGGCCCCTTGAATCCCCAAGCGCTCTTTTTGACGGATCGCAAACGTCAGCGGTTTAAACAAAGGCTTCTCATAGCCGAGCTGAAAATGCTCTGCTTCCAGCAACACGTCATGATGGCTAACAAGCGGGGTCATTTTCAGAGGATCGATCCACTCAATATCTTTTAACAACGCAGACTTGTCTTGAATTTGATCTTCCATCCGTTTAACGATCGCTTTCGAGCGCTTCATGGTCCGTGCCGCTCGGGCACCGATCGCCCCCGTATCATAGATTGCCCCACTGCCTTTTTTGGTCGGCGACCCTAATTTGTCCCGTTCGCGTCCTCGGGACCACTCCGCTTTCTCGGCTGCCGTCTGCTTCAAACGACCGATTTCTTTTTTCAACTTGCTGTTTTGTTCTTGCTCATAGGCATCTTTTTGCTGCTTTTGCAGTTCATAAACTGAATAATTCCCTTTGTACAACACCAAGCGGCTTTTTTCGATCGCCAATACATGATCGACGACTTCATCGACAAACTGTCGATCATGGCTCACAACGATAAACCCGGTTTTTTGCTGCAAATAGCGGGCAACATGTTGGCGAGCAGTCACATCCAAATGGTTGGTTGGCTCATCGATCAAAGCAAAATTCTCTTCATCAACGAACAAACGCGCCAATAGAACTTTCGTTTGCTCGCCGCCAGATAAAGTGGCAAAGGGCCGCCAAAGAACTTCTGGATCAAGTTGCAGCAGGTTCAATTCTCGTTCCAAACGCCACTGCTCAAATTCACCGGATTCTTGTAAAACAAAAAGCGTCAGTTGCTGTTCGTCAGCGACTGTTAAGGGAAAATAAACGAATTGCTGCTCATGGGTAATCGAGCCGCTATAAGGCAATTCATTGAGCAGCAAACGCAGCAAGGTCGTTTTGCCGCGACCATTTCTACCAATCAACCCTAATTTCCATTGTGTATCAAGGTTCAAGTTGGCATCCTCAAAAAGCAACCGTTCCTGGCTATCAAAGCCAAAAGTTAAATGATTAATACTGATATTCGACATAAATATACCTCGTCTCTATTCACGGAATAGAGTAGACCTAAAGCTATTTTCAGAATCAGTTTTTAGAGGTACACAAAAAGATCCTCCATTGAAAAAGTCAACCAATCCTGAAAATCTGCAGACTATCCCCTTGGAGGAACAGTTTCATGCAGCTTTCAACAAATTGGTTAATTTTTCAATGGAGGATCCCTCATTTCGTTTAATAGTGCCCTAAGTATAGCATTCATCGACAAAAAAGCGCAAGCTTGCTATTCCTTGCTATTTCAACTTTATATTTTGTTCACAAACTATCCCCGCTTTTGATGGAAATATTTCATTAAAAAACAAAAAAAAAACCATCAGGTTGGTTAGTCCTGATGGCAAAAGGAGTAAAATGAAAAATAAAAAGGTTGTTGGTTGTGAATTCATTATACCTCCGATAAAAAAATTTTACATGTGAAAAACATAACAGTTAAATTAAATAACTCTTGTTTAACTTGAATGTTTATCATTTTTTTAACAATAAAGCGGTCATCCGTTGGATAGCAAAAGAAATTTCGTCCGTTGCTTCATCTTGCTTAGCTTCAGCTGAATCAAAGGCTTCTTGGTCGATTTTGTTATCCAGACTCAAAATCATCTCATCACAGCCGGCAACATATTTCATATACGCTCGCTCGAATTTTTTATGGATCCCCATCACATTCGCTGGTGGACGCAATTTGCTGATTTTTTCCAGCATCAAGCGGTATTTGTCCGTGCCTTCTTTAAAAATTCTGGTAATCTCAGCTAGCCGCTCAGGTGTTACCTCTGCTTCTTTCTTCTCGTCGATCGCTTTGCGGATCTCTTCATAATTGGGATTCATTTTCTCCCCGATCGCTTCTGTTTCTTTGACAAGATCGTTGATTGTTTGTACATAAAAACCTAAGTTTGGTCGCACAGTGGGTCCCCTACTTTCTTTGTTATTATCTTCTATTTTACCGTTTCTTGCTGCAAATGAAAAGGTCAAGAAACAGCCATAGGGTTTATCGAAAATAAGCCAGCAAAAAAAGGCCTGCTGCCCATGGAGAAGGACAGCAGACCATTCGTTGTTTTTCTGTTTATTTTTGGCTTATTTGCGTCCCATTGCTCGTTGGATCGCTTTGACGATCTCAACGACTGGAATGATCGCAAAGGAGGCGCCTAAAACGATGCCCCATTGATACAAGTCAAGGTGTGCGACACGGAAGATATCATTCAATCCTGGCACAATGAAGATCACTAGCATCAATGCAAAGGAAAGTAGGATCGCCCAGTTGAAGGCTTTGTTTCTAAATGCTCCTACTTTAAAGAGCGACTGATGGATCGATTTGACGTTGAAGGCATGGAACAATTGCATCAATCCTAACGTGGCAAAGGCCATCGTTAAGGCATCGGCATGGATCGCATCGTACGTATTGTGAACGGGCCATTGGATCGCTGACCAATAAACGAACAGCACGGTTGCTGCTTCTAAGATCCCTTGGTAGATGATACTGCTCATCACACCACCGGAGAAGAAGTTGGAACTGCGTCCCCGCGGTGCATGTTTCATTAGATCTTTTTCAGCAGGCTCCATTCCTAAGGCAATTGCTGGGAAGGTATCGGTTACTAGGTTGATCCAAAGCAAGTGGATCGGCAATAGCGAGTCCCAACCCCACAAGGTTGCTAAGAACAAGGTCAAAACTTCCCCTAGGTTAGCGGCTAGCAAGTATTGAATCGCTTTTTGAATATTGGAGAAGACTTTACGTCCTTCTTCCACCGCTACGACGATCGTAGCAAAGTTGTCATCGGCTAAGACCATATCGGAAGCACCTTTAGAAACTTCGGTACCTGTGATCCCCATGCCAACACCAATATCGGCTTGCTTCAGTGATGGTGCATCGTTGACCCCATCACCGGTCATGGCAACGACTTTGCCTTCTTGCTGCCAAGCTTTGACGATGCGGACTTTATGTTCCGGCGATACCCGCGCATAGACTGAGTAGTGGGCTACCTTTTGGGCAAACTCTTCTTCGCTCATTTTATTGAGTTCAGCGCCGGTCAAGACAGCATCATCATCGCTCGGTTTGATGATCCCTAAACGTCCCGCAATGGCTTCAGCTGTATCCCGGTGGTCTCCGGTGATCATGATGGGACGAATCCCAGCTTCTTTGGCTAAACGTACCGCATCGGCTGCTTCTGCCCGTTCTGGGTCAATCATTCCGACTAAGCCAGCAAAGACCAAATCATTTTCGACGATTTCTGATTCTAAGTTTTCTGGCACTTGATCTACGTATTTGTAGGCCATTCCCAATACCCGCAGCGCTTGTTTTGCCATATCGGTATTGTTGAATAAGATTTTTTCTTTTTCTTCATTCGTCATTGGTAGCTCTTGGCCATCCAATAGTACTTTTGAGGTTCTGCCTAGTAAGACATCCGGTGCACCTTTGACAGCAACTAAATAGCGGCCGTCTTCTTGTTGGTGGATCGTACTCATAAGTTTTCGGTCAGAATCAAAGGGCAGATCCGCTACCCGTGGTTCTTGATTGACGAGATCCCGCACATGGAATCCTTGATCCATCCCGAATTGCACCAATGCGGTCTCGGTCGGATCACCGATCAAGTTGCCTTCTTCACCAAATTTTGTATCATTGGCAAAGTTCATGACTTTTAATGCCATGTTGTCTAACGGAATATCTTCTGAAGCAGCATGTTGTTTGTTATTGACATACAATTTTTCCACGGTCATTTGATTCAACGTCAAAGTACCAGTTTTATCAGAAGCGATAATATCCGTTGCCCCAAGGGTTTCAACCGCTGGTAATTTACGGATCACTGCATTTCGTTTCGCCATTACTTGCGTACCTAAGGCTAAGATGATCGTTACGATCGCTGGCAGCCCTTCTGGGATCGCCGCTACTGCTAATGAGATCGAAGTCAATAGCATGTCGACCCATGACGTATTGTTAAAGATCGTTCCAACAAAGAACATGATCACTGCAATGATAATGATGGCGATCGTCAGGAATTTTCCTAGTTCATTTAAGTTACGTTTCAATGGTGTTTCGGTTTCTTGGGCGCTAGCTAGCATGCCAGCGATTTTCCCAACTTCGGTTCCCATTCCTGTATTGACCACGACCCCTTTTCCGCGGCCATAGGTCACATTACTGTTTGAATAGGCCATATTGACGCGATCGCCGATCCCGACATCCGTCCCTTCGATGACAGTCAATTCTTTTTCGACTGGTACGGATTCACCGGTCAAAGCGGCTTCTTCAATTTTTAACGAACTTGCTTCTAAGAGGCGTAAATCTGCCGGTACGACATCGCCAGCTTCTAATAGGACAATATCCCCCGGAACCAATTCATCGCTCTTGATGGTGACGGTATGACCATTACGCAGTACATTGGCATTTGGTGTGGACATTTCTCTTAGTGCTTCGATGGCCTGCTCTGCCTTTGCCTCTTGAACAACACCCATGATCGCGTTGATAATGACAACTGCTAAAATAATAATTGAGTCCACGACTTCATGGGAAACGACTGCTGAGATAATTGCCGCCGCTAGCAAAACGATGATCATCAAATCTTTAAATTGCTCAAAGAATTTTTGTGCCATCGATTTCTTTTTGCCTTCTTCTAATTCGTTGGGACCATACTCAGATAAGCGTTTTTGCGCTTCATCGTTCGTTAATCCATTGGCATCTGTTTGCATTTCTTCCAGAACATGCTGCGCTTCTTGCGCATAAAACGCCTGCGATAGCTGCTCCTTTTTGTTTTCTTCTGACATGTTTCTCCTCCTTTTATACTTACTCTTCCTTTATTGTACATGATATGAAAAAAAATAGACTTATGTATGCACTGTCTAAGCATACATAAGTCTCACTGTTTAAGACAGCACCAGAAATTTCTTTCAGGATGGTGATACTGCCGCAGATAAAATCCGCCAATTACTCCCTCATGTTCATATCAATAACCTACATTATACAAAAACTTTTCGGGTCTGGCAATTTTATTTTCGCTGAAATTCAACAAAGAATTTCTCTTAAAAATCAAGCGATGACCGAGCCGTTTGGCATGCCTTTTGGCGCTTCCACGATTTGCAGACGACCATCATTGTCTTCTGCAGAAAGGATCATTCCTTGGCTGACTTGCCCCCGCATTTTCCGTGGTTTCAAGTTGGCAACGATCACGACTTTTTTGCCGATCAAATCTTGTGGTTCTGGATAAAATTCAGCAATCCCCGATAAAATTTGACGATCTTGATCATCTCCCGCAGCTAAGCGGAATTGTAGCAGCTTGTCGGCCCCTTTGACTTTTTGACAATCAACGACTTCTGCCACTTTTAATTCGATCTTGTCGAAGTCTTCGTATTTGATCTCGGCTTTGTCTGATTGCAATGTGGTTTCTTCTGGATTCCATTTGACTGTTTCTTCTGGACTTTGTGTCCCTTCAGCCATTTTCTTTTGGATGTAGGCTACTTCTGTTTCAAGTTCCAACCGAGGGAAAATCGGTGTGCCTTTGGCAACGACTTTCGTGCCACTTGGAAATTCACCAAAGCGTAAATCTTTCAGATCCATGGCAACAGAAGCCAGTCCTAATTGTTGGAAAATGTTGGCTGGTGTTTCTGTCATCACCGGTTGCAATAAGATCGCAACGATGCGTAAGCTTTCCGCCAAATGAACCATCACACTGTTTAATTCCGCGCGCTTTTCTTCTTCTTTGGCTAACACCCATGGTTGGGTTTCGTCAATGTATTTGTTGGCACGGGAAATCAATGTCCAAACTTCTGACAATGCCGTACTGAATTCCATTTTATCCATGGCTTCATGGTAACGACCAACCACATTGGCCGCAGTCGTTGACAGCTCGCTATCAAAAGGCGTTACTTTTGAGGCATAATCGGGCACTAAGCCATCACAATATTTATTGATCATGGCGATCGTCCGATTCAGCAGGTTGCCTAAGTCGTTGGCTAGATCGTAGTTCAAACGAGAAACGAAATCTTCTGGTGTAAACACACCATCGCTACCAAAAGGAACCGCCCGTAATAGATAGTAACGCAACGCATCTAAGCTGTAGCGCTCCACTAACATTTCTGGATAAACGACATTGCCTTTTGATTTCGACATCTTGCCGTCTTTCATCATCAACCAGCCATGACCAAAGATTTTTTTCGGTAAGGGCAAGTCTAAGGCCATCAGCATGATTGGCCAATAGATCGTATGGAAACGCACGATTTCTTTCCCAACCATATGCACGTCAGCTGGCCAGTATTTTTGGAACAAGGAATCGTCCTCTGAGCCATAGCCTAATGCCGTAATATAGTTAGATAACGCATCGATCCAAACATACACCACGTGTTCAGGACTAGCCGTGACAGGAATGCCCCATTTAAAGGTCGTTCTGGAAACAGCCAGGTCTTCTAAACCTGGTTTGATGAAGTTATTCAGCATTTCATTTTTGCGTGATTCTGGTTGAATGAACTCTGGATGTTCATCATAGTATTGAACCAAACGATCGGCGTATTTGCTCATGCGGAAGAAATAAGAAGATTCCTTCACCAATTCTACCTCATGACCGCTTGGCGCTTTGCCGCCGATGACTTTGCCCTCTTCATCTCGGTAAACTTCTGCTAATTGCGTTTCAGTAAAGTATTCTTCATCAGAAACAGAATACCAGCCTTCATATTCACCAAGATAGATATCGCCTTGATCAAGCAATTGCTGGAAGATTTTTTGAACGGCTGTTTTATGGTAGTCATCCGTTGTACGGATAAATTTGTCATAACTGATGTCTAGTGTGTTCCATAATTTCTTGACGTCAGCTGCCATTTTGTCGACGTATTCTTGCGGATCTACGCCAAGTTCTTCTGCTTTTTTCTCGATTTTTTGACCGTGCTCATCGACACCCGTTAAATAAAAGACATCAAAGCCCATCAATCGTTTGTATCGTGCTACCGCATCACAAGCGATCGTCGTGTAAGAATTCCCGATATGCAGCTTGCCGCTTGGATAATAAATTGGCGTCGTAATATAGAATGTTTCTTTTTCAGCCATGGACGCAAGTCCTCCTTTTCACTAGTAAAGTGTATACTTAGGTAGTATACAGTTCGCAACCCAAAAATGCTATAAATTTAATCAAAAAAGCGGACATAATAAGACCTTTCTTCATGCTCTAAAAGAAGCAAAGGAATCGTTTTCGTCCTTAAAACGCAGCAAATAAACCAGCAGATTTGAGTATTTCTTTTCTACTAGTTATCATAGCGCAGATAGCCGTTCACTTCAATGTTCTAGGGGAAGAATCTGATCCTGACAACGAATCTCATAAGAAATAAAGGTGTTTTATCTCTCTTTGATTAACAGGTACTTCTTTTGCTATAATGAGGAAGACTTCTCTTATAGAAAGGAACGCTATGACTCGAAAAAACAAACAGCATTTTTTGCTTTTAACCGCGCTTTCTGTGGGGCACTTGCTCTTTTCAACCACAGGTTACCCCTTTTTGTTTGCTTACTTCAACAGCCATGATTACGCGGCGCTTTTTGCGACAGCGCTGGCAATCCTACGGGTAGCTTTTCTGCTATGGATCGCTCTTTGGGGCTATTTAGCACTCAAAGAACACCCTCGGTCTTCTTGGCTTTATCTCGCACTGTTTTTCATTAATTTGATCGTTCCTTATTTTTTCCGTTAAGGAAAACCATCGCGCTCAGTTACTTACTTTATCTAAGGCAGGAGAAACCAATGAAAGAATTTACCTCAAAATCAGCTGAAAAACACTACTATGAGAAAGAAGCTTCTGAAGCAGACTTTCTTACGTGGTATCAGGCACAAGATCAGCCGAAATACGAGAAACCCTCCGTAACCGTCGATATGGTGTTGATGTGTTACAACAAAGAAGAAGAACAACTCAAAATTGCGCTGATCCAAAGAAAAGGCCATCCCTTCCGCAATTCTTGGGCATTGCCGGGGGGCTTCGTCAATCCGAATGAATCGACAGGCCAAAGTGTGATCCGTGAAACCCAAGAAGAGATCGGGGTCACTATCTCCAAACAAAACATCGAACAGCTGCACACCTTCAGCACCCCTGGTCGTGATCCGCGTGGGTGGGTAATCACCGTCAGCTATTTGGCATTTATTGGTGAAGAGCCCTTAAGTGCTGGGGACGATGCGAATCAGGTACGCTGGTTTTCTCTGGAAAGAAAAGCCAATCAAATCTATTTGACCAGCGGTGAGATCGAGATCATTCTTGACCTGGTGACTGGTGCCTCTGTTGGAAAAGATACGCTGGCTTTTGACCACAGCGCGATCATTCTCAAAGCCTTCAAACGGGTTGCCAACAAGATGGAACACGAGCCGCAAGTGCTTCTTGTATTAGGCAAAGATTTTACGATCACGGAAGCCCGCAAAGTATTCGCCAAGTTTTTGGGGATCGATTTCAAAATGATCGATCATTCCAACTTTAAAAAATCCATGCTTCAATATTTTACGGAGGTCGGCGAAAAGCCCGTTGGCATCGGGCGTCCCTCAAAGATCTATCGCTTAAATGACGCATTTTTAGGTGATAAAATGTAAAAAAATACAACCCCCTGCTAAACTGTAGTTTGGCAGGGGGTTGCTGGTTAATCATAATTAGTGAACGTGGTTCCTAGAAACAAAAATCATAAAGATTTTTTCTATACCCTAGGCGATCCCTGGCGTTCCTTCCAGTTCAAGCAGATCAGCTGCTCATTTCGCCTGAGAGCCGCTCTAGCTTCTGTTGGTCCTGCGTGTCCAACGTGACAAAACGCAGTTCTTTGCCGTACCACTGCGCTTTGTACTGGATTTTGCGAACAAACTGATGCCAATCGCTGATGCTGTAATGACCGGCTTTTAGAACCGTTTCTTCAGCAATTTGTTCCAAATAGATTGTATCGTACTGTTTTACGAGATGATAACTGACTTGATCGATGAATTCCCGCTTTTGACAGCAGTGAAAACGATAGAGGCGAGCGACTTTTCCTTTTAGCTTCTGATAATTCCGTGCCTGAGTCAAAAGGATTTTTTTCCGTTTGACCGCCGTAGCTTTCACCTGAAGTTTGCGTTCTGCTCGTGTCAGCTTCTGTTTTGTTTGGATCGCATGCTCACAAGTGACCGGTACCGATTGGTTGGCTTTGATCAGCTGCTGCGGATCATAAACAACCGCGATAGACGCTTGCTGTTTCGGGAGTGGTGTGATCTCTTCCAAACAAAGAATCGAGATATAAAACTCTTCATTGTTTTCGCTGAGATCGTTGCCGATTTGATTTTCCCTTTGATCTCCCGATGCTTTTTTACTGGAACCAGTGTTTTGAGCTTTGGCAGCTTGATTTGATCCTCTTCAAAGTAAATGGTGTGCTGCTGATTATTCGTAGTATACGATTGCCAAATACTTTTTTTGGTTTTCATTTTTGGAAAGCCAGCCCGCTTTTGAAAGTAATTTCGAAACGCTCGGTCCAGATTCCTTTGTGCATTCGCCAATGCCAAACTATCGGTCTCCTTCAAAAAAGGATACTCCTTTTTTAGTTTGGCTGGCGTCAACCCTTGCTTTGCTTCATTGTTGGCCAGCTCCTCCATCTTCGCCTCCAGCAGTTGATTGTACGTAAACCGAACACAGCCGAAGGTTTCGATGAAAAACTGTTTTTGCTGTCCATTAGGATAGATCCGAAATTTGTATGCTTTTAAAACACCCAGTTTCATCTCCTCCTAACACTCCCTATACCTTTGACGCTAGTTCCCCTTTTTTTGTGCTAACTTTTCTTGGTAGATCTTGGCTTCTTGTTTCGTGGCATAAACGAAATGTCCTGGTGCGATCTCTTCCATTGCTCGTTCTTGGTTATCGTTTGGTTCGCTGACGTATTTGATCCGTTTGCGTTGACGCTCATGGTCAGGATCTGGCAGCGGAATCGCTGATAAAAGACTTTCAGTATACGGATGGACCCCGTAATGATAGATTTCATCACTGGTTCCTACTTCTAGCAGTTTGCCGTTGTGCATCACGCCGATCCGATCGCTGATGTGTTTGACCATCGATAAATCATGGGCGATAAACAAGTACGTCAATTTATGTTCTTCTTGCAGATCTTGCAGCAAGTTGACAACTTGGGCTTGGATCGAAACATCCAATGCCGAGATCGGTTCATCACAAATGATGAATTTTGGATCGACGGCTAATGCTCGGGCGATTCCGATCCGCTGACGTTGTCCCCCTGAAAATTCATGAGGATAACGGGTCCCATGACTTGGGTTTAGTCCGACGGTTCGCAAGAGTTCATCCACCCGATCATTGCGTTCTTTTTCATTTTTAGCTAATCCGTTGATATCGATCCCTTCGGCAATAATGTCGCGAACTTTCATCCGTGGATTCAAGGAGGCATAAGGATCTTGGAAGACCATTTGAACTTCCCGGCGAAAATCAGCCAGCGGTTTCTTGCCTTTGATTTTCATAACATCTTGTCCATCAAAAAGAACTTCGCCTCCGGTAGGATTATTCAAACGAATCACCGTCCGTCCAGTGGTCGATTTTCCGCTTCCGGATTCACCTACTAGACCAAAGGTTTCTCCTTCATAGATTTGGAAGGAGATATCATCGACGGCTTTGACTTCGTCTTTGCGGCCAACGTTAAAATATTGTTTGAGATTCTTTACTTCAAGTAAAACTTTTTCCAACCGTTTCTCCTCCTTTAGACAGATGCCTGAGTATTTTTTTCTTGGAATTTTTTCCAGCGAATCAAGATCTCATCCGGCGGAGTTACCTTCGGTGCTTGCGGCGCTAACAGCCACGTTGCTGCTTTGTGGGTCGGTGAAACATCAAAGAACGGCGGTTGCTGTTCTGCATCGATCTGCAAAGCAAATTCGTTTCGTGGATAAAAAGCGTCCCCGGTTGGCGGGTCCAACAGATCCGGCGGTGAACCAGGAATCGCGTACAAACGATCGCCTGTCCCTTCTAACGTTGGCATCGAACCCAACAAGCCCCAGGTGTATGGATGTTGCGGGTTGTAGAAGATTTCTTCTGCGGTGCCCACTTCGACGATTTTCCCACCATACATCACGGCTACTCGGTCAGCCACATTGGCAACGACACCCAAGTCATGGGTGATAAAGACGATGGACGAATTGATTTTCTTCTGAATATCTTTTAATAACTCTAAGATCTGTGCTTGGATCGTTACATCCAATGCAGTCGTCGGTTCATCTGCAATTAAGATCTGTGGGTAACAGATCAGCGCGATCGCAATAACGATCCGCTGCCGCTGACCACCCGAAAATTGATGCGGATAATTTTTCAAGCGTTTCTCAGCATTCGGGATGCCGACAAGGTTCAGTAATTCCAACGCTTGTCGCAAGCCCTCTTTTTTACTGATTTTGTTGTGCTTCATCAATGACTCTGCCACTTGCTTGCCAATCGGCATCGTTGGGTCTAGTGAAGTCATTGGATCTTGGAAAATCATGGCGATTTCCTTGCCACGGATTTTTTGCAGTTCTTTTTCGGATTTTTTCAAAATGTCCGTCCCATTGAAGAGGATCTGGCCATTATCGACATTGGCATTGCTGGCTAATAACCCCATGATACTGCGGGTTGTCACGGACTTGCCGCTCCCGGATTCGCCCACGATCGCCAAGGTTTCTCCTTTGTATAGATCGAAACTGACATCGCGGATCGCTTGGACTTTCCCAGCAAAGGTGTCAAAAGAAATTTCTAAGTTTTTCACTTCTAAGACTTTTTCATAGCAATCACTCTTTCATTTTCGGATCAAAGGCATCACGCAAACCGTCTGCCAGCAAATTGAACCCAATCATAATCACAGACAAGGTCACAGCCGGTACCCACATTTGGTAAGGCAGGAACAAGAAGGTTTTGTAGCCATCGCTTAGTAGCATCCCTAAAGATGCTGAAGGTGGTTTTAATCCTAGCCCAATAAAGCTTAGGAAGGCCTCGAAGAAAATCGCCGAGGGAATACTGAACATCATTTGTACGATGATCACGCTGGAAATATTTGGTAATACGTGTTTCATCGCAATCTTAAGACGGCTTTCCCCCAGCGTTGTTGCGGCTAAAACGAATTCCTGATCTTTCAGTTTCATTGTTTGGGCCCGTACGATCCGCGCCATTGGAATCCAGTTAGTGATCGCCATTGCTGCCACGATCGAGAAGATCCCAGGTTCGAAAACTACCAGCATTAAGATCATTACCACCAAGTTGGGAATACCTGATAAGATTTCTAGGAAACGTTGCATCACATTATCGATTCGTCCACCTAAAAGACCAGAGATCAAACCATAGGTTACACCAAAGATGATATCTAGCATCGCTGCGATAAACGCAATCAATAAGGAGATACGTGTCCCTACAAATAGACGACTCAATAAGTCACGACCTAATCCATCCGTTCCTAAAAGGAAATATGTCCCGTCAGGTACATTGGCAGCTGCATACTTATCTACTAGCTCGCCTCCCACCATCGCATAGCCGTTTAAGCCATTGATGTTGATACCGGGAATTTTCGGCGGCAGATTTGTAAAGGTCACATTTTGCGCGGTCGGATCATGTGGCGAGACAAAAATGGTAATGATTGAGATCGTAATAATGATCAGCAACAAAACGATTGAGAAAACAGCGGCTTTGTTCTTTTTCAAACGACGCCACGAATCTTGGAAAAAGGTTAATGAGGGGGTTGCGATCGCTTCACGCTCTTCATTGGTATTTTTTTGTAACGGTTGAAATTTGGCTGCATCGATGGCAGCAACATCATTTGCTGTGTAAGGTTTCTCTGCCATTAGCCACGACTCCCTTCTGAAACTCGGATCCGCGGATCAACGATTCCATATAAAATATCAACAACAAGAATCACAAAGACCAACATTGCGGAATAAAGGATCGTTACCGCCATGATCGTCGGATAGTCATTGGTCATGATTGATTTTACGAACTGTTCACCGATACCCGGGATCGCAAAAATATTTTCTACGACAAGGGAACCAGTCATCAAACCGACAGCTAGCGGTCCTAACAACGTCAATAACGGAATCAAACTATTCCGCAAACCGTGCTTGAAGGCAATTTCCCAGCGGCTCAAACCTTTTGCTCGTGCCAACTCGACATAATCACTATGCAGCACTTCCACCATCTCGGTTCGAATAAACCTAGCGGAATCCGCTAACGGCGACATCGCTAAGGCGACGGTCGGTAAGATCGTGCTGGCAAAGGTCTCCCACTTGGCAATCGGCAAGATCCCTAGTTTGATGGCAAAAATATATTGCAGCAAAACGGCAAAGACAAAGTTAGGGATCGAACGCCCTAAGATCGCCACTAAGGTAGACGTTGTGTCGACCCAAGTATTTTGTTTCATTGCAGAGATCGTTCCTAAAATAATCCCAAAGAAGGTACCAAAGATGATCGCTTGTAGTCCTAGTTGCAGTGAAGGTCCGATTCTTCCTGATAATAAATTCGCTACTGGCTGGTTTTTAAATTGGAAAGAGATCCCAAAGTCACCTTTTAGTAGATTGGTCAAATAAAGCCAATATTGGGTAATGATCGGTTTGTCCAATCCTGCTTGCTCATTTAGCAAGGCAATTTGTTCTGGACTTAATTTTTCAGCATTCGTATATGGTGTTCCTGGCAAAAATTGCATCAAGAAAAAGGTGATCGTGGCAATCAGCCATAATGTTAAGACCATGTAGAACACTCGTTTCAATAAATATTTCAAAAAGCTGTTCACGCAGTTTCCCCCTTAAGTATTTTGACTTCTATTCAATAATTATGTAAATTAACATAGTACGAATCATTAAAAAGGAGTCAGATCATGAAAATAAAAAAAAGTAGTGGGCTCATACCCCTCCTATGCCTCGCAATTTCTGGCGGATGGTTAGCCATAAAAAATGAATTTTCCATAGCAGCTCTTTCAGATGCCCTTTTCTTGTGGGCGCTGTTCTTTTTGATCATTGGCGGTTTTTTATGGGTATTTGCTTCTGGTTTCTTTGACCATTTTCAATATTCCATGAAGAAAGCTTTTTCCAAAAATAAAACAGATTATCTGAAATTATCCCAAGTCGGCAAACAGAGTTACGCCTTTTGGTTATGGCCTGGTGTCTTCTTGTTATTCCTTTCATTGCTCTTTTTAATGATTGCTACTAGTTAATTTCACTCTTATATTTTTACTCATTGAAATGAGAAGCAAAAGGCTGAGACAAGAAATTGTCCCAGCCTTTTCTTCGGCATTTCAAGTCAACTACTCGTGATTATTCGATTGATGTCCACTTGTAGTCGTATTGTGCGCCCGCTGCGTGAGCAACAACACCTTTGACTTTTGTTGCACGTAAATGTGCTTCCGCTTTTTGATAAACTGGAATGACACCTTGTTCATTCATAATGATTTTTTCTGCATTGACTAAATCTTCCCAACGTTTGTCAGGGTCATTGGCATTGGTCGTACCTGCTGCTTTTACAGCTGCATCGTATTCTTCACTGCTCCATTGACCACGGTTGTATGAGTTACCTGTCGTAAACAAGTCAGTAAAGCTACTTGCATCGGCATAGTCAGCACCCCAACCGCCCATTACTGTATCAAAATCACCCGCATTTGAACGATCCAAACGAACAGAGAATGGAACTGGACTTAACGTGACTTTCACACCGTCCAATGTTTTTTCGATCGTGTCTTGCAAGTACTCAATGATTTTCTTGGTTGAGTCTGTATCAGAAGCTAAGATATCAAATTCTAATGAATCGATTCCTAATTCTTCTTTGGCTTTTTCCCAATATTCTTTTGCTTTCTCTTGATCGTAGCTAATGACGCTGCCAGCTGCTTCTGTGAAGTCTGTATGATCGCCAGGGCTGAAAGTCATGCCTTCTGGAACCAAACCACTTGAAGCAATTGAACCATCACCTAAGATCGATGTTACTAAGGCATCACGGTCGATCGCATAAGAGATTGCTTTACGCAAGTTTTCGTTACGGAAAGGTGAATCTTCATCACGTTGATTCAATTCTAAGTAAGAAGTCGTTGCTTCTGGTTGAGAAACGAATGCTTCGTCGTTAGCCATCTGTTGCGCCAGTTCACCTGTTAGGATGACATCATCTGCTTGACCATCTTGGAAAAGATTCAAGGCAGTTGAGGATTCTTTCACGACGCTTACGTTGATTGTTTGTAATTTAACAGTGTCTTTGTCCCAATACTGATCGTTCTTTTCATAAGCCCATTCTGTATCCGTTCCTGGCCCATCAAAACCAGTCAGGACAAATGGTCCATTATAAACGGCATTGTCGCTTGTTGATGCATATTGATCGCCATTTTCTTCCACTACTTTTTGATTTTGCGGGAAGAATGATGGGAATGCTAATAAGTAATCAAAGTAAGGTGTTGCTTTTTCTAGGGTGATTTCTAATTCATAATCCCCCACTGCTTTGATGCCTAGCTCTGATGGATCCGTATCGCCTGCCGTGATGGCATCCGCATTTTTGACTGGTGAAAATAGATACGCGTATTCTGATGCAGTTTCAGGTTTGACCGTCCGTTGCCAGCCATAGACATAATCCGCTGCTGTAACAGGGTCACCATTTGACCATTTCGCATCTTCGCGCAATTTGATCTTGTAAGTCAGTCCATCCTCGCTGACTTCAGCTGCTTCAGCTGCACCAGCAGGTTGTGGTGTGCTGTCAGCATCCAAACGATACAGTCCTTCATATACATTGTTCAATGCACTGAAGCTGATCGTATCGGTTGCTAATGAAAGATCCGCACTTGGCATTTCTTGTGAAACCACTACGTTAAATACTTGTTCTGCGTTGCTATCGCCGCTAGTTGCTGTGTCATTGCTTGAACTATTTGTTCCGCCTGTTGTACAGCCGGCTAACACCACGCCACACACAGCTACTAAACCATAGGCCCATTTATTTTTCATCCTGTCCTACCCCTTAATTGAATTAATTTTCAGAATAATCATTCGATTTCTGAAGTTAGATAAGATTTTAATTAATAATTATTAAAAAAGCAATCCCTTTTTCGATAAAAAACACCTTCGGAAGAAAGTTTTCTTGGTATTTACTTACCTTACTCTCATCAAACATTCGTTAAATGCTATTTTTCCTTTCTTTATTTATAAGAAATAAAGCGAAAAAAATAATAAAAAAACATGGTTAAATGTAACTTACATTCATTTTCTGTCTGCTTTTTTCATTTCAGTCATCAAAATGAGAAATGTCTGATAGAAAAGCAAACATGCAGAAAACAAGGATGATTTCTTATCAAATTCAGACAAAAAAGACCTGATCGCATGCTTACTGATCAGGTCTTTTCATTTTAAGAACTTTTGTTTTGTCCTCGAAAGGATGTCCTTCAATGATTAATGGATCGCGCCGCCAATCGCTTTTAAATCTTCTTTGTCGGCATAATCAACGATAGCTTCCACTGCTGCAGTTAATCCTTTGGCGATGTCTTCGATGCTCATTGCAGGCTGTCCTGCTTTATCGACGACTTGCTGAGGAATAAATGGCACGTGAATAAAACCGCCTTTCATTTCAGGGTATTTTGTATCGATCATGTATTGTACTTGATACATGATGTGGTTGCAGACGAAGGTTCCAGCAGTATTAGAAACGGCTGCAGGTATTCCTGCTTTTTTCATATTTTCTACCATTGCTTTGATTGGCAGTTGTGTGAAGTAGGCAGGCTTTCCTTCTGTTTGGATCGCTTCATCGACGGGTTGATTGCCTTCATTATCAGGAATCCGAGCATCATCCACATTGATTGCCACTCGTTCTGGTGAGATGGCAAACCGGCCGCCCGCTTGACCGATGTTTAAGACGACATCTGGGTGGACCTCTTCAATTTTCTCTTCGACGATCGCCGCTGATTTCCCAAATACAGTGGGGATCTCTGCTTTCACGATCTGTGCACCATGAATTGTATCTGGCAGTAATTTCACTGCTTCTAAGGCAGGATTGATTGCTTCTCCGCCAAATGGATCAAATCCGGTAATTAATAGTTTCATTTCCATCATCCTTCCATCTCTGTTTTACCACTAAAATGCCCAAAAGTACATTAAAGCGATGTGGATCACTAACAATAATAAAGCAATTGGGGCTTGTGCTTTAATGACACCATTAGGGTCTTTCATCTCTAACAAAGCCACTGGCAGTGCATTGAAATTGGCTGCCATCGGGGTCAGCAACGTGCCGCAAAAACCAGCGGTCATTGCTAAAGCGCCAGCAACAACTGGATCGCCGCCTTGCGCCATTACGAAAGGTACGCCAATACCGGCAGTTATAACGGTAAATGCTGCAAAGCCATTTCCCATGATCATAGTAAAGATCATCATTCCTAAACAGTAAGCCACGACACCGATAAAACGATTGCCTTCTGGCACGACGCCAGAGATTCCTTGAGAAATCACATCACCAACACCAGCAGCGTTAAAAATGACACCTAGTGCTGCTAATAACTGCGGCAAGATACCGGCAGTTCCGACTTGGCGAAGCATCCGGTCGGAATCGTCTAACACTGTTTTTGGTTTAGCGGAAGTTAGCACGACTGCCAACAAGAGTGCTAAGATCGACGCGATCCCGATCCCCACTTGGCCCCCTAATGGTGTATAAGAAATCACCACAGCGATCAATGCCAAGCTGATACATGGTACGAAGATCGTACTACCGATCCGTTTTGCTGACGCTTCGGCTTTTTCATCATCAACGTCGACGATTTTACCGATCTGTACTTGTTTGAAGAAGGTCAAACAGCCCATCAAAACGATCAAAATTCCGTCCACAAGATACGGCAAAAAATTTCCGAAAGCAAAGACGACCCCTAGCAGTAACCAAAAGGCAGAGGTGCCTAATCGTGTAGGATGGTCTGCTTCACGAAAAACCCGGACAGCCGTCATGATCGACAGCAGCCCAATCAAGATATAAAAGAATTCTAGTAATCCGTTAACGATTCCTTCCATCTATTTCTCCTCCTTCTTGCCATATTTTTTTGCTAATTTGCGATCAAAGAGCAAGTTCGATAACGTGGCAATAACTAAGACGATCAATGCGATCGGCAATGATGCTTGAGCGATCGAACTAGCTGCCACATCATATCCAAGTGATTGCAACGTTCCTACGATCAACAGCACACCAGAAGCAGCCACGAAGGTATTTTGGGCAAAGAAATTCCCGAAATTTTCATTAGCGGCAGCCCGAGCTTTGATTTTTTCCTGATCTTTTTCATCCAGTTCCCCAAATTTATTTTCCCCAGCAGCTTGCGCCATCGGGTTAACGATTGGGCGGATAAATTGCGTATGTCCTTGGATCCGAATAGAGAAAAAGCCAGCAAGTTCCCGAATAAATAAGTACAAACTCAAAAACTTCCCTGGTGTCAAGCCTTTGATTTTTTCAATCAATATGACGGCCTGCTGTTTCAAGCCAAAACGTTCCGACAAGCCGACCATTGGTAATGTCAACAAGAACAGTGTCACGAGTCGATTATTGACAAACGCTTCTCCTAACATTGTTAAAAAATCAACAACAGAAATTCCCGATACAAGCGCGGTGACAAAACCAGCAACGATTACGACAGCAATAGTATCTAGCTTCAGCAAAAAGCCGACTAAAATAACTAGAATACCAATTAATTTAATCCATTCCATCAAATCATCCTTTCACAGTAAGTTATTTTTAATGAATACCAGCTTTTAGTATAATCTATTTTTTTCTTGTAAAACAATGTTTTTTGAATTTTCTTTACAGGAATACGCTTTCTTTAAGGCGTTTTTTAATTGCTTAGATAATAAAAAACCAAAAGAAGAACTGCGCTTGTGCAGTCCTTCTTTTGGTTTTTTTTGTTTAAGAAGCAGAAGCTTCTTTTTTCATTTGTTTGCTTCGCAGCTGTCCGCATGCTGCGTCGATATCTGTCCCATGTTCTTTACGAATCACACAGTTGATGCCGTTTTTCTTTAAAATGTCATAAAAAGCTAACACATCGGCTTTTTTACTTCGAGCATATTGGTCATGCTCACTCACTGGGTTATAAGGAATCAAGTTGACGTAAGACAATTTCTTTTTATCCTTCAATAATGCTGCCAACTGACGGGCATGTTCCGGTCGGTCGTTGACATGATCCAGCATGATATACTCAAACGTGATGCGACGATTGGTTTTTTCTAAATAATAATCGACCGCTGCCATCAGTTTTTCAATCGGGAAGCTCCGATTGATCCGCATCATGGAGGTTCTGACTTCATTATTTGGGGCATGCAGCGAAATCGCTAGGTTCACTTGCAAGCCGTTCTCCGCAAACTCTTTGATTTTATGCGCCAAGCCGCTGGTTGACACGGTAATATGCCGCGCACCGATCGCTAAACCTTTTGGGTCGTTAATAATCTGCAAGAAATGCATCACATTGTCATAGTTATCAAAGGGTTCGCCGATCCCCATGACGACTACGTGAGAGACCCGTTCTCCCTCGTTGCGTTCATCAAAATAGTGTTGTACTAACATGATTTGAGCCACGATCTCGCCTGCTGTTAAATCCCGCTGTTTCTTTAATAACCCACTGGCACAAAAGGTACAGCCGATGTTGCAACCGACTTGGGTCGTCACACAAACCGACATGCCATACTCTTGACGCATCAAGACCGTTTCAATCATGTGATTGTCGGGCAATTGAAATAAATACTTGACGGTCCCATCACTGGCTTCTTGTACCACCATCTGCTTCAGGGGATTGATCACAAAGGCTGCCGTCAGTTTCTCAATCAAAGGTTTCGGTAAATTGGTCATTTCTTCAAAGCTGGTTACTCGTTTTTCATAGAGCCACTCCCACACTTGGTTGGCTCGAAATTTCTTTTCATTTTGTTCAGTTATCCACAAAGATAGATCTGATTTGGTAAGTCCATAAATCGATGGGTTCACTTTTTTCCCTCTTTTCAAACTAGTCGCTACATACTATAACTGAATTCTTTGTGAAAAGCAACCGTACCTTGGTTGTTTGTCAAAGCAAAACCGTTGCTCTACTGCGCTGGTTGATCATTTTTTCGATGCTCAATGTTCCCATCCATCACGCCATCTTACTTGAAATAGCTCTCACAAACATTTTAGTCATAAAAAACAAGCAGTGAATGAACCAACTCCTGTGAAATAAATGGAGCAGCTCTTTCCTGCTTGTTTGCTTTTCCTTGAAGAGATACTCTCTCATGGGCACTGCTTTCTTCACATGATCACCCTTCAAAAGAAAGGACTCGGCCTTCTTTGGCGGTCAACATCCCCCGTTGCGGTGGCTGTAGCTGTAAATAAAGCTGGAGTGACATTTCTAATATCAGTTCTTTGTCTCCTTGTTGAAAAACGCCGTAATAATGGGTCTGTTCCCGTTTCTCTTCATATGTATGACTGACAAGGTAATACCCTTGTTCCATGGTTTCGTTGCGCTTTTTGGTTTCTGAAAGAAAACGGCGAATATGTTTATAAGTAAAGAGAATCAATAAAATGACAACTACTATTAATACTACATACCCCATTGCTTGTTTTACACCTCGATCGTTGATGTAGCAAAGGTCGGCTCCACACCAATACTGATCATCAAAGCAGCATCGACTTCACACATCACTTTATCGTCTAAATGACAAACTTTTTCTTTCAACCGACTTTTGTCGATCGTGCGGATCTGTTCCATCAAAATGACGGAGTCTTTGCCAATCCCTGTGCAAGAAGCGGAAATCCCAATGTGGGTTGGTAATTTCGGCTTCGCCATTTTTGCCGTGATCGCCGCAATGATCACGGTGGGACTGAAGTGATTGCCCAAGTCATTTTGAATGATCAAGACCGGTCGTATTCCGCCTTGCTCCGATCCAACGACTGGTGAAAGATCGGCAAAATAAATATCTCCCCTTTTTACCATAGGACCACCCTAACTTTTATATTCTCGCGGAACCCTTGCTGAGAGGGTGCACGCTACTTCATAGTGAATCGTTTCTAACTGGTCTGCAACATCCTGCATCGTAATTCGTTTCCCATGATTCTCACCAATCAACGTGACCGTTGTACCGACAGCAAAGGCTCGCGGCAAACGAATCATCAGTTGATCCATACACACCCGACCGACGATTTCACAAGGTTCGCCTTCTACTAAGAGTGAGAAGCCTTGCATTTTTCGTAACCAGCCATCCGCATAACCGATAGGCACAGTGCCGATCCATTCCTGACGGGGCGTGATATATGTCTCACCATAGCCAATCCCCGCTCCTTTTTCAAGTAATTTCACTTGGATCAGTTCAGAAACAAGTGAAAGGGCTGGTTTTAAGGAAAATGGTTCCTTCAATGCATGACCTGACGGATTCAATCCATACATCGCGATCCCAAAACGGACCATATTCCCAACGGCCTCTTTGTGCCACAAGGAGGTCGCGCTATTGCCTGTATGTATATATGTCGGCAAATACGGCAAAACAGTTAAGACTTCTTTAAACCGCTGGTGCTGTGTTTCCCAATAAGTTGTATCAGCTTGATCGGCTGTGGAGAAATGGGTAAAGATTCCTTCCCAATCAAATGTGGGATGAGTTTCCAACCAAAGAACGGCTTGAAGCACTTCTTCTGGGGTCAAAAAACCGATTCTCCCCATGCCGGTATCCACTTTGACATGTACTTTAAGCGGTGTCTTTATAGGATTCTCTTCCAAATAAGTACCGGCTTCTACCAACCAGTCCATCGAAGCGACTGGAAAAGAAAAATCGTATTCTGCAAGTAAGGGAATATCTTGCACGTTCACAACCCCTAAAATCAGCAGCGGGTCAGTGATTCCTGCTTCTCGCAATTCGATTGCCTCATCGATCGTCGCAACGCAAAAACCGGCTGCACCGCCTTCTTTGGCTGCTTGAGCAGCTTGTACCGCTCCGTGCCCGTACCCATTAGCTTTTACCACCGCAAAAAGAAACGTCTCGCTTGGTAAGTGAGCAATCTCATTTTTGATGTTTTCGGTAATCGCGGTCGTATCAATAATCGCTTTCGTTGGTCTATGGTAAGCAACCACCATTTCCAGTTCCTTCTTTCTACTAATGCTTGATCAGACAAACAAATTAAGTTGGTTTTATGTAGTCGGCTGTTCGTCCATAAAGTATCGTCGTTTTTTCACCAAGTGACGACTTCCACTCAGGTTACTCACTATCCGATACTTCTAAGATAATTTGTGCAAAGGCAGTATCATTTGTATGGGTGATACTGACAAACGTTTTTTCTAAAGGGTGCGGTGCTTTGGTAACGATCGGTGCACCGAATTCATTGGTCAAGACTTCAATATCATGAAAAGAAACTTTGCCGATCCCCGTCCCCCAAGCTTTGGAGAACGCTTCTTTGCAGGCATAGCGCCCCCCGAGGAACTCTACCTGACGTTTCAGGGGCAAACGGGCAAATAATTTTGCTTCCTTCTCTGTTAAAATACGCGTTATAAACTGAGGTTTTTTTTCAATTAATTCTTTCATTCGAGGCAGCTCGACTGCATCGATCCCGATTCCTTTAATCATTCTTCTCGCTACCTTTACTTAAGATAGGGGTTTCCAAATTGGAATTGGCCCTTGTTTAGCTAGTTACCATTCTACCAAAAAAATGGCGAATTACCATTCAAATCTGACGAGTTTATACGGAGATTAAGATTTTCAATTGCTCGTATTTGTTTTTTATATAAAAAAGACCTTGCAAGTTTCCTTACAAGGTCCACAAACTCAATTAGTCTTGGTTATTTCTGATAACGAAACCGCGTTTTTTGTCGTTGCTACGGCGATTGTTTTTACGGGCACCATCTTTTGAATAGTTACCACGGGCTTTATTGCCGTTGCCGCCGCCACGGTTCCCACCGTTTTCTTTGCGGTTACGATTGCCGCCATTGCTGTTATTGCTGCGACGTCCGTTTTTATTGAATGATTTTTTTCCTTGAGGTAATGGGCGTTCTGGTGTAATTTTGACTGGTTCTAAATCAGCTGGATCTTTCGCCATTGTTTTTAGAAGCAGTGCTGCTAAATCTTGTGCAGAATAACGTTCCAAAAGATCGTCGGCTGCTTGCAAGTATTTATCCAAACCATTTTCATCCAATTTTGTTTCAACAGATTCGATTGCGGCACCTAATTGACCTTTAAATGCTTCTTTTTCGGTTGGTGGGCGCATTGGTGTCATCCGTTTTTTCGTTAAGTTTTCAATGACATGCAAGTAGCTCATTTCGTTTGGTGTAACGAAAGTCACTGACATTCCGCCTTTTCCGGCACGACCTGTACGTCCGATCCGGTGAACATAGCTTTCAGGATCTTGAGGGATATCGTAGTTGTAAACGTGTGTAACACCAGAAATATCTAATCCGCGAGCTGCTACGTCTGTGGCAACTAAGATATCTAATTGACCACTCTTAAATGAACGTAAAACGCTCATCCGTTTTTGTTGAGAAAGGTCCCCATGAATGCCTTCAGCTTTGTAGCCACGGGCTTCTAAACCACGTGCCAATTCATCAACACGACGTTTCGTACGACCGAAAACGATCGTCAATTCTGGTGATTGCACATCCAACAAACGAGTCATGACATCGAATTTTTCGTAATCTTTTGAGCGAACATAGTATTGATCAATCAAATCAGCGGTCATTTCTTTGGCTTTGATTTGAACATGTTCAGGCTCTTTCATGAATTTCACGCCGATATTTTTGATTGCTGGCGGCATTGTTGCTGAAAATAGCAACGTTTGACGAACATCTGGCACTTGGCTGATGATTTTTTCAATATCTTCCAAGAAGCCCATGTTCAACATTTCGTCTGCTTCATCTAATACAAGCGTTTCAACCGTACCTAATTTTAAGGTGTGGCGGTTGATATGGTCTAACATACGTCCTGGCGTACCAACTACGATATGGGGACGATCTTTTAATTGACGGATTTGACGGCCAATATCGGCTCCACCGTAAACTGCTTGAACGCGAATTTTTTTGTCTTTACCAAGACGATACAATTCTTCTTGGGTTTGGATCGCTAATTCACGGGTTGGGGCAATCACTAATCCTTGTAGTTGATGGTTCGCTGGGTCGATTTTTTCTAACATTGGCAAACCAAATGCGGCGGTTTTACCAGTACCGGTCTGTGCTTGACCGATCACGTCTTTGCCTGCTAAGGCTAATGGAATCGTTGCTTCTTGGATGGGTGTTGCTTCTTCAAAGCCGGCACGCTCAACAGAAGTCAATAATTCGTTGGATAATTCTAGATCTTTAAATTTCAAATGGATCCTCCTAGGCTGGTCATCTTTTCGATGCCTGTTTTTCTATCATCGAAGCGTAGGTTAGTTCTTCAGAAACACAAGAGTAGTCCCATTTACTCTTATCTTTCTCTCGGTACCGAAAAACCGCTTCACGAAGGCATTATAAAAGGCTAAAACAAGTGTTGTTTGTCTCAGCCATCATTTTATCTCAAAACGTCAATGTTTTTTACAGTAATCATTCTGTGCTTCATCTTTCGGCGTTAGATAAGTATAACACGTTTTGAAAGTTTCAGCAAGATTTCAACTCCGCTTTACATTCCTTTTAGTGCATCAACGACTTCGCTCAAGCCCATGCCATTGCTCCCTTTGATTACCAAGCTGTCGGAAGGTTCTAAAGTTTCCTTTAAGGAGGCGATCAGTTGTGGTTTTTCATCTGTCGCAAAATAGCGCACCTTGTCAGCAAGTGGTGACTGAGCTAGTCGTTTTTGCAATGCTTGCATTTCTTTGCCATAAAGAAAAACTAGTTGGAACGAGTCATCTAAATGTGCGGCCATCTGCTCGTGCATTTGTGCAGAATCTGGTCCTAATTCAAGCATATCTGCCAATACGGCGATCCGTCTTCCTTCTAACGGCAATTTGCGGAAACTATCCAATACGAGACCCATGGCAGTCGGATTGGCATTGTAAATATCGCTCAAAATCGCTGCTCCATTACCGGCAGTCACCCATTGGGTCCGATTTTTCGTTAATTGAAAATGCGCCAAGCCCTCCTTGATGGCTTCATTTGATACACCAAAATGACGTCCTAAACCAATCGCGATCAAGGCATTTTTGACATTATAACCGCCTAATACCGGTAAGGTAAAAGTCGTACCTGCTACCGTAAAAATCGTTTGATCTTGCGATTCCTCTACGATGTCTCCTTGCAGATCTCCCTCTGTTAAGCCAAAAGTTTCAATGGTCTGCGTCAAGTTAGGAACAAAGGGGTCTAACAATGGTTCATCCACCGGCATCATAAAGAAGCCGTCTTTTTTCAATCCTGCGGTGATCTCCATTTTGGCTTTGGCGATCCCTTCTCTGGACCCTAAGTTTTCAATGTGGGCTTCGCCAATCAAAGTGATCGCCGCTGCATCAGGTTCTGCTAAGCGCGAAAGGACTTCGATCTCTCCTGCATGGTCCATTCCCATTTCTAAAATCAACACTTGCGTATCTTCTGGTGCATGCAAGATAGTCAAAGGCACGCCTAGTTCATTGTTATGGTTACCTTGAGTTTTGTAGGTCTGGTATTTTTGTGCCATAACCGCGTCTACCATATCTTTTGTGGTTGTTTTCCCATTACTTCCGGTAATAGCGATGATTTTTGGCGCAAGTTTTTCTTTGTAGGCTCGTGCTAACTGTTGGAACGCTTTGACAGTATCCTTGACGGGGATCACAAGGATGCCTTGCGGTGGTTGGATGGTGGGATGACTCCACAATGTCGCGATCGCACCATTGTCTTTGGCTTGTTGGGCAAATTCATGTCCATCCCGAGTCCCCGCCAAGGGAACAAAAAGACTGTTTTCTTTGATTAGACGGCTGTCAAACTCCACAGAGGCAAGTGGTGTCTCATTTTCAATTGGCTGACCAAATACGGCAGCGGCTTCTTTTACAGTAAAATTCATCAGTTTCGCTCCTTTTTTACAAAAAAAGAAAGCCCAAGATCGCTTCAAGTATTTTCCTTGAGTTGAGCTGGCTTTCTTCCTGCTATTTATTCTGCTTCGTTTTCGTTTTCTGCTTCCGTTTCGGTTGCTTCTACGTTGGTCAAGAACGAACGTCTTTGATTGAAACGATTCATCCCTAATTGGATCAATTCTTCAATCAAATCCCCATAAGGCAAGCCGGTCTTCTCCCATAACAGTGGGTACATGCTAAATTCAGTGAACCCTGGCATCGTGTTCAGCTCATTTAAAAAGAGCTCATTTTTATTAGTCAAAAAGAAATCACAACGGCTCAACCCACTGCCGCCCAACATCGTATAGGCTTTTTTCGCAAACTCTTGGGCTTTGGCTTGTGTTTCTTCGGGAATTTGTGCAGGAATCTGCATCTCGATTCGGTTGTCAATGTATTTGGAATTGTAATCATAAAACGCAACATCTTTTACGATTTCTCCCGGCATGGTGGTCCGCACGTCTTCGTTTCCAAGAACAGCGACTTCGATCTCACGGGCTTCGATTCCTTGTTCAACGATCGCTCGGGTATCGTAGCGATACGCTTCTTGCAACGCATTTTGCAGTTCTTCGCGGTTCTCGGCTTTCGAGATACCGACACTTGATCCCATGTTGGCTGGTTTGACAAACATCGGATAAAGGAGACTGCCTTCGCATTGATCGAAAATCTTTTTCGGATTTTCTTTCCACGCATTTTTCAAGACTGGTACATACGGAACTTGCGGAATTCCCGCAGCTTGCAAGATGTACTTGGTCATGATTTTGTCCATCCCACAGGCACTAGTCAAGACACCAGCACCGACATAAGGCATTCCGATGGTTTCTAAAAACCCTTGGATCGTGCCGTCTTCGCCGTTTGGTCCATGGAGCAATGGAAAGACGATCGCGTCTTCTTCATAGATGGCCCCAGGTGAAATTTCTTCCCTTTTGGTCTCTTCGTTGGTCAATGCCAAAGTATCTGGTGACGTTGGCGCCTCAGACAATAATGGGCCTTTTAACCAGCGTCCTTCTTTAGTGATCATTACTAATTGAACTTGGTAGTAATTATAATATACAGCATTAACAACTGAAAAAGCGGATAACAGTGATACCTCATGCTCTGCACTGCGTCCCCCGTATAATAAAATGATTTTCAAAAGAATTTCCTCCTGTATTCATTGATTCTACCAAACTAAGTCTTCCACATTTTAGCACAAAATCGACCAACCGGCATTAAATCTTGCAGAAATTTCTTTAAGCTTACACAGTCGTTAGTTGAATGTTTTTCATTTTGTCAGTACTATGAATATATCACGGCACGTTTAAAGAGGTGGGACCTATGACAGAACAAACTGCTCCTTCTAGAAAAGGACGATTAAAACAAATCCTTCAAGTCTTTTTGAAATACAAAGTCGTTCAAAATATCAGCAAACAGCAGCATCCCGAAATGGTGCGTCAAGCGTTTGAAGAATTAGGACCAACATTTATCAAAATCGGGCAGATGCTTTCGGTCCGCAATGACCTGCTTTCCAGCACTTTCGTTGATGCCTTCAAGCAGTTACAAGACAATGTCAAAAGCGATCCATTTCCCAAGGTCAAAGCACTGCTGGAAGCAGAACTACAGCAGCCACTAACGAAAGTTTTTTCCGCTTTTGATGAAATCCCAGTCGCCTCAGCTTCCATCGGACAAGCCCACCGAGCAAACTTGATCAGCGGCAAAGAAGTGATCGTCAAAGTGCAGCATCCGGGAATCATTGCGGCGATTCAAGTAGATCTCGATCTTTTTGAAAAGGCTCTACCGTTAGTTCGTGCAATTCCAGAAGCCAATGTGGTGGATTTAAAAAGCGTGTTAAGCGAAGTCAGACGATCCCTTGCCAATGAAACGAATTTTTTGCAAGAGATGAAAAATGCGCAGGAATTCTACCGAAACAATCACCAAAACCCGCAATTGGCATTGCCAAAAGTTTATCCCGAATGGTGCACCCAAAAAGTATTAGTCATGGATTACATGGCCGGTGAAAGTTTGAACTGCTTGCTGACCCGCAGCAATCAAGATATCGTTTATGACAATCAGTCCGTGAAAGCAGTGAAAAAACAAGTGGGAACGCTATTAGTCGAAAACTTTATGAAGCAAGTCTTTGAAGATGGCTTCTTTCACGCTGATCCGCATCCTGGCAATCTTTTTTTACATGTCTTCACAGATCAAACCAACCGACCAAAACCATTCCAAGTCAAACAGCGCGTCGGTGTCCTCGGCGGTGTTGATTATTCATTGAAGTGGCAAGAAGAAGCGATTATGCCGCCTTACCAAGTGATTTTCTTAGATTTTGGGATGATGGGACACTTGGATCAGTCATTACGCAGTCGCTTAGCTGATGCATTGATTGCTTTGTATACCCAAGACACCCAAGAAGTCGGCAAAGCTGTCTTGCGTTTGTGCAACAGCAGCGGCAGTTCCTTTGATGAAGTCGCCTTCTATCAGGATCTTCAAAAATTTGTTGAAAACTACTATAATATGCCGCTAAAGGATATCGACTTGCAAAAAGTGATGGGGGAAGTCATCACGATCTGCCATGATAACCAACTGCAGATGCATCGAGACATCACCTTGCTGATTAAGGCTTTTGGCACCTTGGAAGGTGTGATCAAAGCCTTAGACCCCGAATTATCAATGATGGAAGTCACTCAGCCTTTTGCACAAAAATATTTCTTACAGCAGCTGAGTATTGAAGACGAGGTGAAAAAAAGCGCCTTGGCAACCGCAAAAAGCTTGCGGGCACTTAGCCATCTTCCTGATCGAACCTTGGCTGTCTTAGACACTTTTGCGACTGGTAAACACCGGTTAAATTTAGAGATCCGCGAACAAAAACAGCTATTGGATCGCTTTGATCAGATGGTCAATCGACTGGTGATCGGTATTATTCTAGCTGCGGTCATCCTTGGCTCTTCCTTATTGGTGGTCGCCAGCCCGCAACAAGGAGCCTTCGTCCATCAGATGGGGATCTTCGGATATACCTTGGCATTTTTCGCGATCGTAGCTTTAGTCGGCAAATACTTTTATGATCGTTTTCGTAAGAAATAAATAAGCACCTTCAATTCCCGTGTTTCATGCAGAAGCTGGGTCTTGAGGGTGCTTATTTTGCAAGGGTCTGTCGCAATTCGTTTTCAAAGATTCGTTTGAAGACTTCCCGATCCTCTTTCGTAAAGGGCTTCGGTCCTTTTGTGCGCTTGCCTGCTTTACGCATCTGCGCACCTAAGTAGCGTTGACCTAATAAAAAATCGATCGTTTCTGGCAAATACTCTGTACTGTTATGGTGAAAAACTCGTGCTTTTTTGGGCAAGACTAACGAGGCTAAGCCATAATCTTGGGTGACGAGAAAATCGCCGGGTTCTATCTCCTTCACGATTTCATAATCCGCGCGATCCGAGCCTTTGTCGACATAGACAAAGTGGACATGGGCGGGATAGTCTTTGGTCGTATAATGATCGACACTGGTCACGATCACTACCGGCAGCTGATACTGCTGAGCCAGTTCAATCACTTCATTTTTCACCGGCGAACCGTCGCCGTCAATAAAAAGCCGCATCTGCTTGCTCCTCTCAAAAGTTCCTTCTTTTACAATTACTTCTATTGTAAGAGGAGCACCTAGAAGATGCAAGCAGACTTTGCGGTATTTTCATTTCAGTCTTGCTCAATGAGGGAATAAGAATGACGATCTTTGTCTCACTAACTAGCAGTTACCATACGCAAAGCTCACCTTTCAATTTTAGAAAATGCTCGTTCCTTCAACTCATAAACGACATCGCAAGCCTTTGCTACTTCTTGTTCATGGGTCACTAAGATGATACATTTTTTTTGCTCATGGGCAATTTCTTGAAACAGTTTGACGATTTCTTTAGATGTCGTTTCATCCAAATTTCCAGTCGGTTCATCGGCTACGATCAGCTCATGTTCACAGCACAACGCGCGAACGATAGCGACCCGCTGCTGTTGCCCACCCGATAATTGGGTCACTTTTTTCAGTGCCAGCTCTTCCGTGATGCCAACTTTGGCTAAGTTGGCTAAAGCATAGGCCTTTTTATCGGCTTGCTGCGACTTCGCGATCGCCATGGCTGTGATCACATTGTCCAGTGCCGACATATAAGGCAATAGATTATACGCTTGGAACACGATGGAAACATCTTTGCGGCGGTATTCTCGCAATCCGATTTTTGCTAACGTTTCTTCATTGTAGAAAATCTTTCCTTCTTTCGGTGTATCTAGGCCCGTGATCAGTGACAGGAAAGTTGTTTTCCCCGATCCGCTGGAACCTAAGATCGCATACATCTTGCCAGGTTCAAAGGTCAAATCAACGTCACGAAACAGCGCTTCTGCTTCGCTTTGATACCAATATCCTAATTGTTCTGTTCGTAATGTCATGTCGTTCCTCCTAAGAAACCAAGATTTTTTTCGGATTCAACCGCAAAATGCCCGCGGAAGAGAGTAAGATCGAGCCAAAACTGATCCCTAGACCGAGTAATGCCAATAAACCAATTTGTTGAGGGGAAACGGTGATCTCCAAGGACTCCACTTCTGCTGATTGGGTGAAGGATGGGAAAGAACCACCACGATTTCCGCCCATTTGCGGCATCTCCCCGCCTCCAGGACCAGCGTTTTCAGTGGCTGCTTGATCAGTCGTTGTCTCTGTTTGTTGTGCCAATAATTGCTCTCCGACGGCATTCCCGACAAGATTGCCGCTAGCGGCCGCGATCCCTAAAGCAAACACCATACAGACAAAAATCTCTGTGAAAAACTGTAGGATCACTTTAGCCCGTGACTCGCCTAAAGAGAGCAATACACCAATCTCATAGCGACGTTCCCGAATCGACATCATCACGATCAACGTCAAAATAATGATACCGGCAGCAGCAACTAACACAATAATATTTTTTGCAAAGCTAGCGACATTATTCAATGGTGTCAGCATCGACTGATACATTTGATCGTTGGTTTGAATGCTGTAGGTTTCTGTATCGATCAACCCTTCCGCTTCTTCCACGAATGCTGTCATCTCAGACGGATCACTCAAGATATAGGTTGCTGAATCAATGGTGTCCTCATTGCCGCTCAACGTATTGGCAAGAGTATAAGAGGCAATGATCGTGTTGGCTGGGTTGAGAAAGTTAAACATTTGGCTCATGCTGTTGCCAACTTCACTCGTTTCATAGATTCCCTTGATCGTCACTTCTACTTCATTGTCCTCTGCATCAGTGATCGAAAACGTATCTCCGACCGCCAAATCATTCGCTTCAGCTAGTGAGGATTCGATCAGGACTTGGTTCGTACCTTCATCCTCAGAAGTAATTCCTTCTCCATCCGTGATCGTCGCTGTTCCTTCCGAAAAAGTCGTATACGCCGCACTGCTTGATACACCAGTGATTTGGAAATCACCCGTACTCATATTCCCACCAGGCATTCCTCCTGGCATACCGTCCATTTGCCCCGTCTCGCTGCTATCGGTTGCTTCTGACTCTGTCGATGAGTCACTGCTGGAGATCGGTTCGATCCCGCTGACGGCATCAGCAGAGGTGCTGACTTCAAAACTATATGAGGCAACCCCGTCTAAATCGGCGATCGCTTGGGCATCAGTAATCGCTACTGGTGTCGATTGAAAACTCCCTGGATCTGGTCGGGTGCTTTGGTCATCGCTGTCAGAAGAAGAGCTCCTTTGCTGAAAAGCCTGCTCGCGGTTTGCTTGCAACGTCACAGTTGCGCCAACACTTTTCTGGGCATTTTCAGTCGCTACTAGTGCCGCACTGCGAATCGTCAGACCCGCCAATACAAAAATCAAGATTGCAGAAAATACGGCGATCAGCAACAGGCTCCGGCCTTTTTTCGCCCATAAACTTTGGAGACCTCGTTTCAAAAAATTCATCTTTGTTCCTCCTGAATAGCTATTTATTGTCTTTCGACTATAAGGATCCTAGCTTAAATTGACCTTAAACCGTCTCCTGATTTTTTGAATCATAGAAACAGACCGCAACGGCTGCCTGCGATCTGTTCGATTTATTGATA
The DNA here is from genome assembly GCF_002850555.1 of Enterococcus sp. CR-Ec1. Taxonomy (NCBI): domain Bacteria; kingdom Bacillati; phylum Bacillota; class Bacilli; order Lactobacillales; family Enterococcaceae; genus Enterococcus; species Enterococcus sp. CR-Ec1. Next base: position 3,269,661 of record NZ_CP025223.1, read on the forward strand.
ACCATTTGGTGATGATCGGTGAAACTTCAACTAACGACCAAAACCACCGCCCATCTGATTGGTTGTCGCTGTTGCACCTGATTGGGTCAAGTTAGCGATAGTATCCGTGACGGACAATGTTCCTAACTCTGTCCCATCACTGAGGGTTCCGCCAGCATAATAACCGGAGACTGCTTGTGCATCATTCGTCCCACCACTGACCAACGTATAGCTGCTATCGGTCAAATCTGGGCTGGAAAGAACCACGTGTTGGTAGCTTTTGCTTGGGGCATAGGACAAGATCGTCTGACCTTGACTGTCCTTTAAGGTCACTAGGGTCTCGGCTGATTGGGTTTGATCGAAACTGATTCCGATCGACTGTTGACTACCACCGCTAACGTTCATGGCCATATCGGTCGTGCCTGCCGCTAACAAGACGCCGCCGGTGAGTTCAAATGTGCCGTTATAGTCCAAAGCACCATTGCCACCGGTCGTTGGACCATTTACGATGACGACGCCATCACTCATGGTGACATTGCCATTACTATCCAGGCCATCCCCTTCGGCATCAATGACCAACGTTCCACCAGTGATCGTGATCTGTTTACTGTCATCCGCGGTATCGCCGCCGCCAGGGCCGCCGCCAAAACTGTCTTGACCAAATTGTCCCGTTGTTTCATCCGTATCACTGCCACCACCGGCATTGATCCCATCATCGCTAGCCACGACGTGTGTCGTGCCACCTGCAATCGTGATTACACTTGCTTCTAATCCTTCATAGGATTCTTCGATAGAAATCGTTCCGTCGGAGATCGTCAATTCATTGTCGGCGTGGATCCCATCATCGCCACTGCTGGCAGTGATCGTGCCACCTGCAATGTTGATCGTATCATTGGCATGCAAGCTATCATCCGCACTATCGATCGCAAAGGTGCCGCTGCTGATGGTCATCACACCGCCAGCTTTCAATCCTTTGTAACTTTCATCCGTCACTAGCGACTGACTTTGGGCTCCGTCAGCCGTTTTGATCGTGATATCAGCTGATTGGATGCTTAAATTTGTTTCTGCTTGGATCCCGTCACGACCACTTTGGATCGTAAAGGTACCACCATCAATCGCAACGTAGCCTTTTTCCGCATCTTCCGTATTATTCGCTTGGATGCCATCTCCTTCAGTGGTGTTCAGTGTGTAGTTCCCCGCCAAGATCGACACGGAATCTTTTCCTTTGATGGCATTGTTTTTCGCTGTGATTTCAATCGTCCCCCCTGCTAAAACCAAATCATCTTTGCTGCGCAATCCGTTGCTGTAATTTCCTGTGATCACCAACGTCCCATCGCCGTTGATGGACAAATCTTCTTTACTATAAAAGGCAGCATCTGGTTCTGTCTCGCCTTCAGCCAAGGTGTAGCTGCTGCCATCCGTCAGAGTATTTGTCGTATCACTGGCTAAGGTCGTGATGACTTTTTCTGCTTGTTCGATGACGACGGCCGCCCCGTCTTCATTGGTGATCGTGACACCGGCAAAGATCAGATGGACTTTTTCTTCTTTGTTGACGTTGACAACCAGTTGGCCATTACTTAACGACCCGCTGACGACATAGGTGCCGGCTTGGGTGATCGTCACGGTTTGGTCTTCCACTGAAACGCCATCAACAGCCGTCGTGTCGCTGCCATTCAATTCAAGTTGCGTAGCAGTTGCCTCATCGTAGGAAGCATCAACATCTTCTTCTTCGTAACTACCGTAATAGTCCACAGAATCATCAAGGGTCGTTGAAACGTTGGTCACTGCGGCAGAACCGGAAACTGCTGCTGCGGAACTGGAACTGCTGCTCGTGCTAGTACTATCGGTTTGCCCGCAAGCGCCTAAGAGCAGCGATGAGAGCAAGAGTGGATAAATGAGTTTTTTCATAAAAGGTTCCTCCTTCTACAGCTCATCGCGGTTAGCGGTGAGCTTGCCTAAAACAACAGGTAAATTGCCATTACGAACCCGAACTTCATCAATGATTTGCTTTTCTTGCGCTTGGTCTTTTAACAGCAACTGATAGCGCAATTCATACAAGCTTCCCATCGTCGTCGTTCGAACCGATGTCAGTTTGGCAGAATGCGTATATTTTTCAAAGAGATCATCGAATAATTGTGGATAATCCAAATCTTCCGGAATCGTGACCTTCAGTTCCCGTTCACTCGTGGCTTGTCGATCGCCAAAGGGCATCGTATATAAAAGGGTCAAGAAAAGCGCCACGATAATGGAAAAAATGACAACATAGCCGACATACCCCATCCCAGTTGCCAGACCGATCCCCATCGACCAAAAGACGCTGGTAATCTCTCTAGAACCCCCGGGAACCGAGCGGAAACGAATCAAACTGAAGGCACCTAAGATCGCCACCCCTGTGCCAAGATTGCCGTTGACTAGCATGATCACCGATTGAACGAGAATCGGTAAGACTGCCAAGGTAATGACGAAGTTTTTCGTATAGACATTGCGGATCATATGGATCGCTGCCACTAATAATCCTAAAAGCAATGAGGCGGCGATACAGCTCAATAAGCTACTCCATTCAAGGGTGCTCGTATCGCCAGAAAATAGACTAGATAACATGTAACCGTTCCTCCTTCTTGAATAAATGCCGTTGATAGGTTTGGGCATATTTTGAAAAGCTGCCTTTGCGCACACTGTATTTGTTCAGCAGTTCCACAAACCATATTGGATAAGAGCCGAGGGCTTTGACTTCCATCAACACTCCGACTTCCGGTGCTACTAGTGCACCGTCACTACCGGAACCTAACATGAGATCGCAGGTGCGAAAGCGAATGTTTTGATCGAACGTCACGCGAAATTCACTATCATCATCAACAAACAGCGACAGGCGATCATAGGCAATCAAGACTTTTGGTAGCAGGTCCGGGTTTTTCTTAAATAACCAGTGGATCTCCGCAGCGATTTGCGGGGCTTCCTCCATTGACGGCAAGACCCCCGTTTGCAACCAGCGGCAATAGTCAGCATAGGGCATCGGAACGCGGCGTTTGTAGACCACGCCACTGACTTTCTTCTTGATCTCTAAAAAAATCAACTGTTGCTCTGTCGGTACCCCATAGCTGCGGACCCGAAATTTTTCTTTGTATTTCGGTTTGTCCATCGAATGACGAATAAAGCGGTAATCCTGGGTATCATAATACAAGGACATAATCGTGTGTTGCCCATATTCATCGATCGCCATTTTTTGCTGCAACTCGCCAAGAAATGCTGGAAATTGCTCCTTAGTCAATAGATATTTCGTCTCTTTTCTTTGAAAGACTTTTTTTAATTTCATAAAATGTTCCTCCCTTGAAATCCATGCACTGAATTTACGGCAGCTATCTTAAATGCAGCTTAAGACAAAACAGTTTTTTTAAGCATTTTTTATGCTATTCGTGCTATTCTTATCCTTAAAGAGGTGGGAACATGATTAAATTATTAGTAATCGAAGATGACAAAACATTATCTGAAAATATGAAAGAGATCGTCAGCGAAATCGGTGAAGTCACGCAAGCATATGATGGCAGTGAAGGCTTGTACGAGGCGGAAACGGGGATCTATGACTTGATTATTCTTGACTTGATGATGCCTGAGATGAACGGCTATGAGGTGCTTTCAGCATTACGAAAAAAAGGACTCCAAACACCCGTCCTGATTTTAACAGCCAAAGACGGCTTAGAAGACAAAGTAACCGGCTTTCAAAAAGGGGCTGATGATTATTTGACCAAGCCTTTTTATCGGGAAGAATTATTGATGCGGATCAAAGCGTTGCTAAAACGCTCCTTAGGTTTGTTCAATGAAAATACACTGGAATATAACGGGTTGCTCTGTAACCTTGGCACCAACGAGGTCAGCTATCAAGGGGAGCTTTTACCGATTCAAGGGAAAGAATTTGAGCTACTGCTCTATTTTCTACAAAATAGAAACATTATTTTGACCAAGGAACAGATTTTTGATCGCATCTGGGGGTTCGATTCAGAAACGACCCTGACTGTCGTAGAAGTCTACATGAGCAATCTGCGAAAACACTTGCGCCAGACAGGAATCGACAAAGAGATCCGTACGTTGCGAAATGTCGGCTATATTATGCAAGGAGCCTAGTCTATGAATAAAGAACGCTCTAAGAGACAACGGCTGCACTCCTTTCTCCTAAATGTCAGTGCCTTTGCTTTGGTCTTCTTACTTTTAGGAACGATCGTGCTCCAATTATTCAACCAATCGGCTTATCGTCAAACCGATATTTCTTTGGAACAAGCAGTCAAAGATACCCGCTTGATCCAAGCTGAGATCAGCGCTTCGCAATCCAATCTAGAGGTATTGCCACCAGATAGTGCAATGCCGAAGATCCCTGGTACCAATCGCTTCAACACCCAGTTGATCCTCTGGTCTGAGGACGGCGAGATTTTAAACAAACAGACTTTAGGCGGCCGTTTTTCACAATTGGCAAGTCTATCTTTAGATACGAGCCATTTAGACAGTATCACGTCTTTTTCAGTGGTGGATCAGTCCTTGTCAGAGGAAGAAGAGACACTTTTGTTTCGCTCAATCACCACCAAAGCCCCAACCAATGACGCCGGGGTCGGCTATATCCAAGTCTTAGCGAACACCAATCAAATCAAAAATGCCATGAACAATTTCCAAACCATCTTGATTTTATCGATGATTTTTTTCTGGATTCTCTCGATCGGGATCAGCTACTTGCTTTCCAGCTTGAACATGCGCCCAATTTTAGCCTCGTGGAAGAAACAACAAGAATTTGTCGAAAATGCTTCTCACGAGCTGCGCACACCATTGACGATCATTCAAAATAGTCTGGAGCGCCTGTTTACCAAGCCCAATCATACGATCATTGAAGAATCTGAAAGCATTGCACAAGCGTTAGCGGAAACCCGACGGCTAACTGGATTAACGGCTGATCTACTAACGATTGCCCGCAGTGATTCCAATCAACTGCTGTTAACGAAAGAAACCGTCGAATTAGTTCCGTTTATCGATGACTTAGTCAAACCTTTCAAAGAAATTGCCGAACTGGATCAAAAACATTTTATTGTCGAAAATTTTGCCAAAACGACCGCTTGCTTTGATCAAAAGAAAATTCATCAAGTCCTCGTGATTCTCCTAGATAATGCCTTAAAATATACCAGCAGTGGTGATAAAATTACGCTCTTATCGGAGATTTCTAACAAGCAATGGCTGATCGAGGTCAAAAACACGGGACCAACTATTTCCGATGAAGAGAAAGCTCGCATCTTTGACCGCTTCTACCGCGAGGATCGTTCTCGCTCCAAGGAGACCGGCGGCTATGGTTTAGGCTTAGCGATCGCCAAGCAAATCGTCGAAGAGCACAAAGGACAAATTCTGGTCAAAGATCTGCAGCCACGAGGGGTTATTTTTCAGATTCGCTTACCTAAAGAAGGATAAAGGAGAAAAAAATGCAGGTCATCACCCTTAAAGAACACCCTGAATACTTAGCAGAAGCGATCCGTTACTTCCAAAAACAGTGGGCTGGCCCCGATTCCCTCATGGTTTATGAAGACAGCCTGACCCATAGTTTTTCAACAAGCATTTTGCCGCAATGGCTACTGCTGGTCAACGAAGAAATCGCAGCAGACGGACCTTATCAAATCATCGGCTGCGGCGGCTTGATCCCCAACGACTTCATCAGTCGGATGGATTTGACGCCTTGGCTTTGCGCCTTGTATGTGGACCCTTTGTGGCGTGGCCAAGGCGGTGCCCGCCTTTTGATCGAAACAGCTAAACAGCGCGCTGCTGGAGCTGGTTTTGATTCTCTGTATCTATGTACGGATCTTTCTACTTTTTATGAGCAGTTTGCTTTCGAACCGATCGGCACTGGCTACCACCCTTGGGGAGAGTCTTCCACCATCTATCGCTGTTCTCTCACGTAAATAAACAAAAAAAGCTGTGAACAAAATTGTTCACAGCTTTTTTCACTCACAGTACTATTGCTAGTAGAATACCCTATCTCCACAAAAGGAATATTCCGACACCCTACAAATCCGGTAGGTTGCTTACGCGGTGTGCCTCTGCTATCAATCTGGTCAGCTAATGCTAGACCTTCTCGACTCGTCGCATGAGGATTACTTTACCATAAAATTAGTCGGAATACTACTGTTTTTTTTTATAAAATCAAAAACTGCGGATAAACATCTTTCAAGAAAGAGCACTTATCAGCAGTTTTACATGAACCAGTTGTTTCTTCTCAAAAGAAACGTTCAAATCGATGGATTCAAGAAACCTTAGGATAAGAAGGTTGCCACTTTGGTCGTAATCAAATCAATGGCTACGTGGTTTTCGCCGCCTTCTGGTACGATGACATCAGCATACCGTTTTGTCGGTTCGATAAATTGATGATACATCGGTTTTACGACCGTCAAGTATTGTTCGATCACAGAATCCAACGTCCGGCCACGCTCTTCCATATCACGTTTGATCCGGCGAATGATGCGAATATCATCATCTGTATCAACATAAAGTTTAATATCCATTAAATTACGCAAACGTTCATCTTCTAAAATCAAGATCCCTTCCAAGATAATGACTTCTTTGGGTTCTTGAATGATCGTTGCTTCGCTGCGGGTATGAGCGACATAATCATAGACAGGTTTTTCGATCGTTTGATATGCAAGCAGCTGCTGCAAGTGATCGATCAACAAATCAGTATCAAATGCAAAAGGATGGTCATAGTTGGTGTTCAACCGTTCTTCAAAGCTCAGATCACTTTGGTCTTTATAGTAGGAGTCTTGTTCAAGCATCATAATAGAATGGTTGGGGAAATGATTAAAGATCGCCCGACTCACGCTTGTTTTTCCACTACCTGATCCACCTGTCACACCAATAATAATGGGCTTGCCATTCGTCATTCAATTAACCTCTTTCATCTTAAAAAATTCACACTGGTTCTATTATAGCGAAAATTCGGCAAATTACTACTGTTTCTGTAGAATCAGTGCTGCAATAAAGGAAGTAATTGCTGCAAGCGTTCGATCTCAAAGGTAGGCTGAATCTCACCACTGTTTTTTTTCTTTGGATTAAACCAAATCGTGTCGATCCCTGCCAATTGTCCGCCTAAGATATCTGAAGTCAGTGAATCGCCAATAATGACTGTTTCTTGTTTTTTAACGTTTGGTATGCGGGCAAACACGTAGTCAAAATATTCTTTCATTGGTTTTTGATAACCCGTGTCTTCTGAAACAAAAATATCACGGAAATAGGGCTTCAATTTGGCATCTTCCAAGCGACGGTACTGGGTTTCAGAAACCCCGTTCGTAACCACGTATAGGTCAAAATGCTGCGCCAACTCCGCTAAGATCTCATCACTGTTGTCTAACAGTTTATGTCCTTCATTTAGAAATTCTCGGTACGCCAATTCAACTGCTGGACTATCGACCTGAATGCCTTGCGTTTCAAAAAACAAGCCGAAACGCTCATTGATGACTTGGTCTCTCGTGATTTTCCCTTGCTCAAACTGCTGCCACAAATCATGATTGATCGTTTGATAGCTTTGTTTGCGCTCTGGAGTCATTTCCAAGCCATGAGCTTCAAACAGTGCTTTTAAGGCTTGATCTTCGGTATCTTGAAAGTCGAGGATCGTGTCATCGACATCAAATAATAATGTTTTATACTTCATTTTCTCCCTCTTTCTCAGCGGAAATGCGCCGCCAGTCCTTTTAATTCTTCTTGCGTCAGCGAGCGATAACTGCCCACTGCTAAATCATCTGGTAGAACCAGCGAACCCATCGCTGTTCGTTTCAGCTGAATGACTTTTTTCCCTCGGGATAAAAACATCTTTTTCACTTGATGGAACTTGCCTTCAGCAATTTCTAACGAAACAAAGGAATGATCCGCTCGGGCATCGATGATCGTTAGGGCAGCTGGTTTGCAAGTGACACCACCATGAAAGGTGATCCCTGCAGCAAATGCCGCCACATCCTCAGGAGTCACCAAGTCATTGACCACCACTTCATATCGCTTGGTCACCTTTTTGGTGGGATGCAGCAAGTCATAGCCTAACTGACCATTCGTCGTAACTAATACCAACCCTTCCGTGTCCCGATCCAATCGACCGACGGCATAAAGATCAGGATGTTGATCTTCGGGTGCAATCAAAGCGATCACTGTCTGGTGCTGTTGATCCAGATTGGCTGTAACGACACCCTTGGGCTTGTTGACGATATAATAGCGTTCCTGTGTTTCCAACTGCCGCCCCGCAACCATGATTTGATGCAAGCTGCTATCGACGTTGCGCTCGGGCCTTCGCTCAATCCTATGATCCACAAAGACTTTTCCTTGCTGAAACAACCGTTTCATCTCTTTCCGGGATGTATTCAATTGTTGCTCGATCACTTTATCTAAACGCATAAATTTTTCTCCATAGTGGCTATTATAGCTTAGGATTTAGCGAAAGGAAACTGCCAGGATTTCAAATGATTTGACTTTCTTTGTCTTTTTGCGTAAGGTTAAAGAGTAAAGTAAATATAGTTTCTCATACACAGCGTTATGACCTGGTGGAGAAAAGTTGAACCAAAACTTTCTGGGGCAGTTGTGTACACAACTGCCCTTTTGCGTGTTTTCACTCACGTACCACTTAATGTGCAGAGTTAACAAAATTTGCTTAAAAAATCTCGTTACTAACGAGAAAATTTTAGGAGGAATTGAGTTATGTCAGTATCATTAGAAGTTACGAAAAGAGAAGTTCGCCCACGTTCTTTACGGAACAAGTTGCGTCACGAAGGAAAAGTACCTGCAATTGTCAATGGGTACAAAGTAGAAAGCACACCGATTGCTGTCAATGCAGCAGAATTAGAAAAAATCTTGCGTGAAAATGGATTGAATACCGTAATCACGATCAGTTTAGAAGGCAAAAAAGTCAATACACTGATCAAAGAGTATCAATCAGATACCTTCACACGCAATTTAACCCACGTTGAATTCCTATCTGTCGATATGAATGAAGAAACAGAAGTAGAAGCAGAAGTAACCTTAATTGGTGAATCTGCTGGTGTCAAAGCTGGTGGTGTTCTAGCACAAAACTTGTATACAGTCGTTGTATCAGCAACACCAGACAAATTGCCTGAACGTGTTGAGATCGATGTGACGTCATTAGAGATCGGCGATTCATTAACAGTGGCTGATCTGCCTAAGAACGACGAGTACACGATCGTGACCGATCCAGAAGAACAAATCGTTGCGGTTACTGAACCACAAGAAATCTCTGAAGATGAAGAAGCCGGCGAAGCTGCTGAACCAGCAGTTATCGGTGAAGACGAAGAGTAATCATAGAACACCGTTCTTAAGACCACGTCTTCAATCAACAGACACTTCTAAGAAATGTAGGACTCTTGAAGGGATTTCCCTTCAAGAGTCCTTTTCATTCTTACGAAGAGCTGGTATGCTGCAACTGACTATTTCCCATTGAAAGACGTCTTTGGGAAAGCTTGGTCCAGCCAACCCAACAAATTTTTAAGAAAATAGTTAAAATGCGTCGCTGACCAAAAAGAAAAGCAGAAGTAGTTGCATTTTTGACGGTTCTTCATTATGATAAATAGACAAATTTGATGTTAATGGCAAGCCTACTTGAAGGAGGGGTTTATTATGTTTGAAACATTTGATGATCACCGCAGTCGTTACGCTTCTGGCGGTATTGTTCAAACACTACCTAGCGAACTGATCGATAGTATATGGTTAATCATTGATCTTGATTTAAAAGGGTTTATTCCGTTGACAAATCTGCTCACCTTTGAAGTCCAAAACAATCATGGTCGTGTCACCCTGCTTTTTTCTCAAGCCCAAAGTCAAATCGAACTTGGTGTTGATCTACCGTACCGGTATTCCGACCTGTATCCCCAAAAAGTCTATGTATATGACGATGGGCAACGGCAAACGATTTTATTGCCTAGCGAGACTCGTTAACGCCCATTCGCCATTCTCTTTTTATAACGACACCTATATAAAAAACCACCCTTTTTATTTTAGAAGGCGGTTTTTTTTTGCATACCTCCTTTCATTTAATTCTGTCTAGCAGCAATTTCAAATAAATACTCGACAAAAACATCGTTTTTTATTACGTTTTATTGACTATTTTTTGCGAGTGAAAATAACGAATGAAGTTCCCTTATAATAAGGACAGTTGCAAAATTTAGCTGAAAGAGGTGCATGATGTTGAAAAATATCCTTGAAAAAGATATTATGCAAATGCTGCGACTCTCCACAACACTTTTAACCGAAAATCCCCTGCCTTTGAATAAAGCTGCTTCCGCCCAAAATATCTCTGTCAAAACGATCCGCCGGCTGCTGTCAAGCTATTTAAACGAGGACCCATTCTTCCACTATGATGTACAACAAGGGCACATTCGTGCAGACCGTCATTTGCAGCAATCAGCCAGTTGCTCCCTCCCCCATATGGAAATGATTGCTGCATTATTCAATAAAAGTGTAAATTATCAGCTACTCTTGCTCTTGTTAAAAATGCCGACTATTTCCTTTGCAGACCTCTACAAACGCTATTATCTCAGCCCATCCAGTTTGCATCGGCGCTTTTCATCCTTTTCTAACTTTTTAGCACCTTATCAACTAGCTATCGATCGCCGCAGTTATCCTTTAATCACTGGCAACGAACGACAACTGCGCTATGTGCTTTTTCGCCTTACCCTCTTAGCAAACCCAGCGCTTATCTCCCCCAATCAAGCGTTTCAGGAGCTGACACAAATCCATCAGTTACGGAAAACTGCTTTTTATCCCAACACATCAATCACGTTTACTCAACAAGTTTTTCCCAAACACTTTGTTCCAAGTTTCTACTTAGTCGGTGAACGCAGCTATTTGTTTTTATGGAAACAGCTTCTAACACTGGAGCCTTTCTATGTACCTGCAGAAGAATCTGTCCTCTTATGCCAAATCATCACCCCAGTTTTGAGGCAGTATCCAATCGAGCAGCCGTTAGAGGTTCTTTTGCCGAAAATTTTCCAAGCCCATCTGCTGGGGGCATTATTGGAGGGCAATTTATTTGTCTATCCGCCATTAAATCCTCGCTTATCTGAACGTTCACAATGCTTGGTCCGTGTTTTCTTGACACAGCTTCCCCACTACGAAAAACTTTTAAAGAAGCATCCCGAGTTGCCCTTGCTCTATGAATGCATTTGGCAAGACGTCTCTTTCTTCCAACCCATCATTGCCTTTCCGCAACAAAAAGAGCGCCCACTTGAATAGCGGTACGCTCTTTTTAAAATCATTTTACTATCAGTGAATTATTTTGCGTCAGCATCAACGATTTTCACTGAACCTTGCCATTGTTCTTCAACAAAGTCTTTGATTTCGTCTGAATGAAGCACTTCGATCAATTTCTTGATTTTGTCGCTATCTTCGTCACCACTGCGGACAGCAATCACGTTGACATAAGGAGAATTATCCGCTTCTAATAAAACAGAATCATCCGCTGGGTTCAAATCGATCCCAAATGCGAAGTTCGCATTGATGGCAATTAGGTCTGCTTCGTCGTTTTGATAAGCAGTCGCCAAAAGAGATGGATCGACGTCATGTTTAAATTCTAAGTTTTTCGGATTTTCAGCAATATCATCAAAGGTTGCCGTTTCTGTATCAACGCCGTCTTTTAAGGTGATCAAGTCAGCATCTTGTAAAATCGTTAGGATACGACCCCAGTCAGATTCAGAAGTGGAAGTAAGAACCGTTGCACCATCTTCTAGTTCTGAAATATCAGAGATTCGTTTTGAGTAAAGACCCATTGGCTCGATATGAATCGCACCAGCATTGACAAAGTCATAGCCATTGTCTGCGATTTGTTTGTTTAAGTAAGGAATGTGTTGGAAGTAATTGGCATCGATATCGCCATTTTCCAATGCTTTGTTTGGCAACACATAATCATCGAAGGTTTTGATTTCAAGATCAATGCCTTCTTCTGCTAGTAAAGGTTTGGCTTGTTCTAAAATTTCCGCATGAGGCGTAACCGATGCACCGATCACTAATTTTGTTGATTCTCCCTCAGCCGCAGATGAATCAGAGCTTCCTGAATTTGAGCCTGTTCCACAAGCAGCTAAAGCGGCAGTTAACAATAAGGTTGTTGCAATACCAAAAATCTTTTTCATATCCATTTCCTCCCATATTTTCCACTTTTTGTTCTTCGTTTCATTTACCGTTTATCGGTGGCCTTCGCAAGGAAATCGCCGACCCCTTGGATAATGAAAACGATAATTAAAATAATCACTGTTGCAACAAGCGTAACAGTGTAATTTCCACGTTGAAATCCTTCTTGCCAAGCCAAAGCGCCTAGCCCACCGGCACCAATCGCACCTGCCATGGCGGTATAACCAATCATTGAGATCGTTGTGACCGTCAGTCCTGAAATCAATGCCGGAACACTTTCTGGAATCACGATCTTATAAATGATCTCCCAGTAACTGGCGCCCATCGCTTCGGCGGCTTCAATCACACCAGGATTGACTTCACGAAAAGCAATTTCCACCATCCGAGCATAAAACGGCGCAGCCGATAAAACTAATGCTGGGATCGCTGCTTTTGCCCCTAGGAACGAACCGACTAATAATGTTGTAAACGGAATGATCAAGACCATCAAAATCATGAATGGCGTTGAGCGAAAGGCGTTACTGATGATGGAAACCACATTATAGAAAATGTTGGCTCCCGCCGTTTGTTTACGCCCTAGTGAATAAAGCGCCAATCCTAGAAGCAAACCGATCACAACCACTAAAACCATTGAGAAAAAAGTCATAAACAAAGTGTCCAGAGTTGCTTGCTGCATGTTGGTCCAGTCGACTTTTTCAAAATTAAAATAGGTTTCTACAAATGATTTATCCACGCTCAATCACCTCCACGCCCACTTGCTGCTCTTTGAAAAAGGCGATCGCTTTTTCGACCTCACTTGCTTCACCTGTCAATAAGACCGTCAAGCCGCCAAAGGATCCTTCATTGGTTTGTTGGATCTTTCCGTAAACGACATTGACATCGATCTGAAAGCGGCGGATCGCTTGTGAAATGACTGGTTCATTGGCGTTGTCTTGTGTAAAGGTCAAGGTCACTAAATGCCCTTGCGGATTTTCTCGTAAGAAGGCTTGCCGTAGTTCTTCAACATCTTCTTCTGGTTCCAAATCTTGCTGAACAAAACGTTTGGTCACTTCTTGCTGTGGGTTACGGAAAACCGATTGTACTGATCCTTCTTCCACGATCTGCCCATGCTCCATCACCGCGACCTTGTTGCAGATTTTGCGAATGACGTTCATTTCATGGGTAATCAGCACGATCGTCAAATGCAATTTTTTATTGATGGAAAGCAAGAGATCCAACACTTCTTCTGTTGTTTGTGGATCTAACGCACTCGTTGCTTCATCACACAGCAAAATTTCTGGTTCATTCGCTAATGCACGAGCAATCCCGACTCTTTGCTTTTGTCCGCCAGACAATTGTGCCGGATAGGCAGTTTCCCGTCCTTCCAACCCAACTAACTTGATCAGCTCTTGCGCCCGTTGCCGTCGTTTTGCTTTTTCAACGCCTGCCAACTCCAATGGCAATTCGATGTTCTCCGCCACCGTTCGAGACCATAATAGATTAAAGTGCTGAAAAATCATGCCGATTTTTTTACGGAAGTTTCTCAATTCTTTGTTTTTCAATGCCAAAATATTTTGACCGTTAATGACTACATCTCCTGCTGTCGGCAATTCTAAGCCGTTCAACAAACGAACTAATGTACTTTTCCCAGCACCAGAGTAGCCAACGATTCCATAGATATCGCCTTTTTCCACTTGCAGTGAAACATCATTGACGGCGTGGACAGCCGTTTGCTTTTTGCCGAATGACTTTTTTACATGCGACAATTCGATTAATGCCATGTTATTCCCATCTTTCCTCTTTGGTTGGTTAAACACAAAAAAAGCTTTCATCCTCTGTACATTATACTGTTACAAAGGACGAAAGCACAACTTCCGCGTTACCACCTTGATTTACTGTCGATTCACATCAACAGCCTCGCTCAGTACTTGAATTGCTTCGCATACTGCTGCACTGTAACGGGTGCCTCCCGTGATAGGCTTGTTTCCACTCACCTATCATGCTCAAAGACCATCTTCCATCCTCTCTCCGTTGCCCATTTGCACCAAACAGGGCTCTCTGTGTACGTTAAGAACATGTACTCTTCTTTTCAAAGCATTCATTTATTGAGCAAATTATAGCAACGTCTTATCCGACTGTCAATTCTTTTTGAAAAAATAGTCGTTTTTACAGATCTGACTTACAAAGCTTCAAATTGACTTGGGTCAACCTCTTTGAAGCTGACCAGCCAAGCATTCATTTCGTCTTCATCATTTAAGGTATCAATGGATTGATCGATTTTTTCATTTACGGAAGAAATCACACCCGTCAATGGACTTGGAAATTCACTGACTGCTTTTTCCGCTTCCAGCTCAACAAGGGTCTCTCCTTGTTTTAAAGCAGTTCCTGCTTTTTGAATCGAAGCAAACGTGACCGCACCAAGTTCTTCTTGCGCTTCTTTTGTTAAACCGACACAATATTCTTTCCCGTTAAACAAAACCCACAAATTATCTTTTTTTCTTAAGCATTTCTTTTCCATGATTCTAGTAAGACTCCTTCATATTCATTTTCTTTAAATCCATTAATCAAAAAGCGGTCGCCGCTAACTAGCAGTGGGCGCTTGATCAACATACCATCGGTTGCCAGCACGTCGGCTGCGTCTTGGGCAGTCATGGTCGGCACTTTTTCTTTTAATTGCAATTCACGGTATTTCATGCCGCTTGTGTTAAAGAAACGGGTTAACGGTGCTTCGCTTGATTGGATCCAAGCCAGCAATTGTTCCGGTTGAGGCGGTGTGGTCACCATATCGATCGCTTCAAAGGGAATCTCGTGCTCTTCTAACCAACGCTTCGCATTTCGGCATGTACTGCATTTTGGGTACCAATAAAATGTAATCATGTGAACTCCTTAAAGTGTTTTTGGTGCGGTCTCAGCTTGATAGCGCATCGATAAAATCAAACCGATCCCAATCATATTGCTTAATAGGGCAGATCCTCCTTGGCTAATAAACGGCAGTGGAATTCCCGTCAACGGTAAGAGACCGATGTTTGCGCCAATGTTTTCAAACACATGGAAGAGAATCATCATAATGATCCCAGTTGCCAAGTAAGCATAAAATTCATTGTTGGTATCGAAACATACGCGGATCATCCGATAGATCAAAATAAAATACAATAAAATGACAAACGCGCTGCCAATAAACCCAAAATTCTCACCGATCACCGAAAAAATCATATCAGATTCTCGGACTGGTACATACACATCGCTGACATTAAATCCTTTCCCGAACATCCCGCCAGAGGCGATCGCCATCAGAGCGTACGCCAATTGGAAGGATTGCCCTTGGGTATCATGAAAAGGATCTAGCCACGAATCGATACGGGCAAACTGGTACTCTTTAAAGATCCCTGTATTGTACAGCAACTCACGACCAACATCGGTAGTCACTAAGAAAATCGTTCCGCCGCCGAGAATCACGAATGCCGCAATCACTGGCACAACGATTCGCCAAGAGATCCCCGACATCAAGAAGACCCCACCGAAAATCGCCAGAAAGACCAACATCGTACCAAAGTCGTTTTGCAAGGTGATCAGGATCAGTACTGGAATCGTGACGGCCAACATTTTCGCAATCAGCAACCCATCTGTTTTCAGATCTCGTTCCCGATGCTTGACATTGTGCTGTGTGACGACTAAGGCCAACATCATAATATAGGCGATCTTCATCAACTCTGACGGCTGGAGAGTAAAGGCCCCAAAACGGAACCAGTTTTTTGACCCTGTCGAGGCAGCCATTGTCCGGTCGTAAAATTTCAAAAGCGCCAACATGACGGCTAATCCGGCTCCATAAATATAGGGAGTCAATTTCCAAAGCCATTTTGATTTGATCTGCATGATAATAATCACCGCAATAATACCTAGCACATACCATAAAGCTTGAAACCCTAACGTTCGCAACATATTCGGGTTATTTGGATCGTGGGTCAACGCCACATACAAGGACGCCACACCAATCAGACATAATAAAAATACGGGTAGAATCACACCGTAATCAATTCGATTATCGTTCGTTTTTATTCGTGAATTTTCCATGTCCACACTCTCTTCTGTAGAATCTTTATCCATTATAGTGATATTTGAGGAGAAAAGAAAGGATTGTCCACGAGCATTCACAAAAAATTTAGAAACTTTAATGATTTTCGGGAAAAGAGGGTTAAAAACAATCCGAAATTGTTTAGAATTACAATGAAAGAAGGGCTATATTCTGATGCATATCTGATCAATCAGAGTAAAACGATCGTATATGTACTAGATAGGAAGTTCAGCGACATACTTTTCAATGAAAACTCGCTGAATTCGTCTATTCTCCTTACTTAATAAAATATCTTATTCTAAGTATTCTTCTTTATTTTAATTATTCTTTACTCAATGTAACCGAACAAAGCAACTTTAAATCAGTCAAAAATTGCCACCTTATTTTCGTTTCAAAGAAATAGCAACCTGTGACTACTTCCCTTAAGTTGCTCAGAATATAAATTGATGCACGACGAGCCTATTTACCACATTAATGTGGTAATGAAATGTTATTTACGCCACCACATAATTTCACTAGAATACAATTAAGGAAGCGCTTCCGGAGGTGAACCAATGATTTTAAATAATCGAGAACAACTACTGTTGCAACTACTATTAGAACAAACGGAGTTTCGCCCTGCCTCTTTTTTTCAAAAGCAGTTAAATGTATCCCAAAAAACGGTTTATAACAATTTAACGACTTTAGAAAAGAAACTAAAAGATTCGGGACTAGCTATCAAAAAAGTACCAAGAAAAGGAATCTTTTTATCTGGTTCTGAATCAGCAAAACAGAATGGTTATCGATTGTTAGCAAAAAAAGAGACTAAACTCGAACTATTTTCACCTAATTATCGTAAAATCTTTATTTTCGCTAACTATCTGTTTTCAGTAAAACCAATGCATTATCAGGAATTCTCTGAATATTTTTATATTAGCAACCAGTCAATAAAGAAAGATGTTGATGAAATCGTTGCTTTCTGTCGATTCCATCAAGTATCAACAAAAATGACTACTAGCGGACTCAAGCTAACCTCAGTTGAATCTGCTGCTCAAAACGTATTCAAATCTTTTTTAGAGAAGTATACCGACGCCAAAGCCAGTGAAAATCTTTTGGTCAACAATCTCTTTGACTCTAAGGTTCTCGATTTAACGAAGAAATTTGTCTCAGACATGACTCAAACAATCGGCCATCCAGTCAATAATTATTCTATTGAATCCTTGAAGCTTTCATTGCGAATTTTTCTTTCAAGACTTCTTATAGATAAACACATTGAAAAACAAGAGCATCTAGTATTTGACGAACTTAGACGAATGAAATTCTATATGATCGCGGTTGATTTTTCTGAAATGATCCAACAGCAACTACCTGTTCAATTTAGTGATACAGATATTCAATATGTATGTTCCTTGTTATTAGCACACGGCATCGAACCTTTTGGTCAAATGGATGAGCCTCACGAATCTACTATCACAAATTGTACGAAACAAATTATTCAAAAAATGTCACATATGTTAAACGCAGATCTGACACAAGATAAATTATTGCTGCAAACATTATTGGCTCATATCGTTCCCATGATCCATCGATCAAAGACAGGAATTTTATTGAAAAACCCACTGATAAAAAGTATCAAAAAACAATACTCAACAATGTATACATTGACCAAATATGCAATTGGAGATTTAGAGGAGCGATTTCAAATCTTATTAACAGAAGACGAAGTTTCTTTTCTGACGATCCATTTTCAGCTAGCCTTTGAAAAGATAAAAATTACTAACCATATACTAATTGTTTGCCAATCTGGTTTTGCTACATCGGAGTTGATTTTTAACCGTATCAAACAGACGATCGCTGCTGATACCGTACTGGAGATCATTCCTTTGAGTAAACTGGTCAGTACATCTCTTGAGACTGTTGATTTGATTATATCAACTATTCCATTGGACATTACAGCACTACCAGTTATTTATATTTCGCCGCTTCCTACTACCGAAGAAATAGGAAGAATCTCAGCAAAGATATCTAATCTTAATGAGAATGAGAAAAATTTTTACTCAAAAAAATACCAGAAAACGACTTTATTACAAAAATATTTAGATCCTACTTTCCTTTTTGTCAAAAAAAAGTTTCGAACAAAAAAAGATGTACTGGATTTTTTAGCAGATGATTATCTGAAAAAAAAGCTTGTTACAACGAAATTTAAGCATTCTCTATTTGAACGAGAGGAACTAGGAAGCACGGGCTTAAAGACAGGAGTAGCCATTCCACATGCTGATCCATATACAGTGAAAGAAACAAAACTTGCTTTTCTCACCCTCGATGCGCCAATTACTTGGGGAGACACAAAAATCCAACTGATTGTTTTGCTTGCGATTGCTGAAGAAAACATGATCGAGGCAAAAGAGTTGATCGCTTCGATTTACGGATTGTTCAACTCAGCCGAAGAAATTCAATGGATCGTTAATAGTCAAACGCAAGAAGAACTGTATCAAAGATTGTTAAGAGGAGGAAATTGATCATGTTTTTTGATCACCAAATCGTGTTACTTGAAAAAGATTTTAAAACAAAAGAGGAAGCTTTTCGACTATTAGCAGACGAACTCATCAAAACTCATTGTGTAAATGATCAGTTCTATCAAAATATCGTACAGCGAGAAGAAACCTTTCCTACAGGTTTAAAAATTAACGGCATTGGGGTAGCGATCCCACATACGGACAGCAAATTTGTTTTACGATCCCAAGTCGCTTTTATGTCACTTGCCTCTCCCCTTTCATTTATTGAAATGGGTTCGCAAGAAAAGAAAATCGATGTATCTCTGTTGTTCATGCTTGCATTGAAGGAACCACATGAGCAATTGGGTATGCTACAAAATCTTATCTCTATGTTTCAAACACCAGGTGTTTTGGAAGCCCTATCCGCAGTAACGACTAAAGAAGCGTATCTTTCGATTATTGAAAAAAATGGACTGCAATAAAAAGGAGGAACAATTATGTTAATTGCATTACAGTGGTTCGTTGATCTAGGTTCAATCGTTGTTTTGCCTATTTTAATTTTTATTTTTGGAATAATTTTGGGGACCAAGCCTGGCAAAGCCTTTACTTCAGCCTTAACTGTTGGTGTCGGGTTTGTTGGATTGAATTTGGTGATTGACCTTCTAAGCAGCAGCTTGGGTCCTGCCGCCCAGCATATGGTTGAACGTCTAGGATTAAATTTGACAACGATTGATGTCGGATGGCCTGCCGCAGCGGCAATTTCTTATGGGACGATTTTAGGAAGTCTTGCGATTCCGATTGGTGTGGTCCTAAATGTTCTACTCATCATTTTAGGGCTGACTAAAGTATTGAATGTAGATATTTGGAATATTTGGCACGCAGCCTTCATCTCTTCTCTGATTTATGCCCTCACTGGAGACTTTGCAATGGGGATCGCGGCCACCGTCATCTATTTGATGATGATTCTTTTAATGGGAGATATTTTAGGTCCGATCATTAATAAGTTCTACGGATTTCCTAATATCACTTTTCCTCATGGTACCGCCGCACCCGGATTCATCTTTGCACTACCGATGAATTGGCTCTTTGATCGTATTCCGGGACTAAAAGATTGGAAAGC
Organism: Enterococcus sp. CR-Ec1; assembly: GCF_002850555.1. Lineage (NCBI taxonomy): Bacteria > Bacillati > Bacillota > Bacilli > Lactobacillales > Enterococcaceae > Enterococcus > Enterococcus sp. CR-Ec1. The sequence continues at coordinate 3,289,420 of NZ_CP025223.1, forward strand.
AGATCCAGAAACCATTCAGAAAAAATTTGGTGTCTTTGGTGACTCTACTGTTATGGGATTTTTGATTGGTCTCATCATGGGAATACTTGCCGGATATGACACAGCAGGTGTCGGCCAATTAGCCGTCCAAACAGGCGCTGTGATGGTTTTGATGCCTAAAATGGTTGCTTTACTGATGGAAGGACTAACACCTATTTCTGAATCTGCAAATGAATTCGTCAAAAAACGGTTTCCTGGAAGAGAGCTTTACATCGGTATGGATGCAGCATTATCGGTTGGTCATCCAGCTGTCCTTTCTTCCTCATTGCTGCTAGTTCCGATCACTATTTTGTTAGCCGTAGTTCTACCTGGCAATACGACCTTGCCTTTTGGTGATTTAGCAACCATTCCCTTTCTGATTTGCTTGATGGCTGCTGTTTTTGGAGGAAACATCATTCGAACGGTAATTGCTGGAACGATTTATATGGTAAGCATTCTCTATATTACTTCGTGGGCAGCACCGCTTGTCACTACTGCTGCTCGATCCGCAAACTTTGATCTACAAGGAAACTCTATGATCACTGCTATGGCTGAAGGTGGTTTATGGACCACATTCCTTTATGTCGGCTTAACCAAAATATTAAGCTGGGGCGGTTTAGCCATAATTGGTGTCTCTGTTTTGTTTGGATTGATTTATGTAAATAAAATTCGTCCCAAGAAACAACTATCAAAATAATAGGAGGAAATGATAATGAAAAAACTATTGATTATGTGCGGCACAGGTGTTGCAACTTCAACAATTGTAACAAATAAGGTAAAAGAATGGCTGAAAGAAAAAGGGATGACTGATCAAGTGAAACTGTATCAATCCAAAGTGGCAGATGAGATGAATAAAATTGATGACTATGACATCGTGGTGAGTACAACGGTTGTTCCAGACTCAATCAAAGATCGCGTAATTATGGGGCTGCCACTCTTAACAGGAATTGGTACAGAAGAAATGTACGCGGAAATCGAAAAGAAAATCAAAGAATAAGGAGAATGCCCTATGTTGGTCACAACAAAAGAACTATTCGCACATGCAGAAAAACACAACTATGCATTACCTGCAGCAAATTTTTTCGACTTAACTAGTGCAAGAACATACGCGGAGACTGCTGAACGTTTAAACAAGCCTTTGATATTGGCCTTCGCTCAGTCCCATATGAACATGTTGACTTTAGAAGAGGCTGCCATGATTGGAAAATTTTTGGCAAAGAAAAGCACTGCACCTATCGCTCTGCACCTAGATCATGGTACCGATGAAGAGGTCATCAAAAAAGCCATTCATTTAGGTTTTACTTCCGTAATGATCGATGCTTCTGAGGAGCCATTTGAAGAAAATGTCCGCCGATCAAAGGAGATCGCCGATTACGCTCATAAAAATGGTGTCGTTGTTGAAGCCGAAATCGGGCACGTCGGGTCGGAAAACAGTCTGGAATCAGCCGGAAATAGTCAATCTATTTACACAGAACCTTCTGAGGCTGTTGCATTTGCCAAATTAACCGGGGTTGATTCGTTGGCAGTTTCTATTGGCACCTCTCACGGACATTATCAAGGGATTCCCAAAATAAATTTTGACGTTTTAAAGGAAATACACCTTGCCGTCAGTATTCCTCTTGTTCTGCATGGTGGGTCCTCTTCTGGCGATGAAAACCTTGAAAAATGTGCCTTAGAAGGTATCCGTAAAATAAACATTTTTACTGACTTTGTCACTGCTGCTATGAATGAAATTAACAAAAATCAACCAAATGACTATTTCGATTTACTTCACTCAGCAAGCAATGGAATGGCCAAAACACTCGAGCACTATTTTACAGTCTTTCATACCAAACCTTATCGTGAAGGAGAAAACAAATGAAAAAAAGAACCTTAAGAACGCCATTCTTTGTCGTCAATCCCAAAGCCTATCTTTATGGAAACCAAGCATTGGCATTGGCAAAAGTTGCTGATGAGTTGTCATCTTTGTATGACATCGACATTCTATTTACTGTTCAGCATGCAGACGTTTCTTTAATTAAACAGGCAACAACACATTTATTCGTCACTGTCCAACATTTAGACGGAATCGAAATTGGTCGTGGAATGGGCTATGTTTTACCCGAAGCAGTGGCAGAAGCCGGAGCTGAAGCTACCTTTTTAAACCATGCTGAACACCCCATGACATTGCAAGAACTGACTAAAGCGATTCAGCGCTCAAATGAATTGGGTCTCTTAACAATTGTGTGTGCGAATTCATTGACTGAAGCGAGAGCCGCGGCTTCCCTGAAACCGGATGTGATGGTTTGCGAGCCAACCGAACTAATTGGGACAGGACAAACCAGTGATCTTCAATACATGACGGAAACAAATCGTGTTGTTCGGGAAATTGATCCAGAAATCCTGATTTTGCAGGCTGCTGGTATATCTAGTGCGGCCGATGTTGAAAAAGCTTTGTCGTCAGGTGCTGATGGTACCGGAGGGACAAGCGGCATTGTGCAAGCAGATGATCCCGTTCAAACCCTTACAGAAATGATCAAACAAGCGGTGAAGCATAAAAAGGAGGATTAACACTGTGAAATTTTTAAAAGAGCAACTGACGTTAACTTCTAACGGGAATCGAGTGTCTTACCACAACATCACAGAAGAAGTGAAAACGATGGTTGAAAAAAGCGGAATTTCAAATGGAATCTGTCTCGTACAGTCTCCCCATACGACCTGTTCTGTTATCTTTGAAGAATACATGCATGATACAGACTTTAACGGAGATGAATTTCTTCAAGTTGATTTAAACCGAATTCTCGATAAAATTATTCCTCGTGAACTATCAGAAAATACCGATTATCGTTATCCTGGACCAAAGCATTTAGAATTTTTGATGAGTCTGGACGATCCAAACTACCCAACAGATCCAGCAACGATTTTAAACGGCGATGCCCATATTCGCTCGAGTTTTTTCGGTGCAAGCGAAAGTTTTATTTTAAGTAACGGCAAGCTAGAGATCGGCTCTGTAGGCTATATCTATTTTGTTGATTTCGATCAAAATCGTGTGCGAAATAGGACATGCCATGTAATGCTAATGGGCGAATAAGAACAGTTATCGGGTAAATCAGGAAAAATTGAGATTACTTATCACCTGCAAAAGAAAAACCATGAATCCTCTAAAAGAGGATTCATGGTTTTTCATTTCTTATGCCAGCTGCAGGCAAATACATATCTAATCATGTTAAATTACGTTAGAAAAAGTGCTTTTTACTAACACTTCCTTTATAACCATACATACTAGTTAGTACTGGTATGAAATTTATTTGGCACATAATTTGGCACTTATTGACTGATGTTGACGAAGGGATGCAAATTGTTGTGTTTGGTGAATATAACGATCGAAAGCAGTTTGTTGTGAAGAAGTACACTGTCATTGGAAGAACGAAGATTATGATTGAATTTGAAGCAATGAAAAAAGACCTTAGCTTTCGCTAAGGTCCAACACTTTTAAGATATTATATTGCGCATTTAGAAAGTTCAAACTTAAAACGGCTCAGAATTAATGAGTTAATTTGTTTATTAGAGTGTGTAAACTTCAGATGCTTCTTTATAAAATTGAAATCATATTGATTAAGAAGCTCAATGAAGGCAGAATTGATAAAAGAAGAACTTAAACCACTAACACCTTCAAAAGAGATTTCTACCGTATTCAAATTTTTAAATTCCTGATCAATCATGTAATAAAGCTTTTGTCCGTCTTCATTTGTCGAGTAATGGCCCACGTCATTTTTAATTTCGACTAAAACCATAGGAAATCATCCTCCTCTTCTCCTTCATACAAGGCTTCGTTATGAATATCTATCTCAATCTCAAAAAACGTTCCAGGATAGAAGTTTTTTGTTGTGTAACAAGAGGTAGCTTTGCCATCCCTTATTGTCATAATAGCATAATTGGTCATTATATGTACAGTACCTACTTTTCGAGCAGTTAAACTCCGAACTATATTAGGTAACCCAGCTCCTCTATTTCCGGGTTGAGATTGAGTTGAAACACCTTCTTCAAGAGCTTTTACAAGTAACTCATGATCTTTGAGTTCGGAATACTTCTCTCTCATAACAGTTGGTATACCTCTTCCGAAATCCGATATTGCTATTACTAGACGATCTTTGTTTTGAGGAAAATATTGACCAAATACACAACCTATTTTTTTATCTGAGTGATCGGCAATATTATTAAATATTTCTTCTACACCGACTTGAATGCTTGAAAACTCAAGATTTCTGCTCGTACATGTTTGTAACCAATGTTTCAAAGTATTTTGCCTCCATGTGTAGCTTTCGCTCACAGCCAATGTCCTAATCGGTAAAGATGTTGGTCGATAATCATGGTGGGCTTTATATACATCTTTTTTATCAAAGAAAGCTTCAAAAAAACCACAATCTTCAAGAAATTCCATCGCTCTCCTATTTTTAAAGGATCCTGTTCCTCTCTGAGCAATACTGAATGTAGCTTTGACCTCATCAAATTCTTTTAACCATTTACCAATATTAAATAGGGCTACAATTCCTGCTGGATCCATCCAAGTAATTTGGGTTAGATCAAAACTCATTTCATTAGATTTAGGCTTCAAGTCTGGTGAAATAATATCCTTCAAAATAGAATGTATATTGAATCTGTTGAGTTGGGATGGAACAATGATATTAATTGACATGCGTCACTCTCCGTATACCTTTAATTAAAAATCGCACAAGACACAAACTAAAACAACATGCAAATAAACTCCCCACTCTCGCAGAAGTGTGGGCAGAAAAATGATAACAAAACGAAAATAACCTCAATTAAGGCTACATTCATTTTACAGATTATACTGTTACAATTCAACAAAAAATCCTATCCGCTACGACAGAATGAATTACGAAAGAGAATTATAACAAATTTGAAGTGGTTGATTGAAATCACTTCCCTTCCCCTTTAACATCCATTGATAATACTGATTTTAAGGTGTCATGCCCCTTTTTACATAATTATTTCCATAGATAATCTAACATTTATTAGTAATATTTAATCTCGCAACCTTTACAATCAGAACAAACGTTCGTATAATCTGTTTGAGGAGTGATTTACATGCAAATACCACTGGCGCACCAGAGAACCTATGCATTAGAACGTTACTACTACGAATTTATAGAGAGGATGGGTCCAGCACATTTCATGTACGACCAATTTGTTAGAACTATGGAGAACACCGGAAAACCATATTTTACGGTTCCAACAAGTTACTCTATGTATCCGAAAGTTTTGGCTTTTGTATTTAAAAAAGACGGTGATAACTATTTATTTGATCATGTTAGGACACAAGACGAAATTCTCCGAAAATACGATCCTAGCATAAAATACAAACCGGGTGGAAACTGAAATGAACATTATTACTCAATACGAGCAAGGGTACTTATCTCTATCTGAGTTTATAGAGGAATTCCCAGACAGTATTTCTGAGTCACAGGAAGCTTTATTTGGCACAAAATGTGTCGAGTTTTATGTTGCTGTCGCATTAGGCAAAACGGATTGTCGCTATTATGTACAACACTATGGAGGCGATTGTTATGAAATCGATGAAAGGCTATGTATCGAAGATTCGTGTGTTGAAGATGAGCAAGACCCCTTTGGTGCGGTTCTCTTTGGATAATGAGAATTGCTTGATTGCTGCACATAGTTTGAACTTCTTAGCCGATGTCGATGAAGGTATGCACATTGTGGTTGCTGGTGAGTATAACGCCCGGAAACAATTTGTTGTTAAGAAGTATTCGGTGATTGGTAAGACGAAGATCATGATTGAATTTGAAAATACCAATGTTCAATAAGCGTTTTACTTTTCCTATTCAGCAAATTACTATATGATTATTATGATGACGGAACATAGTTCCACTTGCACGGCATATGAGAATATGCTGTGCTATTTTTTTACAAAAAAACAACCACTCCCGGGTAGGAGTGGCACAATTAGATAAAAAAGTTTTTTTATATGGTAAATTAATTATATGAGCGATCTAAAAATTTATTCAAACCTTTTGCTCAAAAATAACCCACCCTCAAGGAGAGTGGGCCTGAAAAAAGATATAAAATGAAATAGCCCCGGTTAAGGCTATGATTTCATTCTACAAGAACATAGTTTTTATTTCAACAAAAAATCCACCCTAGCTATAATAGAGTGGATCTCGAAAGAGTAAACGAAAAAAACACTTGGGTATGAATCTAGATTACATCTTTTATTAATTAAACTCAACCAATTTATGACGGTTTTCTAATCAATAATATCTATTACATTGAAATAATGCTAAAATAAAAAAATCGAAGAGTACTAGGCACACTTCCCCAAGCATTACCGCCTAATACTCCTCGTAGAGTATTGCACGCACCTACTAATGTATAGGATAAACTTGGTTACCGCAAGTAAAACGAATATGATCTATGTACAAGCCCGCCTTAGCGGGCTATTTTTTTGCCATGGAAGCTTGTTTTTGTTCAATACTCTTGGACAAATCAGCAATATGACTAGTTTGAATACATTAGAAAGAGTGATCTTTATTATCTTTAATTACTAGTTGTCGGTGTTTGCCGATTTAGGGTTAATTTATTTGCACATTTATTTATGCCTTAAAATCCCGAGTTAGAAAAATGTTCTCTTATATAATTTTTTTCTGGTACAATAAAGAAAAAATGACAAGGGGGAAAATAATGGCAAAGAGATATGTAGTTACAGAAGATAATGGATGTGGCTGTGGTAGTGGCTGCGGAGGAGTAATCGGCTTTCTATTAATAGGCAGTTTTCTGATGGCGGTTGCACCTTATTTACTAGTTTTCTTCCTAATATTGGGAATTATACTCGCTATCATCTATATTCCGAAAATGAGAGCAAACAAACAAAGACTGAGGGAAGAAGAAGAACTTAATGAGCGAGAGCGGAGATTGGAACTAGAACAACGCAGAAGAGATCTCGAACGAAGAGAAAAAGAAATGGCTTCTTCTGAAAATAAGGACTGGAGCGATTTTTGATATATCTTTTTAATGAATTACAATCTAAAATCATAAAAAGGCTTCTTACTCTATATCAAGTAAGAAGCCTTTTTCTTAAACTACAGCTGCATATCTCCGTTTCCCAGAAGCGCCAATCCAACTAAGCCATACATAGCCGCCAGCTACAACCTTCCGATCATAGTTAACTGTTTGACCAGCTGACCACATCCCTACATTTGCCGAAGAAGTAGATGCACTAGCACGAATAATAGTGTTAACAGTAAACTTATAACTTCCCTTATTTGGTAAGCTTGCACCTTTCAACGATGCACTATTATTCGAACTATTAGATCCGCTCGAAGCAGACTCTAAATCCTGTCCTAATAGCCAAGAATTGATACCTTCTAACAGAAAAGCATACTTAGATCGTGATTGATTAACTTCTTTAATCTGCTTCACCTTGTACGTTGATCCTTTTACAAAGTTAGCGACTGACTGCCCTGTCTGATAATGAGTAGCACTAGTCTTCACTTTAACAGATGAACCAACAGCGTATTTGGTTGTCACAGTGGAAGTTGACGATCCAGAATTATTGTTCGAATTGCTATCTCCACTGTAATATTTTTTGATTTGATCCACGAAATATTTTTTGATAGCTGCTACGCCTTTCCCGTGTAAATCCCACGCTCGATGAGGGCAAGATGTAGAACTCAATTCACGATGTAAAGGGAAAACAGCTGAAGCAGGATTTAGACCGTACTTCTTACATAAATCGGCAGCCAATTTAAATGCTTTTTGTTCATTCGCAAGATACGTGGATTCATTCCCCATGGATTGACATACTTCAATCCCTAAGTAATTCGCATTACCTTTGCTGTTTCCTGTATGCCACGCCTTGTTGCTGTCCTTCTCTGCTTGATATGTTCCATCACTAGCAACATAGTAATGAGCAAATCCTAAAGAAGGCGTATGACTTTCTAGCCAGTTTTTATAAAATGCAGCAGTTGCACCTTGGCTTCCCGCATCATTATGCAATACGATTGCAGTTGGATTTGATCCACGAGCTCCTGCAATTCCTGAATAACTTACTACCATTTATTCCACCTCCACTAATTTGTGATTTGGCAATGACAACATACGACCTTCGAATTCAATCTTGGTAAAGATTTCATTCGATCTTAAAACTTTGTATTTTCCTGTTAAATAAAAGAAATCACCAATTTGAAATCCGTCAAATTCTTTAGGCATTCCATCCGAGGTAACCTCTTTAAAACCATTTTCTTCGTACCGGTCGACTGTTTCTGTTTCGCCTTTTTCGAATGGATCTAACTGGATGTATTCTTCTCCGATTTCCTTGACTTGTAATTTACCCAATACAGTTACATAAGAACCTTCTTTGAACATTATTTTTCCTCCTTCGGATATAGAAAAAGAGCAGCCGATTGGCTACTCCTTCATTTCTGTGAACTCTTGGCCATCACCGTAATCTGGCACATCTTTGCTATCCAGAGCTTGAGTTTCAGATTGTCCGTCACCATAATCGATTTTGATTTCTGTTACTTTAGGTTTTGGATTTTCAGTACTATCTTGTAATTTAGTCAGTCTTTCTTTTACCCAGTTTGGGAACGGAACTCCCAATTGCCCAAGATTTTCGATAATAGAAATTCCATAAGCTGCGATATAGAAAAAGACGAATGCGGTCGCAAACGTCTCAAGATTCATAATCTTTAGGTACGGATAAGCAATGATCACTAAGCAAACAACTAGCATGTGCTTAACGATTCCAAGCAAACCTTTTGTACTGTTGGCGTCTTTAATGAACACCCCTTTGCACAATCCTGTAATAATATCCCCTACTACTACCCACAAGAACAGCTGTACATATCCATTTGTCAACAATCCTCGAAATTCATTTAGTAACACTCCATTATCAATAATCACCATATTAACCACCTTTTCTTTAATTTGAAAATCGACCTGTTGTCGATTTAGTATCTTTTCTAATCTATTCCAGAATCGTAAGTCGCGAACCACGTCAAATTGTATGGTAACCAATGTCCCGCTTGAACGGCTTCACCTGTGGTTAGTCCATAACGGCTTAGACCTACATTACCGCTTGTATAAATTGTTAATAGCCATGATCTTTGCCCTGTACCCTGTTGGACTCCGTATACTGTGTTGTCCGGTCTTGCCCATGAGGGCATTGGAGCGGACAGCATCATGATTGCATCTGTACCAGTAGGTAACTCTTTAGTTACTGTAGCTACTCCCGTGATGTAGACTTGGTTGTTAATTCGGCGGATTTTAGGGAGATCAATAGTAGCACTGTTGTAATAAGTGAACGGTGCAACATATGCTAATGATTGCCAGCCTGAATCGTATGCTACTAATTTCCAAGAAGTCCAGCCAGTGCCACCTGATATAAATGATCGTTGAATTGTTGTGCCGTTAACATCTGTGTAACGCTGAATCACATTACCCGTATTGTACTGAGAAATTATTTCAAGGTGTCCGTAATTGCTACACAAATTGGGCTTGTTTGTAATTCCATTTAGGTAATACAATCCTACCTCTTTTAAATCATTCCAAACCAAAGTACCTGTGAGCACTGACCTCATTGGCATCGCAATTTCTTCATATTTTGCCAACATTGATCCTCCTGCTGTCGGACGAGTAGTAAATTCTTTTGCTCCATTAATGGTTTGTGCTCCTGAAGTATTCACTACTGTTGACCCTGGAGATGTTGCGATCGTAACATTCCCTGCACCATTAAAGGCTACAGATCCCGCAACAGCGCCAGATAGGGATATCGTTCGCGCAGTTTGCAATGCCCCAGCTTTTTCTGCGATCAGCCCTGCTTGTTGAGTCCCATCAACTTTGGCGAGTGCAGTCCATGCACGCCAATCTGAAGCTTCTGTTTTTGAACGAATAGCGACATCTCCATTGCTTGCCCGTTTGGCCGTTTGAATAATTCGAGTATCGTTCAAACCTGTTTCGACTTGCAGGGTGAAGGTACCTGACCCAAATGGTGTATTTGTTAATGTTCCAGTATTACCATCTGATACTGAAGTCCAAAAGCCAGGCGTTGTTAAATTGTCTAAATTAGTATTAGCAGGAATACTCTGTTGATTAGGATCAGCTGTAATTGATATATCTGAGCTACCATCAAATGCTATTCCGTTAATTTTTCTTGCCGTTTGCAGTTTTGTAGCTGAAGGCGCATTACCTGCGATAGTAGTGGGTATCGCGACATTTGTCGTCCCATCAAATGAAACTTGCCCAGTAATTCCTCCTGTAAGCGAGATAGTACGAGCTGCGTTTAGCTTACTTGCGGTTTGGGAATACAGTCCTACTTGTAAAGTGCCATCAGCAGTTGCGAGAGGATACCAATTTCCCCACACTTGCGACCCGGCAGCATACCTTCTTCTGATATAAAGCTTTGATCCAGCTCCCACTCCGTACTCAGATAGAATCTGTGTCGCAATTGAAGTGCTACTAGTATTCATAACCAATAATGTAAAAGCCACCGTTGTAGGGCTATTTAAAAGTGTTAATGCATTTTGAGAAGAGGTGCACCCATAGAATCCATGGCTATAGTAGTCATTCAAATCCGAGTTTGCTGGTATTACCGTGACTTTAGGAACAGAAGTAAAATTAATATCAGATGTTCCATCAAAATCTACTCCGTTGATTTTCCTAGGATTTTGTAGCTTTGTCGCAGAAGATACATTCCCACTTATAATACTGCTTTTAGCAGTAGCAATTTGAGTATCAACTTCATTTTTAGTATACGCACCTACGTTATTCGCTGGTATTGAAATGTCCTTAGTTCCGTCAAAATCTACTCCGGCAATACGTCTAGGAGTTTGCAACTTAGATGAGGAAACGGCATTGTCAGAGGTAAACATTAATGTCTGCCATTCTCCCCAAATACCATTTGATTTCTTCCTCACTCTTGGACGATCTGCTGTAGCTGAAACAACATAAGCTATCTGAGTAATGTAATTAGATGTATGGACCAAGTTCGTTATAAACCACCAACTTGATGATGGTGCATTTGTTAGAGCGGATCCCATAAAAGTTCCAGTTTCAGTCAAATTGTTTAAATCCGCACCAGAAATATCCGTCACGATTCCATTACTGTATCCTCGTGAATTAGTCTTAGGTAACAGGGCTGCTGTCAAATTCGAGTCTGACTCTACCTTTGAGTAAGCACCAACCTGAGCTGCAGTTACTCCATGAGGATTATCTTTTTTTACAGAGTGTAAATCCGTATATGCCTTTGCAGTTGAAAGAACAGTTGAGTCTTTGGTATCTGCTTCAGCTTTCGTATAAGCTCCAGTTTGTGCCGCTGTCACATTGTGAGGGTTCGATTTATTATCCGTGTGATTCTTAAGATTAGTTTCATTCTGAGCATTGTTTTGTTGAGCATTTTCTAGCCCACTTTCCCAACGCTGGGCGTCCTCAGGATAAATAATGTCTTCATTTTTCCATTGTTTTGCCATCTATTTCACCTCTATTCGATATTTAAACAATGTATTACCATTGATTGGGACGTATACTTTGCATTCAGAAAGAAGAGATTCCCCATCATAAAACTCAAGTTTCGTTAATATTGAAACTTCTTCCGGAACTTCGAATTCTAAAAGCAAAATAGATCCTTCCACTACCGAACTGAATTCATTTACTAGCACCTCACCGTTTAACCGAATGATAGTTACCATTTCTTTTATTGCATGATTGGTTTTTGATTTTAAACTTTCAGTAATCAATGAAGAATCACCTCACTCTCTTCAGATCGTCTTAATAGCTGATCCTTACCAACTCGACTCCTTCCAAGTCGAAAATAGGTCAATGGTGCTATTGCAGCAGATTCCACTAATGTAATTTCTTGGAGATACGTCGGACTTTGTATATAAATAATATTTGCTGGTTTTACTTTATGGATAATTTTTTGAGCTTCTAAAAACCAATTTGCGTTCTCTGCAGCAGTTTCTAAAACCATTTGATAGTCGTCATAGTTAACAATCAACAAATAGTTTTCTTTACCAAAAATTCTGTTCAAATGGTCCTTTAAATATGAGACCGTGAACGGCGGTGTAGATTGCAATCGATTTAAGATTCTCTGTTTTCTAAATTCTAGGTCTTCCGTTTCTGGATTGACAAGGATTCCTAAAAGTTGCTCATGAAAGTATATCGTTTGTTCATCAGCTGTTTGAATCCATTGATTTTGCTTGACTTTATTGATATTTTCATTCGTTTCTTGAATCAATTTGTCTTCAACATCAAATAAGATATTAAACTCTTTGATATTTTCATACCAATCTGGTGCTAATTCCTTAAGACTCATACAACACTCACTTCCCCAAGCATTGGTAATTCCTGTTTCATATCAGATAGCTCCATTTGCATATCTGCTTCTACATTGTTCAACTTTAAGGATTGAACATTTGCCACGCCTAATACTGACAAAACTGCAGCAGTAATTTGGGAACGAAAAACCCAACTCTCGTATCCTGACTCGCTACGCTCATCCCATGATTTTCTGACCTTGTCAAAATAATCTGCTACTACACTTTTTATTTGTGCTTCAACCTGAGGATAGGTAATTCCTGAATTAAGAGTCAATTCAAAAGAAACATCAATAACTTTTTGAGTTGGACCAGCAACAGTTACTTTATGGCCAATCGGCGCATATCCTAGTCCTTGGCCATCCTTTGTAGGGTCAATCAGTTGTTGGACACGATCAATAAGAACCGAAGAAGCAGAATGGTAGGAATCATCCAAAATAACCAATCTGACGGTTCCTCCTCCATTCCAGACCGGATAAACTTGAACCGCTCCAACTCCATCGATGCCAGATGTTAAATAGTAATAGTCAGAGATATTTCCACCGAAAGTTACAACTTCTTTAGCTTCTATAATTCGCTTTCTTAAATCGTCATCCGATTCAGTGTCTCTAGCTGGAATCAGAATTTCAGTCAAAACAGCTTCAGCTAAGCCGTTAAAATTATCCAGTGGTAGTAAGGTTCCAATAAATTTGTTTCCTAACTCCCCTTCAGTCTCAGCTTGCAATCGATAGGTGCCAGGTTCGGATTCTTCAACAATCACACGATAATAAACTAGATCATCTCCAGTGGAAGAAAACCTACTTCCAATCGCTAAAGAAAATGGACTTCCATCTGCTTTCTTAAATTTTGCACGTACAATAGATTTCGTTGCTTGGATACGGATCAAACCCGCTTCTTCAGCTCGATAGTCAAGATATTGCCCTGTGGCTGTTGATACAAATGTCTCGAGTAAAATATTTTTCAGCTGCATCATAAATTCTGCTAGTTGATAACATGTTGGGGCTAAAGCATCGTAAATAATCGATCCTTCTCTTGTATCAATGCCTTCTGGAACTTTTGATAAGGCCTTGTTAATAAAGTAATCATAATCATAAGCTTCCAAATACTGTCCGATTTCTACTGGATTCACTCTACTTTCACCTCCTGTTCAATTTTTACTTGGCCATAAATAGTCGACACAAAAAAAGAAACCAGAATTGAACTTCTGCTTTCTTGTGTGATTGAGAAATTTTCCAAGCCAATAATTCGCTCATCAGTAGATACTGCTTCTGTAATTACACGCTCGATTTCTGAAATAACTAAATCAATGTCTTGGCCAATTAGATTTTGTAATTCAATTCCGTAGTTATCTGTGTAAATAGGCCACGTAAAACGTTCGGTATGTAGCATCTTATCGATGGATTGTTTAATTGCGTCTAAATCATCAACCCATCCAGCAATCCTACCGTTAAGAACACGATAAGTCCTCGATGGTAGTTGTTCAATCATCTCTTCATCCATCTCATTAGCTCCTTTCCAAAACGTAAAATTTTTGTCCTTTGCTCACTCTTAACATACGAACATGGTCCCCGACTTGTAGTGGGCGAAATACTTGAGCAGTCCCCTGTTTTCCATCTATAGTAATCGTTACCGTTAAATTTTTCACCATCTGAGATAAGATCAAATGTTGGCTTCCAACGCTATAACGATTATCAATGCGAATTGCAAGGGGATTGATACTCGTTACTAGACCGTAAATCAAGTCCGATAGTTCGCTGTCTTTAGGTCTGTTATCTTTGATGACTCTTGCAAGTTTTTCTCCAGCCATTATGCCACCACCTCAACTTGTAGACTCATCGTATGAACATTTCCGAGGTTATGCACGCAAGAAGTCACTAGAGCTAGACTATCGTTTCCTATTCCATCTTTTTGTAAATCCGAAACTCTTAAGATGAAACTGTTTCCTGCTTGAATTTCAAACGAGCCTACAGCTTCTAATCCCAATGTTTTAACTTCTTTATTGTTTTCACGCAATAAAGAATTAGCTTGTTGTTGCAATTGGGATGAGTTTAAATCGGCGTCGCTTACTGTCTCAACGATTTGCAGTCGTCCCCACTTTTCTATATTTCCAGAATGACTGGCCGTATAGACTTCCCGAGATTTTTTTTCAGAATCTTCTCGAATAACTTTGACTGCATTTGCCGAATCATCAATTGAAGCTTCATAATCATAATCAGTCATAAGTGAATTATCACCAATAACAAGCTTTGTGATCATACGATTATAAGAAAAAAACTCTAATATTCCAGCGTTATCTCTAATACCATAACGCATACCGCTATAGTTAACCCTTGTGTCTTCTAACGAATCTTCTAGCATTGAAAAATAAGTTTTATTATCCATAACTGCTGCTGGACAATTATACGGCACCTGGTCTAAAACTTTATATTTTAATCCCTGTGTTTCACATATTTTTTTAAATCTGTTAGACACACTAGACGCACCAAAAACAAGGGTATCCTCATTTTTTAAATATCGCATATTGTCATATGCAATAATTTGCCACAACATAGATTTGCTTTTTCGCCTAATAAAGACCTTTCCTTTAAAGAAAGTCTTGCCATCACTTTTGGCCTCAATAATATCTCCGCTACGAATGAAAACAACCTTATCAACATTAACAGAAAACTCAAATTTACCCGGCTGGGATGATGTTCCAGTTGTCCATCTTGGATTGCTCGCTATTTCTGAAATATCGTACATTTCCCTATTGTTTATACTAGTTTCCAGAATCTGTAAGTTCATTTGATTCTCCTCACACTTCCAGCGGTAACCCAGCCACGCCATCCGCCATTTGTTAATGTTACATGGTAGGGATGACTACGACCTTTTGCGATGAAATTTACTTTTCTGGTAGCATTAACCTCAGTTAGCCCAGGACCTGATCCATAAGAATCTCGATGTAGTTTGCCATTGACAATAACTGTGCACCCAATTGTGATCTCTTGAGTGACGGTCGGTCTTGCCGGTTGTCGACTTACTTGCTTTGCTACTGTTTTTACATATTTAGCAGCATACTCTCTATACTCTTTTAGAGAAAGGGAATATTCAATATCCCCTGTTGAATCAACAATCGACCATGAGAATGATTCAATTGAAACAAGCATGTTAATTTTTGTGTCAGTGACAATAAACCTGATTGCTTTTTGGTTGTCCATAGCTTTTTCTAAAAGCAAAACATAATCTCCTGGTGGCAAAAAAGAACTTCCATTCATAACAAAACGATTGTCTTTGCTTGCAGGAAAAAAGCAATCAAAGGATGCTGATTTTAATCCTTTGATTGCAAACTGGGTGATCTCTCCCAGCTTTACAACTTCATTTGATTCATTTCTACTTGGAACATCGACTTTTATTGAACTAGGATTAACGGGAAGCATGTAACGCTTCCCACTAATCTCTAAATAGAATTTAATTGCCATACATGCCTCCTAACTTAGATCCGCGTCAATTAACTCAATTACTTTATCTTCAAATTGTTGAAGCAAAGCTTCTTCATCAATTGGCTCTCCATCCTTGTTGTCAATGTGAATCGTAACTTGTGGTACTACCTGCTTGTGTTGAACAACTACAGTTGGATTTGATGATGCTTTTAAACGAGAGATATCTTCATCATCTACATGAACACTACTCGTAACCGACCCATTCGCAGCAACTGTCGCTAACTGATCCGGAATTGTTGCCAACGCCAGTGCGTCACTTGCCTTTTGCACTAAGTTCTGAGCCGCAAGGATACCATTAGCCAATCCTTCAGATACAAATCCACCAATAGCCATCATAACTCGTGAAGGTGAATGAATATCTAATGCACTACGAACCGTCGACGCCACTCGACTTGCTACCGACTGCGCTGCTGCGATTGCTGATCCTGCACCTGCTTGAATCCCGGCAGTTAAACCAGACATCGCATAAGAACCTGCAGAAAACAGTTGGCTCCTCAACGATGAAAAAGCACTAACAATTTGAGTATTTCCGGCTCGTGCCGCACTCGATGCAGCAGCCATTCCACTAGCAATAGCTGAAGTAAATGCTGCCATCCCAGAAGTGCCTGCCGACTGAATTGCGCTCATTGTAGCTGTAGTATTGCTTTGCATTGATGAAAGATTGGAACTGAAATTAGCTGATAGCCCATCCATTCCTGTCATGCTTGCTTGTGTAGCTGCTACTACAGCATCAAACTGACTTACTAAGGATTGTAAAACACCGATCATGTTTTGTAAGCCGCCAATATCAGCAGTTTCCGGTAAAGTGTTCAGCTTTTGAATTACTGAATCGATTGCAGTAATTGCTGCTTCGATTCCTTGTGTATTGATTTCTCCACTCCCGAAATTAGCTATGGCGTCACGTACAAGGGTCAATTGAGAAATTGTAGAAACAACTTCCCCCAATTGTGATGATTTAACCATTGTACCTATCCAATTCCCTATAGAAGAAGTGCCGATAGTCTCAATAACATCATTAATTGCTGTAATACTTTGCTGAACTGCACTTGGTGTAAACAGAACACCTTGCAGACTTGAAAATTTTTGACCAATTTGAATCAGTACGTCTATCGCTTGACTGACTTCGTTCAAGGTACCTGTGTCAATTTTACTTCCAAAAAAGTTTTTTAGTTTATCCCACAAACCACCTCCAGTCAGCATATCGATACATTTTTGCAAATCATCGATAGCCAATTGAACAGCGTTTGCAGAGAAAACAGTTGATTGTAGCTTAACAAATTGATTTCCAATTTTTATCAGCGTATCAATAGTCTCAGAGACCTTATTGACAGTTCCACTGTCAAAACCACTGCCTATGAAATTACTCAATTTTGTTGATAGACTTCCACTAGTCAATAAATCAATTGCACTTTGAATATCAAGAATAGATTTTTCAACTGCGCTTCGAGTAAATAAAACTAACTCCAATTTTTGAAAACTATTACCAATTTGAATTAGGGTATCGATTATTTTCTCTACATTAGAGGTTGTCCCAGTGTCTAAGCTGCTATTAGCTAAAGCTCCAAACTTGCTTATGAAACTACCATTGGTCAAAGCATCCATGCAGTATTGAATGTCTTCAATTGCCCCCATCACAGCTGTTCTTGAAAAAACTACTGTTTGAAGATCGATCATTGCGTTACCAATTTCAACAAACTTCGATAAGTTAGATACGACTACTGCAGTATTTAGCATACCTACAGCATTACTAAACACACTGAAGATATTGCCCAAATTTTTGTCAGAAAAATATCCAATTACTTCAGCAATATTGTCGATCTTTGTTTTTACTCCAGACAGATCATCAGGGACCTTGTTTTGGACTTGTTGTATTGCTTCAGCAACAAGAATCAAATCAGCGGCAACGGCTGCGATTGCTAACAGACCCGCTGCAATGATTGCTCCGCCAATTCCTGTAGCCATGACTGATCCTATGATGCCGGCCAGCAGAGATAAGCTACCAATAGCTATCGCCATATTTGCAATTTTAGAAGCGAAATCCCCTATGTTGCTTGGAACCTTATTATTCACTTGTTTCATGGCTTCTGCTGCTAAGATTAATTCAACACTTAGCGCAGCAACAACCACCAATCCAGCTACTGCAGCTGAAGGATTAAGATTTGCCAGTACACCCGCAATTCCCACAATAGCCGCCATGCTGCCAAGTGCAATTGCCATGTTTCCAAGTTTTGCACCAAAAGACGCTATATCAGTAGGTACTTTTGAGTCAATTTGTTTCATAGCTTCTGCTGCCAAAATAATATTTCCTGATAATGCAGCAACAGTTGCCAAACCCGCTATTGCAGCGCTTGGATTTCTTTTAGCAATTAGTCCTGCAGCGGCAACAAAAACACCCATACCAGCCAATGCAGCTGCCATCATTCCCAGTTTCACTGATAGCATAGCCAAATTATCAGGAATTTTCTCACTTACTTCTTTGAGAGCTTGGGCTGCTTGCTTGATCAATAAAATAACTCCAAAAACAAGCGCTAGGTTTGTTGCGCCTTTTGCAAAACCGTTCATTGTATTTAAGAAAGTATTTAATGGACTAATTAGGGTTTTTGCACCCATGTCGAAGCCACCCGAAGGATCGCTCCCGGGTTTGCTCTTTCCAAAACCAAAAATACTTAAAAAGTTACCAGCCAAATTACCACCTAATTTACCAGTAGCGGATAAGACAGTGGTTAATCCTTTCCCAAATGTAAGGAATGGTGATAAAACTCCTTTGCCGATTTTAAACCCAATAAAAGCAGCTGCTAATTTGGGTAACAATGAAATTAATTTAGCAATTGAATCTGAATGTTTTTCAACAAAACCTGCAAGTTTAGATATACTCTCCGTTATTCCATCAACAAACGATTGAAAGCTAGCCACGCTTTTTTGACTACCAAAGGATCCTGTTAATTCGGACAGGCTTTTCTTGACTGCATTGATTGCATCGCCAATCGGTCCTTTCAAATCATTAAAGGCGCCTTTCAATACGTTCACATAAGGAGTAACCTTTTCAATCATTCCTGGTAAACGATCCAACAGACCAGTCTTTTCATCGTTTCCATTAATCGCTGCGAAAACATCTTTAACTTTTTGTTTCACACCATCTAAGTTTTTAGCAATATTTTTCCCAGTAATCTTTTCAACTAAGGAATCTATTTTCCTTATGGACCCCTCAACGCCGTTCGTAACAGCTGTTCTGATATTCTTAAAGCTCGTCTTAATACCTTCAGAACCAATCAAAGCACGTTCTGCAAATCCGCCAGTTGCCTCACTCATTTCAATGATTCTGTTGTTGAACTGATCAAAAGTTATGTTTCCTTCTTGCAAGGCTTTGTACAAATCATTCTGAGCAGAACGACCAGCAAAACCAAAAGATTCAGCAACTTCATTTAGAGCAACCCCCATAGTATCTTGAAGCGATCGCCAAGACTGCATATCCACTTCGCCTTTGCCGAGCATTTGAATATATTGCTCTAGCCCTTGCGAGGCTTTTGCAGAATCTGAACCAGAAGCCAAGAATGCGTTATTCAGGGCCAACGTTGTTTTAGTAGCACCATCCAAATCTTTGGTCATTGTTGCAATACGCTGTGTGGTGCTTACAACCTCACCTAAAGTAGTTGGCAATCCATCGATCCCCGCCACTAGCTTATCTTTTGCAGTTGCGGCTTGATCGGCACTAAAGCCAACAGCTTGCATCATTTTAGGAAACTGATTCAGCGTATCAAAACGATCAATTGCTCCATCGATCGAACTTTTGACAGTATTTACTATTGCACTTGCAGCTTTCATCAAGCCAATAGCAGCAACAAAACTTTTCACACCATTTGTTGCTTGTCCTGTAGATTCTTTGATTCCTGAAAAGCCTGATTTTAAATCGTGCCCAAACTGCTTGAACGAATTTTTCGCGCCATTAAATGCATTGCCTAGGTTACTGCCAAAATTTTTAGCATGCCCAATCACTGAAGTAAATACTGATGATACTCCTGAACCTAAACTCTTAGCAGCAGACGTCACTGAACTAAAAGCGGATCCTGCTATTTTTCCTAGACCAGAAAATACAGATGAAATTTTATTGGTCACTCCGCTAAATGCTGAGGATATTTTTGAGGTCACACCTCCAAGATTTAGCTTTGTCGAAATTTGATTTCCGAAGTTCCCGAATAGCGTTAAGATTCTCTCGGTAGTCGAGCGAACCACATTCATCACAACATCTAATCCACTTCGAATACTTGAATTCATCTTACTAACAGCACTAGCAGCTGCTGTGGCCATTTGCTGTAATGCTTGAGCCGGACCAGCTGCTTTTTGCTTAAATGAACTCATGGTTTGCGTTGTATGATTTAAGGCGCTATCGATTGTTTTGAGAACTGCGGTGAATTGATCTCGAAGCTTTAAGCTCGCTTCTAGAGATGCCATAGAATCCACCTACTTCTTCATTTTTTTATTAGCCTTTTCTTCTGCTTCAATATTGATATCTATGAAAGCCATAACGATTGCTTTTTCTCTTTTGGGAAGATTTGAAAAAATAGACGGCGTCATCCCATTGCGATGGTACGCATGATATGCATACCAAAACTCACCGGATTCGCCGTCTTCCATTATTTTTTTACATCTTCTTTAAGATCTTCTTCATTCTCATCAAAACCGTTAAGCTCTAATACTTCTTTTGATAGTGTTGCATATTCGCCTGCAAGCAACATTGCTTTCAATGTATCAGAAGCCGATCCGTCCGTTTTAAAATAAGCTTGCAGTTCTGCATTGTGCAAGTCAGGCGTTTTTACACATCGAGATAGCAAAGCGTCTGCATATCGATCAGTATCAAGATCTTTGATAGTATTTCCTGATTTACTGCGCCGTTTAGAGGTGCTCGCTTTTTTCAAGCGATCATTTTCGGTTTCTGAAATTGCTTCAATAACAAATGGTTCTTCAAACCGATCAAATTCGACCTCTTTTGTTCCGCCTTGTGCTTCAATCATAAAACTTTTGATATCCATGTGTGTCTCCTCCTAAATTATCCTAGTGATGGTTCAACAAACTGATCTAGTAAATCAGCGTCTGCAAATGTAAAGTCAACATCTTCATCTAATGTTTCTGATTCGATATCTAGCTTCGCAATAACGATAGAATCAAAAATAACATCACTGATAAGCGTCGATTGCCGACCTACGGTGCTATTGGGATCATCATTTGTAATTTTAATTGTGATATCAGGAATCTTTCCCGACTTAAGGTAGTTGATACCGATTGCTGCAAATTCACTGGTTACTTTGTGAATTGTCATTGATCCAGTACCATTAGCCCCAGTTACTTTTTGTTGATTCATTCGTTTACCCAAAACCGGAACTTCTGTTTTGATTAACTCAACTTTAGCCTCAATATTTTTTAACCAAAACATCGGAATATTCCGGCCATCAATGGTCATAAAGGCGGTTCCTTCACGACCAGAAATCACGTCACCAGCTTTTAAAAATGGCATATTCTTTTATTCCCCTTTCTTATAAGACCTGTACTGTCATGTAAAGTTTTTCCATAGCGTCTACTGGCTGAACCTGTACATTAAGTACAATAGAATCTTTATCATTTCCTGCTTCTACCACGACATCATCTGCAGAGAAATTCGTGATTGCTCCTGCTCCTTGCAATGAATTGAAATAGCTAATACGATCGGCTTTGAATAACTCTCTGCCGTCCTGATCTGCATTTACTTTTCCAATGAAATTATCTTCAAATGTTTTCTTTGAGTTATTAGCAATATCATCCAATACTCGAAGAATACGGTTCTTAGCAAAGTCTCGGCTTTTTTCGGTAGTGAATGAGCGTAAACTATTAATGTCTTGCTCAACAACAGCAGATCCTCGTTTTTCTGTAAATACGAATTCACCATTCTGCAGTGAAGTGATGATCTCCGAATTTAAGTACCGTTGTGTTACATCAGTAGCGCCATCATAAGCTTTGTAAGTTAGCGATGTCGCAACACCCGCTGCCGCCGAAGCTCCTGCTACCCATGCTGTTGCTTGTTCGGGAGAAATTAAGGTTCCATCTGACAGCACTACACCATTCTTAATGTTGATAACAGCCTCACTATTAGCCGCATAACCCGCAACTACTAATTGGCACTTTTTGCCCTCTTCATTTCTCATGCGATTGATAAAAGAAGCGCCCGCAGCCTTTGTAACTTCATCTTTGACTGGCAAAGCAATGGTATTAAAATCATATACTTGAATCTTGCTAAAGAAAGTCATATAGTCATTCGCCGTTGCTGCAGTATTAGATCCATTTTCTAAGACAATCGAGAAAGCAGTTAAATCTCCTTCGCCAGTGAAAGAAACTAACCGATTATTGATTAATTCTCCGATCGTCTTTACCGTCTGAGAATCAATCAATCGGCCCTCAAGATATGTCTCAACATCAAAAGCTCCAGTAATATTTACATTTTCTTTTGAAATAACACTGATGTCATTTCCCCTTGTTCCACCGTATAGTGCCGTAACTGATAACGATCCTTCGACAGCTGCTGCTTTTCCTCCGCTACCCACTCGATAAAGTAATACAGTTGCAGCTTGCTTCAATGCTTCTCGGAGCAGCAAAAGTTTTTCGTGTGTTAGGTCGTATCCAAATCTAGTCAGATCTGAACTAACATTAATTTCAATAACTTCGCCTTCTGGCCCAAAATCTAGAGCCAATGGCAAAGCCACTACTCCTGTAATTGAATCAGATGTCCCGACATTTCCATTGGAACGAACATTAACATATGCTCCTGGTCGTACTTTATTCTGTGTAGTCCATGTTCCACCTGCCATATTAATTTACAACTCCTTTTTTTATTTTATTTAAAGCCTGTTTAGCCTCAGCCACTGTGTATTTCTTATCTTCTAAGTAGCCGCTTAAAAAATCTCGATCAATTGGAGAAAAATCTGCTGAACGAATAACATCCTCTTTAGGAAACTTTTTTTCTTCACTGATTTCTTCATTCGCAATCTCTTCTCCAATACTCTCGACTGTTGCCTCTGTAATTGCTTTTTTAGGTCTTGCCACTTTTCAAACCTCCTTTTTGTTCAAATGAGTCTATTTTTGATGTTTCATTATCAAAAGCAACTCTATATCTGATTTTAAATGTAAAATTGAGCGTCCCAGATTCGATTTTAGCCTCTCTATTTAATAAACCAACAGATAAGCAGTCCAGACGATTAAACTCATCTAATAGCTTGCTACGCATTTTTTCGCACTGCTCTTTCACACCAGGATCATCTTTTGTTGTATCAGGAAACCACATCACACAATATAGATGTTTGCGATTCTCATATGACATCAATTCGCCCTTACTATCGGCCATGATTTCGTAGATATAAAAAGACGGCTCTTGGAATCCTTGTTCCTGATTTTCCCGGTAGATGACCGCATCAGGAACGATTCTAGAAAGTTCGTTTGCAATTGCTAACGTTACATCGATCATGAAAAACCAAATCCTCTCAAATATTCTTCATACGCCGGGCCAACGATTTTTGGTAATTGATCGAGAATTTCTTCCATCGTGATTTTCAAGAAGAACTGGCCTTCCACCCATCCAGAATGATCTGCTTTCCTATGACCGTTCTCAACATATGATGCATATTCCGTATTGTTTGAGATCGTAACAGCATATCCATCACCAGTACTTTCCACACCGTCAAGGATCCAATTCCTTCTCAATTCTCCACCTGTTCGTGCTGTGCTACCAGCTTCAAAAACAAGCAGCTTTCCATTTGAGACGAAAAATACAGAATTATCATATTTACCGACTGGCGTTTTCATTTTCACTTCTCGAATCATAATATTTCCTAGTTTATTCATGACATCGACAATAAACGTTTCTTCTTGCAAGTTCTTATGAAACTTATTAGCAAAAGCCAAAAACTCGTCATAAATGAAATCCGAACTCATGCTTTATCATCCCTTACAATTGAAATCTCTTGGTGTGTTCTGTAACTAGAAAAGCCTTCTGATGAGCGTTTATACTCTCTTACTACACCATAAAGATCAGTAATAGATATGCGACTCCCGGGTTCAATTTCCAGTAATGGGTCGCAGTACAAGGAAATTGAATAAGAGATACCTGCAAAATCTCCCTCACTAACTGGAGTAATCTGTTTTTTCGAGATGCGACAAGGTATATCTTTCAGACCATTTACAGCAACCCATTTAGATTTTGTTATAGTCCCTTCTTTGACCTGCTGGTTCTTTTTCACTGTCATTTTGGAATCATATTGTTTCTCAAATTCTTTTTTTGCAAAATCAAACATGGAATATTCACCTCAACCGTCTAAACTGATTCAGGATCCTGAAATAGCTTCTAGAAAATGAAGGCAACTGCATCATTTTTTGATACGCCTCTGCCTTAGTTTCTTTTGTGATTGAGAAATCCCCTTCGCTTAAAGACTTCATTTCAGCTTCTGCCGCTTTAAGAAAAAAATCTGTTTCATTGATAAGATCAATTGACATTAAAACTGTAGTGTTATCCAAAGCCACCGGCCAGTCTTCTATTTCGAAATGACAATAGTTCAGAATGTCTTGAATAGCTGTTTCAATTGCAAACAAAAAGACATCGTTTGAACCATCGTCATCGATGCCTTTCAGCTTCTTCAATTTTTTAAGAATTCGTTCTTTCAGCTCTTCCATACGATCACTTATCCTTCAGTTTGTGGCGTCGTTTCTTCTAAATCAGCACTGATTTTGTGACGCAAACAAACCAAACCAATTTTCTTGTCTTCGCGAACTTTCTTCCAATTTTTAGGTAAAGCTAGATCAGCATTTGTTGGCGTTAGCTCAGAAACTTGAGCATTTTCAAAAGCCAAGCCGAAAGGATGAATTACACGAGCACGACGAACATAAAGCATGTTATTTCCTTTTGCTTTATCACGATCAGGTTCATAAGTCACCATGTCTGCTGGTGTTGCAGTATTTCGACCAAAGGCACCTGTAGCATAAAGATAGGTTTCATAAATACCATCTGCATTTGGTAGTAATGCATCATCTTCTACAACACGCATACCGAGATACGTATCAAATCCAGACTTAGAGTCACTTGCGGGAATAAAATGTTTTGTTTGAGTATTTTGCTTTTCCAGTTCTGCTTTTACTTTAGAATGCATTGCAATCACTGATAACTTGCTTCGAGAAGTTCCTAAAATCGACCGTGCATCAATAACCATTTCAGGACAAATCACTGGATTTTTGGCCGTAGATTGATCTGATACGTGAGAATCTGCCAATGCCCCTTTGTTTTGTCCTGTTCCTTTTGCGAACAACGCTTTGATGATCGCTTGCAAAATTTCTTGGTCAGATTCGATCGTATATACACCAAAGTCACTTAAAATCTGAGTTGCAGGATTAGATCCAGCAGTGATTGCAGCAAGATCCGTATACGCTGCCCCCGTTCCACGGTAAAGCACTGGTGCTACTTGTTTAGCTGCACTGGTTTTACCAGTTTCTAGAGCTTTGTCTTCAGCTAAGACTTGATCAACTAACGCTGTCTTACTCCATTCGGGCATTGTAACTAGCAGCCCACCTGCTACGATCATTTGATCTAAAGTTGGTGTTGGTACTAAGATACCCGATTGAATGAACGCCGAGTGTTGCTCCGCGTACCAATTTGTATATTTTGTATACTGTTCTGGAGTAATAGTATCCAGAATTTTTGTAATTTCATTCGCCATTATTCATTTTCCTCACTTTCAATTTGTTGACGCAAGAAACCATCTACGTCACCTTTTTCCATAGCTTCGTCAAAAGAAGCGTAATTTGTTGCAGCCTGTCCTGCAGGTGGATTGTATCCTCCCGGTTTGGTGCCCATATCAAACAGATATGCATCAGACTTTTGTAGAGCTTCAATCTGTTCTTTTGCTCCAGATAATTCTCCTTCTTTAAAGACAATTTTTTCATCATCTAATAATGCAGCGACAGCTTTAGGATTTTTTACTTTCGATTCAACTAGTAAAGAGTTTAGCGCTGACTCTCGTTGAATTTTTACTAAATTATCGCTACTGGTTTTCTCTAAGTCTTTGTATTGTTTCTTCAGAGAATCAATTTGCCCTAGCAGTTCTTCGTTGTCTTTATTGTCTTTTTGTAACTTAGCAAGATCCTTATCACGACTAGACAATTGCCCTTTTAAATCTGTTTCTGACTGTTGTAATGTAGCGATCTGAGTGTTAAGTGATTGAACAGTTTGGCCATGTGCTGCCATCACCGCATCCATTTGCTCATCAGACAGTCCTATTTTTTTTAGCTCTTCTCTTTTCATATTGTTCATCCTTTCGAGATTTTACGGTGCAACGACACCGGTTGGATTTGGTAGTTTAACGACGTTCCGGTCGATTTTTGACAAAACAAAAAGCCTAGCAAGCTAGACTATAAAATACCTAAATCCTCAAGTTCCCAAACCTCTTCCAATTCGTCTTCATCCATAGAGAGCACTCCTTTTTTAGATACAAAAATAGCACTCAATCACAACTAAGTAATAGGGTGCTATTTTTTTAAGTCTTCTGCTAATTCTTTTAATCCAAGTTCTGCTTCACTAAGTTCTTCCGGAGACAAATCTGACTTTATTTCTTCGAACATTTTTAAGGCATCATTATAAGATTTCTGTTTCGAATACTCTAACCAATCCTCCATGCTTTTATCTGGATATAATCTTTTAAACTCTGGATATTCCATATAGGCATCAGTCATCATTTACCCTCCTAAAAGTAAACCCATACTGGTTTACGATTTCTTTTACTGCTTCTTCAGTTATTTTACCCCATAGCTCATCTTTTTGACCATACTTTTTAATATATTTTTGTATAGTCTTATCATATTTACCACCAATAAATAGCATTCTTGAAACTTTATTTGGATACTTTCCATTCCTATCTAATACATATTGATTACCATTGCTAGTTTGTAGAGCTAGAGCTTGTAAAGATTTATATTCAAACAACTTATCTATATCAGCTTTAGAAAATACAGAGTTTAGTGTTCCTGGATGATTATGACTTAATACTAATGAACCTTTCTCGCTATTCTTCAATGCCTCTATGGTTTTATTATTAAAGTCTATTCTATCCGGCTCTCCGGTTTGACTAGAAAGCAATTTCCCTGTCTTAGTATTTAACAATATGGACATTTCATTACCAGTCGTTTTACTGTAATCATTAATTTTTTGATTATAGTCATTCAAGGATTTCTCTCCTTTATCAGTAATACCTGGAATATATTTAATCCATTTAATTGGCTTAATATCCTCTTGTTTTTCTCTTAAGACTTCACCATTTGGTGTATCTTGCTTTATGACTGATTGATTCTTTTTCCACTCGTGGAATGTTTGATAGTTCTCAACATTCCCTTTACCAGTGATTGGATCTCTCTGCCATCTTGATGCACTTGACCATCCGAGGATGACCGGCACTCGAGTGCACCTGCAGTTTGGATGATCAGGGCAATCTGGAGCATCTGGATCACCTCGTTCAAAGTGTTGACCATCAAATCCGCCACATCGATCACAGGTATGAGCTTCAAGAGTAGCAAGCCATTCCCACTCCTTTACACCAGTTTCAGCCATTGCTTTATCATTGGCCACCTCAGCTAAGTGGGCCGATTCTGTTTGAACTAGAGTTGTCATTCTATTACGCAACACAGAATCGATTCCAAACATCATTTCTTTGACCGTACGATCCACGCCCCAGCCATGTAGGATTGATAAGGACATCGTTTTTGACAAGCGATCCGGAATGGTTTTTAGATGGGTTTTCCAAATTCTTCGTGAAAAGTTATTTCCTTTCCACGGTTTGGATATGGCCACTTGCAATGCATAGCTACTATACCGACTAAAGTCCAAAGAAAAAGCACCCTGATCGGTCAGCTCATAGATCTGACGAAGATAGCTATCATTAAGCGATTCTTTTAGATATGATTGCATCGCTGCTTCTTGATTGTTCGCCATCTCGGCAAGTTCAAAGTAAAGCTGTCGTTGAAGCTGATCCAAACGACTGACTCTTGATTTGAAATACTCATGATTTAACTCTTGCTCATAGCCGCCCGATATTGCTTTTTGCCGAAATTGTTCCAATGTCATCGACCAGGTCTTTTGTTCTTTCTTGGACAAGATCTGTTGCGCTTCTTTAGATGAAATTTGATTGTTATCGGCATATCGGTCGATCCATTCCTTTATCTCTTTGTAAATTGACTTTGATAAACGCTTATATTCTTTTTGCATCTGTCGGATGTACTCTTGGTCCCTTCGATCACGATCAATCGAAATCTGCAGGTAACGCTTTTGCCAATATCTCATTTAGATCATTCCTCCGGTCGATAATCATCCTCTCCTCGAAATTCTTTTTCACGCTCCTGTTTTAGATTTGCGACCTCTGTCTCCCAATTTTCAACAATCGGGTTAGCTTTGGCAAGATTCTCTTCGCTCGTCACAGGAGCAAGTTTGCTGACAATGTCCGCTTGTTCAAGGTCATTGTTGATAGCAGAGCGTGTCCATGTCTGTTTGATTGTAATGTTCGCATCTTTGCCAGAATATTCTAGAATGAAACGGACCAATTCAGCGAATCCTAAGCGGAATTCTGTTTCTAACATTGAAGCTTTAAGCTCTAATAATGAGTACATATATTTTAAAGCAGCGCCACTGTTGTTCTGGCCAATATTTTTCTGAGGATCCACACCTTGGCCGTGGACAAATATACTATCTCGTGTCATTTCCAAAATCTTTGATCGTGCTTCAATTGGAATATCAATAGCGAGTGTCTCAACTCCTCCTTTAGCCCCTTGTCCATCATCTTCGACCTTAACCATTTTATATTTCTTTAAATCACTCAGGAATTCCTTTTTATCTTCCCCGCCGTAATTGGTCAACACATAAATGATTTCTTGAATATCATCAACATCATTAACAAATCCCGAAAAGACTTTGTCGTAAACATCAATAAGGGCTTTGTACATCTCCAAATCTGGCTGTTGTAGAGGATTATTTCTCAAAGGAATGAATGGTAGCCTTGACCATCCGTGTTTATAGGTATTTGTTGCGCCAGCAGGTTGATTCGTTGCAACATCTATGAGATTAAACACCTCATATTCCTCTAGATTATCGAGTGTCTTGCTTTTTTTCCGAGAATAAACACTGCATTCTTCATTATTCCAATACTCATAAACTAGTAAAACATCTCCAGAATCATCATAATCCTCATATACTCTCAAAATCCCCTCTAATTGATTAGTTAATCGCTTGGAGTAAATCGGTATGATTTGCTTCGAATCAATGACAGCATATCGAAAGAAATTCTGATTTTCTTCATCTCTCCACACATGTATCCACGCAATTCCTGCATTACTAGCATTGATGCATAGGTCTTTAGCCACTTTAGGATAGACATCACCTAAGAGTTTTACAATCTCTTGATTCAATGTCTTATCATCAACATCAAACAGTGGCGGTACAGTCATAGCATATGCTGCTTTTTGATTGACCAGCAACTGATGAAAGGAATGACTAATACGATTGTCTGCATTCCTCAAGGGATTGTCGGGATCCTTATCCTTAATTCTATCCGCTAAAGGATTTCTCCTACGTAAGATGTCGTTTTTATTTTCATAATAGAGTTCTGATTTTCTTATTTTTCGAATTTTACTGGGAAAACCTTTCAGATTCTCACTAATGATTTTCTTGACTGTTTCAATGTCCAAATCGCAACACCTCCTACTTCATAATTTTTATTTTGGCTGGTTTCTTCATTTCTTCTTCACGAGAGTAACGAACCGCATCAATCGAGTGGTTATTTTTATCTGGATAAGACCCTTTAAGATTTCCGTTAGTGTCTCGTTCCAGCTCATAAGTTGAAAATTCTCGCTTAGTATTTGGACAACGATATGGATCGATGATAATTTCTTCCAGATCTTGCAGCCACTTAATCCCATGTTCGATAGAACCAGGTCCTTTTTTAGCTCCTTTTATCTTCAATCCTAAATCTTTGAATTCATTATTTGTTCTAGGTTCAGCACTATCTGCTATAACAATTTCGTTATCAGGATTTAGTTTTCTAATTGCTGAAACTGCCTTAAGGTTAGACAATCCCACTTTATGAACCTCTCCGAATATATAAAGCTTACTCCGCGTCTTGTCGAAATGATTTTTCGTGTAGTGCATCGGATCCCCAGCGTAACCGTGGTCGATACCGTGCGATATTTTATCAAAGCTTGCAACTTCTTCATCGGTGATTTTACGGACAGTGATATTCTTAAATACTTCTGCACCTGTACCAGTCACCTCACCTAAATACTCATGCTTGTATTTGTCCTCATTCGTCTTCTTAAGGTGTTCTGCCTCTTGGATGAACAATTCCCCTAACCATTCTTTTGGAACAGTCCTGTAATCGCTGTGATGGACAAAAACCTCATCACGAACTTGTTGCTGTTGAATTTCTAGATTTGTCCAGTTAGTGTTACTTTCCGGCGGATTGAAAGAATAGAAGATGGTGATACCTGCACCACCACGGCCAAGAGATTGATTGATCGTTCTAATTTCAGCCATCGAATTAAATTCATCAACTTCCTCATACCATATGAATTTTGCATAACCCCTACGGAATTTTGATGCCTTTACCTTTTTAGGCTTTTCTGCACCTTTGAATATAATCCGTTGCCCTGTCTTAATTTTAGTTATTCGTAATGGCTTTACTGATGCATGATATTCGTCAGTTAAGCCAAGGATGTCAATTGCCCAGAGCATTTGTTCATAAACTGACTCTCGAAGCGTTTCAGCTACTTTCCGTAAAACAACAGCATTTGCATTTGTATCCTTTTCAATGCCGAGAATAATTTCAACTGAAATAGCGGATGATTTTGTAGATCCACGACCACCTTTCAACCAATAGGAAGAATGCAATCCGTCTTTTACGGCTTTGTGAAATGAATAAAATGAAGGAGCCAAGACATCAGTGAGTTTTACATTTTTTTGTGTTACCACTTTAGCCATGCCGATCACCCAATATCGTCGATGATGTTGATAACAGTTCCGCCATCATTTTCATCGCCATCCTTATTGATCAATGCTCTGGTTGTTTGAGCTTTCGTGTGATCGATTTGTACGTCCATCAGCCTACTGCGCTTATCATTCATCGTTAGATCAGCAAGCTGCTTAACTGCACGCTGCAATTGAGCGCTCACTCGTGTTAAGGCATCTTCAATGGCCAAGATATCTTCAATTTTCCTGAACGATTTTTCTTTCCTCTCCGTCAAGACTAATTCTGGAACATCAACCTGAACTTTTCGTCCGAATTTCTTCGATTCGACAAGCGTCTTACGCCCTCGCAGCTCTAAAAGCTGTTCGGTTTCTTTCTCTGTTAGTCCGGCTTGCACATCAGCAATACGCTTCATCATTCTTCGCTGCCTTATTTTTAACAGCCGGACCTCTTCTGACATAACAAAAAAAGGATCATCATTCAAATTCGAATAAAGATCCTTCTCTTCTTCAGTTAGATAGTCCGCAAATATGGTTTCATATTCCCCTGTTTTCAGTGCATTTTTATTGCCTGATGGCGGAGATGCCTGTTTGTTCCCTTTGTTTCCTTTGGCATTTTGATTTCCTGGCGGTGCGCCACCTCGATTGGTAACGTTACTTTTCGCATTGGTAACATTACCTTTCAATTCTTCTGACCATTTATCCTGCGATTTCCATTTTCTAATCTGAGAATCAGAAACGCCAAGTTCCTCAGCAATATCCTTCAAAAGCTTTTTGCCATTAGATTTCAGCCAAATTCCTCTTGCTTGATCCCTCCTTGGATCTCGTTGCCTAGCCATTCATACACACCACCTCACGATCACTCTTAATTGAGTTTTGTTTTAACTTTATTTGAATCATGTTGGATCTTACGATACATAATTTCTATTCTTGATTTGTTGTATCTACTAACATCACATTTGCTCTTCCGCTAAATATTTGATTTACTGCATTCACAATATAATTAAACCCAACAGCCACAGGTACTTTCGAATGAAAATATACAACCCAAACTTTCTGAGAATTTGAAGCCGCTGACTTAGTGAAATATACCTGCTGATTAGAATTGGTCAAAGTGAAATGAACTAAACCGTTCCAATCTGTTGCTGAAAAAGGAATGTTGTCCAATTTTTCTATTACAGCCGCATAGGTACTCGTTTTTATGACATTTTGTGTACTATGATTTTCTAAGACATCTTTCAATTTTTCGATGAGTGCATCAGCGGCGCCTTCATCTTTGACATTCCCCATCGCTTTTTCAAAATCCAAAACCTTAAAAATAGGATTATCAGGTTCAGAGGAATAATCAATTCTTGATATCATGTCTTTTAGTTGCTGTTTAAGTTCAGCACTTCCAGCGATATCGTTAGTGTAAAAAATAGTTCTCTCTGTGATAATATCAAAAGGCAATCTTGTTCCTTGTTCACAAATTAAAATAGTATGTTTTCTCATTGTATAGCGTACGCCAAGTTCATACATAACATTTGGATTTAAACCTGTTAAGTTACAAATTGCTAATTTATCTTTGTAAATATGTTGTATAACTTGATCGTTAATTGATCCAGTTTCACTAATCCTGTGCGCAACAATTGGTGTCATCTCAAACTCTTTCAAGACCGGCTCAATAACCTCATTAGTGATACCATCAGCGAATCTTCTCTCTCTTCCGTCCTGAGCCCCTATAGGTGTAATGATAAAGCAATTATTGTTTTCAATGGTCTTTTCACTTGATTGATTATTTTCATCTGCCAAATTTATCACTCCATTATCTAATTATTTGCTTTTATCATATCAACAAATACACTAAAAAGACAGCACTAGCGAATTTCGAAATGAGATGATCCACCTCTTTCAAAAAATTGTGCTGTCTTTCGTATCCGTCAAAGAAGTAAAGCGATGAGGGATTAGCCCCCTTTCGGTATTTGGATTAGTGTGAGTAGTCCAACAACCGTCTCTCCGTTTCTTCTACGCTATTACTATAACCCGTTTAAATCAAGAAATATACACAGGCTTTGAGGTCGCATTTTGTGACAATATCAAAACAAGCTTAATTGATCTTGGTCTGCTGAATAATAATCAATTTCTTCTTGCTTCTTCAAGCGTTCCTCTCGCCGTGCCTCATACTCATCAACAAATGACAATGTCTTTCGAATCTCAGTATGCCGCTTTCTGATATAAGATACGCTGTAGCCTGTAGCATCTGCTATATCATAAACATCCATGTCGTCAATATATTTTAATTTTACAATCTGATTGTCTGCTCCGCTGAAAGAATCGATTAATTCCATCAGTTCAATTTTTTCTTTTTCAAGCAGCTCTAATTCATTCTCTATAATCCTGATGTTTTCTTCCAACGATGATGATCTTGAATTTTTTTCAAGGCGCACGTTTGCTAAATCACCGTTGACCCATCGATCTAATTCCAACCTACTCTTGTTAAGATTCCATTTCATGAAGAGTATTTGTTCTTCTAAGTCTTGGTAGTTTTTAAGCCATTGAAATCTCACAAACGCCACCCCTTTATGGTAAAATAGTCTTGTCACAGGTCACTTACCCAAAAGGTAGTGGCTTTTTTATTTTCCTTCTCTATCGTCCATCTTCTTTCCAACAATTACTGCAACGACCATTATCACTACGAATCCTGTGAACACTAAAACTGCAACTGTCATAATCATCCCCCACTTTCCATCGCATCTCGCACCAGCGGATCATTGATAATAACCTTGTACTTCATCTGCTCATGCTGCAGTTGTTCTTGTAGCTTCACGATTTGTTTTGCTTGGGACAAAATCACATATGCAGAAATCCAAGATGATACTGCGATTAATCCCAAGAATGCAAAGATTACAAATTTATTTTTCATAATCATATTCTTTCTCCTATTTCGTCGGATAGCTGACTAACCAAATAATGACAGCTGACCGTTTGGCTCAAAATTGCACCAAAGTGTTTCCAGCCTACTTTGACCGGCTTCTGCATTCGCTTGAAATTGTACTTTGTACCATGAACTTAATATGTCATCGTACATTTCACATTGATACCCGCTTAATATCGCTTTGCATTTAAAATCAGATGAAAGGAAATCCAACAGCTGTTCATGTTGTTTATCTTCAAACTCCGTTTGATAAAGCCTGCCTTTTCTGGTCGCCATCACATACGGTGGATCGATATAGGCAAATACAGTTTTGCGATTGTATCTTTGAAGTAATTCAATTGCATCTTGATTTTCTATTTGCACTTGTTTAAGCCGTTCTGCGACTTCAAGTATCCGCCCTGGTATTTCATTCCATTCATGAATCTTGCCGCCTATCTTGTCGATATTACTTCTCCATCCAGTTTTATGTTTCTGTATCCCACCAATAGATTGCCAGCTTTGGATTAAAAATGTCCTGGCATCTTCTATACTATCGCCCACAATCTGTCCGCTCAACTGGTGCTCCAATCTGCTATGAGGTGTTAAATAGACAGCCTTTGCTAACTCCTTAGGATTATCTCTGCACACTTTAAAAAAATTATAAACACGTTGGTCCAAGTCATTTATTGTCTCTACTACGGACAGCGATTTGTTAAATAAGACAGCTCCACTGCCGAAAAAGGGTTCCACATAAGTCGTATGCTCTGGAATCATATCGACAATTAAGTCCGCCATGCGCCATTTACTTCCGGGATAATTTAATATTCTTTTCACCTCATACGAGCCTCCTTGCTATATCGTGTATCACTGGCACAGTAACTGAGTTGCCTGCTTGCTTATATAGTTGGCTATCGGAATTAACTTCTTTTGCACGATCGAATGCCCAATCTGGGAATCCTTGCAGCCGCCAACATTCTCTAGGTGTTAGTTTTCGAATCTGAAATTCTTCTGTAACTACAGCTTGCTTTTTTCCTGTTAGTAAAGTATTGGCAATACCCTTACCAACTCGCCCCCGTCTTGTTTCAGAATTTGGATGGCTGATATTGATTGAATCTCCTGGCAGGGCTTGTGCGTAACCTTGTGCAGTTGCTTCTTTTATTAAAATTGCGGCATCATGGTTCTGCGACTTAAGTGATCTGCTTAGTCCAGGCAGCACACCACGACTAAACCTTTCGGAATCATTCGTATAAAGACCTCCGACAACCATGACACCATGACGATCCTGAGCCGTTAGCGTGAACATTTCTTCACCGTCTTCTTTGAATCGTCTGCCATTCTGCCGTTTTTCAGTACGATCAGGCGTTAATACTGGGATAGCTATCTGCTTAGGTCCTTTATAGTCTGTGGCTGTCAAAGCACCCACTAAGCCCTTAGAGCTATAAACCACTTCTCTTTGTCCCAGCGAAGATTGATATTTTCTTTTTGTTGACCCTACAATATTTATTCTTCCAGATTCTTTATCAATGCCTCCACTTTCTCTTTCGAAAGGAAATACTTGCTCGGTACGTTCTCCTCTAAGATGTCCGACAACGAAAACTCGCTCCCTGTTTT
Organism: Enterococcus sp. CR-Ec1; assembly: GCF_002850555.1. Classification (NCBI taxonomy): domain Bacteria; kingdom Bacillati; phylum Bacillota; class Bacilli; order Lactobacillales; family Enterococcaceae; genus Enterococcus; species Enterococcus sp. CR-Ec1. The sequence continues at coordinate 3,324,757 of NZ_CP025223.1, forward strand.
GCGGAACGTAGTCTTTAGAGTTATGCACTTCCCATTCCGCATCATACCCGAGTTCATCCAAGGCTCGGAGGATCGTCTCGAACGTAGCCCCTCCTTCGTGATTGAGGAGTCCTTTGACGTTCTCAAGGAATAAATAGCGTGGTCTGAGAATAGATGCGAACCTTGCAATCTCAAAGAAGAGAGTTCCTCTAGTATCCTCGAAACCTTGCCGCTTTCCAGCGATGCTAAAAGCCTGGCACGGAAATCCTCCACAGATAATGTCGATATCTCCGATTCCTCGAATAAACTCATCTGAAACTGATGTGATGTCATGCATCTCCACCTCTCCTTCTGTATTATGAATAGCTTTGTAACTCGCTCTCGCAAACTTATCTATTTCACAAAAGCCGACACATTCATGACCGGCTTGTTCCATTCCAAGACGGAAACCGCCAATACCTGCGAACAGATCTAAAAATTTCATTTTCCGTCTCCTTTCTAGTTGGTTATTTTGGTGGATTACTGACTCTCAATCTTTTCAAAAAGTATCGAATAATCATCGATCTTTAAAGATTTTGCAATATCCTCAACAGTCCGCAATTGAATTCCGGCTCTTTTCTTTCTCGCTTCTTCGTGAGTTTTTCTCAAAGCTACTTTCTTAGCTTTTAAGTGCCAGTCAACGTTTGTCCAAAATACTTCGAGAATGTCCATTTGCCCACTCCTTCGTTTCTTTACGAACAGCAGCACCATCTTTATTGCAGACCGGACAGTTGATTGCTACTGCCCGGTCAAACATATCTTTTCCCCAAATAATCCTTTCGCCTTTACATCGATTGCATGTCATGGGATCACCTACTTAATCTGGTTACTTTCCAACAAGTGAAGGTACAATAATCCAACATCGATCAATTTCTCATTCATGATTTGAGCCACTTCGCTAGGCTTAAACCCTTTGCCGAAGAGATCTTTTGCTTGGTTGATCCTGCCGATGCTCCAGTAGAATTTTGCGTCTTCTAAGATAATTATTTTGTCATCTTCAAAAGTCAATAAGGATCTTCCTCTCCATCATCTTCCGGCGGTTCGTTCCCATAAGGATCGGATTGTCCTAGTAAATCACCGTCAGCTTCTTCGTCAATTCCGGAAATGTCTTCATTGGCATCTGACTCCAATTCTGAGATGTTTTCTTCTGTTTCCGATTCGTTATTCGCCTCATCAGAAATATCCTCGCTAGCTTCTTCTGAAACGTCAGAATCATCGGTTTCAGGTTCTTTTTCCAAAAAGATTACTTCATTACGCTTTTTATCCCATGCAGCAGCATACGGTGCATAATATTCACGTGCTTTTTCAAGCTCGTTGAGCAATGTGATTGCTGACATTTCGTAGTCTTCTGCCACATCTTCTGCTGGCTCGCCGTCTTCAAGTCGAATGAGCACACTTCGTGGATTAATATTTCCCGGAAATTCAAGAGAACTTGCAGCAAGAATAAATTCATCAACGATATCTTTTGTGACTTCAAACGGACGGTTTTCAATATCGATATTTCCTTGATCGTCAACTTCCAGTTGTGTTTGCTCTTTTTTAACAAAGTTGATTGACCCGTCGTTGTTTACAACGTATTCTTGTGTTGGTGCATTGGTGCTTTTGTCAAAAGGCACTGTGTACCGATAGTATTGAGGGATAATTTGAATCGTGACAGCTTTGTTGGTAAGCTGCGTTAATTCTTCAACTTTCCCTTTCAACTCACTGATCGGAACCTCAAGTAAGATTTTCTTTTTATCATCGTTTCCTAAACCTTTGTCGCGTACTGTTGCGTTAAATTCTAATGTCATTTATTTTTCCTCCTCAAAATAGTGTTTCTTGTATTGAATCTACTTCCTGAATACGAATCTCAATTCTAGGATTCTTGGAATAGTACTTGCTGACGAACAGATCGACAACTTGGCCATCATCTTTCCAAAGAATTCCTTTGCATGCATCAAGCGGTCCTTTTGCGTAGTTATCTGCATCGGGCTTTGTTCTGGGTCTTAGAGATTTCGCTTCAGCCTGTTCAAGCTTCTTTTTGCTGAAACTCTTCAACGAGCCTTTATAGACATCAATTTTCACGAACAAATCTCCTTCTAACGGAGTAGTAGGTTTCACTCTCGATGCATAAGCAGCCACTAACTTTTTATACGCTGCTGATTTTGGCGGGTCATACGCACGAACGAACGGCTTCGTAGTGAATTTAGGTCGCCCTTGCGGCACTGGTTCCCCGGGAACTGTAAAAAATATTTCCATTTGCTCAATCCTTCCCTGTCCTATTAAGTTCTTTATTTATCCCTCTTAAATAATCGTCAAAAGTAAGTCTTACCCACTTGCCGGTTTCATAAACGCTTGGATACAAGCGGAAAATAAAGAATGGTCTTAAATAATAGACAAAACGTTTTTTTGCTTCTGCTTCTGGGAGTTGATTTACGTTCTCAGCTTTTAATCCCTCCCTAGCGAAGTTTAAACTGATTAAATTCTCTTGATCAGTTGTGGCTGAAATTAGTCGTTCTACTATACCTAAATAGTTCATAGTTCCCTCCGTTTTCAGAATGGCAGATCATCTTTTGCACTTTGCATCAGCTCGGCTTCTTTTCTAGCGTTATAGCCTTCTGGATCATCTAACCATTCGGGAACAGGTTCAGATCGTGTCGGCTTCTTCCAAATACCCTTTCGTTGTTTGAATTCTGCATCAATGTTTTCAACATCGGTTACTGTCTTAACACCACGGCTGTCCCAGTTTTTCAAAATGTTCTCAGTGTATTTGAAGTTATTAGCTGATTTAGATCGCTTCAAAGCTTCTATGACCAATTCTGGTGATAGATCTTCACACCACTGTTCTAAATTCTGAAAAACAAATGAATTTATCATCCCGAAAATTGATTCATAGATTTGAACGATTTCTTGCAAAGGTGAACTTTCATCATGTATGTTATTATTCTTTTCATTCTTATAATTCTTATCATTCTTGTTTGTGTTCACTTGTTGTTCACTTGTTGTGCGGTTGATGTTCATTTGTTGTTCACTACCTTGATATTCATCCCAATTATTTATTGATATGACGCTGTATTTCGTAGTTGATTTGATGTTCAACATTTGCTCACTTTCGAATTTCTTAAGCCATCTCCATACAGAAGCGCTGTTCACTTGATGTTCACGTTTGGCTCCTTTGTTCATCTCAAACGTTATCGCGTCGCGCCCTGTGACGAATTCACCGCTGTTCAGCCACATTTCTTTTCCGTTGAAAAGAAACTTTCTCCGTTCATGAGAGGCCTTCATTAAACAAAGAGACCATAGCTTATACATGTTAGGGTTAGTCCATACGAATGAATCCATCACTTTTCTGTAAAGTTTTATATAGCCATGGTTCATTCTTTCCCACCACCTAAGCTATATAAACAGGAACGCCAGCAAGTTTTTGCGTTTCCTCTTTAAATTTTTGTTCATGACTATTTGCATCTGATAGATGAAGTAGCCAAACTTCTTGTAGTCGATCGCTTTTGTTTGACTTGATAAAATCGAGTGTCCGATCAAAATCGAAGTGACTTTCAAGCAGCCGTTCCTTGCGTTTGATATCGAAACCACGATTCATTTTCTGATCAACGATTTCTTTTGAATAATTTGCTTCAATCATCATATGAGTAACATTTGGAAAGAGATACTTCACATAATAGGAATCCGTGACGAAGACTAATCTATCTCCAGCTGTGTTATCGATCAGAAAGCCGCAAGGTTCAGCAACATCATGTTTGGTCTCGAATGGTGTCACATACCAAGTGCCAATTTTTTGAGTTTCTTTGTATAGGAGTGGTTTAAAGCGATAGGAGTCATATTGCTTAAGTTTGAGTTTTTCATCGGCAAACATAGCTTGAGTCGTTCCCTCTGTAGCGAAAACTGAAACGCTAGTTCCACCGATTAATTTCTTTATATACATGCAATGATCTCGATGTTCATGCGTGATAAGCGCCCCTGCTACCTTTGAAAAATCATGTCCCATTTGTTGTTGCAAATGCTGGAATGGGACACCGCACTCGATGATCAGCTGAGAATGGCCATCGTCAATTAGATAGCCATTCCCCTTACTTCCTGACCCAAATACTTTAATAGAAATCAATACGGATCATCCTCTCCGAGGTCGAAATTGGTTTGCTCCGATTCCTCCGTGAATTGACCTTCATGAATCTGGCCGTCTTCAGTTACATTTTTCGGACGATCATCTTTTTCAACAGTTTTAGGATCTAAGATTTCCGTATTCGCATTTTGATCGATTTCCTCGATAATTTCTGCTTCCTTGCGTTGTAGTTGACGTGCTTGGAAATCATCTTCGACAGATTCAACAATCGACTGAACGTATGCGTTGGAGAAATCCTTTGGAATCTTTTTAACAATTCTATTTCTCATTTTTCGGACAATCATTGACTCTCTACTTTGTGGCTCTTTCCAAGCTGGACTTATTTTCCCGAGTTCTTGCATCTCACTACTGTTTAGAATTTCATCAAGCGAATGCACTTCAGCAAATTCTTTAATTTTTTCTTTTTTCTCAACCTTTTTGTTATCCCACATCAAGTTGTTATACATGTGAGCTAATAAATTAGCCTTGACGTCTTCGCGTTCGGAAATAAAAAATTCTACTTGCCCATCGTTGTACTCAATCGGATAAACAACGCGGATAACGTTCCCTTCGCCTTTGGGTGTCCAAGTTGGTGGTGTCACTTCAAGACCCGCGTATCCCGGATAAGTAAATCCATCATTCTCCCTCACTTCCCAATGACGATGTACTTTTTTAATGCTCCGGCCAAATCGAGAAAGAATAGCATCATTTCCATCACCCTCGATCCCCATCTCAACGATTTGGATTTCCGTTCCGTTTTTATTTTTTTGTTTGCGTTTTATGAAATACACTTCACGAGGAGTGGCTGTTGCATTCAACTGCAGTGCCGCTACATGTATCAAAGTTTGAGTCAAGTTACTTTGATCAATGTCCCCAACACTGATACCTTCTTTTACGAGCATTTCGTTGATTGCCGAGATTGAATTGATAACACAGGTACGCTGATACTCGGTCATATGGATACCATTACCATGTAACTGACTTTCAATCTGCGGCATATACGTGTCGTTTATTTTTGCTAGCTGTGATTTGTATACTTTTGCTGGTGTGTTTTGATTTGTCATTTTTTATACTCCTATCAAGCTTACTTTTTTTTCATCACATCAATAATTGGCAACTCTTTTTCTCCCCAAATCATGCGGTAATCATCAAATCTCGTGCGAACATAAATGCGATTTTGTTGATCCATCAAGTGAGATAGATTTAGATAATCTAGTTTCTCTTCGACTTCTTCATAAATATTCTCTGTAGATTCAAAAGTGCCAATTAGCACTTTTTCATTGTTGATCTTGCCGTATACAAAAACTTCGTTCATTCCGATACCTCGACTTTCAGATTTTTATTTTTTGTTACACGTAACTCAATAATTTGCGAATTGATTGGATGTAGGTCGTTTACTGATTCGGTATTATCCACAAATGCCGGAACGCTCAACCCAAATTCTTTGCTTAAGGTGTTGATGATGTCCAAGTCGCAATTAATCCGGGCGCCAGTATTCAAACTTGTTCCATACTCGATACCGTTGTATGTCGCCTCGCAAACTTCTTCAAGACCGCCATTTTTCAGAATGTTAAACAATTTGAATTTGACCAATTCGAATTTGCTGTTGATGGACTCTTCAAGATAGCTAACTTTTTTGCGAGTAAACTCGTCCAAAAGAAACATGTTCTTTTCAATCTCTTGGTTTTGTGCCTTCAACAAACGATCCTCTTCTTTGAGTTCATCGATGCGATTTTCGTAATCCGATAGACTAGATAAACGTTGGAATTTTGCTTGTGCTTCAGCAATCAGCACTCGCTTTTTTTTGATCTGTTGTTTGATTTCTTGCTCTTCAGCAACCGTATCAGAAGTGGCATTTGTAATCTTTTGCTGCACGACTTTGATTTGATCTTGAATTTTTTGATAATCCTTTGTTTCTTCAAATTTTTGAGTGGAGCTTTCAATGAATACGAGTTCCTCATTGATTTTTTTCAATGTTTCTTCTGCTTCAGATAAACTCTTTTCTAAACGAATGTATTCTTTTTCATGATCAGCAATTACGTCTTTGTAAGCGAGCAATTTTTCTTTGGCAGCTTTCCCCTCAGCGATGTTGGATTCCATGTCCTTTGCTTTCTGTTGGTTAAATCTCGAAACCATTCCTTCGATTTGATCGGCCGGTAGTTCCTGAGCGCACGTAGGACATACTTTTTGATGATCATCAAAAGCAGTTTCTTTTAAGATGCGATATTTATTGCGATGCTCAGTTAGAAATTGATCTAAATCATAGAACTGCTTGATTGCCCTATCTTTCTTAATTTCTTCTTCGTCCCTAAGCGAACAAATTTCATTCACGATTCGTCGTTGTTTATTCAGATCATCTTGTAAAGATCGTGTCTCCATATTGGTACTCGATAGATAAGCGGATTGAGCATTTGCTAACTTAACTTTTAATTTGGCTAGTTCTTCATGGCAATCAAGCGTTGCATTGCCAGCGGCTATTGCATTCAGTTTATTTTGTAGGTCAGATACATCTGCTTCATATTCAAAAACTTGCTCCTGAATCTCATCAGCAGTTTGGTCCCCGATGTCAGCTTTTGCTTTAGCGAACATATCTGTGACCTCTTGAATGCGAGCTGGCAATCCATCAATTTGCCGCTTCACTTCTTTTTTCTGAGAAGCAAGGATTTTGCGATAGTCATCGATCGTATGCTCTTTGATGACCTTTTCGATAGCTTTCAATGCAGGATCCTTAGCGATGATCTCTTCATCACTTAAGCCAGTCATGTTGACCAAGATCTCGCGACGATTTTTCCAGTTCATCTTCATAAAGAATGTAGAATCAAAAAGAATCTGAAGTATATTTTCAGCACTGATTTTTTCAAAATATGCTTTCCATTCTTTTTCCAAGGTCGGCACACCATCAATCGTGTATTTGGTTGTGTCACTACCTCGAACCTTTTCAAGTTGCCCGCGAGGTGTATTCCACTTTTCTTCTTGAACTCGTTTTATCGTGACCACGGTGCCGTTAATAGCAAGCTCCGCTTCCACAGTCGGTTCTAATCCCAGCTTTTCCTCGTTGTTTCCGTCCAAAGGTTTAGGGTTTAATTTTGCACCTCGAGTGTCTTTACCAAAAAGCAACCAAAGTAATGCATCAGCCAGTGTTGTTTTTCCTGATCCGTTCTGACCACTTACCGTGGCGTTTTTACCTAACGGTTCGAAATCAAATGAATCCAGACCTTTGAAGTGTTTAAGAGATAAACGATTTAACATGATTTTTTTCATATAAGATCACCTCGAAAGAATGCTGCGAGTTTCTCAGAAAGATCATTTGAATCTGTTGGTGACTCTTTTTCGAGTTTTTCTTGATCGTTTTCTTTCAGTTGTTTTAACTTGGCTTTACAGTCCGGGCAGTCGCAAAGATTCAAGTTTTCTTCCAATTGGTCAAGTTGATTAAAGATAGCCAGTTCAACCTGAGTATTTGAACCCACCTGAGATAATGATGCTAAGCCGTTATCATCAAAAGCACATAATGATAAAGTGACGTTGTTCGCACGACATTCCAATGCTAGTGCCATAATCAAATTTTGAATTTTTTCGTTCATATGTTACACTCTCCTTGAATAATGGTTTAAGTTTGGCTTACACTAGCGGTAACTGGTGTAGGCTCTTTTTGTCGTTTCTTCATTTCTTGATCTCCTTGAGACGTCTGCCACATTTAGTGCAGTAGGGACCTTTCCACGGCTCACATTTTTTCAATTCAGTAGCATTTATAAGCGTCTTTCTATTGCAACTCTTGCATTGGAACTGATGAAGCTGCTCTTCTATCAGCATTTTGTATCCCCCTTTCTTAACCGTCTTATATAAGCTATTTCGTCATACTTTATTAGCCACCACATGATTGACACTGGTAATGTTACGACTGCCCAATATGACAATTGACGGTGGTTACCGAACCAAACGCCTAGGAAAAATATAGTGATGATGAATGCTGATCTTCGTAAACTTTTCAAAAAATCACCTCCAATCTATTTGACGATTCAATCGGCATTGATAAAGTAACTCTTGGTATCTTTTGAGATCTCTGAGTAACTGTTCTCGTTGAGAATCGCTCAGTAAGCTTTTGCGGTCGTGTAGCTGATCGTTTAAGATAAGAACTTTATCCTTGGCCAAGGTGTAAATCAGCAGCTCTTGTTGTAGTGTATATCTCATCTAGAACCTCCCAAATACTTACCGAGTTCCTCATCAATAAACTTGATAAGTCCCTTAGCGTTAAACAACCAGCGATCACTCTGAGAATTCGGATAGTAAACGAAACCGCCATTTTCTATATTTAATTTCTTTACTAATTGAGGATTGTTCAAGATGTTATCCTTTAACCATTTACTTGATCGATTGCTTCGTTCAGCAAAATCTCTCATAGTAAAGATTTTTCCAGCAAACTCGTTGTCTTCCAATTCTTTCAAACGAGTCTTGTTTATCAGTATCATTTCTTCTGGTATAGGAATTTTTATTGACAATTCTGCTTCTAACTGCTGCATATTTAATCCCTCCTATCAAATTCCATATGCTTGAATCAGTTTAGAGATAATGATGTTCGATTTGGGATTAGTTCGAGACCCTGTGACAGCTTGATAGACTTCTACTTTATTAACTTGAATTAAATCTGCCATCGTTTGATAGGAAAGTTTTTCTTTCTCCTTAAAATCCATGATTTTTTTTCTTAAATCAGTTGTATCAGGCATTTTTATAACCTCCTTTTTTAGTATGTGTAAGCAAATTCGTTAGCGTATAGTTAAAAAAGCTTGACTTTTTGGTAATATTTTATAAAATGAAGTCATAGCTAAATAAGCACAACAAAGCCTATTTTTTCGTTGGGGAACGGTCATTAGGTCTTTTTAGTTGCAACTATTTTGCTAACAAACTTGCTTACGAGATTACTATAATAAAATTTTATAATATTGTCAACTCATTTTTGGTAATATTTTATTATATAATCTTAAGCGTCATGGAGGATGCTTTTATGACAGTATTTGAAAGAGTAAAAAAATTATGCCAAGAACGTGGAATCACTTTACAAACTTTAGCTGAAAAAACAAATATGAGTATTAATTCTTTATACAAGTGGAAAACAAGTAAACCTTCAATCGATAAGCTTGAAGCTGTTGCTGATTTTTTTGATGTATCTACAGATTATCTTTTAGGTAGAGACGATAATAAGAAATATTACGATCTGACTGATAAAGATGAAAGAGACATACAAAAAGAATTAGAAAATATGATTAAAGATCTTTCAAATGGCGGAGCATTAGCATTTTCAAAAGATGGAGGTGAAATGAGCGAAGTAACGAGAGAAGCATTGATTATCTCACTTGAAAATTCTCTCAGAATAGCAAAAATAGAAGCCAAGAAAAAATTTACGCCAAATAAATATCGAGACTAAGTGAGGTAATTGTTTATGGAACTGCCAGACATTAACAAAAAAATCAACAACTTAGTTCGAATTCATGAAACTCGTAATCCATTTCGAATTGCTAAAGAAAGAGGTATACTTGTAATTTTTGAAGATTTAGGCGAAATCTACGGGTATTATAGCAAGCATAGTAGAATACAGATCATTCATATTAATAACAGACTTTCTGATGATTACAAACTCGCTACATGTGCGCATGAATTAGGACATTCAATTTGTCATCCCAATGAAAACACGCCGTTTCTATCAAAAACAACTATAGTCTCAGAACTAAAAATTGAAAAGGAAGCGAACTATTTCGCCACAAAACTCATCATCGATGGCACACACAATGACATTGGTTTAATTAGTAAGTTCGATATATTAGACTACTACGGATTACCAGAAAGCTTTGAAAGATTTGTGTAATTATTTGTCGTTAATATAAGAATCGAGGTTAAGACCGTGAAGTTTTTTAAAAACTTAAATAACAAAGTAGATGATAATATAATTGAAACTTATGATAGCAATAAGAGAAACTTATTTGAGAAATCAGTGGAAAATAATTTAACAGGAAGAGAATTGGAGAAGAGCGGTAAAATCGATGAAGCGATTGAATTATATGAAAGAAATGTATCTGATAGATTTGAAGGAAATTATCCTTACGATCGTTTAGCAATTATATACCGTAAAAGAAGAGACTACGATAATGAAATAAGGGTGCTAAGAACTGCTGTGGAAGTATTCGAAAATAACCAATCGATGAGAAAGGATATTTCTCCTAAAATAGATAGATTCAAAAAAAGATTAGATACTGCTAATAAGTTGAAACAAAAATAAAAAACGCACTTCACCGACCAAAGTTAGTGTGCGTTTTCCCAAAAAAAGGCAGAGCTTATTTTGTTATGCCTATTGTATCAGAGAAAGCGAGTTGATTCAATCATGGCTAGGTTTATAAAAAGAGGGAATTCCTGGCAATACGAGATCTCATTTAAAGATGAGGATGGAAAATATAAGAAGCTTAGAAAAAGCGGCTTTCCCAAAAAAGCAGATGCTGTTGCAGCAGCTGCAGATATTGAATCAAAATTAGCGAAAGGTCTACGTGTTACTACTAAAGATGTCTTGTTATACGATCACTTCGAGCAATGGATGAACGTATATAAAAAAGGAAAAGTATCAAATGTCACTTTCAGAAAATACGAAAACACCCTGATGAATATCCAGAAGTATTTTCCAAACGATACTTTAAAAAGTCTAACAAGAACATCCTATCAAGCAAAATTAAATGATTTTGCTTTAAAACACGCAGATGCTTCAGTAGAGAGATTTAACATTCAAATAAGATCTAGCCTCAGAAATGCAGTTGACGAAGGTGTTATCCCCTATGATTTCACCCAGAGGGCAGTCATAAAAGGACATGCCCCTTCAGTAAAAGAAAAAGACAAATTTCTAAATTATCAAGAGTTTGAAGATCTTATGAATCTAGCTTCCCAGAGGTTGGATCCACGTTTTGCTTCTAGATTTATGTTGGTTATTGCAGGCGCAACCGGACTACGCTTTGCAGAGTTATTGGGCCTAACATGGGATCGTGTTGATCTTGACCATGGAGTTATCACAGTCGATCGTACGTGGGATTATATGGACACTAAAGAATTTGCTCCGACTAAGAACGAGCAATCAAATCGTAAGGTCCCAATAGATAAAAAGACTGTCCGCATCATGAAAGGTTTTAAGAGTTCCCAGAAACAGCTCTTTACTGGTTTAGGTGTCAATCCAAAGTTTGATTTTGTTTTCTACAATGCAAAAGAAGGTCTAATCTCGAATAATGCAGTAAACAAGAAATTGAAAGAATTACTCCGCCAATTAAAAATTGACACACCATTGACTATACATGGATTAAGGCACACCCATGCTTCAGTATTGATTTACAAAGGTATAAATATAATGGCAGTATCGAAACATCTTGGCCATAAAAATTTGGCAGTCACTATGGAGACATACAGTCACGCTATAAAAGAATTAGAAGAACGAGAAGACGAAAAAATAAAGCAAGTATTTGATGGTTTATACAAAGATAAATAGCATTTGGCACATCATTGGCACAAAAAAGCCCTAGAACCTTGATATAAAAAGATTCTAGGGCTAATTTATATGCCAGCTGCAGGATTCGAACCTGTGACCTACGCGTTACGAGTGCGTTGCTCTACCAACTGAGCTAAGCTGGCGTTGTATGGCACAAAGAAAATTATATGCAAAAACGGTTGTTTTGTAAAGAGGTCTGCTGAAAAAAATCTACTTACTGAAATTTTCCGAAAATTGTGATATAATAGAAGTATCAAGGAGGTTTTTACATGGCAACATTTGGTAAATTCGAAACAACAATTGTCCCGTCACAAGAAGGTTCAACGTTTGAGGTCGCTACTCCTGTCATGTTCACGTTCCATGGGAAGAAACAAACTGGTACCATCACAAAGCAGTTGAAAAACTCTGCGGTGGTCGAGCTGAACGAAACCCCAGAAAACCAGAAATTAGTTTCGCAAAGTAATGGTGTATTGATCATCAATTACAAACAATTAACCAAACTATAACCCGTTTAATGCAAGGAGAAAATCAGTTGATTTTCTCCTTTTTTCATTGTCTGATTTTATGAAAAGCTAAAAAAAGCCATGGATAACCGATCGAACCGTTTTGGCAGTCGATCTTCTTCCATGGCATCATTGACGAGGCAAAACTTGAAGCAGTTGCCTTTGTCTTATTTGTATTGATTTATTTTGTACCGAATAGACGGTCACCGGCATCGCCCAAACCAGGAACGATATAGCCGTGTTCATTTAGGCGTTCATCAAGATTTGCAGTGTAGATATCAACATCTGGATGGGCATCTTGCAATGCTTTCACGCCTTCTGGTGCAGCAACTAAGCAGACGAATTTCATGTTTGAAGCGCCGCGTTTTTTCAGTGCGTCGATCGCCATGATCGCTGAACCGCCCGTAGCTAACATTGGGTCAACGATAAATAATTGACGTTCATCGATATCTTCAGGTAATTTTACGAAGTATTCGTGTGGTTCTAGCGTTTCTTCATCACGGTACATCCCGATATGACCAACTTTTGCGGCTGGGATCAATTCAAGGATACCATCAACCATGCCTAGACCTGCGCGCAGGATCGGAATGATCGCTACCTTTTTACCAGATAGTGTTTTTTGTGTTGATTCTTCAATTGGTGTTTCAATCACTAGATCTTCAAGCGGCATGTCGCGAGACACTTCATACGCCATCAACATTGCGATTTCATTAACAACTTCACGGAAAACCTTTGTTCCACAGTTCTTGTCGCGGATCATTGTTAATTTGTGTTGGATCAGCGGGTGATCGATTACTTGAAATTTACCCATTTAAAAAAATCTCCTTTGGTTTTTCTCTTATTTTAAAGCAAATCGGCTCTTGTTACAACCATCTGCCACAGGCAATACTGCTTTTCCTCAAAAAAAGGATTGTGTTAGAAGGAAGGAGACAAGACGGCATGTAACACGCCTCTACGTTCATTCTAGCCCCTTTTTCACTTTTGGTGATCAAAGGAGCTGGAGCGTAGGAAAAACGCGTGAGACGTCTTGTCTGACCTTAACTTCTGTCACAGTCCCAATTTATTTGTTTTTGTAAAGTGGATAGTTGTCCGTCAATTCTTTGACTTGCGTCGCTACTTCTGCCAAGACGGCTTCATCATTTGGTTTTTCTAAAACTTTGACGATCAATTTCGCCACTTCGACACAATCTTCTTCTTTAAAGCCACGACTAGTGATCGCTGGTGTCCCCACGCGAATCCCACTCGTTTTGAAAGGACTTAATGATTCGAAAGGAATAGAGTTTTTATTGACGGTGATATTGACTTGATCCAGCAATGCTTCTGCTTCTTTTCCGTTCAAATCAAAGCCACGCACATCGATCAATAATAGGTGATTGTCTGTTGCACCAGAGACCAACCGGGCTTGTGGTGCTTGGTTGAAGACTTTCGCCATTGCTTGCGCATTGCGAATGACTTGTTCAGAGTACTCTTTGAACGACGCATCTTGTGCTTCTTTAAATGCAACAGCTTTCGCTGCAATCACGTGCTCTAATGGGCCGCCTTGAATACCAGGGAAAACGGCACTATTGATTTTTTTCGCTAAATCTTCATCATTTGTTAAAATCAAGCCGCCTCGAGGGCCGCGTAATGTTTTATGGGTCGTAGAAGTCGTGATGTCCGCATAAGGAACTGGGTTTGGATGAAGACCAGCCGCTACTAAACCAGCGATATGCGCCATATCCACCATCAATTTTGCGCCAACTTCATCAGCGATTTCACGGAACTTCGCAAAATCGATCGTACGTGAGTAAGCACTGGCACCGGCAACGATCAGTTTCGGTTGATGCTTGCGCGCCAAAATACGAACGACATTGTAGTCAATGACTTCTGTTGCAGGATCAACACCATAACTAACAAAATTATAGGTCTTGCCGCTGAAATTCACTGGTGAGCCATGGGTCAAATGACCGCCTGCGGAAAGATCCATCCCTAATACTGTATCGCCTGTTTCGATCAACGCTAAATAAGCTGCTGTGTTGGCTTGAGAACCAGAATGCGGTTGAACATTGGCATATGCCGCACCGAAAATACTTTTCGCCCGTTCAATTGCTAAGTTTTCTACCACATCAACAAATTCACAGCCGCCATAGTAACGACGACCTGGATAACCTTCAGCGTATTTATTTGTCAAAATACTACCTTGCGCAGCCATTACACCTTCTGAAACGATATTTTCAGACGCAATCAATTCCAAATTGTTTTGTTGACGATTCGTTTCTTTTTCGATCGCTTGCCACAATTCGGGATCAAACGTTTGATAATCCATGCTTACAACACCCCTTTACCTTAATGGTAGCATTGTATCACATTTCTTCATAAGCTACCTATAATGAATTCTGGTTTTTTGCTAATTTTCTTGAAAGAAACTTTGATTTGCAGCTTTTTTCAACCGATTCATATAAGCAGCCCCTAAGCCGCTTTCTGGAAACGTGGGTGCGAATAAGACATCTAGCTCAGCAATCGATTCATCTAACGCCCGTAACCCCGCAAACAGCCCTTTTGTCGCAGCTTCCACACTGTCATCAAAAAATAAATAGATGGCTGCAGCTTCGAAGCGGACCTGCTCGGCGATCGTCGGTCCAGCTAAAACACCTACCTTAAGCTGCTGTTCTCTCGCCCAAGCCATGGCTGCCGACCAATCTTGGTCATTGACCATCATGACATTGGTATTCGGTGCATAGTGCTTGTATTTCATGCCTGGCGCTTTGGGTGCTTCACTTTCTGTTACTAAATGCTGATCGACGAGGACTTTTGTTTGTAAGACTGCTTCAAGCTGTTCTTTAGAGATTGCACCAGGGCGTAAGATGATCGGCGGTGCCGTTGGGTCACTCAAATCTAAGACCGTTGATTCGACACCGATCTGTGTCACCCCATCGTCCAAGATGCCAGCGATTTTGCCTGCCAGATCATGCTGAACATGCGCAGCTGATGTTGGGCTTGGTTTACCAGATGTATTTGCGCTAGGACCAACCAATGGCTGTTGGGCTTGTTTGATCAACGCTAACGTCTTGGTGTTGTTGGGCATCCGAAACGCCGCTGTGGATAAGCCGCCAGTAACGATGCTAGGTAAGCTGTCTTTTTTGATCGAAAAGATCAAGGTTAGGGGCCCAGGCCAGAAAGTTTCCATCAATTTATCAGCAAAAGGATGCTTGTTATCCACAAACGGTTCCAACTGCTCTGGCTCGGCAATATGAACGATCAAAGGGTTGTCACTAGGTCGTCCTTTGACTTGATACACTTGCGCAACAGCTTTTGGCAAAAGCGCGCTAGCCCCTAGTCCATAGACAGTTTCCGTCGGGAACGCCACTAATCCCCCCTCAGCTAAGATAGCTGCTGCTTCGTTTAACTGTGATTGATCAAAAATTTTTGTTTCCACAA
Organism: Enterococcus sp. CR-Ec1; assembly: GCF_002850555.1. Lineage (NCBI taxonomy): Bacteria > Bacillati > Bacillota > Bacilli > Lactobacillales > Enterococcaceae > Enterococcus > Enterococcus sp. CR-Ec1. The sequence continues at coordinate 3,340,301 of NZ_CP025223.1, forward strand.
TTTATCCACATCCTTTTTTGAGAAGTTTCCACACTTATCAACATTTTCTCGTTTCTTATCCACATTTTGTGGATAAGTCGTTTGTCAAGTGTGGATAACCTTGTTTATAACTCCATTTATTCCCAAATTGTTCATTTCATAAGGTTTTTGCACTTTTTCTGTAGCAAAAAAAAATTATTTATCCACATCTTGTGGATGACTGACGAACACCATCCGATCTTGACCCGCAAGATCTTTTACTACGGTAACTTCTTTGTTGGAAAAAGCGGCTGCAAAAAGCTGTTGAACAGCTTGTCCTTGCTGGAAGCCGATTTCCAGCGCCATTTGCCCACTTGGTGCCAAACACTTCGGTGCTTGCTGTGCTAATTGCTTATAGATCGCCAATCCTTGTTCTTGAGCAAAAAGCGCCATTTTAGGCTCTTTTTCCCGTACACTGATATCCATCAGCGGCCACTCTTCAGCGCTGATATACGGCGGGTTGGAAACGATCAGATCCCATTGCTGATCTGCCACAGGCTCCAAGGTATCTCCTTGGAAAAAGCGGATCTCTGCACCTAAGGCTGTCGCATTTTCTTTAGCAACGGCTAACGCCTCTGCTGAAAGATCCACGGCACTTACCGACCACTGGGGACGTGCCAATTTTAAGGCAATGGCGATCGCTCCTGTACCCGTGCCAATGTCAACGACTCGTAGCGGCTGATCTGCTGGTAGTTTTGCCAGACAGTTTTCCACCAGCTCTTCGGTTTCTGGACGCGGGATCAAGGTTGCAGGGGTCACTTTTAAGCGATGACCATAAAATTCTTCATACCCCAATAAATATTGCGGGGGTTCATGCTGTAGCAACTGTTCAAGATCTGCTGCGATCTGTGCCTCATCTTCCCTTAGGATGGGTTGGTCCATCTGCAGCAGCCAATCGAGTTGCTGCCAGTTTTTTCGCTGTAAAAACAGGTATTGGATCGCATACCCGTCCAGTCCTTTCGTTTCTAAAAAAGAAGAAGCCCGTGAAAGGACTTCTCGATAGGTTTTAGCCATTTTGCATCTCATCTAATTTTGATGTTTGATCGTAAACGATCAGTGCATCAACAATTTCATCGAGTTTTCCAGCTAAAATTTGATCCAATTTTTGAATAGTCAACCCGATACGGTGATCTGTTACGCGGTTTTGCGGGAAGTTATAGGTCCGGATCCGTTCAGAACGATCGCCGGTACCCACTGCTGATTTACGGTTTGCATCGTATTCGCTTTGTGCTTCTTGCTGCATTTGGTCATAGACCCGTGCCCGCAAGACTTTCATCGCTTTCTCACGGTTTTTCAGCTGTGAACGCTCATCTTGCATCGCAACAGCGATCCCTGTTGGCAAGTGAGTCAAACGAACAGCAGAAGCTGTTTTGTTAACGTGCTGACCACCGGCACCAGAGGCATGGTAAATATCGGTACGAATATCTTTGTCTGCGATATCGATTTCGACTTCTTCTGCTTCAGGCATAACCACGACCGTTGCCGTAGACGTATGGATTCGGCCTTGTGATTCGGTAGACGGTACCCTTTGCACTCGGTGGGCGCCGCTCTCATATTTCAATTTTGAAAAGACGTTGTCGCCAGTGATCATCATGATGACTTCTTTGTAGCCGCCGATCCCAGTGACGTTGGCATCCATGACTTCGACTTTCCAGCCTTGGTTTTCCGCATATTTTTGATACATATTGAAAAGATCGCCAGCAAATAAGGCTGCTTCGTCGCCGCCTGCTGCACCACGGATCTCCATGATGATGTTTTTGTCATCATTCGGGTCTTTTGGCAACAACAAAATCTTGATGCGTTCTTCTAAAACGTCTTTTTCTTTTTTCAAGTCAGAGAGTTCTTCTTTGGCCATCTCAGCCATTTCTGCATCTAGGTTTTCCCCAAGCATTTCTTCAGTGTCCTTGATTCCTTCAACGACTTCTTTGTAACGGCGGTAGACTTCCACCGTTTCCCGTGTATTGGCTTCTTCTTTTGAAAGCTGCATGAAGCGTTTGGTGTCAGAGATCACGGCTGGATCACTTAGTAATTCGCCTAATTCTTCGTAACGGTCTTCGATTGCTTGTAACTGATCGTACATTGATTATTCTCCTTCTTTTTTCATTCCCGGGTGAAAGTAATGCTTGCGGCAAACTGGATAATACGCTTCATTGCCGCCGATTTGTACTTGATCGCCCTCGTAAACGGGTTTTCCGTCGATATAGTGCAAGTTCATGGTTGCTTTTTTATGACAGAACCAGCAGATGGTTTTCATCTCTTCGATTTTATCTGCGTAAAGCAGCAAGTATTTTGAGCCTTCAAATAATTCATTGCGGAAATCATTTTTCAAGCCAAAGGCCATTACAGGAATACCTAACTCATCCACGATTTTGGTGAAAGCCAGCACGTGATGCTTCTTTAGGAACTGTGCTTCGTCGATCAAAATACAATAAGGTTTATAACCGAGGTCTTTGATCAAATGAAATAGATCCGTTTCATCAAAAATCGGGATCGCGTCTCGCTCTAAGCCGATGCGACTCGAAACATTTCCCACGCCGCTTCTCGTGTCCAATCCACTTGTCATGATCACGACTGGTTTGTCTTGTTCTTCATAGTTGTGAGCAACTTTCAGTATCTCGATCGTTTTCCCACTATTCATTGCGCCATATTTAAAAAAAAGCTGTGCCATCTCGCCCATCCTTCCTCATACTCCTTTGGTATTATACTTGAAAAAGGAGAATTTTTACAGACTTAAATTCGACACACGCCGCCTTTTACGCAAGAGTTTTACGAAAAGTTAACGGATTTTTTGCTGCCGGTACTTCTTAATCATTTCTGGCTTTTCTGGCCACTTCTGCCAATACTTGACAAGCCAGTGGATATTCTGGATTTTCATTCCCATTGATATCCGTTGCAATGATCACAAAACCGAGCTGCTGGTAGAGCTTGATTGCTGCGTGGCTCCACGTTTGCGTATGAAGATACATCGGCTCGTTGGCTGCCTCTAAGACAGAAACGACTTGCGTGACCAAGCCGCGAGCGATCCCTTGACGTTGAGCTTGCGGCATTACTGCTACCCAATGGACTAGCGGAACCGGTGTACCGTCTTGCTTGGCTTTTTTCCAAGCGGTAGCCGTGCCGACCGGTGTACCTGTTTGATCAATGGCAAAAAACATTCGCTGTCCTAGCTGTGCTTGCTCGGGCATAAATTCTTTTTCAAAATACGCCAATGCCTCTTCCTCATTGTCAAACTCTCCGACGGATGTTTCGATCCGTGCCCAGTGCCTTTCGTCTCCTGCTTGGTAGCTGCGTAGCGAATAGTTATCGGATTGAATGGGCTGGATCGGTGTGCTTTTGTGTGCTCGCTTCATCCAGATTTCTGCATATGGAATTGATTTATCTAACATTGGTTGTGCCTCTCTTTCATTGGTTTCGTCCTTGTTCAACGGTTTCTTTGGGATTCAATCACGTAATTTCTTTACTAGAAAAATTTCTGTTAGCTGATTTTGCGTATGGGCGATTCTCCCGATTTCTTCATAGCCCACTCGCTGATAAAAATCTGGTGCTTGGAAATCAAAAGTCGCCGTCTGGCAATTTTCACAGCCAAATGCTTTCAACTGCTGTTCAAGATCCGTAAGAATCTGCTTGCCATACCCTTTTCCCCGCTCGGATGCTTTGACCCACAGGGTGTCAAGATAGCCGATATGATACATCGAGGCGTAGGCAATGCCACCAGCAATCACCACACCCTCTTTTTTGATTACACTGCTAAAGTTCTGATAGGTCTCTGTTTGTGTAAATGGTTTTTGATGCTTTGTGTATGCTGTTAATGCTGTTTCTAACGCAGCCAATTCTTGGTCTGTTCCTTGTTCAATGATTCGCGCCATATTCAATCACTCCTTCTTGTTTCTTGATAATCTGCGATGATCTGATCGACCGTTTCTGCTATCGTTAGGCCTTCTTTGATCAGTCTTTCCTCTGAAGATCCTTTTGGGAAAAGCAAGTCTCGCTCAAGCCACCATTTACGCATCGCTTCCTCGGATAAATAGTCTCGCTGCATTCGGGTCTGATGTCTTTTGACCGTTTCCTCGAAAGAAAGATCAAAATAATAAACTACCTTTTTTTGGGGAAAGAGTTTCATTAGAAAGTCGAGAAAGTCTTGGTATTTTTCACGAGAATAAATCCCCTCAACAAGTATCATCGGCACTTTCCCCTTCGCATATAGGACAGCTTCTTTCATCAAACCGCTGGCTAAATTATTAGGGGTATCTTTGACACAAAAAATTTCTCGCCGAAAAACATCTTGTGAAATCAGCACTGCCTCTTCCCCAAAAACGTGCTGAACAGCTTTGGCAATAGTGGTTTTTCCGCTGCCAGAATTCCCCCGTAGTAAAATTAACATGCTTTCCATGGGCGGTTCCTTTCTTCGTTAGTAAGTTATCTAAGCATATCTCTTGTTTTTCTCTACTAGAAGCATACCATAGAAGCAAAGGAGGAATACCTATGAAAGATACGGCAATTTTTGCTGGTGGTTGTTTTTGGTGCATGGTGAAGCCTTTTGATTCACAGCCAGGCATCCTCAAAGTGGTTTCGGGCTTTACTGGCGGCCATGTCCCTAACCCAACCTACCAACAAGTAACGACAGGTACCACCGGTCACACCGAAGCAGTTGAAATCACCTTTGATCCTGAAGTCATCTCTTATGAAGAATTAGTTGCCATCTATTGGCAGCAGACAGACCCCACGGATGCGTTTGGTCAGTTTGCCGACCGTGGTGATTCCTATCGTCCAGTGATTTTTTACAATAGTGAAGAACAAAAAGCGATTGCGGAAAAATCAAAGGCGCAGTTGCAAGCTAGCGGCCGCTTTGACCGTCCGATCGTAACGAAGATCGAACCAGCAGAACCTTTTTATCCTGCAGAAGATTATCATCAAGATTTTTACAAAAAAAATGCAGCCCATTACAATGCTTATAGCGAAGGCTCCGGTCGAGCCGGCTTTATTCGCCAAAACTGGGCTTAACATTTTGGAGAACGTTCCTTACAATTCATCACTAACAGCCGATCTGCCTCGTCAGCAGATCGGCTGTTTTCTGTTTTTTCCCAAAAAGGAAATTGACAGTCAGGGCATTTTCGCGCTACACTGATTAGAAAATTCTGACGATTATAAAGGAGTGTTTGTTTGATGTTAGCTAATGAAGTCCGTCCAGGTCCAAACCGTTATATTACGGGCGATGGGGTCTTAACTGATTTGCCGGAGTATTTACGAGAGTTCCAAGAGGTAGCAGTAATTACTGGGGAGCAGTCATTCGATGTGTTTTCGAACTATTACCCTCATTCATTTGACTACCCGATCTACCGCTACGATGGATCATCGAGTTATGAAAATGCGCAAACCTTAGCTGAAGCGATCCAGCAAGCAGATGCCGTGGTGGCAATCGGCGGCGGCAAGGTCGCTGATACAGCAAAAATCACCGCCCAAACCCTTGGCGCAGAGCTGATCGTGATCCCTACATTGGTTTCCAACTGTGCGCCCTTTACCCCGGTGATCGTCGCCTATTACCCCGATCATACGATTTGTAAAATCGACTATGCCAAAAAAGGTGCCTACATGACGATCGTCGACACCCGTTTTTTACTAGCCACACCTGTTGATTACTTTATCGCAGGGATCGCTGATACCTTAGCCAAATATTATGAAATGGAAGCCATCGTCCGCAACATGGCAGAAGACGACAAGACTGCCTTAGTACGGCTAGGTTTCCAAAGCGCTCTTTTGATCAAAAACTTGCTGATTGCCGATGCGATCCAAGCTGTCAAAGACCTAGAAGCTGGGCAGCTGACACCCGCCTTTGCCCGCATCACCGACGCGATCATTGCTTTGGCAGGCGAAGTTGGCGGTTTTGCAGTAGAGTTTGGCCGCACGTCCGGTGCGCATGCGCTGCATGACGGCTTGTCTTATTTGAATGAGACCCATAGTGTCTTGCACGGCAATAAAGTCGCCTACTGCATTTGGGTCCAGCTTGCCTATACCAATGATTTTGATGTGATTGAAGAATTACGGCCGTTTTACGAAGCTTTGCACTTGCCGATGAAGCTGAAGGATCTCCACGTGACACGCCTTGATCGGGATTACTTCGCCTCGGTTCTGACCTATGCTGTCAAGGAAGAAGAAACCTTTATTTTGATTGATCCTGCGATCACACCCGAAAAAGTCTATCAGGCGATCGAAGCAGTAGAGGCGCTGTAAACCGTACAAATTGCTAAACAACTTTATATCAATAAAAAACTGTTTCCCTAATGCATTTCGGAAACAGTTTTTTTATTTGATCAAACTGACACGCAGTAGCAATCCTGGCTGCGCATGTTCTTAGCGGGCAACAGCAACTGACGCATTGCCCATCACTGCACGGCTTCACCCAGCAACCCGTTTTCTAAGCAGTATTGATAAATACCTTCCTCGGCTACGTGACCAATCACTTCGTCAGCGATCGCTTTTAACTCATCCGAAGCATTGGCCATTGCTAGACCCCGACCAACTGCCTCCAGCATCTCAATGTCATTGTTGCCATCCTCAAAGGCAATGGCTTCGGATTTATCCAAGCCATAGTAAGCCAGCATTTTGGCAATGCCGCTTCCTTTCCCGCTGCTGGCTGGAATAATATCGACTGCCCGATCCCACCAGGCGGTGATTTTCGCCTCTGTAGTATTTGCCATCACTTTGGCGTAGTCTTCTTTCCCTGAACCTAACATCACTTGGAAAATGTCTTGCTGTTGGATCAACTCTTCAAAATCTTCTGCCACGATCACTTCTTGATGAGCAAAGGAAAAATACTCAACTAAATCAGCATCTTTGCCATTGGCAACGGTACGATCCTTCGTTGCGATTGCTACTGGACGCTTGAGCGCCGTCGCATTTTCTATGATTTGCTGAACATCTTTTTTAGGAATAGGGTTTTGGTGGATCCCCTCGGCTTGATTAAAACAATACGATCCGTTAAAGGTCAAAAACGCATCGAAGGTCACGCCTTCAAATTGCGGCAACGCGATGGGACTTCTGCCAGTCGCAATGCACAACAGGATCCCTTGCTTCTTCAAGGTTTTTAATGTGGCTAACATTCTTTCAGAGATTTGCTTTTTGTTCATGTCGATCAGTGTGCCATCAACATCAAAAAAAATAATTTTCACGTTCTTCATGATCTTCCCCATTTCCGTCTCGATTTTCAAAAAATTGATGCGCTTTTCTCTCTATTGTTCCGTGCGGATCGTCGCTGTTATCTTTTATTTCTTTTATCTTCTCATAAATTGCCAGCGTTTTCTTCTGAAATCGTGAAAATTGATCGGAATACTTACCTATTTTTAAGAATCTTAAAGAACGCCTAGACTATCGGGAACAGCTGATCCAATGTGACTAATACTCCATCCTCATCATTTGAGGGACAGACAGCGGTGGCAACGGCTTTGACGTTTTCTGGCGCATTGTCCATCGCATAGCCTCTCTGGCAATAGGCTAACATTTCCAAATCATTGCCGCCATCGCCAAAAGCGACACATTGCTCAGGAGTGATCCCCCATCGCTCTACCAAGCGTGCCAATCCTGATGCTTTGTGGCAGTTAGGCACGATCAGATCCACGGAACCATGCCCACTGCCTGTTGGCACTAGCAAACCAGCTAGTTCTTTTTGAAATAGTTCCGAATAATAGGCCGTTTTTTCGACAGGAACGGTTGGGGCAAATTTCAGGATCGTGTCCTCTACTTGGGCAAAGTCATCGACCCATTGCAATTTGTGGTAATACTTATTTGTTAATTCAAAAAAAGCATCACTGACCGTTCCCCGTTCACAATAAGCACTATTGAGCCCACACATTACATTTTTAACTTCGGAGTATTTTTTACATAAATCTAAGGTTGCGAAAACCGTTTCTCGGGGAATGTCCGCTGCAAAAAGCACTGTTTCTTTGTCTTTGACAAGTGCTCCGTTTTCTGCAACAAAACTCAGCTCGTGATCATAGCCGGGAAATTGAGCCCGCAACTGGTAATACTGATTGCCGCTGGCAACGACAAACTGACAGCCGACTGCTTTCATGCGGGCCAACACGACCTTGAAGCGGGGAACATCATACGTATAATCCGTGCGCATAAAGGTTCCATCCATATCGACAGCTACTAACTTGATATCATAAGGGTTGGCATTCATCTACTTCTCTCCATTCTGGCTTTCTTTATTAAAGAAAGCGTTTTTCTCACATTATTATTTTAACATGTATATACAACTTCCGCATCCTTTTTCTTGCTAAAAAATCGATTGAAGGGATAGTGCCTCTCAAAAAAGAGACTACTGCTTTACACCATTCAATCGTGCCTACCTTTTCAAAAATCCTTACAATGATTGAAGATCATTCAAAGGCAGACCATCGCTGCCAAACACAAGGATTGATTGGCGGCTCCTTTGCCCGAATGAAAAGAATCACTCCAGAAACGTTTCCTTGCGCAATTTCTGCCCCACATAAATTCTATCCTGCTTTCTTTCAAATCTACTTGGTTCTTTGGTATACTGGGGATAGTTTAATTAGTGAGGGGTTTTTGTTATGAACTTTACCCGCTTTGCTCGCTTGACGCAGCGCAGGAGCAAGACGTTTATTTCCCAGAATGTATCTTCAATCCAAGTGATTGTTTTTTATTATATCGTGATGACGGTGGTCTCTTTGGGGCTTTTTTCACTTCCCTTCTTTCGGGAACCGGGCTCTCATGTCGCGTTTATCGATCTGTTCTTTATGGCGGTCAGCACGGTCAGTGTCACAGGGTTGACTACCTTCCCGATCAATGACGTATTTAACGACCGCGGGGTCATTTTATTGGAAGTCCTCTTTCAAGTTGGTGGTTTAGGGATCATGATGATCTCGACCTTTTTTGCGATCGTTTCACGGCGCAAAATCAGTTTAAAGCAACGCCAATTGATCATGACAGATATGAACCAGCCAAAGCTTAGCGGGATCGTTCGGATGATTCGAACGACGTTTACCATCATTTTAGTTTGTCAGTTGGTAGCAGGTACGATCTTCGCTGTTTATTTTCATCTTTACGGGTATTATGACAATTGGCGTGACGCGATCTTTTATGGGTTTTATCAAGCGATCTCTGCTGTGACCAACTCAGGGTTTGATGTGACGGGCAATTCCATCTTGCCGTTTTCCCATGATTATTTCTTCCTGACGTGTATCATGATTTTGATTTTTATCGGGGGGATCGGATTTCCAGTGATCATGGACTTTCGGGAATGGGTCCTTTTTAAAATGAAAAAACAACGCCGCCGCTTGCCGTTTCGCTTTTCTTTATTCACAAAAATTGCTGTTTTGGCTTTCGTGATCCTCTTTGTCGGCGGTACATTAGCGATCTTTTTCCTTGAGAAAGATTATTTATTCAAAGATTACAGCTTTAGTGGTATGTGGATGAACAGCATGTTTTATTCCATGACAACGCGGAATGCTGGCCTGCAGATCCATGACTTAGGCAACTTCCAAACCACGACGTTGATCGTTTTCTCCTTGCTGATGTTTATTGGTTGTAGTCCCAGCTCTGTTGGTGGGGGGATTCGGACGACGACCATTGCCATCATTGGGCTGTACCTCTATGCCTTCTTGAAAAGTGAGGACAATATCAATATCTTCGGTCGCCGGATCGATCAAGATGACGTCCGTAAATCAGTGGTGGTCTTCATGCTTTCGATGGGCATGTGCTTCTTTTGTGTCTTATTCTTGACCGCCATCGAGGATATCCCTTTGATCGCCATCATTGTTGAAGTTTCCTCGGCCTTTGGAACCACAGGGCTTTCTTTAGGAATCACGGGCGATTTATCAACCATCGGCAAACTCGTGATTGCTCTTTTGATGTTTATCGGCCGTGTCGGTATGCTGTACACCTTGATGTTATTCGTACCAAAAGAAACACGTGACTTAGGCTACGAGTACCCAACGGAAAAAATCATTATCGGTTAAAGCAGCAGCAAACCTGGCAGAAGGTTTGCTGTTTTGCTTTTCAAGCCTTTGATCATCGCAAGTAAAAGAGCCATTTATCAGAATGGTCTTTGTAGAAATTTAAAGAATCGCAAAAGCAATTTAACCTTTTTCTTGGTATATGGTATGATAAATTGAATTTGCACAACGAAAGCATTCGCTCTAATGGAGGGTTACATTATGGGAATACGAAGTCATCTGGCTGTTTCAGTCGGTAAGACCTCTCAATGGGTATTAAAGAACTTTTTCAAAGGTGGCTCAAGCCTGCCTGGTAAATTAGCATTAAAAGTTGATCCACATATATTAGATCATTTGGCGAAAGATTACCAAGTCGTCGTGATCACAGGCACCAACGGCAAAACATTGACGACTGCCTTGACTGTCAATATTTTGCGCCAAGAATTTGATGAAGTATTAACGAACCCCACCGGCGCCAATATGGTCCAAGGGATCGTTTCAACCTTTCTATCGGCACGCCCTAAAAAAGGCAAAAAATTTGCGGTTTTAGAAATCGATGAAGCCAGTCTCAGCAAAGTAACGAAGTACATCAAACCGGAATTGTTCGTTTTCACCAATATTTTCCGCGATCAAATGGACCGTTATGGCGAGATCTATACGACCTATAAAATGATCGTTGAAGGTGCCGCAAACTCACCGGAAGCAACGATCCTCTGCAATGGGGATTCGCCACTGTTCAATTCGGTGGCAACTGTCAATCCGCGGAAATACTATGGATTTGATCATTTGCCAGATGAAGAGCAGATGGCCCATTACAATACGGATGGCGTGTTGTGTCCTGAGTGTCATCACATTTTGCATTATAAAATGATCACCTATGCCAATCTTGGGAAATACTACTGCCCAAATTGCGGCTTCCATCGACCAGAATTGGATTATAAACTGACGGAAATGACTGCAATGGACAACACCTCTGCTGCTTTTGTGATCGATGGCAATGACTATCGCATCGAAGTTGGTGGGATGTACAATGTCTACAATGCGCTGGCGGCAACTGCGGTTGCGGAATATTATGGCGTAGCACCTGCAAAAATCAAATCTGGTTTGGCCTATGACGAAAAAGTCTTTGGCCGCCAAGAAGTGATCCGCATCGGGGACAAAGAATGTACGTTAGTTTTAGTTAAAAACCCTGTTGGTTTGAACCAAGTCATCGATATGATCAGCCTGTCGCCCTATCCTTTCTCACTAGTCAGCTTGTTGAATGCCAACTACGCAGATGGGATCGACGTCAGCTGGATTTGGGATGGCGACCATGAAGCGTTTGCCGATATGGGGATTCCTCAAGTGGTCGCTGGTGGTGATCGTCACAAAGATATGGCGTTGCGGTTAAAAGTTGCGGGGATCCCTGAAGAGAAAATCATTGAAACCCCTGAACTTGATGACGTCATCAAGCAAATTGCAGACTTACCAACAGAAAAAGTCTATATTTTAGCGACTTACACTGCAGTCCTGCAGCTACGCAAAAAGCTTGCGGAAAAAGGCTATATCAAAGGAGGAATGAGTCGTGACTAAGTATCAACTGAATGTTGCCCACTTGTATGGAAATCTTTTGAATACTTACGGCGATAACGGCAATCTCTTGATGTTGCGCTACGTGGCCGAAAAACTAGGCGTGACCTTCAACGCAGAAGTCGTCAGCATTCACGAGCCCTTCGATCCTGAAAAATATGATCTCGTCTTCTTCGGTGGCGGACAAGATTTTGAACAAGTGATCGTTTCACAAGATATCCAATCAAAAAAAGAAGCCCTGACCAGCTATATCGAAAATGATGGCGTGATGCTGGCAATTTGCGGCGGCTATCAATTGCTGGGTCATTACTACATCGGTGCCAACGGCGAGAAAATCAAGGGGATCGGTGCCTTGGATCATTACACCTTAAGCCAAGAAAACAACCGTTTCATCGGTGACATCGTGATCCACAATGAAGAATTCGATGAGACCTATTATGGCTTTGAAAACCATAATGGCCGTACTTTCTTAGGTAAAGGGGAAAAACCATTGGGGAAAGTCATCCAAGGACAAGGAAACAATGGCGAAGACCAAACCGAAGGCGTGGTTTACCGCAATGTGTTCGGCTCTTACTTCCACGGACCGCTTCTCGCAAGAAATGAGCATTTGGCAGAGCGCTTGATCCGCACCGCCCTTGCCAATCGTTATGGCAACGTCGAAATTTAAATACACGTACTTAGCAAACAAACCTGTTTTTCGCAGGTTTGTTTTTTTATGGGAAATTTCCCCGCAGTTGCTACCTTTTCTCTTTGTTTGCTTCTACGTTCCTATGCCACCTCGCTTTATTGTAACCGCTATCTTTCTTTTCTATACTGAGGTTGTAGTAAAAATTGAAAGGAGATGTTAAGAAATTATGATGGAAAAAGTTCAGCGGTTTGGCGGTGCGATGTTTACCCCGGTCCTCTTGTTTTCATTTTCGGGGATCATGGTCGCGCTGTGTATTATCTTTAAAAATCCGATGCTTGTGGGGAGCATCGCCACTGAAGGCTCTACTTGGTTCAACATTTGGACGATTATTGAAAACGGTGCATGGACGGTCTTCAACCAAATGGAATTACTATTTGTTATTGGATTACCGATCGGTCTCGCAAAAAAAGCCAATGCGCGAGCGGCAATGGAAGCCTTTGTCGTCTATATTACTTGTAATTATTTTATTTCTGGCATGATCGAATACTTTGGTCACTTCTTCGGTGTCAACTTTGCAGCTGATCCCGGCGGTGAGAGTGGCTTGAAAATGATCGCCGGCATCAAAACATTAGATACTGGTATTATCGGAGCAATTTTTATTTCGGCGATCGTCGTCTATCTTCACAACAAGTTTTTCGATACGAAGCTGCCTGATTTTCTCGGAATCTTCCAAGGCTCTTCCTTTGTCGTGATCCTTGGATTCTTTTTGATGTTGCCAGTCGCTTTCTTGATTGCATTGATTTGGCCGAAAGTCCAAGCTGGCATTGGGTCCATGCAAGGGTTTCTAGCAAGTGCTGGGGTCTTTGGGGTCTGGCTCTATACTTTCTTAGAGCGAATATTGATCCCCACAGGTCTCCATCATTTCGTGTATACCCCCTTTGTTTTTGGTCCTGCTGTCGTCGAAGAAGGAATCTCCAAATACTGGATGGCACATTTACAAGAATTTGCCCAATCCACCAGACCATTGAAAGAGCTTTTCCCTGAAGGGGGCTTTGCTTTACATGGCAATTCTAAGATCTTTGCTGCACCGGGGATCGCTGCTGCTTTTTATTTCACAGCCAAGCCTGAGAATAAAAAGAAAGTCTTAGCGATTTTGATCCCTGCCACTTTAACTGCCGTTTTAGCTGGTATCACTGAGCCATTGGAATTTACCTTCCTCTTTATCTCACCACCCCTCTTTGCGGTGCACGCTGTTTTAGCAGCGACCATGGCGGCAACGATGTTTGCCTTCGGGGTCGTTGGAGATATGGGGGGCGGCTTGATCGATCTGTTAGCGAAGGTCTGGATTCCGCTATTTCAAAATCATCGCAGTATGATCTTCACGCAGTTGGTGATTGGGTTAGCCTTTACTGCGCTTTATTTCCTTGTTTTCCGCTTCTTGATCCTCAAATTTAAGTTAGCCACACCAGGACGGGAAGAAAACAATAGCGAAGTCAAACTATACACCAAAAAAGATTACAAAGAAAAACAAGCCAACACTGGAACTCCAGTGATTGCTGGTGCCAATCGCTACACCGAACAAGCCGCAGTCTACTTAGAAGGGTTTGGCGGTCGCGACAACATTGATAAAGTCACTAATTGTGCTACTCGCCTAAGAATCACCGTTAAAGATCAAGACCAAGTGCTGCCAGATGACATCTTTAAAAGTGCTGGTGCCCATGGTGTTGTTCGCAACGGCAACGCCTTCCAAGTGATCGTTGGTCTGGATGTGCCACAAGTGAGAGAACAATTCGAAAAATTATTAGCTGTATCAGACTAAGGAGGAAACAAAAATGAAAAAATTTTCAATCGTGATCGCTGGAGGCGGCAGTACCTTTACCCCTGGAATCGTCTTGATGCTTTTAGAACACTTGGATCGTTTCCCGATTCGCCAAATCAAGTTTTACGACAATTTGGAAGAACGACAAGAAAAAGTGGCACAAGCTTGCGAGATTTTATTGAAAGAACGCGCACCCGAAATCAGCTTTTTAGCAACCACTGATCCCGAAACCGCGTTTCAGGATGTCGATTTTGTGATGGCGCATATCCGAGTTGGCTTGTATGCGATGCGCGAAAAGGATGAAAAAATCCCTTTGAAATATGGTGTGGTCGGCCAAGAAACTTGTGGTCCTGGCGGGATCGCTTATGGGATGCGTTCTATCGGCGGTGTATTGGAGTTAGTCGATTATATGGAAAAATATTCCCCTGATGCGTGGATGTTGAATTATTCCAATCCTGCAGCGATCGTCGCAGAAGCGACTCGTAAATTGCGCCCTGATGCTAAGATCATTAATATTTGTGATATGCCAGTGGGAATCGAAGAACGGATGGCGCAAGCGATCGGTTTAGCTTCTCGCAAAGAATTGGTCGTTCGCTATTATGGCTTGAATCATTTTGGCTGGTGGACAGATATACGAGACAAAGCTGGCAATGACTTGCTGCCGCAGATCCAAGCGCATGTAGCAAAATACGGCTATTCATTGCCAGAAGAAATCGAAGCGAGCCAACATGCTGATGCCAGCTGGATGCACACCTTTGCCAAAGCAAAAGAAGTGTACGAGGTTGATCCATCCACTTTGCCAAATACCTACTTGAAGTATTACTTTTTCCCTCAAGATGAAGTGGCGCACACCAACCCATCTTTTACACGGGCAAATGAAGTCATGGCTGGCCGCGAAAAACACGTCTTTGGTGAATGCCAACGCATCGTAGAGAACCAGACAGCGACTGACACCACGCTTGAAGTGGATGAACACGCCAGCTACATTGTTGACCTTGCACGAGCGATTGCTTATAACACGCAAGAACGAATGCTGTTGATCGTGCCTAACGAAGGAGCGATCGTCAACTTTGATGAACAGGCAATGGTGGAAGTGCCTTGTATCGTCGGCAGTAACGGGGCAGAACCAATCACACAAGGCAAGATCCCTCGCTTCCAAAAAGGATTGATGGAACAACAAGTCGCCGTAGAAAAATTAGTCGTGGAAGCTTGGGCAGAGGGTTCTTACCAGAAGCTGTGGCAAGCACTGATTCTTTCAAAAGTGGTCCCAAATGCCCGTGTAGCCAAAGAATTACTCGATGAATTGATCGAAGCAAATCAAGCCTTTTGGCCAGAATTACACTAGCCAGCGTTCTTCGCCTCCCCTCCTGGCTTTTCAGCTATACTTAATCAATAAGGAGGGGTTTTTGTGAAATTACAGTATTTGATTCAACAGCACCAAGCAGAGTTAAGTGAACTTGATCGTGGCATTCTGAACTATATTCTTTCCCACGGCGATACCGTTCTATCTATGGGGATCGTCGAGCTATCCGAGCAGGTTCACGTCTCAAAGTCATCTATTTTACGGTTGACGAAAAAACTTGGTTTTTCTGGCTATTCCGAGTTCAAATATTTTCTACGGCATCAGCAAGAACAGGCAACAACGATTTCGCAGCAAAAAACGATTTTTGAAAAGCAACAAGAGGATATTTTCGCCACCCTAAACTATGTAAAAACAGTAGACTTAGCTGCCCTCAACCGCTTGTTTGACCGCAGCAAAACCATCTACTGCTACCCAACTGGGTTCTCCCAAAAGAAAGCACTGGAGGAGTTTTCCAAAATGATGCTTTCTATGGAAAAACGAGTGATCGTATTGCCGAACAAAACGGAATTTGATATGGTCATGCCGATGATCACTGCCGAAGATTGTGTGATCATCGCCTCACTCAGCGGCGAAACAGAAAACGTCAAAGAGAATCTGACGACTTTTGCGATTCGTCAGATTCCCGTTTTGACATTGAGTGCGCCAGGAGATAATTATTTTGCTCGCCATTCAACGTTTCACCTGACCTATTATTGCGATTTTTTTCAAATCGGTCGCAAGAAAATCCCTAGCCAGTCTTTGATCGGACTGAGCTGCTTGATTGATTATTTGATCCGTTCCTACGGACTATTCACTTTACAGGAGGGCAACCATGACTAAACGAAAATGGGCGTTTCCATTGATTTTACTGAGTTATTGGCTTTTGATCGCCGGTGCTTACTATCTTTATCTTTCCTTGACTGCCTTCAACCATGGGATGACCTTTGCCCAGTACCTCAACTCGCAACCGTTAGCCGCTTTAGGGGTCTTGTTAAGTAGTCTCCTTTTGCTGCAAGGGGCTTGCCTGTACTTTATTCAACGGTTTTCCATGAGTAAAAAAGGCCTTTTGGGACAGTATTTATTCCTGATCTTCTTCCAACAGTTGCTGACAGCGAATGTCATCGGCGCAGGACTCGTCTTTTTTACAAGAAGAAGTCTTTCGAGTCAGGAGGAAACCGCAACTTGGGGCGAAAAGAGTTTTACCTATGGGGCATTAGCATTCATTCTTTTATTGAGTTTATTCTTTTTCCTCCTTGTTCGATCAGCGATTTAACTTCCCCAAAAAGAAAAGCAGTGCCGGTTGGCACTGCTTTTTGCTGTCGCTCATGTTAGTTTGGATCTGTTTTTGAAGCAAAAACCACTTTGATTCCAAAGTGATCGCTGACGATTGGAGTACGCGTTCCGTCAAAAACGACTTCATATTCCGTTGCTTGCAGGTCTTTTGATGCAAAAACATAATCGATCCGCAACGCTTCTCGATTGTCTTGCCAGCCATCAATGGCTTTAACGACAGAGGCTTCCCCGGTCGTTTCAGCAGCCGTTAAAAAGCTGTCTTGCAGCTGTAAGGAGCTGTCAAGGACCAGTTGATGCCCAGAACTGGCCGCATCGTTGTTGAAATCTCCTAGAATCAATAAGGTATCTGCCCGTTCTGCTAAAAATGCTTCTGTCTGTTGCCACTCGTAGGCAAATTTACCGTCTTGCCACCAAGAAAAGTGACAGCTAACGACTTGTACGATCTGCCCATCGGCTTCAGTCACGCCGCTCAGGTTTTTGCGCGTGGTATGATCCCAGACATCCGTGGCTTGTGAAGCAAGATATTCTTTGGCAATGATGGGCTGTTTGGACAATAAGGCATTGCCTTCGTGGTAAATGTCATAGCCTACGTGACTGTAGGTCCATGACCAATAGTAGTCACAGTCTAACAGTTGCAGTTCTTCCACTAGGCGTAAAGCAAAATTGTCCTCCTTGATTTCCACCAGCGTATCTGTCGGGCAATAAAGCCCATCAGGAACGATGGTTTGAGCAGCGATCGTTTGGTTGACTTCTTGCAAGGCGATGATGTCATAGTCGCCTGTTGCAATCTCTTTTGCGATCATTTTGCATTTTTCTAGCTGATTTTCTTCTAACCAGCTATGGGTGTTCAATGTTAATACCTTCATGAATAAGGCTCCTTCTCTCGGTTTGCTTGTACGATTCCTTTTAAAAATAAAAGAGAGCGGGTCAACAAAAGAGTCGACCCGCTTGTCATTTTATTATAGTTTTACGATTCCAACAACTGCGGCTGCTTGTTGCTTGCCGATTTGGGTCAATTCAAAGGAATCGATTTGATCGCTGTTGGTCAACACTACAACGATGGTGGTGTCTTTGCCAGCAGCACTTACTGCAGCGAGATCCATCTCCGCTAACTTGTCACCGACCGCCACTTGTTGTCCTTCAGTGACAGCTACCGTAAAGGGTGCACCGTTTAAGTCAACGGTATCTAAGCCCATGTGAACCAATACTTCGATGCCTTCATCAGAAAGCAAGCCGATCGCATGTTTCGTTGGGAAGATGTTGGTGACTTTCCCGCTGATTGGTGCGACAACTGTCGTCTGCTCTGGACGTATACCATAACCGTCACCCATCATTTTTTCCGCAAACACTTGGTCTTTGACAGAGGTGATCGGCATCACTTCTCCAGTGGCAACGGCAGCTAGTTCAGCTGTCACGCCTTGGCTTTGATGGGTAGTGGTTTCAGCTGGTGCTTGACTAGCAGTCGGTTCGGGAATCGTGACACCAGAATCTAAGATATCTTGAATGTCTGATTTTAAGACATCTGCTTTCGGTCCATAGACTGCTTGCACACCGTTGTCTTTTACGATCAAGCCTAAAGCCCCTGCGGCTTTCCACGCTTTTTCATCGCCGACCGCTTCTCGATTTTTCACAGAGACCCGTAAACGAGTCATACATGCATCAACGTCGGCGATATTTTCACGTCCACCTAATAAATGAATGATTTTCACGACTTGTGAATCTGGGTTCAAGTTGCCATCCGCCGAAGCAGTTGCTGGCGCATCGCTGGCCCCTTCTGTTTCATAGTTGCCGTTTCTACCTGGTGTTGCAAAGTTGAATTTTTTGATCAAGAAGTTTGCCAAGAAATACATCCCGACACCAAAGACGATGGTCACTAACACAAAGTTGATCAAATCTTGTCCTAAGCCGGCATTGATCGCCATTGGGGTACGGGTCAACAACTCGATATTCCCAAAAGAATGGACCCGTAAGTTGACGATATCCGCCATCGCAAATGCCGCCCCTTGTACGACTGCATAAACGATGTAAAGCGGTACGGCAGCAAACATAAACATGAACTCCAACGGTTCTGTTACCCCTGTCAAGAAGACAGCGATGGCAGCTGATAAATACATAGAGGTATATTTGTGCCGTTTGTCCGCATCGACATTGCGGTACATGGCATAAGACAAGCCCATCAAGATCCCAGATGAACCAATCATTTGTCCAACTTTAAAGCGGGCAGGAACAAAGTTTTCCAATAAAAATTGATATTGTGACGTATCTCCAGCATTGCGCATATTCACTAGATCTGTTGCCCAAGCAAGCCATAATGGGTCTTGTCCAAAGACTTGGGTGCCGGCTTGTGCCCCAGAAAGAATTGTGTAGGTTCCACCTAATTCGGTGTAATTGATCGGGATCGTCAACATATGATGCAGCCCGAATGGTAAGAGCAGCCGCTCCAAGGTTCCAAACAAGAAAGGTGCTAAAACGGGCGCACTTTCTTGTGATTGCGCGATCCATAAACCGAAGTTGTTGATACCGGCTTGAATGTAAGGCCAAACGATTGATAACACTAATGCGACGACTACTGAACGGGCAATCACCACGAAAGGGACGAAGCGTTTGCCGTTAAAGAAGGAAAGCGCATCCGGTAATTTGCGGAAATTATAGTATTTGTTGTAAGCTGTTGCCCCCACAAAACCGGCGATGATCCCGACAAAGACGCCCATGTTCAAAGCAGGTGCTTCTAATACACTAGTAAAGAAACCGTCGATCATGATCTTTGTCCCAAACAACGTATGGGTAAAGGCGCCTTCTTCGGTTAACATCGCGCTCGTCACGCCAAAGATCGAACCAGTGATCCGATTGATCAAAATAAAGGCGATCCCGGCAGCAAATGCCCCACCAGCTCGCTCTTTAGCCCAACTACCACCAATAGCTAATGCAAATAATAAATGCAAGTTACCAATAATTGCCCAACCAATGTTTTCAATGACGCCTCCTGTGGTGATCAAGAATGCCCAGTCGGCATTGATCATTGGGATCGTTTTCCCAATACTGATCATCAAACCAGCGGCTGGCATAACAGCGACAACCACCATTAGCGCTTTTCCGAATTTTTGCCAAAATTCGAAGCTCAATAATTTTTTCATCTTCCTTCTTCCTTCCCTGAATCGATTTACGCAATCGGTTTCTTAATGATTTCATTCTAACGGAGAAAAAAGATTTTGTAAACCCAGAAATATCAAAAGGTATTCTATTCGCTTTTTCGCCTTTATCTAACTGAATCTTTCCTTCTCGATGTTTCCTAATAGGAAATTCTTTAAACGCAACAACTTTCACTTGACGATGCAATCGTTTGCGCTTATGATAGAGATATCAAAAAGATTCTGGAGGGACTTTCATGAAAAAAATCCAACGATTGTTCGAGATCGATCCATGGAAAATCGCGACATCTACCTTAGATAAAGAAAATCGTCGACTGCAAGAGTCGCTAACAAGCATCGGGAATGGCTACATGGGAATGCGCGGCAACTTTGAAGAACAATACAGCGGCGATCATCACTTAGGTACCTATATCGCAGGTGTCTGGTACCCAGACAAAACCCGTGTTGGCTGGTGGAAAAACGGCTATCCTGACTATTTTGGCAAAGTGATCAATGCGGTCAACTTTATTGCAATGGATCTATTTATCAATGACCAATTAGTCGACTTAGCAAAAATCAGCCCAAGTGATTTCCATTTAGAACTAGACATGGAAACTGGGATTTTACGCCGCAACTATACTGTGACTTTAGCAGGTGCAACGGTTAAATTCTCTTTTGAACGCTTCTTGAGCATCGTAAAACGTGAACTTGCCCTCATTAAGATGGATGCTGAGATCATTGAAGGCGACGCTGAGATCAAAGTCATTTCTAAACTAGATAACAACGTCCATAACGAAGACAGCAACTACGACGAACGTTTCTGGGAAGAATTGGCTCATGGCCAAACCGAAACCTTCCATTACTTGACGACTCGGACCGTAGAAAATAATTTTGACATTGAACGCTTTACTGTCACTTCTGCTATGCGTCATAGCCAAACACCGATTGATTCCGTGAAAAGCGAACTTTGCGTCGCTGATACCTTTGCCTTTTCTGGGGCAGCCGGTGACACCTTCTCATTGATCAAAGAAGTCTTGATCGTTACGAGTCGTGATGTTCCCGCTCATGATCATCCAGCAAAAGTCACCGAATTAGGCACTTTATACAAAGCAGATTATGATGCGTTGCGTGCAGAACAAGTCGCTGCTTGGAAAGCCCGCTGGGATTTAGCCGATGTGATCATTGAAGGCGATGCTGCGGCGCAACAAGGGATTCGTTTCAACCTGTTCCAATTGTTTTCAACCTATTATGGCGAAGACGAGCGCTTGAACATTGGACCGAAAGGCTTTACTGGTGAAAAATATGGCGGTGCGACTTACTGGGATACCGAAGCCTATGCAGTCCCATTGTATTTGGCATTAGCAAAACCAGAAGTGACCCGCAACTTGTTGAAATACCGTCACAACCAATTGCCGCAAGCCCATATCAATGCGCAAAAACAAGGCTTAGCAGGTGCCCTTTACCCAATGGTGACCTTCACTGGGATCGAATGCCACAATGAGTGGGAGATCACTTTCGAAGAAATTCACCGAAACGGTGCCATCGCTTATGCCATCTACAACTATACGAATTATACTGGCGATACAAGTTACCTGAAAAAAGAAGGATTAGAAGTGTTAAGCGCGATTTCACGTTTCTGGGCAGATCGTGTCCACTATTCAAAACGTCAGCAAAAATACATGATCCATGGCGTCACTGGACCAAACGAATACGAAAACAATATCAATAACAACTGGTACACCAATAAAATGGCTACTTGGGTCTTAGCTTATACCTTAGCCAGCTATGAAGCCTTCAAAGACGAAGCGACTGTCACGATCTCTGACGAAGAGCAAGCCAAATGGCAAGACATCATCGACAATATGTACTTCCCAGAAGACCAAGAGCTTGGAGTCTTCGTCCAGCATGATACCTTCTTAGACAAAGACTTGATGCCCGTTTCCGATCTTGATCCAAAACATTTGCCGTTGAACCAAAATTGGTCGTGGGATCATATCTTGCGCTCTTGCTTTATCAAGCAAGCCGATGTTTTGCAAGGGATCTACTTCTTCGGCGATCAATTCAGCAAAGAAGAAAAACAACGGAACTTTGATTTCTATGAGCCGATGACAGTGCATGAATCTTCCCTTTCTCCAAGTATCCATGCGATTTTAGCAGCGGAATTAGGCATGGAAGAAAAAGCGTTGGAAATGTATGAGCGGACTGCTCGTCTTGATTTGGACAATTACAACAATGATACCGATGATGGCTTGCACATCACTTCTATGACCGGCAGCTGGTTAGCGATCGTTCAAGGCTTTGCTCAAATGAAAACCGATCACGACCACTTAGGGTTTGCGCCATTCTTACCTAAAACGTGGAGCCGCTATGCCTTCCACATCAACTATCGTGGACGTCTGCTCTTTGTTTCCGTCAATGAGTCGACGGTGACTTTGAAAAAAATCAGCGGTGAGGCATTGCCAATCAAGGTGTATGGCAAAGACTATGTTTTAGAAGACGAAATCAGTACAGCGATTAGCTAAACAAGCCTTCTGAAAGAAGAAATGTCTGCATTTCTTCTTTCTTTTGATTGGCTCTACCCTTGTGCCGACACTTTGTGATACTATAAGCTAAAAAAGGAGGGAAATCAGTGAGCATTACGGTCAAAGATGTCGCCAAAAAGGCTGGCGTCGCTACATCCACGGTTTCTCGTGTCGTAAACGATCATCCCAGTATCTCTGAAGATACTAAGAAGAAAGTGCGCAAAGTAATGGCAGAAATGGGCTACGTCCCCAATCTTGCGGCTCGAAATCTCGGCAAACAGATATCTAGTGCCATCGGCGTGATCTTGCCGCCCCTTGATTCGAAAGAACGACTAGGAAACCCCTTTTATTTAGAAACGATCGAAGCCATCAATGAAGAGGCCCGCCATCATCAAATGACGGTTGCCGTTGCCTCCGCCCGTGACTTTGCTACATTACTAAAAAACGTGGAACGAATGCACCTGCAAAAACAAGTAGATGGCTTTATCTTGGTCTATTCCGATGAAAAAGACCCCATCATCGATTATCTGGTCGAAAAAGAAGTCCCCTTTACCTTGATTGGTCAACCATACAGCAATGAAGACAAAATCGTTTTTGTCGATAATGACAACCAGTTGTTAGGCAAGCAAGCAACCGAGCATCTGATCGCCCAAGGGCATACGAAGATTTTATTTGCTACTAATACGACCCATGAAAATCTGTATTTCGAACGTTTTTTCGGCTACCAAAAAGCCATGATGCTGGCAAATCTCCCCTTTTATCCAGCATTGACCTTTGAAAAAGCGGAAGATTACGTCACGTTTGAAGAAACGATCAAAGAATCCCAAGCAACTGCCATCGTCGTGATCGATGATCTGTTCGCTGTGCGGATCATTCAATTAGCGACGATGTATGGCTACAAAGTCCCGGATGACTTATCCATCATCAGTTTCAATAATTCGATCTTTGCTACTTTGACACACCCGTATTTGACTAGTATCGATATCAACGTGTTGTCCTTAGGAAAAATCGCTACCGAACGGCTGATGGCGCAATTGAATCATGAAGATTCAAACGGCGTACAGCTGGTCGTACCACATAAGCTGATCAAACGAGAAACGGTCTTGAACCGCAATCAGTTGAACTGATCCGCTGTGTCTGGTCCACTTCCCCCACACGCAAAAGCACCCGCTGTCCCTAGGGATAGCGGGTGCTTTTCATATTTTTATTTATACTCTTTGCTTTCCAGGCGGAACAATGGACTCATTGGTGTATTTTCGTGAATGCGGCGAACGGCTTCCCCCATCAATTCAGCACAAGAAATGTAGTGCAGTTTTTCTGGATGGCGTTCTTCGCTGGTCCAACAAGAATCGGTGACACAAATCCTTTCAATCGCTGATTGATCCAAAATTTCTTTAGCTGGCGGCGAAAGTAAGGCGTGAGACACACAAGCATACACTTCGCTGGCACCAGCTTCCTTCAACAAGTCTGCCGCTTTTGCCAATGTATGGCCGGTATTTAAAATGTCATCAACTAAAATACATTTTTTCCCAACGACATCACCAATCACATAGCCGCCATCGGCTTCATCTTGATCGACGATCGCGATCGCTGTATCTAAGTATTCTGCCAAACTACGGGTCCGTTGGACACCGCTGTTTTTTGGTGAAACAACGACATAGTCGTCACCAGTCATTTTTTGTTCGCGATAATAATGGGCAAACAATGGGATCGTAAAGAGATTATCCACTGGGATGTCGAAAAATCCTTGAACTTGGACGGCATGCAGATCAAGCGTCAAGATCCGAGAAGCCCCTGCTTCCACCAGCATATTGGCAATCAATTTTGCAGTAATCGGCTCATGCGGGTTGGCGGTTCGGTCTTGCCGCGCATATGCGTAATAAGGCAAAACGACATTGATGGTCTTCGCACTAGCCCGTTTCATCGCATCGATCATGATCAGCAACTCTAAATAATGATCATTGACGGGTTCATTCGTCGATTGAATGATATAAATATGGTCGCCCCGCACACTTTCTTCAATATTGATGGCAATCTCTCCATCACTAAACTGTGTCACTTTTGACTTCCCTAGTTCTGTACCGAAAACTTTCGCAATGTTTTCTGCTAATGGTAAATTTCCATTTAAACTAAAAATTTTCAACGAACTATCTTTATAACTTTCGCCCATGATTGCCTCCAATGAATGTGGTTGTTTTCTTCTATTCTAGCACAAAGTGACTGTTTTTTTAACCGTCTCGTTCAAGGAAGTGTGACGGTACCGTTTACCCAACTGGCGGGAATTACTTTTTTGTAGTTGCCCCAGTTGTCATGAACTTTAAAATAGCGTTCTCCGCTGGCGGTTTCGGCGTAGGCGTAAGCCACGACCCAATGATTGCCATATGTGCTGCCTAAAGGCTTCAAAATACCGATGATCACCGGTTTGCCTTCGTCGATTCGTTTGCACGCTCGATGCCAACCGCCAACAACGGTCGCACGTCCGCGGTAAGGCAATTGGAATTGATCGAAAAACCGAGTCAAACCATGACTGACTTGCCAAGCGATCGTCGGCAACCCAT
The DNA here is from genome assembly GCF_002850555.1 of Enterococcus sp. CR-Ec1. Classification (NCBI taxonomy): domain Bacteria; kingdom Bacillati; phylum Bacillota; class Bacilli; order Lactobacillales; family Enterococcaceae; genus Enterococcus; species Enterococcus sp. CR-Ec1. The sequence continues at coordinate 3,365,128 of NZ_CP025223.1, forward strand.
GAGGCTGAATCAGCACACGCAGCATTTCCGTCACTACTGTCAGATCCCGCTGTTTTTTTCGACGAAACGCTTTCGGGATGATCGTTTCATCGATGTAATCTTGATAGTAGGCCAAAAAGACGGCTGCCGCATAGGTGCCGCATAAATACCCTGAAGGAGTGACCCACTGCTTATACGGACGAAACCGCTCTTCGGCGATCCCTTTCCACTCTACTTGTTCCATCTCGTTCACCTGCCTTTTTTCTTATTATACCTTAGATTCTCCTCCTACTTGGATCAAAACCCTTTTTCGTCTAGAAAACTTTTCTTTGCGTCCTTACAGATTTTGTTTCATAATAGTAGAAAGCGAGAGGAGCGAAAGACATGACAACCTTGTTAAAAGATGATTTTTATGACTATGTAAATGGCGAGTGGCTGGAGACCGCTGTTATTCCAGCAGATAAACCCGCTACGGGTGGATTCCAAGATCTCGTTGACGGAATCGATTCCTTAATGATCGCAGAATTTGAAAATATGGCACACGATCCCCATGCTACGCCAAAAGGCCGCATGAAGGATGCTGTGGCTTTTTACCGCTTAGCCAGCGATTTTGCCCAACGAGAGGCAGCTGGCGCTACTGAAGCAAATGCACTATTAGCAAAAATCGAAGCGTTGCGTTCTTATGAGGAATTGAATCAGCAACTGGCAAGTTTCGTTTTAGATGGCATTGCCTTGCCTTTCCAACTGGATGTCGATGCAGACATGAAAAATGCGCAAATGAATACTTTGTCGGTCTATCCGCCTGCTACTATTTTGCCGGATAAAACCTATTACACAGAAAATCCCCAAGCAGGCGAAATGCTGCAAGTCTACTTTGAGATGGCCGTCAACGTTTTAGTTGCTTACGGAAAAGACCAAGCAGAAGCGGAATCGTTGGTAGAGCAAGCGATCGCATTTGATAAATTGATCGCCCCTCACGTCCGCAGTGCGGAAGAAAGTGCGGATTATAGTAAAAACTACAATCCTCGCTCCTTGGAGGAATTTGCAAAGCAAGCTAGCAAGATCGATTTTACACAACTCTTGACAGCCCTTTTACCAGGTACACCAGAAGAGCTGATCGTAACGGAACCCGCTTACTTTGAAGCCTTTGACATTATTGTTTCTGATAGCCATTTTGAACTCTTGAAAGGCTGGATGATCGTCAACCAAAGCTTGCGCTATACTAGCTATCTGAGTGAAGAATTGCGTCAGTTAGGCGGAACCTACAGTCGCTACTTATCAGGGATCGATGAAGCGGCTCCCCAACAAAAAGCGGCTTATTACTTAACGATGGGTCATTTTAGTCAAGTGATCGGTGATTATTATGGACGCAAGTACTTTGGGGAAATGGCGAAAAAAGACGTCAAACACATGGTGGAAACAATGATTGCTGTCTACCAAGATCGTTTGCGCAACAACACGTGGTTAAGTGAAGAAACCCGCCAAAAAGCGATCATCAAATTGAATCGTTTAGGCATCCATGTCGGGTACCCTGATCAAGTTCCTGCTATTTATGATCAATTGCATACCGATGAAGAGAAAAGTCTGCTGGCAAATGCCCTGCATTTCAATCGTTTGTTCCGAGAAGATGGCTTCAAAAAATGGCAGCAGCCCGTGGATCGCGAGGAATGGGAAATGTCCGCCGCTACCGTGAATGCCTACTATCACCCATTTAAGAACGTGATCGTTTTCCCAGCCGCAATCTTACAAGCGCCCTTTTATAGTTTGGAACAATCCACCAGCGCAAATTATGGGGGGATCGGCGCGGTCATTGCTCATGAGATCTCCCACGCCTTTGACAACAACGGGGCAAAATTTGATGAATATGGTAATTTAAACAATTGGTGGACAGAAGAAGATCTGGCCCACTTTGAACGCTTAGCTCAAGCGATGATCGACGAGTTTGATGGCTTGCCCTTTGCCGGCGGTACCGTCAACGGAACATTGACTGTTTCTGAAAACATCGCCGATGCAGGCGGACTAAGCTGTGCGCTAGAAGCAGCGCAAAAAGAAAGCGATGTTTCTTTAACAGACTTCTTCACCAATTGGGCGAAGATTTGGCGTACAAAAGCCAAAGAACAATACCAACAGCTCTTACTGGCGATCGATGTCCACGGACCAGCTAAACTACGGGCCAATATCCAAGTCCAAAATATCGATGAATTTTATACAACCTTTGATATCAAACCTGGTGACCCTATGTATCGTGCACCAGAAGATCGTGTGCAGATCTGGTAAACAAAAGCGCAAGCAGATTTTTCTGCTTGCGCTTTTTCTTCGCCAATTGTTTATTTCTGTAAAGCTTTTTTCATCATACTAATCACAGAATCGAATTGAGAATGCTCATTGACGACTTGATCGGCTTTTTGTCGATTGGGGCGGTCTTTTAGAAAGTCGAAGATTTGGTTTTCATTCTGGATTCCTAGTTTAGCCATAAACTCATCCAAGTTCTGAAAATCTGTATACTTTTGTAAGAAGTCATTGTTCAACAACGCCTTCACATCAAGATTCCCTTTTTGATACGCTTGATAAAGGCTAGTCAGTTCACTGAAACTGAAATTTGCTTTTAATTGATCCATCCATCCCATTTATGCTTCCTCCTTCGCAGAAATGATTTTCGCACCAAGGGTATTTTCAAAATGGCGTAGTGCCCATTCATGTCCGACCGCGTCAAAGCTGGCAACGGTATCTGCATCGATCACCAGTTGGTAGCCTAAATTATAGGCATCCACTGCTGTATGCAAGACACAGATGTCGGTACAAACGCCGGTCAGGTACAATTCCGTGATCCCTCTTTCCCGGAGTCGGATGTCCAAGTCGGTACCACTAAACGCTGAGTAATGGCGCTTGTCGATCCAATAGACATTTGGCGCTTCCTGATAGGTTTCATAAAGCGGGGCTAAACGACCATAAAGATGTCGCCCCGCACTGCCCGCAAGATTGTGGGGTGGGAACAAGCGGTTTTCAGGATGATAGTTGTCTGTTTCCTCATGACGATCAATGGCAAAAACGACATACTCACCGGCTTCGATAAAGGCTTGCGTCCGAGCCACTAAGGCAGCTTCAATCGCTTGCCCAGCAGCACCCGTCGTCAATCGTCCCTCATCTGCAACAAAATCAAACGTATAATCAATGGATAGTAATGCTCTCATGCTTCCTTCCTCCTCTTACGGATCGGCTCTCCTGTTTTTTAAGTTACTTTAATGTTTCAACGAATGCCAAGACCATTTCAGCGGAACGCTTGCCAGCTTCTAAGATAAACTCATCAAAAGAGACGGTTGCTGCGTGGTCGGCGGTGTCGCTGATCGCGCGCACGATTAAGAAAGGAATATTGAATTGCTGCGCAGTCTGTGCGATCGCGGCTCCTTCCATCTCACAAGCCAAGGCATCTGGAAAATGTCCTAAAATCTCCTGTACTTTTTGCGGGTCATGAATAAAGCTGTCACCAGTAACGATCAGTCCCTTTTTCACGGTATGATGGGTCGCTTCTGCGGCTTTCGTCATCTCACTGATCAAATAGCGGCTGGCTTCATAATACAAAGGCATCCCACCAGGCAACTGGCCATATTCATAACCAAAGCCAGTCACATCGACATCAAAATAGGCCACTTTATCTGAGATCACTAAATCCCCTACTTGTAAACCGGCACCGATCCCACCAGCTGATCCAGTATTGATCACCATATTGACCCCGTATTGTTGGATCAGTAAACTAGTGGTGATCGATGCCAGAACTTTACCAATACCTGAACGAACGACGATCACTTCATGATTGCCGATACTTCCTGAAATAAATAGTGCGCCGCCGCGTTCCCAAGAAAGCGGTGAAATCAACTGTTCCCGCAACGTCTTGATTTCTTCCTCCATTGCACCAATAATACCAATTTTCATGTGTTTGCCTCCTGCTTCTCGTTTATTTTTCATCCTTTAAAATGAAAAACAACAGAAATTCCCACGTATCTACTGACGTGTTTTTTCTCCTTTCATGATAAACTAGTTTTGACGAAACGAACAGTTTTTTGTCATTATCAAAGGAGGCACTTATGTCTGAAATTTTCAACGCCATGGCAGCAAAATACGATACCCCTGAACGGATCGCGTTAGCACAATTAGTCACCCAAACCCTTGAACCTTATTTTAAAGACAACCAGCACCAAACTCTGATCGATATCGGCGGCGGTACCGGCCTAGTAAGTCTGCCCTTAGCAGCTTATGTCCAGCACTTAGCCATCTGGGATACTGCCCCTGGCATGATCGAGGTTTCTGAAAAAAAAATCAACCAACTGCAGCTGGCCAATGCTTCTGCAACTGTCCACGATCTGCTGCAAGAATCCTTACAAGCAAAAGCAGACGCTGTGCTGCTATCCCTCGTCTTGCTGCATATTCCTGACACAGCCGCTATGATGGAAAAACTATACGCCTTGCTGCAGCCAGGAGGAACCCTTTACCTAGTGGATTTCCTCAAAAATCCCGCCGTGTCTCACCCGCTGGTTCATAATGGGTTTGACCCTGCTGCATTGACTCAACTGACAGAGGCGATTGGGTTTACCGACACTTCCTTTACCGTTTTTCATGAAGCGGATCATTTGTTCATGAATCAGCCAGCGGCCATGTTTTTAGCTATTTTGAAAAAGCCGACCGAATAACAAAAAAGCCGCACTTGCAGAAGATGCAGGGGCGGCTTTTTCTTAGTACTAGATGAATCACAACAAAAAGATCGCCAAACCGACGACGACTAACAATAAAGTGACGATCACAATGGCTTTCATTAAAAAACGGTTCAGATCCCGAGATTTCTGGTTCTCACCGGCACGGGTCTTCGTGATTTCTTTGTTTTTCTTGCGCACTTTTCGGTAGTGGTTATCAATTTGTTTTTCTTTTTGTTTCCATTCTTTCTTGCTTTGCTTTTCTACGATTTGCTGATTACGTTCAGACGCCGCTTGTTCTTCTTCGCGTCGGCGTCGAAGTTCACTGCGGGTGATCAATGGTTCTTTAGGCAAGTCCGTTCCTCCGTTTCAATTCCAGCAACTCCCAAAATTGGATCGCAAACACGGTCTTCGCATCACAGATCGTTCCATCAGCGATAGCGGCTTGTGCTTGCTCTAAGCTCAATTCATAGACTTCCAGCACTTCGTCTTCGTCTTGCGGTAAGGGATTTGCCACTTTTTCCAGCTCTTTCGCATAATAGACGTGCAAGATTTCATTCGCAAATCCTGGTGAAAGGTACATAGAAGAAACATGCTCTAGCGTTTTTGCGCGATAGCCAGTCTCTTCTTCCAATTCCCGGGCGCCAGTCAAATCTGGACGTGCGCCTTCTCCTGGATCGATTTTGCCTGCTGGTATCTCTAAAATCACTCGCTCTAATGGCTTTCTGAATTGGCGAACGAACAGCATTTTGTTCTCACTCGTCAAGGCGATCACGGCCACCCCACCTGGGTGGAAGACTAGTTCGCGTTTACTGGTTCCACCATTGGGCAAGGAGACATCATCAACCACCACATCAATGATTTTGCCATGGAAAATTTCATTCCGTTGGATCGTTTTTTCTTCAAAATCTTTAAATTCTAACATCTATCGACACCTAACTTTCCTCATACGTCTTATCTATCAAACACTTTAGCATAATTTAGAAAAAATATCTTCTTAAGAAATAGCAAGAAAGCTTATGAATTTACTAAAAATCGGAAAATCCACCCCAAGTCTGATATTTTTCTTTTAGTGAACATGCTAAAATAAAGATGTCGAATAACCCAATCTACTTGTCCAAGAGATTTTTAGGAGGAGGAAAAATGAAAAAAAACATCTGGCTGATCGTTGGTGCGATCGTCCTCATCAGTATTATTTTTAACGTAGTAGGCGATTCATTTGCGAGCCTATTATTAATCGTCGGTGCGATTTTAGTCTACGTCGGTATCAGAGGACGTAAAGTTCCGGCAGCGGATCCACAAGTTTTGCCTTCTTTAACGAGAGAACGAGAAGCCCATTACTTGAAAAGCGGAATGACTGCTCGTGAGATCGAATTGTTCCGTGAAACGATGAATCAGACGAAACACCAAATCGATAAATACCAAAAAAATATCACTAGCAATAACAAGTTAAAAGCCATTGACTTGCGTCACGATGCCTTGCGTGCCTCAAAAGCTCTTTTCAAAGAACTCGTAAAAGAACCAACTAAACTGCCTTTGGCAAGTCATTTCCTTTATACCCACTTGCCCAATATGGTCGATTTGACCGATAAGTTCATTGAAATCAATAGCCATGAGATCAAAAGTCGTGAGACCTATGATAAAATCGAAGAAAGCACACAAATTATCGAGCAAATGGCTTCCTTGATCGCCAAAGACTACTCCCAATTTGTAGCAGACGATCTTGATGACATGGATATTGAGTTATCCATTGCCAAACAAAGCATAAAACGAGATAATGAATAGGGATAGATTCTGATTGGCAACAAAAAAAGAATCTAAAAAAAAATCTAGCCCAGGCTAGATTTTTTTCGAAAGCAGACAATTATTAGGAGGAGTTATTATGAGTGACACACCAAATCAAGTAAAACCCGTAACGGATACGCTTGACGATTTATTGAACAACCCATTTTCAACCCCTGTCGACACTTTGACCACTACTCAACAAGCGGAGATCAGTCAGCTGAAAGAACAGCAAACAGCACCGCGTTTGATTGACAAATTACCGCCAGAGCGTCAAGCACAGGCCCAAGAATTAGCCAGCAAGATCGATGCAACTGACCAGCAAGCAGTCATCACCTATGGTGCAGCTGCCCAAACCAAACTTGGGGAGTTTTCCCAATCTATGTTGAACCATGTCCAAGCAGCTGATATCGGCCCTGTGGGCGACTCATTGACTGAGTTGATGTATCGCTTGCAAGAAGCCAATCCAGATGAACTGCGTGCAGGTGAAGGCAACTTATTCAAGCGGATGTTTGGTAAAGTAAAACAATCCATTTTTGAAATCACCGCTAAATACCAAAAAATCGGTGCCCAAATCGACAAGATCGCCGTCAAATTGGATAAAGAAAAAGACGGTTTGCTAAAAGACAACCTGATGTTGGAACAGTTGTATCAAAAGAACAAAGATTACTTCGATGCATTGAACATCTACATTGCCGCTGGCGAGTTGAAGATGCAAGAATTGCAAACCAAAATCATTCCTGAAGCCATGAAAAAAGCAGAAGAAACGAATGATCAAATGGACGTACAGATCGCCAACGATTACACGCAATTCCTAGATCGTTTAGACAAACGGACCCATGACTTGCGCTTGGCACGTCAAATCACGATCCAACAGGCACCGCAAATTCGCCTGATCCAAAACACGAACCAAGCGTTAGCAGAAAAAATCCAAGCTTCTGTCAATACAGCGATCCCGCTATGGAAAAACCAAGTGGTCATTGCCTTGACTTTATTGCGTCAAAAAGATGCAGTTACGGCACAGCGCCAAGTTTCTGAGACCACCAATGATCTATTGAAGAAAAACTCAGAAATGTTGAAAGTTTCTGCTATTGAAACAGCGAAAGAAAACGAGCGCGGCATCGTCGACATCGAAACATTGCAAAAAACACAAAACGACCTTGTGGAAACGATCCAAGAAACATTACGGATCCAAAAAGAAGGAAAAGAAAAACGTCGTGCTGCCGAAGTGGAATTGGGTCATCTAGAAGAAGACTTGAAAGACCGCTTATTGGATTTAACTAGCAACAAGTAAATTTCACCTATCAAAAGAGGACTTCCATTCATGGAGTCCTCTTTTTTTGAAAAATTTTATTTAAGTGAAGGCAGCGATCCAATCTCAATGAAATGAAACTTCAAAATGATTGACGCCGTCTTGATCCACCGTCAAACTGATTTGCGCCTGCAGCATTTCTGTGATGGCTTTGGCGATGGCTAAACCTAACCCATAGCCGCCTTCTTGATGATTGCGAGAAGGATCCCCGCGGTAGAAGCGGTCAAAGACATAGGGAATTTTTTCTTCGGGGATCGGACAACCACCGTTGGAGACTTGCAGCACTGTCTTTCGTTGCCGTTCGATTAGGGCCACTGTGACTGTTTCTCCAGCGGGCGTGTATTTCAAGGCATTGTCTACCAATATCATGGTCAATTGCCGCAAGGCTTGCTCATTGCTTTCAAGGCGCACCTGTTTAGCGATCTGTTCCTGATAGTGGATCCCTTTTTCCAGCGCAATCGCCTCCATGCTTTGATAAACACTTTGCACGACTTGACTGGCATCGATCACCGAACGCACCATTTCTTGCTCGGCACTTTCAAATTTGGTCAACAGCAATAAGCTATTTACTAGCTCATCCATCCGTTCGGAACCTAACTGAATGTTTTCCAGCCATTTCATTTGGCTTTCCAAGGTTTCTTCTGGACTGCCAGCTAATACCTCAGCATTGACTTGAATGATCGCCAGTGGTGTTTTCAACTCATGGGAAGCGTTAGAAACAAACTCTTTTTGTTTGCGCCAAGCCAGTTCCACCGGTCGCAAGGCTCGATTGGCCACATAAAAACTAGCGATATAAATACTGGCTAAAGCTAAAACGCCGATGAGCAAAAGCGTGTTTCTTAAGTTGCTTAGACTGGTTTTGTAGTCGGTGACGTCAAAGAACAGCACTTGATAAAATGGCTCGTAATTATTGATACTGGTGGAATATTCCCCTATTGCATCGTAATCGATTGAGTATTGATTGAAAGAAGTCACTAAAAAGAGCGCATACCGCCAATTTCGACCATTCACCTTCACTTCGTTAGGAATCTCCCCTTGTTTCGCCGCTGCATCGACCAAGGCTTCATAAAGCTCGTTTTGATCGACGCTCTCATCAATACTTTGAATCACGACATCCATTTGGCTAATGTCAAGTAGAGCGATCTCTCTGAGCTCACTGGTACTATTCGTGATGGTCAACATCATTGGATACTCAGGCTCTGTCAGTGATTGCCGCACTTCCTCCTCATCCAAAGGTACCGCAGCTAGGGTGTTTGCTTCTTGCGAGATCAATGATTGGATCTCGTTTTCAATTTGGGTGGCATTCAAAATATAGATAAAGGTAAAGGCACCTAAGACAATGATTGAGATCAACGCCATATTGAACCACAGCATTTTATTTCGCAATTTTTTTAACATGGCGGCTCCTTGCTCTGCAAAATATACCCCGCATTGCGGATCGTGCGAATGCCGATATCCGCTTCAAGCAGCGTCAGTTTTTTCCGCAGCAAAGACACATAGATTTCAACGCGGTTTTCTTCCACATCGGGATCAAAGCCCCAAATTTTATTGATGATGGTTTCTTTTGATAAAATCACTTTAGGTCTGGCTAAAAATAGCTCCATCAGTTTCATTTCTTTGGGTGACAGCACCACTTGATTGCTAGGTGTGGCTAACTGCAGCTCATTACGATCTAAGCCCACGTTGCCAAAGGCTAACTGGTCTTCTTGATAATCCAAATCTTTTCTTCTGCCTAGCGAACGAATCCGTGCCAGCAACTCTTTCATTTGAAAGGGTTTCGTCAAGTAATCATCTGCCCCTGCATCCAAGCCGAGTACTTTGTCATCGACTTCGCTTTTGGCCGTCAACATAATGATCGGCGTGCGAATATTTTGCTTGCGTAACGTCTTTAGCAATGTGATCCCATCGATTTTTGGCAGCATGATATCCAAAACGAGAATGTCATATACACCACTCGCTGCATAATCTAATCCGGTTTCGCCATCATACGCCAAATCAACGGAATAATGTTGTTTCTTCAATAAGCTGGCAACCGCTTCTGCGATCGATGGCTCATCTTCTACGAATAAGATCCGCATCGGTCAGTCCCCCTTTTACACTCATCATTTCTTTTTCAATCACTTTTCAGTAAGCACAATCATTCCTATAGACTCATTCCAATTGTTCTCCAATAAAAGGTTCTGTTGAAACGATCCGCATGTGTACACTTGTTTGATGAATCCACATGTGTAGCAACAATGCTACCATACCGCTTAGTAAAAACACAAACAGCTTTTTCCTAAGGTCTTGAAAATTCTCTTGATGACGCATGGGTTTCCTCCTTTTGCAGGTTGACTAAAAAAGAAAGCGACTATTCAGAATCAGATGCCGCTGGGGCTGTCTGATTGCCTAAGCTGATATCGAAGGTAATCGTATCTTCTAACGGTAAAAACTGATTGAACTTGCTCATCCCCACGATTGTCCCGTAGGGTTCTGCTGAATTGACATAACGGACTTGATAGCTGATGTTCGCCCCTTTTGAACGGAATTCATCAAAGAAGAGTTTTTGCAGATCCCCTTCAAGGATCTCGCTTCGACGGTAATCTTTGATATAAGGTTGACCTGCCGAATAGACGACTTCAATGCCTTGGTCATCTTTGCTGGTTAAGACGGTCCCGGCGGTCTCACTTTGCGAGATCAATTGTCCATAGGGCAGACTCTGAGTAAACTGCATCCGCATCCGCACAGTGACACCCTCAACAGCGGCCTGGGCATCATCTGGTAAAATCGTTGAAAAGTCTGGTACGGTGACCCCTTTCCCTAGGGAAATCGTTACTTGAAACGCATCCCGTTTCGCGATTTTTTCTTTTGGTGCCACGCTTTGTTCAATGACCTTGCCTTCTTCCACAGTATCCGAAGCCTGTTCTTTGACTTCAAGCTCCAGCTCATGGGCTTTCCCCCATGTTTCTACCTCTGCACGGGTTTTATCACTAAAGTCTGGTACTTCAATATCTTTTTCAAAGGTTTCTTCGCCTTTGGAATAAAAGACTCGTCCGACATCTCGACGATGATAGTTCTCTCGTGAGACTTCTTTATTGGTAAATTCTACTCGAATCGGTGCTTTTTCCTCGATCTCATCGTGGTATTCATCGACGATCGTCAAATTGCTTGCTTGATTTTTTTCGATCCACTCTGCTGCCTCGTCCCTCGTCATTTCCATAAAGTCTGGCAATGCCAATTTCTCTTCTGGATCAGGTCCTTGGCTCACGGTTAGATGCAGGGTGCTTCTTTTTCTGACTCGACTTCTGGCGGCTTCTGCTTGGGCGATCACTTGATTGGCTGGGGCTTCATCATAGGCTGGTGTGACATCAACCGCAAGATCATGTTCCGCTGCCCATTCTCTGACCTCTGAGATCTCTTTGTCCACAAAGTTATCCAACCGGACATACGCCAATTGGAAAAATAAAAAGCCGCTGAGTATAAAGAGTCCAAGCAAGGCAGCTAACCCTAGCAGTCGTTTTTTTCGCCGCTTCTTTTTGAAGGAGGGATCATGTTCGATCCCCTCTTCTAAAGAAGCTGAACCTTTTTCTTTGCGGGAAGCACGGGAAGAAGGTACTTCGGCTGCTGCTGATCCCTTGTCTGGCTGTTTCGGTTCTTCTTCAAACTTCGATAAAAAATCACTCATAGGCCGTCAACGCACCTTTTTTTAAGTAAAAAGTCTGATCTGACTGCTTGGCGATCTCGGTCGAATGGGTCACTACGATGATGCACTTGTTGTGGATCGCCGCTAGTTCTTTAAAAATATCCACGATTTCTTGTTCCATGCCTTCATCCAAATTCCCGGTAGGTTCATCGGCTAAAATGATATCAACGTTGGTCGCTAAAGCACGAGCGATGGCGACCCGCTGCTGTTCCCCACCGGAAAGCTGATTGACGAAACGATCGGCTTTCGTGGAATTGATGCCGATATAGTCCAGCAAACGATACGCAATTTGATCATGCTGATCCGGGAGTTTGTTGTCTGAAATCGCCATCGAAACAAGGACGTTTTCTAAAGCCGTCAAATAAGGGATCAAGTTGTAACTTTGAAAAATCAAACTGATTTTGTTGCGGCGATATTCTTCATAACCGATCGTTTTGATATTTTTTTCTTCAAAAAACACTTCCCCATCGGTTGGCTGATCCAATGCACTGATCAAGGAAAGAAAAGTGGTCTTTCCTGAGCCTGATTTTCCTAAGATCGTGTAAAATTTGCCTTTTTCAAAGGAGATATTGGTTTTATCTAAAATTTTCCGGCGATTCTCGCCATCTTGGTAGTAATACGTCATGTCTTTTGTTTCTAAAATTGCCATGTTCATCGCTCCTTACAGCATGATTTTTTTCGGATTCAACCGTAAAATATACAACAGCGGCACCACTGCCGAAAGCAAGATCGTCACGATCCCAGTCGCTAAAAAGGCGATCACATAAGATAAGGTATATTGAACGCGAAACGCCTCGTTGATCGTCGCTTGGTCGATTTTCGGTGCACCCACAAAGAATTGTTCCATCCCTGTCTGGTTTGCCTCTAGCATACTGCTGGTTAACAAAGATTCAGAAACCATCTTGCCCAGCATATTCCCTGTAACCAAGGAGATCAGCATTGCACTGACACCAATCAACAGGAGTTCGATCACAATCTGTGCAAACACGTATTTCCGGCGTTCCCCTAACGAAAGGTAGATACCTAACTCATATTTACGATCTCGGGTAAACAAGACAATGATCAAGGAGATAATAATCAAGGAAGCAATCACCGCAATCACTACGACATACGAGGAAATTTGTGATAAGCGATTCATACTGGTTCCCACACGGTCATACTCATCCGTAGAAGCATTGACCTTATAGCCATTTGGCAAGAGTGGTGTCACCTCTTGTTTGAATTGTTCTGCATCTTCTGGTTGATTCAAAATAAATTGCGGGGTAAAGAAATCCTTATCAGAACCAGGATCTGTCGCTGGAAATGCCGCTTGTTGCCCCGCACGTTCCTCTTCAACAATCGTTTTCACAGCATCATTTGGCATATAGATACGATTGAAGGGACTATCATCAAAAAAGGACGAACTCGAATTATCATTTTTTTCATTCGCTTTTTCTAAATTTGTGTTTTTAAAGATCCCGACGATTTCAATTGGGTAATCATTGCCTTTTTGTTTCTCTGTCTCTTCACCAGACGAATAGTCGATAAACTGTCCATCTAAGACCATGGTGTCACCGACGGCTAAGCCGTTTTCCTGAGCCAACTCTTCAGAAATCAACCCCACACGTTTTCCGGTACGCTGTTCCTCTTCAGTGAAGAAGCGTCCCTGTGTTAAATTCACCGTACCTTCTTCAAAGTCTAGCGGCTTTAAGAGATTGGTTCCTGCCAAATGGATCAAGGAAAGCATGCCCCCAACGATCATGACATTGTCATCATCTTCTTGACGACTAAAACGATAAGGTTTGAAGTTTTCAACAGCAATCGATGCTTCTCGCAAATAGTCATACTGTTTGACTTCCGAGCGCTCGCCAATTTGTTTGATCAGCTCCTCCGGCAGCGGCTGAATCTCCTCCATACTTGCGCCGCCCTCACTATTTGCCATCAAGGATTCATAGTCGATATCGATCGTTGCGAGGGAACCTAATTGGTTTTTGATCTGCTTTTCGACATTTTGAGTCGACTGATTGACCGCAATTGCGCCAGCGATCACATTTCCTAAAATTAGAATAACAGCAAACAATATTGCAGATTTTCCTCGCTTTCTCGTCACACTCAGCCATGCCCGTTTCATATAATTCAATTGCCAACATCCTCTCTTTTTTTCTCTAACAAAAGCATACTGGATGAACCTTTAGCGAATCTGTCATTTGGAAAATTTCTCAAAAAAAAGCAGATTCATAGAGGACTTTTGATCAAGAAAGACTGTCATTGCAATGATCAGCACCAGAAATGACCACTATTTGAATAACAAAAAAAGCCTCCTAAAACGCTGCTTATAGGAAGCTCGGCTATATTTACATAAAAAAAGACAAAAACCGCATCCGGGTCTTTGCCTTTTCACAATCCTATTCGTCAATTTTCTCATTTAATTCGCTGTTACGATAGCCATATACAAAATAGATCGCGATTCCGATCACTAAGGAGATCCCAAAAACGATCCAGGTCGCCGTTTGTAGACGGGTCATCAAGAAGAGACAGCTGGCAACGGACAACAAAGGCAATAACGGTACCAGTGGTACTTTGAATTCGCCTTTAGCAGGTGGGCCCATCATCTTCCGCAGCTTGATGATTCCTAAGGACATTAAGATCATATACGACAATGCCGCAATGTTGGTCAATTCTGCCAAGATATTCAATGGGAAAGCTGCCGCAAAGAAGAAAGCAAAAACACCCGCGATGTAGGTCGCTTTCTTTGGTGTTTGATGCTTTGGATCAATGGCTTGCATCGCTTTTGGCAATAACCCATCTTTACTGATGGCATATAACAGACGCGCCAAGGAGTACATCATAGCGATCGTCACTGTTAATAAGGTCAAGATCGCACCCACAGAAATGATTGATCCGACAACCCCATGACCGACATAACGCATCGCAAAAGCTACCGGATCATTGACTCCTAATTCAGCAAACGGAACGATTCCCGTCATGATCAGTGTGACAATGATATAAAGGACAGTTGCGATCGCAATGGAACCAATGATTCCTCGAGGGACATTTTTCTTGGCATCTTCGACTTCTTCCGCCGCCATTGCGACGGCATCAAAGCCAAGAAAAGCAAAGAAAACTAACGCTGCACCATTAAAAACGCCTGAAAAACCAAAGGGCATAAAGGGCTGCCAGTTGTCTGGTTCCACGAAAAAGGCACCAAAGACGATAAACAAGAGGATCACGCCGAATTTGACCCATACCATGGCATTGTTCAAACGTAACGCTTTTTTCGCTTCTTGGCTGACCCACAAGGTTACAAAAATAATGACTAAACCAGCGATCAAATCAATGTAGGTCCCCTTGCTTGGGTCATAACCGCCCGTCAACGCAGTTGGTAAATGGATATCCGCACTGGCCAAAAAGCCTTGCACATAGCCTGACCAGCCAGATGCCACCGAAGAAACGGCCAATAAGAACTCGCAAATCAAAAACCAGCCTGCCAGCCACGCGGTAAATTCACCAAAAACGACATACAGATACGAATAGGCGCCCCCTAAAACGGGGATCCGAGAAGCAAATTCCGCAAAAGAAAGCCCTGATAACACAACAACGATACCAGCTACAACAAAGGAAAGAATCAATGCCGGTCCGGCATACTCAGCAGAAGCAGTCCCTGTAACAACAAAGATACCTGTGCCGATAATGGCGCCGATCCCCAACATAATCAAATCTTTTAACTTCAACTCTTTTTTTAAATTCGTCACACTTTCCCGTTGTATGACTTTTTTTCGAAATAAATCCATAACTCCTCCTCAAAAATATACGTTTATGTTGCTTTCATATACCCCAGCAAAACACCGCCGATAATCACCAGCAGACAACCAATCACCACATACCGCAGTTCTTTTTTGGTTTTCTTTTCGCCGAGAATAAAAATCCCGCCTAGCGTTGAAATGATGATTCCCATCTGCGACAATGAGAAGCCCACCGCTAGTCCGACTTGCTGAACCGTGATCAGCATGCAGACATTGCCGATGCCCCATAACAATCCTGACAAGGTATTTTTCCCTACAAAACGGTCGACCTTCGTCTTTCTTAAAGCAAATAGGCTGGCACCGATCAGCATCCCGACACTTTGTGGCAAAATGATCGCCAATGGGTCCAATCCTGCCCAAGTAATCAAAATCGTATAGGCGCCGTACCCAATAGTGGATGAGATCAATGCCCGAAATCCTTTAGGAAAATCAAGCATCTTGCTGCCGGCTTCTACCGGACTTTCACCATCTTGGCGAGCGGTCAGATAAGCCCCGATCACCAATAAGATCAACGCGCTAACACCTAATGCATAATCGCGGGTCTGGGTCCATTCCGCAAAAAACAATGCACCGGCGACCGTATTTAAAATCAGCTGCATGCCGGTTGAAAGCGGCAGTCCAACAGACACACCTAAATATTTCATGCCATGGAATTGACCGTTTTGACCGACGGACCAAAAGAGACCAGACAAAAGACCGATCAAAATCACCTTTCCATCAATCACTGGCATCGTCACAAAATATACGACCAGAGAAAAGAAAAAGGCACCAATCGTCATTCCTAGCGTTTGCTGGTTCGCATCCCCGCCAAGTTTGGCACTTACTAAACCAATGCTGCCCCACGCAAACATTGGTACTAATGCAACGAGTATCTCCATTTCATTCATCCTTACCATTCAATTTTAAACACAGGCTTTAGTGTATCAGTGAAAACGTTCTAGGGACAAGTGATTTTTGTCAAAAAACACAAAAAGATACTCGAAAAAAAGCAGATTAGCGTTTTTCCTCATAATAACTCAACAAGGGAAAGAACAGCGTCATGGTGGTTCCTTTTCCAACTGTCGACGAAGCCGTTAGCTCGATGCCTAATTCCTTCGCTAAACTTTTCGCTAAAAAGAGCCCTAATCCCGTCGAGTGGGTGTCCGTTTGGCGCCCATTTTCGCCCGTAAAGCCTTTATCAAAGATGCGACGCATGTCTTCTTTAGGAATGCCGATCCCACTATCTTGCAAGTGGAGATAGGTTCCTTGGGCATCTTTTTCGATCCGAATTGTCAGCTGCCCATTTTGTGGTGTGTACTTAACGGCATTGCTGACCAATTGTCGAAAGATAAAGCCGAGCCATTTTTCATCGGTCAACACTTGCTGATCCTCACCTTCAACGGCATAGTGCAGGTTCTTTTGGATAAAATAATTTGCCTGACTGCGTAAAACCGGCTGGATGACGGCTTTCAATGAAATTTCTTGGACCAGATAATCTTTTGAAAAGCTGTCCAAACGGGCGACGTACAAGACTTGCTCGACGTATTCGTTCATGCGGTTCAATTCATTTTCTAGTAAGATGAATTTTTCATCTGGAATATCAAATTCGATCGAATGCAAAAGCAATCGTGATGCGGCTAAAGGTACTTTGATTTCATGGACCCACGAATCGATGTATTCCTTTTGTTCTTCTTGATTGCTGACGACTTGCTGCATCAATTCTTGGTGCTCTCGGATCAACTGATTGATGTAAGATTCGATCCGTTCTTCTTCCGCCGAGCGTGCTCCTTGCAAGTAGTTTTGCAGCAAGCTGTCTCCGGGCTTGGGGGTGATTTTTTGCCAAAAACGCCGCTTAGATAAGTAGCTGATTGCCAAAAAGAACACCATCAAGACACTTTGCATCAAAAAGAGATAGCCGACTGTACCCCAATCCATCGGGGAATGAGGAGTCAGCCAAAAAACTAAGACCGTCAACACGAAAAAGACCAGCCAGCCAATAAACAGCAGCCAACGATCTTTCAAAAAACTGCGCAAAACCCGCCACTTTGTCATGGTACGATATACCCTTGACCAACCTTGGTTTCAATGTAGCCATTCATCCCCGCTTGTTCGATTTTTCGTCGCAAACGATTGATATTGACCGTCAAGGTATTGTCATCTACAAAACGCTCGTCATCCCATAAGGCCCGCAAGAGTTTTTCACGACTTAAAATCTTGCCGTGATTTTTCATCAAAATATACAGCAGGCGGTATTCGTTTTTGCTAAGATCGATGCTTTCGCCATTGATATACATGCTGCTGTTGTCGATATTGAGGGTCAAACCGTTATGCACTAACGTCTCGCTGCTGCTTTCTACATAGTTGTAGGAACGGCGCAATAAGGCATTGATTTTTGCAATCAGAACGTCGATCTCAAAAGGTTTTGTCACAAAATCGTCCGCCCCCATATTCATGGCCATGATCATATCCATATTGGTATTGCGACTGGAAATAAAAATGATTGGTACTTTGGAAGCTTCGCGGATTTTTTGACACCAATAGTAGCCATCAAAAACCGGCAAATTAATATCCAGTAAAATCAGTTGGGGCTCTTGTTCTTCAAAGTCAGTCAACACTTGATGGAAATCCGTCGTGCCAAAGGTCTCAAACTGCCATTTTTCTAGTTCTTCGATAATCAGTTGGCGAATCACCGCTTCATCTTCTACTACCATTATTTTTGCCATATCCGTGAATTCCCTCACTTTGCGTAATTTTCTCCTCTTTACTTTATCAAATATCAAAAACGAATGCGAACATTAATCGCCGTTTTTAGCAAACCCTAAAAAACCTCTTCACTGTCCTGAGGAATCAGTGAAGAGGCAAACAAAAAACGGACGACTAGGTTACTCGATGATCTCAACAGTCTCAATTAGTAGTTTTCCGATAAACAATAAAATCCCATCGAAAAAAAGCACACTCATGTTGACACCTAATAGCATTGATAACCGTTCAACGACATCGATTTTTGGTCGTTTGTTCAAATAACGAAACAAGAAAAAATTCACACCATACGTCACTGCCATGATCAGCAGCATCAAGATCACCATTTTAGTTCCCTGCTTTTCTTCAAATTTTTGGTTGCTGTGCTAAAAACTGTGTCAGTTTGCTTTGATCGATGGCTTCATACTGCGATAGGAAGCGACCGATTGCTTGAACGACTGCCGGTAGATGACCCGCTTCATCATTTTCGATCTGCAGCACCAGCAGTGGTTCGTGCAAGCTCATTCGCAGCAAGAACCAGCCTTGGCCATAGGGCGCTGTCAAGTTGATGCGAATGCCTTCCTCATTTTCTGGATCGATCTGCCAGCCTGGCAGCAAATGATCGGCTAAATCCGCGATCACTTGGCGACCATAGTCTTGATAGTCGGCTTTTTGGATCGCAAAGCGCAATTCTTGGGTCTCGGCGGGTTGTTGCAACGCCGCGATCAGCTCATCCAGTGTCGTGCCTTGCTGTTGCAATTGTGGCAGCATCATCAAGAGCTTGGCGATCACGTACGCCCCGTCATCTAAAAAGAAATTTTCTTTAAACGCGGCATGCCCGCTGGTTTCGATGGCTAACTGTGTGTCCAGTCCTGCTTCATTCAATTCAATCGCTTTGTTGATCACATTGCGGTAGCCAGAAATATAGCGTACTTGCTGTCCTCCCAGTGCTTCGATAAAAGTTTTTAAATGATTGGAGGTT
This sequence comes from Enterococcus sp. CR-Ec1, assembly GCF_002850555.1. Lineage (NCBI taxonomy): Bacteria > Bacillati > Bacillota > Bacilli > Lactobacillales > Enterococcaceae > Enterococcus > Enterococcus sp. CR-Ec1. The sequence goes on from NZ_CP025223.1 coordinate 3,384,050, forward strand.
GGCGAATTGGTGACGATGCGCGTGCCTGGGTGTTCCGCTAAGATGATCTTGCTTAATACAGCAATCATATTGTTGCGGTTCAAGGGCTCACCGCTTTTGGTCACGACAGCCGAGCGGTCGACATCGGTATCGAAAATAATGCCTAGATCGGCTTGTTCTCGTAAGACGGCTTCACGAATACTTGCCATCGCCTCTTTATTGTCTGGATTAGGGATATGATTGGGAAAATGCCCATCCGGTTCTAAAAATTGCGAGCCATTCGTATCTGCCCCTAGCGGCAGCAACACTTTTTCAGCAAAAAAGCCGCCGGCACCATTGCCTGCATCAACAATGATCTTTAATCCAGCCAAAGGTTTTTCCTCATTGGTTCCCATCCCTTGGCGAATTTTTTGCAGTAGATCTTGGGCATAGGGCGTCAGCAGGTCTTTTTGCTGATAGCTTCCTTTTTCCGCTGCCTCATGAACGGTAGTGTGGGTCAAAATATAGTGGATATCCATTTTTTCGGCACCGCCTTGGCGGCTGAAAATTTTTATTCCATTAAAGTAATAAGGCAAATGACTAGCTGTCAGCATCACACCAGCATCACAGTCGAAATCCGCAAACTGTGTGCTCATAAACATGGCTGGTGTCGTTGCCAAGCCACAATCGATCACTGCCACGCCTTCTTGCTGCAGCTGTGCCATCAACACTTCTTGCAGTGCTTCGCCACTCAAGCGACTGTCACGACCGACTGCCACGCGAAAAGGTCCGCTGCCCTTTGTTTCCAACCAGTTGCGCAAGCCCGAAGCAACTTGCCGAACCGCTTGCTCCGTCAGCGTCACCTGTTCTTTTTCTGTTGCGATCGCAATCCCTCGAATATCAGAACCATTTTGCAAATCAACGATGTTCATTTCCTCCACCCCTTCTTGTAACCGGAATCAATTTTATTATACCAGAGAAAAAAGGAAATGAAATTGCTTTTTAGTATTTTTTACTATAAATAGTTTGCTTTCCTTATTCTTTAAACGGAATCCCTTCCAGTTGCAGTAGTCGGCGTTTGGTTGCTAACCCGCCCCGATACCCCGTCAAGCGGCCGTTTTTTCCTAACACCCGATGACAAGGAACCACGATCATCATTGGGTTACGCCCCACTGCGTTGGCGACAGCTCGGACAGCGGTCGGACGTTGAATGCGCAGCGCCAAGTCACTGTACGTAGTGGTTTCACCATAAGGAATTTGGGTCAGTGCTTGCCAAACGGTTTGTTGAAACGGTGTCCCTACAAAATCAAACGCAAAAGTAAACGTCACTGGTTCCCCTGCAAAATAAGCTTGCAGCTGCGTTTCAATTACTGGATCAAGGTCAGCTATACTACTGATTTCAGCCAATGGAAAGAATTTGAGTAATTCATGATGATCCTGCTGCCGACCAAAATACACTAGCCCTTTTTCCGATTGGACCACCTCATACCATTCTTCGTCTAAAACGATCTTTGCCAATGCTAGTTTCATATTTTCACCTCGTGGAATCCATTTTCCGCAGCACAACTGCTTACGTGCTGCCGCCGTTCTACGGCTGTCTCAGTGACAGTATACCATTTTTTCGAGCTGCGCAAAAAAACCGACTGGCTTACTGCCAATCGGTCGTTGCAAACAAGGGGAAAATAGGCAGATCGCCAGTCGCTGCAGCTTCAAGCCGTAGCAATGGCAGAATCAATCCAATTCGATTTTCCCAGTATATAGCTGATAATAGGTGCCTTTTTCTGCCAACAGCGTTTCATGGGTCCCCCGCTCAATGATACGGCCATGATCCATCACCATGATGGCATCGGAGTTTTGGATTGTAGACAATCGATGGGCGATCACAAACACGGTCCGTCCAGACATCAAACGATCCATCCCTGATTGGACGATCCGCTCTGTACGGGTATCGATGCTTGAGGTGGCTTCGTCTAAGATCATCACTGGCGGATCAGCGATCGCTGCGCGAGCAATTGCCAACAGCTGCCGTTGACCTTGGGAAAGCCCTTCGCCATCGCCCGTGATCACGGTGTCGTATTTTTCTGGCAAATGATTGATAAACATGTCGGCATTGGCTAGTTTCGCTGCTGCCAGCACTTCTTCATCACTAGCATCCAGTTTTCCGAAGCGAATATTCTCGCGAATCGTTCCAGTAAACAAATGGGTGTCTTGCAAAACGATTCCTAATGAGCGACGGAGGGATTCCAGATGGATTTTTTCAATATTGATACCATCATAGCGAATCTTCCCGTCTTGGATGTTGTAGAATCGATTGATCAGATTGGTGATCGTTGTCTTACCAGCACCTGTTGCACCAACAAAGGCAACTTTTTGCCCAGGCTCTGCATACAGATTGATCTCATGTAAGACCAGTTGATTATCGACATAGCCGAAATCAACATCTTCAAATCGCACGTCTCCCGTCACTTCCGTATAGGTAATGGTTCCATCCTCGTGGGGATGTTTCCACGCCCACGTGCCTGTTCGTTCTTTGGTTTCAACTAGTTGACCTTGCGACCATTTGGCATTGACCAGTGTGACGTAGCCATGATCGATTTCTGGCGTTTCATCTAATAGGTTGAAAATTCGCTCAGCACCGGCTAATGCCATGATCACAAAGTTGATTTGTTGTGATACTTGGCTGATAGGGCCATTCAATGAACGGCTCAGTTGCAAGAAAGAAGCGATCATCCCGACCGTCAGTCCAGAAACACCATTGATGGCAAACAGGCCACCAATGATGGCGATCAAGACATATTGGACATTTAGTAAGTTCATCATGATCGGCATCAAGGTATTGGCATTGACATTGGCTTTAGTGGCACTTTCTTGCAGTTGATCATTTAAGGCATCAAATTCTTCCATGACGATTTTTTCATGATTGAAGATTTTGACGACTTTTTGTCCGTGCATCATTTCTTCGATATACCCGTTGACAGCGCCTAAATCTCGTTGCTGTGCGCCAAAGAAGCGGCCGCTGCGGCGAGAAATGATGCGGATCACATTCAGCATCAAAATAACCGACAGCATCACGAACAGAGTCAATGGAACACTGATGGAGAACATGGCGATAAAGACAGAACAAAAGGTTACCGCCGCCATCATCAAGTTTGGAATACTTTGGGAGATCATTTGACGCAACGTATCCGTATCGTTGGTAAAGTGACTCATGATGTCGCCATCTGAGCGGGCATCAAAGTAGCCGACTGGTAGAGACTGCATATGTGTAAACATTTGGTCACGGATTTTTTTTTGCGTGCCCTCACTGATCTTGACCATCATAAAGTTATAGATCAGTGCGGCCAAGATCCCAATCAGGTAGATGATCGCCATTTGGACGATCGCCCGAAACAAGCCGCCAAAATCAGGATTGGCTTGCCCTAAAAGCGGTGTGATATGATCGTCGATCACGACTTGTAAAAACAACGAACCACGAACGTTGGCAAAAGCACTTAACAAGATCATAACAACGACGAATAGGAGTTGTCCTTTGTAGTCGCCAAACATCGTTCGCAATAAACGTTTTAATGTACGCTTGGGATTTGCTGCTTGTCTATTCTTCACCTTCACCAAATCCTTTCTGCTGCGAATGGTACACTTCTTGATAGATGGCATTGTTTGCCAACAATTCTTCGTGGGTACCGATGCCATTGATTTTGCCATCATCCATTACGATGATCCGGTCGGCGTCTTCGATCGAATTGATCCGTTGGGAAATAATGATCGTCGTCGTTCCCGGAATTTCTCGTTTCAAGCCTTCGCGGATACTGCGATCGGTTTTGGTGTCGACGGCACTAGTAGAATCATCGAGAATCAAGATTTTCGGTTTCTTTAATAAGGCACGGGCAATCGTCAACCGTTGTTTTTGCCCACCGGAAACATTGTTCCCTCCTTGTGAGATCTGCGTTTCATATTTATCAGGAAACTCTTGAATGAAAGGATCGGCTTGTGCGATCGTCGCCACGCGCTGGATCTCTTCATCCGACGCCTCTTCATTGCCCCAACGTAAATTGTCGTTGATGGTGCCGCTAAAGAGTACATTGTTTTGCAAGACCATACTTACTTGGTCCCGCAATGCTTCTAAATCATAGTCGCGAACATCATGACCGCCGACGATGACACGCCCTTCAATCACATCATATAAGCGGGGGATCAGCTGGACGAGGGTGGATTTCCCGCTCCCGGTTCCACCAATGATCCCAATGACTTCACCGGATTCGATGCGTAGATTCGCATCAATCAGCGCCAACTTGTTTTTGTCATTGGCGTAACTAAAGCCGACATTTTCAAAAATGATGGAGCCGTCTTTGATTTCTTTGACTGGTTCGGCGGGATTTTTCAAGTCACTTTCTTCATCTAATACTTCCACGACCCGTTCTGCCGACGTTCGTGCGATCAAAATCTGCACGAAAGCCATCGACATCATCATCAAGCTCATCAAAATCTGCATCGTGTAGTTGAACATGCTGACTAATTCACCAGTCGTCAGGCTACTTTGTTCCACGATCAACTGGGCACCAAACCATGACAAGAGCAACATACATGTATAGACTGCAAATTGCATCAATGGCATGTTAAAAGAGACGATTCGTTGCGCGAGAGTGAAATTCCGATAAACATCGGTGGACACTTCGCCAAACAGTTCTTCTTGTTGTTCTTCCCGGACATACGATTTCACAACGCGAACCCCTTGTAGATTCTCTTGCACCACATTATTCAAGCGGTCATAAATGCGGAATACTTTTAGAAATAGCGGGTGGGCAAAACGAATCACTAAGGCAAGGCCAATCGCTAAGATCGGTAAAACAACTAAGTAGATCGTCATAAGTTCTGGGCTGATGGTGCTAACCATTGCAAGTGAGAAAATCAGAACTAACGGACTGCGGACCAGAATACGAATAATCATTTGATACGCATTTTGGACGTTGGTCACGTCAGTGGTCAAGCGGGTGATCAAACTGGAGGAAGAAAAGCGGTCAATGTTTGAAAAGGAAAAATCTTGGATTCGGCGAAACAGATTGTGCCGCAGGTTGCGGGCAAAACCAGCCGAAGCGATCGCTGCCGTTCGTCCGCCAAGCGTTCCTAAAAGTAATGCGATCAAGGAACATAAAAAAAGCAAGCCGCCATCTCTTAGAATCACACCGGCGTCTCCTTTTTCGATCCCTTGGTCGATCATCATGGCCATGATCAGGGGCATAATGACATCTAAGGCAACCTCTCCTGCTACATACACAGGGGTCAGCAAGCTGTCCTTCTTATAGCTGCCAACATTCGCGAGTAATTTTTTTATCATTTGTTTCGTCCCTTCTATAGATGGCACTGCGGAGCCATTTTTTCTCGTTACCATCAAGTTTACTTTATCGATCCAGCGATTTCAAGCGGCTCGCTCGTGTTTTTTTTACAATTAGTAAGTAAAAACACCCTTCCAAGGAAGGGTGCTTACCTTTTGATGCTGTGTGAAAAAGTGTCGGTTGCGAGATTATTCGGCAGCAGATGAACTAGCGGTACTGACCGGTTCATCCGCCTCCCCGCCATCCTCTGCCGGCGGTGTTTGGGTACTGCCTTGCAGATTGCCGCGGCTGATACCGATGGTGATCCACGTTTCTAGGGGAATGAACTCGCCGTAGCGGCTCATTTCAACGACGGTTCCTTTTGGTTCCGCCGAATCGACATAGTAGATTTCGTAATAGACATTGGCGCCTTTTGATTTGTATTCATCAAAGAATAGTTTTGGCAAGTCGCCTTCCGTTGCTTGGAAACGGATGTCTTTCAAATACGGTCTGCCTAATGAGTAGACGACTTTGACAGTTGGCAAAGTATCGCTTTCGCTGTACTCTTTGCCCGCTTCCTCCGACTGACTCAAGAAACTACCATACGCCACTTGATCGGAATAGACCGTGCTGACTTGCAGCGGGATTTTTGATTCTAGTCCTTGGGCTTCTTCGATCGTGTATTGTGAAAAATCTGGAACGGTCAAAGCTTGGCCTTTTGAGACCTTCACCACAAATTCTTCTTTTTTCGCAAGTTTGCTGCCTTTGACTGGTTCTTGTGAAACGACCAGATCCAGGGCGACACTGTCAGAAAAGACGGTTTCTTCTTTGTATTTCAAGTCATTCTTTTTCGCCCATTCAGAAGCTTCACTTTTGGCTTTGCCTGTAAAATCAGGTACTTCAATATTTTTTTCAAAGACTTCTTTGCCCTTTGAATAGTAGACACTCAAACGGTCTTTGCGTTTGTATTCGGCTAAATCAAGCTCTTTGTTGGCCGCCTCTTGTTTGATAAAAGCTTCTGCTGCTACATTGTCGTCAAATTGTTCGATCAAAGAGAGGTTTTCGGCTTTATTGCTAGCGATCCAATCTTTTGCTTCGGTCACTTGCATCGCTGAAAAATCCGGTAGCTCTAAGCGTTCTTCAGGATCAGGCCCGAGACTCGCCGTCAGTGTCAGTGTGGCACCCTTCTTGATTTTTTTCTCAGGGTCGACACTTTGGTCGATTACTTGGTTGACGTCTTTGTCAAAGTCATATTCTTGCTCCACTTTGATAGCGACGCCTTCTTCCATGCCCCACGTCCGCGCTTCTGACAGATCTTGGGCAGTGAAATCCGGCACCTTCACATGGGTCATCTGATAATAGACGATCCCGATCACGGCAACCGCCAAGGCGGTCAGTAAAGCAATCAGCAAGATTTTTTTCTGCTGACGCTTTTTGTAGGTCGGATCAAATTCCGTTTCTTCTTTACCAAAACGGCTGACTGGTTCCTTTGATGCTACCTTCTCAGTCCCAGAACTCGCCGCTTTTGCTTCAGTCGTCTGTGTTTGTTGACGGGCTGCCGAGCGACTCATCGGCTCACTAGCTGTCGGCTCTTCTGATTGGTGAACCGTCGTTGGCTCCGCTGGTTTGCTCGCTTGCTCCGCGCCTCTTGCATTTTGATCTCCGACAGGTTCGCTAGTTTTTTTCTCGCTATTGCCAGCGGATTTCTTTTTGCCATCATAGTTGTCCGGGCTAAAATTTGATAAAAAATCACTCATGTTTACTCAACACACCTTTACGTAAATACAAGACTTCATCCGCTTGTTGAGCGATCTCGTTAGCGTGGGTCACGACGATCACACATTTGTTGTGGACGTGTGCCAGCTCCTTAAAGATATCGATGATCTCTTGTTCCATTTCTTCATCCAAATTCCCCGTTGGTTCGTCCGCTAAAATGATATCGACATTGGTGGCTAACGCCCGGGCGATCGCTACCCGCTGTTGTTCTCCACCAGATAATTGATTGACGAGCCGATCGGCTTTTTCTTTGGTGATGCCTATATAATCCAGTAAATTGTATGCCACTTCTCGCTGATTGTCTGGCAGCTGATTTTTCGTGATCGCCATCGGCACTAAGACATTTTCAACTGCACTTAAATAGGGAATCAGATTATAGCTTTGGAAAATGATACTGATGTCGTCGCGGCGATAATTTTCATGCCCAATTTTTTCGATATCGGTGCCTTCATAAAGTACTTGACCGCTTTTCGGACTATCCAACGCACTGATCAAGGATAAAAACGTCGTTTTTCCCGAACCAGATTGCCCTAAGATGGCATAGAAAGTCCCTTTTTCAAAAGAAACAGAGGTCTCTTTCAGTATATAGCGGCGCTGATCGCCGTCTTGGTAATAGTAATCGACTGCTTTGGTTTCTAATAAAGTCATCGTTGGTTCCTCCTACATCATGATTTTCTTTGGATTCAAGCGTAAAATATACAACAGCGGTAAAATAGCTGAGAACAAGACGGTTCCTAAACCTAACAGCAGATACGTAATGATGTAGCCTGCTGAGAAGGACACTTGATAGGCATTCTTGATATCCATGTAATCAATATCAGCTGCCATCAAACCGCCAGAATAAACACCGCCCATATCATTTTGATTACTCATCCAATCGTTTTGCATCAAGGTATTTGAAACGGCACCACCTAATAAGTTCCCGGTCACTAAGGACAATAGCAGTGCGGCTAAACTAACCAGCAAGACTTCAATCACGATCTGTCCAATGACTTTCCCACGGCTTTCCCCTAAGGAGAGATAGATGCCCAATTCTTGTTTCCGATCTCGTAAGAAAAGCAAGACCACTAAGGAAATAATAAAGATGGTTGCGATCGACGCAATGATCACGATGTAATTTGCGATCACCCCTAACCGAGTAAAGCCACCGGCGATCTGCTCGTATTGATCCGTATTAGCAATGATACGATAATATTGGGGCAATAACGCACCGGCTTCTTGTTTAAAGGCTTCGACGTCATCCGTTGAATTTAGGACAAAGATCGGTTGATAATAGGCGTCTGACTCTTCTTCGATCACTTCTTGACCCCAAAGTTTTTCAGACTGCAATTTGTTAAAATCTTGCACTAAATTATTGCTAGCATAAAAGGTATTGATTTGTTCCATCACTTGCCATACCTGATCACTATTTTGTGAATCACTTTGATCTGATGAACTACTTTGATTGCTTTGATCCTTTTTAATTACAGAAAAGATCCCTGCAATGGTCACGGGATAATCAAAGGTCGCGACACGATTGCCACTCTCAGCCGTTTCGTCCGTCGCATCCTCACTATCATCACTTACTCCCTCGCTTGAACCACCTTCCATCATGACTTCTGCCCGTGTATCCCATACCAATTGATCACCGACACTCAGGTTATTCAATTCTGCGATCTCTTTACTGATCAATACCGCGTTCGTCAATTCACTGACATCTTTTTCTGTCAATCCCTCGCCTTCCTCCAAGCGAATCAAGCCTTCTTGCATGTCTAATGGCTCAACCAAATTTCCGCCCTTCAAAGAGAAGTAGTTGCCACCCATGCCGACCGATCCATCCTCCGGCGTATAGGCTTTCAATTTTGTTGTTTCTAACCAAGCTTGATTTTGGTAATCAAAATATTTCACATAGCTTAATTGACCGATTTGCTCATAAAGATCCAGCGCTGGTGGTTTCGGATAAAAATCTTCTTGTGACTGCTCTTCCTCCGAAGCATCCGCATGGTCTTTTTCAAAACCTTCCCAATCCATTTCCACCGTAGCTACGTTCCCCATTTTGCGTTTCGTCTCTCGCTCCACGTTGGCAGTGGATTGTTGAATTGCTACAGCACCAGCGATCACATTGCCTAAAATAAATAGAACTAAAAATAAAATAAATGATTTCCCTTTTCTTCTGGTGATACTCTTTATTGCACGCTGCCAAAAGTTCATTGTTATTTCCTCCAGTGACATTATTTTTTAACAATTATTCCATACTTCTCCCTCAAGAACAATCGCAATAAAGGATCGTTTTTCGAATTTAAAATATTAAAAAACGGGTGAAAAAGATATTTCCATTTAATAACCCTTATAAAAGAACAAGAAAAAGATGTTAAATAACAAATAAAAGAATGGAATTTTTGCTAACAGTTTTGTAAGATTTCCCGATTTCAACTTAGATTTCACTTGGATTCCATCAAAAATGCTTAGCGCTTTCGAGAGTATAAAAAAAACGAAGGAATTCTCCGACTCTTTTCCAGCGAGAAAATCCTTCGTTTTGTATTCCCTATTTTTCTTTCGTATCGATCACGATCGTCACCGGGCCATCATTGACCAAGGCGACTTGCATATCTGCGCCAAATTTTCCAGTAGCAACAGTGATGCCTTCGGCTTGTAAACCTTCATTAAAGGCTTCGTAAAGCGGGGTCGCAATACTTGGCGGTGCCGCTTGAATGAAACTAGGGCGATTGCCTTTCTTGGTCTCCCCATAAAGGGTGAACTGTGAAATACTCAAGACCGCGCCGTTTATGCTTTCCAGTGACCGATTCATTTTGCCCTCTTCGTCTTCAAAAACCCGCAGATTTTTGATTTTTCTTACGAGATAAGCCACATCGTCGCCTGTATCCTCATGGGTGATCCCCAACAAAACCATGAACCCTTGTTGGATCGCACCGACGATATTGTCCTCAATCGACACGCTTGCTTGACTGACTCGCTGGATCACTGCCCGCATTCTTTCTCACCCCTTCGTACGTCTGACGCTGTAAACATCTGGAATCTGCTTGATTTTATCAACGATCGATTTCAAATGAGTCAAATTCTGAATCGCCACCGTGATACGGATCGTTGCCATTTTGTCTTTATTGGTTTTGGCTTCGACACTCACTAAGCGTTTCGTGACGCTATTGACCGTCTGCAAGACATCGTTGAGCAACCCAGACCGATCATAGCCGTAGATCTCAAGATCGGCATCGTATTCTTTGTTGATGTCGGTGGCATCTTCCCACTCAACATCGATCAAACGGTTCGCTGCCTCTTTGTTTTGAACATTGGGGCAATCGCTGCGGTGGATCGAGATTCCCCGCCCTTTAGTAATATAGCCGACGATCGAATCCCCAGGAACCGGATTGCAGCAGCGGGAGATGCGGATCAACAAGTTATCGACCCCTTCAATGACAATGCCGCCTTCGTGACGAACCTTCATTTTTTCTGGTTCTTTTTTCGCCGGTTGATTGATCATCTCTTGGACTTGCTGCTTTTGCTTCTCGATTTGTTTCTCGCGCCGTTCTTCTTCGGTCAAACGGTTGGCTAAGGTCGTGGGACTGACTTCCCCATAGCCGACAGAGGCAAACAGGTCATCTTCTGTTTGATAATTGAATCGTTCGCAAGCTTCCGCCATTTTGCTTTTCGTCAAGAATTCTTTTGGCACAAAGCCCATATCTTGTAAGGTACGAACCACTGCCTCATGTCCTTTGATGATATTCTCATCACGATCTTGGGCTTTAAAAAATCGTTTGATTTTGTTCTTCGCTTTGCTGGTAGCCACTAGTTTGACCCAGTCGCGGCTTGGCCCAAAGGAATTCGGTGATGTCAGAATCTCAATAATGTCGCCATTTTTCAGCTTATAGTCTAATTGGACCATTTTGCCGTTGACCTTGGCACCAGTAGTTTTGTTGCCGATGTCGGTATGGATGCTATAGGCAAAATCCAGTGGACTGGAGCCTTGAGGCAACTCCGTCACATCACCTTTTGGCGTAAATACATAGACTTTGTCGCTGAAAATATCGCCTTTGACACCTTCCATAAATTCAGAAGCATCATAGCTTTCATCTTGCAGTTCCAAGATTTCACGGAACCAGCCAACTTGTTGGGTCATCTTGTCGGCTCGGACTTTTTCGGTCTTGCCTTCTTTATAGGCCCAGTGCGCAGCAACCCCAAATTCAGCGATCTCATGCATTTCATGGGTCCGAATTTGGATCTCGACAGGATTGCCTTTGGGACCAATGACCGTCGTATGCAGCGATTGGTACATGTTGGCTTTTGGCATAGCGATATAGTCCTTGAACCGCCCAGGCATTGGTTTCCATTTTGTATGGATCGTTCCCAAAACCGCGTAACAATCTTTGATGGAGTCAACGATCACTCGGATCGCCAACAAATCATAAATTTCATTGAACTGTTTCTTTTGGTCTTTCATTTTGCGATAGATCGAGTAAATATGCTTTGGTCGACCATAGATCTCAGCATAGATATCTAGTTCCTCCGTAGCGATCCGAATCTCTTCCACGGTTTCGGAAACGTAGGATTCCCGTTCTTCTCGTTTGGTCTGCATCAAATGCACGATTCGGTAATATTGCTGTGGATTCAAGTAACGCAAAGAAATATCTTCTAGTTCCCATTTGATTCGGCTGATCCCTAAACGATGAGCCAATGGGGCATAGATTTCCATCGTTTCTTGGGCGATGCGGCGTTGTTTGTCTTCCCGCAGATGTTTCAACGTACGCATATTATGTAAACGGTCAGCCAGTTTGACCATGATGACCCGTAAATCTTGCGCCATGGCGATCAACATTTTCCGATGATTTTCTGCTAATTGTTCTTCATGAGATTTGTACTTGATCTTACCCAGCTTGGTCACGCCATCCACTAGCATCGCTACATCGGCACCGAATTCTTCTTTCAGATCGGCTAACGTCACATCGGTATCTTCGACGACATCATGCAAAAAACCAGTTGCAACGGTATGAGGGTCCATCTGCAATTCTGCCAAGATCCCCGCAACTTGGATTGGATGAATAATGTAAGGCTCGCCGGATTTACGGAATTGTTCTTTATGGGCTTCTGTCGCGTAATCTAATGCTTTTTGGACAAAGGCAACATGTTCTTCACTCATATAATGAGCGACCAATTTGATGACATTGGGCCCGGTCAATATAACTTCTTTTGCCATTCATTCCGCCTCCTGCTTTTCTTTTTTGTGCTATCAAAAAGGCAGACAGAAGTCGCTGTTAACGTTTCGTCACGCACCCAAAGCCTTGCGGACAAACGTTCTAAGCATGGGACTCCTGTCTAACCTGCAGTTCTTATTTAGTAGTATTATTATACAAATTTTTCAGCTATTTTTCAATCGCTGTTGTTCAAAGCACATCGGGTGCCGGCTTGTCCTTAAGCAATTCTTCAAAAACATGATACGAGAGCCCGATTTTCTCGGCGCCGGCAGCCTGTAGTGATTGCATAGCTTGTTCATCTATTGTGTCAGGATTGATCTGGATCGACAGTTGACTGCCACCATCTAAGGAAAACAAGCTCACGTCGTGCAATGCTTCTGCTAGTGGTTGTTTTTGTCCTAACACGATCTTTGGCCATGCTTCTTCTTTCAAGCGTTGTGCCACTTGGATCTTCGTCAATTCATTCATGATCTCGGTTTGCACAGCTAAGCGGATCTCCCCTCCTGTCAAGGTCAAGGAGCGAATCGTTTCGGTCAATTCCGCAAAGCCACGATCATTTTCCATGAAGGAAGAAGCCGGTAGCCAGACTTCCAAAAAATCGGCACCTTCCATAAACGCCCGACCGATTTCAAACGCTACCTTTGCCAGTGTTCCTTGGGCAAGGGGGTAATCGATCACTGCGCCGATTTGTAAGGAAGAGCCTTGTGCCAAGATTTTCGCCCGCCGAATGGCACTAGGCAAAACGACGACTTCCTTTAAAGCCGTTTTATATTGATTGATAAAATCCTTCAAGACCCAGTCGGTCATATCGGCCGTCAACAAACGGACACTGATTGCTTCTTGGTTCTTATTCATCAACTCACATCCTCTTTAATTCCGTTAGCACACTGACAGCACTTAAAAAATAAAACGGTGCTGTTTCTGTTCGTAAAATCCGAGGGCCTAACCCGCATAATTTAGCGTTGTTTTCCTGGGCTCCTTCGATTTCGGAGGGGGTCAGACCGCCTTCTGGGCCAAAGATCGCTAAAACTTTGCTACCAACGGGCAATTCGGTGATCACTTGCAGCAGCATCGCTACTTCTCCTTGCTTGGCTGATTCTTCATAAGCCACTAGGACCGCATCGTACTGACTGAGGCTTTGCCAAAATGCTTTGGCGTTATCCAGTAGTGTGATGGCTGGTGCGATCTGCCGTTGGGATTGCTCCGCCGCTTCTTGGGCGATTTTTTGCAGCCGCTGCTGCTTTTTCTGTAACTTCTTTTGATCCCATTTCACGACCGAAGTTTGCGCAGGAAAACCGATAAATGCTGCCGCCCCAAGTTCCGTGCCTTTTTGAACGATCAAGTCCAGCTTGTCGCCTTTCGGGTAGCCGCTAGCGATCGTGACCTGCAGCGGCAATTCCTTGTCCTGCTGTTCTTTTTCGACTTCCTCTAAGTAAACCGTTTCTTCATCGGCCTCTTTGATCTTGGCGATGATCGCCAAATGATCCTCAAAAACTAAACCGACTTTCGTGCCGGGAGTCATGCGCATCACTCGGATCATATGGTGGAAGGGTTCTCCCGAAACGGCAAACACCGCTTTTGCTTCATAAGGCTCCTGTAAAAAATATCGCTGCATCTTACTCTACCTCTGGTTTTTTAAAGGCGATCGCATACCAGTCTTTTTGATTGAACAATTGATCGATCTCAAAGCCTTGTGCGATCATGGCATCGATCACTAATTGTTTTTTCGTCTCAATGATCCCAGAAACGATCAAGGTGCCCTCTTGCTTCAATAAACGCCATGCATCAGGGATCATCAATAAAATGATATCCGCTAAAATATTGGCAACGATAAGATCAGCAGGGACCGTCACCCCTTGCAAAAGGTCATTGGCTTGCACGGTCACATCGTGAGCAATGGGGTTCATCGCCATATTTTCTTGGGCGGACCTCACAGCGACTTCATCTAGATCATAAGCAAACACGTCTTTGGCACCTAAATATTTGCTGGCGATACTTAACACCCCTGAGCCCGTCCCGACATCTAAGACGGTTTCACCGCCCCGCAAGTAGACTTCTAGGGCTTGTAATGTCAAGCGTGTCGTAGGATGCGTGCCGGTCCCAAAGGCCATTCCCGGATCAAGGGTGATGATCTTTTCATCTTCTTGCAGCGGTTGATAGTTTTCCCAGCTCGGCACGATCGTCAGATAGCGGGAGATACGGACTGGATGGTAATATTTTTTCCAGGCCGTTGCCCATGCTTCTTCCACGACCTCGCTCGTTGTGATGGTGTTTTTGCCGATTGCCAAACCATACTCCGGCAGACGGTCGATGGCTGCTTTGATCGTCGGCAGCACTTCTGGCAAAAAAATCGTCTCTGGGAAATAGGCACTGACTTGCGCACCTTCTTCTAAGGTCGTATAGGTTTCTTTATCCAAAATTTCGCCATACGCATCGCTTTTAAAATTTTCGACATCTAAAACGTCCTCGATCGCTACCCCACTTGCTCCGTGTTCCATTAAAATATTGGCGACTGCTTCCACTGCTTCGCTAGCTGTCGCTACGGTTACTTCATTCCATTTCATGTTCGTTCTCCTTAGTAACTAGGGTACGGGATCATGGTTTCCCCAGCCCCGGCTTGATAGTTCGTCATTTTCTCCACAAATGCTTCTTCGTTGAATCGCAATTCAAAGATCGCTTCTTCACTGTCATCGTTCAAGAAATCAAGCAGATCGCTTTGGCCTTCTTCTAAAATTTCTTGAATGTAATCAACCAATCCGTCTAACAACGCTTTTTGGATCCCTTTTTTTCCTGCATAAGGAATCGTCGCTAAATAATCTTCTTCATCAAACGTTGATTTTTGTGGATCATACAACAAAATCCCATCTTCAAATTCAATGATCGCTTCCTCTGATGCCACACCTTGCGCATCGTCGATTTGGACTTGTTGAGGATTTTCGGCAAACAAGCGCAACACCAATTCGATGGTATGATTTTTGGCATCCCAATCGATCGCCACATCATAATCGGAGATTTTTTTCGTTAATCGCTGATCTAAGTAAGTCAATATCGTTTCTTTCGCCATCACTATTCCTTCTTTCTAGCCAGCCATGATCTTGCTGAACAGCGGCTTTTCGTATATTTGTTAAATAAGGATTACCAGCTACCGCAAATCGAAGCGGCATCTGAGTCCACTCCCCTTTGTTCGGGATACCAATTCGAGGCAATGCCAAAATTTCTTTTGGGGTACGTCGGCGCTCAGGAACCAAATGCAGCGGACTCGTAAAAATCGATTCGCCGTAAAGCTCAGCTGGAATCTGTAGTGCCTGTACTATTTTCCCGGGGCCATTGGCTACATCCGGTCCCGTTTTTTGTCGCTGTTGTTCCATCAAGTCAATCCCATCCACCGGTTCTAGCCCGCGAATCATGATTCCTTGTGGGATGCCTTTTGGTTGCGTAATAAAGTTGACAATTCGATGCGTATGCATCGTATATAAATAAATCGTGCCGGGTTCCTGATACATCGCCCGAACCCTTGGTGTGTTTCGCATGCCCACACTATGAGCCGCCAGATCATCGGGACCTAGATACGCTTCACAATCCACGATATACCCACCTAATGTTCCTTCTGGGATCTCATGTTCCAAATACATTCCTAATAAGGCACGTGCGATGGTCGTTGTCGGCTGTGTCGCAAATAGTGCCATTAATTCATCCATTCTCATCACCCTCTTTATTCTACACAATTCTCGGTCAACTTACTATCTTTGACTACAGAGTTGCGGTGATCTCAACGATTTCTTTTCAACGAACCTGTTTTTTGCTGACTGAGTGGAAAATACGCGCCCTTTTGTTTTCGTAAGGACGCAAATCAGCTTGTTTATGAGAATGTACGTTCTTATGTTATACTTACAGGAAAAGGAGAGGATCGTTTTATGCAGCAGCCACTTGCTTATCGAATGCGGCCACGGAACTTAGATGAAGTCGTCGGACAGCAGCATTTGGTTGGCCCGGGGAAAATCATTCGCCGAATGGTCGAAGCCAAAATGCTTTCTTCGATGATCCTATACGGACCGCCGGGAACCGGAAAAACCAGCATTGCCAGTGCGATTGCCGGCTCGACACGCTATGCGTTTCGCATGCTGAACGCCGCCACAGATACAAAAAAAGACCTGCAAATCGTGGCAGAGGAAGCCAAAATGAGCGGTACTGTCATTTTATTGCTTGATGAAGTCCATCGACTAGACAAGACAAAACAAGACTTTTTACTGCCCCATTTAGAAAGCGGCAAGATTATTATGATCGGTGCCACGACGGAAAATCCCTACATTACGATCAATCCAGCGATTCGCAGTCGGACACAGATTTTTGAAGTCAAACCGCTCCAAGAAGAAGATATTTTGACCGCCATTGATCAAGCTTTAGCAGATGAAACTCGCGGACTTGGATCAGAAACCATCGTATTGACCGATGATGCCCGCTTGCATCTCTCGCGAGCGACCAACGGTGATTTACGAAGCGCCCTCAATGGCTTAGAACTCGCTGCCCGTTCCACACCAAAAGGACCAGACGGCATTATTCATTTGACCTTAGCGATCATCGAAGAGTGCGTACAGCGCAAAGCATTGACCCATGATAAAGATGGGGATGCGCACTATGATGTGATCTCTGCTTTTCAAAAATCGATTCGCGGCAGCGATGTGGATGGTGCGCTGCATTACTTAGGTCGTTTAGTAGAGGCAGGCGATTTGGCGATCATTTGTCGGCGCTTGATGGTCATCGGTTATGAAGACATCGGTTTAGCTAACCCAGCAGCCGCTGCTCGAACCGTCAATGCTGTGTTAGCCGCTGAACGTTTGGGCTTGCCGGAAGCTCGGATCCCTTTGGCCGATACGGTGGTCGATCTATGTTTGTCACCAAAATCCAACTCGGCCTACATGGCATTGGATGCAGCGATCGCAGATATTCGTAGCGGTAAAGCTGGAGATGTCCCGGATCATTTACGAGACAGTCATTACAAAGGCGCCGAAAGTTTGAATCGAGGAGTTGGCTATCAATACCCACATAATTTTGATGATGCATGGGTCGATCAGCAATATTTACCTGATAAGCTAAAAGGTACCCACTATTATCAACCGAAAGCCACCGGTAAATATGAGCAAGCGTTGGGCCAACGGTACCAACAATTGCAGCAACGAAAGAAAAAAAACTAGGTGCTTAGAAAAAATAGTGACTTTTTGGCATCGTTTTCAAACAACTTTATTGCACCTTCGTCATTCCTATGCTACTATAAGGGTGGGAATTCTGTGATGTACGAGTTGTCCCTTTTGTGTGTTGACCGAACATTTTTATTGATATCTTGGGATCCGTCTTGTGTCAATGCTGGTAACATGCCTTTTCCTTTGGTAGTTCGAAGCTTAGACCGTGGAACCCACCTGCTAGAATTTGCGGGATCAATACTATGGGAAAAAGAACGGCATCAACGGATATTACCCATTCTTTTTAGAATGTGCCATCTGTTTTTAACAGATGGCTTTTTTGCGTTTTCTAGCCGTTAGAAACCGTGCAACGTCCTCCATCTGATATCAAAGTAAGGGTGGCTTTTGCTATTCTTTCTAGGGTTCGCTATACTAAATCTATCAACTTAGAATAGGATGGCGTATGTTTATGATTCTTCTATTATTTACGATCGTGGCACTCGTATTATTCGGCACCAGTTATTTGCTTTATGCCAAACAAGCGATTTTTTTCACTTTGATCCCTACTACTGAGGCGAATAAAGTCTTCTTAAAAACCTATAGCCTCATTCATTTCCTTTTAGGCGTAGTGGCATTGGTTGTGGGCTTTGTCGATAGAGAGCTGATTGCCTTGTTTTATTTGGCGTTGTTGCTGCTCTCTTCCGCTTCATTCAGCATCTTGCTGGCACAAAAAATGAAAAAAAAGGAAGATTAGGTTTTCTTTTTCCAGAAAAAAGCATTACAATAAAAGTAGAAGATAACAGATGGGAGTGTTTCTTATGTTACAACAATATCAACGAATCATGGTAGCCGTCGATGGGTCTAGCGAGTCAGAATTAGCCTTCAAAAAAGCCGTGAATGTGGCACAGCGGAATGATTCTGAATTAGTTTTAGCACATGTGATCGACACTCGGGCCTTTCAAACCGTTTCTTCTTTTGACGGCATGCTTGCTGAGCAAGCAACCGAAATGGCCAAACAAACTTTGAAAGACTATGAGGATTATGCCCGCAAACACCAAGTAACTGCAGTCAAAACAGTGATTGAATACGGCTCGCCAAAACCAATCATTGCCAAACAATTGCCCGAAGATCACAACATCGATTTGATTATGATCGGTGCCACTGGTTTAAATGCCGTGGAACGAATCTTTATCGGTTCCGTGTCTGAGTATGTCATTCGCCATGCTGGCTGTGATGTGTTAGTTGTGCGGACAGACCTAGAAAACAAAGTCCCAGCAAAAGACCAGACGAAAGCTTAATAGTGAGACGACCTGCCGCTGCTTGGCAGGTTTTTTTGTGCAAAAAAAACCGTGACAAAAGCAAAAGAGTTAACGAGCACTTAGGTCTCATTGGTCTTTTTGCCTTTGGTCACAGCTCCTTGACAAGTCGGTTATCCAAACTTGTACAGCAAAAAATGAAAGCAAAGTAATAGGTACTCCTATCTAACCATGTTTCCTTTTGATTGTAAATAGTTTTTCTGAATTTTCTGAATAAATAGTTAATTTACCCATCCTTAAATAAAAAAAGCAAAGCGTCGCTTCCCTTAGGAAAAACGACGCCAAAATCTATGGTGATAATGGGCTATCCAAAGGACGCTGGTCAAGAGGATCACAAAGAAAACCGGACCATTCAATAACCAAAAATCAACCGAAGTCGCAGCAAAGCCATAAAGGATGATAACAATGACGGAAAGAAATAGCGTTGCGACTGTTCCAATGGCTAACCCAAGACTCCCCGCCCCTCTCGTAAACAATTGACTGATATTGGTCCAATCCAAAAGCAGCAATCGATAATCCCGAGCAAAATATTTCAAGCACAAAAGAAAACTGCTCCAAAGTGCTCCTACTAGGAAAGAGATAGCCAAAATCAGCGGCATTTTGAATAAAAGCACTGCTGCCAGCACGATGACTGCCGTTAAGCTCAGCTGCAAAACGACGCCAAAGCGGAATTTTTCCCGCAAGTAGCGCTTCATCGATAGCGGCAAGGAGCGGACAAACAAGAAATTCTCCTGATCCAATGAAATCAAATTACTGATAAAAGAAGTCGGGTTGACCATCAGTGCCGCCAAGGCGATCCCCGCCACGAAAACAACACCGATAAACCGCTCATCCAATTCACTTAACTGAATCGCTCCTGTAAACACAAAAGACACTAAGAAAATGATGGGCATCAGCAACGAAGAAGAAAAGACTTGCATGATCAAATTCGGATCACGGATCAACTGCGAATTGTAATTAAACAACAGCTGGCCCAAGCCTTGATTGGGCTTATGTTTCCGACGAACACTCCCTTGGTTAGGCGCCGCGGCTGCCACTTGCTCATAAAACTTCGGCAAGATCAATCGATAGAGGGCAAAAAGCAGCACGCCTGCTGTGGCGATGATCCCTAGCAAGCTAAGCAAACCGGTCGTTTGAAACGGTGCCACCATCACATAATAAAAAGGCAATAAAAAGCTGATCGCTCCCCGGTCTACCACGTCTGTCTCATAAGTATTCACCTGATTCATCATTAAGACCCCGATCACAACAACCAGCATCGTCACGCCTAGCAATAAACTAGTGACCAATTTTTTATGCTTCAAGAAAAACTTGGTGCGGGTCAGGCTGAAGACGATCAAGCTGCAAATGCTGAAGATCAAGACTAAAAACAAGCCGAACAGCAAGAACGCCCATAAGATCGTCAGCAAGAAAAAGACGTTTGCCCGAATCCCTGTCAGGAGAAATAAGACCAACAAAGGAAAAATAAACGGCGCAACGGTAAGAAATACCACCACGATCTTTGCCAGAAAAATTTCACTCTGTCGAAAGGGCAGCGGCAAATACGCTGGCAGATCTTGACTTTCGAAGAAGACATTGTAAATGGACGAAATCCCTTGGGAAAAGCCTAAGATTCCGAACAAAGCGACATAATAGGTAAAAAAGCCCGGCATCTGACTAAAATCCAATGTGATCATCGTCAAGCCATAGATTAGGAGAAACACTACCCCAGAAAGCGCATATTGAAACAACAGATAACTGGTCAAGGTCGAACCAGCCTTGCCTTTTTTGCGGGCTTTGTCTGTTAGTTGGGGATTGGCATACCGCAAATTAACGGAGGTCAGCGTCAGAAATTGTTGTTTTCGCATCTACGCTTCCTCCGCTTCTGCAAGAATCGCTTCTTCTTGACTTCTCCCAGTCATTTGCAGATAGATCGTTTCCAAAGAAAGCGACGGATGCTGTGCCAGCAAATCTGCCACTGAGCCATTGTACAGCAGCTCACCTTTTTTCAAAATCGCTAATTGATCACACAACTGCTGGGCGGTGTCTAAGACGTGGGTAGAAAAAATCACGGTCTTGCCCTTGGCAGCATGCTGTTTCATCATTTCTTTTAAATCATACGCTGCTTGGGGATCTAAGCCTTGCAATGGTTCGTCCAAGATCCAAATGTCCGGATCGGGGATCAATGCCCCAATCAGCAGCGTTTTTTGCCGCATTCCATGGGAAAAGCTAGCGATGGTCTCTTCTTCATGAGACAGCATATCAAACAAGCGCCCTAATTTTTGCAAACGCTCGGCCTTTTCCGCTGCTGGCACCTCATACGCTGCGGCAATCAAGTCCCAATACTCCCCTGCCGTTAGCTGTAAAAACAAATCTGGCGTGTCCGGCACATAGGCAATTTGTTTTTTTATCGCTTCCCGATGTTCCACGAGGGATTGACCGTCAAAAAAGATTTCCCCACTCGTCGGTTGTAAAATACTAACTAAGCTTTTGATCGTTGTCGACTTCCCTGCCCCGTTGTGTCCCAGAAAGCCAAAGATCTCCCCTTGACGAATCGTCAGGGAAAGATCAGACAATGCTTTTTTTGGTCCATATTGTTTCGTCAGATTCTTGATCTCAATCATTTTCCTGCCTCCTTATTCCATACCTATTGTTATCTTACGCTGAAACGTAGTAAAAGAAAAATGTTTATTGCCATTTTTATCAAATCAATTGACAGGAGCTGCAAAAACAAAGATAATAAGAGCACTTTAGGGGAGTAGCACATGGATCGTTCCATGATCTTAGATCAACAGCAAGCGGGAATCCGCTGGTTTAAGATGTTTCTTGCAAGACCTAAGTGGCAAGGGGCCGCTTAGGTCTTTTTGCAGTTTAAAATGGAGGGAAAACAGTCAATGAGTTCAAGTAAAATGAAAAAAGTGACCGCCGGCGGACTTTTAGTCGCCATGGGGGTGGTCTACGGTGATATCGGTACGAGCCCACTTTACGTAATGAAAGCCCTGGTGGAGGACAATGGCGGACTACGCACCTTAACGCCCGACTTTATCTTAGGCAGCGTCTCGCTCGTCTTTTGGACGCTGACCTTGTTAACGACGATCAAGTACGTCTTGATCGCATTAAACGCGGATAACCATGGAGAAGGCGGGATTTTTTCCCTTTATACCTTAGTTCGTAAAAACAGCCGCTACTTGATTATTCCAGCGATCATCGGGGGCGCAGCCCTGCTAGCAGATGGGGTATTGACGCCTGCCGTGACCGTAACCACTGCCATCGAAGGATTACGGGGAATTCCAGCCTTTTTTGATCGCTTCGGCAATGACCAATCGATCATCGTCGGCATCACCTTAGCAATCTTATTGGTCCTCTTTGCCCTGCAGCGCTTTGGGACTGAGTTTGTCGGCAAAGCCTTCGGACCGATCATGCTAGGCTGGTTCACCTTCTTGGGCATCGTCGGTGTGATGAACTTTGCCGGTGACCTTTCGGTGATTCGGGCCCTTGATCCCCGGTATGCGATCAATCTGCTCTTTAGTCCCGATAACAGCGCTGGTCTCTTTATTCTCGGCAATATCTTTTTGGCGACTACTGGTGCGGAAGCCCTCTACTCGGACTTAGGTCATGTGGGCAAAAAAAACATTTATGCCAGCTGGCCCTATATCAAAATCTGCTTGATGCTGAATTACTTTGGTCAAGCGGCGTGGCTGCTGCAAGTCTATCAAAACCCGACTTATCAAGAAATCGAAAACTTGAACCCATTTTTCCAAGCATTGCCGCAAGGGTGGACAGTCTTTGGTGTCAGCTTCGCCACACTCGCTGCCATCATTGCTTCGCAAGCTCTGCTGTCTGGCTCCTTTACCTTGGTTTCTGAAGCCATCAAGTTGAAACTATTGCCGCGGATGCAAATCATCTATCCGGGGGCGTCTATCGGGCAAATGTATATTCCTGCCTTGAACACCTTGCTGTGGATCGCCTGTTCCGGCGTGGTCTTATTCTTCCAGACCTCTACTCGGATGGAAGCCGCTTATGGATTGGCCATTACGGTAACGATGTTGATGACCACTATTTTGCTGTATTTCTACTTGCACCAAAACAAGAAGACCCGTTTCTTGGCACCGTTCATCACGCTCTTTTTTGCAGCGATCGAAGGCATTTTCTTTATCTCTAGTGCGACGAAATTTTTCCATGGCGGTTACGTTGCCATCTTATTAGCCAGCGTGATCATCGGTGTGATGCTGATTTGGGAATGGGGCAATCGTATTCAAGAAAATGCTGCCGAAGAAGTTGCACTTTCTACCTACATCCCTCAATTGAAACAGTTGCGGGAAGATGATTCTTTGCCATTATCTCAGACGAACGTCGTCTTCATGGTTCCTAAACTGCAAGACGATCAGATCGGTCAGCAGTTCATCTATTCCATTTTAGACAAACGGCCGAAGCGTGCCAAAGTGTATTGGTTCGTCAATGTGGAAGTCACCGATGAACCTTATACGAAAAAATATGAAGTTTCGATGGCAGATACCGATTTTATCGTTAAACTAAAGCTTTATCTCGGCTTTCGGGTGCCGCAAGAAGTCAATCTCTACATTCGCCAAATCATTCAAGAATTGATGAAAGATGGTCGCTTGCCGCTGCAGCCGCAACGCTATTCCTTAACGCCTGGACGCAATGTGGGTGATTTCCAATTCGTGATGATCGAAGAAGAGCTGTCGAATGCAACTGCATTAAGCAAATGGCAGAAGCAAGTCATGCAGACGAAGCTTTTTATCAAACGCCATACTATTTCACCTGAACGCTGGTTCGGCTTAGAATACAGCGATGTGGTTCATGAGACCGTTCCTTTGGTCATCGGTCAGATGAAAGAAAGCTCTCTGACAGAATTACGCATCGAGGAACGCTAAGAAACCGCCAGTACTGGTTGAACTTTCTGATACTTTCAGGTACACTGAAAAGACAAAGACACAAAGGAGGGAAAACGACCATGATGCGCATGACTAAAATAACAAGTAATGAAAATTACCAACGATACCATATCGCATTTAGCCATGCAATTGGTTTTACAGTTGCTGTTGACGGGACGAGTCTGTCCAAAACAGTTAAATTTACGTAAAATCAATGGCCATCTCAAGGTATTTTTCTCAAAAAAATCTGAGTTTAAATAACACTGGCCATGGATATCCATGGCCTTTTTGAGTGGTCTCAAGGAGAGAGATCATGATCATACAAGCAATTGCTATTAAAAAAACCATCGGCGGGAATCCGTTATTTGAGGAGTTATCCTGCCAAATCGAAGCTGGGGAAAAAATTGCCCTAGTCGGCATCAACGGAACGGGCAAATCAACCTTTTTACAAATCTTGACTGGCAGTGAAGGTGTCGATAGCGGCGTTATCAGCCGCCAAAAAGGCTTGAGGATCGGGACGGTCGAGCAAGAGCTGACAGTTTCTGAAGCAACCGTTACCCACTACCTGCTCCATTCTGCAGCTAACATTCAAGAACTCAAACAGCAAATGAGCCATTACGAAGCCTTGATGGCAGAACCCGATACTGATTTAGAGAAGTGTCTGATCCGTTATGGCGAGCTGCAGCAGCGCTTTGAAGAGCTGGGCGGTTATGGATTAGAAGACCGAATTTCCGCGATCTTACAAGGGTTAGGAATTCCCCATCGGCAGGACGCACGGTTAACAGACCTTAGCGGGGGTGAACGGGTCAAAGTCGCTTTAGCCAAAGTGTTAGTCACCGATGCTGACTTGCTGTTACTGGATGAACCAACCAATCACTTGGATCTTTCAAGTATCCGCTGGTTGGAAAATTATTTACAGAATACGAAAAAAGCGGTTCTAGTCGTTTCTCACGATCGACACTTTCTCGATCAAGTCACCACCAAGACCTGGGAACTGGAAGAAGGCGCCCTGATTGAGTATCCTGGGAACTATAGCCGATTTCGTGTCTTGAAAGAAGCTCGCTTGGCGGAGCTGACCAAAAATTACGAACTGCAGCAAAAAGAAGTCCAGCGACTGAAAGTCATGATTCGTCGATTTCGTCAGTGGGGCCATGAAGGAGACAATGAATCCTTCTTCAAAAAAGCCAAAGAATTGGAACGCCGCCTAGCGAAACTTACACTGGTCAAACCGCCAGCGCCCCCGAAAAATCGGCTGCAAGGCTTGGCAAATGGCGGAAAATCAGGTAAAGAGGTGTTCATCGTTCGCGACTTGCACCAGCAATATGCCGATCAGCTCCTATTCAAAGACAGCAGTTTTGCAATCTACCGTGGGGAGCATCTAGCCATCATCGGCGACAATGGTACCGGAAAATCAACCTTACTCACATTACTTCTCGGTGAGGAGCTTCCTAGCGGCGGCACTATCAAGCGCGGCAGCAGCTTACAAATCGGCTATTTGCCCCAACAGCTACAGTTTGCCGATACTGAGAGCCGCTTGTTGGCCTACGTACAGACGTTGACAGGAAACGAAGAGGCTGCTCGTCGGCAATTGGCCAAAAGTGGGTTTTATCAAAGTGATGTGGCCAAACGAATCAAAGATTTATCTGGTGGTGAAAAAATCCGTTTGGCGTTACTGAAACTCTTTTTAGAAAAAATCAACGTCCTGATTTTGGATGAACCAACCAATCACCTCGACAGCTATGCCCGAGAAGAAATTGAAGAAATGCTGCAAGATTATCAAGGGACCCTGCTGGCAGTCAGCCATGACCGCTACTTTTTGCAGCAGCACTTCCAAGAAGCCCTGGTCATTGCACAGCAGCAGATCACACGCCAGCCACTAAGCCCATTGATTGACTAAGACATTGATTCGCAACAAAAAAAACTTGATTTTCCTACAGTAAGCATGGGTTGTTCAATCCATGCATAGGCGGAAAATCAAGTTTTTATTTTTTGATCAATGAATGTTGCCGATCAAGTTGCGGATCGGTTTTCTAGCTAAATACAAGATGATGCCGACAACAACGGCTACTCCGCCGACGATGCCATAGTACATCCCTTCTGTTTGTGGTGTATAGAACCGAGCGATTTGCGCATTGATGGCTTGTGAAGAAGCGTCTGCTAACAACCAAATCGCCAAGGTTTGTGCTTCGAAAGCTTTCGGCGCTAGTTTGGTCGTCACCGACAAGCCCACCGGTGAAAGACACATTTCCCCTGCAATCATGATGAAGAAGCTCAATACCAACCATAATGGGCTGACCCGTTCTTCTACTCCAAACAAGAGGCTTGGCAGCATTAGCAATAGAAAGGACAAACCGGCTAAGACTAAACCGATGGCAAACTTCACTTCTGTCCGTGGCTGACGAGAGCCTAGTTTGGTCCACAACCAGACAAAGACAGGTGTCAGTAAGACGACAAAAAGTGGATTTAAGGTTTGATACAAACTTGCTGGAATATTGATGCCGAATAACGTTGATTGCGTACGGTCAGCAGCAAACAATGCCAAGATCGATGAGCCTTGTTCTTCTAAGGACCAAAAGACGATCGCTGACAAGAACAGCGGAATGTAGGCCAACACTTTTTTCTTTTCATCTGGTGTGACATCTTTCGAACGCAGCATTTTGGTAAAGTAGTAGATCGGCAAGAAAATACCTAAAACACTGATGAAGTTGATGAAGAAATCAACCGTCAGATGGCCTGTTGCAGCAGCTGCGCCAAATAACACTGCCAATGCGAGAAGAACTAGAACGACTGCTCGGAAGAAGGTTTTCTTTTCGGCTGCCGATAAGGGATTCGTTGGCGCGATCGCTACACTTTTCAACGTGGTTTTTCCTTGCACATAATACTGCACCAAACCGATAAACATCCCGATAGCAGCAATCGAAAAGCCTAAGTGGTAGTTGACCTCTTGTCCTAAGATCCCGACGATGATCGGTGCTAACAAGCCACCGATATTGATCCCCATGTAGAAAATTGAGAAACCAGCATCCCGACGGATATCGTCTTTGCTGTACAAATGCCCCACCATACCCGACACGTTGGATTTCAAGAGTCCGGTTCCGATGACGATCAGCATCATGGACACAAACAACGCTGGAATCCCTAAAGGTGTTGCCAAGACGATGTGTCCTAACATGATCAAGATTCCACCATAAAAGACGGATTTATTTGATCCTAAAAGACGGTCCGAGATCCAACCGCCAACAATACTTGACATATACACTAAGGAACCGTAAATCGACATGATCGCCACAGCCGTTCCTTTTGGCAACCCTAAGCCGCCGTTGGCAACTGCATCGTACATGAAGTACACCAAAATCGCCCGCATACCATAATAACTGAATCGTTCCCACATTTCCGTGAAGAATAACGTCGACAGCCCTCGCGGCTGACCTAAGAATGTTTTTTCTTTTTCCATATGTAATGGCCCCTTATAAAAATTAATGAAAATAAAATAGCGGAATTTTTCTGAAAATTCACAAATGCCAGTTTATTCCCATTTGGCAACTTTTACAAGGGTATTTCCCTGAGAACATCTTGTAAAAAAGGAAGGAAATTTAAATTCAAATGAAAGCAAAATGAGAAGCCATCCACCTAGGTGCAGTATGAGCCAATTTTCATATGTATAATTATTAAATTTTCTGTTTAAAAAATTAGAAAATGGTCTTCACCAATTTTTCTCTCTAGTCCCGTTTTGCGGACTTTCCTACAAAAAAACACATGCAAGCATTTCTCTTGCATGTGTTTCAGCTTCTATTCTAAGAAATGTTTTCGCTTAGCCGCGTAAACGTTCCACATCACGAGCGATCATTAATTCTTCATCTGTTGGGATCAAAAGTACTTTGACTTTTGACTCTTCAGTTGAGATCACTAATTCTTCGCCGCGTTTTGCATTTTGATCGGCATCTAATTCGCAACCAAACCAAGTCATGCCTTTGATAACTTCGCTGCGGACGTGGGCATCATTTTCACCGATACCAGCAGTAAAGACGATCGCATCGACACCGTTCATGGTCGTTACATAGCCACCGATGTATTTACGGATGCGGTCAGTAAAGACGTCATAAGCAACTTTGACTTCTTCTTTGTCGTAGTTTGCTTCTAGATCGCGCATGTCGCTGGAAATACCAGTTAAGCCTAATAAACCAGATTTTTTGTTTAAAACATCCACCATTTCATCGATGTTCAAATCTAATTTTTCCATTAAGTAAGGCAAAACAGCAGGATCGATGTCACCAGAACGTGTTCCCATCGTTACACCAGCTAACGGCGTGAAGCCCATTGATGTATCTACTGATTTTCCGCCGTCAACTGCAGTGATCGACGCACCGTTCCCTAGATGGCAAGTGATGATTTTTAATTCTTCGATTGGTTTGCCTAACATTTCTGCCGCACGCTCAGAAACATAACGGTGGCTTGTACCGTGGAAGCCGTATTTACGTACTTTAAACTCGTTATAGTACTCTAATGGCAAGCTGTATAGGTAATTGTGTTTTGGCATCGTTGCATGGAAAGAAGTATCAAAAACAGCGACACTGATGATTTCAGGCAAGATTTTTTTGAAAGCAGTGATCCCCATCAAGTTTGCTGGGTTGTGTAATGGCGCAAATTCAGCCAATGCTTGGATGCGTTCCATCACTTCGTCTGTGATCACAACTGAATCAGGGAAATCTTCTCCGCCGTGAACGACGCGGTGACCGACGCCAGTGATTTCATCATAAGCACCTAAAATGTTTAATTCGATCAGTTGATCCAATAACATTTTTACAGCTACTTCGTGATCGTTGATATCGATGATTTGTTCGAATTTTTGATCTTCCCCATATTTGATGGTAAAGATAGAATCTTTCAAACCGATTCGTTCAACGATTCCTTTAGCGACAACTGTTTCCTCTGGCATTTGATATAATTGCCATTTTAAACTTGAACTTCCAGCATTGATTGCGATTGTTTTTGACATGATGATCTCCTTATCCGAATTATATTACAGATTTGCTGCTTTCCAAGCCGCAAATTGTTCAAAAAGTTTTGTGATGTTCTTTGGTTCTTTCAGTGAGGCTAGCTTGACCAGCAAGACTTCTTCTGCTTGTTTGCTTGTCCCTCCGTGGTTTTGTAAAAGCAATATACTTTTACGTGAATGTTCATTTTTAAAGAGTTCTTCAGGAAGCTGAATCATTCCTTGCAAATAAACCTTTTCTTTCAGCCATTTTTTCAAAAATTCACTCTGTTCCGTTTCCAAGAAATTGCTTGGTAGTAAGAACAAACCGTAACCGCCAGCTTTGACATAGTTCATCGCTTGTTCCATCAACAAATGATGGGCGTAACTGTGTCCTTCTGGAGCCGCCGTAATAAAGCTGCGGGCTTTGTCATCTTGTGGGTAATAGCCCACCGGTAGATCGCTGATCGCCAGATCCATCGGTTCGATCAAAAGCTCTTGCAAGCCATCTTGATGGAACAAATGCAAGGGCGCTTTGGTCCATTCGCCAGTTGCAGCTGCGATCGCCAACAAGGTTTCGTCAATATCCACACCGGTTCCTTCTACTGGACGCTTGGCTAATTGCAGATTCAGCAAGACTGTCAATAAGAGATTCCCCATGCCTACCGATAAATCAAGAAGTTTCACTGGTTGATCGGCACTACTCAACTGCTCGATCAAATAGACGAATAAAAACCCAAGACTATCTGGTGTCAGTTGGTGATTGGCCTGCAGGCGCTCCGTTTGGCTGCCTTTCAACAAAACCAACTGCGCAAGCTTGCGTTTTTCTTCTGCCGATAGTTCCATTGCTCGAATTTCTTGATAGATGGTTTCTAAACGAGCAGCAGTTGCTTCATCTGGTACCCCATCGATCACGCGAACTTGGTATTGATCAACAAAATTTTCGATCGTCTCTACGTAAGCATCAAAAAAAGACGTTTCCAATGCGTTTTGAAGCAGTTGGATCGCTTCAACGGTCAAATGAAAAGACGTTTCCATTTTTTCTGCGGACATCTTGCACCTCTTTTCAAAACTATAACAACATATATACCTGTTTAATTTTAGCCGATTCATCCAAAATAATCAATCGCTTTCGTTTAGAATAATTTGTGAAGCTGTAAACATTCTTTTTCTATTTCTGTATGAAAAAGGATGGTCGAAACAACCATCCTTTTCCTGTACTATTCTTCTTGGTCATCTGTGTCTATTTCAGGCTGCTCTTCAGGCAACAAAAAGGTAAAAGTAAATCGCCGACTTTTGACATAGCATTCGATCTGTAAGCTCTGTCCTTGCCGTTCATAAGTCAACTTTCC
The DNA here is from genome assembly GCF_002850555.1 of Enterococcus sp. CR-Ec1. Lineage (NCBI taxonomy): Bacteria > Bacillati > Bacillota > Bacilli > Lactobacillales > Enterococcaceae > Enterococcus > Enterococcus sp. CR-Ec1. Next base: position 3,413,970 of record NZ_CP025223.1, read on the forward strand.
TACATTATAAAACCGTGTCCCTCGATCTTCCAACTCGTTTTGCAAGAATTCCGCATGGAAAAGTTCACTCATAATACGGGCTTCATAGGTTTCAATGGTTTTTGTATAAAAAAGGGCTGTTGTGCGGCTGTTTTCTAACACCAGCAATAACATCAAGCTCAACAGCTGCACAAACAACAATGCTGTGAGTAAAATACCGCCTTTATGCCGCCTCTTGTGAGTGTATTTTCCATTGTCCAATTTTCTGGTCTCCATTCTCAAAGGAAACGGTAAAGCGGATCGCTGCGCCAATTTTCTCAAAAGACACATCTGCCACTTCTGTCAACAACGGTTGATAGCCATTGTTGTCCCGTTTCCGCAACACGCGGTTGATGCGATCGATCGTTACCGAATTGTTTTGACTGCTTCGCAAATATAGCGTGTTCTCGCTGACTGATAGATAGACACAGGTACTTAATTCCCGTTCCAACTGAAACAAAAAAACATGCCATTCTTGATCTTTGCGAGCCATGATCTGCTGATTGACCGGTGCGAGGTGCTTGACGATCCCGCTGATCATCAATAAGCAGATCGCCAATACCCATAAAGACAACAGACACTCCAACAAAGTAAAGCCTTTACTCTTCATACACAATCTCCCAGAGCTGTTCGCCACTTTGGATGCGTGCCTGTTGATGCTGCGCTGCTTGCCAAAAGCGAACTTGATAGACCGTCTGACGCTGCGTCGTGTAGGTAATGGTTGACGCATCAAAGGAGTGGTTCTGGACTTCTTCATACAGCACCCGCAGCATTTGGGCTTTTTCCTGCAATGCCGCACTTTGCGTCAGTGAAGCGGTCTGCATCGCTAAAAACAATAACACACAGGTTGCCAACACCCCAAAGCCAATCAGGCTTTCTGCTAAGATGAACCCGCTATTCAACGATTTTTTCATAGCGTCCGCTCCCAAATAAAAACTTATAGCTGATGGTTTGCTTTTTCTCCTGCCAATAGAAAACGATCCTTCGCAGACTGCTATTGTTGCCGGACTGACTACTAAAAAGAATATCGGGAAACGCCTGCATCGCTAGTTGAGGAGGGACTTCGATCTTGGTGACCGGCTCAGTTGCAGCGCCATAAAATGAAACAGTTGGCGTTGGCGCTGCTTGATAAACGGCTCGGGTTTGTGTGTTATCGATGATGGCCGATTGCTGTATGGTATAGAGGCCTTTTTCTAAGCGTGCACAAAAGCCTAAGACTTCAGCAGATCGTTGATAGTACTCGATGGCCACGACGGGAAAAAAGAGAAACATACTACTGACCATGAGGACCAAAAGGCTTTCTATTAAAGTAAAACCAGCAAAAGAGCAACGTCGACAGCCCTTAGTCCCCTTGCTCATAAATCGCATATTGCTCCTCAGATACATACCCTTCAGCGATCAATTCTTCTCTCGAGGGCTCCCGATTTTCATTCAGACGAAAGAGTTCGATCTGGGTTTCCACCACTTTCACGATGGCCGCATTTCCTTTCTCATCAATGATTCCTCTTTGCTTGGCAAGATTTGGGACAAACAACAAAACCAAAATACTGATCACTAATAAAACAACCAACATTTCAACCAATGTAAAGCCTTTTTTGACACGCCAAATCCCCTGCTTGCGAGAAGATGCGACTTTCTTTTCTATCATTCGATCACTCCTTGGATATTTCCATAGATTGGTAAAAACATAGCGGCATAGATCCCAACGATCATTAAAGCAACCAACAAAAAAATCAGAGGCTGAACCCAGTGAATAGCTTTTTCGATTCGTTGAAACAAGCGATCCATCAATAATTGACTGTATAAAAAAAGCTCTTCTCCTAACTTTCCCCGTACTTCTCCTTGAAAGACGATCAAAGAAAATTCTGGTGTGAGAAACGAGAAATGACGAAGTTTTTCTGGGAGTTCTCCGCCAAGTGTCAAGGTCACTCGCAACTCTCGCGCTAATTCTTGGATCAAGGTAGCTTTATTGGTGTGCTCCATACACTCAATGATCTGTTGGATATCTAACCCTTGCTGAAACAACTTGCCCCATTCCAATGCGAAAAAACTCGTGTGATAACTCGTGTACAATGCTCCGAACAATGGCAGGTGGCTGAAGAATACAGCTTTTTGCAAGGCAGTGCGGCGGGCAAATACCCAGCGGCTGATCACAAAAAGCAGCACACTTACCAACAAGAAGAGGATAAGTACTGCTGGTGCCCAAGTGATGGCGCGAATGCCCCAATGACCTTCGTCGATCATGCCAGAGGCTAACAATTGAGGCATTAAAAAGCGATGCATGCCAAAGAGAGCCGCCACTAAAAAGACCAGTAGCAAAAGCGGATAGGCCGCTACTTTGTACAGCAGCTGTTTTTGCTTGTTGACCAATTTGTGGTAGTCGACCATCCGCCGCAAGGTCGTCGTGAGATTCCCATGACTTTCTGCTAAATAAAGCTGATTTTTTTCGGTAGCCGATAAAGACAACGGCGCTACTGCTGCTGCCAAGCTTTGCCCTTGGGCAAGATGGGCAATCAGCTGTTCGATCACAGGTTCAGAAAACTGGCGACTGCGCAGCAACACTTGGAGGCTTTCTTGTAGGGAAAAGCCACTCTCCAATAACACCGTGAAGGTGACCAAGAGGGCTTCAGTTGCACGGCGTGGTAGCTGGGGCTTCTTTTTCATAAACTTCATCGGTGATCCACCCACTTTCTTTCACTCGTTTTAATACGTGCTGCCACTGTTTTTCCACTTGCCCCTCATAAAAGTGATACGCCAGCAATCCATGGGGTTCGTTGACTTCATTCGGCAACAATCGCTGATAAATGATCCCTTGCAACGCGTGCGCCAGAAGATCGTCTGCCCCTAGCAATTCCAGCAGCCGTGTCTTGGTTTCTGCTACACCTCGTGCATGGATCGTGGCAAATACTCGATGACCTGTCAGAGCGGCTCGTACAGCGGCTTGCGCCGTCTCTTTGTTACGGATCTCACCAATCAAAAGCAGGTCCGGACGATGCCGTAAAGACAAGCGAATCAATTCATCATAGTCTTGTCCGATTTTCAAATTGGTCTGTAGCTGCAAAAAATGCGGCTCTTCAATCTCCACAGGATCTTCGATGGTAATGACTTGTCCCTTGGTTGCCCGTGCTAATTGATACATGAGGGTCGATTTTCCTGAGCCAGTGGGACCAGAAAATAAATATAGGCCTCTTTGTTTGGTTGTCTGTTGGATCTGCTGGACGTCTTCTGCAAAAAAATAGCGCAGATGCTCCTTGTTCAAAGGATAAAGAAACCGCATCACGAGACTTTCACGCCCTTGATAATCACCCACCGTTGAGACGCGCAACCGCTGTAGCTGATCGCCTAACAGATAGCTGACTGCGCCTAACTGAGCTTTGCGCCGTTCTCCCACCTCCATTCCTCCTAAAAATTTGAAGCGGGTGATCAGCTGCTGAGCTTCTTCGTTGGTCAGTACTTGATAGGTCTTTCTGAGATAGCTTTTACTGAAAATCACCTCCATCTGTGTACCGCTAGGCAAAATGGTCAGATCCTGCATGTGTTCTTGTCTCCCATAATGAATCAACTCGTCTGAGAATGCTTGAATATCCACGACTTATCCCTCCTAAAAAGAAATACGCAAACGCTTTGAGAATAGAAAAAAAAGATGAAGCAAATTTGCTTCATCTTTCATCATTCGTTTATTTCTGTGGTTCTTTTGCCACAAATTGGGCTTCCACCCGATAGATCCGCTGCCCGCGGCTTGAGAATTTTTCTTCATATTCCGTCATGATATTGTTCTCAAAGGAACTGTTATGCAAGTCCAACCAAACTTGTTTGATAATCATGTCGTATTGAGAAAAGCTCGCTAAGGAATACTCAAACAATCCTTGGTTATCCGTTTTGAAATGGATCTCGCCGTTGGGACGTAAAATCTGCTCGTCGACTGCTAAAAAGGCTTTGGAAGTCAAACGGCGCTTCTCATGCTTCTTCTTAGGCCATGGATCAGAAAAATTCAAATAGATCTGGTCTACTTCATTGTCTGCAAAATAGTTGGTCAATGCGGAACCATCGACATGCAGCAGTTGCAAGTTCGGGATCTCCTGCTCGATCATTTTATCTAATGCGATCGAAACGACACTAATCTGCATTTCCACACCAATATAATTGATCTCGGGATGAGCTTTCGCCATTTCCGTAATAAATTGGCCTTTTCCCATTCCAATTTCGATATGCAGCGGGTGATCATTGCCAAAGCGTTCATGCCAACGCCCTTTCCATTCAGTAGGCTCTGCCACAACGTATTCTGGATGAGCGTCAATCAGCTCTTTTGCACCTGCACGTTTTCTTACTCTCATGTTTCTTCCTTTCCGAAAAAACAAGATGGAACCAAATTGCCTCGCTCCATCTTCTCTTCATTCGCTATAAATTCGTTTTAATTGTAAAATCTCTGCATTCATGGCTTTGTAATCGCCTCGCAGATAATATTTTTTGACCTCTTGCAGCATACTCAACAATGCGTACCAATAAATCTTTTCGATCACTTCGCTGCTGCTGTGGATACCATAGCGCACGAGCCAATGAGACCAGCCAGATAATGGCACATAGTGACCTAAAATAGTGCCGATATCGATTGCCGGATCTGCAAACATCACGGAATCCCAATCGACTAAATACAAATAGTTTTGACAAACTAGCCAATTTCGATAATTGACATCGCCATGGACGACCGCGGCTTTCTGCTCGTCAAAAGCTGGAATATTGGTTTTTAAATACTCGGTGACCAAATGAATAAAACGGTTTTGGGCGACCGCAGAAGGCAGCTGATCCTGATAATCCATCAGCATCTGTTCAGGCGATCTGACTTGTCCGCCGATTTTGCTTAGCATCTGTGCCAACGTTTTTGAATGATGCAAGTGATACAACACATCAATGACATCATTTCTTTGGCCGATTTCATCGGGATCTAAGACCCGTCCATCCAGCCATTCTTGTGCGGAGAGCGTATCCCCATTTCCTGTCCGTTTCGTCCAGACGAGTTTGGGTGCAATGCCCTCTTTAGAGAGTGCCGCAAGCATCGGGGTCGTATTTCGTTTGATAAAGACTTTGTCGTTGTCCTTGAGCCCGATATAGGCTTTCCCGGTGTCGCCTTTGATTGGCCGCATACGCCAATCTTGATCCAAGCGAATATCCATCCTAGCTTCTCTCCTTATTTCGCAGTACCTCTTATTCTAGCTTCCTAATGGGTCGCCGTCAAGCGCATATGCGTTCGCTTTTTGTAAGAGAGGCCACTTGTGGATCAGGCGTGCATTTTCTTTAATCGCCCTGGCAAGTAGATGCCTAAAAAAAGACCCGCAAACCCTAAGAAGCCAAGAAACGCGATACCGCCTTGCCAAACAAAAGGCAAGCGCAAGCAACAGATCACGCCGAAAAGAACTGCGGTCACCAGTAAGAGTGCCCCAAGAATTTTTTTGATCGCTGCGGCTTTTTGTTTTTCTGGCACGGGATACAGATGTGTCAAAACCATGTATTGAAACTCATTGATCAAAGGAATCAGTTGGAAACCGATCAGATAAAGAAACAAGCAGCCGATCAGCAGACTGATCCAAAGCTCATCGACAAAGAATAAGACGAACCCACCAATCAAAGTCAAACGGACATAAAGCCCGCCATATTGCCCCCCACGGATCACTCGGCGCAAGTAAAGATAGAGGTACGTATTGCTGTGCACTGGTTTGATCTTTGCCAGCAGCCAGTCGAGGTATTTGCGCCGTTTGGCTTCCGTCGTGATTTGGGGAACATCTGTAAATAAGTTGATAAACCGATAGATACGCATTAAGCGCGACTGTTCGGCTTGGATCATATAGTCCCAATCCAAAAGCTGGCTATTGGCTTTCAGTCCAAAGAGGAACCAGATTGCTTGGAAGATGCTGATCCCCAACCCTAGCCAAGGTGCTACATAAATACTGGCAAGTGTGGCAGCTAACGCACTTGCGAACCAGATGCCTCGCTGCTGTTTGACTTGCTGCTGAGTTTCTTGATACAAACGAATCCGTTGTAGTGAAAGATCCCCCAGTTTTAAGAGCCACATCATCCCTAAAAAGTATGGGAATGAGGCAAAGGTGCTGTTTGCTGTGACCACGACCAAAGGCATCGTTGCCCCTACGGTTAAAAATAAAACCCCAAAGGGCAGCCAGAGGGAATAACGTAACGCTTGGCTGAGATAACTTGTCATTTGTCCTTCTTTGGCTAACAGAAAAATCAAATCTGCCGGTTTCGTCAGTGTCGCTAAGCGTCCCAGCGGTAAAACAAAGAGCCAAACAGCGACCACGATGATGCCGCCTAATGGAAACGGCCGCGGCAATGTTTTTAGCAATTCAGAATAATAGAGCCCCAGACCTCCGACTAAGAAGGTGCTGATCAAAGCAAAATGATCATTGAAGACATAGCGCAAATAGCGTGTCATCTGTTTTTGATGCCGCTGTAAGCGTTGCGAGAAAAACTGCTTCATGCTTGACTCTCCTTTGTCAGTGCGAGGTACAGATCATCAAGGGAGGCTTCTGGTGCTTGAAATTGGCTTCTTAGTTCCGCCAATGTCCCTTGTGCGCGGATCTCACCGTTATGCAAGAGGATGAATTTGTCACAATACTTCTCTGCGGTTGCTAAAATGTGGGTGGACATCAAAATAGATGCCCCGGTTTGTTTCATCTCATTCATCAGTTCCAATAACGCATTGATCGCTAAAGGATCTAATCCTAGAAAGGGTTCATCAATGATGTAGACACTCGGCTCAATCAAAAAGGCACACAGTACCATAACTTTTTGTTTCATCCCTTTTGAAAAGTTTGCCGGGAACCAATCGAGTTTGTTTTCTAAGCGAAAGGTTTTTAGCAGGCGTTCTGCTCGCTTCATGGCTTCTTCTTGTGGAAGATCGTAGGCCATCGCCGTCACTTCAATGTGCTCTCTTAAGGTCAATTCTTCATATAAAGAAGGGGTTTCGGGGATATACCCGATTTGTTTGCGGTATTGCTCTGGGTTTTCTTTAAGGGTCAAGCCATCGATCGTGATGGTGCCGCTATGAGGTTGCAGTAAACCGATGATTTCTTTGATCGTCGTACTCTTCCCTGCCCCGTTCAAGCCGATCAAGCCAACGAGCTCCCCATCGCCGATCGTAAAATCAATATTTTTTAAGACTGGCAGCTGATTGTAGCCGCCTGTCACGTTTGCTACTTGTAAAGTCATTTTTTCCCTCCGATTCGCCTGATTATGGCTCTTTGTCAACGTAGGCTCTTTTTGTTCAATTCAGTCAGCTGGCAAAACAGTTGTTTATTTTTCTTTATTCGTGACTTGCAGGATAAATTCATTTTCTCCCACTGTAATGATTTCTTGCGCTAGTTCTTGGCTGCCAAAGCGCTCTTGCCACGTTTGTGCTTCGCTGGCTGGAAAGACGACCATTTGGATGGCACCAGCGGCAAGACGGGTGGTAAAGGCTTGGACAGCGGCTGGTTCGGCATAAGAAACCAGGCTGATCCGCAGCTCTTCTTTTTGATACCCTTGATCTATTGCCCATGCTTCAACGGCTGCTTCCAATTCACTTTGCACCGCAGGGTCCATTGCTGTTTCAGTGACAATGGCGGCATTGACTACTTCTTCTTGCGGACGTGTCAGAGAATAAGTGATTGAACCAGCAAACACCACAAACAGCGTGATCGCGATCAACCACTCTTTATAGGCATAGGCTAAGTAGCGAAGCTTCGCTGAAGTCGTTGTTTTTTTCTGTAAGGTTTCTTTAATGATCGGTTTCATAGGTTCCTTCTTTCCAAATGATTTCTGATATTAAGTCTAGGGTTGTTGGAATCTAAATGCAAGCGTTTCTCGCTTGCTTTTCGCATTTCTTTAAAAAAGCGCCTTTGTTGAAGGAACAGTTGCCTTGTTCCGACTTTTTCAAAGAGGAAACCAGACGAAAAAAAGCAAAATATGGTAAAGTAGAGGTAATAGATCAAGGAGGTTTTTTACAATGGAAAATTGTATTTTTTGTAAAATCAATAATCGTGAGATTCCTAGCTACAAAGTCTACGAGGATGAGCAAGTCTATGCCTTTTTAGATATTTCCCAAGTCACCCCTGGTCATACATTGGTCATTCCCAAAACGCATGTGACGGATATTTTCGAGTACGATGAAACGTTGGCAGCAGCGGTTTTTGCCCGTATCCCTAAGATTGCTCGGGCGATCGAAAAAGCATTCCCTGAGATCGAAGGCTTAAATATCATCAACAACAATAAAGAATTGGCGTACCAATCCGTCTTCCATTCCCATGTCCATTTGATTCCTCGCTACAGCAAAGACGATGATTTCAAGATCCATTTTGGCAATCATGCAGAGAATTACACGGGGGAAGAGCTGGCGGCAATCGCCGAAAAAATTGGAAAGCAGGTGAACTAAATGATCGGTAATTTTCTTAAAGGACTTTTGTTCGGTTCCATCGCCGGCGGCTTAGGCGGTTTGCTTTTTGCACCAAAAAGCGGCAATGAAACCCGTGAAGAATTGATTCGCTATTTAGATGACACGACAGAAGCGACCTTAGAATTCAATGACAGTGTCAAACAGCTCAAAGATGCTGTGATGGTAACCCGCAAAACGATCGACGAAACGATCCCAGTTGTGACCGAATCTTTCACGAAAGATTTGGAAGCCTTCAAATTCCAAGCACAACCGCGCCTTGCTCGGATAAAAACCCAAATGGAACAATTGAATCAGCACATCACGACGATTCAAGCCCAAAGCGCCGAGGATGACAAACAAATCGAAAATTTGTAGTTTTTATGAATTTTGTTTGAAACATCCGCTGTTTTCTTTCCAACCATTTCTAGAAGTGGTATAGTAGGTGCAGTGATTATTATGAATCTTTTTAGAATTAGGAGTGCTTAAACGAATGAAGAAAAAATTAATTTTAGTAGCAGTCAGTGCAATGAGTCTTTTTGCATTAGCGGCTTGTGGTAACTCAAGTGAGGAAATCGCAACAATGAAGGGCGGTAAAATCACTGTTCAAGATTTTTATGACCAAGCAAAAACAAGTTCAGAAAATCAACAAGCGTTGCGTCAAATGATCGTCTTAAAAGTGTTTGATGAAAAATACGGTGATGACGTAACAGAAGAAATGATCGACGAACAATTCAATAATGTGGCTGAACAATATGGCGGCAGTGATTCCTTTGAATCAACATTGACTGCCTCTGGTTATACGGTGAAATCTTACCGTGCAGAATTGAAACAACAACTTGCGTTACGTGAAGGCTTAAAAGCCAACATGGATATCACTGATGAAGACATGAAAACTGCTTGGGATTCTTTCCACCCTGAAGTAGAAGCACAAATCATCAAAGTAGCAAGTGAAGATGATGCCAAAGACGTCTTAGAAGAAGCGAAAAAAGATGATGCAGACTTTGGCGAAATCGCTAAAGAAAAATCAACGGATGCGGCAACAAAAGAAGATGGCGGAACGATCAAATTCGATTCTACTTCATCAGCTGTACCAAGTGAAGTAAAAACAGCCGCTTTTGATTTAAAAGATGGTGAAATCTCTGAAGTGATCTCTGCAACCAACACGTCAACTTACACGACGGAATACTATATCGTGAAAATGGTGAAAAACCAAGACAAAGGCAATGATATGGATAAATACAAAGATGAATTGACTGAAATTGCTCAAAACACTTTGTTGAATGATTCAACCTTTATGGCAGCAACGATCGGTCAAGAATTGCAAGCAGCTAATGTGAAAATGAAAGACTCTGACTTAGCAGACTTGCTTTCTGATTACATCACAGCGGCCGAAACAGAAGATTCAACTGCTGACTCTTCTGCTACCGATGCAACGGACAGCTCAGCGGCAGATTCTTCTGCTACTGATGCAACCGATGATTCTACTGCAACGAGTGAGAGTGCTACAGATTCTTCTGCTGAATAAACGAAAAAAGAAGTGCCGTCGTAGCGGCGCTTCTTTTTTTATGCTAATTAGGTTAATATTGCCGATTCAGCTACTTTTTCCAACATCTGAAAAACCACGCTAAGCAAGCCTAGCGTGGTTTTTGTTCTTTCCGTCATTCACTTTGGTTGATCGTGCTACAAGGTCACCGCTACACTTCTTTCGGTACATAAAAACTCCGATTGTCCATGCCAAAAATTCGGTCTGTGTATTGACCAGGTTCCGTTAAACGAATCGACGTCAGCATCATTTGCATGGAAGCATCCAAATTATCGATTTGATGGAGGATCTCCGCTTCCATTATGCGGGGGCGAACAGGTGACCCATATTCTAATAAGCCATGGTGGGCTAAAACCATATGCCGCAAAACAACGATATCTTCTTCTTTGTCATCAAATTTCAAAGCCATACAGGCTTGCGTGATTTCTTCATCCACTAAGACCAAATGCCCTACTAGATTCCCCGCCAAGGTATACTCTGTCGTCATCGGACCTGTCAACTCGATCACTTTTCCTAAATCATGCAAAATGATACCCGCATACAGTAGTGAAGCATTCAATTCAGGGTACTCTTTGACGATTGCTTTTCCTAACCGCAGCATAGTGGTCGTATGATACGCCAATCCACTGGCGAAGGCATGGTGATTGCGCTTCGCAGCTGGAAAGTCAAAGAATTCCTTTTTATACTTGTTCAGTAAGAAACGGACGATTCGATTCCAGTGAGGATTCGTGATCTCAAACAAGGTTTGACTGATTTCTTCTTCCATCTCTTCTTTTCGCAAGGGTGCTTTTTCCATGTATTGGCTTGGTTCATGGGGCTCTTCCGGTTTCGCTAAACGCAAATGCATGATTTTGACTTGCGGATTGCCTTGGTAGACCTCCCGTTTTCCATCTAGCAGTACTACTTTCCCGGGTTCAAAACGGGCGATTTCTTCATCTGATGCATCCCAGAACTTTCCGTCGATCGTGCCGGATGTATCTTGAAAGGTGAAGGCAATAAATTTTTTGCCGTTTTTCGCGATCCGCACATCGGCATTCTTGATCAGCAAGAAAAGTTGAAACGTTTCATCAACAGTTAATTCACGAATTTTTTTCATGGGCTTATTTGGCCGATCAGCCAAATCTTTCACTTCCTTTACTCAGATCCTGGATAGGCTGCTGGTACTTCTGATAATAGCTTACCATTTCTTGGTCAGAAGACAAACAAATTACTTGATAACTTTGCCCAAACTCTTTTAACAGTGCGGCAAACCGTTCCTTACGAACACTATCATAATGCAGCCAACCATCATCAATAATGATTGGACACAATGGGTGATTTTTTTGCAGTGCTAGATAACCGAAGCGTAACGCCATGATTAACTGATCCTTCGTGCCTGTGGACAGGTCGATGATCGAAAACGTCTCGCTGGCATTTGCCGCTACCAACAAGCCATTTTCCAAAAGAATCTTTTGATAACGTCCGTTTGATAGCTGTTCAAAATAGGTTGAAGCAGCCGACAATAGCTGCGGCAATTGCTGTTCTGACAACTCGGTCGTGACATCCGTTAAAATCGAAGCCGCCAACTGACGACTCCCCCATGCCACAGCAAGTTCTTCAATGACCGCCTTTAGCTCACTTTCTTCTTGATAAAGCTGATTCAAGGTGCCATTTTTTTGACTAGCTGCTGCTTCTAATTCCAAACGCTGTTTTTGCTCCGTCAACTGCTGTATTTGTGCCTGAAGCTGTGTTTGCTGCTGCTTGATCTGGTCTTTTTGCTGCAGCAATTCTGCTTGCGTCACTGGTTTAGGATAAATCGGTGTTAACATCACCGCCAATTCTTCTGCTCGCTGCTGCGTGCGTTGCGCCGCTTCCCATTGCTTCAACCAGAGGCTGATTTCTGCAGGGTGATCTAAGCCTTGTTGCTGTAAGAGATCACTGGCCTGGGAAAGCAGCTGGTCGCGTTCATTGCGGGTGCGGGTCAACTGTTGGGCCAGCAGCGTGCTAGGTTGTTGCAGTCGTGAAAGCTTGATTGTTTGCATCTCTTCATTAAACCTCTGCAAGATCGCTGCTTTTTCTAACAAGGTTTTGTTTTGCAACGGCAGCCACTCAGCATAAGGTCGGAACTGCTCGTCAAAGGGTGCCAGTTCTTCTGCGACGGCTTGCCGTTCTTGATAGGCTTGTTTGCGCTGCTGTGAGTAGGCTTGATAGCTAGCAACATCTTCATCATAGGCTAATAAATACGACTGCCAGCTTTCCACCGGCAAATTACCAAAAAAGGGTGTCAGGGCTTGGTGGGCACGATCGATCTGCTGCTGCTTTTGCTGCTGTTCATTTCCCAGCTGCGCCAACTCTTCTCCCAGCAGATCCAGCTGCATGAGAACCGTCTGCCATTCCTGTTTGATGCCTTGCTGTTTGTTTGGCGCTGCTTTCATCAACGGCAAAACACTGCCAATGATCGCTGCGATCCCTACACCTAGAGCAAGCCAGCGCCACGGACTCGGCAAAAAGATACCGATCACTACTAGCAGCCCACCGACGATCCCTAGCGGCCATAGCGGGCGAGAAACCGGCTTGCGGCCAATCAATTGAGGATGCTGCTGTTCTAAGCGAGCTGCGGTGGCTTGCAAAGGCTGCGCTTTTTCTTCTAAACGCATCATGCGCTTTTCGAGCTCTTCTAACTGCACACGTTCTTGTAGTAAACGTGTGGTTTGTTCATGGATCGAAGCCGTTACTAGCGGCGGCGATTCTCTGCTCCATTGGCGCTTTTCGACCAAGCGATTCAGCTCCGTGATGGCGACGGCTTCTTGATGATTGGCCGCTGCTTCACGATCTGCCAAACGCGCCATCGTCACTTGCTGCTGCAGCAAGTGATTGATTTGGTGCTCGTGATCAAGGTAAAAGAAATACTTATCTGATTCTTTTCCTTGCTCCAACTGATCTAATTCAGCTTCTTTTTTGCGAATTTCTTCCGTCAGCTGCTGATACTGCTGATAAAACTGTTTGATGGCTTGGACTTGCTGAGGATCGGCTAACGTATCTGCTGGTGCCATTTGCTGCCACTCTTCATAAAGCCCCCAATGACTCAGCTGCTGCTGATTTTCCTGATAGGCTTCATTCAATGCTTGAAACTGGTGTCGCAAGTCTTGGATCTGTTCTTGCAACTGGGCGATCTGCTGATACTGCTGTTGGATGCGGCTTTCTTCGCTTTCTTTTTCCGCAATCGTTTTTTGCAGTTTTTCTAATTGTTTTAACGCCTGATTCAAAGGCAGCTTTTGCCCCCGTGGCTTGTATTGCTGCTGATTGATGGTTTCATATTGTGCCACTTGCTGCAGCATTTTTTGACTGCCGCTGATTCCCAGAGAAATCAACGCTTGGTGCAGCTCATTTTCTTCTAGCTTATCGATCTGGGTCAATTGCTCTTGCTGAAAGGTAAAGACATCGAAGAACAATGCTCGATTGAGGGGCTGCAGGTGTTGTGCCAGCCATTGCTCATCGACCGTCTGACCAGCGACATGGACTTTGGCACGACCGCGGTCTACATGCCGATAGCGTTCCACGATCACTTCGCCGAAGGGTTCCAGCGCCAACCATAACTTGCCACCGTAAGCTGCACCGTTTTTGGGGGTATAGTCTTTTTTCTTGGCTGTCTTTTTCGGAAAGCCAAATAAGATGGCGGCAATAAATTGATACAACGTCGATTTTCCGATCTCGTTGTGCCCAAAGAGCAGCTGATTTTGCGGATGAAAGGCAAAGCTTTGTTCATGGTATTTCCCAAAACCGGTAATCTCTGCTTTTAAAATTCTCATGACTGCTCCTCCCATTGAAAGTCGTCTTTCAACAATTGCTTGGCTTGCTGCAAGACTTCTTCTTGAAATGATTCATGGGTGATCCCCCGCTGGATCAGCGGATGCTGCAATAGATCGGACAGTCGGTCCGCAAAGATCTCTGGTGACTCATACATCGCTAAAAACTGCAGCATATAGTCTTGTGGTACCGCCAATGCGATCTTGTCTTCATTGGCTTGCTCGACTTCAAGGGCATAGATTACTTGCAGCGGCTCTGTTTGTGCCAACCGTTCATTGAGGTAGGTCAGCCATTCATTTTTTTCCGCAGCTGGAAACCAATCTGGCGGCAGCTGCTGCACATCGGTCAACACCAGATGCAGCAAGCGCGAACGAGGACTTTTTAAGCGCTCGATGATCGCTGGCAATACGGCATTCGAGGCGGTCACATCCGCTAAGGAGACCACTTGCTTTTGCCAAGCGATTTCCGCGATCTCCAAGCGCTCGATTGTTGGTCCTTGTGGCGATAATTCTGCCAAAATCACCCCAGTCGCCTGCTCTTTCTTGGTCTTTCCTTGAGGCGTACCGGGATAGAGGATCGGTGGTTGCTCTGAGAGCGTCTTAGGTACATGGATGTGCCCCAAGCCCCAATAATCATAGCCTTTTTGCTTCATTTCACTGATTGAAAAGGGGGCATACCGTTCACCGGCTTGATCCCCGTGGTAAAGCCCAATATGGTAATCCACCGCTGCTCTTGCGGGAAATTCTGTTACTTTATTTTCAGCGATCCAAAGATGTTGGTAGCTAAATCCACTGATTGCATAGGTTTCACCGTTTTTCGTTGTTCCTTGTACCGTTTGAACTTCTTCCGATGAAAAGAGAATGACGTTTTCTGGAAAAGCAAACCAATACCGTTGCGGATCATAATAATCATGGTTGCCGAAAATCATATAGACTGGGATCTCTGCTTCTCCCAGTCGTTGCAGTTGGGCAAAAAAGTCATGCTGCACTTTTAGACTCGGCCGTGCTTGATGGAATGTATCCCCAGCCAGCAAAACAAAATCGACCGCTTTTTCTAAAGCAACATCCACCAAATTACGGATGATTTTTTGATTGATAGCAGGGAGTTGGGTCTTCACTTTTTCAGATAACAGATGGACCCCTTCAAATGACCGGTCGATATGCAGGTCTGCACTATGTAAAAATCGCATTTCTTTCTCCCTCCTTAATGCTTCTATCATAACATTTATCAGTCATTCCGTCAGCAAAATACGAAAATTTGTTCGCCTTTTTCATAAAAAAAACCAAAGAAGCGCTTTTGAAACTTCTTTGGAAACGACTCTTGCAGTTGCAGCCGATTTCTCTGAAGTTTCACTTGCTTCTTTGGTCTTTGTTTGTTGGCGATTACGCTTCGTATAGATCTCTTACAGGACCCATGATGATGCGGTTCAAGTCATTGGCCACTAAACTGAAGGCTTGCTCTTTTTGCATCAAGTCAGAAACGATGCCGTCTTGTTGAATTTTTTGCGATAATTCTTGGGCTTTTTGCGCTTCTTCTTCCGTCATTTCTTCGCCAGCCATCATTTTTTGTTGCAGGCTTTGTTGCAACTCTTGAAACTCTTTGAATAACGCGTACGCTTCTTCATTTGCTTTCAAACGGTCGAAAGAACCTTTCAGATCTTGAAATTGTTCTGACTCCCGTAATTCACGTTCTAATTGGTTTGCTGTATCATAAATATTTGCCATTTTGACGCCTCCTCTTTTTTTCTAGTATACCATTCTTCTCAGGTTCTAGACTAGCAGTTGCCTAATTCCTTTAATTTCCACTAATGGAATTCCACAAGCCGCCAAACAATTCTTTCGTTCCTTCTTTGATCTTGCTGCCGAATTCCTTCATACCTTCTTTGGCGCTTTCGGCAAAGTCATCGATGGTTTGTTGCCAATCATTGCTATTTTGTGACGTACTGCTATCAGGATCTGGTACCTCATCGGCTGCCATTAATTTTCCGCCTGTCCAATAAGCGTCTGCAACTTGGAATTGGGTGCCTTGACTATAAGGCAGTAAGCTTTCGGCCTCTGCTTTAAATATTTTCCCAACAACTTGTCCGCTAGTTCCCGTTAAGTAATGATCTTCACTCACATGTTCAAATCCTAGCCAGGTTGACAGAACCATATCAGGAGTATAGCCGACGATCCATTGGTCATTGACCTTAGAAGCATCAAAGTTGGTCTCTGTCGTACCCGTCTTACCGGCGATCGTAAAGCCGTACGGACTAGCACTAACCCCCGTCCCGTTAGAGAAGGTTCCTAGCATCATGCTCGTCATTTTATCAGCGGTCTCTTTAGAAATCACGCGTTTGCCTTGCACAGACGTATTGTCAACGATCACGGCACCAGTTGAATCAACTATTTTGGTGATCAAATGCGGTTTGTAGTAATACCCGCCATTAGCGAAAACGCCATACGCTGCTGCCATCGTCATTGGAGATTCCCCTTTTTCCAAACCACCTAATGCTAAGCCATAATATTTGTCGGATTCGGTCAAGGAAAGACCGAATTCTTGTGCTTTGCTATACCCGCGATCTAAGCCGATCTCATGCAGCAGCCAAACTGCTGGCAGATTCAAACTTTGGGCGAGGGCTTGGTACATGACTGCTTCGCCAGCATAGGTCCCGTCAAAGTTTTGAGCATCATAAAAATCAAGGGGCTCGTCTTTCAGGACACTGTCCGGTTCAAACCCAGCTTCTAGGGCAGGGGCGAAGACGCTGATCGGTTTGATCGTGGAACCTGGTGAACGTTTCATTTGCGTGGCAAAATTAAATCCTCTAAAGACGTGCTCACCACGACGACCCACCACCGCTTGCACCCCACCGGTATTCGGATCAAGTGCAATAGAGCCAGATTGCACCATCGTGCCATCAGCGGCATTTTCAGGGAACAAGGCATCGTTTTTATAGGCAGCTTCCATTTGTGCTTGGTAGTTTTGATCCAGGGCTGTATAGATCTTGTAGCCGCGATTCATGACATCATCGGCGTCCAACCCATAGGATTCGGCTTCGTCGATGACCGCATCGAAATAATAAGGATACTTATAGCCAGATTCTGAATTGCCAAATCCATCATAAAGTAAATTGGCTAAGGCAACTTGTGATTCTTGGTCAGCAACGGACTGGTCCAACTTGCCGTTATCCACCATCAAACTCAAGACGGTGTCGCGACGGTTCGTGGCGTTTTCCAGATTGTCGATCGGGTTATAGATCGAAGGACCTTTGAGCATCCCCACCAACGTCGCAGCTTCTCCCACGCTTAGTTCAGAAGCATTGACACCGAAATATTTTAGCGAGGCATCTTGAATGCCCCAAACCCCGTTACCGAAATAGGAACTGTTCAAATACATTTCTAAAATCTCATCTTTAGAATATTTCTTCTCGATCTCGATCGCTAAGAAAAGCTCCTTGGCTTTTCGACTAAAGGTTTGATCCAAGGACAGATAGGCATTTTTAGCAAGCTGCTGGGTGATGGTACTTCCCCCACCGCCTTCGGCACTGCGGTTGACCAGCATACGTAGGGCTGCCCGAGCGATCCCTTTGATATCAAACCCGTGGTGATTATAGAAGTTGCGGTCTTCAGTTGAGATCAAGGCGTTGACCACATCACTGGAGATGGCATCAAGAGAAACGTACGTGCCTTTTTGCGAGTACAACTGCCCTGCTTCATCACCATTGGCATCAAAAATCACCGTCGATTCTTTCAGACCTGACTCTAATTCACTGACTTTCGTATTTTTGGCGATATAAAATAAATACCCGCTCATGATTAAGATAGCAACTAAACTAAGTAAAATAAAAATTTTATTTACGTGGTATTTTTTCCAAACCCGCTTGCGCCATTGATGAAATTGCTGCAAATACGGTTTTAACCAGCGCCAAAAGGTCAGCCAACCGGTCTTTATTTTGTGAAGGATGTGTTTCCAATCCATTACTTCACGCTCCTTTGGTTAAGTGTAGCATAAATGACTTTCTTTGTTATACGGCTCTAGACGTAATTTCATTCGAAAAGAATGCTTTATTATTCTAGCATTGAATACTCTGTTTTTTATTGTTTTTTTTATAAGAAAAGCTTAAAGATGCTATAATAGTCGGTAGCGAATAGCAAAGAAAGGACGTTATTATGGAATACACCATGACTTTACCCGAAAATCACCCGCCCATGCCGCTTCGCGATTTGTTGGAACAGGAGTGGCTCGTTCCACGAAAAGTGCGCCATTTTCTGCGCACACGGAAAAATGTGGCCGTCAATCAGCAGCCCGCGATGTTTCATCAAGAAGTTCGTGGCGGCGATCAAATCACTTTGATCATTGAAGACAGTGATTACAGCTACCAGCCGATCCAGTTAGGCCAAGCGGACAAAGTCGACGTACTTTTTGAAGATGAACACTTATTGGTGCTGAACAAGCCTGCCGGGGTCAAGACGCACCCAAATCAGCCATTAGAAGCCGATACTCTGTTGAATGATGCAGCTGCTTACCTTGCGCCGAAACAGCAGCAGCCTTATGTGGTCCATCGTTTAGACAAAGAAACCAGCGGTGTGGTTTTATTTGCAAAAAATCCTTTGGTGTTGCCGATCTTGGGCCGAATGCTGGAAAACAAACAGATTTTCCGTCGCTATCAAGCCACTGTTTTGGGGAAACTTACGCAAGATCAAACGATCGCCAAAAAAATCGGTCGTGACCGTCACGATCGTCGCAAGCGGATCATTGACTCCCGCAACGGTCAGTCAGCCGTCACCCATGTAACCATCGCCCACGCCCAACAAAAGACAACCAATGTGTATTGTGTGTTAGAAACTGGTAGGACCCACCAAATTCGCGTCCACCTTGCCAGCATCGGTCATCCAGTCGTTGGCGACCCGCTTTACCAAAACAAACCAGCGCCACGTTTGCTGCTGCATGGCTACGAATTGCATCTAGAGCATCCTTTTACCAAAGAACAGTTAGTGATCATCGCTCAACCGGGCTTGTGGTAAGCAACCAAAAAGCATGACGACTTGAGGAATCCCTCTTGTCAGTCATGCTTTTTGGTTTCAGATGATTTTCTCCATGCTTCTACTTGGTATTTTGGTTTATAGCGGTAAGTAAGCTGCTGGATCAACGAAATCTGACCACAACGTCTTACTCAGTCCAAAGTGCAGATGGACGCCTGTCGAATTTCCAGTCGTCCCCATCGTACCGACTTGGTCGCCGACTGCAACGGTCGCCCCCTTTGAGACACTGACAGCTGTTAAATGAAAATAATACGAGTAAAAGCCATTATCGTGAGCCAAAATCACGTAATTTCCAGTGCTTGGGCCATAGCCAGCATCTTCTACCTGTCCATCACGAGCGGCGACGATCTTCTCCCCCGCTTGACCTGTGAAGTCGATCCCGTCATGCTGCGTCCCTGAAAAACCAGTCGGGTCTGCTCGAGTACCAAAACCGCTGGAGATCGACACGGAGCCAGTGATTGGCAGTGAAAATTCACTGGCTGCCGCTTTCTCCGCTGCTTCTTTGGCTTTTTGTTTCGCTTCTTCAGCTGCTTTTGCTTCTTGCTCCACTTTTTCTTGTAGGTCTTGCACTTGGGCTTGCGTCTGCTGCAGCTGCTCTTGTTGGGACTGCAATTCTTTTTTGGCTGTTGCTAATTGTTCTTCGCTATGTACTAATTGGGCTTGCGTCAAGGTTTGGTACGAAGTGATTCGTTGTTGTTCGGCTTCTTTTTCCGCCAATTGTTGGTTCACTTCCCGTAAAGCCGCTTGTTGTTCACTAAACTTGCGTAGTTGCTGGATCGTGGCTTGCGGTCCATCGACTACCAGACTGCTTTGCGCTTGGCTTCCTTGGTGCTGGGCTTTTTGATCATTCAGTGCAGTGATCTGCGTTTGAACTTCCTTGCTTTCTTCTGCCAATTGGCTTAATTCTTCCTGATAATCCGCTAATTGACTTTCCAACGCTGTGACTTTCTGTTGGCTGGTGGTGACTTCGTCTTCATAAGAGGCTAGTTCTGTGGTCAAAACCGTCAGTTCCTCGCTGCTCTTGGTTTCAGCAGCATAACTGATAGCTGGCTGGAAAAGAGGCAACGTAAGGGCGAGCAATAAAAAAATCTTTTTCTTCAATGAGGTAACTCCTTCTTTTTTTAGTAGCTTGGCTACTTTAACATGCTTATTCATGAAAAAAAAGAGGGTTTTTCCAACAGTTTAAAGTCTATTGTTGCAAACTTTCATGTAAATCACCTATAAAACGGGCTTTTTTTACAAATATTGCAGCCGAATAACAACTTTCATAAGAATTTCTTTAGCTCGCCGATCGTCTTATCCTCGCTCTTGCAGCTTCGCCAATTCCTCAGGAGTCAATTCCCGATACTCGCCTAATGCCAAATCATCTGGCAGGGACAGGCCTCCCATGCGAATCCGTTTCAAATAAACGACTTCTTTTCCTACTGCATGGACCATCCGTTTGACTTGATGAAACTTGCCTTCATGGAGGATCAGTTTGATTTCGCTGCGCGTTTCGTCTTCATCGACGTTGAGGATCTGCAGTTCAGCCGGCAAGGTCCACTCGCCGTCTAATTTGATGCCTTTGGCAAAGTTTTTTTGATCCTCCGCTGTCATGATTCCCTCGACTTGGGCATAATATTCTTTTTCCACATGCTTCTTAGGCGACAATAATTGATGCGCCAATCCGCCATCGTTCGTAATCAGCAAAAAGCCTTCGGTGTCTTTATCCAACCGTCCTACTGGAAACAAATCTTCGCGAAACGCTTCTTCAGAAAACAAATCTAAGACCGTCTCTTCATAGGAATCGACGGTTGCCGAAATCACTCCAGCGGGTTTATTCAGCAAATAATAAAACTGGCTTTGATAGACGATGGGTTCCCCCTCAAAACAAACGGTATCTTGTGTTTCTAGTACTTGCGCTTTGTCACTCTTGATGACTTGTCCATTGACGGTCACGAGACCTTTTTTGATCAACTGTTTCACTTCTTTGCGGGAGCCATAGCCCATATCCGCTAAAAACTTGTCTAAACGCATCGGTTTCTTCCTTTCATATAAAACAGCCGCCAAGGTCTCGCAAAGGAGGCTCAGCGGCTGCTTCTAGTTTTATTTGATGTGTAATTTCTGGCGTAAACGAACCATTGATGAGCCGAGTAGTTTTTCAGCTAAACGCAATTTCAGCGCAATGTAGATGTACACACTGCCACCGACTCCTGCTACTAGCAAGCTCAAGATAAAGGCTTGGACTTTTCTTTCCGAGCTAAAGATGAGACCAAAGAGTTGGCGGGCGATCAACGCTGCGATCACCATAATGATCGTCATCGCGCCAATCAATAACGTCCGTCGCAACGTTAAGTTTACATTGAAATGGCCTTTGCGAATCATCTTGCGAATGTTCAGCCAGCAGACGATCCCTAAAGCAATCGTCGTGGAAACTAATGGGCCATAAACTTGGAACAACCGAATCGCTGGATACTGCAGGATCAACTTCACCAGCAATCCTACAAAGAAGAAAACAACGGCTTCTTTGTTGTGGTACATTCCTTGCAGCATACTAGAACTAAGCATAAACAAGCCCAAGACCAGACCAGACAGACAGGCAGCGACTAAAACGCTCGCTCCTAACGCATCTGGACGATAAAACAAGGTGTATAAGGGATAAGACAGCACGATCATCCCGAAGGTCGCTGGGAACATTACAAAGGAATACAATTGTAAGTTGTTGCTGATCAATTTAGCTAAGTTCTTTTTGTCTTTTTTGGCGACTGCTTCACTGATCAAAGGCAAGCCTGTTGAAGCCATGGAAGTAGCTAATCCGATAACCACCATCGTCAACTTATCAGGGTTGCTACCGAAAATCGCCATTAATTCTAAGAGCTGATCATTTGAAAATTCAGTAAAACTACTCATGATCCGCACAAAGGTGTATTGATCCACCAATTTTAAAATCGTGATCCCAGAACCAACGATAATAAAAGGGATCGCTTCTTTGATGGTCGCTAAAACCAATTCTTTGGTTTGCAACACGGTTTCTTCTTTGCTCATATCGACTAAGACGTCCATCCGCACCCGTTGCTTTTGGAAGTAATAGCCTAAAACCAAAATACTGGCTAAGACACCGATAAAGGCGGCAAAGGTCGATTGCGTCACAGCCGCCGTGTATTCGCCTTCGATAACCCGCATAATGATGAAGGTCGCCAAAAGCATATAGCAGACGCGGGCGATTTGTTCGACAACTTGCGAGATCGCAAAAGGTTTCATGTCTTGGTTTCCTTGGAAGTATCCTCGCATAACACTCATACAAGGAAAGACCAATAGTGCAATGCTCAATGAGCGCATTGCAGGAATCAATTCTTCCCCGCCACCTGAAGCCGTTGCCAACCATGGGGCTGCCAAATACATGATTCCGGCGGTCACCACGCCAAAGCCTGCCATCAATTGGAAGGCCCTTAAAAAGAGCTTCTGGCTGGTGCGGTATTCTTGGCGAGAATTATAAAAAGAAATCTGCTTGGCAATTGCCGATGGGATCCCAGCAGTTGAGATCATTAAAAATAAGGCGTAAACATTATAGCCCATCCCAAATAACGCATTTGCTTTATCGGCATTTGCCCCCATCCAATAATACCAAGGTAAAATGTAAATGGCGCCAAGCAAACGTGAACCGATATTGCCCATTGTCATCCAAGCAGATCCTTGAGCCATTTTTTCTTGTGTAGTTAATTCTTTTGACACTGAACGCATGTGATTATCCATCGCCATTATCTCCAACTTTCTACAAACATATCCCTTCCATTTTAATTCGAAAAAGAGTTGGTCGCAATCTATTTTTGCAACATCTTAAAGTTTCTTCAAAATAAGAAGAAAAAAAAGAAAACTTTTCCCTCCTAAACGGCGGTTTTTAGGAGTTATGCTATAATAAGAGAAATCTTTAGAGGAATGAAGGAGAACAACGATGCAAAAGGAACTCATTACCGTGCCACAGATCCGCAAACTCTTATTGCAGGAAAACCTATTAAAAGAAATCATCACCCCCACTGATTGGGTTTATACCGTGCCGCAAGAAATGACTGATATTGCCTTTACCTCCTTAAGTTACGACTCGCGAACGGCCGATGCGGCAACGCTTTTTTTCTGTAAAGGGGCTTCTTTTAAAGAAAGCTATCTAGCCGCCGCCATTGATCAAGGCATTCAGTGCTACATTTCAGAAACACCTTATGACAACTTCGCAACCTACGGGATCATTGTTACGGACATTCGAGAAACGATGGCAGTGATCGCTCAAGCGTTTTATGGCAACCCGCAAGAACAGCTGGTGACCATCGGCATCACTGGCACCAAAGGCAAAACCAGCTGCGCCTATTTTGCTCGGGCGATTTTAGCAGAATCGACGGGTCAAAAAGTAGCATTCTTTTCATCTGAGGAAAACTCAGTCGATGGAAAAACCTTTAATAAAGCAGTGTTGACGACTCCCGAAACACTGGATCTTTATAAAATGATGGCTGAGGCTGTTGCAAACGGCATGACCCATCTTGTAATGGAAGTTTCTTCTCAAGCGTATAAAACCAAACGGGTCGCCGGCATTACCTTTGATATTGGCGCGTTCTTGAATATTTCGCCTGATCACATTGGACCGGTGGAACATCCAACTTATGATGATTATCTTTACTGCAAACGGGAACTGATTCGCAACAGCAAACAAATGATTTTAAATCGTCAAAGCGATCACTACCACTTGCTGCGAGAAACTTGTGAAGTCCATCAAGTTCCTTATATCACCTACGGACGTTCAGATGCCGATTATGTCGTTCAAGAAGGAATGGACCTAAAGAGTTTCGCCCTGACAGCTGCTTCTGATGTCTTGCAAGTCTCTGGTGAATATCAACTGGGGATCTTAGGTTCTTTCAACCATGAGAACGCCGCAGCGGCGATTTTGGCTGCCTGCTTAGCGGGTGCCTCTCGTGAGGACGCTCAGAAAGTCCTGCCGACAGTGATCATCCCTGGACGAATGATCGTTTTAGAAAAAGAAAATGGCGCCGTCATGATCGTTGACTATGCCCACAATTACCTGAGCTTCCAATCATTAAGTGAACTTGCCCGTCAATTACGACCAGATGGCCGCCTGCTTTTTGTCACTGGCAGTGCTGGCGGAAAAGCCCAATCTCGCCGAGCAGATATGGGACGAGCGCTAGGAGAATATGCGGACAAAGTCTACCTGACCAGCGATGATCCTGATTTTGAAGAAGCAGCTGCGATCGCAAAAGAAATTGCAGATGCTATCACCAATCCTGAAGTTGCCATCATTCATGAGATGGATCGGGCTCAAGCCGTCAAATTGGCGATCGCTGAAGCAGACGGTCGTGATATCGTGATTATTGCGGGCAAAGGCGCCGAACAATACTTGAAAGTCGCTGGAAAAAAAGTCCCTTACATCGGTGACTTGACCTTAGCGCAGCAGCAAGCCAAGCACCAATAGCAACAAGTTGTCTCAACAAAAAAAGCTTTCAGATGATCCATTAAATCATCTGAAAGCTTTTTTCGGCTCTATAATTTATGGGACTGATGAATCAGAATTGATTCTTCAGTCCCATTTTCATTTTAGGTATTAAAAAACATATCGTTCTCTAGTATGATTAAATCACCACAAAATAAACAACTGAGAGGACGATATGCTATATGAATGATTCTATCAAAAAAATGCTGAGAATAATAGAGAAAGATTTGATGATTATAGAGGTCTCTTACGAGACCCTTCAGAAGAAAAAGACGTTGGTCGTCGATGCTGTTCTCTCGCCTGCTCCTCGTGCTTGTAGAAGTTGTGGTTCTACTGTGGTAGATGGAAACGGGAAAGCAATTATAGTGAAAAATGGGAAGAAGGAAACGATTGTCCGTTTTGAACAATACAATCATATGCCTTTGGTTATGCGCCTAAAAAAACAGCGCTATACCTGTAAAAACTGCCGAACCCATTGGACTGCTCAAAGTTATTTTGTCCAACCCAGACATTCAATCGCAAATCATGTTAGATATAAAATTGCTTCTTTACTGACTGAAAAAGTATCTTTATCTTTTATTGCGAAAAGCTGTCAGGTATCTTTGACCACCGTTATTCGTACATTGAAAGAGTTTAAAAGCTATTTACCAAAGCAATCTAAGAAGATTCTCCCCAGAGTATTGATGGTTGATGAATTTCGTTCGCATGCTTCCATAGAAGATAAAATGAGCTTTATTTGCGCAGATGGCGAAACAGGAAAATTAATAGATGTTTTGCCTACGCGTAAATTACCTCGATTAACAAGCTATTTCTTAGGTTGTACCAATCCAGAAGAAGTAGAATTCTTGGTTACAGACATGAACGCTGCCTACTTCCAGCTCACCAAACGTGTTCTGCCAAATGCGAAAATAGTGATTGATCGGTTTCATATTGTCAAACACATGAATCAAGCGTTCAATGGGTTGCGTATCCGTGAAATGAATGAACTTCGTAAAGTAGGACAGAAAAGCCAGGCAGAAAAACTGAAAAAGAACTGGCGCTTTTTGCTAAAAAATCGTGCAAACATCAACCATTATGAATACAAAACATGGAAAAGTTTCCGAGCACCAAAATACCCATTTCTTACTGAAGCAATGATGATTGATCGATTGCTTGAGTTTTCTACGCCCCTGAAGGAGGCGTATCCCTTTTTTCATGAATTAGTTGAAGCCTTTCGAGACAAAGACCCTGACTTATTTTTCTGCATATTGGCAGAACTTCCCGAAACGTTAGATGACGGCTTTCGGGAGAAGCTTCAAAACCTTCTGACCTATGAAGAAGGCATCACCAACGCAATGATCTATCCTTATTCCAATGGAAAAATAGAAGCGAAGAATACCCACATAAAGACAATGAAACGAGTATCCTACGGATTTAAATCATTCGAGAACATGAGAATTAGAATCTTTTTGATCAATCAATTAATCAATGTAAGATAACAAAAAATCTGAGCCAGAATGCGGTTCATTCTGACCCAGATTTGATTTTGCACAACTCATCAGTCCTTATTGACAAAGAGCCCTTTTTTCCTGTGTGATTAAGGTTGTTCATCTTCGTAAGTCTCATAGACATAGGGTGCGCCATCATAACGGAATTCTGTTGAAATGGCAGCGTCAAGGTCTTCGGTAAACATTCGCTTGCTGAAAGGAAACAAAAAGACTTGCCCTTCTTTGGCATCTTCGGCTGCTAAACGGTAAAACAGCTCTTCTTCTGTTAATTGTTGATTCAACTGTTCCAAGACATCGGCAGTGACTGCCTCTTCTTCATAGCCAGGTTTGGCAATCCGTGCATAATCTTCAAAAAAAGCCGTTTGGCCTTCAAATGATTGATACTCCATGTAAGTCCCCTCTTTCTTTTCTCTTTCTTTATTATACGAGAGTCTGTGAGGATCAGCGAATAATATGATCGCTAACAAGCGGAAATTTGGCTTTTTTAGCGCTTAAATATGTCAGAAACATTTCAAGTGTATTACGAATCAATTATTTGACAAAATCAGATTGAACACGTATCCAAATTTTGTATAATGATACATAGAGACTATAAAAGGGGCAAATGTAATGAACAACGCAAAGAAAAAATTATTCGTCGGTACTGGTGCTGCAATTGGTTTTGTCGCAATCGTTGCTATGATGGCTCAGTTCATGATTTCCAATCATCTATTTGGCGGAAGTGATGCTTCATCAGAAATTTTCACTCGCGCTACGTATCCAAACGGCTTTCTACTAGTGATCTTGATTCCATTGGTCGCAACAGCCGCTTTGTTCTATGGGATCATTCGCAAAAAATAACAAAAAAGTGTTGCTGAGAACCACTCAGTAACACTTTTTTTCTTTGTCGCTACCAAAAAGCTGCCTAACAGACCATTGTCCTGTTAGGCAGCTACTTTTTTAGCGTTTAGTTTGCAACGATATTAACCAATTTATTGGGTACGACGATCACTTTGCGGATCGTTTTTCCTTGGAGCTGTTCTTGGACAAGTTCGTTTTCTTGGGCCAATTGTTCAAGCACTGCTTTTTCTGCGTCTGCTGGAACCATTGCTTTGGCACGAACTTTGCCGTTGACTTGAAAGACGACTTCGATCTCATCTTCCACTAGGGCACTTTCGTCATAGGTTGGCCAAGGCACATAAGAGATCCCATGGTCATTCCCGAGGATCGACCAGAGCTCTTCACCGATATGCGGTGCGATTGGAGCCAATAGCTGCACAAATCCTTCGACATACTCGTAAGGTAAGGCATCAGCTTTATACGCTTCATTGACGAAGACCATCAATTGGGAAATCGCCGTATTGAAATGCAGCTGTTCATAATCTTCCGTCACTTTTTTAACCGTTTGGTTATACACCTTCGACAATTTTCCATCGTTGAATGTCGTGATGCGGTCGCGCATTTTGCCATTTTCATCGACGATCAAGCGCCACACGCGATCCAAGAATTTGCGACTGCCTTCAAGGCCATTCTCATTCCAGGCGATCGATGCATCCAATGGTCCCATAAACATTTCATATAGACGCAAAGTATCTGCACCGTATTGATTGATGACATCATCTGGATTGACGACGTTGCCGCGGGATTTCGACATTTTTTCATTGTTTTCCCCAAGGATCATCCCTTGGTTGAACAATTTTTCAAATGGTTCTTTCGTTGGTACGACACCGATATCATACAAGAATTTATGCCAGAAGCGAGCATAAAGCAAATGCAAGACAGCGTGTTCCGCCCCACCGATATAAATATCGACTGGCATCCAGCGTTTCAATTTATCATAGTCTGCCAAAACAGACTTATTATGAGGATCGATAAAGCGTAAGAAATACCATGAGCTTCCTGCCCATTGTGGCATCGTATTGGTTTCGCGACGTCCTTTTTTCCCAGTTTCTGGATCGGTGACATTGACCCAATCCGTGACATTAGCTAATGGCGATTCCCCGGTACCGCTTGGTTTGATATTGTCGGTTTTTGGCAAACGCAATGGCAGCTGATCTTCAGCAAGCGCTGTGGTCGTCCCATCTTCCCAATGGATGATTGGGATTGGTTCACCCCAATACCGTTGGCGAGAGAACAACCAATCGCGAAGACGATAGCTGACTTCTTTTTTCCCAACATGGTTTTCTTCCAACCATGCGACCATTTTTTCAATGGCGGTCTCTTTGTCTAGCCCATCCAAAAAGTCTGAATTGATATGCAGTCCATCTTCGGTATAGGCAGATTCTTCCACGTTGCCCCCTGCCAATACAGGAATGATCTCTAAACCGAATGTTTTGGCAAATTCGTGGTCACGTTCGTCATGGGCAGGAACCGCCATGATCGCACCTGTTCCATAAGAAGCCAAAACGTAATCGGCGATCCAAATCGGGATCTCTTTGCCATTCACGGGATTGATGGCATAGGCACCAGTGAAGACACCGGTTTTTTCTTTGGCCAAATCTGTTCGGTTCAAATCAGATTTTTTCGATGCTTCTTCTACATAGGCATCAATGGCTGCTTTTTGTTCTGGGGTAGTGATTTGAGCCACTAGCTCATGTTCTGGTGCCAATACAGCGTAGGTCGCACCAAACAAGGTATCTGGGCGAGTCGTAAAGACGGTAAAGTCTTTTTCCATCCCTGCCACTTTAAACGTTACGTTGGCTCCGACAGAACGTCCGATCCAATTGCGTTGCATTTCTTTGATGCTTTCTGGCCAATCAACTTCTTCTAAATCGTCCAACAAACGATCAGCATATGCCGTGATTTTTAGCATCCATTGGCGCATCGGTTTGCGGATCACATCATAGCCGCCCCGTTCGCTCTTGCCGTCAATGACTTCTTCATTGGCGATCACAGTTCCAAGCTCTGGTACCCAATTTACCGGAACTTCGGCTTCATAAGCTAACCCTTTTTCATAAAGCTTGGTAAAGATCCATTGGGTCCACTTGTAATATTCAGGATCTGTCGTATTGATTTCACGATTCCAGTCATAGCTGAACCCTAGCGCATTGATTTGACGGCGGAAGGTCTCAATATTTTTCTTCGTAAATTCCGCTGGATCATTTCCTGTATCTAGTGCATATTGTTCGGCAGGCAGACCAAAGGCATCCCAGCCCATTGGGTGCAGTACATTGTACCCTTGGCTGCGTTTGAAGCGGCTCAAGATATCCGTAGCCGTATAGCCTTCTGGATGTCCGACATGTAATCCTTGTCCGGATGGATATGGGAACATATCTAGCGCATAAAATTTTGGTTTGTCCGGCTCATCATGGGTGTTGAACTCATTTTTCTTTGCCCAATATTTTTGCCATTTTTTTTCGATTTCTTTGTGATTGTAATTCACGATGGACTCCTCCTAAAAATTGGTGCTTTGCTCGTCAAATCAACCAGCAAAACTTAAAAAAAGTCCTATAAAAATCGCTATGATTTTTATAGGACGTTATCAACGTGGTACCACCTAAGTTTATCTGCTCCTCAAAAAAGCAGACCTCGATGTTTTAACGGCCATCGCCGTATCTGCCTAGCCAAATCAGGTTCAGTCAGATATCACTCGAAGACGAGTTCGAAAGGTGTGCTGTGCATTTCCACCAACCATGCACTCTCTAAAAGTCCCACCGTACTTCTACTATTCCTTCTCAAACGTGAAAGTTTCTTTGCACTTATCCTAACAAAAATCATTAGGAATAGCAATCTATTTTACCCTAACTGTTTGTCCTGGGTAAATAAAGTTATTTTGAATATTGTTCCATTGAATAAATTGATCCGTCGTGATGCCAAACTTATCTGCGATCCCCCAAACGGAATCACCCGATGCGACCTTGTAAGTTCCATTTGTCGCTGAAGTGCTGGTAGTAGCTGTTGTGCCGCCTTGCTTGACGACCACCTTTTGTCCTGGATAGATAAAATCATTTTTGATGTTGTTCCAGTTGCGGAATTGGTCCATCGAAATCCCGTGTTTATTGGCAACTGACCAGACTGAATCACCCGCTGCCACCGTATAGGTGTTGCCTGCAGCACTGCTGCTGGTTTGGCTGCTGACGGTCGTGCTCGTTGTTGTACTTGTACTCGTTGCGGAACTACCACTGACGACAACTTTTTGTCCTGGGTAGACAAAATCATTTTTGATATTGTTCAAACTGCGAAATTGATCCATGGAGATCCCATGTTTGTTGGCGATCGACCAGACTGAATCACCCGCTGCCACTGTATAGGTACCGCCACTGCTTTGGCTAGCAGTTGATGCAGTGCTGACTGTCGTGGTACTGCTGGTATTCGTAGACGAACCACCGCTGACGACAACTTTTTGTCCTGGGTAGACAAAGTCATTTTTGATATTGTTCAAACTGCGGAATTGATCCATTGAAATCCCATGTTTATTGGCGATCGACCAGACTGAATCACCAGAAACTACGGTATAGGTGTTGCCTGATGTAGTTGCTGAAGTATTACGATTGACGATCGATACCGTAGAAGTTGCCGAAGTGCTTTGGGTGCTGCCGTTGACTTTCAACGTTTGCCCTGGATAAACAAAATCATTTTTGATGTTGTTCAAGCTGCGCAACTGGTCCATGGAGATGCCATGTTTGTTAGCGATCGACCATACAGAGTCGCCCGAAGCGACTGTATAGGTTTGACTGCCGCTCGTGCTGACAGCCGCCGTTGTAGTCGTAGTATTGGTTGATGCGCTAGCTGTGGCACCACCACCGGCATTGCCAGAAGCAGGTGTGTCGTATTGCGTCAAACCAAATTGTTGGATCACTGCATTCAGGGAAGAAGCATAATTGGGTGCAGTCGCATAGCGGCCTGCTAGCCATGCGGTTGCATCAAGATATGAAGTCGTATTGCTCTTCCAAGCGCCAGAATAATATGAAACGCCGCTTTGTAAAGAGGTTGAGCGTAAAGTACGTGCGTTATCTTCGAATGATTGCGTGTATGATGGGTAGCGCTTAAAGGGTTCATTCATAGTCAACCATTGATTGTTCAAGTACTCCAAAGTACTCATATAAACGGTTTGACCGTTGTAGCTGCCTTTGATCCCGAATAGATTATAATTCGGTGCTTTTGATAAACTGCTTCGGCCCCAACCACTTTCTAAAATGGCTTGTGCGATCATCACAGAAGCATATAAATCGTTGGCTTGTGCCACGGGCTGAGCGTAAGTAGCGATTTCGGCAATAAATGCGGAAGTATTCGGCGCGGCAAAATTGCTAGTAGAAACTTGGGCGATCGAGGTCTCTACGGCTTCTGCTTGAACCGATGACACCAATGGAGCTACAACAGAGCAAGCAGTCAGTGTCGTTCCTAAAACAACTGCACTTTTTTTGATCACTCGATACTTATCGCCCGATTGGTCTGCTTGACGATGTACTTTTCTTGATTGACTCGTGTTCATGTCCGTTATTCCTCCGTTTTTTCCTTATAGTGAACGTAGGTTTAGTATACAATTTCTTAAGAATTTATAAAAGGTATTTGAGCCGATTTCAGAAACTGTAAACTCTTTGTAATCAAACGAACATTTATTGAAATGAAGAGTTTGTATTTAACCCAACGAAAAATATTCCTTGGCAGTGGGATGCTCCCTGAATGGTTCCCTGCTTTTTCCGTCTTGCGATAAATGCTATAATACCTTCTAGATGTCTCTTTGCTTGAAGGGACAGAAATTCTCTAGAAACGAGGCTTTTCCATGCATAAAAAACTTTATTTTCAATTTGCCGGCAGCTGCTTTTTACTGCTGTTCGTTTTTCTCGGCTATCTCGTGAAATTTTATCCTACTTGGTTGGTCTCCTTTGACGAAACCTTGACTCGCATCATCCGCACCGGCTATCCGTTTTGGACACCGTTTTTTCTATGAGTCACAAAATTTGCGAATCCTACCACGATCATCTTGCTCTTTCTTGCTGTTTTAGCCGTTTTAGTGATCAATAAATATTATGCAGAAGCACTATGGCTCAGTATCGGCACCATCGGGATTGCCGGGCTCTTTAATCCATTGATCAAACTGGTCTTTTTACGGGAGCGACCAACCCTTGAACACTTAGTCACGGAATCAAGTTTTAGTTTCCCCAGCGGACACTCGACAGGCAGTATGGTTTTTTATGGGACATTGCTCTTCTTGGTCCCAGTTTTCTTCAAGCAGCCTTTTTGGCAATGGGGACTCCGTATTCTGCTAGGCCTATTGATCAGTTGTATCGGCATCAGCCGCATCTATGTTGGCGTGCATTTTCCCAGTGATGTGTTAGGCGGTTTTTGTGTCGGCCTGTCTTGGCTACTGTTGACCTACCCTTACTACTTGCAAAAACGTTTTGTCTGGCGCTTCACGCGTAAACAATTATAAAAGAAGGTAAAAAAATGAATCCATTTCCTTATGCAGAAGATAAAAACAAACGATACCATTCATGGAACTTTGCTTTGCGGCAAGAATTTGGCGAAAAAATCTTTAAAGTTCCCATCGATGCGGGCTTCGACTGCCCCAATCGTGACGGCACCGTTGCCAAAGGCGGCTGTACATTTTGCAGTGTGTCCGGCTCTGGCGATATGATCGTAGCACCTGAAGCCCCGTTACCAGAGCAGTTTGAAAAAGAGATCGCCATGATGCACAAAAAGTGGCCGCAAGTGGACAAATACATTGTCTATTTTCAAAATTTTACGAACACCCACGCACCGGTGGCAGTGATCCGCGAGCGCTTCGAGCAAGTACTGACACTACCTGGTGTTGTCGGGATCTCCATTGGGACCCGACCAGACTGCTTACCAGCAGATGTCGTTGACTATCTGGCAGAGCTCAATCAACGCTTTTATTTATGGGTCGAATTAGGACTGCAAACGACGTTTGAAACCACGAGCAATGCCATCAACCGCGCCCATGATTATCAAACCTACTTAGACGGCGTCGCCAGCCTGCGCAAACACAATATTCGTGTCTGTACCCATTTGATCAATGGCCTGCCAGGCGAGACGATCGAGATGATGCAAGAAAACGTCCGCCGCACCATTCAAGATTCTGATATCCAAGGCATCAAACTGCACCTGCTGCATTTGATGCGCAATACTCGGATGCTGCGGGATTATCATGAGGGACGTTTGCAATTGATGCGGCGCGATACCTATGTGTCATTGATCTGCGATCAGTTAGAAATGATCCCCCCAGAGATCATCATTCATCGCTTGACAGGCGATGCACCATGGGATTCTCTGGTAGGTCCAATGTGGAGTTTGAAAAAATGGGAAGTCTTGAATGAGATCGATCAAGAAATGCTACGCCGCAACTCCTATCAAGGGAAATTCAACGTGCGAAAGGAGCTTGTCAATGCTTCCGACCGCCATGCGCTATAGCCACACCCTTTTAAAAGAAGTTGTGCAACCGGGACATACCGCTGTTGATGCCACGATGGGCAACGGCTTTGACACGGAATTACTGGCTTCCTTAGTTGGGCCGACTGGTCAGGTGTTTGCTTTTGATATTCAAGAACAAGCCCTCCAAGCCACCAAAAAACGTTTGACTGAAAAAGAGCTGTTGCCGCAAGTTCAGCTGATCCATCAAGGCCATGAGACGTTGGCAGATGTTGTGAGTGGTCCGGTTCACGCCGCCATTTTCAATTTAGGCTACTTGCCGAAAGGGGACAAAGCGATCATCACGCTGCCTGATACAACGAAAACGGCTTTAGAAGCTTTACTGACACGTTTAGTCCCGAAAGGTAGAATCATCCTCGTCTGCTATTATGGACACGCTGGCGGCGAAGCAGAGCTGAAAGAAGTCCACTCCTTTTGTCAGCAGCTGCCGCAAGAGGAATATAATGTCCTTTCCTATCAATTTATCAATCAGCGCAACCAGCCGCCGATCTTATTTTGTATCGAACGAAAAAACCATCAGTCCTCGGCACGTTAAGGTGTCGATCGACTGATGGTTTTTTTATTCACTAAAAAGCCATTGCAGGACTCGTTGGATCCATTGATCCCAAAAATTCCAATCATGATCCCCAGTTCCCGATTCAAACGTTACGGCTAGTTTGCGTTTTTGCAGCTTATCCACCGCATATTCACTTGCCGGATACAGCTGATCCTCGGTTCCGCAGCTAATAAAAAAGCGCGGCGCTGTGCTTGGATCGATGGTCTCAATCAGATGGATCAAATCATTTTCTGACCCTTTGAATTGCTCTAATGGTCCAAAAATTCCTTCCCAATAAGCTTGGCTTCGCAGCTGCAGCAAGGAATCCATGCTTTCAGCCAGCGCTAATGCCCCAGACAAAGACGCTACCGCCGCAAACTGGTCAGGCTTTCTCAGCCCGAGTTTTACTGCCCCATATCCCCCCATCGAAAGCCCAGCCGCAAAAGTTTTTTCTCGTTTTTGCGTCAGCTGAGGAAACAGCTCATGGCAAATCTGTGGTAATTCTTCGGCGATAAAAGTCCAATACTTCATCTCATAGGTCGTATCGGTATACCACCCCAGATCAGTAGACGGCATGATGACCGCTAGTTGATACTCTGCGGCATACCGCTCGATCGACGTCCGTCGCTGCCAAACACTATGATTTCCGTTCATCCCATGCAATAAATAAAGCACCGGGAGATCTGTGCCCGT
Organism: Enterococcus sp. CR-Ec1; assembly: GCF_002850555.1. Taxonomy (NCBI): domain Bacteria; kingdom Bacillati; phylum Bacillota; class Bacilli; order Lactobacillales; family Enterococcaceae; genus Enterococcus; species Enterococcus sp. CR-Ec1. The sequence continues at coordinate 3,448,310 of NZ_CP025223.1, forward strand.
CGATTGGCTTTGGGTGCCGATTTTTTTCTTGGTACTTTGAGGCAAGATCACATCGATCATTACCTCCATTTCAAGAACATTTGAATAGATATTTGCTTGTAAAAAAGCCATACAATCACCTGCGATCCTTTTTTTATATTGTACCAGATTCTCGCGAAATCGTGCGGGTCAAACCAATCGCTAAAACAATCAACAAAACACCGATCCCAAAAACCCAGTGTAGACCGCTATAAAGAATCTCCCGTAATTGCCCTAATAAGGCTGTTGGCAGCTGACGCGCGGCGGCTGGATCTACCAGCTGATTCATGACACTGCTATCAGTGACTTGCGCCTGTGCCAAGCCCACGCTATTGCTGGTGTTTAAAACGATACCGAAGACCGCCACCATAATGGTTTGCCCGATCGTTCGCAGCAGGGTATTAAAAGAAGTCGCCACGCCGACTTGGGTGGGTGCAACGCTGGTTTGGGCAGTAACGGTACAAACCACCATCGTTGCCCCTAATCCGACGCCCGTAATAGAAGAAATGACCAAGAACAACCAGAATGAAGTCTGTGCCGGTGTCAAAAACAACCACAAAGCACCGGTAGCCGTGATCAACAAGCTAACCGTCAAGACCCAGCTGACACTGTGCTGTGTCAACCAACGGCTGGCTAAGAAGGAACCAATCATCCATAAAATCGACAACGGTGCCAACACAAGGCCGCCAATCCCCGCACTCATGCCTAAGACCCCTTGCATCCACATTGGGATATAAACATCGATCCCCATCAGGAAGCCGCTAGCCAAAGCTGCTACGATGTTGACCACCACAAACAATTTTGAGTGGAACAGCTTCAGATCAATAATCGGATCTGCTGCTTTTTTCTCCACACGAATGAAGCCGATAAACGTGAGGACAGAAAAAACGAACAGACCGATAACAGGCAGACTTACCCCATAATCTCCAAGCAATTGGAAGCCTAGCAGGAGCCCTACTAACGTCAACATCAACAAGAGACTGCCTGCATAATCAATGTTGACTGCAGCAAAGGCCTTTTTTTCTTCATGAAAATAAAACCAAATCAAAGCGATCAACCCTAATCCGATGGGCACGTTGATAAAGAAGATCCAATGCCACCCGATCGTATCTACGATCAATCCACCGGCTAAGGGACCAACGACACTGGCGATCCCCCAAGCAGTGCTATTGAGCCCTAAGACTTTCGCCCGCTTTTCAACGGGATACAGGTCCGCAATGATCGTTAGGGCAACGGGCATCATGGCCCCTGCGCCTAATCCTTGCAATGCTCTGGCAATGATCAACGTCAACATTGTGTTGGCCATCCCACAAAACGCCGACCCGATAATAAACAGCAGCGTACCAAATAGAAAGACTGGTTTGCGGCCGATATTATCGGCAAACTTGCCGTAAATCGGGGTCAACATCGCACTGGTCAAAAGATAGATCGAGAAGACCCAGTTCATGATCTCGATTCCTTTCAATGAACTAACGATGGTAGGCATCGCTGTCGTAATGATCGTTCCTTCGATCGCGGTCATAAACGTTGCGACAAAGACCGCAATAGTGACTAATTTTACATTGGTTCGCATGTAACTCCTCCTTTTACTCCAAAAAAAAGAACCCCTATTGATAGTCATCAATAGAGGTCGCCTCTTTTAATCCTTCACACTTGCCAAAAGTGCCGCCACCTTGTCGGTGCGTTCCCATGGCAAATCGATATCTGTACGACCGAAATGTCCGTAAGCGGCAGTCTGACGATAAATCGGACGGCGCAAATCTAACATTTCAATAATTCCTGCTGGTCGCAAATCAAAGTTTTCTCGTACCGCTTGGATCAAGCGCTCGTTGCTGACGGTTCCGGTACCAAAAGTGTTGATGCTGATCGACACGGGTTGTGCCACACCGATCGCATAGGCTAATTGGACTTCCACTTTTTTGGCTAGCTTTGCTGCTACGATGTTTTTGGCAATGTAGCGAGCCGCATAGCTGGCTGAACGGTCAACTTTGGTTGCGTCTTTTCCAGAAAACGCACCGCCACCATGACGAGCATAGCCGCCATAAGTATCAACGATGATTTTTCTGCCTGTCAAACCGGCATCCCCTTGAGGACCGCCGATCACAAAACGACCAGTAGGATTAATATAATATTTTGTCTGCTCGTCTAAAAGATCGGCAGGAATCACTTCTTTGATCACTTTTTCAATGACATCACGGTGGATCATTTCATTATCAGCCGCATCATCATGCTGGGTACTAATAACGACGGTGTCCACTCTTTGTGGTTGATCGTTATCATCATATTCAACAGTTACTTGCGATTTTGCATCTGGACGCAAGTAGCTTAGTTCATTGTTTTTACGCAACTCTGCTAAACGACGGACTAACCGATGACTCAATGCGATTGGTAAAGGCATCAATTCAGGTGTTTCATCAACGGCAAAACCAAACATCAAGCCTTGGTCACCGGCACCGATATCTTCTTTATCCGTTTCTCCGCGACTTTCTAAAGCATCGTCAACGCCTTGAGCGATATCTGGTGATTGCTCATCGATCGCTACTAAAACAGCAACCGTATCGCCGTCAAAGCCGAATTTTGCTCGTGTATAGCCGATTTCTTTGATGGTTTCACGGACGACTTTTTGGATATCTACGTAAGCAGAAGTAGAAATTTCTCCAAAAACTAAAACCAATCCGGTGGTAACTGACGTTTCACAAGCAACCCGAGCCATTGGATCTTCGGCAAGCAACGCATCTAAGATGGCATCACTGATTTGGTCGGCTACTTTGTCTGGGTGTCCTTCTGATACGGACTCTGATGTAAATAAGTGTTTCTCTGTCATTTTTGTATTCCCCCTAATATATGTTTCGGTTACAAGGCATCTTCGCAGCTGCGAATCCTTTCGGGAACTTGCAACGGACTGATTATAACAAATTTTGACCCTTCGTAGTTGAAAAATGATAAAAAAGATCATTTTTGGGTAATAAAAAAACACTCTCAAGAGTGTTTGCATGATCCGTACGGGATTCGAACCCGTGTTACCGCCGTGAAAGGGCGGTGTCTTAACCGCTTGACCAACGGACCAGTTTGAAAATGTAATGGGCCTAAATGGACTCGAACCATCGACCTCACGCTTATCAGGCGTGCGCTCTAACCAGCTGAGCTATAGGCCCCAAATAAAAAATGCAAAGCGGGTGACGAGAATCGAACTCGCGACAACAGCTTGGAAGGCTGTAGTTTTACCACTAAACTACACCCGCATTCCTATGGCGCGGGACAGAATCGAACTGCCGACACATGGAGCTTCAATCCATTGCTCTACCAACTGAGCTACCGAGCCAAAAACAACGGTCTGGACGGGACTCGAACCCGCGACCTCCTGCGTGACAGGCAGGCATTCTAACCAACTGAACTACCAAACCAGAAGCTTTGTATTGCTGCTTTGCCGTTAAACAAAGCGATTGCGGGAGCAGGATTTGAACCTACGACCTTCGGGTTATGAGCCCGACGAGCTACCAGACTGCTCCATCCCGCGATAAGTAATTACTTTTCAGTAATTAAAGGACTGTGATTCTTTTGCTCGCAACAAAAGAGACAGTTAAGGAGGATAAGGGATTCGAACCCTTGCACGGTTTTACCCGCCTGACGGTTTTCAAGACCGTTCCCTTCAGCCGGACTTGGGTAATCCTCCAAAAGTAACAAATGATCCGTACGGGATTCGAACCCGTGTTACCGCCGTGAAAGGGCGGTGTCTTAACCACTTGACCAACGGACCAATAAAAAAACGGAGAAGGAGGGATTTGAACCCTCGCGCCGGTTTCCCGACCTACACCCTTAGCAGGGGCGCCTCTTCAGCCACTTGAGTACTTCCCCAAATGTATGACTACATTTTGATGGGCCTAAATGGACTCGAACCATCGACCTCACGCTTATCAGGCGTGCGCTCTAACCAGCTGAGCTATAGGCCCCAAAAAATAAAAGCTAAAGCGGGTGACGAGAATCGAACTCGCGACAACAGCTTGGAAGGCTGTGGTTTTACCACTAAACTACACCCGCATGGCGGTCTGGACGGGACTCGAACCCGCGACCTCCTGCGTGACAGGCAGGCATTCTAACCAACTGAACTACCAAACCATATTTAGCTTTTATTGCGCTTTTGAAAACAAAAGCAATTGCGGGAGCAGGATTTGA
>NZ_CP025223.1:3457500-3785000 GCF_002850555.1 Enterococcus sp. CR-Ec1
TCATCCCCACCTTCCTCCGGTTTGTCACCGGCAGTCTCGCTAGAGTGCCCAACTAAATGATGGCAACTAACAATAAGGGTTGCGCTCGTTGCGGGACTTAACCCAACATCTCACGACACGAGCTGACGACAACCATGCACCACCTGTCACTTTGCCCCCGAAGGGGAAGCTCTATCTCTAGAGTGGTCAAAGGATGTCAAGACCTGGTAAGGTTCTTCGCGTTGCTTCGAATTAAACCACATGCTCCACCGCTTGTGCGGGCCCCCGTCAATTCCTTTGAGTTTCAACCTTGCGGTCGTACTCCCCAGGCGGAGTGCTTAATGCGTTTGCTGCAGCACTGAAGGGCGGAAACCCTCCAACACTTAGCACTCATCGTTTACGGCGTGGACTACCAGGGTATCTAATCCTGTTCGCTCCCCACGCTTTCGAGCCTCAGCGTCAGTTACAGACCAGAGAGCCGCCTTCGCCACTGGTGTTCCTCCATATATCTACGCATTTCACCGCTACACATGGAATTCCACTCTCCTCTTCTGCACTCAAGTCTCCCAGTTTCCAATGACCCTCCCCGGTTGAGCCGGGGGCTTTCACATCAGACTTAAGAAACCGCCTGCGCTCGCTTTACGCCCAATAAATCCGGACAACGCTTGCCACCTACGTATTACCGCGGCTGCTGGCACGTAGTTAGCCGTGGCTTTCTGGTTAGATACCGTCAAGGGATGAACGTTCTACTCTCATCCTTGTTCTTCTCTAACAACAGAGTTTTACGATCCGAAAACCTTCTTCACTCACGCGGCGTTGCTCGGTCAGACTTTCGTCCATTGCCGAAGATTCCCTACTGCTGCCTCCCGTAGGAGTCTGGGCCGTGTCTCAGTCCCAGTGTGGCCGATCACCCTCTCAGGTCGGCTATGCATCGTTGCCTTGGTGAGCCGTTACCTCACCAACTAGCTAATGCACCGCGGGTCCATCCATCAGTGACGCAAAAGCGCCTTTCAACTTTCTTCCATGCGGAAAATAGTGTTATACGGTATTAGCACCTGTTTCCAAGTGTTATCCCCTTCTGATGGGCAGGTTACCCACGTGTTACTCACCCGTTCGCCACTCTTTTTCTTTCGGTGGAGCAAGCTCCGGTGAAAGAAAAAGCGTTCGACTTGCATGTATTAGGCACGCCGCCAGCGTTCGTCCTGAGCCAGGATCAAACTCTCATAATGATTTGTTTGAATGACCATACGGTCATTAAGCTCATAAAAATTAACTTTGCTAGCTATTGCTTGCATGTATTTGTTTCAATAAATTGAAACGTCCTACACATTGGTTCGTTTGCTTGCTTTGTTCAGTTTTCAAAGGTCTACAGTGCTGTGTTAGCAACTTTTATATCATATCAGAGCGACAGTTGATTGTCAACTCTTTTTTAAAAAGTTTTTTTCGCCCGTTGTTTTTCAACTTCGTAGCGGCTGTCTCAGCGACTTCATTAGAATAACAAATGATTTGTTATTTGTCAACAACTTTTTTTAATTAATTTTGTTGATGTATCAACGTCGATTAACTATTTTAAAATTGCGACTTCGTTATAATATCATCTGTCGAGCTGTGCGTCAACCACTTTTTTCAATTCTTTTTACGAATTCATTTCAGTCATTTGGCACATGTAATAATATACCAACTAAATCCCTTGCGGTCAATCATTTTCTATGGCTTTTTTTAATTTTTACAAACCCGTCTAATCACATTGAATCCAGCTTTTATCGTTCGCATTTAATCCGTTTTCTAGCAATTACCCTGGCTTTTTCCCCTCTAATTCCTCACTGTTTTTCTCCCTGATCCAGCAGACAAGAAAAAAAGCCGCCCATCTCTTGCGAGTGGACGGAGCTTTTTTATCTCATTGTCGGGAATAATAAAACGTCACGAATCGATTGTGCATCGGTCAACAGCATCACTAAGCGGTCGATCCCGATCCCTAATCCACCAGTTGGCGGCATACCGTATTCAAGTGCTTCTAAGAAATCTTCATCCACCCCATGGGCTTCATCATTTCCTGCTTCGCGCTCTTTTTCTTGTCCTTCAAAACGTTCTCTTTGATCGATTGGGTCATTCAATTCCGTGAAGGCATTCGCAAATTCACGACCAACGATAAATAATTCAAAGCGATCCGTAAAGCGTTCATCTTCTGGATTCTTTTTCGCTAATGGCGAAACTTCCACTGGATGACCAAAGACAAAGGTTGGCTGCTGTAACGTTTCTTCAACAAATGTCTCAAAGAATTCATTGATGATATGGCCAACAGTCATGGCATCAGTGATTTCAACATGATGTTCTTTCGCTAAACTACGCGCTTCTTCAACGGACATTGGTTGCCAGAAATCAACACCTGTTTGATTTTTGATTGCATCGACCATATGGATTCGTGCAAAGTCGCTAGCTAAATCGACTTCTTGTCCATCGTATTGGATCGTTGCTGTATGCAAGACTTTTTCAGCAGCATTACGGATAATGCCTTCTGTCAAATCCATCACATCTTTGAAATCTGTATATGCTGTATACGCTTCTAGCATCGTAAACTCGGGATTATGGGTCGTATCGATTCCTTCATTTCGGAAAACGCGGCCGATCTCATAGACTTTTTCCATGCCACCCACGATCAATCGTTTCAAGTGAAGCTCAAGTGCGATTCGTAAATACAGATCCATGTCTAAGGCATTGTGGTGTGTAATGAAGGGACGAGCCGCTGCACCACCTGCTTGATTATGCAATACTGGCGTTTCGACTTCGATATATCCATGTCCGTCAAGGTAACGACGAATTTCGCTAATGATTTGGCTTCGTTTCATGAAACGATCAAAGCTCTCTTTATTACTGATCAAATCCAAGTAACGTTGACGGTAGCGTTGTTCTACGTTCGTCAAGCCATGGTATTTGTCTGGCAATGGACGCAATGCTTTGGATAAGATCACGATTTCTTTGGCTTTGATGGTCACTTCGCCAGTGTCGGTCTTCATGATTTCACCAGATACACCAAAGAAATCACCTAGATCTGCATGCTTGAATACTTCGTAAGGTTCGTCCCCGACTTGGTCTTTACGTACATATATTTGAATACGGCCTTCGCGGTCTTGTAAATGCGCAAAACCAGCCTTCCCTTTTCCACGTTTTGTAACGATTCTTCCTGCAATGCTTGCTGAAAGATTCATTTCGGCTAATTCTTCTTTGGTTCTTTGATCAAATAACTCATGTAACTCGGCAGAATTATGGGTGCGTTCGAATCGCTTGCCAAAAGGATCAATGCCTTCTTCCCGTAGTTTTTCCATCTTTTCACGGCGAACCAACATTTGATCATTCAATTCTTCTTGTGTTTGTCGTTCCTCTGTCACGAGTTTTCCTCCATTCTTAACTTGGGTTTCCTTCTTATAATGCCAATGATGACGCAAAAAATCAAGCCGAACTTTCGAATCGACTTGATTTGTTTCTTATTCCTTAAAAGTTGCTACCGGCTGTTTTTCGGTCTTCTCTACAAATGCATCTAATAAATCAAAAATCGTTTGCTTATCTTCTGCTTGATTGATAGCTGCCTTCACTTTGGCTGCCCGTGAAATACCTTTTAAGTAGTACGCAGCATGTTGGCGGAATTCTCGCGAAGCGATTTTTTCCCCTTTTAGATCAGCCAACCGTTCTAAATGAAGTTTCGCTGTCGAAATTTTTTCTCGTGGTGTTGGTTCCGGCAACAACTCGCCTGTCTCCAAGTATTGCTTGGTGCGGTGGATCATCCACGGATTGCCTAAGGCTGCCCGTCCGATCATCACTGCATCAGCGCCGACTTCTTCCAACATTCGTTTCGCATCTTCAGGGGTTCTGACATCGCCGTTGCCCATAAAGGGAATGGTGATACTTTGCTTCACTTGTTTTAAAACGTCCCAATCAGCCGATCCTTCATACATCTGTACACGGGTTCTGCCATGCATACCGATTGCTGCGGCACCCGCTGCTTCCGCGGCTTGGGCATTCTCAACCGCAAAGACGTGCTGCTCATCCCAACCGATCCGCATTTTGACGGTAACGGGCTTGTCGATCGCACTGGAAACAGCATGGACCATTTCATAAACCTTGTCGGGATCTAAAAGCCACTTCGCACCAGCTTCTGCTTTGATGATTTTGTTTACAGGACACCCCATATTAATATCAATGATATCGGCAGTTGTGTTCTCTGCGACAAATTGGGCTGCTTCTACTAAGGATGCTTTATTCCCACCAAAAATCTGAATACTAAGAGGATGCTCGGTCTCGTCAATAAACAGCATCTCAAGGGTCTTCTTGTTACGCAGTTGAATCCCTCGATCACTAATCATCTCACAGACGACTAAACCCGCGCCAAATTCTTTGACTGTCACACGAAACGCAGAATTGGTGATCCCTGCCATTGGCGCAACGACGACGCGGTTAGGAATCTCAACCGAGCCGATCTGCCATGTCTGTCTATCTTTCACTTACGCTTCCGCCTCTTTCTTCAACGCCGCCAATTCCGTTTCATCAAAATGATACTTGTTGCCACAAAACGAGCAGACTGCCTCTGCCCCATGATCTTCATCAATCATTGCTTGGATCTCCTCAGCCCCTAAGGTGATGATCGCTGTCGCAAATTTTTCTTTCGTACAATCACAGTGGAACTGGACGGGCATTTTTTCTAGTACTTCGATCGTCGTGTCTGGTAACAATGTCGCTAAGATCTCTTCTGGTGATTGGCCTTCATCGATCAAGGTTGACACTCGAGGCAATTCTCCCAAACGTTTTTCGATGGCATCAATGATCTCTTCACTGGCACCAGGCATGATCTGTAGCATAAATCCACCGGCTGCCCGAATCGAATCATCAGTTTCTACTAATACACTCAGACCAACAGCAGAAGGAATCTGTTCTGACACTGCTAAATAATAAGTAAAGTCTTCCCCAAGTTCCCCAGAGACGATCGGTGTTTGTCCAGAGAAAGGTTCTTTTAGCCCTAAGTCTTTGATTACGGTAAAAATCCCTTGGTCTCCCACTGCGCCCCGAACATCCAATTTTCCTTGAGGATTCAATGGCAGACTGATCTGTGGATTTTTTATGTATCCTTTTACGTCCCCACGGCCATTGCTGTCTACGACGATTGCCCCAGCAGGACCATTTCCTTGAATTTTGACGGTCAATTTGTCTTCCCCTTTTAAGGTACTGCCTAATAACAAACTTCCCACCATCGCTCGCCCTAAAGCAGCAGATGCCGTATTCCATGTTTCATGGCGTCGTTGTGCTTCGGCGATCGTCTCTGTTGCCGATACGGCGTATGCTCGGACGAAGCCGTCATATGCGAGTGCTTTTACTAAATAATCCTTCATCTTGATTCTCCTTTTTATTCATTAATGAATCATACTAGGAAGCGCCGCTTTTTTCAACTGAATGTGTTTGAATTTAAGAAAAGTCTTCTTAAATAGAAACAAAAAGGCGCCGAGTTTCCTCGGCGCCTTGATACGTCTTGTTTTAGGCGTTATCATCTTTGTTTTCTTGATCAGTCGGTTGGCTTTCGCTATTGCGGCGAACGTCTTCCAATTGTTGATCAAAATCGTTTGATGATGCATCTTCGCTGTGTTTTTCTGCAGCTTGCTTCTCTGCATCTTTTTCTTCCAGCGCACGTTTCGCTTCTTCAAACGTTTGGGCTTTTTCACTAGGATACTCAGAGCTTTCAGTCCCTGCAGGCATTTTGCCTTCTTCAAACAAGGATTTGATTGCTTTAGCATCCAATGTTTCATGTTCAAGTAGTTTTTCAGCGATCAATTTGTGTTGGGCACGATGTTCTTCAATGATTTCATGGGCTTTTTGATGGGCATCCATTAAAATCTTGCGAACTTCTTGATCAATTTCAAAGGCAACTTGTTCAGAGTATGCTTTTGTTTGACCGTAATCGCGACCGACAAAGACTTGATGGTTTCCTTCATATTGAACTGGACCTAATTTATCGCTCATTCCATATTCTGTCACCATGCTTCTTGCAAGAGCAGTTGCTTGTTCAAAGTCATTGGAAGCCCCCGTTGATTGCACACCGAAGATGATTTCTTCAGCCGTACGTCCACCTAGCAAGCCAACGATTTGTTCAAACATATCTTCTTTAGTCATCAAGAATTGATCTTCTTTCGGCAAGGCGATCATGTACCCACCAGCACGCCCCCGAGGAATGATGGTTACTTTGTGTACCACACGGGCACGACTCAAGACTAAACCAACAATGGTATGTCCTGCTTCATGGTAAGCAACCATTTCACGTTCGCGTTTGTTGATGACCCGGTCTTTCTTCGCAGGACCAGCGATCACGCGGTCTTCTGCTTCATCGATATCTGAAGCATCGATTTTTTTCTTGTTACGACGAGCAGCAACTAAGGCGGCTTCGTTCAAGACGTTTTCCAGATCCGCACCGGCAAAGCCCGGTGTTTGTTGGGCAACGACTTTCAAATCAACATCATCTGATAAAGGTTTGTTCCGAGCATGAACACGGAGGATTGCTTCACGGCCTTTCACGTCTGGACGACCAACTAAAATCTGACGGTCAAAACGACCTGGACGCAGCAACGCTGGATCTAGAACATCCGAACGGTTCGTTGCGGCAATGACGATCACGCCTTCATTCCCATCAAAACCATCCATCTCAACCAATAATTGGTTCAATGTTTGTTCCCGCTCATCATGTCCGCCACCCATACCGGCACCACGTTGGCGACCGACGGCATCGATTTCATCGATAAAGATGATGGCTGGTGCATTTTTCTTCGCTGTTTCAAATAAGTCACGTACCCGGCTTGCACCGACACCGACAAACATTTCAACGAAATCTGAACCAGAGATCGAGTAAAACGGTACGCCAGCTTCACCGGCAACGGCTTTGGCTAGCAACGTTTTCCCGGTTCCCGGAGGTCCCTCAAGTAAGACACCTGCTGGGATACGGGCACCTAATTCAACGAAGCGTCGAGGATCTTTCAAGAATTCCACGACTTCGACAAGTTCTTGTTTTTCTTCTTCTGCACCGGCTACGTCTGAAAAACGTACGCGGTTGGCTTTTTTGTCCGCTTCTTTGGCTTTTGATTTGCCAAAGTTCATCACACGGCCGCCACCGCCACCGCCGCCGCCTTGTTGGCTCATCATCATATAGAAGAAGAAAATGATGATCACAAGTGGTAAGAAGCTAACCAAAAGCGATAACCAAATACCACTGTTGGATTCTTCTTCGATGGTAGTTTTGACCCCTTGTGCTGAGGCCAGACTGGTGACTTCGCTCAGCGTAGAATCATTTGGTAAAATGATCGTTGAAAAGCGGGTCGAACTCGCCTGTGTATTGCCTAAAACAGACAAGCTGTTGTCATTGCTGACAGTTTGTTCTTCATTGTATTCACCCACGATTCGATAAACACCGTTAGCGGGTTGGACAGTAAATTGTTTGACCTTCCCGTCTTTCAGTTGTTCTGTAAACGTGGAGTACTCGATCGTTGGGGTCTGCTGATTGCCATTTCCAAAAATGAAATAAACGACCATGACCATCGCCAACAAGACAAGTACATAATATAAGGTATTTTTTACCATACCGTTATTTTTCTTATTCATGCGTACCTCCCTGGCTATTTTGTTTTATCAATCCTGACCATTTAATTGTATCACAATTGATTTAGAACAGTCACTAATTTGACTGATAAACACTAGGTTTTAAGACGCCAACGTAAGGTAAGTTTCGATATTGCTCTGCATAGTCCAGTCCATATCCAACAACAAACTCATTTGGCACATCGAAGCCGACGTAATCAGCATCGATCTCAACAACACGGCCTTCCGGCTTATCTAATAACGTCACGATTTTCACTGATTTCGCTTTACGGTATTTGAATAGATCTACCAGATAAGCCAACGTGCGACCGCTGTCAATGATGTCTTCAACGATCAAAAGATCGCGGCCCTCAACATTTGTATCTAAATCTTTAATGATTTTGACTTCTCCAGATGAAATCATGGCATTGCCATAACTTGAGACATCCATGAAGTCTAACTCCAAGTAACAATCCATCTCACGAACGATGTCTGCCATGAAAGGAACGGCACCTTTCAGTACACCTACGACTAGAGGATTTTTATCCGCATAAGCCGCCGTTAATTCTTGACCAAGTTCCACACAACGATTTTTGATTTCGTCACGGGAAATCAAAATTTTCTCAATATCTTTATCTAGCATAAAGTTCTCCTTCCAACTCTTACTTCTGATATTTATAAAGAAGTATGTAGTGTATTTTATCAGTTTCTGGCGTAATACTCAAATAGGAAAATGCATGAGGTAGTAAGGCAATCACCTGTTTATCAAGGTTTGTGACGACCCAACTTTTTTCTCGCTCTTCATTAGGAATTTTTGAATCGATAAAAAAACGACTGATCTTTTTGGTCAGGCCACGTGCCAAGCGGATTCGGTCTCCTGGCTGACGCTTACGTACGATCAGCTCAGAGGAATAGTTTAGCGGTAAATCTTGGGAAAACTCTGACCAATTTGTGATTTTTTTGGGAATATGCTGTTCATTTATCGGAAAATACCCAATCCATTCCTTTTCAGAAAGATAGATCCCTTCTCCTAAAACCAGACGCTGACTGACTTCTGTCAACGGCGCTGCAGGCTTTTGGGGAACAGCAATGGGTTCCAATAGTAATTGGTCATAACTGCGCCGCAGCTGCCACTGTTTGTGCAACGCCAATTGCCATTGCCCTTTCTTTTCGTCTAGCAAACGCAATAGCTGTGGCAGCTGTTTTTGATTGAGTGGATGCTTTGTAAAAGCTTCTGCTTGTTGCAAAAACCCCGCATAGAAAAAATAGCGCTGCGCCGGCGAAAACGTCGGCAGCTGTTGCAGATCGATCACTAAGCGAGTAGCTTGCTGTTGAACGAACGCAGACAACCATTGCTGCTGCTCTTGATGGATCAACTGATTGGCGAACTGCATTTCTACAGAAAGCTGTTGAAAATGCGGCAACAGTTGCGGATTTTCCGCTTTTAATGCCGGCACTACTTGCTGGCGTAGTCGGTTTCGCAAATACAGCGGTTCGTGATTGCTTTCGTCTTCAAAGTAGGGAATCTGCTGTACTTGCGCATAGTCGTAAATCGCTGTCTTACTGACACTAAGCAACGGCCGCAACAGGATTCCAGCGTGAAAAGGCTGCTGCTGCTGCATCCCGCCAGCCGATTGCAAGCGGCCTTCTCGCATCATCTTCATCAGCATCGTTTCTACTTGGTCATCACTGTGGTGAGCAGTCAGCAAAACATCATAGCCTTCTCGGGACATGACATCGGCAAAAAACGTATAGCGAAAGTCCCGAGCGCTAGCTTCTATGCCAGTTTCTGGCGGATTTTCCCAGCACCGCTCATAAAAAGGAATGCCGCGTTCTTGGCAGTACTGCCGTAAAAAAGCAGCTTCCTCAGCAGATGCTGGACGCAATTGATGGTTTACATGTGCCACACCAAAGACCTGCTCTTTTTGCATTTCGGGAAACAACTGACAAAAGACCTGCAGCAAGACCATGGAGTCGACTCCCGTCGATACCGCCAGCAAAAAGCGGCGTTTTTTTTCAGGATCGATGGCAGTGAGTTGCCCTCGAACGGTTTGAATGACCATCATTTGCCCTCCTTCTCATTTGGTAGACCCACAAGAAAGAAAGCTGAAACAAAACGAACCAACAGTTTTGTTTCAGCTTTTTCCAACTTGCTATTCATGTTTAGTTACGGCGTCCGCCGCGGCCACCGCGTTTTCCTTCTGTATTTCGACGTAATGATGAAAGACGATCATCACTATCTTTTAGAAAAGAACTCATCAATGAATCGAAGTCTTGTTTATTTACATTCGTAGTTTGATTGCGTGAAAAAGATTTTTTCGGATTTGGTCGATTGAATTCTTTTTTCGGGTATTCACGTTTTTCTTCCGGCTTATCTTCTGCTTTGCGGATCGATAGTCCAATTTTTCCATCGTTGCCGATTGCCGTAACAAGTACTGTCACTTCATCCCCAACAGACAACACGTCGTGAATGTCTTTGACGAATCCGTTTGATACTTCACTGATATGCACCAAACCAGTTTTCCCTTCACCAAGATCAATGAACGCACCAAAATTTGTAATACCAGACACTTTGCCCTTTAGTTTCGCTCCAACTTCGATTGACATATAAAAAATGTTCCTCCTAATTTTTACCCATTTAAAATAATTCAAACTACTGCGCTGAGTAGGTATGACATTGCTTAATCTTGTGACTCTGTGGATGATGATTCTTGTTCGCTTTGCGCAGAACGCTCATTAGTGTTTTGAGAATCCGTTCCATCTGGCAAGACAGGATAAATTTTTTCGCCATCTTTTGAGTAGAAGAATCGGCTGCGGGCCAATTTTGCCACATACTCATCGTCTTGCAATAAGGCAACATCTCGCTCCAATGAAGCCACTTTTTGTTCAGCTTCTTTTTGTTCGGCGACTGTTTCCGCCTTGTATTCCTTTAGTTTTTGCAGGCGCATTTGGTCGTTAAACATCTGAATCCCCACGACTGCAAATATCGCTAATGCCGCCACGAAAAACGCCACCAGCCGACGTCGGCGAAACACGACTTGCCGCCGCTCTTTTTCAAACTTGGCAAATTGCTCTTTCGCATAATCGGTCTGCAATAGTTCTATTTTTTTATTTGATTCTTTTGCCACCTGAACTCGCTCCCGTCGCTGTCTTTGTTTTTTACATTATACCAACATCCGCAAAGCTTGTCTAACTGAAAATGCCGTAAAAATCAAGCATTTTATGAGATTCTTTCCTCTGAAACAATCTCATACATTTTTGCAGCGTCTTCTTTTTTCGTCGATTCATGCAATTCATTGACTTTTACTTCCAAGACCTTATTCCCGAACTGAATACGCATAGTATCGCCTACTTTGACGTCACTGCTTGACTTGGCTAATTTGCCGTTGATCTGAATGCGTCCCTTGTCTGCCACTTCTTTGGCCACAGAGCGACGCTTGATGATGCGGGAGATTTTAAGAAATTTATCTAATCTCATGTTTTTCACCTCTTCTTAATAGTTTCTTTCCAAATGGAACTAACAGCCATTCGCGAATCGTTAACAATTTGATTTTGATCGCTGCCCCGATAAAGGCTGCGCCTCCCAAACCGACACCGCCTAGGCAAAAAATCAGCGCCTGTAGTCGATGGGTCAAAGGACCGTTCAATAAGATCGCAACGAAGCTATAATATAAGAATAGCACGCTTGCCATGATCCCTAAACAAAGAAATAATTTTTTTCCATAATTTCCTTCATACCAAAAGCGATTGATGCTACTTTGTGCTCGACGCTGTTCGGAAACCACAAAACAGCATAAGGTCGCGCCTAACCCCAACAGCGTACTGATACTTGCTCCTGCAGTCCCATAAGAAGCGGTCAGCGGCCACATCGATAGACATTTGACTAAAAGACCAATTCCCGCAGCGAGCAAGCCGAAGGTATAGGTATTGCGACTTTGTTGAATGCTTTGATAGGCTTGGATCGTCGCCATCAGAGCGATGGAAAAGACAAACAATACCAGCGCCGCATTGCCAGATCCGTCTTTAAATAAAGCAAAGTTGATATAAGGCAGCAAAATCGCTAACCCTACCGCAGAAGCCGAAGCAATCCCGATCATTAGGCGCAAATACATTTTTGCCGACTTTTCAAACAGCTGCTGATTTTTTACCGTCAAATACTTGGTCAACGTTGGCAAAAACGTCGAGCTTAACGCCATCGCCACCACAAGACCTAGTTGGACGAGGGGTTGTCCGCGATCATAGATCCCTTTCGAAATCCGGGCTGCTTGTGCCGTCAATCCCCCCGCTTCTAGCGCATTGGTCAATAAAAACGAATCCGCTAACTGGAACAAGATCAAATAGCCGCTATAAATCGTCAACAGACCGCCTTCTAAGAAGAACCGTTTTTTCAACGAGGCGGATAAACCAGCGGTATTTTCTCCTGTACGGGTGACTGGTTTATGCCATAGCGATAGGCGTTTGCCGTTGATTTGTCGGCTATAATAACTTAAAATCCACCACGCCGCAAGGCCCCCGACTAAGGCACCCATCATGGCGACAGTCCCCGTTTGATAAATCGTCCAGCCCAATTGCTGGAAAGCTGCCGCAGCACCTAAAATTACACCAACTCTAAGCAGCTGCTCTACAACTTGAGACACTGCGGTTGGCACCATTTGTAGATTTCCTTGAAACATTCCTCGATAAAAGGTCAAGGGTGGGACAAACAAAAAGGTAAAGGAAACGACTCGAATCAAGCCTGCCAGTTGATGGTCCCCCATCACTTGCGCGATTGGACCGGCAAATAAAAAGGTCACAGCCCATAAGCCAATCGCCGACCAAAGCACATAAGACGTCAACGCTTGCAGCCGCTCCTTGCTTTTCAAAGGATCAGGTTCTTCAGCAACAATGCGGGAGATAAACTGCGGCAAACCTGACAACGCCAAAGTCATTGCCAATCCATAAATCGGATAGACCTGTTGATACACATAAAACCCTTCGTCGCCTACCAGGTTCTGAAAAGGGACCCGATAAACGGCACTTAAGATTTTTGCGATAAAGGAAGCGATCGTTAAAATAAACGCCCCTTCCATCGTACGCTTCAATTGTGATTTCGGCATCCCTCTGGTTCCTTTCTAGCCTTGGCTGGCGTATTTTTGTTCCCGTAACGCTTTGACAAAATCTTGGATTTCTAATAGCCAGGTGCTTTCTTTCATCACTGGCGGAATCTGTAATTTGATGGTCATTTGCTCATGATCGACACCCATCGTGGCTTTTAATTTAGTAGCTTTCAATGCTTCAAACAGCTGCTCCACCGAATAATTTTTCGTGCCTACTTTACTCAAAGTAAACGACACGGTTTGTTGCTGCTTGCGGATAGTTTCTAACAAGGCACGATCGCCGTTCATTTTGATCTCGCCCACCGTTAAGAGGTGCGCCACTTCTACAGGGTATTCTCCGAAACGGTCTAATAAATCATCTTGAAGTTCATCAACTGCTTCTTGTGATTCCAGCTCACGAATTCGTTTATAGATCTCGATTTTTTGCCGTTCGTCTTCAATATACGAAGTCGGTAAGTAGGCATCGATCCCCAGATCGATCTCAACGGTCGTTTTTTCTGTTTGGGTATTTTTCCCTTGTTTACGAGTGACTGCTTCCGACAGCATTTGTGAGTACATGTCAAACCCGACTGCATCGATAAAGCCGTGCTGTTGCGCCCCCAATAGATTTCCTGCCCCACGAATCGAAAGATCTCGCATCGCGATTTTGAATCCTGAACCTAACTCCGTAAAGTCCTTAATGGCTTGCAGACGTTTTTCACTGACTTCGTTCAACACTTTTTGCTGTTCATACATGAAATACGCATAAGCGACTCGATTGCTCCGACCGACACGGCCACGCAACTGATACAACGTCGAAAGCCCCATGTAATCGGCATTTTCCACAAACAACGTATTGGCATTGGGAATATCCACACCGGTTTCAATGATCGTCGTCGTCACCAACACATCGTATTGCCCTTCAATAAAGTCAAACAGGGTATTTTCCAATTGGATCTCGGTCATTTGCCCGTGGGCATAAGCGATTCGTGCATCTGGCACTAACGCCTGCAGTTCTTCGACTTTTCGCTCGATCGTATCGACACGATTATAGAGATAAAACACTTGGCCCCCGCGTGCCATCTCCCGTTGGATCGCTTCTCGCACCGCTCCTGGATTCATCTCCATCACATAGGTTTGGATCGGGTAACGATTTTCCGGTGGTGTTTCGATCACAGATAGGTCCCGCACGCCCAGCATCGACATATGCAATGTTCTTGGGATCGGCGTTGCCGTCAACGTCAACACATCGACTTGCGAACGCAGTTGTTTCAAGCGCTCTTTGTGTTTGACCCCAAAACGTTGTTCTTCATCGATCACCAACAAGCCCAAATCAGCAAACTCGACATCTTTTGACAATAATCGGTGGGTCCCCACCAAAATATCGACTTGCCCTTTGCGCACTTGCTCGATCGTTTCATTCTGCTGTTTTTTCGTCCGAAAACGACTCAGCACCCCAACATTGACGGGGAAGCCTTCAAAACGATCGACCATCGTTTCATAGTGCTGCTGTGCCAAGATCGTTGTCGGCACTAAGAAAGCCACTTGTTTGCTTTCTTTGATCGCTTTAAAAGCAGCCCGCAGCGCCACTTCTGTTTTCCCAAAACCGACATCTCCAACTAACAAACGGTCCATCGGCTTTTCTTTTTCCATATCCCGCTTGATCTCTGCCGTACTGCGCAGCTGATCATCGGTTTCCGAATAAGGAAAGGCATCTTCAAATTCTTTTTGATAGGCATCGTCTGGTTGAAAGGCATAGCCTTTTTCTGATTCGCGTTTGGCATACAATAAAATCAAATCATCTGCGATGTCTTCAATTTTAGCCGTCACTTTGCGCTTGGTCTTCGCCCACTCACTGCCGCCTAATTTATTGATTTTCGGTGTTTTCGATTCGGAAGCCACATATTTTTGAATCAAATTCAATTGGGTGACTGGAATAAAGAGCTTGTCTTCGTTTTGGTACAAGATCGTCATGTAATCTTGATGGACGCCATCGACTTCTAAGGTTTCCATGCCGATGTACTTCCCGATCCCATGATTCGCATGGACGACATAATCGCCGGTTTTTAACTCATTGTAGCTTTTGAGACGTTCCGCATTGGTGACATTTTGCCGGCGGGCTCTTTTTTTGTTCATCTTTTGGAAAATTTCTTTTTCTGTAACCACCACTAGCTTGTCTTGCGGCATTTCAAAGCCGCTTTGCAAACGTTCCACCACGATTTGGGTGCGTCCCGTAAACAGGCGGTCTTGTTGCGTCTGCACGGCATAGATATCATGATCTCGCAGATCTTGCTCTAACTTCTTGGCCCGTTCTTGGTCACTGACCAGAAAAATCACCGTTTGCTGTTGCTTCTCCCAGCGATCAATCTCAACTTTCAAGAGACCCATTTGGCTGAAAAACTGCTGCATCGGCCGGTATTGGAATTGATGGATCGCTTGGAAGCGAATGTTCCCCATTCCTTTTTGGAATAAAGAAAAGAAGCTGGTCACAAAGGTTTCTTTTTGCAGCAGTTGATGGACATCGATCCCGAATTGCTGTTCAGAAAAGACCCGCAGCTCCGCTAATTTTTGGGTATGCCACTCCGCTTCTTCCCGTTCGATCTCACGATTGGTCTCCATGATCCGAGCATAATCATCGATCATCAAAAAGGCGTCTTCAGAAAAATAATCTAAGACACTCGTTTGCTGACGATAAAGCAAATCCGTGTAATAACGGGCACTTTCACCGGGAATCCCCGCTTGCCATTGGGAGGCCAATTGGCCGAAATAGTCTTCTAAAAACGCGCGATCAGTTACTTCTTTGGTGACCGCCAACCGTTTGTTCAATAATTCTTGTAGCTGCTTTTGCCCCGCAGCTAAATCTTCCGCTGAGAAAACCAATTCGGTAGTCGGTAAAATAGCCACTTGCTGCAGCGTTTCCACTGAGCGTTGCGTTTCCACGTTGAAAGAACGCATCGAGTCGATTTCTACATCGAATAACTCGATCCGTACGGGGTATTCGGCATTTAATGGATAAATATCGAGGATGCTCCCACGAATACTGAATTCGCCGGGTTTGCCAATCATTGACTGCCGTTCGTAACCCATCAAGATCAATTGTTGCGGCAAACGCTCTAAATCGATCTCATCGCCGATTTGCCATTGGAATTGGTTGGCTAACCAGGTTTTCTTTTCAGGCAAATACTTTCGCAAAGCCGCCACCGGCAACACATAGATCCCGGTTTTTCCTTGAGAAACAGCATTCAGCGCTGCCACTCGTTCTTCTCGTGCTTCTGGTGAAGAAAAAGCCATTTCGGCTGACAACACTTCGTCCACTGGGAAAACATAGACATCATCCGTCACGTTGCGCAGATCTTCGGCTAGTTGATTCGTATAATACAGATTTGGTGTCACCACGATCACTTGTTTTTGAAATGCCTGATACACACCGGTGATCGCCAATGTTTTTGCCGATCCAGCTAGACCGGTCAGTAATTGCCGGGGGGCCTGTTCACGTAAACCTGCATGCCAAGCCGCCACTGTCGGCACTTTATTTATTAATTCAATTAAATCCATCTCGGCCCTCCTTAGTTAAATCGATTCATTGTGGCAAGAAAGTCGCCGTTGGTCAAGTAATCACTACTTGCCTCGACTGCCTTATCAATACTTTGTAAAACGATGGGCAGATCGTCTTTTGCAAAAGGACTCAGTACATGATTGACCACGGTTTGTCCTGGACGTGGCCGATCGATCCCGATTTTGATGCGGTCAAAGACTGTCGAGTCCAAATGCGCGATCAAACTCTTGATTCCATTGTGTCCCCCCGCACTGCCTTTTTGGCGCAAGCGGATTTTCCCTAATGCTAAATCAAGGTCATCATAGACCACTACTAATTCTTCTTGATAGATGCCAAAATAGGTCATCAACGGACCTACCGAACGACCGGATTCATTCATGAAGGTTTGCGGTTTGACCAAAAGGATTTTTTCACCCTTCAAGAAAAACTCTGCCACTTCTGCTTCAAAAGCCGACTTTTTAAAGGTTGCTTGGTACTTTTGTGCCAAGGCATCCACTACCATAAAGCCAACATTGTGTTTGGTTTTCTCATATTTTTTGCCGGGATTTCCCAAGCCTACAATCATTTTCATTTTTCGATTACGCTCCATTATTTCTAGTTTCAAGCTGATTCTTCATCTATTTTATCGGTTTTCTTATCCAAACACAAAATACTGGGCACACAAATGCGCCCAGTTCTTTTGCTGAAATAATTATAACACGAAATGGACTGTTATGGTGGCGTCCTCTTGCTCAGTTTTTATCTTTCTTAACGAATCTTAATAAAACGTTGATATATCCTCTTTTTGACGTAATAACAAAGAAAGCATTTACAACTGAAACAGCGATATTTTGTGTAATATTGTTGTGCAAATCACATGACAAATATACTTGAAAATGGTAGGATGATAGCGAGTAAAACAATTATGCGGAAGGAATGATACACAGATGACTGCAAAAACGAACAAAAAAGATCACCAAAAGGTAATTCTTGTTGGAGACGGTGCGGTTGGTTCTAGTTACGCGTTTGCGCTGGTGACCCAAAACATTGCGCAAGAAGTCGGAATCATTGATATAAATACAGCAAAAACAGAAGGCGACGCAATTGATTTGTCCCATGCCTTGGCCTTTACTTCCCCTAAAAAAATCTATGCCGCTTCTTATGAAGATGCACATGATGCTGATTTAGTCGTTATTACAGCTGGTGCGCCTCAAAAACCAGGTGAAACCCGCTTAGATTTGGTTCATAAAAACTTGAAAATCAACCGGGAAGTAGTTACCCAAATCGTTGATTCAGGGTTCAACGGAATCTTCTTAGTAGCAGCAAACCCAGTCGATATTTTGACTTATTCGACTTGGAAATTCTCAGGCTTCCCGAAAGAACGCGTCATCGGTTCAGGTACTTCTTTAGACTCTGCACGTTTCCGTCAAGCTTTGGCTGAATTAGTCGATGTTGATGCCCGTAACGTCCATGCCTATATCTTAGGCGAACACGGGGATTCAGAATTCCCTGTTTGGTCTCATGCCAACGTAGCCGGCTTGCAAATCTATGAATGGGTCAAAAACAACCCAGATATCGATGAAGAAGCAATGGTCAACATTTTCTTCAGCGTTCGTGATGCAGCCTACACCATCATCGAGAAAAAAGGTGCGACTTTCTATGGGATCGCGGTAGCCTTAGCACGAATCACTCGCGCGATCTTAGACGATGAAAATGCTGTTTTACCATTGTCTGTGTACATGAACGGCGAATACGGCTTAAACGACTTGTACATCGGTGCGCCTGCAGTTATCAACGCCCAAGGGATCCAAAAAGTGATTGAGATCCCATTGACGGATGGTGAAAAAGACCGGATGGCCGCTTCTGCAAAACAATTAAAAGATATTCTTGATGAAGCTTTTGCGAAACTAGATGCAGAAGACAATCAATAATTTCTTTCACTTCGTTTAGCTAGTCAACTATGCCACTGAACGAACCTTACAGCTCACTCTTTTTCAGAACAATTTGATCAAGATGATTTGCTGCGGTTCGTTCAGTTTTTTTATGCAAAGAAATGCTTTTCTACAGCTTAGCTAAAGATAGTTTAAGAATTTTCTATTTTTCATGGAAGTTTCATTTGCCATATTCGCTTTCTTGGGGGAATATGGTATGATTTAAGCGTTATTATCTATTATGCCATTAGAAAAAAAGGAGTAGTTGAATGACTCGTTCAAACAAACATACTGACGCCAAGAACAATACCAAGAAAATTGTTCTGATCGTTGTGGCTGCTATATTAGTAGTGATCGCTGGCGGCTATACCTACCGAAGTACATATTATGCAAACCGTTTTTTACCAAAGACTGAAATCGATGGAATCGACATCAGCAACAAAACTGTTGCCGAGGCCAATGCCCTGCTGCATGACCGCTATTCGCAAGAAGATTTCACCATCAAAGAAGGCGATAGCGAATGGAAGACAATCAACCTTGCTCAATTTGGGTTACAAACGGATTTCACCGATGAGCTGCAATCGTTAAAAGATGAACAGAACCAGTGGAGTTGGGGAATGGCTTATGTTTCCGCTGCAGAAGAAAAAACACTGGACAATCTCTCGGTGGATCAAGATACGCTAAACAGCGAAACGGATACGATTCAAAAGGAACTAGAAACTTTAAATGAGGATCGTACCAAGTCAGCCGATGCAACATTGGAAAAAGGCGAAGACGGCTTTTCTATCAAACCAGAAGTTGACGGCGATGCCATTGATGTGGACAAAGCAGTAGCAGACTTACAAGAAGCCATCGTCAGTGGCGAAAAGGAATTAAATCTCGTCGATTACGTCACAAAACCAAGTGTGACCGCTGATGATCCTGATCTAACCAAAGAAATGGATTCGTTGAATAAAATCGCCAAAGTAACCGGCAATTATACGATCAACGGAAACACGTTTCAAATTCCAAGAGAATCGATCATGGATTGGCTCTCTTACAAAGATGGCAACACCACGATCGACGAAGACAAAGTAAGAAGCTATGTCGCTTCTATCGGAGAGCAATACAACACCAGCACCAATTCTTCGACCTTCAAGAGTACCAAACAAGGCGAAGTAACGGTTCCAGCCGGCACCCTCAGCTGGACGATCCAAACCGATGCGGAAACAGAAGCATTGATTGAGGCGTTAAAAGCCGGCGAAGACTTCACGCGCACACCGATCGCTCAAGGAAGCACCGATGCTGGCAGCCCGTTATTTGGCAACACGTATATCGAAGTTGATCTGAAAAACCAACACATGTGGTATTACAAAGATGGCGAGCTGGTGCTAGATACGAAAATTATCTCTGGAAAACCAGCCACACCAACGCCAACTGGTGTCTTCTATGTCTGGAACAAAGAAGAAGATGCAACCTTGACCGGTGAAGATTATGCGTCCCCTGTTGATTACTGGATGCCGATCGATTGGACCGGTGTCGGAATCCATGATTCTGATTGGCAAACGGAATACGGTGGTGATCTTTGGAAAACCCGCGGCTCTCACGGCTGTATCAATACTCCGCCAGGCGTGATGAAAGAATTGTACAGTAAAGCCGAAGTCGGGACACCCGTGATCGTGATTTAATGGAAAAAAGAGTCAAACCTTTTTATAGATGAACCAAAAGCCGCAAAAAAATTCTTTTGCGGCTTTTTTGTTGTTTCCAAATGTTCCTGTTTACAAAGCGCCATTTAATTAATATACTTAATTAAGCATATTAATTAAAAAGGAGAATCACTTTGGAAAAAGTTGTCTTTATTGATCGTTCTACTTTAGCTGGAAGTCTGATTAAAATTTTCGCCCGCAACATCCAAATGCTGTCCGAGGATCAAATCAGCGTGACTGTTGTGACACCAGAACGTCTGATGAATTATCGTTTTTCGCAAGAAAAAATCGTTTTGGTCGATCCTTTGCTTTCTTTAACAGATCCGATGATCAAGCAGGCCATCCCGCCGCGAATCAAGCGCCTGTCATTTCCCATCAATCATTACAGCGGCATGAATGCTGAAGCCATTCTAGAATTGATCCAACAAGCATAGCCTAAAAAAGGCCGACGGAAACCAATGGTTTCTGCCGGCCTTTTCTCATGCCACTTGCCCTCTGCTAGACAATCGCCTCTTCTTGTTCTAACAAAGTAACTTGTTCTCCTTTGTCTTGTAGCGCAGCGACGTGCATCGTGCCCCACTGGCAAAGGGTATCCAATAAGCCGCCTAACGTTTCTCCATATTCACTCAAGGAATACTCAACTTTGGGTGGTACTTGATTATAGGATTTGCGGGTAACGATATCAGACTCTTCTAGTTCCCGCAATTGCTGCGTCAACATTTTTTGACTGATGCCAGGAATTTTTCGCCGTAAATCACTAGGACGCAATGCCCCATGGCGTAAATTACAAAGAATGATTGGTTTCCATTTCCCGCCGATGACATCCATCGTTGCTTCTACACCGATATTATAAATTTTTTCTTCCATTTTTTTCACCTCATCAAGTCTGTAAACACACAAATGTTACCAAAATGTGTGTATCAAACAAAAAAGTACGTACTATACAACCTTACCTCCTCATTATATGATGATTACAGAAAAAAATAAAGGAGATGTTTTTATGATCGAAAAATTATCGGATACCGTTACACTGAACAACGGCAGCAAAATCCCCGGTTTGGGGTTAGGTGTCTTTCAAATCCCTGAAGCTGAAACAGCAGAGGTCGTGAAACAGGCCATTATCAATGGGTATCGCCTGATTGATACGGCGGCTATTTACGGCAACGAAACAGGAACAGGGGAAGGAATCAAACAAGGCTTACAAGAAACGGGGTTGGCTCGTGAAGAACTCTTTGTCACTTCCAAACTTTGGAACGATCATTTAACTTATGATGAAACGATCCATGCTTTCAATGAAAGTTTGGCCCGCTTAAACCTCGAGTATCTCGACTTGTACTTGATCCATTGGCCGGGAAACCAGGCATTTCAAGAGTCATGGCGCGCCTTGGAAGACTTGTATGCCGCTGGAAAAATCAAAGCAATCGGGGTCAGCAACTTCCAGATTCATCACTTGGAGCAACTATTGGCCGCTGCTAAGGTCGTTCCTGTCGTCAATCAGATCGAACTGCATCCCAAACTTACGCAGCAAGACCTGCGGGACTTTTGTGCTGAAAAGGGGATTGCGATCCAAGCTTGGTCACCTTTGATGCAAGGCAAACTGCTGAAAGAGGAAACCGTCTTGGCGATCGCCGATGCACAGCAAAAATCAGCGGCACAAGTGCTTTTACGCTGGGCTATCCAACAAGGAATCTTAGTCAATGTCAAATCGACACACCCTGAGCGAATGCGCGCCAATGCAGCGATTTTTGATTTCCATTTATCAGAAGATGAAATGGCTCGCTTGAACGCATTAAATGAGGACCTGCGAGTGGGTCCAGATCCAGACACATTCGATTTTCATTAACCAAACGATATACTAAACAAAACCTTAGGAGGAAGTATAATGACAAACACAAACACAGGCTTTTCAATGGTGAACCACGTGGGAATCACCGTCAGCAATCTCGAACGTTCCATCCAATTTTATGAAGCATTAACTGGAAAGAAAATCGCCAATCAAGATACGATCGGTGGCAAACGAATGGCGCAAACGCAAGGTTTAGAGGATACATTGATCAAATACGCCAATCTTCATTTAGACAATCTCAACATCGACCTTTTAGAATACGTCGAACCAAAATCCAACAAAGCTAGCTATTCCAATGAGCAAATCAGTGCCATGCATCTTTGTTTTGAAGTCGAAAATATTGATGAAGCCGTTGCTCGTCTAAAAGCCATCGGGGTTGAACCTGACGGTACCCCAATCGTTTTTGAAGAACAAGATGGTTTAAAAAGCGGCTTCGGGACAGGTGTTGCCTACTTTACAGATCCAGATGGTACCAATCTTGAACTGATTGCACCTAAAGGACCATTTCAACGCGGATAATTGAAAAAGGGATGGCGACTTATAGCGCCCTCCCTTTTTATTTACGCAAAACTATCTATTTTTTCAATAGTTCCCCTTCATAGAACCCTTTACAGCGAGTACAATAAATAGATAATCCTTTTTATTCGCTGATTTTCCCAACAAACCTCGCTTGAAAGGAAGTGATCTCGATCGATATTGGTCTTTTGTTGTTGATTTTTACGGGTATTTTTTTCATCGTCTTCCGGTTCTTTTACCGAGAAGAACCCAATTATATATTCGGCTTTCGCACCAAGCGCAGTACAGCCAGTGTCAGCAATTGGCGTTTTTCCCAGCAGTGGTTCTCCCTGTTGGCGATGCTCTTTCTAGGTGGGGTCATTTTGCTGCAGCGCAACGAGCTGATTGAAGAGAAATTTTACCAGATAGCCGTCCTTGGTAGCTATCTTCTAGCAGCACTGCTGGTAGAAATAGCGCTTTATCTCAAAGATTCACGCGCGAGCACCAAAAAGTAAGACGAAAAAGACATTCCGGAGAATGTCTTTTTTCTATTCTTTATTTTGACTG
This sequence comes from Enterococcus sp. CR-Ec1, assembly GCF_002850555.1. Taxonomy (NCBI): domain Bacteria; kingdom Bacillati; phylum Bacillota; class Bacilli; order Lactobacillales; family Enterococcaceae; genus Enterococcus; species Enterococcus sp. CR-Ec1. The sequence goes on from NZ_CP025223.1 coordinate 3,480,219, forward strand.
TGGATCGTGATTCCCAACACCAGGGCTAAAATTCCTGAAACCACCCAGATGGTCCGGTGGAACAAGAAAATTCCTAGCAAGCTGCTTAAAACCGCCCCAAAAAAGAAACCGCCGATGATCAAGGAAATAGAAATGATCTTGGGTGTCACTGATCGGTCCTGCTTAAACCCGCGCAAATACAAGTAATCAGCCAGCGAACGTAAATTGCCAGTGGTCATCGTGGTGGCATAGGGCATCCCTGCCAAGCGCCGATAAGCGGCATATTGAATCGCTGCAAAAAAAGATAATCCGGAATCAACCAGGACATTGGGTAAAGAACGCGCAAAAAAGCCCAGAACCAAAATACCGATTGCTTCAAAGATCAACGCAGCATTTTGCCAAACGATCCAACCACCAGTCGGAAAATGATGCTGCAGATAATTCGTCACCACGATCCCCACTAAAAACATACAGATTGGTGGCAGATACCGAAAGGCTTGTTCAAACTGCCCCGTTGAAAGATTGATCCCTAACAAAATAACATTCCCCGACTGCATGCTCGCAAACACTTCACCGTGAAAGAGATAGGTATAGGCATCTAAAAAGCCGCCAGCCATCGCGAGAAGAACCCCCACCGGCAAACTTTCATGCACGACAAACTCGGTTTTGCCTTTGACACTACTCAAACTTTTTTCCATTGGTTTCGCCTCTTGTTTTTTATACTTTCTAACAGCTTAACGCTTAAAAACGCCGACAACTCGTTATGTTTTGCGGCGTTTAGGTGACTTTTTCGATAACTGACAAATCAACCACCCCAAAAGAACGGCGGTCAGTGCTCCAGCTGAATCCAGCATGACATCTTGAAAAAGCGGCGTCCGTCCTCCCGTCAGCATTTGATGGTATTCATCGATCCCAGCATAGCCGGTAGCTGCTAACCAAGCAAAAAAAGCGGCTAGCCAATACGGCGTACGGCGATATACGAGAACGAAGAACAGACTGCCCCCTAAGACAAAATAGGTAAAGAAATGCGCGCCTTTACGAATGAAAAATTCCACAAATGAAAAATAGCCTTTTTCCGCAATACTGATCTCCGAACCAGCATAGGAAAAAGAAATCTTCTCTAGCCACTCTTTCAATGGTTCATTTTTTAAGATTCGTGAAAGCAACCCGATTTGTGATTGCTGCTCATAGGTTTGTGAAGAACTGATAAAGAGGATGACCATAACCGCAAGTGCGATACAAAAGTAAAAATTCGGTTCTTTCAGTAATTTTTTCATAGTTTTCACTCCTCATTTTCCTATCTTACCATTTTCATTTGGTGATGCAACTGTTTTTCCAGCAAACCGTGGTGACATTGCACACACAAAAAGAGTGCTTCCGTGAAGATTAGAAGCACTCTTTCTTTTTAAAAATAGCCATCGGTATGAAAAGCCGTCACCCGTTTGGTTGTGAGATTTTGGGGCTTGTGACGTTCAGCTCCTTCAACGATTCTCAGGGCTGTTTTGCGTTTTTTTCTCCAGTAAACAATGACGAACCCATCTCGTAGCCTTCTACATAATGGTTCAACCGATCGACGACCTCTGCTGCCGCTTCTTGTGACGGCGTGATGATCAATAAAATATCAAACCCTGCAATCGTGCCGACAATTTCTGGTAGCTCCATTTCATCAAGATAATTGGCGATCACATCGGCGCCGTTTTCAGCCGTATGAACGACAACTAAAAAGTCAATCTGCGTAATCTTTTTTAGGTACTCATACATCGAAAACGCAATTCTGTCTTCTAGATCCTGCTCTTTGGATTCAAAGATCGAATAATACGGCCGACCGTTTTTAGCATACGTTTTAGCGATGTTCATTTCCCGCATGTCTCTAGAAATCGTGGCTTGGGTAGCTGAAACATTTTCTTTTTTTAATAAATTCATCAATTCTTCTTGAGACTCAATCCGATGTAGGACAAAGAGTTTTTTGATAATTGCTTGTCGCTCTTTTTTTTTCATTTACTTGATCCGCTCCTCTCAAGTCGCCTCGCTTACTGAAATAGTTGATCCGTCTCGTTCACATCTTGAAACGTAGCTTACAAGAACAACATTGAGAAGATTAAAATGGCAAGATTGGAAATTCCGATAACCAGTAACGGTTTGCGCATAAAGCGGGTCCAAGTGGAATAGTTGACCCGAGCCAGCTCCAATCCCCCCATCACGACGCCAGAAGTTGGTGTGATCAAATTCACTAATCCGCAACCAGCAGTAAAGATCATCACCATGACGTTCGGATTGAGTCCGATGCTTTGCGCCAAGGCCCCCATGATCGGGATCGATACATACGCTAGTCCGGAAGTCGATGGAATCAAGAACGATAAGAGCAGATACAAAATGTAGGCGCCAATCACAAACAGGACAGGTGATAGACCTTCTAAAAGATGGGAAGCCCGATCCAAAATAAACAGATCCAAGTACGTCGTTTGCATAATGTAGGAAGCACCCCGTGCCACAACGATGATCAAGACAACGGATAAAATGTCTTTGACCCCATCGATAAAGTTGGTCACGATTTCTTTTTCTGAGAATCCTTGAATCAACGCAATGATGATACTGATGTAGAAGAACCACATGGCCAAATCACCAAAATACCATTCACCGAAGCTATTGCCGGTCAAAAAGGCGGTCCAACCGTCAAACACATGGATATCAAAGTCGCCCCAAGGAATCAAGGAAACCACCATGATCACAAAGGATAAACCAAAAATCGTCAAAATCAGGCGATGTTTTTGCGTAAACACCAAGGCTTCGTTCGTGTCTTTGACAAAATGTTCTTCCATTTCTTTTTGCTCTTGCAGCGATAAGATCGTGGAGCCTTTGTCGGCTTTGACTTTTTTGGCATAAGACATCACCACAAAGATACAGTATGCGGTCGTGACTAACCAAAGCAATGCCCCGACTACTAAGATCGTGCCATTGTTTGGGGCAATATCGATGCTTCGCAAGGCATCCATCGCAACGCCGGTCGCAAAGGGATTGACGGTGGAGCCAATCACGCCGGCACCAGCACCCAGCATAACGGTTCCTGCTGCGACGATCGTATCAAAACCTGATGCCACCATCGTTATTGCTAATAAGGAATAAAAAGGAATCGTTTCTTCCGCCATTCCATAAGTGGAGCCGCCGATCGAAAACAAGATCATTAAAATCGGAATCAAAATCAACTCATTGCCTTTGAGTTTTTTGACCAAATGCTGAATCCCGGCTTCCAAAGCGCCTGTTCGCGTGACGATATTCAAAAAACCACCCAAACAGAGAATAAACACACAGATCTCGATCGCATCACGAAATCCGTTAAAAGGCGCCATAAAGAAATCAGAAAACTTGGCACCCACCACTTGGCTGACCATCTCTTCTTGGCCTGCTGGTAAAGAAGGCGCAAAAGGCTGCCCTGCTAAGAGCCAGGAAGCGACCGTCAAGGCGATAATGATCAGAAATAAGATACTGAATGATGTCAGCGATTTTTTTTCTTTTTGCTTTTTTTTCATCTGTGTTCCCCCTTTTTGAATCGATCCTATTTGCTGCCAGCCATTACTTGGCAACATGAGAAAAATAATCTTGGTCATAAATAATGAGTTCTTTGTAGCGATAATAAATCTTTCTTTTATGCACGAGCGCCTTGAGCGTTTGACTGACTGTCTCTCGCGTCGTTCCACTGTACTTGGCTATATCATTGATAAAAACTGGAAAAGGGATGCGAATCTGCTCACCTTGTGTCTGCCCATGCTCGATCATCAAAAGACCAATCGTATTAACGACTCTTGTTTGCGCGCTGGAGGTGACACAATACTCGACACGGCGTCTTTGCTTTTCCAACTGCCGGCTCATTTGCTGATTGAGCCACAGCAACTGACTTGTAGACGAAACGACTAGCGGTTCAAACAGTGACATCGCTGCAAACTGCACGACAATGTCTGTTGCAGCGAATGCCGATACATCATAGTTGTCTCTTTCAAACAAGCCAATCAAAGGAAATAACTGATCTGGCCCAACAAAATCTACATAACAATAGGAATCAGTTCCGTCGGTCTTTTCGATCCGCACAAGTCCTTCTATCACAAGGAATATCCGATCTCTTACGTCGCCTTCATAAAAAAGCACTTGACCTTTTTTGTACGTACGGCAGTAAATATGCTCTTTCAAACGCTGCTGATTTTCTTCTTCCAGCCATTGAAAGCTGTTCGCTCTTGTTGATGGATCTTTTATTTGGTGGTCGATCATTTTTCTCACTCCAATGTTTTGGGTCTTGCTTTGCTGCTTCGCTTACTTCCAGGTGATCTGCGTGCCAGCATCATCGATAGCTGCCAGCTTGTCTAAAGAAGTAATCACTGCCCGTTTTTCCGCCCCCATTTTGACAAAGTTCAAAGCGGCTTGTACTTTCGGCAACATACTACCTGGTGAAAAATGGCCTTCATCGACATAGGTTTCCAATTCCGCGGCGGTCACATGATCCAACCACTGCTCACTTTCCTTGCCAAAGTTCAAAGCGATTTTTTCTACGCCCGTTAAAATGATCAGCTGATCCGCATCGACTAATCGAGCCAATTTTTCAGAAGCAAAATCTTTATCGATCACGGCTTCAACACCCAGGCCATTGTCTAGCACGGGAATGCCGCCGCCTCCTGCACAAATGACGATCGTGTTTTGTTCAATCAGCGCTTTGATGCTGGCAACTTCTTGGATCGCTTGTGGTGCAGGACTAGCCACGACTTTCCGCCAGCCACGACCAGCATCTTCCCGGTAGATGGCATCTGAAGCCGCCATGGCTTCTTTGGCAGCCGTTTCCGTTAAGAAAGGCCCGATTGGTTTTGTCGGATGGGCAAATGCTGGATCTTGGGCATCGACTGTAATTTCCGTGACCACAGTCACCACCGGCTTCGCTATTTGTGCTGCTTTCAACTGGATTCTCAGCTCATTTTGCAACCAATAGCCAATACTGCCTTGGGTCATGGCGACACAGGTATCTAAAGGCATTGCTGGGTTTTTGCTAGAATCGCTCGCTTGCTGCTGCAAAACCAGGTTTCCCACTTGGGGACCATTCCCATGAGTAATGATCAAATTGACGTCTTTTCGGATCAAGGGAATCAGATAGTCCACGGTCTGTTTGAGTCGCTCTTTTTGCCCTTTGGCACTGGCATCTTCTGCTAAGATGGCGTTGCCGCCAAGGGCGACAACGATCGTTGGTTTCTTTTCACTCATCTGCTCACTGCTCCTTCTCACACTCTAGGAATAAATAGATCGCCTAATGTTACTGCCATGATCGCTTTGATCGAGTGCATCCGGTTTTCAGCCTCTTCAAATTGACGACCCCAGTGACTACGGAAAATATCGTCTGTGATCTCCATTTCAGAAATGCCAAATTTTTCTTCGATCATTTTTCCATACGTTGTATTCGTATCATGGAACGCTGGCAAGCAGTGCAGCACGATCAAGCCATCGTCTTGTTTTCCGGTGGCCATCACCATTTCGCGGTTGATCTGGTAATCTTTCAACAGCTTCACCCGCTCTTCGAACTGGTCTTCTTCCCCCATTGACACCCAAACATCGGTATACAAGACGTCTGCATCTTTGACGCCTTTTTGGATATCATCTGTTACCATCAACTGACTGCCAGATTCTTTAGCAAATTTGTTGGCATAGTCTGTCACTTCTTGCGCTGGGAAAAGTTCTTTTGGTGCACAGATACGAACGTTGACCCCTAAAATTGCCCCCGTCACTAACAAACTATTCGCCATATTGTTCCGGCCGTCGCCCACATAAACTAGCGTAATGTTTTCCAAGGTGCCGAAGTTTTCTTTGATGGTCATAAAGTCAGCGATCATTTGGGTTGGATGCCATTCATCGGTTAAGCCATTCCAAACAGGAACACCGGAGAATTTGGCTAAATCTTCAACGACTTGTTGACTGAATCCACGAAACTCAATACCGTCAAACATGCTGCCTAAAACTTTTGCTGTATCTTCGACAGATTCTTTTTTGCCTAGCTGAATATCATTCGCGCCTAAAAATTCTGGATGGGCACCAAGATCGATGGCAGCTGTCGTAAAGGCCGCCCGTGTCCGAGTCGATGTTTTTTCAAACAAAAGGGCAATGTTCTTGCCTTCTAAATAACGATGAGAAATATTTTGTTTTTTCAATTGTTTTAAATAGATTGAAAAATCAATGAGGTATTCTAACTCGGCTTTCGTAAAATCTTTTTCTGCTAAAAAACTTCTTCCTTTAAATACTTGTTCCATCGATGATTCCTCCTCTAATTTAAATATCTTCTCTAACAAATGGCATGCTCATGCAACGAGGACCGCCACGACCACGAACCAATTCACTGCCGGAGATTTTGTGCAATTTGATGCCGGCTTCCGCCAACTTCTGATTGGTGATGGTATTGCGGTCATATACGACGACTTCGCCAGGTGCGATCGTCAAGGTATTGGAACCGTCATTCCATTGTTCCCGAGCTGCTGCAATCAAATCACTGCCGCCGCAACGAATCAATTCAACCGCATTTAGTTCTAGATAGCGACATAAAATATTTTCCAACGTGTCCTTTTCTTCTTTGATCGTCACCCCATCACCTGCTCGTGAGATTGAATAAACCGTCAGCTCTCCTTCGATTTCTGGATGGATCGTAAACTTGTCATGATCGACCATTGTAAATACCGTATCTAAATGCATGAATTTGCGCTCTTGACCAATGTCAAACGCTAGAACATACTCAAAGCTTGGCTCATTTTCGAACACTTTGCGGGCCAGCTGCTCAATCGAAGCGGCATCCGTTCTTTGCGAGATACCAATCGCCAACACATGTTTTGACAGAACTAATTCGTCGCCACCTTCGATGCGGGTTGGTTGAGCGCGATCATAAAGCATATGAGGCGGATTTTGCTGGAACATTGGATGATGAGCAAAAATATATTTGCCGTATAACGTTTCGCGCCGTCTTGTTTCTGAATACATGCGATTCAAGGATACTCCGTTACCAATCGTCGCAAAGGGATCTCGTGTAAAATACAAATTTGGCATTGGATCGATCAGAAATGGGTATTGATCATCCACGGTCCCAGCGAGGCTCTGGGTATTTGGCAGCTCCAGTTCATTTTTGGCTAAACCAGCCATAGTTTTGTCGATCAGTTCCCGATCATTGTCACAAGACATAAAATAATCCGTGACTTCTTTGATGATCTCAGAACTTTGGATTGTAGTTTCCGCTAAATAATCCTTGAGAAATTGCTGTTTGATTTCTGGTGACGTGAGCGATTCAGCAGCTAAATCTTCTAGATACAACACCTCCACATCATTTTGACGTAGGACTTCCGCAAACCGATCATGTTCTGCTCTGGCTTGTTCCAAAAAAGGAATATCATCAAATAGCAGGCGGTTCAAATGATCAGGAACAAGGTTCTCCAATTCCCGACCAGGGCGGTGAAGCATGACTTGCTTCAATCGTCCAATCTCTGAAAAAACATGAATAGCATTTGGCATTTTTCTTCCTCCTTCTTCTGTTTACACCTCTATGCTACCTAATTGTATACGCTTTCGCAGTGGTATATTTCGTGTTCTTTTCGCAAAGGATTTGGCATTATGCATGAAAAAGCGAATATCGCTCATCAGGCGTTTTTTTACTCGCTGTTTTTTTTCATATGTAATATTTATCCATCGATTTTTTTCTAAGAATTTGATGAGGATGTGATAGTTTTTTTATTTTTGACGTTTTTCCGCCCTATCAATAGATCAAGGAGATATACATTCCATTTTTTGTTTTTGGTACAGTTTCATCAAGAACCCTTATTTCATAAGGATTCTGATGGTTGCGACCAAATTTCGTTATGCTATACTTAATAAGATCGAAGGAAAAGAAAGGGGTTTGATAGGAATGACCTATTCAATCAATTGGAATCTGGAAACAATCTTTCCGGGAGGCAGCGATTCTGTTCAATTAAAAGAACGCATGAGCCAACTGGAAGAACAAATTGCAAATTACCGAACAACAGTCGATGCATGGTCGCCCAACAGCGAAGACGATGCAGCAAAATTAGAAGAGTTACTTGATTTATCCGCAACTATTAGTCAAGGATTTTCACAATGCGGCAGCTTTATCAATGCCTTGCTTTCAGCGAATGTCAATGACAGCAAAGCCAAAATCCTGACGGGTGACCTCTACGCAAAATTGCCAGCATTGCAAGCAGCACAAACCGTTTTCTCGAAAAAATTGACAGAAATTTCTGAGGATGATTGGACAGCACTAGTTAAAGCGGAAAACTTAGCACCTGTCGCTTTTCGTTTAAGCGAGATTCGCCGCGACGGCAAAGAATTATTATCCGAAGCAGAAGAGACCATCATCAACACTTTAAATTTAGATGGCTTGAATGCTTGGAGCCAACATTACGATACGATCGTTGCCTCAATCGAAATTCCTTTCCTTCAAGAAGACGGCACGACGATCAAGTTTTCAGCTGGTCAAGCCTTCAATAAAATGATGGGCGATCCTGATCCGGAAGTTCGTGCGCGTTTATTCGATACTTGGGAAAAGACGTGGGCAGAAAAAGAAGACCTCTTTGCGGATACCTTGAACCACTTAGACGGTTTCCGCCTTTCTACCTTCAAACTTCACGGTGTCACTGATTACTTGAAGGAACCATTAGAATACAATCGTCTGCAAAAAGCGACATTGGATGCTATGTGGGGCACAATCCAAAAGAACAAACAGCCAATCGTTGATTTCTTGACTCGCAAAGCCCAGCTTTTCGGCAAAGAAAAAATGGAATGGCAAGACCAAGATGCGCCAATCATCCTTGGGGACATGGAAGAAAGAACCTACACCTTTGATGAAGCAGCTGACTTTATTTTGACCAACTTCCGTAAGTTCAGTCCGAAAATGGCTAACTTTGCCCAAGTTGCTTTTGAAAAAAGCTGGATCGAAGCAGAAGATCGTCCCGGCAAACGTCCTGGCGGCTATTGCACCAGCTTGCCAGAAACCAAAGAGTCACGTATTTTCATGACCTACAGCAATTCAGTCAACGAAGTAGCGACGCTTGCCCATGAGCTAGGTCACGCGTTTCACAGCAGCGTTCTTTGGGAGCTGCCAGAATTAAACCGCAACTATGCCATGAACGTTGCCGAAACAGCAAGTACCTTTGCTGAATTGATCGTTGCTGATGCAACCCTCAAAGAAGCAACGACAAAAGAAGAAAAAATCAATCTATTGGATGCTAAAATGCAAAATGCGATCGCGATGTTCATGAACATCCACGCACGTTTTATTTTTGAGAACAGCTTCTATCAAGCTCGTCAAAAGGGCTTAGTTTCAGCGGAACAAATCACGGAAATGATGACTGCGGCGCAAAAAGAAAGCTATGCGGATGGGTTAGCGACTTATCACCCACATTTCTGGGCAGCCAAATTGCACTTCTTTATTGACGATGTGCCGTTCTACAACTTCCCTTATACCTTTGGTTACCTCTTTAGTATGGGGATCTACGCGTATGCCAATGAAAAAGGGTCTAGCTTTGAAGAAGAATACATTGCTTTATTGCAAGATACTGCTTCAATGACGACGGAAGAACTGGCGCAAAAACACCTTGGTGTCGATTTAACGAAACCAGACTTCTGGCAAGCAGGGATCGACATGGTCCTAAAAGATGTTGCCAGCTTTATGGAATTGACTGAAGACTATATCTAAAAGAAAAAACCCTCTTCCAACAAGACGCTTGGAAGAGGGTTTTTCTATCAGGCATTCAATAAAGTTAAGCCAATCGTTAAGTAGCCGGCGTATAAACACCAAATCAAATAAGGAATAAACAAGTACATCGCTTTTTTGTCGATGCGAGCAAAGAGGATCATACAAATAATCACTGATAACACTAACAAGACAATAATGACCGTTCCTGCCCAGTAAGCATTCCAGCCAAAGAAAACGATACTCCAAAAGAAGTTTAATACTTGCTGGATCGCAAAGAAGATGTAGGCATTCTTTTTAAGCGCTGGATTGACTTTGGCGACGATCAACAGATACAACGTCGTTCCCATAAAGGCATACAAAATCGTCCAAACGATCCCAATGATCCCGCCAGGAGGGGCCAAAAAGGGTTTTTCCATTTGCGCATACGTTCCGGCAATATCCCCCGCAAACAAACTCGAGATGATTCCTGTTGCTTCAATGCCGATCACACAGACCAGCCAAATTAAAAATTTCATGTTCTCCACTCCTTCTTTTTTTCATGACTCGCTAGTTTCATCGTACCATCGAATCGAAAAAAAGCAGAATAGAACGCTTAAAAAAAGAAACGGCCGTGTGGACGTTTCTTTCTTATTCCTTTCGATTTATACTGCTTGTTCCCCTTCTTGGGCTTCTTGCTTGACTAGGCCTGCGTCATAAGAACGAGCGAATGGGAAGTAGATCAAAAAGGCAACGCCTGCACATAAGAAAGCACAAACTGCGGCTTTCCAATCACCTCCACTTCCAATAAATGCGCCGATGCCGATTGGAGAAGGCCATGGCATTTGGGCGATCATCGGTCGAATGATTTCCAATTCGATCGCAAAATAGGCAATCGATGCGGATGCCATCGGTGCTAAGAAAAAGGGAATCGCTAAGAAAGGATTATAAATCAAAGGAATCCCGAAAATCAACGGCTCGTTAATATTGAATAATGCTGGAATGATCGAAGCTTTTCCTAACACTCTTAATTGTTTTGATTTCGCCAGATAAACCAAGAATAAAGCGAGACCTAGCGTTGCCCCTGAACCACCGACGGTCACATACGCATTGTTAAACTCACCAGCTAATGCAAAATTGGCGCCCTCAGCATTGGCTGTCAAATTGCCTAAGGTGATTGGCGTCAATACAGAGAAAATGATATTTGCGCCATGAATCCCTACTAACCATAATGCACTGACTAAAAAGTAAATCACCATCAAACCTAACCAACTGTTGGTCAAATTGGTAACAAACCCAAAAGGTACCGCAATGATTTGGAAAATATCCGTTCCTGCTGCAACTAATGCGCCATTGATGATAAGAACCGTGAAGGCCACAACAAAGGCGGGAATCAATGCTGTAAAGGCACGGGCAACCCCTAATGGGACTTCTTCAGGCATTTTGATGACCCATTTTTTCGCCACACATAAACGATACAACTGAACGGCCAACACCGCCATAATGATACCGGTAAATATCCCGGTCGTTCCTAAACGCTCCACCCCGTCGCCACCGATCGCCCAACCATTGATGATGGCATTTTCTTGATCGGTGATCCGTGACATGTTGCCATCCACAATCACCAATTGTGGGATCGACATGAAAAAGGCAAACATCGATAGTAACGCCCCACTCATAGGCGCAAGATCCAACTCTTCTTCTTCCGCATAGATCTTGGTGTATTCATAGCCGAGAACGATACAAAAATATAATGCCAAAAGTCCCATTGTCGTGCTGTTTGCCAGCATATACAATTCACTGACTCTGAAAAAAGTATTATTGAAGAAATCTTCTAAAAAGGTAAAGGTCTGCGGCAATACATTGATAACTAAAAACATCGAGCCAACGATCGTAAAAGGAATCGAAGCCATCCCAGCAGCCATGATGGCACGTACGATTTTGAACTGTGCCACTTTTCCTAACGGTCCCATGACGGCCGTTTCTAAGAGACTGAACAACTTGCTATTTGATTGTTCCATAATGTAACTACTTCCCTTCAATGAGTTTTTGGTATTCTTTAATATATCCATAATACGTATCTTTTTTGCGACGGATCTTATTCACACGCTGCAAACATAGCGCAGCTAACGTTAGCCCCACACTAAGCCAGAGTGTAAGAATGCCTCGATTGTGCAGTGTATTATCAAGAAAAGGAAAAACGAATGAAAACAGAGGAGAGAAGAAACAAACGGCGCATAAAAGGAGATTCATCGTCAGTTGACAAAGATAAAACAAGCGCGTCCACCGCAGTTTTTCTGCTATTTGCTCTGAGTGGCTGCCATAAAGGCGCACGTATTCTCCAATTGCCGAAATAGCCAAAACCAACAGCGCCAGCGGAAGAATCAGGAGTAGGGCATTGCTGGCCATCGCAGCCAATAACCAATAAAGATTTGCAAAGAAAAACACTGCTAATACATACCTTAGAAATAAGAAGCGATTAAACCGAAAATTTTTTTCTGCCATTTTTTTCTGTTGTTCTTGATTGGTCATTTGTTTCCTTCCTTTCTACCGCTCTCGCTGGTATAACGCCAGCATTTCAATCGCCACTTCTCGCAAAGTCATCGTTGTCATTAGATGATCTTGTGCATGGACCATGATAATCTCCATGTCGATTTTTTCGCCGCTGGCGTATTCTTGTAATAAGCCCGTCTGTGCTTTATGGGCCTCTACTAGTGCTTCATTTGCTTGATCCAGTTTTGCTTGTGCTGCTTCAAAAGTTCCTTGGCGCATCTCTTGGAATGCTTCATGAACGATTGTCCGAGCATCCCCGCTGCTAAGAATGATTTGAAAAGCGGTCTCTTGTAATTTTTCTGATTCCATTGTTCTTTCTCCCTTACATGTGCTATATATGTGCTTCTAGGTGATACCCAATAAAACATTTCATAAAATGTTCAAAATCACCACTTGCTATGAGTGCATCTTTAAATGATTCATCTTCAATGATCGGTACTAACAGTTGGCTGATTTTGTTCAATTCTACTTGCCCCAATCGGTCAGGGGAAAGTAAGAAAATCAGCTGGATCTGGTCATGCTCGTCATCCCATTTTATGCCTTGTTTTAGTATAGCAACGGCCGCATAAGCATCATTGGTGATCGGTTCAATGGGGTGCGCCACCGCCAAATAATCCGAAAAGGCTACTGAGCTATAGGCTTCTCGTAAAGCAAGCTGCTTGCCTAGCGCTTCTTTCACTGAACGTTTTTCCAAGCCTTCAATTTTCGTCAGCAACTGATCCATAACAGTTGCTTTGTCAGTCTCTTCCTCTATCAGCAGAAAAAGTTCTGAGCGAAAGCTGGTCTCAATCAATTCCCGCTCCTTGTCAGATAAAGATTTCGGCTGTTGTTTCAGTATGCTACCATACTGTTTTTTGATTTTATACTGCTTCAACTGGCGATTGATTTTTTGGATATCTTTTTTATCTAAAAAAACACTGACGGTGACGATGGGGATATTTAGAACCACATCTGGTACTTTGATGGATGAAATGATCAAATCGATCCCTGCTAGTTTTTGTTCACTGATTTCGTAATAGCTGATCATATCTTCAATCACGATTTTTGAACCAAGTTCGTGTTCCAAACGATTTTTTAACATTTGCGAACTACCAATTCCTGTTGCACAGATCACTATGACCTTGGCTTTTTGTTGATTCGCTAAGCGTTCCATCGCAGCAGTTAAATGGATCGTCAAATAGGCAAGCTCTCCTTCGGTCACTCTATAGGGGGCAAAGAAGGGAACATCAGAAAAATGCCGAATCGTTAACTGAAAAAAGTCACTGTAATCTTTTTTGATGGTCTCTAGCAAAGGATTTTCCATACTCGTACCGTTATTCAATCGTTGCAATAAGGGGGTGATATGCATCATCAGCCCTTCTATCAACAGTGGATCTTCGACTAAGCAAAAGCCGGTTTCTTGATCGATTTTATGCAAAACAGCTAACAGCTGTTGTTTGACCTCGTTATCATCTAAATCGATCTGTTCACGGATAGTTTCGGAAACTAGTTTGTTTTTTAAGTGAATGGCGATATAAAAAGCCTCTTCTGGCGGCAAAGCAATGCCCATCTGTTGGCGAATCTTCTCAACGATCTCTATAGCCGACTGGTATTCTGCTTCTTGTTCCAATTCAGGATCCTGCGGATGCAGCTGGATCTCAAAGCCCGACTGCAGCCGTTTTATCGCTAAGCCTATATGCAGGACGATCGTATAGATCATAAAATCAGAGAGTTTCAAAAAGTATTTACGGCAGGTGTCCAAGACGATGATCACGATCTCCTCGATCGCTATCCCCTCTAATAGATGTTTGTACATTGAGAATGCATAAAGATTGTCTTGCAGGCGATTCATGAAAAAGTAATTCATGATGAAATGCCGCAGACTGTTTTCAGATCCTTCAACATAAATGCCTTGACTGGTTCGATGTTTCAACTCGATCGTATAAGGCTTTAATAATTGCTTGATTTCAACGATATCATTTGAAATCGTCGAGCGCGAAACACATAGATCCGCTGCTAAATCATCAACAAAAACGGGCTTATGCCCAAATAACAATTGATTTAGCAAAAAATATTGCCGGTCATTGGCTTCATTGATCGTGGTTAGATCGTCAGCTGTTGGCCTGAGATTGGTCTTCTCTGAATAAAACAGATCAAAGGAACGCTGGTCCGTGATGTTCAAGCGATACCCCTGTCCTTGCTTGGCACAAATTTGACCAATCTTATGGTTCTTCAGGATAAGTCCCAGACCTTGAACGTACTTGCGAGTAGTCCGATCCGAGACCCCCAGTTGATTTGCGATCTGTTTGCTGCTAGTGTATGTGTTGCGGTTTTGGTAGAGCATCTTTAGCATGATGATTTCTTTTTTACTCAACATTATTCATCAACCTTTTTCATCAACCTATTTTCATCTAGCTACTTATTTGAACTGCTTTGAACTGCTATTTGATATTTTGTTCTACCACAGCAGCTAATTTTTCAATGCCCATCGGTATCGGAACATAGGCTTGGGGCGGAATATTTACGATGGGTCGTTGGTACTTGATGGCAGCTTTTTCAAGATTCGCAAAGTACATCTTAGTTTGAGGGCTGACTAAGTATAGGTCGTATTCATCTTTGGCGATCGTGGCTGCTCCTTGAGAGGCAGACGTTGCATCTAGTTCAATTTCTTTTCCTCGCTCTTTAAAATATTCCGTCGTTTTTTTGCAATGACCGATGAAGACATACCGCCTGCACAGATGATTAATGCTTTTTTCATATAGTTTTCCTCCTTAACGAATACACTCATTTTCACTATCTATGTTCAGTAGCTGCTAAATAGTGGTGTAGTACTGATTTTCCTTACGTTGAATAAATCAGTTGCTCACCTGATTTAGCATGGCAATGGGTTGATAATGTCATCATAATAGATAGCGCTTTCTTTTTGAACACAAGGTGTTTCCTTATCGATGCGGAAGCAAATTAGATGCGTCTACTTGATTTTACAAGAATTCCCTTCAAAAAATGATCGAAAAAAAAGCTTTACCTGTCTTTTGTCCAAGTAAAGCTTTTTTAATCATACGCTCTTTGATTGTTCCTCTTCAAACTTCCGCCGTTCATTTTCTACATATTTGTATAACGAACCGTAGCGGCTGCGATAGCCTTTCTTCCATGGTTTCTCTTTGCCGCAAAAATGCAGCAAAACGGTATGTTCGATGACCCAATCCAAACTCCATTCCCCTAGGCTGATCGTCTCATACGTACGGTTTTTCCGTACATCATAGTTATAGAGCTGATCAGGAATCGCCAGCACCCGATCACCATATAACCCATTTAAAATATCTTGATCCGGCAAAAAGAGGTTCAAATGATTTTTCTCAATGAAGGCTGCGATTTCTGTTTCTTTGACCTCTTGCCGTAGCTGGTGCACATTCATCAGCAAGACACCTGAATTATAGTAGCCTTCTGACTCATAATTGCGCAAACGGACTTTATTGATGACCGTCGTCACTTCTGTCAGCTTGGAATGACTGGCAGCGGCATACAGAAAATCCCCTAACGTCAGCTCATACAAGGGGCGCAAATCATTGATGCACAAAATATCCGCATCCAGATACAGGATTTTTTCCACCTGCTGCGGCAAGTAATTTTGTGCCAACAATCGATAGTAGATTGATTCTGGGTAGCGGTCACTAACTGGTGCCGTTTTAAAGATCGAACCAGAACCGATGATGACGGGATGATAGGTCATCGCCAATTTTTGACAAAAGACCTCTAGCTCTGCACCTTGCCTCAATTCTTTTTCTTGTAAGACATAGACATCGAAAGATGCTGCTGTCGTATGGCGTTTGATTGAATATAACGTTGTTTTTAATTGTTCACTGAATCGATCATCAATCGCAAAAAGTAGATTCATGCTCTTGTTCACTCCTCTGTTACTGGATGCACTCGTGGGCAAAAAATCGAACGCAGTTGCCCGCATCTTCTGTTCTTCTAGTATACCCGATTTTTAGTCATTCTTTCAGTGAAATAGCCTTTCCAGTGAAAACCATTCCTTGGAAACGCAAAAAAATGCTGCTCCATTCAATGAATGAAACAGCAAATGATCGATGATAAATGGTGACCTCCTAAAACAGATCAGCGAATCGTGGCAAAAGCTTTTGACCACAACAACAATTCATCCAGCATGTCATTGACACCTGCAGCCATGTGCGCACCGGGTTTGAAGGTACTGAAATTTTCAAAATCTGTGAAGAGATTGAAGGCTGGGTTAGTCCGCACGGTGGCAACTTTTTGTTCAGCTAAAACGTTACGCAATTGTTCAGCGGCACGAATCCCACCGCCAGAACCATAACTGACGATCCCAGCTGCTTTATCAAACCATTCTTCCCGTGCAGAGTCTACGGCATTTTTCAAGGAAGCCGCAAAACCGTGGTTGTATTCTTGTACGATGAAGATATAGCCATCTAATTCAGCGATTTTTTTGTTCCACGCCATGTTTGGCTCAGCCGTTCCCATAAACGGTAAATCAAATGCCTTTACATCAACGATCTCAAACTGATGCTCTGACCGTTGAGTAGCAATTTCTTGAATATATGCTCCGACTTGCGGACTTACGCGTCCTTCTCTTGTACTGCCTAAAATAATACCAAATTTCATGATAGGTTCCTCCTAAGATTGTTTTCGTTTGTCTTTTAACGATTGGCAAATGTGTCTGCCCAGTCCAGTAATTCCGTCAACATATCGTTCATTCCTGCCGTCATATGTTCGCCAGGAGTAAAGGTGGCAAAATTTTCAAAATCAGTAAATAAGTTGAAGGCTGGATTAGTGCGCACCGTGGCTACTTTTTGTTCCGCCAAAATCAAGCGAACTTGCTCAGCGGCCCGAATACCCCCTGCTGAACCATAGCTGACGATTGCTGCTGCTTTGTTGAACCATTCCTCGCGGGCGCTGTCTAACGCATTTTTCAAGGAAGCCGATAGCCCATGATTGTATTCTTGTACGATGAAGATATAACCGTCTAATTCAGCGATTTTTTCATTCCACGCTTGGTTCGCTTCGCCTGTACCCATAAAGGGCAAGTCGTAGTCTTTGATATCAATGATTTCAAATGAGCGGTCGCTATGTGCTCGTGCTGTTTGTAAAACGTAATTGGCTACTTGCGGACTCACGCGGCCTTCTCTCGTGCTGCCAACGATGATTCCGATTTTTTGCGCTTTTTTCTTTTCCGGAGTGCGATACACCTCTTTAATTACTTCTTTTTCAATTATTTGTTCTTTTTTCCCAAATCCAAGGACCATTCTTTTGTACTCCTTTTATTGTGTTTTCTTTAACGATGGACTCAGCATATCGAACTTACTTTTAGTAAGTCAATCATTTTGCTTACTTTTTGTTAGAAAAAAATCCCAGCTACTTCCTCTTGACATTCATTCGGCACCGAACTATAATCAACTCATCGATATCATTAGGTACCGAACAATAATTCAAAAGGAGTGTTCTCAATGAGTACAATGACCGATCACTTAATGAAACAGCTTCGTTTTATCAGCGAAGCCAGCAATGCTTTTATGAGTCAAAATAACCAACGCCTTTCTGGACAGCAACGCGTCCTAGCCGTTTTAAATTTAGAAGATGGCTTGGTGCAAAATTACCTCGCAGAAGTTTTAGATTTACGGCCAAGTTCCTTGGCAGAACTATTGAAGAAAATGGAAAGCAGTGGGGATATCCAACGCAAAGAAGATGCAGCCGACAAAAGGATCAAACGAATCTTTCTGACAGAGACTGGACGAAAAAAAGCAGAAAAATTACTGGCACAAAAAGAAGCCGCCAGCAGTCAAACGTTTTTTGCTGGGTTAACAGCGGAAGAACAAACCGAATTTGCCCGTCTGCTTGAAAACATCGCCGCTGGGTGGGAAGCTGACTTTCAGCAACAGACGCAACGCTTTATTGACCCGATGGATCGTCTACAAGCTATGCAGGAGATCCGGGAACAGATGATGAAGCAATGGGGTGGAAATTGGCAGGAAATGACGAATGACGATCGCCGAAAAATGAAGCAACAAATGAAAGATACTTGGCAAGATATGGGCGCTGACGAGCGGCGTCAAATGAAAAAGCAGATCAAAGAAGCCATGCGGCAAATGCCATTTCCTGGACACCGCGGCATGTTTGGCAATCGGCCATTTGGGCCATTTGAACCATTTGATAGTAGCGAGGCGAATGATCCACGGGACACATGGGGAAAAGGCAACTTTTTTGATGCCTACGGGTTTGGACAAGACCGCAAAGCAAGACCTGATTCCGCTTCTAAAGACGAAGCAGCCGAAGATGATTGGCAGGATTTCTAATAGCACCTAATGAAAAAGAAAAAGCTGCAGGACATCTTGCTTGTAGCGGAGGAAAACGAATGGAAACAACGACACCAACAGTGAACAAAAACAAATTTAAAATGAAAGACTTTATCCACCTGATCGTCAGTGTCAATCCCAAGAAAGGCTTGTTTCTTTTAGGGATGCTCTTTAGCCTGATCACGAGTGCCGCCAGTTTGGTCGTGCCGCAGCTGACGAAAACGCTAGTCGATGCCAGCGGCACCCCCACGTTCAGCACCTCCATGCTGGTCGTTTTGATCCTAGCCTTTGTGCTGCAATTAGGCGTAGGCACTTTAGGCGGCTTTCTCTTGCGCTATGTGGGAGAAAGTGCCGTGAAAACATTACGAGAACGTCTTTGGAAACATCTGCTGCATTTGCCAGTCAGCTATTTTGATGACCATAAGTCGGGGGAAAGCAGTTCGCGACTCGTTAATGATACTTCCGTGATCAAAGAACTAGTCACCTCGCAATTTCCCAGCTTTGTCACTGGCTTGATCCAATTGGTTGGTTCGATGATCATCTTGTTTTTGATGGATTGGAAGATGGCGGCGATCATGTTCAGTGCGGTGCCTTTGATCACCTTGATCATGTGGCCGATCGGCAAGATCATGTCGAAACTAGGACGCCAACTACAAGCAGCGACTGCCGATTTCAATGCGGATGCCAGCGAAAAACTTTCAGAGATCCGTTTGATCAAAGCCAGCAACGGAGAAGCTAGTGAACAAGAAAACGGTCGGCGCAACATTGGGGCAATCTTTACCCTCGGGGTCAAGGATGCGAAAGTTAGTGCGATTTTGCAGCCAATCATGACGACGGCAATGCTGGGATTACTCGTAGGAATCCTCGGTTATGGCGCGATCCGTGTCCAAGCCGGCACCTTGACGAGTGGCGCATTGATTGCTTTTCTACTGTATCTCTTTAATATTATTGCGCCTGTGACGACGTTTGCGATGTTCTTTTCACAAGTCCAAAAAGCGATGGGTGCTACGGAACGGATCCAAGAAATTTTGGATACGCCGCTGGAGCCGATCCAGGCAGCACCCAAAGCCGCTATCGACGGCGCAGTCCTACGGGCAGAACAGATCGATTTCAGTTACGATCCCAAACGGCCGATTTTGCAAAACATTTCTTTTGAAGCCAAACCCAACACCGTGATTGCTTTTGCGGGACCAAGCGGCGGCGGAAAATCCACGATCTTCGCTTTACTGGAACGCTTTTATGAACCCACCAGCGGGCGCTTGCTGATTGGTGAACAGCCGATAGCTGACATTGATCTGCAGGACTGGCGGGCACAGATCGGCTATGTTTCCCAAGACAGTGCGGTCTTTGCCGGTACGATTCGGGAAAACTTGCAATACGGATTAAGCCGAACACTGTCAGAGGAGGAATTGTGGCAAGGACTGGCATTGGCTTATGCCGATCAGTTCGTCCAAGAGTTCCCCGAAAAACTAGAAACACAAATCGGCGAACGCGGCGTCAAACTATCTGGCGGGCAAAAACAACGGATCGCCATCGCACGAGCATTCTTGCGAGACCCCAAGCTGCTGATGCTCGATGAAGCGACCGCCAGCCTAGATTCTCAGTCGGAAGAAAAGGTCCAGCGGGCGTTGGATCATCTAATGGAAGGGCGCACGACATTAGTGATCGCCCATCGCTTGTCGACCATCGTGGATGCCGATCAAATCTACTTTATAGAAAAAGGTACCATTACCGGTCAAGGTACCCATGCAGAATTGATCAACAATCACCCGCTTTATGCTGCCTACGTGAATGAACAAATGATCAATTAAAGAATAAAAACTAGAAAAAAAACTGCTTATTGATGGATAAGCAGTTTTTTTCTATTAGCCAACGGCTGAATGTTGCTTCTCTTCACGCGCCACAGGCACTTGATTCCCTCGCTGTAATTCTTTCAGCACCTGGTTTTCTGCCCGCAATAAATCCCTTTCGCTTTGGGCAGTAGCAAGCTTTCCTTGATAGACCAAGACTTCTTCTTGGTAGGTTTTGGCGGTCTTTTGGACTTCTTCTTCTAACTGATCGATTTTATGGGTCAATTCTTGATTGATCTGTTCATATTTTAGGTAAAGCTTTTGGGCATTTTCGATATTCGTTTGTTCCAAATTCGCTTTGCTGGATACTCGGGTAGCCAAATAAGTAAGTACACCAGTAATGAGTGACGGCAAGACAACTGTTACGATCGATGTATCCATGATCCTCCCCCATTCTTTTTGATACGATTCATATCATCTGTTTCCAGTATAAAAGATACGATTCGTATCGTCAACTGATGTGATATTTTTTATATCAAATAATACAAAAATAGATACAAATTATATCCAACGTGCTATACTACAAAAAAGGAGGCGATCACTCATGCTTGGCGAACGGCTAAGAACACTCAGACTACGTACCAATCAAACCCAACAGCAGATCGCAGATCAGCTGGGAATCACCCGCGCAGCGTATTCTCATTTCGAAAATGATCGTAACGAACCCGATGGCGAGACCATCGTCAAACTCGCGGAGATTTTTCAAGTATCCACCGATTTTTTGTTAGGCAGACAAGTCCCGGCAGGCTTTACGCAGCCCTCTGCAAAAGTTCAAACCGTTGCGGCCCATATTGATGATGACGTCACCGATGAGCAGATGGAAGATATCCTCAGCTATATTGAATTTATAAAACAGCGGCACGCCCAAAAGGAATGATGGAAATGGATAAAGTAGAAGAACTGATGGCCGCCTACCCAGACTTGCACTTTATTTTCGATAAAAATATGCCTGATGGTCAGCAAGGATTGTACATCGATCACCATATTTACTTGAACCCTGACCAATCACAAGAAGACCTCTTGAGCACCATCGGTGAAGAAATCGGTCATTATCTGACCAGTGCTGGCGACATTACCGCCCAAGATACCAACGAAAAACGCAAACAAGAACGCAAAGCCCGCGACATTGGTTCTGCGATCGTGGTCACGCCCTATGATATCATCGCTTGTTTTGAAGAAGGCTGCAAAACATTGGCGGCATGCGCTGATTTTTTAGGGGTTCCCCCACAAACCTTCAAAGACGCGGTCACCTATTATGCCCGACGTTTTGACGGTATCAAAACCGAAGAAAATTATACCTTGTTTTTTCATATCGACGGCACGATTGAAGTTGTCAAAACCTTTGGCAATCAAAGTTAAGCCTTTTTCACACAAAAACAGACGTTCCTTTCCTGCTGCTAAAGGCAGCGTTGACGGAACGTCTGTTTTTTATCCTTGCATGTTGACCCGCATCAATACACGGTTCGGTCGATAGTTTTCTGAGGATTGATGAACCAATGCACCTTCCTCGAAACGATACAAATTGTATCCATAGCGTTCTTCAAAACGGACCATCCCATCGCCTTCATCTTCCCCGACAAACGACATACTTGCCACAGTATAGTAAGGAATCCCTGCGATCGTTCCCGTAAACGCATGATGGGTATGTCCACTGAGAATACAAGAGATTTGATACTGCTGCAATAATGCCACCAAACGATTGGCACCGGCCCATGCCGGCGTGCTTGCTTGGTCGGGCAACAAATGATGGTGCGTCACAAAAACGATCTTTTTCTCTTTGAGCTGCGCCAGCGTGGCTTGCAGCCATTCAAACTGTCGCTCATCTACGATACCGTCGGCATAGCCATAGCAGGAATTATCGAAAGTCACGATCGCCAATGTCTCCGTTTCATAGACTTGATTAAAAGGTGTATCACTGGCGGTTTCTACTGACTTGCCTTGCCAGCCTTGGCGAAAATGCCGTTTGATATCATGATTACCTAGCGTTACTACGATGGGTACTGAGCCAAAGGCTTTTTCTAAATATTGCTTCAAAGAGGCATAATCGGCAGGCGCGCCATCTTCGGTCAAATCGCCGCTGATCACCACCAAATCGATCGCTGCTCGCGCCTTGGCATCTTGGATACACTCTTCAAGAGGAATCAAGGGATTTTGCATGGCTGCCAGCATTCCTTGATACCCTTCTTCACAAGGCAGGTAACTTTCTCGAAAATGGATATCTGATATATGCAATACATTCATAGGTTTATCTCAATTTCTTTCTGATGATTCCAGTCAACTGGTCTAATAAGAAGACGGTCACAACGACGCCCAACAAAATAATACTTACCTTGCTCCAGGTTCTGGTTTGAATAGCAAAAATCAATGGTGCACCGATCCCGCCAGCACCGACTAACCCTAACGTTGCCGCACTGCGGACCGCAATTTCAAAATGATTCAGTGCAAAGGAACTATAGATAGGCGCTAAGTAAGGGACCCGCACGAAAAACATCGTCTGCCAAAAGTTGGCACCGACGGCTTGCATCTCTTCCGTCAAGCGCTCATCCATGGCTTCCATTTCTTCGGTAAACAACTTGCCCAGCATACCGATCTGGTGGACACCGATCGCCATAACTCCAGCAAAAGGTCCTGGACCTACCACACGGACAAAAATAATCGCATAAACCAGCTCGGGAAATGCCCGCAAGATATTGCAGATCATTTTGCCGATTTTTGCGACCCAGGGTGTCGAGGTCCATAGGTTGGCGGCACTCAGCAAGGTCACTGGAATCGCGCAGACTGTTGCGATCATCGTTCCTAGACAAGCGATCCCGATCGTCAGTAACAACAAGCTCCACAGATCTTCCCCACTGCCGTCATAAAAGAAGGACCAGTCTGGCTGACTCAGCCCTTGCAAGACATCTCTTCCCATCGCTAAGGAAAATGTGCTTAATCCAGAATAATCCAGCGTCGCAGCGGATAAAACTAGTAAAACAGCAAAGAGTCCCCATAACAGCCAAGTCGTTTTCTTCACTTCTCTGATCATCATAGGAAAGACCTCCTTACCCGCTCACTGAGAAAATCAACGATCGCTACCGTCAGCAAAATCGTCAAGATAATGATTGAGACCCGCTCATAATTCAACAATGCCAATGAGGCGTTCAAGATGACCCCGATCCCGCCGGCACCCACATACCCTAACACCGTCGAAGCTCGAACATTGACTTCAAAGGCATAAAAAGTATAGCTGGCAAACTGGCTGATGACTTGGGGAATGATCGCCCAAACGGTCACTTGAAATTTATTCGCTCCTACCGCTGCTGCTGCTTCGATCGGCGCAAAATCAATGGTTTCGATCGCTTGGAACATCAGCTGTGAAACCATACCAAAGGTAAAGACCGCGATGGTCAAAACACCAGTGGCTTCACCGATTCCAAAAATCGCTACGAACAATGCCGCCAACAATAGATTGGGGATCGTCCGCACCAGACCTAAGAGAAAACGCATCGGCACCGAGACCCAACGGCTTTCTGTCACGACTGTTGTCGCCAACAGACTCACCGGTATCGCTGCGACTACTCCTAAAACGGTGCCTAAAAAGGACATCTGCAATGTCTTGATCAAGGGTATCATCAGTTGCGGTAGATAACTAAAATCTGGGTGCAAAAAGCGAGCCATGAAAGCCGTCATCTGGCTGCGATTCGACCACACTTGTGCAAAATCAGCCCCTGTGATCCAGGCACTGCTTTGAAAAAAGAGCAGCAATAAAAGAACCAGCAGCAGGTGTTTGTACCAATTAAAATGAACTGTTTCTTTCAGTTTCATCGATTTCTCCTGCCTTTTCTTCAAAAATTGCTTTGCCATAGATTTGTTCTAAACGCTGATCTGTCAAAGCGGCTGCGTTGCCGTCAAAAACGATCGCACCTGCTTTTAAGGCAATGATCCTTGTCGCATACTGACGAGCCAAGGGAATCGAATGCAGATTGATGACAATCGTTTTGCCCATTTCTTGATTGATCTTCTTCAGATCCTCCATCACTTTCTCTGTCGTGATGGGATCTAGTGATGCCACAGGTTCATCTGCTAAAATCACCGGCGCTTGTTGGACCAAGGCACGGGCGATGGATACCCGCTGCTGTTGCCCACCACTCAACTGGTCGCTTCTCGTTTGCAGTTTGTCTGACAAGCCGACCGTCGCTAGCGCTTCTTTCGTTCTTTCGTAGTCTTCTTTCGTAAACAACCCTAAAATACTTTTCCAGGTCCCGTAATACCCCAAACGCCCAGACAAAACATTTTTTTGAACGGTACTGCGTTTGACCAAATTGAAGCTTTGTGAGATCAATCCGATTTGTCGACGAATCAAGCGCAATTCTTTTTTATTGGCTTTCGTGACTGATTTGCCGTCTACTCGGATATCTCCTTCAGTGATTGGTACTAAGCGATTGATCGAGCGCAAAAAGGTACTCTTACCAGCACCGCTCAAGCCAATGATGGCCACAAATTCACCTTGCTCAATCGTTACATCTATGTTCTGTAATCCTTTGACCCCATTCGGGTAGACTTTGGATACATTCTCAAAAGTTATCATCTGTTTTCTCCATTATGTAGGGACCGCGGCAAAGTTTCCCCAATCGGTCACGGTCTATCTCACTAAAAAATGCACTGGTACTGCGTATTCCACCTATTCCCCTAGTAAATCGCTGCACATCTCCGTGTCCCGTTATCCTTCTACCGCAATCCCTGATTTTTTACTCTGCTGCTCGTTGTGTATAATCGCGAATGGTATCGTAAGCAGAATCTGCTGCTTCTTCATACCCTTGGTGTCCCCACAAGCTCATTGCTTCGGCGCCTTCTTCATCGTCTGCCATATTCAAGAACACTTCTTTGATCTGCTCTTTTAGTTCAGCATCCATCGTCGGTTGAACGGCAATGGCGTCATTCGGGATGTCCCCTTCGGTTAAGTAAAGAACTTTTAGATCTTCGAATAAATCGTTATCTGGGAAGCTTGACGCAAAGACATTCCGTGCCCCTTGAAACACAAAGGCGGCATCCATCTGACCATTCAAGACTGCAGTGATCTCACTTGGAATATCGTTCACCGTCGTTAATGTAGCATCCGTCGTTGGATCAACTCCTGCATCTTTCAACTCGGCAACTGGGTAAATATAGCCGCTGGCAGAGTTCGGACTCAATGTAGCGATTTTTTTCCCTTTTAAGTCCGTCAATTCTGTCATATCGCTATCCGCACGTACCAAGATCTCCCCTTTGAAGGTATTGGTTTTTTCCCCTTCTAATGGCAAGCCGGTCTCAGGATCATAGGCACCTAATTGAGAAGTCAAAATCGCTTCTGCTGCATCCATATCTTTGGCTTGAACATAAGCGGCTGGCGGCATGATCCCTAAATCAACTTGTCCAGAAGCCATCGCTTCTACGATCGTCGAATAATCCGTTGCTAACGTTACTTCTACTTCACGGTCTAATTTTTTTGATAAATACTCAGCAAACGGTTTTGCTTTGGCTTGCATCGAGCCGTCATTATTGGTCGGTACGAATTGTACCACCAGCTTTTCTTTTTCGGCTGCGGCACTGCTGTCGCTGCTGCTGCTCCCATTCCCACAGCCGGTCAATGCGGCAACTAACGCAATTCCTAACATTCCTTTAACAATTCGTTTCAATGGCATTTTTTCTCCTCCTAATGGTTTGAAGCTTTCTTACATTCAAATCATACCAAGTATCCCTTCAAAATGAAGTGACACATGTCCTATTTTACCTTATTTTTACATACAATTTACATTAGTTTTTATTTATCGTTCGTGTTGAGTCAAAAGGGGAACTAAGCTATACTTAAAGAAAACCATTCAGGAGTGGCTGATTCCCATGAAAAAAATCGATGATACCGCACGCCTCAGGAATTACATTGACACATACGATCTGCAATCTTATATGGACAATGATTTGTTAGCGATGGCCACTTTGCATTCCTTTGAAAAAGAAGAGCACCTGATTCGAACGGGCACGCCTTCTGAATACTTGTATTTTCTCGTAGAAGGAACCGTGATGGTCTATTCCTTCTCTTCGGATACCCAAACGATTTGTATTGATTACGCCAAGCCGGCTGCACCTTTAGGGGAAGCTTCCTCTTTATGGGAACTCTTGCCGAAAAGCAGTGTCAAAGCCGCTTCTGCTTGCGTCTGCGTCTGCATCCCTTTGAATCGCTACCGCAGCACCTTGCAACAAGACGTCCGCTTTTTGCAAACCATCTGTCAGTTGCTCAGTTCCCGCTTGAATTCGGGGATCAACTTAGCGAATTCATTGACGGAACCTGTAGAGACACGGTTGGCCAAATTTATTCTTGCGCATCAAGAAAACCAACACTTTTCCTTTCAGTTAACCACCTGTGCCGCAATCTTGAATGTCAGCTATCGCCACCTGCTGCGAACCTTTACCAGCTTTCGTGAAGACAAGCTGATCGAAAAACAAAAACAGGGCTATGCAATTCTCGATTTCCCCGCTTTAGAGTCGCTTGCCGAAAATTTAAGCCATGTATAAGGAGCAGCCCATAAGAATGTTCGGATTTTCCCTGAGTACGCGTTCCTGCTGTTGGTCTTGCCCTTAACTAGCGCTGTGACAAGCATTCTCCACCGAAGAAGGCAAGCGAGACCGGCAACTGCGCCTTATTTTCTTACAAAAAACCCGATCCTTGCTGATATTCAGTCGAGGATCGGGTTTCTTTTGCTTATTTTACGATGGCTAAGAAGTCTTCTCCTTGCAAGACATCGGTTTGGTTCATATCCATCACATCTAAATATTGCGGGGTGTTCGTCACAACGATCGGTGTGATCGTGGATAAGCCAGCTGCTTTGATCGTATCTAGATCAAACTTCACTAACAAATCGCCGCGTTTGACTTGATCGTCTTGTTTAACAAAGACCTCAAAGCCTTTGCCGTCTAGTTCCACAGTATCCATACCAATATGCATCAGAACTTCGGCTCCATCCGTGGTGGTCAAACCAACGGCATGGCCAGTAGGAAAGAGCGTCGTGATGGTGCCATCTGCCGGCGCATATAAAGCCCCGACGGTCGGTTCGATGGCGATGCCTTTTCCTAATGCACCAGAAGAAAAGACTTGGTCTTTGACTTCTGCTAAGGGAACCACTTTGCCTTCTAACGGACTACTGAGGATCACTCGTTCTTTAGACGAACTATCTGTGGGTACTGCTGGCTCTTTCGCTGATGTTGCACTGGCATCGGTTGCTGGCTGATCTTCAAAACGTAAGAAGAAGGTCAAGACAAACGCGGCGCCAAAAGCGATAGCCGTGCCGATCGAAGCTGCGATCAGACCACTTAGATCTTTCGTATCTTGTGGGATAAAGGAAGGAAGACTTAGTAAGCTGACTAACCCAAAGGTATAGTTTTCGACTTGGCTGAAGCCGATGAAGGCTCCCCCGATGGCACCACTGATACACGCGGCGATAAATGGTTTTTTCAATGGCAAGGTTACCCCATACACCGTCGGTTCTGTGATCCCAAAAATTGAGGTGATTGTTGAAGAAAGGGCCAAGCCTTTCAATTTCACATTTTTTGTCATAAAGAACACTGCTAGCGCTGCACCCCCTTGAGAAAGGACAGCTGGCAATAGCATGGGTACCATGGTATCGACACCAGTTTGGCTGAGATTCAACATGATGATCGGTACAAAGCCCCAGTGCATGCCAAACATCACAAAGACTTGCCATAAACCACCCATGACAGCCCCAGCGATCAGTGGGCTGAAGTGGTAAATGCTGTCATAGGCACTACCTAACAAGTTTCCTAAAATCGTTCCTAGTGGACCGACGACAATAAAGGTCAATGGCGCCATGATCAAGAAGACCGCTAAAGGCACACAGATGATCTGTAAGAAGCTAGGAATGACTTTTTTAAAGAAACGCTCCACATAGCTTTGTAAAAAGACCGCTAATATAATCGGAATGACGGAAGACGTATAAGCACTCGCACCAATAATGACCGGAAGGCCTAAGAAACTCAACGTTTGCCCAGCTAAAGCGGTGATGTCTGGATGAACCAACGCCATCGCTAAGGAAACCGCTAGAAATTCATTGGTCCGAAACTTCTTCGCTGCAGTAAAAGCCAACATCACTGGTAAATAGGTAAATAACCCATCGGCAATCGCATACAATACGGTGTAGACCCCAGAATCAGCCGCTAACCAATTCAAGGTGACTGCCAGCGTCAAGAATCCTTTTAAGACCCCGGCACCTGCCATTGCGCCTAAAAATGGCGTAAAGATCGACGAAATAATATCCACCAGTTGATTCAACAGGTTGCCTTTGTCGCCTTTGCTGTCTGCTTCGCCATCGAAGTTCGCTACTCCATTCAATTCACGGTAAACGTCGCTGACATGACTGCCGATCACCACTTGGTATTGTCCGCCGCTTTGAACGACTTGGATCACGTCGTCGTCTTGATTCAAGCGTGCCGTATCCGCTTTGTTCTCATCTTTTAATTTGAAACGCAAGCGGGTCGCACAATGCACCACGCTGTTGACATTTTCTTTGCCGCCCACCGCATCGAGGACGCGAACTGCAATTTCTTTATTTGAACTCATTTTTTCAACACTCCTTTTTTAATAAAAAAACCCAGATTGAAAAAACGACCGTCCAACGAGTCTTTTCCTCGCTGACTGTTGTCTTTTCAATCTGGGTATTGCCTGCCTGACAGTAACAATCCGTTAATGATTGAATGTTAATTGGTTTGATCATTGACGACACGTTCGATATGGATCGTTAAGTAGATCATTTCTGATTCACCGATCGATTTGTCGTAGGTTTTGATCAAATATTCGTTGATCCGTTGAACCGTTTGAAACGCTTTAGGGTACTTCGATTGCACAAGGGCAAATAAAAATTCATCTTTTTCCCCCGAAAGTTCATCGCTTAAATAGCGCTGCGCAAAATACTGTAAATGCGTGGTGATCCGTTGATAGTTCAAGGAATCTGGGTTAAAGACTCGTCCATAAAAACGACTGATGATCGCCAATACGTCACGAACGATCTCTACCGCTTGCATCGTGGTTTCCATCGTACCATTTGCTTGTTCGCTATTGACGATATGAAAGGCGATAAAGCCAATTTCCGATTCCGGCAATGAAATCCCGAAGACTTTTTCAAAATAAGCAACGGCATCTGCTGCAACCGCATACTCTTTCGGATAAAATTTGCGGGTCTCAAACAACAATGGATTCGGCAGCTCAATGCCTTCACGTGCCCGAACTAGCGCATAATGGATATGATCGGTCAGTGTCAAATAAATATTTGGCGACAGCTCGATCCCCAATGACGCTTCTGCATCATCCACCACTTGCTTGACGGCTTCGACTTCTTCCACAGGAATGTCTGAAAACAATTGCTGAAACTGATTTGCGGTAAACGTATCCTTTAACACAAATTCTTTTTCGACAAAGGCTTCATCCACTGGATCGCCGACCTTCTTCTTAAACGCAATGCCACGACCCATATAGATCACTTCCTGACCGGCATCATTGGTCGAGATGACGACATTATTATTTAATATTTTCCCAATAACCATCGTTTTCCCTCACTCCAAAATAAAAAAACCTAGAATCTCCCCATTAGCGCGCTACGGTCAATTCTGGTTTTGCCTGCCGAACAGTAACAATCCTTGTAACTGAAAGAATAATAACACACCCCTGTGGCAGATGCAACCCTTTTCAATCAGAATTTCTGCAACGTGCTTTTCCTTTGTTATACCATTGAACAATTCTCCTTGCAACATCCTTCACTATCTAAATTGAGTTGTTTTTTAATAAAAAAAGGAACGGCTCAGCTGCAGCCATTCCTGATGTATCAGAGTTGCTTTCTTTGCTGTCCCATGCGCCGCTCTTTCATAGCCGTGCCTAACGTACCATAGGTGAAGACCGCGATCCCTAGCCAAATAAACGCAAAGGCGGAAAATTGGGCCAGTGAATAGGTTTCGTGAAACAAAAAGATGGCCAACAAAAGCATGATCGTCGGGTTGACGTATTGAATAAACCCAAGCGTAATGTAAGAAACATTTTTCGCGGCTTCCGCAAACAGCAACAGCGGAATAGCCGTCACGATCCCGGCACCCATCAATAAGAGATTGGTTTGCAAGGGATAATTCATAAAGCCGACGGTTGAAAATCCTAAAATATACACGAGCGCAAAGGGGAAAATCACCATCGTTTCGATCGTTAACCCAGTAACCGAACTAATGGGGATCCTTTTTTTGATCAAGCCATACGTACTAAAGGAAAAGGCCATGATCAGTGAGGCATAAGGAATCGTTCCTGTTTGGATCGATAATAAGATCACCCCGATACTTGCCAGCAGACACGCCAGCATGCCAGTACGACTAAGACGTTCTTTCAAAAAAACGGTTGCTAACAAGACATTGACTAGCGGATTGATATAATAGCCTAAGCTGGCTTGCATCACATGGCCCGCACTCACCGCAAAGATAAAGGTGAACCAGTTGATGGAGATCAGCACAGAAGCTAAAACGATCAGTCCAGCAAACACTTTGTTCTTCCACAGCAGACGCGCTTCTTGTAAAAATTGCTTTTTCTTCCCGGAAAGCAAAATAAACAGCACCATAAAAACAAAGGACCACACGATTCGGTAGCACATCGTTGCTAATGGCGAAACCCCAACGATTATTTTCCAATATAGTGTGACCAAGCCCCACAAGACATAGGCAGACAACCCAAAATAAACGCCTTTATTCTTCATTTTCTCCCTGATTTTTTTCCATGAAAACAAGTCTTTCCTGAAAAAAAATACTCCTCCTAAACCATAAGTTATCTTATTATATCGAATTTTTTGGTTTTTCATAGAGTTTCATGAAATAAATCAAGAAAAGCACCCTTCAAAGAAAGGTGCCCCTCTTTATTCCAGCGGTTCCTCCGCACCTTCCAGCCACACGGCTTCTGGTTTCTGATCACGAATCAAAAATAGCCCCGTTGCAAACAGCAGACCAGAAGCGATCGTCATCAATAAGAAAGAAACATTCATCCCGTGAAGCAGTGCACTCGTCCCCGTTAAGGTCGTGCTGTTTTGCGCCACACTATTCATGATCCCGACAAATAATGCTGTCCCGATAGCGCCTGACACCGTCCGCAAAGAAGTCAATAATGCTGTTCCATGCGCCGTCAACTGCGGCGGAATATTTTTATTTCCCCACGTCACGAAGGGCATCAACAAACAGCCTGTGGCGGCACAGCGCAGCATGTTCAAGACCACTGCTACCCAAATACCCGTGTGTATATGGATGAAATACATGCCGATGTTGCTCAAGACCAGTGAGCCGCCGCCGAAAATCGTCAACAGACGGATGCCGACTTTGTCATAGATTCGTCCAGCCACCGGACTTAAAAAAGCCGAGACTAGGGAACCTGGCAAAACGACTAATCCTGAGATCGTCGCTGATTTGCCTAAAATCGACTGCACATAAAGCGGCATCAGCATCGCCGAACCCATCAAGACCAAGTAAAGCATGATACTGCCAAAGACACTGATGGCATACTCTTTTGTTTTTAAGACCCGCAGATCCAAAAATGGGGTTTCTGCTCTTAACTGACGGAAGACAAAGAAGATCCCTGCTATTAAACCGATCGCTAAGGTTCCTAAAACCGGCAAGCTGAAAAAGCCATAGCTGCCGATGTTTCCAAAGCCTAAAGTGATCCCACCAAAGGCGAAGGCACTCAAAACAAAAGAGGTCTGATCAAATTTGCTGTTGCTTACTGGCAATACATCATCAAAAACCTTTATGGCCCAAATCAATGAGATCAAAACAATCACGGCAACGATATAAAAAATCGCATGCCAGTTCAAGCGGTCCACGATCAGCCCAGCGATCGTCGGTGCGATCACAGGTGCCGCGGTGATTGAGAGTCCATACCAGCCCATCACGACACCGATGCGATTGATCGGATAAATCGATAAGAGGATCACTTGTGCCATCGCGGTCAAGATTCCATTGCCTACGGCCTGCAAAATACGAGCAAGCATCATGACTAGAAAATTGGGAGCTGCAGCACAAAGCAGCAAGCCCACCAACGCAATTCCTAAGGCAGCGAGATACAGCTTTTTGGTTGGCACACGATTCATAAGATATGCCGTCAAGGGCATAACGATCGCCATCGCCAAGGAATAACCGCTAGTCAGCCATTGTCCCGTAGTGACGGAAATCTGCAGGTCAGTGACGATGGTGGGTAAAGCCGTCGTCAAGGCGGTCGCCAACATGGATACGGCAATACATGTAATCATTAAATTAATAAAAATCAGCGTCCGCTGACGTTCCGTTCGTTGGACTGTTTCACTCAATCAACGTCCGCCTCCTTCTCAAGATAAAACTGTTCGATTTTTGCTAAGGCTTGACCAAAGGCTTGTTTTTCTTCTGCCGTCAAATAGGTCAGCATTTCTTGGTGCGCCTTGCTACGTTTTTCTTTCATTCGCTGTGCCTCTTCCTTGCCTGCTTCCGTCAGCGAAATCAGATGGATGCGTTTATCTTTCGGATCGACTTCTTTTTGGATCAGCCCTTTTTCAGCCAGTTTTTTTAGTAGTTCGCCAGTGGATGTCGAGCGAATCGCTAAATACGCGGCGAGATCTTTTTGGGTCAACGTCCCTTTTTCGTCCAATACCAGTAGGCAATTGAACTGTCCCCGACCTGGCATAAAACGCCCATATTTTTGTTCCGCATACCGCCGATTTAATTTATACACTTCAAACAATCGTTCCACGATTTCTTGTTCGGAAACCATCGACCTTCAGCTCCTTTCGCCTCTTCACTATTTAGATAGGTACCTAGTTAAAAGTCCGCTCTCCATTTTACATAGGTACCTATCTATTGTCAAGAAAGGATTGACATTGAGAGCGGATGCAGCAACCAAAAACGAAAAAAGCATTGAAACTTACGCTTCAATACTTTCCTCGTGGTTCTTTTTCTCCGCAAACTCTGCCAGCAGTTGCCGAACTTCATCGGTTGATTTGGTATTCATCAATTTTGCTCGCAAATCACTGGCACCAGGGAAGCCTTTGACATAGATTTTAAAGAAACGATGCAATCCTGCGATCGAGCGTGGCACCATTTTGGCGTAATGATCCTGCAAGTCTAATTGCAGCTGTAGCAAGCCTAATAGCTCTTCTGAGGTATGCTCTTTCGGTTCTTTTTCAAAGGCATAGGGATTCTTGAAAATACCCCGACCGATCATGATTCCGTCTACGCCATATTTTTCTGCTAGCTCTAAACCTTTGGTACGATCAGGGATATCGCCGTTGATCGTCAGCTTCGTTTGTGGGGCGATTCGGTCCCGCAAGGCCACCACTTCAGGAATCAATTCCCAATGGGCATCGACCTTGCTCATTTCTTTGCGGGTTCGCAAATGGATCGAAAGGTTAGCGATATCTTGTTGCAGGACATGGGTCAACCAGGCTTCCATTTCCCCTAGTTCGGTATAGCCCAAACGCGTCTTGACGCTGACCGGCAAGCCGCCAGCTTTGGCTGCTTGGATCAGCTCAGCAGCAACTTCTGGTCGCAAGATCAAGCCGCTGCCTTTGCCTCGTCCGGCAACGTTTGGCACTGGACAGCCCATATTTAAGTCAATCCCTTTAAAGCCCATCTCGGCTAATCCGATACTCATTTCACGGAAATACTCTGGCTTGTCTCCCCAAATGTGGGCTACCATCGGTTGCTCATCTTCGGTGAAGACTAAACGTCCCCGCACACTGTCGCGTCCTTCTGGATGACAGTAACTATCGGAGTTAGTAAATTCCGTAAAGAAAACATCTGGTGCGCCGGCAGCTTGAACGACATGCCGAAAAACGACATCGGTGACATCTTCCATTGGTGCTAGAATAAAAAAAGGCTTCGGCAATTCAGCCCAAAAATTTGTTGTCATGATTTACGCTCCATTTCTTTGTCCAAGGATCTTATTTTATGACCCTACTTGCAAAACAAACCCCATTATACTAAGAATGAGTCAAAGAAGCAAAAGAGCAAGACGACACCCGTCGGTGCTTCGCCTTGCTCTTTTGCAACAGACGCTTAATACTGCCGAATAACTGGTGGTTCGTAAGCTTGAATAAAGACTTCCAGCTCCTGGGTTGTTTGCGCAAAGCCGATTTTTTCGCGATCGGCCTGCGTCAAGAACTCATTTTCCACCATGTTGTCATACAAGGCTCTCGTTGCGCGGTAAAAGTTGTTCACATCATAAAAAGCACAAGGATTCGGGTTTTGACCGATTCTTGACCACGAGATCATCTCCGTGATTTCTTCCAGCGTCCCGGGACCACCTGGCAGTGCGACAAACGCCTGCGACAATTCGAACATTTTTCGTTTTCTTTCTGACATCGTCTCGACGACATGGAGTTCGGTCAATCCAGGATGTGCTAGTTCCCGATCTTTTAAAAAGGTTGGGATCACCCCGATCACCTGACCGCCATTTTCTAAGACAGCATCTGCCAGCACGCCCATCAAGCCCGCTTTTCCGCCGCCATAGACCAGCGTATTTTGCCGTGAAGCGATCCACTGCCCCAATTCTTGGGCGGCTGTTGCAAAACTAGGTTCATTACCGACACTGGCACC
Organism: Enterococcus sp. CR-Ec1; assembly: GCF_002850555.1. Lineage (NCBI taxonomy): Bacteria > Bacillati > Bacillota > Bacilli > Lactobacillales > Enterococcaceae > Enterococcus > Enterococcus sp. CR-Ec1. The sequence continues at coordinate 3,515,201 of NZ_CP025223.1, forward strand.
ACAATAGACTGCAATTTTCATAAAACTCTCCATCATCCTTCTCAATCATTTTGAAATAGTATATCATGATTCTGATAAAGGTTCTGGGAAAGGATGGAAAAAAAATTATGAACATTGAGGAATATCAACGATTTATCAGTGACTTCTACAAAGCCCGCAACTGGTATCAATATGATCCGTTTATTCGGGCGAATTTTTTAGCAGAAGAAGTCGGGGAAGTGAGCCGTGCCATTCGGACATTGGAGATTGGCCGTGACCGTCCCGATGAGCAAGAAGGCTTGCCGGAAGAAAAACTGGCAAATCTGACGGAAGAATTGGGCGATGTACTGGATAACTTATTTATTCTCGCCGATAAATACGATATTTCTCTGGAAACAATCATGCAAAAACACAAAGAAAAGCTTTTGTCTCGCTATCAAATGAACCAAGAGACAGAAAAAAACAGCTAACGGGCTACTTGTTGCGTAACGGGCAGCGGCAAAGGTTGCTTTTCCCAAATACAAAAAACCAACGTTTCTGTGGTCAATCGGCCAGTGAAACGTTGATTTTCTTCTATTATATAAAAAGTTGGTTCTCCTTTTTATGGGAATAGGAGGTGTTTATTGTGCCATTTGCTCTACCAGTTCTTCCAAACCAGTCAAGGCTTGGTAGCCGTAGCCAAAGAGATAATTGTAGTCCATGCTGTAGACTTGTTTGTTTTTGATGGCTTTCATGCTAGAGAGTTTGTCGTTTTTGTATAAGCCTTCAATGATTTCTTGACCGGAAACACTGCCTTCGATCGTTGACCAGTCGCCGACGATCAAGACATCGGGATCCGTTTCGATCAAAGTTTCGACACTGACTTCCCCTGAATAGTCTTGAAACACATTGTTCAGTTTGATCATATCAAAGTTGCTATTGAAAAAAGACTCGTCCTGAGCGGCATAGACACTGACAACACTAGGATCAGACATAAAGAGATGGGCAAAGGTTTGCTCTTCTTTGTCTGCTACTTTTTCTTCCAAGGCACTCTGACGATCCTTTAATTCTTTTTCAAAAGCAGCGGCTGCCTCAGGGACATTGAAGAGCTTACCAAGGTTTTCAATGTCTTGATAAACAGAATCAAACGTCGCCCCAGTGACAGAGGTTTCTTGGACATAAGTCGGAATGCCCATCTCATTCAAGGAATCAACGGTGCCGACGCCCCAATCTTGGTTATCGAAAAGTCCCCCGCGGCCAAAAATCAAATCTGGATCCACACTTAAGGCTGTTTCTTTACTGATATAGTCGCTGCCCAGGTCGTTGAGTTCTGCGTAATCGGCAGCAACTTCCTCATCAGCGGCACCAAAGGTTGCACCGACACCCGCAATCTGATCCTTGAGGCCGAGATGCAGCAGCAATTCCGCTGCTGGTCGTGTGTTGGCAACGACTTTTTTTGGTGCCTCATTAAAGGTTTGATCCTTGGCGGTCCATTGCGTGCCGCCTTCTGCTTTGGTGTAGTTGCTGATGGTTAAGGGATACGTACTTTCTGCCTGTGAGGAAGAAGCCGAAGTTCCTTCATCCTTCGTATTGCCGCAAGCGCTTAATGTAAAGACTGCCAATCCTACCCCAATCATTTTTCCCCATTTATTCATCTGTTTGCTCCTTTTCAAAATAATAATGAAACCCTAATCCGCCTGTGATCGGATGATGGTAAATACTGCATTTCACGCCATAGATTTCTTCGATCAGTTCTTCTGTCAGCAGCGTTTCTGGTTCGCCATACCCTACGACCCGACCATCTTTTAAGGCATAGATGATGTCGCAATAGTTGGCTGCTTGTTCTAAATTATGCAGCGCCGCCAACAAGCCAATCTTCAGATGCTTGACGGTCTCTAAGATTTCCAGCTGGTAACGGATATCCAAATGATTGGTCGGCTCATCGAGAATCATAAATTTCGGTTCTTGGGTGATGGCACGAGCAAGGACGACCCGCTGTTTTTCGCCTCCTGATAATGAGAGGTAGCTGCGTTTTCTGTAGGCACTTAACCCTGTTTTGGCTAAGGCTTCGGTGACCAGCTCATGATCGGCTTTGGTGTCTTGTTCCAACAACCCCTTGTGGGGCGTGCGGCCTAAAAGCACCATCTGTTCTACTGTTAAATCAAAGCTCAACTCATTGAACTGACTGACGACGCTGACTTGCTGGGCGACTTTTTTTTCGGAACTTTTCAAAATATTCATCTCACCCAAATAAATTTCGCCGCTGTCAGGTTTCAACGTTTTGTAGATGGCTTTTAACAACGTGGACTTCCCACTGCCATTAGACCCAATCAAACCGACAAATTGCCCTTGTGCGGTTTGGACGGAGATGTCTTTTAGAATCTGCTGATCCCCGATCGTCAGATTGAGCTTTTCAACTGCCAATTTCATCTCGTCACCCCCCAAAGTTGTATTGTCGTTTGACAATGATATAGATAAAGATCGGTGCGCCAATCAGCGCTGTAATGATCCCGATCGGCAGTTCGACTCCTTGCAGGGTCGAGCGGGCGATCACATCCGCCCAAATCAAAAACAACGCGCCTGTCAAAGCGGTCAAAGGCATCAACAGGCGATGATCCGAGCCGCTGACTCCACGTACGATATGAGGAATGATCAAGCCGACAAAGCCGATCATCCCAGAATTCGCAACGATGATACTAGTTAATAGCGCTGCTAGCAGCATGTAAAAACGCCGATAGAAGGTCAGCTTGACCCCTAAGGTGGAAGCAACTTCATCCCCCAACAAAAGCGTATTCAAAACACGGTATTGCGTCAGGAAGAACAGCGTGATCAAAGAAACCAGAACCACGATAAAGCCCAATTTATTCCAAGAAGCCGAGGCTAGGCTGCCCATCGACCAAAACGCTACGGTCTTCATCCCTTCTGCATTGCTAGCCAGATAGATGATCAAGTTTGAAACAGAGCTGCATAAGGCACTGACGATCGTCCCCGACAGCACAAGTTTTGTGGAAGTCATTTTCCCACCGATACTGGCAAGCAGCAGCACCAAAATAGTCGCAATCCCCGCTCCTGCAAAGGCGCCAAACGATAAGCCCAGCTGCAAGACTAGCGCCGAGCCGCCAAAACCGACTAAGATGGCAAAGGTCGCCCCTAAGGATGCGCCGGAAGAGATCCCTAGGATATATGGATCTGCCAGCGGATTTTGGACCACTGCCTGCATCACTGCCCCGCTGATCGCTAACCCCATCCCCACAAAAATAGAAAGCAAGACCCGCGGTGCCCGAACAAACCAGACGATATTGATGTTTGCGTCTGAAATGCCTGAAAGATCACCAACCAACCCGTGGCTGATTTTATAGAAGAGAATTTGGTAAACTTCGCCAAGGGTGATATTGGCTTGGCCGTTTGCCAAAGCAACTCCTGCAGATAAGAGAATGGCGACAACTAAAACACAGCAAATGATTGTCGACACCATCCAACGATTTGATTTAATCAACCCTACCGACATGTGATTCTCCTTTATTCAGCACGAACTCCTCTGATTTCACAGCAAAAACAACCTGAGTGTTGCCTCGCCGCCATCATAAAAGAAGCATCTGTGCGTTTTTTCGCTTATAAAAGTTCTTCTCATGAAAAGCGCCAAAGCCATGTGCTACTTTGACATCTATTTGCAAATGAGAATCACTCTCAATGAATAGAGTCATTATAAGGAACCTTTTGTGAAATGTAAATAATTTTCTGAAAATTTCCTTAAATAAGAGTTATTCTAATGTTCGGGATTGATTGGGCGTTTTCCTCTCCATTGACCTATCGAAAACACGGTATCCGTGAAGAAGCAAATTCTTCGGCAAAATAATCCATTTTTTTTAATGATGAAAAAAGACAGACTTCATTTCGTACGAAGTCTGTCTCCAGTCTAATGCCTATGCTTAGGCAGGCTTTTTCTTGCTAGCTTCCCTTTGTTCGAACGTGAAACCTATGCGTTGCCAAGGATTTGCTGATTCAACGAAATCATCTCCAAAAGACCTTGAGCGGCTTCGCTGCCTTTGTTGCCGGCTTTGGTTCCCGCCCGTTCAACGGCTTGTTCGATCGTTTCAGTCGTCAACACACCAAACATGATCGGAATGTCGGCATTCAGACCAATTTGGGCTACGCCTTTCGCCACTTCATTTGAGATCAATTCATAGTGGGTCGTTGCTCCGCGAATCAAGGCACCTAATGTCACGATCCCATCGTATTGTTTGTGGTCAACGATTTTTTTGGTAATATACGGAATCTCATAAGCACCTGGTACCCAATACACATCGATGTTTTCTGCTTTGACTCCATGACGCACCAAATTGTCTTTGGCGCCTTCCACTAACTTGGAAGTGATAAACTCGTTGAATCGTGAAACCACGATCCCTACTTTGACTGCCTCTCCCTGAAACGTTCCTTCAAATACTGTCATCGCTCATTCTCCTTTGGTTGATTAAATAGATAGGTAATGGTGAAACTTTTCTTTCTTCGTTTTCAAATAGCTGCTGTTTTCTTTATGCGCGGGCATCTCCAGCGGAACCCGTTCTGCTACCTTGATCCCTAAGCTTTCTAATTCCTTCACTTTGTCAGGGTTATTGGTCATCAGTTGAATCTCCTGCACTTCTAAGGAACGTAAAACATCGGCAGCAAACGTGTAATGACGAGCATCTGCTGCAAAACCCAATGCAATATTTGCTTCATACGTATCCAATCCTTGTTCCTGCAACTGGTAGGCACGGAGCTTGTTCCGCAAGCCAATACCGCGGCCTTCTTGGCGTAGATACAAAATCGCACCACGGCCTTTTGCTTCGATCTGGCGCATCGCTTCTTGCAGCTGTTCGCCACAATCACAGCGATGAGAGCCGAAGACATCGCCTGTTAAACACTCTGAATGGATCCGTAGTAACAGCGGCTCGGTAGTATGTTGAATCTCGCCTTTGGCTAGTAAAAGGTGTTCATTGCCGAATTCATCTTCAAATAAGGTCAATTGGAACGCCCCATAAGCCGTTGGCAAATCCACCGTGATAGGTGCAGTTCCTCGTAGATATTCCGCCAACTCGTCAATGGTCAAAAACGGCAGCTGCCATTTTTCTGCTAATTTTTTCAATTCTGGGACCCGAGCCATCGTGCCATCTTCATTTAAAATCTCACAAATGTAGGCTGCTTCCACGCTGCCAGCAAGCTTTGCTAAATCCACAGCCGCTTCTGTATGTCCTCTGCGTTCCAACACGCCGCCAGGTTGAGCGGTCAATGGGAAGATATGGCCAGGGCGATAAAAATCCGCAGCCTGTGACGTAGGATCAGCCAACTTTTCAATCGTCACTGCCCGGTCTTTCGCAGAAATTCCTGTACTCGTCGTCACGTGATCGACACTGATGGTAAACGCGGTGCCAAAGGCATCCGTATTATTGGCGGTCATCTCAGGCAATGCCAGCTTTTCAGCGATCGCTTGTGAGAGGGGTGCACAGATCAAGCCGCGGCCATAAGTCGCCATAAAATTGACAGATTCTGGCGTTGCGTATTCAGCGATCCCAATCAAATCTCCTTCTGATTCCCGATTTTCATCATCGGCGACAATCACTAAGCCGCCCTTTTTTAACCATTCCACTGCTTGTTCTACTTTATGCATCGTCTGCCTTCTTTCATTTTCGTTGGTATTTGACATATTTCCCGATCATATCCGTCTCGATATTGACCCACTCCCCTTGTTTCAACTGCCCCAGCGTCGTCTGGTCTTTGGAATGGGGGATCAAGCTAACGGAAAATGCCTGTGCCGTCGTCTGGGTAACCGTCAAACTGACGCCATTGATCGCAATCGACCCTTGCGAAATGATTTCCCCTTGCACACTGACAGGATAAGCAAATGTCAAGATCAAGGCATTTTCCAACTGCTTTTTCTGGATCAAACGGGTCGTTACATCGATGTGGCCAGCGACAAAGTGGCCTTCAAAACGCTGCGTTGCTGCCATCGCTCGTTCCAAATTGACTTCGGCACCCACCGAGAGTTGTTTAAAGGTCGTACGTTGAAAGGTTTCTGGCATGATATCCACCGTAAACGTCGTCGCTTGTTTGGCGATCGCCGTCAAACACGTCCCGTTGATCGCCATACTGTCTCCGATCTGGTAATCCGCCAACAAGCCTTCCGACGCACTGCAGGTTAGCTGGATCGTGCGGCTTTGCTTGCGGATCTCTTTGATACGGCCTTTTTCCTGAATCAATCCTGTGAACATTCCTCTGGTCTCCTTCCTCGGATGCAAACATCTTCCCCAACTGCCGTCACCGTCACCTCTGTTAGCTGCTGCAGCTGTTTCGGGGTACGCTCACTGGTAAAACTTGCAAGACTATTGCCCCCAAGAAACTTTGGCGCCACATAGGTAATGCTTTCTTGCCACAGTCCGCTGGCTAAAAAGGCATCATGGATCGCAGCGCCTCCTTCTACGTAAAGCGATTGGACCTGTCGTGTGGCAAGCTCCTTCAACAATGCAGCGATCGTCAACTCTTCCAGCTGGATCACTGAGACATGCGCTGGCAAGTCGCTGACAGCTGTCTGCTGCGTAAAAATCCACACGGGTGCTGAATCATCGGCAAACAGTGCCAAATCGGGTTGCGACAGCGTTCGCCCCCGACGGTCTACCACGATGCGAATCGGCGGAAAGCTGGTTTCAACCGTGGTTAATAAGGTGGGATCATCCGTCAACACCGTCTGACTGCCCACTAAGATTCCTTGATAGTCCCCACGTTCTTGATGGACCTTTTGCCAAACCGCTGAACCAGTGATGGCACTGCGGGTTAACGCATCATGAGCGATCCGACCATCTAAAGTGATCGCTTGCTTCAATGCCACGTAAGGTCGCTGATGCTGATGGTAAAAATTATAGTGTGGATTCAAACGGCGCACTTCTGTTTCTTCGATACCCACCAACACGTCGATGCCCTGATTTTCTAAAAAGCGCTTGCCTTGTCCAGCCACGATCGGGTTAGGGTCTAACTGGCCGACGACTACTTTTTTGATGCCGCTGTCGATGATCAGCTGGGTGCAAGGCGGCTGTTTTCCTTGATGGTTACAAGGTTCTAATGTCACGTATAAAGTCGAATTGATTAGGTCTTCGGAGGAATGGCATTGTTCGATGGCGTTTCGTTCCGCATGGGGCTGCCCATAGACTAAGTGAGCCCCTTTGGCAATGATCCGTTGCTCTTTGACGATCACGGCGCCCACTAGCGGATTGGTAAAGGTTTGGTAACGCCCTTTTTTGGCTTCTGCGATCGCCAAACGCATGTATTCGTTATGCATCTTCCTTCCTCCTTTCAATAAAAAAATGCCTCGTGAGAATCTCACGAGGCATAGACAAACAAGACCGGCAAAAAATCAGTTTTAGACGCACTGCGCCCCTTGAAATTTTGTGGTTTTTCTTCTCCCATCCAGACTTTCACTGTCGGTGCCAGATTCACACTGGCTCCACCGCATAGCTATGCGGGTCACGGACTTCAAGCATTGTACTTGTCACCGTCGGTCGGGAATTACACCCTGCCCCGAAGAATACTATTCAATTCATGTGCATTTTAGCCCGACCATTTTTGTTTGTCAATAGGCCTGATTACAAGCCAATAGGAATTCCTCTTGGCTTTTTCTTTTGGCAATCCCAAAGCAGCGACAGCAGAAATCCCTTGTCGTTCCGCCATTTCCCTAAGCTGCAGCAAGGCGATTTTGCCTGTAAAAAAACACGAGAAAACCTAGGTTAAATATTTTTTCTCGAACGAAGCCATTTATCGAACTCCGTCACGAGTAAGACGACCATCCCAGAAGCTGCTGAGATGACCCAGCCGATCAAGGACATGTCCTCCGTATGAAAGGCGCTTTGCATAAATGGGACATAGGTCAATAACAGTTGCAGAACCAGCATCACACCAATGATCACGAACGCTTTTGGATTGGTGAAGGAAGCTTTAGAAAACGCTGGTGCACTGGTACGGATGTTGAACAAATAAAAAATCTTACTCAAGACCACGATATTGACCATCATGGTACTGGCAACGGCTTCGCTGACGCCTTGCAGCAAGAGCCAGTCATGAGCGATCAAACTGATGACTGCCATCAAAATCGATACATACGCCATCTGCCAAATATCGTGGCGATTCAACAATTTATTACCTGTCTTTCGCGGTTTGCGGTTCATGATCCCAGACTCTGCTGGTTCAAAGATAAACGCAAACTGGATCGTAATAGCAGAAACCATGTTGATCCACAGCAGTTGTGTCGCCTGCAGCGGCAATTCTTTTTGCATCATGATCGTAAAGGCAATGATCAGCCCTTCGGCAAAAGATGTCGGCAACAGAAACAGAATGCTCTTTTTGATGTTGTCATAGATCCTACGTCCTTCGCGAATCGCTAAGGACATGGTACCGAAATTGTCATCGGTCAAGATCATATCAGCAGAGTCTTTGGCTACATCCGTGCCGCTGATCCCCATCGCTACACCAATATCCGCCCGCTTCAACGCAGGGGCATCGTTGACACCATCCCCTGTCATCGCCGTGACTTTGCCTTTGGCTTGTAGCGCTCTGATAATGTCCAATTTATTTTTCGGCGTGGTTCGTGCAAAGACTTGATTCGTCAAGGCAGCATCTTGAAATTCAGCTTCACTCATCTGATCCAACTCGGCCCCAGTCACGACGTGAATCTCATCCGCTAAGCCAAGCTTTTCCCCAATCGCTTTGGCGGTCAGAGGATGATCCCCAGTGATCATTTTCACTTGAACACCGGCTTGGTTCATTTCCTTCAGGGAGGCAATCACTTCTTCTCGCGGCGGATCGATGATCCCGGCGATCCCTAGCAATTGTAGCCCTTGCTCAAAAATCGTTTCATCAATGTGATCAATCGAAACTTTCTGATAGCCCACCGCTACCACTCGTTTGCCTTCTGCCGACAAGCGGCGAACATGACCTGTCCAATAGGCTTCATTAAAAGGTGCCGCTTGTTTTTGCACCATTTCAAACAATTTATCTGGGGAGCCTTTAACAAATAACAAGCGTTCCCCCGCAGGGTTTGCCACTAGTTTCGCCATGTAGCGGTTGTCCGAATCAAAGGGCAGCATATCCAGCTCTTGGTAAGCAGGTGCTTGCGGATAGGCAAATTGCTTATGATACAGCGTCAAAAAGGAGCCGTCTGTTGGTTCCCCATTGATCGTCCAGTGATTTCCTTCTGGCACCAATACCGTATCGTTGGCTTCGTAGCCAGCTTCCAAAAACAACTGCAAGATGTCTTGCGTGCGAACGTCCTCCTGCTTTGGACGAATCACGCCCACCGGCGCATAGCCGTCACCCGTCACTTCATATTCCTGCTCAGCCAATACGATGTCTTTGACCGTCATTTCATTTTTGGTCAGGGTACCGGTCTTATCCGTCGCGATCACATCCACTGAGCCTAGCGTTTCAACCGCCGGCAGTGTTTTGATGATGGTGTGCTTGTTTTTTGCCATGTCGCTGACACCCATCGCCAAAACCACCGAGGTCGTTGCTGGCAATCCTTCTGGGATCGAGCCGACGATCATGGTGACGACGGCTAAGGACAAGACAGAGATCGCGTAGGTTTGCTGGAACAAACTGACGATAAACAGCAAGACCGCCACGCCCATGATCACATAGGTGATGCCTTTCCCCAGCCCATCGATTTCTTTCATCAACGGCGTTTTTCGTTCTTCCGTTTGATTGACTTCTGTGGAGATTTTCCCGATCTCAGTCGTGGCGCCGGTAGCGATCACGATGCCTTTCCCGCTTCCTGACGTCACGGAAGTCGAAGCAAACGCCAAATTCCGTTGTTCTGCTAATGGGGTTGCTTCATCCACTAAGGCATCTGTTATTTTTTCCACCGAATCGGCTTCACCAGTCAAGGCGGATTCTTGGATACGCAAGTTGTCGGCTTCGATGATCCGCAGATCCGCAGGCACATTGTCACCGGCTTCTAAGAATACAACATCCCCCGGAACGACTTCGGCAGCTGGAATGTCTTGCCGAATCCCATTCCGATAGACCGTGGCTTCTGCTGATAGCATCTCTTTGATCCGCTCTAACGCATCGGAAGCATTTGCTTCTTGGTAATAACCGATCAACGCATTGACCAGTACGACGATGCCAATGATCACGGCATCAGAGAAATGCCCCATCAGCAGCGTTAAGATGGCGGAGAAAATCAAAATGTAGATGATCGTGTTATGGAATTGCCGCAGCAGCAACCGCCACTTGGCGGTTTTTTTGATCGCTAATTGGTTCAATCCGTAGGTTTCTAACCGCTCGGTTACTTGTGCCTCAGTCAATCCTTGATCGATAGAGGGCACCTGATACTGTTCGATTGTTTCTGACACTGATAACTGAAACTCTTTTTTATTCATTTTTTTTCTTCCTTTTCTTTTTCATTGATGGATAACACAAATAAGCCCCTTATTTAGAAACTGCTCCTAAATAACGCGCTGTTGTTGGTCTCCTATTCAATTAAAAAGTAAGGCAAGTCAAAATAGTGTTTCTGCTCACCGTCACTCGAGTCGCTTGACATTCGTTTACCACCCCCTCTAAAGTTAGCAATAAGCGTAACAAACTATTTTTCCAAAGTCAAGAGTCATCGCTTTCATAGCAATGAAGAGGCATCTCAAAGTTTTTACGAAAAAAAACCGCACGACAACGATTCGCTGCCGTGCAGTTCCTTCAGTACATTCTCTTCAAGCCCAAAGGCACGCCTTATAGCTGATCCAGTGCCTCGCTGATCGGTGTTTCTCCTGCTTGGACTTTGATGACTTTTTGATAAGTTGCTGGACGTTCCAGCATTTCACCTAACAAGACGGCGACATCCTCGATCGGGATCGCACCAGAGGTCGTTTCACTGATCTCGATCAAACTAAATCCTGGTGTTTCTTTCAACGCACCCGGCTGCAAAATCGTATAGTCTAGTGCGGTATTGTCGATCAGCCAGCGATCAGAGAAAAATTTGGCGATCGTGTAATCCATCAATGACGCCATGCCTTCCCTTTGCCACTGTTCAGGTTCTAAGGCATAGGCTGAGCTAAGGTGGATGTAGCGCTTGATTCCTTTTGATTCAGCGGCTTGCATCACTTTGACCGCACCATACAGATCAGATTGCAGCAAGTCTTTGCCTCGGGAACCCGCCACGAAGTATACCGCTTCCGCATCTGCGAATTTGGCCGCCATCTCTTCCGGTTCCGTGTGTAAATCAAAGAACACGGGCTTGATATTCTCCGTTTCTGTGATTTTCTCACTGCTGCGCGCACCAGCATAAACGATGTGTCCTTGTTTTTCTAGAAAGGCGATCAATTTTTGGCCCACCCGTCCGGTAGCACCAACGACAAAAATTTTCATTTTCTTTACTCCTCTCGATTCTTTTTCCAACTCTTGCTAGTATCATCGTAGGACAAAAACCTAGATCCAACAACTATTCTGTTTCTAAACGAAGGAGAAAAAGGCACAGCACAAACCAATTCTTGCTATTTTTCCCCATAGAAACCCATGTTTTAAAAAAAACACCCCAAAAAATGAAAAAATTTTCTCAAACGATTGACAAAGCCTTGACTCTTTTGTAGACTAGGTAGAAATAATTTAAATATTTAGAAAATTCCAAATAAAGAAAAGGACGGTGGCGTATATGACCTGCACCAATGATAGCAAACGAATTATTTTATTATTATAGCCGGGACTGTTTGATTTATACATTCAAAGAGTCCCTATTCACATTGCATCCAAAAAGAAGATCAACTTCTTGAGATGGAGTGTTTTTTTATACCCATTTTCAAGGAAGCGGCCTTTTGCAGGCTGACACATTGATGTCAGATAGATTCGAAAACGCTCGTTGAACAACTGCTGCCGATTCCCCACGGTTATGCACTGCACTTATTCTAAAGACCCCTTCTGTTTGAACACTTGATTGGTCATGCAGAAAAAGGAAGGATGATTTTTTCTTATGAAAACCGTCAACACGATCGCTGCTTTTGTAAACAAGTATTTGATCTATATCATGATTTTATTGATGATCGTCTCTTATTTTTTCCCGCAACCCTTCTTATGGATTCCGCCTCGTACAACGATTCTTCTGAGCATCATCATGTTTTGTATGGGGATGACTTTAAACGTTGCTGCTTTTAAAATGGTCGTCTTACAGCCTAAAGCATTCATCTTAGGAGTGCTTTTCCAGTTCACCATCAGTCCTTTGGTTGCTTACGGCTTAGCGCAGCTGTTTGGTCTTTCTTCCGGTTTGATCATCGGGTTTGTCCTACTAGGTTGCGTTTCTGGTGGAACCGCCAGCAATGTCATGACCTTTATCGGCAAAGGCGATGTCGCCCTCACCGTTTCCATGACCACGGTATCGACCTTGTTAGCGACCGTCGTTACCCCCTTTTTGGTTTACATCTTGGCTGGTCAGTATACTGAGATCTCCTTCTGGGAAATGCTCTTGTCTGTATTGCAGATGGTGCTTTTGCCGATCATTTTAGGGGTGATCGTCCACAAACTCATTGCCAAGCACATCGAGCGATTTCTGCAATCATTTGTGTTGATTTCTTCCGTTAGTATCTTATTGATCGTTGCCGGAACTGTCGCTCGCAACGGTGCCGTCATCGTCCAATCTGGCTTGATCGTGATTTTCTTAGTCTTGCTCCATAACTTGATTGGCTACGGTGCAGGCTATGGTCTGAGCCGTGTGATGGGCGTCAGTGCCACCCAAGCCAAATCCATCATGTTTCAATTAGGAATGAAAAATACCGGCCTAGCGATCTCGTTAGCCAATGCCCACTTTGCCGCCATTGCTGCAGCCGTTACCCCTGCCGCAGTCGGCATGGTGATCCATCAAATTACCGGACCAATTTTAGCCAATCTCGTGGCCAAGAAAGAAGGAAAACAGTATGAGTCAAAGTATCTTTTTGCCAAACTACACAATCGGGGCGGACGCCTACGAAAAAGTAAATGAGATCGTAAAACCATACGGCACCAATGCCGTGATCATCGGCGGAAAAACCGCCCTTGAAAAAGCCGAAGACAAGATCAAAGCCGGTTTAACGTCAGCAGTCAAAGTGACGGATACCTTGTGGTACGGCGGCAACTCGACCTATGAAAACGTCGATCAGCTGTTAGCCAATCCAAGCGTCCAAGCCGCCGATGTTCTATTCGCCGTTGGCGGCGGCCGCGTTTGCGATACCGTCAAAGTGGTTGGAGAAAAAGCAGGCAAACCAGTCTTCACCTTTCCAACGATTGGCTCCAACTGCTCACCAGTCACCGCGGTCTGTGTCATCTATAAAGAAAACGGCGAGATGCAAGGGCTGTTTTTCCCTTCGCAACCACCGACCCATGCCTTTATCGACAGTGAGATCATCGCCCAGGCCCCCGACAAGTACTTATGGGCAGGAATCGGCGATGCCCTCTCCAAAGAGATCGAATCGACGTTTTCAGCGCGGGGCGATGAGTTAGACTACACCGATGGGTTAGGCATCCAAATCGGCAAAATGTGCACGGAACGCTTATTGCAATACGGCACACAAGCCTTGAAAGACAGTGCCGCCAATCAGCCATCTTATGCCATTGAGCAAGTCGTCTTGGATATCATCGTGACTATCGGCTTAGTTTCCGTCTTAGTCATCAATGATTACAACTCCGCCCTTGCCCATTCCTTTTACTACGGAACGACCGTTTTGGAAAAAATGGAAGACTATTTGCATGGTGCTTCCGTTAGTTACGGTGTTTTGGCCTTGTTGCAGCTCGATCAGCAAGAGGCCCTCTTCCAGCGCATCTACGCCTTTATGAAGGAAAACAAACTGCCGGTTTGCTTAGCAGATATGGGTCTTAACGCCACCAGCGACCTTGAGGCAATCTTAGATAAAGCAATGACCACCAATGATATCGTCCACGTGCCTTATGAGATCACGCGAGAAATGTTCAAACAAGCAATCTTAGACGTAGAAGCCTACCATGCCAAACAAAACCAAGCGTCATTGGCAGCTGCGAATTAAATGAAGCCCTCCAGCAATTCGTTGCTGGAGGGTTTTTGTATGGCCTTTTTTTCTCTTACGTTTGATTGCAGTCGGTTTGGATTTCATAAAAAATATTCATAGCAAGTTAATACGATACTACTCATTATCTAGGTCTTTAGAAAATATTAAAAAGCACAATCAGCCTATGATACGACTGAGAGACTGCTTACCTCCCTAATTATCTACTTGTGAATAAAAGCGCATGAAAAAGCAATCCTTGTTATACTTATAAATAACACGAAGCCCTTAGAAAAAGGAGGAATCCTCATGACCCGTTACAAACGATTTCGCTTTGCTCATTTAGTCGCTCTTTTGGTGCTGGGCTTACTCCTCACTGGCTGCAGTGCGGATACGGCACCGATTGAGGAACAACCGACTGCCAACACCGCCACTTCTTCTGAACCAGCGGTTTCCTATGAAACCTTTCCACTGCCGCAACCGATCTTAGACGGGGAAACCAGTGTGGCGGAAGCTCTCTTCGAGCGGCGCTCGCAACGGGATTTTCAAGACACCGAGCTAACACAAGAACAGCTGGCACAGCTTTTATGGGCCGCTGCCGGTGTCACTACAGAAGATGGTCGCCGGACAGCGCCTTCGGCTGGTGCCTTGTATCCCTTAGACCTCTATGTCGTGGTCACACAGGTAACGGGGCTTGAGCCAGGGCTTTATCTGTATCAACCTGAGCAACATGCCTTAGAAAAAATCCTTGCTGGTGATTTTCGGACCGCATTGGCGGAAGGTTCGTTGGATCAGCAAGCGATCCAACGGGCACCTGCCACATTGCTTTATACAGTGGTTTATGAACGACTGATTGAGCGCTATGGGGACCGAGGAATCGAACGCTATGCCTATATCGAAGTCGGTCATTCCGCCCAAAACGTCCTTTTACAAGCCCAAGCGTTAGGCTTAGGCGCTGTGCCGATCGGCGCCTTCACGGATCATGAACTCAAAGAATTATTACAACTGCCGACGGAAAATGAACCCCGCTATTTGATTCCAGTGGGGGTTATTGAGTAGCGCTACTGAATAACAGAGCCCATTTTCGTAGGATTGTCAGTCTTTCATTAGAAAACGGCAACTGGCAAGGTTGATTTTCCCAGCAAAACCAGTAGAATCGAAAAACCACCTGCAAAAACAGCAGGTGGTTTTTCTCTTTGCTTACAATTTGTATTCCCGGACTTCTTCTGGTATTTCTTCTAGCGGTAGCTCTTTTACTACCGCTTCGGTGCCTGCTTCCATCGCTGTATCGTAGTACCAGCATTTGTATTTGATCGTATTCATCGTTTCTTGCAAGGCTGCCATTTGCTTGGTGACTTCTTCCAAACGTTCATGAAACAGCTGCTGCCGTTTCTGCAAAGACGCATCGCCTTCTTCGCCCCAATCCAAGAAATTCTTGATGTCTTTGATGGGCATGCCGGTATTCTTCAAACAATCGATCACTTTGATCGTCGCCACTTCTTTTTCTGAAAACACCCGAATGCCGCCATTGCTACGGGCCATATTCGGAAACATTCCTTCTCGATCGTAGTAACGTAGTGTCGAGATGGGGATGTTAGTCGTTTTTGATACTTCACCAATCGAGTAACTCACTTGCATCGCTCCTAAAAAAGTTTTGTTTATCGCTTGACCTAAACCTAACTTCAGGTTCTACAATAAAATTACACCGCAAGCACTGTACTGTCAATCACCCGTCATCTCGCAGGTTTGGGTTTGGCAGCAGCAGGATTCGATGAAAAAATCATTCACTGGAGGAAAGACAAATGACAGAAATCAAAGAAAAAGTTATCGTAATTATGGGAGCCTCTTCAGGAATTGGGGAAGCAACCGCCGTTAAGCTAGCCGAACAAGGGGCAAAAGTAGTAATCGCCGCCCGCCGTGAAGAGCGCATCAAAGCACTGGCTGAAAAACTAGGAGAAAATGTCTTGTATCAAACAGCCGATGTCACGAATCGCGAACAAGTCCAACAAGTCATTGATTTAGCCATGACCTCCTTTGGTCGGATTGATGTCCTTTTCAATAATGCTGGCATCATGCCTCAAGGAAACTTGGCAGAGTTGAACTATGACAGCTGGCAAAAAATGCTGGATATCAATATCATGGGGGTATTGAACGGGATCGGCGCTGTGCTGCCCATCATGCAAAAACAACAAGACGGCTTGATCATCGCCACTGACTCAGTTGCTGGACATGTCATTTACCCGGGATCTGCCGTGTACAACGGGACAAAGTTTGCGGTTCGTGCAATCATGGAAGGTTTGCGCCAAGAAGAACGTGAACATGGCATTCGTTCCACCATCGTCTCTCCGGGAATGGTCTCCACGGAATTGTTTGAAACCGTAGGTAATGCTCAACTAGAAGCAGCCTTGAAAGAAACCTCTCGCGTAGAAGGCAACAGCCTAACGCCAGAAGATGTAGCAAATGCAGTGGTTTATGCCATTCAACAGCCCAAACATGTGGCGATCAGCGAAGTCTTGCTGCGCCCAGCAAAACAAACCGTTTAAGCTATTTCTACTAGCCCGTGAAACCTGCTATCCGCCTGAGGCGATCGCAGGTTTTTTTGTCGTCAAATCCCGCCGTTCCCCTAGGAAAAATTACTTGTTTTTCTTGTAACACCCGCTTGTCCGAGTAATGTAAACCAATCGTTGCTTTATGTAAACGACTAGGTTCTGTTGCTACGGGGGAAATTTTTTTATACTTAGTACAAAGCTTCCGTATAAAACGACCAATCAGAAACGAACCTACCGTATTTCTCTTATTTATGAATAGCCGAGCATGATTGATATCCCGCCTTCAACGTTGACTTGCAAGTATTATTAGCTGTCCTCTTTTAGTACTTGCTTTTTATAAAAGAATGGAGTGAGTGTATGAATGTGAAACAGCTGCTCGTCATTGCCGAGCAACGAAGAAACATCACGAATCAGAAATTGACCTATGCAGAAAACTTCTTGGCGGCCGGCTACTCTGCTGCCGAATTGCTGGCAGACGAAACCTTTCTCGAATTAGAGCGAAGGGAAACCCAACTGATTGCAGAACGCAATGCTATCTTTTACGAAGAAGTCAGCCACAATTAATCTCCCCTGTCCAATTGTAGGCGACGAAAAAGCGAAGGATCAGCAGCACCTTCGCTTTTTTCTATCCCCCTCAAAGGCGTCCTTTGCCTTGAGGATAACGCTGCTTGATCGTCCAATAAAACAGCCCTGCAAAGAAACTGCCGAGAATCAGGAAATTCAAACCGTATAGACAGTAGAGGAAGAAAAAGTTCAGCTGCCCACTGCTCCAAAAGCCTGTGATTCCCATTAAAACCAGACTGTTGACGCATCCTGTCAACAGACAAACCATGCGACTGCACTCCAAACTTTGTAATAAGTATTTTGTGATTTCATATAACGGACTGACGAGCATTATCCCCAGCATGATTGGCAAAATAGCTGGCAACAAGTCTAAAACAGCGACATCTGTAGTAAACAACTGGAAAAAAGCAGAACGAAAGCCCCAGATCAGACTGACGATTCCAACATAAGCCACGAAAGAAGAAGCGAAGGCACTTTTTCCCACTGCTAAAATCTTCTGACGATTTTTCTGACCATTCGCCTCACTCGCAAAGACGGTCACTGCGTTGCCATACATCAAAGCAGGCAACCGTGCGATCATCAATCCTTGGCTGCCGATCGCATAGGCGGCCAGCGTACTAACACCCAACCGTGAGACGAAAGCTTCAAAAGCAATAATAAAGACTAAGCCTTCAAAGCATTCCTGAATCATTAAGGGGATCGATTTTTTCAATAAAAAGGCGCGTTTTCGTGGTCTTTGTTTTAGCCCTCTTGCTAGACTTTCTCTTAAAAGAACCCCATAAATCCCCAGCAAGCACAAAGTCGCAAGCATATTTGCGATGCCACTGCCTAAGACCCCCATGGCGGGAAAACCGAGATTGCCGTTGATCAATAAATAGCTAAGCAACACCTGTACCAACGCACTAATGATCGAAACACCGAGGATGTAGTTCGTTTTCTTTTCAATTTTTAAAAGGCTAGTAAAAACAAACGTGACTAACGTAAGTAAAATATAGGGGGACATGATTGCAAGATACAACGTCGCAGTTCCTAGCAGCTCCCCGCTAAATCCGTAGACAACCTGTAAAATGTCTCGTCCAAAAAGCAGGAAAATCAGCAAAAAGCTCACACCGATCGCGACTACTAAAAAAAGAACCGACGACAGATAATCATTTAACTGCGTCTCTTCTCTTTGCCCGACTGCCTTTGCGCCATAAATATTAAAAGCAAGCCCAATCGCACCTAAGATACCCGCAAAAGCATAGAGAAACCCGTCGATCAGTGCGATCGCCGCCAGCGCTTCCGTGGATCTTCTTGAAATAATCGCTAAGGAAACTTGTGCAATAATGATTTGAAACAAATTGGAAGCAATCAAAGGCAATGTAAAAGACTGTATTTTTTTGTTCAAGAAGCTCTCCTCTCTCCTTCGCAATAACTGAACAACGCCCACCCACTAATTGTGATTCACATCACAATACAAGCGATCGTTAATAGTCGCAAATACTCAACGACCCATCAGGCGTTTTGACGTTTCTCTCTCCATTTAACCATACAGCCTTCTCGGTGTATATTCCTTCGTAATTAAAAAACAAAACATCCCGACAAGCTCCGCTTATTTCCTCCATTGGTGTCGACAAGCAATCACTGATGAAGAATAAAAAGGTTCAGAAGAACATACTGCTCTTCTGAACCTTTTCTATGGGATGATAAAAAACGCGACAAACCTTTCAAAAATCCCGCTATTTCTTCACGATCAGCTGAACGGCTTGATCGATTTTCTGCTTTTGGGTTTCCGTGTCGCTGTCTGGATTTTCCAAACAATTTTTCAAATTCTCAGCGACAATGATTCCCATAATACGGTTGACGCTGGAACTGACGGCGGACAATTGCGTGATGACATCGACGCATTCTTTCTCGTCTTCGATCATTTTTTGAATCCCCCGCAACTGGCCTTCGGTTCGTTTTAACCGATTCAAAATATCTTTGTTGCATGCGGTCATCGTTTGATTTCTCCTCTCCATGCTGACATGCCGCCGAGGACATTGGTCACTTGAAACCCTTGCTGGCTCAAAAACTCAGACGCCATTTGCGAACGAGTCCCTGAGTGACAGATGACATAGTAATTTTTATCCTTCTCTAAGTCGCTGATCTGTTCCGTCAGCTCGCTCAACGGTAGGTTTTGTGCTGTTTTGATGTGTCCTTGTGCAAACTCATCAACTTCTCTGACATCAAGGATCTCAAGCGCCTCACGTTTTTCTTTTTGGGTAAATTCCTCCATAGATATTGCTTTAATCATGAATAATCATCTCCGGCTTAATAGTATTATACAACGAAAAGGCACCATCGAGGTTTTGACAATTGATGCCCGCTTGTTTTAAGATGCGTTCGGCAATGTAGCTTCTCAATCCGCTATGACACGTAACAACATACGAAACACTTGGATCCAATTCAGACAACCGATTTCTCAATTCATCTAACGGAATGTGGAGCGCCTCTTGAAAACGCCCATTATTGGCTAATTCCATCTCTGAACGAACATCCAACAACTGCTTACCGTTTTCTAAGGCCTCCGTCAATTCGTGCCATTGGATATTCTCACTGATTCCTTCTGCCAGATTGATCGCTGCATAGCCAATCATATTCACTGGATCTTTCGCTGAGCCAAAAGGCGGCGCGTAGGTGAATTCCAGTTCAGGCAAGTCAAAGATCGTTAAGCCACCTTTGATCGCTGTTGCTAAAATATCGATCCGTTTATCGACCCCTTTGGCACCGATGCCTTGCGCACCGTAGATGTTTCCAGTATCAGCATCAAAAATCAATTTCAAATAAATATCCGTCGCATCAGGATAATACCCAGCATGGTCTTTGCCTGAAAGATGAACCACCTGAGGATTTAGCCCCGCCAGTTTGGCGCTGCGCTCACCCAACCCAGTGGACGCTGCGGCAAGATCGAATACGCGCACGATCGCCGTCCCAATACTGCCTTTGTTTTTGCGAGTCAGTCCTCCCAATACATCAGCCACTTGCCGACCTTGGCGATTGGCTGGTGACGCCAAGGAGATCAGCGTGTCTTCGTTAGTGATTTGTTGTTTCACAACGATGGCATCTCCCACCGCGTAAATATCTTTCTTGCTGGTTTGGTATTGCTCATCTACCAGGATACCCCCCCGGTGTCCTAATTGGATACCGGCACGTTTTGCCAAATCCGTTTCTGGTTGGACACCCACCGAAAGAATCGTGATATCTGAAGCCAGAACCGTTCCATCCTCTAGAACGATTTCTTGCCCTGCTTTTTCAAAAGCGGTCGCTGACTGCGAGGTCAAAACATTGACCCCTTGCTTGATCAATTCATTTTTGACATACGCCGCCATTTCTTCATCCAAAGGTGGCAATACGTGGGGTGCTTTTTCCACGATCGTTACTTGTAGGCCTTTTTTATGTAAATTTTCAGCGACTTCTAAACCAATAAACCCAGCGCCAATGATCGTCGCTTTTTGAGGCTTTTTGTCTTCAAGATGTGCCATGATTTGGTCTAAATCAGGAACATTGCGCAAAGAAAAGGCGTTGGTTGCTTCTTCTAGCCCTTTGATCGCTGGTACTAGCGGTTTTGCCCCCGGTGATAAAATCAACGCATCATAAGATTCCGTGAAGACCTGTTCGCCATGTTTGACCGTCACCGTTTTCTCCTGAGGATCGATCGCCAGCACTTCATGAAGAGGCCGCACATCTAGGTTAAACCGTTTTTTTAATGCCTCAGGTGTTTGGACCAATAAGGCGTCTCGCTCTTCGATCTCACCAGAAATGGCATACGGCAGTCCACAATTCGCAAAAGAGACAAAAGGACCTTTTTCAAAAATAATGATCTCCGCTACTTCTTTAAGCCGACGTAAGCGCGTTGCTGCAGACATTCCTCCTGCTACCCCACCGACAATAACTATTTTTTCCATCGTTACTTTCCTCCTTTGGTTGTTCCCCGCCATTGATTCATGCCACCGCGAACATTGACCACATCAAACCCCTTTTTATTTAGGATTTTGGCTGCTTGTTTGCTTCGCATCCCTGATTGGCAAATGACTGCCAGTTTCTTGTCACCTTTTTGAGTGAAGCCCGCAATCTTGTTTAACGGTACATTTTTGGCGTAGGCAATGTGCCCGCTACGGTACTCCGCCGGCGTGCGAACATCCAGAACCGTCCATTCTTTGGCTCCTTCT
Organism: Enterococcus sp. CR-Ec1; assembly: GCF_002850555.1. Taxonomy (NCBI): domain Bacteria; kingdom Bacillati; phylum Bacillota; class Bacilli; order Lactobacillales; family Enterococcaceae; genus Enterococcus; species Enterococcus sp. CR-Ec1. The sequence continues at coordinate 3,536,459 of NZ_CP025223.1, forward strand.
TTTTGTAAATCTGCTGTTGACATACTTGGTATGCGTTTAAATAATGAAAACATTTCTTGCTCCTTTCTTATACCCCTCGGGGTATATTAAACAAGATGTTTCTCTTTTTGTCAACTAAGTGATTTTCTTTAAGAAAAGAAACTTGCTGTTGCGTTGCTCCCCACTCGATAAACTGTCATGTATCGGACATGTACCAATCAAGCAAGAGAAAAAACGAGCCACATATTTCCTTCCCCTTAGCCTCAGTGCTATAATAAACAAAATGATATGCAGTAAAAATAACACGCTTCAAGGTCACTTTGTCACAGACGTTTTTCACGACCTCAGAATGAAAACGATGCTCCTCTCAAAAAAACAGCAGATAAAAAACGACGCAAGCACCACTTTCCCTTGATTTATCAAGAAGCAAGCCCTGCTTTCTTGGAAACAACGCGGGTTTCGACTATGCTTAAGTCACATCAGCGAAAGGAAAAAAAGATGGAATTTGGCGAAAAAATCAAAGAAGTACGCACAATAAATAACTTGACCCAAGAACAATTTGCCACTCAACTACACGTGACGAGACAAGCCGTTTCGAACTGGGAAAACAATCGCAATCTACCAGATTTAGAAATGTTGATTGCCATCGCCACGATTTTTCAACTCTCGCTTGATGAATTGATTTTAGGAGGAACTCAAGTGAACAAGATCACTGAAAAACTAATCAAAGACGGCAGCGAGACCCGACGCGCCAAACTCAATTTGATCACGACCTTGATCGGAACATTTTTACTACTATTCGGCTTTGCCTGCTTCTTCATCAAAGCAAGCTCCGTGGAATACATCGATCAATCCGGCATTTTACATGAAAATTTCTATCTAGTCCCCGTAGGATTTTTGTTCCTATTGGCTAGTTTCGTAGTATTTGCGGGAACCGGGATCAATTATTTTCGAGCTGCTAGAAGAAAATGACGCGAAAAAACTCGATTCCAGATGATGGAATCGAGTTTTTTTCTCTGTTCACTATCTTCCTTCAAAGAATCGGAACAAACAAGCCACTGATTTTTTCTTTTGTTTTCGTCAAAAGGCTTCTGGCTTGCCATTCTTCTTTTTCTACTAATTTTGCATGAGCTAAGTCTTCCATAAATTGCTGATTTAACTCTGTGATTATTTTCGACGGCCCATAGATGAACATAGATAACTCATGGTTAAGGTAAAAACTACGAATATCAAAATTTGTTGACCCGATCGTTGCAGCAAACTCATCGACGATCATATATTTACAGTGAATAAAAGCAGTCTCATCATAGGTGTAGACTTCGACGCCGGCAGATAATAATTCATCAATAAACGAATTCGTGCCATGAAAAGAAATTCCTCGATCCCCTTTTCCCGGCACAATCAATTGTACGTTGATCCCACACCGTGCTGCTCTTCTAAGCGCACCTAAACTTTCTTCATCAGTAATAAAGTAAGGCATTGCGATCTTAATCGAATCCGTTGCCTTTCCAATGAGGTCATTAAAGGAATCCTTAATGATTCGCTCGCTATCATAGGGTCCGCCGTAGATTACCTGAACGATTTCCGAACCGCTTTGAACGTCGGTCTTCAACGGAAAATACGTAGCTGTCTGTGTCAAAAAATGAGTGACCGTTTCTTCCGTTTCATCAAGAAAGAGCCAATCATAAATAAAGCACTCTTGTACTTCTAGAACAGCAGGTCCTTCTATCCGGATGTTTGTGTCTCGCCAATAAGAAAACTTACTGCCTCGCCCACTATATTCATTTCCAATATTCATGCCTCCTGTATGTGCAATCTCCCCATCAATAACGACCATTTTACGGTGATTGCGCCAGTTCGCTTTATTACTTAGCCAAGGCGAGTTCAACAAATCATACGTGCGCACCTCTACCCCATTCTTTCTCATCAATAATAATAATTGATTAGGAAAGGCGATCGACCCCACGCTATCATACATAAACCGAACTTCCACCCCTTGTTTGGCCTTTTCGACCAGAACATTTGTCAGCTCCTCCCCTGTTTCATCCCCTTTAACGATATAAAAAAACACATGCACATGATGCTTGGCTTTCTTGATATCTTCTAGCAAAGAAGCGAACGCCTCAGCGCCTTCGTTTAATACAGTCAGATGATTATTAGTTGTGGGATACTTGCCCGAAAGATGAAAAATCTCAGTGGAGAGATCATGTTTTCCATGAATGATCTCTGAATGTTCTTGCAGAATAGCCGAAACCGTTCGCTGTACTTCCCGTTCATTTTGTATCTGCTGTTTGGGCAATTTCCTTAACCGAGGTTCACGACCAATTAAATAATACAACATGACTCCTACAATCGGTAAAAACAATAAAGCTAAGATCCAAGCAATCTTCGAAGTTCCATCCCTTTGATCAAAAACCACTAAGTAGCCACAAAGAAGAATCGCCAAAATTTCAATGGCCTGCCAAGCATAAATCATCTGATTTAAAAAGAGAATTAATCCAACCGTCACAAGTATCAGTAAAATCGTTAAAATTTTATATTGCTGTAATTTGTTTTTGATCATCCTTCACCCCATCCAAATATGCGCTTATTAATAAACGCTAAAGCAAAAAGCCTCACTATATACTATGATTATATACGTTCTCGTTACGCAAATGTAACTCATTTCATCCCCTACTACTCATTTTTTACCTATTATTTATTAAGAAGAGACGATTTGCAGAAACGAAACGGTAAATGACAAGCGCCTATTCAAATCGGTGCACCAATTAAAACAAACCCTGTAAGCATCCCTCGACTTGCTGAAACAGCAATTTTCCTTACGCAATCGCCAAATTTGAATAAATCCCATCTTTCCTTTACTATAAACGAAATCCGATCGGTTTTTTGCACGGTTATACTATCAAGGAGGTTGTTATGGCAATTCATGTGATGTGGTTTAGAAAGGATCTGCGCTTAGAGGACAATACGGCGCTTACTGAGGCGCTTTTGTCTCTTCAAGCAAACGACCAATTGTTGTGTGTGTTTCATCTCAATGAAAAGCAGTTTCTCCCCGATGCACCAAGCCATGATTACTTTTTTAGCGCGGTTGCTCACTTTATCGAGGCTGCCAAAAAGCAAAATCTGACGATCCACCTCTTGACGGGGACTTTGACAGAAGCCTTTGATCAGTTGTTCGCTTGCTATCCAGAATGGAGCCAACTGTACTTCAACTTTGATAACCGTGGATTTGGTCGTAAACGCGACCTCTATATAAAAGAATTGGTCGAAAAAAAAGGCGTCACTGTCCATTTCTTCGAAGAACATCATCTGCACCAACCAACGGAAATCACCAAAGAGGACGGGACGTATTACAAAAAATTTACGCCCTATTATAAGAAATGGATCCAGCTGCCCAAACCGGTCAATCAAAAGCAGGCCCTTGATTTTGAAAAAGCCGCTCATTTTAATGATGCCCCTCACTTCAAAGCAGGGACAGCGCTGCTTGCTGAGCTGCTAAAAAATAGAAAGACCGATTTTTCAACGATCGTTGGGGAAGACTATGCGCATAAACAATTGCAGGCCTTTGTGCAAAAGCGTTTGGCCGCCTATGAAAAAGACCGTGATCTCCCTTCGATCAAAGGAACCAGCCGCCTGTCCCCTTTCTTGTCTTTTGGACAAATCTCTATTCGGAAGGTTTGGGCCGCTTGCCAAGGAATGCCACCCAGCACTGGCAAAGCGACCTTTTTAAAAGAACTGGCTTGGCGAGATTTTTATCATATGATCTACTTCACTCATCCGGAGCAAAAAAACTATGAACTCATTGAGAAATATCGAAATATGGATTGGCAAAAGGATGAAGAGGCGCTAAACAAATGGCAAGCAGGGCAAACCGGCTATCCGATCATTGATGCCGCGATGCGGCAGCTGAATCAAACCGGTTGGATGCATAACCGTCTACGGATGATCGTCGCTTCCTTTCTAACCAAAGATTTATTGATCGACTGGCGGCAAGGAGAAGCCTATTTTGCTCGACAATTGATCGACTACGACGCTGCCAGCAATATCGGCGGCTGGCAGTGGGCAGCTTCGACCGGCACCGATGCCGTTCCTTACTTTCGAATTTTCAACCCCATCACTCAGGGGAAAAAATTCGACAAAGAGGGGACGTTTATCAAACAATTTGTTCCCGAACTCGCCCAGTTGCCGCTAAAATTCATCCACGAACCTTACCTGATGACTGACGAAGAACAAGCCGACCTAAAGGTAGTTTTAGGCACCAACTATCCGTTGCCTATAGTTGATCACAACGAATCCAGAAAAAGAGCCCTCGATTTGTATAGTAAAATCGAGCCGTAAGCAGCTGTCATGGCCTGCTCTCAAACATTTTCGGTAGAAAAAAACCAGCAAAGACGGGCTCTTACGGAGTGTCTTTGCTGGTTTTTTATTAAACTGGTGCGCCGTTTTTCACCTTTCTATAGTGAAAAAACAAACGGCTCACCTCATCAAGTAGTCAGTTGTTGTGCGTACAAAAAAGGTCATACTACTTGCTATGTTTTTTTATTAAGGTCTTGTCGCCTGATTCCGCACTTATTTCTAGTCACTCTAAGCAACAATACCCTGACGATTTATAGATAGAACCCTTTATTAGCGGCGTTCCCCACTTTTCCACGACTGGCTAGTAACATTTCTCCTTGCAAAACTGTTCGTCTGATGAAAGGTCATCTATAGAACCATTCTGTTATAATAGCTCCATATTTGAGGATAAGGATGGTTTATATGAAAAAAATAATCGGATTCGTCTTAGTCGTACTTTTAGGGTTTGCCGGATACAAAGGCTATGAATATTATCAATCCACCTACTCAGGACAAACAGCTTACGCGTATGTCCCATCTGAGATTCCCCCTAAGGTAGAACATGAAAGTAAAAGCGGCATCGGCGACCAGTCACCTTGGTATTCTTACGATTACACATTAAACTTTGTAAAAGAAGATGGCAGCACACAAACACTCGAGGTTTCATTATCAGAAGATCACGCAAAACCCTTAACCCCAAATTCTTATGTAAAAGCGGTGATCAGTGAAAAGCGCACAATAAAAGGCCCGAATAGCGTTGAAAAAGATGCAATTCCCAAAAAGGTTCTAGAAAAATTAGAAAATCAGAACTAACGATTGCAGACTCACATCATTATGTGGGTCTTTTTTTTACATCCTTCCAAAACCAGCATTTTGAATCCCTTCTGTTATTTTCACGCTTAATGTCTTCTGCTCTGTTGCGATACGTTATACAAGGATACTGGACACATTATCTAGCAGAAAGCTGCTTGACTGATCCCTGTTTTCATTCCGTCATCAATGATAAGAGCAATTCAAGCGCCTTTTCCTTTCCCTACTTCGCAGATAATTGAAAAAGCAGCGAATCACCTATCCGTTGACTCGCTGCTTTTTAACTAACAAGTGATGGCTCACACCACAAAAGAATGATACTTAGAATAAGCAATTTGATCGACGATCGCAGAAACCTGATTGACGTCTAAATCGGCACCAATGGCGGTCACTTGATAAAATTGGTCATAATTGTTCCCTAATTGGGGGAGATTGGCATTGGAAATCAACAAGTCAAATGTCTCGTCCGGAGTATAGGGTAAAACAACAACATTTTGCTTGCCTTTTAGTTCATTTTTTAACAAGTAAATCGAAGCATCCGCCAAAAGACTAGAGCACATATTTAAGACCCCGATCCGTACCCGATATTCTTCTTTAGGCGATAACATATAAATTAAAAAGACTAGGCGTTTCTTGAGATAGTTGAGTTTCGTGGGCGTAAACAAGTTGGTCGGTGCAATAATGTGTTCCAGAATGTCTGAGATCACTTGATCTCGCAAGGAATTGTGAAACATTTTGTGGTAATAATTTAGCGTGACTCGATCGATGGAATAATTCACTCCATGAAAGTAATAAACTTGTGCGATTAAGGAAAAGACATTGGCTTTGATATCGATCGTCGTATGCGAGGCATCAAGACGATAAATGGACTGGATTGCTGCCATGACTTCATCGGTGATCTCAAAGACGGGATTTTTATTAGTGTACAGTCCTAAGCGAAGTTCCTCGTAAGGAATCCCGCCCACCGTAATGAGGAAGAGACAGATAAAGAATGGCACGATCTTCGCTTCATCTACTGAGCAGATACATTTTTTAGAAGCATAGATCTGTCGAATAAAGTGACAGAGGGGCATCTCTTGGCAACGCTCAATTTTGGTTTGTTCTTCCGGACTTAAACTTCCCAAGGTCGTGTGAGACGTGACTTTTTTCATAATCACAAACAACCAGATCTTCAGCTGCTTTTGTTGGGCAATCGATAAGGTTATTTTTTTCGCTAACTCCGCAACCAGGTCATCGATCAAAACAGAATCGATCGTTGTTGCACCCATTTTGAAAAAATTATAGTAAAAATAAATGCGTTGTGTCATCGTTCCAACTAGTTTTTTGTTTCTGATCTTTAATTCAAAATGCTGCAACAACTGATTGCACTCAGCAATCAATCGATTGAGGGTCCCCACACTTATGTTTAATTCATCAGCCAAGACGAAGGCATCATAGCCTGCATGTTGAAACAAATAATGGATGATTTGATATTTAGCAGATTTTTTCAATAGCGTGTCGGTCAAATCATCCAGTGAGACACTATCGGTTACTTGCAGTTCCAACGTATAACGATTGATGATAAATGAGACCTTCTCATTTTTTAGTTGCCGTTGAAGGCTCTCTGATAATTTCGTCAAGGTCGGCATCGTAATATCTAATTCCCGACACGCATCACTTTTTTTGATATGACCGGTCGATAAATACAAAAATTTGAGCAAGATATACTCTAATTTTAAGTCCTTATCCAGTAAGTCTTCTTTATACATGACTGTTTTTCCTCCAGTGTAAATCTATATTCATTCAGAATAGTTACAACCAATTTACAGAAAAAGATAGCAGTACGTTACTTATGAAACAAACAAGCGCAGTAAAAACAGGCCCTTTCTACACATATTTTTCCTTCACTTACTCCCCAACAAACCATGACTGACAAACAAAAACCCTCGATGCAAGACGAATTTCCCTAAGAATTCCCTCACGACAACGTTCTAAGATTTCCTTTTCGTTTATGTAAAACGTTCTTCTCTAAAAAAATATATTTAGACCCTAATAATTAATACTATCACAAGTCAGAAATGTCAATAAATGAAATTATCAAGCACTGTTTTTTTACTTTCTCTTAAAAAACGACACTATCAAGTGCTTACCCGTTCTTATAAACAAAAAAATCAAAGGCAGTCGATGCAACCGCCTTTGATTTTTCTATAAACCAATGTTCATTCAGTCTTGCAAAAAACGTTTCATAAAGGGACTTTTTATTCATTGAAACAAGCAATGAAAGGGTTTCTAGCGATACCGTTTCTTAATGTGAAAAGCCATAGGTTTGATCGGATGAAACATGACGGCTTGGTCGCTTGTTCAAGCGCTCGATTCCTTCTTTCATGTCTTGCACCAGATCCATTGCCATTTGCATACTTAAATCTGCCCGGCAGACAAAGCGTTGGATATTGATATGTGATAGATTATCAGGTAATGGATAGGTAGGGACTTGCCAACCTTTCATCGCAAATTCATCCGTCAAATCATACAGATTCCAAGAAATATCGGCATCTTCTTTTAATTTGTAGCAGACGATCGGCAACCGTGAACCATCATTATAAATATCGAAGTAACCCATGTTTTCAATCTCTTTTGCTAAATATTGGGCAACATCGCTGGTCTTTTTGTGGATCAAGCGGTAGCCTTCAAACCCATTGCGGATAAAGGTGTAATATTGTCCGATGATTTGGCTAGCGCTTCTTGAAAAGTTGATGGCCATCGTTGGCATTTCACCGCCAAGATAACTTACTTTAAAGACCAACTCTTCTGGTAAGAAATCTTTTTCTTTCCAAAGCACCCAACCGATACCAGGGTAGACTAACCCATATTTATGTCCCGACGTACTGATGGAACGAACGTTTTTCAAACGGAAATCCCATTCAAGTTCTGGTTCCATAAATGGCGTGTACAATCCCCCACTAGCCGCATCCACGTGGATGTAGACTTTGTAGTCGGTATGTTTGTTGTATTCCTCTAATTTCTTGTCTAGTGCTTTGATATCATCGTATCGTCCAGTGTAAGTGATTCCTAAAATACCAACGACCCCGATCGTATATTCATCTAAATAGTCCGTGACCTTTTCAACATTAATGCTGCCATGTTCTTCATCGATAGGGATCGTTCGCATTTCAATGTCCCAGTAGACACAGAATTTTTCCCAAACGACTTGATAGGCAGAAGAAATCACTAAGTTTGGTTTTTGTTTATTGATATCTAAGCCAAGTTTTTTTGCCCGATTGCGCCAAGCAAATTTTAAGGCCAATCCACCTAGCATACACGCTTCACTTGAGCCTACCGTTGATGTACCGATAAAATCGGACGCTTCTGGGGCATGCCATAAATCAGCGATCATATTGACACAGCGGTTTTCAATTTCTGCTGTCCGTGGGTACTCGGTTTTATCGATGGCGTTTTTATCAAGGGTTTCACTCATAATTTTGACTGCTTCTGGTTCCATGTAGGTTTGACAGAACGTCGCCAAATTTTGTCTTGAGACCCCTTCATCGATCAATTGATCTTTGACTAATTCATAGGCATCCCGCGGTACCAAGGACTCTTTTGGTAATTTGTACATAGGGATCGCTTGATCCATTGCCTCATTCCCATAGATAGGCTCCAAATATTGGGCTTCTTTTCGATTTTTTTTACTAAATAACATGCAGCTCTCCTCCTCATAGGTTGTGCTTTTTATTTTTTATCGCTTGCTTTTTCACCTACATATTTATAGATGACAAACGGTATCACGACAATAATCAGCCAACTGATGATCAAGATGGCTAAATAGGTTCCGCCCTTTCCGGATCCGATATCGCTCGGTGGAAAGAAGGAAATAAAGAAAGAAAAAATAGAAACAAGCAAACCAACCATCGCAACACCAATTTTCACATTTTTCCCACCAGGAATATGATACGTTCTTGTTAAGTCGTCTTTTTCTTTGACTAATTTAATATAGGAAAGAAACAAGAGGACATAAGCCACCAGATAGATGCAGACCGTCAACGCCATCGCAACGAAGAAGGATAGATTGGCGCCTCCACCGCCTAATGTCAAGACAACCGCCCAAATGGAAACAATGATGCCTTGTACCAAAACGATATTGATTGGGACATTGTGTTGATTGACTTTGGCCATTTGTTTTGGCAGCAAGCCATTTTCAGCTGCTTCAAGCATCGCCGTCGATGGGCCGACCACCCAAGCAGCAATTTCTGCAATGACACCTAAACAGATGACCACCGCAATCAAACGAACCAGCCATTCCCCGCCGCCAAAATGATGGATCAAATAAGAATAGGCTTGAATCACACCAGTATCAAGAGACAATTGATTTTGGGGAATCGTGGCAGCCACCGTTGCCCCACCTAACGTATCCAAAAGAATCGTCGCTACGACTAAAATCAAAATAGCTTTCGGATAATTCTTTCCAGGATTATCCATGTCTTTTACGTGACTGGCAGAAGATTCAACCCCTGCATAGGCCAAAATAAAGGAAACAAAAACGACCAGCGTATTGATTTTCGTGAAATCAGGAATCCATGCACCTGATCCAAAAGAAACTTTGACGGGATTCCCTTGAGCAATGTAGACAATTCCTAAGATAAAAAGAATGATCCCTGTTGCGACGATCCCCACAAAGAACCCTACTTTGGCAATCTTCGCAGTATTTTTTGTTCCGCCAAATTGCGAGATCGTGATTAGCCAAAAGATCACTAAAGTGGCAATCAGCTTCAGCCAAACATTCGTATTAAGAGCCGGCCAATTTAGGGCATAGGAAAGCGCCCCGACAATAAAGTAAATCATCGTAATAAAGCCTACCGTGATTTGGAACCATTGGAAGAAAATGGTAGCAAAGCCCCATTTTCTCCCTAATGTTTTTGAGACCCAGGTATAGAGTCCCCCTTTTTCCCATCCCTTTACAGTAGCCATCTCCGCAGAGCAAAGGGCTACAGGGATAAACCAGAGGAAACCGCCGACGAGTAAATAAAAAACTAAATTCATCTTCGATGTCGCAAAGGTTGGATACTCATATACCGTCATCACCATTGAAGCAGTTATTGCAAAAAAACTCAACAATGATAGTTTTTTCTTGCTAGTATCCATTTTTTTACCTCCTATCATTAGATACTATTTTTCAGCAGCGGAAGATAGATCAATATGGTACGTATGTGTCAAATCTCCATCTGCTTTAAATTCGATTTCGACCGCTTTGATCGCTGGCAAACTTTGTTCTTGCGCCACTTTAAAATGAATAAAGCCATCTTTATGTTTGTCATGGGTCAAAATCTCATCATCTAAGTAGTCCACAAACACTTCCGCTTCTACTTTTTTGCCATCATTCAACACCAAATAGGCTTTGTCAGGTTTGATTTTTTTGTCTTTCGAATCTTCATTAAACAATTGATATTTCAGTGAAAGCAATGTTTTGTATTCTTTGTCTTTGTCTTTGAATTCTTCTACATTCACGATTTTTACATGATTCACTAAAAAGCGAATGTGATCCCAACCAGAATTTTCATAATTCGTTTCATACCAAACGACGTCTTTGATTTTCGGATCGATTCCCTTAGTTACGATTTGTTCAAAATACCCGTCATCACTCAATTTTTCACTTCCCACAACTACTTCATCTGACGAATCGCTGATCAACGTTTCCGTTCCAGACCCAGAGACCACTTCCCCTGATTCTTCCACTGTTGAGCATGCACCTAGAGTAAACAAAACGCCTACACCTAAAACGAAACCTGCAACTAATGATGTTTTCTTCATTGTAAATCCTGTCCTTTCTTTTATTATTTTTATTCCATCTCAGGTATACCATTTAACCCAAAAAAGCGAATATCTAATTTTTTATTTTAAAAACAAAAAAACGCGAAAAATAATTCGCGTTTCGGTGCTATCATGAAGTGCAGATAAGAACAATGACCATTGAAAAGAAAGGACTGAGTTTTTTTGAGAGCGCTTGTGGTCGTCCTAACTGCCGTTTTGTTAAGTATCAGCCCTCTTTCAGCTGACTTTTATCTGGAAAGGACGGACAGACATACTTCTAACGCAACGATTTCTCGGATAGAAGTTGCCCAAAATGAGTGGGCGACTACTGGATCAAAAAAATTTGTTAGAACGCTGATGCTTCCTGATGCAAAAGGCAGCCTGTTGACAGCTGACGGGCATTTTCTGAGAAGACCTTCCAAGCTTGCGACGAATAGGCGAGCAGCAATAGCAGCTTGTAGGGTTCAAAAAACACCCAAAATCGCACGGGGCAGTCATCTGTCTCAGCGCTGTAGCTCTTTAGCCCCTACGACTTTGCGGTTAGAAAAAGCGTGTCAGGCACGGCAATCAAACGTCCTTAGCTCTCATCCGAGTATCTGGTGTCGTACATGACGCCTTCATCCACAGGGTTTCCGCAGTGATGGCACATAGGTAAGTCAAAAACAAATGATCCTCAAAACGTTTATCCTCCGGCGTATCCTAGACAAATCTACTTCCCCATCCTGAACAAAAAAATAGCCACTACCTACTTTCCACTTACTTGTGCCATCCTCTGCTTGATAAAATGATCAACATTTTTTGATTGAAAACAAAAAATTGCCTATTCTGTTTTGATCATTTTTTTGTGATCGATCATTACTTAGCTAGCTAAGCCCCCCAAACCCCAAGCAACCCCCGAAACTATTTTTCGGGGGTTGCTTGGGGTGAGCTTTTTATTCAAATCGGAAAGTTTTTTGGAGGCATTGCAAATGAAGCTGACTTGATTGGGTAGCAGCCTTTCACATTACTAGCATAATCTAAATGATGACGACCTATAAAATGATGAATGATAGACAGTCGTATATAACGACTGCTGAAAATAAAAAGCTTGTGACGCTTATCTTGTTTCTAAAATCGTCTTCAATCAACCTAATTTTAGATCTTCTAGGCATACAGCCAAGCAATCCTCAAAAATAAAGAAATAAAAAAATAGCTACTTTTTATCAACTTTCTTCATATAAAGAATCGGATAAGGATTTCCTTGTTCGTCTAACTCGCTTCTTTTGTATACCTCAAATCCCATATGCTCATAAAATCCTTTCGCCTGAGGATTCTGTTCATTTACTCCCAATTCATTTACAAAATAGTTTTCCATCCCGTATGCCAAGAGTTTCTTTCCTAGGCCCTTGCCTCTTTGTTCATTTGCTATAAACAGCATTTCAAGATTTCGATCCGAGATCCCCATGAAGCCAGCTGGCTCTCCTTGCTCACTTTCTACGACAATCAAATGCGGCACATGATGCAATGCCTCTGGAATGTATTGCTTAATGGCTTGGATTTCAGACTCTGACAAAAAGGTGTGCGTCGCCTTAACAGAACTCTCCCAAACTTCAATTAATTGTTGCTCTAACTTTTGATTCATATTATTTACTTCTTTTATATTCATGGATAGTCACACTCTCATCAGCTTTTTTTCGTTTTTCATAACAAGAACCGATTGTTTCCTTGATCCAAGTTAAGAATTTTCATCATCATCATAACATGAGATGGATTTATTTAAAATCTATGGAAAAAAATGCCTCGCTCATATAGATAACGAAACAATAACCTATGCATGAGAGCATGATATGCTTTGAAGCACACTAAAAAAGGAGCTTTCAATACTGATGATTGCTCAAATCATTCTGTTGAAATAAAAATGCTTGTAGCTTTTTCTTCCTATATAGTCGTCCTTACGAACAAAATATATTCTTTTAAATAAACTATTTTAAACCACTTGCCCTAGAGTCCACTTTAGGGTTTATGATTACTTATAGAAAAAGATAAGGAGAACCAACGATGAATATAAAAAAAGCAGCGGAAATGTTTGATTTGAGCGTAGACACATTGCGCTATTATGAACGAGTCGGTGTAATTCCACCTGTTCAACGCAATGAGAGTGGCTATCGGGTGTACACAACGAATGATCTAAACTGGATCTATTTAGCAAAACATTTACGAAATGCAGGATTGTCCATCGAATCGCTAATTGAATTTGCCCAATTGGCACAAGTACGTGAAAGTCAAAATGTCGAAAAAGCTCAGAAACAGATTTTATCCGATCAACTCGAAGAATTAGAGAAAAAGTTAGCAGAAATGCAGGAAGTGCGAGACCTACTTATTTATAAGATAGAAACGTATGATGAGCATATCGCAAAATTTAAGGCAGGAAATATGACCCCTGATAAAGTTGAAAAATTATGGGAACGAAAAAAGTAACATCTTTTACTTGCTGTGGACTTAACTCCAAGGTTTAGGATAGAACATGTAATGAAAATTAGAGGAGGAAACACTATGCAAACAATCACACTCAATAATGGTGTCACCATGCCGCAACTAGGCTTTGGCGTTTATCAAATTCCTTTGGAAGAAACAGCCGAAGCTGTTTACCAAGCAATCAAAGCTGGGTATCGACTGATCGACACTGCTTCTATTTATGGAAATGAAACAGAAACAGGCGAGGGAATCAAGCGCGCCATCACTGAAGGTCTAGTCACTCGGGAAGAACTTTTTGTTACCTCTAAATTATTTATTCTCCAAGCTTCCGAAGATAAAGCGAAAGAAACGATTGAACATTCGCTTGACACAATGGGATTGACATACCTTGATCTTTATCTTATTCACCAACCATATGGAGATATTTATGGTGCTTGGCGCTCAATGGTTGCTGCTCAAAAAACAGGGAAATTACGTGCAATTGGCGTTTCAAATTTCAAATCAGCTAAGATGATCGAGTTTGTCGGCTTGAATGAGGTGAAACCTCAAATCAATCAAATCGAAGTGAACCCTTGGAATCAACGAGTGGAAGATCAGGAATGGCATGAAAAATACGACGTTCAAGTTGAAGCTTGGGCACCCTTTGCAGAAGGACGCCATGACCTATTTACCAATCCGACATTAGCAGAAATTGGCAAGCAATATGGCAAAACGGTTGGTCAAGTTGTTCTTCGCTGGTTGATGCAACGAGGCATCGTCGCTTTAGCAAAAACAGTTCGTCCAGAACGGATGGCTGAAAACATTGCTATTTTTGACTTTGAGCTTTCCCAAGAAGACATTGAAAAAATAGCCGCTTTAGATAAAAAAGAGTCCGCATTCTTTGACCACGATGCCCCCCAACAAGTGGAATGGTTTATGAATCGGATGTTAGATACTGAAAGCTAATAAGGAAAACAATATAAGTCCGCTCCCCTTGCAAAAGGAGGCGGACTTATATTGTTTCTTACTGAATGGTGGGTCGTCACTTTTCTTTGTAAAAATGAAACTGTTTTTATAACTCCGACTAGTGAATCTGCACTGATCAAGTAACTCCCTTTCATATTAATAGTGGGACCTAAATGATGACCTACAAAATGACGAAGGACAGACATTCGTAGATAAGAACTGGGCAAAACAACAAGCCTAAGACGCTTATCTGGCTTTTCAAATTTCCTTTCACCAAATATGTTTTAGAGATTCTATACATACATATAGATAAATTGCCCCCAATTCTTCTACTCTTAAGGGGAAACAATAAAAAGAAATCTTTAGATCAAGATAGCTGCTACCATCACAACGAAATTATAGAAGCTATGTGCAACAATGGATTCCCAAATATTTCCCCTACGTAAATAGGTGATCGTCAAATAAAACCCTATGACAAAGTAAGGAAAAAGAGCAAAAAGATTCCCGTTCACATTTACAATATGACTCTGAGTAAAAAGCAAGAGACTTCCGGCAGCAGTGATGATTCTCAGCCATCGTTTTTCTCCAACATAAATCAGTGTATAGCGATAAAGCATTTCCTCGAAAACAGGTGCTAGCAAAAGTACATCGAATACAAATGGAAGGGTTCTTTGATCTGAGGGATAAACAAAAATCAACGCATTGAGATCACGAAATAAAAGAATATTAATTAAACCGATAGTGAGGATAATACTAGTAGGTACGATGAGACCGATTTTTATTAGCGCAATTTTATTTATCTTTTGATAACTCTCTACTAAATAGTTATGGAAAAGGAGGATACCAAGTAAAACGAACAATAGTTTTACTCCGAAATGATTATAACTCATCAAATATCTTGCATAAGAAGAAGGAATGCCACGTATTGCTAACCCCTTCCATAGGACATAAAACAATAAAAATAACCCTCTTTTCAACTTATCCCTCCTATTGAACGAAAGCTTTATACTCCAGATAGTTTTACTCTTCTTTAAGTTCTTCCTATCTCTAAAATAACAATAAACCAAATAACCACTCGAGCATACTAACAAAGGAAGTCCGACATAGAGCATACCAGTTCCTAACGGATAATTAATAGCAAGGTCAAGTTGGATATTCTTAAGCTCTTCTTGGCTTATTGTGTCAAAATCTTGAATAGGGATCAAAATCGTTTGTAAAAAAAAGCCAACGACCGTGATAAAAAGACTGAAACAAAAAACGCCGAGTGCAAATTTTTTCATAAGAGACCTCTTTTCAGCATACACTTTATTGCTTTATGATCTTATTATACATACCATTCATTAAAAAAAGAATCTTAAAATATTTTTACACATCACACTTGCAACAATTAACAAGGAAACCATCCTATAGAAGTCATTCCTTAGCTGGATAAAGGAGTCTCCTCACTAATAATCCTTCCATCAAACAACATAGGAAGTGTTTAATTCCCTTCATTCGACTTACTTGAAATCTGCCTCTATGAAGACTAGAAACACGTATCCAAATCACCGCTATCCACCGTATTTAGAGTATCGATGTGCTTTTTTAAGACAGTGCCGAAATGGTAGACCTTTTCTCCGAAAAAATCAGAGGAGATGCTAACAAAAATACCGCTAGCAGCAAACGAATCATCGTCCTTACCAACGGCATTTTATTAAAGACTTCTGTCCTGGATTCTCTAAAAATTCCACTTCATATTTTTAGTCAGGCACTGTTTTTATTGTAAAAAAAACTTTCTTTTCTTTAACGTAGTAAAGGTGCATTGCCATTCTTTTCTAACACATGTTTTGTGGCCCGTAGTAGAAAGACTCAGTACTTTTTAAAAGGTTCTTTGTCTCGTAAATGAATATTCTCATGATTGTCTTCGATCATTTCAATCACTCTTGGTTCATTCGTAGCGTACGCTTACTTCAACAGAATTCATCATATATTCTAATACACTATCACTGATTTTTCGCAACAGCCGGATTCTCAAAGAATGATTTGTAGATGAAAAAAGCATTCAGAAAACAATGGCTCTCTGGATGCTTCATTCATCAATGTAATAATGTAATGGATAACATAGTTAAAACTGAAATCAAGGTAAATCCATATTCGTTTTTCATAAAATCATCATCCATTCATAACTTAAAAAATGGTCATTCTTAGTAAGTGTTTATTTTCAAGAAAATTCATTCTCTTTACTTAGTAAGATAGAAAAAGACAACAATCATTATGACAACAAGTACCCAAAAATACCATTTTTCAGAGTTTTTTTTCTTCATATCTATTCTCCCTTTCTATTCATCTCAATTTTGAAAGAAACATAATAAGCAAAATGTCGCCTTCTTGAAGGGCAATCGCTATCTGATTCCCTATCCGATTAATTCTCGGTTAACTCATCCCTAAATTTCAGGAATAGGTCTTTCGCTTGTCCTGTACGCATGTTTGTCAGGACTTTAATTTTCTTGACCATGCCAATATCATTTTCTTTTTTTGAAAAAATTTGTCGTGCCATTTCTTCTTTGATCTCTGCTTCTTCTTCCTTCGTTAAATTTCTGACTTCTTTCTTTTTACCAAATAATCCCATCCTGTTCTCCCCTTCTTATAAAATTTATGCGCTTTTCACACTAGCCAGACTGAGCATTCTTTTTATCTAAAATGCGTTTTTCTGTCCATCACTTGATTCCTATACTCTAATCTACCATTTCTGTCGAAACCGAGGAAATGGTTAGTTCTCTTTTTTATTTTTAGGGAAGATATAAAAATAAAACACGGAGCCAATAATGATTGCTGGCGGCACCGAGATGCTCAATAATTTTAAAGCAGTGTTTAAAAGTACACCAAATTTTTCTTGAATAGAAAGATTCATAATCGTGCTGAAGTCTTGATTGAACGAAGTAACGATCATCGTGACAAAAAAGAGCAAGCAAAAACTAATCACCCCATACTTGATACTTACTTTTAAATCATCATTGTCTTTCTTAGTTTCTTCCAAAAGTAATGTTTCTAATGAGATATCCAATTCTTCGGCTATTTTGATCATATTTTTTTTGCTAGGGTACGTAGCACCTACCTCCCATTTTGAGATCGTCTTGTCACTTACTTCTAATAATTCTGCTAGCCTACTTTGCGTTAGCTTGTTTTTTTCTCTATATTCTTTCAGCTTCATTGCTAATATCGTTTCTTTCATTTCAACCACTCCTCATCCATTTCTACCTTTCATTTTGACATAAAACCTACCATTTAACAGGAATTCTTGAAAAAGAGAGTAGAATAGAGGGGATTTTTTAGCTATTTCTGGCGATTTGCCTGAAACATACTACCGAATCCTTCCTTACAACAATAGTTGCTGTGCATTCTGATATCTTCTAAATACTATCAAACCAGAAATTATAAGCATCTGTAAATAATTAAAGGAGAAGCAAAAACTTCCCAGTTTTTGCCCTCCCTCATTTCTCAAGAAAATATGTTAATAGAAGATTCTCTTCCTATCATTCACATTAGAACAAGCCAAAGTATTTTTTCACTTCAATATACACTAAAGGAAAAATGGATAAGCCGATTACCCATAGCCAGTCAACTGCACGAAGAGAGACAAAGCCAAAAATGGTCTGCGTGAATGGAATCGTTACTAACAAGATAATGATCAATGCACCTATGAAGGTTGTCATTACTAACAACGGATTGCTCAAAAAACGCAGCTTCAGGATAGATTTTTTACTTCTACAATTAAACATATGCACAATAGTTGATAATCCCAATACAATAAATGTCATTGTCTGCGAAACCTCTATCGATTCTAGACGTCCAATTAGAATCGCGCCTAATGTGACGCCTGTAAAAACAATTGAAATTTCTACAATTTTTACCAATAATCCTTGCGCAAAAATGCTCGTGTATTTAGTGATAGGGGCTTCCTCCATTGCTTTTTTATCGACTGGTTCAATACTAAGACTCATTCCTGGGATTCCATCTGCAACTACTTTTATGATTAACAATTGAACCGCTGTAACAGGTGCTCCCCACCCAACGAGCAAGGAAATTAAAACGATCGTCAGTGCAGAAATATTGCAACCAAGCATCGCGTATAATGATTTTCTGATATTGCTGTATACCCGTCGTCCTTCTTCAACCGCCTGAACAATCGTCGCAAAATTATCGTCTACTAAAACCATATCAGAAGCTTCCTTTGCTACTTCTGTGCCACCTCCCATTGCAATCCCTACATCAGCTGCTTTTAATGCAGGTGCATCATTGACACCATCGCCAGTCATAGCGACAATCTCATCATTTTTTTGAAATGCTTTTACGATTCGAATTTTATCTTCTGGGGAAGTACGGGCAAAGACTCGATAGTCATCAATCACATGGGCTAATTTTTCATCGCTCATTTCATGTAAATCCGCGCCGGTCATTGCTTTTTTCCCATCGGTGAGAATTCCTACATCTTCTGCGATTTTTTTTGCTGTCAGTAAGTGGTCCCCTGTGATCATTACGGTTTGAATCCCTGCTTGTTTTGCAATAGAAACAGCCGTATAGCTTTCGGGCCGAGCTGGGTCGATAATCCCAACAAATCCTGCAAACTCTAACTGACTTTCAAGAATTTCTTCAGTAAGACGTGTAGGTTTTTCATCGTATCTTTTATAAGCAACGCCCAAAACACGGTATGCTTGATTGGCCAACTCATCATGCTTGTTCACGTAGGTGGGGTTGTTCGCATCAATGAGATCCAAGCGATCAAAAGCCCCTTTTGTGACAGAAACATACTGGTTGTTTACTTTATATAAAACAGTCATTCTTTTTCGTTTTGAATCAAAGGGAACTTCATGAATCTGTTCAAAGGTTGAAGCGACTTTTCCTAGTTCCTCTTTAGTGAAGAGCGATGCCAGTTTTTTTCTGATCGCCAACTCTGTTGGATTACTGGTTACTGTTGCATTTTCTTCCATCGAACTAGCAAGATAGAAAAGAAATAAGAGATTTTTTTCCTTCTCTTCTGTTATTTCTAAGCAGGAAGTCAGTCTATCCTTCATCATAATAACTTCTTTCACGATCATCTTATTTTCGGTAATTGTTCCAGTTTTATCTGAGCAGATAATTGAAACACCTCCAACGGTTTCTACTGTTGAAGGAGTCCTAACGATGGTTTTCTTCAGTGCCATATTCCTCATCCCAACAGCTAGAGAGATTGTTACTACGACTGGCAAAACCTCTGGAATAGCAGCAACAGCCATTGATATTGCGGTCATGATACTGGTCTCTAAAGACAATCCTTTGCTGATTCCTATAGCAATTGCTAGAAAGCCAGAGAGAATAGCGATTAGTCCTAGAACTTTCCCAAGTTTTTGCATTTTTATTTGTAGAGGTGCTATGGTTGTTTCTTCCTTGCTTAATAAGCTCGATATTTTACCAATTTCCGTATTCATTCCTGTCTTTTCAACTCGAACGTTTGCTTTTCCTGTGACTACTAATGAGCCAGAAAAAACCAAGTCTTTTCTGTCCCCTAAAGAATCTTCACTAGAAGAAATATAGGTGGGGTCTTTTTCACTTGGTTCACTTTCACCAGTTAGAAACGATTCATCAACAAAGAAATTACTACTCGTTAAAAGCTTAGCATCTGCTGGAATACGGTCCCCTAATGCCAACTGAACAATATCACCAGGAACAATGTTCAAACTTTCAATCTCTTTTAACACCCCATCTCTGAATACTTTACTCACGGGAACACTCATTTTATTTAATTCACTCATTGATTTTTCCGCATGTTTTTGCTGTCGAATCGACAAATATAGATTAAGAATGACAATTGAAAAGATGACTATTGGTTCCGTAAAATCATCAGGGTGGTTTTGAAATGCAACGTAACTAGATAAGAGCGTTGCAACGATTAAAATCAAGATGGTAATATCCTTCATCGACTCTTTCAAATAGTCATAAAAATGCTTCTCGTCTTTGCTTTCTATGGAATTAAACCCATATTTCTCTAGCTTCATTTCTGCTTCTTTACTGGAAAGTCCCGACTGGTTAGGGCTCTTTCCTTTTTCTTTCAATTGTTCTTTTAACATCTGCCTGTACCTCCTAAAACAAAAAAGAAGTCAGACAAACTAACCATAAAAGCCTAAGGTTAGTTTTTCTGACTTCAATAAGATTTATTCCGGCGAACAAATCTAATGTCATTATTTAAATTCCACCTAATTATTGCACATCCGAATATTTGGGTCAAGATTTTCACGATGACCGAGCAATCAAAATGAGAGAATGGTATGCAAAATCGAGAAAAAGTACGTGTACATCCTTATCCTATAGACAAGAAGCTTGCCCTTACAAAATGATTTCAGGACTTTCTTTACCTAGCACATAATCATTACCTGCTACTTTAAAATACTCTTGAACCAACTGACTTAACTCTTTGATTGCTTCATTCGCCCGAGCCCGTTGCGTTTCATTGATCGATTCAATGAATAAAACAGCATTGGTGGTCGCTTCTGTTAGCATCGTACGTTGAGCTTCCCGCCAATTTAAGCATCGACAGATTGCACCTTTCTCATCATAGTAAATGACTTCCTTTTCCAAGGCTGGGGAATCAGTATCTGCACCTAAGGGAAAGAAAGATTCGCCACCTTTTGCAACGCCTAAATGAAGGTCGCCAACGATTGTATCGAGGTCTTCTCCGCCTAAAGGGACACCATATTTCAAGGAAATACTATTATAAATATCTACTAAAGGATTGATGGGAGAAAATTCTCTGTCTTGATTCACCCGTTTCAACAGTGCTTCGATGGAAGAGCGTACCCCTTTTTTCGTTTTAAATTGCTGAAAAGCACTTCGCCATTCTTGGATCACTTGGTTTTCACTGAAGGTGTCGGTCGTTAAGTAGCGCTTCGCTTGTTCTTTACTACTTTTTAGCAAGTCAGTAAAAAACGTTTCGTGTGCAGCATCGGCAACATTGTTTATATTTTTTACAACAAGGCAGTTGATTTGTGCTTCTGGAAATAGTGCCCAAAATTCTTGATCGATCATTATTTTCTTCACTTTCTCTACACTCCTATTTAGTTTATTTGAACAAATTCATGTCCTTTATTTTTCAGGCTCTCTGTTTTTTCAGCAGCCAGCCGAGCTATATCCTTTTTAACAAAATATCAGCTACCTGTGCTTCCTACCCTAGGTAGCATGAATGTACATTCAATCAGATCCAATCTCCCCAGCGGCGTTATTCGTTTAATAGTCTCTTTTGATCCCATTCTTGACGTTGACCCAATCAACTTCTACCGAAGATTTTATTTTTTTCAGCATTTCCGCAAGATTTTTTCTTTCTAAAGCAGATAACTGTTGAATCGCTACTTTATTTGAATAGTTATTTTCTCTTATGATTAATTGAACCGCTTGTTTCCCTTTGGCGGTTGTGTATAAGTGTTTGATTTTTTTATTTTCTTTGTCTGACTCTTTTAGAATAAACCCATTTTCCTCTAACTTTTTTACCGCCCGGGACAAAGTCGTGCGATCAACTTTGATCCGTTCGGCTAATCGTTCAGGAATAATTCCTTCATTTTCAAATATACGAACTAAGTGAATGTATTGTCCTTTACTGAGTTGAACCTCTTTAAATTCAATATTAGCAATGGATTCCAACATTCTACTGATCGAACCTATCTCACGAAGTATATCCTCCACGAACTATCCCCTCCCTATCTAGCACTATAATAGCCCATTATTGTTGCATATGCAACAATAATGGGCTTGATTTACTTTATTACTCACTCTTAGAAAATGGGTCTATTGAATAAGCTTGTCTCAAAAAATCAGGAGAATACCGAGAAAAACTTCTCTGTACTCTCCTTTTACAAACATTCCAAGTGGAAATACTATCCAAATTTCTCCTAATTTCAAAATCAAATTCATGAAGATGATTGCTTAGTACAGTAGTAAATGAATCAACTTCGTTTTCATTTACTTTCCCCGAATCGTATAATTTTTTTCTTTTTGCTTGCTAAGTTTTTATTTAACCTTGTCTAACGCAGATTGATTGGTTACATCCAATTCGTTGTTTAAAATCACTAAAATTCACATTAGATTTACGACATAAGTTTATGACGCTCTCTCGAGCTTATTTCAATGAGAGTTTACCAACGTATCAAAAACTATTAAGTTTCTGACTCTTTCTAAGAATTGTCCTAATATTCATGAACCTAAATTTTAAATGAACAATGATTTATTTACGAGTTTATGAACACAAAAATACAGTGACACATATAAATTATTGTATCTAAAAAGAGTGTCCAGAAATTCGTCACTTTCTTAACACTCTTTGTCGAAAAATTAAGAAGATCAAAAGCTATTAAATTTCTTCCCCTCATATAGCTGTTAAAAAAATCATGAACTAAAATTCTTATAAACACCTTTTTTAATTGTTGTTTTTTGTATATCTTTTCAGATGTTTTGCTGTGTATGAATCTTCTAACGTTAATAAGTCTATTGGGTACCCTTGAAACAATATTACCTCCAAAGTTCCCCCCGCCAGGTCCCATTTCGATAAGCCATTGAGCCTGACTAATTATTTTGAGATTGTGCTCTAGAACAATCAATGTATTTCCTTTTTGTAAAAGTTTATTCAACAATAATAACAGCTTGTCAATATCCGCCTCATGAAGGCCGGTAGATGGTTCATCTAATATTAGACAATTAGAAGTATCTTGAGCAATTATTTTTGCTATCTTTAAACGCTGAAGTTCTCCACCAGAAAATGTATCTAGCGACTGCCCCAACTTCATATACTCTAGATGAACATCCATGAGAATTTGCATCGTTCTGATCAATAAGCGATCATCAAACAAATCTACTGCTTTTCGAACTGATAATTGTAAAATATCGTAAATAGTGAAACCATGCCATAAAATAGATAAGGCTTCATCGTTATATCTTTTTCCTCGGCATTTCTCACAAACTTGCTCTGCATCCCCCATAAAAGCCAAATCCATTTTTATCACTCCTTTGCCTTTGCACAGAGGACATGCTCCTTTACCGTTATAGCTGAAAAGAGAGGCACTTTTACCAGAACATTGCGCGTAGATGCTCCGAATTTTATCAAAGACATTTAGATACGTGAGAACATTTGAGCGAATGTTGCCATTTATCTGACTCTGGTCTAATATACTTGCTTCAGGATATTTTTTTTTTAAAAGATAGCGAATGAGTGTGCTCTTCCCAGAACCAGCGACTCCGGTTACAACCGTTAATGCTTGTTTTGGCAACACCACAGAAGCGTTTACAACATTGTGCAAACTAACCTCATTTAATTCGTAATAGGAAGAAAATTGTTGTCTTTGTGTATTAACGTTCAACTGATCTGCCAACGCTCTTCCAGTGATGGTGTTCGACTTCAGTAGTTCATCATAGGTTCCTTCAAAGGTGATTTTTCCACCGCTATCCCCGGATCCTGGACCGATCTCAATGATATGGTCTGCAATTTGTATAATATCCGGATCATGGTCAACAAGAACAACAGTATTTCCTTTATCTTTTAACCCCCTAATTATCTTTGCTATTTTTTGAATATCTTCTGGATGGAGTCCAATACTAGGCTCATCAAAAATGTATAGAATATCACTAAGTGCACTGTTAAGATGTTTAACCATTTTTATTCTTTGAGATTCTCCACCAGATAATGTTGCTGTTGGACGGTTAAGAAACAAATAGCCTAAGCCAACCTCCTCCAAACTCTGTAGTTTCTTACTTAAATCTTTCAAAATCACCTGAACAACAGAAGAATGAATCTCTTTAATAAATTTGTTT
Organism: Enterococcus sp. CR-Ec1; assembly: GCF_002850555.1. NCBI lineage: Bacteria > Bacillati > Bacillota > Bacilli > Lactobacillales > Enterococcaceae > Enterococcus > Enterococcus sp. CR-Ec1. Next base: position 3,560,573 of record NZ_CP025223.1, read on the forward strand.
AGTTCAGGAATAGGCATCCTCACACAGTCTGCGATCGATTTTCCATTTATCTTTGCAGAGCGAACGAGTTTACTTACTCTAGTGCCTTGACAATTGGGACATTCTTTCACTTGCAGAATGTGATTTAATGTTGCACTATATTGCGTGCTTTCTTTTTCGATAAAATTTTTGGTAATTCTGGGAATGATCCCTTCATAACGTGCAGTTTTTGGCCATTTATTCGTAGGATTACTTGGAGTGCTGCCGAGATCATTTAGTAAACGGTCCAATTCTTCTGCTAGGTAATCTTTAATTTTTTTATTGTTATCGAAATTACCAGATTCTGTATACCTAGACAGGCGCCATCCTCCCGGTTGAAAAGTAGGAAATTGAATAGCTCCCTCTGATAAAGATTTGTCAAAATCGATTAATTTATCGACATCAATCTCTTTGACCTCACCTAATCCCTTACAAACTTCACACATGCCCTTGGGATTATTAAACGAATAATTCATAGAATATCCAATAAAAGGGGTTGCAACCCTCGAGAATAGCAGCCTTAAACTTGAATATATATCTGTTACAGTTCCAACTGTGGAACGTGCATTTCCTCCTAGTTTCTTCTGATTAATCACAATAGACACTGGTAGATTTTCTATTTTATCAACGATTGGTTGAGAATAGTGAGGTAGTAGCTGTTGGATATAACTCGAATAGGTCTCGTTTAGTAATCGTTGGGATTCAGCTGCTAAGGTATCAAATACCAAAGAAGATTTTCCCGAGCCTGAAACACCTGTTACGACAGTTACTTGATACTTAGAAAGTTTCAAAGAAAGATTTTTTAAATTGTTTGTTTTAGCTCCTTCGATAGAAATGAGATCATTCATCATACCTCAGCCTTTCCGTTTTAAGCGCTTCTAAATATTTCTTTGCTAGTTCAGCGAACTGCTCTTTTTCCTTCCGATTAAAAACTGCATTTGCGATTTCAGATAAGTGTGTATGTCCATTATCAATAGTTGTTAATAAATGACTTCCCTCTTTTGTCAAAAAAGTGAGTAGTTCTCGACCATCTGTATCATTGGGTTTCTGTTGAATATAATTCATTAATTTTAGCTCTTTTAACGCCTTTGAAAGTTTTGTCCTACTAATTCCTAGCAAAACACTCATTTGTGACGGGCGCATCTCAGTTTCAGAATTTAGAATATTTAAAATATCATATTGAAGCCAACTAATTGTTTTAGGATTTAGTCTGGTTCTTTCAGCCACCAATTCACATTGTAAGTTTACTAATACCTCTTCTAAATTATTCATTGAAAACTTCCCCTCAAATTGATTTCTATTTGGAAACTATATCATTTGGGAAATCAGATGTCAAATAGGTAGTCTATCCATCTGGCGCTTATCATTGTTGTGCGTTGATTCCTGCTTAGTCAAGCAGCCTCTTTCGTAGAAAAATGACAAGTTATTGAAATGGCTAAAAAGGAGTCATGATCCAATGAATTTCTGACACTGGAAAACTTAATTATCGGAAATTCATCGGCCCAAACTAAAAATAGAGTACTCAGAAAATAGATATTTCCAAGCACTCTATGTATTAAAAATCTTTCTTTCACTATCAAAGCAAATGATTTAACTCAAACGATCAATTTGGATCGCACCTTTTATGACGATCAATTTGAGCAGGACATGCGTACTTGAATTCATTTGTTCAACAGGTTTCCCTCGTTAACCATGGCTGCTTTTCTTAGTGTATGATTCTAAACTAAATTCAGTTTCTTCATAGGGAACATCTTCCGCATGTATGCGATTGTATCGCTGCTTAAATTTTCGAAACCCAAACACCACTAACACTTTCACGATTGCATAAAGTGGTATACCGAAAATCAACCCAAACATGCCGAAAAGTTCACCCATTATCCATAGCACAAAAATAATTGTTACTGGATGGATCACCATATGTTTTCCCATGACCTGAGGTTCGATCAGCTCCCCATTTAATAATTGAACAACGATCCAGACAATGCACAACTGAATGAACATCGTAGGAGACGTCATGATTGCAATGATTGCACAAGGGAAAAAGGCGACAACCGGTCCGATATAAGGAACGATAGCTGTTGCGCCAACAAGAAATGCTAAGCTTCCAGAAAAAGGCATGTCGATAATTAAGAAGCCAATAAAAGTCAATGTTCCTATGATCACACAAACGACTAGTTGGCCCTTTAGATAGGCGCCCACCTGATTTTCCATCGTCCGAATGATTTCTTTGACTTCATGACGTAATCTAGGGGGGAAGATACCTAAAGAATACTCTACAAATTGACGGTCATTTTTCAATAAAAAGAACGTGATGATCGGCACTGTCAATAACAACAATAGGACATGGGTAATCGTTGAAAACACTTGTGAAGCACCGAAAATAATATTGCCCAGATATACGCCCACATTATTAGAAACTTGATTTATCCAATTCGCCAGAACCTCGAGTCCCTCATGATATGCTTGTTCATATCTAGTATTTTGTATAAAAGTTTCTATTACTCGTTCAGCTTCGATCAAATAATTTGGGAAGTTTTCGATCAATCGTTCAAATTGTTGGATAAGTAACGGCAGTGCGAGGGCAGTTGACAAGATGAAGGCAGCAGTAAGTGTGCATAATGTAATAATAATACTCAGTACTTTTGAAAGTCCTAGCCCTACCAAAAACTTTACAACTGGTTTAAGTACAAAATATAAAACGAGCGTCATAGTCAACGGAGGAAGAACCACCTGAAATACTTTAACTACTGGCTCAATCAAAAAGGTAAGATTTTTGAACAGCAATAGTGTTGCGCCACCTATAAACAGGACCGCTAAGATGTATAAGAGTGTAGCCCCACCCAACATTTGTATCACTTTATGTTTCTTTTTCATTTCTTCTCCCCGTTCTTTCATTATCTAAATCAATCTTCTTTTCTTGTAAAGATTAGCTCACCCCAAATGGACCTTTTCATTCACTAATCTCCCCCACTTGAGGATTCGATGCGATTTGAAATGAAGACAACTTTTATTTAATAATCTTACCATAATTAGTCATAAAAATACCTCTAAGCTATATCTCTAGCCTAGAGGTGTTTTGATCGTATTCTTGCGTCCGGTCAAAAACTCCAACTCGAAAGGGTTATCTCATTCTACTGTTATAAATGTAGTTCCATTCAGTCTCTTTGTAATTATTCCAATGGAATTGCGCTTTCTTAATTTCATTCTTCTCTTTGTAACAGCTGCCAACGCGAATCGCATACGTAATTAAATTGTTTCGAAAATCGAAATATTTTCTGGAAGTCTTACAACACTAATTAACTTCTTTCAACAATCAAGAAATATTGAATATCATTGAATTTTTTGTTTTCATACTTAAATCATACCCGCATAGTTCCTTAAAATAGGTTCGATAATCATTTTCAGTGATTCGAATGATGTCAGCACTGGTAAATTCGTGAATTTTACATAACTCCACTAAAAGATTCAGCTTTGCATCCAACCCAAGTATTTCTGGAAAATCTTGCCAGAATGATGTTTTCGAAATATTGTCAGTCAGTTCTACCAGTCTGACGAACTGTTGATCAATATACTCTTGAAGTTCAATTTCATCAGCGCAAGAATCACCCAATTCTTGCCAAAAATAGTCCGTATACTCTTTTTTTGTCGTGAATAGAAGCATATTTATTTTCCTTTCTAAACGATTAACATGGTATATTCGGTGCAGCCAAACCACTTATTATATTTTATACTTTTCATTGCCGTCATTCTTGTCTATTCCCTATTCGTTACTCGTATCATTCAAAATCATCTGTATAAACCGAGCATCAGGATCTTACATAAACTACTCAGGTAGCTATCATGTATTTATAGGCATATACAACTACAAAGAAACCTAGGGAAGATTAGTCACACATCATTTGTGAATGAGTAAATGAGAGTTCATCTTCAAGGATCGATTGAAAAAAAAGTCCAATATCAGTCACTTTAGAAATTCGTGGCAAATAAACAAGTTTCGTCTTTGTGTGTACCTGATATTCAAAAGGGATGATATTCGTTATTAGTAAGTGCCCTTTAAACCCTTTGATTTTTTTTTCTAAGTCAGTGTCTTCATATACAATCGTTAATCTACGATAGAAAAATCTCTCCAAAAGAATTGCTACAGTTTCATCTATTAATGATCCGTTTGAAAGAATAACAAGAATTTCATGCGTGCGACCAATTTTTTTGTTTAGATACAAATAAACAATCAACGACCCACAAAAATCAGAAACCCACGCACCCGTAAAATAATTTGATTCTTTCAAACTGTTCAAATAATTTTTTAAGTAGTCGAATAAATCTGAATCTAGCGATTGAGCAAATTTATTCGTAACACAATCATTCTTAATATAAATAGGTTCTAGTAATACTTTTGCATATTGTCGTGATAAAAAATCATACACTTCATGAATATCGCAATTAATGCCTAGATACAAAAAACGTTCTCTCAAAATCTCATATAATCCATCGGCAACATTGGCTGCTGTCTGGGATAGATTAGTCAATGGTACGTTGGTTTTGCCACGAAAGTCACAATGCGCGTAAACCATTATGCAAATAAAAAACGCTTCATCTTCAAGTTTGTCATAAGGCACCCTCTTAAATCGGCTCATTTGACAAAGGGTAGCTAGTATTTCTTTATATAAATAACTATTTGTTAAAAATTCCCGCACATGAACGGGAAAAGACAGCTCTCCTTCTCCCATCCTTTGGTAAGTAAGATGAATAATTTTTTTCACTTTTTTCAAAGAAATATCGGGAAATAACTGACCAATTTTGCTAGACAACTCAGATGAATCGTCAAATTCAAAATACGTGGACTCACAGAAAAGATCCCAGTAAAATTTTCGAATCATCACTTCTTCTCCTCTGATCGATAATGGAGAAGTAATCAGTTCAATATGGTACTCTGCCAGTTCGTCACGCAACGTAGTGAGCATCCGATTAAGGGTTGATAGAGAAAAATTCAGTTCTGCCCCCCACTCCGGTAACGTCATTTTTTTCTTAGAAAAAAAGGACGTTACCATTCTAATCAGTGGCTCTTGATCAAAAAATAGTTTTTTTTTAGCATAATAGCATTCGTAATCATGGATGGTCATTCGCATTCCCGACAAAGATCCGTTTAAGTCGATCGCATCTCCAAACAAGTATCTCAAATCATTAAGATCAGCTTGAATTGTTCGCTTACTTAAATTTGCTTTTTGAGAGATTTCGCTTAAGGTCAAATCTGAATTAACTTCAAGTAACATAAGCAACTGTAACGATCGTTTACTATGTGCATTAAGTATTAGTTTTGTTGCTAGAGAATCCACTTATTTTGGCCTCCTATCACTATGCAATCTTCTGAGGTTACTTTCTTTTCCTTATAAGAATCACTAAGAGTAATAGTATAACAAGAAAAATCGAGACTAATAACCAGTAATTAGTTTGGCTAGGAATAGTTATATCTTGTCGATTAAATGTCTTAGATGTCTGATCATCTACCACAAATGATTTCGTCCACTCCCATTCCAGTTCTCCAGAACTTGCTTGTAGATGAAGGACATAAGTACCTGGAGCAAATGACTCACCATTCAAAGGAATTGGAAAGGCAAAATTGGAGTGCGGCGCCATTTGCATTCCTGATGCCTCTGTGGAATAGAGGCGTTTTGTTTGATCTTCATTATAAATTGAGGCAATAACCTCTAACTGATTAACAAACGTCCCCGATTGATTCTGGATCTGAGCACTGAACACATTTCTAAAGTTTAATTGATCCGCATAGATAGCTAAGAGATCTAGCTCGGGAGAAAGTTGCTCCCGCTTATTCGATACAACGAGGCCCATAACATAAGACAGTGTGTTCTCAATAGCCATTGATTCTTCTGATAAATGCTCGCTATCTTTGATTTCTTCCACGCGAATTCCTGCTGCTAGAACACCTTCAAATGGTTTATCTTCTGGTAAGGTCAATAAGAGATCTACTTGTTTCGTCTCCCCTTCACTAAGAGTAATCTTGCCATCTCCTTGAATATAATCAGCCAAAAAAAATGGTAGGGTGTCATCTGGGACATCGGCGTCGCTACCATATTCCACTACACCACTCACATTTGTAAAAGCTGTATGTACGGATATTGATAAGTTGATCTCTTCATCAGACATATTTCGTAACTCCAAGGATAACGTCTGGCTTTCTCCAGGCTCAAGATTCAGATCAAAATAGCCTACCTCAGAATTCACTTGATTTTCACTCAGAATCGGTCTAACTGAAAAACCAGCAGATTGATCAGCAAAAGCAACTGGACCAAAAAACAGGGTCAATATAAAAATTACCACTATGTACATCATAGTTTTCTTACTGTTAAATAGTATTTTATTCATAACGATCTTCCTCTCTATATTCCACGGGGATTGCCTTCATTTCTTTTGCTTCTACCATGAGTGTCTAATTCCTCCCCAGCATAGCAAAACTCATAAATCATATACGCTCGATTTGTGTATGGGACGATGCACAAATTGACCATCATGATTACTAATGAGGAGCAGTACCGCCAGAGTCCTCTCGCTTGTAATCCTCGCAAATGGCCAAACAGAAAAAATAGCCTAACAACCAAAATGATTTCTTATTGGATGTTAGGCTGTTTGAACATCTGATGAAGTACGAATCCAGTTGATTTCTATCATTGAATGACATTATCAGGGACCGATTGAAGAATCCACTCCAAGGTGGTTTCATATGTTCCAGTTTGGCGTTCCTGTTCGGACGCTAAGTGCAGTACAACACTCTCATCTGCTTGGTCTGTTGTACCAAAGGCAAATAACCACGTTTCTAATCCCGATCCTGCTTGTGCCTGAGCGACAGTAGATGAAACACCCGGAAGGAGCGAGAGCTGTTCTGAATGGGTAGGCTGATTTTCTTGACCGGACACTGCTATTGCTTGAATATGATGAAACTGCAAAGAAGCGCCAGCTAAAACATGCCCTGTTCCGCTATTCTTAAACTGTTCTCGTTGTTTCACAGATAAGCGCCACCCATCACTTTGATTTCTTCCACGTCTATCAGAAACTTGTACAAAGTTTGCACGTGTTTCATTTGCTGTTGTTCTTAATGGTTCGGCGTATAGTGTTTCCGGTGCAAAATACGATATTTCTTGATCCCCAAACTGAATCGTAGGAACAAAATCAATGCTTAAAAATCCTTGATTTTCTGGCAGTTCTGGCATCACCTCTGGATGCAATTCTTCTTGAGGATTCTCTGGATCTTTAGGTGAGACTTGTAACGGCCTTATTGTTACTGGAACGGTGTAATCCATTTGAGCGTATTGCCCAGAGGATAACTTTTCTTGCACTCGAACAACCATGGATGAATCTCCTGGCTGATTCGTATCAGGCATTTCAATGATCTCCGCTATGGAAACGTACCCTTCAGCAATGTCAAAATCAAAAAAACTTTCTGCTACTACCAATAACTCCTCTTCAGAAATATATTGCCAAACCTCATTGTTCAGCAACGGCTTCAACTGATTGATCACTAACGGTCTTAGGTTAGTTGCTGTCACTTCATAAAATGCACTATTTTTATGATCCGTGTGATCTGTGCCTACATGTTCTTCTGCTTCATCTTGCATAAGTACATTCCATTCTAGATTAGAGAAGCCAGCTAAGGCGCCATCAAATTCCTCTCCTGATGAAAACAAGTGCGTCGCGCTGACGATATCACCAACCGTTAACTGCAGACGTCCATTTTCTCCCACCGCATTTTCAAAATTTTGTTGTGCTTCGGCAGGTGTTTGCTGAGTAGACAACGTAAAGTCAAAAAAATGTTGGCCTTGGTTTACAAGAATAGTGGCGGAGCCTGAGTATGCATGAAGTGAAGCAAACTCTTGATTTGGCAACTGTTGGATCATTGGTGTAGTTGGGTTTGTCCCACCGCGTCCTGGCGATAGGGACAGTTCGGGGCCCGATTCTCCAACGTGATGTGTAAAAGCGGCTATTGTTCGCCACTCCTCGAAGTTATTCGCCCATGTTCCACGTAAACGTATTGTGTTGCCCCAACGAACGGAAATGGGAATGCGGACAGATAACGTATGCACCGTTCGATATGTAATGGTCACATCTTTAAATCGATCACCTATATAAAGATAGGAGGATGGGTCAATGTAAGTAACATCGTACTCCCCTGAAGACAACAAGACACCATCTGCCGTTACCGTATGAATCGCACTGCCTAAATCAATGTCTTGGGTTCCCTCTCCTAGAAGGATTGTCTGGGGCCTTACTTGTGCTTCAAGATCAATTGTTTCTTCCCAAACATATACGCCAGGATTCGCACCATTATATCCAGACATAAATGCAGTTGAACTAGCAAATGAAACAAAATTAGTTGAACTAGCCAAACTATCTTGAAGTACCCAACGCCCCGTATAGGTTTCCGTTGCCGGTATATTGGATAACCAGGTACCGTTAATTCTTGTTCCGGTACCTAAAGTGAGTTGCTCGAAAGATGTCGCTCTAAACATGTTAATAACCTGGATACTGCGATGCCATGAACTTATATCTAGTTTTTTTAAATTGGACATTTCAGCAAACATTGTGGTAGTACTGGTAACATTAGACATATCCCATTGACTCAAATCTAATTCTGTTATACTACTTGCTCCTTGAAACATTGAGTTCATATTTGTTACATTAGCAGTATCAAACTTTTCAATCCCTTGTATATTTTTCAATTGAGTTAATCCACTGAACAAGCTTGTAGCACTACTATCCAGGATGACTCGATCTTCAAGAATTATCTGTTCAACATCAGTATAGGTTTTCCAAGGCGCTAGTCCGGTCAACCCAACCTCGCCTCCCCTGAGAACGATTGTTGACGATACCAAATCATAGGTCCATGGAACTGTCCCCCATACGCCAGTGATCAACTGGCCTGCGGAAGAACGGGTTTCAGAAGAAACCGCATTCTCTTCTTGCTTGCTTTCTGAAGTGTCCCTACCACTATCACTGGGAGAAACCGCGTCATCTCTTGCCACTTTATCGCTTGATTGTATTTCATCTTCCTCATTATGATCACTACCTTTCTCAACACTATCTTCCATGAAAGAATCGCTAGTTTCCTCATAGACTTCGTTTATAGATACTGTTTGAGCAAAAGTTAGCAATGGGGATGAATGACTGATTAAAGAAAATATCGCTATTAAAACTATGAATTTCTTCATTTTCTTCTCCTCATATTTCAACGAAATAATCTTCTTACAAATATTGTTGATCTCATTCATATAAAAGAGACCAACAATATTCTGCCAATACGTTTTTCGTTGTTCTTAAATAACAGGGGCCAGCGAAGAAGGGACATTGCTTAGACTCCAATTCAATTCACTTGTGAATTGGCCGTTTGCTCGTTCTCCTGGAATTTCTAAAACAATATTCGGATTCACCTCACCATTTAACGTTCCCCAGGTAATCGAATTCCATCCGCGCCCGTTAAGCACTTCTGCACCCATAAGAATTTGGCTGCCATGTTCCGCCGAAATAGTGACAGGATTTGAGTGAATAGCAACCTCGGAATCCCAGGCTTGAGAAAGTCTTGGGTTACTAAACGTAATGGATGCACCATTCAATTGCACATTATTATCATTGGTAAATGGTGTTACTTGTTCAACTCTCAATGTCCATCCTGTTGATACATCACGGGTATCACGAATCTGAGCAAAATGTGGACGCAAAACTTCTTCCCCAGACTCATCATTCACTTCAAAGGACTCTGCCAGGGCCTCAAATTTTAGCAAACCTGTTGAATGAACATTATCGTGCATCCCAAAATTTAAAGTAGGCACGTATGTTATGGAAAACTCCCCGATTTGTACTGGGGGAATGATAATTCCAGGATCTGGGTCTGGGTCTGGATCTGGATCGACCGTGTCAACATCATCAACTATCGAAAGAGTTACTTCTCCTTCTGTTTCTGCATTTCTTGTAATTTGTTCGGCTGAAGCTGTAACAACATTTCCAAACAACAAGCTGCTAAGTAATCCAATTGCTAAATACTTCTTTTTCACTTCTTTTTCCTTCTTTCCTTTTCTTTAATAGAACAAAAACGATCAACAAGATGCTTCCTAGAAACACAATATGTGTTTCTGTTATAGACATTAACTGGGGAAGCCTTTCTGGCTTTTTGTATGTGGGGATTTCTTGAATGTCTGCCTGATCTCCTTTTGGTGGCTCCGGCTGTATTTCGTCTTGAATGATATTTTGAAAGGTAATCGAACTATTCGATTGAACCGTTTGGGCAGAAACAGTTGGGACAAAAATCCACAATGCTAATAAACAAAACCAAATACATTTCCTCTTTAATAATTGCACATATGATCACCTCTTTTTGAACTTGTGTAAATAGTATCGAGTGCTTTAAAACTCTACGTTTCAACGTATTTCTGGTGGTTTTGAATCAGGTTTTCCTGTAGGTATATACACTCCAGTTAAGCCAATTATTCCCTCTCTATCAACTTTTCAAATTTCTTATAAAAACAACTGATATGTCTCATAATTCTTCGTATTTGAGAGGACAATAAAAAAAGACATCCGATACCATCGAATGTCTTGGAAAAGTTGTTAGAATAGGTTTTCTATTTTATAGAATACATAACAAATATCTATTCTAAAAAACGAAGGTTTTTGGCACTTCTTCCGTAAGTTTGTATGCATACTTCTTTCTTACATGACTTAGCTTACATGGAATTCCAATCCATTTGAAATCATTTTTTTCATAGACAGATGAAATAACTAAAAACCACGAGGGAATTTTTATAACATGAAATTTATCAATATAATTTATTCTTCTATTGTTTAATATAGAAAAAGGATCAAAAACTATTAAGTTTCTGACCCCGTTAAGAATTTGTCCAAATACTTATAAAAATGATTTTCAAATGAACAATCATTTAATTTAAAAGTTTAAGGACATAAAAATAAAAAGCTTTACTGCAATTATGGTATCTAAAAAGAGTGCTCAAAAAATAGTTATTTTCTGAACACTCTTTTAAATAGATTCCTAAACACCTTGATGATTTAATCATTTGGATATTATTAACAGATAAACCGCATAATTTGCTGCACTTTTCAACGCACCCCACCATATTCTTCAAATAATTTAGTCATCATCCATTGTATCTCACTCTTGGTCTGACTTTAATCTCTCACATATTAGGTTGCAGTTTCATTGGTAAATTCAATGATTAAATAATGATGATAACATTTTAGACTATATTATGCTATTTAGCAGTTCACCCATAGTGGCTACAATATACATTTCCTCTGTTTCAAAAATAATATTGTTTTTACTAGAATAAACATTATATATCTCGTGTCCTACTTTTTCACTAATATCTATTTTTTTAATATAGCACATAGTTTTATCAAATAAGTAAATGGAATCTTCTGCAAAAACGCAAATATAATCATTAAATTGTCGAAGTTCAAATATGGTAGCGTCACACCCAATTTCTTTTACTTCAGTTAAATGGCTATACAAATTACATTTAATCATTATTTGTGTTTCTGCATCAGTATATGCGATTAAAAAGATATCACCATTAGCGGATGTTGTAGATATAGCCCCTAGATCAATGAATGTCGAAGTTAAATGATGAGGGAGTACCGCATTAAATCTATTTAAATCTATATTGAATTCTACTAATCCATAGTGAGCCCAATCGTTTTCTGCGGATAGTATTCCTTCTTCATTATACGCAACTAATACTCCGCTTGGAGATGGCACTATATTTAGTATTCCATTTCCTAATACAGTAATAGAATTATTTATAAAGATAGCCTCTTCATCATCCATCGAAAAAAATAGATACCATTCATTTTTATACATCATAATTCCATGAATCTTAATTTCCTTTTGTTCGAACAGTTCATTCTCAAAAGTATGAATTATTTTATCTTCTTCAAAAATTTTAATAGTAGCTTTTTCTTTTGAAAATATACATAAATTGTTTTCTGTGGGTGTAGTTAAGATTGTTAGGTTATCTTTTAATGGTAATTCTCTCATCATATGCACCTGCACTTTTTTTCGTCGTTGATGATAGCTCTAAGATCTGTGACCGTCCCGCGTTCTTTTAACTAATCGGAAAACATAAAGAAACTCAACAATCCATATTATAACAATTCGAGTAATTTTTACAGCAACGAAAAATCCTACCCAAGTAGTGATTGTTACCGGAATTTATCCATATGAAACAAATTTGTTCAATGGATTACTGTCCAAGTGGGCATGCACATTATAGATTCTCTAAATCGAGATTTAGTTAGATAAAAATTCCGTGAGTTAAGTAGGTCATAAAATAATTTTGTACGCCATATTTTTTGAAGATACGTTAAATAAATTAGTTTTAAAATGAAATCTGTAACCTTTAAAATCTAAAGCAGGTTCATCTAGCAGATTATCGCTTCTAAATGAAAAATTATAATTAAAATCTAGTACTCCTTGAAATTTGAGGACGACCTTGGAAGATGTTTCTAGAGAATTTAATAACAATAATAGACTTGCGTTTTCATATATATCACTTTCCATACCTTCTTCACCGGTTAACATACTAATACTAGCATAGGATAGCGATCCATCTAAATTTAGTATCATACCTGAGTAAAACTCCATTTTTTCAACAAATGAATCATGAAAATTCCCATACTTTTCATTCAAATATCCTACTTCATCCGAATTATTTACATAACTCCACAATTCACATCATCTCCTTTTATTAAATTTCCTATTATATCGTGGGTACTTTTGGCCATTTCCATTTCTATTCTTCCAGCTGTGCTTGTGTGGAACATGGGGATGTCGTTTAGCATTACCGTGATTACTGTAATCGATATCAACACGTGGCTTCCCTTTTTATCATAAATCCTTTTTTGGTGTGTTCTACCATTTTTTTGTTGAGTTTTTGTTTTAGCTTTCCCTCTATATCCCTTAGGGCCTTTATAAGAAAGATTTGGTGTAGATTTTTTATTTTTGTTATAAGGTCGTTTTTTCGCCGAATAATAACCTATACCTGCTCCAGCTAACATAGTTACACCAGTAAAAATCACTTTTGCACTTATATAAATCCCTAGACCAGCTACAATCGTAAAATGCCCATTAGGGTCAACATTCATCACCGGATTATTGTCCGCGTAAGTATATCCATTCATGGTCAATGGATCGTCTTCGTCCCCTGGATCAGGATCAAGAGAGGTAAAAACTCCATGTGCCGGATGATAATACCGTGCCATTAAATAATACTGTTGGATTTCAGCATCGTACGTATATCCGGCATAACCATAAGGATTGCTTTTCGCTAGTTCCGTTTTTGCTTCACTGGTTAGAACGTTTCCCCACGCATCGTAAGTGTAACTGGCTACTTGCTGACCGCTTTCGTCCGTCAATGCCACCACATCACCATGCCCATTGTAATGATAGTATACCTTGTTTTTTCCACTCTTCATAGCTAAGCGAATATTGTCATCAGAGTAGATATAATGACGTAAAACTTGCCCATTCGTATCTGTTTCATACAGCACATCATTACTATCACCATCATAATGGTAGTTCGTTATCTGTCCATTAATCTTCTTAGACAATCGTCGGTTGTCCTCGTCGTACCTAGTTACGCTTTCCAAAAAAATAAGGAGAACTCAAAAATGGCTCTTCGACATTTAGTATTGGTAGAGAAAGATACAACTAAAAATTTAGTCATAACCAGTTAGGCAGAGTGCTTAACTGCTTTTTTTTACTTGGAAGATCAAGCCTTGAATGATATAAATTATTGCTCGAAAATTGTGGGAATTTCGGTAGCCGTAGTCCTTAATTTTATAAAATCATATTTATCATGATTTAAACGATAAAATAGAGCAAACTGTTTCCCTATCAAAATTCTATAAGTTAATTCTGATAAACTATATACAGACGAAATTTCCTCATGCATTTCTGGAAATTCACTGACCATTCTTAAAGATGCTTCAATTGATTGAACAAATTTTCTTATTTTTTCAAGAGGAATTTCCAGCTCTACTTCCCATTCATAGATTAATTTTTTCCCATCTTGTTTATAACCTAATAAATCCCCAACTTGTAAACCACTTTCTTTCCGCAAAATAATACCTACTGAATTTCCAGCTTTTCGAACTTTTATATTTTTCATGAAATCACCTCTTCGAAATAATTACAACAAAAGTTATAACTTGTTGCAATTACTATCTTTAAACCAGTAAAATTCAGAATAGTATAAGCATCTATTATGTGAAAAAACTTTGGAGAGTAAATATAAGAAACTGGTTGTTTTACCCATTATTTACCATACTCGCAGATTATACTGAGCTAAAAAAGCCTTCAGAGCGATTCTGAGGGCTTTTAATAGTTGTTAGGATTATCTAAAAATCGTTCTGGTTAATAAATGGACAGTTATGTGAAGTAAAATTATCGCTATTTCTTCTTTTGGAAGTACTTGTGTTTTATTATTTTTGCAATAAAATAAAGAAATCCAAATATAAGTAAAAAAATACCCATCATCAAAAATATTTCTATAAAAGAAACTTCAGACTCATTTTTATCTAAAAAGGGTAAAGAGGTCATTATTAGTAATGTAAATATCACACTGAGTATAGCAACTATTCCTTTTGTTAATTGACTTAAAGTTGTTGCTTTTTTCTCATAATATTTATGTGGTACTGTACCATATAAATAAAACATTTTTTCTTTGTCTTCTTCGATTAAAAAATAATTTTCTAGAGCAACAAACTCTGAAATAGGCAAAAATCCAATCTGTTTTATATCTAAAAAAAAATTACGTTCAACTGTGTCTTTAACACCTATAATAAAAAAGTCATCATCTATATTATATTTTAGTATTATATCGTCATTATTAAAGAAAAAAACAATCTCGTCTCCCCAATACTCAAAGAAATCATCTTTACTAAGAGGAGCGTAAAGATCTCGAATCTTTATTTCTATGTTATTTTCAATAACTATTGCTTTTTTTATTTTTGAAAAACAGAATATTTGATTTAACAAATAGATTAGATAATCTTCAATATCCTCACCGGAGCGTCTAAAATAAAATTTATATCTTTCAGGAGTATTTACAAAATTAATCTTTTTATAATCATCCTGAGTGTAAGTTATTTTCACTATTTCTATTCCCACCTTTTAATTGATTATATATCCAAATTGAATTAATTAATATAATTCAAAGTTCTGAAATTAAATAAATATTACGAATATGAGTATATAGTGTTTTAATACATGTGTATAGACTGGTGGTTAAACCAGTTTATATAGTTATCAAAGAATCTAGGAGTAAAGAATGTCAATTGATATAAGTATAGATTAAATGCAATAATAAAACCTTATTTATTCAAGGTTTTACTATTTTTAATTAGTAAAATTATTAAAGTGCTTATTATTTACAAAAAGTAATTTGAAATATTTAACGCTTTGCTAAATTCGTATGAAATGGGTGTACCCTAAATAGACACGGAAATATAGTTGAAAAACAAGGTTTTTCAATGTATGATTAGGGTGTATTTTATATGGTTGGAGAAAGCAGGTAGAAATTATTGAAAATTGCATATATCCGAGTTTCATCGATTGATCAAAATGAGCAACGTCAAATTGAGGAAATGAAAAAATTTGGTGCCGAAAAAATTTTCATCGAGAAACAATCTGGAGCAACTATTACTCATCGACCGATTTTTCAGGAAGCTCTAGATTTTGTTAGAGAGCAAGATGTTTTTATTGTAGAAGCCATCGATCGACTTGGGCGGAACTATGACGAGATTATCGATTCAGTTAATTATCTAAAGAAGAAAAATGTGAGACTCATTATCACTAGTTTACCGATCATGGCTGAAGCAATCGGAAATCCTCTTTTAGATAAATTCATCAAAGATTTAATCATTCAAATCTTGGCCATGATTGCTGAGCAAGAGCGTACCGAATCCAAACGTCGCCAAGCACAAGGTATTAAGATTGCTAAAGCAAACGGCGTCTATAAAGGTCGCCCTAAGTTATACAGTGCAGACACAAAAGACCCTCAACGTCGCCTTGTTTATAGGAGCATTGTTCAGGATCTTGAGAATGGAGTTGCTATCTCAACTATTTCTAAAAATTATAATATAACTAGACAAACAGTATATAGAATTAAAAGGGACCTCAGTAGTGATTTTCCTATGAATTAAAGCTTAGTGGAAGGGAGATAAAATATGAAACAAAAACAGCAGTTCACAAAAAGACAGCATTTTATTCCGCAATTTTCTATACGCCCTTTTGAAGTTGCAAAAGGTAAATGTTTGATAATCGATCTAAAGAAAAAACCTTTAGAAGTATCAATAAAAAAAACTGCTGATATAATGCAGGAAATTGATCTATATGAATCTAAAGATTCAGAAGGAAATTATATCAATCGGAATGAAATAGAAGACCTATATTCCAAATTTGAGAACGATATATCGAAAAAATTTAAGTCATTAATAGAATTGTTACTTTCGAATAAATCAACCTCAGATTTTCTGCGTATGATTAAAACAAATGAGTGGCCAAGTAATGAAGCAGCCCTACTTAGTCATATAGCCTTAACACTAATACGTAGCCCTTATATAAAAAAAATGTTTTACGATAATGACAATATTCCATTATTCATGAAGTCAATAATGTATAGACAGATTATTGGATCTCAAATGATGGCTGTAGAACATGCAAAAAGCCATTTAAATGGTGAAGAATTAGAAATCGCATTACACGTTTTAAAAGGAAATAGCGATAGTGGAATCCAAGTTATCTTAGAACATTTAATGAACAATTATCAACTTGAAATATACATGTCGGAAGGGAAGGGAAATTTTTTTTTAGGAGATAATCCAATATTAGTTAATAAATTTGAAGATATTGATTATTTAATACCAATTGCTCCCAGCCTATGTTTAGGAACAACAAAATTAAGATTACAAAATAATCGTGTACTTATCAAATCAAACTTCAATATAGTCGACGATAATATGGTGAGAAAAATTAATCATTTGACACTACGAAATGCAAGACAAACTGTAATTGTATTCACAAAGAAAGATTTAGATATAGTAAAACAATTCGGCTCTCATTTAATAGTGGAGTAAATAACTACCGGCAAATTTATTTCTTAAAGATATTTACATCTTACCATGTAATAATATTTATAATAAAATAAGGTTATAGTTAACATAAATATTTAGCACGTATATAACAGTTTGATTTTAAGCTGTTTAACATCTTAATCTTTGCATAATATATCTTATGTAAACTAAAATGAAAAGCAGACTAATGCTCCAAAACTAACTGAATCACTACTTTACTTCTGTTTTTTAGAACCGATCTTTGCTGAATTCTTTATTAATATATATGTTGTTGCCTCTTTTAACTCATCAAATTCACCCTGATATAGTATCTCCAGTTTTTAAACCTTTTTCTAGTAAGCTTTCTCTAGATAAAGTTACAATCACTGAATTACCTACTTCTCTAACTTCTCTAATTTTTCTATTTTTTATAATCATAGTTAATCAACTCCTACAAGACAGTATATGCCGTATATCTTTTTTTTATTCAAGTTGCTTGACTTTTTCTTCTCTTTTTGGTTAATGGAATCCCAATAAGTTAACGTTCTGATATTTTCTGTTCGTTGAATATAATTTTTCATATTCTAATGTTTATTAAGCAAGAGTAATGTTAAAATAAAAAAACGAAGAGTACTCGGCGCAGTCCAGAAAAACTTCCCCAAGTTTTCTGTGCCGGTACTCTTCTTAGATTAATGCATGTTGCTTAATTACCCTACTTTATAAATTCTGTTTTTGCAAGCAATACACGTATTCTAACTAAGACATAGAAATTGTTTTTTTATTTTTTCGCAATAAAAAGAAAGTAGCTATTTTCAATTACTGCAAAAACACTTACTTGTTTTTCCAAATCCAATCATTGTGTGTTCATAAAATAGGTATTTCCCTCTACAATATTAATAAGTGAATAAGACTTTTAAAATAGACAAACTACTTGAAAAATAAGGTTACTTTCTAATTTCAAGTTTTATTATTATCCAATTAATTTCAACTAAGATATAATTAGATAAATTTATTCTCATTAAAGCGTTTTTTTACTGTTTTGAGATTAAATAATATTGTCTATTTTATAAATAGGTGTATATTGAACTTTGTTTCACAAGTCATACATTTGGAGATGAAATATATGAACAAAATATTAAATAGAGATCTTGAATTAAAAAAGGTTGTTTTAGGAACAATTATAGTTATTATCGGTTTAATCGGATTGCTGTATGGCCCTGCAATAGTAAGTATATTTTCTTTGGCAGTCACAAGCCTTATATCTTTTCGTTATGTCTATGGAAAAAACAGCTTGAAAAAATTATTTTCGAAACCAGTTGCTCCGTTCAAAAATATTCTTATTTACTTCTTTTTAAATATTGTGGTAAGCTTTGCTGCTACAATTTTTCTTCAAAATATTCTTAAATGGGATCTAAGCGGAAACTCCGCAGTTGAAGCTAGTCAGCTTTCACTACTACTTATTTTACCGTTTATGATTTTAGGTGAAGAACTGTTCTCCATTTATTTTCTGTCAATTTTTTCCAGTAAATTCAATGTACCTATTGCCAGCTTACTTTCAGCAGTTATTTTTGGATTAATTCACTATTCTACCTACAACAATGGAAACATTCTTCATACTCTCGTTCATATATTATTAATACAAGGTGTTGCAAGACTATTCTTTAATCAAGCAGCAATTAAAAGTAACTCAATTATTACTAGTTGGACTATCCATTTATTATTTGATATTGTTGCTATACTCATAGCAAGTTCTTTCTCTTGAAATTTTAACTGACTTCCACTAATTAATTATAATATTCGTCAATATAACTTATGATTGTTTCAATAGAGCTTATTCTATGATAAGTTGTAAGTATTTAACGGCAATTTATAACCAAATGATCTATAACAAAGGAATTTCGTTGCACAAACTCAATCGAATTAATCGGCTTACTATTATTTTCCACGGATAAGTAATCAGGGGATACGATTAAATTTAGAATATATGGAACAAATGCACACAAAAAATAAAATCTGTTAGAAAGCAGGTTCTAATCTATGACTGCAACCCTCACCCAGACAATCATTGTTATTTTCATCATGCTCATTATTGCACTACTTTCAGGCTACGGCTTGCGAGTAGGAAAATCTATAATAGGTAGAGCAATCTGTGCTTTGATATTCATTGCTGCAGCAGTTCTGCTAATCGGTAGCATTGCATCATTATTTGGTTAAAACTTAGAAGTTCCATTAGAAGTATCCCATCATCAGTCTACATCAACAAATCACTGATATATTAACTTATTAAGGTGTAGAAATAGTATTAATTGATCAAGCAACAGTGTATAAATAATACTTAGGAATCCCTTACGTTTTTTCTGTTTTTACTTTTGTCTTCTTTAAAGTGCTATACTGGATAAGTACCATGAAAGTAGGTGTTCAAATATGAATACTAATTTTTACCCAGTAGAAGTTTTTAGTTCAGACTATCGCTTATATTCGTCAAAAGCAAAAACAAGTTTGTTTGATTTTCAATCGAGACCGCCTTTGATCACGTCATTTGCCGTGCTAAATTTGAAAGAGTTGCGCAATATTCAACTCAAATTATTTATATACGATATTGATATCGAAAAATTTTCTACTTTAGAGGAAGCTAAATCTAGATGTAACTCTCTTATGTATAAATAATTTAACTAGCTGATTATAGCTAGTTTTTTTGTTTATTTGTTTCTAATAAACTAAAACTGAACCCAAATGTTCATCATCCATCCTCTTGATATAAAGAAATATCTAACGCTACTCTTACGAGAGTAGATTAAGAAGTTTATAGAATTAACGAATGATACGGAAATATCTTCCGTCTGCTATTGGTGAATCAGATAAAATGTACTTCTGGATGGTTCCTTTGAAGAGTTTCTCCCCCTCACAGCAACTTTTTAAAGAAGTGTACATTTTTTTCGAACCATCCAGATAATAAACATTGATTCCCTTAATCTGATTATAATTAATTGGAGAACGTCGTGTACAAGAAAGCTGGTCTCCTAAGAATTTCACCTGATTTACTATTATTGGGTCATTAAGCCAATTCTTGTTAAGTGTCAATTTTACAATTAACTGATGAATAGCTTCTTTTTGCATTTTGTTCCTCCAATCAAAACAATCGGCTATCTATTTACATTTAAATAGATAGTTATCAAATTCACTCAGATTATTTTCCATTGATTTCAGTTACCCATTAAATTTTTATAATTTACAACGGTTCTTTCCGTAGTATCCGTCACTTCTGAATTTGATAGGGTTACAACGGCAGAATTACCTAGTAATTTTATGATTGTTCCAACTACTTGTTTCTTTCTATATATAAACACGACTTGTTGATTTTTATGAAATGCTTGCCCTTCGAGTGATGGTTCTTGTGGTTTCCATTGTGAAAAACTCATTCTTACCCCTCCTTTAAAGTATGAAAAAAACCCGCCTCACACATGTTGAGACGAGTTTAAAAGATCCTTTTATGCTTTGTAGATATTAGTAGCTTGCAAGCCGCGTTGACCTTCTTCAGTATCAAAAGTAACTGCTTGACCTTCATCTAGAGATTTAAATCCATCCGCTTGAATCGCTGAAAAATGAGCAAAGACGTCTTGACCATCTTCTCCTGTAATGAACCCAAACCCTTTATCTGAATTAAACCATTTTACTGTACCTTTATTCATATTGTTTCCTCCTTGTGCATCTCTAAGTATGCGTTTTGTTGCAATAAATGTTTGATTAGCAAAAGGAGAGTATAAATTTAAGTATAGCACTCTTAATACGATTCAAAATATATCACTACAATTAGTATAACACATTTTTACACGAAAATGTAATTTTGGATAAATAAGTTATTTTTCTAAAGCAAAGCTTAATAATACAAATTTTGCACCTAAATTATCTAGTAATATTTATATATGATAGGCTTTAAAAAGCCTTCCCTGTGGCAATATGATTATCTATTATGTAAGGAATTGAGATCCGTCACTCTTTGTATACAAGATTTTTGTACCAAACATCTTCTTCTGCTGAAAGTTTATGTATTGCTTTTGCTTGAAGCAATGTAATACTTGATCTGCCCAAATCCATAGTCTATATTTTTCTTGAAATTTTAAACATACACATAATTAGTAGGCATTGTTCTATATTCTTCCAAAAATAGATATCCTACATCAATTTTATTATAGGTAAATTCAAGAAGATATGTCCATCGGATTTTACTATTTGGAATCATTACTTTTCTAAATTTGAAAATACTATTTATATTAAAAAATAGTTCTTTTAGAGATAAAAGTATTCTGTCTTCTATTACAGGATAAAAAGAGGATGCTTCTAAATCACTTAAGCATATTTCTCTTTAAAGCATTTTCGAGAAAACTATGCTCGCATTTTGCTTATAGACTTGTACTATGTCAGTTAATTTGTGTAGCCCAGCCAGATGATGAAAATCGCTATCTTCAAAAATAATTGTGAATAATTCCGCATGACCTTTTCTTCCTATTATAATCTCAATTTTATAGGATTTAATTTCTTCAAAAATTTTGGCTGCTTGATATAATATGTCATTATTTCCCATTGTTTTTTCTTTACAAAAAAAGAGATTTCTTTAAGAAATCTCTAAAAGTTAAATTATGAGTGTTTTAATTGCTGGTTTGAGGTGTACACACACAACCCTATTAAAGATCAAACCACCAGTGCATTCCAGCGCACCGAAGATTATCTCAGCTATAGTAGATACTCAAATTATCTACACTGTTATATTCTCATCTTTTGAATCTTCACTAATTATTAGCTTTAAAAAGGAATAGCCGTTTAATTTGAGAAAAACAGCTACTTTGCTAGTTTCATCAAATTACAAAACTTTTCAAAAACAAGTCTTCTAGATTGAGTACAACCTTTTTATTCAAATTATTTGCTAATAATTTATACCAAAAATACTGTGTTCATACATAAATGATAGCATTTCCACTTCAACAATAGCTTGACTACTATTATAATATTTTGATAAAAGTTCATTAAATCTGATGAAAGCAGTCTCAGGTATGGATAATACCCCGGAGCCATTTCTAAACATAATCTTATTTGCACTTAACAATGCAGTTCTCTTATTACCGTCCCAAAATATTTGATTTTTTGATATAAATAAAAACAAGCGCAAAGCTTTTTCCGTTTCTGATATATCTTGATTCATTATCTCATCATACTGATCCTTTATCTCAGTTTCAGTTAACATTGGTGGTACATATCTACCTTGAATAGTCGATACTTCTACTCCACCGGTTCGGATTTCACCAGGGAATAGAGCATCCTCTGCTGCAACGATCCGATTAATACGCTTACTTGTCTCTAACAGGGGCTCCTGTACGTCGTTTAAAAGCAGTTCAAAGCCTCTTTTTAAGTTAACGACGGTCAGGACATCATCTACAGCCACGTTATTGGCCCAATTATACTTAATAATCTCTTCTGTTTGTAATAGCGTTGTATTCAATCCTTCAAATTTCCCAGCATTATACACCAGTTCCACAATGTTTTTCTTCAATAAATACACCGACTCTTTGCGAGATAAGTGGTATTTATCAGGAAAGTTTGTACGCTTTTCTCCGTTCATTTTCTCACCTCTTGAATTTTTCCTTCTATTATATAGGGCATTATTCTGTCATAAATCCAAACTCTTTACGGCGGTATCTTTGTCTTCCTGGGTGATCCCAATATAGCGTAAGGTCTCCCGTTGTGAAGAATGGTTGAGCAGCGACTGAATGATTTCTGTTTTGGTCCCTTGCTTGTACAAAAAATAGCCAAAGGTCTTGCGCATCGAATGGGGACCAATTTCTTTCAAACCAACGGCCGTTCCTGCTTCATGAATGATCCGCCAAAGGCTTTGTCGGGTCAAAGGCGTATCTGCTCCCTTTCGACTTGGAAACAGATACTTGCTGAAGTCATGTACTTGCAACTGCTCAGGAAATTCGGATTGAACATAATCGAGAATCACTTTTCGCAATTTGTTCGAAATGAAGACCGAATTGTGTTTGGCCGTTTTTTGTTCCTTCATGGCCAGACGTTCTTTGACAATCACCCGCCCACGGGAAATTTCTAACACATCACTTAATTTCAACTGTCTTAAATCGGAAATTCGATAGGCTGTATTGATCCCGATCGAAAAAAGCACTAAATTTCGTTGCCCATATTTTCCGGAAGCCAAAATTGCTTTCATGGCATCGATCTTTTTTTTGTCGCGAATCGGTTCCACGCTCTTCATTTTTAGCCACCTCTCAAATGTTACTTAATATGATTATAACAGATAATAAGTCTCATTTAAACAAGCTATAAAAAAAAGGCTCTAAAAGAAAAGTGATTTCCTCTTAGAGCCTCTAAGGATGGAGCGATTTTAATGAATGTGACAGAATCTGATTGTGTCACATTTGCATTTTTTAGATTTATCATTAATTGAAATATGATAATAGCACATATTAAATATAAGGATATAAAAATTATTAAATGATAAATTTCGGTTTTAACAAAAGATAGATACCCATTTTTGATGAACCATATTCTGATTGATAATAATATTAGAAATCACAACTCATGGAAAATATTCAGAACATAAGTAGTATAAAATTAATATCTCAAATTGTTTCCTCTAAGCTCAAGAATAAACAATTTGATCGCTGAATCATGTTCTTTTTATTTTGGCTTCACTTTAACCTTTGCATTTTTCTTAGCGCACGTAGTTCTTAGATGATGCTTAATCAAATGGTATCCAATTTTATTCGTCAAAATTATCTTTATAAATTTAAAAATATGGATTAATTTCAATAATCTGTTGCCAAACTTTGTCGACCTTTCAAAAAATTAATAATATCACAAACATTGAAAAGGACCAAGAAGGTATACTCTGTTGACCTCTTAATGAAATACTTTCTGACCTAATAAATTGAGCTGCTGAAAGAGCTATGAAATGAGAAATCAAAAAAGGATCAAAAACTTTTAAGTTTCTGACCCTTTCAAAGTATTGTACGAATACTCGTAAAACTAATTTTTAATGAACAATGATTTGTTTACGAGTTTATGAACACAAAAGTAGGTACGATTTCATACTACATGAAAAATTATCGAAGGTTTATATTTCATCTTTAAGACGTGTACAAACGACTCTTTGAACTATAGTTAATATCTCACATTATTTGATGCTAATCGTAGCTCAACAATCCTAGAGTTTTTAGTTTGTGTACAAACACTTACTAATGCTTGACCTACGTCTTCGGGCGTTAAATGCCCTGATTTAGCAACCTGCTCTTCAGTCCGACCATACCCAACTTCGAATTCAGTTGCACCTGCATGAGGACAGAAGACGCAAGTTTTAATTCCTTTATCTAATAACTCTTGATCTAACGCCTGCGCAAACCCTCGTAGTGCAAATTTACTACAAGTATATGCTGCTTCATCTGTGTGTCCTTTTATACCTGTAACAGATGAAACCATGATAATTTGACCATCACCTTGTTGCAACATTGTAGGGACCGTATTCTTAGTAAATGAGAATGCACTCCTGACGTTAGTATCCATAATTAAATCATAATCATCCATAGTCGTATCCTCAATTTTTTGAACACGACCAATACCTGCATTATTTACTAAAATATCAATTTTTCCGAACGCTTTGATTGATGCATTCACTGTATCAATAGATGTCTGCTCATCTCTTGCATCACCAACAACATAAATTGCTTTGACTCCTAATTTTTCACACTCCTTAACAGCCTCTTGCAAACGGTCTTCACGTCTTGCTGTGAGAACCAAGTTACAACCTTCTTTAGCAAAAGCATAGGCCGTACCTCTCCCAAAACCTGAGCTCGCACCTGTAATAATTGCTGTTTTTCCTGATAGTTTTCCCATTATGATCATCTCCTATTAATCTATGATTCTATTAAGATCAAAATTCAATCTTATAAAATTATTTTCCAGAACCTCGGAATGTTATTTAAGAATACCTCTATAATATCTTGATAGCTTTTAAACAAAATTCGAACCTTTTGTGTTTATTGTAACTTCTTTATTATTTTCGCGGGAACACCAGCTACAATTGAATTGTCTTCAATATTTTTGGTAACCACAGATCCCGCTGCTACAATCACGTTATTTCCTATTGTTACACCGGGTAAAATGGTTGTTTTCCCACCAATCCACACGTCATCCCCTATCTTGACTGGCAGTGCAATAGCTTTATAATTCCGTCTTCCTACTTTATCAATCGGATGGTTTACCGTATAAATATCAACGTTTGGACCTATCATTACGTTTTTACCAATTGTTACAGGCGCAATATCTAATATTGTTAAGTTGTAATTGGAAAGAAAATCTTCTCCAACATGTATGTTTTTACCATAATCACAGTTAAACCCCGTTTGGAAAGATACATTATTTCCAGAAGAACCAAGGATTTCTTTTATCTTTTTAGTTTGTTCTTCGGTATTTTCTGAAGATATTTGATTGAATTCTTGACATAGTTTTGCTGCCCGAGCTTTCCGTTTTGCTATTTCCTCGTCAAGAAAAAAATATTCTTCCCCTGCATTCATCTTTTCTATTTCACTCATGTTAAAACTCCCTTTCGTTTTAAAATAATAGTTTAATTATACGATTTTGATAATAGAAAGAATATTGTATCGCTTAGCTATTAAATAATGAAAATTCGATCAAAAGAATACACTTTTAATCGAATCGTTTAAAACATATTATTTATCTGCAGAAACTGAAATTTCTCTCAAACTCTTGAAATTTTTTAGACTCTCTTCGTATTTCTCAATGGCAAGATTCGAAGCTGCTTTTCCAAGCGGCAACCGTAAAGGTAATGCTTCGTAATTATTTTCAACCTGATCAAAAATAATTTCTGCAGCAACCTTAGGATCTCCAGGCTCGTTATGTGCTCCTTCAATATTTCCGTTAAGAAATTCGGTCAGAAATTTATAATCGCCAATTTCAGGTAGAATTTTCTCAGAAGATCGCCCTGCCCAATCAGTTCTAAATCCACTGGGTTCTACAATCATCACTTTAATATTCATTGGTTCAACTTCTTTTTGTAATGACTCACTAATACCTTCTACAGCGTATTTTGTTGCATGATAAAACGACAATGTAGGAAATGAGTACAATCCGCCAATAGATGAAAAGTTAACGATTGCACCGGACTTTTGTTTTCTCATTGTTGGAAGAATTAGTCTGGTTAAATCAACTAGTCCCCACACATTAACATCCATCATATACTTAACAGACTCGAGATCACTTTCTTCAAAGGTACCAAAGTATCCCAGCCCTGCATTATTTACTAAAACATCAATTGACTCAAATGCTGAAGTTGCTTCATTTACCGCTGCTTTAACTTCATCGTGATTAACAACATCAAGTTTAACTTTTTTTATCTGTCCTTGATCATACTGATCAAGATAATCCAAGTCAGTCAAATTGCGAGCAGTCGCAACTAAATTTATGTTTTCTTTTTGTGCAAGTAAACTAGCAAGTTCTTTCCCAAATCCTGTTGAGGTCCCTGTTACCATCCATGTTTTTTTCATAAATAGGTCACATCCTTAAATTATTTTGATACAAAAAAATCGTACAACTTAAACTCATGTTTAAGTCAAGCAGATACTCTCAAGCGATCACATTATTTAATACTCATTTTCCTCTTGGATCCTCTCAGTCACTCATTAGATAGGAGTAGCTCATTGTCTTCAACAGTCTTTAGATTTTTCATTACATGTATATAGCTTGGGATTAAAACAAGTACAGAACCTATCCAGGCAAGTGGGCTATCCATAGCGGCACCGAGGAATCCTAAACTTGGTATTAAAATCAATCCTGCAAAAATTCTTGCGGACAGTTCAAAAATTCCTGCAAGTGTGGGTGCTGCCTTTTTACCTAGCCCTTGTAAAGTATATCGGATAGTAAATAGTATCCCTAACACCCAATACATACTGCTATTTATAAGAAAATATTTATTGGTCAAATCTAGAACCTCAGTTTGTCCAGGTCCTACAAACATTTGCACCAGATTCTCACCAAATAAGATAATTAATAATCCTATGAAGAGAGATAGTGTGCAATTTAGAATCATGGTTTGATGTACACCTTTTCGAATTCTTGTAATTTTTTTTGCACCTAAATTTTGAGCAGTATAGGTTGCCATTGCAATACCAAATGAGGCAGATGGTAAAATAGCTAATTGGTCAATCCTGCTTGCTGTCGTATATGCAACAATAGAGGTTGTACCCAGAGTATTAAGCATTGACTGTAAAACGACTGTACCAATAGCAATAATTGATTGTTGAAAGCCCATTGGCAATGCAATTGAAAGATGACTTCTAATATCGATCCATTTGAAGATAAAATCAGTACGTTCCAACTTTAACTCTGGGATCTTATATTTTATGTACAGCAAACAACAAACTGACGAGAAGATTTGCGCCAAAACTGTTGAAACAGCTGCTCCTGTAATACCAAAATTCAATCCTACAACCATTATCAAATCAAGAATAACATTTATAAAACATGAAATAACTAAGAAGAATAGCGGGGTTCTCGAATTACCTAAAGCCCTAATTTGACTATTTAAAAGATTGTAAAACATTGTTGCGCCCGATCCTAAGAAAATCACTCTAGAAAATAGTACCGCATCATCTATTATTTCTGACGGTGTCTGCATATATAGCAACAATGGTCTACTAAATATGTAAGAGAATAGTGTCATAATTATTGAAACACCTAAGGTGATATAAATTGACGTGACGAAACTGCGTGTAATTTCACTCTTGTTTTGATTACCGAATGCTTTAGCAGTCGGAATTCCTAATCCTGATGTCATCCCAACTGCAAAGCCGATAATTAAAGATATCACACCGCTCGTCGCGCCCACTGCGGCTAATGCGTTTACCCCAATTGCTCTTCCTACAACCAATGCGTCAGAAAAATTATACAGTTGTTGAACTAAATTCCCAATAAGTAATGGAATTGTAAAGCGTACAATTAATTTTATTGGTGACCCTTTTGTCATTAGTTTCAGTACAAACACTCCCTTTTATATAAGCTGATTATCAATGTAAAATAATACATGTTAAACACATGTTTAAGTCAAGATAGATTTACACTTTATATTTCAATATGATAGAATGCATTGAACTTAAACTCAACTTTAAAATAAGGGGACGAAAATTATGTATTATACAATTGGTGATATAGCAAAAAAAATGAATCTACCTACCTCAACAATACGCTTTTACGATAAACAAGGATTGTTACCTTTCTTAGAACGAGATAAAAATGGTCGTAGAAGGTTTAAAGAGAATGACCTCAACTTTTTGAGGGTGATTACTTGCTTAAAAAAAAGCGGCGTATCCGTCGATGTTATAGTTAAATTTGTTGGCCTTTGCATGGAAGGTGATACTACGCTAAAAGAGCGGTTCGACTACCTATCAATGGAAGAATCAAATTTAGTTAATAAAATAACTGATCTAAGCAATCAGTTAGACTACTTGCGATATAAAAAGTGGTATTATGAAAAGGCATTGGAAGCAGGAACAGAATCTGTGAATTATGTTGAAGGTACCACATTGGTTAATCCTAATTTATATAACGAGTATCTATCTTTAGCTTCGAACAATGATCCACAAAATCTCTAATATTTAATCGCTGTTTATCATTGACTTAAACCAGTGTTTAACCTATATAGTGAGTAATTAAGTACTGTAATACAACCAAATTATTATGAATGGAGCGTGTTCTTAATGAAAACTGACTTCCTATGGGGAGGGGCCTTGGCTGCACATCAATTTGAAGGTGGATGGAATACTGGCGGAAAAGGTCCAAGTGTCATTGATGTCTTAACGGCTGGTACTCATAGTACACCAAGAAAGATCACAGACACTATTGAACCAAATGAGTTTTATCCTAATCATGAGGCAATTGACTTCTATCACCGGTTCAAAGACGATATCTCTTTATTCGCTGAAATGGGATTAAAATGTTTACGGACTTCTATAGCTTGGACTCGTATTTTCCCTAACGGAGATGAAGAAGTGCCCAATGAAGAAGGACTAGCGTTTTATGATGAAGTTTTTGATGAACTATTGAAAAATAATATTGAACCAGTTATTACTCTTTCTCACTTTGAAATGCCCCTTCACTTGGCAAATGAGTATGGTGGTTTCCGGAATAAAAAAGTCATCGATTATTTTTTACGGTTTGCCAAAGTGGTACTAAAGCGTTATCAAGACAAAGTGAAATTTTGGATGACTTTCAATGAGATTAATAATCAAATGAATACCAACAATCCTTTATTTTTATGGACAAATTCCGGTGTAAAAGTTCAGGATGATGAGCATCCCAAAGAATTAATGTATCAAGTTGCACACAATGAATTAGTCGCTAGTGCAAAAGTTGTCATTGAAGCGAAAAAGATAAATCCTGCTTTGCAAATCGGCTGTATGTTGGCATTTGTTCCAGTATATCCTTACTCTTCAAATCCTAATGATGTAATGGCCGCTGAAGAATACTTGCGACAACGTTTCTTTTTTGGCGATATTCACGTTCGAGGTGAATATCCTAGCTATGCTCTTAAGGAATTTGATCGTGAAGGATACAAAATCGAGATAACAGAAGAAGAAAAAACTATACTAAAAGAAGGAACAGTTGATTTCGTTGGGTTTAGCTACTATATGTCTACTACTGTAAAATCAAATCATAGCAATGAATCTGACGACGTTGTTAGCGGAGGAATCTCTCAATCAATTGACAATCCTTTTATCAAATCAAGTGACTGGGGCTGGGGGATTGATCCTGTTGGTTTACGCTACTCATTAAACTTACTCTATAATCGATATCAGCTACCTTTGTTTATCGTCGAAAACGGTTTTGGACAAGTGGACGAGCTCACTGAAGATAAAAAAATACATGATAGTGATCGTATTTCTTACCTTCGCGATCATATCATTGAAATGAAAAAAGCAGTTGAGTATGACGGGGTTGATTTAATTGGTTATACACCTTGGGGAATTATAGATCTTGTATCGTTTACTACCGGAGAAATGAAAAAACGGTATGGGATGATCTATGTAGATAGACACAATGACGGCTCTGGATCGCTTAATAGGTATCGTAAAGATTCTTTTATTTGGTACAAGAACGTCATTGCATCAAATGGTAAAGAAGTATAAATAATTCCCTCGATGTTAAAAATACCCTTGTGATCAATTCAATTATTACAAGGGTATTTTTATAGTTAAGAATGTAAGTTCTCGTCTTACTGTATAAATTAGATAACACTGGAGCATTTAAAAATACAACATTAGATTTGACTTAAATATATGTTTAGGTGATTTAATTTATTTGAATAAATTTTGAGGAGGAATTTAGCTATTAATAAGACAACTTATCCCGCCTATACTGTAATCACTTTTATGTATTATTTTTGTTTAGGAATATTCGGTTCAATCCTAACTATTTATCTGCAATCTATTGGGAAAACTAGTTTAGAAATTTCTTTCATCATTTCAAGTAATTTCATATTTTCACTACTGGTAACACCCTTTATAAATATAATTTATGATCGCATTAATAAAAAAAAATTCATCATTTCTCTAATAACTATTTCATCAAGTATTTTTGTAGTTATATTTGCATTTAGTGAACATGTTCTAGTTTTATTTATTACATCCGGATTAGCTTTATCTATTGTACAAAGTTTAGGACCAATAATCGATAAACTCATAACAAGCAGCAGCTATACTTATGGATCCATTCGTGTGTGGGGGGCAGTTGGTTTTGCCTGTTCAATTCAATTATCTGCATTTGTTGTGGAATCATTTAATAGTAAATTTATTTTTTTAAACTTCATTATTGCATTATCCTTATTATTCCTTTCGTTACGAAAGATACTAAACACCGTTCCTATAGATTTAGATCAGACCTCTCATTCTCAGAAACATCGTAAAAGTATCTTATTAGATAAAAACCTTATCCTATTTTTCATTTTAGCATTCTTGTTTAATGGCATTACTGGGGTTAATAGCACATACCTGCCTATATTGTATCAGGATATCGGCGTGCCGATATCTAAAATAGGTACAATTCTTTTTCTTGGAACCTTAATGGAGATACCTCTCATACTATTCTCAAAACATTTTATGGACAAATTTTCCAGCAAATTTCTTTTGGTTTCTTCATTTTTACTTTTGATTATTCAATTCTCTTTTTATAGTTTTGCAAGCAATCAACTACTAATCTTCATGATTACTATTTTAACAAAATCGTTAGCTACAATGCTCTTTATTATGATCACACTTAAGGTTATCATCAATATAGTTCCCGACAATCTAGTGGTAACCATTTTAGCCTTGACTAATACCATAAAGTCGTTGGGAAGTTTCGTTAATCAGAACATAAGTGGGTTGATTTTAGAAAACATCGAAATACGACAGTTTTATTTATTACTAACTATTGCTTCTTGTATAAGTCTAATTTTGGCATTCAATATGAGAATAGGGAACAAGATAAACTCATTTAGTTGATTACCAATATAAGAATAACTTATCTTTTTAAATGTCATTACTCAGATAAGACTTTATCGCTGTTTTGGTTGGAATAGTAAGAACTAGTTAATGATGGTCAAAAACTATTAAGTTTCTGACCTCTCGAAGAAATTCCATAATGACCACAACTTGAATACTTAGCTGAACATAATTAATTGAACTGCTGAAGAAGCCATGAAAGAAACAATTGAAAAAGGATCAAAAACTCAAAAGTTTCTGACCCCTTGTTCGACTTCACTCGTTTAGTTCTACCTCTGAATATGCTTCTTTGTATTCTTCATTGTTTAATCCATAGTAGGCGACTGTTCTTTCACGAAAGTTCATCTCATAATTGACGATCCCAGATGCCCATGTCGCCATCAAAAATTCTGTAAAAGTTGTCTGCCCAGCTTGATCTGCTCGTAAAGCTTTAATTAGTTTTTCTTCCGAAAAAGAAGGAAATGGAGCGACCTGGTCAATTAATGCCTTTCCTGGAATAACCAAAACCTCTTCACCTAAAAAATAAAAACTGTCACCGGAAGGGAGATACCAGCTTTTTTTAACGAATCCTTCCTTTCGCAAACATTCAGCTAAATAGGGAAAGCTACCAATTTCTGGTTTTACACTTTATAACCGATTCATAGATTTTTTAAACGTTCAAGTAATTTCATGGAACACCTCAATCAATTTTGTTTGTGAACTTAGTATAGCATTTTATTAAAGAAACGTTCTATTAACTAATGAAGTAGATCAACCTATGACTTTTAGAATAGACTTACCAACACTCAACGCACATTAAAAATGAGTGAAGGCTTTGGTTTTGTTTTAAGATCGTAGCCACACAGCTCTTTGAAATAGGTACAATAGTCCGTTTCGACCATGCGAATCAATTCTTCAGTTGAAAAATCTTCAAATCGGATCAATTCTTCTAATAATGTTAATTTAGCATCGATCCCGAGGATCTCTGGGAAGACGATCCAAAAATTGGCTTTTGCGATTGTACCTATTAACTCATCAAATCTTTTTAACTGCTTGTCCAAGTATGCAGATAACACTTCTGAGTCTCTATTAGATGACTCGATCTTCTTTAAAAAATATTCTTTGTACTCTTTTTTTGTGGTCATTTCTTTCCTTTCTCCTTATGGGTGCCCACAAGGCTTAATCTCTAAGAACTATCAATAGTAGATTCTCTTGATAATTTTCACTGATGAAGGGTGGAAACAGGTACGATAAAAAGGAAAAGAGAACCTTCTCTTTTCCTTTTTATCTCAATTTCCAGGAACAGCACTAAGCTCCCAAACTAATGTTGTCGAATACTTGGTTGCTTCAGGGTTCGCCGCTTTTGGTACATGTAAAGCGACACTTTCTCCAGCAGTATCTGCATTCCCAAAACGGTAGATCCAGGTTCCTGTGCCTTCATTGCCTTCGGCTCGTATCAAGGTCCGCTTGTTTCCTGGAATGAGATTTAAAGGATTCGTGGCTTGAAGGGACGGTTCTTTCCCACCTTGTGCGGTCACTAATTGTTGGTTCATCAGTTGTAGCTGCGCACCAGCTAACTCAGTTTTTGTTTTAGTTTGAAATTGTTCCTTTTGAGTGACGGCCAGTTGCCAGCCGTTGCGCTCATTTTCTGACCGTCGGTCACTGACTTGGACATAGTTTGGTCGTTCTTCGTCTTCATTGACTGTCCCATCTTCGTTCAACAAGCGTTGTGGCTGTGCGTAATAGGTTTGATCATGAGCTGAAATCGCTTGTGAACCAAAATCGAATTGAGAGACAAAATCAATACTTAGTAAGCCTTGATCTTCTGGCAATTCCGGTTTATTTTCCGGATCGACCTCTGCATCTGGATCCAATGGATCCACTGGTGATACCGGGCCAACCTCGCCAACGATTAGTGTTGTAGCCGGTTCAAATGTTACATCGTGAAACGTTAATTCAGTGGCTGGGTTGATATTTCCGCGAGTATTATTTGTTTCTGGCGGATTAACAACTCCTGCAGCTACAGCTGATCCTTCTGCATCTCGTAGAAAGACTTGTATTTCATCATCCATTTCTAAAGAAACCTCACTTAAGTCTAATGTAAACTTACCATCAGCGTCTACCGTTACTGCTTCAGTATTGAGTGGGTCGCCATTATGTGTAGCTGTTACTTCCGCATCAATATTATCCGTCATCCCTTGGATCGTGTTACTGTCTTGCGCAATGATTGACGAAGAAAATTGTGCCGGTGTTGGTGGTATGATTGGAAAAACCTCAACGGTTTCCGTTAAAATCTGGTGTTCGAAGCCATCCGTAAGTTCCCCACTGGTTAGTTCAACTTTATTGATTCGAACTTTCGATCCTGCTTCTAGCGGTTCATCTAAATCGATTTCAAAGAGTCCGCCACGCGGCTCTTCGCCATAAATACTGATTCCTGGTGATTCATTTGTATCACCAACCGTTTTAGCCGTATATTCTTTTTTGTTTTCTCCAGAAGGTGATTCTACTTCTACGGTCACAATTGCTTCATCATCCCAAGCAGGACGACTATCATCTAGCCCGACTGGAAGACTCACTCGCCCATAAATTTTCTTATCAGCATTGGTTGGCACTCTTAATTCATCTGCGATTGCCCATCGGCCATTATTGGAAGACAGCCTACTGAATTGAGACAGCCCACTAGTTCCAATAACTGATGTGTTCAGTTCTTCCGGGCTACTTGTGCTAACCAATCTAGAAAGACTTGAACCTGAGAATGAATAGTCAAGTCTCCGAAAATTAAAGGTAGGGTCGGAATCTAAATCACTTAATCTTTGCCACAAAGCTAAATCACTGTTTGAAGCAGTTAATGTGGATGCACTATCAGTCGAAAAGACAACTCCACCATTTGATTGTAAATTTCTAAAGTCTAAGAACAAAGGATTATCGAAGTTTACATTCAAAGTAGAAACATTAAATGTACCCGAAGCTGTTGTGGCAGTGTTGCTAACAGCTGAGAAATAACCGCCATTACTTACTTCTAAATCCATAGAGAACTTTGTATCCCCCCAAGAATTTGTTATAGCGGCACCATTTTCAGCTATAATTGACACTTCAGATCCTGGGTCCTTTACAATAAATTTATTATTGTTTCCATTTCTAAATGATACTCCTGCGTTTGGAGCTCCAATTTGACTATCGCTAGGTGTACCATTTCCTAAATTATTTATATAAAGCTTTCCACCCTGCTCTACAGAAACTGTTGAATTGCCTAATCCCATACTTAAACCATGACGATTGGTCCCATCTGTTCTTTTTATGTCAACTATACTTTCTGTTGTAATCTTTAATAACTGTACAGCCGAGTTATAACTACTTAATGCCCCTTCCATGTAATTCGTAGCGGGGCGATTGATAGAAGAATTCAATTCTATTAAAGATTTTTGTTCAATAACCATACTAATTGCGTTAAACCACATTGATCCAGCCATAATAGTTGAATTGGTTATTGTTGTATCATTACCGTTTTTAATCCCTATTATACTACCATCCACATCAATTGTACTGTTCACTATTGATGTGTTACCATCTTCTGTTTGTAAAGTATCAATAGCATAACCATTCGCTAAAGCAGTTTTTATCAAAATATCGCTACTTTGTATACTTATTTCAGGAGCTCTCCCATTCACCATGATACCTCTACGTATTCCAGATATGATATCTATAGTAACTTCTGAGTCAGTAACTTCCACAACAGGAGCATTCCCTCGTAAATGGATGGCGTTATTAGCCGTTTCTGTCGCAGCGCCTGTTCCACTGGTTGTCGTGACAGAAACCTTAGAACTCTCGGTAACCGAAAGTTCTGGGCGAGCATTGTTATTCCCAATTTGTATATTTTCCAACGCTCCAGTCCCTGCACCTGTAATTGATAGTTCACTCTTATTACTCAATGAAAGCAATGCATCTGTTCCTTGTAAGATCATCCCTTGCGAAGCGCCAGTATCAGTCATCAATAACTGACTATTATCCAGGAGTACTTGTGGCGTTGCCCCCAGCAAATAAATCCCTCGTCCGGTTGTCGCTTTCATGTCTAATTGACTATTCTCTAAATTCAAGACTGGATTTGAGCCAATCAGGTTCATTCTTTGGCCAGTTGTTGATTGAATCGATAGTTCCGATTCATTCGCTTCAAGTACCGCGTCACTTCCCGATAAAGTCATTGAAACTCCTGTCGTTGAAACGACTCTTGCACTCGATTTGTTTAGTGTCATTTTCGGAGAAGTTCCAGTAAGATTTAGTGTCTGTCCAGAAACTGTCGTTACATCAAATAGGCTATCAGTAACGGATAAATTTGCATTATCACCATTTAAGTACACCCCTCTTCGTGCATTAGAAGTTATTGAAACTACCAGTTCTGATCGACTAGTGACTGTTGCTTTTGGATCAGCACCTCGTAGATGAATGGCGTTATTTGCCGTATCTGTCGCAGCGCCAGTTCCACTGGTTGTTGTGACAGAAACCTTAGATTCACCGGTAATCGAAAGTTCCGGGCGAGCATTGTTATTCCCAATTTGTATATTTTCCAACGCTCCAGTCCCTGCACCTGTAATTGATAGTTCACTCTTATTACTCAATGAAAGCAATGCATCTGTTCCTTGTAAGATCATTCCTTGCGAAGCGCCAGTATCAGTCACAAGTAACTGACTATTATCTAACTTTACTTGTGGCGTTATTCCCTGTAAATAAATCCCTCGTCCGGTCGAGGCATTCATAATCATCTCCGTGCTAGCTAATGATAGTAATGGGTTGGCACCAATCAAATTGATTCGTTGTCCAGTGGTACTTGTAACATTTACCACTGATGAATCAAAAATTAGTTGTGGCGATTCACCAGTCATGTTCATTGTAATGCCCGTCGTTGAACCAAGCTGAATCGTGCTATTTTCTGACGAAAAAGAGGAGTGATCGCCAGATATATTTATAGCTGCTTGTGTCGCAGAAGTAACGGATATCTCAGAATTGTTGATTAAAAGCTTCGCATTGTTTCCAGCCAGATGCATGCCTCTTTTAGCTAATGTACTTATGACTGTCATTCGAGCGTTTGAATTCATCGTTATTTTAGGGGTGGTTCCCGTTAGGGAGATCGTATTATTCGTTGTATCTGTAGGTGCTGCTGTTGTCCCAACAGTAGCTACATTCAATTCTCCACTTTGCAAAAAAACTTCAGGGCTTTCTCCTCTTAGATCAATCGTATTTGCCACGCCTGCGGTGGTTGTGATCGTAACTGTTGCTCCCTGTTCTACCGTAAGCTTGGGATCCGCCACTGTGGCAGAAGAAAAGAAGACTGTCGCATTCCCTCGACTAATCGTGACTTCAGCTTGGTTGGTTGCTAAGACCTCTTTTGCTTCGATGAACGTTTGTGCAGAAGTTGTACGTGTAAAGTTTGATACACCACCTGTAAAGTGAATGCTTCCTTCAGGAAGAGAGGCTAATCGCATGGTATTCGCATTCACTTCAGTTATATCTTCCAATTCAACGGTCCAATTTTTACTACTATCTACCGTTGCGTTGATTAATGGTGTAGCACCAACTTTTGTCAGTGTCGCATTTTCAAGTCGAATGGTGCTTGCTTGTGTTACTTCTTCTAGTTGAAAGTAAAACCCATTGATACCAAAAGTCAATGTATACCCATTCCCTTGGATAAGTAACGGACGATCCACAGTTAGTACGTTTGCGGTAGCCTCTGTCAAATTGGCTTGAACAGAAATGAT
The DNA here is from genome assembly GCF_002850555.1 of Enterococcus sp. CR-Ec1. Classification (NCBI taxonomy): domain Bacteria; kingdom Bacillati; phylum Bacillota; class Bacilli; order Lactobacillales; family Enterococcaceae; genus Enterococcus; species Enterococcus sp. CR-Ec1. Next base: position 3,598,008 of record NZ_CP025223.1, read on the forward strand.
CCCAATAGCTGGATTGCCAACTGCTCCTCTAAATTCTGCCATCGTAGCGACTTCTGCTGTTTCTCCATCAAAGACGGTCGGTTCAACCACTTGTGACCCCTCATCGGTCTCTTCCTCATCTGTTTGTTGCTCCTGCGGAGCTTCTGATACAGGCTCACGTACTTCATCTGCCGGTTGTTCATTTTCTTGCTCTTCTTCTCTTCCATTTTCTTCGTTTAATTCCTCTTGTCCTGCTTGATCCTCATCGGACAATTCTGTTTCTTCGACTGGGACTTCCTCACTCGTCTCTTCTTTCTCACTGATCTCTAGATGAGCCGTCGTTTCTTCCACCGACAGTTCATAGTTTCCCACCTGTTTAACTACTAAAGGAAGGACAAATGTCTTTTGCGCACGCTTTGACTGAACGAGCCATTCATTAGGCTGTGCTCCTTCCTCAACTGAGATCCCTGTTGGTAGTTGATCTTTCAAGAGCGTTGCTTCTTCTGGTAAGAATACTCGTGCTTCAGACACTTCTTGATCAGAAAAGAATGTCACTTGAAGAGGTTCTTCTACCGTTCCTTGCATCCGAGAACGAGTAAAGAAGAAGCGCGGGTCACTGATCTGTTCTTCCTCCAGATAGTTTTTCATTGGCGGAAGTTCCATTAGTTCTTGTTCCTCAGTGTCCATCGTTGTCTCTGCGTAGACCATGCCGACAGGCATGAATACCGCTTGCATGATCAAGATGGTCGTCCCTAACATAAGCATCGGTCGTCTGAATCTCGTGGTCATTTCATTCACTCCTTCTTACTGTTCTTGCTCGTTTGCTCTTGTTTTCTTCTTTTGAATCAGTAGATACAAAATGACGCCAAGTAAAAGTATAACCAAGACAATTGAGCCAATCATCCACCAGTTCAAGCTTGTATCAATGGTCACATCTGCTCGATTCAAAGATCTAGCTTCCTCTGCATCAATGGTAAAGGTCCGCTCCCATGACCACTCTTCTTCACCAGATATTGCTCTTAATTTCAATACATAGTCGCCACTTTGAAAGCGATCGCCTTCTAGCGAGATTGGAAAATCAAAATGAGAATTAGGCGCCATCTGCATCATTTCTTCACTGGCTTCATAGAGAACCTCATCTTCTCCTGCTCGTTGAACCGTTGCTTCCACCGCCATTCGGTTGACGAAAGTGGGCGTAAAGTTCTGGATCGTTGCACTGATCACATTTCGATAGTTTAATTGATCCGCAAAAACAGTTAACAGGTCAAGATCCGGTTGGACCGAATCCCGAGAGTTACTAACAACGACACCGACGACATAGGCAAATTCATTTTTGATTGCCACGCCTTCTTCATTGCTGGTCGTTTCTTCTTGTTCCTCTTTGACTTCCGTAATCCGTAAACCGCCAGCTAGAAATCCCTCAAATAATTCTTCAGGCATATGTAATGGAACGGTGATTGTTTTCGTTTCATTTCCTGCTAGTTCAATGACACCCGAAGGGTCGATCAATTCATCCAGTGAAAACAGTAGACTGTTATCTGGTTCTTGGGCATCTTTGCCATACTCCACGACCCCATGAACATTGGTATAAGCGGTATGTGGGGTTACTTGTACTTGAATTGGTTCACTACTAGCATTTTGTAGTTTCAACGCTAAGGTTTCTGTTTCTCCTGCGGCCAGATTCAAATCAAAGTACCTATTGGATCCCTCAATTTGGCTTTCAGGAAATTCCGGCGTGACATAAAAAGAGAGGGTTTCCTCCGCTTGAGCGACTGATGGAAAAAAGACAAGAAGGAGAGAGAATAAAGGAAGTAGCCAGCAAGTGGCTTTAAGTGGATGATTAGCTAAGATTGATTGTTTCAATGGTAGTCTCCTTTCTTAGAAAAACAGCGCCACAAATTTCCTGTGACGCTGCCGAGAGTTTCAAATCAGACGATGAAAAGATTCTTATACTTCATCTCCAGGGGTTGAGGTTAGCTCCCATGTTAGAGTTGATGTATAGGTTGTTGCATCTTTTGCCGTTGAACCTGGGATCGATAATTGAATGGCTTCATTTTCAACGATTTCAATCTCGTCATCCGCAAATTTTGCGTTTAAGTCTTCTTGGTCTCCCCAAACAACAGAAGAGGCCCCTGCTCCTTGTCCTTGTGCTGCCGTCATCACTGAACGTGCTGCTCCGTTTGGCAGTAGTGTTAATCCAGCTGAGTGTGCAATAGGAGCATTTTCAGTATTCGTTCCTTCGTATTGAATACGAGAATCCACAAATTCGATCTCAGCACCAGTCAATACATTATTTTGTGTGTTTGATGTAAAGTCTGAAAGGCTTACTTGTAAATCCCAACCCTCGTTTGTTCCACGAACATCTTGTACTTGGGCGAAACTTACATAAGGAACCTGACCAGAACCATCTGCTAGGTTTGCCACTTCAGCCACCATATTGTAAGTTTGGTCTTGATTAGAGATTACTTGAGACCCAAAGTTCATCGTCGCAGCTTTTACGATTGACAAAGGCCCTGTAGTCCCTTCAACTTCAGGAGGGATAGTTACTCCTGGTTCAGTCTCAGGAGGAAGTACTTCTAATGGTCCTTCTTCATCAGCTGAAAATTGAATTTGACCATTGGTTGTGACTTCTCTTACTTCATCAGCAGATACTGCAGTAGCTGCTCCTGCTAAAATAGTCGTTGATAGTGCGGCAATTGTTGCTAAACGGATAAATTTCATATGATAATTCCTGCTTTCTTCTTGTTTTAGTTTTGTAGTTGTTTGTTTTTTCGTTTCCACAAAAGAAAGACGAAACTGATGATCAAAATTCCTAACCACAGGAACCATGGATGACCGATCTCATTTGTTTGTGGTAACGTTTCTCCAGGTTTGGCTACGTCATTTATTGGTGGTCTCACGATACTTTCAGGTGGTGTTGGATCAGGTGTACCAATTGGTTGATAGACACCACTAAAGCCAATCGATCCAGTTGTTTCAGTACGCTCAACTTCTACTGCCTTTACATTGGTAGTTGTTAAAAACTGAATAAATAACATAACTAATAATACGATCGATTTTTTTTTAATATATTCATATACCTCCCCTAAATTAATCCAGTAATATTTTTTGTGATTCGTATTAAATATTACGATTTATAATTTACTAGAATAGAAACACCATCGAAAGTCTTTAATTGCGCACCCCCTAGAAGTTTTTGGTATAATCGGTTTTTTACTCTTCAAGAAATAACTTCAAATTAAAAACAACGCTAAAAAATTAGATCTGAAATCTAATTTTTTAGCGCTCTCTTCAAAAACTTTTTTGATTTGATATACATATAAGAATCGAATCCATATATTTTCATCGCTATTTCTCATATACGACCTTATCTAACCTTACATCCTTTCCTAGTTGAGGATTGATCATTCTTAACAAGTTGTTCCAATCCGATACATCTGGTAATGACTTAAAAACTAGATAGTCTACACTGGCTAAAAATTCTGTAATGTAATCTCCTTGATTTGTCACAAAAATATCAATTTTATTCTCTGTTAAAAACTTATTGTTTAGTTTGTTCATGTTTATAAAATATATTTGGTGATGTGCACCTAAATATCGAGAGGCCTTCGACTCAATAGATCGGGAAAGATAATAAGACCCTTCTAAAAGAAAAGCTATTTTTTTAGGATTTGGCTTGTGCAAGTCTTTGATAGATTCTACAGTTAATGTTAAGTTAGCTACTAAATCATCAATGAATTTAGTCGAAACATTTAATACAGCCCAATTTTTTTTTATAAATTGATAGGCTATCTTCATACCTTCTGGATAAGCACTATTTGCAAATTCATTGATCCCAGTAACATTCCTATTAAAAATTGGATGTATATTATCCAATTTCTGAACTGCTGTAAAAAAAGAATGCACATAATAGGATAAATCCGGGTTCATCAAATACAATTTCGCATCGTAAATAGATAAAAATGAATGCGATAATTTTTTTAAACTCATTTCTTTATCAAATTGATTACAAAAATCTTTTTCTCCCCCAATATCATTGATTGTTCTTTGACAAGCACAGTAAAGATAGAGAATTTTTTTTCTTCTTGAGGAATAATAACGTCTTCTTCACTATATACATATGCATCTAATGCATGAAAAAAATTTTTTTCATGCTCGCTATAGACGAATTCATTCATTGGCTTATTAGTTTTTAGATATCTTTTACTTTTAACCCGTTGAATCATTATGTATGCATAATAAGAAAAATCAGACTGTGACACATTTGTATTGAACTTAAAATGATTAAGCGTAGTATACTCTTCTATAAATTTTCTGATTTGATCAATTGGCAATAGTGTATGCGGTACAATTTCTACTTCGTAGTAAAAATCTTTGTAAAATTTGCGAATATTTGCTTCTCCTCCTAGTAAATCAACTGGGGTTAAAGAAAATTTCAATTCATACTCTTTTAGTGTCTCTTCCGCACTCATCAAATATCTCTTCATTGTGCTCTCAGACAGATGAAACTTAAATGCCCATTCCTCAAATGTGTGAAGATTGCCATTAAGGATACTCTTTAAAACAATAAAAAGAACTTCCCCTTCGATCAATTCTCTTTTTCTCACGTGATATAAATCAGGATTGATTTCTTTAAAAAAGTAGCCAGCATATTCAGAAGATATCTCAATCGATGAACCAAAGTGCTCTCGCATCTCTCTGATATCAGTACCTATAGTTCGCATACCAACGTTTAACGAATCAGCAATTTGTTTTGAAGAACATACACGTGATCTTTCCAACATATCCAAAATTTTCAACCATCTAATTGTAACTTTATTAGTAATAAACTTTACCTGTAAATTTTCCAACGCACTTTCCCCTACCTCTAACTTTTATTCAACAATTTTATACTTTAGTTAATATTAGGAATTTAATTCATATCCATAAATATATTCACCATAATTCTTTTAGTCAATCGATACGTATTAGTCACTTTAAAATATGAATTTTTGAAGTTTGTTCATTGATCAATTTTCATTCTTTAAGAGGATAACATGCTTTTATGTAGTTATATAGTTGATTTATTTAATATTTTCACTTTTCATAAACTTTGTTAGATTAAAGCAAATCTTAAAAGAGGCCAAAAACTTAAAAGTTTCTGACCCCCTCCGAGACTTGTCCTAATAATCATAAATCTAAATTTTAATTTAACAATGATTTTATTAATTCGGGAAGAATCCATTTCACTCTGGAACCATGGCCAATTCCCAAGTCAAAACTGAATGGTAGATTGTCGCATCTTTTTCTGTTCTTCCTGGCACTGTAAGCAAGATATTCGCATTTTTAACCATGTTTGATGTTTGATCCGACAACTGATTCTCTAGATCGGATTGATTACCTAATACGAAGGAAGAAGTTCCGGCTCCTGTTCCTGAAGGTGCTTCCATCAAAGTTACCATACCTGTATTTGGTATTAACTGTATGGACGATTCATTATTAGAGGGTGCGTTTGCTTCATTACTTCCTTCATAGTGAACTTTTGGATCAATTAAGTTTATTTCTGCTCCTTTAAGGAGATTGTTTCTAGTCGTTGAAGTGAAGTCGCTCAAACTCAGATTCAATGTCCATCCTTCATTTGTTCCTCGCAAATCTTGTATCTGGACAAAACTGACATAAGGAGTTTGTCCTGATCCATCCGTTAATTCTGCCAATTCTGCATTCATTTCGTAGGTCTGATCTTTTGTAGAAATCACTTGACGTCCAAAGTCCATCGATATTGCTTTTACAATCGATAATGGGCCTGTTACTCCCGGGGTATCGGGTGGGATGGTCACTTCAGGACTCGTTTCTGGAGGGATGACAATTGCCTCTTCTGCGTTAGGTAGAAACGTAATTTGACCATGGGTATCAATATTTTGGGCGGGGTTATTTGATACAATCTCATCGACTGCTTGAGAAATAACCGTTACATTTGAAAAAACGCGTACCTCACGACTATTCTGATAGGTGAGAAGCAGTTCTAATTGATGTTGTCCGACTTTCGTTAGCACTTCCGGATTGACAATTTTAATACTCGGTCTCTCCTCATCTATATCATGGGTTTGATCCACAAAATCAAATGGGTCATAGGAAGAACCGATTATCAATTCGACTGTACGGCCAATAGGAAAGGAATTCAGAGTGGGAATTGGGCTGCTTTTGTACTTCTCATAGATGGAAGAATCAATGAGACTTTCCCAACTATCAGGCATTTTGGCATATTCTTCTGTCGACCAAAACTCTACATCTAATATCCCATCCGACGTATCATCACGTGTGTTTCCAGATACATAAGTTGATTCTCCTTTAAACCCTTCAAGCGCTCTGTTCATAATCAATAAAGAACGTCGACGATTGGCTGGAATATTGTGATAATTGACAAAATGATTGTCGATAAAAACGCCATTAAACACATTATCCTTGCCTGTATGTCGATTGTATTCAATACCAATCGCATATTTGTCTTGCCATTCTTTAAAATCAAATATATTATTTGCGACTAACCAATTGGATAACTCTGCAACTTGTCCTTGCGTAAAACTATCCCCTAAACCAAATTCAGGTGTTTCATACAGTATGAGTCCCGTATTACGCAGGTAATTGTTCATAATCGTAATATTCCGTCCTGATTTAAATTTAAAGCCTCCTGCTGGCCCGTTTTGTAATCCACGTACATGGTTACCAATCACTTGGATATCTTGAGAACCTCTTAAGTAAATCGCATGGTCGCCAACAACCTCATGACGATCTTCATTTTCGTACATTTGATGGAAAAAATTGTTTTCAATTAACACATTCTTCGCATTGCTATATGAATTTACTCCGCAAGAAAGATAGTTTTGTTCGTTGTGCCCCAGCTGAACGTCTCCCAATTTTATGGCAGATTGAAGACGATCAATCGTTTGAATGATCGAATCATTACTAAAACTTTTGATTGCCTCTAATTCATTTATCTTCAGACCAAATAAATTATCGGTAATTTGAACATTCTCAATATACTCGTAGCGACCGATAGTTGAAAAGCCACCGATATAAATGGCACGATTTTCTGTATCTGGTGTCGCATGTTCGTGATCTCGCATAAAAATATTATTTTTTAGGATAGCACCCTTTGATGTTTGAAGACTAACAGGATACAAAGAGACTGGATGATAAAAAATATTGTCATTGATGGTGATATCATTCGCCAACCGTGTAAAAATCCCTACACCATCAAAAAACAATTTCCTGATCTCTATGTTTTGACTGGTATGATAATTTTCATCTGATAAAACAATGTTCTCTCCTGTCGTATTTTTTAAAATTGTTGGACGCTGTGGGTCACCTTCTAGTTTTATTCCGCTTCTAAGAGTAACACTCTTATTCAAAATATACGTGCCAGCGGGAATGTAGATTTTTTTTGTGGTTCTATCCGCATAATCAATAATTTCTTGTAATTTATCGGACTGATCTGCAACACTGTTTTTTTGTAAAGCTTGTATCCCAAAAAGTGATTCATCTGTTGCATCTAGCCAGCCAGCTTCCAATAAAGTGGAGACTGTTTGGGCTTGTGATTGAGCATTTGTTTCTAAGGGTACTATGAGCCATGCGATTCCCATCAAAAATAGGGTGAATATAGGGTAAGTTATTGCTTTTATCATTCTCTTGTTCCAATCATTTTTTTCTTTTGTATCAAGTCTCTTGTAATATAGGGTACGTGATTTACAAAACACTAAAAATCATTGACGGCTTATCTTTCATTTTTAAGTCGTATCCACACAATTCCTTAAAATAATTGGGATAGTCATTTTCAATGATTCGAATAATTTCTTCATTTGAGAAATCGTCAAATGGGATCAGTTCAGTCAATAGAGTTAATTTTGCGTCCACACCTAAGATTTCAGGAAAGACTTGCCAAAAACTCTCTTGCGAAATACTCTCGATTAGTTGGTTTAGTTTTTGAAACTGCATATCCAAGTAAGCAGTTAACATTATCCTTTCCTTTCCTGCTTGATCAAGAGCCATCTGAAACTGTTCTCTATATTCGTTCTTTGTTTTTAATTTAGTCATCTCTTGTCTCCTCTTTTATTAACATTGATAATCAGGGTGATAGCAAAATTAGTTACTATCACCAATCAATCACTCTCAGTGCTCGCTTGATTTCTTTTTCTTCAGGTATGGCTGGTAGGTACACCACATGCGGATTGTCTTTTAGCATCTTCTTGTTCGATAGGGTGACTCGACGACTGAAAGGGGCGTTTTTAACGTCCTCTAATAAATAGTAACCTTTCGTTTGTAAGTGATAGCGAACCACCGTTTTTATCCATCGCTGTAAGGCGGGGCTGCCTACTAGTTGGAAGGTAAGTACTAATGATCGTTCAAATCGCTTTTTACTCTCGTAATAGTTTTCCATCAGCTGCTTAAAAAATTTTTCTTCTTCTGATTCTGATTGTCTTTTAGTTAATTCTTCTTTCGCTTTGTTTGAGTATATTTGAAAGAATTGAACCATCAAAGCGATCAAAGTTTCAAAAAAAGCCCCCGTCACACTATCAAAATTTATAACAGAAAAATAATGCCCACTCTTAAGAAGAAAACTGTCGAATAAATTCTCTCTGTCTTAACGAGTTTAAAAACTGTTCTTCGTTTAAAGACAATAAAAACAAGGCTGCTTTTTCTTGCGGTGGGAAAGGGAGTGTAACTGTTTCATCCAGTGCGACAACGATTCTTTCTTGCACTTCCTCTTGGCCTTTTTTCACCTGTAAGCAGTGTCCTTGATCGATGCGCCATTGCGCCAGTTGGCGCCACTGATTCAGACGGATCGGATCTAGCGACCAATGGGCAGGCTTAGTGGGTTGATCGAACGAGTCCCAGGACTCGATTCGTTGTTCCAACACGTTTGGACAAAGAGGAAGCGTAAAGTACAAGTCATGCATGAATTGCCGAATGGCGGGCTCATTTCCTTTTAATTGATTGTCTTTGTCAACGATCGTCAAATGGTAATGTTCTTCTAATAGGTGAACAAACTGTCGTTTAATTCGACCAAAACTAGCCGGAGACAGGTTGAGGATTTCCGCCCACTCTTGATTGGTCCTTCGAGTCCCGGCAAGTAACTGATCCGCATAGGAAAACAAAGGTTCTTGATCTAGTAACGCTTGTTTTTTTCTTGTATATGCCGTGGGATATTGAAAGGAAAAATGATAGCCATCCTCTCCGCCCGCAAGCAGGATCGATGCGTCAAAATACTGCTTGATTTGTTTGATATCGGATTGGATCGTTCGTTGCGTACAACTTAGTTTCGTCGCTAGGTCTTTGCCTGTCATGGTTTGATTCTCTTCGAACTGATCTAAAATCATCAACCAATGCTTGTTTTTTTCCTGATAGATCAGGTGATAAAACAACTGACTCATTGCCTCTCCTTTCTAGTAAATATCCTTGTGAATAATAGTAGAAAAAGGAAAAGAGAGATTTCTCTTTCCCTTTTTGTTTAATTGCCAGGAACGGCACTTAACTCCCAGATAAGGGAAGTGGAATAGGTAGTGGCTTCTGGATTAGCCCCTCTTGGTACATCCAGTGCAACACTTTCACCCGCCGTCTCCCCATCGCCAAAACGATAGATCCATGTACCTGTTCCTTCATACCCTTGTGCATGTAGCAGCGTTCGTCGATTCCCAGGAACTAATGTACAAGGTACGGATTGGAGTCCAGGTGCTTCCCCTCCTTGTGCGGTAATGACTTGTTGGTTTGATAAACTCAATCTCGCACCATTAAGCACTTGATTTTCTTCTCCTTTGAATTGTTCTTTTTGGGTGACCGCTAGTGTCCATCCGTTGCGATCGTTCTCCGAACGTCGATCACTAATCTGGACATAGTTTGGTCGTTCTTCTTTCTCATTTACTGTGCCATCTTCATTTAGTAAACGTTGCGGTTTGGCATAATAGGTTTGATCATGAACCGAAATAGCTTGTGAACCAAAGTCGAAGGACGAAATAAAATCAATACTTAGTTGGCCTTGATCCTCTGGCAATTCCGGTGTGTTTTCTGGATTCACTTCTACTTCTGGATATAACGGATCTACCGGTGAGACAATCTTAGTTTCATAAACCGCTCGAATCTTAGTGTCTTCACTTCCCATTGTAATAGTTGTCACTGCATTGAAGGCATTGTCAATCACGCTATCCTCTCCATTAATGATTTCCCATCGAACAAAATCATATCCTTGGTTTGGATTTGCACGAATCACTGTTTTTTCCCCTGGAGATAGTTGGGGTGTCTCTACTTCAGGCGTTCCTCCATTTATTGGATTGGCTTCTAAAACAACCTCATATTTAATTTCTTCAAATATTGCTCGAAGAACGGTATCAGAACTTCCCATAGTAAAATTAGTATTCTCTAATTCTATCTCTTCAATCACGCCGCCAGATCCAGATGCAATCTCCCATCGGCTAAATTGATAGCCCGGATTAGAAAATGCGCTAATATCTACTGTCTCCCCTTGAAACACAGAAGTCTTGTTTGACTCAGCACTTCCACCTTCTATAGGAAAAATTTCAAACGCTAAATTCTTGACTGCAGAAGTTGAAGGTCTAGATGAAAACATCGAAAAACCCGCTCCACTATTAGTAGTTGCCCGAAATTGTGCACCATTTCTAATAATCCATCCGGTTGTATTAGTACCCACAGCAGCTGCATCAATTGCGTAAGAGTCTTCAGATTCAACTACGGTAAAAGTATTTATAGTTGAAGGAAGTATCACCCCAATAAGATCATCTTTCTTGATGTGCAATGTATAACCCGCATTGCTATGATAAAAGTATATAGGTGCTTCTACTGCCAAACCGTTTGAATTCTCCAATGATATATCGGCGGTAAAGCTTGCTGGTATAGACAAACCATTACCATTACTCCACATCCTCCCAGGGGTATTCTGTATCACCATAGCTGAACTTTGTGAAACATCGAAAAATAGATTTAGATTGCTTCCAGTTGTATCTTGAACGATATCGGGAAAAATATACTTAATAGCTGACAGGCTCCCAGAATCGAGCGGCCTACGATCGAATGCTCTCATCCAACCAAAACCTGCTGGCAGGCTAGAGTTAGATGCTTGGACATAATGATAAGTATCTGGTATCAATTCCGGACGTATTAATTGGTCTCCTCTACTTATAATCAAGGGGAAATTATTGATATTCCAATTTCTTGGTGAAGTCTCAGAAAGTTGAGCGGCACTATTTTTCTGATAACCCAAATCATCCTCAGTAACATAGTCTTGATCTGATTTTTCTTCGATTGAATCGTCCTCATCCATTTGTGTTTTTTCGTGATCACAAATTTCAATTTTCACTATATCTTCTGCCATAGCAACCTCATACATCCCTGTTACCTCGAATACCAGAGAAAGAACAAACGTATTTTTCGCCCTTCCTGACTGAACGATCCATTCATTAGGCTGCGCCCCTTCCGAAACTGAGATTCCTGTTTGTAATTTATTTTTTAAGAGTGTTGCTTCTTCTGGTAAGAATACACTCGCTTCGGACACTTTTTGATCAGAAAAGAATGTCACTTGAAGGGGTTCTTCCACCGTTCCTTGTAAATGAGATTGATGAAAGAAAAACTTAGGATCGCTAGCTAGTTCCTCAATGGGATTTTGAAAGTTAGATAACTTCATTTGTTCTTGTTCCTCTGTATCAGTCATTGTCTCTGCATAAACCATGCCGGCTGGCATGAATACGGCTTGCATAATTAAGATGGTCGTCCCTAACACAAGCATTACTCTTCTTAATCTTGAGATCACTGCATTCACTCCTTTTCATTACTCTTATTCGATTGCTCGTTTTTTCTTTTATGGAAAAATAAATAAAGATTGATTCCAAGTAATAACACAAGTAACATGATTGAACCAATCATCCACCAATTAGTACCTGTGTCAATCGTGACATCTTGCTGATTCAATGCTCGTGCTTCATCTGCATCGATGGTAAACTTCCGATCCCATTCCCATTCCTCTTCCCCTGAGGTAGCTTTTAGTTTCAACAGGTACTCCCCACTGCGAAAACGATTTCCTTCTAAGGAAATCGGAAAGTTGAAATTGGAGTTTGGCGCCATTTGCATCTGTTCTTGACTGGCTTGGTATAGAATTTCTTCCTCGCCCACTTTTTGAACCGTAGCTTCAACTTCTAAGCGATTCACGAATGTCGAGGTGAAATTTTGTAGATTGGCGCTGATCACATTGCGATAGTTGAGTTGATCGGCAAAAACATCTAATAAATCTAAATCAGGTTGCACGGCCTCTTGTTTGTTGCTCACAACCACCCCGATGATATACGCAAACTCATTTTGGATGGCGACGCCTTCTCCATCGCTCGTTTCTTCCGTTGTGTCTTCTTTGACTTCGGATACCCTTAAGCCCCCCGCTAAGAATCCTTCAAAGGCTTCTTTTGGCATCTTCAGATCAAGTGTCACCGTTTTCGTTTCATTGCCACCAAGTTCAAGGATTTCGGGTTGTTCGATCAATTCATCCAGCGAGTGCTTGAGTGTGGGATCTGCTTTTTCCGCGTCTTGCCCGTATTCCACAACCCCCATCACGTTCGTATACGCAGTATGTGGCGTGATTTTGATTTTCTTTGCGTCTGCATTGGCGTTTTGTAGTTTCAACGTGAGTTTTTCTGTCGTATCTGGTGGAAGAGTTAGCTGAAAGTAACGTTCATTTCCTGCTTTTTGATTATCTGAGAATTCCGGTGTTACATAAAAATTCAACGTTCCTTCTTCTGCACCTACACGCATCGGAGCCAACAAACTAACGAACACCATAAGCAGTACTAGTCCTGCTTGTTGGATTTTATTTTTTCGATATGTATTTACTTGTCTCATTGGTTTACTCCTTCCTTTAAAGAAAGTAGCGCTACAAAATGTAACGCTACATCGTTCACTTCTATCAACTGAAACCGTTAGTTTCGTCAGGACTATACGCCATCATTTCCATCTGGTTGATCCACATCTTCTTCATCGTCATCCTCATTATCAGGAGTAGTAGATAATTCCCAAGTTAATGTAGATTTGTATTGTGCTGCATCTTTCGCTGTCGCACCAGGAACAAATAATTGGATGGCATTATTTGTCACCACATCAACCTTATCGTCCTCATCTTGTGCATCTAAGTTTTCTTGATTTCCCCAAACGACGGAAGAAACACCTGCTCCTTTATCTTTTGCTGCAGTCATCACAGATACGGCAGAAGCATTTGGTATCAATTTCAATCCACTTGTATGAGCTACTGGCGCATTCCCAGTTGTGCTTCCTTCATACTGGATTCTTGGACTTAACAATGAAATCTCTGCCCCAATCAAGGTATCATTGACTGTTTCTTTTGTTGCTTTAAAATCTGTCATACGTACTTGTAGATCCCAACCCGCATTCGTCCCACGGACATCTTGTACTTGTGCAAAACTGACATAAGGGACTTTGTTTGCTTCACCAGTCGTACCGGTTTTTTGTTGTTTTTCTGCGATCATATTATAGGTTTGATCTTGATTCGAAATGACCTGTGAACCAAAATTCATGGTGGCAGCTTTCATGATCGATAAAGGTCCAGTTGTTCCTGGCACTTCAGGTTCAATCTCTACATCTGGTCCACTTTCTGGCGGGACAACGACGAGGTCTTCATCTTCATTTGGTGTAAATTCAATCGTTCCATCCGTAGTGACCTTACGTACTTCATCTGCGAAGCCTGTGACACTTCCAACCAAAATGGTGGAGCTTAATGCTGCAATTGTTGCTAAACGGATAAATTTCATGTGATAATTCCTGCTTTCTTTTTGTTTTAGTCTTGTATTTGTTTGTTTTTTCGTTTCCACAAAAGAAAAACGAAACTGATGATCAAAATTCCTAACCAAAGGAGCCTAGAAGATCCATTATCATTTGTTTGCGGCAATATGCCACCTGGCTTGGCCACTTCAGTTATTGGTGGTCTCACAATACTTTCAGGTGGTGTTGGATCAGGTGTTCCGATGGGTTCATAGACACCGGTGAATCCTATTGTTCCAGCTGTTTCAACTTGTTGCACTTCTTGGGCAACAGCCATGTTGGATGAAAAGATGACGATCATTAAAGTGGCCATAAGCCACCCTTTTAGTTTTTTCATCATGTCCCTCCCGCTGTACTTGTCTCATAATTCTTCGTTTTTAAGAGGACAATAAAAAAGACATCCGATACCATCGAATGTCTTGGAAAAGTTATTAGAATAGGTTTTCTATTTTAGAGAATACATAACGAATATTTATTCTAAAAAACGAAGGTTTTTGATACTTTTTATGTAAGTTTGTATGCATACTTTATCCTTACATGAATTAGCTTACACTATATTCTCATTGATTTTAAATCATAATTTTCATAGGTGTATGAAATAACAGAATATTACTAGATAATTTCTATAATGATATAATTTATCATTATATTTTATTCTTAAACATTTGGATATAGAAAAAGGATCAAAAACTTTTAAGTTTCTGACCTAATTAAAGATTGTTCAATTAATTGTAAAATAATTTTTCAAAATAAAAATAAGTACTTTACAATTCTATGGACATAAAAAAAGTAATTGATCTCAATTATTGTATATAAAGAGAGCGCTCAGAAATTAATCATTTTCTGAACTCTCTCTTTTGCCATCACCTTCATAACGGTAGTTCGCTATCTGTCCATTAACCTTCCTAGAGAAGTTTCGGTTGTTCTCATCGTAATTGTATGTGACAAATTGCCTATTCGTATCTGTTTCATACAGCACATCAATGTTATCGCCATCACACTAAAAATGTATGAGTCGTTTGGATACCTCAGATTAATGTGTAAACAAATCCTCCCGATCGACGGGTAGATTTATTTTATGATACAAATTTCAATCTTGAAATTTATATAGCAATTTTTTTGCTGTAATATCAAACAAATCTGTTTTAAAGTGAAATCTATATCCTCTATAATCAAGAGTTGCATCATATAAAATGTTATCTAATTTTGATGAAAAATGATATTTAAAATCTAATAACTCTTCAAACTTAAAGATTATTTTAGAATTATTAGATTGTGAGCTAATTATCATGATCAATTTTGAATCTTTAAAAAAAAAATCATCTATGCCACTTCCGAATACTATACTTCCTGCATCGTCTACTTTCATTCCAGAAACAAATTTTACTTTTTCGATAATAGCATCATGGAAGTTGTCATAATCTTCAACAATTAAATTAATATCTTTTGTATCAGTTATATTAATCCACATAACTATACCATCTCCTTCATTATGATTATTATTTTCTAGTATGCTTTGGAATCTTTATACCTTTTTTATCTCTAATACCTTTTCTCCATATATGCTTATGTGGTACATGGGGATGTCGTTTAGGATTACCGTGGTTATTGTAATCGATATCAACACGTGGATTCCCCTTTTCATCATAAATTCTTTTCTGGTGTGTTCTACCATTTTTCACTTGAGTTTTTATTCTATTTCTTCCTCTGTACCCTCGCTGTCCTTTTGGTGGAACCTGCTTAGTAGTTCTTTTATTTTTGCTGTAAGGTCGTTTTTTCGCCAAATAATAACCTATGCCTGCTCCAGCTAACATAGTTACACCAGTAAAAATCACTTTTGCACTTATATAAATCCCTAGACCAGCTACAATCGCAAAATGCCCATTAGGGTCAACATACATCACCGGATTATTGTCCGCGTAAGTATATCCATTCATGGTCAATGGATCATCTTCGTCCCCTGGATCAGGATCAAGAGAGGTAAAAACTCCATGTGCCGGATGATAATACCGTGCCATTAAATAATACTGTTGGATTTCAGCATCGTACGTATATCCGGCATAACCATAAGGATTGCTTTTCGCTAGTTCCGTTTTTGCTTCACTGGTTAGAACGTTTCCCCACGCATCGTAAGTGTAACTGGCTACTTGCTGGCCGTTTTCGTCCGTCAATGCAACCACATCACCATGCCCATTGTAATGATAGTATACCGTGTTTTTCCCACTCTTCATAGCTAAGCGAATATTGTCATCAGAGTAGATATAATGACGTAAAACTTGCCCATTCGTATCTGTTTCATACAGCACATCAATGCTATCACCATCATAATGGTAGTTTGTTATCTGTCCATTAACCTTCTTAGACAATCGTCGGTTGTCCTCGTCGTAAGTGTATGTGATAAATGGTTGGTTTTCTCCCTTTTTCGTCACCCCTACCAAGCGATCCGCTTGATCCCAAGCGTAGTTATATTTTTCATCACTTAGACGATTCCCATTTGCATTATAGGTTAGTGCTTGACCATTGAAGCTAATCAACTGGTTTCCGGCATTAAAAGCTGCTTGATGAGTTGCGTTGTTGATAGTTACACTTGTTCGGTTACCAAATCCATCGTAAGTGTAAGACCGTACTTCTCCGTTAGATAAGACTTCTTTAGTCAATTGATTAGTGGAATCGTAACTGTATGTTGTCTTTTTCCCATCTGTATGCACGATACTTGTCCGATTACTTGTCGCATCATACGCGTAGCTCTCTTTTAACACTTGAATATGGTTTTTAGTTCCGATTGCTACTTCTGTAAGTTTATTCGTTTGATCATAACTAAAGTTTGACATAGAACCATTTCCTGCGGTGTAGAGCGTTTTATTTCCAAACTCGTCATAATCAAATCTATACTTGTTGTCGCCATCACTAACACTAGTGTTTTGATCCAACGCATTGTACTCATAGCTAACTTTGCTCGAATACGCTCCCTTATTTATGGTGACATCGGCTACTTTATCTGTCTTTCCTTTATTATCTTTTGTTGGCTTGTCTTTGTACTGATAACTGATGGTTCCCCCGCGCTCTTGAACCTTAGTGATTCGATTTGCATCGTCATATATTTTATCAGTTACTACTTGATTGAGATGATCTGTAACCTTAGTTTGATTCCCATTAGGATCATATTGAAAGCTATAAGCAGGAGTAGCCCCCCACAAAACTTTTGTTTGACGGTCTGCCGAATCATATTCATTCTTAATCTGATTACCGTTGGGCATGTTCACACCAATTTCATTCCCGCTGGCATCATATTCATAAGAAATCTTGCGACCTAATGGATCCTGATACAAGGTTGTTTTATCATCAGCATCGTAACTATACCCATGGCTTTGAGCTATGCCATTCGCAACAATCTCTCGTTTCGTTATATTCCCGTTATCATCATACGTATACTTCACTTCTGTCCCGTTCGCCAATCGAGTAACTACCAATTGATTGTCTTTATCGTATTGAAAATTCTTTTGCTGTCCTTTTTCATCTGTTTCACTTAAACGATTTCCAAATGTATCATAGGTAAAACTTGTTTTTCTAAGTTCTTCATCATATTGAGCAACCACATAATTTCCAGCAACATCGTACTCACTTTCAGTTAGCCTGCTCCCTTCCATGATACGAAGATTGTCAAAATACGCAGTACCAGTCATCTGATTTCGGAACATAAACAATAATTTGACTTCTTTGATTGGCTGTTTTGGTTGTACGGCAATAGCCGCACGGTTCCAATCTTGATTACCTGTCGGAAATTTCTCATGTCTTAATTCTTTCGATCCATCTTGATAGATAATATCTGCCCACAGTGAGTAGTCTTGATGGGCAGCACTTTTATCCCCGGCTTGCACATTTTTGGCTTTAGATAAAGCAGAAATAGTGATTGGTTCAGCTTTCTGTTGATTTAATGAGACGTATTGGGCAATATAGCCATTCCCTTCTGTTCCGCTTTTTCTTGTCATTTCAAATCCTTGTTCTCCAGAGAAAGCTTCATCTGATAACTGCAAGTTCGTTTTCGTTCCAGAAAGAGAGAAATGCTGAATTTCTTGTAACCCTGTTGCTTCCTCTAACCCACTATTTAGTACTGGGTTATATCCAGTATGTGTGCTGCCCTTTTCCAGCTGCACATTATCAAACCAGGCATCGCCGCTGCCAGCTTCATTAGCCAATTGCTCATTTTTTAAATAAATGCCGATACGTCGTGTCTCTTTTGTGGTAGTAAAAGTAACTTGTCTTCGAACCCAATCGCTATTGCCTTGGATTGCCGTTTCTCGGTTATTCCGCCACCCATCACCAGTTTGGTTATCTGATTTAATAAACCATACATCTAAAAAGGCTTGAGAAGCTTTCATATTAGCTGTTTTGATGTCTGCACTGAGCGTATACGTGGTATTTGGTTCGACATCAAATCGTTGGGCGATAGACGTACTGCTATGTGTTTTTCGATCACTATTTGCGGGTTCCGAATGGATCTTGATTGCATATTTCCCGCTTAGCGAACCAGGTGCCCGTTCTTTGGTATCAACACTCATCGAACCTTTGGCGCGGGTTTTGTCTTGTGAAAGATACCAACTGTCCGTATTACCGGATTCAAACCCACTATTTTTCACCATATTTTCACCCGTTCCTAAAGAAGCACTCTCTTTCAAGATATTCCCATAGCGATCATACATTGTGAACGAGGAAGTACTTGCATCATTTATAGTTTCTGATAATGCATCTGCTCCATCATATGCAGTAGTGGTTTTACGATTTTCTGTATCTGTTTCTGTAACAATATCGTTGTTCTTATTATATGCGTACGCCTCCGTACCATACGCATCTGTGAAGGTAAGAATGTTTCCTTCTCCATCGTAAGTATACGTTTCTGCTTGCCCTTTTGGATTGATTTCTTTCATTAAGTTATTAGACTCGTATTGATAAGAAGTAGTTAATTTTAATCCCTCAATATCTTCTATCGTCTTCTCTGGATTTCCAGCTTTCGAATAATAGTACGCTGTTTTCTTGCCCCGTTCATTTGTTACTGTGGTCACATGTTCGCTAGGATTGTAAGCCAACTGGGTTTTCTTTTGTACTGGATCAATAATCTCTTGAAGTTTGTTTTCGTCATACACATATCGGGTTTCTTGCGGATTTTCTTTAGTATGCTTGGGTTCAAAGAGTGACGTTAACTGTTGTTGGTCATTGTAACCGTAACCGTAGGTTTTCCCTCGCGCTGTTTTGGATTCAATCAATTTTCCGTCATCATCATACCGAAAGGAAAGGAGCTTGTCCCCAGGTAATTGAACTTTCTCAACCAATGAAGCGTCTTTTGCGTACGTTAGGGTTACTTCTCGGCCACTAGCGTCTTTGATTGTTACTAACCGATCTGTCGCATCATAGGTATACGCCGTCGTATTTTGGTTCTTATCAATTTCTTTGACTATTTTTCCTGTCTTAGAATACAAGGTCTTTGTCTTGTCTTCTTCGGTTTTTGTAAAGGTTCCATCAGCTTCTTTTTTGATTTCAGAAAAAAGTCCAGGAGGTGCGTGATAAATCTCTCCTTTTTTCTTGAAGACATGCTGCTTACCATCAGATTCCAACCAGTAGATTTCATTTTTTTCTACATGATCGATCAGCCTTTCTTCAAAAGTTGAAGACCAACCTTTCCCAAACAAGCCGATTTCTTGATCAAAACTATTAAATGTACGACTTAAGCCAATCGAGATTCCGCGACCTTCTAGGTTAAAATCTTCCTCCGTTAACAACAAGTTTCCATTTACTGCATTGATTTGACCACCGCGAACTGGAATACTTGTCCAAAAATCTGTCATCCCAAGCTTATCTGCTTGACTATCTGGTATGACTGGTGTTGCTGCTGCAGAGTCATTACTTTTTACATGTTTATTGTCTTTACGATACCCTCTGACTCGAAACCAATAATTTGTCTTCGCCGCATATTGTGTTCCGGCATTCTTATACACTGGTCGTGGATCTTTGGCTAACTCGGAACCTTTACCATCGGTATGAAGTTGGTACTTTCCTACAGCAATTTCTTCGTTGGTTGGCCAAATACCTTTTCCTTGTGTTGTCCAAGTTAATGTATTTCCTACATCGAAAGTTTGATAATCTTTTCCGTTAAAAACTAATACTTCATAACTATCCGCCAAAGGAACCTCTTCCCAACTTAACTGAACATACCCACTATTTTCTTCAGTTAAATTACTATAGGCTTTTGCAATGGGTCCTTTGGGTGCTCCTATTGGAAGATAGGTACGTACATAATCAGATTGAGGACTAATACCTCCAGGGTAGACTGCAGCAACTCTCACATCATATCCTGATATTCCTTTTAGACTATTTGCAGCTCCTTCTGCATCTACGTTTTCATAAAATTCTCTCGGATCAAGAGCTAAATCAGTCCCTTTTCCATCTGTGTGGTAGCGAGAAATCCCTTCCGCAATTTCTTTATCAGTGGGAAAAATCCCTTTCCCTTTAGTTGAAAAAGAAGTGACATTACCAACAGGAAACGCTAAATTTTCTTTTCCACTTGATAAGATAATCTGATAACTTGTTGCACCGTTTATCTTTGGCCAACTTATTTCTAAATGTCCAGTTTTCTGATTATCATGTGCTATACCTTTGACAGTAGGCTTTACTGGTTTATTATATGCATAAGTAATCTCAAAATATGGAATATTCGTACTATTTTCTGCTGCAACTACTTGTTTCCAATGATCATCTTGATTCTTAGTAGTTAAGCTGATCCCATAATTAACTCGCTTTCCAGTTGACCATTCTTGAACAAGTGTTGTGACATCAAAAGTAGCCCACTGAGCTTTTTTTACATTTGTTTTAGTTATATAAGTGTGCGAAGGTTTGTTGTTCCAGGTAATTTTTTTGGGGTCCCAATTTTGATTAACAGCATTTAGAGAAAGCTCGTTAGATAAGTTATCATATGAATGCCAAATATTATATACTTTAAACTGCGCTTTTTGAATGGTTGCTTGATTAATCTTGCTCATATCTGTTTTAAAATAAGCTTGGTTAGCTTGTGTATCTTGATATTTTCCTACCCATAAAGTGTGTGCTTTCAATTGTGGGCGCCATAAACTTGCTCCGCTATAGTTTGTACCTCCATTCGCTTGTCTAGCATTGGCATCTTGCAGCTTGTTATAAGTAATACTTGGATCAATATAAATGGGAAATACTCGTTCCGTGGACTGAATCCAATCACTATCTACTCGAAGTACAAGCTGATACAAGTTTTTTGTTAACGGAATCACTTCAAAATAATTACTTTCATTTGATATGCCTGACCCCAATTGCTCATCAAAATTTGAATCCGTCATTGTCGGCCGAGGAATCTCATAAATAAATTTGTTGTCTTTCGTTCGAAATGTTACTTCTCCAGTATCCTCTACCTTTGGATTTAATGATGTTTCGATTTCAAAATAATAACTATGGTAATCGTTTACACTATGGATGATTAAATCTTCTTTTACTGACTGATTAAACACCATTTGACGAAAATCAATTTCTGGCAAAACATTTTTGTAAAGAGCTTCGTTTTCAGAAATTTCAACATCCCGATCTTCTGTGACGATTGATACTTCTTCACCATATATTTTTTCTTGTTCTTCTTCCTGATCATTTATTGTTTCTTGCGTATGCATCTGGCTGTTTGCTGCTGAGCTATCTTCAATTACCTCTCCTGAAGAATCTGCTATTAATTGATTCTTTTCACTCGTTTGTTCTTTACTTTCTTTGGCTACTCCTGAAGCGCCTTTAAATGAAAAGGAGATCTTCTCGCTCCCGTCTCCTACAATCTGATACAATCCTTTTTCCATTTTTGGAAGAAACGTTGTTGGTATTGTCACATTATCTGGTTGAATAACCCCATCTTCTATTATTAGATTGGTCTGTACCTCCTCTAACTTTCCGCTGTTTTCAGCTTCTGTATAAATGGGTTCTTGATAGATTTTCTTTGTGAAAGTACCATCATGATTGTCTAAAACGACTTCATTTTCCGTTCTTTCCTCTATAATTTCTGTTGGCTCTTGAGGGCTAGCTACTTGTTCCTCAGAATCAACTAAATAAGGATATTCAGAGTCCATATATTTTGAATCTATTTCCCCGATACTTTCAGCAACAGCTATTGTAGATGGTATCACAATAGCCGTCAATAGAATGATGACGCTACCAACAATCCCTTTTCTAAAATAATTCTTCTTTCCCTGCACTATTCTCTCTCCCTAAACATTATCCTTCTAAATTGAGTGTTAAGCCAGAAGGTCAATTAAATATAATTTAATTGTATATAAATTGTCAATACATTTTTTAACAATATAAATACAAGACTTTCTACTACGAAAATTGATTATAATAGCATGCTCGAAGAAAGTTTAGTGCTAGTTAGAAAATAATAGCTAAAATTATACTGCAAACAAGCGGATTTGTTTTTGAAGCAATTAAAGCTCTTGAAACGATAAATTATGTCTCCAGACTAAACGTTTGAAGAGTTCTTTAGGAAAAAAGGTCAAAAACTTTTAAGTTTCTGACCCTTTAAAGAATTGTTCCACTACTCATAAAATGATTTATTTACGATTTAATGGACACGAAACAGTATGATCGATCATAGTTATTGTATATAAAAAGAAGATTTCAGAAATTAATCAATTTCTGAAATCTTCTTTACACATA
The DNA here is from genome assembly GCF_002850555.1 of Enterococcus sp. CR-Ec1. Lineage (NCBI taxonomy): Bacteria > Bacillati > Bacillota > Bacilli > Lactobacillales > Enterococcaceae > Enterococcus > Enterococcus sp. CR-Ec1. Next base: position 3,620,499 of record NZ_CP025223.1, read on the forward strand.
TCAATTTCCCATCTATTATTATCAAGCTATTATTTATGCAATGTAAACTTTATCAAAACCAAAATTTAATTACGTCATCTCTTAATTACTTTTTACCTTCAATAATTAGTATTCGGATGAATTCAGAACATCGATAAAATAGTATAAAAACAATTACTTTCACACAAACTTTTATACTAATCAATCAAACAACGCCTATTGAAAATTAAATTTTTTTAAGTGATATTCTTTTGATTTTCTGGTCCAAAGCTCTTTATCTGCTTCATTTATTTCTCTAATTACTCTAGCAGGATTTCCACCAACAATAGTGTTTGCAGGAACATCTTTCGTTACTACCGATCCTGCTGCAATAATCGAATTTTCCCCAATAGTTACTCCAGGAAGTATCACCGCATTTCCACCAATCCAAACATTACTTTCAATATGAATCGGCAAGCCAAACTCTAAATCAGTATTTCTAACTTCCGCATCAATCGGGTGTCCTGCCGTATAAAAACTTACACGCGGACCTACCATGACGTTATCTCCTATAATAATTTTGTTCACATCTAAAAAAATACAATCCATATTCGCATAGAAGTTGTTACCGATCTCAATATGTCTACCATAATCCACATGAAAAGGGGGATTTACATAAATATTTTCGCCCGATTTGCCAAACAATTCTCTTTCTAATCGAACGATATCCTCTTTTCTATCAATAGGTAGCTCATTAATTTTCTGTGCGATTTTTTTTCCGTGACTTGAATTATTTTCTGGAAATATATTTGATGCTATATATAATTCACCACTAAGCATTTGTTCGTAATCAAAATCTTTTTTCATAATTTCTCCTCTCAATTCCCTTTTTCAAAATTATAACTATATTTACTAACTTAATTTTAGAAAATTGATTTTTTAACTACCGTGAACGGATTTAGAATGATATTGTCCCTCACTGTTACGCCAGGATAGATAGTGACTCCCTCACCAATTAGCACATTATTTCCAATATTGATAGTATCAAAATCAAGAAAACATACATTATCCATAACTATTACGTTCTCTCCAATTGTTATATTCGACCCACTCAGAAAAAATACATCTTTTCCTAAAAATAATTCTTCACCGCAAGAACGGACGGACTTTCTAAATAAAAGAATTCTTAATTGATTGTTTTCAAAGGTGTTTATCAATTTCAGTCGTTTTTCTATAATAGGATCCATAATTCTACCTCAAATCTAGCTATGATCACTTTTCATAAGTATACTCCGCACAATTAAAATAACTCCTAAGATCAACAAAGATATAATCATAAATAATAAAGAATTTTGAGCGTTTTCTGACAATCCCAAGAGTCCGGGTAACGGATTCCAAATAAAGGGTGCTGCGAATGAGCTAACTATTGTTGTCATGGTAAGCAACGAATTTACTCGCGTTATTTGCTCGTTCTTTGCCAATTGATTCAAAATTACAGTTATTGAGGGTCCAGTAAATGAATAGATAAAATTAAACAAGACGGCAAATAGGAATATGCTTACCCACGTATTTGAATATACCAAGCCTAAAACAGAGCCTGCCGCGCCCAAGTAACCTAACGGAAGAAGGAATCGACGCAATTTTGAGAATATAAATCCGAAAGAAAAACCCGCGAGCATTCCAGCAATATTCATAATACTCAGTAGGCTTCCTGCTTTTTCGGTGGATTTGATCCCGTTATCAATCAAATAAGAAGGAATTTTCAGCTGCACTCCCCAAATAATTATAAACGTCAATAAACACAAAATAAGATAGAACCAAACCTTGCTACCTAACCTCTTGTTCGATATCTCCTCAGTAGATTGTGTTAAATTGACTTCTGGAACAAAAAACCATATGAGCACAGCTATGATGGCTAATAAAATATAGACCAAAAAGGAGAATTGCCAGCCAAGTGAAGCCAACCAACCAGATATTGATAACAAAATTGCATTGCCCAATGCACCTATTCCCATCTGCATTCCAAGAAGTTTCGATCTTTCAGATCCCTTATAAAAAAAAGAAATTAGTGAAATTGCATGTGGAGAATATAACCCAATGCCGATGCCTAATAGTATTCGACAAACAAGAATTCCGTAGTAGTCGTTTATAAATAAGGGAAAAACACCAAAGAGAGCTCCTATAATCAAACCCGTAACAATCGTTTTTTTTATACCTATCATTTTACAAATATAACCATTTAGTAGAATTGTTATAACCGCACTAATACTTGAGACTGTAACCAAGGTCTCCACTCTAGCTGTACTTTGGTCAAAGAAGAATAGCATCATTAGGGGTAGTATAGTTGTTATCGCTGTGGCTGAGCCTGTTACCGTAGATAAAGACAGTATTGCTATCTTTTTTTTCAAATTACTTACTCCTTCCTCAAACTAGGCATGATAACAATTATATCCTTATTAACAAAATTAATAAAGATGTTTAACTAAATAAACAAAAAAAACACGTTCTACAAATCAACGTTTACTTCACCACTATCTTCATATGTAGTTAGTCTAATTGTGTTCCTTACAGTCAATCAGTTAGACTCTATAGCAATACTTTGCTTTTCAAACTATTGATTCATTTCATAGTCAATAATTGATTAAATGATACAAGAATCACTCTCTAAATGATTCTTGTATCATTTTTATACATACTTGAATAGATAAATTTTATCAATTGCCTTTTTTCTCTGAGAGTATTAACTAAATAAGTTTTTCTATGGCTCTTAGTACACCGTTTTCGTTATTATTTTTTGTTATGAAATCTGCTCGACTTTTCACCTCGTCGAATGCATTTTCCATAGCAAAACTAATTCCAGCTTGAGCAAATAATTCTAAATCATTATACCCATCACCAAAAACGATTGTTTCTTCTTTTGATATATTTAATTTTTTTTGTAACTCCATCACTGTTGTTCCCTTATGAACATTGTAGTTAGAAATGTCTATCCATGCAGCTTCAGAAGCAACAATATATGCTTGATCTTTAAATGCTTCTAACTCTTTCACGCTTTCTAAACATCGTAATTTAGGATCAAAAATAGTAATCTTAACAAAATCCTCTGTTATTTCACTTAAATCAGATGTTTTTTTCACCACTGCATAGGATCCTCGCACCATCTGAGCTTCCTTGTCTGGTGTTGATTCTTTGATAAACGCTGCTGTTGGTGTACATGCAATTATAATATGATCTGAAGCGATTTCTTCAAGTTTTTTTATAATATTTCTACCGATATGATTTGGTAACAATGATTCATAGACATATTTTCCATTATGCTTGATTCGAGTAGCACTATCGCCTAAAATCCACACATTTTTTGACAATTCTGGTCCAAATAGCTCTTCTACTCGCTCACATTGTTTGCCTGTACATGCGGCAAAAACAACCTCTTTTTTCTGCATTTTCTTTGAGACATCAGTATAATACTCATGGTCAAAATCACCTTTGCTATTTAAAAAAGTACCATCTAGATCTGTAATTACTAATTTTATCATTCTACTTCCTCTTCTCTCTTATGCTTACGTATTTTGATTCGTTTCCTCAACTTGCTTTAACTCTGCAAGGTCTATTGGCTTGTTTTTTCTGTAGTATTGCAAATCTTCCTGACTAATGTTTCTAATTGCTTTACAAGGGTTTCCAACAGCCACGCTATTATCCGGAATATCTTTTACAACGACACTACCAGATCCGATCACAGTGTTTTCGCCGATAACAACTCCTGGATTAATCACTACACCTGCACCGATCCAGCAATTATCCTTAATAACGACTGGCTCAGTATACATAAATTTTCTGAAATCAGGATTAATAGGGTGTCCAACAGTTGCTATTGTTACATTTGCTCCAAACATAACACCGCTTCCAATTATAATCTTACCATCATCAATAAAATTACAATTATAATTAATATAACAATGATCGCCCAACTCGATATTGGTACCATAAGTGAAGTGAAATGGGTTCTCTATGTGGGCATTTGTTTCTTTTCCAAATATTTCAGTTTTCAATTGATCCTTTTTATTCTTGTCTTTTGGGAGTAAACTATTATACTTCAGCATTCTTTCTTTTGCATCTTGTCTTTCAATATCTAATCCTTGGCAATTATCTAAAAATAAATCTCCCGAATAGATTCTTTCCCGCATGTCCAAAGGATGAAAACCACCTTTCATTAATATTATTAATTAAGTATATTAATTATTATTTTACTTGTCAATTGGCTTTAATTTTTTTTAAGTATGGTTAATTAAATAGTTTTACATTCGTTTACATATATTTTATAGTTAGAAGTAATATAAGTATTTGAAAGGATTCTCATTCATGACCACATCTAGAAATATGATTCGAAAGAAAAATTTAGATATTCTAAAGAGGTACATTTATAAAGAAAAATCTGCACTAAAAGCAGATATGGCCGTACATACTGGATTGAGCGTTGTGACAATCAATTCATTAGTCCAAGAGCTAGTGAGTTCCTCTATTATTACTACTGGAAGTTCTTACCAGCAATCTCTTGGTCGACCTGCACTGAGTTATGATTTTAATTACGATCATTCTTTTTTTCTTTTGATGAGCATTCAAGAAAGAATTACCAATGGTAATCGAAACTTAATCATTGTTGGTCAAATTGTGAATTTAAATCAACAAATAAAGTATGAGAGAATTTTTGATTTCAGTAAATTGACAATAGATTTTTTTGTCTCAAAAATTTTCCATTTTTTAAATCTTGATTTCTCTATCTCTAAAATAGGTGTATCGCTACCTGGGAAAGTTTATAAGGATACTGTACTATCAAGCTGGAACGATGTATTCAATTATTGGACGTTTGGAGAAGAGATTTCCAAAATAACTAATATCCCTTTTTCAATTCAAAACGATGCGCATCTCTTGACGGTGGGATATACTGTTTTAAATCACTCAGCGGAAATCAAAACGGTAGTGGGAATTTATTATCCTGAAAACAGTATGCCTGGGATCACCATTTACTCCAACGGGGCTCTTTTTGAAGGTGGAAGGAATCTAGCTGGTGAAGCGAAACTATTGCCTAATCTCATCAATTGTACGCCCCCTATCAATAACGACGAAATGATCGTTAAGCTGATCGAAATATTGGAAATTTACAATGCTGTTATTTCACCAGATGCCTTTATACTTTCAACAAATTCTTTGAGTAAATCTGCATTATATAAAAGCGTTGATAATTCAGAGATTCTTTCAAAGCAATTGAACCATCCTGAAATACTTTTTGTCGAAGACTTTCAACATTCTCTAACCACGGGACTTTTCTGGTTAGTAACAAAAGATACTCCCTTCTACCTGTAGACAACTATTTTAAAAAATAGTTGTCTTTTTTTGTTTACAAATTTCATTTTAATTAATATACTTAATTAATAATATTAATTATATAGAGGTGCAATTATGATAAAAGTATTGTTTGTAGACAAGTCTCCGTTAGCCGGCAGCGTTGTAAAAATTATCGCAAGGAATATATTGATGTCGGACAGAAAAATTAACGTATCAGTAGTGGAATATAGAAAAATAAGTAAGTACAAATTTTCAGATGAAAAACTAGTCATTGTAGACCCGTTGATTCCTTTAGACTCTCCTGCTTTATTGCATTACATTCCTTCAAGAATTGAAAGAATCAGCTTTCATACAGGTCACTATGCTGGATTGAACTCAGATGGCGTAATGGATTTGATTGAAAATTTTAATGGAGATACTACTTATGCAAAAGGTACTTTTCGTTAAATTAGATGACGATACACAATCCAAAATCGTTGATAAAATAGTGCAGCAGCTGGGGAGGTCTTACATAAATGAAGGTGTTGGTTATTCTTTTGAATTAGTAACATTTTCACCTAAGGAATCAAAAATAGTTCTAAAAAATAAACTTGTTATTGGGGATGTTCAATTGAAATGCTTAGTCAAGAAGTGGGAGAAGTTTATTTCAGACGCATGTGTAGAAACCATCGATTACAGAGGTTATGGGCTAATTGATCCAGCGATCATTTTTTAGCAAGTATTAAGCATAAAGAAAAACTCTTGGTGCGTTTACGGCCAAAAAATTGCTAATTTCTTTATAGTTTTTATTTTGTTAAATTTCCAAAATCATTGTTTTTAATTATAGATTTTCTACTTCTTTTTTGATAATTACATCGTAAGATAGACCGAATACGTAGTAGACGATGAATTAAAAATTCGAGCTACCGGTGAACATTAAAAAAATCGTGTACTTCGAGTACAAGATTTAATACGATGCTATCTTCAAAAAAATTTGTATCACTACGATCTTAATACATTTCAGTATTTTATATTTGATTTTGCACAACATATCTGTCCGTCAAAAATAATCTATATATTTCAATTAAAAAAAAAAGCCAGTAGAGTATACTCTGTTGGCCTATCAGTAAATTAACAAGATATTTTATAAAAACAATGGAATACAAAATCCTTTATTGATTTTTTAAAAAAATTCACAAGAAATTTTCTGTTATTAGGAACCAGCTTCTCTGAAATATTCTAAAAAAATTTTTCTTTAAAATAGTGATCTACATAAAGTTAAACATTTAGACTTATTTCTAAGGTCGCTTCAATAATAATTTTTCATATTAATTTACTTTTAAATTTATAAGTAAATTTTCGGATTTTAGACAGATCTTTAAAGTTAGTTTTAAAACTTGGTGCATCGACTAATCGAAGCCCGTCATTAAAGTCCTTCTTGTACCTAAAAATTCCATAAGCGGCCATATCGACTAAATGAATCTGATTCCATGATTTAAAAGTAGCATCATGATATAAAATATTCTTTGTTTCAAGAGCGATAAACTCATTACACCAATCTTTTTTTTCAATAATATATTTCATAGCAGGTGTATTATTATTAATCATAATATTTTGGAAATCAATCAGATATTCTTCTTGTACATTAACATGCTCAATAATTGTCATGCCTGTTTTATGTGGTACTTTTTTAAGAAAACTCTCTGGTGTCAATTCCATCAATTCTGTACGAATTATATATTCTTTTAAATCAGAAGTCATACTTTTGATTGATTTTAAAACATCAACATTACTGTTATCTGATAATTCGCAAATAAAAAAATAAGCCCATCTCTTTGATTCTTCTCCCTCAAACTTAATTTGTGATTTATACATTCTTGAAAATTCATTCTCAAATGAAGAAAATAACTGCTTAAACTGCTTAATCCTCTTTTTATCCAGATTCTTAATAGTTATACTTAGATATTCCATTTTCGCTCTCCTAACAAAATTTTGAATGAGACAGAAATCGTCATCATACCATTAGTAAAAAGTACTTTCACTAATAAATTTATATTTGTAATAGTTTATTTATAAATTCAGGTGCTTAACTCGATACCACATAATATATAGAAGTTAAATCTATTACAAACCAAACATTTTTCTTAACTGCCTGTATATTTAACAATTATTATATTTTCTAAAACATCGCTTTATCTATTTATTTAAAATATACTATAATTATGGATAGCAATCAATTTTTTGTAGGCACACCTAATTTTATTAGATTAAAAATATTTAAAAGTATTTTAATCAGCGTATTGTAGTATGATACTCCGTTTTTTGAAAAAAATATATTACTGAACACAATTAAATGAGCTACTGAAGAAGCTAAGAAGTTAGCAATGAAAAAAGGATCAAAAACTTTTAAGTTTCTGACCTAATTAAAGATTGTTCAATTAATTGTAAAATAATTTTTCAAAATAAAAATAAGTACTTTACAATTCTATGGACATAAAAAAAGTAATTGATCTCAATTATTGTATATAAAGAGAGCGCTCAGAAATTAATCATTTTCTGAACTCTCTCTTTTGCCATCACCTTCATAACGGTAGTTCGCTATCTGTCCATTAACCTTCCTAGAGAAGTTTCGGTTGTTCTCATCGTAATTGTATGTGACAAATTGCCTATTCGTATCTGTTTCATACAGCACATCAATGTTATCGCCATCACACTAAAAATGTATGCGTCGTTTGAATACCTCAGATTAATGTGTAAACAAATCCTCCCGATCGACGGGTAGATTTATTTTATGATACAAATTTCAATCTTGAAATTTATATAGCAATTTTTTTGCTGCAATATCAAACAAATCTGTTTTAAAGTGAAATCTATATCCTCTATAATCAAGAGTTGCATCATATAAAATGTTATCTAATTTTGATGAAAAATGATATTTAAAATCTAATAACTCTTCAAACTTAAAGATTATTTTAGAATTATTAGATTGTGAGCTAATTATCATGATCAATTTTGAATCTTTAAAAAAAAAATCATCTATGCCACTTCCGAATACTATACTTCCTGCATCGTCTACTTTCATTCCAGAAACAAATTTTACTTTTTCGATAATAGCATCATGGAAGTTGTCATAATCTTCAACAATTAAGTTAATATCTTTTGTATCAGTTATATTAATCCACATAACTATACCATCTCCTTCATTATGATTATTATTTTCTAGTATGCTTTGGAATCTTTATACCTTTTTTATCTCTAATACCTTTTCTCCATATATGCTTATGTGGTACATGGGGATGTCGTTTAGCATTACCGTGGTTACTGTAATCGATATCAACACGTGGATTCCCCTTTTCATCATAAATTCTTTTCTGGTGTGTTCTACCATTTTCCACTTGAGTTTTTATTCTATTTCTTCCTCTGTACCCTCGCTGTCCTTTTGGTGGAACCTGCTTAGTAGTTCTTTTATTTTTGCTGTAAGGTCGTTTTTTCGCCAAATAATAACCTATGCCTGCTCCAGCTAACATAGTTACACCAGTAAAAATCACTTTTGCACTTATATAAATCCCTAGACCAGCTACAATCGCAAAATGCCCATTAAGGTCAACATACATCACTGGATTATTGTCTGCGTAAGTATATCCATTCATGGTCAATGGATCATCTTCGTCTCCTGGATCAGGATCAAGAGAGGTAAAAACTCCATGAGCCGGATGATAATACCGTGCCATTAAATAATACTGTTGGATTTCAGCATCGTACGTATATCCGGCATAACCATAAGGATTGCTTTTCGCTAGTTCCGTTTTTGCTTCACTGGTTAGAACGTTTCCCCAAGCATCGTAAGTGTAGCTGGCTACTTGCTGGCCGTTTTCGTCCGTCAATGCAACCACATCACCATGCCCATTGTAATGATAGTATACCGTGTTTTTCCCACTCTTCATAGCTAAGCGAATATTATCATCAGAGTAGATATAATGACGTAAAACTTGCCCATTCGTATCTGTTTCATACAGCACATCAATACTATCGCCATCATAATGGTAGTTCGTTATCTGTCCATTAATCTTCTTAGACAATCGTCGGTTGTCCTCGTCGTAAGTGTATGTGACAAATGGTTGGTTTTCTCCATTTTTCGTCACCCCTACCAAGCGATCCGCTTGATCCCGAGCGTAGTTATATTTTGCATCACTTAGACGATTCCCATTTGCATCATAGGTTAGTGCTTGACCATTGAAGCTAATCAACTGGTTTCCGGTATTAAAAGCTGCTTGATGAGTTGTGTTGTTGATAGTTACACTTCCGATTGCACAACCGATTTCCATTTAAAAACTGCTTCAGAAATATTCTGAACTTCCGCTGATTTTACAACTTCAGGCTCACTTGACACATTAAATAAGATTCCACCTATCAAAGCAAGTGAGATCATACAAAGAACAGCGAATGTAATGATTTTTTTCAAATCTATAGTCCAAAAGCATTGAAGTGGTTTCCGCTTTATACAAAGAAAGTCGAAGAGAAATTACCCTCTTCGACTTTTCTGCTTGGAATGAAATTGAAAGGTCATTCAAAACAGCATAATCCATTGGTTGAAAATTAGGCAAATCCGTTTATCTTTCAAGCTTTTCAACACAACCTCAAAAACCTTGATCAGAATAGATACTTGTTAATTTTTTTAATTTCTTTTTTGTTATATATAATCCCGAAACAAATCTCTGTTGAAGATCTAGATTATTGATATTTGATACCCAAATAAAATCATAGTTATTCTGAAAATCTTCTATACTATTTTTTAACTTTTCAGACTTTATACTTAAAAGGAATATATCTTCAAAGACTGTGTCCATATATAGGAATCTATCAAAATTTTCAGAGAATATCATAAAAGGATACATTGTATCATTTGTATAATTCCCCAAGAAATTTTTTAACAATTTTTTATCGAAAAAACACTTTTTACTATATTTAAAGAAGTAATCATCATAATAAACATAAATATTTTCTTCAGTTTTAAAAATCAATTTTAATATCTTATTTCTATCTGCAATTGAAATATTTGAATCACCAAAAAAATTATAAAATTTTTCTTGTTGGAAAAATTTTGAATACATATCTTTTTTTAGATTAAATAATTTATTAAGGTTTTCTCTTATATACTCATAATCTGTCATATTACCACATACGGACTCTAATGATGACGCTACCAACAATCCCTTTTCTAAAATAATTCTTCTTTCCCTGCACTATTCTCTCTCCCTAAACATTATCCTTCTAAATTGAGTGTTAAGCCAGAAGGTCAATTAAATATAATTTAATTGTATATAAATTGTCAATACATTTTTTAACAATATAAATACAAGACTTTCTACTACGAAAATTGATTATAATAGCATGCTTGAAGAAAGTTTAGTGCTAGTTTGAAAATAATAGCTAAAATTATACTGCAAACAAGCGGGATCTGTTGCTGAAGCAATTAAAGCCCTTGAAACGATAAATTATGTCTCCAGACTAAACGTTTGAAGAGTTCTTTAGGAAAAAAGGTCAAAAACTTTTAAGTTTCTGACCCTTTTTTATTCCCTGAATAGTCTACAAAATATGAAATTTTCAACTATTCTTATTTATGGCATTTTTTCTTTCAATTATAAGATTGGAAAAGTATTCGGTTTGCTTTTTGGTCTTTAAAGAGTTTACTGCATGATTAACTAATTTTTCTACAGCCACTTCCCCATACTCTTCTTTTATAAAATTTATAAAAGGAATACTAGGCCTGTAAGCCCGTGCTAATACGTTCTGAGAATATTTAATCTCTTCTACTTTTAAATACCCTTTATCTAACAAGCTTCTTATCACAGCAGCAGTCGTATTTTTGTTTAGTTCTGGAAGTCTTTTTAATATTTCGTGTTTAGTTAAAGCCTGATTGAATTCATAAAAATAGTAAAGAAGTTGATATTCAGATTTGCTTAATTCTAACATAATAGCCCCTTAACTTTTTTTCGATGATTCTCTATTTGTAAAATATAAAAACGACCACTAGCCAATACACATATTTGATAATATCTATTATAATCCATTGTACCTTGCCATTAGTTGCTTGGGCAGAAAAAATTTAAACATATGAAGTTAATAACACTACTGATGATAAAGATCACTATAGCCAAACAGTTAAGATTACAACGATTAAAAGTGTATTTAGAGCTAACATTTATAGCCACGCATACCACTTTTTCATTTAAAAAAACTTTATGCATAATACGATTACTGAAGCAAGCTATCATTAAATTAATGCTTCAAAAACATTGAATTTGGTAGAGATGAGTAGACTCTATCAAATAGATTGTCTGAAACAGTTGAAAAGAAATTATATTATTTTAAGTATTAAAATCATATCGTTTTCTACGAATATTTAAATAACTAAGAGGACGATATGCTATTTGAATGACTATTTAAAACAATAAGATTAATTTTCTATTTGAGTTTTAAATTCTATGTTCTCTAATTTATTATCCTTTATTCTATAAACTTTATCACAGAGTTTATTTATATCTTCTTTATTATGACTAGCTATTAATATAGTAGCTCCTTTAGTAGCTATTTTCTTAAATAAAGATCGCATTTTTTCAACACTTTCTTCATCTAAAGCATTCATAGGTTCATCCAATAAAATTACTTCTTGTTTTTCCATAATTGCTTGAGCAATCCCAAGTTTTTTCTTCATTCCTAAAGAGTAATGTTTAACTTTTTCATCTTTTCTATCGATTAGTCCTACTTCTGATAGTATTTCAAATATATCAGCATCTGATATCTCATTTTTAATACTAGAAAGTAATTTAAGATTTTCAAACCCTGTAATATCTTCTAAAAAAGATGGTTCCTCTATAAGTACCCCTAATTTATCAGGTAGTGCATTATTTCTCGTTATATTAATACCATTCACAGATATATTTCCTTTATCTGGAATAATAAATCCAGAAATAAGTTTAAATAATACACTTTTTCCAGATCCATTTTCACCAACGATACCAATTATCTCGTTAGCTTGACACTGGAAATATAAATCTTCGAAAATGATATGCTTTTTAAATTTCATACTCACATTGTCTAATTGTATTACACTTTCTATAGTTTTCACTAATATCACTCCACTCCTAATTTCTTCAGATTAAACAAATTTAGATATCCTATGATTAAATTTTGTATACTAAACCATAAAAGATTTGGCACTAATGATTCTTTTTCCAATAAGAATAAATTAGTTCTATAAACAGTTAAAATTCCTGTGTTAAGAAATAAAAAATGATTTTTCCCAAAAATGAAAAATGAATATATATAAATTATCAGTAGAAAAACAATTGTTCCAAACGCTAATGTCTCTTTTCTTAACTTAGCTTTAACCAGAATAAAAATGTTTATAAGACTAAAACTAGTAAGCATATTTAATAGACAAAATAGCATTGTTTCTTTTGAAATTAATAAGAAAAAAATCTCGGATAGGCTGCTATTGAAAAGCGTAAAAGCAGATAAATATACCACAAGAATAATAACTGCTATCCCCCAATATAGTATGGATAGAATTAAAGAAAAGAAAATAGAATTATAATACAAATTACATCGACTCTTAAGTCTGATAATGGCTAGATACAAATAGGCATTGTTACTAAAACTAGACGCTGCCGAAAATCCATAAACATAGGTTAGATGTAATACTAAAAATCTTATAATTGTTAAAAAAGAAAAATCTTGGTAGGAAATACCGTTAACGATTGACTTATAAATTAAATCTGGTTGATCACCGACATCGATTAATGTAGAAATATAAATAATTAAAATTAATATAATGCTTGATGAGATAAATTTTTTGCTATTTAATTGTGCAAAATAGATTTTTTGAAACCGTAAAATGCTATGCATCCTAATCTCCTAGTTTAGTATTTTTGTATAGTATATATAGAGATGAATAGTTAGCTACTAAAAGGGATAGCCAATACAAAAAACTTATAGAAATTGAAATAAACTGGCCATTTGCTCTTTCAAAATAAATCAAATAATGATTAATAGGCATCATAATTTTAATTAAGTTATTTGTAGGTGATTTAAAAAAGTATGCTTGCAGCCCAATCATACCAAATATAATTAAAAAGCTAATTCCTTTCTTTTTTAGTAACACAAACAAAAAATTAAATAAATTCCCAATAGTTAATAAGTATAAAAAGAAAAATAGAAAGGCAAGCCCTGTTTGAAATACGGGAGAATAATTAGTATTTGGTATAGCTTGAAACGTATTTTTAAAAAAATTAACTAATTCTTGACTCCAACTATTATTAAATCTCAACTCATAGATTCCTAATATTGAACTTATGAAAAAAATCCCAGCCATATAATAAAAAGTAACTTTCAAAACTAAATTGATATCTGAAATAAATAGAAATTTTCTATTCGGTATCCTACTAAGATAAAGATAATTATTGAGGTTAAATGAAAACTGCGAATTTATTGTGATTAGATAAAGCAGTGGAAAAGCAAAAATTGTGGAATAAAGATTTTGAAAGTTATAAAGTAGCCACATGAAAAAATTTCTAGTTGGTGTTTCCAAAAAAAATTGATAGTAAGAAAAACAAATTACTATGAATAATAAACATACAAATAATATAATATGACGATTATTTTTAGATAATCTTATAGCTTCTGTTCTTCGAATCATATGTTTAAATTTCCTTTTGCGATTTTTTTATAGCCCACAAAGAAAGTCGATATAAATAGGAATGCTAACTGCAAAGATACTAAATAGCCATTTGTGGCTGTATTTGAAGTTAAATCAAATGTTGTAACTGGTTCATATTTATCAAATCCCATAAAAGGGAAAATAAAAGATGGTAAAAAATATACGATTAAAGGAAAAAACACACATATATATCGATTTTTAAAGTAGAAAGAAGAAACTAAACCAATATTGGCATATATAAATCCAAAAATACTACTATTTACTATAATGACAACAGCATATAACAATTGATTTTTTGAAAAAATGCTAGAAAATGCCCCTCCTATTACCCCTACATATGCATTAGAATAGTCAGGAAATATTAATAAATTTATTATTAGTAACAATGTCAATGGGAAGAATAAAGATAGAAAACCAGATAAACCCACACTAATAAATTTTTTAAAGAAATAATCTTCTTTCGATTCTCTAACAAATATTGCTGTAGTCATATTATTCTGAAAATCATTTATAAAAGAATCGGCCATTGGTAAAGCCGCTAACAACGGAGCCAATAAAGGGAGTATTGAGGAAGTGCTTAAGCTAAATCCAGAAAAGAAAATAGTTAAACCTTTCTCCATTTCGATAAGCAATATATTACCAACTATTCCTATTACAATACTCAAAATTGATAAAACTATTGAAAAAACAAATAATTTTGATTTTAGTACTAACTTCAATTCGTAGTGTATATATTTCATTATTAAATCCCCTTTAGCAAAAAATCTGGCGCTATCATATATTTTAATTTATAAATTATTTTTCGTCTGGACTCCAACTTCCTTGAGCAGCAACTTTAACGGTAGTTGTTACAGGAGTTGCAATTCCAAGTGAAGTGTTGCTACCGTTATAAGAAGAACCGCCACCAGAGTAACTAAGTGTAATTCGGTCCCCAGACCCCATATTGTAAGATGGGGTTATATTTGAACTATCCTTTTTTAAACGAATAGAGGTATTGATTCTTTTATTACCACCTATTGCAGAGTTATTATGAACACCTTTCCCTGCAGACTCTTTCTTCAATGAACCAGTAACGATTGCGCCTTGTCTAGGAATCGTTACATCATAGGTTGAAATACTTCTTGCGAAAGAAGGAATTACAAAACCAAAGAATGATGCGATTATACCAATTGTCAAAACTAGTCTAATTTTTTTCAAAATAATATTCTCCTTTTATTGACAGCGCCATAATTAACCTTATCATTTATATAAACCTATATCAATATTTTTTTAATTTTTTAAAGTCTTTTGACAAATAAATTATAGCTTAAAAATAAAATTAGAAATATTAAATTATTGATTTTCCTTAAAATTATTCCAGTAAAGTTTCAATTTAATCCCACCGATTTATTGCCGAGCTGATACCATGCTTCACCACCACTAGACCATATATCTAGTGGTTAAATATTGTATCTCTCACCTTATTTCTTTAAATCATAGAAGTATTAATTGGTAAACAAAATATAGATCTAAGCAATAATTCATTGCTCATCTCTAAATAATCTGCCATCAAATCACATTTTACTATTGATATCTCATTGGACAAAATTAACCAACGAGCGAAGTTTGCCATCATTTGAAAAACCTAATAATTTTACGATTTTTTTGGGGGCTTTTTCATCCAGTGTATCTCGCCTTTTGTCTGATTTTAGTTTACCACGTATTGGGTAACGGTTTCACTGATAAATGTAATGAGTGAAAAGTGATAGCACTTCAATGAAATAGAAAATAAAATGCGGTCACTTTCTAAGTGCAGGAATCTCAAATCCCGCTTTTTCTTGCTCAAGCAACATATCTAAAGCGATACACATTAATTTCGATTCACTTTTCTTGTACTTGGTGTTCAAGTGCTTCAGTCCCTGCTTCCTCTTTTCATTAAGCGTTACAGGAAGACATGTGTTTCCTTTTGCAATAGCCATAACTTGCTCTCCTTCATTGAAACGATCGTAGATTTGATAAAAGACGCAGCGAGCGTAAATCACACTCGCCGCAGCTTTGAACGGACTCTTTTCTACTGATTGTTTTTCATGACTTCCTTTGCTTCATCTGTAAGGGGAAAGACTTTTGCAACAGCCATGCCACAAGGAATTGCCCCTACAGCTTCCTCACAAATGACACCCGCTTCTATCAGTACCTCTTCAATGCCCGTATTTTCAGACCACCCTTTGATTGCGACGAAATCTTGTCTGATTCCGATACTCGTGTTTACCGTAGCCGTAGCAAGCAGCTCTTCTTCAGACTGACCTCTTCTTTTCTTAACCAGTTGAATCGCTACATTGTTATTATCTTCATAGTGATCAAATGTCACAGTACATTTTTTCTTATTTAAAACGGCGTTCATAGTTTTTCCTCCTAAAGATAAGGAGTTACAAGGCAAAACCCTGATTATTCAGTGATTTCTTCTTTTAATTGATCCGCAAGTTTTGTAAGCTTTGCAGCGTTATCGAATCGCATTCTTTCTATAGAAGATTTCTTGTGCATCAAATCAGAGACAGTCATTGCTTTGACTCCGGATCTATTCTTGATTTCAGTGATCGAGTGACCGCTTTTAAATAGCAGCCATTCAATTTTTTCTTTATCTGCATACATATTTTTTCCTCCTGAAAGGAGTGTGACAATTAAAGCTTGCCACTACTCGCAATTATGGTATATTTTGAGTAGTAGCGTCCCGTGAAAGGATTTGTTACTGTGCATTTATTCTGTTCCCAGCAGAATAAATGCTTTTTTTGTTCCGTCTATTTTTAATTAAATCCCTCCTTAACCTAAACGAAATAACGGTATACCGTATATCTATTATATCACGGCATACCGTTCTTTTTAAGAACTATCTTTAATTATTTACCTTTCGCTAAAGCGATCAAAAGCCGTCGTATCATTTATTTCGAAGTGTTTTGCTATGAAATAAATGACTGATACAGTAACCGAATTTCCAGCTTGTTTGTACAGCTGACTGTCCGAAGTTTTTTGATCGTATCTGCAGTTATAGTGATCAAGCCCGTTACTGATTATTTCTTCAGCGATCTGCCTACTACCGAATTTCGCTGATAAAAAGGCCCAATCAGGAAACGACTGCAGTCGCCAACATTCAAGTGGTGTTAGTTTCCGGATCTGAAAATCTTCGGTTACTACTGCTTGCTGATCACCTGTAACGACGGTATTTGCTTGCTGATTTCCCACACGTCCCCGACGTTTTGTAGATTTAGGATAAGCGAAATTAATACTATCGCCTGGTAGTGCTGCAGTATAGCCTTTTTTCGTGGCTTCTTTCACCAGTATTTTGGGTTCGTGGCCGCCACCACTCATGGTGGTAAGTGTAGGGCATAACCCTTCTATGGAATGGATCGCTGCAGCTGATCGATAGGAACCATCGATCGACCCTGCCACGATAATTCCGTGACGATCTTGTGTGGTTAAAGTAAACATAGGCGCTTCATTTTCCTTCATTCTACGGCCGTTTTGACGAATAGTAGCTTTATCTGGCGTTAGTATCGGGATCGCAATTTTATTTCCTTCTCCTTTGTTTGTGGTGATCGTAGGACTAAGTCCTGAAGCGTCATACACTTGGCCATTCATTCCGCCACCGCTTGGATTGATGTTGCCAACAACGATTTGTTTCGGTGTTTTGTAGTCCGTTGCGGTCAAAGTCCCCATCAGACCATCCGTGTAGTACGTTCTTTCTCGTGTAAAACGACTTAAATCATTCGCTGCATGTGTCGTTCCAGCTAAACGGATCCTTCCTGATTTTTGATCAGCTGATCCTTCTTCTCTTGTGAGAGGAAAAATCTTTTTGGTACCTGCTCCTCTAAGATGTCCGATAATAAATACACGCTCTCTGTTTTGGGCGACAAACTCTTTGCTGTTAAACAGTTGCCATTCCACGTCATACCCCAATTCATCCAGGGTTCGGAGGATCGTCTCAAACGTAGCCCCTCGTTCATGGTTGAGGAGTCCTTTGACGTTTTCAAGGTATAAAAGCTTAGGTCGCAAGATAGATGCGAAGCGTGCAATCTCAAAAAAGAGAGTTCCTCTAGTATCTGAAAAACCTTTTCTTTTTCCTGCAAGGCTGAAAGCTTGGCACGGAAATCCTCCCGTGATAATGTCCACACGTCCGATTCCTCGAATAAATTCATCTGAAAGTTTTGTGATATCATGCATTTCTACCTCCTGTTTTGTGTCAAAAATTGATTGATAACTTTTTCTGGAATGGCCATCGATCTCACAATACCCAACACATCGAAAGCCAGCTTGTTCCATTCCTAAACGAAATCCTCCGATTCCTGAAAAAAGATCTAAAAAGGTGCCTTTATTTTCTGTTGTACCATTTTCCATTGTTCACTCAGTTTCTTCATGCGCATGAAAGGTATTTCAAGTACCTGATGGATTAAGAATACCGAGAAAATGGATGGTTAAATTTCGGAACAATGGTGGTACTTAGACCTTTTTTAAGAAAGAAAAGCGATCTTTTTTGCCCTCCACGTTCCAGCCGCCTCCACCACTTAGGAGGGCAAAAAAAATAGACTTGCAAGGCACGTCTGTAGAGCAAAAGGTTGATATTTCACTGAAATCTTGCTATAATTACTATGTAAAGAGGAGTTGCGCTAACTACTCCCCTACAGCACCGTTTAAGACGGTGGCCAGTTTTAATTAATTGTTAAAAATAATCGTCCGCCGGCTAAAGTTGACGGTTATTTTTTTGCACTCTTTTTTCGTTTCTTCTTGCTTTTACGCTTAGAAGAACGAGTGTTTATAATCGTATCTGCTAGTTTCACACATGCTTCGATTAAACCAATAAAGGCTAATAAAACAGGCGCTATTGCTAACAAAATGCCGATTATATCTACACCTTGCAAAAGACTGCTCCTTTCTTCAGATTTCGATAGTACATTCATAATGCACCACCTCACTTTCAAAAAAAGCGCCACCGTCACAAACTTTACTGTACTACTATTATACCAAAAACACACGCTATAAACCGATAGTTATCAAGGTTTTTAGCGTTTTTTCATGCGGTAAGAACAGCCCAAATAAAGGAATTTTTTCTCGTTTCATCGGTTAAAGAAATCATCCATTTGTTTTTTCTACTTTGAAAGATTTTTCTTACCTCAAGAACACATACCTACACCATTTTTCTCTGACCTTACCTCAAAAAATCCCCACTCCTCCCTCTTCCTCCTCCCAAGACAGCTCATCCAAGATCCTAATCAACTTTTGAACCTCTTGATTCAACATCGCACTCTTTAAATAGGCATATTGAATATAAAAAATTTCCTTATCTTCAGGGACTAGCGGTATTTTCACTAAGCCTTCCATTTCTTGAAACACAGGAAATTCCGTCATCAAGGTAATGCCAATATTGGAACTGACCAGCTGGCCAATCGTCTGGACGTCTGAAAAATAAAAGGGGACTTCCGGCTTCTTCTTTGATTTCTCACTTAAATTCTGAAAAGCGCGCATGTGGGTATAGCCTTTTTCCAATAGGATAAAGGGATATTCGGCAGCTTCTTCAAATGAGATTTCCTTTTTCTTAGCTAATGGGTTTTCTTTTGACACAAAAATAAAGAATTCTTGCTGATGCAATAATTTCACCTGCAGATTCGGGTGGACGAGGGGATTGACACTGCCCAGCAAGCTAAAATCGATTTTTCCCGATAATAGTTTTGAAAGCAATTCATTGGATCCCCCAGATACCAAGTGAAATTTCGAAATAAAGCGGATGATCTCTTTTTCATCTAAGAGTTTTGAAAAAACTTTGGAACGAATGATCGGCGGCAAACCGATGTGGGTCCGGTTGTTTTTAGCATGGTCGATGGCTCGGTCCAAGGTCACAAATTCATCTAAGATATACTGTGCATGAGCCTTCAAAATTTCCCCCTCCGTCGTCAATGAGATGGAGCGATGCGAGGCTTCTCGCACAATCAAATCACAGCCATAATGCTCTTCCAAGCGTTTGACAGCGTAGCTGACGGTTGGTTGACTGACGGCAAATTTATGCGCCACTTGGGTAAAAGAAAGCATATCTGCCAAAGCGTTAAAGTATTCTAAATCTCGTATATTCATCGTCTGATTCCTCCCTTAACCGGTTTAAACTAGCAGCGGTTTTGTTATAAATAATTTTTATTATACCACCGATAGTTGACTATAATTCTGTCCGAGGATTAAAGTAGCTAATGGAAATGAACGAGTACTCAAAATATATCTATTGGAGGAACATAATGAAAGCACATGACATTTTAAATAACCCATTTTTAAACAAAGGAACCGCGTTTACACAAGAAGAACGAAAAGAACTAGGATTGATCGGTTTATTGCCCCCTCACGTGCAAACGATCGAAGAACAAGCAGAACAAGCCTATTTGCAATATGTCACAAAAGAATCAGACATTGAAAAACGTCACTTTTTAATGGAGATCTTTAATACCAATCGGACATTGTTCTACTATTTGTTCAACCAACATATCGTTGAATTCAATCCGATCGTCTACGATCCAACGATTGCTGATACCATTGAAAATTACAGCCGCCTATTCGTTGATCCTCAATATGCAGCATACTTAGATATCAATCATCCAGAAAACATCGAAGAAACGTTGAAAAATGCCGCTGGCGATCGGGACATTCGCTTGATCGTAGCCACAGATGCTGAAGGAATTCTTGGGATTGGTGATTGGGGTGTCCAAGGTGTCGATATTTCTGTCGGTAAATTGATGATTTATACCGCAGCTGCTGGGATCGACCCTGCTTCTGTTTTACCAATCGTGATCGATGCCGGTACCAACCGTAAAGAATTGTTAGAGGATCATTTGTATCTAGGCAATCGTCAAGAACGTGTCTACGGTGACGCTTACTACCAATTCATCGATCAATTTGTTCAAACGGCAGAATCATTGTTCCCTAAACTTTACTTGCACTGGGAAGACTTTGGCCGTTCAAATGCTGCAACGATTTTGGACAAATACAAACAAACGATTCCAACTTTTAACGATGACATCCAAGGAACGGGAATCGTTGTACTGGGCGGTATCTTCGGCGCGTTAGATATTACAGGTGAAAAATTAACGGATCAAGTCTACTTATGTTATGGTGGTGGTTCCGCTGGTGCCGGGATAGCCAGTCGAGTCCATGCGGAAATGGTCAGCGAAGGGCTTTCAGAAGAAGAAGCCTACAATCATTTCTTTATGGTTGACAAACAAGGGCTTTTGTTTGATGATATGTCCGATTTGACTCCTGCACAAAAACCATTTGCTAAAAAGCGGGCTGACTTTGCCAATGCTGGCGATATGACGCAATTGATCAATGTCATTAAAGTCGCAAAACCAACGATTTTGGTCGGTACTTCAACCAATGCCGGTGCCTTTACCAAAGAAGTTGTGGAAGCGATGTGTGAAAACACTGCTCGTCCAGTGATTTTCCCTATCTCGAATCCAACCAAAAAATTAGAAGCAACGGCTGAGCAAGTAATCGAATGGTCTGATGGAAAAGCCTTTGTGGCAACCGGTGTCCCTTCAGGAACAATCCAATACAAAGGAGTCGACTACCAAATCGGCCAAGCAAACAACGCCTTGATCTATCCTGGTCTAGGGTTAGGTATGTTGGCTTCAGAAGCCTCTCTCTTGACCGACGAAATGATTGGTGCCGCTGCTCACTCATTAAGTGGTTTGGTTGATCTGAGCCAACCCGGTGCACCTGTTCTTCCACCATTTGAATACGTTGCGGACGTTTCCATCAAAGTGGCTGAAGCAGTTGCCAATAAAGCCAAAGAACAAGGACTAGCCCAAGCGCAAGAAACCGATATGGCAAAAGCTGTCCAAAATCTTAAATGGTATCCAACATACTAGGAAGGTCTGAAAAATGAATAAATTAAAAACGATGACGATTTCGGGAATTAGTCTTCCCTTGTATCTCTTTTTCATGGTTGTCATATTCAGTGCGATTGCCTTAGACAAGTTGCCATTAAATATGGTTGGGATCACCATTTTACTGGTTGCCTTAGGACACCTGCTGTATTTCATTGGGGAAAAACTCCCGATCATGAATTCTTATCTTGGCGGTGGGTCAGTTTTTACCCTGCTTGGTGCCACCCTTTTAGCCTCCTTCCATCTCGTACCCACGAAAGTCATTGACGCGGTCAGTGACTTCATGGGGGGCGGTTTTGGCTTTCTTGATTTCTATATTGCCGCTTTGATTTGCGGCTCGATTTTAGGTATGAACCGCAATTTGTTGGTGAAAGCTTCTACGAAATTCATTCCTGTTGCTTTGATCACCATGGTAATAGGCTTTTTCTCCGTCGGCCTTGTCGGTATGCTGCTAGGCAATGGATTCGCTGATTCGGTGATGTATGTGTCTCTACCAATGATGTCTGGCGGGATGGGTGCGGGAATCACCCCACTTTCACAAATTTATGCTGATGGCTTGGCAAACGGTAATCAAGCCGCCATCTTTTCTCAATTAGCGCCAGCAGTTACTTTCGGGAATATTCTTGCCATTATTGGTGCTTTATTTATCGCAAAGACCTTTGCTAAAACCAAATACAATGGCCATGGCACCCTGATCAATGCCACGAAAGAAGAATTAGAAAAACCAAAAATAACGCTTGATGCCCAACAAATCGGGGTTGGGATGCTGTTTTCCTTCTCACTGTTGGTCGTTGGTGCAATTTTAAGCGACTTTTTCCCTAAAATTCACGAGTATGCCTTTATGATCGTGATTGTCTTTATTCTGAAAGCCTTGAACATTGTCCCTAAGAAACTCGAAGATTCTGTGGTGATGTTCAACAATGTTGTAATGACGAATTTGACCCACGCGGTCTTGGCGGGGATTGGTTTGGCATTGATCGATCTGTCAACATTGGCCTCTGCCTTTACTTGGCAATTTGTCGTGCTTTGCCTAACCAGTGTCGTATCTATGGGGGCTGCCAGCTGGTTCTTCGGGATGGTATTGGGGATGTACCCCGTTGAAACCGCAATTGGCGCCGGTATGATCAACAACTCGATGGGGGGAACAGGTAATATCGCTGTATTGTCTGCCTCTGATAGAATGGAAATGATTGCTTTTGCCCAAATGGCCAACCGTTTATGCGGTGCGATCGTGCTGATTCTAGGTGGAATCTTGATCCGTTTCTTCTATTCTTGATCTAAAACAAAAAACAGGTGCTGCTACGCATGATGCATAGCAGCACCTGTTTTTGCATTCCTCAAACGAATTCGTCCAATTGGTTGCACGAATCGAACAAAGATTCAGCCATTCACTCATAAAAGAGCCAAAAAGAGCAGTGCCTCCGCACTGCTCTTGCTTTCCTGATTCATTCAAGGGTTACAGCTTCTTAAACAAGGTTGGTGCTTGATCAGGAGACCAAGTGGTGTCCCCGTAATTTGAGTGGGTGTTAATCACGACATAATTGCTGCCTTTATGGCTCACGATTTCACCACTTGTATACACTTCTGGTGCAGAGAATGTACCTAGTTTCCACACACGGTATTCTGACTCCCCGCCTCCAGGTGTTTCAGTTTCTTCTTTGGCATTGGTTTTCACGCTCAGCTGGTTACTGAAAGCGGATTGTTCGCCCGTTTTGCTGATTGCTTTGATTTGGTAATTGTAGGTTGTATCCGCTGCTAGATTCGTGTCTTCATAGGTTGTCCCTGTGGCTGTAGCAATTTTTACGCCATTGCGGTAAACGTCATATCCAGCGATCCCATTTGTATGAGTCGATGCTTGCCACATTAAGGAAACGCTGCTGTCTGTCACGCTCATTTGGTGCAGGTTGCCTGGTGTCGAAGGGGTTTCGACTTGATTGTCTGCTGAGGTAGTCACTTTCACTGCAGCACTTTTTTCTGAAACTAACGCAGTAAAGCCGACTGCTTCTACTTGATAGCTATAGGTTGTGTTGGCTTTTAATTGTGTGTCGGTAAAAGTTGGCTCAGTAGTCGTTGCCACTAAGGCACCATCGCGATACACGTTGTATTCTTTCGCATCGGTTTGACCGTTCCATGCTAAAGCCACCGTGCTGCTAGTCACTCGTTCTGAGCGGACATTTGCTGGTGCTGCTGGTTTTTCGGGAATGACCGTTGAGCCGGAAACGTTGACGTCGATCACGTTATAAAAGGCATTTGGCGTATCGGCAACATCCCAGACCGCTAAAATGACATGGTAACCGAGACGATTTTCTGGAATGGTAATGGTATGGCTTGGGCTATTGCTGGCAGCCGAACCATCGTGATTCACAGTAGCGATCAATTCCAAGCTATCTCTCGAAAGTGGCGCGTTTTGATCCCAACCTGGTTTCGTGATATAGTAATGCCATTTTGTGGTCTTGTGAGGCGCTGTATAGTGCCAATTGACCCGCAATGGTCCTTGATTGATGTCTTGTTTGGTCCAACGATTGGTTCCTTGTTCATCAAGAACAAAGTCCCCGATTTGTCCGAGTCCACCATCTGCCGAAGCGATACGACCATCTACTGGTCCTGCTTCTGGAAAGCCCTTTTTGGTTTCCAATGATTGTGGGTTTGAAATGACATTGCCATATTTTTCAAACGCAGCGCTCCACCCTAACGTATTGCGATCCAAAGACCCTTGATAGCCCCGACTGACCGGTGATTCCACATAACCATGAGCAAATACTTGTTTCCCCGTGAAGAACAAGGTCCCTCCAAGTAAGATTGCCACCCCGACCGACCATTTTACCAATGCGTTTTTCATACTCTGCCTCCTAAAATTTTTTATCATCGAATAAACCAATCCTATCCGTTTATTCCTTGATTCCGATTCATTGAAAAGCAAACCCTACATTTATAAATAGTTTATTTATATATGTATGATAAACGACTTAATCATTATAAGATTATAATGACTAGTTTTCCGTCCTTTCAGTTAGAAATACAAAAAAACTTGAAACGATTCTCCTCCTAATCACTTAACAGGATTCGTTCCAAGTTTCTTTCTTTATAGACGATCTTTTTTAGGAAAAAACAGCCGCTTATTTCCCGTTTTCTTTCACATAGTCAGAGGATTGCGCGCCTGCTTGGCGACCAAAGACCATAATGTCGGCTACAGCATTGCCGCCGATTCGATTTTGTCCATGGATACCGCCGGTCACTTCACCTGCTGCATACAAGCCAGTGATTGGTGTGCCATCTTCTTTCAACACTTGGGTCTTCGTATTGATCTTGACGCCGCCCATAGTATGGTGGATCCCAGGTGCAATTTGAATCGCATAGAATGGTCCTTCCGTCAAATCATAGTCCATCGCCGTTTCACGACCGAAATCTTTGTCGGCTTTGTCTGCCACTGCTTGGTTCCATGTATCTAAAGTTTTCTTCAAGGTTGCTGGATCAACATCAATTTTTTCAGCTAACGCTTCGATGGTGTCAGCTTCTACCACTACACCTCGTTCTTTGTAGTAATCGACTTGTTTGGCTCTACCTGCTAACGCATTGTCAAAAATCAAGTAGGCATAGCTTTCTGGCAGATCCGTAATAGCAGCTGAAACATTGTCGCGGGTTTCTAATTCATTGTAGAAACGTTCCCCTTGTTGGTTCACCAAAATGGCGCCTTCTCCACGAACGGTTTCACTGATCAACATCCCTGTATCTTGAACCACTGTTGGATGGACTTGGATTTGATCCATATCAACCGTTGCGCCGCCTAATTCTTCGATCATCTTGATGCCATCGCCTGTACTTCCTTCAGAAGTCGTGCTGACATAGCCTTTCAGATCTGGACGATATTTTTCGATCAGTTCTTTGTTGGAGCCAAAACCACCAGTAGTAACAACCACTGCATCACCAGCGATTTCTTTTTCTTCGCCATTGATTTTCACGTTGACGCCAGTGACTTTGCCGTCTGTTTCATTGATTTTTGTCACATCAGCATTTACAAACAAAGGAATTTCTTGCTCATGAATGTTTCTTAACAGGCCATCCACCAAATACGTACCGACTGCTGAACCGTCGTGAGGGCGATGGATCCGTTTCACACTGGCACCGCCGCTATAACTGATATTGTCTAAAGTGATCCCCATTGAATCCAACCAATCAATCGCTGAAGCAGAGTTGTCTACTAAATAATGCAGCAATTCTTGATCGTTGGTTCCTTTACCACCTTTAAGGGTATCTTCAAAAAATTGTTCATTCGAATCTTCAATGCCTTGGGCTTCTTGGAATTTGGTTTCTGATGCGTTCATTCCGCCAGAAGATTTCAAGGTATTTCCGCCTGCGATCGGCATTTTTTCTAAAATGACTGGATTCATTCCAGCATCTTTAGCCGACAAGGCTGCTGCCATCCCTGCACCGCCAGCACCAACGATGACGATATCATATTGATCTTTTAACTCTGCTGGATCGGTATACTCTTGTTGGGAAGCACCTGAAGTGACTTCACTTTCTGAAGAAGAGCTTGCCGCACTGCTGCTGGCTTTTGTTCCGCCATCGGCACCACATGCACTAAGCAACAATAATGAGGCTGCCCCAATCACCCATTTTGACCATCCACTTTTTTTCATTTGTTTCCCTCCGTTTTTCTTTTTGCCCTTTTCTCCTCACTGATCCCCGTCATATATGATGAGAAAAGAGGCATTTTTCTTGCGAACCCTGCTTAACTTGTTACTTTATTAACAATGATAAACATCTTGCGATCGGACTATTTTTCTATTCGATAGCGATAAAAACATTGTTTAAGCAACATTTAAACAGAGTTCTATTTTATTTAACCATTGTAACAAAAAAAGAAACTAAGTGTCTCGTAATAATTTGTGTATATTTTAACTATCCGTTCTCATCTTTTTCTAATTTTATCGGAAAAAGATACTATATTTTCCTCGCTAATTTCTGCTATTCAAAGCTGCCACAAAGGTCCCGCTCATAGAATGACCGTTAAGTTCGCGGTCAAAAAGATATTGTCGCGATTGTTCTTTCACTGTTCTTTTCCCTTTGTCCTGCGCCTTCTTTTGTATAATAAAAGAAAAAGCAGAAATGGAGTGGCAAATGGAAAAATTGACCCGGATGTTCGAGCGAGTGATCAGTATCTGTATTGATAGCATGTTAGCGATCTTAGTCGTTGTCGTCTTGATTTTTATGGGAAAAGCGATTTTTATGATCAGCACGACGCTCTTTCCTTTAAGTGAAGCGCCCCACCTGTCCTTTTTGATTGAAGAAATTGCCACGTTATTCATTTTGTTAGAAATCATTTTGATGTTGCTGCGGTATATGAAGGACGGACACCATATTCCCGTCCGTTACTTGATTTTGATCAGTATTACTGCGATTTTGCGCGAGCTATTGTTAACGCAAGGCATGGCGAACGATGCCCTATTTTTTGCTCTAGCGATTTTTGTCTTGGTACTGGTCTTGCTAGTCCTGCAAAAAATCAATGCCTTCCAGCATGCCCAAGAAAAAGACCACTGAAACTAGCCCGTCGGATCAGTTGGGCTCAGTGGCTTTTTCGGGATCAGTTAGAGGAATACCAATATAAAAGGTGGTTCCTTTAGGCGTACTTGTAACATCGATCAACCAGTCGTTTTTTTCCACGATCGAAGAGACAGTAAAGAGTCCTAGACCAGTACCGCCAGTGGCACTCTTGGTCGTGAAAAAGCGGGTAAAGATTTTTTCTTGGATCGCTTCTGGTATGCCGGGACCGTTGTCGACGATTTCGATCAAAGCAAACTCCTGTTGTGCGGAGAAAGCTTGCTTACGAAATGGAAAGGTGGCGCTTTCTGTCGAAGTGGGACTCAATCGAATGCTACAATCGGCATTTGCTTGGTACACATTCATCAACAAATTGTAAATGATGACTTGCAGATCGATCTTCTCGTAGACGGCATATCCTACTTCTTGGATATCATACGTAAGGGAAAAGGCTTTTGGCAACAGTGCGCGCATAGTATCGATGGCTTCTGTCAAGGTAGTAGCGATCGACTGCACAGTTTTATCGGCACTTTCGAGTTTCGAAAAACGCAGCACATTGCTGGATAACTCTTTGCCTTTTTCCGCCGCTTTGCAGACTTCTTGCAAGTCCTCCACTAAGACTTCATCGTGTTGGTTTTCCTCGATCAGCAATTGCAGATGACCAATCATTGGCGTCAAAAAGTTGTTTAGGTCATGGACGATCGAGGTCGTTAGCAAGCCAATGGTTTCCAGTTTTGATTCTTGCAAAATGTTTTTTTCGATTTCGTGCTTTTCTTTTAACAGCCGTTGTCGTTCTTTCAATGCTTGGTTTTCGACATAGGCTTGATTGCGTTTCATGTAGTTTTTGATCAGGACGGTCAATAAAATCATAATGACAAACAACAAACCCAGTAGGCCGATCAAAATCAAGTTGTCTTGTAAGAAGAGACCGCTTTGCTCCAAAAAATCGGCATTGCTAGCGACGATCAGCCGACTGTCGCCGATGGTGATCCATTGATAAGCAGCCAATTTCAGCACTTTTTGCAGTGTTTCTTCGTTCCACCAATAAGAATAATAGACGGAGGTGCCTTCTTCATTGTCGATTTGTTCTTGCTCCAAGCGCTCAAGATCGGTGAAATCCAGCTCTGGAAATTCTTTTTTGCGGCTCTCAACGATGGAAAAACCAATTTGTTCGTCCGATGGGTGCATAACGATCCGCATATCGGCGTTTTTGACCATCGTATAGCCGGAAACATTGCGATCGGTGGTAAATTCATGATGATACATACGCTGCAGATTCAAAGGCATCACAAGAACCGCTTCTTTGTCGTCAAGGGTTAAGGACTGATACACATTTAAATAGGCCTGCTTGCCATCAAAATAGACTTGCCCATTTTGTACTTGTCGTCCTGCCAATACTTTGTCTAAGGATGGGTCTTTAAATAACAGTTCCTGCATCGTTGGATCTTGTGGTTTATTTATAGACGTTGCGGTATTTTGGGCGATGACCTGACCTTGTTGGTCTATCAAAAACAATCCGACCATGGCATTGTTCGCGGAATTGATCACTGGTAACGTTAAGGGGCGCTGCAAATCAGCCAAGGCGGCACCTTCGAGGTGGTCATCGGCATAATTGGCAAGAGCCATGTGGTACGATTCGATACTACGGCTGATCAGCTTGATCGCCGCTTGGTTGACCGTTTCTAACTGCCGCAACCCGACGGTTTCAGCTTGTCTTTGTGCGCTTTTATAACTTGTAAAGGTAAAAATAAGTCCAATCAATGTAATGAATAAGGTAGCGACCACGCTTAAATACAGCCAAAACTTTGATGGCGGTTTCATTGTAAACCCCTTTCATATTTACTATAATACTATTGATACAGGAGGCGGATATTTTGCGAGATGAAAAAATTTTAATCGTTGATGATGACCCTGCTATTCGGCGGCTGATTTGGAAATCTTTACAATCGACGGGCATTTTGATCTACCAGACTGATTCCGTTGAAAAAACGATTGCGATCAATTCTCGTGTCAGCTTTGATCTTTTTTTACTGGATATCAGTTTGGAGCATGAAAATGACGGCTATCATTTGGCACAACTGATTCGAGAAGAAAACCCCACGGTGCCGATCGTCTTTTTGAGCGGTAAAAGTGACGAAAAAGATATGATCAACGGCTATGAGATCGGTGCCGATCACTACATTACGAAGCCTTTTTCACCAGCACTCTTAAAAGCACAAATCGTTTCGATTCTTGATCGCCGCAACGTGCTGCGAGAAAAAGGGATCGCCAAACCGGAAGGGGATCTGTGCAGCGGCATGTTTCGTTTTGACCAAAAACGCTATCAGTTTTTCAAAAATGACCAGCCCATCAAGTTGTCTTCAAAAGAAATCATGCTGATGCGCTTTTTCATGGAAAATCCGGATCAAGTGTTCTCGAAAGAACAGATTTACAGCAATGTTTGGCAAGATGGCCAATTCGATGCCAATACCGTGATGGTTTTTATCAATCATCTGCGAAACAAAATTGAAGATGAGCCGAAGCAAGCCCGTTTTTTGAAAACCGTTTGGGGGATCGGCTATACCTTTTTACCAGAAGGAGACGCCTTCTAGCTGCAAGAAATAAAGGGCCAAGGCTAAAAGATCCGCCGACCCGCCAGGACTCAAATGGCGTGCGATCAACAATTGATCATAGGTCGTTAATTCACGAAGCAAGTCTGTATCCGACAGATTGGCTTGGTGAATTTTTTGCATTTCCTGCTGCACGGTCTTCATCGCCTCGTAGCCGCCTCGGTGGACGAGGTTGCTGTCTTCGGTTTCACTCATTAGATAGACCAACCCTCGCAACAAGGAAACGGAGGTTTTTTGTGGTTGCTGCCGTAAGTACTCCAGCAATTTTTTAACCGTTGGATAACCAGCTGCGGCTTCTCCACGAATCCCCATCGTGCCGTAGGTCAAATAATTTTTTTCTCCGTAAGACAACTGGTCTTTGTGGGTGATTTGCTGCAGGTCTTGCTTGACCAAATGCTGGCAGATGTTGGCGGCAAGCCGCAGGATCTGATTAGTATCTTCAGCCGTCAGCACAGCCTTGTCATGCTGTTGATAATAGACTCCTGTCGCCCCCAACAAAACTGCAAAGGAAAAGTTCGCCCCTTTGTGGGTATTGATGCCTTTGGTTGCCTGAAGCATCGCTTCTTCTGCTTCTTGACCGATCCCACGTAACTGGTCAAACAGCTGGATCAGGGCGCCTGTATGGGCAAAGCCAGCTTGGCTATAGCGCTGAAAAAAAGGCGCCAAACAAGTGATACTGTTGATAAAGGTAAACACATTCATGTCCTGATGCGCACCAGAGGAGCAAGGATCTACTAAACCAGGCTTGGGTGCTAACGCTACCTCATAATGCAGCGCATTGACTGCATAGCTGCTGGCGATAAAAAGACGGGAATCAGTCAATTTTTCTTCGCTCCATTTCAGCAAGAATAAATTGCAGGGAGTGATCCAAATGTTCATGGGTCAACAACGTGATCTGTTCCGCGTCATTGGTTCTCATGCCGCGATAAATCAGCCAATGTTCCGCCAATGCCGCATCCCTTCTTCTAGAAGAGCGAATCGCAATGTCACGAAAATAAACGAGGTACGCTTGCAGATCCAGCACGATACTTTTTAACCGCAGCATCTGGCTTTTTTCGTAAATAAACGCATTGAAGTCAGAAAAGTTTTTCAAGACCCCATCCACATCATCCTCACGATTCAGCTGTTCGCCATGTTCTAACAAGCAGCGCATCTCCCGGAAATCTTCCTCACTCATCAAGGCCATTGCTTTGATAGTCGCCAATGTATCCAATGATTTGCGGATATCGTAAATCTCATAAGCATCTTTGATACTGATCCCTTTTACGACGATGCCGATTTTTGGTACGTGTTCCACCAGTTTTTCAGCCACCAGCTGAGTCATGGCGTAACGAATTGGGGTCCGGCTGATGTTTAACGTATCGGAAAATTCTTTCTCATTGATGCGAGAGCCTGCGGGAATGTCTCCTAAAATGATGGTTTTTTTGAACGCTTCATAGATCAAATCTTTTAATGGTTTATTTTTGGTCAGATCCAGATTTTTATTTACTGCATCAATAATTGGATTCATGATTTACTCCTATCATACTAAAAACAAATGAGATTTTTGGGAAAAAATAGATATATCGATAAACAAGGAAAACTACCGAGCAAAATGGCAGCCTGCTCGATAGTTTCTTTATGAAGTTACTGTGGAATATAAAACGGCATATGACCCAATAGTACGATCGTAACGACAAAGATCACGAAAATCCCCAGTGCGTATTTCGCCGCTTCTTTTTGCCATTGCCCCATATCTAAGCCCGTCAAGCGCAATAGCAAGTAGATGAAGGCAACCAATGGACTTAACAAGTGGAACGCTTGGCCCATTAAGGACGCCAAGGCCATCTGCATATTGGTGAAACCATACGAACGACCTGCTTCTGCTAAGACTGGCAGGACCCCAAAGTAAAATCCGTCATTGGAAATAAAGAAGGTCCCAGGTGCAGAAATCAGGGCAATGACTAATCCCCAGAAACCAGCCAATTGTTTAGGGATGATTTGCGTGAAGCTATTCGCCAAAGCCGTTGCCATCCCTGAGCCTTGGAACAAGCCCATGAAGACGCCTGCTGCAAAAACTAAAATTACGACTTGCACAGCGTCGCCGCCGTTGGCACCGATCCGTGACGACTGGTCTTTCAAGATTGGGTAGTTGACCATCAATGCAATACACGTACCTACAAGGAATAACAAGATTGGCGGTAAAGCGATACTAGAGATAAAGGAGCTTGCTACTAACCAGCCAATCAAGACGATTGTTAAGATACCGTTGAAGACAAAGTTTTTCGGACGGCGGATCGCTAATGTATCAGGATCAGTCACAGTTGTCATTTCTAAAATCTCATCATTCGTCAGCTCGGTAACCCCTAAACGTTTCCGTTCTTGGATCCCCATTCTGCGAGCTACAAAGAAAACCACATAGAGCAGAGACAAGATCATTCCTGGCAGCAGATAAGAAAGAATATCCGCATCGACTTCCAGCACGGCCATTGCCCGAGCAGTTGGTCCGCCCCATGGCAACAAGTTCATGATGGTATTTTGCAAAATGATCAAGACACCAAGGTTCATCATTTTCATATTCAACTTCTTATAGATGGGAATAAACGCAGAACAACAGATCAAGGTAGTGGTCGTTCCATCACCGTTCAAAGAGACCGCAGCGGCAACGACTGCCGTTGCCATCAAGACTTTCATCGGATCGCCTTTAGCAAAATAAATCATTTTTTTCGTGATTGGATCAAACAAACCGGCATCCAACATAATGGAAAAGTACAAAATCGCAAACAGCAACATGATTCCTGTGTTGGCTGTTGTGGAGATGCCCTCAAGGACAAAATCACCGATGTTGCCTTTTTCGGAAACACCAGCAACCATCGCAACGAGGGTAAATAGTAATGGGATAATTACTAAGGATGTAAAGGGTGACATTTTTTTCTTCATGATGACAAACATGAAGACAATAATCATGGCATAGGACAAAATTGTTAAGAACATTTTCTTCTTCCTTTCATGCATCGAAATGTGTAAGCGTTATCAAAAAACATTTTAAAAAAATTACAGGCCCGTAATTTGTTAGCGACAAGCGTCACTAGTTTGTGAATATTTTTCTTTTATTAAAGGAAATAATGTTATTGAATGCTTTACACGTCTAAGAATAAACAATCAAGAAATAGAAAAAAAGACCCGTTTAAAAAAAGAACAGCAAAAAAACAATTTCTCTTTTCAAATCTTATTTTTCGTTTAAAAAGTTCTTAACAGAATATTAACGCAAGAAAAACCTTGATAAATCAGCGTTTATATCGGTTTTTCACTCTTTTCTCAAAAAAGGAACACTGAAAAAACAATTTTCAGCCGAAATAAATCTCGCTGATTGAACGGGAGTTTCTATAATGAAAGGGAACGAATCATTGAGAAAGGAGAAACCCATGAATCTTATTAAAAGATTGTTCAAAAAAACGCATGATGAACCAGATGCGCCTGTCAGTCCTCCTCTGAAGCCAAGGGAAATGATAGCGGACCCACCCGCGTCTGATTGGCAAGAAGTGTCGGGCTATCAGCCGGCGCCTGCAGAAGATTATCCGTTAGTCAGTCTGATAGCCGCCGCACTAGGTGCCGAGTGTTCCCCTGAAAGTCAGTTTGTCATTCGAAGAATTGAGAAACGCAATCCTGAATTTAAGCGAGTCACCCTGATTGCCGCCAGTATCGCCGCCGGAGAGCTATCAGATTCTCAGTTCACAATCAAAAAAATAGCCAAAAAAAATGAAAACAAGTGAGGGAAAAACATGTTACGTAAATTTAAAATAGCGATCGATGGGCAAGAATACCTTGTCGAAATGGAAGAAATCGGTGCCCCGCAACCTACCGCTCCTGCCCCAGCAGTGCCAACACCGGCTCCAGCAGCGGCACCCGCTCAACCAGAACCAGTCAGCACACCAGAACCAGAAGTAGCACCACAGCCAGCGCCAGCGCCAGCTACGCTTCCTGCTGACGGCGAGCCGATTCATTCTCCAATGCCGGGAACGATTTTACGTCTCTTGGTCAATGTGGGGGATACTGTGCAAGAAAACCAATCATTGATGATTTTAGAAGCCATGAAGATGGAAAATGAAATCGTGGCACCAAAAGCAGGAACCGTTGTTGCCATTGCAGTCAATGCGGGCGACATGGTCAACCCAGGAGAACTGCTGATTACGATCGGCTAATTTATTGAAAAGGAAGTGACGTAGTGGAAACGTTAATTGAAGGTGTAGTCGGGTTAGGATCGGAGCCGGGACGGATCGTTATGATGCTCATCGGTGGTCTATTGATGTATTTGGGGATCAAGAAAGAATATGAACCAACCTTGTTGGTCCCTATGGGATTGGGCACGTTGTTAGTGAACTTCCCGAACTCAGGTGTGTTAAGTGCTGGTGGAGAAGCTGGCCCGTTCCAAGTATTGTTTGATATGGGGATCTCAACTGAATTGTTCCCTTTGCTTTTGTTTATCGGGATTGGTGCGATGATCGACTTCGGTCCATTGCTGCAAAATCCATTTCTTTTGTTGTTTGGTGCCGCTGCGCAATTCGGGATCTTCTTTACGATCATCGTTGCCGTGCTGCTTGGTTTTGATTTAAACGACGCAGCTTCCATCGGGATCATCGGTGCCGCTGACGGACCAACGTCGATTTTTGTCGCAAATACGCTGAACTCGAAATATATGGGTGCGATCATGGTAGCAGCTTACTCTTACATGGCGCTTGTACCGATCATTCAACCGGTAGCCATCAAAGCTGTGACGACCAAGCACGAACGAAAAATCCGCATGACGTATCGTGCCGATGAAGTTTCGCAAACGGCAAAAATTTTGTTCCCGATCGTGATCTCGATCGTAGCAGGGTTGATTGCTCCTGTTTCATTGCCATTGGTCGGATTTTTGATGTTCGGAAATCTCTTGCGGGAATGTGGTGTCTTGGATCGTTTGTCCATCACCGCTCAAAACGAACTGGTGAATATCATCAGTATCCTCCTAGGTTTATCAATTTCTGTGAAAATGCAATATGAAGAATTTTTACAAGTCGATACATTGATGGTTATTGGTTTAGGGCTGGTTGCCTTCATTATGGACTCGGTCGGCGGGGTGTTGTTTGCGAAAGTGCTGAACTTGTTCCGTAAAGAAAAAATCAATCCAATGATCGGCGCAGCCGGAATCTCTGCGTTTCCAATGTCTAGCCGGGTCATCCAAAAAATGGCGACAGATGAAGATCCGCAAAACTTTATCTTGATGCATGCAGCCGGTGCCAACGTTTCAGGACAGATTGCTTCGGTCATCGCCGGTGGCTTACTGCTGGCACTGATTGCTTAGGTCACTAGAAAGGAGAGGAAAATTATGAGTCAAGATTTACTGACTTCATTTGAATTGTTGTTATTCGGTTGGGGCGGCGTCTTTGTCGTGATCCTGATCATCTACTTCGCATCTTTGCTTTTGTCGAAGCTCTTCCCAGTAAAAAAATAAAGAAGGCATTGTATGTATACCCTAAAAAGAATCTGGCTGCAAAAAGATCCGGAAGTCTTTTTGCAATGGCAAAAATTGATCACCCGTGCTGGCTTAGCCGTCGGTGAAGAAGTAGCCTATACCATCGGCATTTTTGACCAGCAAACCTTGATTGCTACTGCTTCTTGCTATGCCAATATCATCAAGTATGTGGTGGTCTGTGAAAAAAAACGCTCCGAACAGCTGTTGACGCAATTGATTTCGCACCTTAGCGATCATATCAAAGACGAGGGCTATACCAAGTCCTTCGTCTATACAGCACCGAAAAATCGTCTGTTTTTTGAATCTCTCGGGTTTCGTGAAGTGCTCGCTGCGCAAGACATCTTGTTCATGGAACAAGGCGTTCCTTCTTATGAAAGCTATGCCCAACAACTGCAACGGCAGCGAATCGGACAAAACAACGGCGCGATCGTGATGAACGCCAATCCTTTTACCAAGGGACATTTGTACTTAGTCGAAACGGCTGCGAGTCAAAAAGAACAGGTTTATGTGTTCGTTTTATCAGAAGACCGCTCGCAATTTTCTGCCAGTGAACGGCTGCAGATGGTGACGGATGGCGTGGCTCACCTGCCAAATGTAACGGTGCTGCCAACCAACAACTATCTCGTCTCTTCGGCAGTTTTTCCCAGTTATTTCTTGAAAGAGCAAGCACCTGAGGCGATCGCCAAAAAACAAGCCGCCTTTGATGCAACCCTCTTCAAAGAAAAAATTGCGCCGTTGTTGGCGATCACTACGCGTTTTGTAGGCTCAGAGCCTTACTCGCCCGTGACCCAACTCTACAACGAGGCAATGGCTGCCGTTTTTTCTCCCGAGCTTGAACTGATCGTGATCGACCGTCTGAAGATCAACCAATCAACCGTTTCGGCTACAAAAGTTCGGAAAGCGATTGCAGAAAAAGATTTACTTTTCTTGCAGCAATTTTTACCAGAAACAACGTTCTCATTTTTAATGCAGCATAACTATATTTAGAGGTGATAATAAGTGGAAATCAAAAAAAGTGCGGTTGCTGGCTCTGTTGAATCCAGTGATATCTTGATCGCGATCGAGCCCACCACAACCCAAACCATCGAGCTGACCCTCGATAGCAGTGTCGAAAAACAATTCGGCAAACAAATTCGCGCCGTCATCCTTGAGACGCTGAACCATCTAGGCGTGACACAGGCCAAAATCACTGCCACCGATAAAGGCGCATTGGACTGTACCATCAAAGCCCGAACTCTGACCGCCGTTCATCGGGCCGCCGAACAAGAACAGTATGCTTGGAAGGAGATCGACACATGGAACGTTTAAGAAGAACGATGATGTTTGTACCAGGAGCCAATGCTGCCATGCTACGGGATGCGCCATTGTATGGCGCCGATTCCGTTATGTTTGATTTAGAAGATGCGGTCTCCTTGAATGAAAAAGACTCTGCTCGGACACTGGTGCATTTTGCCTTAAAAACCTTTGACTATTCTGCCATCGAAACCGTCGTGCGCATCAACGGCCTCGACACGGTGGGTGCCCTTGATATCGAAGCGATGGTCCTAGCGGGGGTCAACGTCATTCGACTACCGAAAACCGAAACCGCCCAAGATATCATTGACGTTGCCGCTGTGATCACACAAGTAGAAGAAGAAAACGATCTGCCTGTAGGAACCACCAAAATGATGGCTGCCATCGAGTCGGCCGAAGGCGTTTTAAATGCCCGAGACATCGCCACAGCTTCCGACCGCTTGATCGGGATCGCTTTAGGGGCAGAAGATTATGTCACCAATATGAAAACCCGTCGCTACCCAGATGGGCAAGAGTTGTTGTTTGCCCGCAGTATGATTTTGCATGCAGCTAGAGCTGCGGGGATCGCCGCCATCGATACCGTCTTTTCTGATATCAATGACACAGATGGCTTTATCGCTGAAACGACCCGCATCAAGCAGCTTGGTTTTGACGGAAAATCAGTGATCAATCCACGGCAGATTCCCCTAGTTAATGGGATCTATGCGCCTTCAAAAGCCGAGATCCAACAGGCCAAAGAAGTGATATGGGCCATTCGTGAAGCCGAAAGCAAAGGTTCTGGTGTGATCTCCTTGAATGGCAAAATGGTCGATAAACCAATCGTTGAGCGAGCGGAACGTGTGATTGCCCTTGCCAAAGCAGCGAAATTGATTACCGAGGAGGAAGTGTAATTATGGTGTTAAACAAAGCAGGAAAAGATATCCCTGAATGCTATGCCAACCAATACGGGGTCTTTGAAAATGAAACGGCCAATATCCGTGCCTACAAAGAAGCGAGTCGCAAGATCGAGCCAGTCCTGCCAGGCAAAAGCAAGGTCTTAGGCAGCATACGTGAAGCCATTGAAAAAACAGGGCTAACGGACGGCATGACGATCTCCTTCCACCATCATTTTCGCGAAGGGGACTTTATCATGAATCTCGTTTTGGACGAGATCGCAAAAATGGGCATCAAGAATCTTGCGATTGCCCCTAGTTCCATCGCGAATGTCCATGAACCATTGATCGGACATATCAAATCTGGGGTCGTGACCAATATCACCTCCAGCGGTCTGCGGGACAAAGTCGGTGCCGCAATCTCCGAAGGCATTATGGATGCCCCAGTCATTATCCGTTCTCATGGCGGTCGGGCTCGTGCGATTGCCGCCGGCGATATCCACATCGATGTCGCTTTCTTAGGAGCGCCTAGCTCAGATGCGTATGGCAATGCCAATGGTACCGTCGGAAAAGCAACCTGCGGCTCATTGGGCTATGCGATGGTCGATGCAAAATACGCCGACCAAGTCGTGATCATCACCGACACCCTGGTGCCGTTTCCAAATACCCCAATCAGCATTCCCCAAACGGATGTCGATTATGTCGTGGAAGTCGACGCCATCGGTGATCCTGCAGGGATCGCAAAAGGGGCGACCCGCTTTACCAAAAATCCAAAAGAATTGCTGATTGCTGAGTATGCAGCCAAGGTCATCACCAGCTCGCCTTACTACCAACATGGCTTCTCCTTCCAAACTGGAACGGGCGGTGCCGCATTAGCCGTTTCTCGTTTTTTACGCGAAGCAATGATCCAAGATGAGATCAAAGCCAGCTTTGCCCTTGGCGGCATCACCAATGCCATGGTGGAACTGTTAGAAGAAGGATTAGTGGAAAAACTGATCGATGTCCAAGACTTTGATCACCCTTCCGCACAATCGCTAGGAAAAAACGCCAATCATTACGAGATCGATGCCAATATGTATGCCTCACCGTTAAGCAAAGGGGCGTTTATCAATCAATTGGATACCGCCATTCTTTCCGCACTGGAAGTCG
Source organism: Enterococcus sp. CR-Ec1 (assembly GCF_002850555.1). NCBI lineage: Bacteria > Bacillati > Bacillota > Bacilli > Lactobacillales > Enterococcaceae > Enterococcus > Enterococcus sp. CR-Ec1. The sequence goes on from NZ_CP025223.1 coordinate 3,659,345, forward strand.
ACACGGATTTCAACATCAATGTCATCACCGGTTCTGACGGTGTGATCCGCGGTGCTTCTGGCGGACACTCAGATACCAGTATGGCGTGCAAAATGAGCTTAGTGATCGCTCCTCTCGTGCGGGGACGGATCCCAACGATCGTCGATACCGTCAACACGATCGTCACGCCAGGCGCCAGCATTGATGTCGTCGTCACAGAAATCGGGATCGCCATCAATCCAGCTCGCAAAGACTTGATCAGCCATTTTGAAGCATTGGATATTCCCCAATACACCATTGAAGAGCTAAAAGAAAAAGCCTACAGCATTGTCGGTCAACCCGAACCAATCAAGTACGGGGAAAAAACCGTCGCTTTGATCGAATACCGCGATGGCACGATCATTGATGTGGTCAAAAATGTCTGATGCCCTATTTTCAGGAACCCCTGTGACGCTAATCGACATGCTGCAGGCACGAGAAAATAGAAGCTCGCTTCAACGGGAGCTTCTCGCTGCGGATGAAAAAGCGGCATTGCTTGTTGCCACCATGAATATTCCCGGTCCCGTGAAAAATTCTGCCCCATTGACCGCCGTTTTTGAAGAACTCATTACGGAAATCGAAGAGGCCGTCAAGGAACTGATTCCACTGGCAAACCTCTACCGTAGTTTGGAAACTGGACCGGAATATTATCTCGTACTGCCCACAGATCCTTATGAACTAAAACGAATGATGGTTCAGATTGAGACCCATCATCCTTATGGTCGATTGGTGGATCTGGATGTCTTAGCCAAAAACCAAGACCAGCTTTTACCTATCAGCCGCACCGAAATCGGACTGCCGACAAGAAGCTGCTACGTCTGTGAACAAGATGCCAAAGTTTGTGGCCGTTCTAGAACTCATAGCGTAGCAGATATGCAGCAGCAGATCCGTAAAATCATTCAGGAAAGAGTGAAAGAATGAAAAAAATCCAATTTACCGAAACCGTCTTGCGGGACGGCCAACAAAGTCTGATCGCCACGCGGATGCCTACCAGCGATATGCTGCCGATTTTAAAAACCATGGATCAAGCAGGCTATCATGCCCTTGAAATGTGGGGCGGCGCGACCTTCGATGCTTGTCTGCGTTTTTTAAATGAAGACCCATGGGAAAGATTGCGGGCGATCCGCAAAGAAGTGAAAAAGACCAAATTGCAAATGCTCTTACGGGGACAAAATCTCTTAGGTTACAAAAACTATGCCGATGACGTCGTTGCTGACTTTGTTACCAAATCGGTTGAAAACGGCATCGACATTCTTCGTTTGTTTGATGCCTTAAATGATGTCCGCAATTTAGAAACCGCCATCCGCGCCACAAAAGCAGCCGGCGGACACTGTCAAACAGCAATCTCTTATACTACTAGCCAAATCCATACGGTGGATTACTTCGTCGACCTTGCCCATAAAATGGCAAACCTCGGCGCCGATTCCATCTGTATCAAAGATATGGCAGGCGTTTTGACACCGCAAACTGGCTACGAGCTGGTCAGCCGAATCAAAGATGCCGTCGATCTGCCGCTAGAAGTCCATACCCATGCCACCAGCGGCATCGCTGAGATGACTTACTTAAAAGTTGCGGAAGCCGGTGCAGACATCATTGATACCGCCATCTCCTCCTTTGCTGGCGGCACCAGTCAGCCAGCAACCGAATCTGTGGCGATCGCCTTAGAAGATTGCGGCTTTGCTACGGGACTTGATTTGCAGAAAGTCGCTGAGATTGCTGAACATTTCAATCCCGTTCGTGATCGCTTCCGTGAAGAAGGTCTGCTGAATCCAAAAGTCAAAGATATTGAACCTAAAACCTTGATCTATCAAGTACCTGGTGGCATGTTGTCAAACCTACTCAGCCAATTGACGGAACAAGGATTGCAAGACAAGTATGAAGAAGTCCTAGCAGAAGTACCAAAAGTCAGAGCAGACTTGGGCTATCCGCCACTAGTGACCCCATTGTCGCAAATGGTCGGTACCCAAGCCTTGATGAATGTGATTTCAGGAGAACGTTACAAACTTGTCCCAAGTGAGATCAAAGATTACGTCAAAGGACTTTACGGTCAATCGCCAGCACCCATCACCGACGAAATCAAAGAAACAATCATCGGAGATGCTGAAGTGATCACCGTCAGACCAGCTGATCTACTGGCACCACAACTGCCAGCCTTTCGGGAAGAAATCGCTGAGTATGCCAAAAGCGAAGAAGACGTGCTGATGTACGCCCTCTTCCCTCAACAAGCCCAAGACTTTTTAGGCCGACGAGAAGATCCCTTTTATGATGTCCCCGTACAGACCGTGTCTGTGAGGATTGCGGTGGATTAACAACGAAGCCAGAAACAGAGAAAACGACTGAAAGTGCCCCTCACAAATTCGCTTGCTTGAGCAGATTTGTGAGGGTTGTTATCATTTACAGGCTGTTTATTCGTTTTTACTAATTAGCAGCGCAAAAATACATGCGCCATAGCCACTCCACCAATAAGCTTGCATTCGTCGTTTCTCGCTCACGTATTTTGGGTAGCTGAGAAGCCAGGATTGTACTTCCGCTCCATCCATTCTATAATCAGCTAAAAGAAGGGTTTTAAAGGAGGAGTTATCCATGCAACGATACATCGCTTTATTAAGAGGCATCAATGTCGGTGGAAAGAACAAAATTTCTATGAAAGAATTGAAAGCCGGTTTTGAAGAACTGGGGTTTAGCAATGTGGTCACTTATTTGAATAGTGGCAATGTGATTTTTTCTAGCGAAGAGGATGATCCACAAGCCCTTGCCGAAACGATTAAAGCAATGATCAAACGGTACTTTTCCTTTGATATCGCTATTTATATCATTCGCCAAACAGAGCTGCAGGAACGCTTGACCCATATACCTGACTGGTCAGGAACGGAAGATAAAACCATCTATGACAACCTGATCTTTTTGATGCCTTCACTGTCCTACGAGGAGTTATCTGAAAAACTCGGGGCTCCGAATGCCACCCTTGAACAGGTTTTTCCTTACAAAGACGTCGTCTTCTGGTCCTACCTCCGCAAAGACTATCAAAAAACCAATTGGTGGAAAAAAACAGCCAGCACTAGCGTCGGCAAGCAGATTACGATTCGGACCATCAATACCGTAAGGAAGATTGCGGAGCTGTGACGACATTCTAAAAAATATTCCTGTTTCAACTTATAAGAAAAACCGTCAGAAGGAGTCCCTCTGACGGTTTTTCTTTGACTATCGAATCGTCTTTTTCGCTTGATGGATTTCAATAAAAAGAGCCAGCAGAAACGTGAAGGTTACGATCCAAATTGAATATTTTTTCAAAACAAGACTGACAAAGGCTAGTAAACAAGCACCAATGACAAATGAGAGCACGACGATCGTATAGTTATGGGCATTGCGTCTTTGAAGCGACGTTTTATTCCGTGAGGTCAGATAAAGATACCATTCATTTAGCATTTTCCGATAATTGCCTGAGGTCATCATGATCGTATAAGGATTTCCTTCGATTTGCGTTCCAGTGAACGTCAGCATCAGCAAGCCACTGCCAAAAGCAAGCAGACCAATTTTAAAAAGGTGCAAGTTTTGAGACAACAATGGAATGATCAAGCTCGATAAAATAACAGGTAGCATGGTGTAACTGCGCCAATAATGACTGAAATTGCTGCGCTTTAGAAGAATACCTAATAAAAATCCTACCGTAAACAAAACGATCGATACGATCTTAGGCAGCATTTGCTGCCAATTATATTGGGATAAATTCGAAGCCATCAAAATAATGTTCCCCGTCTGGGTAGCAACTAATCCATGAAAGTAATTGTGAGAATAGACATCTAATGCCCCGCCTGAAAAAGCCATTAAAATCGCAAACAGACGACTGTTATTCGAGACAGAGACAACTTTATAAAATTTTTTTTGCATAGTAGGTTCCTCAATCGCTTGATAATTTTGCTAATAGCATTTGTTTTAGACGCTTTTCTTCTATTGATACATGAAAAAGATCGTTTATCCTTGAAATGGAGTTTTTTTCAATAGTAAGTATAACAGAATCAACATCTCCTCTTACTTTAACGAAAAGGAAATATATAGCAAGTAAAGAAGCCCAACAAAGCAAACTTCGTTGGGCTTTCCTTATAGGATGTTCGAAAAGAAACCTTTCGTTTTCCTTTCTTCCATAAACAAATATTCCGAATGTATCTGATTCATATACGCTGTTGGTTTTGCATGGCGGGCAGATCATTCTTATTTAGTTTATTTAGATAAGGAATCATCATTAAGACACCCGCAACAAACGCGATACCTTCTGTAATCGTCATTGACCAAATCAATCCATCCAATCCATAGAAATGATGCAGCAATAAAACGATCGGAATAAAGAATGTTCCTTGAATCGTGGACATCACTCCGGTCTGAGCACCTAGTCCAGATGCCTGAAAGATGCCCGTGAATAAACCAGAGAAACCATTAAAGATCGAAGAAACCAACTGTGCTCCCAAAATCGTTAAGCCAACTTGGATCACACGAGGATCACTTGTAAATAACCCCAGCACAGGCACTCGCAACCAATACACAATCAAGGCAAAAAGGATGGAGATCCCACCTATCCACAAAGATACTTCTTTCAGTGCTTCTTTCACTCGTTTCGTGTTATGGGCAGAGAAACTGTAGGCAAATAACGGTATGACGCCCAAAAATAGACCCATTGTTAAAAATTCCGGTAATTGCGTGATTCGAACAGCGATACCAAAGCTAGCCACAACATTATCTCCATATTCAGCAGAAAAATTGTTCAATAATAATGTGGTGACGATCATGAAAGCTGATTTAAACAGCTCGGATATCCCTATTTTATAAACTTCTAGCTGATCTTTGATTGAAAGTTTCATGTTCTTTAAAAAGCCCTTCAATGTCTCGCTTTTCGTTTCTAGGAACCAGACATAATACGTTGTTGAAGCGATATTCGCAATCACCAGTGATAGCCCTGCACCGATCACATGTAGGTTAAAGACGAGAATCAATAATGCATCAAGTAGGATACTCACTGCAACACTGACGAACATGCCATACATTGATTCTTTTGATGCCCCTTCTGAACGCACCAACTGTTCCAAAGCAAAATTTAAAATGAACGATGCTCCACCAACAAACAAAATCAGTGAATATTGTTTTGTATACAAAAATGTCTGCCCACCTGCTCCTAGTAAATGAATAAACGGATCCATGAAAATTACTGCGACAATCCCTATGATTACACCGAGCAGGATGCTCGAGTAAAACGCATAGCCGGCAACTTTCTTGCCCTTTTGAGTGTCTCCATTGCCTAGTAGTCGTGTGATATAGCTTCCTCCACCAACACCCAGCATGTTCCCAACGGCCATCAACAGAATCGTAATGGGCATCGCCAAGGTAATCGCCGACATCATATTGGTATCATGGATCAATCCAATAAAATAGGCATTAATCAAATTATAGATCGTCGTGGTTGAAATACCAACCATCATCGGGATCGATAAATGGGCAATTGCCTTTCGCACCGGACTTTCGCTTAAGTAGTAAATATTGGATTCATTCATTGTGACTTCTTCCATGATGATTCCTCCTTCTATTAGATAGTTAACTGTTAGAATTCTAACTTTAAGGCAATAAGCAGTGATTGACTGCTTATTGCTCATAGACTTTGATCGATTTTTCTTAACAAACGAGTCAGTTCTTCGACTTCTTCTGCATTCAGTGCTTGGACCAGTTCTTTTTCTGCCGCATAAAAAGCTTCATTGGTTTGATCAATCAACGCTTTTCCTTTAGGTAAAACGTATATATTTTTTTGCCGCTCATTATTTTTTGGGATGCGGCGTTCGATATACCCTTTTTTTTCTAACCCTTGAAGCATACTTGTGATACTGGCATCACGACGTTGAAACACTTGGGCCAAATCCTTCTGAATCAATCCCTTGTCTTCATTTTGTGCGATATACGCAATCATTCTTCCTTGCTGCTGACTGATATCCAGGTCTTTTATACGCAGTTCCATCGATTCCCGTGACTTATTCATAATGGAACGCATCACATTCGAAACGATCAGTTCCTCCAAAACGACTCCCCCTTCGCCAAATGTTAGATATCTAACTATTCGAAAAGAATATACACCGGTTAAAAAGGAAAGTCAATAAAAAGATTCGCTACCTAATAATTAGATCTCTAATTATTTTCAAATCCAATAATGGTAGTAAGGCTCAGGGAGTTCCACACTGTGGAAAAGTTACTCACAAAAGCAGACAACAAGGGACTTTTTATTGCCTTTGTAGTAAACGTGTATAAAAGAGTCTCTGGGTTCATCGATTTTTTCCCCTCATGGTATCAAAGCCAATTAGAAAAGTAGGCTTTATTTTCCGCTCTTGCTAGCGAAAAAAAGAAAGCTTATCCAGAAATCATTTTCTGAATAAGCTTAAACTGATTTATTGATCTAATTAAAAAAATTTTCGTCAACTAAGATCGGCTTCAATACTGTAGTAGGTATTATGAACTCTTGTGTCCCCATGTATCCAGCCGAAACTTCATATTTATCAAACGAAATAACTAGTTCATGATTTTCATTAATATAAAAATTCGGATCATTCTCCAACCAATTTGTATCATTATAGTCTAAAACCCAATATTTGATATCGCTATTTACTCTCATCCGCTCTTTCATTTGGTGCTCAATTTCCTGAGCCAGCACCTCTAAATAGTTTTCCGTTTTAAATAACATCTTTAATGATAATAAGACCTCGTTCTTTTTATCGAATGTATCAAATCGATGTTCGACATTGGTGCTCCCCACTGTCTCTTCAAATGTACGGTCGATTACTAAAAATCGATTATCATTGACTTTCACATCATAGGTACCACTGACATACATTTGTTTTTCGTCCACCTTATTTATTACGTCTATATAACTTTGATATGCTCGTTGTCCTTCACGGAGATATTTTTCATTTAATTGCGAATACACTTGATTTTCTTCTGTTATCTTAGGCACATCAATAGTGATTTCTGCCTCCTCTTGACTGAACAGAAGCGTTTCCCCAGTTATAATTGATACCAAATCCCCCAAAATAGGTATTTCTGATGCAAAACCTCTAAAGGTAGTATTTTGAAGCATAATCAAAAAACTAAAAACCACCAAGATCACGCTTTCGACGCCTCTTCTAAGTACTTTTCGCTTCTTTTCTTCGTATACCTTTGCCTTTTCTATTTGAAAACGCGCAACTATTTCACGCTTTAATTGTTCTTGGTTTTCTCCATCAAACGTGTGCTGTTTCATTTCGCTCATTCTCCTTTTCATATCTTGTTTTTTTAATTTAAAAGATGCTTAAATTGAACAAGAGAACGGTACATCTTCGTTTTCACCGTATTCTCATTTAAATTAAGTATTTGAGCAATTTCTTGCAAGGTAAATCCATCAAAATATTTTAAAATGATGATATCTCTTTCCGGACTAGGCGTTCTCTCTAGAATTTCCTTTAGTTCAAGAAATTCACTTTGATCGAAACGAAAATGACTTAGTTCTATAGTTTCTTCAAAGGCTAATCCTAATGGTCTTAGTCTCTTCACTCGCCATTGATCAATCGCGGTTCTTACTAAAATTTTATAGAACCATGCTTGAAAATTATCAATTTCTACTGTGTTTCTAAAGCTTTTTAACGCCTTTTGAAAGCTATCTTGCAGGACATCTAAAGCATCTTCATGATCATAAACATAACTGTAGGCAATTCGATACATTTGATCATATTTACCTTCTATCAGTTCTTCTAGTAAATGCTCATAATAGCGCACTTTTTTTGTTTGACTTCTATTCTTAAAAATAAAGATCACTCCTTCCACAACTCTCCAATGGACTAGAAAAGACTGCTATTTAATTTCTCTTTGGTCAGCTAAACCAAAATACTGATTTAGTGGTTTTTGTCCATAAGAGAGCAATTCGCTTATAGTCACAAACTCATAGCCTCTTTTTCTTAGTTGACTTACCATTTCTGGAATGGATTCTACGGAACGTTCATGGATATCATGAATCAAAATGATTGATCCATTTTCCACAGTATCAATTACCTTATTTACAATCAAATCTTTATTTTTGACTTGCCAATCTTCAGAGTCTACATTCCATTGAATAATAGGCAATCCGATGGTTTTGGCAACGGCGCCGTTTACTGCTCCGTAAGGTGGTCGAAAGAGTTTTGGCAATACCCCTGTAGCATGAAATATTGCCTTATCAGTCTTCAGTACTTCTTCTTTGACTTTATCCAGGGTTACTTGAGTTAAGTCTGGGTGAGTGTATGAATGACTGCCAATTTCATGCCCCTCTCCCACTATTTTTTTCGCGACCTCTGGGTTCTTATCAACCATCTGACCTAAAACAAAAAAAGTCGCTTTGATCTTTTCTTTTTTTAACTCTCCTAGTAATTTTTTCGTAGACGTATCGTTAGGTCCATCATCAAAGGTGAGCGCGACATAGTTTCTTTTTTGGTCTAAGGATTTTTTCGGCAGATTATTATCAGAAACGATTGCTGGATCAATAAAAGGCAGAATTTTTTCAGTGTCGACATTCATCTTTGTCACCCCTAAGACCTCTTTATCAAAAGCGATTTGTATTGAGTGAGGGAGAAGGGTTATCTTACTATCCTTGCTTAAAAAGTCATTCGTTAACACTTGATCTAATTCTTCCTCATCAATTGTCGATTTTAATTTAGTTCGAGTACTAAGTAGCTGTTCTTGTACAATTCTGTTTATCGCAAGCAAGTCTGATTCATCGTTGACAATATCTTTTAATCGAGGCTCATTTCGATTTTTGGATAAGAGTATTTCAGATAATTCTTTTAATTCACCTAAATATTTCAAAGACTTTGTTTTATCATCCCAAATATATTCCTTTGTTACTAATTGTCGATTAATAAGGGCATCATTCACCTTTTCCTCATTGACATAAGAAAGCACCATTGACCGAGAATCCTTCAATTGTTTCGAAGCAACCTGAGTTTGAGCTTCCAATTGTTTTATAATATTTTTATTTTCAGTCGCAGAATAGTACAGGTAATATTTGTTGTATTGATTATCGCCACTCTTTGATTCTTCAATCTGAGTGATATCACGATCAAAAAATTCAGTTTTAATTGTTTTTTCGACTTGCATTTCAAAATTTGTTTGTTCTTCTCCATACACTTGACTCATTAGGTACTTATACATGGCACCCACTACTAACGTAAGAATCAGTGCACAGAATATAGCTATTAACAATAATTTTTTTCTCATAGTATTTCCTCTCTTTCGTTGTTCTATAGGGTATGACGAAAGAACAGGTCAAATAGTTTCATTTATTAGCAAGTTTTTATCAATCGTGAACTTTCTTAATCGTGATTCCTTTATCTCCATAATGTTGCTGTCTAAATTCATTAGCGAAAAATAGTAACTTCCAAATTATTCGTTTTTTCCTGTCTTTTCCTTTAAGGTTTAGCTTTGACATCAGACCTTTACGTTTTCCCTTAACTATGTCATTAGACAATAGCGTTAGTTCTTAATCTTAATACTTGCGGAAAACAAAAAAAGGCTTCAAAAAATTTTTTTTGAAGCCTTTTTTAAGATAATTTGTATTTATGCAAACTCTATGACACATTGAATACGATAGAATTCTTCTTTTCTACACTTAGATCATAACCACAGATTTCTTTGAAATATGTCTTGATTTGTTTGATATTTCCTTTAACTATTGGTGGCATGACGCTTAGTTTCTCGTTTAATTCTTTGTTCGTCATGGCTTGACTTTCTTTTGAATGAACCAGGATCATACACGAACTATTCATCTTTTTTCGAACCAATCTAGCGGTCTCATTAATAAATGGCAGAAAAAGGAAAAAAGAAATTTCTCTTTTAATTGTCAGGAATAGCATTCAATTCCCATATCAGGGTTGTGGAATAGCTTGTGGCTTCAGGATTTGAACCTTTCGGTGCGTTGAGCGTAACACTTTCCCTTGCGGTATGCTCATCTCCAAAACGATAGATCCATGTGCCTGTTCCTTCAGTATCTTCCGCACGAATCAGTGCTCGCTTGTTTCCTGGTACCAACGTTAACGGGTTGGCTGTCTGTAAAGAAGGGGTATTGCCACCTTGAGCGGTCACTAATTGTTGATTTGAGAAAGTAATACTCGCACCTGTAAGCTGTTGATTTTTTAATCCTTCAAATTGTTTCGTCTGGGTAACCGATAGCTGCCAGCCGTTACGCTCAGTAGCTGACCGACGATCGCTGATCTGAATATAGTTAGGACGTTCTTCCATCTCATTTACAGTTCCGTCTTCATCCAATAAACGTTGTGGTTGCGCGTAATAGATTTGGTCATGAACTGAAATAGGTTGTGAGCCAAAGTTAAAGGAGGAAATGAAGTCAATACTCAGAAGCCCTTGATTTTCTGGCAGCTCTGGTTTATTTTCTGGGTTCACTTCTATTTCAGGATCCAATGGATCTACTGGTGGCATAGAGCCCTGTAAGATATAAACGAGCCAATAATTTTGTTGCTCTCGAGTAAATACCGTATTCAATAATTGATTGTCTCTTTCAAATAAAAACTTGTAGTTTTCTATTTCTTTAATCGTTACTTCTAGCTCCTCATTCACATAACCAATGATTGTATCAGATGGCGAAATAACTGTCCCGGCATCATCAATGTAATGAATTGTCACCTCGGACTCAGCACGATTAAAAAAGTAAGTAACATTCCGACGCTCAGCCTCTGGTTTTATGGTATTGTTTGTTTCATCGAAATAAAGTGCATCTGTCTCAACATGACTATAGTCATAACCAAGAAGGTACGGTTCATCATCAATCCCTGAATTTGGATTAAGAACTGCCTCTGATTTAAAAGGAATTTCTAACAATTGACTAGGTATTATTTCTTCATTTGTAGCTGCATCACGATAACTGACTTCAACTTCTCCTGTCCCTATTACATAGTCCATCTGTTCAAATATAAAGCTATGAACATTGTTTCTTGCACCTGTACTTCCTGAGATTAAAAAAGATAATGCAGTAGTATCGATTCCTTGCCAATCGGATATATCTCGTTCCCAGGTTTCTCCTTTATAGTTAATACGGAAAATGTTTGCTTCTTCACTTGGCAGATACTCAATGACTATATCATCGTAAGCGCCATTCAATGTACCTGTTCGCTTTGCTGGAGCATCGCTTCCCATATAAGTAGTCAATAAACCATTCGTCTCATGATAAACGTATCCAGCAAAAGGAGCCCCACCTAAAGCAGCCGGATCTCTAGCTGCACCCGCTCCCTGAGTTGTATTAAAATTTGAATCCAATTTGAATCCAAAGCCTCCTGTTAGGCCAGCAATCCCCATACCGTTTCCACTATTTCCAACAGCAGAATTTTCAGATCTATGGAAACCAAAAGCCATACCATCTGCACCATTCGTATTAGAACCAATATTTGCCTTCCCTGTCAAAACAAATGGATAATTTACACTTAATTTTTCCTTCAATGTAACATTTCCAACTTGATTATTACTAGCTGTAGTTAAGGTTACTTCCCCTGTTTCTGAATCATACGTTGCAGAACCCTGTAAGTCAAAATGCTGCAAAAAATTATCTTTTGTGACGGTAGCATTTGAACTGTATTCATTATCTAAACTTTGCGATGGCTGCTCCTTCATTTGATTCTCTTCTATTGCATTCTCTTTCGCTTCCAGATCCGCTTGTACTGTTTGAGCATCATCAGAAGCTTCTATTCCTTCAGTAGGGTTCTCCACATTACTATCTTCTTGTTCACTGATTTCAAGATAAGCCGTTGCTCCTCCCACAGACAGTTCATAGCGTCCTGCTTGTTCAAATACTAAAGGAAGAACAAACGTATTTTGCGCCCGTTTTGACTGAACCAGCCATTCCTGAGACTGCTCTATCTGTTCGACTGATCCCCCTGCCGGTAACTGCTCGTTGATAAGCGTTGCTTCTTCAGGTAAAAATACTCGTGTCTCTGAAACTTCTTGATCAGAAAAGAAGGTTACTTGTATGGGTTCTTCTACCGTCCCTTGCATCCGCGCCTGAGTAAAGAAAAAGCGCGCATCACTAGCCTGTTCTTCTTTTTGAAGGTTTTTCATGGATGGGTGTTCTACCTGTTTTTGTTCCTCAGTGTCCATCGTTGTCTCAGCGTAGACCATGCCAATCGATAGAATTAATGCTTGCATCATTAGAATAGACGCCCCTAATAGAAGCAGCGGTCTTCTTAATCTCGTGGTCATTCCATTCACTCCTTTTTACTACTCTTGTTCGCTTCTGTTTGCTTTCTTTTTTTGAATAAGTAGATAAAGAATGACCCCCAGTAAAAGAACAAGTAAAATGATTGCGCCAATCATCCACCAATTCATACTTGAATCAATGGTCACATCTGCTTGATTCAATGCCCTGGCTTCATCTGCTTTAATTGTGAAGGGTCTCTCCCATACCCACTCATCTTCACCAGATATTGCTCTTAATTTCAATACATAGTCGCCACTTTGAAAGCGATCGCCTTCTAACGAGATTGGAAAATCAAAATTAGAATTGGGCGCCATTTGCATCATTTCTTCACTCGCTTCATAAAGAACCTCGTTTTCTCCTGCTCGTTGTACTGTCGCTTCCACCGCCATTCGATTGACAAAGGTAGGCGTGAAGTTTTGGATCGTTGCACTAATCACATTCCGATAATTCAACTGATCTGCAAAAACAGCTAATAAATCGAGATCCGGTTGAACTGAATCCCGAGAATTGCTGACAACAATCCCAATCACATAGGCAAATTCATTTTTGATCGCTACGCCTTCTTCATTGATTGCCGTTTCTTCTTGCTCCTCTTTGACTTCCGAAATCCGTAGACCTCCCGCTAAAAATCCCTCAAACGATTCTTCTGGCATATGTAAAGGAACACTAATTGTTTGGGTTTCATTTCCTGCCAGTTCAATGACGCCAGATGAGTCAATCAATTCGTCCAATGAATAAGTAAGGCTACTATCTGGTTCTTGGGCATCTTTTCCGTACTCAACGACTCCATGAACATTGGTATACGCTGTATGAGGGGTTACTTGCACTTGAATTGGGTCACTACTAACATTTTGCAGTTTCAATGCTAAGGTTTCTGTTGCTCCAGCTGCTAGATTCAAATCGAAATAACTATTTGATCCTTCTACCTGGCTTTCAGGAAATTCAGGCGTGACATAAAATGACAGTGTTTCCTCCGCTTGAGCTACTGATGGAAAAATTCCAAAAAGAAGAAAAAGAAGCGTAAGTACCCACCAAGAGGCTCTTTGAGAACGATGAGCTAAAGTTGTTTGTTTCAAGGTTACGTCTCCTTTCTTAGAAAAACAGCGTCACAATTTTACTGTGACGCTGCCGAGAGTTTCAAAACAAATGGTTACAAGGCTTTTATAGTTCGTCTCCAGGTGTTAAGTTTAATTCCCAAGTTAGCGTTGACGTATACGTTGTCGCATCTTTGGCTGTTGAACCTGGAATCGACAATTGTATTGCGTTGTTTTCTACAACGTCTGTCTCAGGATTAAAGTCCTCTGCTTCAAATTGGGCAGTCAAGTCTGCTTGGTCTCCCCAGATAACTGAAGAAGCTCCTGCACCTTGTCCTTGTGCCGCAGTCATCACTGAACGCGCTGCACCATTAGGAAGTAATGTTAGTCCAGCCTGGTGCACTGTAGGTTCGTTATCAGTATTGCTACCTTCATAATTTAACTGAGCATTAGCAAAGGTGATTTGCGCTCCCGTTAGAATTTTATTTTGTGCTTCTGGAGCTTCAAAATCACTTAAGCTCACTTTTAGATCCCATCCAGCATTGGTTCCACGAACGTCTTGTACTTGAGCAAAACTAATATATGGAACGTCAGTAGGCCCACCTTCTTCTGGATTAGCGAGTTCAGCAGTCTCTGCAACCATATTATATGTTTGATCTTGGTTGGAGATGACCTGAGTACCAAAGTTCATTGTAGGTGCCTGTACGATAGACAATGGACCTGTAACTGGATCGATAATCGGTGGAATAATCACATCCGGATCAGGTACAGGAGGGATGACTTCCAGATCACCGTCTTCATCCGCTGTAAACTGGATTTGACCTTCGGTTGTTACTTCTCTCATTTCATCGGCAAAAACAGAAGCTGCTCCTCCTGCTAAAATAGTAGTTGATAGTGCGGCAATTGTTGCTAAACGAATAAATTTCATTTGGTTATTCCTGCTTTCTTATTGTTTTAGATTTTTATTATGATTTCTTTTTTGTTTCCATAAGAGGAAGACGAAACTGATTAGAAAAACGCCTAGCCAAGCGTGCCATGAATGTCCTATTTCGTTTGTTTGTGGCAACGTACCATCTGGTTTGGCCACTTCGGTAATTGGTGGTCTGACAATACTTTCGGGCGGCGCTGGATCAGGTGTACCAATGGGTTCATAGACACCAGTAAATCCAATGGTCCCATTTGTTTCAACTTGCTGGACTTCTGCAGCGTTTACCAACGGTAATGATAAAACTGAGAGTATTCCCATAAATATTATCCACCTTTTTGTTTTCTCAATCATGATCCTCCCCTTTGTTGTATCTCAAAATTCTTCGTTTTTGGGTTGACGACAAAAAAAGACATTCGATCGGATCGAATGTCTTGGAAAAGTTATTAGATTAGGTTTTCTATTTTAGAGAATACATAACAAATATCTATTCTAAAAAACGAAGGTTTTTGATACTTTTATTTGTAAGTTTGTATGCATACCTTTTTCTTACATGATTAAGGTTACCTGATTTTTTGGTCAAATTGGAATCAATATTTTCATATACGGATGAAATAAATGAAAAAAACACTCGTTAATACTTTTAACGAGTGTACGGGAATTAGAGAAATGGTTTTCGATACGGATCGATTTTTCTTTCCAGATTCCGCCAGTCATGCTCATCTGGGACAGCTTTCAATAACAAGTAATCTGTTTCAATAATATAGTCTAAGAGGTACCGATTATAGTTTGTGACAATCAAATCAATATGAGCGGCATTTAATATTTCTTGTGTCAGATGTTGCAATGGCAAAAAGGTCAACGTGTGCTTTGTACCAAACTGTTGCATTGCACGAGTTCGAATCTGTTGGCAGATGAAGTGATCACCTTCTAGAAGAAAATAAATTCTTTTTGTCGGTGAATAAAAATCAAAAATCAAATCACTGTAGATCGTTAAACTCACACAAATATCTTCAAGATATGGCGCAGCCAAAAAGTCTTTTCTTTGATGCTTCTTTAAAAATCGTAAATTCCGTTGATAGTTTTCATTGTCAGAACGCATGAGAGATTCTTTGATGTCCTGTGCCTCTTTGTTCAATGCAGGAGCTAACGTATAGTTCACTTTTCTAGACAAAAAGAAGGATTGCAAGAAAATTTTTATCTTGGCATAGCTCTCATTTGTGAGCTCAAACTCTTGTAAGTAAGCCTCCGTAAGTTTGGCAATTTCTGATCCTTGATGAAACTGCTGGTAGAACTTTTCCTCCGATGCTTCTCGATCTAAGGTACGTTTACAAATAGTAACTAAATAAATCCATGCAAATTCTTCCTTCGCTAGTTCTACGCCGTAAAGCTTGTTGATTCCGTCTTTTAAAGAATACAGGAGGGAGAAGCTATTTCCTTTGTAGGCTAATTCAATCAAGTATTTCGGGACTGTTATCGGAAAACCAAGGCTCGCCCGTTTGATTGCAATAAAAAAAGTATAGTAAAAAGCAGCTGGTGTTGTTCCAGAGCCAATATCATATTGTCCTAGTTTGTTGTTTAACTGGGTTAAGACCAACTCATGCAATGCGGGGTCGGGAACAAGGGTATGGGCAGTATCAATCCCTTCGTAATAAAAGTCTTTGAAGAATTTCCGTAAATCCGCTTCGCTCCCTTCAATTGTCAATGGATTCGACACCCATTTTAACCGATAACTGCTCAATATTTTGTTCGATTGCCCCAACAACCGTCGAAACGTGCTCTCAGAAAAATGATAATGATGGGCCAACTCGTCAATATCCATCAATTCCCCTTGAAAAATATGACCGATGATTTCAAATAAGCACTCATTTTCTAGCAAATCTTGTTTCTTTTCTTGGTACACGGAAGGTTTTTTCTCTTCAAAAAGAAAGCCACTATTCCCCGAAGTTAGGGTGATACAATCACCAAAATAGTCTTTCACATACTTGAGATCATTTGCAATTGTGCGTTGTGTGACTTGCATCTTTTCTGCCATTTCACCAATTGTAAATAAACGATCTCGCTCCATCACACTCAAAACTCGAAATAAGCGCTTAGTTGTGCGATTACTGATAAATGCTAACTGTAAGTCTCTCATATTCTCCGCCTCATATCTCACTACGTCTTTTGTCTAGATGTTACATACATAACACAACAACAAAAAATGAGCAAGACACGGCTCTTAATCACTTCATAAAAAAATAAGTTGCTTCTATACACAAAAAAGGATCAAATGCTCTTATGCTTTTCCATTATTATCTATTTGCTTACAGAACATTCTAATCTCCTTAGCGATGGTGGAGAAGAGGAATGCTCTCGAGCTTCTTTCATTGCAAAAATCTCCTTTAAATGGTTTAATGGTTTAAACTTTTAAACGATAATGGAGAGACAATTATGATAGATTATGCCAATCTGCAACAAGATTTTTCTGAGTTAAGTGATTTTTTAATCGCGCTAGGTGACAAAAAAAGACAAGCTATCATCATTCGGTTGCTAGAAGCGGAAAATTGTGCTGGCTTACAGGTCACTTCCTTATTAGAGGCCACCAATTTATCTAGACCCGCCATTTCACATCATTTGAAAATCTTAAAAGAAGCCAAAATCGTGAATTTCAGACAAGAAGGAACAAAAAATTATTACTATCTCGATCATGAGCAAACAGAAATAAAAAAACTCCAATCCTTTTTAACGAAAGTCCTTCACATTATGAACGAGAGGGACCATTCATGAAGAAAGTATTAGTTGTTGAAACAAACATTCAAAAATATGCTGGCACGAGCGAGGCTACCGGACTTTGGTTAGGAGAAAGTGCCGAGTTTCTATATGAAGTCTATCAACAAGGGATTGATGTTGATTTCGTAAGTCCATTAGGAGGCTTTGTTCCTCTAGATCCAAGAAGCATGAAATATATAGATCAAGCCATTATGAACATTTATCTGGAAGAAAATTTCATTCAAAACGGCTTGATTCAAACGAAAAAACCCGCAGAAGTAAATCCAAATGACTACCATGCGATTTATTTTACCGGAGGGCATGGTGTCATGTGGGATTTTCCTGATAATAAAGAGCTGCAAGAACTCGCTTTAGCCATTTATGAAAACAATGGGTATATTTTATCTGTTTGCCACGGAATCGCTGGTTTACTAAATATAAAAGATAGAGAAGGAAGCTTTTTGATTTCTGGGAAAAAAATCACAGGATTTACGAAAACCGAAGAATTTCTCGCCGGGAAAATGAACAAAGTTCCTTTCTTTAATCAAACCGCCGCAGAAGAAAGAAACGCTCAATTCAAAAAAAGACGCTTTTATAAAGCATTTGCCCTAAAAGATGGGCGGATCATCACTGGCCAAAATCCTTTTTCTGTACGTGCTGTAGCAAAACTATATCTTGAGGAGGTACAGTCATGCAAACAATTTTAGGAAGCAATGGACAAATCGGCTATGAACTAGCAAAAGAACTATACAAAAATTACACAAATGAGCTTCGGCTAGTTAGCCGGAAGCCTCAAAAAATCAATCCTACAGATCAGATCGTTTCCGCAGATTTGATGGACTTTTCGCAAACGAAAAAAGCGATTGAACATAGTGAGATTGTTTACTTCACTGTTGGGTTACCGATGGATGCAGAGCTGTGGGAAACCAATTTTATGAAAATCACAGAAAATGTCATCCGCGCTTGCCAAGAAGCACAGAGCAAACTGGTTTTTTTTGATAATACTTATATGTATCCAAAGGATCGTACCCCCCAAAAGGAAGACACGCCATTTTCTCCAGCAGGCAGGAAGTCCCTCGTACGCTCTAAAATGGCTCAATTGGTTTTATCCGAGATGGAAAGTGGCCGTTTAGATGCGGTGATTTGTCGAGCCCCCGAGTTTTACGGCCCAGGCAAGACCCAGAGCATTACCAATACACTCGTCTTAAACAATATAGTCCACAATGCTCCCGTCAAAATACCTGTCAATAAGGACACTTTACGCACACTTATATGGACACCTGATGCTAGCCGAGCAATGGCCCTTATCGGAAATACGCCTAGTTCCTATGGCCAGACTTGGCATTTGCCCTGTGATACACCTCATAGTTTCCAAGACATGATCGATCTCGCCGAAAAAATTGAAGGCAAACCATTGAAATACCGTGTCATTCCTTTGTGGCAATTTAAACTTGCTAAGCTATTCAGTAAAAACGCGCGCGAACTAAGTGAGTTATTACCTAGATACACGGTGGATAATCTTTTTGTCTCTGATAAATTCAAAAAGGCATTTCCTCATTTTAAGATCACAACGTTTGAAGAAGGCATTAGGCAGGTACTTGTTGAGAATAGGGCAGGATGACTGACAACACTTTATTAACCCCAATGAAGAGAATGACTGATGAGAAGCTACCCAGCTTTTAGTAAATCAAATTCAAAGGATGTTCGCGTTTGTAGAAAGTTGAATCTTTACCGTTAGCAAAACCGTTCATTACACCGTCACTATTATTAATAAAAAGGATATTCATCCCACCCAAACACAATTAGCACAGGAATATAGAAAGCCAATTAGGCGTAGGCCTAATTGGCTTTAATAAGACATTCTGTTTCCTTTTTCTTTGCTCGGGCTAATAGAAAAAAAACAAGCACTAAGAAGTAATTTTGAGGCAGCTAGACAACAATATAACTGAAGACGAGAACGAAAGAAAAAATTCTTATTTGCGACATTCGATTACGCAAAAAATATATATGAACATCTATTATTAGCCATCCTTTTTTCTAACTCACATTTTAGTTAACCTTTTTATCTATCCCAACTGCTATAAAAACTCTCTCACACGTTCTTTAACATGCTACTATTGTTCCAACTTCTTTATTGCTAAAGCTAAGCAGCCGATCAAACCTGCATCGTCAGCAAGCATTGGAGTTAGTAAGTATTCTTCAAGAGCAGGGGTATCCACATAGGAACCCATTTTTTCTTTAAACGCTTGGCGAATCAACTCGAGTAGTTGCGGCTGTTTCATTACACCCCCACCTAAAATTATTACTTCCGGTGCATATAGTAACGTTGTGTTATACACACACTGAGCAAGATAATCTGCCTCAATCGCCCAATAAGGATGATCAAATGAAATGGTCTGGGCTTTTCTTCCAAAGCGTTTTTCAATCGCGGGCCCTGAGGCTAACCCTTCCAAACAATCATGATGAAAAGGACAGATTCCTTCAAATTGATCTTCATTATGACGTTGTAAGAGCATATGTCCCATTTCAGGATGACTGAAACCTGTGACTATTTTTCCATCGACTACAGCACCACCACCAACACCAGTACCAACGGTGTAATAAAGAACACTATTTTTACCTTTTCCATACCCTGCCATATATTCTCCATAACAAGCAGCATTTACATCGGTAGTCCAATAGATGGGAACCGACAAGGCGTTTTCCAAAGCTCCTACAAAATGATAATTTTGCCAAGCTACCTTCGGAGTGTTGGTGATATATCCGTAAGTTCTTGATTCGATTTGAATATCAATTGGCCCAAATGCTCCTACACCAATTGATGCGATATTTCCTTTGTACTTATCAAAGAAATCAAACACTTGCTTCATCGTTTCTTCTGGTGTTGTGGTAGGAAAACTTTTCCGTTCTATCACTTGTAATTGTTCATTACCAATCCCACAGACAAACTTTGTTCCACCAGCTTCAATTCCACCATATAACATTTTATCTACACCTTTCATTCACTTATCTTCAAAAAAAGAAACGTATTTGCACTAAGCAAAATCGTTTCTCACTAAAGGTTTCGTTGTGCCACCTTCGCCAAATTCAATCGGCAATACGGTACGTTTTTCTACTGTCTCTCCATTAATGACAGCAATTAATTTTGCCACTGCCACTTCCGCCATTTGCTTTGTAGGTTGGGCAATTGTTGAGACGAGATAAGGGTCTCCTTCTGTCATCTTTTGACCATCAAATCCGATAACTTGGACATCCTCTGGTACGTTTTTCCCTATTTTTTCAAGCATACCAATGACAGCTAATGCCATCGGATCGTTGATCGTAAAAATCCCATCGATATCAGGATTCTCTAACAAAAAATTTGTTACACGTTCTGAGAGATGGTCTAAAGGTTCTAACATATCTAACGCTTTATAGGAAATCCCCAGTTGACGGCACTCGATCTCAAAATATTTTCGACGACTCTTCGTTTCATTCGGTGTTTCTTGGTACCCACCGATATATGCTACATTCTGACATCCTCGGCGATAAAGTTCATTTGCAGCCAAACGTCCACCGGCCGCATTGTCAGCGGTCACATAAATCACCTCTTCAGTGAAATAACGGTCAATACTAACAAAAGGCAGATTACTCGAAATGTATTCATCGATATCTGAATAAGTAATTCCAATGATGCCGTCTACTTTATTTTGGCTGACCATCTGGATATATTCTTGTTCTTTTTCACTATTCCCACTGGAGTTACACAAATAAAGCTTGTAGTTTTGTCTTTCTAATGCTGTTTCTACATGGTAGGCAAATTCGCCAAAAAATGGATGCCATACAGTGGGTAGAATCAAAGCAACCGTATTCGTATGCTTCATCTTTAACCCCCGGGCATAAAAATCTGGTTGATAGTTTAACTCTGTCATTGCTGCTTCAACTTTTTCTCTAGTAGAAGCTTTAACAGAGCCGTTATTCAATACCCGGGAAACAGTTCCTACTCCGACACCTGCTAATTTTGCGACATCTTTCATTGTTGCTTTCATAGTTGATCCCTCACATTTCTGCACAAGTTTAGTATAATGAATTTTGTCATAAATTACTAATTTTTTCAAAATACTAATAGCAAAGCCATGGGAAATCTAGCTATCTGTTCTTTTCTAAAAAATTATCCTTCAAAACCTATTAAATAATTGATTCATCGCCTAAGCAATCAAACATTTATTTCACACTCGCTGTTTCAAAAGCTTGAATACGACTTTCTCCGATCGAATGAAATAAGATATCTCGAGCTTTTTCCAGCTCATAGAAAGTAGCCGTCATAACTTCTAAACCATTAATAAAGACTTCAACTGATGAGGTATCTCTAAAAATCTCAAGAACGAGCTGATTATCAATCAAAGGTATTTCAACTTTTCGGACATTCAGAGGGTCTTCTTCCGCCCCTGTAAGCTCTCTTCCTAGTTTCTGACGATCCAATTCAAAAACCTGTTTAGCAGTGTCATAAGTTAGTTTGAGACAATCCGTCTTAGACCGCAGTAATTCAATTGTAAAAACTTCTGCTTTCTCCAAATCTGCGACTAGATGTAAATATGAAGAATCAGACAGCGCGTTTCGAAATACGACTGATGTGTCAGTCACTGCAATATTTTCACTGCCTTGTTGATAAACTAAATGACTATATACAGTTGAGATGGGTTTTTGTACCAATCGATTTTTTTTCACTCTTAACTCTCGGGGCAAACTCATAGAGCCTGCCCAAAGATGGCCTAACTCATGTGTAGGCAATGTACGATCCCACATCTGCATCCAAGCAATCATCACCCGTCCACCATTAGGATCTGTTGTTGTTTGTGGTGCATAAAAATCCATTCCAAAATCCATTTCATGGAAATTATCAACTATCATCTGACCTGTTTCCCAGTCTACCTCACCAATACAAGCCATGGTAGAACTGATATTATGATATTCCAGTCCGTTCTTCTTAATTTGTATCGGTGACATGATTAAGACATCTCGTCCGTCTAAATGGAATAAGTCAGGACATTCCCACATTATTCCTTGCTCTGAAGTCCCTTCTAGCAACACAGAGTAAAAGTGCCAAGTATACAAATCTGACGATTGAAACATCACTATTCTACCAGTAGACTGTGTAGATTTAGTAGCTACTACCATATAGTAAGCATCGTTGTGAACAATTACTTTAGGATCACGAAATTCTTGTATCAGCCCATTCTCACCTAGCTGTTTTTCTGCTACCACAGGATTACCACTGTATTTGCTAAAATGAATACCATCTTCAGAGACCGCCAAACATTGATGCTGATGGCTAATACCATCAATTTCTTGACAGCCTGTATAAAATAAATATAGTTTTCCGTCTCTTTCAATTGCACTTCCTGAGAAACACCCGCCGCTGTCATAAGGTTGATCTGGGGCTAACGCTACTGGTAGATCTTCCCAATGGACCAAATCACTACTGCGCGCATGCCCCCAATGCATGGGCCCCCATCGACTATCGTAAGGATAGTATTGATAGAAGAGATGGTAATGCCCTTTGTAATATATAAACCCATTGGGGTCATTTATCCACCCGATGGGTGCGGAAAAATGATAGTTTTGTCGATACTGAGGGTTAACTTTTCCTCGCATCATTTCAATAAATCGATTTGCTTTATCCAAAATCGCCGTTTCTTCTACTAACACTTATTGTGCTCCCTTCAAAAAATTATCATAGCCAGTTTGTTTTATTTGAATCCATTCTTCCAAACCTACACGTTCCAATTCAGCAAGGTATTCTTCCCATTCTTCATCGATTTTACCGCCGGTGATCCACTCTGCTCTTTTGCGATAGATGTAATCCCACATATCTGTTTCAATTTTTGCTAATCGATCTGTTTCTTCTTTTTCTAAAAAGACACGTGGATAGATATTGTCTTCTGTAATATATGGCAAATACGTGTCATGCATCAAATCTAAACGCCACTTCGCATCATCTGGCATAGTAGTGACTGTGCCGTAATAAGAATCAAGAACTGCTAATGGTCCTCCAGCTTCGGTCTTTTGTCTTAGTTCTCCCGGTGCTGTCCCCTCTAAAGGCAAATGTTTTAACATACCATCCTTTAATTCAAAAATATTCGCCTGTGCTTCATCACCGTAGGTTCCCCAGTTATTTTGGACAGACTGTAACGGTTCATACATTTTATCTATCCACCTAGCTGTAAGTTCCAAGTTTTTATTCGCACTAGTAATTACGAAACGATCTCTTGAGAAACCCATGCCATTCGTACGAGTAACGTGTTTCGTTCCATCTGGTCCCGCTAAGACTGGCAAGACGTCATAACTATCATCTGCACCCGTGATATTTGCTTTATCCCAAGTAAAGTACACGCCATACTTATGTTCTTTCCCTTTGGCAACATACGTATTCCAATCTTGTTCGAAAGCCTCTTTATCAATAAGACCTTTATTATTCATTTCATTGAAATATTTGATGGCTTCTTTATACCCTTCTTTGTTAGCAGTAAATTGTACCTGGCCATCGTTATCAACGACTAAGTGGTCATCATTATCACCTAGACCGAATGCCCCCATTAAAAATTTTAAGTCTTCGTTTCCTCCATTGTTAATAAAGCTAAAAGGAATTTCATCTGCTTCACCATTACCATTTGGATCTTGCGTCTTGAAAGCCTCCAACACAGTCATCAACTGATCAGTGGTTTGCGGCATTTCAAGACCCAAATTATCCAACCACTCCTTGTTGATCCAAGCCATCCCATTTACTGTATGAATCGACTCTTTTCCTTCGCCTAATTCTTCAATCCAAGGCATAGAGTAAATGTGACCATCAGGTGCAGTAGACATTTGTCGGTATTCGGGGTTTTCATCAAAAATTTTCTTCAGATTTGGCATATATTCTTCGATCAAGTCTTCAATCGGTACAATAACGCCACTTTCCGCCCAGTTTAATAAATCATAGTCACCTGCAGCGGCGTTGAAGATGGCATCTGGTAAATCCCCACTAGCGATATCCAAATTTCTTTTTTCGGCAAAATCACTACTGTAGTTTGTCCAATCAATATGGAGATTGGTCTCTTCTTCTAATCGTTGGAAAATCAATTTGTCATTAGGATCATTGGGAGCCAAAGGGGCACTTTGAGACATCATTTTTAAAGATACTTTTTCTTTCAATGGAAAAGAGACATTTTCTAGTTCATAATCAGGGCTTGATTTACTCTTTTCTTTTGAGCCTCCACAAGCCCCCAAAATTAGTACGGAAGTAAAAACGATTGGCAGCATCCATTTTGCTTTCATCTTAAAATCTCCTTTATAATTTTTATTCATACAAATAGTGAACAATACTTACCCTTTAACAGAACCAACTAAAACACCTTTATCAAAATATTTTTGGAAGAAAGGATACATTATGATTAATGGCAGACTAGAAATGACGATCGTTGCGTATTTGATCAACTCAGCAATTTGTTTCATTTCTGCCATGGCAGTATTGGCTCCCACCATGTCTTGTGAAGGTTGGTTTTGGATCAAAATATTTCTTAATACGAGTTGCAACGGCTGTAAGTCGGGATCTTTGATGTAAATCATGGCATCAAAATATGAGTTCCATTGCCCAACAAAGGCATATAAAAACAATACGAACATAATTGGTTTAGCTAATGGAAGCATGACTTTGAACAGTATTTGCAAGTCATTGGCGCCATCGATAGTAGCAGCTTCAGAAAGTTCTTTTGGCAAAGCACTAAAATAGGTACGGGCTAAGATAATATTCCACACATTTATAGCACCTGGTACGATAATCGCCCATACACTATCTAACATGCCCAAGTTCTTTACCAATAAATAGGTAGGTATCAAGCCGCCACCCACGAACATTGTAATGACAAAAAAAGTCATAATAATCTTTTTCCCCGCCAAGTTAGGTCGAGACAAAGGATACGCAGTGATCATCGTAATAAATACAGTCAATAAGCTGAAGCTAAAAGAGTAAAACAACGAATTTACAAAACCGCGTAAAATGGAATCATCTGCAAATACCCGTTGATATCCTTGTATTGTCCAATCTTTCGGATTGAAGCTTATACCTTTATTGATCAAAGTAGCTGGGTCCATAAAAGAAGCTACCAGTACATAAATCAGCGGAACAATGGTGATGACGACTAAAAAAGTTACAATCACTCGATTCAACCATAAGATTTGACGGTCGATTTTTGATAAAGCACTATTCATAATTTTCTCCTTTCATTACAAGCCTTGACCATCGTTTAGCCGCTTGGTTATATTGTTGACAATCAGTAATAAAACGACATTAATAATCATATTGAACAGACCAACAGCAGCAGAGTAGGCATAATCACCTGATTGCAAGCCGACTTTGTATACATAAGTGGAAATGATTTCTGAGGCAGGGATGTTCATTGAAGTTTGCATCAAGTAGGCTTTTTCATATCCTACATTCATAATACCGCCGGCGGCCAAGATGAAGCTGATCACCATCACAGGCCTCAATGCAGGCAAATCGATATGCCAAATCTTTTGTAAAATATTTGCCCCATCGATATTTGCTGCCTCATATAAATCGGTACTGACTCCCGCCAGCGTCGCGGTGTAAAGAATGGATGACCAGCCGATTCCTTGCCAAATTCCCGATAAAATATAAATCGTTCTGAAATAAGCTGGATTAGACATGAACATAATTGGTTGCCCCGTAACCTTTTCTACTAACCCATTAATAGGTCCATTTGCGGATAGGAACAAAAACAGCATCCCCACGATAATAACTACTGAGATAAAATTCGGCGCATATAGAATCAACTGGATTTTCTGTTTTATTTTTTTATTGATAATTTGATTCAAGCTCAGTGCTAAAATAATTGGTGGAAAAAAACCTAACAATAAACCATAAATGCTAATTTTTAATGTGTTGCTCAGCAAAAGCGTAAAATTTGGTGAACTGATAAATTCCCTAAAGTGATCTAGTCCTACCCAAGGACTTTCCAAAATTCCTAGCATAGGATTATAGTCTTTAAATGCAATCACAGCACCGTACATTGGCACATACTTAAAGATAAACGTCATGATGATACCTGGTAAGAGCAACAAGTACATCCACTTATCACGCCGCAACTGTTTCTTTAATTTTTCCCACTTCGAGATATTTTTTTTATCCCGTTGTACCGCCCTTATCTCACCACCTGGTCCCAATGTCTTTTCCAATTCAATCTCCTCCCAATACATTTTAGAAACGTTTCCATTTTCGTCTAAAAAAATAAAAATTTAACGAAGATGCATTTTGGAAACGTTCCCACTATTTTCGTTTATAGATTACCATAGCCATTTTTTTAAGTCAATATTTTTTTGTAATTATTCTTTCACCCCCACTAAGCTTTCGTCAATTCATTTATGGTTTACGAAAATTGTTAAAAATTAAGGATCTCGATTATTTCATTAATCCTATTTTTCTCTACTTTTCTAGCATTCTTCTTTTATGAGTTTACTTATCACAACTCGCATCCTCTAATCTCTTTTCTACCAATCATTCACTATTTAACCGTTCCAATCGGAAGATTATCTGGTTAATTATTTAAAAATAGCTCGGATTCACCTTTATTTTTTGCTTTTTAACTAACTAAAAGCGAAAAGATAAGAGTTAGATATGTAAATGTATATAAGGTTAGGAGCTGTTAGATGAGCTTTATAGGGGAATCTTGGACAAGTAAGGTCGCCAATCAAAATTTAAAAAATGTGTAGCACCTAAGAGTATTCACTTTTTCATCCGCCAACTGAAAGAAATTAGCGAAAAAGAGTAAACTTACAAAAAATGAGTTTACTCTAGATCAATATAATAATTAACTGCGCCCTTCCTCATCCATCTCTCGATAATCAAATTCATAAAACACAGCTTTTGTGTCATAGCCTGCATAGTCAACCGCTGCTAGTCCGACAAATGCTCCGGTGAAGAAGCCGCCGCAAGTTTGTAATACATAATCATCCGATAGAATAGCAGAATCAAATTCGATTGGTAAATCTTGCCATGTTTCTCCATCAAAGGAATAGGCATATCTATAGGTCTGCTTGCGGACTTTTGTTTTGAACCATAGAAAATCCACAGCATCTGGAATGGTAATCGCATTTTCTCTTAAGTAGGACGTATAGGTTCCTTGATTGTTTTCAGCTACTTCAATTACTTTTCCATTTTCTTCATTCCAAGTGATAAAAATGAAGGACCAGTGTTGGTCATTATAGTAATTGGTTAGTCCTGCCATTTGTTGGTAAGAAAATGGATCAAATTTTACTTTTGTTATTGCATCAAAATAAAAGGTTTGCCAACGGCGTGCGATCATTGAAAGATCATGATGATTTGTTAAGCTTCCTTTTCCAATTAGTTCTAGTTTCCCATCGCCTACACTGCCCATTTCTGCTGAAAATGGTACACGAAGGGTCTGCCAGTTTTTATTTAGCTGCTTCTCACTAAAGTCATCATAATGAGAGCGGCTACTCAAAACTTCGGTAGGTGCTGCATCTTTAGGAGCCTCCACGCTTGTTTGTCCCCCATGTCCACCAACGATTCTTGGCCAGTCTTCAGAATCCCATTCAACTTTTTGAATGGCAGTCTCACGTCCTAAAGTTGACCATCCGCGAGGATTTGTCACCGACTCGTTTTCTCGATGTAAGGGTCTGGCACATAGCGATGCATAGTACCATTCGCCTGACGGAGTAGACACAAGTGCCCCATGTCCTTGCTTTTGCAAGTATGAATGAGGCGTATCGTAATTGGTTAGAAACGGACCATGAGGATCGGTTTCGAACGAATCAGCTTCCAGTGAAGAGGATCTAGCTACGACTTCTTGATGGGTAAAGACAGTTCCACCTTCTGCCACAAATAAATAGTAACGCCCATTTATTTTGTATAGATGCGGACCTTCAACTAATCCTACATTCGTTCCTTCATAAATCATTCGAGCAGTTTCTGGTTTCAACTGCATGGTTTCTACATCAAATTCGGTCAGTGTAATGCCATTGAAAGGATTTTTATACTCTCGATGATCCCACGTCTGTTGCACGAGGTATTTTCTGCCATCCTCATCATGAAACAGAGAGGGATCAAAGCCAACGCCATTCAATCGAATCGGTGTAGTCCACGGTCCATGGATGTTCGTTGCGGTAGTCAAATAGTTGGTCATGTCCTTAAATGCCCCATCCACAACTTTGACGTCGGTAAACACCAACCAAAATTTGTTGTCTGCATAGGATAAGTCTGGTGCCCATATTCCACCAGACGACGGATTTCCCTTCATGTCTAGCATCTCTACTGAATCGAGAGGAGCATCCAGCAGTTTCCAATGGACCAAGTCTTTTGATTCGTGCAAACGAATCCCAGGGAACCATTCGAACGTTGAATTAGCTAGATAGTACGTATCTCCTACTCGGATGATGGATGGATCAGGATGAAAGCCGGATAAGACAGGATTTTTTATTTTCATAGAAACACCTCTTTTTTTAAATTTAAGCTACAGTTTTTGATTAGTATTCATTTCAAGCCGTTCGCTCTTGTTGTCCCACTCCTCAAAAAACAAATCAAGTGAAAATCGTCGAATCAAATTACGATACACGCCGTAATTGATTACACCACTAAGAAAACAAAGATACGCCAAAGAGAAATACTGCATTAAGAAAATTGACAGTCCAATAAATGCACTATTATAAACAGTGACTGAAGGCAATCGGTAGCTTATCAGCAATGACCATTCTATTTTCTTCTTAAATGGGATTTGAGCGACGCGAGAATCGCTTGAGATCAGTAAGACAAAGAGCATACTGCTTAATAAAAAACAGCTCGTAAGGACAAATGGCAAAAACATAACAGAGCGTTGATATAATATCAGTATTTTCAGTCCAAAGAGGATCAAGAGAATGATCAGAGAATACAAGAAATATAATCCCCAGTTTTTCTTCAAGCATTCTCGATAGTACTGAAAATAGTTCTTTGTATTCGATAAATGCTCTGGGTTGTTAAATAAGCCGAATTGAGCGGACAGACTTGCAATTAAAAATACTAGGGGTACCCAAAAGAAGACAATATTATTCAGAGTCAATCGAAGAAAAAACAAGTGCATCAGGAGTAAACTATTCGACAGGATGAAATACAGCTGATAAACCAAAAGCCGATAGGCTGAGTGGACGATGGTAACGGTCCACTCAGAAATAGCGTGAAAGAAAGGATTCATACTTACCTCCTATCCTTTGATACCCGAACTTGTGACACCTTCGACAAAATACTTTTGCGCGCTGAAGAATAAGATGATTGCTGGCAATAATGAGATCACCGACATTGCAAACACTTGATTCCATGGGGTATTAGTAGATGGGTCAACGTTGAGCCGCAACGCAAGAGATACTGGGAATTTGTCTTGTGAAGTGATATAAATCAATGGACCTAAGAAATCACTGAAACTCCAAACGAATTGAAAAATCACACAAGAAATCAGGGCAGGTTTTAATGCCGGAATCAGGACACGCCAGAGAACACCGAAAGAAGAACAACCGTCAACGATCGCTGCTTCATCGAGATCCCGTGGAATTGAACGCATAAACTGGATCATCATGAACACGAAGAAGGGTTCTTGTCCTAAAAATGAATTGGCCAGTAACGGAACATACGTATCTAATAGATCCAAGCGATTCCAGAAGAGATACAAGGGGATTCTGGTTACGACTTGAGGTAAAAACATCGTTGCCATTAACAACGAGAACATGATTTTCTTGAATGGAAAGTCAAACCGAGCAAATCCATAGGCTGTAAGAGTCGCCGAGACAACGGTAAAAAGAATCTTTGGAATGACGTATTTAAAGGTATTGATAAAATACAAGGTGAACGTATAATCGCCCTTGGTGTTCCAACCATCAATATATGCTTGGAAATCGATCGTTGAAGGAATGAAGCCGATTGATGTGAAAATCTCTGTGTTCGTTTTGAAGGACGCTCCAACCATCCAAATAATTGGATACAGCATAATCAGTGCAACGACCGTCAACAAAACATAGCGAATCAGTGCTTGACCATGCTTATTCGAGTGCTTCTTTTTTGCAGATGCTACAGGGGTTGCCTCCATTTATTTCCCACCTCCATCAGAATAATAGACCCATCGTTTTTGGCTCGTGAAAAGAAGAACCGTTGAACAAACAATCAACGCAAACAACACCCAACTTGCCGCACTTGCGTAGCCCATATCAAATTCTTTAAATGCTTTATCATAAATAAACATCGAGGACAGATACGTGACATTGAGGGGACCACGACCGGTGACAATAAAAGGACCGTTAAATTCTTGAAAGGCATTGTTTAGCTGCATCACTAAGTTGAAAAAAATGGTTGGTGTGATCAAAGGAATCGTAATTTTGAAGAACTGGGTCACCCTTGATGCGCCGTCCAAACTCGAGGACTCATACAAATCCTGGGGGATTTCCTTCAATGCAGCTAAGAAAATCAACATTGAGGAACCAAATTGCCACACTTTCAAGAGAATCAAGACGACCATTGCGCCTGTAGGTGTCGATAACCAGTTAATTGGCTCGATGCCAACGGTTCCTAGAAAAATATTCACCAAACCTTCTGGTTGAAACATTGATCGCCAAAGCACACCAACGGCCACGTTTCCTCCTAGAATCGAGGGAATATAATACGCCGTCCGATAGAAATTGATGGCTTTTAATTTGAAATTCAGGATAAACGCAACGAACAACGCAAACCCTAGTTGAAAAGGCACAGTAAACACTGTATAAATCAGTGTCGCCCGCATCGAATCAAGAAACGTTTGATCCTTAAAGAGATTCACATAATTTTGAATGCCTAAAAATGCAGGTGTCTGTCCGACACGAGCCAAAGAATAATCGGTCAGTGAGTAATAAAATGAGGACAAGATCGGCCAAGCGGTCAACAGTAAAAAGCCAATCATCCAAGGGGTTACATAGATCAAGCCCACTTTTTCCTTTTTCATAAAATCCCTCCAAACTTTTTGACAACGATTCACGACACTTCATGGAAGCAAACAAAAGCCATTCACTCCCATAAAGCATGCAGATAGTTGCCTATTGCAATTTATAGTCTTTCGCAAGCTTTTCGGCTTGTTCTTTTGTTTTCGTGTAGACGTTGCGAGCAGCTGTTTCTAAATCCGTTCGTCCTAATTCGACAGCTTCCATTTCTGCAGTGTAAATAGTCGTTAAGGTACCATCTTCATAGAACGGCGTCTGGTTGATTTTTGCGACACTTTGGGCGTACTCAAAGCCTTCTTTCATCACGCCTGATAATTGTCCATCTTCCGTCAATACTTCGATCGCTTTGCTTGAAGCAGGAATCCCTCTGGAAAGACCCAAAATTTTATTTGCTTCCTCGCCATTTAAAAGTTCATTTAAAAATGTTCCTACTTCTTCTGGATGTTCGACATTTTTCCGAACGGCAAAAAGCAGTGAAGGTTTTGACATTAAATTCACCTCGGTGCCGCCTTCTGCGATTGGGTAGTCAACGACAACCATTTCATCCCCTACTTCTTTCAATGCTTCATAATTAGAAGACATACTGGCATTCCAATCGATGCCGCCCGCATATTGTCCTTCAATCCACTTTTTGTTGGTGGCTAAGGATACCGGTTCTGAGCCGACATTTTCTAAATAATCTTGTCTTGAAACGAAGACCCCAGCATCTGCCATTTCCTTATACCAAGTCATCGCTTCTAAATAGTCTTGTTCTGTCCAATTCATATTTCCTTGTTCATCAAACTCAGACGTTCCAGTCTTTTGTTGCAACCAAATGGTTACTGGAAAACGCCAAGTTGGGGATACGACACAAAAGGTCCCTTCTGGTAACTTCTTAGCGGCTTCCACATAATCGTCCCACGTCTTCAATGTAGTGACATCAATACCATGTCTTTCATATTCGGATTTGTTTAAATACATAACTAAAGTATTTTCCCCATAAGGAACGGCAACCTGCTTTCCATCAACTTGTCCGAATGCCAAAAAATCAGGATCATAGGTGGACAGATCCAAACTATCGATTGTATTAAGATCATAAAACCCGTCATTTTGCCCGAATTGCGGCACCCAATTGTAGAGTAAAGTCGTGATATCCGCCAAAGTATTGCCAGCATACCTCGTCGTGAATGCTTGATCCAAATCGCCAAAGCCGCTTGGCTCTCCTTTTACTGCAATTTCAGGATGCTCCTTTTCAAAATGAGCGATCATCTCTTGGGTTGCCTGATGGCGATCGTCATTTCCCCACCAACTAAAGCTGATTTCTACTCGATCACCACTCCCCGTTGTCTCAGTCTTTTTTCTCCCAGCATTGCATCCAGCCAACACCAACGATATCGAAAGCAAAGAACCTACCACTATCAATTGTTTTTTCCATTTTTTCATCACTCTTCCTCCTGATTCTTTTTAGTAAGTTGGATAAACTAACTTATATTACAAAAAATTTTACCTCTGGTTGAAATCTTTTTTCTCAGTGATCTAAACGGGCTATCTCTTCTTTGAAGCCTAGCACGTGATTCTCTTTCTACGCATAAATTTGACGTCCATGTGCATCTGGAATGCCGCTTTTACGATAAAAATACGTGTTGATTTGATCCCGCCAATCTCTAGCAGAACGAACTTGTTCTTGCAATCGTTCGGCGACGTTTTGATAACTTTCTTCATCGATTTGTCCCTGTAAGGAAGCCCACTCGGTAACATATTCCTCTACTTTTTCATAGCCTTCGAAATGCGTGTCATAAATGTGTTGAATGATCGTTTTGCCGCTTTGTAAGACATGGTCGTATGGCAGATGGTGGAAAAATAAGACAAGTTCATCTGGGCAAGTTTCTACATTTTCGTATGTTTCACACCAAGCATCCGCATACTGGCTTACATAGCCGGTGCCGTCTTTTAACGTTCGATTGACGCCAATGCCCTTTCTATCCGCAAAGTGATACGTCCCCCATCTATCATATTCGTAGCCATCGACATCAGGCCCATAGTGATGATTGGGACGGACCATAAAACCGATACCTAGTGGGGCAGTATAATTTTCATAGGTCTGATAGGACGTAGCGAGGATTGCAAGTAGTCGTTTTTTTGCAGAATCATCTAACTCAAAGGACAAATCGATCCATTCGCAAAGAATAGCTTCTGTGCTTAATTCATTGTTCCAAATCAATCTGCCATAGCCAAAAAGGTTAGCTTGCGCTAGCTTGTGTCCGGTCCAATTATCATCCATGCCGACATTGACGACTGCTGCCACGCCAGAGTATTTAGGATTTGGACTTTGCTCTGGTAGAATCTTCTTTACTGTGGCGTGTTCAAGCGGATGCTTCGTATCAAAATCTAGCACATCTTTCCACATCGGTAGTAAGCAGCAAATGTGCTTTTGTTGTCCGGTATACTCTTGCGTCACTTGGAATTCCAACATTTGATTGGTGTGTTTTAACGCGCCAAAAAGCGGCGTCACGGGTTCCCGTACTTGAAAATCAATCGGTCCATTTTTAATCTGTAAAATAACATTTTCCTCAAACGTACCGTCTAATTTCATGAAGTGGTCGTAGGCAGCTTTGGCACGATCAATTGAGCGATCTCGCCAATCCTGTAAACAATCATAAACAAAGCAGCGCCATATCAGTAGCCCTCCATAGGGTTGCAACGCCCGTGCCAGCATATTGGCACCATCATTATGGTCACGCCCGTAAACAAACGGTCCCGGTTCCCCTTCAGAATCAGCTTTGACTACAAACCCACCAAAATCCGGCATCACCTGATAGATTGTATCTGCTGTTTTTTGCCAAAATGCAATAACTTCCTCAGCTAACGGATCGGCGGTCATTAGTCCTCCAACGGATAAAGGTGCCGCAAAGTTGATACTTAAAAACGTCCGAATCCCATAGGCAGCGAATGTATCTGCGATCTTTTTAATCTCGATCAAATACGGTTCCGTAATAAACCATTTGGCATCTCCTCGAACATTCACGTTATTGATAGAAACCGCATTCATTCCGATGGAAGCTAAGAAACGCGCATAGTCGCGTACCGTTTCATGGTCTCGCCGAAACTGATTGTTTGAAAAGAAAATCGATTCTCCAGCGTACCCACGTTCGATCGTCCCATCAAAATTATCCCAATGATTGACCATACGAATGGCTTGATTGGGAATCGACCTCAGATTTTCTGGCAACTCAGTGGTTCGAATCACATGCTTGTAAAGTTCAAAGAAGCCATATAACCAGCCTTTACTAGTGTTCGCATAAACGACTGTCTGATTGTGCTCATGACTGATCTCAAATCCTTCATCCTCAAGCAGCGCATCCGTTGCCTTTTTGAAATATAACTCTGCATTTGTCTCTTCCACACAGCGGCACATTGGAAATAATGACTGCATCTCTCGTTTGATCGTATCCGTCAATTGGTCCGACTGCTCGAAACTATATGTCGAAACTACATCAGTTGCTACACGCTTTTTTAGCCAACACTCGTCTTTCTTTCTCATTGCTTCATCCCCTCTTTTATCTAAAAAATCCCTTCCGGCAGTATCCAAGCAACTTCACTTTCTATGTGAATCCCTCCTCAGAACTTTTTGATTATTTGATAGACGAATAGAAACCGAGGCTTGCTGACACTTTATTTTATAAATGAAATGTGTCAATACCTGTTATTTTAACTTCCCCATCTGAAACACAAAAAAAAGGATTAGACGACTGTCCAATCCTTTTGACATAGCGAAATAAGCATAAGGCATCCTGCATAAAATCCCAGAAAATCTGCTTTTCCTACTAGAAAAAGAACAGAATATTAGGTACAATAAACAGGTCGATACCTTAGGGTATTGACTATGGCAACTTGATTAGTCAGGCGAATTGACTTTTCAAGGCCTCGTATTGGAGCGCCAACTCTGATACGAGGTGCCTTTTTTTATTCGGTTTCTATTCCCCTCTATTGTATAGAAACCCGTTTTGGAAAGCAAGACCAAATCCGAGGGAAATGATTTAATAACAGAATTGATTTATGGTTTTTTGATGGATAAAGTAATCGATGTGTACAATTTGTTATTATGCTGTAATCTCTTTGACCGTATTAATATTATCATATGAGGTGATTTTGTGTATCATAGAATTCGCGACTTACGCGAAGACAAAGACTTGAATCAAGAACAACTTGCTAAACTACTGAATATCAGCCAAACCACTTACTCCCGCTATGAGTCAGGGAAATTAGACATTCCTACTCAACTTTAATATCCTCGAGATATCATCAATCTCCAACGCATCTGCAATCCTTTCAATGTGTTCTAAATAAATTTTTTGTCTTTTTCCATTTGCCAAATTGCTTAAATTTGATGGCTCAATTCCCGACAACCTTGCGAGTTCTCTTAAAGACATCTGACGTTCTGCTAATAAATCGTTGATTAGCACTTCCACTTTTCTATCACCTTCATTTTCGTTCATTTATATTTCCTCCTTGTGTTGTCTATATAAACATGGTATAGTACAATAATTTTAGATTGTTGTTCGTATAGACATGAAGTTTATAAATATAGAAGAAGGTACCCTTATGACATCGGATAATGAAAATAAAGAATTACTGACAAAGAAGAATCATCCGATTAAAACCATTACTCAACAAGATATCAATGTATTATAAACAACACATGAGCAATTTCGATCATGGTCATCGATGCTAGAGGTATTAATCAAATTATTTGGTTGTAAAAAGACCCGCTTAATAATGAAAAATTATTCAAACTTACTATTAGATACGAAAAAAGACACTCTCCAAAAAGAGAGTGTCTCGAATCTTCGATAAAAAGATTAACGTTTTGAAAACGAAAATAAGTACTACATGCAAACATCTATGTTGTCAAATCCACTTACAGCAAAGTTTAACAGCTTTTGAGGTGGATGTAAATAGAAGAAATTGGACTTTTACTGATAGCACTTGAACCAATTTGAACCATGAGAGATGATAGTTGAATACAAATTCTGTTAATAAAACTTGATTTAAAAATCATTAATCGCATCAGTCATAATTTGTAAAAAGTGTTCTTTCTCAGGTGCTTCATTAACACAATAGAGTACCAATGAATTTCTGACATAATTAGCATGATCACGTAAAAGCTTTGAGTTCAATGGAAATCCTTTAGTATTTGCAATTAAATCGGCAAAACGCATAACAGTACGAGCATTTCCTTCTCTAAACGGATGGATTAACCATAGTCGAGCAATCAAGTCTGAGAACAGCGGAATCGTATCTTACACACTAATATCAGACCACTTTCCTTGGTTCAGATCATCAATAATCGTTTCAATCTGAAGCTGTATTGAGGGGATTTCACCATATGTTAACGACACGCCTCCCAGAATAGCTTCTTCTTTATAGATATCTATCGTTCTAATCTGCCCTGCCCAATCGTATAGATCACCAAAAATGTATTTATGAACCTCAAGAAATGTTTTGTAGTTGAGCGGCTTATTTTCAAACCAAGCGCCAATATCTAGCAATTTTAAATACGTGATATCTGCTTCAGTTTTTTCAAGAAGAGCCCTATCCGTTATAACTAATTTATTTTGCAAAACATCAGTCTCTTGAATCAAATAAGGATCAAGCATTTTTTAAACCCATTGTACGATATTTTTCAATAACCGTTTCCAAAGCATCCGCAATTTCCATGTTACCAGCCACATATTCCTCCACTAATTTCATTGTATAATTGGAGGGTTCTGCAGCATCTAAAGTTGAATAGCTCAAAGCATCATTACGAAGCTTCTCACGCTCAATTTTAGTCGTATTTTTTACCGAGTATTTTTAATCAGACTAATCTTGTCAACTCCTTTTAGAACATTGGATTGTATTCATTATACCATCCTTTTCAATTTTATTTGTGCCATCGAACTCAATGTATCAACAAATTAAAAAGACTCTTTTCAAACCTTAAAAAGATATAACATAGTGATAGTACTTTTAGTAAATAATGGTTGGAACAATAAAAAAGGCATCTCACGAAGTGAAGTGCGAAACGCCTGAAAATACTGATATATCAAAGATTAATGTCTAGATAATTCTAAAGCTTTACGAGCCTTCTTAAGAACTAGTTACGCATAAAAATAACATACACCTTTAAAATTAGTTGTGATACAAATTCTTTTTAGCACTTTTTTCAAAATGCTAAAACAATGAATTTAAATTGATTTTATTGTATTCATACATAAAACGCACCTAGAAATTATTTGCAAACAAGAACGTGATTCTATTAATAAAACAACATAAATATTTTTTATTCTTCTTCGACTATATCTAAATCTTCTTTATCTAAAGTTTCAAATAAAACAATCTGAGGATCTATTTCATTTCTATAACACTTAGCAATTTCAATTAATTGTTCTTTTATATCATCAGTAGATTCAATACAAATTTTATAAAGAGTTTCAAACCTTATTACTCGATTGTTTACTTTATTTATTCCTTCTGAAGAAGCTAACTTATATTTTTTTATATTTTCGTTAATATCATTTAGATTGCTTTGAGAAAAATCAATGTCATATTCATTTCTAAATCTACTATACGCTTCTGCAAATAGTTTAAACTTCTCAAATATTTCTTTGGAAACTTTTACATCATTCTCTATCATTTTAAAAGCAACACAAAACATTGTGTATAATTGAGCCTTCTTAGATAAAAAGCTTTGAGTTGATTTATCTAATAGCTCTAGTATGATATCTATAGCTTGCTCTATTTTTGTGCGTAACTCTCCTTTTTCATCAAAGCTATTGCAATAATCAGTATAATATTGGGTTATTTTTCTATCGCCTGTTTGGTCAACAATTCCTTCATTGGCTAGAATATAAATTGAACAACAATATCTCACATCTTGCATTCTTCTAGCATCAGACGCACTGAACACTCTACACTCTTTCCAAAAATCTAGTTGAGATAAAGCTTCTGATGCATCACCGAATACGCTCTCGACACTGTTCAATTTTTCTTGAGAGTTCAGGCTGTAATTTGTCAGATTCAACCTATAAAACATTTGTTTTATTTTATCTTTACTAACTTGATGATCAATATTCACTACAAAAACTTCATATTTCCAAATTTTTAGCTTTTCATCATCTGTTAGTTCAGTAAAATATTTATTGCCATAAATTGACTTGATATCCTTATCTAATAGATACTTTTCATTTAGCGAAAAATTATCATTTATAAATTCAATAATCGCTGAAATTCGTTGCTGACCATCGACAATATGCGTAATCGTTTTCCCAGTAGAAGGGTCAATTTCAGCTGGCCAGAAAAAAACTTCAGGCATTACATAACCTAACAGAATTGTTTCAATTAATCTCACTTTATCCTGTGGCATCCAAACCTTACGTCTTTGATAAGTTGTATCTACAACAAGACGCTCCTTATTAACTTCTTCATTAATTATATCGACTGTTTGGAAATTCCTACTATACAATTGTGGCATTATCTCTCTCCTTTTTTTATTTCATTTAATGATTGAATATGATATTCTTCAAAATCTTCCCAACTACGATACAAACGATAAGTAATTTCTGGTTGAATATATAAATCTCTTCGAAGTATTTTTTTAGATTCTGAAGCAAGGCTATTCCATTCTTTTCTGCAACCATCTATCAGCTCTAAATTTTTCTCATTTATATATCCACGATATATACCTCTAGAGATTTTTTGATAATGTCTTTTATTAATTGGACTATAAGATTTCCGGAAGAGATCCCAATAATTTTGGAAAAGTTTATCTGAAACAATAGCTATGTCAATATCTGATTCATTCTCGTCAAAAAGTCTAAATAGTTTGTTTGAAAAATCAGAAATTGGTGCCAAACTACAGCCAATTTTACTACTACCTACAATAGAAATATTGTGAAAGCTTATTTGTAATGATTGACTAATAATTGCTTTAAAATCATCAGTCAATCTAATAGAATCTTCTTTATCTCTACCAATAACTTTTTCAAAATACCAATTATCTGAACGTAAGATATGCTTAGAATAAAATTCTTTTGAAGTTAATTCCGTTACATCAGATTTTATTTCACTTAAAGTATAAACCAAAACAACCTTTCCCTTCTTAAATAATTTTATTATCTAATAAATAGTCCATTATTGTTTGCGCTATTCCTTTCGATAACAAGAAAGGAACACCATTCCCGATTGTTTTAAACATATTTGATAAGCTCATATCATGAGGAAGTTCAAAATCAGAAGGTAAAGATTGTATAGCAAGGGCTTCTGCAGCAGATATTCTTCTTATTTTATAAGGATGCAAATGAACTTCATTATTTCCATATGCAGCAGTGGGAGAATATCTCCATCGATGTAATCGTTTATAAGATTTTTTCCCAACATCACCTTCAGAAATTGCCTGCATTTTAGCTAATCCGGCACGCGGTCTAAAATGATCATGTGCATTAGGATGATTATAAACCTCGTTTTTGTTAAACCAATATTCAACAGTAAGTTCTGGAATACAATTTTCTGGGCAAATAGTGAATTCATTAGGTTGGAAATCATTCACATTAGGCCAATCAATATTCCTTATTTCGTCCATTTCATATTGAGCATATTTTCTCCAAGGAAAATCTGATATTTCATGAAAATTATAATGTTCCTCACACAGTAATTTTTTTTGCACTCCAAATAGAAAAATTCTTTCCCTATCTTGAGGTACACCGAACTCTAGAGAATTGGTTAGTCTTTCTGTAGTACAATACCCTGCACTTTGCAATTTTAATTTTAATTCCTCATAAAACTCCCTATGTCGCTTAGTTTTCCATAAGCCTTTCACATTTTCAAAAAGAAAAAAATCCGGCTTCATATCAATAATCAAGTCAACATAACTCATTGATAATTTGCCATTTTCCCCGTCTTTCCCCTTGTTTTTCCCCCCCACAGAAAAATCTGGACATGGTGGGCCTCCAATAAATCCAAGGACTCTATTTTCTTTTTTTACCTCTTTAATATGCTTTATAAGATTTTCTCTCTGACCGTTAAAATACTCATTTATATCAAGATTTTGGTATCCAAATCTAGGTAATGGTAAATTCATTTTATCTCTTGAATAGCTATAGACTTCTAAAAAAGGGGCTGATATTTCATTCACTAATTCTATATTATAACCTGTTTTTTCAAAACCTAAATCTAAAAAACCACTACCTGAGAAAAAGGAAAAAATCGATACTTTTTTCTGACTGTTCAAAATTTATTCTCCTTGTTTCAATACCCGTTCTGTTATCATATGAATTACTTCGAATACTGATATTTTTTCATACATTCTTATGCTATTATACCTTATTAGTCAATACAGTAGATACTAACACTTTTCTTTACTTACTAGGCAATCGCCACAAAGGGTTGCGCCCCAAGCGACCATCCTTTGTGGCGATTTTGCCTGTTGCATAGCGGCGCGCCACTATGCATGCCCCGTTCTAACAGGTGACTAGCTATAAACAACAAAAAGTTAAAAATTTCCTATTATGCATTGAGATATCAACGTTTTCGATGTCTCATTGGCAATGACAGTGTCATAAATTTGAGATTAAAGCTCCCTATCGAAAAACGCTACCATCTTATTTAATTCAACTTTAAACGGGTCATAGATATCTATTTCATCATTTTTTTGATTGATACTATAAATTTTCTTTTGATTATCATATTCATATCGAGTAATGATAGCTGTATTGTCTTGTTTAACTCCATAGTAAAAATCATCGATTCTATCAATTCTACGTCCAATAAAGGAAATTGACGGGTATAATAATCAATTTCTATTTGAGATCTCAAAGTCGGTAAATTACGAAGCTTTTCCTTTTGATGTTCTAAGAAAGTAATCGTCCTTTTTTAGGTTCCGAGACTCCTAAAATTATTTTTCCTCCCTGAGTGTTTGCAAAAGCACTATATGTTTCCCATACATCATCTGGTATATTGTCTCTTGCAGTTTTATATTCTATAAATCTGCCTTCTGGTTTTAAATTAAACAAATAATTCACCTCTCATAGTTTTTAAATACATTAAAAGAATTAATTCAGAGTATTACGTTCACAATGCTTTTTATTTCTCTCTATCCACATTCGCTCGAATATTCATCTCTTTTTTGCGTCAAAACTCTATCTGATAAACACTTTTTTTGTTGGTTAATTTTCTTCTCTCAAAATCACTCGAATAGCACTCGAATGTCGCTCGAATATTCATCTCTTTTTTGCGTCAAAACTCTATCTGATAAACACTTTTTTTGTTGGTTAATTTTCTTCTCTCAAAAATCACTCGAATAGCACTCGAATATCGCTCGAATATTTATCTCTTTTTTGCGTCAAAACTCTATCTGATAAACACTTTTTTTGTTGGTTAATTTTCTTCTCTCAAAAATCACTCGAATAGCACTCGAATATTCATCTCTTTTTTGCAACAAATACTAGTTGTTAAAATATGGTTGCAAACATGAAGTTAAATATATAAATGATGGTTAATTATGACTGATATGTCACTTATTTTTGCATTAATCATTTTATTAATAAAATATCATCTTGATTGGTATTCTAATCGTATTCAAAAACGTATTCAAGTTGCGTGGCGTGCTTTTGATTGAAAAAAATGAACAAGAACGAATTTAATGAATAAAACTATTTATATTGATGTGAATAGAAGTCCAGAATTGGCACCCCCTTATCAATAAGATAATTTCCAATACCACATTCAATATCGCTACGCTCTTTATCTCCTATATTCGGTAAAGGAAAAACTAGCACAAAATCTTGTTGCCATTGTTTGTTTAGATGACTGATGATTTTACCAGATGTATTAGTCATATCGAAATTTATATCGTCGCTTGCAGCCACAACGCCTAAATACCCATCTATAGTAAATTTCATCCATATTAAGTGATTTCGATTATTCAACTCATACTTTTCTTTCAATTGGTTGTAACTTTTAGAATATATTCTCGGTTTTAAAAAGTCAGTTACATTTTTGATTTCTAGACTGACTGGATTTTCAAATCCTACCATCTTTAAAAACTCTATTACTA
The DNA here is from genome assembly GCF_002850555.1 of Enterococcus sp. CR-Ec1. Lineage (NCBI taxonomy): Bacteria > Bacillati > Bacillota > Bacilli > Lactobacillales > Enterococcaceae > Enterococcus > Enterococcus sp. CR-Ec1. The sequence goes on from NZ_CP025223.1 coordinate 3,701,374, forward strand.
TAGGAGTGATTTTTTCGAGTGGATATGTATCCTTCAAGGCTTCATCTTCAGCCTTATCAAATCTTCTTTTCATTGCTACTTCTTTAGTGATATATCTCCCTGCTCTTGGTGCTCCGCAGCTAACAGTATATTTGTACACTTCTTTTTCAAACATAGGACTTTCCTCGATTCTTGTTGGTTATTAGATAGGTTATCAATAACTCCAATATTTGTTTGAGTCATCACAAATTTATAGCTCCTGCTTTTGAGATACGAAATTATAACTTCCAATCATCTTTATACTCAGGCAAAGGTCTTCCTGGAATAATGAGCCCTTCAGAATTGGTAGATTTCCTTTTCTCTTCCACATTAATCAACATAACTAATAGAATTATCGCTTCTCTACATGCCCTTAAAAGATTGACTGCTAAATCATGAAATTCTTCCACTGAAATAATTGTTGCGAGCTTATCTATCTTATACTCCTCTGAAACAATATTTGCATATGATAGAATTTTTAAATATCTATGTTCCATTACATTCCTAATCTCATACGTTCGATTCAATACAGGGTTCATATAGTCATTGTAATCAGAAATTGAATTTCCATAAAGATCCTTCTTCATCCAATAAACAGCCTTTAAAATGTAATTAGATTCTGCAATTTGTAATAAAGGACTATTCCCATCCCAAATAAATCAGTAATCGTTGACTACAAGTAGTCATTGAAGCAAATCTTCATAAGGCACCTGTAGAATATCCCTAATAGCTCTCAATTGATCCAACTTAATGTGTTGGCGGCCACCTTCAATCTTAACCAACGTTTCCCTAGTTATAGCGATTTTACGAAGCTGTAAGTCTCTAATCAGCTTGGTTTGACCAATTCCTTTTTCTAATCGGATTCATCTAATATTGCTACCGATTACATTTTCTTTATCAATAATTTTTTCCTCTTTCAAGAATAGCACACTTTTTGGACTAAAATTAGTCCTTTTTCTTACTAATCTTAAAGATTCGGCATGCTACAATGGGACTAGTATTAGTCCATATTCACTTTTAAGGAGGAATTTTTTTGAAAAAATTTGCAATCATTACCAGAACGAAAAAAAACACCTTCTCGCAATGAGAAAGTGTCTGAAATCGTTGGTATACCAACGATTAACGTTTTGAAAACTGTGAAGCTTTACGAGCTTTCTTAAGACCTGGTTTTTTACGTTCAACCATACGCGCGTCACGAGTAAGTAAGCCAGCACGTTTAAGAGCTAAACGGAAATCAGGATCAACTTGTAACAATGCGCGTGCGATACCGTGACGGATTGCACCTGATTGTCCAGCGTATCCACCACCATTTACGTTTACAAAAACATCGTATGAACCTTTAGTTTCTGTAACGCCGAATGGTTGGTTGATTACTTCACGCAAGTCTGCGTGTGGGATGTATTCTTCAACATCTTTTTTGTTAACAGTAATTTTACCAGTACCTGGTACTAAACGTACGCGGGCTACTGCATTTTTACGACGGCCAGTGCCGATATATTGAGCTTGTGCCAATGAAATTCCCTCCTATTAGATTAAGTTTGTGATGTCCAATACTTCTGGTTGTTGTGCAGCATGTGGGTGTTCAGCGCCAGCATAAACATGAAGTTTCATTCCTTGTTTACGGCCTAAAGTGTTTTTAGGAAGCATGCCTTTTACAGAAGTTTCGATCAAACGACGAGAATTTTTAGCACGTAATTCTCCAGCAGAGACTGATTTCAATCCTCCTGGGAAGTTTGAGTGACGGTAATAAATTTTATCGCTTGCTTTGTTACCTGTTAATTTGATTTTTTCTGCATTAATGACGATTACGAAATCGCCTGTATCCACATGAGGTGTGAATGTTGGTTTATTTTTACCACGTAAGACAGATGCTACTACTGCTGAAAGACGACCCATAGGAACATCTGTTGCATCTACTACGTACCATTTACGTTCTACTTCGCCTGGTTTGGCCATATATGTTGTACGCACAATTTTTTCCTCCAATTCAATTTCACGAATGTTTGACATACACTTGAGTTTCCGGGGCTCTTGTGGGGCAAACAATACCATATAACATAATACCTTCTATAAAGCCTAATGTCAACGTAATTCCGCCTCTTTTTGAAAATTTTCTCCATTCGTTTTCTGCCATTTTCTCTGAAAAACGAAACTTGTTGTTGCAGGTTTCTAAAACTGAATACCATAATGAATATTATGTATAAAATTTCATTAACAAAGTGAGCATCCACTTCTTTTCCTTAATCACCGATAATAGTATAAAAACCTGATAATCGCCACTTTTATGTATAAATATTTAATTTTACCCTTGATTTATTATTTTTATTCTGATAAGATAGCTTCAATCACTTGAAAACACGCGGAAAAGGAGTTAATAAGTATGAAAGAAAAAGTAATATTGGCCTATTCTGGAGGATTAGATACCTCCGTCTCAATTAAATGGTTAACGGACCAAGGATACGATGTGGTGGCTTGCTGCCTAGATATCGGTGAAGGTCGCGACACCCAATCCATTAAAGACAAAGCTTTGGCAGTTGGCGCGATTGAATCTTATGCCATCGATGCCCGCGAAGAATTCGCCCAAGATTTTGCTTTGATCGCTTTACAAGGCAATACTTTTTATGAAAATTCTTATCCTCTTGTTTCCGCTTTGTCTCGTCCATTGATCGCCAAGAAATTGGTGGAGTTGGCATTAGCGACTGGCGCAACGACCGTCGCCCACGGCTGTACTGGTAAAGGCAACGACCAAGTTCGGTTTGAAGTGGCGATTGCCGCTTTAGCGCCTCACTTGAAAGTGATCGCACCGGTTCGGGAATGGAAATGGTCCCGAGAAGAAGAGATTGCCTATGCGGCTGAAAAAGGAGTGCCGATTCCCGCTGACTTGGACAATCCATATTCCATCGACCAAAACTTGTGGGGACGTGCCTGTGAGTGCGGCGTCTTAGAAGATCCTTGGGCAACACCGCCAAAAGGAGCCTACGCCATCACGCAAGAATTAGAAGATACTCCTGACGTACCGACGATCGTTGAGATCACTTTTGATCAAGGGGTACCGACCGCCATTGATGGCGAAACGATGAATCTAGCAGAATTGATCATGAAACTAAACCGGATGGCTGGCGAACATGGCGTTGGTCGGATCGACCATATCGAAAATCGTCTGGTGGGGATCAAATCACGGGAAGTTTATGAATGTCCGGGAGCGATCGCTTTGATGACGGCTCATAAAGAATTGGAAGATTTGGTCTTCGTGCGGGAATTGGCGCATTTCAAGCCAATCATTGAGCAGCAATTAGCCCAAGTCATCTATGACGGCCTATGGTTCAATCCATTGACGGAAGCCTTGATTACCTTCCTGAAAAGCACACAAGTCTACGTCAACGGAATCGTGCGTTTGAAATTATTCAAAGGCAACGTCATTTGTGAAGGACGGAAATCTGAAAACAGCCTGTACGATGAAAACTTAGCAACGTATACTTCTGCAGATACCTTTGATCAGCATGCGGCTATCGGCTTCATCAAATTATGGGGACTGCCAAGCAAAGTGCACGCTGAGATCCAAGCACAACAGCAACTAACAGAAACATTGATTTAAGTATGCACGGCTGAAGCTGCCGCTTCAGCCGTAATCTTTTTTTGAGGTGAGAATATGGCAAAATTATGGGGCGGACGTTTCGATGGGAAAAATGAAGCATGGATCGATGCTTTTGGGGCTTCCATCACGTTTGATCAAAAGTTAGCAAAGCAAGACATTCTTGGCAGTTTGGCCCATGTCAAAATGCTGGTCCATACGGGCATCATCAGTCAAACCGATGGCGAAGCGATCATTGACGGCTTGACCACGATTCAGCAGCAATTAGCCGCTGGCGAGTTGACCTTCACGATTGAAAATGAGGACATCCATTTAAACATCGAGACATTCTTGCATGAATTGATTGGACCAGTGGCAGGCAAATTGCATACTGCCCGTAGTCGTAATGACCAAGTGGCGACCGATATGCATTTGTATTTGAAAGAAGTCGTGCAAGAGGTGATCACTTTGATCGCTGAATTGCGAGAAGCGCTGGTTTTACAAGCCGAAGCCAACATCTACACCATCATGCCCGGTTATACCCATCTCCAGCATGCACAGCCGATTTCTTTTGCCCATCACCTCTTAGCCTATTACAGTATGCTGACACGTGACCAAGAGCGTTTCAGTGAGAGTTTGAGCCGCATCGATGTGATGCCTTTAGGCAGTGCCGCTTTGGCAGGAACTACCTTCCCCATCGATCGCGCCTTCACCGCTCAAGAGTTAGGGTTCAGCAATATTTACAGCAACAGCCTAGATGCGGTCAGCGATCGTGATTTTATCTTGGAATTTTTAAGCAATGCCTCTTTATTGATGATGCATCTGTCTCGTTTTTGTGAAGAGCTGATTCTTTGGTGCAGCCACGAGTACCAATTCGTGGAACTGACCGATACCTTCTCAACTGGCAGTTCCATCATGCCTCAAAAGAAAAACCCTGACATGGCGGAGCTGATCCGTGGAAAAACAGGACGTGTCTATGGGAACCTCTTTGGTCTTTTGACGGTCATGAAGGGCTTGCCGCTGGCGTACAACAAAGATTTCCAAGAAGACAAAGAAGGTATGTTTGACAGTGCCGAAACCATCACGAAAAGCTTGCAGATCATGACGGGCATGATCGCAACGATGAAGGTCAATCAAGCACGGATGCAAGAATCCACTGAAAAGGATTTTTCCAACGCAACAGAATTAGCGGATTACTTAGCTGGCAAAGGCGTGCCTTTCAGACAAGCCCATGAGATCGTCGGCAAGCTCGTCAGTGAGTGTTTGAGCAAAGGCATCTATCTGCAAGATGTTTCCTTGGAAGACTACCAAGCGATCCATCCTGCCATCGACAGCGATATTTTTGAAAAACTTGATTCCTATACCGCCGTCAAAAATCGTCATTCCTATGGCGGCACCGGTTTTGATCAAGTGGCACAGCAAATTGAAGCCGCTAAAGCATTATTGGCGGGCAAGTAAAAAAACCAGCGAAGAAAATTCTTCGCTGGTTTTTTGTTGATTAATGACGTACGCGAGATTTCGCTGGATCGATCAATGGCGCTTCGCCTAAGTGCGCTTGGATCATCCAAATACGTTTTTCGATGGCTGTTTTGAAGCCGATGAAGATATCTTGGGTTGGATCGTCGCCTTCTTCACCAGATACTTCGATCCCTTTTTGGTATAAGTCCGCTAAATAACGGTAGCCTTCCACCAATGTAGCTAAGCGTTCTGGAATCGTGCGGTCCCAGTTACCCACTTCATCAGGGATTTGAGTGTGCTCTGCCATTTCACGCAAAGTTGAATATGGTGAACCGTCTAATGTAATCAAGCGTTCAGAAACTTCATCCAATTGCTCATTTAGATCATCCATGAATTCGTCCATCATTGGATGCAATGTCAAAAAGCCAGGTCCACGCATGTACCAGTGTGTTTGGTGAACGACCATAGCCATTTGGCTTAAATCAGCAACAAGTTGGTTTAATACTTCTTTTGTTTGTTCAAATTTCATAACGATTCCTCCTCTAAATTATCTATTTTAAGGATAATACGAAACAAATAAAAAGTACAACAAAATCATCTATTTGAGAAAATTTCTCACTCTCTTACGTATTTCTTTATAAGGAGGATCAAAAAATGACGATTTTCGTGTTTTTTTTAGGCGCTTTACTCGGCTTCTTTTGGCTTATGCTCTTACATACCCTGTTTTGGAATCCACCAAAAAGTGATTCTCGTTCTCATTACCCGAGGGTGAACAAAGTTTCGGATAACCATTGGTTTTTTCTCCTCCCTACAAGATGGCCTTCACCCCCGCTTTATTGGGTCTTCGCCTGCGTATGCTATGGCGGACTTTGCGGGGTTGCCTTTCATGATTCCGAAAGCTTCCTGACCTTTGTCTGGCTGACCAGTGCCTTTTTACTCAGCTTGACCGACTTGATAGACTATAGCGTCTACCCGCAACTGCTGTACCCCGCCCACCTGCTTCTCGCGCTGGCACAGCTTAGAAGCGGCGCTTCTTTTCAATGGCTGTCTTTAGGCGTGCTGGTTCCACTGGTCTTTTTTGTCTGGCAGGAAAAAATGGGCGGCGGCGATCTCTTAGTGCTGGCAGGTTGGAGTATTTGGCTAACGCCGACGACCCTTTTGGCTCTCTTACTAATAGCCAGCAGTCTTGGTCTCCTCGCTTTTTTTAGCTATCAAAGCATCTGGAAGAAACGATTGGCGCAGTTGCCCTTCGTTCCCTTCTTGAGTCTTGGTTTGCTGATTGTTCGCTTTCTAGCGTTTCATACTTTTGACGCTTTTTTTCTTTGAAGTGAAGAAAAACAAGGCAGGAAAAAGCGGAACAAGTTGGCCTCATCCCGCTTTCTCTTTCTGCTCTGTTGCTTCCCCTGCCTATGATAACGGCGTCCGTTTTTTGCGATCAAGGTAGATGCCTACTGCGATCACTACTAACAACAATCCCAAGACGACCCAACCAGCGGTCGTGGTGTCATTGGTTTTCGGTAAGTTACCAGTTCCCGGCTTCGTTGTTTTGCCTTCTTTGACACGATTGTTGAATACCATGTCTGCCGTTTGTTCCGCTTCAGCCACTAATTTTCCTGCTTGCTCTTTGACTGCGACCGTTACTTGATAGGTGGTTTCATCATAGATGATCGTTGCGTCATTGCCAGCTTTTTCACGAATCGTGTAACGATGTTCCCCAGCATCGTCATACGTCAATGCATCAAAGGTAATCGTTCCATTTGCGTCATTGCGTTGGGTTTGCAGAACCTTTCCAGCTTCATCCACTAATTCAAATGCGAATTCGTTGGCTTGCAAGTCTCTACCCGTCAAGACTTTCTTAGCACTTAGTACGACACTGCCAGCTTTTGGTTGGTAGCTGTTTTCGAAGACTTGATTGTCTTCATATTCCGCCACTGCGGTCAACTGTCCAGCTTCATCGGTGACCGTTACGACTACTACCAGTTCTTTTGCATCGTAGGTGATGGTACCGTCAGTTCCTGTTTTCTCACGAATGGTGTAGTGGTACTCACCTGTTTCATCATAGGCGAGAGCGTCAAAGTAGATTTGTCCAGTTCCATTATTGGCTTTTGTCTGAAGTACAGTTCCGGCTTCATCGACTAGTTCAAAATCGAATTCATTTGCTTGTAGTGTACGACCAGTTAAGACTTTCTCGGCACTCAATACAACACTGCCGGCTTTTGGTTGGTAGCTATTTTCAAAGACTTGGTTGCCTTCATATTCCGCCACTGCGGTCAATTGCCCGTCTTCATCGGTGACGGTAATGACTACTGCCAGTTCTCTCGTATCGTAAGTGATGGTGCCGTCAGTTCCTGCTTGCTCACGGATGGTATAGCGGTATTCGCCAGCTTCCTCATAGGCGAGAGCGTCAAAGTAGATTTGTCCGGTTGCATCATTGGCTTTTGTTTGAAGAACAGTTCCTTCTTCATCGACTAGTTCAAAATCGAATTCATTTGCTTGTAGCGTACGACCGGTCAATACTTTCTCAGCATTCAGCACCACTCCGCCAGCTTTTGGCTTATAGTCGTTTTCAAAGACTTGGTTGCCTTCATATTCCGCAACTGCGGTCAATTGTCCGTCTTCATTGGTGACGGTAACGACTACCGCTAGTTCTTTCGTATCGTATGTGATGGTACCGTCAGTTCCTGCCTTCTCACGAATGGTGTAGTGATACTCACCGGCTTCCTCGTAAGGGAGCGCGTCAAAGTAGATCTTGCCAGTGGCATCATTGGCTTTTGTTTGAAGTACAGTTCCATCTTCATCCACTAGTTCAAAGGCAAATTCGTCTGCTTGTAACGTGCGGCCGATCAAGACTTTTTCGGCACTCAGTACGACACTACCAGCTTTTGGTTGATAGTCGTTTTCAAAGACTTGATTGCCTTCGTATTCGGCCACTGCGGTCAACTGTCCGTCTTCATCAGTGACGGTCACAACTACCGCTAGTTCTTTTGCATCGTAAGTGATGGTACCGTCAGTTCCTGCTTTCTCACGAATGGTGTAGTGATACTCACCGGCTTCCTCGTAAGGGAGCGCGTCAAAGTAGATCTTGCCAGTTGCGTCGTTGGCTTTTGTTTGAAGAACAGTTCCTTCTTCATCTACCAGTTCAAAGGCAAATTCATTGGCTTCCAGCGTGCGGCCGGTCAATACTTTCTCAGCATTCAGCACCACTCCGCCAGCTTTTGGCTTATAGTCATTTTCAAAGACTTGGTTGCCTTCATATTCCGCCACTGCGGTCAATTGTCCGTCTTCATCGGTGACGGTAACGACTACCGCTAGTTCTTTTGCATCGTAAGTGATGGTACCGTCAGTTCCTGCTTTCTCACGGATGGTGTAGTGGTACTCACCTGCTTCCTCGTAAGGGAGCGCGTCAAAGTAGATCTTGCCAGTGGCATCATTGGCTTTTGTTTGAAGAACAGTTCCTTCTTCATCTACCAGTTCAAAGGCAAACTCGTTGGCTTCCAACGTGCGGCCGGTCAATACTTTCTCAGCATTCAGCACCACTTCGCCAGCTTTTGGCGTATAGTCATTTTCAAAGATTGTATTGCCATCATATGTTGCTTTTGCCACTAGTTGCCCGTCTTCATCGGTTACTTTCACGACAACGCCAATTTCTTTCATGTCATAGGTAATGGTACTATCTGCGTCAGCTTTTTCTCGAATCGTGTAGCGGTATTCGCCGACTTCGTCATACGTTAATTCATCGAAGTAGATTTGTCCGGTTGCGTCATTGGTTTTTGTTTGAAGTACGTTGCCTTCTTCATCTACCAGTTCAAAGGCAAATTCGTTGGCTTCCAGCGTGCGGCCGGTCAATACTTTCTCAGCATTCAGCACCACTTCGCCAGCTTTTGGCGTATAGTCGTTTTCAAAGACTTGATTGCCTTCGTATTCCGCAACTGCGGTCAACTGTCCATCTTCATCCGTCACGGTCACAACTACCGCAAGTTCTTTTGCATCGTAGGTGATGGTATCATCAGTTCCTGCTTTCTCACGGATGGTGTAGCGGTATTCGCCTGCTTCATCATATGCGAGAGCGTCAAAGTAAATCTTGCCAGTGGCATCATTGGCTTTTGTCTGAAGTACAGTTCCTGCTTCATTGACTAAATCGAAGTCAAATTCTTCTGCTTTCAAATCACGACCAATCAGCACTTTCTCAGCGCTTAAAACGACACTGCCAGCTTTTGGTGTATAGTCATTTTCGAAGACTTGATTGCCTTCATAGACTGCTTTCGCAATCAACTGGCTGTCTTCTTCCGTGACGGTCACGGTTACCTTTAGTTCGTTGTCGCTATAGGTGATGGTTGGATCATCGCCGGCTTTTTCCCGAATCGTGTAATGGTATTCGCCAGGCTCATTGTAAGTGATGGCGTCAAAGGCAACTTGACCGTTGCCATCATTGGTTTGTGTTAAAATCACAGAGCCAGTTTCATCCACTAGTTGGAACGTAAATTCGCCGTCTTTTAGCTCGCGCCCATCAAGCAGCTTCTGAACATTCAAGGCGTGGGTCGTTTCTTTGATTTCCCGCTTGTTGGCTAGTTCAAAGACATAATTGACTTGCTTATCAGAAATAGTGAAGGTGTACTGAGTCGCATCTCGTTCGTATCCGTCCGGTGCGGTGATTTCTTGGATCATATAATCGCCGTAACGCAGATTGTCGATCCGATCAATGGCGTTGCCGTTTTCCATGATCTGATTGTTTTTCACCACCAGGTTCGACAAGATGACTTCATAGGTATTTTGTGCATTTTTGCGGCTTAATTGGAAAACCGCTTCTTCATCGATCCCTCGTTCTTTGGTGCCATCGGCATCGTATTTCACGATTGTCAAGGAACCGTTCGTCCCAGAAGACGTTCCGCTGCCATCTGTCGATTTGATGGTGATTTCTTTGGTCACTGTGTGAATCTCGATCTCACTACCCGTCAAATTGACATTGTTGGTCACCCGTTCATTGTTCAAAATCCCGGGGTCAAGTTGTGTTTGATAAACGATAAAGTATGGTTTATCAATCATTTCTTCAAAAGCGATCACTAACGATTGCGTCCCTGCTACCACATCCGAGGTGATTTTCGGATTGTCTTCGTTGGTGAAGGTGACTTTTTCTCCTTTTTCCCACGTACCATTGTTTAAGACCGCTTCATACACATCTACGATCACGGCATCGTCGGCATCTCGTAAAAAGGTGTGTTGATTGTAGTTGATGGTATCGGTCACTACCGCATTGTGGATTTTGCGGCTGTCAGCATTGATCATGACTTCCCAATCGATCAAACGATTGTTTTCGGCATTCTGACTACCGTTTTTCATCAACCAGTCCGTTTTCGCCGACTTATCGGCTTGGCCATCCGCGGTCAACGTTGTATCGTTGTCTGTCAACGTGATGGTATTTTTGTAGGTAATTACATCTTCCGCTGCTTCCGTTGCCAAGAAGACCGCCAGTGTTTCTGACGTTTCTTTCAGCAAGGTGATCGTAACTTTCTTCGTGTCAGGGTCATAGGTGTAACTGTAATCCTCGTTTAGCACCAATTGCTCTTTTAGTGCTCTGACTTGCGTCGTATATCCACTTACTGTGACCGTGTAAAGCGCCAAGTCTTTCAAGGTTTGGCCTTCTTGCAGCTGGTCCGTGATGATTGCATCTTTGTTGATTTTTTCTTTGTACGTATTGAATAGCCCCATCCAATAGACTTGATCGCTAGAGGCGGTCTGCTCATCAAAAATAGTTCCTAAGTTCCGACCTAATACGGCAGTAATCGCTTTGGCGACATCTTCCCCTTCACCAATAAATAGGCCGTATTTCAAGGCATTTTTTAACCAGTTGGTATCCATCCAAGTATTGGATTCAGAGGCTTCCGTGAACGTATTGCCGGCTTCGTCTTTATAATGGACAAACGCTGCATTACTAAAACGACTGCTAGAACTTCCTAATGCGATCTGCTGTGAAACATCGAAGCTAGTTTTGAAATTAACCGTGATCGTTGCCGAGGTCGTTTGGTACGCCCCTTGCAGCTTGATCCGAAAACCAGTCTCAAGTTCCTTCGTTGAGCCATCGGCTAGCGTTTTCGTTTCTGTGATTAGCTCTAGCGTATAGTCGGTATTGAGCTCTAAAGGCTCGGTCACTCCGCTTGCCGTCACTACCAGCGTATCCGCCAACAAGGCCAGTGCGCTGCTGTTTGCGCCAGAGATCAATTGATAGCGGTCTTCGATGATTAGGTCACTGACTTTTTGCTGATTGGTATTGGCATCAATTTTCCATGCGACAGTCTTCGTTTCATAGTCTTTGGTGCCAGCTGTTTTCACGACACCGATCGTTTTGGTTGGCGTCACTGTCCCACTGCCCGTCAATGAGGTATTTTGATTGTCGCGGATCGAAGCGTAGTTGTAAATACGAGTATCAGCTAGAACAGATTCATACAACTGGGTATCGTATTGGATCTTGTAGTAACCAGCTTTGGCAAACGTGATGCCAAAGCGGACGATTTCCCCCTCTTTATCCAGCTGGTACGTCCCATCAAAGGACCAATCTTCTGCTGGGATAGAGTTACCATCTTTGTCCGTGATCACCAAAGTCTCTGGAACAAAAAAATGTAGGGCTTTTTCAGGATCCGTTCCTGAATAGGTCTGATCCAAAACTCTGGCTTGGTCTTTGTCCAATGTGACGGAAATTTCCCATGATGCTCGTTTCGTTTCTTGATCATAGCCTTTGAACCGTTTGTATTCCGATTGCTCATCGTAAGTAACCGTTGCTTCTGCAGTTTTTTCTGTAAAATCGCTGCCGTTGATTGTTGCCGTGTTTTTGAAAGAAGAAGCCGTTGGATCGGTGACTGCACTATTGATCACGATTCGAACCGGTTGATTAACCGTTTGATTGAAGGTAAACGTGTTGTTAACGCTGTTAAAGGTATATAAGCCATCGGTACGAACCCACTCCTCGGTGGCTTCATCGTACAAGTAGCCTGTCGAAGTACTATAAGACAAACCTTGAGGCATTTTATCGGTGATCACCACATCATGCAATTCACGACTGGTTTGGTTAAAAATAATTTCCCAAACCACTGAACCGCTGGAAGTCACGTTACCAGTCTTAATGATGTCGACTTCATAAATAGGCAATGTAATGATGATCTCATGACCATCTTCATCGTAGATCCCAGTATGAATCGTCACTTCTTCGGTGACAGTGCTCACACTTAATTCCGTAATTAGATCGATAGTCCCTGAGCGGTTGGAAAGTGTTTGTGCCGCTTCGTTAAAAGTAACAGTCAACGTGCCATCGAGTGCTAAGGTAAAGGTTCCGATCGATTGCCCACCAGAACGGGTCAATTCGCCGTTAACGGTGTTATGAATAGCAAAATATTCCGGTAATTGATACGTATAATAATCGCCAGCGCGAATTTCTTCCGTATCTGCTAACGACCAGTCAAAATGAATTTTGATGTTGCCGTTATACATCGGTGGATTTTCGGCAGTGAAGGGTTGATCGTTTAAGTCAGTAATTCGGACATTGTCAAAAAGTTGTACTCCCCGTTCGTTTAGGTTGGCACTAAGATTCTCAGCGGTAGTAGAAGCTTCCGTTTCCGCCTCAGTATCTGGTGCTCGGGGTTGAATGCTGTTTTGATTCAGTGTCGAAGATGCTTGGGTTGCTTGACTTTCACTAGAGACGGTTGCTTGTTCTTCTTCTGCTTGACTCGTTTCTGACTGAACTGCTCCCGCTGTCGATGAATCCGTAGGTGCTTTTTCCGTATCGATCGTTCCCGTCTCAGGCTCGGTACTTTCCAGCGTTTCAGTCGTTCTTTCGGTACTTTCGGTTGCGTTGATTGCTTCTGCTAGTATGATCGTTGGTTCACAAAAAATGGAGCCAAGCAAGACTAGCAAACATATATAGATAGAAAATTGTTTTTTCATAATTATTCATTCCTTTTTTATTGAAATTTTTTCAATTGATCTCGGAAGCGCTCGACGAATAACATTGTTCAACAGTGAGCAAGATATCCCAACAAACAACTGCTTTTTGCCTCCTCCCCATGATTCAAAAATTTTGGTCTTTGCTACTTGTATCAAACGTATTACTACTATTCCACACTTCTATTTTCCCAAAATTTGGGGGTGGGATGTATTCAAAAAAAATACAACACGCAATTTTTTTGAATACATGTAAAAACGTGATACTATTTACTTAAAAGGGGGCTCAGGGGCAATCATGTTACGGAAATTGTTATCATCTACGACACAAAAGAAACTACAGCTGATTGAGTATTTATTAGACGATCAGGGAACGAGTCTTCACGATTTGGCAGTAAAATTTTCCATTTCAATGTCTGCAGCAAAAACCTATATCGCGGAAATCGACAATGAATTTTCGTTTCTGGACTTACAATTTGACGATTATTCAGCTGTTCGCCTCCACTTGCATCCCTTTGCTACTCGGCTAGACGTATACAGCCAGTTTTTGACTCGCTCTTCTGCATTTCAATTATTGGAACTACTCTTCTCATCAAGTTTCACTAGTTATGATATGTTGGCTCTAGAATTAAATTTAAGCAAATCGTCGATCATTCGTTTGATCAAGAGGATCAACATGGTTCTGGCACCATATGATTTCTTCATCGCGACCAAACCCATCCAGTTAAAAGGAAATGAACACAACATTCGCCAGTTTTTTCTGATTTTCTTCTTAGAAAAGTACCAGTATGAATTTGTGGATGCCAACATCAACCAAGAACAGGATTTTTTGAAAATCGCCCGTATCATGGCAGCAGCGACGCCCTTAAAGCTTTATTTTTCCGACATCAAAAAAATCGCTTTTGTGATCTATATCAACACGAAGCGCGATCGCCTATACGCCTCCAACCCCAATGGAAACCACGTCGAATATTTCTTAGAGAAAATCGATTTGAGCGAATTTACCGGCTACAGTCGGGCCTACGTCGAGAAAATGGTCGGTTATGTCACGACCCATATTGGTCAGGACCCCAACGTCTTTCGTAAGACCAAACAAGAGTTTTATCAAATGACCAAACGTATATTTAAAAAGTACAACTATCATGAAGCCGACTTTGAAGAGAAACTCGACGCTGTGGTCTTTTCTTATTTTCTTGGGATCAACTTGCGCGTTCCTTACTGCATCTTGGATGATCGCTTTGCTCGTTTTGTCAACAACTGTGATTTGGTCCAACAGGCAGTCAATCTAGACATCGTTCACCTTTTGACCCATTCAAATTTACCGATCATTCGACCAAGTACGATCAATTACCTGATTTATATTTTCCATATATCTTTCCCAAATTTCGCTAAAGAAATCATCGATGCCAATGCTGGCTTTCGCTTAGCTTTGTTTTATGATACGAATAGTTACCATACGGAATTTATCCAAACGAAAATCCAACAGTTTATTCCTTATCAGCTAACCATCACGATTTTAAATCCTCTGGACTCGTTTTCTCTGACCAAACTGGACGAGACTTATGATTTGATCATCGGCAATCTGACCCCCTCCTGCAGAAAAAACTTATTTCATTATGCAGACATCAACCTGACTTCGAATGATTTGGCGTTTATCGCTCGGCAGGTTCAGGAAAAGGGGATTCGTATGCTGCAAGAAAAGAATGCACAATAAAAAAACACCCTTGAAAAGCCGCAATTTAGCGATTTTCGAGGGTGTTTCCATTATTTGTTTGCTGGTTAGTTTTGTTCACTACGCCATGGCTGGATATTTTGCTGGCGATACAGAGCTGCTTTCCCAATTGCATTGAAGAGGGTCATTTTTTGCGTAACCACTGCTTTGGCTGCCTCAATGCATTCTGGGTAAATAGCATTTGGATCCCATAATTCTGTTTCAGCTAAAATTTGACGGCATTTTTTGTAAAAGGCGTATTTATAATCAGAGGAGATATTTACTTTTTGGATACCGATTGCCACTGCCTGAGCGATTTCTTCATCGGGATTGGCCGATCCGCCATGCAACACCAATGGGATATCGACACGATCTTTGATTTCTTGTAAGACATCCATTTTTAATTCCGGTTTGATATCTTTCGGATAAATACCATGGGCAGTTCCAATCGCAACTGCCAGTGTGTCAATGCCTGTCTTCTCAATGAATTCTTGTGCATCTTCTGGACGAGTATAAATCACTTCGGAGACGCCCCCTTCAACGGAGGTTCCGGTATTACCGATCGTTCCCAGCTCGCCTTCGACAGACACCCCAATCGGATGGCAAATCTCGGTAATCTGTTTTGTCAGAGCAATATTTTCTTCGAAAGGCAGCAACGACCCATCAATCATCACTGAGCTGAACCCGCAATGGATCGCCCGCATAATACTCGCCAGACTGTCACCATGATCCATATGGATCACGATTGGCACAGAACTGTTTTTCGCTCTGGAAACTGCATAGTGGAAAAATTCATCCTTTGTAAAGGCCAATTCTGTTGGGTGGACCGCAATGATGGCTGGTGCATCGTTTTCTTCCGCTGCTTCGATAACGACGCGTAAGAAGTTACTGTCTGCGACGTTAAAGGCACCCACGGCAAATTGATTTTCTTTGGCAACGGTCAGTAATTGTTTCATATTGATCAACATATAAGTGTGCTCCATTCTTTTTTAAAGTGATTTGTTTTTTGATCCAGATAATTCGATATACTCTTTGACGACTGTTTTTCCTGCTTCGATGGTTTGGTGGATCAGGGTCGGATAATCGCTTTCCGGACAAGCATTCAGCTGTTGGTGCAGGGCATTTCTCTGGGCTTTCATAAAATCAGCCCCTACATTGATTTTATTGATCCCTAATGCCACGGAACGCAAGATATTTTCTCTGCCGGCTCCCGAGCCACCATGCAAAACCAGCGGCAGGTCAGTGGCTTCTTTGATTGTTTGAACGATGTCAAAGCGAAATGCCGGGCGATACCCTGCTGGATAATCCCCATGACTGGAGCCGTAAGAAAGGGCGAGGCAGTCGACCCCGGTTGCTCGAATAAAATGGATGGCTTCCTCTGGATCGGTATACATCCCATCGCTGGTAAACTGATCCCCAGCCACTGCTCCCATGTCCCCAACTTCTGCTTCGACACTGGCATTATAGGCTTGTGCGAACTGTACGATCTCTTTGGTGATGGCGATGTTTTTTTCTAAAGGATGCATAGAGGCATCCATCATGACGCTTGAGAACCCTTCATGGAGACATTGTTTGACGAAAGCGATATCCTGTCCGTGATCCAGATTGATGGCAACCTCCACATTGGCATTTTCCGCCATTCGAATGATCGGCTGGGTTAAGTAACGATGATCTAGATGGGTCTTTAAATGGTCTTGCAGCAAATCCACGATGATGGGTGCATGTGATTCTGCAGCGGCATCGATCACTGCTTTAGCGGTTTCCAGGTTGAAACAATTGATCGCCATAACGGCATAGTTTTCTCGATTGGCTTTTTGCAGCATCTCTTTCATTGATACATACATTTTCTTCGCTCCTTTTTTTAGGAAATTTCAATCGACGAAAAGTCAATGTCTTCTTCCTCTTCCATGATCGGCGTTTCCACGGGCGCCTTTTTCAATGCAAACAGCAAAACACCGGTGATGGCAGAACCAATCAAGAGTGCGATGGTAAATTTCAATGGATCCGTCATGGCAGGAATGATGAAGACCCCACCAGATGGCACCGGTGAACCGACGCCCCAAACCATGCTTAGACCACCGCCGACGGCTGCTCCGACCGTACAAGAAAAAATGACGCGAAACGGGTCGACGGCAGCGATCGGGATCACTCCTTCTGTAATCATACAAAGGCCCATTGGAAAAGCGATCTTGATGTTGTCTTCTTCTTCCGTAGAATATTTGGGCCGGCGTAAGAGACGAGAGAGGACCCAAGAGATCGTAACACCAAAGGGCGGCACCATTGAGGCTAAAATTTTCACGGCTTCGGGTTCTTGAATGCCTTCCAGTAATAGCCCATCAGCAAATAGCGAGGCGACTTTGTTGACGGGTCCGCCAAAATCAAAGGCAGCCATGCCACCGACAATCGCGCCAAATAAGAAATTCCCCGAGCCTTGTAGATTCGTTAAGAAGGTAGTCAACGCCTCCGTAGCCCACACGATCGGTACACCGATGATGAAGAACATCAAAGCACCGACGATCAGTGTCGACAAGACCGGTACGATCATCATTGGCATCAGACCTTGTGCCCAACGTGGGACTTTAAGGTTTTTTACTAAGAATAAGACCAGATAACCTGCGAGATAGCCTCCTAACATTCCCCCTAAAAAGCCTGCGCCAATCGCATTGGCAATCAGTCCCATAAAAAGACCCGGAGCGATTCCTGGACGATCAGCAATGGAATAGGCGATCGCGGCAGCGATCACTGGCGCCAGCAGCCCCATCCCTAAAACGCCCAGCGAGACCAGTGCATCCGGGATCGTATAGGCAGCATCGTAATTTTCAATGACTGTGCCGTTGGTAAGATTGCCGATCGCAATCAAAAGCCCGGCTGTGACAACGACCGGCAGCATATACGAGATGGCGGTTAAGGCGTGTTTTTTCAACTGCAGCTGTTTCATCATTTGTTTCATCCCCCTTTAAATTTGAATTGTCAGAACATTTATTGATTCATCCCTGATTTAATTTTTCTTCAATTGTTTCAAGCAAACGCTTAGGCGCTTTGATCACCATACTAGTTGGAATTTCTACTATTCGCTTGCCTTCAAAGCGGTCTCTGCCGCCGATTTTGATATCTGCCGCAATAATGACAACATCGGCTGCTTGAATAGCGGCTTCCGTCAATTCACTTTCCGTCCCGATGGTTCCTTGGGTTTCGATATGGACTTCATGACCAAGTTCTTTCGCAGCTGTTTCGATTTTCTGCTTAGCAATATACGTATGAGCGATTCCTGAAGTACAAGCAGCTACACCAACGATTTTCATCTTTTCTCCCCCTTTCTTAGTTTTCTGCCATTGGATCTTTAGCAAGCAAGGTCATCATTTGATCCTTTGTCCCTGACGCAACGAGACGATCAATAAACGATTCATCCGCTAGTAGCATCGCTACCTTTTGCAGCAGCTTGATATGCATCGTATTGGCATCGGTATTTTTGACTGCAAACAAGATAATTACTTGAACGGGCGCTTCATCGATGGACTCCCATTCAAGCGGACGCTTGGTTTTTCCGATCACTAAAGAGGTTTTTTTCACACTGTCCGACTTTCCGTGAGGAATTGCCAATCCATGCCCGATACCGGTCATTCCTTCCGTTTCTCGGGCAAAGACATCTTGGGTGAACCCTGCTAAATCGGTAATTATCTGGTTTTCATATAAAAGTTCAGACAGTTCAGTGATCGCTTCTTCTTTTGAATTCGCTTCCATTTCCATCTTGATAAGATTGGGATTGATTACATCTGCGATGCTGAACGCTTGGATCGTTTGGCTTTCGTTTTTCATCTTTACATCTCTCCTAATAGTTGTTTGACTCGCTTTTCATCCTGTTTGGTAAATACCGAATTGACTAAAATCGTCGGCACCTTCGTTTCTACTGGCAAATTAATGGTGGTTAAGATCAGATCGATATCCTGATAGTCTTGCGCATGCTTTCGGTACATACGAGCGGAAAGCACATCCACGATATCCAACTCTGGAAATGCCCGTTGGACTTTGACTTTCAGCAGTTCAGAAGTCCCTACGCCGCTGCTGCACATAATTAAGACTCGCTGTCTGCGCCGACGAATGACTTTAAATTTCACAAAATACAGAACCAAGAAACCAATCTCGTCTTCCGATATGGGATTCGTTCCATAGGTTTGCTCCACTTCCTTGCTGACTTGTGCCACTTGCTCAAAAATCCTTGGGTACTCTAGTTGAATGTCATTCAGCAGCCCATTTTTCACGATAATTTTATTCTTTAGCCGATAGAGCATCGGCTGGATATGGCAAAGTAGATTGGTCTTGTCTGTTTGCTGGTTCAATTTGATACCCAGTGCTTTTTCCATCCGCTTAGTAAAAAACTCCGTGATTTCGCTGGCTTCTTTTGTCAGATTGGTCATTGCCAAGGGTTTGTTTTCCACTCTGGAAGACACTAGATACTGGTAGAGATAAAATACCTCACTTTCTGGTAGCTCCGTCACGAGATAGGCATTGATTTTTTCAATCACTTGTTTGGCAATTTGATAAAACTCTTGGTGCTGTTCAATCAAATGCTGTTCTTCCTCATCTAAACCCTCAATTATCTCTTCGCGGTCAATTTCTCCTTCCCTCATTCGTAAAATCAGAATATACAGATGCGAGAAAATATTCATATTGTAAGGATACGCAATACTGTTCGCGAGTTTTCGCTCAATGAATTCAAGAATGGAGGTAATAAAGTTGATATCAAAGGCATTGATGGGATATTTTTGCGCGACCATTTCTTCATTCCACACATGGGTTTTCGTAAAGAGATCATTGACACAGCGACGGATATTTTTTTCGGTACCAATCACTGCAATTCTCTTATCGGATCGGATCAATTGGAGTTCAAAGTACTGAAAATATTCCGAAAGACGATTGATATCACTACTTATCACTGCTTCACTCAAATAGTAAGGGGCGAACAGCTCTTTGATCATTAATCGCTTTGGTGATTTAAACAATACATGCAGTGCAATCGCATGACGCCGCTCAAGCGGCTCATCATGTTGATCCGTTTCTTGATTTTCAATCGTGCCTTTGAGATACGCTTCATAATCCAAACAAAATCCTTTGCCGATTTCAGACCGAATGATTTCTGAACCAGCAGCCTCATTGATCCGCTTGATCGTCCGATAAATGGTTTTTGTTGAAACCTTAGCAGCTGTGGCTAGTTCATTAGCGGTCAAATTCATCCCTTGTGTCATAAACTGCTCAATCAAACGTGTTTCTCTCTTGCTCAGCTTCATACTGTCTCCCTCCGTATCTTTACTATAGCCTTCTTTGGCTCGAGTATTTCTTAATCGATGTCCACTGATTTGGACATTTTAAAAATAACGCTTTCATTAATCGTCCCAAATGCCCCTTTTCTAGGAGGAAAGAAGGGCGCATTCATTTTCATGATATTTCCTTTTGCTAAACAAAAAAAGCTTGCCATTCCGAAGAATGACAAGCTTTTCCGTCACACTGAGTCAATCAGGTGCTGGGCATTGATTAGTTCTGGCTGTTCAATGCGTCTTCAGCAGCCATTTGTGCTTCGATGTCTGAGATGCTGTAGACATTTTCGCTGGCAACTGTTACTTCTTTTGGTTCCATTTCACGGTAACGAGGCATACCAGTACCGGCTGGGATGATCTTACCGATGATAACATTTTCTTTCAATCCAAGAAGTGGATCTTTCTTGCCGCGAATCGCTGCATCGGTCAACACACGAGTGGTTTCTTGGAAGGACGCAGCAGACAAGAAGCTGTTGGTTTCCAAAGATGCTTTCGTGATCCCTAGTAGGACTGGACGGCTAGTTGCAGGAACGCCGCCGGCTACCAATGTGTCGTAGTTGCGGTCTTTAAAGTCGGCGATATCCAACAATGTTCCTGGCAAGATGCCTGAATCACCTGGATCCATGACGCGGACTTTACGCAGCATTTGACGAACCATTACTTCGATATGTTTGTCGCCGATTTCTACCCCTTGCATCCGGTAAACGCGTTGAACTTCCCGTAATAGGTAGTTTTCAACAGACAAGACATCGCGAACTTGTAACAGTTGTTTTGGATCGATCGAACCTTCCGTCAATGGCGCACCACGATGGATAAAGTCGCCTTCTGCTACTTTCATCCGGGCAGTATAAGGAACGGTATACGTACGCGTATCGGTTTCCCCTTTGATGGTCACTTCTTTGGTCCGAGTTGAAGGGTCTTCTGAGATATCGATGACTTCTCCGGTAACTTCGGTAATGACCGCTTGTCCTTTCGGATTACGGGCTTCAAAGATTTCTTGGACACGAGGGAGACCTTGCGTGATATCGTCTCCGGCAACCCCGCCGGTATGGAAGGTACGCATGGTCAACTGAGTACCAGGTTCACCGATTGATTGGGCAGCGATGGTACCGACTGCTTCCCCAACTTCAACTTCAGAACCAGTGGCTAAGTTGCGACCATAACAATGTTTACATACACCATGTTTGGTGTTACATGTAAAGACAGAGCGAATGGATACTGTTTCGATACCAGCGTCCACGATGGCTTTAGCTAAATCTTCAGTGATCAATTCATTGACCCCTAGAAGGACTTCGCCAGTTTCAGGATGGATCACTGATTTACGTGTGTAACGTCCAATCAAACGTTCTTCTAAGGATTCGATGATTTCGTTTCCTTCGCGAATTGCTTGAATGTCTAAACCACGGTCAGTACCACAATCGTCTTCACGGATGATGACATCTTGGGCAACGTCAACGAGACGACGTGTCAAGTAACCGGAATCGGCTGTTTTCAAGGCGGTATCGGTCATCCCTTTACGGGCACCATGGGTCGAGATAAACATTTCTAAGACAGACAGACCTTCACGGAAGTTTGAGATGATCGGCAACTCCATGATTCGTCCGTTAGGCGCGGCCATCAATCCACGCATCCCAGCAAGCTGAGTAAAGTTGGAGATGTTACCACGGGCACCGGAATCAGACATCATGAAGATTGGGTTTTTCGCTTCCAATGATTCCATCAGTTTTAACTGAATTTCATCTTTGGCTGCATTCCAAACACCAATAACTCGTTCATAACGCTCGTCATCGGTAATCAATCCACGACGGAATTGTTTCGTGATCGTTTCTACTTGTTTGTGGGCATTGTCGATGATTTCATGTTTTTCGTGCAAGTTCATGATATCAGCGATACCAACGGTGATACCCGCCATTGTTGAGTGGCTGTATCCTAAGTCTTTCATACGGTCAAGCATGCGTGACGTTTCAGTGATGCGGAAACGTTTGAAGACTTCTGAAATGATGTTTCCTAAGTTTTTCTTCTTGAATGGGCCAACAAGCTCTTGTTCTTTGATGAAGGCAGGCACATCTGTACCAGCTTCAATAAAGTACTTGTCTGGTGTTTGAACCGTCAAGTTGTAGTCTGTCGGTTCGTTCAAGAATGGGAATTCTGGTGGCATGATCGAGTTAAAGATCACTTTACCCACCGTTGTTACCATCAAGCGTTGTTTTTGTTCAGACGTGAATGGTTTGTCCCCTAAAGTGTTTGGATTGATGGCGATCCGTGTGTGTAAATGCACGTAGCCATTGCGCCATGCCGTAACTGCTTCGTCCATGTCACGGAAGATCATGCCTTCCCCTTCACGGCCTTCTTCTTCCATCGTCAAGTAGTAGTTCCCTAGGACCATATCCTGAGATGGTGTTACAACTGGTTTTCCGTCTTTTGGATTCAAAATGTTTTGGGCTGCTAACATCAGCATACGTGCTTCTGCTTGCGCTTCTTCGTTCAATGGTACGTGAACGGCCATTTGGTCTCCATCGAAATCGGCATTGTAGGCTTCACAAACAAGTGGGTGCAAACGAATGGCACGGCCTTCAACTAAGACTGGTTCAAATGCTTGGATACCTAATCTGTGAAGCGTAGGTGCCCGGTTCAATAGCACTGGATGTTCTCTGATAACATCTTCTAAGACATCCCAAACTTCGTCTTCTTGACGTTCGATTTTGCGTTTGGCATTTTTGATGTTTGACGCGATTTCACGAGAAACAAGTTCCCGCATCACGAATGGTTTGAACAATTCGATCGCCATTTCTTTTGGCAGACCACATTGGTACATTTTAAGGAATGGACCAACGACGATAACTGAACGACCTGAGTAGTCGACCCGTTTTCCTAGCAAGTTTTGACGGAAACGACCTTGTTTCCCTTTCAACATGTGAGAAAGAGATTTCAATGGGCGGTTCCCTGGCCCTGCAACTGGACGGCCGCGACGACCGTTATCGATCAAGGCATCGACTGCTTCTTGCAGCATCCGTTTTTCATTTTGAACGATGATGTTTGGTGCATTCAAATCTAACAAGCGTTTCAAACGGTTGTTACGGTTGATTACACGACGATACAAGTCGTTCAAGTCACTTGTGGCAAAACGTCCACCTTCTAATTGCACCATTGGACGCAAATCAGGCGGGATAACTGGGATAACGTCCATGACCATCCAGCTTGGTTTGTTTCCTGAAGCACGGAATGCTTCTAAGATGTCCAAACGGCGGATCGCACGGGTCCGTTTTTGACCAGTCGCGTTTTTCAATTCTTCTTTCAATTCAGCAACTTCGCCTTCAAGATCAACGCCATCTAATAATTGTTTGATGGCTTCGGCACCCATTGCTGCTGAAAATTCTTGACCGTATTGGTCACGTTTTTCACGGTATTCCCGTTCAGTCAATAGTTGTTTTTTCTCAAGGCTGGTGTTTCCTGGTTCAATCACTACGTATGAAGCAAAGTAGATGATTTCTTCCAATGCACGTGGGCTCATGTCTAAGACAAGACCCATCCGTGAAGGAATGCCTTTGAAGTACCAAATGTGTGATACTGGTGCTGCTAGTTCAATGTGTCCCATGCGTTCACGACGCACTTTTGAACGTGTTACTTCCACGCCGCAACGGTCACAAACGATGCCTTTATAGCGGATCCGTTTGTATTTGCCGCAAGCACATTCCCAGTCTTTGGTTGGACCGAAAATACGCTCGTCAAACAACCCTTCGCGTTCAGGTTTTAACGTACGGTAGTTAATGGTTTCTGGTTTTTTTACTTCACCATAAGACCAGCTTCTGATTTTTTCAGGAGAAGCCAAACCGATTTGCATACTTTCGAATTTATTTACATCGATCAAAAAAGGTTCCCTCCATTTCATTTCATGGACATATCCGATAGAACGGGGGCTATTTCCGCTAGTGGCGGAAATAGCGAGGGCCGTCTATTATTGCAAGCGATCTTCTGCTGTCTCGATTTGTTGGTTCAACGCGTCGGCGGCATTTTTAGCTTCTGTTTGTGCTTTTTGTTCTAATTCACGGGCTGTTTGTTGCTCCGCAAATTTTGTTAAGGCATCAACGGTGATTAAATCATCATCGTCATCATCCATATCACGCAGTTCGATCTCTGCATCATCGATATCTAGGACGCGCATGTCTAGACCCAGTGATTGCAATTCTTTTACTAATACGCGGAATGATTCTGGTACACCTGGTTTTGGAATTGGTTCCCCTTTGACGATCGCTTCGTATGTTTTCACACGACCAACCACGTCATCTGATTTGTAGGTCAAGATTTCTTGCAAGGTGTAAGCAGCACCGTATGCTTCCAGTGCCCAAACTTCCATCTCTCCGAAACGTTGTCCACCAAATTGGGCTTTTCCTCCCAATGGTTGTTGCGTAACCAATGAGTAAGGTCCAATGGAACGGGCATGCAATTTATCATCGACCATGTGGGCCAATTTGATCATGTACATGACACCAACGGAGATGCGGCCATCAAATGGTTCGCCGGTACGTCCGTCGTAAAGCACTGTTTTGGCATCGCTGGCCATTCCTGCTTCAGCAACCGTTGCCCAAACATCTTCATCGCTGGCACCATCAAAGACTGGTGTTGCCACGTGAATGCCTAATTGACGCGCAGCCATTCCTAAGTGTAACTCTAATACTTGTCCAATGTTCATCCGAGAAGGTACCCCTAATGGGTTCAGCATGATATCGACTGGTGTGCCATCTGGTAAGAAAGGCATGTCTTCTTCTGGCATAATGCGAGAAACGACCCCTTTGTTTCCGTGACGTCCGGCCATTTTATCCCCTTCATGGATTTTCCGTTTTTGAACGATATAAACGCGAACCAGCATGTTCACACCTGGTGACAATTCATCGCCAGCTTCGCGGGTAAAGATTTTGACATCGTGGACGATTCCGCCGCCGCCGTGAGGCACGCGTAGAGATGTGTCACGCACTTCGCGGGCTTTTTCACCAAAGATTGCGTGCAACAAACGCTCTTCTGCTGAAAGTTCCGTTACCCCTTTTGGAGTGACTTTCCCAACAAGCAGATCGCCATCTTTGACTTCCGCACCAATGCGGATAATGCCCATTTCGTCTAGGTCTTTCAACGCGTCTTCCCCAACGTTCGGGATTTCGCGAGTGATTTCTTCAGGTCCTAATTTTGTGTCGCGGGCTTCTGATTCATATTCTTCAATATGGACAGAAGTGTAAACATCATCTTTTACCAAACGACGGCTCATGATGATGGCATCTTCATAGTTGTACCCTTCCCAAGTCATGAATGCGACTAAGACGTTTTGTCCTAATGCCATTTCACCTTGTTCCATAGATGGGCCATCTGCTAAGATGTCGCCTTTTTCCACTTTTTCACCAAGTGCCACTAATGGACGTTGGTTGTAGCTGGTTCCTGAGTTTGAACGACGGAATTTGGTAACAGAATAAACGTCTAATGCGCCATTGTCACGACGAACGCGCACTTCGGCTGCATCCACGTATTCTACGATCCCATCATGTTTACATAACAAAGCAGCTCCTGAGTCATGTGCTGATTTGTATTCCATACCAGTACCAACCCAAGGTGCTTTCGGATTGATCAATGGTACAGCTTGCCGCTGCATGTTGGCACCCATCAAGGCACGGTTGGAGTCATCGTTTTCCAAGAAAGGAATACATGCGGTTGCGACTGCGACTACTTGTTTTGGTGATACGTCCATGTAGTCGACTTTATCGATCGATACTTCCAAGTTTTCAGAAGTAGCACGCGCCATAACAACGTCGTTTACGAAAGAGCCGTCTTCATTTAACAAGCTGTTTGCTTGGGCCACAACGTAGTGGTCTTCGGTATCGGCAGTCAAGTAATCGATTTTGTCTGTAACACGGCCTGTTTCGCGGTCAACTCGACGGTATGGTGTTTCAATGAAGCCATACTTGTTGACTTTGGCATAAGAGGCCAAGCTGTTGATCAACCCGATGTTTGGTCCCTCAGGCGTTTCGATCGGACACATACGGCCATAGTGGGAATAGTGAACGTCTCGGACTTCATAGCCGGCACGGTCACGGGTCAAACCACCAGGTCCTAAGGCAGATAGACGACGTTTATGGGTCAACTCACCCAGTGGGTTTGTTTGGTCCATGAACTGTGACAACTGAGAAGAACCAAAGAATTCTTTGATACTTGCGACAACTGGACGAATATTGATCAATTGTTGCGGTGTCAAGGTTTCGGTGTCTTGGATCGACATCCGTTCACGAACGACACGTTCCATCCGAGCAAGCCCGATCCGGAATTGGTTTTGCAATAATTCACCAACAGAACGAATCCGACGGTTTCCTAAGTGGTCGATGTCATCGACATTGCCGATGCCTTCCATCAAGTTGAAGAAGTAGCTCATTGAAGCAATGATGTCTGCTGGACGAACGGTACGTGTCGCAGTATCTGGATAGCCATTACCGATCACGTTGACTTCTTGTTCTGGATCTTTTGGTGAAAAGACTTTGATGACTTGGACCGTCATTGGTTCGGTAACGACCCCATCTTCTGATGGATAGTACGTTACACTGTTTAGGCCATTATCGATAAATGCGCCTAGTGTTTCCATGACTTGGTGAGTCAAAACAGTGCCTTTTTCAACAATGATCTCGCCTGTTTCAGGGTCAACCAAGGTTTCTGCTAAGGTCAAGTTCAATAGACGTGTTTTCAAGTCTAATTTTTTGTTTACTTTGTAGCGACCAACATTTGCTAAGTCGTAACGTTTTGGATCGAAGAAGCGTGCGTTCAGCAAGCTGCGTGAGCTGTCTGCTGTTTTTGGCTCGCCTGGACGAAGACGTTCGTAAACATCTTTCAATCCTTCTTCGGTACGAGAATCGCTTGCGTTTTTATGCAAGTCTTTTTCGATCGTGTTACGTAATGATTCACTGTCGCCGAAAATTTCAAAGATCGTGTCATCAGAACCAAACCCTAGGGCACGGACTAAGACCGTCAAAGGAATTTTACGGGTACGGTCAATCCGTACGTATGAGATATCTTTGGCATCAGTTTCCATTTCTAACCACGCACCGCGGTTAGGGATAACAGTTGAACCAAAGCCTTCTTTTCCGTTTTTATCGACTTTGCCATGGAAATATACACCCGGAGAGCGGACCAACTGAGAAACGATAACCCGTTCTGCCCCGTTGATGATAAAGGTTCCTTGTTCAGTCATTAATGGGAAATCACCAAAGAATACTTCTTGGGATTTGATTTCCCCGGTTTCACGGTTCGTCAAACGCAAAGTAACATGTAATGGTGCCGAATAGTTTGCATCATGGGCACGTGCTTCTTCTACTGTATACTTTGGTTCTTTCAATTCATAATCCACAAATTCTAGGGACAAGTTACCGTTGAATCCTTCGATTGGCAAAATATCTTCAAACATTTCTCTTAGGCCCTCATCTAGGAACCATTGGTAAGAGTCGGTTTGAATTTCAATCAAATTCGGTAATTCTAATACTTCACTGATCCGTGCGAAACTTCTACGTTCGCGATGCTTTCCGTATTTTACTACGTGTCCAGCCAAGCTCTTCACCTCTTCATAAAGTCTTTCAAAAAGGCTATCCGATTATTTACAAAACTGTAACAAATATTAAATATAGGTTACAGAAAGCATTTTTTGCGGCTTTTAGGCAAAAAAAAACCAAAAATAGAACGGATGCATTGGGCATTTTCTACTTTTGTTTCCTTATTCCTAAGCCGAAACGGACAATATTTCGTTTCTGCTTTTTTCGTTCAGATAGTTTTTGCAACTCCTTATTATACAGATGAAGCACTTCTCTGTCAAGCTTTCATTGGAAGTTCCAATGCTTTTCTGGCGCACCCATTTCCTAAGATTTTCTAAAGAAAAAAACAAGGCTGGTGTGGACGGTTTTTCGTAAGAAACTACTTTGCTTTTTGCCGATTTCTTGCTATGCTAACGAAAACGTTACACGTGAAACATTAGGAAGGATATCCTTATGACGACAAAAGAAAAAATACTGACCTTATTACAAAAAGAAGATACTGTGCTATCTGGAGAGAAACTAGCCCAAGCTTTGTCGATCTCTCGTACCGCAGTCTGGAAAGCCATTAAAGAACTCGAGAAAGAAGGCTATCATTTCGAACACTTGGCCAACGGCTATCGCTTTGTCTCGGATGATCGATACGATCAAGCAGCACTTGCAGCCGCCTTGCCGATGATTCCCACGATTCAAATCAAGGAAGCTGTTGAATCCACCATGAAAGAAGCCAAGATTGCCGCTTTGGATAGTGGACTGGCAACCCCCGCCCTTTTTTTGA
Organism: Enterococcus sp. CR-Ec1; assembly: GCF_002850555.1. NCBI lineage: Bacteria > Bacillati > Bacillota > Bacilli > Lactobacillales > Enterococcaceae > Enterococcus > Enterococcus sp. CR-Ec1. The sequence continues at coordinate 3,729,701 of NZ_CP025223.1, forward strand.
CCGAAACGCAAACAGGCGGTCATGGCCGCTTCGAACGACCGTTTTTCTCACCGAAAAAACAAGGGATCTATATGAGCTTGCTTTTAAAACCAAACCAAGCGTTTCAAGAATTGCCGCAATATACCGTTCTGGCGGCGGTAGCAGTTGCCGAAGCCATCGATGCCCTTCTAATGAAGGAAACGGCCATTAAGTGGGTCAACGATCTGTACTTAGATGGGAAAAAAATCTGCGGTATTTTGTCTGAAGCAACCAGTGACTTTGAGACAGGCCGTATTACTTCGGTTGTGATCGGTATCGGCATCAGTTTTTCAATTCCGCAACAGCAGTTTCCAGCAGAGATTCGGGAAAAAGCGACCTCACTCTTTCCTGGTGAAGAGTATCCAACCTTTTCTCGAGCCGCGTTGATCCAAGAAATTTGGCGTCGGTTCTTCCAATTATTGGCACAACTGCCTGACATGGATTATATGGCCCGCTATCGGCAAAAATCCTTCGTTTTGGGCCGCACCGTTCAATTTACACAACAAGGTGTGACCTATGAAGGGATCGCCAAAGACATTACCAACACCGGTGAATTAGTGGTGGACACAGCGACGGAGCGCAAGGTGCTTTCTTCTGGAGAAATCAGTTTGGAACGGTATTGATGCTGCGAAAAAACCGCAAACCAGCTTGCTGATTCGCTGCTTTCGTAGGCAATCAGTTAAAGCAATCGCAAGCACAAATGCTCCATAAGCTGACCTGCTTATTCCGAGGGTTTAAGCAAAAAGCAACCTAGGTATCACCCCTTTCTATCGGGATTAGCCACCATCACCAACTTTATTGCTGCGATCAGGATTGCAGAGAAGCAGGCCTAATCTTTTCATAATAAGCATTACGATCGTTATTTTATCAAATGACTTCTGAAGTTTTTTACGTTATTTTGGTTCTCAAAAAAAGATCGACCTGCTCTTTCAAGAGCGGGTCGATCTTTTTTTTAAAGCAATTGCCACAACAGACAGAAAAGCAAGCCTAAGGCATAGCTGCTGTTGAATAAAATCATGTTCTTAATCGAATAGCCGAAACTACGTGGGTGGGGCAGGCTGGCTTGATGCTCTTTCAAATTTTGGTGGATTTTCGGCAGTGTCAGAAACACGAGCAAAATCGGCCATTGGAAGAGACCAAACAAGAGGCCCAATAAAATAGCGGCGTAGGAAGCTAGCATCATTCCTTGAAACAGACGGATACCTGCTTCGCGACCGATGTAGTACACCAGTGTGTAGCGGTGATTTTCGATATCGGCTTCCAGATCCCGTAAGTTATTGGCTAACATGATGTCAGCAATCGTGAAAATCAATGGCAAGGATGCCAACACAATCGCACAAACGGCCCAGAGGTTCCCCACTAAGCCAAAGGTCCCGTTCGCAAAATCCAGTGCCAGATAAAACACTTTTTGATCAATAGTATTGATATAGATCGTGATGGCAAAAATCCCTAATCCCATCGTTACGCCGCTGAATACCTCGCCTAAAGGCATCCGCGATAACGGAATGGGACCAAAGGTATAAAAGACCCCGATGAAACAAACCACCAGCCCCATCACTAGCAGCAACCAGCCAGTGACAAACGACAAGTAAAGACCAATTAACAAGGTTCCTGCCAGCATCGCAAAAATCAGATTGCGAACAGTAGCTTCTGAGATGTTTTCTCGCCCGATCACATTGTGCTGGTATTTGTAGGTTTCTGATTTGGCTTTTTTGAAATCCATATAATTGTTGATGGAAGTCGTCGTCAAATCAAACAGCAACATCCCCAGAAAAAAGATTGCGGTATTCAAAGGATGAAATTCATGAAAATACACCAACGAGAACAACACACCCATAATGAAGGGGAAGACACTGGCCACTTTGGTACGGATCTCCACTACTTCTAAAAACACTGAAAGAGACATCTTTCACTCCTCCTATTCTAAATCCGCACGATCACCCATCGTGTAGCCTGATTCCTCTGAAAGTTCAAAGGTATCTTTGATACCGTCGGTTACATACACTTTATCTTCTTTTGTGATAAAGATCGCATCGGTCCCCTTTTCGGTATGCTGTTCGATATAAGCCAAGCCTTCTTTGACCCCTTTATCAAACGCCACCGTAGTCAACCCGTCACCATCGATGGATTTGTCGGTGATCACAGTTACACTTGCTACATCGCTATCGTAAGGATAGCCAGTCTCAGAATCAAAAATATGGTGATACGTTTTGCCGTCTACTTCTAAGTAGCGTTCGTAGATCCCTGAAGTAACTACTGTTTTATTGGTTTCTTTGATACTACCGATAATCGAGCCGCGAGATTTGTTCGGGTCTTGGATTCCGACATTCCATGGCTCATCTGTGCCGCGGTTACTATGACCTAACACATAGACATTCCCGCCCAAATCGACGATCGCGGAAGTCACGCCATTGTCCTTCAATACTTTGACGACTTCGTCCGTGATATAGCCTTTAGCGATCGCCCCAAGGTCAAGGATCATGTCCTTGTCTTTTAAATAAACGGTTTGATCTTCATCGTTAAACTCGACTTGTTCATAATTGATATGTTTCAATGCTTCATCGATCTCAGATTGCTCTGGCTTGCGGGCATCATCAAAGCCGATTCGCCATAATTGGGTGATGGCACCGATGGCCATATTAAAGCCGCCTTCTGATCTCACACTGTAATCGTAAGCTTCTTTTAGCAAATAATAAATATCATCCGAAACCTTCACTGGTTTGATGCCAGCTTGCGCATTGATTTCATCGATCTCTGATCCTGCTTGGTTGATGGTGATTTTATCGCCTAATTCTCTGATGCGGTCAAAGGCTGGCTTCATAGCGTCCTCTTTGCCTTCATCATAAATGCGGATTCGAGTATAAGTGCCTAATAAAAATTCTTCTTGAAAATATGGTTCTTCCCGCAGCGTCGTTGCTTCCTGATTACTGCCACAAGCTGCCAACATTGTGCCTAAAAAAACAAACATCAGAAAAAACGTTACTTTCTTTTTCATGATTTTCCTCTTTTCTATTGTCTTCAACCTTCATATAATAGCCTTTTTTTGGCAGAATGAAAAGGGGCATTCCGTGATTTCTCAAGGTATTTTAGGAATCCTTAATCGATGCTTTCCATCATTAAAGAACCCATTTCTTTTTAAAAAAAGTACTCACCAGATTGCTTTTTTTTGCACGAACTTTTCCCCTCTCATGGCTGCCCACAAAAAAACAGCATTCAAAACGAATGCTGTCCTCTTCATTCAAAAAAGTTGTGATTATTCAGTAACGAAGTTATCGACTTCAATGGTTGTTTGGTCACCTTTTTCAGCTGCATTCAACAATTGTTGTGCATAGATAACAAAGCTGTGGAAGCTGTGGGTTGCACCAGAAACGACGTCCATGTCTGCCACAGAACCATCTTCGGCATTGACTGCAGAAACAAAGGCTTCATTGAAGTTTGGAATGAATTCTTCTGGACCAGTACCAGATTTTGCTTCCATGTTTTCGTTGTATGATGCATCATCTTTTTTCGACTCGCCGGCTTCGTTCAGGTAGTCGTAGTTTGATTCAGCGATTTTGCCGTCAGCCACAGTCATTGAGAAGACCACGCGGTAACCGTTTGAGTAGTTCTTTTCTTCTAATGTATAGGTTCCGTCTTGCAAGTCTGCACCATTGTCGATTTCAATGGTTTCCGTGTTGCCTGCTTGCGCCGCTTGGATCAATTGTTGTGCATAGTTTTGGAAGGAATCAAAGGAATGAGTCGCGCCAGAAACTACTTCGATTGAAGAAGGGCTTTGTGCGGCAACTAATTCTTCATTGAATTTAGGAATAAATTCTTCTGGGCTGATGCCTGCTTTTTCTTTCATCGTTTCATTGTATTCAGTGTTTTCTGTTTTTGATTCGCCATCAGCATTCACGTTGTCATATTTTGATTCAACGATTTTGCCGTCTTTGACTGTGATCTCAAATGTGACACGGTAGTCGTTTTTATAGTTCTTTTCTTCTAAACGATACGTCCCATCTTGCATTGGCTCGCCCGCAACAACGGTTGCTTCCGTGCTTTCTGTTGATGCTGAATCGCTTGCAGAAGTTTGTGATGTACTTTCACTAGTTGACGAAGAAGCTGTGTTATTGTCATCTGCTCCGCAACCCCCTAACAACATTGCTGAGAATGAAAATACCGCCATACCTACAATCAATTTCTTTGCTTTCATAATTATCCACCTTTTACTTGTTTATTTTCCCCACAAAAAAGTTTGTGATACATATAACATTGTAAAGTAAATTTACGATATGTCAACCGCTTCCTTTCCGCTTTTTTACGGAAAAAGGACTTATTTTTTGATTTTCGCAAGTTTTCACGAATTTCAGGAAATATGCGTTTTTTTCATCAGAATCGTTAGACAAATGAACCATTTGTCTATATAATAGGAACGATTGTGTAATTATTATCATAGATTATTTTTATTAAGGAGAGATTTGCAATGGCAAAGAAAAACATTGTCGTTGTCGGTGCCGGTTATGCAGGCGTTTCTGCTACGAAGTACATGGCAAAGAAATTGAAAAAAGACAATGATGTTGAGATAACATTGATCGACCGTCACTCTTATCATACGATGATGACTGAACTGCATGAAGTCGCTGGAGGACGTGTAGAACCTACCGCAATTCAATATGACTTGCAGCGCTTGTTCTCACGCAAGAAAAATGTTCGTTTAGTAACCGATACAGTAACTGGGATCGATAAAGAAAATAAAACCGTCCAAACAAAATTAGGTAGCTATTCATTTGACTACTTGATTTTAGGGATGGGTGGCGAACCGAATGACTTCGGTACACCTGGTGTTAAAGAAAATGGCTTTACTTTATGGTCATTTGACGATGCTGTCCGTATTCGCGAACACATTGAAAAAACTGTCGCAAAAGCAGCGATCGAACCAGATGCAGCATTACGCAAAGCAATGTTGACCTTTGTCGTTTGTGGTTCTGGGTTTACTGGGATCGAAATGATCGGTGAACTGATCGATTGGAAAGATCGTTTAGCTTCCGATTATAAATTGGACCCAAGTGAAATCAGCTTGAAAGTTGTTGAAGCAATGCCAACGATCTTGAACATGCTTGATCGTAACGATGCAGCCAAAGCAGAACGCTACTTGAAGAAAAACAATGTTGATCTTGTCTTGAATGCACCAATCGTTGAAGTGGCACCTGATCACATCAAACTAAAAGATGGTTCAACGATCCCAACCCACACATTGATCTGGACTGCCGGTGTCAAAGGAACTAGCGATGCTGCTGATTTCGGTTTAGAAACCGCTCGTGGATTCCGTCTAGTTGCCAATGAGTTCATGGAAGCAAAAGGCTACGAAGACAAAAACATCTATATTATTGGTGACTTGGTTTACTTCGAAGAATTCCCGAATACACCAACACCACAAATCGTGCAAGCAGCTGAACAAACAGGTCACACTGCAGCAACGAACATCGTTTCAGTCATCAAAGGCGGCGAAAAACATAAATTCAAAGGAAACTACCAAGGATTTATGGTTTCGATCGGTGCCAAATGGGGCGTGGCGAACTTATTCAATAAGATTCACCTGAGCGGTTTCTTAGCGATCATTATGAAACACATCGTTAACTTGAAATACTTCTTTGATATTCGTTCTGGTTACTACATGTTCCAATACTTGATGCATGAAATCTTCCACATCAAAGATGACCGGACAGTAGCCCGTGGTCACACGTCTCGTTACGGTAACGTCTTGTGGAGTGTTCCGCTTCGTATTTTCTATGGTCTTGTCTGGTTCGTGGAAGCCTTCAAGAAAATTTTAGGTACGAACGGGGAAGTCTTCAAACCTGGTACTTGGTTCGGTGAAGGTACTTGGTTCGGTGAAGGTTCTTGGTTCCAAGGCAACAGCGTATTCCCTTGGACTTGGGAATATCAAACAGTCGCTGATGCAGCAAGTGGTGCTAGTGAAGCAGCCGATGCAGCAAGTGCCGCTAGTGGCGCCGGCGAAGCAGCCGATGCAGCGACACAAGCCGCACACTTTGGTTTGAGCTATGCTTACGGTGAACAACCAATGATCGTGATCGAAAAATCACCTGACTGGTTCACAAAAGTTATGCAATTTATCATGCCAAACAACGACGTTGCAATGTTCTTCCAAAAATTCATGGTCTTCTTTGAAATTGCTTTAGCTCTTGCATTGATGGCTGGTCTCTTCACTTGGTTAGTGAACGCAACGACCATCGTTTTAGTGTTGACTTTCTGTATGTCTGGTATGTTCTACTGGGTAAACATCTGGTTCATTCCAGTTGCGTTTGCCTTGATGAACGGTTCAGGACGCGCAGTCGGTTTAGATCGTTGGGTAATCCCATGGTTGCAACGTACCCTTGGAAAATGGTGGTACGGTACCCCTCGCTCCTTATATGGCAATAAATAAGCCAGCAAAATAGAATACCTGTACGACTTCATGAGACTAAGACATTCTGATTTTCAATCAGTGTCTTGGTCTCTTTCCAAGTACAGAACTTTTTCTTGATCGTCCTTGCACAGAAATCGGTGGATTATTGAGGATTCAGCTAGTAGAATCTTGTCTTCTTATGCTAGAATGAGACACATCACATGAAAGAACAGGAGTCTTTTTTGATGAAACTAAAAGAATTTATCCGCGATGCCCATTTAAAACCATGGGATGGCGTCATCATACTTGTTTTGATCCTCAGCTCTTTTTTACCGATTTTTATTTTTGGCCAGACGCAAACAGCGGACAAAGAAGCCGTCTTGCGGGTCGATGGGACAGAAATCAAACGTTTTGACTTAGTTGAAGGTCAAAAAACGTACACCTATCTTTATGAAGATGAAGACGGGGATACCAATTTACTGGAGATCGAAGGCGATCGGATCCGAATCAAGGAAGCTGATTGCGGCGACCAGATTTGTGTGCGCCGTGGCTGGGCCAGTAAAAATGGGGAAACCATCGTCTGTCTACCTCATAAATTGGTGATCGAAATCCAATCCGCAGATGGGAGTGAGACCGACGATCTAATCTATTGATCGTTTGCTTATGAGTCGATTACAACGAATAATTTTCATCTCACTGCTGGTCGCCCAAGGGGTCGTGATTGGTTTAGTTGAAAATATGATCCCTTATCCATTTGCCTTTGCGCCTGGTGCGAAACTAGGTTTGGCAAATTTAATTACCATTATTGCTTTGTTCACCATGCCGAAAAAAGACAGTTTTCTCTTGATTTGGCTAAGACTGATTTTAACGACGTTACTAGGAGGAACGGTTTCGACCTTCTTATATAGTATGAGTGGTTCCTTACTGAGCTACTTTGGGATGTCTTTGGTGAAACAGTTGGGGCCTAAGCGTGTCAGTATCATCGGCATTAGTGCGGCAGGCGGTTTCTTGCACAACGTCGGACAGTTGATCACCGCCTCATGGATCGCTCAATCCTGGAGCGTGATGCTCTACTTGCCGGTCCTGTCTTTCTTTGGGATCTTGTCCGGGATCGCTATCGGGATCGCCGCCAACTACTTGCTGCGTCGTGTTGAAACACTGCGCCGTTTTCAAATTGATTATGAACGCCAGACCAAAGTCAAATGGCGCTCGGATTCAGAATAAAGGAGTTAATTATGAAACTTCATTCCATGTGGCAAGAGTATCCAGCACTGCAAGCAGACTTATCTGCCTCCTTGCAATTGATGGAAAAATCATTAAAACTAAAAAACAAAGAGGTCGAACAAGCGATCCTGTCCATGATCCATTCAGGTGGAAAACTGCTGCGTCCTGCTTATCAGCTGCTCTTTTCTGCTTATGGCAGCGACAAAGATCGCGAAAAAGCCGTCGCATTGGCGGCTTCGATCGAGATGCTCCACACTGCCTCGCTGATCCACGACGATATCGTCGATCATGCGGACACCCGCCGCAAGCTGCCGACCATTCGTTCCGAATTTGGCAACGATGTCGCTGTCTATGCTGGTGATTACCTTTTCGTCTGCTGCTTTAAATTAATGGCGGATTATGCCAGCTCCATGAAAAGCTTGCAGATGAATTCCCGCAGTATGGAAAAAATTCTGGCCGGCGAATTAGGGCAAATGAGCAAACGATACGATTTGTCCGTCACCGTCGAGGATTACTTAGAAAACATTCGCGGCAAAACCGCTGAATTGTTTGCCTTAAGCTGCTTTATCGGGGCTTACGAAAGCGGCACCTCCTTGCGCTTTGCCAATCAAGCCCGTGAGATCGGCGAAGCCATTGGCCTTGCCTTTCAAATCATGGATGACGTCTTGGATTACAGTCAAGATGCGACTGCCTTAGGAAAACCAGTATTGGAAGATGTTCGGCAAGGCGTCTATTCTTTGCCGCTGTTGATGGCATTGAAAAATGACCGCCAACAACTGTTGCCACTGCTGGAAAAACAAGCTGCCATGACTGAGGCGGATACCCATGAAGTCTATCGGATCGTCCAAGAAAGCGCCGGGATTGACGAAGCCAAGAAACTCGCTGCCGACTACACGAAAAAAGCTTTGCAAGCGATCCAGAAATTGCCTGAGACCAAAGATGAAACCAAAACATATCTTTATCAGATCACTGCTCAGATCCTTGGGCGTCAGAACTGATCAAGGATCTAGGATAAACCCAGCAGCTGGGATCATCCTGAAATAAGCCCCCAAGGTTCGATTTCTGATCTACTTTTGGGGACTTTTTAGTTGATAGCTAGAATTTTATACGCAAAAAAAGCCTCAACGGACAAATCATCTTTCCGTTGAGGCTTTTTTTCTTTTAACGCATCGTCACAAATTCTTCTGACCCCGTCGGATGAATGGCAACGGTTTGATCAAAGTCTGCTTTCGTAGCACCCATTTTGATGGCTACAGCGAAGCCTTGCAACATTTCATCGACACCGATCCCGATGCCGTGCAGACCGATGATTTTTTCTTCTTCTCCTAAGCACACCAATTTCATCTCACATTTTTGGCGATACTCATTTAAAGCAAAGTACATCGGTGTAAAGCGCGAACGGTACACCTTTATCTGCTCTTGGCCATATTTTGCCAAGGCTGCTTCTTCGGATAAACCAATCGTGGCAATCGGTGGATGCGTAAAGATGACCGTTGGCACTAAGTGATAATCCAAGTACGCATCGCTTTGACCGTTGAACAAGCGTTCAGACAAGCGACGACCGGCGGCGATCGCAACCGGGGTTAAATCTAATTTTCCAATGACATCGCCCACTGCAAAAATCGAGTCAGCTGTGGTATTTTGATATTTGTCCACAATGATAAACCCTTTTTCATCCAATTGGACATCGGTGTTTTCCAGACCTAACTTATCCGTATTCGGCACGCGACCACCAGCAAAAAGGACGCAATCGCCGGTCAAGGTTTCGCCATTTTCAAAGTGAACGAGATACTCGTCACCTTCTTTAATGATACGAGAGGCAACGTAGCCTGCATAAGTTTCGATTCCTGATTCTTGGTACATCTCCACGAGATTATCCGCAAGCATCTTGTCAAAGGTTCGTAATGGCCGCTCTTTGCGGTACGCCCAAGCCACTTGGCTGCCCAGCTGTTGGCTGACCCCGCTGATTTCGGCTGCGATGTAGCCTGCCCCTAAGACGACCATACGCTTTGGTGCTTCTCGCAACGCAAAAAAACCATTCGAGTCAATGGCGTACTCACCGCCGGGAATATTCATCGCGCTAGGTTTTCCACCGGTGGCAATCAAAATGTTTGCTGCATGGTAGTTTTCCCCATTGACGGTAACCGTGTGGTTATCCACAAACTGTGCATAACCGTGGATAACTTCTACATTATTGCTATCTAAGCCTTTTTGATAGGCTGTGTGTAAAAAATCAATGTATTTTTCACGGTTATCCACAAGCTCAGTAAAATTAAATTTATCCACATGTGGATAAATGCCGTAGCTAGTTGCGTCCCGCTTGATCATTTCTAACATCTCACTGGCTTGCCACATGACTTTTTTCGGCACACAGCCGACATTGACACAGGTGCCGCCTAATTCATTGCCTTCGATCAATAATACTTTGGCGCCGTGCATTCCTGCTCGATTGGCTGAGGCGATCCCGCCGCTGCCGCCGCCAATTACTATGTAGTCGTATGTTTCCATATTTGTTGTTTCCTCCTTAAGATTGTCTATGTTCTCATCGATCCTTTTTGGCTGGATTGATTCAACAAAAAAAGCCGAGAGAAACTCTCGACCTTATTTTTTCTTCCGAATCATGTCTCCGACTTCCACCGGTTCTTTGACCGGCATCGTCAGCAGCATCATAGGATTTGGTGCACGATCGATGGATTCACCGTCTTCATTATACATGACTTCGACGGTTTGGTGAAAGTGATGGAATCCGGGACCGTAAAATTCGATTTCATCGCCGACGGAAAAGTGGTTCCGTTGCCGGATCGTAGCTGTTTTCGTTGCCGGATCATATGCCATGACTTCCCCAATAAACTTGTATTGTGGAATTTTCCGACGTGGACCAAACAACTGCTCATTTTCACTCGGGGTATCATAGTAAAAGCCTGACGCAAGCTCGCGCTGCGCAACTTTCCACAGTTCATCGATCCATTCTTGTTTGCAGACATAGTTCTCTGGATCGGCCATGTAACTGTCCACGGCTGCTTTATAAACGTTCGCCACGGTTGAAACATAGTGGATCGATTTCATGCGGCCTTCGATTTTGAAACTATCCACGCCGTTTTCAATCAGATCAGGGATATGTTCAATCATCGACATATCCACGGCACTCATGGAGAATTCTTCTTCCACTGTCCCATTCTTGGTCAAACTGTTTCGTTCCGTTGCAAACGGCATGTCAAACAGATCATATTTCCAACGGCAAGATTGCGAACAGCCGCCGCGATTAGCGTCTCGCATCGACATATGATTGGACAAAGTACAACGGCCAGAATACGAAATACACATGGCGCCATGAATAAAGGCTTCGATCTCCACGCTGGTATTTTTGCGGATCTCAGCGACTTCCTCCATCGACACTTCCCGAGCGAGGACGACCCGTTCTAGGCCTTCTTCTCGCCAAAATTCCAACGTTTCATAGTTCGTGGCACTGGCTTGGGTGGACAAATGGATCGGTAGACCCGGCGCTTCTGTTGCGCAGATCTGGATCAAAGCTGGATCAGAAACAATCACGGCCGAAATACCGACATCTCGCAATTCCCGAAAGAACTCCCCTGCACCTTCTTGATTGCCCTCATGAGTCACCATGTTGGCTGCTACATAGACTTTTGCGTTGTGGGCTTTGGCAAAAGCTACCCCTTCCGCCATTTCTTCATAGGTAAAGTTTCCCGCGCGACTCCGTAGGCCATAGGCATTGCCGCCGATATAGACAGCGTCAGCGCCATAGTGGATCGCTGTTTTTAATTTTTCTAACGTACCAGCTGGTGCTAACACTTCTGGTCGTTTCAATGCTTGTTTAACGGTCATTTGTTCTTGCTCCTTACTTGATATCGTCAGGATCGATGGCATAAAATCCAGTGTCTAACCCACGTTCTGCCGGATGAAGTTGGGCAACTTGTTCACTGAGCACAGCAGCTTGCTCTGCTTGCCACTCCCCACTTTCTACAAGGGTCTTGGCTTGGGCAAACAGTTTAGCAATTGCCACAAAGGCTGCCCCTCGTGTATAGATTCCGTCCAACTTCCAGGTTTGAAAGCCTGTTTCGGCTAATTCCGCCAGCTGCAGCAGCAAATTAATGTCGTTATTGGCAAAAATGTGCGTACCGTGGCTATCTTCATAAATGGAATAGTGGGTTTCTTCTTTTTTCGGTTCGGATAAAAACAACCCACGATCGTGGTTCTTTTCTTCCGATTGTTGGGTATAGTTATAATAATTTTGTAAAAGCGGACGCTTCGATTGGTGAATGCAGGTCGCACCATAAACCAATACTTCCACAGGAATATTTAGTTGCGGGGCCATGATTTTCATTTCCTCGAAAGGAACTTCTCGCGCTAAAACGGCTGCCCTTGCCCCTTTTTGTCCCCAAAAATTGATTTGACGAGCGCTTGTTACTAAGGTTTCCCCTGCATAGATAAATGGCAAGGCACATTCTGGATTTTGCTTCATGCGGTAAATGATCCCAGGATCTCCGAGAGCGATTTGATCGGCTTGATTGGTCTTCAGAAATGCTAGGTATTCTGGAATCAGCTTCATTTTTTCTGGGTGCATGATGCCATTGACCGCGATCGTCACTTTCTTTCCAGCTTCGTGGGCCATGTCGATCAGTCTGATTTGCTCTTCACGAGAAAAAGAGGCCGGTAGGCGCAGCCCAAATGTCTCTTCTCCAAAAAACAATGTATCAACATAAGGGATCAGCTGCTGTGCTTGCTCGATCGATTCCACCGTGGCGATAATCTCAACCATAATACTCCTCCTTTTTTCAACTCATTCATAGTATCACACAGCAGGATTCTTTCCAAGAGGTCTAGTTACTCTTTTTTTCACGAATAGCGCTTTATTCATTAATCAACCATTGACATAAAGCTTTTTATAAGGATATTTTTTTGTGAATCATCAATCATAATCAGTGGAGACTTCTTGATCACTACTAGACATAACAAGACAAAAAAGCGGCGTTCCTATGGATGCCGATTGCTCGACCATAGAAACGCCACTGCCGTTATTGGCTCGACTTAAACTTGTTGCAAGACCCGTGCTTGTCCCTCTTTGACATTGAGGGTAATCGATCCTTTGGAAGCACCGATCGTCACTTTGTCACCTAAATGAATTTGTCCTGATAGGAGTGCTTCACTTAAACGGTCTTCGACTTCTTTTTGCAAGGCCCGACGAATCGGCCGTGCCCCATATTCTGGATCAAAACCAGCTTTACCGATCACATCAATGGCAGATGGCGTGATCTTCAATTGGATGTCTTGGTTGCCTAATCGTTTGATGATCGCTTTGCTCATGATCTTCACGATCTCGTGGATCTCCCCTTCACCTAAGGATTGGAAGACCACTGTTTCATCCACACGGTTCAAGAACTCTGGACGGAAGGCTTTTTTCAGCTCTTCTAAGATCCGTTTTTGCATCGCTTGGTGATCTTTCGTTAAATCAGTGACATTAAACCCAACGCTTTTTTCTTCGCGGATTTGTTGGGCACCGATATTAGAGGTCATGATCAAAATCGTGTTGCGGAAATCGACCTTCCGACCTTTGGCATCCGTCAAATGACCATCATCTAGCACTTGCAAGAGGATATTGAAGACATCGGGATGGGCTTTTTCCACCTCGTCCAATAAGATGACGGAGTATGGTTTTGAACGGATTTTTTCCGTCAATTGCCCACCTTCATCGTAGCCGACATAGCCTGGCGGTGAACCGATCAAACGGCTCGTGCTGTATTTTTCCATAAATTCGGACATATCGACACGAACCAAGGCATCTTCACTACCAAACATCGCTTCTGCTAAGGCTTTGGCAAGCTCGGTTTTCCCGACACCGGTCGGGCCTAAGAACATGAAGGAACCAATTGGACGGTTCGGATCTTTCAACCCACTGCGGGCGCGGCGGATCGAACGAGCGACTGCCTTGACTGCTTCTTCTTGGCCAACTACCCGTTGATGCAAAATCTTTTCAAGATCCAACAAGCGTTCGCTTTCTTTTTTCTCCATCTGCTGCAAAGGTACGCCGGTCCATTGGGAAACGACCGTAGCAACATCTTCTGCAGTAACACTATCGGCATAGCCTGATGCTTCTTTGACTTCCATAAACGCTACTTCCGTCAGCTGTTGGGTCAATTTCTTTTCCTTGATCCGTAAACGAGCTGCTGCTTCAAAATCTTGCTGACGAATAGCGGCTTCTTTTTCTTCGATCAAGTTGGCGATCTCGTTTTGCAGATCTGCCAATTCTGAACTTTCATCGGTTTTGTCTAAACGCACTTTGGCAGCTGATTCATCCATCAAATCGATGGCTTTATCTGGTAATTGGCGCGAATTGATGTAACGCACGGACAGTTGCACAGCGGCGTGTAACGCATCATCAGAAATTTCCACCCCATGATGTTCTTCATAACGAGGACGCAAGCCCCGTAAAATTTCTTCCGCTTCTTCTGGTGTCGGTTCGTCGACTTGCACCCGGGCAAAACGGCGTTCTAATGCAGAATCTTTTTCAATGTATTTTTGGTACTCATCTAGTGTCGTGGCACCGATGGTTTGCAATTCCCCACGGGCTAAGGCTGGTTTCAGAATATTCGAGGCATCAATCGCCCCTTCTGCTCCGCCGGCCCCAATTAGTGTATGCAATTCATCAATGAATAAGATGATTTGACCATCTTGATAGATCTCATCAATGATTTTTTTCATTCGGTCTTCAAATTCCCCACGGTATTTCGTTCCGGCAACTAAAGCCCCCATGTCCAGCATCATCAAGCGTTTGTTTTGCATGTCTTCTGGGACTTCCCCATTGATGATTTTTTGGGCTAAGCCTTCGGCGATCGCGGTTTTCCCAACACCAGGTTCCCCCACGAGAACAGGGTTGTTTTTGGTCCGACGGCTAAGGATCTGGATCAGGCGTTTGACTTCTTTGGCACGACCGACAACAGGATCCAACCGTTTTTCACGGGCTAATTTGGTCAAATCACGGGCTAAGGAATCCAAGGTCGGTGTTCCTTGCTGCGCTTTGGCTTGGGCTGGACGACGACGACCAGCACTTCCGTTGGTTTTGCTTTCATTGAAGCCCATTTTTTTCTTCAAAAGCTGACGCATTTTCGCGAGACTCAAGCCGAGATTCAGCATGATTCGAGAAGCCAAAATGTCTTCGTCTCTTAATAAGCCTAATAATAGGTGTTCGGTACCAATTTGTGGTGCCCCTAAGCGTTTGGCTTCATCCCCTGCATAAGCAAATGTATGTTTTGCTCGTGGTGAATACGCGAGATAGGCGTTTTCTGGGTATTGACGGACAGTGCCATACCCTGTTAAATGTTCGATTTCTTCACGAATATCATTTTCTGTGATATTCATTTCCCGCAAGGTTTTGCCGGCAATCCCGTTTTGTTCAATGACCAATGCCAATAGAATATGTTCAGAACCTACTGCTTGGTGCTTAAAGTATTTTGCTTCTTCTTGGGCGATAGCCAAAACGGCTTTCGCGCGTTGGGTGAATAATTCATCCATCTCTTTCACTTCCTGTCTTCGTAACTTAATCGTTCTAGAATTGCATGGAGCAAATCAGCTCGTGTTCTATTTTCATAAGGAGAACGTCCTAGAACTGCTTTCGCGATGACGGTCAATAATAAGTTGCCTTCTCGCTTGGACAGGATTCCTTCCTCATAAAGTTTCTGGATTATTGCATACGCATCTTTTTCCGAGATGGTTTCATCGAATAGTTGATTCATTTCTTTTAAGTAGTGGTGGCTGTCCGTGATTTTGACTTTTTCGATCCGAATATAGCCGCCCCCGCCGCGTTTGCTTTCAACCGCATAGCCTCTTTGAACGGTGAAGCGGGTATTGATCACGTAGTTTATTTGTGAGGGCACGCAGTTGAACAAATTTGCCATTTCCGCGCGACGAATCTCAATGGTTTCACTATCTTCAAGAATTTTCTTCAAATATGCTTCAATCAAATCGGAAGTATTGTGATGACTCAATTCATTCCC
Source organism: Enterococcus sp. CR-Ec1 (assembly GCF_002850555.1). Lineage (NCBI taxonomy): Bacteria > Bacillati > Bacillota > Bacilli > Lactobacillales > Enterococcaceae > Enterococcus > Enterococcus sp. CR-Ec1. Next base: position 3,745,334 of record NZ_CP025223.1, read on the forward strand.
TCCCTTGACTAATTCTGACCTTCATTATACCCAATTTTTGAATCCTTGGAAAGATGTACGCTTGCACAAATGGCAGGACTAAAGGAAATTTTAAAGACACCTGTGCCTCACTATAAGGTTTAGAAACAAAAACAAGCAGCTGGACGGGGAACAAAAAGAGAATTCTTTGGTCCCCGAAGGCTGCTTGGTTAATGTATTTGGTTTTAGCTAGTTTCTAATCACTTTCTGAGCTACTTTCACTCGTAGCGCTTGAATCAGAGGAATCATCTGAACTACTGCTTGGCGTCGATGAGGACGAATCATCTGGTTCAGGTCCTCTAGAGATCGTGACCGTTACAGTAGAGCCAACTTCGACGGAGGTTCCAGCACCTGGAGAGACACGGACAACATGTCCAGCTGGTACCGAGTCATTATAGCCGTCCTCTTCCTCAAAAGTTGAGTCCAATCCCGCTTCATTCAAGTCTGCTTCTGCATCGGCTTGGCTTTTCCCAACGATTCTTGGTACATTGACCATTTCCTGCCCACTGCTGACCGTCAAAGTGATGGTCGTTTGAGAAGTCACCACCGTTTCACCTGTTGCGGGTGCTTGGGCGATGATCGTGCCTGATGGTTGACTGCTGGATTGATAGTTCACTTCGATCTGTGATCGGTCGACACCGCGAGAAGTCAATGCTGCTCGTGCATCTGCCTCTGTCATGCCATAATAGTTGTCCATTGCGAAGCTATCTGGTCCGGAGCTGACCTTAAAGGTGATTTCGTCTTCTGCTGGGGAAACTTCCCGCCCTGCTGCTGGTGATTGACTGATAATATCCCCTTCATCGACATCATCTGACGACTCTAGCTCTTCTTTGATTCTGTCTTCATCAAAGCCCAAATCGATCAACTCTTTTTTGACATCATCAAAGGAGCGGCCTTCATAGTCATCAAGGGTGATTTTCTTCGTTCCGCTACTGATGTAGAGGGTCACGACGGAATTCTTTTTGACTTCATTGCCTTCTGGCGGATCGGTCTTGACGACATTGCCTGCTTCGACTTCATCGTCTTCGATTTCTTCTACCTCGTCTGCCACTTGCAAGCCAGCGGCTTCCAGTTCGGCCCGAGCGGCCGCTTCTGTCTGGCCGTTGACTTCAGGAATCGCTACATCCCCCCGACCACCGCCGAATAGGAAGTAACTGCCTATACCTAGCAGTGCGATCACCATAATGACCGGCAGCAGCAGCCAGCGTTTGCGTTTTTTCTTTTTCGGTTTCGCTGATTCTTCGGCTTGATCCGCAGCCGTTTCTGCCACGGGATCTTCCACTGGCGGCGTTTCAACTTGGGCTGCTTCTACAGGGGTCATCACTCTCGTTTCATCCATCAGGGCATGAGGTTCCCATCTCGGTTCATTGAGTCGGTCAGGTGACAATACAGTATCAAGATCCGCTCGCATTTCATCGGCAGTTTTGTACCGATCCGCCGGTTCTTTAGCGGTTGCCTTCAATACGACGTTTTCCAACGATTGCGGAACATTTTTGTCATAGATCCGAATCGAAGGGATCTCATCTTGGAAATGTTTCAAGGCGATCGTTACGGCTGATTCGCCATCAAAAGGTACTTTGCCGGTTAAAATTTCATAGAGAATGATCCCAATCGCATAAATATCTGATTGATTGGTCGCCATACTGCCTCGTGCTTGTTCTGGTGAAAGATAATGCACCGAGCCTAGCATCGAGTTGGTTTGGGTGATCGATGTTTCTGATAGGGCGATCGCGATCCCAAAATCGGTGATTTTCACCACGCCGTCTTCATTGATCAGCACATTCTGGGGCTTGAGGTCCCGGTGAATGATGCGGTGTTGATGGGCCAGCGCTACCGCTGATAAGATTTGTTGGATGATATCAACGATCTGCAAATAAGGTACTGGATAGTGCGTTTGGATATAGCGCTTGAGATCCATCCCTTTGACATATTCCATCACCAAAAACTGCATGCCGTCTTCTTCGCCGACATCATAAACGGTTACGATGTTGGGATGAACCAGCTCAGTCGCCGCCAATGCTTCTCGTTGAAAGCGCCGAATCGCACTTTGGTCGTTTTGGAAGTCAAAACGAAGCACTTTGATTGCCACTTCACGGTCTAAGATCAAGTCATGCGCCAAAAACACATTTGCCATTCCGCCGCTGCCGATATTGCCGATGATTTTGTATCGGCCGTTTATCTTCTTCCCAATTTCGATCATGGGCGCTCTCCTCCAACTTTAATCAATAATACCGTGATATTGTCGACACCGCCGCGTTCGTTGGCTTGATCGATCAATGATTGCACTGCTTCTTCCAGCACAGGGGTTTCTTGGATCGTTGCTGTGATCTCTTCATCTGAGACCATGTTGGTCAATCCGTCTGAACACAGCAGCAAATAATCCCCGTCTGCAATAAAGTGGATCGCCACATCGACTTCGACTTCGCTTGGCATGCCGATCGAGCGGGTCAAAACGTTTTTGCGAGGATGATTCAAGGCCATTTCTGCTGTGATTTGTCCTGACTTCACCAATTCATTGACCAGTGAATGGTCCTCTGTGATTTGGGTCAGCACTTGATTGCGTAAAAGATAGGCACGGCTGTCCCCGACATTGGCAATCGTAAACTGGTCGCCTAATAAGGCCACAGCAATGATCGTGGTGCCCATGCCGCTAAGTTCTTCTTGTTCTTGTCCTTTTTGGAAAATCACTTGGCTTTCTGCTTGGATTTTTTGGATCAGCCATTGGGCAGTTTTTTCACTGTCTGTCAGCTCTGTCTGTTCCCAAGCGGTGCCGATCTCACTGACTGCTTGACGGCTAGCGACATCTCCGGCCCGGTGGCCCCCCATGCCATCGGCAAGCAAAGCCAATGTCACATTGGCTTTATTTACATAGGTTGCTGCAAAATCTTGGTTTGTGTTGCGACGTTTGCCGACATCTGTTTGAAAACGAATCTCCAATTTCTTTCACCTCGTTACTTTTTGCGTAGACAACTGATAAAAAAGCCATCTGTCATAAAATCTTGCGGATAGATCGTCAACATATCCTCTTGAACCGCTTCGGCTGCCAGCGGTCCTACCGCAAGAGGCATTTGCTCAAATTCAGGATGGTCAGCGAGAAACGCTGCCACGACTTGTTGATTTTCTTCCTCTAGAATCGTACATGTGCTGTAGACCATTATACCCGATTTTTTCAAGGTTGGGGCGGCACTTTCCAAAATCTCTCGCTGAATCCGCGGCAAGCGTTGGAAATCGGCCTCCGTCTTGCTATATTTGATGTCCGGCTTACGGCGCATCAACCCTAATCCAGAACAAGGGGCATCCACTAAGATGCGATCAAATTGTTCGGGGGCAAAGGTTTGAGCCGTCTCTCGGGCATCCATCACGCGGGTTTCCACAACTGCTTCTACGCCTAAACGTTGGGCATTTTGCTGAATCAGCTTAACTTTATGGGCATGGATATCCAGTGCTGTCACTTTGCCGCCCTCTGCGGCAGACAAGAAGGCAGCGATATGGGTCGTTTTGCCTCCTGGGGCGGCGCACGCATCCAATACTTGATGGTTCCGGGCTACTTGTAAAACGGGGGCAACCAGCATCGAACTTTCATCTTGGATCGTCAGTAAGCCTTCCTTGTAGAGGGAAGAGCCCGCCATAAAGCCTTTATCAGCCACAACCCCATAAGGGGAAAGCTCACTTGGTCGTGCGTCAATGCCTTCTTCTTGTAGCCGTTCGATCGCTGCTGCTTGCGAGATGCGCTGCAGATCGATACGACCACTGGCATGATTGGGTTCAAATAGGGCATAGCCTAGCTCACTGGTTTCTTCGATCCCAATTTGTTTGACTAGTTTCTTCGTTAGCCACAGGGGCAGACTGATTTCCGTTGCTAAACGTTCCATTGGGTCTTTAATCAATGCCAAGTCTGGCACTCCCTGTCGTTGGATCGTGCGCAGCACGCCATTGACGAATTTACCCGTCCCCGGATTGCCTTTGGCTTTCGCAATATCCACGGCTTCATGAATGATGGCATGGGCGGGTACTTTATCGAGATACAGCATCTGATACAAGGAAAGCCGCAGCAGCGTTTTGACCCACGGGTCGACTTTGCGAGCATTTTTAATAAACCGGTCCAAATAATAATCCAATAAAAGCTGACGACTGATGGTGCCGTACACCAATTCAGTCAGTAAGCGACCGTCCTTGTCATTTAAACGCCCTTGATTCATCAATTCCCGCAGCAGTAGATTGGAATAAGCGCCGCCTTTTTCGATTCGCAACAACGCTTCTAGTGCCACAAAACGCACTGTATATTGTATGTCTCCAAGATTACGCTTCATAGGTACCTACCTGATCCCCTTTTTGAATCTGTTGTCCACTGCCGTTTAAGAATGCAGCAATGTCTTGTCGGCCTTTTCCAGCTGGCTGCAATTCATCGATAGCCAATACCGTGCCTTCCCCACAAGCGATCAGCAACGTTTTTTTCGTCCGTTCAATGATCGTTCCTGGTTCGGCTGTCGTCGTTTGCTCCAGCGGTGTTACTTGCCAAAGTTTCCAGCGGGTGCCATTTTGTGTCGTAAAGGCGATCGGCCATGGTCGCATGCCTCGGACTTGGTCATCGATTTGCACCGCCGTTTTCTGCCAGTCGATGGCTTCTTGTTCACGGCTGATATTCGGCGAGAAGGTTACTTTCGCTTCTTCTTGCGGAACCGGCTGCAACTCTCCTGACAAGATTTTCGGCACAGTTTCCAGCAACAAGTCTTTGCCTAATAGGCTCAACTTATCAAACATCGTCCCCACATCATCTTGTGCCGTGATCGGCAAATGAGCTTGAGCAAAAATACCGCCAGCATCCATTTTTTTGATCATTTCCATGATGGTTACACCCGTTTCTTGCTCGCCTTCCATGATGGCATAATGCACAGGTGCTCCGCCCCGGTATTTCGGTAGTAGGGACGCATGAACGTTGATAGCGCCATACTTCGGTACTTCTAGTAAAGCACTAGGTAAAAATTGGCCGAAAGCTGCCGTGATCAGCAGATCAGGTGCTAAAGCTTGAATTTGCTCCATTTCTGGTGACCCACTGATTTTTTCTGGTTGTAAAACCAACAAGCCATGCTTCAACGCCGCTTCTTTGACGGGTGTCGGAGTGATGGTTTTTTTGCGACCGACGGGACGATCCGGCTGTGTCACGACTGCTGCCACTTCATAGCCGGCTTCAAGCAAGCCTTCTAAAATTGGGACGGAAAACGCCGGGGTACCCATAAAGACGATTTTAGTCATTTTCATGTTCCTCCATATACTTTTCTAAGTCTTCTTCAGGAATGCGTTCGACGAGCTTGTCGACAAACAGCACGCCATTTAAATGATCGATCTCATGCTGCATCGCACGCGCCAAGTAGCCGAATGCTTCCACTTCCATTTCTTCTCCTTCTCGATCGAAATAGCGGACAGTGATCTCGTCTGCTCGTTTGACGGTCCCAAAGGTGTGGGGAATACTCAAGCAGCCTTCCACATCAAGGGATTCACCAGAAGAAGCGATGATCTCAGGGTTGATCATTTCAAAGCGATCGTCTTCTTCGACTTCCACGATCGCCACTTGCAGGTTTTTGCCGACTTGCGGTGCGGCAATACCGATCCCGTCATGGGCGACCATCGTTTCATAAAGGTCGTCTAGTAGCTGAACGAGCTCATCGGTAATTACTTTGACGGGTTTTGCTTGCCGACGAAGGCGTTCATCGGGGGTGATAATAATAGGATAACGCATATTTTCTCCTCTAAATAAAATTCAACGGCTCTTGGTCAATCGATACGTACAATCCTTTGCGCTGATCGATTTGACTTTGATCCAACAGACGGGTCAACAAAGCAGGTAGCTGCGGTTCATTTTTGTATTTAATGATCAATTGGTAGTAATAACGGTTTTTCACCCGCAAAATCGCACTTGGTGCCGGACCCAACAAAATACTTCGCGGTGACAGCTCCTGCTGCAGATCCCGCGCGATCGCAAACATCTTCTGAGCGGCGACTTGCTCTTCGGGATGGCTGCAGGTGATTTTGACGGTGAAATAATACGGTGGATAACCGCTTTGGTGCCGCATCCACATCTCTTTTTGATAGAAATCTTCGTAGTCTTGCGACTGCGCCAACTGGATGGCATAGTGCTCAGGGTTGAATGTTTGGATCACCACTTCGCCGGTTTTTTCCGCCCGACCTGCCCGACCACTGACCTGAGTCAGCAGCTGGAACGTCCGTTCACTCGAACGAAAATCTGGCAAGTTCAAGGCCGTATCGGCATTCAAGACCCCTACCAGCGTGATATCAGGAAAATCCAAGCCTTTGGCGATCATTTGGGTCCCCAACAAAATATCCGCTTTTTTCTCCCCAAACAAGGTCAAGATTTTTTCGTGGGCGCCTTTTTTGCGGGTGGTATCGACATCCATCCGTAAAACCCGCGCTTCGGGAAACAGTTCCTTCAACTCTTCTTCCACTTTTTGCGTGCCCGTTCCGTAATAACGAATCTTGTCTGCATTACAGTTGGGGCAACGATGGGGGATGTGTTCTTCATGTCCGCAATAATGACAGCGCATCGTTTTGGTATCCATATGGAGCGTCAAGGAGATGTCGCAATTTGGGCAAGGCAAAACATACCCACAATCGCGGCACATCACGAAGGAAGAGTAGCCGCGCCGATTCAGCAGCAAGACGATCTGTTCTTTCCGGGCCAAGCGGTCTGTGATTTTTTCCTGTAACGGACGAGAAAAAGTTTGATACTTTTTATTGGCAAATTCGGTACGCATATCCACGACTTCGATCTGCGGTAATTGCGCACTGGTTTTTGCCCGCTGATTCAATTTCAATAAGCGGTAGACTTCTTTTTGGGCCCGAGCACGAGATTCTAATGACGGCGTCGCACTGCCTAACACCACTGGACAGTGATGGTACTGGCTGCGCCAAATCGCTAAATCTCTCGCATGATAACGAGGGGCTTCATCTTGCTTGTAGGAAGCTTCGTGCTCCTCATCGACGATGATGACCCCGATGTTTTTCAACGGAGCAAAAATCGCCGAGCGGGCGCCAACCACCACCTGCGCCTCCCCACGTTCGATCTTACGCCATTCATCGTATTTTTCACCTTGGGACAAGCCGCTGTGTAAAACAGCCACTGCGTCGCCGAGACGGCTTTTAAAGCGTTCGACCATTTGCGGGGTCAAAGCGATCTCCGGTACGAGCATGATCGCAGTTTTGCCTTGTTTCAGCAATTGGGCGATCGCTTGTAGATAGACTTCTGTTTTTCCACTGCCGGTGATCCCTTCCAGTAAAAAAGTCTGCGCCTCTTGGTTATCCGCACAAGCAGTGATTTGCGCTACTGCAGCTGCCTGTTCTTCATTTAATTCAAGGGGGACCGTTTTTTGAAATTGACGGTCTTTGTAAGGATCACGGTAGGCTTCAACTTCCGTAAAGGTCAGCCAGCCAGCTTCTTGCGCTTGGTTCAAAGCCGCAGTGGAAATCCCTTGTTCGGTAAAAAAGGAAACCGGCAAGCGGGCTTCCTCTGTCAAAATCTGTAAGATTTCCAGCTTGCGTTTGGCCCCTTTGCGCAGCTGTTGCTGGACGGCGGGGATTTCTGCTGGATCGATCTTGCGTTCAATGTAACGGGTCATTTTCGCTTTGTTTTTATTTTTCACGAGGTACTGCAGTTCAACTACTGCGGCTTCCCGCAAAGGCTTCAACTGCGGCAGCAGCCCTGCACTTTCGGCGTCTTGCCAGCTGAGGATGCCGTTTTCGGGAAAATATTCTTTGATGGGATGATTTCCTTCGAGTAAAACGATCTGTTTTTGGTACTCGGCTTTCATCACACTCGGCAGCATCGTCTGCAAGCAAGTGATCTTAAAGGCAAAGGTCGTTTCCTTCATGTAGTCGGCTAATTGGAGAAGTTCTTCATTGACGACAGGCGACAAATCCAACAAACGAACGATTGGTTTTAAGGTCTGTTGCGGTTCGGCAACTTCTGAAAGCCCGACGACGAACCCTTGGATATGGCGGTCGCCTTTGCCAAATGGCACTTCGACCCGCATCCCTGTCTCAATGGCGGCTTGTAATTCTGATGGGATCAGATAAGTAAAAGGCTGATCGGTCTGCATCGTGGGAACATCCACGATCACTTCTGCTATGTACGCCATCTCTTCTCCTCCTTTTAGGTTCTATTTTACTAAATGGGCTGGGGTTTGTCTGTACCCCTTACAAAAATTTAACCATCGCCATTCAAAAGAAAAAGCCAGAACACAGGCGTGCTCTAGCTTGCTTTTGTCTATAGCTTTTGTTCGTCGCGGATACGCGCTTCTAATTCTTTTTGTTCTTGGTCTTTTTGCGCTTTGCGCTCTTCTTGTTCCATTTTCAAACGGGCCCGTTTGATTTCCGGATGCGGATCATTAACGACTAATTCCGCTTCGATTTCTTCAAGCGCTTGACCCACGCTTTTCACTGAATCAAAGTTTTCTAATGTTGCTTGCGCACCGGCATCAAGTTCATGCGCCCGTTTGCTTGCTAAGATCACTAATGAATATTTTGAGTTGACACGATCCAACAAAGAATCGATTGAAGGTTTTAACATCATATTTCTTACAGCTCCTCTAACATTTTGATATAGGTTCCGATCACTCGGTCAACGCGAAAATGTTCACTCGAAATAATTTCGCGAATTCGTTGGACTGCCTTAGGTACTTCATCATTGACAACGGCATAATCATACAAAGCCATCATTTCGATTTCTTCACGGGCGACACGCATCCGTTCATCGATCACTTCGGCAGAGTCGGTTCCTCTTCCTGTAATACGAGAGCGTAATTCTGCCAGATCAGGTGGCGTCAGAAAAATAAACACACCATCGGGAACTTTGTCTTTTACTTGTTTTGCCCCTTGCACTTCGATCTCTAAAAATACATCTTTTCCTTGATCCAGTGTTTGTTGGACATAAGATAATGGGGTGCCATAATAATTGCCGACATATTCGGCGTATTCCAGCATTTCACCGGCTTCGATCAAGGCTTCAAATTCTTCCCGCGTGCGGAAATAGTAATCGACCCCTTCCACTTCCCCCTCGCGTTTTTGACGAGTGGTCATTGAAACGGAATATTGAAAATCGTTGTCGTCACTCTCAAAAATTGCTTTGCGCACGGTCCCTTTCCCTACTCCGGAAGGTCCTGATAAAACTATAAGTAATCCTCGCTCTGACATAATGACGTCCTTTCACTGACATTTGCTTAACGTCTATTTTGCACTTTTTTTCAGCAACTTTCAAGAACTACTTTATTATAATGGGAATTTCATGAAATTGCTAGTCTACACTTCGGCTGCTTTCTTAAAAGCCCATGTTGCTTAAGGTATTGATGACCCCTGCTAATTCGTCTTTGGCAGTAATCGCTTTTTCGGTCGGATCCGTCACTTCTTGGCAATCGATACGCACGATGTACCGACGATTTAAAGAAACAGCTACGCCATCAACTAGTAGATGAAGAAAATCCGGCTCGATGGCTACGCAGGCATCTTCCCACGCAGAGAAATTCTCTTTATCAGAGGGAATACTGCGCTTGATGACATTTTTTCCGCTTAGTTCGTGAAAGGTGATATCGTAATATTTCATTGGTTCATTCCTCCTACTCGATGTTTTGAACTTGTTCTCTGATTTTTTCAATGATCGTCTTCATTTGGACGACACTGTTTTTGATTTGGATCGGACTCGATTTTGAGCCAATCGTATTGACTTCCCGGTTCATCTCTTGGATCAAGAAATCCAGCTCTCGACCTATTGGTGTCTCGGCTGCCAGCAGCTCCGTCATCGTCGTTAAATGGATACTTAAACGATCCAGTTCTTCGTGGATATCGCCGCGTTCCAATAAAATCGCCAACTCTGTCAGTAAACGATCGCGATCGACTTCTTCCCCTAGATAGGCAGTCAGTTTCTTTTCAAAGCGTTCTTGGTAGTCCGCCTCATAGAGGGTCACGAATTGTTGGAGTTCTGTCAGTTTTTCCTGCAGCTGTCGCTGGTTTTCTTGCAAGATCTGCAGAATGCCTTGCCCTTCCACCCAGCGGCTTTGGTCGATCGCTGCCAACGCTTGGTCTAATGCTTCCATCACGCCATCGGCTAAGGTGCTTTCTTCTGGCTCTTGATCAGAGATCGTTAGAAAAGCTTCATGGAGCAGGAATTGTTCCAGCAATGCTGCTTTGGGCAGCTCTGCTAGATCAAAACGGTCTTTGGCTTCGGTATCGATCTCCTGCATGAAACGTTCCAGCAGGTCCCATTGGATCTCGATCTGTTTCGTATTTGCGGTTTTTTCTTTTAACGTCACATACAATTCGATTCGTCCTCGCTGGAGGGTCTGCTTGATCGACTGCCGTAAAGCACCTTCTAGAGGATTCAATTGTTTGGGCATTCGCAGCTGCAGGTCCAAAAAGCGCTGATTGACACTTTTGATCTCAATTTCGATCTGCACATCTGGCGTTTCTGCACTGCCTTTGCCAAAACCAGTCATACTTTTCATTTGATCACTCCTCACCGTTTTGCTTTCTTACATGGAAAGCAGGGCTTTTTTAAGTTCTGCAAATTCTTCATTGGATAAGGTCACGCCTTTGCCCATCTTCTCGTGCTCTGGACCCCAATCTCTCAGATCAAATTTTGGCGGACGCCCATTCCAGCTCACCAAATTCAATTCTTTGCGCCAGCCTCTTTGATTTTCCGAAAGCACGGCGATCTCTTCAACGATTTCATAAGAAAATTTATCCATTTTCTGCTCCTTTCAAAAGATAGTGACTATACGCTGCCATCAAAGCAGTCAGCGGGTAACGCCGGCGAATCTGCTGAATGGCGGGCAGATTCAATTGCTGCGTCCGATAAAAAAAGAAAAAGCGGTTTTGCTCGGACAAGACAAAAAAACGGTCGCGATAATAACTCAGCCACTCGGTGATCGACCAGGCATCGGCTTCTTCCACTGCCTTTAGCGCAATTTTCTCAGCTAAAGCCGTTAGCATCGTTTCCTGCTCATAAATCACCGTAGGCGCTAGATACAATACTTTCGCGGTACACTCTATCAGTATACGCCCCCACTGCTCAAATGGCACATCCTGTTGATAGAATTTACGCATTTTTCTCCAAAATTCTTTTTTCTTTAGTTCCTGATAAAGCAACGGGTCTGTCTGGCGTAGCTCTTTCAAAAAGCCCCGCCATAACGGCTGAAAATCAACCGTCTTTTCAAAGGTATACCAATGGCCTTGGTATTTGCCGAACACTTTCAAGGTTTCCAAATAGCCCAAGGTCATATTATCCAGCGAACGCTGGGCATCAAAAACCAAAAAGCTGCCTAAGGACCAAGGAGACCCTAACGAAAGTTGCGCAGTTTCTTCCGTCAAAACCGTCCTTTTATTGATGCCGGGTCCTTGGACATCCACGGTGATACATTCCGTTGCCCCCTGCTGTAGAGCGACATCGATGGGCAGGTTATTGCGATAGCCGCCATCGATATAATAGGCATCATTGATTTTTTGCGCCTGCATCGCTGGATAAAATGAGGCTGATGCCAATAACCAATGCAGGTTTTCTTCTACTGCTGATGGATCAAAGGCATAAACCGTCTCCTTGAAATCTGGCAGACGAGTCGTACAGATCAGCAAATGACAAGCAGTTTGGCTGAATTTTTCTTGATCAAAGGTCTTTTGCAAAAGCTTTGCCAAGGGTTCGGTACTGGCGCCGTTGCTTTTGACCGCTTCACGGACCAGCGAGTTGGCTTGATTCATCAAATCCCGCAGTGTTTGGGCTCGTACCGAAGCAAGCGGATAGTGCAATACTTGCTCGCTGGAGATATTTGCCCATAAATCGACGGCCGCTTCAACATCGTTCATTAAAATCAAGGCACCATTCAACGCACCGACGGAAGTTCCCGTGATCCATTCAAAGGTGATGCCCCGTTCTTGCAGCGCTTGCCAAACCCCGATTTGATACGCCCCATGAGCACCGCCACCGCCTAAAACCAGCGCCGTCTGATAAGCTAGCGCTCTTTGATACCCTTGAGGGACCACCTGATACCCTTGCTGGATAAACCACTCAGCCAAGGGGGGCCGATGAGGAAGCTGCCACAAGACGGCTGCTACAAAGCGACTGCGGGCGAAGCTTTCTGTCACGGCCAGCAGTTGTTTCCAAGTAAACTCGGCGGCCGCTTCCACCAGCAGATTGGTGATAGTCAGTGTCTTTTGGTCAAAATCAAACTGCCCGGCAAGGTAAAAGCGGCCATAACGGCTGTCGATCTGCCAGCCCTGCTGCGCCATGTCGGCAAGAAATGCTCGTCGCGCTTTTGAGTGCGACTCAAAAAAGGAAAAGACGAGTCGGCTTTCTTGAAACCCTGCCCTTTGTGCAAGAAAATCGATCGAAGTCAGTTTTTTCACTTTCATCAAGACGCCTCCTTAAGCAAAAAAGAATAGACGAATGACACGCCAGCTGCCGTACCACTCGAGCTATTCTTTTGATTAAAATGTTCGTTGTGCCATGTTGAATGCTGCCAACATCTCATCCGTTGCTTCGTCGACAGGCGTTACAGATTCCAGATCACCTTGGATCACACGACGGGTGACACCGCCCATTTCCCCACAGGTGATCAGCGTGATCATTTTGCGGCCTTCTACTTCGTCAAGCAAATAAACATCGGTCGGGTCGACCCGCACAGAAGAAGTCGCAGTATACGTGTAAATATTTTCCAGATCGGTCACATAGATAGCCGCCCCGATCGCGACATCATCCAATGGTGTAAACAGGAGCTCTGGCGATTGAGCGCGATGGCTAGCTAACGCGTAATTGCCTTCCCCCATTTTTTGGGTGGGACTTAACGTACCAGCACCATACAGCAAGGCCTCGTTGGCCAAGCCTTTAAAAATCGGCAGATTGATCCCCACACTGGGAACCGCCACGCCGCCGATCACTGGCAAAGCTTTGTTGCTCAGCTGCGCCCGTAAGACTGCTTCTGAACTTGCCGGCTCCACGGCATCAAAATCAAAGGTCGCTTCCGCTTCCATATTTTTTTCGACCTCACTACGATCAATGGTGCCGACTGCGTATGCTTCACCTGTTTGTTTAATAAAATAATTTTTGATTTGATTATTAAAAATCAATGCTAAACCAATCAATAACAGCACAAGCAAAAAGAGATTGCTCAGCCAATTGAAAAGTCTGCTTTTCTTTTTTCTCATAGGTTCTCGTCTCCATTAGTTTCTTCTTTTATCATACCAAAATCCTCATAAAGACGCCAATTTTGGCCAGTTTTTTTACGAAAAGACAAGATTTGCCTTTTTTTGTCGAAAAAGGGAACTTAAAAATTGTTTTTTCTGTTATTTTGTAATATAACTTTAAACGAAAAGATACAAGCAATTTTCAGCGCTTTGTTGTAGAATGAACTTAGTAGATAGGAGGGATCGATCGGCATGTCTAACACGATTTACGTACATATTGATACAACCAGCAATGCCGTCTTGACCCGCGGGCTTGCCCCCCAAGATTTTAACAAGAGCATCGTCCATCAGCCCAAGAATTTGCTCTTGCTTGATCCTTCCAGTGATTTCGGCGAATTCGACGGTCATACGGGCTTAAAAGTGATACGCGGAATGGAAGATGTCCAACTGTTTTTTCAGCAAATCAACAAAGGTCGCATTGCCGAAGAAATGAAGTGGATCGATTTTAATGATTACGAGATGGTCAAAGAATTGACGCCTTTAGAGATCTCCGAATTGTTATATTTTGGCCACATGAAGACACACCTCCACTCCCCTTTCTTTTACAAACTGCAAAATAACTTTGTTTTCTTTGACTTAAAAGATGCACGTTCCCGCGTTTATTATCGTTACTTAGATGAATATTACCGGATCTTGGCGGATCGGATCACCCGCATCGTCTTAGAAAAAATCAATGATCGCCTCTCCTTTTTTAAAAAAGCAACACCGGTGGAAAAACTCGATTTTAATTTGCTGAAAGAGTTGCGGGGAATCATGCAAGAAGGCATCGTCTTCTGTCTGACACAAGAACAACTGATCGATAAAACTTATACGATCCCGATCTATCTGTCAGAAGATGCTGGCTTGAAAAGCACATTGGTCAATCAAAAAGAGTTAGATCAAATTGCAGTTTTGCGCTACTCAGCCAGCAAAAAAAACTGGTCGTTGGAAATTGATCAAGAATATTTGGCTTTTGGCTTTTTCGACAAAAAAATGTCTTGATGCTTCTCTTTTTCAAAGAGCATCAAGACATTTTTTATGATTTCATTTCTAAAACTAAGCTTTCGGCACAAATAATTTCGGGGCTGCCTTGACTAAGAGACCTAGGACGACCCCTACATAAACGATATTGATGATGACCGATGATCCATTGAAGATCAAGGAATACAGATACGGACTTTGTCCTGGCGGTGCGTACATTCCCCAGACAAAGACTCCAGCCCAATAATGCCAAAACCAACGGCTGATCACCGCCACGATGCCCCCTAAGACGACATACCACGTAACGGTTTTGCTGTTTTGACGGATCGCTTGTTGGATTTTATTAGCAAACAAGCCGCCCATCCCGCCAAAAGCAAAGGCAAAGGGGTATTCAAAGATGATCTGTGGAACGGTGATAAAGTTACGCATGGCGCTACCAATCAAAATATTCAGCAAGCCCCACATAAATCCCGCCGTCATTCCCGGCAGCACCCCGCGACGATACGAATACAAGACCAAGGGCACGAGCCCTAGAGACAAGTCGATACTGGAATTGGCTGTCTGGATCGGGATATACGACAAGACGACCCCGATAGCAGCAATCATCGTTCCTTCCGTCCACACTTGCAGCGACATTTTTCGTTTCAAAAAAAACTCCTCCTTTAGAATCATCACAATTCACAAAGGAGAAGTGTTAGACACTTCAACTCGTCACAATTCCTACGTTCGCATGATCGAAACAGGTACGAAGGGTTTAGAGTACTCTCATTCTCAGCCTTTGCAGACTCCCCTTTGTGATTAGATTCTATTTTATTTTGTGCTTGCGTTTCGCAAGTCACTTTCAAGAATACCATAAATTGGTGAAAAGAAACATGACTGCGATCGTTTTTTCTAAAAACATCCTGAAACTCCTCAGAAAAAAACAACCAATGAGCGGTTAAAGACCGACCATTGGCTGTTGTTCTCATGCTTATGAGGCACGATTAAATTGATAATTTTGATTCAAACAGTGGACTTACTGGTTTGTTCTCATGGATTCGTTTGATCGCTTCGCCCATCAAGGCACCAACACTGATCTCATCGATTTTTTTCGACTTACGGTCTTCTGGCAAGTAAATCGAATCTGTCACAACTAGATGCTCAATGGCCGAATCTTCGATTCGTTCCAAGGCAGGTCCTGACAAGACAGGGTGAGTACATGAGGCGTAAACACTTTTGGCACCTGCTTGTTTCAACGCATTCGCAGCCAATGTGATGGTACCAGCAGTATCGATCATATCGTCGATCAAGACACAAGTTTTGCCTTCAACATGACCAATGATATTCATGACTTCCGCTACGTTGGCTTTCGGACGACGTTTGTCGATGATCGCGATTGGTGACTTAAGAAACTCAGCTAATTTGCGGGCACGAGTCACGCCACCGTGGTCTGGTGAAACGACTACGACGTCATCGCCTTGAATGCCTCTTTCCAAGAAGTAGTTGGCGATCAATGGTGCACCCATCAAGTGGTCAACTGGGATATCAAAGAACCCTTGAATCTGTGAAGCATGCAAATCCAGTGTAACCATACGGTTCGCACCGGCTTTTTCGATCATGTTTGCTACAAGTTTTGCGGTGATTGGTTCTCTTGATCGCGCTTTGCGGTCTTGTCTTGCATAACCATAATAAGGCATTACTACATTGATCGTCTTCGCACTGGCGCGCTTCAAAGCATCGATCATGATCAGCAATTCCATTAGGTTATCGTTTACAGGGCTGCTGGTTGATTGAATCACGTAGACGTGGGCACCACGAATACTTTCTTCAATATTCACTTGGATTTCACCATCGCTAAATTGTTTGACTGAACACTTACCTAATTCAACACCTACTGCAGCTGCGATTTTTTCCGCCAAAGGACGATTTGAGTTCAGAGAAAAAATCTTCAATCTTGGATCAAAATAATGATTTGACATGAGAACCTCCACTTTCTTTGCGTTCATCTAGAAAAAAATGACTCCTTTTTACTAGAATCTTCTTCCTAATAAATAGTAGTCATTTTTCCTTAAGAAATCAAGTCATTTCGCTATTTCTAATTTAGATAAGGTAACTTTTTCGCGTAATCCGCTTTATTTTCCTGACGGGCGCGGGCAATCGCCATACTGTGTTTAGGAACATCTTTGGTGATCGTTGAGCCAGCAGCGATCATCGTTTCCTCTTCGATGGTCAAGGGTGCAACCAGATTAGACCCGGAGCCGATAAAGCAATTGTCCCCGACAGTCGTTTTAAATTTGCTCTTGCCGTCATAATTAACAAAGACTACACCGCAGCCGACGTTGATGTTTTTGCCTAAGGTTGCATCACCGACATAGGACAAGTGTCCGACTTTGGTGCCTTCACCAATCGTCGCATTTTTGATTTCCACAAAGTTACCGATATGGGCATGGGCCAAAATTTCCGCATTGGGGCGAAGGTGGGCATTGGGACCGACATCGGCGCCATCATGAATGATGCTCTCCTCGATCGTCGATGCCTTGATCGTCACTTGGTTGCCGATCTTGCTGTCTTCAATTTCAGAAGCTGCCGTAATGACACAGTCTTCTCCGATCGTCGTCTGCCCTTTGATGATCACACCGGCTTCGATCAAGGTATCTGAACCAATCACAACGCCTTCGTCGATATAAGTCGTCGCCGGGTCGATCAAGGTCACGCCGTTTTGCATGTGTTGACGGTTGATCCGCTGGCGCATCAAGCGATTGGCTTCGGCTAAGGCGATGCGGTCGTTGACTCCTAAAGATTCATGGAAATCTTCGGTTTGATAAGCAGCGATGATTTTGCCGTCTTCCTTTAAGATCTCGATAATATCAGTCAAGTAGTACTCCCCTTGGGCATTGTCCGTATCTAATTTTGCCAAGGCGTCAAATAACAATTCATTGTCAAAGCAATACGTGCCTGTATTGATTTCTTGGATCAGTGCTTCTTCGGTCGACGCATCTTTTTGCTCGACGATTTTTTCCACGATGCCGACATGATCCCGTACGATCCGGCCATAGCCCGTTGGGTCTGCCGCTTGTGCCGTCAAGATCGTTGCCGATGCATTTTTCCCTTGATGGTAATCGAACAAGTTATTCAAGGTTTCCGTCGTCAATAACGGCGTATCCCCACTAATTACTAAGGTCGTGCCTTTTTTGCCCTTTAAAAATGATTCGGCTTGAACGACAGCGTGACCGGTACCTAATTGTTCGGCTTGTAAGGCGTAATTGGTGCGATCCCCCAGTTGCTCCTTGACCATTTCCGCCCCGTGACCAACGATCGTCACGATCTCTTCAGGATTTGTTTCCACCACTCGGTTCATGATGTGCTCCACCATTGGCTTACCGCAAACCGGATGTAACACTTTATATAACTTCGATTTCATGCGCGTGCCTTTTCCAGCCGCTAAAATTATTGCAAAACGTGCGTCCACGTATTCCACTCCTATCAATCTGAACGATTTTTGTTCATTGAATTTCCTATAAACAGTTTAGCCCAAGTACTTGTAAATTTCAACGATTTAAGGAATCTCCACCTAGACCAATCAAAAAAAGACTGGCAGCCGCCGTTCGAAAAACAGCTGCTTGCGCCAGTCTAAGAGCCACAAAAATCAGGCTTTTTTCTCAAAATAATTTCCCGGTACTACCGAGATCGTTTTGGTCTGGGTATCGACATCTTCAACATACAGCAGAGAGCTGTAATCGCTGATGGCCCGCTTGCCTTTGAATTTCGTTTCGGCAAAAACCGTAATACCGACTAATTCGGCCTCAAATTCTTCAATCAAGCTCTTCATCCCATTGACCGTGCCGCCGCCTTTCATAAAGTCATCAACCACCAATACTCTAGAGCCGCGCTTTAAGCTGCGTTTGGATAATTCCATTTTTTCGATCCGCTCTGAAGAACCAGAGACATAATTGACACTCACGGTCGAGCCTTCAGTGATCTTGGAATCACGACGCACGATCACGAAGGGAACATTCAAGTAGTAAGAGACTGCTTGAGCGATCGGAACTCCTTTAGTAGCAACGGTCATCACCGCATCGATTTGTTCGCCTAAATATTTGGAAGCGATGATGCGGCCGACTTGGCGCAGCAATTCCGGTTCGCCCAATAAGTCAGATAGATAGACATAGCCGCCAGGCAACAAACGGTCTTGCTCAGACAAGCGTTTTGCCAGCCCTTCAACGTACGCATACGCTTCTTCTTCAGAAATTTCAGGCACAAAAAAAACACCGCCAGCAGCGCCTGGCACGGTATCAAGAATGCCTGTTCCTCGTTCTTTAAAGGTCTTTTTGATAATAGATAAATCTTCGCTAATCGATGATTTTGCAGAGGCATATCGTTTAGAAAAGAAGGACAATGAAATCAATTCATGGGGATGATTCAACAAGTAATGTGTCATATCGATCAGTCGTTCACTTCGACGTATTTTCACACCGGACAACTCCTTTAGTTTATTCGCCTTATTATAAGGCTTTTTCGGGATAAATGCGAGCATTATCTGAAATATTGCTTATATCGTTCGGTTTTGATTAGAGTTTAAAAAAAAGAAACGAAAATTCTTCGTTTCTTTTTCATAAAGCCCTTTATTTGAGGCGTTGTTTTCGTTGCACGAGGATCACGATGCGTTTGATCAAATTGATTACTAAGAAAAGAGCGATAAAAACCAGCGTGATCGTCGCTCCCGGTGGTGTGTCCAAATAAAAGGAACTGGTCAAACCAGACATCATCCCAATCATGCCGATCACGACACTGATCAAAATCACCGCGTTGAAGCTTTTGCCTAAACGCATACTGATGGCAGCTGGTAAAACCATGATCGCAGAGATCAGCAATGCACCCGCAATCGGGATCATCATGGCGATTGCCACCCCCGTCAAGACATTAAAGAGCATCGACATCACTCGCACAGGCAAGCCATCGACATGAGCGGTATCTTCATCAAAGGTCAAAATGTACATGGGCCGTTTGAATAAGAAAAATAAAGCAAAAACGACTAAAAACAAAAAGCCTAAGATCCAAACTTGCTCTTGTGTGATCGTAACGATCGACCCAAACAAATACGATTGGATACTCGTTGCGGAGTTTCCACCGCTAAGGTTCATCAAGACGAGGGCTAACGCTAAACCGCCGGACATCAAAATGGCGATCGAAATCTCTGAATAACTGCGGTACAGTGTTCGCAAGTATTCCAAAATGATTGCGGCAATGACTACGATCAATAGCGTCGTCAAACTCGGATTTAGATTTAGAAAGAAGCCTAGTGCCACCCCTGCTAAAGAGACATGGGACAGCGTATCAGCCATCAATGACTGTCTTCGAATCACCAGAAAGACCCCTAGCATTGGTGCGATACCAGCAATAAAAATCGCCGCAAGAAAAGCTCTTCTCATGAATTCATATGAAAGCAGCGCCATGGTGAATCCTCCTTCCGCACTAAACGGATCTGACGGTCCGCATATTCTTTGATATCTTCGTGATCATGAGTGATCATCAAAATCGACTTGCCGTGGTCATGAGCATTGTGCCGCAGCAGTTCATAAAACAGATTGCGGGATTGTTCATCCATCCCCGTAGTCGGTTCATCTAAAATAAATAAATCAGGATCCGTGGCAAAGACCCGTGCCAAGCTGATCCGCTGTTTTTGGCCACCGGACAACTCACCGATCCGTTTATGACGCACGTCCCACATCCCGACGGCATCTAATGCACGGCGGACATGTTCATGGTCTCGTTTCGTCAGTCGCTTGAACCAACGATCTCTTGGGTAGCGGCCTGATTGGACCAATTCCAAAACGGTGCTGGGGAACCCGACGTTAAAGGAAGCAATCTGCTGAGGAATGTAGCCGATGCTTAATTTTTCACCAGCTGCATTCTTGGTCGCCAAGGTGACTGCTCCTTTAGAAGGTTTCAACAAACCAAGGGTTGCTTTGATCAAAGTAGATTTTGCCGCCCCATTTTCGCCGGTCAAAATCACGAATTCGCCGTCTTCAACAAAGTAAGAAATGTCTTCCAAGACGGGCTCATCATCATAATAAAAGGTCAAATCTTTTACATCGATATAACGCACGCAGGCGCCTCCTTAGTGAATACTTTTTTGTAATGCTGCCAAATTGTCTTCCATTACAGACAGGTATGTTTCGCCGTTATCCATCTGCTCTTGCGTCAAGCTTTCTAATGGATTCAAGACCGCTAACTCCACGCCCGTTTCAGAGGCTAAGGTCTCAGCCACCTTCGATGAGGCATTTTCTTCAAAATAGATAACTTTGACTTGTTTTTCTTCCACATATTCTTTCAGCTCAGCCAACCGACTTGGCGTTGGTTCTTGATCGGGTGAAATGCCCGAAATCGATTCTTCGACTAAATCATACTGCCGTGCCAAATAACCGAAAGCTGCATGTTGTGTGACGAAGGTCCGTTGAGTCGCATCCTTTAACGCCGCTTGATAGGCTTCATCTAGCGCAGAAAGTTTTTCGATATAGGCAGCCGCATTTTCCGTGAAGGTTGCCTTTTGCTCAGGAAACTTCGCAATCAGGTCATCGCGGATCGTTTCTACTTCTTGGATCGCTAAGACTGGGTCGGTCCAAACATGAGGGTCATACATATGATCATGGCCTTCATGGCTGTCTTCGTCCTCGTGACCATGCTCTTCCTCTGTGCCTTCCACCAACTGAATGTTTTTGGCCGCTTCAATCACTGCTGTTTGCTCAGGATCGACGGAATCCGTCAAACTAGCAACCCAAGTTTCTAGCTCAGGACTATTGTAGACAAAGGCATCTGCATCCATAATTTTGGTCATATCTTTGGCACTTGGCTCATAGTCATGAGGTTCTGTTCCTGCAGGGATCAGCAAGGAGACATCCGCTGCCTCACCTGCGACTTCTTTCGTAAATTCGTACATTGGGTAAAAGGTCGTGACGATCGACAGCTTTTCTGCGTCACTCGATTGACTTGTCGCTTCTTGCTGCCCACAAGCGCCAAGAAGCACGCCCCCTAAAAGGAGTGCTGTAGTAAGTAAGATTTTTTTCATCGGGATTTCCCCTTCCATTTGCTGGCTCATCTTTTTATTTTAAAACGGAACAACTCCGTTTTGTTAGCAAAAGTTACTCTATCAAATGATTTCCGGTTCGTCAAGACAAATCGTACGTTTTACGATTTAAAACTTTTATTTCGAGATAAATCGGAAAACATAGGAGAAAACGTTCATTTGAAGCGGATTCTTCTCTCGGGAACATCGTCTTATTTTACACCGTTGGCCATGCGATTCCTTTGTGATAACTTGAAAAATTAGAGAGTAAGTAGGATAATCATCTAAAAGCACTTGGAGGAAACGAAGATGAACGAATTTGTAACTGTGCCGCCAACTGTAAACAACAGCGAACTGCTGAATCGAATCGATTTACCGGAAGATCCTGCATCGCAGCAAACCGAAGAAATCCGCAAAACGATCGACAAACCATTGTACGAAGAAGACAAAAAGAAAAAATCCGCAAAGAAGCAGCACCAAAAAGAATAGCCTTTGCTTTAGGTAAAGAATCAGACCCCGACGTCTTTTTTTAGTCGGGGACTTTTGTGTAGGGCAGCTTCTAGATGCTTCCTCCCTACCTCAGCTGCCTTTTTCTTCGCTATATGACTGATTTTTATCGAAGGAACGAAAAAACACAGGCACTTCCTGCCTGTGTCCTTGACTCATTCATTTCAATGTACGTACAAGATAAACCTCATCGCAGAATCCTTTTAAGGCATTATAGACCCGTTGTGCCCGCGAATATTTTTGACAAAGAGCAAAGACAGTCGGTCCGCTGCCGGTCATCAAGGCAACATCTGCGCCGTATTTCATCATGCGATCTTTGATCTGTTGGACGATCGGATACTTCGGGATCGTGATGGCTTCTAGGCTATTGCCCATGGCAGCGATCATTGCTGGGTAATCTTCGGCTAAGACGGCGGCAGACAATGCTGCGATATCTGGATGGTGCAGTTGGTCCAGCTCAACTTCTTGAAAGATTTTCCCCGTTGAAACACTCAGACGAGGTTTGACTAAGATGACCCAACATTGCGGCATCGGCCGCAGCGGCGTCACCAGCTCCCCTTTTCCTGCAATATGAGCAGTGGTCCCATACAGACAATAGGGAACATCAGTGCCAACTTCCATACCAATATCGATCAGCTCTGCCATGGAGAGGTCCAAGTCCCAAAGGCGAACCATCCCCCGCAGCGCTGCCGCACAATCCGTACTGCCACCACCTAACCCAGCTGCCACCGGGATATTCTTGGTGATGCGAATGCGGATGCCTTTTTTGATACCATAGCGTTTTTTTAAAATACTGGCGGCCTGATAGACATTATTGCGTTTATCGATCGGTAAAAAAGCTTTGTTGGTTTCTACAATGATCTTATCTTCTGCTATCTCTTCCATTATCAGACGGTCGGCTAGATCAACACTAGACATCACCATTTCCAACTCATGGTAGCCGTCTGTTCTTTTCTCTAACACATCGAGACCGAGGTTGATCTTAGCTGGCGCTTTTTCAATAATCTCCATCTTCATTCATCCAATCATCTGATAGTTATTTAGTTCTATCATAGCAGATTCTTATAAGATAGTTGAGTGATTTCTCTTGTTTTTATGATTGTTGCCATTTTGGTTGCCCTTTGGCTTGGTTCCTCGTAAAATAGAGGTACCAACTCAATGGATAAAAGAAAGCGGGGGAACCACATGGCAAATTTGATTCCAAGAGATTTAGCAGGCGGCGAAGAACTATTAGGCAAATTAATGAACAGTTTTTGGCAAGAACGACAAATGAACACGGACATTAAAGAATACGAAGACAAGTATCTCGTTCAAGCAGATTTACCCGGCATCAAGAAAGAAAACATCCGCGTCAGTTACGTCAACAACACTCTGACGATTTCAGCTGCTCAAACAGAAACCACTGAAACCGAGGATGATTTCGGACATTATTTGCGCAAAGAACGCTCCAGCAGTGCCTATCAACGGACCTTCACCATCACAGACATTGATGACGAGTCCATCAAAGCAGTGTTTGAAGACGGCGTTTTGACCCTGACTTTACCGAAAGCTAGCTACAAAGACGCACCTGCAAAAAACATTCCGATCGAATAACCGAGATACCAAAAAGGCAGTCCCTTCAGAGAACGCTCTGGGGGAACTGCCTTTTCTTATTTGCGTGCTTGTCGTCGATACGCCTGTCTTGAGGTCTGCGGTTCTTCTTCGGAGACCTCTTTTTTGACATACAATTTTAAACTGTATGGTTCGTGGTATTTGACATCGTTTTTGACAAAATCACCGCCAGTGATAAATAAGCCCACTGGCTCTAAAGGTTGCTTGCCGGTCCATTGAATCGTGCCAACTTTCGTCATCTCCGTGTAGCTGGTCCCGATCTGCAATACGTACTCGTTTTTCCCTTGCTGTTTGACAAAATAGTAAGGGTACAAGGTATTTTTCGGGATCGTAAAGCCGTTGGATGACGGTTTGATCGCCAATTCTTCTTGAGCGATCAAGGTCTGCAAATGATTCGCCAATACCAGCTGATAGTCTTCTTCAAAATCGATCACCGCTTTTTCAGTCGTCAAACGATCAATGTCGGTGGTGCTGATAGTTTCCCCTTCAATATTGAAGACTTCGTCCGGTAAGACTTTGACAAAGGTCTGAGTAACATCGAACTTCATGTTTTTATTCAAGAAATAATAGAAGATATTCAGTACCCAGAAATAGACTAAGACCAAAAAGCCGATCGTATAAAGGATCGCTTGAAAATAGTTTTGGTTCGCAAACATTCCATAGATGATCCGCAAAATATACGCCGTTGGAATGATACTGAGGATGGTATAGGCGCGATTCAAGTATTTGGGACTGATGTCAAGATAGCCCAAAAATTTGTGGATGCCGTTGATTAAATCTAAAATAAGCGTCATTTTCTCACCTACTCATTTCCTTGATTCTCATCCATGATCACTTGCTGATCTGGCGTGGTTTCTTCACTTGAAGAAGGTGTTTCTTGATTGTTTTCCGGTGTCGCCGGTGAAACACTCTCATCGCTTGATGGCGTCGTTTCTGCAGGCACCGAAGAAGACGGGGTCGTTTCTGGTGTTACTACTTCACTGCTGGATGACGGTGTGTTCTGCTGGTCATCGTTCGTCGGTTGTGAGTCCGTGCTAGCAGGTGTTTGATTTTGACTGTCTTCCGTTATCGAAGACGGTGTGCTTTCACTTGGTGCTTGTTCGGTCGTTTCTGTCGTTTCCGTCGC
Organism: Enterococcus sp. CR-Ec1; assembly: GCF_002850555.1. NCBI lineage: Bacteria > Bacillati > Bacillota > Bacilli > Lactobacillales > Enterococcaceae > Enterococcus > Enterococcus sp. CR-Ec1. The sequence goes on from NZ_CP025223.1 coordinate 3,769,837, forward strand.
ACGACTTGGTTGGCGGTAACTGCCTGAATTCACCACGCCGGTGGCAGTGGCAATGATCGTTGATATCGTTAAAAGTGCAATTGGTTTTAAAATAGGCGGGACTTTTCGCATGATTCTCATCCTTTTCTTACCCGATTCTGCCCATCGGCAGTCTCGGTTCCTTCAGCCTCTTCTTACCTTTATAATCGTTTCTGACAAAAGGGTCAAGATTCCCGAGGCTTCTGTCGCAGGATTTAAAAAAAACTAAACATGTAACTGTTTTCACAAAAAATAACGACGGCAGTTGCCGCCGCTACACAAGGTATTCATAAAACTTTTCAAAGGTCAGGTGCAACGTGCCATGGTAATCTCGTAAAAGGGCGGGCAAAGCGATTACTTCTTCATGTTGGATCGGCGCATCGATTTGAATCACCGCTTGCTCATCATCCAGATAGTAGGAACTAAACAGCTCATCATCAGCGATTTCTTCTAATTGATTGGTCAGCTCTTCATAAAACTTTTCTATGATCGGTTCTGCCAACTCATCAAAGACCGGCTGCAAGGCTGCCTCTACAGCTGGAAACGGCTGTGCGAGTAATTGCTGTCCGCTGAGGGAACGCCGGGTATTCTCATAGGTCAAATAAAGCAGGTCGAAATAATCCTCTTCTTCCCCGATCGCTTCTAGCGTCAAAAGGGCTTTTTCTACCAATGAAACCAAGGACGAGGATACCTCTTGATGCATCACCGCATCGACTTTTTCAAATAGTTGCTGTTTCTCGATGACAAATGTTTCTTCCATAAAAATGAATTCCGCTTTTTCAAAGCAAAGGGGAGTATCAGAGATAAATAGTTGGATCGTTGCCATGGCGTTGCCTTCTTTCTTTTTCAAGCTGCGGACAAAACAGATGATTTGTCAACAGCGAAAATCTTCGTTAGCATAAATAATAGCAGGTGAACAAATTGTTCATCAAGTAATAAGGAGGAGATCGAATGAGTAAAGTTGCTGTTATTGTCACTGATCTAGTTGAAGATGTTGAATTGACGTCACCAAAAGAAGCACTGGAAGCGGCCGGACATGAAGTAGTCGTTATTAGTAATGAAGGCGCCGAGACCGTAAAAGGCAAACAAGGTGGAACGTTTCCCGTTGATGCGGCCATCGATACGATCGATCCCGCCAGTTTTGATGCTTTGTTGATCCCAGGCGGTTTCTCCCCTGACCAATTACGGACCGATGAGCGCTATGTGTCATTGACGAAAGACTTTTTGACATCTGATCGCCCCGTCTTTGCCATTTGCCACGGCCCACAACTGTTTATCCAAACAGGACTGACGAAAGATTTGACCTTGACGGCTTATGATTCTGTGCGACCAGATTTAGCCTACGCAGGTGCCACTGTCAAAGATGAGCCCGTCGTGATCGACGAAACTTATCGGTTGATCACCAGTCGGAACCCAGATGACTTAGATGCCTTCAATCAAGCCATTACTGAGGCATTGAACTAACCGCGAATAAGACGTGGTTTCTTTGATAGAAAAAAAGCCGCCAGTTGCAGCGTTCGATCCTTCGTATCGATCGAGCTGCAGCTGAGCGGTTTTTTTTTTGCGTAGCTTTTCAGTTTCCAGTGAATGGCTTTTTTCCTGTTACTCGTCAGAGGGCAACTCAAAACCATCGAAGGTCTCGCCATCATAGTAGCGCAATAATTCTTCCGTCGATAATAAGGAAGACGTCATTTCTTCCTGTGCCTCATTGACCTCTCGAAGTTGGGCAAGGTAAGCCGCGTAGGCTTCTGCCAACTGCCGGTAAACAGCTTGCCGCGATGTTCCTTCCCCTTGGATCGTCGGCAATTCACGGATAAAGGCCCGATAGACGGGGCGGTTTTCCTGCCATTCGATCGGCAACTCAATTACTTGAAGCTGGGCTTCTTCAAACCATCGTTCCATTGCTCTCCCTCATTTCTTTTCTTATTATCGTCAAGTTGGCAGCAAAGGTCAATCGGTGAGCAAAAAAACACAGAACAAGCAGATAAATTGCCGCATCCGTAAAAGCTAGCCCAACAAGCGAGCTTTTGCGGATAGGTCAATTTCTTTCAACGCTTGTTCTGTGTGTTACTCGTTTTTATGCAGCAACATACGCATATTTTTCAATGTTTTGTCGGATCGTTTCAATCATGTCTTCATCTTGTAAGCCAGTGATTTCTGCAATGACTTCCGGTAGTGATTTTTCATCCAAAAGTGCTTGTAACTGTTGGCTTTGCTCATCTTCAGGGTCTTTGTAGTTGAAGATCATGCCGATCGTTTCATAGAGATGATCTGGCTGCATGTTGCGTTTTTCTAACTCAAGGACTGGTCGGATAAAGCGTTCTTCGGTCCCTAATTTGCGGACAGGTGTCCGTGCCACCCGAGTGATAGCATCGGAAATGTGTTTGTTTTTAAAGCGTTGGATGATTTTTTCGATATACCGTTCATGTTCTTCAGGATCAAAGGCCCATTTCTCAATTAAAAGTCGGCCAGTTTCTTCGAGAACGGATTTTAATTGGATCACCACTAAATGGTCCTGCATCGCTTCATCGATCGTCTGATAGCCTTGGAGGGCGCCTGTGTACGCTACCGTGGCATGACCCGTATTGACACTGAATAATTTCCGTTCAATATACGGTTCCAGGTCCGCCACATAATGGACCCCTTGCAGATGGATCGAGGATTTCATCCCTGACTCTTGGATCACCCATTCGCAGAAGGGTTCTACTTGAACGAATAAGGGATCTTCATGGTGCTGCAGCGGTACGATGCGATCCACCGCTGCATCTGGAAAACCAACCGTCGCTTCCAACGCTGACCAATCCGCAATGTATTTTTGCACTTCGCTTTTTAAAAAGGTCGATCCGCCGATCATATTCTCACAGGCGATCACATCAATGGCTGGCTTGTCTGGGTGTTGCTGACGTGCTTCTAAGCCTTTGGCGATCAGCTCAGCGATATGCGGCAAAATGTTGGGACCAATGGCGGTCGTAAGGATGTCTGCCTCGGCGATCGCTTGGATCACCGCTTCTGGTTCTTTGGCATTGTTCAATCCTGTCACATGCTCGATGTGGATCTGTTCTTGGGTCTCATCGGCTAATTCGATGGTATACCCTTGTCTTGCTTTCAAGGCGTCAATGATCGTTTCATTGACATCAATAAATGTGATTTCAAAGTTGTTGGCAGCCAATATCTCGCCGATAAAGCCGCGACCAATATTACCTGCACCAAAGTGAACTGCCTTCATGTCTTGTCTCCTCCTTAAATCCTTATGCTACGGTCAAACTTTGGGCGATTTCTTCTTTATCCAAAGCATCCGCCAATTCGACGACGTTATCGATATCACTGCAAAAGAGGGCGATTTGTTGGACCAATTGCAGATGATCTTCCCCTTTGCCCGCGATACCAAAAAGGACGGTGACGATTTTTTCTTCGTCCGCTGTACCGAAATTCACGCCATCAGGCACTTGCACGATACAGATACCTGATTTTTTGACGTATTTTTTGGCTTCATCCGTACCGTGAGGAATCGCAATAAAGTTCCCCATATAGACTGAGAGCATCTCGTCACGCTCAAGCATGGCTTCGACGTATTCTTTTTCCACACAGCCTGCCGCCAGCAGTTTTTCGCCGCAGTAACGAATGGCTTCTTCTTTGGTCGCAAATTGTTTGTTCAATTCAATCATGTCTTTTTCTAATACTTGCATTCGGCTCATCCTTTCTTAATTCGCTGCTTTGATCGATGCCACGATCCGTTGATAGTTCGTCGTTCCCATCAGATTATTAACGGATAGATGGATCGCTTCTGGCGCTGAGGTTTGCGCTTGCGGCGTTAAGGCTTCTTTTGTGATCACCAGTGAAGAGGCGTTGGCATGGAGATCATTGATATGGCTTTTTCTGATCGGCATCGTCAGAGCTTCTTTGGCTAAAAGATCTTGGAAGACTTTCTGAGCCATCGTTGCCGAACCTTTGCGGTCATCGTGGGCCAAAATGATTTCACTGACTTGCTTAAGGTCATTGGCGGAAGGAACATCTGCCTGGTTGCCTACTTCAGACTTTTTTTCTGACTCCCCCGCTGTCTTAGTCCCTGACAATGTAGCTACGATTTCATCGTAACGTGGAGAGTTCAGGAAATTCTCAACCGCGACGAAGGTCGCATTTGGCGCTTTTTGTTTGGCGCGTTCTTGCAATTCTTCTTGAGTGACGATCAATGTATTGGCATCGTCCGTCAAATTGTTGATGGCGGAATTCGAGACATTTTGTGGAAGACCGGCTTCTTTGACTTTTTTACGTAAGATCGATGCCCCCATAGCACTGGAGCCCATGCCTGCATCGCATGCGAAGATGATGCGATTGATGCCAGTCATTGGTTGAGCCGCCAAGCCTTTAGCGCTGAGTTTTGCTGCTTGCGTTTGTTGTACTTTTTCTTCAAAATTATCCACCGTATCCTTCGCATCTGCTTTCAAGATCGCGGCAGCGACGATAAAGGACACGCCTGCTCCTACGGCAATTCCGGCTAAGACAGAAACGACACTCATCACCGAGTTGAATGGCGTCATTGCTAAGATCGCAATGATCGAACCTGGGGAAGCAGGTGCTCGTAAGCCTGCACCTAACAATTGGAAGGTAAAGCTTCCTGATACACCGCCGGCAATCACTGCTAAGAACATCAATGGTTTCATCATGACGTATGGGAAGTAGATCTCATGGATCCCACCGATAAAGTGAATGATGATCGCTCCAGGTGCCGAAGATTTCGCTGCTCCTTTTCCGAAGAAAGTGAAGGCTAGCAAGACTCCTAAACCAGGCCCAGGATTGGCTTCTAACAAGTAAAGAATCGATTTCCCAAATTCGCTGACTTGCTCAGTACCTAGTGGTGTCAAAATTCCATGGTTGATGGCATTGTTTAAGAATAGGATTTTTGCTGGTTCAATAAACATATTGGCTAATGGAATCAAGTGGGCATTGACGATCACTTCTACCCCTGCTGCCATTGCTTCTGTCAAGGTATTAACAACTGGCCCGATTGCTACAAAGCCCAGTAATGCTAAGGCAAAGCCGATCAAACCTGATGAAAAGTTGTTGACCAACATTTCAAAGCCAGCGCGAACTTTTTCTTGGAAGATCTCGTCAAATTTCTTGATGACCCAACCGCCTAAAGGACCCATGATCATCGCACCTAATAGCATTGGGATATCCGTTCCGACGATGACCCCCATCGTCGCGATCGCCCCAACCACGGCCCCGCGGTCGCCAGCAATCACTTTCCCGCCGGTATACCCGATCAAGATTGGGATCAAATACGTTAGCATTGGACCGACCATCGTTGCAAAGGCTTCATTTGGTAGATACCCATCTGGAATAAATAATGCCGTTAATACACCCCATGCAATCAATGCGCCGATATTTGGCATCACCATACTCGACAACGTACTGCCTAATTTTTGAACTTTTGCTTTTACTGATGATTTGGCTGCTTTTTGTGTCTGTTCCATTTTTTTCTCTCCTCTCGTCTGCTTACACCCTTATTGTAGGCGCTTCCCAAAACGGTCGAAAGTCGTACTTTGGCACAAAAAACTGTGCCAAAACTTGTAGCCAAACGGATAGAGCAAAAAAACGGGAGTAACCCCTGCACTCACTGGCTTTTTGTTATGTTTCACGTGAAGCATTTTTATTTTTTTTTGCCAAAACGCAAAAAAAACGTGTACCCGCTCTTTCTACACAAGGTAGAAAGAGCGAGCACACGGAGGCAGCTCATTCACTCATTTCGTTCGTTTCTCTTGTTACAAGCCAGTCTGCTGCTGACCGCTTATTCTTCTGCCAGCAAAATCTGTTGGATCTCTTCAACCGATTCGGCATCACTAAGCGCCCGAACATTTTGCATATCGGAACAAAAAAAGGCGATTTCTTGCAAAACAGCTAATTGCTGCTCTTTTAGGACGACTACGAAAAGGATTGTAGCGATTTTGGGTTGCTCCTTCGTGCCGAAGTCGACGCCATCCGGCACTTGGATCAAAAAGAGCCCTTCTTCCTTGATCCATTGCTGGGCTTCTTCTTCCGCATGGGGCAGTGCAACAAAGTTACCGATGTAAACACCTGTTTTTTGATGGCGCCGCAAAAGGCTTTTGACATAAGGTAAAGAGACGATCTCCTGGTTGACTAAGTACTCGCCAATTTTTGTCAGAGCCTCTGTGGCATCGGTAAAGTGTTGATCCAACAAAATCCGCTCCTGTGGAATATACATCGCTGATCCCTCCTATTGTTTTACTTCTTCAATCAAGAGCGAAGAGAGTAACTGATAAATAATCGAATCATTGCCGGAATTAAAAATCTCCGTATTTAGATCATTCATAATGATCGAACCACTGATCTTCCCTAACATCTGAGAGCTTGTTTCATTGATAGGATAGGGCGCCAGCATGACTAATAAACGGGTAACAGCGATTTCTTTTTTATCCATCGCTAGAAGTGGCAGCGGCTGTTTCAAATCGAAAATACGAAAAACAGGTTGCAGGATCGCCGAACTCGCCGCGTGAAACAAGGCAAAGTGGGTGTCAGGAATGCCCACTGGCGCTTGGAAGTAGCGCCTTAAGAGACGATCAACAACTTTCTCACGATCCAAAACAACATGTGCATCAAAAGACGTCAGCACCAGCTGCAACGTTTCTTCCAAGTCCGCTGGGTTATCAATCGCCTGCACTTGAAACAGCGCCAATAGCTGGTTAATAGCTTCGATAAAAGCCAAGACCGCTTCATAGGATTCCTCTTTGACCAAAGCAGAGGGCGCTTTTTTGGCGGAACGTTTTTTCTGACTAATGGCTTGGAAGGCCTTCTTCAACTCTTGAATGTCTTCTTCTAGCAGGATCGGTGAAACGAGTTTGTATTCTCCTTGATACCCTGGCAGTAATGAAGTCGAGATCACCAAGTCATAGGTCTCCTCGATATTTTCCCGTTTGACATCCCCCACTCGAAAGAAGGTGATTTGATTGATAAAGGGAAAATGTTTCCGCAGCTGCATCTCTAACAAACTGATGGAGGCTAATCCGCTAGGAGAGATCCCTGCAATATTGACTTCTAACACTTTCGGATTTTTTTCCAACGAATTGGCAAAATGCAGGACCATATAAGCGATTTCTTCTTCCGAGAACTGCTGCTGCGGAAAGACCTGCGGCAGATGATTACGAATCCCGCTGGCGATTTCGACATACTGGTTCATGATTTTTTCTAGGATAGGGTTGTTCAAATGATCTTCTTCTAAAATAGCCCGCGTCATTACTCCTGAGATATGGGTCAGCAGCATTTTATACAAGTTCGTGTCTTCATAAAATGCCACTTCCGTTTGCTCACTGACCAATTCGATCAAGCGTTTTACACGATAAGCCAAGTCGGTGTCAAAATTGTCATCAAAAAAATCACGATCAAAGGAATTGGCAAAATCACCTAGTAACACGGCAAAAAAGACGATTTCGTTGATGGAATAAAGCAGTTTGGTCTTTTCGGCGATCTGAGCAAAAATCTTTTTCGCCACCTTCAGCAAGTCTTTGTTGATCTGACTCGGGTACGTCTCTTCTTCCACCGTATAGCCCAAAGCTACCCGATCCATGGCTAGCGCCAGCATCAAGACGATAAAGGCTAATTTGCGGTCACTAAGTTCCTTGAATTGGGGTTCGATGGTTTCCCGAATCAACCGCTGGGCTAGCAATAGATGGTCGCGGGACAGAAATTGAAAAATAAACGGGGCTTCATCATCGGTTTCCAGTAAATGGAAAAATTGGTATTCATTGATCTCCATCACTAGTGTATTGGCTGTGAGCAACCGCCGATACTTTTCGGAGCCTTCGATCTCATACCCTTGATTGCGCACGATCCTTAACGGCAGCCGTGCGAGACTCTCTTCAAGCTGTTTGATGTCTGAAAAAAACGTCGTGTTGCTGATTTGGTAACGCTCCAAGAAAAAATGACTGGATACAGGCTTCGTGGCGGTAGTCAGTTGCAACAAAATACGGTGTTGCCGCTCACTAGCCGCGAATTCTTGATCGGTATCTGCCATAATGGCTTCTTGCAATTGGCGAATGCTCGTTTCTGATGCAAAAATTTGGAAATGACCACGACCGACCTTCTCTAAGGTAGCACCTACTGTTTCTAAGGATTTTTCTAGATTAGCCAGTTCACGGTACACCGTTCGTTTACTGACTTTTAAGACTTGCATCATGCGATCTAAAGAAACCGGACCGGTACTATTCATCAATTCCGTTAATAAAAGTGTTTCACGATTGGTCAAAAACATAGTCGACTCCTTCTGTCAGTAACTGACGATACGCATCTGTCGTCAATAAATCATCCACCACCAGTAAAGAAACATCTGGGATCGGGCACTTTTTTGCAAGTTCTTTCGGGAGGATATAGACTGCCGTAGGATCAAGAGCTTGTCCTTCATATGCCATTTTTTTGATGGTCAAAGACAGCGCTTGTTGGCGGGCCATTTTTCTTAGTATCTCCACTGCCATCGTTTGTGAACCGCGTTTTTTTCCAGTATACAAAAAGATGATCGTTGAAAACCCTAGCGAATTTGCTGCTTCGATTTGTAACGATTGTTGCGGATCCTGTTCTCTTCTTTGTAATTCTTGGATCAGCGGAGCATACTCATCTGCCGCCAAAAAATTATCTAGCACATAATGCTGTGCGTGTGGTGTCTGCTTTTGGGCAATAGCTGCTAATTCCCGTTGGGTGATCACTAACAGCTTGGGATCATCCGTCACACGATAAATCGACTGATAGCGGACAGGAAACGTTAGCTGGGCTTCTTGCAACTGTTTTTTTAGTATGCTGGCACCAATCGCACTGGACCCCATCCCTGCGTCACAGGCCACGACGATCTCCGTGACTTTCTTCATTTTCGGCATCTTACGCTCCTCATTTTCTGTATTGGTCTTCCGTTTTAATAGCACACTAGCGATCGCAAACGATACGACCGTACTGACGACAATCCCAGTTAAGACACCAAGGATCATAGAAGCCGGTGTATTGAGTAAAATCGCCAAAATCGAGCCCGGGGACGCCGGTGCTCTCAAGCCTACTCCTAAAAATTGGAAGATCAGTGTACCGCTGAAACCACCAACGATCGGACCGAGCAACACCCAAGGATCGAGCAGAACAAACGGGAAATACACTTCATGAATCCCACCAATAGCCTGCACAAAAATGGATGCTGCGGCATTCGTTCGGTTTCGCTTTGAACCAAAGAAAAGATACGCCGCTAAGACCCCTAATCCCGGACCGGGGTTGGCCTCGATCAAAAATAAAACCGACTGACCGTTAACTGCCGCGGCTTCGATTCCTAGCGGCGTAAATAGTCCATGGTTGACAATATTATTAAAAAACAAAACCTTCAATGGTTCTACAATGATATGAATAAAGGGCACGACGTTTTGCCGAACGAAATAATCAACGAGCTGATAGCTGCCGAGACTGAACCAATTAAAAAGCGGCGCCAATAGGAAGTAACTGCCTAAAAAAAGGAGTCCGCCAAACGCACCTGCAATAAAATTGCGCACCAGCATCTCATAGCCACTTTTGACTTTGCTCACGATCGAATCACTGCAGTACAATAGCCAGCCCGCTAGCGGTCCCAGCAGCATCGCCCCAAAGACCTGGGGAATATCGGTTGCGAGAATAGCCCCTAAGACCGCCACTGCTCCTACGACCCCACCGCGTTCAGGCGCCAACATTTGCCCACCTGTATAAGCAATCATGAGGGGCAGCAACACAGTCAAGACCCCTTGTTCCATTTGCTGGATCACTTGTTGATCGACTGAGAAAAAAGGCAACAGGAATGAAATCAGCATCCACGCAATAAAAATACTTAAATTCGGCATCATCATGCGAGAAAGATAATTCGTATAAAACTTAACCGTTATCATTTTTTCTCTGGAAGACGAGGTCTTGTTCATTTTATCCGCTTCCTTTCTCTTCTCTATTATAAGATGTTCTGGCAAGACTGAAAACAAAAAAAGCATACGTTTTTTAAAACAGAAATCAAAAAAAGCTGACGTAAAACGCCAGCTTTTGAAATAGCTTCAATTGATTTAGTTTACGCGCACCGCGAAATCTGGTGAGTAATAAGAGTAACTGCTGACAGAAACATTTTGACCAGGTGTTGGTGCATGAACGTATTGTCCGTTACCCATAGCGATCGCCACGTGGTGTGTGCTTCCGCGGCTACCCCAGAATAACAAGTCACCGGCTTTTGCTTCGTTGATCGAAATTACCGTACCGGAAAATTCTTGTGCGTAAGTTACCCGTGGTAATGAGATCCCAACTTTAGCAAATACATATTGTGTAAAGCCAGAACAGTCAAAGCCGTCTGGTGTCGTACCACCCCAAACATAAGGGGTACCAATGTATTTCATTGCTTCTGCTACGATTGCTGAACCATTGACCGTTTGTGCGGGTGCAGGAGTACTGCTTGAACCGTTGCTGCTATTATTTGATCCTTGGTTGTTATTGCTATTGTTATTATTGGCAGGTGTCGATGGGGTCGTATTTGCTGAACCGCTGCCTTGTGATGAACTGCCTTGCGTAGTATCAGTCGTCGTACTAGAATTTGTTGTGGCGCTTGATGTCGTTGAATTCGACGTTGAAGATTCGCTTGCTGCTGCTTCCTGAGTAGCTGCTTCAGCTGCTGCCGCTTCTTGAGCCGCTGCTTCTTGTGCTGCTTGTTCACGAGCTGCTGCTGCCGCCGCTTCTTCTGCAGCGATGCGAGCTTGTTCTGCTTCGTATTCTTCTTTTTGTTTTTCTAAATCAGCTTTTTCATCTTCTTTAGATGCTTGTTGAACAGCCAATTCCGCTTGCAAAACATTCAAATTAGCTTGTTTGGCTTGTAGATCCCCTAATTGTGTTTCTAATTCAAATTGGTTCGCTGCGATCTCTGCCAATTTATCGTCGTTTTCCGCTTTTTTCGCTTCAACTGCTTCTTGGTCTGCCTTTTGTTGATCTACAAGATCTTTGTTAGCATTGACGATCGTCGTCATTGCTTGCACACGGCCAATAGCATCTGTTAAAGAGTCAGCTTCTAATACTGCATCAATAAAGTTCGTGCTTTGTCCATTGACTTGAACATCACGAGCTTGTTTTTGGATCGCTTCTTCACGCTTTTCGATTCTGACTTTCAAATCGGCAATTTCTTGCTTCAACTTTTCAGAATCCGCACGCAAATCCCCTTGTTGTTGCAACAAAGTTTGGGCTTTTTCATTGATTGCAGTCAAGTCGCTTTCAAGTGTTGCTACTTGTGACTGGATGCTCGCTTGCTGGTTTTGCAAGTCAGAGATCTCTTGATTTTTTTCTTCAATTTTATTGTCAAAATCTGATGCAAAGACAAGTGTCGGTGCTGCTGCAGAAGTAAGAACAATTGAACTTACTAACAATAAAGATAAAATTCGCTTTTTCACTCTTCATTCCTCCGGCTGTTGCTTCCCCTAATATGGTTTTTTTATGTATAAATGCTTAAGAATACCTAAAGTCCTTCACGATAGTGTGATTGTAACACAGCCGTATGTCAGAGAGATAAAAGGAATATTACAAAAACATTTCAATCGCTGTTATTTTTATACAGTCAAACGCAAAAAAAATGAAGCTATTCGTCTTTGAATAGCTTCATGAATGGAACAACTAAAAGGATAAACAAAAGGATGTTCAATAAAAGCGTTGGTGCTAAAAAGCGGGAAACAAAGAATGACGTGCTAACTGATGCGATCTTAAACAGCAATTGAACCCCCAATGTCACAACTTCTAAGCTTGTAACAAAGATGATCATTCCGAAAAACATGGTAAATACATTTTGATAAAGCGTATTTTTCAAAATATACATAATCCACACGATCAAGGGAAACGCCACCGTGTAGATGCCGATCACACCGACATAATACACGTCATAGAGACAGCCGATCACCAGCGCCGTGGTAATCAAAAAGTTTTTCGGCAAATACTTCGCGCCACATAAAAGAGCGATCAATAAAAGATGCGCACTGGCGATATAATTGTCTTGGGTCCATTTTTCCAAAAAACGCGTCAGTTGTCCATCTGCCAACATCATCAAAAAGAAGACGCCCGCTGCCAGGTATTTGATGTAGTCATGCTTTTTCATGGCTATTCCTCACCTGCCAAGCGTTTGATAATCGTTACAGCTTGAATATCATACATTTGGGCATACGGTTTTACAAATACTTGGGTATCAAGACCAAACTCATCTTTGGTGGTACGGATCACTGTTCCGATCGCTAAGTCGGCGGGCGAGTTTCCTCCTAATCCAGAGGTCTGCACGACATCGCCTTCCTTCAGCTCATTGTCCCCCGTCAATTGGGTAATGACTAAGGAACGTTCTTTTTGATCGTAACTACTTAGGATCCCAAAGTTTGACCCATCTTCGCCGCTGATCCGAACCGGATAGTGGTTGGAATTCTGGTTTTCAGAAGTCAAAAGTTCAATTTTAGAAGAAGCTGCATTGACCTCAATGACACGACCAATCAAGCCTTTTTGCGACATGACTGCCATGTTGACCTCAACACCATCTCTTGAGCCGCGGTCCACGATCAGCATATCTTGCCAAGTATCAGGTGACCGATTGATGACATTGGCGGAGATCCGTTCATAATTCGTCAAGGTTGCATTCAGCTCTAGCTCTTCTTTCAAGGCATCGATTTCTCTTTGCGCATTGTCCTTCGCTTGTTCCAGTTCCTCAAAACTGTCCAATTTCTCTTTTAAACGTTCATTTTCTTCATAGGTCACAAACAAATTTTTGACTGAATTGGCACCATTTTCGATCCAACGAAAAGGAGCGGTAATCATTTTATCGATAAAGCCAACGGAGTCATTGACCGTAGATTGCACGGCATTGGTGGAGTTTCCCGCTGCTCGGCGGGCGATCGTCACGCTTAATACGGTGACAACTAAAATCACAATAATCAATGTGATGATAATATTTTTATTAGGATTAAACTTTTTCACAAAGACACCTCAAATAATTCCAAACTGTAGTTCCAATTTTACCATTAATACCCTGCAAACAAAAGCTAAGTTGTCCGTCTTAATGTTTTTTTTGTAATTAAGTTTCTGAAATTTTCAACAAAAAAAAGAGACGTTCCGTCTCTTAATCACAACTTTGAATGACTGCTATCATCCCGCTGCTAAAGGAAAAACCTGCTGTTTGTGTCAGAAATTCATTGCTAGCATAAGAAGTTGGGTACGGTACTTGGACGTTTTCTAATAAATACTTGCTACCTGTTAACGTCAAATCTGTTACCGGCGTCAAACAGCAATACGCCAAATACTGCATCCCGGGTTCTTTTTCCAATTGATAGGTGCCTGGTAAAAAGAACTGAACGACATTTTGACGATCTAAAAAACGCAGATTTGGGGCAAATGGACGAAACCGATCTTCTAAAACTAACCACAGATTGGCTAAAAGATGGTCAAGGCGTCCCCCCGTTGCACCAATCACGTCGATTTGCGCTTCTGGATAAAGACGCAACGTCTCAACCAATGCCAATTGAGTATCTGTATCATCTTTTTCAGCAGGGGCTTGGATCACTGTCTTAACTTGTTGTTTGACCGCTTGCAGTTCTGCTGCGGTCAGGGAGTCGAAATCACCGATTGCTAGATCGACTGGCCGTTGGTGCTGAAGCAAAAACAGGGCCCCACAATCAATTCCAATGTATTTATCATACGCCATCAACTGTGGCCAATTTTCAGGACTTCCACCTGCCGCTAACAAAATTTTCATTTACTGTAAAGCTTCTTTCAAGGCTCTGATTTGCGCCGCAGGTTCATCGGCATCGTAAATATAGCTTCCTGCTACAAAGACATTTGCGCCTGCTTCCAGGCAGCGTTTGGCTGTCTCAGGAACGATCCCGCCATCTACTTCGATATCATAATGGTAGCCTTTTTCTTCTTTTAAAGCAGCCAGCGCCGCAATTTTTTCCAGTGATTCTTCAATAAAGGATTGCCCACCAAACCCTGGATTGACCGTCATAACTAACACTTGATCACACATGGATAAAACATGTTCAATGGCTGAAACTGGTGTACCTGGGTTGATGACGATTTCTGCTTTGACATTTTCTGCCACAATCATTTGGATCGCACGATGGATATGAGGCGTTGCTTCCGCGTGGATACCAATGATATCTGCTCCAGCTTCCGCGAAGGCATGGATATACTTTTCTGGCTCGGTGATCATTAGATGAACATCCAACGGCAGCTTGGTAACTGGGCGAATCGCTTTAACGATGTTTGGGCCTAAGGTAATATTAGGAACGAAATGACCGTCCATCACGTCTACGTGAATGTAATCTGCGCCATGGCGCTCTACCAGCTCAATGTCTCTTTGAAGATTTGCAAAATCGGCACTTAAAATAGATGGTGCTAGTTTCATCATGCTTTTCCCTCACTTTTTCTTCTTTTTATAAACCGGACGTCGGTTTTCAATCTCTTCTAAAAATTGCACGTAGTTTTTGTAACGAGTTTCAGCAATCTCATTTGCTGCAACTCCCTGTTTAACTGCACAATCAGGTTCATTGAGGTGCATACACTCCCTAAAGCGGCAGTTGGAAGCTACTGCTAAAAAATCAGGGAAGAGCTTTGGTAACTCTACTGCTTCGATTTCCAGAAAATCGATCGAACTAAATCCTGGTGTATCGGCAACCAATCCATCACAAATCGGCAAGAGCTCCACATGACGGGTCGTATGTTTCCCCCGTCCGAGAGATTCTGAGATCACTCCTGTTTCCAATGCCAATTCCGGGACGATTCGATTCAATAGCGTAGACTTTCCAGCACCGGATTGCCCCATAAAGACAGTGATCCGCTCAGGGAAGTACCGTTGAAGTTCCAATAGATCTTCGCCTTCTACTTTTGACGTGATCACGTGGTAGCCAATTGCTTGATAGGTCTCCTCAATTGCTTTCATTGCGGCAAGATCTTTCACAAGATCCGCTTTTGTCAAAAAGATGATCGGTTCGATCCCCTCATACTCTAAGGTCACCAAAAAGCGATCCAATAGATTATAGGAAAAGTTCGGCTCAACTAGACTTGTCACGACCACTCCTTGATCCACATTTGCGACTGGCGGTCGAACCAGCTCATTTTTTCGCGGCAAGATCTCTAAAAGATAG
>NZ_CP025223.1:3790000-3819143 GCF_002850555.1 Enterococcus sp. CR-Ec1
CAGCACTGAAGGGCGGAAACCCTCCAACACTTAGCACTCATCGTTTACGGCGTGGACTACCAGGGTATCTAATCCTGTTCGCTCCCCACGCTTTCGAGCCTCAGCGTCAGTTACAGACCAGAGAGCCGCCTTCGCCACTGGTGTTCCTCCATATATCTACGCATTTCACCGCTACACATGGAATTCCACTCTCCTCTTCTGCACTCAAGTCTCCCAGTTTCCAATGACCCTCCCCGGTTGAGCCGGGGGCTTTCACATCAGACTTAAGAAACCGCCTGCGCTCGCTTTACGCCCAATAAATCCGGACAACGCTTGCCACCTACGTATTACCGCGGCTGCTGGCACGTAGTTAGCCGTGGCTTTCTGGTTAGATACCGTCAAGGGATGAACATTTTACTCTCATCCTTGTTCTTCTCTAACAACAGAGTTTTACGATCCGAAAACCTTCTTCACTCACGCGGCGTTGCTCGGTCAGACTTTCGTCCATTGCCGAAGATTCCCTACTGCTGCCTCCCGTAGGAGTCTGGGCCGTGTCTCAGTCCCAGTGTGGCCGATCACCCTCTCAGGTCGGCTATGCATCGTTGCCTTGGTGAGCCGTTACCTCACCAACTAGCTAATGCACCGCGGGTCCATCCATCAGTGACGCAAAAGCGCCTTTCAACTTTCTTCCATGCGGAAAATAGTGTTATACGGTATTAGCACCTGTTTCCAAGTGTTATCCCCTTCTGATGGGCAGGTTACCCACGTGTTACTCACCCGTTCGCCACTCTTTTTCTTTCGGTGGAGCAAGCTCCGGTGAAAGAAAAAGCGTTCGACTTGCATGTATTAGGCACGCCGCCAGCGTTCGTCCTGAGCCAGGATCAAACTCTCATAATGATTTGTTTGAATGACCATACGGTCATTAAGCTCATAAAAATTAACTTTGCTAGCTATTGCTTGCATGTATTTGTTTCAATAAATTGAAACGTCCTACACATTGGTTCGTTTGCTTGCTTTGTTCAGTTTTCAAAGGTCTACAGTGCTGTGTTAGCAACTTTTATATCATATCAGAGCGACGTTTGATTGTCAACTCTTTTTTAAAAGTTTTTTTCGCTCGTTGTTTTTCAACTTCGCAGCGCTGTCTCAGCGACTTCATTAGAATAACAAATGATTTGTTATTTGTCAACAACTTTTTTTAATTAATTTTGTTGATGTATCAACATCGATTAACTATTTTAAAATTGCGACTTCGTTATAATATCATCTGTCGAGCTGTGCGTCAACCACTTTTTTAAATTCTTTTTACGAATTCGTTTAGTCATTTGGCACATGTAATAATATACCAAGACTTGCGCTATTCGTCAACCATAAAATGATTGATAGACCAACGTTTCTAGTTACTCCGTTTCCAAAGATGATTCGTGATTTTTAGTCCGTGATTTCCGCCTTTTTTAAGGACTTTTTCCGTTATTATTTGCCTATCGTTCGTCTTTTTCCTTTTTGTGTTTTCTTAATTCCTATCATTCTTATAAATTTAAGTATGATTTTATCTATTTTGTGGAATATTTGCTAAAATGGAGAAAAGAATATTGTTCCTAGGAGGACCCAGTATGAAAATACTTGTAGCAGATGATGACAAAGAGATCGTAGAACTATTAAGCATTTATTTACACAATGAAGGTTATGAATCGGTCAAAGCATATGATGGAAAAGAAGCACTGACCAAGATCCGCACCACTTCTGATATCGAACTATTGATCTTAGATATCATGATGCCAGAAATGGATGGCATGCAAGTCGTGAAAGAATTGAGAAAAGAATCCCAAATCCCTATTATTATGCTGACCGCTAAAACAACCGATATGGATAAGATTCGTGGATTGGTCGCCGGTGCGGATGATTATGTCACCAAACCTTTCAACCCATTAGAAGTTATGGCCCGGGTAAAATCGCTATTGAGAAGAACCAAGATGCAGGCTGCTTCAAATCAACCAGAGATTCTAGAAGTAAGCTCCCTTATTATCAATCGCGATTCCCATG
Organism: Enterococcus sp. CR-Ec1; assembly: GCF_002850555.1. Classification (NCBI taxonomy): domain Bacteria; kingdom Bacillati; phylum Bacillota; class Bacilli; order Lactobacillales; family Enterococcaceae; genus Enterococcus; species Enterococcus sp. CR-Ec1. The sequence goes on from NZ_CP025223.1 coordinate 3,792,020, forward strand.
AAGTAAAAACCGTCGATGGCAACGAAATTCAATTGACTGCATTAGAATTCGGTATCCTCTACTTGCTGGCATCGCATCCGAACCGTGTCTTTAGCGCCGATGAGATTTTTGAACGAGTTTGGAAACAAGAAAGTGTCGTTTCTGCCAAAACAGTTATGGTCCATGTCAGTCACTTACGAGATAAGATCGAAGAAGCCACGGATGGTGAAAAAGTCATCCAAACAGTATGGGGGGTCGGCTACAAAATAGATGCGAAGTAAACCAACTGAAAAAAAGCGCAACACACCCATCGAAAAAAAGAAACGGATCACGCTGACCTCAAAGGAAATCAGTGAGTTATTTGCCGAAGGAATTGTAACGATTGTTCTTTTACTTCTATTAAATATCGCTATTTTGGTCATCTTGACCTCAATCGTTGAAAATTCACCAGATTTAGTTGATGCCATCTACGCATCGAAGAATGCTTTCACATCTGCCTTTAATACAGATATCTTCCGCAGTGGGCGCAACTTCATTCTACCGATGTTCTTCCTATTAGATGTGATCGTCTTATATTGGCGTTTGATTCGTCGCTACCATCAAATGCAGCTACGTCACATCATCAGCGAGCTTCATTTTATTGCGGAAGGCAATTACGATCATCGCATTCCCTTCGAGTTACGGGGCGATTTAAGTCGGATCGTTTCTAATATCAATGGCTTAGTCGACAGTACGGTGGCGGCGATTGAAGATGAACGACGGATCGAGCAATCCAAAGATGAGCTGATTACCAATGTCAGTCATGACATTCGAACACCGTTGACTTCGATCATCGGCTATTTAGGTCTAATTGAAGATCGACAATACCATTCAGAAGAAGAATTGCTGAAATATACCCATACGGCGTATGTCAAAGCCAAGCAAATGAAATCCCTTGTCGATGATTTGTTTGAATATACAAAAGTGCGCCAGCCTAGCGTCCCAATCAATGTGATGGAATTTGACATGGCCCAGCTAGTGGAACAATTGGCGGCGGACTTTGAATTAGAAGCTAGTCGGAAAGGCATCAAGATTGAAACATACACCCGTCCGGAACACATCGAGATGGATGGCGATACCGAAAAACTGGTGCGGGTCTTCAATAACTTGCTTTCGAATGCCTTGAAATACGGCAAAGGCGCCGATAAGATCCGCATGGAAGTCGAGAAAGTCGGGACCGAAGCGATCTTAACAGTCAAAAACAATGGGCAAATGATCCCTAAGCAAGCCCTTGATTCTCTATTCGACCGTTTCTACCGAGTGGAAGAATCCCGCTCTCAAGAAACAGGAGGAACTGGCTTAGGTCTAGCGATCGCTCAAAGCATCGTCGCCTTACATGGCGGCTATATCTATGCCAAGTCAACGCCGGAATGGACGTCCTTTATTATCCATCTCCCGTTGAAACGCAACAACTTATCCAACACACAAACCTATGGTTGACGACCCAACATTTTTTGGGTATGCTAGAGAAAATAATCAAGGCACAGAACCTAGTATATTTTTTTCATCTGTATAGAGAGCTGATGGTTGGTGAAAATCAGTGTTGGAAAAAATAGAATCCAGTTCTTTAACGTGTATTTTTCGAAAGAAAAATCGTTGGCTCACGATACGAGCAGCAAGGGCAGCGCAAGCTGAACTTGGGTGGCACCGCGAATGGTCATTTCGTCCCAAGCAATACGGGATTGGAATGGCCTTTTTTCTATGGAAAAATCAAAGGAGGATGTATCACTATGTTAGATGTAAAAATGATTCGCCAAAATTTTGCTGAAGTACAAAGCAAACTCGCAACACGAGGTGTCCAAAAAGAAGTGTTGGACCGCTTTTTAACACTTGATGAGCGTCGCCGAGAACTCTTAGTCCAAACGGAAGAGCGCAAGAAATTGCGTAATGAGGTTTCTGGTGAGATCGCCGCCTTGAAACGGGCGAAAGAAGATGCGGCAGATAAAATTGCCCAAATGAAAGAAGTCGGCAGCCAAATTAAGCAATTGGATGAAGAGATCGCTCAAATTGATGAAGACATCAAAGAGATCGCCACGACGTTGCCGAACTTGCCGAATGATTCTGTTCCGGTGGGCAAAGATGAAGATGACAATGTAGAAGTCCGCCGTTGGGCAGACCCAAAAACCTTTGCCTTTGAACCAAAACCCCATTGGGAGATCGCAGAAGACTTGGGGATTCTCGACTTTGAGCGGGGTGCCAAAGTTTCTGGTAGCCGTTTTGTTTACTACAAAGGCTTAGGTGCTCGTTTGGAACGTGCCTTATACAACTTCATGTTGGATCAGCATGTTTATGAGCATGGGTATACGGAGATGATCACCCCGTATATCGTCAACAGCCAAGCAATGTTCGGTACTGGGCAATTTCCGAAGTTTAAAGAAGATGTTTTCCAATTGGCAGACACTGATTTGACTTTGATCCCGACTGCGGAAGTACCTTTGACCAACTACTATCAAGGGGAGATCTTAGAACAAGAACAGCTCCCTGCCTACTTCACTGCCTTGAGCCCATCATTTCGTTCAGAAGCCGGCAGCGCTGGCCGTGACACTCGCGGTTTGATTCGCTTGCACCAATTCAATAAAGTCGAAATGGTGAAATTCAGTGATGCAGAACATTCTTATGAAGAATTAGAGAAAATGACGGCTAATGCCGAAGATATTTTGCAAAAACTCAATTTACCTTACCGTGTGCTTAGCTTGTGTACAGGAGATATGGGCTTTTCTGCAGCGAAGACCTATGATTTAGAAGTATGGATCCCTGCCCAAGAGATGTATCGTGAGATCAGCTCTTGCTCAAACTGTGAAGACTTCCAAGCACGTCGTGCCATGATCCGTTACCGTGATCAAGAGGGCAAGATTCACTACATGCATACACTAAACGGCTCTGGTTTGGCTGTCGGTCGGACGGTAGCCGCAGTGCTTGAAAATTATCAAAACGAAGACGGCAGTGTAACGGTACCAGAAGTTCTGGTTCCTTATATGGGCGGACTGACAAAAATTGAAAAAGCCTAAGCCTTAGTAACCTCAGTAGCAACCCCTAGAGAACAGTCACACCGCGTGAGCTGTTGCCTAGGGGTTTTCTTGTTTACGTAGCCTAGAGTGGTTTCCATCTCCCTAACCACTTTGATCACTTCTTGCAAGAGAAACAACGCAACAAGGCTGTAATTTTTAAGCGAATAATTAGAAAAATCCCTTTGTCTTTTTAATCCTCTATCAGAAACCGGGCATGATCGTTGAAAGTGCCTGTGACTTATGGTAACGTGGGCATAATTTAGGATGGAATGAAGGGAGCTTCACCAATGCCCGAACGAAAGACCTATGCCCGTCGGAGTGACTTGCACAAGAAACCAAACAATAATCAAAAACGAACAGCATCAGCTGAAGAAAGACCGAAAGGACCACCCTCGAGAAAGAAGCCGTATCGGAAAGCAATTTTTTCCTTATTTGCCTTATTATTGATCGTTTTGATCGCAACGGCTGGCTCGGTTCTTTACACCTTGCACCAACAAGAAGTTGCGGCCAAAGCAAAATATGAGGCAGCTGCAGAGAAATTACTGGCATCAATCCAAGCAGAACAAAGCCAAAATGGGTTAAAAACATCGCCTGAAGTGCTCTCAGAAGGAACAAACAAAGAACTGATCTACTGCCCGCAAGACCTCGATACGTTTCCCATCAAAGATATCAAAGAACGGTTAACACAAGCCGCTGATAACTTGCGTAAAAAACAAACGAATAAAGAAGTCGTCACCGTTGCCCGCATCCAAGCACAAGCAGCGGCTTCAAAGGTGTCTACTTATTCATTGAAAGCCGACAGCTATGTGTGGAATCGAGAAACCGGACGTTTTGAAGATGCGGAAAGCCTAACGGATGCACCGATCTTCGTATCAGAGAAGACGCAAACCGAATTGTCTTTGAAAGAACTGGTTCCTGATGAAGGCAGCTTATTAGGTATTCAACAAGTCATTCAGCAGAAACTGCTGGATCAAGCAAAAGAACCCGCCAAAATCATCGACGCCGTCTTGGCCATGGAGCGGATCACCTTCGATTCGAAATTTACTTACGATCCAGAGAAGCTGACCATCGAATTGCCAAAAAATCAGACGGAAGCGACAGAAATCACCCTGTCTTACAGCGAGATCGCCCCATTCATTGATCCTGATCTCGTAGCTGCTGACCAACTCAACAATGCCTTGCCAAGTCTTGACCCCAATAAAAAATACGTGGCATTGACCTTTGATGATGGACCCAACAGTACCTCCACTATGGACCTTTTGAACATCTTACAAGAAAATGACGTCAAAGCGACCTTCTTTATGCTGGGACAAATGGTTGAGCAATATCCGCAAGCCGCCAAAAAAGTCCAAGAAGCTGGACACGAGATCGCCAGTCATTCTTACTCTCATCCGCAGCTGAATACTCTTTCAGCGGAAGATTTGCAGGCAGAAGTTACGAAAACCAATAAAGCCATTTACAATGCGACGGGTTTACTACCTAGGAATTTACGGCCCCCTTATGGCGCTATCGACAAACAAAGCGCAGAAACCATCGGCATGCCGATCATTCAATGGGACATCGATTCTCAAGACTGGAAATTGAAGGATCCGAAGAAAATCAATGCCTTGGTTCAACAAAATGTCTTTAATGGTGCCATGATCTTGATCCATGATATTCACCCGAAATCTGTGAAAGCCGTACCGGGAGTCATTAAAACACTCAAAAACGAAGGCTACGAATTCGTGACCGTCGATCAATTATTAGAAGCACGGCAAAAACCGTTGCATCAATACTTTGGGATGAACGATGAACGCCTCGTTGATTAAGAGAAAAAGGAACGCAGCAAATTGTCTCTTGCTGCGTTCCTTTTTAGTTATTGGATCATTCCCTCTTTTTTAGCCCTTCTTTTCTTCATACACATTAGTCACAAAAATTTGAATCAATAGATCAGCGACAGCTTTTGGCGGCATCGTTGAAAAATCTTTGAGCCAGCGTTCGATCAAACCGATAGACCCGCAGACAAAAAAGCTAAGGCACAGTTCCAATTCTTCCTCGGAAGCATCTTGAAAGTATTGGGCAAATCGTTTCAAGGTCTCCGGTTTGATTTCTGACAACAAAAGATTCAGCAAATGGCTGTTGTTCAACAAAATCAAATGGGTGGTACTAGGATTCTCATACAAAATCGTCAATAGTTTTTCCAGCCAAAGATCCAATGACAAATTTTCCTGCTGCAAGTTCGATGCGATCTGCTCAACGAGCTCCCCTTCGATCTCCTCCAACAAAGCGGCTGTGTCCTTATAATATTTATAAAATGTTCCCCGATTGATATCTGCTCGTTCCGCAATCTCTTTGATCGTGATTTTGCGATACTCTTTTTCCAACAATAACTCCTGAAAGGCGCGCCGGATCACTTTTTTCGAGTAGATCGTTCGACGGTTCCCGACAGTCCCTACCATATCGTTTCCCCTTTTCTCTGTACATTTAATCAATATTTGTCTATTTAATGACAAATAAGCAAGCATTGAGGATTGCTCTTACTTTTCTTTCTTAGTATACTAACACCATGTGATTAAATCAACACGTGTTTAAAAAATGGAGGCTTTATTAATGAGTTATGTTGAAGTAAAGAATGAATATAAACGCTATCAGATGGGCGAAACCACTATCACTGCCAACAATGATCTTTCCTTTGCCATTGAAGAAGGCGAATTAGTGGTGATTCTTGGACCTAGTGGTGCCGGAAAATCGACCGTTTTGAATATCTTAGGCGGGATGGACTCGCCAGATGAAGGAGAAATCATTATCGACAATGTTGATATCGCGAAGTTTAACGACAAACAATTAACAGAATACCGCCGCACAGACGTTGGATTTGTCTTCCAGTTTTATAATTTGGTCCCAAATCTGACAGCAAAAGAAAACATTGAATTGGCTACTGAAGTCTCACCGAATGCACTCGATCCTGATGAAGTCTTGGCCCAAGTCGGGTTAGAAAACCGCAAAAACAACTTTCCTTCTCAGCTTTCTGGTGGGGAACAGCAGCGGGTATCGATCGCTCGGGCGTTAGCCAAGAACCCGAAACTGCTGCTATGCGATGAACCGACTGGTGCTTTGGACTTTGAAACAGGAAAACAAGTGTTGAAGCTTTTGCAAAACGCTAGCCGGAAAAATGGCAATACGGTGTTGATCATCACCCATAATAGCGCCATTGCCCCGATCGCCGATCGGGTGATCCATATCAACGATGCCACTGTCCGTTCCATTGAAGAGAATCCTCATCCCATCTCGATCGATGAAATCGTTTGGTAGGAGGATCTGATGAAAAATAAGACCTATCTTAAAGCAAGTTTGCGAGAGATTCGCCAATCAAAAGGCCGCTTTATCGCAATCACCTTGATCATTTTTTTAGGAACGTTTCTCTTTGTCGGTGTCAAATCGACCGGCCCGATCCTGAACCATTCCGCGAGTGAATATGTCAACGGCCAGCAATTAGCAGATCTGCAAGTCACTTCAACACTGGGATTGACGAAGGACGACATTGATGCCGCGGAAAAAAGCGGTGCTCACACAGAAGCCGCCTATCAATTTTATTACGCTGCCAATTCAGATGAAGTCGTGCAAGTGACCTCCTATGACCCCTCACAGGAACTCAACCAGTTACTGGTGAAGGACGGCCGACTGCCAGAAAAAGCCGATGAAATCGTGCTGGACACCGAAGCAAAAAATTATGGCTGGCAAATAGGTGATACTTTTACGATCGATGATGCCGATAATCTGTCGGACAAAGAGTATACGATCGTTGGGTTTGCCACTTCTCCCATTTATATCAGTGCTGCCGAACGGGGCTATGCAAATGTCGGCAGCGGTGTCGTGACGTACTTTGCTTATGTACCGGAAGAACAGTTCACGATGGAGGTCAAATCGATCCTCTATCTCGCCTTTGATGATGTCGCCGGGCTTGAAACATACTCCGATACGTACACCGACAAGATGGCAGCCCATCAAGAAACGATTGAGGAACTGTTTGCGGACCGTCCTAAGGAACGCTTAGCAGAAATTCAACAAGACGCTTTTGATGAATTAGCCCCTGCAGAAAAAGAAGTCCGCGATGGACAAAAACAGTTAGCTGATGGACAAGCCCAACTGGATCAGGCCAAAGCGGAACTAGAACAACAGCAAGCCGCCTTGGCACAGCTGCCGCCCGTACAACAAGCAGCCCTCGAAGGCCAATTGGCGGCTGGAGAAGCAGAATTGACACAGCAGCAAGACCAATTAGATGAACAGCAACAAGAACTAACCGATGCCCAACAAACACTGGCAGAAAAACGGGCAGAGATCGAAGACTTGGCAGAGCCGACGTATCTTTACAACCAACGCAAAGACAATCCCGGTTTCCAAGAATATGGTGGGCTGTCTGATCGTATCGCAGCGATCGCCAATGTGTTTCCTGTCTTCTTCTTCTTTATCGCTGCGTTGATCACCTTTACGACACTGACGCGGATGGTAGAAGAAAACCGCAAAGAGATCGGTACCTTAAAAGCGATGGGCTATGGCAAAGTCGAGATCTCCCTTAAATATTTGATTTATGCCCTCCTTTCTTCGGCCATTGGCATTATTAGTGGTGCCGTATTAGGAACTGAACTGTTGCCGCGTTTGATCTATTTCCTATCCAGCGAACGGTATCTTTTAGACGGGATTCGCGTCTATTATGTCTGGTCGCCAATTATTTTGGCCGCAATCGCCTTTTTACTGGCGACGCTTGGTGCCTGTCTGTTTGTTCTGATCAAAGAATTGCGGGAAAAACCTGCCCAGCTGCTGCAAGTTCGCGCACCAAAGCCCGGGAAACGGATTTTATTAGAAGCAATTACCCCCTTATGGTCCCGTTTAAGCTTCAATCAAAAAGTCAGCTTCCGTAACATCTTCCGCTACAAATCGCGAATGATCATGGCAATCATTGGCATCGCCGGTTGTACGGGACTGATGGTGGCAGGCGTTGGGTTGAAAGATTCTCTAAGTGCCGTGACTGCAAAACAATTTGGGCCCATTACGGATTATCAAGCCGTCGTGACCTTAAATGATGCGAAGGAAGAAACCGTTGCTGCCGCTGAAACGGTTTTAACAGACGAGCCTCTTGTGACCCATTCGATGCTAGTCTACAATGAAACGATCGAGATTCGACCGACTAACCAAGGAAAACAAAGTCTGACCTTGATGGTTCCGGCAGATCAGGATGCTTTTGCAGACTATGTCCATTTGAAAACGACGGCAGGACAGAAGCTGTCATTAACAGAGGGTGCCGTGCTGACTATGAAGTACGCAGAATTATATGATTTGCACGTTGGCGATACATTGACCTTCTATACCAGCGATCAAGAAGCCTATGAAGTACCTATTAGTGGCATCGCAGAAAATTATTTAGGCAATTCTCTTTATCTGTCGCCGACCGTTTATGAAGAAATCACCAATAGTACCTTTGAACCAAATGCGTTCTTAGTCAAAAGCAAGACGATGACGAAAAAACAAGAGGAAGCTTTATCAACAGCCTTGTTAGATACCGACAAAGTCAAAAACACGACGTTCCTTTCCACTCAGATCAAAATGCAGGATGATTCGATGGGTAACTTGAACGCCATTGTCTTGATCTTAGTTGTATTATCAGGGGCATTAGCCTTTGTCGTCTTGTATAACTTGACCAACATCAATGTTTCCGAGCGGATTCGCGAGCTTTCTACTATCAAAGTATTAGGGTTTTACAATAAGGAAGTGACTATGTACATCGTACGAGAAAATATCGTCTTTACGTTATTTGGGATTCTCGCAGGTTACGTGGTAGGTTACTTCTTGACTGACTTTATTTTGATCCAAGCTTCGATGGAGAACATGGTCTTTCCATTAGTGATCAATTGGCCGGCTTATGCTTTAGCCGGTGGCATGACGATTCTCTTTACGATCATCGTGATGTACGTCACCCATGTGAAACTGACTCATGTCAATATGATCGATGCGTTGAAATCAAACGAATAAGTTACTGCTAAAGCGATTTGCTGATCATCCAGCAGCGATTTTAGAGAAAAGGGTGCCGATCTCAGCCATTTTGGCAAGATCGGCACCCTTTTTTAGAACCAAACGCCCCCACTGTCCACTTTTGAACAGAGGGGGCGTTGGTTTTCACGTGAAACATTTTATGATTTTACGGAGTAGTTTGGTGCTTCTTTCGTGATTTGAACATCGTGGGGATGTGATTCTTTTAGTCCGTTGCCGCTCATTTGGATGAATTGTGCTTCATCACGTAATTGCTGCAGATTGCCGGCACCGACATAACCCATCCCTGATTTCAACCCGCCGATCATTTGGAAGATGATATCAGAAACGCTGCCTTTATAAGCGACACGTCCTTCAATGCCTTCTGGAACCAATTTGTTGGCTTCATTTACGCCCCCTTGGAAGTAACGGTCGCTGGAGCCTTTTTCCATTGCCCCCAATGAACCCATTCCGCGGTACGTTTTGAAGCGACGGCCTTGATAGATTTCAAATTCACCTGGTGATTCGTCAGTTCCTGCCAACATGCTACCGAGCATTACAGCATGTCCGCCAGCTGCTAAAGCTTTGACGATATCGCCAGAGTACTTGATCCCACCATCGGCAATGATTGCTTTGCCATATTGACGTGCCACAGAGGCTGCATCATAGATCGCTGTCAATTGAGGAACTCCGACACCGGCTACCACCCGAGTAGTACAGATCGATCCTGGACCGATCCCGACTTTTACGACATCGACACCAGCATCATACAATGCTTTCGTGCCTTCTGCAGTGGCAACATTTCCAGCAATCAATGTCGCTTCTGGGAAATGCGCGCGAATTTCAGAGATTTTGCGTAAAACACCCGCACTGTGTCCATGGGCAGTATCAATGACGATCGCGTCCACGCCTGCATCCAATAATGCTTGTGCTCGTTCAAAGGTATCGCTAGTAACGCCGACTGCCGCTGCCACTAATAGGCGTCCATGCGTGTCTTTGGCTGCATTCGGGAATTCGATTACTTTTTCAATATCTTTGATAGTGATCAACCCGCTTAAGATCCCTGCTTCATCAACGATCGGTAATTTTTCGATCTTGTGTTGTTGTAAGATTTTTTCCGCGTCTTTCAACGAAGTACCGACAGGTGCTGTGATCAATTGGTCTTTGGTCATCACATCATTGATCGGCATCGTATAATCCGTGACAAAACGCATGTCGCGGTTCGTGATGATACCGACTAATTTGCGGTTTTCCATCGTTTCTACGATCGGTACCCCGCTGATGCGGTACTTGCTCATCAAATGTTCTGCATCAGCAACTAAGTGACTTGGTGTTAAGAAAAACGGATCGATGATCACGCCGCTTTCAGAACGTTTTACTTTGCGCACTTCATCTGCTTGCGCGGCGATACTCATGTTTTTGTGAATCACGCCAAGTCCGCCTTGACGCGCCATTGAGATCGCCATTTTACTATCAGTTACGGTATCCATACTGGCACTTATGATTGGAATATTTAGTGTAATATTCGGGGCAAGCTGCACTTTCATATCCACGTCATTTGGCAAGACGTGACTTTCTGCCGGAATCAATAAGACATCATCAAACGTTAACCCTTTTTTTACAAATTTGGTTTCCCAGTTGGACATTTTTGTAACCACTCCTTAAAGTTTTTAGGTATTTTAAAAAAAATAGCAAAGATTTTTTCATAAGTCAACCATTCGGAAAGCTTTCTTAATAATCCTCTTCAAACCTTTGGTCAAATCTCATAATTCGCCATTTTTTCTAAAAAAACACGCTGATCGTGCGGTCTTTTTTAACAAAAGAAGGCGCACGATCAACGTGTAGCCATCAGCCTCTAGGAACAGACAGACTGCTGATGATATTGTATTTGCGTTTCAAGTAGTACTTCGCTGCTAATGCCACTGCCCCGATCAAGGCTTCGATCACAGGGTCCACTTGTGGATTCAATGGTGGTTGGATCATCGCAGAAAGCGAGATCACAACGATCCATAGCATGAAGGCTGCGACTAAAATCAAAATGATCTTCCACATCTTCGGCCGTTTGCTCTTATCAGCACCCGGGCGTTCATATTGATACATGTATTTGTACATCAAGTAGAAGACCCAACCAGCAAGCATCGCCATCAAGAAGAGGGTCAATAAGCCATAAGGTTGTGCTTGTCCTCTAGTAAAGATTCCCATAACCCCTAGCATCAACCCAAAAATCCCTAAAATCAGCAAGGTGTTATCCAACCACATCAAGAAGGGGCCGGATTCTTTTTGCTCAACGGGTTTGTTGATGATGGCTTCGGTACGTTCAGACACTGTACCAAATAATTGGCGGGCCGTTTTGCCGCCTTTTTGTTCTTTGACTAAGACCGGCAGCATCTCATGCAAGGCAATCGTTTTTTCTTCTTCAGAAAGGTTGGCTGCCTCTAGCGATTTTTTTAAATCAAATATATATTGTTGGTTTCGTTTTGTTAATTGTTGTTCTAATTCACGATTTTCGGAAACATAATTTCGCAGAGTTTCTGGTTCCATGAATTGATTCTCCCTTCTGCGTTTTCTTCACAATGGACATTTTACCACAAATTCACTGGGAAGAAAGCCCTTTATACGTTAAAACGGAACAACATCACGTCGCCATCTTGCACGACATAATCTTTTCCTTCCAAACGTACCCGACCGGCTTCTTTGGCCGCTTGCATCGTGCCGTATTGGTTCAGATCTTCAAAGGAAACAGTTTCCGCACGAATAAAGCCGCGCTCAAAGTCCGTATGGATGATCCCCGCTGCTTGCGGTGCTTTGATGCCTTTACGGAACGTCCACGCACGCACTTCTTGTTCACCAGCGGTAAAGTACGTTGCTAGACCCAGCAAATCATAGGCGGCACGAATCAATTGATCCAACCCTGATTCTTCAATTCCTAATGCTTCTAAAAACTCTGCTTTGTCTTCTTCCTCCAGCTCAGCGATCTCTTCTTCAGCACGAGCACTGATGACGATCACTTCCGCATTTTCGCTTGCTGCAAACTCTTTCACTTTGTTGACATAGTCATTGGTTTCATAGTCTGCCACGTCTTCTTCTGCTACGTTGGCAACGTATAAGACTGGTTTGGTCGTTAGTAAAAACAAACTTTTGACGATGCGCTGTTCTTCATCTGTAAATTCGATCGAACGAGCAGAGATCCCTTCTTCTAGGACCGGTTTGATCTTATCAAGAACGGCCAGTTCCGCAACTGCATCTTTGTCTTTGGTTTTGGCAATTTTTGCGACCCGAGTATAGCGCTTGTTGACGGATTCTAAATCCGCTAAAACCAACTCCAAATTGATGGTGTCGATATCAGCTAATGGGTCCACGCGGCCTTCCACGTGGGTGATGTTGTCATCGTCGAAACAACGAACGACATGACAGATCGCATCCACTTGGCGGATATGGCTCAAAAATTGGTTCCCTAATCCTTCCCCTTTGCTGGCACCGCGGACGATTCCGGCAATATCCGTAAATTCAAAGGTGGTTGGGACCGTCTTTTTCGGACGGACTAATTCTGTTAAACGCTGTAAGCGCCAATCTGGCACTTCCACCATTCCTACATTCGGATCGATCGTCGCAAACGGGTAGTTTGCGGCTTCTGCTCCTGCTTTGGTTATTGCATTAAATAAAGTAGATTTGCCCACATTTGGCAATCCAACGATTCCGGCAGTTAACGCCATGCTTCACTTCACTCTTTCTCTTTTTTTTCTAGGATTTTCTTCATCTTTTTATCAAATTCTCGGCGCGTCATCATGACGATGTGGCCGCAATTCGTACACTTTATTTTGATGTCTGCCCCCATGCGGATGATTTCCCAACGATTGGCTTTGCAGGCATGCGGTTTTTTCATTTCGACAATATCCCCAAGATCATACATCTTTATCACCTCAAGCTTCATCAAATTGAATGTTCAATAAATCTAAAATACGGGTTAAATCTTTTTGTGACAGGTATTCGATCTCGATTTTTCCTTTGCCTTCTTTTTCGCGGATCTCGACATTCGTGCCGAATTTATCCATCAACCGTTCTTCGCTTTCTCGTAAATAGTACGGTTTTTCCCGAATCAGACGCGGCACTTTTTTCTTTTCGTTTTTCGTGTCGTTCATCTCAGCGACCATTTGTTCTAATTGGCGGACTGTCAGATTTTCTTTGACACAACGATTGGCTAATTTTAAGATCTGTTCTTTGTTTTTCAAGCCTAATAATGTCCGGGCTTGCCCCATAGACAAACGGTCATCTTGAACCATTTCTTTGACGAGTTTCGGCAAGGACAGTAACCGCAAATAATTGGCGATATACGGGCGGCTTTTCCCTAAACGTTCAGCGACTTGTGCTTGGGTCAATTTCAAGTTCTTCATCAGCATGTCATAGGCTTCTGCTTCTTCTAAAGGATTTAAATCTTCCCGCTGCAAGTTTTCTAAAACGGCGACTTGCATCATCGCTTCTTCATCAAAATTGCGGATGATGGCTGGGATCGTTTCCTTGCCAGCTAATTTGGACGCTCGAAACCGGCGTTCACCAGCAATGATCTCATAGCCTTTGACGGATGATTGCCGCACGATGATCGGTTGAAAGACCCCCGAATGCTGGATCGAATTGGCCAGTTCTTGTAATGAAAGCTCATCAAAGGTTTTTCGCGGTTGATAAGGGTTGGGTCTTAATTCGTTTAAAGGCAGTTCAACGACTTTTTCTGTCTTGATATCGACTTCTTCTAACCCTTGCAGGTCTTGAAACAACGCATCGATCCCACGCCCTAATCCTTTCCCTTTATTCTTCACGGGCTAACACTTCCTTTGCTAACGTCTGATAGACTTCGGCTCCTTTTGAGCGTGGATCATAATCAATGATCGACAATCCATGACTAGGTGCTTCAGACAACCGGATATTCCGCGGAATAATGGTTTCGTATACTTTTTCTTGGAAATAGCGGCGGACTTCTTCCACGACTTCCGCGCCTAAGTTCGTGCGGGCATCATACATCGTCAGTAAGACCCCTTCGATCTCTAACTCAGGGTTAAAATGTTTTTGTACTAAACGCACGGTATTCAATAGTTGGCTCAGCCCTTCCAATGCATAGTACTCACACTGGACTGGGATCAAAATCGAATCACTGGCGGTAAAGGCATTGATCGTCAAATGACCTAAAGATGGCGGGCAATCGATAAAGATATAATCGTATTGTTCTTTGATTTCATTCAAAGCCGATTTCAATCGAGATTCCCGTGCCATCATGGAGGTCAATTCAATTTCCGCACCAGCTAATTGGATCGTCGCTGGAACGATATCCAAGTTTTCTCGGCTGCTAGGTAAAATCGCTTCAACGATCGGTGTTTCATTGACTAATACATCATAGATGTCTTGTTCCACATCTGGTTTGCGAATGCCGACACCGCTTGTGGCGTTGCCTTGGGCATCAATATCTACGAGTAACACTTTTTTGCCGACAAATGCTAAGGACGCACCTAGGTTCACCGTTGTGGTGGTTTTGCCTACGCCGCCTTTTTGGTTTGCAACAGAAATAATACGGGCCATTGATTTTCCTCCTATTTAATTGGTTGTTTCGCTGGCATTCCCGGTTTGCGGGGGTATTTCTTTGGCGTTTCTTTTTTCTTTTGAATGATCAAAAGATGGCGTTCATCGCCGCTGACCGGTAAGGTAAAGCTTTTTTCTTCAATAAATTTGCCGCCTAAGAGTGAGATCGCTGGTTTGGCTTCAACCAGTTCTTCCTCGCTTTTGGCAGCTTTGAGCGCATAAAAATAGCCTGCTTTTTTCACCAATGGCACACAGAGTTCCGTTAACACATTCAAACGGGCAACCGCTCGAGCGGTCACATAATCGAATTGCCCACGAAATTGCGGGTTTTGACCAAATGTTTCTGCACGGTCATGGTACAAGTGGACATTTTCCAATTGTAGATCCGTCACAAGAGTTTGTAAAAAGGTGATGCGCTTATTTAAAGAGTCGACGATCGTCACTTCTAATTCAGGAAACACGATTTTTAGTGGAATACTTGGAAAGCCAGCACCTGAACCGACATCGCACAAATGACTTTTCGGGTCAAAGGCGGTTTCAAAAGCTAAGGAAACAGAATCGTAGAAATGCTTTAAATACACTTCTGATTTTTCCGTGATTGCGGTTAGATTCATCTTCTGATTCCATTCGACTAAACGCTCGAAATAGACAGCGAATTTTTCCATTTGTTCTTCGGTTAAAACGATCCCGTTTTTGCGTAATTCTTCATGAAATTCTTCAGGTAGCATAACGAATCCTTTCTATTTTGTGAAACAGAAAAATGTTTCACAGACTAGTTCCTACTTTAACGCAAAAAGCAGTGTGATGCAATAGCCAGAGATTGCTTTCTAGGAGAATTTACCATTTTTTAACTGGGGCTTTAAGGTTGGTTTAAGGCATAGAAATTATACTCATTTCAATCCAAAAAACTTTTTTCATTTTTCCTTGACCAGCAAGGCTGCCAACCCTGCTGGTCAGCTTTTTTCTCAAAGAAACAAGCATTGATCTCAGGATCAATGCTTGTTTTTGTTTCATATGAAACTTTTTTATTTCACGCGAGGTTCGTTGTATTCTTCGATACGATCAGACGCGCGGGAAGCCGCATGTTTGGCTTTGTTGGTTTGACGTGAAGCAAAGTCGCCGGTTTTAGATGCAGCTGACGATACTTTGTCTTGAACCGTTTCTTGTTCCTCTTCGTATTCAGCGATTGTTTTCACATCCACAACGTTGATGTTAACTTCGATCACTTCTAATTGGGTCATTGTCGTTACTTCTTTTTGAATGACTTCTTTGACTTGTTCAGCGATTTCTGGGATGTTGCGGTCGTATTCAACCACGATATCTAAATCAACGGCTACTTGTTTTTTCCCAACTTCAGTATTGATACCGGCAGTCACATTATCTGTATTAACTAATTTTTCAGCAATATTAGAGAAGAAACCACCATCGACCGTCAACAGGCCATCTACATTTTCTAATGCAATTCCGATAATTTTTTGGATCACTTTGTCATCATAGGTCAATGAACCATGAACGGGTGCATCCCCGGTTGGTCCTTCAAAATCGTTGTGGCCAGGTTTTGGCGGTGCTGGATGATGTCCGGCTGGATCTGGATTTCCTGGTGCTGGATGATCCCCTGGTTTTGGTCCATTTTGTTGTCCTGCTACTGCTTTTTCAGCATTTGGTACCACTGGATCAGGTGATTCAGTCATTGGAATCGCATTTTCATTGGCTTGATGATTGGTGTTGGGAACCACTGGATCTGGATGTGCACTGACATTTTTTTCATTGTTTAATTCGTTTTTATCGTTATTCATTAAAAATTCCTCCTATAAAATACGTTATTGTTGGTTAAAAAATTCGTCGATGATACCGGTACGTTGGAGATACAATCCTAGCGCAAAACCCAAACCTGTTAGGAGTAGAATCAGCAATGTTTTGAAAAAACCGATCGTTACAAACAACACAGCCAGAACAAGGCCGATTGCTCCAAAAATCAATGGGATTTTGTATTGTTGTAGTTCGTTCATCATAGCCCTCCTATTCTACTCGCGGGTTTTCCGGAGTCTCATTTTGTTCAAAATTCGCGTAATTGACTTCGACTTTGACTTTTTCACTTGAGCCAAGCACTCGTTGGACATCTTGTTGGATTTCCGCCATTAAGTTTTCGGTTTTGCCAACTAAGGCAGACGTCCGTTTCAAGCGGCCTTTGATTTTGATTAAAATTCGATTTTTGGTCGCCTTGACATGAACTTTTGGTCCTTCAACAAATTCTTTTTCATTTACTTTCGTACGTACAAGTCCTTCGATCGCTTTCTTATCGATCGTCAATGCGCCCTTATCCTCTTTCAAAACAAAGGTTGTTTTGGTTTTTGGATAAAACAGCACGACTAAGATCACGATCAAGAATACGGCGATTAAAACAACGGCTACCCAAAACATATATTGACGCATAAACAAGTTGTCAAAGAAATACGTGACGACATTGCCTCTGCTGTCCAAACCAAATGGCAGCTGCATGTAAGGATTACTCATTAAAACGATTGGTAATAAGACAGTGATAAAGATCAACGAAACGATGATTGATACGATTTTCCACCCTTTACTCATAGGACACCTCCTCCTTTTTCTCCGATTTTTTGATAAGCTTACAAGTTGATGGCTTCTCCGCCGGTAACACCATAAATCTGTGCTGTCACATAGCTAGCTTTATTGGAAGCTAAAAAGACATAGACGGGTGCCAGCTCAGCTGGTTGTCCTGCCCGCTCCAGTAATGCTTGCTGACCAAATTCAGGCAGCTTGTCTTGCGGTTGGCCATGATCTAACTGTAATGGTGTCCAGATTGGTCCTGGGGCTACCCCATTGACCCGAATCCCTTTTTCAGCAAATTGTTTCGCCAAGCTGACTGTAAAACTGGCGATCGCCGATTTGGTTGCCGCATAATCCATTAAATGGGCGCTTGGACTAAAGGCTTGGACAGAAGTCGTTGTCACGATCGCTCCCCCAGCCGGTAAGTGTGGCTCAGCTGCTTTCACTAATGCAAACATTGAGATAATGTTTACCATAAAGGTGTCTTTCACTTGTTCAATCGGTAATTCTGCAATCGATGGCCGCGTGATTTGCTGTGCTGCGTTCAATACTAATGTATCTAACCCACCTAATGCTGCTACCGCTTTGTCAACGATCTCTTGTGGTGCCGCTTCGTCTCGCAGGTCATAGGGTAGCAAAATCACTTTGCGTCCGGCTTCTTTGATGTACCCTGCAACTTCTTCGGCATCTTCTTCTTCTCCTGGGAAAAAGTGCAGGGCAATGTCTGCTCCTTCACGAGCGAAGGCAATCGCTGCTGCTCGTCCGATCCCAGAATCCCCACCGGTAATCAGTACCCGCCGGTTTTCTAACTGCTGACTTCCCTCATAAGAGTCTTCACCACAATCAGGTTTTGGTCGCATTTCTTCTTGTAAAGCAGGCGTATCTTGTTCCTGTTTGCTGTATTTACCCGTGTGATAAAGTTCCCGTGGATCAGTCAAAATAGGTTCACTCATTCTTACGTCCTCCTTTTCTCTATAATAAAATTCTAAACCATTCATTTTTTTTTGGGAAATATAACGCTTTGTTAACAAAAATAAATCCTCGTTTATTAGAAAATGAAAAAAGAAAGTGCCCTCATTTTTGACCAGAAAGCAAATGATTTCACTTTTTTATAGAAGGGGGTAAACTAATAAGTAATATCTGGTGGTGCCTGTAAAAAGGAACCCCTAGGAAAATGACTTTGGATCAAGAAAAAGGAGGAACCAAACAATGCCTTGGAATGTCCGTGATTATCCTGCGTCAATGAAGAATCTAGACCCCTTAGTTCGTAAAAAAGCGATCGATATCGCCAATGCCCTGCTAGCCGATGGCTATTCCGACGATCGGGCGATCCCGATCGCCACGAGTCAAGCAGAAAAATGGTATGACAATGCAGATGAAGAGGAGAAGAAAGCTTTTCAGAAAGAGAAAAATCCGCAAAAAGATGATGCCCATCAAACCAATAAAAATGCGAAAAAATTAATGGATGCGGATGTTGAAGTTGTGTATGAAGAGGACCAATGGCAAGTCCGTTCCAAAGGAGCAAAACGTGCCAGTGATCATTTCGACAATAAAGCAGAGGCCATCGCCCGTGCCAAAGAAATTGCCGAAAATAAAGAATCCGTGGTGAACGTTTATAAAAAAGACGGCGACCATCAAAAGGATATTGATTTAGGAGAATAAAATTGGCCGCAGAAAAGTGGAAGGAGGTCTTACGTTTGTCGTTTTAACGGCGCGAAACGTTACCTTCTCTTTCGCTTTTTTGTTTCCTTTTACAGCTAGGTTTGGTTAAAACTAAAGCAACCGCTTCTTTAACGTTTCTTTTAAAAAACAACGTTTCATTGTCAGAAACCTAAAAAACGAAGACCTTTTGAATGAACCATTACGTTTAAAATTTCTCGACATCCTAAAAAAAAAGCCTATGAAATGCTGCTCTAGCAACAACTGTAAACCATCCGTTGCCGTTGCAAATTAGCTTGTGCTTTCTTTAACTAGCCAAACCTTGTATACTTAAACTATCAAAAGTACAAGGAGTGGTATTTGTGAAAAAATTATTTTTTGTGCCGTTTATTTTTATTTGTTTCTTCTTTGCTCTCCCAGCTGCCGCCCAAACAGTGGAAGAACCTGAACTCGTTTACGACTTAGCATCAGATAGTCCCTATGAGCAGCTGATCACCGTAGATGAAGAAGGCAACGAGTTGATTTTGACCATTGAAAAATTGCCGTCATTCCGGGCAAATCTGGCAGCAGGAACGTATCGCGTGTCAAAAACATCCACCGGTAATTGGACCGCTAGTTACAATGTCACGGTCAATAGCCGCAATCAATTTACAGGCACTTCGAATTTAAGTTTAGTTGCTCACAGAGGAAGTATCACTTCTAGTTCATTAACTCACACGTCCACTAAAGCCACCTGTACGTTTAAGCAAAAAGCAGGTATAATCACTACCAATGGGAGTGTCGTAACCACGATCTCAAATGGGAAGCTAGTTGTTAAATAGCAGATAGGAGCATACATTGGCTTTAGCAGAACAATTAAAAAGCTGTCGCGAGTCTTCCGGCTTGTCGCAAACAGCAGTCGCAGAAAAATTACAGATTTCACGCCAGTCGATTTCAAAATGGGAAAACGGGCGCGGCTATCCAGATATTGAGAATTTGATTTTGTTGAGCGATCTCTATCAAGTCTCGATTGATGAGCTCTTGCGGGAAAACGAAGCGTTAAAAGAGCGGATCGAAACCAATAATCAAGAGATCAACGACAAAAAAGAAAAATTGTCGTTACTCCAAAGAACGATGGCAACGGAAAAAGATGAAAGTCTGCTCTTGCTACTGTTAGCTGGAATCGGCTCATTTCTCTTTCCATTAGGTTTGATTTTAGATGGCTTTGTCTTATGGCGTAACAAAAAGGCCAATAATTTTTATGTATTGATCTATATCGTCTGTGCCTTCTCAATTTTCTTGAATTTGTACGATGGCTATGTCCATCTCAGCAACATCATGAATTGGGGAACCACTACGATTGAAAAAGTTGAATAATTCAATTGCTAACACAAAAAGCCCGCTGCGAGTTACTCTCGTAGCGGGCTTTTGACACTGTATTTACCATTTATAAATTGGTTTTTCAAAGAATATTAACCGTCTTTAGTTAACCTTTGCAATCTTCCCTTGTTCGATATACACCATCAAAATACTAATATCAGCTGGGTTTACTCCGCTGATACGGCTCGCTTGGGCGATGGTTTCGGGTTGGATTTTTTGCAGTTTTTGTTTGGCTTCTGTTGCCAAGCCATTGATAGCGGCATAGTCGATGTTTTCAGGAATGCGTTTGGCTTCCATCCGTTTGAGTTTCTCCACTTTTTCGAGGGCTTTTTTAATATAACCTTCGTATTTGATTTGGATCTCGACTTGTTCGATCTCTTTTGGCTTCAATGCTTCATTGGCTTCGATAAATTGCAGCATTTCCGCATACGTCACTTCAGGCCGGCGCAAGAATTCATTTGCTAAAACGCCATCTTTCAAGGTGGCCGTCCCTTTGGCAGTCAAATATGCTTGTACTTCTGGCGTTGGTTTGATGCGGATTTTAGACAAGCGTTTGATTTCTGCTTCAACAGCTTCTTTTTTCGCTACATATGCTTCGTATTGCGCTTCTGGGACGAGCCCAATTTGATGTCCCACTTCGGTCAAACGCAGATCGGCATTATCATGACGCAGCAATAAGCGGTATTCGGCACGAGAGGTCAATAAACGGTATGGTTCATTGGTTCCTTTGGTCACCAAATCATCGATCATCACACCGATATAACCGTCGCTGCGTTTCATAATGAAAGGTTCTTTGCCTTGAATTTTCAAAGCGGCATTGATGCCGGCAATCAAGCCTTGACCGGCCGCTTCTTCATAGCCGCTGGTTCCGTTGGTTTGTCCTGCCGTAAAGAGGTTTTCGATGACTTTGGTTTCTAATGTTGGACGCAATTGATGAGGTACCACGACATCATATTCAATGGCGTAGCCCGTCCGCATCATTTCCGCTTTTTCTAAACCTGCGATGGAATGCAGCATTTGGACTTGGACGTCTTCTGGCATAGAAGTAGAAAGCCCTTGAACATACACTTCTTCGGTGTTCAATCCTTCTGGCTCCAAGAATAGTTGGTGACGAGATTTGTCTGCAAAACGCACGATTTTGTCTTCGATGGATGGACAATAACGGGCACCTACCCCTTCGACGATCCCTGTAAACATCGGCGCCCGATGTAAATTCTGGTTGATGATTTGGTGCGTCCCTTCGTTCGTATAGGTCAACCAGCAAGGTTCTTGGTTTTGATTGTAGGCTTCATCGGGTGTGCTGTAACTAAAGTGATTCGGTTGTTCATCGCCAGGCTGGATCTCCGTTACCTCATAGTTGATGGTGCTGGATTTGACCCGCGGTGGTGTACCGGTTTTAAAACGAGCGATCTCTAGACCAAGCTCTTTCAAATGATCGGCTAATCCAATCGATGGCTGGGAGTTGTTTGGACCAGAAGAATACTTCAACTCTCCAATGATGATCTCCCCTCGCAACGCTGTTCCTGCAGTGATCACTACAGCTTGGGCTTGGTAACGAGCGCCTGTAGATGTCACGACGCCACGGCACTCGCCTTCTTCAACGATCAGCTTTTCAACGATCCCTTGGCGCAGTGTTAGATTGGCTTCTTTTTCGATCGTTCGTTTCATTTCAGCCGCATAGGCATGTTTATCGGCTTGCGCCCGCAAAGCCCGCACTGCGGGACCTTTTCCTGTATTGAGCATCCGCATTTGGATGTAGGTTTTATCGATATTTTTGCCCATTTCTCCGCCTAAAGCATCGATTTCGCGCACCACGACGCCTTTTGCTGGTCCGCCGACGGAGGGATTACAAGGCATGAATGCGACCATGTCTAAGTTGATGGTCAGTAAAAGGGTTTTTGCCCCCATTCGGCTGGCTGCTAAGGCAGCTTCTGATCCGGCATGGCCGGCACCAACAACGATCACGTCATAACTTTCTGCTTGATATTCTTGCATGGTGTTCTCCTTTTTACGCCAGTGGCGCATTCTTTATTTTCCTAAACAAAACTGACTGAACAATTGGGTGATCAACTCATCTTGGACACTGTCGCCGACAACTTCTCCTAGATAGTCCCAGCAGCGTGTCATGTCGATTTGAACCAAGTCGACAGGCATTCCTGCTTCGATCCCTTGGATGACCTCAGACAACGACTGAACGGCATTTTCTAATAAGGCAATGTGGCGGGTGTTAGAAAGATAGGAAGCATCCTTGTCGGCGGTTTTCCCCCCAAAGAATAGATCGGCAATGGCTTGTTCCAGTTGATCCAAGCCTTCGTTGGTCAATACAGAGACAGAAAAAATCGGTTCATCTGCTGCGTACTGCGCTAATTCAGCGGGCGCTAGTTTTGGCTCAAGGTCGGTCTTATTCAATAAGATGATCCGACGGCTGCCAGCAGTCAGCTCCAGCAATTGTTTGTCTTCCTGGGTCAATCCTTCGCTTTGGTTGAGAACCAGCAAAATCAACTCCGCTTCTGCCAGTGCTTTGCGGCTGCGTTCGACCCCGATTTTCTCAACGACATCTTCCGTTTCGCGGATACCAGCCGTATCGATCAGTTTCAACGGTACCCCGCGAACATTGACATACTCTTCAATGACATCTCGGGTGGTGCCGGCAATGTCTGTCACGATGGCTTTTTCTTCCCTTAATAAATGGTTCAATAAGCTGGATTTACCGACATTCGGCCGACCGATGATCGCAGTACTCAGGCCTTCTCGCAAAATTTTTCCTTGTTGGGCAGTTGCTAATAAGGCTTGGATCTGCCCTTTGACCATCGTGGCCTTTTCTAACAATAAGCGGGTCGTCAATTCTTCCACATCATCGTATTCAGGGTAATCGATATTCACTTCAACTTGCGCCAACGTCTCTAAGATCTCTTGGCGTAAGGTCCGAATCAAGTGGGAAAGATTGCCATCCAGCTGATTGACAGCGAGATTCATCGCCTTATCGGTCTTAGCACGAATCAGGTCCATCACCGCCTCGGCTTGAGAAAGATCAACCCGTCCATTTAAAAAGGCCCGCTTCGTGAATTCCCCCGGCTCAGCCAAACGTGCGCCTTGTCGTAAAACCAGTTGCAAGAGTTGATTGACGACAACGATCCCGCCGTGACAGTTGATCTCAACGACATCTTCTCGGGTAAAGGTCCGCGGCTTTTTCATCACTGAAAGCATCACTTCATCCATCAAACGGTTTTCTTCTGGGTCCACGATATGACCATAATGAATCGTATGACTAGGGACTTGGGCGAGGGTTTTAGTGCCTGCTTGAAAAATCCGATCCGCAATTGCGATTGCTTCTTCCCCGCTTAATCGCACAATACTGATGGCCCCTTCGCCTGGCGGGGTGGAAATTGCGGCAATCGTATCAAATTCTTGCGTAATATTCGCCATGTTGCATGCTCCTCCTATTTTTTCACATAAAAAAAGTGCCCACTCCACCCGTCAAATTGATTGAAAATCAATAAAAACGAGTAGACTTAGCACTTTGACTGCTTGTCAATTAAATTCTGGAAATAGATTAGCACATTTTTGCGCGAGTCGCAAGCTTCCTTCAAAAACTTTTAAATTTTGCATCTGTCCGCAAAAACCTTTAAAATAAAAGCAAAGAATAAGAAAAGAGGGATCTATTATGGAAACCATCAAATCATCAAACAGTGCTGCCCGCATTAAAGAAATCATTTTATCGACAGGAAACGTGAATCGGCCTTATGTCGTGCGGGATATCGTCTTTGCGGCAGACAAAATCGAAGTAGATCTATTTGATACATCTGTGAATTTGAACGATCTTTTGGCAGATGTGACCTATCGCTTAAAAGAAACAGCTCACAGCTACGGTGCGAATGCAGTGATCAACTGTCATTTCGAACACGACCGCATCGTCGAAGGCGACAAAACCTACCTTGAGATCTTTGCCTATGGTACGGTGGTTCAATTTACTCAATCAACCATTGGCGGCTAATTGCCCCTTTGAACAACGAAATACAAAAAAGAGTCCGCGGCATACGGACTCTTTTTTGATACCAAAGGCTGACCTACGTAACGTATGTTGACTTTGATAAGAATGATTTCTAGTCAAGGATACTTGGTTTTAAATTTGTTGTCAATCGCTTTTTCCCATCAAAAAAGGGAAAGGCTTGTCAGACCGCCTTTCCCTTTTTTCATTAAATTCGTTTGTCCGCAGGTTCCACTACTAAGTAGCGATACGGTTCATCCCCTTCAGAATGAGTTTGAACATACGCATCTTTACTCAATACGGAATGGATCTGCTTTCTTTCAAACGCCGGCATCGGCTCTAAAAAGACCGGGCGGCCTGTTCGTTTGACTTTTTCAGCAGTACGGCTGGCCAAACGTTCTAAGATCGCTTGACGTTTTTCACGGTAATCCCCGACATTCACAACGATCGACAATTTGTTTTTCGCGATGCGATGAATATAAACTTGCGCCAAATATTGCAGTGCATTCAAGGTTTTGCCGTGCTTCCCAATCAAAATGCCTTGTTTTTGCGTTTCTAATTGAAAGATGATCACGCCGTCTTGACGAGCGGTTTTTACTAAGGCAGGTGCATTCAATGCTTTTGAAATATTTGTCAGATAGAGTCCCAACTGAGCCAGTGCTTCCTCATCTGAAAGATCCGTCAGCAAAACAGGTTCGCTCGCGGCCGCCTCCATCACACTGCTTGCATCCTCTGTCGTCACAGGATCTGGTTCTACCAGCGGTTTTGCTGGTACTTCTTCAACGGGTGCCGGTTCTTCAACGATTCTTTTTTCAATGGAGACCCGTGCTTGTTTTTTTCCTAGCCCCAAGAAGCCTTTTTTTCCTTCATCCAGGACTTCGATTACTGCTTGATCTTTGGTGATACCAAGGACTTGCAATCCCTCTTGAATTGCTTCAGCTACTGTCAGATTTTCATAAATCGGCATTGCAGTGCAACCTCCTCTTATTTTTTCCGTTTCTTTTTAGGACTCATTGCTTTTTTCAGGGCTCGTTCACGCTCGCGTTCTTTGCGGGCGGCTTCTTCTCTTTCTTGGCGAATCTTGAATGGGTTATTTAAGATCATTGTTTGCAAGACTTGGAATGCATTAGAAACAACCCAGTACAAGGAAAGACCGCTGGCAATGTTGATCCCCATCAGTAAGATCATCATCGGCATAGCGAAATTCATGATTTTCAAACTCGCATTTGATTCCACTTGGCTCATACTTGATAAGTAGGTACTTGCAAAAGTAAAGAGCGCCGCTAAAATCGGCAAGATGAAGTATGGGTCACGATCACCCAGCTGCAGCCATAAGAATTTTCCTTCTTGCAGAGCAGGAACCCGTGAGATCGATTGCCACAAGGCCATCAAAATCGGCATTTGTACCAATAATGGTAGACAGCCGGCATAGGGATTGACATTGTTTTCCGCATACAAACGTTGTGTTTCTTCTTTTAACTTGCTTTGTGTTTCTGTATCTTTTGACGCATATTGCTGCTGCAGCGCTTTTAGCTTCGGTTGTAATTCTTGCGTTTTGCGCATGCTTTTGGTTTGAAAGTGCATCAACGGCATCAAAATGACCCGGATGATCAATGTAAAGAGGATGATCCCGATCCCGGCATTGCCGAAGGAGAGGGCTTTGATCGCCTCTGCAAAATAATAAACGATGTAACGATCCCATAGACCGGTACTTTGTGCATTTACTTCACCTGTTGCACCGCAGGCAGATAAGACAACTACTAATGAGAGAACTCCCAAAAATAGTAAGACGCGTTTCCCTTTTTTCACGTAACTAATTCCTTTCCATTAATGAATAATTTTGGCAAGCTTTAAGACATGCTCTAAATTCGAGTAGATTTCCTTTGAGGAACAAGTGGCGATACTTGGACGGGCGATCACAATAAAATCGATCGCTGGTTCGATTCGCGGCTTCATTTCCGTTAAGCTCGCACGAATCTTGCGTTTGACCTCATTTCGCTTCACTGCATTACCGACTTTTTTTCCTACAGATAAACCAACTCGAAAATGTGATTGCTCTTTAGGTAAGACATACACCACGAACTTCCGATTTGCAAAAGAATTTCCTGCCTGAAAAACTTTTTGAAAATCTTGCTCTGTTTTTACTCGATAGGATTTTCTCATCTTCGGTTCCTTCACTTCTTTCAATTAAGCTTCGCGAAACGGATTGAATCCGTAACCACTCACCTGTCAATAATACCATATTTGCCAAAAGTCAGACACTATATTCCGCAAAAACGGCATAAAAAAAAACCACTGGCATTCAGTGGCTTACGCAGAAATAACCTTTCTGCCTTTACGACGACGGCTAGCTAAAACACGACGTCCATTTTTTGTACTCATACGTTTACGGAATCCGTGAACTTTTTGACGTTTACGTTTATTTGGTTGATACGTTCTTTTCATTTATTTCCACCTCCATCAGGATAATGCTTATGCGCACAGACATACTTTGATAGTATAACGAGTCAAGTACTAGTTTGTCAATAAGAAGTTTGCTCAAAATCGACCATTCTTTATCCACAATTCCCTTGATTTGTGTGGGTTTGCTGTTTACAGCTAATTTTTGTGGATAACTTTTTCCCCAGAGTTATTTTGACTTTTTCCACAAACAAACAGCCTGTAGAAAAGTTTTCCACAATCGCTTTTCCAGCTGTTGATAACTGCCCTAAAACCTAGTATTATCAAGGCATGATCTTCACATAGATCTGTGGATAAGAGAGATTTTTTTCTAGTTATGCACATTCTTTTTCTACCTGTGGATAGTGCATTTTCGAACATGTGCATTTCCTTTTTTCTTTTATCCCGTTTTGTGGAAAAGTATTTTTTTCTAACCTTTTTTATCGTAATCTGTGGAAAACTTTTTCAATCCGTGCTATTTTAGTTATATCTATTCTTAGTTATAGGAGGACAATTT
>NZ_CP025224.1:0-70706 GCF_002850555.1 Enterococcus sp. CR-Ec1
ATGGAACTATTCGATGTGACAAAATACCAGTTACCAGCGGAATCCGCTGTCGAGTGGGAGACAACGAAAGAACGATTAGGAATATTTCTCTCACAGTATAAAAGTGTTCGAGAAAAATTAGGGATCTCTGCAGCTCCTAAAATTTATGAAACCTATTCTTTCTTGCACCACGAAGACATACCAAAACAACTTATGGGAGATCCTATCTATCAAGAGTTTGAATATCTTCATAGAATATTTATCTCGGGATATTTGGCTATCAATCACCCGTACAAACCTGAAATTACTGATAGAAGAAGGAAGATTTTTTTATTGAGATACCTATACGGACTTTCAATTTCTACTGTAAGTGATAGGATCCATTATCAGAAAAACATTATCCTGACAGATTCTAAGAAGGCACTTGTACAGTTTACCTCAGCTCTGAAACTTTTAGAAAGAAAAGAAACAATGTGATGGAGACTCTACTCAAAAAAGAACATTTATGAGGAAATCTCGTGTCCTTTACCAATCCGACCGCTGATTATAGTTGTCTTACAAGCTTGAATAACTGAAACACAGCTGTGGGAAAGAACTATGGATGAAGGGGAAAAAGTCATTAATTTTTATTGATTTGTTTGCTGGAGTAGGCGGATTTCGTATGGGAATGGAGAGAGCCGGCCATAAATGTGTTGGATTTTGTGAGATTGATAAACATGCTCGACAAAGCTATAAAGCTATTTTCGATACAAGAGAAGAGGTGGAAATGCATGACATTACAAAACTATCAGACGACTTTATTCAACGAATCGGACGTGTGGACGTTATCACAGGAGGATTTCCTTGCCAGGCTTTTAGCCTTGCAGGAAAAAGAAGAGGTTTCAGTGATACTAGAGGAACTCTCTTTTTTGAAATTGCACGCTTCGCAAAGATTTTGCAACCTAGCTATCTATTCCTTGAAAACGTCAAAGGACTCCTCAATCACGAAGGAGGGGCTACGTTTGAGACGATCCTCAGAACGCTGGATGAATTGGGGTATGACGTTTCGTGGCAAGTGTTTAACAGCAAAGATTTTGTCCCACAAAACCGAGAACGTATCTTTATTATCGGACATTTTAGAGGATCAGGT
The DNA here is from genome assembly GCF_002850555.1 of Enterococcus sp. CR-Ec1. NCBI lineage: Bacteria > Bacillati > Bacillota > Bacilli > Lactobacillales > Enterococcaceae > Enterococcus > Enterococcus sp. CR-Ec1. The sequence goes on from NZ_CP025224.1 coordinate 1,109, forward strand.
GCCAGACAGTTTCTACCTCTCACAGGAGAAAAAGAATCAGCTGATCAAGAACCAGCAAAAATCAACATAGCTGGAACGACAAATAAACGAAATAACTTAAACACGAATTTGAGAGAGCGGACCTATTATACGGATGGACTAATGGGGACCTTGACGGCTACTGATTATAAAACGCCGAAACAAATTGTCATTGGCAACGTGAATCCTAGCGGAAATGGTATGAATGGTCAGACTTTCAGTTCTAATGGTATAGCTCCTACACTCACTACGAATAAAGGAGAGGGTACTAAAGTAGCAATTCCGATCCTATCACCTGATAAAGACGTAGTTAGACAAAATGGACGCCGAATTAAAAGTAATGGAGAAGAAATGTTCACTCTGACTGTACAGGATCGACATGGGATTATTGTGGAAGGACAAATCGATGGCCGGTATCGATCAGCAGTTAGTGTGTATTCGCCTGAAGGTATCTGTCCTACTCTAAACACAATGCAAGGAGGCGGACAAGAACCGAAGATTGTTGTGAGAGAAGCTACGAAAAAAGGGGACAAGTCCGCTGCAGCTGGTGACAGTATCAATTTTGCTTATCCTAAATCGAACACTAAGCGTGGAAGAGTTGGGAAAAAAGAAGCTCATACGATTGTTACAAGCGATCAACAAGCAGTAGTGACCGATGATTTTCAAATTAGGAAACTGACCCCTTTGGAATGTTGGAGGCTTCAAGCTTTTCCTGATTGGGCCTTTTTGGCTGCTAAGTTTGGCAACCGAGAAATAGCTATGAAAATTATAGAAGAAAAACTAGATCACTACAGCTGTGATTATGAGGTGAAAGTATCCAATTCTCAGTTGTACAAACAAGCTGGAAATTCGGTTACAGTATCGGTGATCTATTTTATAGCGAAACACCTTTGTATCAACATGTGACAAGCTTTTTGTGACTGATCTTCAATCTCTAAGTGAACTACTTAGCCTGTAAAGTAATCTTATCAAGACTTGATAAAATTGATTCAGGCCTGAATCGTAGAGGAGTAGTCTATGATTCAAAATAATAGGATTTACTTAGAAGATTGTTCATCTGGAATGAAAAAAATTCCTGATGAATCGGTAGATGCAATCATTTGTGATCTGCCGTATGGGACAACTTCTTGTTCCTGGGACAATATAATTCCTTGGGAGCAGTTGTGGTCACAGTATTTACGGATAGCAAAGGAAAATAGTGCGATCGTTCTTTTCGGGGCTGAGCCATTTTCTACGCAATTACGAATGAGTAACTTAAAGCATTACAAATATGATTGGTACTGGGTAAAGAACACGGCTACAGGATTTACATTTGCTAAAAGACAGCCTATGCGATCGGTAGAGACGATTTCGGTTTTCTCTAAAGGAACAACTGCCTATTATCCTCAAGGCTTGCAGAACCTTTCTCAGCCGCAATTAAGAAGTAGAAAGGCAACCGAAGATTCAATTTATAAAACAGATTCTTTGAGCAAAAATGAGTATATACAAGAATTTACAGGGTTTCCTAACAATGTATTGAGATATAACAAAGAAACGACTAATATCTTTCACCCGACACAAAAACCGATCGCTCTTTTGGAATATCTCGTTAAGACATATTCTCAAAAAGGTGACTTGATCCTAGACAACTGCATGGGAAGTGGAACGACAGCGATTGCTTGCTTAAATACTGAACGACAGTTTATTGGTTTTGAAACAAATGAAATATATTATGATAAGGCTATTGAGCGTATAAAGACTAATGTAACACAACTTGATCTATTCGAATTTTAAAAAAAAATTGAAAAAAAGACTTGATAAAGTCGGTATACCGATATATAATAGATGTATAAAGTCGGTATACCGACTTATGTGTTAAATCAAATCTTATAAGAATAGGAGTGGTTTTATAGGCTTGATAATCTTTAGTAATAAAAAATGCACTTATTCTGCTGGCACAGAATAAGCGCACAGTAACAAAACCAAGCAGGCATGCTACTACTCAAAATATATCATAAAAGAGAGTAGTAGCAAATTTTTTCGCTACACTCCTTAACTGGAGGACACAAGCATGTACGCTGATAAAAAGAAAATCGAATGGTTATTATTCGAAAGTGGAATATCAAGAAAACAAATCAACGAAAAATCGGGAGTTAAATTAACTACAATTACAGATTTGAGGAAGAAACGCTCTTCGATTGACCTTATGAGATTTGATAATGCCGCAAGTTTGACGGCTTTTGTTGATGAAATAATGAAAGAAGAAAAGTGATCCTACTGTAGTTGTGACTCCTTAAAATTTAGGAGGAATTATGAAATACACTGCATACAGAAAATCTGATCCTTATACTTTATACGAAATCGAAGGAACCACTGAAAATTTGGCTGCCTTCATAGCTACTCGTAGTCCTTTTGACAATGACTTTATGATCTTTAAAGAGGGCCAACTTATTTTAACACTTGTTGGATTTTTCATTGATCAAGCGATAGATCGTGAATTTATGGCTTATGAGTTGTCACCTGTATTAATTCCGATGCAAAGAGGAGAGGTAAGCATTCCAAAAGTAATAATGACAAAGAAATCTGTTCACAAGCAACGTGAGGACGTATTGTCATGAGTATTGCGGAAGGGAAGAAATATCGACTAAGAAGCGATATTGTTTTTGCAGAACATGAACTAGCTGAAGGAACGTGGATAAGGATAGTAGAGATTTCTTATCCGGTCGCTTATTGCATTGCTTATACTAAGAATAGCGATGTAACTTTAGAAGTTAACATTCAACGCTTAAGTCCGCTATTGGATTTATCTAGTGAGGAAGACGATTTTGGGTTTTGTGATTTTTGTAATCGGAGCCTGACTTACCAACCCTATCGAGCATTGAATATTGGATACCTTTGCGATGAATGTGCAGAGAAATTAGGAACCAGAAAATGGAAATAGATTTTTAAATAATAGGAAGCTGTGGCTGCAGTACGGCCACAGCTTCTCGTCTAATAGAAGGAGAAATTTGATATGAAATATAGCCAGATGGATCATAAAAGAATGTGGGTAGAAAAGTTAGAAAGAGATTTGTCACAACTCGAATCACTAGGATATAGCAGAGATTCTGAAGTGTATAAGTCAGCTGTAAAACGAACTGACAAGGCCCGAAAAGAACTAAAAAATCTAGTTGCTGACAGACAGAGATAGCAGAAAGGCGAATTATGGAAACTTTGAAGGAAGCTTTGAAAATAAGAAAAGTTGAATACAGAGTTGAAACTCCCGATATGGTTTATTGCGGATCACCAAAAGATTTATTACTGGCCATACCAGAAAGCGAATTGAAGCTGGCAGTGATCAACAAGAAGCTTGAATCTTTGTTTGGTGATAAACGTTGGGACATTGAAGTCGGCTAATGGAAGAAATAACGGAATAGGAGCTAAAAATTGTGAAGAAGTATCTAGTGATCCCATGCAGTCAAGTTTCAAATAATGTTGAGATTTTAGCGATAGATGAGAAGGACGCAGTAGCTAAATTCTACTACAAATATTATCTAGATGATAAAGGTTACATTGTTGAAGAAGTAAAACAGGGTGCAGTCAATTAGTGATAGAGATAGCGGAATGGAGGGGAAGAAATGACAGTTGTTGAACTAATTGAGGAACTAAAAAACTATCCATCTGATGCAAAAGTTACCACGACAGTTGGTGGGGAAGTATGCGAAGAGCCTTGGTTGGAGTACAACGATAACAATAACATTGTTGATTTAGGCACTACATGATTAAGTCAACTATCCACCAAAATAGCAGAAAAACACGCTATCAACACATGCAATGTTAACACTTTGCCTTTTTCATAGAAAAATGTCAACAGATGGTCTAGAAGGGAAGTGAATGAATACATGAAAACTTTTGCAGTCGATTTCGCCTTCTATGATTTTGGCGATCTCGTGTTTGCTATGAAATGGATCCACGCAAAGACGGAGGGAAATGCTATTGATCAACTACTAAAAGAACATAGAAATATTCATGTTCAAGATATTAGAGAAATCCGTGATTATATCAAATAAGAGGAGATTGTTATGAAACATAAGTCAAAATTTATCCTTGCAGCGTTGATCAGTTTGCTTGGATTCACCGCTTCATTGGTGGATTTATCAGAAGTCGATGTTCAGTTGCCTGCTTTTTTCGATGAATGGACGTCCCAGGAACAAATCTCAGCTGAAGAGATTGAAAATCTGCCTGATTTTGACGGTCAGAACGTTGTCATACAAGTAAATAGAAACCGACCAAGTTTTACAGCTGAAGAGGCATCGATCGATGCAGGGTCTTGGCAAACCTTTTCGGATCTCGATTCCCTAAATCGTGTCGGTGTCGCAAATGCAATGCTACACCGATCGATGATGCCTACAGAAGAACGAGGAGACATATCAAATGTCTATCCCACCGGTTGGAATCAAAAAAAGCTTGAAAATAATGTTTGGCTCTATAATAGAAGTCATTTAGTCGGCTTTCAAATGACCGGTGAAAATGACAACTGGAAAAATTTGTTTACCGGCACTCAACAGCTGAACCAGATCCACATGGTCCAATATGAAAATGAAGTGGCCAACTATCTGAGAAAAACCAATAATCACGTGCGCTATCGGGTCACACCGATATTCAGAGAGCAAGAATTGTTGCCCAGAGCGATTCAAATGGAAGCTCAGAGTGTTGAGAATGACGAGTTAGGCTTTAACATTATAATTCATAACGTACAAGATGGCGTCTCGATTGATTATCGAACAGGGGTTGCAAGGGAACAATAAAATTGAACGTCCACATATAAACATGGGATAAAAAGGAATTGATAGTAAAAACTACTATAAATTATTATATATCTTTGTAACACGATGAAGTGTATAATTATTATATACACTTCATCGTGTCAAAGGAGGATATTAATTTGAGTGTTCATAAATATGATTTAATGAGTGATGAACTAATGACAGCTCCAGAGGCTTCAAGAAAATGGGGTTATGAGGAAAGCTATGTTCGCCAAATGATTAAGAAGTATCCGGAAAGAATTCCTGCAGGCGAGATACGTATGTTTGGAAAAACCCTGGTGATAACGTCAGAAGGTATGGAGAAATTGACTGGCCGATCTCTAAAGGAATATTGGTACTTTTACATTGAAAAGCAACAAATGATCTTCAAAGAAGTGAAATATGAATATTATGAAGACGCCTTAGAAAGACTCGTGAATGAAATGAAGGGGCAAGGAAGCTTAACGGATGTCCCTGAAGCAATTGATGATCATAGTGAGCGTATAGGAATTAAATTGGAAAATGGATCCATACTATTTATTACAAAGAAACGGCAGGAGATGAAATGATGAATGGCTGAAGAGAGAAAATGTTACGGTGGTCAATGGAAAATACCAATAACGCCATACAATCGGCGCTTATACTGGCCGCCTAAGTGGGTTGAATGTGATTGCGGTGAACTCGCACAACAAGTTTATGAAAGAAAGTTTGAGTTTATGTATCCTACTGAATACTATCAATGTAAAACTTGCCAACGCAGCTATAAACTGATCACTGGCACCAATCGATTTGTTTTAGTAGATGCTGATGAAAAGAAATTGTGAGGTGAATTTTCTTGGCTTCAAAGAGTGAGTTAAAAAGAATTTACTTCTACAATGACTGTGCACTTATTGTTGATAAATCAGCAAAAGAATATTGTTGTGTATCGGATCGATTGGGAATTTTGAAAGTAAAAGACATGATTGGTTTCTTCATATGCCACGAGGATCTTACTGAAAAAGAATCTCAATTGAAGAGTCAAGATTATAAAAAAGTCGATTCGATGATCGATCGGTATCCTAAATTATGAATGATAGGAGTATGATCTATGACAGATTATGAAACATAAGGAAGGCTTCTGAATGATAAATTTAGTGAGATTAATTTATCAAAGACCAGACTATTGTAAGATAATGTCTGCATTGGTTGATATAACTGAAGAATGGATTGAAAATGACTATTTATCCTGTAATTTAGAAATAATTGCAAGGATTACAAATAGAGTAGGCTGAATGCGGAGATCATTGTGGAAGATTTTTTAAAGACTTAGAGTTACAATAATGTAAGAAGATTATTTGCACAACCATGATACAATAACAGTGTATTAAAACACTATTATTATATCAGGAGTGATGAATCAATGGAAATAAATCTAAGTAAATACTTATTAACAATTGTTGCTGCAGGAACTTTTTTATTAGTTTCTACTTCTGTGGCAGTAGCTGCAGAAAGTCAAAATATTGTTGAAGAAGAAAGTTTATTCGCTACTGATGCTGGTATTCCAGATGATTTTGAGAATATGGAAAACATTGATCAAGTAATCTCGGAAATTGATTCCTTTTATATGCGAAACGAGAATCCATTTTTACGGGCAGCTGCGGGAACGAAGTGGGCTGAAGGACAAAAAGTATGGGATGGCGAAGTAGGTTATTGGGTTACTAGTTATTTTTGGGTTAAAGGAAGCGATATGTCTCCTTATTTTGTTGTTGGTCAAGCTCAAAGAAAAGCTGTGATTGCAAAATATGGAAGTGTTAACAACAAGACTTCCTACAAAATGAAAACGAAGCAGCATATTACACTAAAAGGTAAATGGAGCTACAAGACTGTTTCAGCTAGTGCCGTTTGTTACGGGCGATAAAGAAAGTAGGGAAAATCATGAAAGATATCATAGTAATTTTAGTTGCGCTTATTTCGATTGGTTTTGCAGCATGGGGAACAGTTGTTGAAGGCAATTGGATGAAAGATCAAATAAAAAAGAATAAAGATAATAAGCATTAAAGGCTGTCTTTCTTAAAAAAAGACACATTAATCTATGTCTTTTATTTTCTCTATTTCTTTTGACACTTCTAGAAATAGAATTAGTTTCTACCGGAAGTATTGTTTTAATCTTGAACAATTTTCTTAAAGAAGGTAGACTGAGTCTATCCTAACATTTAGAACCTTTCGTTCTAACTCTCTGAGCCCGATCGTTCATGATCGGGTATTTTTTTATGCTATAATCAACTTTAATAAATCTAGGAAAAACTTCTAGGAGAGACAATGATATGATTGAAGTTTATTATCTTTCTAATACTAGTTCGGGTCGTACGGCAATGAAATGGTTAGAGAACCATAGTCTACACTTTGTCGAGCGAAAGATTACTAAGAAGAAACCGATTGAATTACACGAACTTAAAAAAATTTTAGCACGTGCTGAAAATGGATTTGATGATTTGATCAATAAGCGGACAAAAAAATATCAGGGGCTAGAAATTGATGAAAATGAGTGTTCTACAAAATGTTTAATCGAAATACTTATCAAGAATCCTTCGATGATTAAGTTGCCTATTATAATCGATGAAAAAAAGATAGTCATTGGATTTAACGAAAGAGAAATAAGATGTTTTCTATCGAAGGAATATAGACGTACGCAATTATTGGATAGTGGTGAGTACTATTGGGAAGATTAATAACTTTTATTGTTTCCTATAGAATTCGTCTTAACACTAAGTAAGTATGGGCTTTTTTTCGATGTCCCTATAAATACGGCCTAAATTTCTTCTGCTAAAAATAGTCAGGGTAAAGAATGGAACTTTTTAACTTGTAATTTTCCGTTGAGAGTCATATTTGTTCGTCTTTAATAAAAAATATGATTTATCCGATTGAACAAAACTGTGTAGACTATATTTATCCTATACTCTAAAATATTTTTTTCTATCTTTCTAAGCCCGTTCACACTTGAACGGGTCTTTTTTAGTTTTATTAATAGACTTTGAAAGAATCATATAACTTTTGTTCTAAAAATATAAAACAAAAATATAAGTATATTAATTAATATTTTGAGAACCTTGTTTAAAAAAGATTGTGTAACATGTAATTTGTGATTGAAAAAAATTTTTTAAAAAGAGGTGGAAGAGTATGAGGTTGAAAAGATTAATTATTTTTGGAGTTTTTTTAGCTCCGGCTTTCTTGGGGAGTGATGCAGTGATTGCAGCAACCTATCCAAATGCAACAAATGCAACTACTGATGCCAATATTGAGTTTGAAAAGGATGACGATCCAGTAGGACCAGTAGATCCTACAGATCCGGAAAAACCGGTAGATCCTGAGGGACCGATTAATCCAAACGGTTCAGAATTAATGATCACTTACGTTTCTAAGTTAAATTTCGGCATGCAAGAAAAAGCTAGTACTACTTTTTCAGCATTAGGAGATAAAATGTCAGATGGATCTTATATTGTTCCAATTGTTTCTGTTAAGGACTCTCGTGGTAGTGATCGAGCGGGTTGGACACTGACTGCAAAAGTTGACGGCGATTTTACTGATTCAACTGGGCATGTTTTGCAAGGAGCTGAGGTAACTTATAGCAATTTGCATTCAGGGAACGGACAGTCCAATGCACCATACGTAATAGGAACAGCAATCACATTAAACAAGTCAGAACAGGCCATTGCCGGTGCTGACTCAACGAATGGTGTAAACATAAATTCGATTGGTTTAGGTGAACTTCAAAATGATAACACAACAAATGGTGTAACTTTAACTGTTCCAAAGTCTTCTGTAAAAAACACAGCGCAATATACGACAACTATTACGTATAATTTAACAGCTGATCCATTTAGCAGTGGTTCTACTAATTAAATTATTTTCGATTAGTAAGAAAGAAAGCAAGCTGTGACTGGTTTGTTTTCTTTTTTAGTATCAAGTGCCTATAGTGATACGATGCAGAGTTAAAAGAAAGGTTAGTAATTTATGATGAAAAGATTCAAACAACTCTTTTTCCTCTCCTTCTTTTTCTTATTAATGATACCTAAAGTATATGCGTCTGAAGACGGAAATTTTTCTGTTTCTCCGTTGAATCCTGAAACCGGAGAACCACAAAGCTCATATTACGATCTTAAAGTTGAGCCAGGGGACGAAATAGCATTAGAGGTAACTATAATGAATAGCTCAAGTAAAGAAATGAAGATAAAGGTGGAAGCAAATAATGCAACAACAAATAGTAATGGAATAACTTCGTATCTAAAATCAGAAGAAAGAGATTCAAGCTTAAAAGTTTCGTTTGAAGATATGGTAACAATTGAAAATGATGAGATAACAGTAGTTGCAAATAGCAATTCTAAGGCGGTCATTGTTGTTACAGTTCCAGATGAAAGTTTTCAAGGAGAAATACTCGGGGGATTAAGGTTTTCTGAAATCAAAGAAAAACAAGGTTCAGATAACGAAAGAGTAATAACAAATAATATCACTTATACCGTAGGGGTGTTGCTACGAGAATCAGAGAATCAAGTAGATCCAGAAATGGTTATGCATGATGTGATTACTGAGCAAAGAAATTATCGTAATTATATTAGTGTAAACATGCAGAACAGAGCGCCAAGAATGATTCAAAGTCTGAAGATAAAAGCGCAAGTTTTTGATAAGAAAACAAATGAATTACGCTATGAAGCATCAAATGATTCAATGAGAATGGCCCCAAACTCCAATTTTTATTTTGGAATTAGCTTAGAGGACAAAAAATTTGTTCCTGGAGAATATATGATGGCTGTAGAAGGGGAAGCAGATGGGAGTAACTTCTCATTTAATAAAACATTCACTATCAGTTCTGGTGATGTGAGAGAGTACAATAGGAACTCTGTTTTTTCGGAAGATAATAATAGCAATTTTTGGCTATATATCATACTCATAGGAATAGGAATACTGATTATTTTTCTTTTATCTTTTCTTTTCAAGAGAAGGAGACCACAAAATGAAAAATAATAAGTTTTTTAAAATCATATTATCTAGCATGTTGTTATTTTCAAACTCTTCACAAGTAATTGCACAAGTAATACAACAGGAAAGAAGTGGGTTTGAGCAAAACTATCAAGAGACAAACGATAGTGTACAAAAAACTGAAATTTCGCTTCCTTACGCTGAAAGTACTAGTTTGGAAGAAGATTCATATGAGAATACTAATGAGGATAATCAAGATGAACTAGAGGTTTCAAGTCAAGATAGAGAAGATCAGATTGAGAAAGACGATCCAACTCAAGAAGATATTCAACAACAGAACGATAAATATTTGACAATACCGAAAGAATCAAGTGTTTCTACAGATTCTCTGATTGAAGATGAAAATCTCATTGAATATGACAGTTCGTTTGCCTCAGGAACTTGGGGCTCGGCTACTTGGACTCTTACACAATCGGCAACAGGAAAGCCAGGGCTGTATATATATGGAGAGGTTGGATCGTGGGACAGTGCTCCGTGGCAAACAGGAGAAATATTTTCAAGTTCTGTTACTTGGATATCGGGACAGATGGTGCTACCAAGCGTATCAACGCGGTTATTTATGTCATTATCTAACTTAGAAAGTATAGAAGGTAGTATAGATACGAGCAATGTTACGCGAATGGATCATATGTTTTCAGGTGCACGCTCATTAAGAACCTTAGATGTAAGCAAATGGGACACGAGCAATGTTACGAATATGGCAGATCTGTTTTATGCGGCAAGCTCATTAGTAACCGTAGATGTAGGTGGCTGGGATACTAGTAACGTTACGAATATGGACTCTATGTTCGCCAATGCGAGCTCATTAACGACTCTAGATGTAAGTGGCTGGGATACAAGCAATGTTACGAATATGCAGTGGATGTTTGCTGCTACAAGATTAGTAACTTTAGATGTGAGTAAATGGGACACAAGCAATGTAACGAATCTTACTAGTATGTTTTCTAATGCAAGTTCGCTAACAACAGTAGACGTAAGTAGTTGGAATACGAGCAATGTAACGAACATTTCTCGTATGTTTATAAATGCAAGTTCATTATCATCATTAGATTTAAGCAAATGGGATACGAGCAACTTGCTGACTGTATCGAGAGCGTTCGCCAATGCAAGCTCATTAACAACCTTAAATCTAAGTAACTGGAAAACGAGTAAGTTCAGTGATATAGACTCTATGTTTGCCGACACAAATTCATTAGTATCTTTAGACGTGGGTAACTGGGACACGAGCAACGTTGCAAACATGTCGGGAGTATTTTCCAACGCGAGCTCATTAACAACCTTAGATCTAAGTAACTGGGACACCAGTAAAACTACTAGTATGAGTCAAATGTTTTCTGGAACCGTTAGCCTAAGCGCTATAACATTAGGCCCTAATTTTAGATTTGGGATAAGCCCTGGATTAGGGCTACCAGTCAGGGAAGATGGATCTACAGGAGAAGGATGGCAGCTAAAAGACAGAAGCTCGGAAGTTTATTCACCAACTGATTTCATGTCTAGGTATGGAACAGGTGATTTAGTACCTGGGACATATATTGCTAATTTAAAAACATGGGGAACTTCTCCATACGAATTTGATGATAGAACAGGTAAGTTAACAGTATACTCAGGTGTTCTTTCTGTAGTATCTGGATCCCCATGGACGTTAGGAGATGTTTCAGCTGATTCAGTGACTGAAATAGAGTTTGTAGGAGAAATAAGTGCACCGAGTAATTCAACAAATTTATTTAGGAACTTGACTCAACTAAAAAACATTGTGGGAAAACTAGACACGAGTAGCGTAACGAATATGAGTAATATGTTTGCTAATGTAAGCTCATTAACAACCTTAGATCTAAGTAACTGGGACACCAGTAAAACTATTATTATGAGTCAGATGTTTTCCGGAACTGTTAGCCTAAGCGCTATAACATTAGGCCCTAACTTTAGGTTTGGGCTAACCTCAGGATTAGGGCTACCAGTCAGGGAAGATGGATCTATAGGAGAAGGATGGCAGCTAAAAGACAGAAGCTCGGAAGTTTATTCACCAACTGATTTCATGTCTAGGTATGGAACAGGTGATTTAGTACCCGGGACATATGTTGCTAATTTAAAAAACACTTGGGGGACTTCTCCGTACGAATTTGATGATAGAATAGGTAAGTTAACAGTATACTCAGGTGTTCTTTCTGTAGTATCTGGATCCCCATGGGAGTTAGGGAATGTTACAGCTGATTCAGTGACTGAAATAGAGTTTGTAGGAGAAGTAAGTGCACCAGGCGATTCAACAAATTTATTTAGGAACTTGACTCGACTAAAAAGCATTGTGGGAAAGCTAGACACGAGCAGTGTAACGAACATGAGTTATATGTTTTCTGATGCAAGTTCGCTAACAACAGTAGACGTAAGTAGTTGGAACACGAGCAGTGTAACGAACATGAGTTATATGTTTTCTGATGCAAGTTCGCTAACAACAGTAGACGTAAGTAGTTGGAACACGAGCAGTGTAACGAGCATGCTTGGGATGTTTTCCAATGCAAGTTCATTAACAAGTTTAGATGCAGGGAACTGGAACACTGATAAAGCAAATAGTATGCGTGCGATGTTTTCAAACGCGAGCTCATTAATAACCTTAGATCTAAGTAATTGGAACACGAACTTTTCGGGTAACAGAGGTCAGATGTTTGCCGGCACAAGTAGTCTAAGATCAATAACATTGGGCCCTAACTTTAGGTTTGGTACAAACTTTGGATTAGGATTACCAGTCAGGTCAGATGGATCTATAGGAGAAGGATGGCAGCTAAATGATAGAAGTTCGGGAATTTATTCACCAGCTAATTTCATGGCTAGGTATGGAACAGGTGATTTAGTACCTGGAACATATGTTGCTAATTTAAAAACTTGGGGAACTTCTCCGTACGAATTTGATGATAGAACAGGTAAGTTAACAGTATACTCAGGAGTTCTTTCTGTAGTATCTGGATCCCCATGGGAGTTAGGGGATGTTACAGCTGATTCAGTGACTGAAATAGAGTTTGTAGGAGAAGTAAGTGCACCAAGCGATTCAACAAATTTATTTAGGAACTTGACTCGACTAAAAAGTATTGTGGGAAAACTAGACACGAGTAGTGTAACGAACATGAGTTATATGTTTTCTAATGCAAGTTCGCTAACAACCGTAGATGTAAGTAGTTGGGACACTAGCAAGGTAACACAAATGGCAGGACTATTCGAAAGCTGTGAAAGTCTAATTTCTGTTGATTTGAGTGATTGGTCATGGTCCGGAGTATTAAACATGGACCGAATGTTTTATGGTTGTAAAAATCTAAAGAACGTTAAGCTAGGTTACTTTATAGCTGCCATAAATTCAACGAATGATTCATTTTTTGAGAATGCGATAAAACTTGAGTATATTGAGATTGATAGGTATTTAAGTCTATTATTACCAGAAAATGACTTTGGGTGGATTGATCTTAAGAACGGACAATCAGCTAATGGAACCGTTATATCTAATGGTCAGCCATCAATTTTTGTATGGAATCGAATGAACAATTTAAGTGTTGAATCTAAAAAAAATAATAATGTGACTATTGGTGAAAAGGCACATATTCATTGGGAACTAAATGTTGAAGATGTTTTCGAAACTGGAGAGCCTATTGAAAATTTAAATATTCAGATAAGCACCAAAGAAAGCATAGATTTCTCAAAGACAATTGATCTAATTAAAACAAATAGTAAGAGTGAGGTAATTTCATCTGAAAACATTGAACTGAATGAAGTAAATAGTAATACTTATATGTTTGAAATACCAAAGCTTGAGCATGATTACAATTATATCGTAACTTTTAGTGGGGAAGCATGGAACAATTCTTTGAGTGATGCAGAAAATAATCTTTCGATTAATGTTGATTATGATGCTCATATTTTGATTGATAGTGATACAAGGGAAACAGCAAAAATATCTAGGCAATCAAGTTCATCTGGCACTCTAATTATAGATAATGGGAGTCTATTCTTTGGAAACACACTTGAAGTATTAAGTTTTAGTACAGCGAAATTAAGTCATAAATTGAATGGAAAATTAATACCAAAAGAAGATAATAAATGGGGAGTAATTATCAAAGATTTTAGAGGGACCAATCCATTATCATCTATAGATTATTCAGTTAGCCGACAAATGTGGGAGTTGGTGGCAACCACTGATGGTTTCAAAGACAGCGGAAATAGAGAATTACCAGATGGAACCATGGGTATCGTCTTTGTGGATGAAAGTAATGTTCAACATGATATTGGAACCTCAGAAACTATTCTAATAAAGAATGATGTAGATAATGAATCTCCAAAAGATGATAATACACGGCAAGTGACTTGGGATAAAGGCAAAGGGTTGCATGTCATCGTAAATAATCGAAATAATTTAAGAGAAGAAGAAACCTACACAGCCAATATTACATTCGATTTAAGAAGTGCGCCGTAATTAGTAGGAGACTATGATTATGAAAAAAAAATTAAAAATTATCGTATTGCTACTTTTTATTCTTACTTCATTATGGAGCACAACAGTATGTAGTTTTGCTGCAATGGAAATAGGAATAACTTTCAGTGATACAGTGGAGTCAGAGAATACTCAAAATCATACAAGCCATTCATCTGGAATTGACACTTCAGAGGAGAATGTCAAAGTGGGAGGAGATATTAACGGTCACATTCAAGAAAGACTGCCTAAAACCGGAGCGGGTAAAAAGGCTTCTTTTGTAGTTATCGGTTATGTCATCGTATTGTGTACATTAATATTGTTTAGGAAAAAAGTAAAAAAAGAAAAACATTAAAAGAATCTCCTGCAATTTTTTTGCAGGAGATTCTAGTGATAGTTTGTGTGATTTATAAATAAATAGAGATCAATCATGAAAGTGATAGAAGTTATAAAGAATATGCTTCGAAAAATTTCTGTTTTGTATATATATTTATCCATGGAAACTAAAATTAGAATTAGAAACGACTTTTTAGTAATAATACTGAAAATAACTTGACTATATAGTCACTCTAAGGTTTATGCTGATTTCAAATGAATCTTATAAAAAAAGACTCAAAATATATTTAATTTGTTACGTGTGTTTTTTTTAGTAGCAAAGGTAAAATGTTGCAATTTGGAATTAGAAATAGGGGAAACAAATGATAGAAATTCATAAACAAGAAATCTTAGAAATTAAAGTGTTGCAATTCTTGCACAAAAATCAAAATAAATGGCTGAAGTTAAAAAGAATGGCAGACTATTTTGATGTTAGTCCACCTAAAATGAGTAAGATATTAAAAGGTCTAAGTATTTTAGGTAGTGAGAATCAACATATAGCTATCGAGATAATTGCTAGTAAAGGGATTTATGTAACTTTTAGTCGAAACAAAGATTTTTTAGAATTATGTGAATATATCTACAAAAACTCTTTGCCTTATAAATTGATATATGCGTTATTGAATGAGAGTATACGGGATCTAGGAGAGTTTGCGGATAGTAATTATATCAGTGTCGCTTCAGTAAGAAGAGTGATAAGTCGAATAAACAATGTTCTCAAAGGGAAAAATATTACCATTGTAAAAAATAAAATTATAGGATCCGAAATAAATATACGAGCTTTCTTTTTCTGCTATTTCTGGGAAATACATAAAGGCTATGAGTGGCCTTTTGATAGTCAAATAAAAAAGGATACTATCATTAGAATTCATGAAAAGGCGTATGTAAAAAGCGGCGTATTACTAAATTTATCTAGCTATGAGCAGGTTTACTATTTATTAGCTATTAGTTTTATTAGAAGCAAACAAAAAATGTATGTAGAATCTGATGCAGAGTTTGAGAACCTTAGTGCTAATAATCCATTGTTTAATATTATGAGAGAAGTATGGTCGGAAACGTTTTGGAACCATCCGCAATATGAAACAGAGTTTCAATACATTTTTTTTGTAGGCTGTTCTTTCTCGTTGGATTATAAAAGAACAGATAAGGAAATTATTAAAAACTTGGTTGATATGTATTCAAAAAAGAAAACTTTTTTTAGCTCAGTTGCGTATTCTACCATAAAAAAAATAAAATTGGGTGAGTCACTGAGCGTACCATTTGAGATAGATAACATGCTTTTCTTAGAAGCAATTATTGGCTATCATAAAGCTTACTTACTAGGAGATATGGTATCAATTGTGGGTCTTGAATATTCCTATTTTAAAAATTGTTTGGCTAAATCTTATCCAGATTATTATTTAAAGTCCATTGACCTTCTTAATAATACAATACAAGAATTTGAAAAACGCGAAGTGAATGAAGCATTCATACATGAATTGCAAGCTTCTTGGTGGTTGAAATTAAAAGAACAAAATAAAAAACAGTTAAACTTAATGATTTCTTTATCCAACGGACCAATAGTAGAAAAATATGTATTAAAAAAATAAAGCGAAAGTTTGAAGAAAAAATTTTGATTAATGAGGTAGCAAGGATTGAAGATAGCGAAATTATCATTACAGATAGTAATATTCTCGATTATGACGAAGAAAGAGTTGTTCATATTGTAAACAACGAATTAACAGAAAAAGAGTACTGCGCTATGGCGACTATTATGGATAACATATAGAAGGTATCCGGTGAAAGACGTAATTTATAATAAGGAGAGGAAGTTTTAAAATGTTGCTTTTTACATCAAAACAAGAATATATCAGTTTTTTCTATAGTAATTTAGAATTTTCAGGTCGAAACTGTGAAGAGTTTCAAGAGTACTATGGATTGCTAATTGACCAGCTGGAAACATTGATTAATTTAATATCAAAAGGAAATTTTTGGGACATAATTCCGGAGATTATAGGAATTGATGCGAAGTTGAATCTCATGAATGAAATGATTAGGCAAGAGGACTTATCCATTGATGAAACTATAAAAATTGTTGAGAAGGATTATCGTACGTATCTAAAAGAACTTTGCGGGTATAATTTAAATGCACCAAACAAGCACTCATTAGTATTTAATGTCATTTAATCAGGACTAGTTTTCAAAAAACGTATTTATTTTAAACGATCATGTTTTGATTAAAACATGATCGTTTAAAATTAGATCCTTGAAATATATTTTGTATGGAAGTGCTACCGCTTTCCTTATAAGGTAGGTTGCTTTTCATTACACATAAGGTGTAATTATAAAAATACTGGTATGGAAAAATAAAAAAACTATGATTGGCTTACTGA
Source organism: Enterococcus sp. CR-Ec1 (assembly GCF_002850555.1). Taxonomy (NCBI): domain Bacteria; kingdom Bacillati; phylum Bacillota; class Bacilli; order Lactobacillales; family Enterococcaceae; genus Enterococcus; species Enterococcus sp. CR-Ec1. Next base: position 18,100 of record NZ_CP025224.1, read on the forward strand.
CTGATTTTTACTTCTATCTTTGTCACATATTCATTTTGGTTATTTGTCTCATGAAAGTCTAACATGTAAAATTCGTGAAATAACCCTAACGTATTGATAGAATGATCTTGAATGTATTGTTTTAGAATAGTGAGCGCATGATCTCGATTTGTATAATCACCATTGTAATAAATAGAGGCATAATGTCCAGCAGGTAGTAAAATCGCATTTTTTGAATCTTGATCTGAGTCAATACAGTAAAATACTTGATGAGCAAATCCTTCTGCAGTTTGTGTTAGAATTGTGCCAAAAATATTTTGATTGCTAGAGTGCAGCTCTAATTCAAACTGTTTATGTAATTTTTTTAACTCTAAGTAAAGATTTTTTCCAGGTATACTTTTATTTTTGCTAACAATAATTTTCCGATTTGGATAAAATTTATTTTTAACACAAAAAAGTTCTTTATTCTCTACATCGTTCAAAAGATTGATTCTTTCTTCTAATAAAAAAACTCGGTTTTCAAGTTCTCTAATCTTCTTTTTTGCTTCATTTACTTGGAAAACTAAAATTTCTTTTGTGATATCTTTATTCTTTTGGTCGATATATTTTTTAATCTCTGACAGTGGAATATCAAACGTTCTTAGATCTCTTATTATATTTAATCTTTGGATATCTTCATAGGAATAATCTCTATAGCCATTCTCAAGATATGAAGGAAAAAGTAAGCCTATTTTTTCATAATATCTTAGCGTATGTGTTGTAATGCTGTAATTACTACTTATTTGTTTTATGTTCATTTAAGGCTCCTTTTTTAAACGTTTTCGAAACATTGAGTATTATATCACAAATAATTTTTGTTTTAATCATACTTAAAATTTCTTAACCTTTTCTATCCATAAGAGATATTTTACGCACTGCTAAAAATAATACATAGTAATTTTGTAAAAGAGTCAGTAGAAAATGTTGGTTCATACATTATAAAAAAATCTAAACTCATAAGTCTGAAACTTTTTTATAAAATAATAAGGTATAAAGAAGATGCATATTGTCCTACTATAGATTATTTATATTTTTTCGAGGATAATAATTTAGTTTAAAGAGTGTTCAGAAAATGACCCGTTTCTGAACACTCTCTTTTTGTCCCGAAATTCTACAGAAAATATCGAATTTAGTGTTCAGAAACCCGTAACAAAATCTATGTTCAGTTATTCCCCCTATATTAAGTTATGGTACAATGGTTTTAATCGAGGAGTGATTTTTTTGAAAATTGGATATGCACGAGTTTCAACTGGATTACAAAATTTGGATTTACAAGAAGATAGTTTAAAAAAATTTGGCTGTGAAAAAATTTTTACTGATTATATGAGTGGAGCGAAAAATAATCGACCAGGATTAGAAACTGCGATTGATTTTGTACGATCTGGAGATACACTTGTTGTTTGGCGGTTGGATCGATTGGGGCGTAATATGGAGGACCTGATTTCAATCGTCAATCGATTGAATGAACGGGGCGTGAGTTTCCATAGCCTTCAGGAAAATATTACGATGGATAAATCCAGTTCAACTGGCCAGCTGATGTTTCATTTGTTTGCGGCGTTTGCAGAGTTTGAACGTAATCTGATATTAGAGCGATCGGCAGCTGGTAGAGAAGCTGCTCGAGCAAGAGGCCGATATGGTGGCCGGCCGGAAAAATTTACGGATCAGGATCTACAGCTGATGAAAACGTTAGTTGATAGTGGAACTCCAATCAAAACGATTGCCGAACGTTGGCAGGTCTCTCGGACGACAATTTATCGCTATTTAGAAAAGATGGAGAAAACAGAGTCTGAAGAGGAAGAAATTATACAATAGGAATACTGCGAGGGGAAAGTGATGAAAGAAAAGGAGATTCATTTAGCGATTGTAAAATTGACTGAGGATCCAGAGTGGATACATTGTGCTGAGATTGTGGCTCACGTGCAAGAATTAAGCAAAAAGTTCTCTACTACTCGTCAGTCGCCGATTAATTACAATGCTATAAATGGGATCAAAGTTGTATACTCAAATGGTTCACATAGGATCTATCCTTCCCTGAAGCAATGTGCTTTAGAAGAGAAACTGTATAATGGCACCATTCAAAGAGTCATACGAATGAAATCAAAGACAAGTGATGGCCGACAATTTATTGTGATTTAACTTTTTTGTCTTTTATTCTTTGGTATAATTAATATAGATCTGCTTAACATAGACTTGCGCTGCCCGTTATTGAAGTTTCAGGCAGCGCTCTTTTTGGGGGACTATATATGAAAGAAAAAACGATATTTGAGAAGCGCTGGCAATTAGCGTCTAGTGATCAACGTGCAAGGTTTGACAATCTTTTATCCTCCTACCCTACAATTGAATGGACGTACAAGGAGAAGAAATATTTGTTATGGCTATGCCAACTAGATATAGATACTTTTGAAACTTTCGAAATTATTCTAAAAAAAATACAGATGAAATAATATACGTTTGAAGCTTTGATCAGACTTAGTAGAGCTGCCTCAAAGAGATAGCCGTAAGAAGACATAAGCAATAATAAGATATTCGTTTAAATAAACAGACGGATAGTAGATTTTAAAAATGACTAAAGAAAGAGACAGAATATCATGATACCTTTTTTCATTATAATAATTGTTATACTTATCTTAGTATTCGTTGGGTTTTTAAATAAATATGATGAATTCAGAAAAACGCGATTCCAAAAAAAAGACAAAGAATCTGAGCTGTTAAATCATATTGATGTAAGCGATAGAGCGGCTTATTTAGCTGGATTATTAGAAAATAATTTGACGTTCTTCTTAAATGGGGAGTGGGGGACAGGAAAATCTGACTATTTGGAAGAGGTGGAGAAACATACCAAGAAAAAAAAATTTGTCTATTTAAATTTGTGGAACATAAAAGATGAACGATCTGTTATCAGTATAAGCTTTTCTTTGCTACACCCAATAATAAATTCATTATATAGACTTTTCCTTATCGGTTGTGTTGTAGTATCGATTCTTATTACTCCAGCAATTAATATAGGAATAGGAAGTTTTTTGGTAAATATTTTTGGAGAAGGGATTGTTACACAAGTTATATTTTTTGTTGGAACTATCATTGCTTTGTTTGTTGCAGTGTGGCAATTTTTTAAATATAAATCCGATGAAATCTATTATCGCTTCTTTCAAAAGGAATTTTCTACATTTTTGATGAAGAATAAGGTTCTTGTTATTGATGATTTTGATCGAGTAAGTCCCACTAATCAAGAAGAGGCATACAAACTGTTCAATTGCTTAGACAGGAGACTACCTGTAATTTTTGTTGGAGATTATTCAAAGTTCAAAGATAAAGATAAATACCTACAAAAAATTATAGATCAAAAAATTGAACTGCCTTATGACTTACATCCCAATAATATATGGGAACCATATTTCAGTCACTTGGAGTCAATGTTTGCCATTCAAATAAGTAAGTCCTTACCAGATATCTTTATTGCAGAAAAGAGAAATCTTAGAGAGCGGAAGATGTTCAATTACTACGTAAATCATGAGTTAGTTGAAAGAGCAAAAAAAGATTTTGTTCAAATCAATCAGCAGTTAGCTATCATTTACTTGTATCTGTTTTATGCTGATATTTATCAAGAGTTGGTAGCAGGAAAAAGTTTAGACAGCTTGTCAAAGGATACTAAGAGTAGTATCGGAGATTTGGTTTCATTACTATCAGAAACCGATGGGTATCCAAGGTCGTTTACTGCTAATAGGCAAGGATATATTTTATATGAAAAAGTATTAAGCTTACCAGAAGAAGAAGTTTTAGCATTATTAGATAATTCAAATATAGAGGAAACAATTATTTCGGATGATCCCAAAATGGCAGATGTTCAAGAATATATTAGACGTAATTATTCAAAGTTAGATGAAGACCTAAAGGAACGTTTGTTAAGTGCAAGTTTGTTAGGGATCAGTAATAATAAAAAGTCAGATCTCATATATGATTTTATTGTACTATATAGGGGCGATGTGATAAATCGAATCGATTCAAATAACACACAATTACAAATAGAAAATTGGGATAAAATTTTGAATGATTATACTTTTGATCTCTCTCAACGATTGTACTTCTATGTATACTATTTAAGAATTAGTTATTTTAAACTTAGTGAGTTCTTTCCTGATTTGAATTTAAAATCAGATGAATATATTGAAGGAAAGATGAAAAGGTATTATTTTTTAACTTATTTGACGATAAAAGACAGGTGGTTCAAGTTCCAGTGGCCCCAATATTACTGGGAGGCTCTTGACTTAATCTACAAAGATAATCATAAAGAGTATCTAAATGTTTTGAAGGTCCTGAATTTGATTAAAGTAGACTTCGAGAGTAAACATATTATTGCTTATGAAAGTATATATAATGATGTCTATAGTAACTACCTTGAGGGTATAGGTGAAGTCCTAGATAATATCAAGCCAAAACTAGCCGAATTAAAAGAATTGGGATACACAATTGAGTACCAGAATCAGCTAAATATAAGCCTTTCTTGAAATAAATTAATATAAAATTGGTAACAGCTGATAAATATTTGATATAATTGAAAAGGCAACTTGCCCCGATTGGGGGTGCTTCTCTTGATAGATAAAATCTTCACATTGGTTATCGCACCAGTCTTTGTCGGATTGGTTCTGGAAATGATTTCTCGTTGGTTAGACGAGAAAGACGATAACTAAAGCAAGTTGTCACTAACCCACACGTTCGGAGTCGCAACGAACGAAAAAAAAGCCAACCCTACTCGCAATAGGGTTGGCTTTTGTGTTTCTCTTGAACAAAATCTTCACATTTCGCAAAACTAGTATAGCATATAATTAAGAGAAAATCTACTTTAGAAGATGTATCCCTTTTAGTGAAGAATACTAATTACAAAGAAATATCAATAGCAGCAAACCAGAAAGTACTCCTATTTAGCGTCACTCAGGGCTAACTCCGGCATATCAGTTGATAGGTAGTTTCTCGCAAACTCTATATCTGAAAGCCAGTTATTGATGTCATTTTTCTTTATAATTAAAGGCATGCGATCGTGAATAGGTTCAACAGATTTACTAGGCATGGTCGTCATGATTACTGATTCTGTCTCAAAGCCGGCACCATTTTTATGAATCCGATAAAAACCACCAACATACAAGAGATCATTGTCTTCAGCTGAGAATAAAATTTTCTTCTTCTCCTGGTTCCATTCGTAAAAACCAGACATAGGAAATACACAACGTGTCTCTTTGAAATGCTTAGAAAACGTCTTTTTTTCTTCCACTGTTTCAGATCGTGCATTGATCATTAATTGCCCTTTTTTGAATCCTTCAAATCCCCAACGAGTGATCCCAGGTACTATTTTAGATTCCTGATTAAGGGCCAAGGTTACCACATGATTTGATGGAAAAATTTCATTATAACCGATTCGGACGTGCTTGTTAGTTGCATTCGGAGCGACTTGATCATAATAACTTTTCAGCTCATTTGATGATAGATCGAAAAAATAGCGACCACACATAATATACCCTCCATTTTCTATATTCTAATAAAAAGCGTGTGTCAGACGGCCATTCTAAGCCGTTTTAAATCGTTATAGATGGATAATCCTCTTTAATCGTCTTCTATAAACGGTTGGTAATACTCATTTCTTATTATTTCAATTTCAGGATCTCTCTTTTTCTTCCTCTCTTCTATTTTACCTGGAGAACCCTTGTTTCGAAAGTAATCGATATCGAACCATTTTTTTTCTTGTTTAATTTCAACGTGACGAACGTCTGTCCAAAATATTTGTCGATCGCTTATTACAAAATAGTCCTCATATGCTTCACCGATAAATAATCCTTCTATCGGATCTAAGAATCGCCCGAACTCGTCTTTTGTATTAAGTTGAATGGAAAGAGGCTTATGATATAGAAAGGATTGAGATAGAATAGCGTCTATCTTTTCGCGCGTCATAAGGTCAAGACCTGCAACTTCTTTGGTTGCCCAAGCTTCATTCTCTTTTACGCCCTTCATTAATTCGTCCATTGCGTAAGCAGTCCCCCACTTGAGGCCGAAAGGACGATCGCGATACTCATTATAGTCTTGGAACTTCTTCTTAGTTCGCTTTACCATGACTTGCACCTTCAAGTCCGGACAGGCCGCCTGCGTGACCACCAACTAAAGAGCTTCGAGCAATCGCACGTCCACCCTCCATTAAGCTATTAGCATGTACAATCGATTTAAAGCCATACTTCTTCCGGATAGTATCAACTACATAATCCACCTTCAAGTCCTTTACTTGCTCGTCTGGATCCTCAAAGAGATCCAGCTGTAGAGCATTAGAATAAACGAGTTTCGAGCAGTTTACTCCTATATTCCTGATATCCTGATACTTATAATGCTTATCAAATATTTGAAGCAGGTATCCAGAGATTTGTTTGCTGCTGTTTGTGGCCGGTACTTTCATTTGCTGGTGGAAACCACGTTTCAGCGATCGATCGACGTAGCCCATGGAAAACCCGATCCAAAGTGACACAACTTCAGCTTTTGCGCCTGCGCGACGTAACCTAGTTGCTACTTGATCAGCCATTTCCTTTATGACGATTTCAATCTCTTTTCTCTTGGTATAATCGCGGTTTAAAACCTGACTGTTACCGATAGATTTCGATTTGGGAGTATATTTCTGGCCTAAGAATGATCGATCAATGCCCCAGGCATTTGCGTACAGCTGCGTACCTAAAACGCCAAAATTCTGCTTCAGCAAATAATAATTTGCGTGTGCTAGATCATGCATAGTAAATATGCCCATTCGGTTCAATCTGATTGCTGTACGGCGGCCAATCCCCCACACATCTGTTATTTCTTTGACAGACCAAAGCTTCTCCTGGACGTCCTCGTATCGCCACTCAGCTTTCATATCAGTGTTCTTTTTGCTTTCAAGGTCTAACGCAAACTTTGCCAATAATGGATTATCACCAATCCCGATCGTAGTATAGATTCCTGTTTGTTTATATACGTCGATTTGGATCTTTTTAGCTAAGTCTCGAGCATTCTTTGCTCCAAACAGTCTTAACGAGTCAGTGACGTCTAAAAAGCTCTCGTCGATGCTGTAAACTGCGTGATTCTGCTCGTCTGCATACTTTTTGTAGATGTTGTTGATCTCCATGTTTTTACGCATATAAAGTGCCATACGTGGCGGTGCAATCACCAAGTCCTCCGGATACGGGAATGGAAGATCACGAGACCGACTGACGTTTGATATTCCGTATGCTTTTTTAGCAGCAGGACTTGATGCCAGGATCAAACCGCTCCCTCGTTCAGCTGGATTATCGGATGGATAAGACATGACTACCAACTTTGTTTTCAGCGGATTTAACCCTCTCTCAACGCATTCTACAGACGAGTAAAAGGACTTGCAATCGATACAAAGAATATCTCGGGAAGGTTCCTTAGTATAATCAAACCGTGGATTAGCACCAAATTGCATAACCATAGTAACGCCTCTTTTCTATAAAAAAGATACATTTTATATACACGTATTAGAACATACGTTCGCAAATAAAGTCAAGCGAACGAGTTATAAAAAAATTTCTTGGAACTGCCATTGGTATTTTTCAATTACAATTTAATTAGCGATTGTTAGCTTAACAGTCAGCTGGTTTTAGTTAGAAAAATAGCGATTAGTCATAGAAATATTCAAACACACATATGTTTATAAACATATATATAAACATAAACATATCCAAGCACATGTATATAAACACAGGCATATTCACGTATATGTGTTTGGATAAAAAAAGAAGCATAAGCAAAAGCTTACACTTCTTTTATGTATTACTCCGGAAATTGTCTAGAATACTCAGCGTTAATCAAATCACGAATTACCTCTGAAGCAGACTTGCGATTAAGTTTCTTTTTAAGGATTTGTAGTTTTTTCTTGTCTGAAGGATAAAGCGTTATTTGAGAAGGTTTTGTTTTTTCCACTTCTTCAGCTGGATTTAATGCACTATCAAATAAACCAGCATTCGATTTTTCTATTTTAGGAATAGATGGTACCTCTTCAAATGTATTTTTTGCTTTTTCAAATCTATTTGCCATTATCTATCACTTCCGTTGAGTTTTTTTAGTATAGTACCGAAAACTTCCCAAGTATGATCGAAGAAGTTTTTGTGCTTATTGTACAGTTCTTTGTTTTTAGAAAGTTCAGCTAAAGGCGTCATTTCTAAATTAGCTGTGTTAACTAGCTCTTTATCTGGTATATAACCTAAATAATTTGGTTCTTTAGAAATGATCTCCAAGAATTCCTTACTAGAATTAGTATTATGTTTGACTTTGTTACCAATAAAGTAATATTCGGCAACTAAGTAACTCTCTCCCGATCGAACCTCAACTAATTCTTTACGCAAAGTATCAATATCTCTACCTAGTTTTAGTAATGCTTTGAAACCGTCCATTGAGGGATCAGAAACGCCTAAAACAACATCTGATACTGCCCAAGCATTTTGGGTTATTAAACTTGTATCGTTGTGTGTATCGATGAAAATATAATCATATTTTTTTTGAAGTTCTTCGATATTATTTACATACCAGGAGAATAAAATTAAGCGATTATTCGGCTTGTCCCTTATAAGGTCTTCTATTTCTGCAAGCTCGGGGCCGCCAGCTAACAAATCTAGATTAGTGTGAATATGAATAGGTTCGACGTTATTTCCTCTATATAAATTTGAGATTTTGTTTTCATCCTTTAGCAAACCAAAATCATACTTTCCATATCTATCTGATATGTTTCCTGATTTGTCTTGGTCTATGAGCAATACAGAGGCCTTCTCTGCTGTCTTTTCTGCCAAATTATAAAGGGTACTCGTCTTTCCTGTTCCGCCTTTTTCAATGTTTGCAGTTAATGTGTACATTTTTTTCCTCCTTTAAATAAGTTATTTAGTCACTATATTATCCATAAACATAGACATAAACATGTTTATGTCTATGTTTATGGACGTGTTTTGGTCTAGTTAATAAGTTTTGAATCCTTTTTCTTGTGTCTCACCTTAATGCCAAGTGTTGTACGCCCCTCTTTAACAGATTCATAGTCGATATTCATAGTGGTTAGGTTATTTATATCTTCCTTAGCCTTCCTTAAATATTGAAGAACTCTGTACCATTCAAGATGCTCCTTTTGAAATAGCTCTTTAACTTCTTCTACTGAAAGATATATTTCATTATTGGGTTTACACGACTGAAGATATTCGTATAGCCTTTTTGCATGAATACTTTTCAAATTCACTACGTCTAGGAAAAATAGTCTAGTAGATTGCCCTTCAACTAAATTCAACAAATATGGAGCAAGATCAGAATCGAGTCTCAACTTGACTTTTCCATTCTTGATGTATGGTTTGTCAAGCCAACGACCGATTGTTTTAGCGCCATCTGGTAATTCTATCCAGAACCCTTTATTAGCTAAATTTAATAAGGCTTTTTCAGTATTTTGATGAGCAGCTCCACCTTGTCCAAATTTACATATTTCATTTAATTCAGCTATAGATGTTTCTACTGTAAAAAAGTCACCGTCGGTTTCTTTTATGTTTGTTACCATAAAATCGACTAAAGTCAGTTCTTTAGCGGATAAGGTGTGTTTTGCTTTTTGAATCAAGCTATTGGATTTCTGAAGAGTCTTATTCCTTTTGTTGTCTATTTCGTTCAGATCAAATAGCACAATATTTTCCATATAAACACCTCGTTACAATTTAATATGATTTTATATACCTATACTATAGCACACATGTTTATGTATATCAATATGTTTATGTATATAAATATATTGATTAGTACTTATGAAAAGAACTTCTTAGTGTGCTAATTATCAACTTGAATGGCTTACTACCCATAGTGTAAGTAGGTTTATGATTTTTAAGGAATACATATTGATGCATATGTTTGTGTTGGTATATATGAATAACGTGATAAACATATTGATACATATATTTATGGACATGTTTATGTACATATACTATTTGTGAGGAAAGATGAATATACTAAATAGTATATTACTTGAGAATAGGACAAAGATTTAAAATAGCATATGAATTTCCAATATCAATTAGTACTAATTAAAATTGGAAATTTACTATAAAGTACATTTAAATGATATATGGGGATGACACTACTAAAACATAGCATAAGAAATTCCATAGTGTTGATTGCTCCGAAAGTATCGTATTTAGGCTGAAGATCAGAATTGATAGCATAGATTTTTCCATTATGAACTTATTTATATACATAAACATGAACATATATATGTATATTAAAGTAGTTTAGTTAAGGAATATATTCTATGAAACGTGGAGGTTGAAGTCACAGTGAAAGAGATATCTGTGAGAATACGATTTTTAGTCGAAAAAATGATATGGAAAAAGATATGCTATATTCGAGGGAGGAAAAAGACTGTTCTTACGCTATTTATACATATAGCATAAAAAATTCCATTAAAAAGGGAGTTTACTTTTTTTGTATGGATAAGGTAAGATGAGAGAGAAGAAAATACATAAAAAAAAGAGACGGAAAAACTAATGGCTTGGACCCCATTAATTTTTCTGAATCACATACACAAACTATGTGTTCTCGCTCGTCTCCGGAATTGTGTAAGTGGCTGGAAACCACTTATGTAATTTGATAATTCTGTTCGGACTCGTAATCCGAACCTATGGAATTATTTTACCATTTTTTGACGGGCAACTCAATATATACATGCTTATTTGTCATGCTTTCTTTAAAGTTTTTTGACATATCTAGCCGTTGGGAGAACACAAATTATCGTTCAATTTGTGTTCTCTTTTTTGTTTAGAAAGGATTAGTAAGCATGGCAGCTTCTTTAGACGTCGTCTATTCAACGATCTTACAAAACGGTATTCGTAAATTCAAATACAAAAATAGCCGCCTTAAACCGGTCTCATTTAGCGATCAGACGGGGAGAGGGGCTATTTTCGCTTACCGTTCAAAAGAACATATGGTTGAGGGAATCGGCTTAGTAATCACTTCTGAAGAAGGAATTATTGAGAATAACAATTCGTTTAGCCATTGGACACCTAACGTTTTTCGCTATGGGACGTATGCTGATGAAGGGAGAATGTTCACGAAGGGACATTCTGAAGACAATTTGCGTCAGATTAATACGTTTTTTGTTGATTTTGATACGCTAGACCCCAATTTTGATTACGGAGAAATCATTCTGGCCAGTAATGAGCTTGGCTTTATGCCAACGATGGTATTACGGACAACTCATGGATACCAGGCATTTTATGTATTAGATAAACCTGCCTATGTAACAAAGAAATCCAACTTCAAAGTGATCAACGTGGCTAAAATGATCTCCAATAACTTGAGAAACAAATTAGCGAATGACTATGAATTTCCAGTTGATGTCAATGCAAACCATTTTGGAATCACTCGTATTCCTACAGAAGAGAGTGTCTTATTCTTTGAGCCAGAGTACCGTCATAGTTTCGAAGAGTGGATCAATTGGTCGATGAGAGTGGATGCTGACAAGAGTTCTGAGAGTAAGAATGTCTTTGTCTTGCCGTCAAACCAGGAGTTTCGTCAGGTCGATGAGCCGTGGTTCCAGCTGTTATTACGGAGTCAAAAAATTCAAGGAGAGAAGGGGATCTATGGCCGAAATAACGTCATATTTACCCTGTCTTTGGCCTACTTTTCTTCAGGATACGAAATCGAAGAGTGTGAGTTAGCTATGCTTGAGTTCAATGATCGATTAGTAAGTCCATTGACTGACCGAGAACTGACCAGGATTATTCGATCGGCTTATTCAGGAAAGTATCAAGCCGCACATAGAGAAAAAATTGTTGTATTGTGCCAGGAGTGGGTCGATGCTAGTCTCTCTGAAGAGCAGCTATTCAATAAAAAGCGTGGTTGGTGGAAATTCAAGAAAGAAAGAGCCGTACGAAAGTATTCTCATAGTCACGAGTGGGCAGCTGATTTGCTGGCTTATTTGAACGAACAGTCCTATACCTACAAACCTTATATCGTTTCTACAAAAAAAGAGTTGAGAGAAGAATTAAAGATTCCGGAACGATCCCTTGATAAAGTGCTGAAGCAACTGAAGAACGAAAATAAGATCTATTTCCGAGTTCGGGCCGGCCGCAATGGCGGAATTACATTAGCCTCTGTTCACGGATTGATGCGATCAATCATTCGAGTTAAAAAAGAGGTGCAAGAAGCGTATTTCCATGCGATTTCTGAGGCCTTTGGCTTGGGACGGACATTTATACAAGAGACGTTGAAACAGCTGATAGAGCCTAAGAAAACCGCCGTACAAATGGATTTATTGCAACTCGACTCTGGATAATATTAAAACCCGCAAACTGCCTTTTACATTATATCTATGATACTTTTGGCTTTTCTTTGGGTTATGAGCTGTCTTCTTGCCTAGTGTCTTGCTTGCCAGGTTTTACACAGAGATCTATTATTATCACATACGCGATAATACGCTTGAGGGGGTTTACCGTCTATGTCAGTGAATACTTTTGTTTATCCTTATCCTGTCTCTGTTTTTATTATTAAGCAGCTAGGGATGTCTGTAGAGGAATTTTGTGAGTTACATGATTATAAGCAAAGTACCGTGGCCACCTGGTGTTATAGGAATCGTCCTGTTGGATCATTGCCCTGTAACTTTGTTTATTGTTTAAGTCTGTCATCTGGGTGGTCAATGGATGATGTTTATCGTCATTTATTAGTGTTGGAGGAGAGATTTTTAAAAAGTATTGTTCCGAAAAAGAAGAAAGAGCAAGTGGATTGATAGGTCAAGCTAAGCTATCTGTTTTTTAGGTAGTGTTGTCTATTAATTTAAAAAGTGCGCTAGATTAGTATCTAAAACTAAAATGAATGATATTGAGGAAGATAAATGCTGAATATTCTTGATGTTCTAAAAACAATGAATTCAAATCAAAAAGTAAATTACGATAAAATTCTAAAAAAAATGATCGATCGGTGGCAAGTCGAATCAAAGCGACCCAAAATTCTATTGCATAGCTGTTGTGCTCCATGTAGTACTTATACATTGGAATATTTGAACGATTTTGCCGATATCACTATTTATTTTGCTAATTCTAATATTCATCCACGTTCAGAATATGAGCGACGAAAAATAGTGCAGCAGCAATTTGTTGCTGCTTTTAATGATAAAACTGATAGTAATGTTCAATTTCTAGCAGCACCTTACGAGCCCAATGAGTTTATTCGGTTAGTGAAAAAAAATCATTTAGAGATGGAACCGGAAGGAGGCAAACGGTGTGCTAGTTGTTTTCAGATGCGTTTAGACATTGTTGCTCGAAAGGCCAGCGAATTAAATTATGATTATTTTGGAAGTGCATTGACTCTGTCTCCAAAAAAAGATAGCCAGTTAATAAATGAAATTGGAATTGAGATTCAACAGTTCTTTGACACTAATTATCTTCCTAGCGATTTCAAAAAAAATAATGGTTATAAGCGATCTGTTGAAATGTGTAGGGATTACAATATTTATCGACAATGTTATTGCGGTTGTTTATTTGCTGCTTCTCAACAGGGGATTGATTTAAAGCAGATTCAAAAAGAGGCTAATGATTTTCTAAAAAATAAGAGTTAGTGAGATTAGGTAAAAAAAGATTTAATATTATTCTTAATTTTTATCTGATATCTTGAGGTATTTGATTTTATAAGGTGAAGATAGTTGATCAAGTATAATTTAGATGGAATTCTAATAAAAACACCCTATTATTTTTAAAATTATTTTTCTGTCGTCTTAACACCTTATGTTATAATCAAAGTAAAATATCATAAAATCATTAATATTTAAAAATAATGTTGGTTTTATGAAAAATGTGAGGAGTTAATGATGAAAAAGCTTTGTTTGTTTTTAGGGACTGTTGTCAGTGTTTTTCTGTTTTCGGGATGTGGGCAAGGGAATATTGAGATGTTGGATTTTGTTGATGTCAATTTTAGAGGTTTAGATACCAGAGGAACTGCTAGTTATTCAGTGGATTATGAAAGACTCCACAATTATTTGATTGAGAATGATAAAGAGTTAGAATTTGAAAGTCAAAACGTCTATTATGATGATCAACAACTTGAAGAAATGTTAGGTATAAGCTTGGATAAAAGCTCCGATTTATCGAATGGGGATAGTGTTACATTGACTCTTGATATTGATTCTTCGAAAGTTAAAAATTTAGCTGGTGGCGATAAAGAGTTTGTGGTTGAAGGTCTTGATGAAGCTAAGAAGTTAACCACAGAAGAGCTTGAAAAGCATTTGGTTGTCAACTTTAACGGTGTAAGTGGGCTTGGGTCTGCAACAATTGATAATACTCTCCCTGGTGAGTTAGGTTATCTTGGATTTACTCTAGTCGATGATGGGAAATTTAAGAACGGTGATTTAGCGAAAATTGAAATAACAGAAGATTTAGAGAATCGGTTAGCAGATAACGGCTATCTTTTGGATGATGATTTTGATCCTAGTTTTGAAGTTAAGGGATTAGATGAAGTCGCCGAAAAGGCTACTGATATTGCAAATTTAGATGACATTAAACGTATGATTGATGAAGAAGTAAATCGATCATATAAAGATTGGAATCCAGAAGAATCTTATGGATCTCGTTATGAGATAAAAGAGGAAGGGCTATTTTATCGTCAATTTGTTAGGGATAGCAATGATTCACAGTTCAGTTTTAATTCTGCAACGAACAACGGAAATCTAGTGAAAATTTTGAGTGTCAAGAGGTATTATGGTGGAACCGAGAATAAGCTGAATACGGAATTCACTGCTATAATCGGTTTTTCAGATTTGTTCCTTGATGAAGAAAATAAGGTGAATGTTGCGGATCTTATAACTATCAAAGACACTAAGGATTCAACTTATTCGGTTGAATCTGTTGTCCAGCTGTATGAGGGATATGGATATAACCGAGTGGAAGAATAATTTTGTAGTCTGCCGAAAGAGAATCGGTAGACTTTTTTAATTTGCTAGAATAAGATGTTATAGAGGATTTAGTTCTAAAAATAAAGATACTCAGAGGTTTACTCTGAGCTAGATGTACTAGATAATCAGTTGATTATGTAATTGATCACTTCAGATGGGCCATTTCCTGATAAAAGATTTTCAATCGACTTAATACATTCCTCAGCATAAACATGACGAATTGGAGATTTGGATTTTAAGTAATAAAGCTCTTCTAGAAATTCCCGTAGGTTCAGTATTGCTTGCTGTTTTAACTTGTTATTTTCAGTTTTATAATAGTCTAGCCGATACTTGGAAAACCTGTATAGCAATACGTGATCAGACGAATATTTAAGTCTTTGGTAACTGATGAGAGTTTCTAGAATCTCGCTAGCGTTATTGATCAGGTCTTGTTTTAACTGGTTTGTTGTTTTGGTTGCTCGATCAATGGATCTGTCAGCTAAGTTGAATAATGCGTCTGGCAATTGATGAGCATACCTAGAATTCAAAGAGGATATTTGACGAAAGTCATAATCTTTGAAAATTGTTGAGATATCAAGGATTTGTTCGTCAGAAAAATGCGCTGTGAAATCAATAATGAATTGCAGATAAATAGCGGTAATATTTTTTCTTGCTTTGATTTCTTTATATACATGATCAGTATCCTTTTTGGATAATTCAGGAATTAGGTTACTAACGTGATTGAAATGTTGACGAACGTAGTAATGATAACGTAAATAGGTCATTGACCGATCTTTTAGGTCGTCTATATATCTATACAATGCTTCGATATCTTGTGTATCAAGATTGCCAGCAAAGGCTTCCTTGCATTGTTGTGTAATAAAAAGTAGAACCTGGTTTTTTTCATTTTGTATATCGATAATATCTGAAAGCTGCATGCCTAAACGATTTGCAAGTTTTTCTATATCGCTGATAGAGAGCACTCTTTCACCATTTTCAAAGCGGGAATAAGAGGTTCTTGAAACGATGTCTTTGCTTATTTCGTCTTGTGTCATATTGACTTTTTTTCGAATATATTTTATTGCTTGATGAAACTGCATAATATCCCTCCATTTATATTAATTTATTTAAATGTGCCGAATTAGCACATTTTTGATATTATATTGCGTTTTTTTGACGAAATTGTCATACTATGGTTAGATATCAAAATCGATTGTGCACAACCATAAGGGGGTAGAGGAATGTTTCCATTTAGTCCATACGATATACAGATTACTCGTCCGTAACCAATAAATTATAATTATTTTTTTGCTGACACCATAATAATAATTTATTCAAAATAAAAAAGCATGCAGTTCTGTATTTTCGAAAATCACTTGCGAAAAGAACAGAACAATGCTATGCTTTTTGTGAAAATGATGTTTTTAGCAAAATAAAAAACAATTAATGTTTAAATATAGTTTTTTTGGTTGCTCAGGCTGAGATATATTTCAGGCAATCAAAAAAGGGGATGCGACACGACCGGAAGACTGGTAATCTTTCGAACGTGCGTACATGAATATTAGAATGCGAGTCTAATACCATGTTGCATACCCCCTCTGTTGGGCTACGCCCAACGAGGTTTAGTTTAGCATAGAATAGCTTCTTCGTCACGCCCTAAAAGGGGAAGACTGTAGACTTTTCTGGTTAAATATCTCGTTGGGAATAGTTGAACAGTCAGGGGTGTCACGTGATTTAGGTCGCGTGGCACCCCTTTTTTGTTTGTCTGAAAGTATATTAGCAAATTTTCACAAAATATGGGAGGGAGAAAGACTGAATTAAGCATAATTACAATAATTTCTTAATAATAGCGGTAAGCAACTTTGATTTAATTGCTCGAGCAGCAGTGAAAGCAAGATCGATGACTAAAACTTATACAAGTGAATTGGTTAGAAAGGATTGATTGGGATGGTAGTCAAAAGTAAAAAAAGGCGTCAAGCTAGGGAATTAACTTCTGTCTGTTCTCTTTCGGAAATTGAAAGTCGTGCTCAATCTATTCGGTTATTTGACCGATCAATATGGATCAATATCGGTGATGGTCAAATTCTCAATATAGAGACAAAAGCTATGGAATCATTGACACAAAAATATGACGAGATCCGCACGGCTACACTGCCAGGGAAAATCGTTTTTGCCAAAAGAACGAAACCAGTTGATTCTTTGCGCTTAGTGAAATATCCCTATAAAGTTCGCTCATAACAAAAAATTGATAAAAGAATATTTCTACTTGCAAGTGAAAGCTTGCTTGTCCTTTGAAAACTGAATAGCAAGAATAGCAAAAAAAGACGTGGGAGTCTGACTGTCTATATCACGTTGCTATTCACACTAAAGGACAGGGCTTGGAGTGACTGTTGGATCACTCTAGGCATTGAAGTTCATATTTTATTCTTTCAGACGGCTTTCAGATGGATGTCTGGGCTTGGCAATACTGGCAGCAATATGAGGTATGAGAGGTTGCACGGGATCCTAAACCGGCCGGTTCTCACTCACCCTAAAAGTGATTCCAATATCATTTGTAAGTAAAAATATTTTTTTATCTATCAAAATACTTAGTTTCAGCTATTAAAGAACAGCACAGAAAGCTTTTTCTTCTCTTTTATTTTTGCAATAGAGGTGGTCCAAAGGAAAAAGCTCTTTATCATGTTTAATAAAAATGATTGAAAGTAAGTGTTTAACTTGAAGGAGGAGTTGGTTTGAAGAGTGAAAGTGAATTGCTTGAAGGGATCAGGCAGTGTCAGCAGAACATGTTTGATAAAAAGATTAAACATGAAACAATGAAGCTGGAAAAGATGTTGAATTTGTTGGAAAAAAGTTATTTTAAGAGGGTCTGTCTAGTTTTTAGATCCGGTTCCGAACATGGCCTAAAGCTTTTGAGCATTGCTGTGATGTTCATAATAGGATATTTTCTCAGTTCTTATTTTAGTACCATTTTTAGTATACCTATCGATTCAATAGGGAATGTAATCTTTACAATTCTCGGGACGATTGTCGGAACGAGCTTTTTCACAAGCATATTTCATTCTATGACGACAGTATATCTATTATCTCAGATCGAGGATCAATATGAGAAATTAAGTTTGTTGTATAAGCAATCGGATGAAATCTAATTGCTTATGAATATGAAAGACGGGTGGTCTACTATGTCAGAGGTTGATAAACTACTAGCCTTCATGAAGACTGGAAGAAGAAAAGCTATTACTTTAGCAGAATATATTTGTTATCAAGAGAAAAAAGGAATTTGGAACAAAAAAAGAGCTATTAATTTACGTAGGGAACTAAGTTTTTCTAAATGTTTGGATATTACTTATATTCGTAAACAAATGGAAGAAGATATTATGAAAACAGAAACCCTAATCAAAATTAGATAATTTAAAACAAGAAATGAAAGTACTAAAAGCGCATAGGATCATTCTATGTGCTTTTTATTTTTATGATCAGAAAGGAACGAGTATAGGATATGGAACAAAATGAATCTTACTACAAGGTTAGAAAAAAACATTGCCAAATTGAAATGGCAGGGCACACGAACGAGTATATTGATAAAGGAGATCTATTTATTGCAATTGAATATCGATTCTTTAATAGCGGTGCGATAGATATCCATGCACTGAGGGCTGCGAGAGGAATTGAATTACACGGAAGCGGAAAACGGTACAATATTTCAAAAATTTATAAATCCAGGAAACATGTTTTTCTGTTTCTTGAAAAGCCTGAGTTATTGTTGGAATTCTAGTCGGATTAGACGAAAAAAAGGAGGAGTTGCCATGAAGCAAATAGAAGATTACGTCAAAGATGGGTGGCACCTGCAGTTAACAGTAACTCCTAGTAGAAAAGGGGTATCATATCATGCCTGGGCTTATGAACATAAGGAGGACAAGGCCGCTGCATTGGTTGGAGAAGGTGAGACAATGGAAAGTATGCTTCGGGATCTTCAGGAATGCGAAAAAGAACTTTATCCTCATTTGATACGAAAACCTAAGCATAGGGAATTGAAATGGCAAAGAATATTTTGAATTATTTACCCAGAATTTGTTTTGCATTAGGATCAGCAGCTGTAGCAATGTATGGCTTTTATACTCTAAGAATTGTTCCATTAAAAAACAATCATAAATTACTCTTCGAGGATCCTAAGAATCTTTATGATTTTTACATTCAATACAGAGATCAACTGGCAAATCTATATCTTTGCTTACTCATTAACTACCTACTAATGATTGCGATAGGGTTTATTTCAGGATTTCTAATATTTGCTGCGTCTTGGGAGGATAATTAAGTGAAAATATCTGAAGCAATTGAAATTGAAAAAAAATAAAAAGAATACAGAAAATGAAAAGCTGTTTATTATCAGTTCATATAGTTATTTCAATTTTGAGTTGTTTTGTCTTATTGTTTTTATTCGGCTCAAATCGATTAAAGGATATCCATTGCTACATGAAGTGGTTTCTTACAATATCTGCTTTGCTTTGGCTTGTATCAGGCTTTCTACAAATAAAAATTATCTTTCAGAAACAGAAATTGTGAAGTTTCCAAGAATGAAATTTCGAAAAATAGTCCAATTGATAGAAAGGGTGCCTTAATGGAGGATAAGTTAGCAGTTTTAATGGATTTTAACGAGAGACAGCAACAATTACTAGAAGATTTAAAACACGTATACACCTGGCAACATAGTCACGCTTGGGACTTGTTCTATTACTTAGTCGATAAAAATACCCAAATGTTTGACGAAGAAACAATATACAATTTTATCACTATGTCTGAAGAGGAATCTCTTGCAGTCCAAATTGTATTCAGTCAGTGGGTTTTGTTACGGGAAGACAAATGATTCCACTATCAACCAAAACAAACTAATTGATGATGATTTAATAAGGGGATAGTAAAAGATGGGGAATGTGATGAATAACGGAAAAGAAATAAAAACAGTAGAAAATGGTGCAAAAATAATAGTTGATTCAAAAGGTTATTTAACAAACAGTGCAGACTTGGAAGATAAAGGTTACACAGTTAAAACAGTTTCCTTAGAAAAGGATAAATTCAGTCGTTTTGATCCATACAAAGCTTTGATAGAACTGGCTGAAGAAGATCCGGTTAAATTTAAAAGGGTCTCAAATGAGCTAGAAGACATTATCAAAACGGAAGAAGGAATTATGAACGAAGATGGATTTGTCAGCAATAGACAGATTATACGGAATAGGGGGAAATGAAATTGAAATTAAAAGAATTATTGAAAATTTTACCAGAGAAAGCTGATGCAACGTTTGAAATTGTAGAAGAAACTTACCCAACAGGAATTTTAGTAAAAGATATTTTAGCGACTTATCCACGAGCGGCAGAATATGAGGTGACATTACTAGACGCAGGAATTACAACACATGGGGGAAGAGATATTATTACCTTGTGCATTGAAGTCAGTAATTCACCAAAATAGTTGAGTAGCAACAGCAAACTGAGCTAGGAGAGTTAATTTATGAATTGAAATTGAAGAAGGAGAGTGAGACAAATTATGGTATCGAATGTAAATGAGCGGACACTGAAATGTGACAGGCGTCTTGAGGTATTGGCAAATTGGTTTTGGAGAATCTTTATCGGTGGTTTTCTTGCTGTGGTTCTAGGATCAGTTGTTTATTGGAATCATTATTTTTCCGGAATGTTGTGGTTTCCGTTATTTCTATTGCTTTTATGGTACTTTGTTGTACTTAGTTTTTTATTGATTTCAATGAAATTGATACGATAGTGTAAAAAATCTACTGTAGCATTAAATTTCAACTTTTGGTACTCTATAAGTATAAAACGAGTTATTTTAGTCATATAATAACAAAATATCACCGTTTTTTGAAAATAAATAAAAAGTAGTCCTCGGCTAAGATTTACTAGGGTCAGGGGCATGCGAACCTTGGCAAATCTTAGCTGAGAACTTTAGTCAGTTTCTAAAGGATAGTAGTAATAATTGGTTTGGCCGTCAGTAGCAAGACCAAACGTGTCACCAATAAAGAAAGAATCAGGGCTTGAAATCAGTTTTTCCAGTTTGAATTCATTTGTTTCTCGATCAATCAGAGCAATCGGAAAAATTATCTCGTCATTATCTGTGACAATTGTTGCTTCGTTGACGTCTTCAAAGTGAACATATTGGATAAATCCTTCACCCAAGTCGGTAAGATTCTTATTCAGTGCTTTTTGAAGTTGTTCGAACGCAGAGAGTTCAGCCGAACTAGAAGCGTCATTCTCCAATCGATGTTCATTTCTGACCGAACGTGTTTGATATAAAAGGAAAATGCTGATCGATAAGAAGAGTATTGGAAGGATGATATATAATTTTTTTTTCATATGTTGTCTCCAGTTTTTAATTTTTGAAATCAAGCTCTTTAAGTTGTATCGGTTCGAATTACTGTTGAATTTCGTATAATCCCATTTTTATCAGTATCAAGACTGCGTTTGTACGATTATCTATGCGATTTGCATGCTGAAATTCTTTGATTTGTTCCAACATTTCATTTGGAAGTGTCAGAAGTACTTTCTCATAATCTTTAGTAGCAAGAATTTGGAAGTCTTCAACTGGTAGATTACTAGTTAATCCTAATCTAATTAATTCTCGAATCTTTGCGGATCTATTAGTGGTATTTCTTTTATTACTAGTATCTAAATTCAGTTCTTCAATTTGCTGAAAAACGTCTGTATTGATTCTTTGCAACACCTGTTTTGATTTAGTTTTATCAATAGCCATAGCAATATTCCTTTCTTAAAACCTATAACTTAAGAATAGTGCTTAAAAAAAGTGTTTGCAAGCAAAAGTTATATATGATATATTGATTTTAAGGAAGTTATATATAATATACAACCATAGGGAGGAAAAATATGAAATCAATCAAAGGGAAAATCTCGGTAGCGTTGGCGTTACTCGCAACTCTTTACGTTGCAGGTACAACAGGGGTGAAGGAAGCAGCGGCAGCTGAGCAAGAGGCGACTCCAATCAGTGCAACTGTATGGATTGCTCGTACTGTAGACCAGGTAAAAGTAGATTTAGATAAAATGGTAGATAACACTTATACAATTGTTAGAGGTGACACGCTCTCTGTTTTAGGACAAGCAACAGGTATTCCGTTTGAGGACATTGCAAAAAGAAATGGCATTGCGGATCCTGATTGGATTTATGAAGGCAACAAGCTGATTTTTGATCGTGATCGTAAATCTGTAACGATTCAAGATGAATCTGGAGAAACAGTTGCGCAAATTGCTGCTCCAAAACCCAAAGAAGACAGTGCTGATTCTACGAAGCCAGCTGGCGGTGGATCAACTGGCGAAAACGGATCTGGAGATTCAAGTAAACCAACAACACCACCGACAACAGATGATGGTTCAGGCAGTGGTGACAATGGAACAACTACACCGCCAACGGGTGGAGACAATGGGCAATCAACAGATCGCGAAGTGTCAGTAACAGTTGTAGGCGAGAATGCTATGTTCACACGTTTCCGTGTTGGCCCATTCAATAATACTGATGAGGCTTCTGCATGGGTCAAAGAGAATTATCCAAACGGAATCAAAGGATACGAAGTACACCCTGATGGTGACTACATTTACATTGAGTTCGAGATTGCGAAAGATGATCAAGTAACTCCTCCAGGAGGCGGCGATAATGGCTCTGGTGGCGAAGACAACGGCTCAGGAGGCGACGATAACGGTTCTGGTGGTGGTGAAACAACTCCTCCAGGAGGCGGCGATAATGGTTCAGGCGGAGGAGAAACCAATCCTGATCAGCCCACTAATTTAGGAAACAGCGGAATTTTTGTTGCAACACAAGAAGCTGCTTTCGCTGAAGCTTACGCATTATGGGCAGAAGGTAAATTCCTTGAATTTACAGATTTTGTCGCTTATCCAGCGTTGAATGCGGCTGGTGATATTATCGGCTGGACTGTAAATTTCTACTAGAATAATTAATTGAATAAGAATATTGAAAAAGAGGAAAGCATGAAAATGCTCTCCTCTTTTTTGTTTTTGAGGTGAGATATGGATAGAAAATGTCGTAGTCCTTCTTTTAAACAAGCCAATCAATGCACCATGGTTATCCATTGGTCTTTTAATCAAGAGGAGGATTTTTATGAGATTTAAAAAGCTACGGAAGATTATGAGCATTCTAATGCTCTCACTTGTAATTACTACAAGTTTTCCGATCGAGTCATTTGCGATTACTCTTGCAAATGGAATCGAAAATACAGTAGAAAATGAAAGTGAAGAAACTGATCAAAATAAACAGGCGGATGGATCGTCTGAAAATGAAGGGGTCAGCGAGGCTGATAATAAAGATTTTATTGGTCCAATACAAACTGGAGAAAGCCAAAATGCAAACGATGGACCGACCGTTGAAACACGGGAAGTACCTGAAGAATTAAAACAATTCTTTATCGGTGAAGAAGATCTTCATGCTATGTCTTCTTATTTTGAACAACAAGAATTGGCAGATCAATCAGACGAATGGCAGCAACTAAAAAAAGAAAGCATGTTAAGAAGCACCACGTATCGTTTAAGCGAGAATGGACGAACGAATGCAAATGTGGCCCGTTATACGCCGTCTGGTCTGCATTACACGCATGATATTATTATTCGCTGGCAAATCGATGGCGAAGATGTATTTTGTATCCAAGAAGGTGTATTTACTGAAGCAGGTATTCAGTATACGCAAAAGTTGGATCTGTCTTCGGTTCTTACAGCTGAAAGAGCTGCTAGATTGAGTTTGATCGGATATTTTGGTTATTACCAATCACCTACGATGCAAAATTACGCACTAACACAGATGATGGTTTGGGCGGAAATGGGCGGAAGTTTTATTAACTATGGTGTGTTTGGTAAATCAACTTATGATGATTTTGTATCAAAAGTTAATGCAAGTATTGCTGATCACCGTTTAACGCCTTCATGGCATAATACAACCGTCACTGTTAAAGTTGGCGAAGAAGTTCGAGTGAGAGATACACACAATCGCTTTGCTTCTTGGAATGGCTCTGTTATCGCCAATACAGCTGGTGTTAACGTTCGGAAAGACGGTAACGACTTGGTGATTACCGCAACTGCGGCTTCCAATGATTCCGGAAGAATCACATTGGCGAAACTTAATCCTAATGGAGCCGGTATTGGTACCACTTATGCATATACTAACGGAATTTCTCAAGATCTATCAAGAATGCATTTACCCGATCCTGGACAAGGATTTTTAAATGTCAATGTATTGAAACAAGGTCATGCACGCGTCCGGAAAGTTGATGAAACAACGGGAGAACCTCTAGCCGGTGCTGTATTCCGTTTTACAACTGATGATGGGGAAAAGAAAGAGATCACTACAAACGCTGAGGGAATAGCAGAATGGCGCGATCTGATTCATGATACTAAGGTAACGATCGAAGAGATCACAGCACCAAACGGATATGTCATTAATCGGACACCGCAAACAATTACTATTCGTGCAAATGAAACCACTACGGCAACCTTTGATAACCGTGTACAACTAGGGACGATCACGATCGATAAGCTAGGGGAAATGTACGGCAAAGATATGCCTAATGATCATTACACGCTAGAGGGAAATATCTTTGAAGTCTTTGAAGGTTCAGATACCAATGGAGATTTGGTTGATACCATTACAACCAATGCTTCAGGAACCGCCAAAACAAGAAATCTTCCTTTAGGAATCTATACGATTCGAGAAAGACAAGCGTCAAGAGGTTATGTATTAAATACAAATACTTGGACGATTGAAATAAAATATGCTGGCCAAAACGTTGAAATCACAAACGTTAGCCAAGAAATAAAAAATAAAGAGCAGCTAGGTACGATTACGATCGATAAATCTGCTGTAGAATTTGGTAAAGATATGCCAAATGCTAACTATACTTTGGAAGGAAACATTTTTGAAGTATACGAGGGATCAGATACTTCTGGTAAGCTAGTCGATACGATTACAACCAATGCTTCAGGTATTGCTAAATCGAAAAGTTTACCTTTGGGTACCTATACGTTAAAAGAAATCCAAGCTTCTGAAGGATTCTTACTGAACACGAATACGTGGACCGTAATTATCAAATATGCAGGTCAAAATATTGATGTTACTAATATCATGCAAGAAGTGGAAAATCAGGAACAACGAGGCAATGTGGTTCTTAAAAAGCGTGACATTGAGACAGACGGTGTTCCACAAGGTGAAGCAACTTTTGAAGGAGCCAAGTTTGATTTATATAGAGCTTCTAACAAAGAAAAACTAGGAACCTACACAACTGATTCTAAAGGTGAACTAACTGTTCGAAACCTTTTGCTTGATGATTATTATTTTGTAGAGGTAGAAGCGCCGAAAGGTTACGTCCTTGATGATACACCAGTACCATTTACGATTGCCTATGCTGGCCAAACAGCTGCGGTAGGAGTACAAGCAAATGTGACCAAACAAAACCAGGTAATTACAGGTGGGTTTGATTTGATTAAGATCGGAAACTACAGCTGGTGGAACAACGCCTGGCATTGGATCACTGGTCAAGATCAATCAAATGAAGTAACTGTATTAGAAGGTGTTGAGTTTACCGTATACCGAGATCACGGCAATCGCGAGGAAGTCGCTAGAAAGACTACAGATGCTTCTGGCCATGTAAGTTTTTCCGGACTTCAGTATGGAACCTACCGTGTGTCGGAAACGAAAGTTCCTACAGGTTATGATGGTAGCGAAGACTTCTATGTAACGATTAGTGAACATGGACAAACGTTCCATTATGTCATTGAAAACAAGGTGAAAGAAGCAAAGGTTCGCTTTGTAAAAGTTGACGAAGAAACTGGCAAAGAGATTGTCAGATCTAAAGCAGGTTTTGAAATTTATTCAGAAACGACTGGCGAACAACTGAAAATGAAAGACTTAGACGGTGTAGAGCATTCTGTTTTCTACACTAATGAAGAAGGTATTCTTCAACTGCCAACACAATTTGCGTTTGGAGAATATAAAGCAGTTGAAGTAGAAGCGCCCGAGGGATACGTCCTAGCTGACGAGCCAGCATACTTTGAAGTCACTGGTGAAGAAGAAGACGGGATCGTCTTAGTTGTGATCACCAATAAGAACCAAATGGGGCAATTAGAAGTCAACAAAACGGTTGAAACGAATGTTTCTGTTGTGAATCATGAGTCTGAATATGGTGAGTACAGTGAACTAGAATTCGAACAGCATGCAGGTGCAGGTTTTGAGTTTAAAATTCGTCCAACTGAAGATATTGTGACTGGTGATAACACTGTTCGCTTCCCAGCTGGAGAATTTTTACAGCAAGATGGGGAAGATCTTGTTTGGACAACGGATGAAGAGGGCCGCTTCCTAACTGATCCAATTCTCTATATCGGAAAATATGAGTTAATTGAAGTGGGTGCGCCAAAAGGGGTCGTCTTATTGGAAGATCCAATTCCTTTTGAAATCGAATATGCCGGACAAGCACTAGAGATCACTTCTAGTACCCTAGATGTAGAAAACTTTTTACAAGAGATCAATATCTATGGGCAAAAAGAGCAGGAAGTAGTTATTGGTTGGGAAGACGATCAAGCTGTAATTGATTTGGAAGCCGCAAACAACGGACAAGTTTTTGCTTTACGTTTAGCCGAAGAATTGACGATTGGGGAGTCCGTTCTTGAAGCAGATACAACATTGCGCTACACAACGGTAGAAGATGGAATCATTGCTTTTGAAGGACTGAAGTTACCGAATCAGACGATTCGTATGTACTTGCAAGAAGTAGATGCTGGTACAGATCATGTCTTGAATGAAGCGAAATACTTCTTCACCTACGAACCAGAAACGAATGATCAAAAACACGATATTCATGTTTCAGCAAAACAAACTGAAAACGAGCCAGAAACCGATGAAGAAGCTCCAATCGAAGAAGGCGAAAACGAAGACGAACCAAATGACTTAGAGGCTGAAGGGGAAGCAGAGAAACAGGAAACTCCCGAAACAGAAGAAAATGAAGCAGACGCTGGTGCTTCTGAAGAGTCAGAGGAACAAGAAGAAGATTCAGTTGTAACGGAAGAAGATCCTGAAGAAGGATCCGATGCTATTTTGAATCGTCTTGCACGTGCAAACGTAAAAGTAATCAAAACAGATGGAATGGATCAAAAGGCGTTACCTGGTGTCGAATTTGATTTGATTCGAATTGGGGAGTTCAAACAAACCGAACCAGAAACGGATAATGATACAACAGATAAGGAAAATCCGTCTGATCCTGACGAGAAGGAAACGGAAGAAGGCACTCCTGAAGACGAAGCAGAAACAACGCCAGAAACTCGTTCAGAGGCTGCTGAGGAAGAAGAGGAGCTTCCTGAAGATAATGTCGTTGAAGAAGACAACGGAAGCTCAGAAAGCGACTCACGCACTGTTATCGGTACCTATGTAACAGATGAGAATGGAGAGATTCTAGTTGAAGATCTACCAACCGGTCAATATGTGTTTGTTGAAACGAAACCACTTGATTGGTACCACGAAAATAACGAAGAATATCCGTTTGAAATCTCAGCTGAGAATCATGAAGAAACGATCATAATCGAAGTTGAAAACGATCGATTGGATCTTGAAGTTGAGACTGTGTTTGCAGAAACTGAAACGGGTGCAAAAGTAGTAGATCCAACAGTTGATAACAAGTTGACGGACTATGCATGGGTACGAGGTGGAAAAGAAGGACACGAGTATTTTGTTGTTACAAAATATATTAATGTAGCTACTCAAGAGGTTGTCGATATCGAGATTTCTTCCTTCGTTTCAAAAGGAGAAGAAGAACAGGAACTTCTCTTTGATTTGTTATTGCCTGCAAATACTATGCAAGACGGAGACGAATTAGTCGCAACTCATATGGTTTATAGTGATGAGGATCTAACAGACCTTGTTAGTGATCACTTTGATCTAGATAACAAAGAACAGACTGTTGGATTTGCGGTTAATAAAACACCAGAAATTCCTCAAGCAGGAAGCTACAGTACTTGGGATAATTGGAAACTCAAAGTAACAAGCTTTTTTGCAAATTTATTTGAATAGCAGCAAAAGAAGAGACGAAGTGAAGTTCACTTTGTCTCTTTTGTATTTGTGGAAGGAGAAATAGCGTGAGAGGACTATTAATCAAAACCAGGAGATTGAAGCTCTTGTTTAGGCAGACGTCCAAACGGAAAAAAATTGCTGTTTATACAACTACAGTGATTTTGATTGTCGGTTTGGTAGTACTTGGCGTATTTATCAAGCATTTCCAGTTTTCTAAACAAGTGAATGCATTGCAACAAGAAGCATTGGTGGAAATGCAACAAAAATCAACTGATCAAAGAGTGATAGGAAATTACAGTGGGGAAGATATAGAACCGTTACGATCGTCACATTTGCCTGTGGATCCGGTTGAACTGATCGATCAGTATGGCGTTGGATTTATACGTATTCCAGCTGTAGGAATGGATCTACCTATCTTAGAAGGGATCACGCAAGCCAATATCAGCATTGGGGCAGGAACAGTTAAGGCAAATCAGCAAATCGGTAAAGGAAATTTTGCTCTGTTAGGCCATTACATGACTTCACAAGGGCTGTTGTTCGGTTCTCTACAGTATGTATCAGTCGGAGACGAGGTAGAAATTACCTTTTACGGGGAAGAAGCTACCTATGTCGTACAAGAGACACGAGTTATTCACCAAAGTGAAGGGCAATATATGTTAGATGATCCAGACGATAGTCATTGGTTGACTTTATTAACTTGTAATAGTGATCGAGTTGGATCAGATTATCGAATCATGGTTAGAGCAACGATGAAAGAAGAGTGAAGAAAGGAGTGGTCAATACATGCACATATCCGGACAAGATAATATAAACAAGGATGGTTGTAGTTATCGAATCTCCATTGCGCAATCAGTAATCGAAGTTTCCTTACGTTGGGAAGATGGCTTTTATTCTTACAATGAGGAAGAAGTGATCCAAACGATCAATGACGACAATCGAATCACTGATCAACTTAAATTATCTATTTATCAGTGCATAGATCATATGAATCAATTGTTTTACTCTTCTCACGCAATACTCAGTGAGGGATTGGCTAGTGAGACAGGAGGAAGATAGTTGATGAGAGCTGCGCTTGGTGAAAATAAATCAGAATACACAGTGCTTATTGGGCAAAGTGGATGTGGGAAAACAAACTTGATCAGGAATATGATTTCTCATGCATTAAATACATTTAAAAACGATAAGATCATTCTTGTTTCTCAGGAAAATGAATATGAGAGTTTTTTGAAGCATATGGATAGTAATAGTCGTTTTACTTTTGTAGATTTTGATAAAAATATTGGAGTTGGGGTGAAAGCTTATCCTGGTATGCCAATCGATAAGCATAATATAGATTCATTATTTCGCTCGATAAGCCAAATGATCAAACAAAATACGAAAGATGGGAGAAAAACGTGGGTTTACTTTGATGATCTTGAATATTTCATTCCCAATATAGATGAGGATACTCAGGTTATCGACTTATTGGAAGAAACTAACGGCCTGAATGCAGCATATTTGTTTACCGCCCATCGTGTTAACGATCTTACTTGGAGACAGCTGTATTTGTTAAAGCATGCAAGTTTTGTATTAGCTATGCAAATGCCGACTACGTCTGCAGAAATTTTAGCGAATGTAAATGTGATACCGAAAAGCTATATCAAGCCTATTACTAAACTGAAAATAGGGGAAGGTTATCTCTTTTCTGAGGATGAACAAATATTCAAGTTAGCAAATGAGAAATATGATTGTTCAATCCGTTCTGAAGTTACATTAACTCCCTCGAAACAATTTATACATGCTGAGCAACAGTTGAACAGACTTTTAGGAATTTCATTTGGAGGTGGTATGAATGGTTTTTGATTTAACAAAGAACCAATCGAAAGAAGAAAACAAGGACATTTCTTTTGAAAAAACAGAAGAAATCGGAATTCTTGCAAGAAATAAGTGGGGAACTACTGAGCTTAATAAGGTTTCTTATAATGGCCGAGATCCAGTGTATGATCTTCGAAACTGGTCGCCAGAAGGAAAGATGAAAAAAGGAATTACGCTTACTGATCAGACGTTGGAAAATCTTTTAATTGTATTAAAAGCACACTTAGAAGGAGTTATTCCGACCGAAGAAAAGGAAGACACTGAAGAATCAGATATTTCAGCACATCTTCCTGAAGACTTTTGAACTAGGAGGCTAGATTATGAGTCAATCGCAACAAGAGGCTTATCAAGTTATTTGTAAAGGAACACCTCAAAAGCTCTATCAATTGTTTCGCCTCTTTTCGATGCTGAAACAGGCCGCAAAGTCTAAGGAAATGAAACAACAGGCAGAACAACTTGCAACGGATAATTGGAAAAAGTTTAAAAATCTTAGAGAACAACTTGGACTCCCAGATCGACCCGAATTAGAATTCAAGTTTAAACAATTGCCTAGAGAGAAACAAATGGAATTAATCCGTGACTGCGAGAAAAAGCTTCTCGTAAAGGCTGGTGAAAAAGACTACGAGTTTCTATTGGCCAGTAATAAAATGCTGGCTGAACCACAGCTGTTAAATAAAGAAGTGAACCTAGATCAGCTGAAGACGATGTTAACTGAGTATGGTCTTCAATTCCATGTCAAAGAACTTCCTGACCAAACAATGGAGTTACACTTTTACGCAAAAGATGCGAACGTTGCTACACGAGCACTTCAACGGACGATCGATGAAATCGTCAAAGATCCGGAATGTGTCACGAAGCCCACATTTGAAGCGTTGATCAAAAAAGCAAAAGAACAATCAACAGAAAAAGCAAAATCGGTAGAGAAAGAAAAAGAAGCCAGCGTTCAAGTTGGATCAGAAGGAACCAAATTAGTTGGAGATAGTGCGAAAGAGGCAAAAGAAACCTTGGACGCACTATCTCTTTTTGAAAACGCTGGTGGGGGAATTGAGTTATGACAAAAAAGCAATCATTTCTTCCGTATGCTTTTTTTGGTGGAGCCGGTGCTTTTGTAGCGAATCGAGCTGCAGAACTAGCCATGCATGCACCAGAAGGTGAGAAGCTGGCTGCAGCCGTGCAAGTAAGTAAGGAGATCTTCTATAATCCGCTTCATTTTTCTACAGAAAGAACGTCGCTCCTTGTATGTGGTGCAGCATTGACCGTCGCTTCTTTGGCCTACCTTGTAAGAGATACCAGGGAATATGATCCAGGAAAGGAATACGGTAGCGGCCGGTGGGGAACCAAAAAGGAAATGAAGCAGTTTAGGAACAAGAAGAGCTTTTCAGACAATCTCATTTTTGGCCAAGGCTGCTACAAAAACTTGTACGAGGGAAAAAATCCGAGGTTGAACAGAAATAACAATGTAATGGTTATTGGAGGATCAGGATCTTGGAAGACCACCTCGTACATTATGAGTAATATTGCTCAAATGAACTCAAGTTTTGTTGTAACTGATCCGAAAGGAAAAACCGTGAACCGTGTCGGAAAAATGCTAGAAAGAAATGGCTACAAAATCAAAGTGGTTGATTTTGATACGCTGAAAAATACCGATCACTTCAATCCATTTGCTTATGTCAAGGATGAGGTAACGTTGAAAAAAGTGATAAACGCTTTGATAGATTCTACAAATGCCGATCATGAGAAAAAAGGTGAGCCGTTTTGGGATAAAGCTGAGGAACTGCTTATTACAGCTCTGTTTGCTTATCTTTATTATCGTTATCGTGGTACAGAAAAAATCAAAGGTGACGGTATTATGCCTAGCCTGGATCAAATAGGTACCTTAGTTCGATTACTGAAGCGTGAGAATAAGGATGTCGAAAGTCCTCTAGAATTCATGTTCAAGAATTTTGCGGAAGAGTTTGGTGAAGACAACTATGCCTATCTTCAATGGCAAAACTTTATACGGAATTTTGAAGGTAAAACAAAAGACAGTGTACTCGCAATTACAATCACTCGTTTTTCACTATTTGATCTCGAACAGGTCAAAGAATTCATTAAAGATGACAACTTGGAAATTGAGAAATGGGTTGAGGAAAAAACTGCGGTTTTCTTGAAGATTCCAGATATGGACGACACATTCAATTTCCTTCCGCTTCTTATTTTCTTACTTTCATTTAGAACACTGGAACACATAATTGACAATGAAATGGGCGGAGAAGCTAATGTTCCAATCCAATTTTTAATGGATGAGTTTGCCAATTTAGGTAAGGTACCTAATATCAAACAAGCTTTGTCTGTATTCAGAAGCCGTTTGATGAGTATCACGATTTTACTACAGAGTGTCAATCAAATCGTAGCCATGTACAAGGACGATTGGAAGTCATTTTTTGGTAATTGTGACGCGTGGATCTATCTTTCAGGATCTACCGAACCAGATACTCAGAAATTCTTCTCTGAGACTGCTGGGAAGAAGACAATTTACATGAAAAAACGCGATAGAGGATCCGTTCGTAGTGAACCAGTTGGAAAAGAAGTTATTTCTCAAAGTGAAGTTGGGGAGCTGGACAGGTTGAATGCACTGGTAAAAATTGCTTCAGTACCAATGTTCAAAGTTCCTAAGTTTAATTATAAAAAACACCCGAATGCTAAGGAGTTCGGCCATAAAGAAGGCGATCCGAATTGGTATGAGGTGAAACGATATAGAAATAGCCTAGAAAAATTTGAAGCCAACGTTTCAAAGGAAACAAGTAGTGAACCGTTGGTCTTGGATATTGATTGGGCAGCATAAAAAATTATAAAAGTGAATGGAGACAGAAAATAATGAATAGAATTTTATCAAATGTAGCGACAGGATTGAATCAATTAGTAGTAGGAAATGCTAGCAGCACTGGTGCAACAATCGCTGAAGGGATTATGTGGATGATTGGTGGCGGCGGTGTTCTTTTAGCCGTGTGGGGTGTTGTTCAAATCACCCAAGCAGGTCGACAAGGGGATTCTCAAGGGAAAATGGAAGGTTCTTGGTTAGTTATCGGTGGAATGCTTTTGATCGCTATCGGCGGAGGATCGTTAATTAGTGGAATTTTCTCGAACCCTCCAGGCATGTAACAAACACTTCAGAGGAGGATTCGTATGGATTTAGTTGAAACGCTCACTCAGAATATGGGGGATTTCTCTCCGGAAACATTGAGTTGGATCAATAATATTATTGCCAATTCAACACGTGCTGTTGGTGCGTATCTAGTAGGAATACTCATAGTTTTAGAAATCGCGAAAATGTTTGAAAAAGCAAATTCGTCAAATGCCGGTATTGTGACCTTGAAAATGTTTCAAGGTCTCTCTTTTCGTCTTGCTCTTGGTGGATTGGCCGTTGCTTTTTCAAGTATGACGTTAAATTTTATTTTGGATATTGGGATTGGGCTTGGGAATTTAATTTCAAGACATGCAGGAAATGCTTTTGATGTTTTTCTCTTACCAAGTGTAGAAGTTCCGACAGATACCTTATCAATAATTGGTGAATTAATTGGTGCGCTATTGAATCCTACTGAAGCACTACGAAGAGGGATCATGGTGCTGTTATTGGTGATTATTGGCGCGCTTGTAACATTGGCTGCCTACGTCATGGTATGGGTAATCGTTTTGCTACGGTTCTTCCAGTTATATGTCATGCTGGCACTCATGCCTATTCCGATGTCTTCCTTTGCGTCTGAAGAACATGATCATATTGGGAAAAACTATATTAAAAGAATTTTAGCTTATGCTTTTCAACCAGCAGTAATAATGGTCGTTTTTGGTGTGTACCATTTCTTATCTAGTATCACACTGGATCTAACGGGGTTAGGTAATCCATTGAACATTGATATGGAAGTTCAGTTCTTCCAAAATCTAATACTGGCGGTTGTTTTCATTATCGTTCTGTGGCAAACACACAAAAAATCTTCAGAAATGTTTGGGGTGTAAACAGTGGAAATCAAAGTTTTTAGAGATGTTTCAAAAAGGGATAAAACAATGGCCGGATTGACGGGATCTCAATGGCTTTTGATCTTAGGCCTTTTACTTACGTTCGGATTGGATGTCGTCAATGCCATCTATGGATTTATTCCAGTAGGCTTGCTTAGAGGATTGTGCTTTCCCTTATTAGGTTTAATTGCTTTTAACGCAATGTTCAGACCACATGGTTATAAGTTTTCTACTTGGGTAAAGCTAAATTTGAAGTATCAAACAACGGTTCAAATCAGAACATATCAAACCAAAGAAGGGATTGAAAAATATAGTGCGAAAGACTTCCAAAAAAACAAAAAAATTAAAGAAACAACAAAAAATAAAAGCTGCTAGTACGCAAAACTCTTTGTATTATACAGCCTTGTTTGAAGACGGGCTGATGCATGTCGTCGAGGATATCTTTTCTATGACTTATACGTTAGGAGCAATCAACTACACAACTGCACACGTTGAGAAACAAAAACAAGTACTCTCTCAATACAACAAAGCAATCAATCAATTGTCTGAAAAAGAACATTTTCAACTATCGTTATTAGTTACCAAAAATCCAAAAGGACAGTACATGCAAGAAACTGCGTATCCTTTACAAAATGAAGCAGGTGACGAACTTAGAAATGAATTGAACCAAATCATTGAGACGAGCTACGATGCTGGACGGAATAACTGGAAAGTAGAACGTTTTATTACGCTGTCTACTCATGCAGAAAACATTAGAAATGCACAAAAACGATTGCTAAATATTAGTGATGCATTTGCAGATGAATTGATGGCTGTCAAAGCCCCTATGGAGGCACAGGATGGCATGCAAAGGTTAAAGACGATGAACAAGATCTTGCGCCCTGGCAAGCCGCTGTATGGCGACTATCAAGACATTGAGAGAAGCAAACGAACAACGAAGGACTTAATTGCACCAAATTATCTCGACTTTAAAAAAGTCGGAAAAATCGACTTTCAAATGGATGATCATTTTGGTCAAGTATTATATTTGCGCGATTTTCCACGTAACTTATCTGACAACATGTGCAAAGAGCTGACAGAAGCGGAAGCGGAAATGGTGATCACAATTCATGCAACCCCTTATTCGATCGCAAAAACAGCGAAAAAGCTTAGAGAAGAAGCGACAAATCTTGAGTCTGATGTAATCAAGCGAGAAATGAAAGCTAGTGAGCGCGGATATTCGACTAGGCACATAGCACGAACGATCCGAGAACACCAGGAAGATTTGAATGAACAAATTGAGTTTGTAGAAGAAACAGGGGATAAGCAGCAAGCTTCTACATTCCTCATTTACGTTTGGGACGAGTCAAAAGAAGCCTTGTATCACCAGATAGACAAAGTGAAGGCTGTTGGTGAAAAGTTTGGGGCTGTATTTGAACCATTATATCTGACACAAGAAGAAGCGCTGAATTCTAGTCTACCGATCGGAAAAAACTATTTAGATTATGAACGAACGTTTATGCGCGATTTGATCACACCGAATATTTCGATTAATTCTCCATTTACCAGCCAAGATGTTCAACATAAAGGCGGAACCTATTACGGGACAAACCAATTATCAAAAAATAATATTTTGATTAATCGAATGGGTAGTGAAATGAAGAACGCAAATGGCGGAATCATGGCTGTATCCGGTGGTGGGAAATCTTTTGCGGCCAAGAATGAAATAATTGCTACGCGTCTTAGAAACCCTGAAGCTGAAATCATTATTTTGGATATGGAGAGAGAATACATTCCTCTTGCTGATGCTTTAGATGGTGAGGTTGTCACTGTTGCCCCAGGAAGTGATACGTCGATTAATATTTTGGAGTTAGCTGATGCCAAATATATGGAGGCAGGAGACAGTCCGGTCGCTATCAAATCAAACTTTTTGATTAGTCTGATCTCTAACTTGGTTGGACATATTACTGCTGGCCAACGAACCAAAATTGATTCGGTTACACAACAAACGTTCAGGGAGTATGATACACCTACCTTGCAAGAGTGGTATGAAGTCTTGAAAAGAGACACCTCTGAAGATGCAAAAGAGTTGATCGATGCGTTAGGACTATATATCACTGGATCTTTAAATATGTTTGCAAAAGAAACCAATGTGAATGTGTCAAAGAATTTAACTATCTATGATATGTATTTGCTAAAAAATGAAATGACCACTTTTGGCTATTTATCGATCTTGGATCGAATTTGGAACAAAGTAGTAGAAAATCGTGCAAGGGGAATTGAGACACGGGTTTATATTGATGAATTTCAAGTTATAATCAATCCTTCTCAACCTGAAATCTTACGTGTACAGGCTTCAGAGATTTATTCGCGTATCCGGAAATACTTAGGGTGTCCAACGTTCATGACACAATCGGCAGAAACTATGTTATCGACTATGGAAGGTCGATCGATTCTCTTCAATTCAGATTTTCTAATTCTCTTAGAACAAAAGGGAGAGGTATTGGATGCATTAGTAGATCGCTTCAAACTAACAGAAAAAGAAGCTATGTACCTTCAGAACAACAGAGTCGGAACTGGATTGATTATTGCAGGTGGTCAAATTATTCCCTTCTCTAATTTGATTCCGAAAGAAACGAAACTATTCGAATTAATGAATACGAGCAGAAAAAATGAAAATCAACTCACGGCCTAAAGACAAATTTAAGTTACCAAGGGAGGCTCGCTTTAAGGGAGAGCAGCGCTCTTTGAAAATTCGTTCCGGTACGATCGCTAAATTTAATCAAAGAGCGGTCTATGGCTATACAAGCAGTAAGAAGCAAATTGATGCTACAAAGCAACATACGAAACAAAAGAATGAGCTGAATGCGGGGATATCTTCAGGAACAAGCCACTCAGAAAATACAGGATCTACAGTTGGCACTCAACAGTTCAAAGAAGATAGTTCAACATTTATTACTCAATCTGATAAGAAGAAAGCTAACTCCCTTACAAAACATGTTAAGGGAGAGGCTTCTTCGTTTGATCAAGGACCGGATAGAGAATCAGCTTTCTCTCATAAACCAAAAAAAGAAACCATTGCAAGCAAAAATAAAAAACAAGCCAAAGAAGCTGCTAAAAAAGCCGAAAATCTAAACGAAGACAAGATAGTTAACAAGTCAAAGAAAACAAAAGAAACAAAGTCGAAACCAAGAATCGGTAATGAGCAAGCTGCACCTTCTGAATCAATCTTTTCGGCTTCAGCGAAAAAAATAGGAGCAACACAACTTCTTGATCAAAGTTTCAGCATACTTGATCAAGAAGAAGATACAGAAGGCTTGCAAGAATTCAAAACAAATGCGAAAAATACCGATCACCTTTTCAAGGGAGCAAAAAAAGTAGATCGGTTCTTAACCAAAAACCAAAAATTCTCCCAATCTGTAACTACTGGAAAACTTGAAACTTTGCGTTTCGCTTCAGACAAG
The DNA here is from genome assembly GCF_002850555.1 of Enterococcus sp. CR-Ec1. Classification (NCBI taxonomy): domain Bacteria; kingdom Bacillati; phylum Bacillota; class Bacilli; order Lactobacillales; family Enterococcaceae; genus Enterococcus; species Enterococcus sp. CR-Ec1. Next base: position 55,388 of record NZ_CP025224.1, read on the forward strand.
CAGGCAAGCAAAGTGGCGAGTGTGGCCATGAAATCTGTAAAGAGCAAGTCAACACAGCAAGTCACCACTTCTCAAGTTGCTATTAAGATTCAACAAGCAGTTGCACATGCAACGAGTAAAGTAGTCAGCAGTTTCACGGCCAGTAATCCGATCGGATGGATTGTGGCCGGTATAACCTTTGTGCTATTGATCTTTTTTGGCTTGTTGTTCATGTTCAATAGTCAAAGCAACGCTTCTTCTAATGATGGCGTTTTTTATGTCAAACATTGGGACGGAGACAATGCATACAATTCTTCACTACTAGCCCAACGATACGGGATTACAGCTGAGCAAATAGATACGTTCATTGCAAACGAGGGATATACAGTAGACTCTCGTGCCACAGGGGAAGAGTTTTTGCGGCTTCAAACCATTTCAGGGATAGATGTCCGAATGCTTGTAGCTTTCGCTCAATGGGAAAGCTCGTATGGTACAGCTGGAGTAGCCCTCCAATTCCCTAAAGCGAATATCTTTGGATATGGTGCATTTGATAATGATCCTAACCAAGGTGCTTCTTGGGACAATACAAGAGCTGTACAAGACTTCAGAAGTACACAAATAGATTCTTACGGGAATCGAACATTGGCGATTATGGACGCACGTGCTAGGGCCTATCATAACAATACATTGCAACCAGGCGAGTTTGTTTATTGGACCAAGTTGGACGCGGGGAAGTCGAGAGCTGAAACAGCTGAAAAATTAGATCGATGGATCGATGCGAATGGCGGTACTCCGGATCCGCCTGGAGGCTATGGACCTGTTGGCGGCGGCGGTGCTGGATTAGCAGTATTGGATCAACGCTTAGGTACAGTTATTAGTGGAGAATTCGGTGGTCTGACTGGTGAATGTTATGCGGTGTCTGCTTTTTACGCAAATTCGATCAATCCGTCAATCATTTTGAGAGGTGGGATCAAAGCGAGTGACATTGGAACAGATTATCCGTGGGCCAGCTGGGGCTGGTCGGTCATTCGAAACCCTAGCTATCAAGAAATTCGTGCTGGTGACATTATTAATTACAATACAGGCGGTAATATGGGCTCTTGGTATGCCCATTCTTTATATGGACATACTGGTGTTGTAGGTCAAGTCTTAGGAAACAACCAATACGTATTATACGACCAGAACCCTGGGCCTTTGAAAACGTGGACAGTCACCTTTTATCCTGGAAGCGTGTCTTCTGTTGTTCGGCCGCCAAACTAATAAGGAGAGGAACCAATGCAAGATAAAAGAAAAATCAGAATCATTATGGGTGCGAGTATATTTTTATTAGTTGCGATCGTTGTAGGGCTTGTATATATGACAATAGCTTTCATGAATACAGACAGTCAGTCTGTGCAGCCGCCAACGCAAACCCAAGAAACTAGCGATCGGCATGATACTTTAGAAACTACTGAAGGCATGTTGACGGAAGAAACAGCTTCTAGTGAAATGCTTCAGACACAAGAGTCTACCGAGTCTAGTATTGAAAAAACCGAGTCCGTTGACTTGTTGCGAAACTTCTTCAGTGTTTATTTCACGTGGGATCTTGATGAAAAATCAGTATCAGATCGCGCGGATTTGCTAAAAGATCTTATGAGTGAGGAGTTATACGAGCAAAAACGTATCGAGGCTGATAGTGAAATAATCAAGGAGTTGATCAATACCTATCAAGAAACAAAAGAAATCAATACGTCAAATTCAACGCAACTGGTGTCAAGTCGATACCTATCCTCTCAAATTTACCAGGATACAGCTGATAATAATTTGTATAAAGTAACGGTAAGAATAGAACAAAAGGCACCTTACCAAGACTCGCCTTTTATGACTGAAGAGTCTTTTCTTGTTCGTTATTTAGGTGACCAAATTACAGAAATGAATGAAGTAAACGATCAAGCAAGGAGTGATTCAAGTGAGCCAGAGTAAGTTAGAGAAGCTTCGGTCTAAAATGGAAGACTCAATCAAAAAGAGGGACCAGTTGGATAAAAGTATAAAGAAACTACAAACTCAAATTGCTGAAGAGGAAAGCAAAGGGTTTCGGTCAGTAATCGAGGAAGTAGGGATCTCTTATGAGGAAGCGATTAAATTATTGAAAGACCGATCAATTTCGAATCCTTTCGTTGGCCATGACGTTGTTCAACAAGAGGAATCAGATCTTTCCATGAAGGAGAATAGCTATGAAACTATTTAAGAGGAAGCCTAAATTTATCTATGAAATATCCGAGAGTGAAAATTTGCCGGATTCACAACTATATGATGCTTATGATCTTGTGGAATACATTACCGATCAAGACTTTCGTTTCAAAAGAGACTATTTGAAGGGTTCTGTGCTTATTACGAAAGTAAGAAACAATATCCACGGCACTGTCTATTTTGCAAAACGCATTTACTTACCCCAAGAAGAGGGCTTCGAATGGTTAGAGGAGTTATCGGATTTCTTTACGAAAAAACCAATTGATTATTCTGTGGACGATACTGAAGAAATTAAAGCTGAAGGTACAACTGAACACAAGGAAATACCTAATGGAAACGATGAATTTACCTTAGAGGATTTTGAGTTAGAATTACATCAGGATGCAATTCCAGTACAAGCAGAGCAAACTTCAAGCACAGACGAGTTAAGTATGAACGAATCGGCTGTGGAGGAAAGGAAGTCCGTCGAGGAAGCTCCGAACGAACCAGAACTTGTCCAGGTTTCAAAAAAAGAATTTCTATCGCTAAAACAAGCAATAGAAGCGCAAAAAATGGAGATTGATCAACTCAGAGAAGAACGAGAACATTCTGCTGTTGCTAATCCGGAAGCCTACATGCCGGATTCTAAGCTGAATCCTATCATTCCTGATGAAGTTTCTGATCTATTGGATAAAGAACTTGAGATCGACGTGAGTCAGTTAGAAATTCAATCTAGTTCAGATGAAATCGTTCAAAGTGTACTTCAATCAACAAAAGCTGAGATTGATAATGCATTGGCAGCCTTTGTTGAAACTGAAACCAAAAAAATAAAAGAAGAAATCAAACAGTTAGACAAACGCGACTTGATTGAAGAACTAGTCACTAAGCGGTTAACAGCTGAAGAACAGGATCGACTAAGCAACTTAAATCAACAGCTTTCTATTGAGAAAGAGCAAAAAACTCAGGAAGAAAAATTACGTCACCAGCAAGCGTTACGAGAAATTGAACAGGCCTTTGTTTCTCAGTTGCAAGAAGAAACCAATGTACTGAGAGAAGCTTACAAAAACAAGATCGATCAGACGATTAAAGCCGAATATGAAAAACAAACAGATCAACTCTCTCGAATCTTACAAGGGAAAATGGACGAGTTAAAAATGCGGCAACGTACTATGAATGCAGGTCTGGAAGCCAATTTCAAAGAAGCACTGGCTAATTTTAATCGAGAACATACGCAAGTTATTCAGGTTGTGGAACAAAAAAAGCACTTTTCCCCGATTGACCTTGGGGAAAGGCGGAAATTGAAACAAGCATAGGCTAAAAAAGACACGTTCGTTCGTGTCTTTTTTGTTTTGGAGGTGAGTTTATATGAACAAATACAACCCCAATCGATTGAAAGAAATGGCTAAACAAAAGAATATCCTGGATGTTGCAAGTTCTTTAGGTTTGGAGTTGAAAAAAGTCGGAAGGACGTATGCATGGATCGAACACCCTAGTTTTAAAATAGATCCGGATAAAAATACCTTTTCCTGGTACTCAAAAGGGAATGAACTTCGTCACCAAGACGTAATCAAAATGGTTGAAGTGATCAACAATGTGTCATTCAAAGAAGCCCTTCAGTATCTTATCGGTACTGAAGCCGGAATATTTGATGGATCCAAAGTACCTAAGAAAGAACCCTTTGTCTATCGAGTAAAGGAAGTAAAGACGTTTGACTATGCTAGAAAATATTTGAAAGAAGAACGCGGGCTATCTGACGAAACAATCGATTTTTTTTTAAGTAAAGGAATCATGGTCCAAGCTGTCCATAGAGATTATGAGACGGGAAAAACTGAACCCATTATCGTTTTCAAGCACCATAATTTGGAAGGGAAAATTGTCGGAGGTGCTAGGCAAGGGATCTGGTATAACAAACAACTCTATCCTGAGAAGGGCCGGTTAAAAAAGACGTTACATCGAAGTGAAGGATCAAGTGGAGTTATTGTTGATATCGGTGATAAGTCACAGTTTAGCAAAGCTACGCCAGAAAATCCTTTCACGGTCTATGCTTTTGAAGCCCCTATTGACATGATGAGCTATTACGAACTGCATAGGGACAAACTTTCCAATTGCCGTTTGGTTGCAATGAATGGACTGAATAAGGCGATTATTTCCCGTGCGATCGTTGAGGCACTTTGTTCGGATGTAACGAACCTGAAAAAGATTGAAGAAAAAGTAAGCGTGGAACGGTGGCTGCAAAAGATAGATGATCTAGCCGGAGAATCAGGAACCAAAATTGAGAAATTGAAGATCGTTTTGGCCTTGGATAATGATGCGCCACAGTTTAATCCGCAATTAGCACGTGTGGAGGTACCAGCGAAAGATTTTTATCATTCTTTGGGGATCAACAACATTGATGTGATTCCCCATTTTCCAAAATGCCACGAGGGCATGACGAAAAACGATTGGAACGACGAGTTGAAGTATCAAAAAGGCTTGCTGAAGGAAGCAGAAAAACCTTTTTCACTACAGCACTTGATCAACAATATCCAGAAAGATGTAGTGACGAAAGAGTCGGAATCAATGCAACTATAGGAGGACATTATGGAAGAAAACACATTCAATGAAACACAGTTCAATAACTATATTCTTCGGTTGATCAAGGATTATCAAGAAGGTGAAATGACTGACTATAAAAGAGGAGCAGTTTCAGCCCTGATACAAGTTTCTGATCAGTTCCAAAGAATGACAGTAGAAAAGGGTTCTGCTGACAAACCAATGAACAGAGACTAGGAAAGGGGATTTCTTTAATGGAAAATCAATTAACTTCGTTGCTTAAAAAGAAGTATGGGACCACTACTTCGTCTCCAGTGGTATTCACAGACAAAGATACCTTGTATACGGCCTTTCGAAAGTTAGCTGATAATATTTATAAGAATGGCTCTTGGACACAAGAAGACGAAATTAGGGCAGTAGACACATTTATCCGAAATCGATATGGATATCCAGTGGGAACTGAAAAGGCTTTAGTTTTAGACTGGAATGGGCAGCCTTGGTCAGCTGAAGTTAAGATCAGGCCGGTTGAGGAAGTTGAAAGTATCATGCTTAGAAGTAAGGCCGAGGGGCAATCAGTATACTCGGCTATAGCTACAAGGAAAGAGATCAATGGATCTGAAGAACGTGTCAAAACTATCAATGTGCTTTTAGATCCAAAGAATAAGAATGGTACAAAGCACGGTGAATTTTATTATTTTACGCCTAGTAGCTCTAAGGATCCTGATTACTACGCTCTAGGGAATATGAATCGGGCGATTGGCTACGATAAATTACAGCGAGATATCTTAAAAGAATTTGATGATTCTGCCCAGGAGTGGAAGTTTGCAAGAAGGGATTTAGAACGATTACTGGAGCAACTGTCAATTGCAAGTTATACCGGAAAAAAGAATGCTCATTTATTTCAAAAAAATTCTCATGGGGAATTGACGGATGCTTTCTTGGCCACACTACCTAGAGATGAAGGAGAGAAGTACCTTGGCAATCCGTCACAAATGAAAGAATTGCTAGATAGTAATGAGGTACAAGGAGAAGAACGGCTATGGTTGGAGGAGCAGCTTGCTGCTAATTGGGGAGATCTACCAGATGATCCCGAAAATCCAGTCAAAGTAAACTTAGACAAGTCACCGTATCTTCTTAAAGAGGGGTATCGAACTACCTATCTTTATCCAAAAACGATCCAGAATGCTCGGAAACAAAACCAGGTAATTGATTTTGTAGAAGGATATATTCAAAACACCTACGATATTTTCCTTCAACGAGAGTACGAAAAAGATATTGATAAGCAAACGAGGGCTTCTGCTTGGCAAACAAAAAAGAATATCAACAAGGATACTCGCAAAATAATGGAAACAACAACCCTAAATAAATATTTCCAATTCGTTGAAATAGATAATGATGTGGATCTAGCGTTGTTTTCACAGTTTGAGGAAGAAATGGAATGGATACACGACATTCTCCCAAAAACTGGCGAAAAACTTCCTGAGTTGCGTTTGAGGAAGCTCGGGAACCATAAAGCCCTTGGTTTGTTCGTACCTACCAAAAATACGATCGCAATCGATTTTAGAGATACTGACGATGAAATTGGTGGTGTGGGTATTCAATCATTTGTTCATGAGTATGGCCACGCATTAGATTACGGTATAGATAATGGTCGCTTATTGAGTATGAGAGACGATTTCAAGCCAATAGTTGCAAGATATAGAGCAAACCTTTCATTAAACGGAAAAGGCAGCTACGTAGCTGAAAAGGCAGAATATTATACAGCTCCTACAGAAGTATTCGCAAGAGCGTTTGAATTATATGTGAGCGAAACTGGCCTGAGTAGTATTTTTCTTAAATCGAAAGAGACCTATTCAACAAGCATTGAGTACGCTTTATTTGACCAGAAGATGCGTGAAAAAATTACAACCTTTTTTGACAGTGTCTTTCCGGATTTAAAAACTGCAGTTTTAGAATCAAGCAAAGAACAAAGTGATCTTGATCAAGAAACGGTACAAGAACGTGTCGATAAAGAAGTAGACTCTATTAAATCGATGAAATTTTTTCATGAGAACAATGAACTGACTGTTGGAGAAGCCCTGGAAAGTTGCGAGCTTTCTTTAGTAGGAAAAGCTACTGCTATTCAAATGCAAGAAGAGACAATTGAGTTATATACGAATGCTATTCCTCAAACAGATACGATGGAACAAATCACAGAGATTCATAAGAATACCTTAGATGTTATGAAGGAACTACCTGAAGGAACACTTTTCTTGTTTGATGGATCGGAACTTGCTGACTATTCACTGGATCATGACGAAATGTTGTCAATGATTGGTGAAAGGGAAGTATTCCATGGTGTTTATGGAAATTCGTTGACCGAAATGCTGTTTCCTTCTGCTTTAATTAGTGAGCAGTCACAATCAAAAATTGACGTAAAACAAATTGGTGATGAAAGATCTGTTTCAGCAGCCGAAGAACAATTAAGAAAGTGGCTATCTCTGCCCGAAGAAGCGCAAAATGAGATCTTGATCATTACTTTCCGTAATCCCGTGAATGCAAAACTGGCATTGATGAAGTACGGTTTAGAAGATGTAGATAGTATCTTCAGCAGCTTAAATAATCCGCTTGGAGTCGAGTGGGAACACCGTTATAAAAATCTGACTGAAGATATTAAAGCATTCGATGACAACAGACGTAAATGGTTGAATGTCTACGGTGAAGAAAGAGCCATGTATATTCCGGAAACTCTTTGGCCAATCGCCGAAAAGTTGGGAATGATGGAAAACTACCCTAAACTTCCTGATAAAGTAGAAAATTCACTCTCTGTTCCCAATAAAGCTGAAGCGACTGATTTAAATCTTACGTCAACTAATAGTACTGAAGCAGCAACTTCTGAAGAAGATCTTGAGGACAATAGTCGTTTAGGGCAAGCAAGAAGGAAGCTTTTACGTTTGAGAAATGAGTATAACGAAAAGTTTGATCAACTATTCGCGCACCAGGAACTAACAAACGGACAGCCGATGAATGATAAGAGAAACGGCCAATCTTGGTTTAATCGAAGAGATCAGATTGAAAATAGTATCAGGAACCTGTCAGATCAAATCAAACAACAAGAGGATCGTGTCTCTAAGTTAGAGGAGCAAAAAGAAAACAAAGAAATGGGCTTAAACAAACAAGGCGGTCTTATTATGAGCGTTGAAAATATTCCACGTATACAAGAAGAAATCGAAAAATCAAAGACCGGCGAGTCCAGGTTCTCAAAAGATACTATCCGAAAATATACAATACAATTAGAAGAGTTGATCAAAAATAAGGATCAATCCGACAAAGCACACAAAAATATTAGCAAACATTCTCAAGCGCTCATTGACAGTAAGGCGATTACACAATGGACTAAGAATCCAATGATCTACTTTATTAAAGGCCTAAATAAGGTAGCCTTAGAGCTTCAAGAAGACGGTGATTTTATTCCTTCCGAAAAATACAGCGCTAAGACGACTAAAGACCAAGAGGTAATAGAAACCTTGTTAAAGAGCAAATCACGTGAAGAATTCCAGATTATGGAAGTACCTATAGTCTATAGTAATCCATTTTATGAATTAGATAAGTTTAATCAAGAGATAGTAGCGGTCAATCGTTTTTGGACGGAAGTTCTTGATAAAAGAATTCCATTTGAGATTTATAGCAAGAGCTTAAACGCAGATAGAAGTGAGAAGACTTCATTGGCTCTAGTTTTCTCTTACAGCTCAAACAATCGAGAAGACTTTCAGTTGACTGAGTTTGATCAAGAAGGTCAGGCGTTTACTCATGACGTAATAACTCAGGAGCAGCTAGAGAAAGTACTTGAAGGAGACTCGAGCAATTTGCTTCGATTGTTCCCGTATAGTAACGATGTGGCCGAATATACTGTTAAATTCATTGAAGATGAAAAAACAATAAGTATGTCCGAAAATGAGACGCACAAAGGAAAAGAAGGGGAAGAGTATTCCATAAATGAAGGAGGAGATCATGTGCTGGAATTACATGAAATAGAAGAAATAAAAAATGTGAAATACATTGAAATCGGTAACCAGATTGAAGTATTGAAACAAGAAAGTATGGATCATAGGGACAAGCAACAATGGGATAAAGTGGCCGAAATCGATTGGGCTTTGCGTAAACTTGATTTACAAGTTGAAGTATTAGACGAGAATAGCGTGGAGCCAATTCTAAAAGAAGTTGCTGAATTTGAGATTGATATTGCAGGATTAGAAAGCATTGAAGTCGCCAACGATAATCCAGAACAATCAACCGCAATTAAAGACAGAATACTCCGATCAAAGGAGAAAATACAAGAGCTTGTAGGAATTCAAGAAAGCTACTCTAAATTTTACAAGGAAAAACTAGGAATAGAAATTGGGAATACTTCGAATGCTTTCAAAACTCAATTAGAATCAGCATTAATTCAAATTGAGAATAATCAAGTGAATGAGTCGGCGGTTTCATTGAGTGAATCTGGTCAGAGTAGGAAAGTAGTTGAGGAAGATAATCCAATGCTAAATGATATGCCTAGAAATGATGCCTTTATCCAGGATATCAATGTTGCTTTTAATGAAACGAAGCAAGATGTGGATCATTTTATGAAACAGATGATTCATCAAGGCGTACAACATGTGAATAAATCTGAGTTGGAAACTATTTTGGAAAATCATTTAAAGCAAGTTGAATTAGTAATTAGAAACTCAATTAGTGCAGTAGATTCAATGATGAATCCAAGCGAAAACCAGATTCAATCAGAAACGAAAACGGTGAAAAGAAGTATTGGATCTATTCTGGGAGATTTAAAGAAGAATATAAAACAATATTTCGCAACGAAAAAGGAAAATACCGTTAGTAAGTTAAAAAGTACAAAGGAGGACGTTCGACTTGGATTCAAGAATTCGTTTAATCGAAAAATCCTAGCAATCAACGGTCTCTTGAGGCAGTTATCTAACAAAATTGAACAGAAATTTGTTATAGAAGAAAAACAAATTCCTTCAAATCAAGTTGAAATATCAAATGATCCGGATCAATCTTCTCAACAACCTAGTCCAAAAGATTTATCTGTTCAACAAGTTGAAACTAAAACACCAGGTAATACTGTGAATGAGAATATTCAAGAAAGCGCGGAAAAGCCAGCAGAGGTTGTTGCTCCTTCTGCCGAAAAGAGTCAATCAAGTTTGACGGAATCCCTAGAAGGTAAAGATCAGTCGGAAAATGAAATTAAGGGTGAATCGGTTGAAGTAAGTCCAGCTGAAAAAGAAATGAACAACATAGAGCTGCAACAAATGAAACGAATTGAAGAGTTAAGCGATAAATTAGGAATGAAGGCTAATGAAAAAGAGAAAACGTCGATCAAAGAATTATCTCAAGCTCAAAAAGCAGAATTGATCCGATCTATGGAAGCTGTAGTCGAAGAAAAGAGCAAATCGGTTTCTACAGAAGAGGCTGAACTTGAAGTGGGATAAAAGGGGGGGAAGAAAATGCCAACGTTATTTCCTGAAGACTATGAAAAAGGCAGCTTGACTAAAAAGAAGAAATTGGCTAGAGACTTAAAACTAAAAAATGAGTTATCGGCATTGGATATTTCCTTTAATGCCCACTGTATTTTAGATTATTTGAAGCAACAAGGAGTAGAGAGACCGAACCGCTCATTTGTAAAAGCATTTCAATATTCGGCGGCTGCTTTGGGGGTTCCATATGAAGTGATTGATGAGGCGTTCTTTACGAGAACGCCTCTAACTGAGCAAACGTTGTTTGATGTATCTCATTTATTTAATCCAAACGTAAAAATCAGTGCAGAAACAGATTTACCGATCGTTCCTATCACGATTGATTTTTATTCCAGTTGCTTGTCGCTGTTTGAGAAACTACCCTTTTCTTTCTGGCAACAGTATCTGAAAAAAGATACTGTGTTACCTGAAACAAAACTAGCGGCTTATGATTTGGAAGCTCTCTTACAAGCATTTGTACAAGAGGTTTGGTTGAAGACAAAAGGAAATATAAAACAATCAGAAGAAAGTGAAGTTGAGAAAGCACGTCAGATGTTTTTAGCTTACTTCTATCGAAATGATCAAAAGTATTATCGAAAAGAGACTCAGGAAATGTTGCTAGATCTGTTAGAAAAAAGATTGGAAGTACAGGTAACTGAAGTTTTCACTGTAGATAAAACTTTGCAATCATTGCTGGAAGCTGGGGATGCAAAAACCATAAGTTCCTTTGTACTTGATCGTTTATTTGATTGGACGCATGACAAAAACTATCAACGATTCTTGAGAAGTGTGATCAAGACAAAAAACCTTTCCTTAATGAACCAGTTATTACTTCTTTATCAGCGTGCGGAAGCGATAGAAACGAAAGAAGTAAATGACTGGATTCGAGAAAACCGGACGTTGAAGGAAGATGCAGAACCGGTCTTTTTATTGGGAGGAGAACAATTCAAGGTTGATCCTGAAACGGGAGAAATTCTGAAAGAAAAAAATACAGTCCTTGATAATAAACATCAACTTCCCGTTGTACCGTATTTTGAAAAATCGGAAACAGAAGGAAGGGAAGAAATCGAAAAAAAAGAAGTCACACCAAAGAGGATTTTCGAGATACTTGAACATACAGTTCCTGAATCAATCGTCTTCGAAGAAAGAGTAAAGTCAGTAACAGACGATCATTCGATACGAATTAGGTCAAACCAAAGTGAAGAACAAACCATTTCAGACTTGATTATTTGTATTCTAGAAAAAGAGAAACAACCAACTGATGATTTAATAAGATTCGAAAATGAAAGCATTGCTTCAATAGTCATGGCTGTTTTTGGTTTGAATCCTTTGCCGTTGAATTTGTCTGTGCTAAATAATTTGCGTTCACTGAAAAATGGTAAAGTTAAATTGCAACAATTGTTTACAGAGCTAATTGTGAGAAGTGACAGATTTATTCGGAAGTTTGCGGAGCATATGTACGAAAAAGAACCTGATCATGTTCGGGCAACTTTTGAAGAAGAGATCAGACGTGCGAAAGAATTAGAACGTCTTGCAATGGCTAATGTTTCCACTGACAAAGCAAACAAAGCAGAGCAAAAAGAAGGTTCCACAGTCAATATTTCAGATTTATTGGAAAAAGTAAAAGAAAACTCTGAAGGTGCTGATGATGATGGAGACGATTAAAAAAAGACCTTTAAGTCAGTATTATCTTTGGAAAGTTTGTCAGCGGTTTGAAAAGAACCCGAAACAAGAATTGCTTATTCCTCCTTTAAAAGGAGTAATAGGGCAATTGAATGCGGAAAGAAAAAATTTAGAAAAAATAGAAAATGAAACGATCGCAATACACATTTCAAGTCTTGCATTTCTTGAAGAATTGTTGAAAAGTTTATCGGAGCAATCTTTTAGAAAGCTCATTACAGATCTTTGGGAAGATAGCACTTATCAATGATCGCTGCAACGAAAGAAATGGGGTTTGGGGCATGCCCCAAGTTTAAAGCAAAAAAGAGGGAACTCGAAAATCGGAGATTTTCGGGTTCTCTTTCTTTTTTGTTTATTCGCAAGGTGGGACCACCTTGCTATGCTTGCCAGAGACGAAACCCCGCCCCTCCAGGGCGGACGGTTTTAAGGTTCGGCTCTGAGCAAGGCACAGCCTTGCCTGCTGATTTTCTTGAATATAAGAGGTGTCTATATTATGGATAAGAATTTGTATCGTGACCAGTTGATTAAAGTATATGTTACTGATGATGAAAAGGAGCAGATAAGGAAGAATATGCAAACTTCAGGTCTAAGTACATTAACTAACTATGTTCGTTTGATGGCTTTGAATGGTCGCGTGATCAAAATAGACTTTTCAACATTGAAGGAGTCTCTTTCTGAGACAGGACAATATGTTTATGAACTGAATAAAATTGGGAACAACTTAAATCAGATTGCACATAAGCTTAACCAGACTGACATCGTGGAGCAGGAAGACGTCGAGTATCTGGTTTCAGAGTTTGTAAAAATTCAGTCGAACTATATAAAAGCTCAGGAAGTATTATTGCAAGAGATTCAAAAATTAACGAGGTCTGAGTGACATGCCAACGACAAAAACACTTACTATCAAACAAGAAAAAAACTTAAAACGAGCTATTGAGTACATTCTCGATCCTTTAAGGACGAAAAATCAGACGTTAACCAGTGGCCACAAAATAAATGCAGTAAACAACGCTTTTTTTGAGATGAATCTTACAAGGAAGTTGGCTCAAAATATTAAAGGACAGAACAACAAAAAATCAAATGAAGAGGTTATTGCTAGGCACATTATTCAATCTTTTGATCCAACTGACAATTTAACGGCTGAAGAAGTACATGAAATTGGAAGGCAGACTGCACTCGAATTTTTAGGCGAAGATTATGAATTTGTGATAGCAACTCATGTTGATAAAGATCATTTGCATAATCACATTATCTTTAACACTACTTCTAGTGTCGACCTAAAAAAATTTCGATGGCAGCGAGGTACGGCTGCTCACTTAAGGAATTATTCGGACAAAGTGGCTGATTATCATGGGGCAATGATTCTAGATACACCTAAACGGAATTCCTATAAAAAATATCAGGAGTATCGAAGAAAGAATGCTTATAGAGTTGAAATAAAGGAACGTTTGAACTTCTTGTTAACTCATAGCACTAGCTGGGATGATTTTTTAGCAAAAGCTAAACTACTAAATCTTTCAGTGGATCCAAATCATAATTCTGAAGAGCACGGGAAAGTGATTAATTACAAGTTATTGGATGAACCTCAAACACGCCCTGCTCGGGATTACACATTAAATAAAAAGCACCGAATCTATAATGAAGAAAACATTATTGAGCGTACAAGCAAAAATAAACCTGAAGCTGTTTTTGCTTTAGGAGATATTGCGAAAAAATATGCGGATCACAAAGCAGAAAAAGAATCTTTACCAGATCTAACTTTTGTCATTGAACCTTGGCAGATCGAAAGAGATACAACTACAGGTATTTATGTTGAAATTGCCTATGGTCGTTATGAGACTGGAGTTGTCAAAATTCCTGATTACATGTTAGAAAAATTAAAAGACGGCCGCTATGAGGCCCATTTTAATTACAAAGATATCTTCTATTTTTGGAGTGAAGAGAAAGGTCAAAAAAATAAATTTGTCATAGGATCTTCTTTGGCCAGTTACCTTTCAGGAGAAAGCGGTCTTGTTCCAAAACGGAAAAATTCTGCTATTCAGAATGTTCGAGAAATGGTGGCGGCGCTTAATATTCTATCTGCAAGGCAGGTTAGTAGTGAGCAAGTACCAAAAGTTTTAGGGCAAGATTTTTACGACAATTACGAAATTGTACAAGAAGCCAGATCAGCGTTGAATGATAAATTATATCGAGCAAACGAAAAACTAAAATTTGATCCTTCCAACCTGGAACAAGCTGTGAAGGTAAAAGCACTGCATGCTGAAAAGAGTGAACTAGAAAAACAAGTGAAGCTGTTTGAGAAGCAGCTGAAGACTTATGATGCGGCATTAGGTATTTTGACGGAAAAAGGATTGTCAGATTCATTAGATCTAGAAAAATAGTACTCATAATGTTTAATTGCGAGCTTTGGACGTGCTATGATATAAGTAGTTAGTAACAATGGAAAGCAAATAAGCTTAGATCTCATGAATCAAAATAACCACAATTTGAATTTTAAGATCAAGGATTTTTTAAAACTAAGTCTTCTTTCTTTTAGAAAGAATGAATACTCTTTAGGAGGGATTATATGGATAACACAGCACTCGCTAAATTTATACAGTCGCTAGGTAGTTTGAATAACTACGGCAGCTCTGTTTATCAAACAAAGAAAGCACTAGATTTGAAATCTACGAAACCTCTGCGGCAAAATATGGATGATATAGCCATTTTTGTAGATAGTCTAAAAGGAATTAATGCAATTAAGGAAAAAGGATTTTCTGTAGATGGTATTATCGAGGTAAATAAGCAATTTGATTCCCCGTCAGATGAACAACCTATCCTTCCAGGACATTTGAGAAATTCTTATTACAACGAAGATGATCGAATTGCGATCGTAATTGATCAGGCCAGCCAAGAATATTATGTACCTAAAGAGATCATTACAAGAGGGGACTTACAGGAAATTGTAGATCAATTCAACGAGTCAGAAAAAACGGAGAAAGATGCCTGGATGGTTTTTGCTCGTCTTGCCAAATTGCAGGCTTTTCAAGATGGCAACAAACGCACAGCTTTGATTTCAGCTAACGCGGCATATGGATCACTGGAGACTGAAAACTATCTAATGATCCCGTTTCATGATATCAAGCGCTTGGAGTTTACTGTTAACTTGATGTCTTTCTATCGAGCAAAAAGTGTGTCTGAAGAGAGAGAGGCGTTTGAACGACTATATAGCACACTTCCTACAAAGAAAGAAAGAGAACTGTATTTACGTCAACCTATCGATGATCTCAATCAAGGCCAGGATATATCTACTTATCGAATTAAATCTGAGCTTAGATCCAAAGAAGATGATCCGGAGCCTGAGATATAGGATCAATGAAAAACTAGCAAAAAAAGCATTACCTATCCAATACGGTTAGGTGATGCTTTTTTTTATTTTGGAGGGAAAA